>FREU01000010.1 GCA_900143615.1 Rhodobacteraceae bacterium Alg231-30
GGCTTACACTCAGGCTTGTTAGACCAACGGCGGGGACGGGTCTTATACCTATTCGCTGGGGTCTGGGGCGCTGCCTGCGGGTTGGAGTTTGTCGGCGGGCGGGCAACTGTCGGGCACGCCAACAGTGACGGGCGACTTCAGCTTCCGCGCAGACGTTGTGGATGGTCAGGGCAACACAGGTCAGCGCAATTACACTTTGCGGATCGAAAGTATCGACAGTCTTGCTATAGCACCGGCCACCCTGCCGGATGGCACCTATGGCAGTGCCTATTCGCAGAGCCTGACAGTGAGCGGCGGGGACGGAAGCTATGCGCTGGCGGTGATTTCCGGCGCCTTGCCTGCGGGTCTTTCTTTGGCCAGTGACGGCACCCTGTCGGGCACCCCGACCGTGACCGGCGACTTTGATTTCACGGTGCAAGCACTGGATGGGCAAAGCAACACCGGCGTGCGCGACTATTCTTTGACGGTGGCGGCCGTGGCGTCTTTGACGCTGTCGCCGCCGAGTGTGGCGGACGGCACGTTTGGTGTCAGCTATGCAGAACAGTTTAGCGCCACAGGCGGAGACGGCAGCTATACGTTTTCCATCGGGGCAGGGGYGTTGCCTGCCGGGCTGACGTTGGCTGCGGATGGGCGTCTGTCGGGCGCGCCGAGTGAAACCGGCAGCTTCTCGTTTGACGTCGATGTGGTGGATGGCCAGAACAACACCGGATCGGGTTCGTACTCGATGTCTGTCGCCTCGGTCGACACTCTTGTGATCTCGCCGGACAGTCTGACGGATGGGACCTACGGTACGGCTTACAGTCAGGCTTTGTCGACCAACGGCGGGGACGGGTCTTATACCTATTCGCTGGGGTCTGGCGCGCTGCCTGCGGGTGTGAGTTTGTCGGCGGGCGGGCAACTGTCGGGCACGCCGACAGTGACGGGCGACTTCAACTTCCGCGCAGACGTTGTGGATGGTCAGGGCAACACAGGTCAGCGCAATTACACTTTGCGGATCGAAAGTATCGACAGTCTTGCGATAGCACCGGCCACCCTGCCGGATGGCACCTATGGCACCAGCTATGCGCAGAGCCTGACAGTGAGCGGCGGGGACGGAAGTTATGTGCTGGCGGTGATTTCCGGCGCCTTGCCTGTGGGTCTGTCTTTGGCCAGCGACGGCACCTTGTCGGGCACCCCGACCGTGACCGGCGACTTTGATTTCACGGTGCAAGCACTGGATGGGCAAAGCAACACTGGCGTGCGCGACTATTCTTTGACGGTGGCGGCCGTGGCGTCTTTGACGCTGTCGCCGCCGAGTGTGGCGGACGGCACGTTTGGTGTCAGCTATGCAGAACAGTTTAGCGCCACAGGCGGAGACGGCAGCTATACGTTTTCCATCGGGGCAGGGGCGTTGCCTGCCGGGCTGACGTTGGCTGCGGATGGGCGTCTGTCGGGCGCGCCGAGTGAAACCGGCAGCTTCTCGTTTGACGTCGATGTGGTGGATGGCCAGAACAACACCGGGTCGGGTTCGTACTCGATGTCTGTCGCCTCGGTCGACACTCTTGTGATCTCGCCGGACAGCCTGACGGATGGGACCTATGGAGCCGCTTACAGTCAGGCTTTGTCGACCAGCGGCGGGGACGGGTCTTATACCTATTCGCTGGGGTCTGGCGCGCTGCCTGCGGGTGTGAGTTTGTCGGCAGGTGGGCTGGTGTCGGGCACGCCGACAGTGACGGGCGACTTCAACTTCCGCGCAGACGTTGTGGATGGTCAGGGCAATACAGGTCTGCGCAATTA
>FREU01000008.1 GCA_900143615.1 Rhodobacteraceae bacterium Alg231-30
CAGAGAGCCTGGATGCGGGCCCCCGTGCCGGGGTGGCGCCCCATCTGGTGCGCACGGCACAAAGCGGCAGGCATTGACCACGTCTGGCAGCCGGGGATGGCGGCCCCACAGCAGGCTGAGGCGGTACTGGCGCTTTGGGGCGTGGTGCCGGGGCGCGGCGATCTGGAAGACAACACCCGCCTCGCACAGGCCGCCATGGCGCTGGGGCGGGCCTGTGGCGCGGCGCGCGTGCTGCATTGCTCCTCCGCTGCGGTCTATGGCGCGGGCCCCCAACACTGTGAAGAGAGCCCCTGCCAGCCGCTGAATGCCTATGGCGTGGCCAAACTGGCGATGGAAGCGGCCATCGCCCAAGAAGCAAGTCCTGAGGCCTGTGCGCTACGGCTGGCCAATGTTGTGGGGGCCGACAGTCTGTTTGCGGCGCTTGCCAGTGAGGCACCGATGGTTCTCGACCAATTTCCAGACGGGCAGGGACCGCGCCGCAGCTATGCGCCGCCCTCGACAATCTGGCGGGCGGTGGCAGCGCTGCTTGCGAGCACAGACATGCCCAATGTGATCAATGTTGCCGCCCCCGGTGCCGTCGATATGGCCGATCTGGCGCAGGCGGCCGGACGGGTGTTTCAATGGCAGCCCGCCCCGGAGGGCGCCTTGGCCCAAGCCGTGCTAAACACCACCCGTCTGCAAGAGCTGACCGCAGATCACAGCAAGGCAGACCCAAAAGCGTTGATTGACGAGTGGCGGGTTTTAACGGAGGCAGGCGCATGAGGGGCAAAACCACCTTGGGGCGACGGCTCATGGATCTGTTCTGGGCCGTGCTGATTTTGACCCTGCTCTGGCCGGTGATGGCGGGGATTGCCCTAGTGATCCTGATCCGCGACGGGCGGCCGGTGTTTTTCCTCTCCGAGCGCATGCAAACCCCCAGCCACGGGTTTCAGCTGTGGAAATTTCGCACCATGAGTAATGTTGCCACCGACAGCGGCGTGTCCGGCGGCGATAAGGCCCATCGCATCACCAAAACCGGCGCAAAACTGCGCCGCTACCGGCTGGATGAATTGCCACAGTTGATCAATATCCTGAAAGGCGACATCGGCTTTGTTGGCCCGCGCCCGCCGCTGCGCCGCTATGTGGAGCGGTTTCCCAACCTCTATGCCGAGGTGCTCAAGGACCGCCCCGGTGTGACCGGATTGGCCACATTGGTCTATCATCACACCGAAGAACAGATCCTGAAGAGCTGTGCCACGCCTAAGGACACCGAAGCCGCTTATGAGCGGCGCTGCGTGCCGCGCAAGGCTAGATTGGATCTGATGTATGCGGCGCGGCGCACGTTGTGTTCAGACTTTTGGCTCAGTGTCGCCACGGTGTTTCGCCGCCTGCCGCCGGTCTATCGCAAAGGCAAATAAGGGTGTTTCGCGCGCGAAACATGTCCGATTGCTTTTTCAAAGCAAAAGGCCGGATCAGTCTCTGATCCGGCCAAAATCCGAAGGGTTTTGAAGAGCTCGGAAAGCTCTTAGCCGATTTCGGTTTTTAGCCATGCCACCAGCCGTGCCTGCAACGCTTCGGTCATGGCCGGGCCCTTAAGAGTGACCGCATTACGCGCCGGCTTAAGGCTGAGCCCCGGCGCGATCTCTTGAGGCGGTTTTGGCTGGGTTAGGGTCTGTTTCTTGGGATTTATCACCGCCGCAATCAGCGCCTGTTCCGCTTCGGCGGTCTCAGGGGCGCCCTGATCCAGCGAGACCTTCAAACGCGCAGCCAGCCCCCTATCTTCTTCAAGTGCCTTGGCCAATTGCAGCCCCAGCCGCTCACCAATCGATTGCGGAAAACGCAGGGCACCATCAAGGGCAGATACGATGCTGACAAAAGAGCCTATCTTGGAGCGTTTCGCACGCGAGGCGGAGGCAAAAAGCGCGCGCAATGCCTCGGTTTGGCTGGAATAGACTCTGTTTTCGACCGTGCGCGCCACGATGCGGGCGCGTTCATAAAAGCTAAGACCCACGCGGATTTCATTTTCTTCGACCATCGCCAGATAGGCCTCGGCGGATTGATCGGGTTGACGCACAAGCGCCAGAACCTCGCCAAAACGCGCATCGCCAGTCTCCGTTTGAAGTCGGGCCAGCGCCGTGCACCGCCGCCAGCCTGAAATCAGCCCGTAGCGTTCATCGCCCAAGGGCGCCACCTCGATTGGGGTTTGTTGACCGCGCGCGCGCAGACTCTCAACCAGAGCCGCCATTTCCTCGTCATCCACCGGCAGCCGGTCGCGCACAAGATAGCCCTGCTCAATCTGCGTGAGCGGCAGAGAGATCACCAAACGCCCCTCTGTGCGGGCTTTGGTCAGGCTCTGGCTGACCTCTTCAAGGGCGGCTCGGGCCGAGGCTTCGCCGGCAACATCAGCAATGGGGGCCGCGCGTGGTGCTGGCACGGCGACCGGTGTGGGGTCTTCGGAGAGAAACACCGGATTGGCGGGGCTAAGACGTTTGCGTTTGGCCATGAACTCTCTCCTTTACTGCGCCGCTTCGGCGGCCTGCGCCAGCTCATCACGCCGCCAGCTGCCGATTAAAAGCTGTTTGAAAGCGGCATAGGTGGCATCGAATGTTTCACGCCCCCGCACGTATGTTTCACGGTTGAAATCACGATAGTCGGCCTCATAAATGCCCTGCACCTGTTCCCCCGCCTGCCCGATCAGCGCTGTGAAATCCTGACGGTGGGGGGAGAGTGTTGGCCCCAGATAGGCTTGCATCAATGCGGCCAGTTCGGCCTGTTGGCTGCCGTCAAAGCGGGTGACTACGGCGCGCACCGCATCCCATTCAAAGTTCAACTCTTCACGGCCCAAGGCGCGCGCAGCCATATTCTCGGCCTCCTCGATCGAGCCAAAGGTGGAATGCAGCATGTCAAAGAAACGGCCCGTACTGTCAAACTCAAGGAAAGAGGCCCCCAGAGGCACCAAGAGGATATCAGAGGCGGCCAGCCCGTTGATGGTGAGATAGCCAAGCGCAGGGGGGGTATCCAGAAAGATCATATCGTAGTCGCTGAGTAGCCCGTCGGCTTCAAGACTTTCGGTGAGCGCATCCCAAAGCTTCCAGCCCCGCGCGGCCATGCGCCAGACCGGGATTTGGAACTCGGCCCAATAAAGATTGAGCTGTGCGCCGATGAGATCAATATTGGGCCAATGGGTTTTCTGCACCAGATCCTGAGCCTTGACCTTAAGCGCTTCGGAGAGGGTGTCATCAAGCGGGGTCGGGGCCTCACCGCGGTCAAGACGGCGCTGGTTCTCACCTCGCAAATGGGTGGCGTAGTGACGTGCCATCAGCGGGAAAACAGTTTGCCATTCATCTTCTACCTTGCCGCCAAAAATTGAGGTCATCGAGCCCTGACTGTCCAGATCGATGACCAGAACCTTGTAGCCATCCAACGCGGCAGACATGGCCAGATGAGCAGCCGTAGAGGTTTTGCCTACGCCGCCTTTGAAGTTGGCCACAGCAACCATTTTTGCCGGAAGACCTTCGGGGCGGTAGGGCAGGTATTCTTTTGCTTTGGATCCCTCATGGCCAAAATGCGCGCGCAGACGCAGTACCTCATCCAAGGTAAACCACTTGGCGCCGCCGATGGTTTCAGAGCGGCCTTGCGGCAGATCTGGGTTTTGTTTGAGCACCCGGCGGAAATGGCCGGTGGCCACGGGGATGAGATATTTGGTGATCTCCCAAGTGGAAAACAGGCGCAGCTGACGAGAGCCATCGGCTTCAAGTCCACGGGATGACAAATCTCCACGTCCCGCTTCACAGGCTTTGGCGATCTGGCCAAACTTTGCCGTGGTGCTCGGAGCACCCAACTGGGATAACGCTAGATCCGGATCGATGTTGAAATAGGGCGGAAGCTCTCCGCGGGGGTCGGCTTTGCGACTGTCGGGCTTCATCTGCTCAATCCTCGATGTGCGCTTTTTTTAGGAGAGTAGCACAAAACCACGCACATGAAAGAAAAAGGTGAACACAGATGAGATTTTCTAAGCAAATCAATGCTGTTCTTCGTCATCTGCGGTATTTTTTGAGACTTGTTGCGAGCTGACGAATTTTTTTTGTAGTTAGTTTGTGTTATTTATTACGTTACGGAGCAGCAGCTGTTGTTAAAAGCTCTTTTTTTTAAGCCCAAATTGTAGATGAAATTTTTAGGAGCGACTCTGAAACCCCGATCAGGTGACTCTGATCCCACGCTAAAGCGACTCTGAACCGCCGATAAGGTGAAACGCGAATCTGGACGTGAGGTGTCTGGACTTCTAGGGTGGGTGTCATCGAAACCCCGAAGCTAAAAAGGGGGCGGTGGATGCGCTAAAACCAAATGAGCAGGGCGCAGGAAAGACAGGCAAATGACCATGACCGGGACAGGTGGGGGAGGGGCGTTAGGGCCCGCATCAACAGGCAATTTTTTTGTCTGTGATATTTTTGATGCCAGCCCCAAGGATGATCTGGGCACGATGGAGCATCCGATCTTTTCGCTTTCGACACGTCCTGATCGTCGCATTCTGAGCTATGAGCACAATGCCACCACCGTGCAGGTTACACCCAGTGTGCGCGGGCGGGCCACCATTCACGACAAAGATATTCTGATCTATTGCATTAGCCAGCTGATGGCGGCGCTGAATGCTGGGCGTGTCATCAGCAGGACGTTACAGATCAAGGCGCATGATCTGATGGTGGCCACCGGACGTGATACTTCAGGCGATGGCTATGCGCGGTTGCGGGAAGCCTTTGAGCGTTTGGCCGGCACGCGCATCACCACCAATATGACCACCGGCGGGGTTGAGGTAACCTCTGGGTTTGGTCTGATCGAAAGTTGGGAGATTGTGCGCAAATCCCGTGGGGGGCGCATGGTGTCGGTGATGGTCACGCTGAGTGAATGGTTGTTTCGCGCAGTGGAAGCCAAGGCGGTGCTGACACTCAGCCGCGAATATTTTGGCCTGCGCAAACCGCTTGAGCGGAGAATTTATGAGCTGGCACGCAAACATTGCGGGCGCCAACCGGAATGGCAGATAGGTTTGGCAACGCTGCATAAGAAGGCAGGCTCAAGTGCGCCGCTTCGGGTGTTCCGTGCTGCGGTGCGAAAGACCATCGCTCGCGGTGGATTACCCGATTACGAGATGCACGAAGACCCCGGCGATCTTATCGTCTTTCAGCGTGCTGGTGTGGTGCTGGCACCCCAAGAGCGGCCTCACTTGAAGCCGGAAACGCTGGCGCAGGCGCGCCAGATCGCACCGGGGGCGGATGTCTATGCGCTGGAAGCGCAGTGGCAGAGCTGGTGGGCAGAGACCGGTCGTCCGGTCTTGCGCAATGCCGACCACGCCTTTTTGGGCTGGCTCGCGAGCCAGCAGGTCACACCAGACTGATGACCAGAGTTCCGCCGACGATGTCGGTGGCGCCTGCTGTGAAGTCCGAAACCGTGATCAGCGAATGGGTGTTCAAAGATCGAATCCGCGCGTAAGCCTGTCCGCTTGTGGCGTACCAGTGATACGGCCCGGCTGTGCCAACCGGCCCCCCCAGTTCCACCGATGAGAAGCTGTGCGCGCCGTTGACAAAGGGCAGGGATACCGCGATCTCGTCGCCTGCAACCAGCCCGGTTGTGTCAAGATTGCTCATGAAGTTGAAGAACAGCGAGACCTGATCCCCAATGCGGATATAGGGAATTTTTTTGGGCGCAAGTGATACGCTGTTGCCGCTCATATCAAGCAGGGCAGGAGAGTAGGTTCCGCTTTCATAAGCTGCGAGCCGGTTTTCTGGTGCATGCCCGCCAAGTGACAGCCCTCCGGTGATGGTGAGTTCCTGGGTCAAAACCTGTGCGGTGGCAGCGTTGATGGAGAGCCCGGTCTGCCATGTGGTCCCGTCCGGGCTGACCTTGATTGAGAAGTTGTCATTTCCAACCACCCCCATTTCCGCACGGCCCGACCATCCGTTTTGAAACAGCAGACTGGCCGTCTCTGCCTCTGTGGCTTTGTTGATCTTGAGGTGATGTCCTGCACCCTCATGACTCAGAAGCGTTGCCTCGGAGGCCACCGCCAGACGGTTGGTCTCATTTGCGGTGGTTGCGATGCCAATGTGCTCCAGATTGTTGAGCTGTGGGCGGGGGGGCTCCCAAGCCTCGCCGGTCCAAATCCGTAAGGAGTTGTCTTCATGTCCGAAGGCCCGCCAGCCGGGGCGAGGCGTGACAAACCCCCATGCGCCATTTTGAAAGACGGCCAGAGTATTGTCCTGTCCGCTCCACACGCCTGTCGGGGCGGTGCCCAGAGCAAAAACAAGACCTTCCTCAGGCAGGGCAGGAGGCTGGGTCTGCGCGAAACCTTCGACACAGAGTTGAACGATCGCATCAAGCCGCTGCAGGGCTTCGTTGTGGGTGACATGTTTCTGGGCTTGGGACGGTTGAATGTAGGGCAGGGCGAGCAGGGGCGAGTGATCAGGCATATCAAGAGAGTCCGCTATGACGAAAATGTCGCGCCATCACACGGGAGGATTGATAACATTTCCTGAAACCTGCGACCGCAGCAAAGCGTGCCTGTAGGGGCCCGCGCCGCTGCGCGCTTCAGTGGATGTCTGCGCTAAAAACAATTTCAATCCGGTGATTTTGGGCTCGGCCCTCCGGAGTGCGGTTGGAGGCAACCGGTTCGCTTTCACCACGGCCGTGGACCTGAAGGAAAAAGTCCCGGATCCCGGCTGCGCGGAAAATATCTGCGACGGCCGAGGCCTGTTGTCGCGACCGCGTCTGATTACGGCTCGCATCGCCCTGATCATCGGTATGACCGGTAATCCCGATCGTGCCGCCGGGCCCAGAGATCAGCCTCGCGGCGATCGTTTCCAGATCACGCCGGGCTGCGGGACGCAGTGTGAGGCCATCCTCGGCAAACAGGGCGCCTGCGAATGCGGTGACCGATAGGACCCCAAGTGAGGATTTTATCTGGAACGTATCGCTGTCCAGTGCGCTTTGTAGATCTTCGCCCACTTGAATCAGGTTTGCTTGTCCCATCGTGTCTGCCTGCTGTTGTATGTCGATCGTGCTCGCCTCTTCACCACCAGCCTCTATCATGCAGGCACTCGGGAGAGCGGTCAGAGCTAAGAGTACAAAGGCTGCCAGGGGCGCTGACAGTTCGGGTCTGATCATGGTGGCCCCGGATACTGGAATACTGAACAAGAGACGCCATCATAGCTGTGCTGCGGATAGCTGTCGACCATCTCAAGGGCGCGGCAGAGCGCCGCTCTGGGTTAATTGACCTAACGTCAGGTTTTCATGACTTGGTGCGGCGCCAGACCTAAAATATCCTACACGCAGCGTTCAAGAGTGTGCTATTATAGATTTATTAAACTTATTTAGTTGGTGGGATGAGTGGCGAAGAGGTATCGCAAGTGTTTGGAAGCGTAAAGAATTATGCCTAGGCAGACTGAATTTCGACCTGCCGGACAACGCTAAAAAACACGAGGGTTTCATTTGAAGTTTTGCGCGCCCTCCGTCCTATCCCGATGAAATTCTGAAGGAACTGCCCGGTTTTTTTGGGCCGAAACTGCCAATTTTATTCTGCGGTTGCGACCTGCCAAATGGGCGAAGCTTCAAGTTTGAACAAGGAACCGCGACACGAGTCTCGTTGCGGTTTTGGTTATTTTAATGAGTGCCATGGTGTGGCGCAGAGGGAGAGTATCATGCGGGATCTGAATGACGACGATCTGAACACCCCTATTCTTGAGAAAGAAAACCTGGCTGGACAGGGCGGAGGTCTTCTGACTTCGGTTGGGGAAGAGATCAGCAATTCGATACGTGGTCTGGATGCCGGCGTTGGCGCAGTTGAAGCGGTGGACAAGCCTGCACTGGAGGAAGAAGAGAAAAAAGCGCAAGACCTTGCCGGGGATGAAGGTGAGGTGGCAAACGAAGAGGCGCATGAGGAGCTTGCCGAAGAGGGCACGCAGGTTGATGAAAACACCGGAGGGGCCGCCGGAGAAGGGGTCCAGACCTATACAGGTGTAGGCGAGAGCGAAGCGGCAACGCCTCAAGCACAGGTTCAGCTGGCAAGCTATGCGGGTCTTTCGGCCGAGTCGACGCCGGTCTGGGAAAGTGCTGCCCGGGAGGCGACACGTCCTGAAGCCTTTCAGGCGGTGGAAGACGGATATTTTGGACCGCCCCCGCCACATGATTTCGAACAGAGCGGCTGTGCTTGTGCCTGTTGCGCCGAAGGCGGCGAAGCGGGGAGCGGCGGCGCGGGCGGCGGCGGTGTCGGTGTTCCGGCGGCGGCGACCTCGCTGGACAACCTGTCCCGCTTCCTGAGCGAGTATAATCACGCCAATACTGCTGATGAGGATTTCTGGGACGGTTTCTGGGATAGCGCAGGTGACAGTGAGGGGCCGAACTACCACTGGAACCTGACCAATACGGGGCTCAATGCCCAGAACGGGGTCATCACCTACAATGTGATGGGCAATAATTATGATGCAGATGGCATCACCGATGACGGTGCGGATGCGACGTCGCGGATCGATGCCATTCGTCACGCCCTGAACATCTACGAAGACATGCTGGGCATTAATTTCTCCGAGACCACAAACGTGGCGGCGGATCTTAATTTCGGCAATGAGAGTTCCGGGGCTTTTGCCAATTTCAACGCGGATGGGAAAACTGCCAATCAGGGGGCGACCGGCTCGATCTCCAATGCCTGGATCAATATTGCCAAAAGCTGGACCGGGAATGGCACGATCGGGGATTATTATTTCGCGACCGTGCTGCACGAGGTTGGCCATGCGCTCGGTCTGGGTCACCAGGGCCTTTATAATGCGGGTGGCGGTGCAACCTATGGCAACCAGGCGCTGTGGGAAAACGATACCATCCAGTTCTCGATGATGTCCTATTGGGCACAGAACAACTATACCGCGCCGGGGGAAAGCACGCCGAGCGGCACCTTCTTGAATGATGTCAATTTTATCGGGCCGCAAGCGGTGGACTGGCTGGCGTTGGACCGGATGTACAATCCGATGGGCTATGGCATTGATGATGGCGTCACCGGCTCCAACACCACCTGGGGGTTCAATTCCACTTGGAGTGACTGGACGCCAACCAACTCGGGGCCACTCTTTGGCTATGCGAACACAGCCTATGCCTCGCTGGATACGCTGCTCAGCTCAACGACGATGACCATCGTTGATGCGGGTGGTACGGATACGCTGGATCTGTCGGGCTTTTCCAACAACACCAAGATCGACGTCTCCAATGTGTCTTCGTTTGACACCAAGCCCTCGATCTCCAATGTCGCCGGGTTGAACGGTAACCTGATGATCGGGGTCGGCACGGTGATCGAGAATGTGGTTGGCGGTTCCGGTGGCGAAGAGATCATCGGGAATTCTTCTGCCAACAACCTCGACGGCAATGGCGGCAACGACTCGATTTCGGGCGGCAACGGCAATGACACGCTGATTGGGGATACCGGCAACGACACGCTGCTGGGCGAGGGCGGCAACGACTCGCTCGACGGGGGAGCTGACAATGACTTCCTCGTTGGCGGCGGTAGTGTCGACACGCTGTTGGGTGGCGAGGGCAACGACACCTTGGAAGGTGGCTTTAGCACTGACAGCATTAGTGGCGGCGGCGGCGATGACCTGATCCGTGTGCTGGAGGGAGAGTATTATGACAGTGTTGATGGAGGATCTGGCGTTGATACGCTGGATCATTCTGACAGTGATTATAGCGGTGATGTGTTCAACTTTTCCACTGGCGTGATGTCGGGGACCAACTTCAATGGCGGCTCGGGCACAGTGACCGGCGTTGAAATCTATCTTGACGGGTCGGGAGACAACACCATTCATTCGGATGGGTCGGGCTTGTTTGAGGGCAACGGTGGTAATGATACAATCCATGCTGGTAATGGGGTTAACGAGACGCTGAATGGCGGATCGGGAACCGATACGCTCAACACCACCCATTTTAGTGGCAACTACGTGGTGAATCTTGCCACCGGGCTGACCAACTTTACCGGTGAATCCTTCATCAACTTCGAGAACCTGATCTCGGGGTCGGGCAATGATAGCCTGACCGGTACCAATGGTAACAACAACATTGACGGTGGCGCTGGCAATGACACGCTGAATGCTGGTTCGGGCACAGACACGCTGTTTGGCGGGGAAGGCAATGACCGGCTCAACCGTGGCGGCGGTGGTTCCTTGCAGGATGCTTATTACGGCGGTGCGGGCATAGACACGATCGGCGCCGACGGCGTAGGCTTTGCAAGCACCGTGGTCTTCAATCTGGCTACCGGATTCATGACCCTCAGCGGTAACAATTACGAAATCTGGAACGGGTTCGAAAACTATGACGGCTCGACCGGGAGTGGCGGCGAAGGCGTTATCGGCACATCGGGCGACAACCTGATTGAGACCGGATCTGGCAACAACAGCATCGATGGTGGTGCTGGCAATGATACAATCAGCAGCACCAACGGCAACGATACGCTGAATGGCGGCAGTGGCAACGACACGCTGATTGTCAGCGATGACGGTGGCGATACCAGCATCTTGGGTGGGTTGGGTGAAGATCTGTTGGATCTGTCCGGGTCGACCGCAGGCTGGGTCATGGGGCTGAACGATCTGACGTCTGGCAGCACGACCCTGAGCGGGGCAAATTCATCCAACGGGGTTGATGCACTCCTCGGGTCGGATTTTGATGATGATCTCACCGAAGGCTACATCGACGTGATCGATGCGGCGGGTGGCAATGACAGTGTGCGCACCAACGGCATTAACGTGTCAGATGAGCGCTTCGACGGGGGGGCTGGAAACGATCTTCTTGATTTCTCTGCGGATAGCTCAGACATTTTGCTCGATCTGGCTACTGGCGCGTTTAGCAATACAATTGGCGCGTTCAACTTTGAAAATGCCATCGGGGGTAGTGGTAACGACACGATAACCGGCGTTGCCGGGGGCAGCAATCTGGCGGGTGGTGATGGCATCGACTCGCTTACCGGTCTTGGCGGTTCAGATACGTTGCTTGGCGGCAGCGGCAACGATGTCCTGATCGGGGGCGGCGGCGGTGACGGGCTGAATGGCGGCACCGGAAATGACATCCTTTCGGGGGACGGTGGTGCTGATACGCTTGTTGGCGGCAGCGGTGACGACATTCTGGGCGGTGGGTCCGGCAATGACCATCTGTCCGGTGGTTTTCAGGGCGATGTCCTGAGTGGTGGCCTTGGCAACGACACCCTGCTTGGGGATGGCGGCAATGATCTGCTTGACGGTGGCGGTGGCGCTGACAATCTGGATGGTGGCACCGGCATTGACACCCTGAGCTACGCATCAGACTCAAGTGGTGTAACGGTGAACCTGACCAGCAATACCGCGTCTGGCGGTAACGCGACCGGGGACATCATCACCGGGTTTGAAGATGTGCTTGGCGGCACCGGCAACGATAGCCTGACCGGATCGGTGTCCAATAACAAGCTTGTTGGCGGCGGCGGCGGTGACACCCTGAGCGGCTCAAATGGTGACGATACACTGAACGGGAAGGGTGGCAATGACAGCCTGCTTGGCGGTGCCGACAATGACACGTTGCTGGGCGGCTTTGGTAAAGACACCCTGCTTGGCGGCGGCGGCGATGATAAGCTGACCGGCGGTGGCGGCAACGACAGCCTGAATGGCGTTTCCGGCAGTGACACTCTGCTTGGCAGTGGTGGTCAGGACAACCTGTTGGGCGGTGGCGGCAACGACTCGCTTGATGGGGGAACCGGTGGCGACATTTTGAATGGCGGGATCGGTGATGACACCCTGACCGGCGGTGGCGGCACAAATGACGTGTTTGTCTTTACCGACGGGTTCGGAAATGATGTGGTTTCCGATTTCAACTCGGCCAATTTGGAAGACATTGACCTTTCGGGCGTGACCAACATCACCAACTTCGTTGATCTGATCAACAACCACTTGTTCAATGTGGGCGGTTTTGCGGTGATCGTGGACGGTTCGGACTCGATCTTGCTAGATGGTGTTGCCTTTGCTGATGTGGGTATCGGTCAAACCTATTCGGGCGCTGACTTTATCTTCTGATCTGCGCAACGGTAGCTAAAAAAGGCCTCGCATTATGCGGGGCCTTTTGTCGTTCACATGCCCATGGTTTTACGAATGGTTTTGCCAATCTGGGTTTCCACGTTAGGGTGAGAAAATTGTCTGTTAAGAATTTGTTAAGGGTCTGTGTATGGTTTTTGATCTCCCCCGCATTTTGAATATCTCTTTCCTACAAGCCGTGCTGCCGGGAACTTCGGGCGACGATTCCCTGACCGGGACATCCAGCGATGACACCATTACCGGAGATGATGGCAACGATACTTTGATCGGTGGTGGCGGCAACGACAGCATCAGCGGTGATGCTGGGGATGACAGCCTCTCGGGCGGGAGCGGCAATGACAGTCTTGAGGGCGGGGCTGACAACGATATCGTGAACGGTGGGACTGGCAATGACACGCTGTGGGGCGATGGTGGCAACGACACGTTGAATGGCGGGAGCGGCTTTGATCGCCTGAACGGCGGCGAAGGTGCAGACGTGATCGACGGCGGCGTTGGTAACGACACGCTGAACGGTGGTGAAGGTGACAACAGCCTCATCGGCGGGAGCGGATCGGATTCCATCACCAGCGGCAGTGGCAGCGATACAATCGATGGTGGCAGCGGCAATGACACGATTGATGGCGGCAACGGGAACAATCAAATTAGCGCTGGAGACGGCACCGATTTGATCATCAGCGGCAGCGGCGACGACACACTTTTTGGGGGGGATGGCGACGATGGTCTGTCTGGCGGAGCGGGACATGATTCCATTGAGGGGGACGCTGGTGACGATAACCTGCACGGTGAAGATGGCAACGATACCCTGATTGGCGGTGAGGGCACCGACAGTGCGCTTGGTGGCGCCGGACGCGACCGGCTGGACGGCGGCAGCGGCGACGACTTTCTGAGCGGGGATGATGGCAGGGATACGCTTCTGGGCGGGAGTGGCAATGACGCGCTTTACGGTGGGGCTGGCGTGGACAGGCTGACCGGCGGCAGCGGCAATGATGTCCTTGATGGCGGTTCGGAGAAGGACACCCTGAGCGGGCAGGGGGGCAATGACACCCTGGTCGGCCGCGAAGGGGATGACACGCTGATTGGGGGTGGCGGCAACGACATCCTTTGGGGTGGAACCGGTGCGGATACGCTAAATGGCGGCAGCGGCAATGACTGGATCTATTATTTTGATGCGATTGGTAACATCACCATCGACCTTGCGGCCAATACGGCCAGCGGCAGTGACGCCACCGGGGACGTGTTCTCAGGGATCGAGAACGTGGTGGGCGGCATCGGCAGCGACACGTTGTTGGGCAATAGCGACGGCAATATTATATTCGACAGCAGCGGGGCCAATCTCATTGACGGGCGCGGCGGTAACGACACTCTGAGCGGTGGCAGCGCGTCCGATACGATCAACGGCGGCGATGGCGAAGACGTGTTGTTTGGTGGGGCCTGGTTCGATTCCCTGAATGGTGGTGCGGGCGACGATTTCCTTGGCGGCGGCACCGGCAACGACACCAACTTTGGTGGCAGTGCCGCCAATGACACGTTGGAAGGTGGTACCGGCAACGACACCCTGTCGTATTTCGAAGACACGATCGGCGTCGGGGTCGACCTGCTGAGCGGGATTGGATCAGGGGCGGGCAGTGCTGCAGAGGGGGACATTATTTCGGGGATCGAGAATGTTTTCGGTGGCAGCGGGGACGATACGCTGAAAGGGGATAATGGCGGCAACATGCTCCTCTCCGAGGAAGGCGATAACCTGTTGGAGGGGCGCGGTGGCCATGACTCCATTCTAGCAGGTGACGGCGATGATACGATCACGGGTGGTGGTGGCGATGACCTGATCGACGGGGGTGGCGGGACAAACGTGCTGGATGGCGGTTTCGGTAAGGACATGTTGTTTTATGACAGTGATACCGCCGGTGTGTCGGTCAACCTGAGCACCAATGCCGTATCCGGCGGGCAGGCAGCTGGCGATACAATCTCGAATTTCGAGCACGTCGGCGGCGGTGATGGGAATGACACGCTGACCGGAACCTCTGGGGCGAACATACTGGATGGCGGCGACGGCGACGATATCCTGATCGCGCTCGGCGGTGCCGACAGCATGTCCGGCGGAGCCGGTAACGATACGCTCGATGCGGGCAATGGCAATGACAGCATTGCCGGTGAGGGCGGCCATGACAGTATTTCCGGCGGCATCGGCAATGACGGGATAGATGGCGGTGGCGGCAATGACATCATCAAAGGTGGGAGCGGCCATGATACCCTGCTTGGCAATTTCGGCAGTGACACGCTGACTGGCGGCGGCGGCAATGACAGCATCGATGGCGGCGGCGGGGATGATCTCTTTGTCTTTGCCAACGGGTTTGGCTCCGACACGATCACCGGATTCAATGCGTCCGATGGCGAGGATATCGACCTCTCGGCGGTTGGTGCGGTGACGGATTTCAATGATCTTGTCACAAACCACCTGTCCAGCAACGGTGGGTTTGCCCAGATTGATGTCGGGGGGAATTCAATTCTACTGGATGGGGTCGCCTTTGGCGATGTCGGTGTCGGGCTGGCCTATTCTGGGGCAGACTTTTTCTTTTGATGCAGCTTGCACATAGATCAAGGCCCCGCATCTGCGGGGCCTTTTTCCTATAAGCTATCAAGTCCGGCGTTAGAGCGGATTCTTGACGAAGGCAGGCATCTTGGTGCCGGATTCTGCGCTTTGGAGGAACGCGGCAGCCGTATCCAATGCCTCGCGGATGGTCACATCCATGTCGAGGTAGCGATAGGTGCCAAGCCGGCCGACAAAGGTCACGCCGCCTGTCTCTTCGGCCAGTTTGACGTAATCAGACAAGAGCGCTTTTTCCTTCACCTGCCGGATCGGGTAATAAGGAATGTCTTCGGGTTCACAGCCACGGCTGTATTCTTCGTAGCAGACCGATCCCTCGTGGCTTTCCCAAGGAGAGAAATGTTTGTGCTCGGTGATCCGGGTGTAAGGCACGTCGCGATCACCGTAATTCATCACCGCACAGCCTTGATAGTCGCCCTCATAGGTGAATTTCTTGAAATCCAGCGTGCGGTAGCCAAGCCGCCCCAGACGGTAGTCGAAATAGCCATCCAGCGGCCCGGCATAGAACACGTGATCATAGTTCTCAGCGGTTGCCGGATCGAACCAAGTCTCAAGGTGCACGGTGATGTTCTCGTGATCGAGAATAGCCTCGATCATCGGCGTGTAGCCGTTTTCGGGCATGCCCTGGAATTTGTGGAAAAAGTAGTTGTCGTCGTAGTTGAAGCGCACCGGCAGGCGCTTGAGAATTGAGGCGGGGAGTTCCGTGGGCGAGCAGCCCCATTGTTTTTCTGTGTAGCCCTTGAAGAAGGCTTTATAGAGATCAGGTCCGACGAATTTCAGCGCCTGATCCTCAAAGGTTTGCGGCTCGCCAATCGAGCTATCCCCAATTGAGGCTATGAACTCCTTGGCCTCTGCGGGGCGCATCGTTTTGCCATAATACTGGTTGATCGTGTGCAGGTTGATCGGCAGCGAGAACACTTGGTCCTCACTCGTGGTTTTCACCCGGTTTTTGTAAGGCATGAAGGTGGTGAATGCGTTCACGTAGTTCCATACTTCGGCATCATCCGTGTGAAAGATATGAGGGCCATATATATGGACCATCACGTTGGTATCCGGATCGCGTTCGGTATGACAGTTGCCACCGATATGGTCGCGTCCGTCAATGATGGTAACAGTATGTCCCTCTTCGGCCAGCCGCCGTCCAATAACGGCACCAGAAAGGCCCGCGCCAACAAGTAAAATATTCAAAACAAACAACCTTTTGATAATCGGTTTTAAGCCTTTTCAGGATATATCGCACCTCTCCTTACCGATCTAGCCATAAATTGCGTATCCTAGATTGATCTATGACCCCTGATCTGAGGGGAGGTGAAGGGCATGTAAGTCTTTTCGGCATTGCGCAAGCCGAGGGCAAATCAGCGGCAGGCTCAAGCCGCATAAGACGTGTCAGACTGGGGGAAACGGTGCCCCTTGAGGTGCGGCTGAGAGATTTGGGTCATCACCGTGCCGCGCTAAACGTTTTGGAAATACCCTCCAATCTGCGCGCCTTGTTGTCAGCTACCGGCTTTTCGGGAGCCCTTCGATTTCTGCTGCTCTGGGAGGTCCTGTATCTTATTCTGTAGCCGGATATTTTCCCGACAAAGCTCGATAATCAGGCGCAGCCCTATTTCCCAGTCCGCAGCGCTTTTATCAGTATTACCAAGTGGTTCATCTTTTTTGGGGCGCACGAAGTCCGCACCTTCTTGCTCCCCCCAAAGGCGCTTATTCTCTTCTAGGAAATACTCTTGAACTTCACGTATCTGACGGTTTGAAAGCGCCAGCTTTTCGGTTTGCAATCCCGCCGCCTTGTCTTTTTTCAAGTGCCGGAGGATGCTGGTCCGAACCATTTGGTCATCCTTCCCATTTGGCTCGCTTCCAAGAGGGGCGAGGAACTGATTGGCGTCCCTGAGCAAGTTGACGTGCCGAAAGTCCAACCCTTCATTTTCCGCCGCGACCATTTCGAGACCCTCGTCGGGACATCCAATCACTTGTAGGAAATCAAGAAATAGTTCCCCCCCCTTCCAGCGGGATTTGTCATAGGGGCGGATGATAACCTGCTCTTTTCCAAATACGGAAATATAGGGAGCAATGCGATTGTAGAAACGATTTTGCTCGCCGCTCATTCGCTCTGCGAAATCGAATTTATGCCGACTGCCGACTTTTACGTCCTGTTGGTAGGTCGAAAGAATATAGTCGTCCTGACGCCGAAGATAGGCAACAACCTTTACGTCAAAGTCGGCAAGAAGATCCTTCATACCTTCAACGATTTCCCGCGTGACGTTTTTCGACCCAAACGCCTCGGAAGACAGGATAATATTTTCACCTTCGAATGCCTTGGCTTCTTCCAGGAAGGCAGGAACCGCACTGTCCAGCCTGCGGGACTTGACCTTGTTGAGCCAGTACACCGGAAGACCGGTTAGAGCCGCCGCAAGAGGGACATGCTGTCCCCTTTGAAAATAGGGAGCTCTTCTTTTGCAGGGATAAAGGAACCCACGCTTGGCCAAACGTCCCTCGTTATTCCTGAGACATCGCTGGACAAAAGTGCTCCCTGTTTTGTTCAGGCCGATATGAAGGTAAAGCGTTTTACGTGATCCGGACTCTGACATGAAAGTTTATCCCTTTCCGCCGGACACAATATCGTGGATACGTTTTTCCATATCCCGAACCGCTTTTTGGGGGGCTTCTATACGCCCTGAAACGTAGCGCGCATCCTTGAGTTGAGAAATTTTCTCCTGACATTGTGCCGCAAGATCTTGCGCTCTTGAGATATTTTTCCGTGCAATTGCCCGCTGAGCCATTGCAACTGACGTTTGCAATTCCTGAGCCAGAAGCTCTTCGTTAAAGATCCTGACCAGTTGAAACAATGCGTCAGGGAAGGGAATCTTCTGTTCCAGTTTCCACAGGTTCGGAGGGCGGTCATATTTTTTCCAGCTCGGCTCCAGATCCTTAACTGTCAGTTCGGGGAACTCTGAAATTAGAGCTGCATTGCTCTTGTCAAACCGCGCCTGAATACGTCGTGCGGATTTGGGGCCGATACTGATTTTTTCTTTGCATTCAAACTTGTTCAAGAAAACCCTCGCAAAGGCCTTCTGGGACATATGGCCCCCACCTTTGCGTAGGTTGAGGGTGTTGACCATTGCCATCACCTGAATATCCACAGCTTCGTTAATACGCGGGATTGGCTGTGTGTTTTCCACATCGATCTGCAATCGATCAATCAGATATTGTGCGGCAGTTGGCCATTTTTTGTATGGCAATACAACCATGTGGTCGCGCCCAAATACGGTCGTCCACCTTTTCACGAGCTCAAAATAATTGAAGTAGGAGTTCTTAGCGTCGACGCTATCGAAAAAGGCCGGTTTCACAACCCAGCGATCGCGTGACAGGGTTGACGTCAAAGAGACGGCAACATCTACCTGAGGGCGCAGGAAACACAAAAGGCTGATTTCGGAAAAATGCGGTGCAATGAAATCATACACGCGCTGGACCTCCTCAACGGTCCGAAGGCGGGAATGAAGATGTTCGTTTGAGATGACGAACGAATGGGCTCCCTTTTTTCGAGCGGCCTCGACTTCTTGTGCAAAGTCGGCAACCAGTTTCTCCCGAAACTCCGCCTTGTCTTGCTCAGAAAAAATCGAATTGTTCTGAAATCCGTCATCCTCGGTTCCAGGGGCCAGCGCCCATAGGCACAATTTCCTATGTGTCTCAGGTCCTAAAACCTCAGAATACATAACCCCCTGATCCAGCAATTTATCCCGATTTTTTCGAAACCATCGCTGGGTACTGGTTGTGGCTGTCTTTTCAATACCAATGTGCATGAAGAGCTTCATAGGAAGCTCCCAGCTAAATGGTGCGTACCGTTTGGAGTTGCACTTTCCTCGTTTCGGAAAAGACCCAGAAACCGGATGGCCTCTGCCTCATAAACCCTCATACCCGAACCTTTCAAAATCGATACTATAATAATCATTGATCTTCTCGACAGCCGCTGTGCTCAGCTTCTCCAAATTGTAGCCCGAATTTGATAACTGAGATGTTTGGTTTTTAATTGAGTTCGCAGCTTCTCCCAGCCAGGCCGCCGCCTGTGTGCCTTTGACCTCAGCTGGATTCTCGAGCTTGAAAACATCCGTAACCCATTGATTATTATCAATAAAAAGAAAATTGCTCTGCTTTCTAAAATGGACCAAGCGATGATCGTTTTCAATTGGCCCGTCCTGCAACGCATTGACTGCAAAACTGTTGGCGAATTGATAAAATAGATCTGGATCCCCAAGTATGGCCGCTCGGGTGTAGGGTGTGCTTAGTTTCAGATGCTGTGATATGGCGGACAAAAACCGCGTATAGGGATTTCTCACAAAGCCGAATTTGTAGTACCCCTTGATATCCTCAAAGACCTCCGGAAAGAATTTTCTGAGCTGAAATAGCGTGATATGGGCCATGTCCAGCTGTTTCTTGGAGTCGCCAATAGTCTTCCACTCAAAGAAAAAATTATCTCTTGTGTCAAACTGAGCAAGTGCCGTTCGGAACGTCATCCCTCCCACTTTAGGATTGTGCACAAATACAAATGCTTCCGAATCCGAAATAATCACTAGCGGTCCCCCATCTCTAACTGTCTGAGGTGAGGAGACTCACATCTGGCTAAAGCGTCAAGCATGTTCTTATTGTCATTAGAATTCTCGAAAGAACTCAAATCTTTCATCTAGGTAGATGGCAGCCATTCTGCGTACATCCGTAGCGCTAAAGCCCGACACCGCAAGTGCGTGCCAGAACACATCGGGAGCAAGAGGGCACACATGGTTTTTCCCGCGCTCAAATACCTCGTTAAGAAAGCCAGCAGGTACATGGTTGGCGCACCAGATGATGTGTTTGAACAACCATTCCAGATAGAGACTTCGGTTTGCCTCTAGCGCCCCACTCTGTTCCAACTTCTCACGAATGATCGTCGCGTGGTCGAAAATCTTGATGAATTTCGTACCCTTTTCGGAAACCGTCTGTCCGCTACGTGCCATGCGATGAACATGTGTGGGTTTGTCAAAGAAATCGAACGTCTCGGCCCTAACCGTGGTATCCCAATGAAACGGGTTGTCCTCAAAAAAGAAGTCGCCAACTGGAAACCGAATGGCATGTTTCTCAAGAAAGGCCCGTCGGTAAATCTTGCGCCACGGAAAAGGCGCCATCTTAAGGAGGGTGTCACGCCGCGCTCCCAGAGTGGTCTGTCTTGGCAGATTTTCCCAGTAATGACCCTCTGGGTATTGGGTAAACTTGCCTGTGTCATTCCAATATTCAAGACAATTGCAAACGGTAAAATCCGTGCCACTCTGCAAATTTATCTCAACGGCTTCTTTCAGGTTATGCGGAATAACCCAGTCATCCCCATCGATGAAAATAACCAAATCCCCTGTGGCCGCCTCGAGCCCGGCATTCCCCGCACTCGCCACACCGCCCACTGTGTTCTTGGAAAAATAGATTGGCACAAAATTGGTACCATCCGGCAAATTGGCCGCAACCATATCCACAACAGTGCGGGTACGGTCGGTCGAACAATCATCCACAACGATCAGTTCCAGATCTTCGAAACCGCAATCCAAAATGGATTGCATCGCTGTCGCAATATATTCTTGGACGTTGAAGCATGTGATGATGGCGCTAATCTTGGTCATCCGTCTACTCCCGCGTGGTTACGGTGCACCCGCCCCCAGAAAGGCCGCCGTGTGTTGTGTGGCGCGCCGCGTTCACCCGTTTCCAGATAGACCTGGAAGGCCTCGATCTCGTCGGCATATTTCTTGCGCCAATCACGGCTCTTCTCATCTTTCCCAGCGCATAATGTATCGATCATCCAGGTGAACATATCATCGCAGAAAGCTTCAAATTCGGGCAGCAGGATTTCCGCTGAAGAGTGCTGGTTCAACTCCTGATGAAGGTCGCGCAATAAAGGGAAGACACCAAGCCTGCGCGCGCCGATATAATTGGTGGCACGGCTGCCCTGCTCAATCTCATAATGTGTGATCAAAGGCGGTGTCCAGCCCAGCACACAAAACCGCTCTGCGCGCAAAAAACTGTGCCAATGCGGAGGAATATCTTCATGCATCCGCAAATCTGGGAACCGGATATCCGCGCGTTGCAAGAACTCCCGGCGGTAGATTTTGTTCCAAGGAAAGTTGACGGTATTCAAGGCCGACGGCATCTCTTCCAGAGTTACAGTCCCCATTGGGAAAGGGGCGTGCTCAACTCTGGTAAAAAAGGCCGCATCGACCTGATGCATCTCATAGCTATAGCGGGCTTCTGGCTTCCGAGCGAGATGATACTTGAAAAGAGCAAAATCGGCGCCGTTCTCAAGCGGCGCAACACGGATGTAATCAAAGAAACAATCCGCCAGGACATCGTCGGCATCAAGAAACATGACATAGTCACCAGTTGCCAGATCGCGCCCGATGTTGCGGGCAAGAGCTGGTCCGCTGTTTTGGGGCTGTCGGTGGTAGGTGATCGTGATGTTGGCAGGCATCTGGGCGCTTTTCACAAGCGTCGGCGTCTCGTCCGAGGAGCAATCATCAACAATCACGAGCTGCACATTTTCCGAACAAGCCGAAAAGTAGTCCAAATGTGTTTTAAGTCCCGCTGCATCATTATACGCGGGGATAACGAAACTGTAGTTTCGCTGAGTCATGCTGAAATACCTTGTTAAATGTTCAGGTGTTAAATGTTGAGGTTTTCAATGTTGGTTAAAGTTACGTCAAAGTTTCGGCCTTCGAAGAAAAATAAAACTTCGGCCCCCACGGCTTTTTCCAGCAAGTCTGGGTCCGTGCGAATAAAGGTAATCTGATCTTCCTGGGTTGGTTCCATGAGGATGATGTTGCGCGCAAAACTGTCCTGGAACCCATCCGGCAACTGATACCGCAGGCAGGGGCGGAAAGCGGCCATTCCCTCTGCCCTCCCGCCGATCAGAAGCCCCAGAAAACGGGCGCCGCGCAAAGCCTCAACAGACAGGGTGTAAGAGAAAGAAAACCACGGGCTGGTCCCGCGGTCTGTCATTTGAATACGACATCCTCCATCCGCCTTCTCTGCACTCACGGAGGCGACAACATCTGAATCCTCTTTGAAATCAATCCAGACGTTTTCCAGCAGTGTGTGTCGCGGCTTGAGCTCCTTGCTGGATTTTGCCGTCGACAATTCGGCCAACCGGCCATTCTCACCGCTAAATTCCTTAGAGCTTGCTTCAAGAGCTTCGGCCAGTCGCAGCAAAATGGTATTGGACTTCGGCATCAGTTAAGTTTCCTAAAATTTGAAAATCTTTTACTTTAAATGTGGGATGCCCGATCACTGTCTTTCTGTCAATGCTGCATTCGGACGCCCCATACCGCATGATACAGGCAAAACCAGAGATCAGAAAGATCGTTGATAGTATTGTCTATTTATTGATCACATTGTCAAAGCGCGTAGCCCCGAATGATGTTTCGTCCAAGCCTCTCAACCACGTCTCAAGGGGCACGGTGAAGGGCAATCAGGGCAACGACACGAGCGAGGGCGGCGGCGGGGTAAACGGTATCTTGCTCAACGGTGTCAGCTTTGCCGATGTCGGTGTCGGGCTGGCCTATTCGGCAGATGATTTCTTATTTTATGTCGCTCTCAGACAAATACAAAATCGGTATTGTGCAGCGCAAAGCTCGAAATCCCCTCAAGAAACAAGACATCTGTCCCGATTTCGATCCGGGTTCCTGACTGTTCCTGCGAAACCCTCAAATCGTCATATGTGAGACCCGTTCCAATTAAGCGCACCCGGTCCTCACCCGGGGAGAAGTCAGTGATCCAGTCGATCTGCTGATCTGAGGCAAAGACAAACACGTCTGCTCCCGCGCCGCCAGTGAGCGTATCCGCACCGCCACCCGCGAACAGCCAGTCACGGCCAGCTCCGCCATTCAGCTGGTCTTTTCCGGCGCCGCCAAACAGCCAGTCATCCCCCAGCCGGGCAAAAATCACATCATCTCCATCCATTCCATAGAAATGATCATTGCCCGCGCCGCCCTGTATCGTGTCCCGCCCAAAACCGCCAAACACCGTATCCCGTCCCAGTTCGCCCTCCTGCGCATTGTCAGAATACAGATCATCACCATCCCCCATATAGACCCGATCCCGCCCGTTTCCGCCCCAGATCCGGTCATCTCCGCTCCCGCCAAACAGCGTGTCAAACCCGACACCGCCAAACAGCCAGTCATCCCCCAACCGAGCTAAAATCAGATCATCTCCATCCATTCCATAGAAATGATCATTGCCCGCGCCGCCCTGTATCGTGTCCCGCCCAAAACCGCCAAACACCGTATCCCGTCCCAGCTCGCCCTCCTGCGCATTGTCAGAATACAGATCATCACCATCCCCCATATAGACCCGATCCCGCCCGTTTCCGCCCCAGAGCTGGTCATCTCCGCCACCGCCAAACAGCGTGTCAAACCCGACACCGCCAAAGAGACTGTCTGCGCCACCCCCACCGAGTAGCCGATCATTGCCCTCTCGCCCCTCCAGATGATCACCTCCCCAATTGCCGCCGAGTTCATCCGCACCCTCTCCGCCAATCAGGCGTTCTCCAGTACCGAGTGCGGGGCGATCAATATCCTCAAAACCCAACCCAAAAATATCCGACAGGCTCAGGCGCCCCCCC
This sequence comes from Rhodobacteraceae bacterium Alg231-30, assembly GCA_900143615.1. Lineage (GTDB taxonomy): Bacteria > Pseudomonadota > Alphaproteobacteria > Rhodobacterales > Rhodobacteraceae > Shimia. Next base: position 23,288 of record FREU01000008.1, read on the forward strand.
GACAGGCTGAGCACCTCGGTCACCTCGTCACGCCAAGTCAACACCGCACCATCTGCACGAGAGGTAAATTCCAGCTGGGACGGGTCATAAAGCATCGGGAAAGACGACAGATCCAGACGATCTATACCTGGGTCAAATTCGCGAATTTGATCGATATCTCCATCCGGCAGGAGCACATACACATCTGCGCCTGCGCCCCCGATCAGGGTATCTCGCCCCTGCCCATCGACCAGAATGTCATCGTCCTGATATGCGGTCAGATAGTCATCTCCATCCCCCCCGATCAGGATGTCATCGCCGTCGCTGCCACTTAGGGTGTCGCCCGCGGCGGTGCCCATATGTGAGATTCCCTGCTGGGCCAGGGAGACCGCCAGTTGTCCGATCCCGGCCTGCCCACTGCCCGCGATAAATATTTGAATTTCATTCCCAAGCAACACCGATTCAAGCGCATTGATCCCCGACAGCCCCGTCATCTCACCAACAGCAACACTTTGCAGATGCATCAAACGTCCAGAGGGCAGCATCAGAAACAGACTGAGCCCGTCATCTCCCCCTCCGGCCACAACATAGGCACGATCTCCGACCACGGTGACGGCCAGATCCTGCACCTGTCCAAAGCGGGTGCTGCGCGTATCAAGAATGTGATCAATCGGCTCCAAACGACCGCTGGGATGAAGACGCATCACGCTGAGCGCGCCGCCCCCATGGCCTGCGGAGGCCAGCACGGCATAGGTCAGGTTGCCAATCACGACCGTCTCCAGCGCCACTGGCTCCATGATGCCCAGCCCCTGCGCGGCTCCGATCATACCGCGCGGCTCAAGGGTGCCGCTATCCAAATCAACCCTGAAAGAAGAGACACCACGCCCCGCCCGATCCGTCGCCAGTAAATATTCTTGCCCAGCGACGACGGCCGTATCGAGATCAATCACTGCTTCAAGGTAAGTCGAACTGGTTCCCGTCAATTGCCCTAGGCTGGACACGGTGCCATCACCATTGAAACGGTAAGAATGAATACCTTCTCCAGAGTCTCCCGCCAGATAGACAAGATTATGTCCGCTTGCGACAAGCGCTCTGAGGTTTCCGACTTCGGAAGACAAGGCCCCCCAGGAAAGGCGGGCGGCAATTCCTCCCTGCGCGTTTATTTCAAGCCCTATCAGTTCAGAGTGGTTGCCAATGGCAACCGCCCCGCTCGGCGTGATATACATTTCGCCGTCCGCCGCCAGCCCTTCGGTGGTGGTAAAGATATGCGTATCCGCAAGAACGGCTGCATGTCCTTGTGAAAGTTGCCAACTCGCAGCCCCCCCGTCAGGGCCTGTCATCGCAAGGAGCGTCTGTCTGCCACCCAACTCGCAAATTTCAAGATCCCGGATCCCGATATCCAGCCGATCCTGTCCACTCCAAACCGTTGAGTGAAACGCAAACACCACCATTGCCGTCCCGGCCTCCCATGTACACCGGGAGCAAGGGTGAAATGCTCGCGGCTCCGAAGCATGCCGCAATCGTGGTCAAACCTTGGCGTTTGGGGCCAATTTATAAAGTCTTGTCTGGGTTTTGAGGACACTTACCGTGATGCATCCAGTGCCGCGGCGCGGGTCAGGTTGGCGGGATAGCTGCACTCATTTTGTCGTAACCTGTGGCTATGTCTCTGGCATTCCTTGGTTTGCGCAACGTAATTTCAAACCGAGTCCCGCCACTTTTAGGCTTCCCTGCATAGGCATGCTGCAGTCAGTCGGATGTGACCGGCTCACGTTCTAGTTTTGTATATGGGTTTTCAGAGGGCACGACGGCAGCCATCATGCCCCCAAAGGGGGACATGATGGCGATGCTGAGAGACTGTATCGTTTGGATCTGTGCGCGTCAGAAGATGAAGTCAGTGTTCGTGATCTCAACGACGGTAACGCCACCCAGAAAGATGACATCAGACGTGCCGTTAAATTCGATACGGGACCCTGTTGGTCCCCAAGCGCTAACAGTGAAGCCTTGTAGATACCCCGTAACTCCATCAACGGCAGACAGATCAATCAAGTCGGCATTGCCATCAAAGGCCGAGATCGTGTCGTTGCCGCTATTGTCATCAAAGATAAACACGTCATTGCCAGCATCGCCTTTGAGAACGTCATTGCCGATGCCTCCGGCGATCGTATCATTGCCGCTTCCGCCAAAGATCGAGTCATCGCCGCCAGCCCCGGTCAGGACATCATGTCCGCCCTCGCCATAAAAGACATCCGCCCCAGAGACACCACCGTCCGACGACAGGTCCGTGACCACATCGTTACCGTCTCCGGCGTAGACAGTATCTGGTCCGAGGTTGGCATTGATGGTGTCCTCGCCCAGACCGCCATAGAAGATATCGCTGCTGGAGTATGTGCTGCTGTCAGTTATGAGATCATGGCCGTCACCACCGTTCAACGTATTGTTGCCGGTGCCGTCGCCGCCGTGAATCTCGTCGTTGCCCGCACCTCCGAGAATTTTGTCACTGCCCGAGCCGCCGAACACCGTGTCATTGCCATTGCCGCCATACAGCTCATTCATGCCGTCGCCGCCATGCAGTTCGTCATTGCCATTGCCGCCATACACGATGTTATTGCCGTGATCGCCATACAGGGTATCGTTGCCATCTTCCCCATTCAACGTGTCGTTGCCAGCCCCAGCAGACAGTAAGTCGTCGCCGATCCCGCCAGAAAGAGCATCGTTTCCACTGCCCCCTAACAGCGTGTCATTGCCAATGCCGCCATAAATCAGGTCATCGTCATTACCGCCATTGGCACGATCATTGCCGCCGCCACCAAAGATGGTGTCGTTGCCCTGATTGCCATTGAATGTGTCATTGCCAAAGCCGCCAGCTTCAGCAATATCAAAGATCTTGTCGGCCCCAAAGCCGCCGTTGACAAGATCGTTGCCTTCGTTGCCATGCAGGCTGTCATTGCCTTGGTTGCCGTTGATTATGTCGTTGCCGATGCCGCCATAGAGCAGGTCGTTCTGATTGCCTCCGTGCAGCGTGTCACTTCCGCCGCCGCCCTTGATCGTATCAGCTCCGTCATCACCAAAGAACAGATCTCCGACCGCTTCGGCGCTGCCATCAAGGAGTTCATCATTCCCGATCCCGCCATAAAGCGTATCAGCCCCGTCATTGCCGACGAGCGTGTCTGCCTCCTGGTTGCCGAAGAGTTTATCATTGCCGATGCCGCCATAGAGTTCATCCAGCCCGAGGCCTCCGTGCAGCGTGTCACTTCCGCCACCGCCCTTGATCGTGTCGGCACCGTCCTCACCAAAAAACAGATCCCCGACAGCCTCTGTGCTGCCGTCGACCAGCTCGTCGTTGCCCAGGCCACCACGCAACGTATCTGCACCGGCATCGCCTTGAAGCCGGTCGTCGCCCTGATTGCCATACATCAGGTCATTGCCCAAACCGCCATAGAGTTGGTCTGCGCCTTCGCCGCCGTGCAACGTGTCGTTGCCGCCATAAGCGCGTATCGTGTCGTTGCCCGCTTCGCCGAAGAACCGGTCGCCCATGGCTTGGGCCGTGTCAAAGAAGATATCATTGCCCAGCCCGCCGCGCAGGATGTCAAAGCCGTCTCCTCCGTTCAGAGTATCGTTGCCCTGGTTCCCAAAGAGCGTGTCGTTGCCAGCGTCGCCCTGCAGATTGTCGTTGCCGTCATTGCCATTCAGGATGTCATTTTCACTGCCGCCAAAGAGGGAGTCGTTGCCGATGCCCCCATTGAGCAGGTCGTTGCCAGCCCCGCCGGAAACCTCGTCATCCCCCCCCCAGGCCTTGATCGTGTCATTGCCAGCTTCCCCGACAAACAGATCTGACCCGGCGGCGCCGCCTTCGGCCACGTCGAAGATGATATCATCCCCGATCCCGGCCCAGACTGAATCCCGACCCAGACCACCATGTATGCTGTCTGCCCCTGCATGGCCGTAGGCCTTGTCATCGCCGTCTCCAAGGAAAAGCTTGTCGTTACCGTCCTCGCCCTGCAACAGGTCAGCACCGGCATCTCCGTAGAGCATGTCATTCCCGATGCCACCAAAGAGAGAGTCGTTACCGAAGCCGCCCGAGGCCTTGTCGTTGCCTTTCCCCGCAAAGAGCCGGTCACTGCCGCCGCCGCCATTCAGGGTATCGCTGCCGTCATTGCCGTTGACCATGTCATTGCCATTGCCGCCAGACACGAGGTCTGTTCCCATGCCACCGCTCAGGCTGTCATTGCCATCGCCGCCGTTGAGCGTGTCGTTGCCCTGTTCGCCAAAGGCTGCGTCATTTCCCGCTCCCATGGCGAAGGTGTCATTTCCCAACTTCCCCCAGAAGCTTTCGCCGCTCCCTGAGCCGGTAAATGTATCCACGAGGTCGGTCCCGAAGATCTTTTCGATGCTGTTCAGCGTATCGGTGTGTCCGAATGTATCTTTGGTGACTCCGGTGGCCAGGTTGACCTGTATACCCAGTGTCCCGCCGAGATTAGAAATTTCATCCGAGTAATCGATGGCATCGATGCCGGCGCCGCCGTCAATGGCGTCATCGTCCCGTCCACCTAGGAAGGAATCGTCTCCGTCCCCACCATTCAGCGTGTCGTTACCGTCATTGCCAAGAAAATAGTTTTCCTCAGCTCCGCCGGTGAAATCATCGGCCAGGCTGCTGCCGACCAGAGCTTCGATATCCGTGAAACTATCGGTATCGCCATAGCTGTCGGTTCCGGTGCCAAGTTCCAGATTGACGATGGCGCCCAAAGTCCCCAGACGCAATGTGTTGTTCGCCACATCCCACCACCCGGTTTCCACCTCGGCTGAGAAGCTGACGGCGTCCAGTCCGGTTCCGCCATTGAAGCTGTCATCGCCAGCAAAGCCGGTAAACTGTTCCCAATGGTCAAATGTCGCGTTACCTCCGGTGAAACTGTCGGCAAAACCGGTGCCGCCAACCACATTGAACACTTTTGCCGCGCTGAAATCGACGGACAGGCGGCTATTTGAAGCCGTGCCGGCATCCGTATCCAGCGTAATGCCCTGACGTTGGTCGGTGAACCCCATCTGGTGTCCGACCAGAACACCGCTTGCGTTGTTGCCGGGCCCGCTGCCTTGCACGGTTTTTGAGCCCGTGCCGGCAAAGAACAGGAAATCGGCTACACCGTTATTCCCCGAAACCAGGATCAGATCGTCGCCATCGCCCGGATTGATGTAATCCGCTCCGGAATCGGTCCCACCATCCAGAGTGTCATTGCCGGTGCCACCGGAGAGGCTGTCATCGCCTGCGCCGCCCTGAATTGAATCATCGCCACTCATGCCCAGAAGCGTGTCGTTGCCGCCCCGGCCAGTGATCGTGTCATTGCCATGCCGCCCGTTCAGGGCGTTAGCGGTGTTGTCTCCGGTGTGGTTACCGCCCAGTCCGGTCGCTTCCTGATAGTCGAGACTTACATCATTGATGGTCAGGCTGCCGTCGCCATAGGTGACCTCGGCGCCGATCTCGACATGGTTTAGCCAAAGCCCTTCCGCGATCAGCCCGTTGGCCAGAAGGTTTTGCAACATTGCGTCAATATCAAGCGTACCCTGCTTGATATTGGCATTATAGGTCGGGCTCAAAAAGTCCCAGACATGTTCGTTGCGCCCAGAGGCGTCGGTCTGGTCTTCTTTTAGCCAGACCTGGTAGGTGCCCAGGCCGTCGGTACCGGTTACAGCGGTGTTAACTCCGGCCGGCGATGCCCCCTTAGGTTTAAGCCAAACCATGATCTCATTCTGGGTTGCCTCGCGCCCACCGTCGGGATCGTCGGTGAGCCAGAACGAAACCGCGACAAAAAAATCGCTGTTTGCAGGCTGAGTCCAATCGATATCAAAATTGAGGTCAAGGTTGACAATATTGGAAACTTCAACCGGGAAATGGTCAAATGTCGTAGGCAGGTCGATCCAGGGTTTCTGACCAATGGTCAAACCGGGATAGGCATAGACGTAGGCATCATTTGGTGTATTGGGCCAGTCCCAAGTCGCCACAATTCCACCGGGAAAAGCACCCTCTGTCAGGGTGATGGACTGAGTGTAGTCTGTTCCGTTGATAAGGTCCCGACGGTTCCAGGTATTGTTATGGGCATACCAAGCGTCGCCGATCCAAACTACGTCGTCTTCAGTGAGTGTTGTCATGGGGTACCTCAAGCTGTTCGCGCGGATTGTTCTGTGTAATCGGTTACTGAGTTCCTGTTGTTTCGTCCAAAACTGACCATTTTAGGGCTAAACCTGTTCTGCTTGTGCGCCTAATACGTACTGGTTTGGCGCCGCATGGATGTTCGTTGAAAGGGAAGCTGGCAGTCCCGTGCATCAGGCATTTCTATTTAAGACCACCACCGTCCTCGCGATGAGACATTGTTAGATCGCTGGTGGCATCACATATTCTTCATAACTATTTTATCCGGTTTCGCTCTGTCATCAAAACAAGAAGTCATCCGCAGAATAATCCAGCCCAACACCGACATCGGCAAAGCTGACACCGTTGAGCAAGATACCGTTTGCCCCGTCGACAATCCGTGCCGTCCCTCCTGCATTCACAAGGTGGTTGGTGATCAAGTCGTTGAAGTCGGTGATGTTTGTCACCCCGGCCAGGTTGATCTTCTCACCATCCGCCGCGTCGAACCCGAACACCGTGTCCGACCCAAACCCATCCGCGAAGAAGAACGTATCCAACCCGTTGCCCCCGGTCAGCTGGTCAAGACCATTGCCGCCCCAGAGCGAGTCCGCGCCGTCGCCGGCCAGCAGCACATCGGCGTTGTTGCCGCCATAGAGCTTATCGTTGCCGCCGCCTCCCAGCAGACGGTCATTGCCATTGTTACCCTGGATCACGTCATTGCCGCCACCGCCGTTGATCGTGTCGAACCCATTGCCGCCAAAGACCGTGTCCTGACCCAATGTGCCGCCCTGGCCATTATCGAAGAACACGTCGTTGCCATTGCCAAGAAGCGCCCTGTCACGGCCATTGCCGCCCCAGACGCTGTCATTGCCGTCACCGCCCTCCAGCGTGTCAAATCCGTCGCCACCATAGAGCTTGTCATTCCCCAAGCGGCCCCGGAGCACGTCATTGTCGAGATCACCAAAGAAGACGTCATTGCCTGCGCCGCCCTCGATCGTGTCGTTGCCCTGATTGCCGTTCACCGTGTCCTGACCGTTGACGCCACCCTGACCGTTGTCCTGATAGAGGTCGGCGCCATTGCCCATGATCACCTTGTCACGGCCGTTACCGCCGTTGATCGTGTCGTTTCCATCACCACCATCCAGTATGTCAGCACCATCGCCGCCAAACAGCTTGTCGTTCCCGAGACGCCCCCGGATCACGTCATTATCGAGATCGCCGTAGAAGACGTCATCCCCCGCGCCGCCCTCGATCGTGTCGTTGCCCTGATTACCAAACACCGTGTCCTGACCGTTCACTCCGGTCTGACCGTTGTCCTGATAAAGGTCATTGCCAGCCCCCATCCGCGCCAGATCACGGCCGTCGCCACCATTGAGCGTATCGTTGCCATTGCCCCCTTCCAGCGTGTCAAAACCGGCCCCGCCCAGAAGACTGTCATCACCAGAACCACCCAACAGCGTGTCATTCCCAAAGCGGCCGTCCAATATATCATCCCCGTCGCTGCTTTGCAGCAGGTTGGCGGCGGCATTTCCGAAGAAATTAACGTCGAAATCGCCGATCAACTGGACATTCTCGATGCCAGTGATCGTGTCCTGTCCACCAGGCTGGGGCGCCAGCGTACCCGGATCGCGGCCAAAGGCTGTGCCGCGGTTGAGATCAACATCCCAGATGAAGCTCTGTGGTGTGAAGCCATCGGACAGGTCAGCCAACAGCAGGTCAATACCGGCGCCGCCGTCGAGCGTATCATTGTCTCCAAATCCGGTCAGCGTGTCATTGCCATTTCCGCCAAAGGCGAGATCATCCCCGCTGCCGGTGTTGAGCAGATCATTTCCGTTGCCGGCCTTCAAGGTATCGTTACCATCACCACCTGTCAGGGTGTCGTTGCCGTCGTTCCCTAAGAGCGAGTCATTTCCGCCCCGTCCATCAAGTGCGTTGTCAGCGGCATTGCCAATCAGTGTGTCGTTGTCGTTACGCGATCCGCGGACCTCCTCGACATTGCTGATGGTGTGGGTGAAAGCATTGCCGTTCCATGTGCCTGTGGCGATGCCCGTCTTGAGATTCACAATAACCGATGAGTCCACCCCACTTCGGTCATAGCGCAGCAGATCCCGGCCTGCGCCGCCATCCAGCGTGTCATTCCCCTCGCGCAGGATAAAGCTTTCACTGTGCGCGCTGCCCAACACCGTGTCGGTTTCATCGCTCAGCCTGATTTCAAATCGCTCAACCTGGTTTATGCCGTTGACGGTGTCGGTGCCGCCATATCCATCCTGAATAATGCCGGTCGCGAGGTTGGCATTCACGCCGCTGACAGGCGTGTCATATATCCGATAATCCAGCCGCAGCGCGCCGGTGCTGGCCCCTATGTTAATTGTGTCATTCCCGGCAGAGTTTTCAATACTGGACCAACCATCGTCCAAGACGGTCAGGTTAAAGGTGTCGTTGAATTCCGTCCCCTGAATGCCAAAGCCCCAATCGGTCATTGGGTTGACCACATCCAGAATGGTGGTGGTGCCGTTGGCGCCTTTGTTGATTGTGCCCGTGTTGGTATTGCCATTGATTGTGGCAATGATCCCGGCATCCAGGCTCCAGTGATAGATACCGCCGCCGCCAATCAGCATCTGGCCAAAGTCGACGGTATCGTTACCGGCGCCGGGTTCAAGCAGGTCCCAGTCCTGATCGTTATCTCCGGGGTTGAGCAGGTCGTTTCCGTCCCCGCCCCAAAGCGTGTCACGCCCGTTTCCACCCAGCAGGGTGTCGTTGCCGCCGCTGCCGCGCAGGCCATCATTGCCCGCAAGGCCGGAAATACGATCGTTGCCGTCAAGGCCGTCAATGCTATCATCCCCGGCCGTCCCAGTCAGCGTATCCGGACCGTTGGTTGCTCCTGAGGCATCGATGAAAACTTCCTGATCATTAAACGCCAGCCTCTCGATGCCAGTCAGCACATCAGTGCCGAGCGAGGACACCACTGTGACATTACCGCCTGACTGGGTGATGGTGGCATCCGCGCGGTTGATCCAGAACTCGGCGACGTCATCGCCTGCGCCGCCGTTTAGCCTGTCGTTACCCTCTTCGCCCACCAGCGTATCATCCCCACCGCCGCCATTGAGCGTGTCATTGCCGCCGCGGCCACGGAACCAGTTGTCGTTGCCATCGCCGGTAATGCTATCACCGTCATTGCGAGAGCCGCGCACCTGTTCGATGCCCGAGATCGTGTGGGAGAATGCCATGCCGTCCCACGTACCTGTGGCGGTTCCGTTGGCGAGATTAACCGTCACGGCCCCGACACCAGAGCGATCATAGCGCAGCTCGTCCCAGCCGCCGCCTGCGTTCAACGTGTCATTGCCTGCGTGCAAAATGAAACGCTCGTCACGCCCGCTTCCTGTGATCGTATCGGTGTTATCCGTGCCCTCGATTTCGACCCGAAGGGGGGATCCGTTGGCAACATTGATCTGGTCGCTATCTCCGTATCCATCTTGGACAGCCCCAGTTGCGAGATTGACGTTGATGCCGGAGGTGCCGCCCCGGAAATTGAGGCGAATAATGCCGTCGCCGGACAGATTGAACGTGTCATCGCCTTGCTTGGCGCTGAGGCCGAGCCAGCTGTCGTCGTCTAGGTTGATATTGAATTCGTCATCCCCGGATGTGGCGTCAATCCACATCCCATCGCCGGTCTCGTATCTAACTGCGCGTCCGAAATCGACAAGCCTGTCAGTGCCCGAGGCTTTTTCGACAAAGCCTTCAGCCCAATCGTCATCCAGTGTGACAGTAATGGGGGACGCAAGGTAGCTATAATCGAGGTTATAAAAATCGCCCGCCTGACTATCTGACAAGACAATAAAATCATTGCCGGCCGAGCCTCTGATATAATCGACATCGCCCCCGTTTGTGCCCGGGTCAATCACGTCGTTACCCGCAGTGCCGAACAGATTATCAGCACCATTTGTCCCGTTGATGGGATTGTCAGTGTAGGTGCTGCGATCCGGCAGGCTGGTGAAGGCGATGTTCTTGCCTTCGGCCAGCGGGCTGCTGCCCGGAATTTCACCAATCGAGGTGATGGAGTTGTCAAATGCGTCCCAGTCAGCCACGGAATCGATGACGGGAAATGCATCACCGCCAAGGCGAAAATACAGCTCGGTGGAGGAGCCATCACCATTATCAACTTCGAACGCCAGGATTTGGGTGACTTTTCCGGCACCCCAACCGACTTGTCCGATGGAGCTGATGACGCTTTGGCCTTGTGATTCAATCTGGGCGATTGAAATGTCGTTGAAAGCCGCCAGAAAGTCATTGATCGAGATATCCACCTCGGACAGGTCCGGATCATTTGCCGGAGGGCTGTTGGTGATGGTGTAGGAAAAAGTTGTTTCTGAATCTGGAACGCCGAGGGTCAGACGAACGCCGTACTGAACCTCTGTGACAACGTCGTTTCCGTTCATTTCTTCCCGAACAACTGCAAGCCCGTGGTATGTATGGATAGTCATTCTATGCCCCCCAAATACTAGATAAAAATACAGTCTGGGCATGCCCAAATATTAAAAAAGGGGGGGTTAATAACCCCACGCCCAGAGTGTCTTAGACATCAGCCTACTGAAAGCTGCGTCTTGGATACAAGTTAAAGTTTTAGATGGTTGCGCCCATAGTGTGCCAGCCCGCAGTATTTTGAGGACCGTGACTTTTTCGCAAATTCTAATTTTTTCTGTGAATTCTTAATGTTATTCGGCCGAAGGCCCCAGTTTTTTCCGCCAATACGCATCCGAGGTCAGGTTTTCATAACCTTCCCCCCATTCAGCCCGCAGTTGCGGGTAGCGCAACATGAAACGAATGGCGAGGCTGAGGAAACGTCCCGTGACCTTGGCCATGCGCAGTTTGGAGTGGCGGACGGTGTAATATTGGCGCCGGTTGGAGCTCAGATATGTCAGCTGGGACGCGCCCCAAACCCATTTCAGCAGACCACGATCATGTGCTTCAATCACCACTTGGTTGCCTAATGGGCGAAACAGGGGCAGCAGGTGACCATTCAGCGTGATCTTCATCATCAGCCTTGCCCAACGGTTCTGCGGGTTGATGCGCCATTTGTTGGGCGGAATATCCCCAACCACGGGTTTCCAGCTTTCCATATCTGTCAAAGCTTTAATATCCCCTCGGCGCTGCGCCATGTCCGCAGTCTCGTCAAAAAACTGGGGGCCCTTCATGACATCTTCAAGCGCCAGATTGATGGCTGCAATGGTCTCGTAATGCATGCGGGGTAGATTGCGCAGGTAAAACCAGACGGCAATTTTAAGCGTCCGCATCCGCCCGATGTCCATTGTATCCAGACTCAGGTGGTGCGCCATGTGGCTGCGCAGATCCAGATACCACGTCAGCGGAGATTCCTTGTCGGTAAAGCTGTCTTGGAACGACACCACCCCATTGAGAACGACAATGTTGAAATCATGTGCCAACGAAAAACTGACATCATCACCACGCACAAAGAAGGGGAAGGGCATGTGTTCCACAGTGTCGAGTGGGAAAGCAAAATACCACCAGCCACCGTAGAAATTGTCAGGCGCAGGCCCCGTTGTGACATATTCCATGCCAAAACTCTGACCCGGATCACGCAGATCTGTACCCATATGCAGCGGAACGCAACGCGTGTTGAAGGTCGCACCATTCTCCCAGATTGCCCAGCGGTGGGAGGCGTTGATCATGGCCCCGGCAATGGCGGTATCCGGATTGGTTGCATAGGCCAGAAACCAATAGCTACGCTCGATGCTTTGCATATGGATCGACGCATCGTCATCCATGAACAGACAGTGGCTTGCCCCTGTGTCTCTGGCGGCCAGAAGCCCGCGGGCAAACCCGCCTGCGCCGCCGAGGTTTTCGTTTGGAATGACAGCCACATGTGAACTTTCAGGGATCTGGACGCTTTGCCCGTTATCCACAACAGTCATGCGCACATGATCACTGATCCGCGTGGTCTGCGCCCATTTGTCAAACCGCCGGGCTGTGCGTTGGACCGCAGCTTCACGCCGAAACGTGGTGACGGACAACATCAGCTCTGGAACACGCCGGGGTGTATCCGCTGTTTGCCAGTGCGCACCGGTCAGTTTACCACTGCCAAGCGACTTGAGTTCGAAATAGAGAACGCCTTCATCTATTGGCAACTCGAAGACATGGCTCAGGTCCAGCAATACCTCTGAGGATGCAGACAGGGTCACAACCTCATTGAGCAGTCGCTCCCATGACCTATCCGGAACCGCCAAGAAAACGGCAACCTCGAACTTGCCCCCCCCCTCAAGAGACAGGCGTAAATCCGAAAGCGCACATTCGTGGTTCCATTTGCCGATGTTGAAAAGGTTGAACCAGGTGTTGAACTCGGCTCGGCTGTCCTTTGTGAAATGGACAAACCCTTTTTCGGCCGATAGCCCCGCAGCGCCATGCAGCCTGACATAGAGATCGCGCTCCGTGCAAATTCCCTGTTCGGGCCAGATCAAGCTTTGCAGCGTTGTATAGGTGGTAGGCGTGTCAGTCATGAAAATCTCGCAGCCTGTGTCAGGATTTATTTAGTAGCGGCCGCAAGAATGCGACCCGCAAATTCGGCGGTTTCCTCAGGTGTGATCTGGCCAAGATTACCCTTTTCCCCCGGGCGTCCTTTCGCGGGGAAAAGAGGGCCTTCTTGATCGGCGAAAAACGTACTCTTGAGCCATGTATTGGCTGGGCGGAAATATCGCATAATCTTGCGGGACTGTTCTGTAGACATCCGCGGGCGCGGTTCTGCTGGCAACTTGTTGATATAGGGAGCAAGCCGTGCGCGCAGGGGATTGGCTTGCCCATTTTTGCGAAATGACATGCTCGGGTACATCAATCGCAAGAATTCAAGGACAGGCCCTGAAAGGCCGACATTGTCATCTTCTGAAGCCGTCAAGGCAGAAAAGTCCGCCGCCGTATCTGTGCCCAAAACCTGCGCGAAGAAATCCGTCAGGATATCGCCGCCCAGCAGGCTCTGACGATCAAATTTTCGCACTGTGATGGCATCACGTCCAAAGGCTTCGATCCACGGCGTGAGAATTCGACGATAATACAGGTAGGGCACTTGCGTGTGAGGGCTCAAAGCCTTCTTAACAAACTGCTCAAATGTGCGGTCCGAAAACCCGCGACGCATAAACTCGCCATACATGCTGAGAATTGCATCATCCTGGCGACGGGCATACATCACGATCTGTATCTCGTCGAAATGCGGGTCCAAAAATTCTTTGAGGCGCTGCACGCTTTGGGGGTCAATCAGGTTTCCCGTCAGATTTTCGGAGGACATCAACATTGTGTCGATGCCCTTTGGCGCCTTGCGAACTTGCTTTGCCACCTTGGCTGAAAGGCGCCTGCGAAAGTCGGCCACATCTTCCAGAGATTTCAGCCCATAGTCTTTCGCGAAATCATGCAGACTTCTCGAATTGGCATAAAACAAGCTGATGTGGTTGGGGCTTGGTGTCAGCATGTCCGGATAGAGAATGCTGTTTTTTTGCAGCCATTTGGGGTTGGCCGCACATGTGTTTTGCAAAAAGGTGGAGGCGGTCTTGGGGGTGCCAATATGACAAACGAGCTTCAACGAATGGGTCCTTAATATTTCAGAACATGTAATCGCAAATTTTAGACATATAGTAGAAAATTACCTACCGTCGAAACCCTCTTAATGATCTTACCTGAGTATGGCAACGGGCATTGCCAAGGTCATAGTAGCTTCAAAAAGTTTAGCAGCAGATCATAAAAAAAAACAAGTTCACTGCCGCCTTGAAAGGCCTCCACTCCCCATGCCACATCATCGCATATGCCGTCTGAGTGTATCACCGCTTCGCTTTGAGCACAGCCAATGTTGAAAAACTCATTGCTGAGCGGGCAATCACGGTCGGCCGCGAGACAATCCCCTTTTAGGCAAACCATTTCGGATCACACTTCGCTCTTTGCATTCACTGGGACAGACCAACAGGTATTGTCAGCAGATACCCTTGACTCGAAAGTCAAAACATCGTCAATCGAGTATATTAAAAGTTAAACATCATAGTTTCAAACGTTTATCCTCTGTCCTGGTGACCGAGTTGAAAGTAGTAAAAGTAATAATGACTCCGATTGACAAGCCCTTCATCCTCCACATCGGCCGTCACAAAAGCGGCACATCTGCATTGCAGAAAGCGCTACATAAAAACTATGACGCCCTTTACAAACGGGGGTTTCTTTACCCAAAAAAATGCCGGTCAGAACCGGCGCATCACCGCATTTCCAGCCATTTTCTTCCTCTAGGGCGAAAACACTTCCCGAAACCACAAACCAGAAGAGCCATGAGAGCTCTTCGTGCGGAAGTAGACGCTTTTGATGGGAAAGTTATCCTCAGTAGCGAAGGGTTTCAAAACTGTCCCCCCAATGCCTTAACGGCATTATGCCCACCGCAGCAGACCCAGATCGTCGTGTATCTTCGAGAGCAATATACCTATGCGCAGTCGGCATACAGTCAGGCGGTGCAAGGAGGGAAAAACCCGAAAACCTTCGAAGAATACCTTGAGGGGTTCAATGCGAACTACATAAATTTCCTGAAAAAATGGAAGACCCAGTTCAAACCCAAACAGCTTAGCGTGAGAATATATGATCGCTCCCAATTGAAGAACGGGGACATCATTGACGATTTTCTGTCCACATGTGGTGTCGACTTGGCAGAAATCAAAAAGCCGAGCGCCGATCCGAATGTAAGCATTGGCGGGCCTCTTCTTGAATTCAAGAGGGCCATCAATACATTGCAAATCCCACAAAGTGAGCTGGCCAAGGTCAAGGCTTATCGGGTTTTGGCGCAGGTAGCGCGCAGTGATCCCCAATACCGGGCAAAGCCGACAGCTTCAGAAAGTACCATAGAACAGTTCCGGGAGCGGTTTCGGGAGAGCAACCAAAGGCTGTCGGAAAAATACTTCGATGGGTCTGAGATTTTTTCCTTTGGGCCTGCGCAGAAAACCTCAGAAGTCTCGCCCCAAGACATGGAAAACGTGTTGGAAGGAATAAAGAACAATATGGGGGAGCCCATTTTTGACTTGATACACCAAGTATCCGCCGACAAATTTACAGACCCAACGGCAAAATTGATCAGAGATTTTATTAGGTAAATCTAAAAGCCGCGGTGGTTGTGCTGGATAGCGGGTTTATCGCAACCCAGTTTAGAAGGTGCCGATCCGCCGCTTCAAGTCCGCATAATGTGTGTTATGTTAACTTTATGTGATCTGAAACGTTGCAGGCTGTCTCAAGCCACCATTCTGAAAGCTTGAAACAGGCATCACACCAAATAGAAACCCTGATTGTCCGCAGACAATACTGGTTTCACCACTTATTCAGCTTCTGCAAAACTGATCAGAACCCCATTTTTCTTCAGTTTCTTGCGAAGTCCGCGTGCCTTTTCGAGGTACTCATTCTGCACCTGTTTGAATGCGGCCTTGCGGTCTTCCTTAGACCCCTCGGGATTTTCAGCGTTCCACAGCTCACTGAACAGTACACGGGCCAATGTCATGTTAAGTTTGCGGTTTACAGAGGGTTTTGCGGTTTCTTCTGTCTGAATTTCCATGGCTTCGCCTTTATCTCTTATTCTAAAATAAATTTAGGTTCTGTCTCTTCTATGGCTCAAGACATAGCCCCAAGCAACAAGCCTCATCAAGCCTTTACGCCATCAGTTCCTGATGTAATTCGATTGCCTGCTCCAAATCCTCAAAATACGTCAAACGCCCATTTTCCAACACCAATCCGGCATCGCAGAACTGGCGCACCTGACCCATTTCGTGGCTGACAAGAATCGCATCACTTATCTTCATCCGCTCTCGGAACACCGCCCGGCTCTTGCGTTTGAAACGCGCATCACCAACGGCTGTGACTTCATCCACCAGATAGGTATCAAAGTGGATGCCCATCGACGCCCCAAATGTAAGTCGCGCGCGCATACCCGAAGAATAGCTGAGCACAGGCTCATGAAAATGCCGCCCTATCTCGGCAAAATCCTCGACAAAATCCAACAAACCATCCGTATCAACCCCGTAAATGCGGGCAATAAATCGAATGTTCTGCGCACCGGTCAATTCCCGGTGGAATGACCCACCAAACCCCACGGGCCACGAAATCGTACCATCGCTGACGATACGCCCGCTGTCAGGGTCAAGAGTGCCGGCAATCATTTGCAATAGAGTGGATTTACCAGCGCCATTGCGCCCAAGCAGCGCAAGACTTTTTCCTTTTGGCAACTCCAGAGTCAGATCATCAATGACAAGCTTGCGCTCGCCATGCATCCGAAAACTTTTTGTCAGGTTTTCAAAGCGGATCACCGCACGTCCTCCTTCGTGCTAGCGACGATCCCTCAGGCTGTAGTACACCAAAGCTATGATCGACCAGCCCATCAGCAAGAATAGCACGACAAGACCAAGTATGATTTCCCGTTTGGGATATTCGGCACTCTCAGCAATGGTTGGACGGATATAGGTGGCAAGATATCGGCTCTGACGCGATACGTTGTCACGTGCGATATCAAACGCAGCAAGAGCCGACCTATAGGTCTCCTCCGCAAATTCACGATCAACCGTCAGCCCCTCAAACTCAGCCAAAAGTGTGGGGTAATCGGCTTCGCCCCCCACCACTTTTGCCACGGCAAAGCTCTCGCGTTCATCCTCTATCCGCGCCTGGATCACTTCGATACGGCGCAACTCCTGAACGATACGGGGGTCCCCCAAACTAGCGGTTTCACGTAAAATATCATAATCGATCAAAGCCTGCGCCAACTGTTGCTGGAGGGTATTTAACACCCCCATACGCCCTTGAATATCAGCCGCAGGATCAACAATCCGCGTCCGGACACGGAATTCGGTCAACTCCTCTCGTGCGCTTTTGAGACGTTGAATGGCATCCTCAAGATCAGCCTGCGCATAGCCCATCATGTCTGTGCGGGCCGCCTCGTTCAGCTCATTCACGCGGATTTGGCTTTCCCGCACAATCTCCTGCCCGATCCGCTGCGCCATCTCCGGAGAAAACGCCCGCACCTGCAGATTGATCAGCCCCGTCGATTTATCATAAGATACGAAGAGGATACGTGACCAATACCACACCAGATCCTCAATGCTGGCATCAGGCCAGATTGCAAAGACCGGATCCTCGTTCCAATAGGCTGAAAACACCCCCCTAAGGTCCAGTGTCGTATCTATCTTTTCGACAATTTCCTGACTTTGGATGAACTCGTAAAGCACATCGGCGTCGCCAGATGCACCCGCCCCTGTGAACTGCGCAAGCCCCCCCATGAGATCAGTGGCGGAACCGGTTTCTTCATTACGCACCGTGAAGCCGGTCGACGACGCATATTGATCGACGCTGACGAAATACAGATACCACCCAGCGACCAGAGCCGGCAGCAACACAATAGTGACAAAACTGGCAATCAATCCCCAGTGGCGCCGCTTCATCTGCGCAGGAGGTGCCTTGGGGCGTATCTCGACCACCTTCACCGGTGGCGCTTTGGGAGGTGGGGGAGGCTGCTTCTTGGGTTGGTGGGGCGCCGGCTTGCCCGGGGCTTGATTACCTGGGGCTTGATTACCCGGTGTCTGGTTACCTGGCGGCGGCATCCTTCTCCCAGGCTTTTTGTTCGGCCCAGCCCCCTTTGTCATGGCCTTCTTGCCCGTCTCCATAGGCTTTGCCATATCTCGACCCACCTTCATATTTTTATTGTCGTTCAAGTAGATGTTCCTGAAAACTAAATTGAACTTATTCACAACTTTCTACATAATCACAGTGAAAAACACCAGCTTGACGGAGCCTGGTCCTGTCCACATCAGATATCACCCCACCGCTACGCCCCACCGCGAAGAAGCGCCTGTCGCCCGGCCGGTCAATCATCGCCCTGATCCTGCGTGAAATGTCGACCCGATACGGGAGCACCCCCGGAGGATATATCTGGGCGGTCCTTGAACCGCTGGGTGCCATCATGATCCTTTCGATAGGTTTCTCACTATTGCTGCGCGCACCATCACTGGGAAACTCCTTTCTGCTTTTCTATGCATCCGGGTATCTGGTGCTGTCACTTTATCAGAATGTCTCGACGTCGATTGCGCGGGCGCTTTTGTTTTCCAAACCTCTGCTTGTCTATCCCAGCGTATCCTGGCTGGACGCCATTTTTGCACGCTTTTTGCTGAACAGCCTGACCAATGCATTGGTGGCCTATCTTTTACTCACCCTGATCATCATGCTGATCGAAACCCGCATCATCCTTGATGCTGGACCAATGGTCATCGCCATGGGGGTGACGGCCTTTGTCGGGCTGGCGGTAGGCACGCTAAACTGCGCCCTCTTTGGCCTTTTCCCAGCATGGGAAACCGTCTGGAGCATCGCCACGCGCCCGCTGTTTCTTGCTTCAGGTATTTTTTACATCTACGAAGACCTACCCACCCTCGCGCAGGATATCCTGTGGTGGAATCCCCTGCTGCACCTCACAGGGTTAATGCGGGCCGGCCTATACCCCAGCTACCGCCCCGATTATCTGAACCTGACTTACGTACTCTCGACCGCGGTTATTATACTCTGCCTAGGGCTGCTCTTGCTCAGACGTCACCATAAGACCATTCTGAACCGCTAATAAGTTCATTTATTAGTGAGAGACAAAGCCTGCACCTCTTCGTGGCTCAAGCTGGTGCGCCGCAGAAGGCCATCTCGGATCGCGCGTAACATCAATCCTAAAAACACCCGCCTTTCACCGGCGTGATACCGAATCTTGAGCAACCATTTGGGCAGGATCACAAGCAGTGCAGGCCAGAACCACAAACCAGCCGCCCGACGGTAGACAAACATCAGGTTGCGGTGATGGTAGTACGTCTTCCAAAGCGGACGAAAACGCCGGTCTTCAACCGAGAGAGTCAAAAAATCATGCTCAAAACGCACTGGCGGGCAAAAGGCAATCCGCCCCCCCGCGGCGCGCAGGCCCAAAGTATACAGCACATCATCTCCATAGATGAAGAGCCGCCCATCGGGATAGCCCGCTTTCTCGATCGCGGCACGTGACAGGAACAACCCCACAAAAGACGCACCATCCACGGCCTTGAGTTGATCACTGTCATAATCGGCCTGCCCCACATGAAAGGCTGCTCGGGCACCGCCCAAGAGACCAAAGCTCAGCGTGCTCATCATGGTTTTCCAGAACACAGGGGGATGCCAGAACGGATTGCGCGAGGGACGGTTGATGTCACAAATATCCCCATTCGGATAATAGACAGCGGCGGCAACCGCATCCCAGCCAGTCAGATCCTGCGCATAAAACGCCGACAGCGCCCCCAATGCGGGGCGCCCGTCATCGTCCATCACCACGACCCAGTCCGGATCAAGCTGTTGATGCGCCACGCGCAGCCCATGCTCAAATCCCCCTGCCCCACCAAGGTTCTGCGTCAGCTGTTCGATGTGCAAGCGATCGTCATCCAGCCCCGCCAGCCACTCGGCGGTGCCATCGGTTGAGGCATTATCCACCACAACCAGCGCAGCCAGTTCCGACGGCGGACTGGAGAGCAAGCGCTCGATCGTATGGCGTAATTTCTCCAGACGGTTGAACGTCACCACCACGGCCGCCAGCCGCCCTGCCCCTGCCTTGTCCTGCACGTGATGCCTCTTGTCTGCCTTCCCGAGCAGTCACCACAATTCCCAGCATGTGTCAAACCCACCTGCTGCAGTAGACAGCAAGTGACAAGGACCGCCCGGATTGCTAGATCGGGGAAAAGACACAAAACGGGGCAAGACAGATGCAGATCAACACCACCCCCCTGAACGGCGTTCTGGTCCTGACCCCGGCGCGGTTCGGGGATACACGCGGGTTCTTTTCAGAAAGCTGGAACCGGGCGCGCATGGCAGAAGCCGGACTGGACATCGATTTCGTGCAGGACAACCACTCGCTCTCGACAGACAAAGGCACCGTGCGCGGCCTGCACTTTCAGACGCCACCCCACGCGCAGGACAAGCTGGTGCGCTGTGGACGGGGCGCGCTGTGGGATGTGGCGGTGGACATCCGCGCTGGCTCCCCCACCTATGGGCAGTGGTTTGGCATCGAGTTATCAGCGCAAAACGGACGCCAACTGTTGGTTCCGGCCGGATTCGCACATGGCTTTGTCACATTAAAACCCGACACCGAGATCATCTATAAATGCTCAGACTACTATGCACCCGACTGTGATCGCGCCTTGGCCCATGATGATCCGGAGATTGACATCGACTGGGGTGTTTCGCGCGCGAAACGTATCCTGAGCGACAAAGACGCCAAGGCCCCGACGCTGGCCGAACTGGACACGCCATTCACATGGGAGGCAGACCAATGAAACTGCTGGTAACAGGCGGGGCCGGCTTCATTGGATCAGCCGTGATACGGTTGGCAATTGCGCGCAGCCATGAAGTGATCAATCTGGACGCGTTGACCTATGCCGCCTGTCTGGAAAACGTGGCGGATGTCGCCCAAAATCCAACCTATGTATTTGAACATGCTAATATTTGCGACGCTGATCGGTTGGATATGATCTTTCAGACACACGCCCCGGACGCGGTGATGCATCTGGCAGCCGAAAGCCATGTGGACCGCTCCATCGACGGTCCTGACGCCTTTATCCAAACCAATGTGACCGGCACCTACACACTGTTGCAGGCAGCGCGCAAATACTGGGATGCCCAAGGGCGCCCAGAGGGGTTTCGGTTCCATCATATCTCCACCGATGAAGTCTATGGCTCGCTCGGGGACAGCGGACAGTTCACCGAAGACACACCCTATGCTCCAAACAGTCCCTATTCCGCCTCAAAAGCGGCCTCTGACCACTTGGTACGGGCTTGGGGGGAGACCTATGGTCTGCCCTATGTGATGACCAATTGTTCCAACAATTACGGGCCATTTCACTTTCCTGAAAAACTGATCCCCGTGGTGATCCTGAACGCGCTGGCTGGCAAGGATATCCCAGTTTACGGCGCGGGAGAAAATGTGCGGGACTGGCTGTTTGTCGAAGATCATGCGGATGCGCTCTTGCGCGTTCTCAGCCATGGCACGGTCGGGCGCAGCTATAATATTGGTGGAGAGAATGAGGTCAAAAACATCGATCTGGTCAAAATGATCTGCGCCATTCTTGACCGCCTCAGACCAACAGACAGACCCTATTGCAGCCAAATCCGATTTGTTACGGACCGCCCCGGCCATGATCTGCGCTATGCGATTGACCCCAGCAGAATGCGCGACGAGTTGAACTGGCGGCCCTCGGTGACGCTCCAACAAGGGCTGGAAAAAACGGTGCAGTGGTATCTGGACAACGAGACATGGTGGCGCGCGCTGCAATCGCGCGACGGGGTTGGAAAACGTCTGGGGGCGGATACGCAACACACAGATTAACCCTTAAAACGGCTGTCTGTATCGCGTCGGTATCACGTCTGTATTGCGACGGTGCCATTTTGCGGCACTTTGAAAGATGAATGGAACGCGCGCAGCACCTGCCATATTTAAAGACAAGCTCCGGAACAGAGGCACACCATGAAGATTCTTTTATTTGGCAAAACCGGACAGGTCGCGCAGGAAATCTGCACACAGGCCACCCCCCAGCTGGAGATCACCGCCCTGCCCCGCGCCGTCGCCGACCTTGCCGACCCGCAGGCCTGCGCCGCGCAGATCGCAGACACGGATGCTGATGTTGTGATCAATGCTGCCGCCTATACGGCGGTGGATCACGCCGAAACCGACGAAGCCAACGCCACCGTCATCAATGGGGACAGCCCCGGCGCCATGGCACGGGCCGCAGCCAAACGCGCCCTGCCCTTCCTGCACATATCGACGGACTATGTATTTGATGGCGGCGGCACAGACCCGCGCCATCCATCAGAGCCAACCGCCCCGCTGAATGCCTACGGGCGCTCCAAACTGGCAGGAGAACACGCCGTGCAGGCGGCAGGTGGACAGACTGCGATCCTGCGCACCTCCTGGGTCTTTTCCCGCCATGGCTCCAACTTTGTGAAAACCATGCTGCGCCTGTCAGAGAGCCGTGACACCCTGTCGGTGGTGGGAGATCAAATCGGCGGCCCGACCCCAGCGGCAGATATCGCAAGCGCGCTGATCTCGATGGCGCAGGCGATGCACAGGGGAGAGCCTGCCGGACAGCACGGCGGTGTGTATCATTTCGGGGGCACCCCCGCCGTCAGTTGGGCCGATTTCGCGCGCGAAACATTCCGGCTAGCCGGACGCTGTGTGAGCGTGCACGACATTCCCACCAGCGCCTATCCAACTCCGGCGCCCCGACCGCTCAATTCCCGACTAGATTGTGCCTCGCTGGAGACAGATTTCGGGATTACCCCCCCAGACTGGAAAGCGGGTCTGGCCCGTGTGATCCGTAACTTGGAGACCAAGACCCCATGAGCACTCGAAAAGGTATTATTCTGGCCGGCGGATCCGGCACGCGCCTGTACCCGATCACCATCGGCGTCTCCAAACAGTTGCTGCCGATCTATGACAAGCCGATGATCTATTATCCTCTGTCCGTGTTGATGCTGACAGGCATCCGCGAGATCGCCATCATCACCACCCCGCAAGATCAGGCACAATTTCAACGCACTCTGGGAGATGGCAGCCAGTGGGGATTGTCCCTGCACTATATCCAACAACCCGCGCCGGACGGATTGGCGCAGGCCTATCTGCTCGCCGAAGAGTTTCTGGATGGTGCCCCAAGCGCGATGGTGCTGGGCGATAACATCTTTTTTGGGCACGGATTGCCAGCCAAACTGGCCAGCGCGGATGCACAGGACACCGGCGGGACGGTGTTTGGCTATCGTGTGGCCGACCCCGAGAGGTACGGCGTGGTTGACTTTGCCCCCGATGGCTCGGTCAAAGGCATTGTTGAAAAACCGCCCAAGGCGCCCTCGCCCTATGCGGTCACCGGGCTTTATTTTCTGGACGGGAGCGCGCCTGAGCGCGCGCGCGCTGTAACCCCTTCAGAGCGCGGTGAGCTGGAAATCACCTCGTTGCTGGAAAGCTATCTGGAGGACGGGCAGCTTTTGGTCGAACAGATGGGGCGCGGCTATGCATGGCTGGATACCGGCACCCACGCCAGCCTGCTGGATGCGGGCAATTTTGTGCGCACCCTGTCCGAACGGCAGGGTCAACAGGTCGGCAGCCCGGATGAAATTGCATGGACGCAGGGTTGGATCGACGATGCCTCCCTTGAGGCGCGGGCACAGGCTTTCGGGAAAAACGGATATGGCAACTATCTTTTGAGACTACTGGAATACCAATGACAGGCTAGAGACCTGTCGGGCGCTATGTCAGCATGGCGTAACGGATTTGATGCCCGATTTTTCCGACCCTCTTTATTACACAGCAAAGGCGAATTTTCATGAGCGACCAAAAGCCTCCCCAAATTACCCCCGTTTTGTTGTGTGGTGGTTCCGGCACACGCCTGTGGCCGCTGAGCCGCAAGAGCTATCCCAAACAGTTTTCCAAACTGACCGGGGACGAGAGCCTGTTTCAAGCGTCTGCGCACCGTCTGTCCGGACCAGAGTACGCCGCCCCGCTGGTGATCACCAATTCCGATTTCCGCTTTATTGTCACCGAACAAATGGCTGAGGCGGGCATTGATCCGGGCACCATCCTGATTGAGCCGGAAGGGCGCAATACCGCTCCTGCGGTTCTGGCTGCGGCCTTACATCTGCACGCCCAGAACCCCGAGGCGCTGATGCTGGTGGCGCCCTCTGATCACGTGGTACCTGATGCCGAAGCCTTTCGCGTGGCGGTTCTGGCGGGCGTGCCTGCGGCGCAGGACGGACAATTGGTCACCTTCGGCATCAAGCCGACGCGGCCGGAAACCGGATATGGATATCTGGAACTCACCGACGCTCCGGAAGATTTCACAACCGAGCCCATGGCCTTGTCACGCTTCGTGGAAAAACCCGATGCTGCGCGCGCTGCAGAGATGTTGGCAGCAGGCAACTTCCTGTGGAACGCTGGTATTTTCCTGTTCTCCGTGCGCAGCATTCTGCAGGCGTTTCGCCAACATGCACCTGCTCTGCTATCTCCGGTGGAGGCGGCTGTCACCACGGCCAAAGTGGACCTTGGTTTCTTGCGTCTTGCCCCAGAGGCCTGGGCGCAAGCCGAAGATATTTCCATCGACTATGCCGTCATGGAGCGTGCCGATAATCTCAGTGTGATCCCCTTTGCCGCCGGCTGGTCTGACTTGGGGGATTGGGATGCTGTCTGGCGTGAGAGCGTCCAAGACGGGCAGGGGAGCAACGGGCCGGTGACTGCGCTGGATTGTGAAAATACGCTCCTACGCTCGGAAGACGAAGGTCTGGAGCTGGTCGGCATCGGTTTGAAAGACATCGTGGCGGTTGCCATGCCTGATGCTGTGCTTGTGGCGGACAGAAACCGCGCACAAGAGGTCAAAATCGCGGTCGAAACCTTAAAGGAACGTCAGGTACCACAGGCCACGATGTTCCCCAAAGACCACCGTCCCTGGGGCTGGTTTGAGAGCCTTGCCATGGGGGACCGATTTCAGGTGAAACGCATCGTGGTCCATCCCGGTGCCGCACTAAGCCTGCAAAGCCACCACCACCGTGCCGAGCATTGGATTGTGGTGGAAGGCACGGCCAAGGTCACCATTGACGAGACCGAACAACTGGTCACGGAAAACCAGTCCGTCTATATCCCGCTTGGCGCGGTGCACCGGATGGAAAACCCCGGAAAACTGCCGATGGTGCTGATCGAGGTTCAAACCGGTGCTTATCTGGGAGAAGACGATATCGTGCGCTATGAGGACGTCTATGCCCGCAAATAAGCTCTCGCGTTGACAGTGCTTGGCTTCCGGCCCAATAACAAGGCCAAACAAGTACATCAGTAAGGGCCAAACACAATGAAAATAGCAATGATTGGGACCGGATATGTCGGTCTGGTTTCCGGCGTGTGTTTTTCTGATTTTGGCCACGACGTGGTCTGTGTCGACAAGGATCCGGCCAAGATCGAGAAACTTGAGCGCGGTGAAGTGCCGATCTATGAGCCCGGGCTGGAGGCGCTCATGGCCAAAAACGTCGAGGCCGGCCGACTCAGCTTTACCATGGATCTGAAAGCAGCGGTGCAGGGCGCACAGGCCGTGTTTATCGCCGTCGGCACCCCGACCCGACGCGGCGATGGCCATGCGGATTTGACCTATGTGATGGCCGCAGCCAAAGAAATTGCCGAAGCCGCCAATGAGTATGTTGTGGTGGTGACAAAATCCACTGTGCCGGTGGGAACGAACCGCCAAGTCAAACATGTGATTTCCAAAGCCAACCCAACGCTTGAATTTGATGTGGCCTCCAACCCCGAATTCCTGCGAGAAGGGGCCGCGATTGAGGATTTCATGAAACCTGACCGCGTTGTCGTCGGCGTCCAGAACCCGCGCACAGAAGAGATCATGAACGAGATTTACCGCCCGCTGTATCTGCGTGAATTTCCCGTCGTCACAACCGATCTGGAAAGCGCGGAGATGATCAAATATGCCGCCAATGCGTTTCTGGCGACCAAGATCACCTTTATCAACGAAATTGCCGCTCTCTGCGAGAGAGTCGGAGCAGATGTTAAACAGGTCTCCAAGGGCATGGGCATGGACGGGCGCATTGGCAACAAGTTCCTGCATGCTGGCCCGGGCTATGGCGGCTCCTGCTTTCCAAAAGACACCCAAGCCCTTGCCCGGATTGGGCAAGACCACTCGATGCCCATGCAGATCACCGAGACTGTGATCAAGGTGAACGAGGAAACCAAACGCCGGATGATCGACAAGCTGCTGGACCTCTGCGACGGCAGCTTTAACGGAAAAACCATCGGCATTCTGGGCGTGACCTTCAAACCCAACACCGATGACATGCGCGACGCCCCGGCGCTGACCCTGGTCCCCGCCCTGATTGGTGGTGGTGCCAAGGTGCGCGTCACCGATCCGCAAGGCCATCATGAAGGCGAAGCCCTACTTCCGGGCGTACATTGGGTCGAGGATGCCTATAAGGCTGCGCAAAATGCCGATCTACTGGTCATTCTGACCGAATGGAACGAGTTCCGCGCGTTGGATTTGAAACGTCTGGCACGCAAGATGGCAACTCCGCGACTGGCCGACCTGCGCAACATCTACACCGTGCGCGATGCCAAACGCGCGGGTTTTGAAGCCTATGACAGCATCGGACGCGTGGCCTTTCCCAAAAACTGAGGCACATCCAAGGTGTTTCGCGCGCGAAACACCAAGGCATGCGTGCTCATCACTGGGACGGGCCCAAAGGGGGTGGCGGCGAAGATGTCAGAGACAGCTCACACAACATCCACAGCAGAGAAGCGCTGTCTTGTCCTGGGGGCAAATGGCAAGTTAGGCCAACTGTTGCAGAGAGCCTGGATGCGGGCCCCCGTGCCGGGGTGGCGCCCCATCTGGTGCGCACGGCACAAAGCGGCAGGCATTGACCACGTCTGGCAGCCGGGGATGGCGGCCCCACAGCAGGCTGAGGCGGTACTGGCGCTTTGGGGCGTGGTGCCGGGGCGCGGCGATCTGGAAGACAACACCCGCCTCGCACAGGCCGCCATGGCGCTGGGGCGGGCCTGTGGCGCGGCG
Source organism: Rhodobacteraceae bacterium Alg231-30 (assembly GCA_900143615.1). Classification (GTDB taxonomy): domain Bacteria; phylum Pseudomonadota; class Alphaproteobacteria; order Rhodobacterales; family Rhodobacteraceae; genus Shimia. The sequence goes on from FREU01000008.1 coordinate 49,982, forward strand.
CGCGTGCTGCATTGCTCCTCCGCTGCGGTCTATGGCGCGGGCCCCCAAC
>FREU01000006.1 GCA_900143615.1 Rhodobacteraceae bacterium Alg231-30
GCTGACTATCCATCATCGCTCAGCTCCGAAAAGCCTCGCTAGGTAGTTGAAATATGTGCAGTTGTTTGTTCATCGAAATGAACCAAACCGCCCACATATCTCTTCAGTATTATCACAATGTCAAATAGCGTCGGGATCCATCTAAGAACCCCAGAGACAAAATCAACCGGAAGCGCCAAATCTTTCTGGCGCAACCCGCTTCAGATACCTCAAAATCTCTCTGCCACCTTCGCTGTCCGAACTCTCGTCCGCCGCTCCGTATGGCGTCCCGTTGTGCGCCTCAGCGCCGCCGGTGAAGGGGGTTCTAAGGTTATTACCAAACACCCGCAAGCGCTTTTTTCAAGTTTCTGCTAAAAAAGTGTGTCCCACAGATTTTCCTGAGTTTTTTCGCCGCTTTCTAACGCGAATTCTTCATTGGCGTCCGCTTGCCCCCATTTATCCAGGGTTAAAACCGACCGAATGTAAGAATCACGCTCGTTTTAAGTCTAGAATTCTCAGCCCCTACAGTTTTCATCACAAATCAGGAGGATTCGTCAGAATCGCCAGTTTGTGAGTCATCGTTTTTGGGCGCACCGACATATCCAGAAACTGCTTGAAGAATTCGGAACGCCGTGGAGGCGTCGTTTTCAACAACAGCCATAAATTCGGTTTCCCCTAAGCGTAACATTTCCAAGTCTGTTCGGGCATACATGTCCAAGGCGCGGCGTTCTTTACGGATCAAAGCAAGTTCACCGACCAATTTCCCGGCTCCTGCGACAGCGACCAGATGACTAGTCCCATCAGGGGTCGTATATCCGAGACCAGCCTCGCCTTCCAAAACCAGATACGCTCCATCGGCAGGATCATCGCCCATTCGGAACACATAGTTCCCCTTACTCTCCTGATGCCATTGAGCGCCAAAGGCCAAAAGCCGCAGCTGTCGGCGTGATAGACCAGAGAACATGTCCGTCGACACCAAAGCACGCATTTTTTTGCGCAAATCTGCCGTGGCCGCATTATCCGTATCTTCGATCACAGCAGCGCCGCCATCTTTCAAGCGGCCATGCTCGAGTTCTAGCACCATGTCAAAACTTTCGGGGTTATCAAATTCCTCCTCAAGGAACAGCAATGTCGTTTCCGGCAAAATCGCCCTTAGATTGGAAACAATGCGGCTACGTTCCTCTTCTTCATAAGAGATGAGACATCGGTTCAAGATCAAGACGTCCGGCTTCTTGATCGCAGCGCGGCTGATTGCCAGTGGTTCCGCAAACGCGGTTGGCAACCCTGCGCCGCCAATCCCAGACGGCACAGCATAAAGCAATTCGGAAACATGTTGCTTAAGCCCCGCCTCTGTGAGCGTCTGAGCCACGAGATCACGGATCATCTCCCCCCTACCCCCAGCTGAAGCAGACAGCTTCCCGTATATTGCATTCTCCAGAACTGTCAGGCCTGTCGAAAACTTGTTTTCCTCAAGTGGTGAAAAGTAAGCCATAAGCCATTCGGCCAGTTTTTCAGACTGGTTTTGACGAAGCTCAAGGATCAACGACTTTAGCTCATCGCTAAACCCAGGCCCAATGCGTTCCGCTGACACTTCGAATGGAAGATCAAGCATCTGGACAAGTTCAGCGCGATCCATATTTCGCAATCCGACTTCTCGACTTTTACTCACCATCTCGACGTTTTTGACAAAAACATCAGGGTTCAAGCCTAATTGTTGAAACAGTGGGTGATCTGTGCCGTCAACACCAAAGGTTTGGTTCAGCATCTCGGTCACTTCACGAGACATCCTCAGAATGCCGTCTTCAAGGCCCAATTCATTTAGAAGATCAAGAAAGTCCCCAAGCGCTTCTTTTGAAGATTCGGTATCGTGTTCTCTGGGTGTCGCAAAAAACAGATTTGCGGCCACGGGCAACGCCGGATTGTAAACCGCCGGATCAAACCTGTAGTAAGCTTTATCCAAGCCAGCTTTTTCCAGTGCCAATTTGATTTGGGGACGTAACTCGACCAAAGCTTGAGCCAGTTCCACATGGTCGGCCTGATCAAAGGGTTGATCCAACCCCCGTCGGAACAATGCATTGCCTGCCCCAGTGGCTTCCATAAGTTCCAACCACCAAGCATAAACCTCATCGGAATCTTTCATGCCCGCCAATGCAGGGTCAACCCAATCAGAATAGAAACGGTCCGTGCTGTTTCCGGTCCGCTTGGATTCATAGGACCGTTTCTTGTCTTCAGCCTCGCCCTCAGGATCGGGCAACTCATGTAACGGCTGGCGCTTTAAGGGCATAAGAACGTTGTGACCGAAAGTGCCCTCGAACACATAGGGGCTCGGATCAGCATATCCGATACGTGTCGCGACCACTCGCTGGTGCAAATCAGTCAGAGCGACACCGCCCAATTCAAGCGTTCCACTTACTGGAGTGATTTCTCGGGTAAACAGCTCCGCAACCGCGCGCCGCTCCTCTGCATCCTGAGAGCTAATCGCGACGGCCGACCCTTTTGGCACCGTAGCTGAGATATTCTCCAGGACTGAATCGCCATCATGATCTCGAACGAAAATGTCACGAAGTACTATATCGCCAGCCAACCGCGGGATTTCTTCCGGCTCATTCTCAAAGAGCTTTTCATCGAGAATACCGGGCGGTGTAAATCGATCTCCGATCAACGTCCAACGCAGCGATAGATCCTGCACGCGATTATAATAATTTAGCAATTCTTTCCAAGGCGACGACAAATCCTTGTAAGCCGCCAGTGCCGCGACCAAGGCACCCAAAGAAACCTGCCCACGGATCACCAAGATACCACCAACCAAATAAAAGAAGAATGGGGTGAGCTGCGTAATGAAGTTGTTGAGGAACTTCATAAAGAACTTTTTCTGATAGATCGTTAGACGGATTAAAAACAACGTTCCCAGTCGACGTGTGATCCGAGACATTCTGTAGCGCCATCCGCCGTTAACCCGCAGCTCCGGTGCGCCCGTAGCAGTCTCCCCGATCTCGGCAGCCAAGTGCCGAACTTGCTGAATGCGATCTTTATTATGCAGGTTGATTTGGCGTTGCAGTTTGGGAATGATCCACGCCTGCAGCGGGATCAGTGCTATCGCGGCCAACCCGAACCATACGTTCTGCATAAACAGAAAAATCAGAATAGTGAGCATTTGCCCCGCTTGCATCACCGGCAAGCTAATCGCATCCCCCATCATGCCGCCCATGGGTTCTGCTTCGGACGTAATCATCGCCACCAACTCACCTTGAGAGGTGCGCCGCAGATATGGTTGGGGGAAGCGCGTGACTTGATTAATCAGTGTAAATCGGAAGCGGCGCAACATGCGCTCAGACAGAATGCCCTTCATCGTATTGATGCGCATTTTCATCAAGCCATGCCCTAAGACGGCAAACAGGAACAGCACGCTTAAGGTGATGAGAAACCTTTCCTGATCCATCTCGTAGCCAAACACATCAATGATGTTTTGGTCCGCATCGATCGCGTCGTTGATAATTCGCTTGGGCAGCTCCAAGGTCAAAAATTGTAAGGGAAACAAACAGGCCGTCAGCACCAAAAGCACCATTTGATCCCGCTTGGAATGCTTCAAAATGAAAGAAAACAGTGTAGGTTCGATAACTGAAACTCCCGTCCCATCATGCGTGGGGTATTGCACTGAACCGATGATGGGATGCTAGCAACGTTACATGTGATAATTCAAACGCTTTTTCACAACAGTTGTCGCATCAGGGCAAACAGTCATTTGCGATGACATCCAAGTGGCGCTAGTGTCATCCCAAGATCGCTGGAAAAGGCCTGCGGGGAATGGACCCAACAATCTCTATACTGCTGTTATTTGCAGCACTTCAGGTCAAACATCTGTTTGCCGATTTTTTCTTGCAGAATGCAAAAATGATTGTTGGAAGAGAGCGCTACTGGCACATGGGCCGAGCACAGCATGCCGGCATTCATGTTGTTTTTTCAGCTCTCATTTTCTTGGTATTTGGCGCAAGCATATCATTTGTGTTCTGGATAGCTTTAGTCGAGTTTTTGATCCATTTCCATATTGACTGGGCCAAAGCAAAGTACTCCGTTAGCAGGCAATTAACGCCTGACCAACCACATTATTGGTACGCGATGGGCACCGATCAAGCTTTGCATCACATGACATATATCGCGATGGTCGCCGCATGGATTTGCGTTTAGAGAAAACCGTCAATGCTCAGAACTTCAGATCTGAAATCGCCACCAACATCCCAGTTTGCGACACGACAAAAACCCGCGCCGCGTTCCACTCTCCAGACACACTGTCCGGTTTCGGCGTAACACCAACGCGAACGGCCTCACCAACACGCACGGCTGACAAAAAACGGGTGCGCAATTCACGTACGTTTTTTTTGGCAACGACTTGGGCCGCCATGGTCTCGCAAATCGCGCAAAACAACATGCCTGGAACAACCACCCCCTTTAACCCTGCAGCCTTCGCTGCCCGCTCATCTGTGTGAATCGGATTTTCATCTCCGGCCAATTCCAGATACCGCCGAACGAAATCCTGCGAAAAAGATATCGTTTCAACCCACCGCGTGTCCGGAGAATTAAGTCGCTCTGAAAAAGCTGTTCCTTTCAGAGCGCGCATCTCCTCGGGATCAATAAAGCGCAAACGTGTGACCATACCAGCGGCGGTATGGTCTTGAATTCGCAAATCACAATTCAGCTTCACCTTGGAGTTTTCTCGGGCACAAGCAACACTGACAGCCCAGTCTTGGTCAGCCTCAATTTGTTGCGAAACCTCAAACACTTGAGTTTCATGGAGAGTCGACTTGCCATCAGTTGGGCTCATTAATCCCGACGCTTGCACCATGCTTTCATGGCTCAAAAGCATTGCCGGAGCGATAACCGGAAACGCCGGTCCAACCACTCCACCACAAGCTTCAGCAATCAATTCTCTCAATAGATCGACCCGAGCCTTTGAAGGAGACCGAGTTTCAAAATTGAACTTTGCAACAAGTGCTTCAGTCATAAGCCTTTACAATCAATGTCGCATTGATCCCGCCAAATGCCAAAGAATTCGACATCACAGCTTTGGTTTCTAAGGTTTGCTTGGTGTTTGCCACCGGGCTTAGATCAATTTTGGGGTCCATCTCATTAAAGTTGATCGTCGGCGGCGCAGATTGCAATTGCAATGCTCCTATCGCGACAATCAGTTCTAAAGCGCCAGCCGCCCCTAGCGCATGGCCATGCACTGGTTTGGTTGATGAGATTTTGACATCACTCAGATCGTCGCCAAAAACCTCCCGCAGCGCTTTGACCTCGTTGACGTCATTGGCCACGGTTCCGGTACCATGGGCATTGACGTATCCCACTTGATGTGGCTCCAATCCAGCCTGCCTCAAAGCCGTCCGCATACAGGCAGCCGCCCGCATTGCATCAGGTCGGAGCAAATCCCCTGCGTCTGAGTTTGTACCAAACCCAACGAGTTCACACAAAATCTCCGCACCACGCGCCTGTGCACTTTCAAGAGTTTCCAACACGAACACGCCGGAACCTTCTCCAAGGATCATACCATTGCGGTCTTTGCTGAATGGACGGTTCTCACCGGCGGTCATGACACGCAGCAGCTCCCAAACGCGAAAAACACCGCTTTCCAAACAAGCTTCCGAGCCTCCAGCCAAGCACCGCTCAACCATGCCCGAGGCGACCATCTGAAATCCTAAACCGATGGATTGGCTCGCCGATGAACATGCAGTGGCCAGGCAATATGCGGGGCCGGATGCTCCAAATTCGATAGACACCCAACTGGCGGCAGCGTTGTTCATAATTTTAGGAACAGACATTGGGTCAAGCCGCATGCTGCCCTGAGCACCGAATTTCATGTAATTGCGGTTTAGGGTCTGAGCACCGCCAAAGCCGGAGCCAATGGAGACACCACAATCATCTCCAAAATGCTCAGGTTTCAGCCCAGCTTGTGCCACAGCTTCGCGGGCAGCTTGAACGGCATAGGTTGCGACGGGCTCACGCATTTTATGACCGGCGTCAGCCTCGATTGTTGCCAAATCCGCCTCGGAAATGCGCGCAGCTGTCTTCACACGCTGAGCATCCAAATCGTCAAAAGATATTGATTTTACACCAGAATTTCCAGACTGACTGGCCTCAATCAACGTGTCGGCGCCGAGGCCGCAGGCGGAGACGGCGCCCATGCCTGTAATGACAACTCGGTGCATATTCAGGCGGCCTGTTGTTCTTCGATTTTCGTGATCGCCAAGTTCAGAAGATCCTGCACGGTCTCTACATCGCTCAACTCGTTGTCGACCGAGATATAGGCGCCCCATTTCTCTTCGATGGACATCAGGATCATGACAAAGTCGGCGGATTGAATATCCAACTCGTCCAGACGTTTTTGTGGAGTGATTTCAGAGACATCGACCATGCCCTCCTGAGCGACCAGCTCCATTAGTTCGCGGGTCAGCGTCTCGCGGTCCGTGCTCATAGTGATCCTTCCAAAGTCGTCTTCGTATGCGTTTTCCGAAGCTGAGTTTAAGAGGCATTTAAACAAACATCCAGCCGGAACTTGGGGTCAATGTGCACAAGACAAGTATCAAAAAACAGCTATCTGTATTGCGTCGGTATAGCGTCGGTATCGCGACGGTGCCAGAACTAGCGTAATTTCAGCGCCGATAATTGTCCTGAAGGTGAAATCGCACCAGAGTATCATAGAATTCCCGATGCACCCGCGCTTGCTCCGCGACATAGGAATTTGCCTCTCCCGCGGCCTCGATTTTGCTCAGAGTGCGAAAGACTTCCCCAACCCGCCTGCCCGCAAAATCCGCGCGGGTTTTACCCATCGCTTGCGCCGCCAGAGACAAGGCCCGCGCCTGCGCCTGTTTGATCTCGGCCACAATCTCCAGCGCCATATCCCCAGCAATGTCGCCCGCGTTGGTCGCCTTGGAGAGTTTGCAATTGTAATCGCTACAGGTTTGCGGCCGCACGTCATAACAGCCGCACATGCCATTCGCACCCAACTTGGGACAAGGCAGCGCCATACGCAGCTTGCCATCACGTTCAAAGAACTGTGGTCCCTCCGGCAGGCGCGCGCGCTCGTCAGCAGTGACCGGGACGCGGGCAAAAATCGATCCGTTGCAACACAGGTTGCAGGACACACAAAGGTCAGTCATCTGGCGCGCTCCTAAAGGTCTTGGGTCGAGCCTAGCAGAAGACAAGCGGTGTGGGGGAGGACTTTGGGTTACCCCACACTTGAGGTGAGGCAGCGCCTAACCCTGGGTGGGTGCTGAAAGCGCCCCCCCGTGGGAAGGGTCGGGCGCCACCCGTGCAGGGCACGGGCACAAGGTGATTGTGCAAAAGCCATCTCTGAAATTTGGCAAAAGAAAAGGCCGCTCTGTGGAGCAGCCTTGTTTGGGGTTGGCAGTGCGCCATTTTGAGGGGGTGCGCCCGCGAAGGCAATGCCTTCTCTCCCACGCACTGGCACTCGAAAATGGACGATTAATCGTCCATTTTGAGGGCCGAAATAAACGCCTCTTGCGGGATATCAACGCGACCGAACTGGCGCATCTTTTTCTTACCCGCCTTCTGTTTGTCCAGCAACTTGCGTTTCCGCGTCGCGTCGCCGCCGTAACATTTTGCGGTCACGTCTTTGCGCAGGGCCGACAGGGTTTCCCGCGCAATCACCTTGCCGCCAATCGCCGCTTGGATCGGAATTTTGAACATGTGACGCGGGATCAGATCCTTGAGCTTTTCACACATCGCACGGCCACGCTGTTCGGCGCGATCACGGTGCACCATGGTGGAGAGCGCATCCACAGGTTCGTCATTCACCAGCACCGACATCTTGACCAGATTGTCCTGACGGTAGTCTTCCATGGTGTAGTCAAAGGACGCATAGCCCTTGGTCACCGATTTCAGACGGTCGTAGAAATCAAACACCACTTCGTTGAGCGGCAGATCATAGACCACCATGGCGCGCGCGCCGGCATAGGTCAGGTCCAGCTGAATACCGCGACGGTCCTGGCACAGCTTTAGAACATCGCCGAGGTATTCGTCAGGCACCAGAATAGTCGCCTTGATGCGCGGCTCTTCAAGGTGGTCGACATGGGTCAGATCGGGCATGTCGGCGGGGTTGTGCAGCTCGAGCATCGAGCCGTCGCGCATATAGACATGATAGATCACCGACGGGGCCGTGGTGATCAGCTCGATGTTATATTCGCGCTCGATCCGGTCGCGGATCACTTCGAGGTGCAACAAGCCCAAGAAGCCACAGCGGAAGCCAAAGCCGAGAGCAGCCGAGGTTTCCATCTCAAAGCTGAACGACGCATCATTCAGCGCGAGTTTATCAATCGCATCACGCAGGTCTTCAAATTCCGAGCTGTCCACAGGGAACAGGCCACAGAACACCACCGGCTGTGCGGGTTTAAAGCCGTCCAGCGCCACTTCGGTGCCGTTGCGGTCATTGGTGATGGTGTCACCCACACGCGTGTCGCGCACCTGTTTGATCGAGGCGGTCAGAAAGCCGATCTCGCCCGGCCCCAAGCTGTCGACCATTTCCATTTCGGGACGGAAGACGCCAACACGATCCACAGAGTGCAACGTGTTGTTGGACATAAATTTGACGCGCTGGCCCTTTTTCAAGGTGCCGTCCATGATCCGCACCATGACGATCACGCCGAGGTAGCTGTCATACCAGCTGTCCACCAGCATCGCCTTGAGCGGCGCATCCAGCGTGCCTGTTGGGGCGGGCAGTTCTTTGACGATGGCCTCGAGCGTTTCATGGATGCCCTGCCCTGTTTTGGCAGAGACTTGGATTGCGCCGGTGGCGTCTATGCCAATCACGTCTTCAATCTGTTCGGCCACGCGATCACAATCAGAGGCGGGCAAATCGATCTTGTTCAGGATCGGCACGATCTCGTGGTCGGCCTCCATGGCGTGATAGACATTGGCCAGCGTCTGGGCCTCAACCCCTTGCGAGCTGTCTACCACCAGCAAAGAGCCTTCGACCGCACGCATTGAGCGGGAGACTTCGTAGGCAAAATCGACGTGACCGGGGGTGTCGATCAGGTTGAGGATATAGGTCTCGCCATCATCCGCCTGATAGTCGATGCGCACCGAGTTGGCTTTGATCGTGATGCCGCGCTCACGTTCAATATCCATGCTGTCGAGCAGCTGTTCCTTCATGTCACGGTCCTTCACGGTGCCGGTCTCTTGGATAAGACGATCGGCAAGTGTGGATTTCCCGTGGTCGATATGGGCAACGATGGAGAAATTGCGGATATTTTTAAGCTCTGTCATGGTAGCGGGATATGGAGACTGTTTGCACTCTGGTCAAGGTGGGTTGATGCAGACAAAGCAAAAAGCAGCAAAGATGCCCGCCCCACGCCAAGCGTCGTTGCAAGGTGAATGAACTACGTGCCAGACACACGCGCGACCAGCACATCATAAAACGGCCACATTCAGATGATTGCATTAACCTTGACCGCTGGGGAGGGTCATATGCTGAGAATACTGAAACATGCGCCAAGCAGGCGGCGCCATGAGTTGAATTTCCACACGCCGCAAGCGGTGCCTAAAACGTTGTTTGGGCACCCTCGAAACCTACGCAGCTACCGATCACAAATACCGGGGACCATCGCGTTCAATCTGGGGATCTTCATCATGGTGATGACGCTCATTTTTAATCCCGTGGCTCCTCTCTTGAAAATCGACGACACGCCCGCCGTGCCAAATCAAGAGTTGATCGTGTTCAACACATCCGAAGCACATCTGCGCAAATAGTTGTGATCGCAGGGTATAAATCCACCTAAAGCTTATGTTTTCTTGCACAATGGGGTTGCATCCAAGCACCGTCGTTCCGAGATACAACTCTAGTCAGCCTCCGCGTTTCGCTGTAGGACGGCTGTCTGGTATTTTTGAAGGACTTTTGATGCGCCGCCGCCTGACTATTTTGATGTGTGCCGATTTGGTGGGGTATTCCGCCCTGATGGGGCGAGATGAATCCCTTGCTGTGGCCTCGGTGCAAGAACTGCGTCGCGACCATCTGGAACCCGTGGCCGCCAACTATGGTGGAGAAGTCCTAAAACGTATGGGCGATGGCTGGATCATCAGCTTTCCCGGTGTTGAGGCTGCCCTTGATTGCGCCGAAGAGGTGCAAACGCGGCTGGTGGATCACGATGTGATCAAGCTGCGCATCGGCTGTCATATCGGTGAAATCGTTGAGGACGACGCGGATTTCTATGGCAACGGGGTCAATATCGCGCAGCGCATCGAAACCGAAGCGCCTCCCGGTGGGGCGATGTTCTCCGAAGATATGTTCCGCCAGCTCTCAGAAACACGGCAACAAGAATTGCGCGATGCAGGGGTTTTCAAACTCAAAAACATTGCCCAGCCGATCCGGTTGTATCAATGGCGCCCTGCCAATCTAACCACCGCGCCAGATGCGGGCAGCCTGCCCTCTATTGCGATAGAGACCATTACCGTTGCACCCGTGTCTGAGGCCAACACAGCCTTAGCGCTGGATTTGCACGACGGGTTGATCCAGCACTCGATGCGGCGCACTGGCATCACCACGATTGATGCCGCCCAAGAGCCCGACACGCCCAGCGTCTTTCTGTTGCGGGGACGTTTGCGTATCGCCGGTGAGCGTGGCCGGTTCATGTTGACGCTGTTGATGCGCGAAACAATGAATACGATTTGGTCCGGCACCTATGAAGGCGACACCTCAGATCCGTTTGCGTTTTTTGACGAAGTGCTGGCGAGCGCCTCTGCCGACGTGCGTCTACAAACCATCCAGCACGACGGTCTGAGGTTGGCGCATCTGAGCGATGATCGCCTGAGCGTATCGGAGCTGCGTGCACGCGCGGCCAACATGTTCTTTCGCCAAACCCACGAAGATGCCGAACTTGGGTATGCAGCGCTTGAACGTGCGGTGGTGCTAAGCCCACGAGACGGCATGGCGCTCGCCATGCGTGCGCAGACCCGAATGAACCGATGGGCCGTGCAATATGACCCCGATGATCAAGCTTTGTTTGACTGGATCGGGCGCGATCTTGACACAGCCGTCGCGGAATCCCCCAACAGCGACTTTGTGTTCTGGGCCCGCGGGTCGTATCGCCTAAAAATGCTGCGCGATCTGGAGGCGGCCAAGCAAGACATGGCACATGCCTTTGAAGTGAACCCGTCCTTTTTGGGGGTGGGAGATATGCAGGCTCAAATCTCGCTGCTTGAGGGAGACTATGATGGCGCGCTTAAGGCGCTTGAAGATTATTCCTTCAAAGGCAGCAGCGATCCCTTCAAGATCAACCGCCTGTCAATCGCAGCGCGCATCAACCTTGCGACCGGACGGTATGACGAGGCGGTTGGCTTTGCGCGTGAAGCGGCAGACCTTAAGCCAAATGATCGCGGCCTTCAGCTGCTCAAGGCTTTGGCCTGTGACAAGGCCGAAGACGTAGATGGCCATGCCATGGCCCGCACGGCCGCGCTGTCGCTCGAGAAAATCCCTTCGCTGCACACCGCGCGATTGACCCTGCCACCGTCTGCTCAGTGGATCAACGACGCACTGCACCCAGAGGCAGCCCCTGTTTAAACCACGCTTGTGTCACGCAGACGCCGCGCGGCCAGCCAGCTTGCGCCTGACAATACGGCTGCGGTGAACAGACACAGGGGCAAACCGCCCACCTGATAGCTAACGCCCGAGAGCAAAGTGCCCAGCAGCCGTCCTGCGGCGTTGGACATGTAGTAGAACCCGACATCCATTGTGACCCGCTCATCAGAGGTGAAGGCGAGGATAAGGTAGCTGTGCACCGATGAGTTGACCGCAAAGACAAAGCCGAACACCAGCAAACCCAGGACAAGTGTGATGGTGAGTGCTGTGCCTTGCTCAAGTCCAAGCGCGGCGCCCGCCAGCACCAGCGGGATCAAGGTGAGCGCGCCAACCCATTTGATCGCACTGTTCACGATGTCAGGCGTCTGGGCCGAGCTGGCACGCAAAAGCTTCGGGGCCGCGCCCTGCACACCGCCATAGAGAATGATCCAGACCGCCATAAAGATGCCGACGATAAAGAAAGCTTCGCGGCTGCCTTCGGGCGTGCCATCGCTAAGCACGGCTTTGAAATAGATCGGTATGCCAACCACAAACCACACATCGCGCGCGCCAAACAGAAACATGCGTGCAAGGCTGAGGCGGTTCACATTGCGGTCTTTGGAAAAAACTTGTGAGAACTTGGCCGATTTTGAGCCGCGTGGCAGACCCGACGGCATAAAGATCACAACCCCGACCAGGATAACACTGAGTACCGCTGCCATCACCCAGATCGAGACTTCAAAGCCCCAAACCGCCAACAAGGCCGCGCCAAGGAAAAAGCCAAAGCCTTTGACCGCGTTTTTTGACCCCGTCAGGATCGCAACCCAGCGAAACAGCCCGCCTTCGCCTTTGGGCGCAAGCAGTTTGACCGCCGATTTGGACGACATCTTGGCAAGGTCTTTGGCCACACCCGACGCGCCCTGCACCGCCATCACAAAGATGACTGAAGCCCAGAGCGACCAGGTGGGATCAAGTTGGGCCAGTGCGATAAGCGCAGCGATTTGTATGGCAAGCCCTGCATAGAGCGTGGACGTGAGCCCAAAGCGCGCGGCAATCCAACCGGCCGAGAGATTGGTGACGATCCCCATCAATTCGTACAGCAGAAAGAGATAGGCCAGCTGGATCGGGGAAAACCCGAGTTGATTGAAGTGCAAAAGCACCAGCATCCGCAGCGCACCATCGGTGAGCATAAAAGCCCAATAGGCGGCGGTGACGGTGATATAGGCGGCAAGGCCTTCGGGTTTGGTGTTGGCTGTATCAGTCATAACGATCACTTTGTGGCCTGTGCGGCCTAAAGAGGATGCGAGTGCGCCCGACCACAGGACGGGCGCTAAACAAAATTGCGACTCAGGTGTACCTTACATGCTTTCCAGCACCATGCGGGTGACATCAGCCAAGCGGAAGGCATAGCCCCATTCGTTATCATACCACGCATAGACTTTGACGTGGCGCTTGTTGATTACGCGGGTGGACAGCGCGTCGATGATGGTGGAGCGGTCGTCATTGGTAAAATCGCAACTGACAAGCGGGCGCGGCTCATAACCCATGATGCCTTCCAGCGCGCCTTGGGAGGCTTTTTCAAACAGCGCGTTGACTTCGTCCGCTGTGGTGTCGCGGCTGACGTCGAACACAATGTCGGTCAGCGAGGCATTGAGCAGCGGCACACGCACGGCATGCCCGTCGATCTTGCCCGCCATATCGGGGAAAATCTGGATGATGGCCTTGGCTGATCCAGTGGTGGTCGGGATCAGCGAATTGAGTGCCGAGCGCGCGCGGCGGGGGTCTTTGTGCACGCGGTCCACCATGACTTGGGTGTTGGTCACATCATGGATCGTTGTGAAGGACGCCTGCTCGATGCCGAGGTTTTCGCGGATCACCTGAACCACGGGGGCAATGCAGTTGGTGGTGCAGGATGCAGCGGTGATGACCTTGTGTTGATCCGCATCATAGGTGTCGTGGTTCACGCCAAAGACGATGTTGGCCACGTCGTCTTCTTTAACGGGGGCCGAGACCACAACCTTTTTGACGCCTGCTGCAAAGTAGGGCGCCAGCTTGGCGTTGGATTTAAACGCGCCCGTGCAATCTACGACCAGATCCACACCCAGCTCGGCAAGGGGGAGATCATTCAGATCGCGGCTCGAGGTGAAGCGCATTTGGTGGCCGTCGATTGAGATGCTATTCTCATCAAAGGCGAAATCAGCCCGCCAGCGACCATGCACCGTGTCAAACTCGAGCAGATGGGCATGCAACTCAGCATCGCCTTCGCCGTCATTCAACAGCACAATTTCGGCCTCGAGCCCAAGATCAAAGAAGCTGCGAATGACCAGTTTGCCCATCCGCCCCAAGCCATTGATTGCGATTTTTTTCATCAATTCTGTCCTGTTTAATAGTTGCGTCCTTCAAATCCGGATCGCGTAAACTCTGTTTATTCGCTGGGAAACCAGCTGCGAGTGCGGTTGGCAAAGGCCACCAGCGAGAGCATCACCGGCACTTCGACCAGCACCCCGACGACGGTGGCCAACGCCGCGCCGGAGCCAAGGCCAAAGAGCGAAATCGCAACCGCAACGGCCAGTTCAAAAAAATTGGACGTGCCGATCAACGCACAGGGGGCGGCCACTTTGAATGGTACTTTCCACGCCTTGGCCCAGAAATACGCTACAAAGAAGATACCATAACTCTGTATCACCAATGGAACAGCAATCAGCAAAATCACCAAAGGTTTGGAGAGAATGACCTGTGATTGAAAACCAAACAACAGAACCACGGTCAGCAACAGACCCGCCACAGACGTGGGGCGCAGTTTGTCCTTGAGGTGATCCACGGCAGCTTCACCGCCCTGCCCCATCAGATAGCGACGGGTTAGAATGCCGGCCAGCAAGGGCAGCGCGATGTAAAGCACCGCCGACAGGATCAGGGTTTCCCAAGGCACCACAATGTCGGTCACCCCCAGGAGAAGCGCCACAATCGGGGCAAAGGCAAAGACCATGATCACATCATTTACGCTGACCTGCACCAAAGTGTAGTTGGCATCGCCGCGCACAAGGTTTGACCAGACAAACACCATGGCTGTGCAAGGTGCAGCGCCAAGCAGGATCACACCTGCCAGATATTGCGCAGCATTTTCAGGTGAAATCCAAGGCGCGAAAATATAGTTGAAGAACAGCACGCCCAGAGCCGCCATGGTGAAGGGTTTGACCAGCCAATTGACCACCAGCGTGATCACCAGACCTTTGGGTTTGTCACCAACTTGCGCAAGCGCGCCAAAGTCGACACCCACCATCATCGGAAAGACCATCGCCCAAATCAGCACAGCCACCGGCAGATTAACGGATGCAATTTCCAATGCGGCCAAACTGGCAAACACACCGGGGAACAGGCTGCCAAGTAATAGCCCTGCCCCGATAGCGAGCGCCACCCAAAGCGACAAGAGACGCTCAAAAGTGCCCAGTCCTGCTTCGGCTTGTAATGTTTGGTCGCTCATTCTGCGGCACCTTTCTCATAGGTTTCGGCTGCAATCCGGTCCAGTTGGTGTTGCAAGGCCAGCTTATCCAACTCGTCAATCGAAAGATTGGCAAAAGCCACAATTCGGTTGCGCAGCATGCGGTAGGCCTCGGCAAATGCGAGGTGCTGTTCAGCTTCCAGACCCTGAACTGTAGCAGGGTCTGGAATAGACCAATGCGCAGTCATCGGCATGCCCGGCATTTTCGGGCAGGCTTCGGCAGCTGCCCGGTCACATACGGTGATAATGAAGTCCATTTCAGGAGCGTCGTCTTGGGCGAATTCGTCCCAGCTTTTGCTGCGTGTACCAGAGATGTCATGGTCCAAACGTTTCAGCAGATCCGCCGCTTTCGGATGTATTTCACCACGCGGGTGCGATCCTGCCGAATAGACATTGAAGCGTTGACTTGCCTCGCTTTGCAAGAGAACCTCGGCCATGATCGAGCGCGCCGAGTTTGCCGTGCACAAAAACAGGATATTATATTTGGTCGCCAGCATAATGCTTTCCTTTATCAGCAAGTGCTACAAGTCAGATCTTCGATGAGCGGCTGGCACAGTTCCGGCTGTCCGCCACAGCAATCCTGCAGCAAAAACCCGAGCAGCCCGCGCAACCCGTTGGTGTCGGCAAAGTACCTTATGCTGCGCCCTTCTCGCTGATTGCGCAGCAAATTCGCCTGCAGCAAAACCGACAGGTTGGCTGACAATGTGTTTTGGCGAACATCCAGATGTTCAGCGATTTCACCAGCCGTCATACCAGCGTCACCTGTCCTGATTAAAAGACGGAAAACATCCAGTCGTGTTGGCTGGCTGAGGGCGGCAAAGGCTGACAAGGCATCATTCATTTCCATATATCGCGATTTATGGAAATATTCTGCGAGTCGCAAGATGTCTAATGTGAATTTTTTACAAAATAGACTGGGGCTCTGCCCAGCGCGCCGCCAAAGCGGCACGCCCCCCGAGGTATTTAGAGCACCAAAAAGACGGGGGGTTAGAACACATCCAGCGGGCGGTCTTGCAGCATGGTTTCCATGGCAAAATATCCGGTTACAGTGTCCATCTCAAATCCGGTGGTCATGCGGCGATAAACGGCGTCATAGCCGGACATGCCCGACGTCACGATCTTGAGCATATAGTCCCAATCCCCGCCAATGCGGTGCATTTCAATCACTTGGGGAATGAGCGCCACATGTTTGCGAAACGCCTCGGCCCACTCCATCGAGTGATTTCGTGTGCGCACCATCACAAAGACCGTCAAATCCAGCCCCAATGGGGCGGGATCAATGCGCATGCGCCTGCCTTGCAGGATGCCGCTTTCCTCAAGCCGTTTAAGGCGGCGCCAGAGCGCGTTTTGCGACAATCCAAGCTGATCGGCCATTTGACGTTGAGACAAATCAGCGTCGCGCTGAAGCAGATCGAGTATCGATCTATCAATATTATCGAATTTCTCCATATTTTAGATCATATGACACACAGATAGAAAGTAAATTGCAAAAATATGTGAAGGAATTCCACATAGTGGCCAATATATTTCTGGTACGCAGAAAGCGCAGAGGTGTCCCATGTCCGATCAGAAAGCAAAGTTTAAACAGTTTGAGACCGCTCTGAGGGGGGCGCGTGCTCCTGTTGACGCCTTGCGAGAGGGGCTGATTGGCGGGGACACCTCGATAGAAACCCCCTATGGGACGCGCAAATTGATCTATGCGGACTATGTGGCGTCGGGGCGCGCATTGCGCCAGATCGAGACCTTTGTGATGGAAGAGGTTTTGCCGTTTTATGCCAACAGTCATACAAAAGCGTCTTATTGTGGCGCGCAAATGACAGGTCTGCGCGACGCGGCACGCGAAATTGTAGGTGAACTGTGTCATGCCCGTGCTGAGGACCATGCAGTGATCTTTTCCGGATCAGGTGCCACCAGCGGGTTAAACCAGTTGGTACATATGTTGGAAGTGGGTTCCTATGACACGGTGTTGGTAGGGCCCTATGAGCACCACTCCAACCTTTTGCCATGGCGTGAAAGCAATGCCGAAGTCATTGAAGTTCGTGAAGGAGATGCGCCTGGGCCAGACTTGGAGGCGCTGAAGTCACTTCTCACGGAACGCACGCCCCACGGTCGGGTTATCGTGGCGATGAGTGCGGCGGCGAATGTCACTGGCGTTGGGCCAGACGTCGCCGCCGTCACCAAATTGGTCAAAGACGCGGGCGGCGTAATGATCTGGGACTATGCGGGCGGTGGGCCATATTTGCCGATGTCGATGACTCCTGCAGCGGGCGCCGAAGTAGATGCATTGGTGTTCTCCGGCCACAAATTCATTGGCGGGCCGGGCGCGAGCGGCGTTTTGATCGTACGCCGAGATCTGGCGCAGGCGCGCGCGCCGTATCGGCCGGGTGGTGGCACAGTGGCCTTTGTCAACGCCCATCAGCATGACTATGTCGCCCGCCTTGAGCAGCGCGAAGAAGGCGGCACCCCCAATGTGATTGGCGATATTCGCGTCGCATTGGCGATGATCGTCAAAGACGTCATCGGGCAAGAAGAAATAACTGCGCGCAATGCGGATTTGACGTCACGCGCTTTTGCAGCGTGGGGCGAGGACGCGCATGTCCAGATATTGGCCCCCGAACGGGGTCAGCGTTTGCCCATTCTGTCCTTTGTGCCGCGCAACAGCGCAGGTCAGCGGATTGACCACAACGCCTTTACACGCGCGTTGTCCGATCACTATGGCATTCAGGCGCGCGGCGGCTGTTCTTGTGCCGGGCCTTATGTGCATCACCTGTTGCGCATTGCAGATGATCTATCCGCGGTTATTCGCGACGACATTCTGTTTGGGGAAGGTGCGTCCAAACCAGGGTTTGTGCGATTGAACCTGAGTGTGCTCATGAGCGATGAAACGGTGGATTTCATTTTGTCGTCTGTCGCAGAATTGGCGGCGGGATGGGATGTGCTGGAGGCAGCGGCCTAAAGCGTTGTCGCGCGGTATTTGAAAGCACCAGAGCCGCGCGCGATGACTTCTCCAGTTTCATCCGTGATGGTGGATTCCGCGAAAAACGTCGATTTCCCTCCGCCGGTGCGCGTGCCTTCGGCGATCAGGGTCTGTCCTTTGGGCCGCGACAGGAAGTTTGTCGTTAAAGAAAGCGTCAGCGCCAACTTTTTATGGGCTGGATCGCCAGTGTAGCAGCCCGCATAGCCCATCACTGTGTCCAGCAGGGTCGCATAGATACCGCCATGCGGAATCCCCGCGCGGTTCATTAGGTAGTGTTCAATCGGCAGTTCGATACGTGCAAAGTCCTCGTCCCAATGGGTCAACCGGAAACCGAGGTGTTTTTGCAGCGCATAAGGCGCTTCATCAAGGGCGGGGTCGAGCGGAGTTTGCGCCATGTCTTTGGAAAGCCTTTTGTTCAGATCGCGGTCAGGCCGCCATCAATAGCGATGGCCTGCCCTGTCATAAAGCTATTGTCTGGCGCGCAAATCCACAACATCGCCTGCACCACCTCGTCGGGGGCTGACACGCGTCCCATGGGAATGCGCGAGGCGATATGACCAAGGGCTTCTTCGCGGCTCAGACCGGCACGGCCACCGACCTGATCGGCCATCTCATCCACCATGGGTGTGGCGGAAAATGACGGGCAGATCGCATTGATCCGAATGCCGCGTTTGGCGTTTTCATCCGCGGCGGCTTTGGTCATGCCCACCACCGCATGTTTGGCCGCCGCATAGAGCGACAGATGGCCCGCGCCGACAAGTCCCGCCGCAGAGGCCACATTCAGGATTGCGCCACTGCCAGCGGCCTGCATCATTGGGATTTGGTATTTCATACACAGAAACACCCCCTTGGCGTTGACGTTCATCATGCGGTCAAAGTCATCGGTGCTAAGGTTCTGCAGCGGCGTGACGTCGTGACCAATGCCGGCGTTATTCACCCCGACATCAAGGGTGCCAAAGGCCTGCGTGATGTTGCCAATGTGGCTGGCGACCTGCGCCTCATCTGAGACGTCCACCGTGTCATGCACCACCGCAGCACCTTGCAGGCGCAATGCGGTGGCCACCTGGGCCAATTGCGCGCCGTTGATGTCCGAGAGGCCCAGCTTGGCGCCTTGGGCGGCGAATTTCTCGGCGGCCAAAGCCCCAAAACCACTGGCGGCGCCAGTGATCATCACCACGCGATCCTGAAACATCTTATCCATTTTTGGCAGCTCCCAATCCGGCCATGGCAAACATTGGCACAAAGCCCCCGAGTTTGGCAGCCCGCGCAGGGTCCGAGGCATTTCCATCCAGCGCGCGTTTTTTCACGCCTTGAATAATTGCGCCCATGCGAAAGAAACAAAACGCCAGATAGAACCCGAAGCGTTCGATCCCCGGCAAGTTCATACGCGCGCAGTAGGCAGCTATGAATTCCTCGTCCGACGGCAATCCAAGGGCCGCGCGATCCACGCCGGCTAAGCCGCGCCCCTCGTTTCCCGGCGGCATTTGCCACTGCATGATCACGGCCGCCAAATCCGCATAGGGATGCCCGATGGTGGACAGCTCCCAATCCAGAACCGCAACCACTTTGGGCGCGTCGGGCGCAAACAGCATATTGTCGAGGCGATAGTCGCCATGCACCAGTGAGCGTTTGCCATCATCGGCGGGCGTGTTGGCCGCAAGCCAGTCGATCAGCGTGTCCATTTGCGGAATGGCCTCGGTTTCAGAGGCGCGGTATTGTTTGGTCCAGCGCGCCACCTGTCGCTCAAAATAGCTGCCGTCGGGACCAAAGTCCGACAGGCCCACGGCAGCAATATCCACCGAGTGGACGGCGGCCAACACGCGCCCCATGTCATCGATCACAGCCGCACGGCTGGCGTTATCAAGATCTTTGAGGCGGGGATCGTCAAAGTTGCGCCCCTGCACAAAATCCATGATGTAGAAGGCCGAGCCAATCACATCATCATCTTCACAAAGCAGATGCATTTTGGCGACCGGAACATCGGTTGCAGCCAGAGCCTGCTGGACACGAAATTCACGATCTACCGCATGAGCCGATTTCAGCAAAACACCGGGAGGTTTGCGCCGAAGAACATATTGGCCCGAGGGCGCGCTGAGATGGAACGTCGGGTTGGATTGCCCGACATCAAATTTTGTGGCCGTGACCGGGCCTTTGAAGCCTGCGAGATTGGCGACGAGCCATGCCTCGACCGCCTGCACATCCAATTGTGTCGCGTCCATATTGTCTCCTCCCTCGCTTGGGTGCACCTGTCTCCCCACAGGGTCAGCCAAGACGCTAACTATATGTCAGCATTTCTTTTTCGTTGTCCGCATTGATATGCGGCGTGTCGTTAAACCCGTTCAGCCAAATGTTTCCACGCGCCATGACAAATCGCGCCACGGCGCAGTTTTTGACCTGAAGTTGCAGCAAGATCATCTGCTCGGGCGGCGCGGCCAAAACATCTGCAACGGTGCGCCCAACTGCGCCGCCGGAACTCACCGCGAGGGGGGCGTTTGCACCACTTGCGGCGATCACGTCACGCGCTTGACGCACCCTACGCGTGAAGTCTTCAAACGTTTCGGGCGGTGCCGCAATCTCGTCGCGCTGCCATTCCAACACCGTGTCACGCAAAATCCGAAAATGAGTTTTGCGATCACTGTGCAAATCGGCAGGTTTGTCGTCGCGCGCAGCAAAGCGCGCTTCCAGCAAACCGCCAAAGTCAAATTCGTTCCATCCCGGCAACACGATGGGCGTCAGGCCGGTTTGCAAAGCACTTTCAATACCTTCCCATGTTTGGCGATGGCGGCGCTGCGCGCCAATAAACACCGCGTCCGGCACCACGCCTTGTTGTTTTAAAGCAGCGCCCAGCGCGGCGGATTGGCGATGCCCAAGGGCGGACAGGTTGTCATAGTCTGCGGCCCCAAAACTGGCCTGCGCGTGGCGCACCAGATGGAACATCGCGCTCACGACATGCGATCCTGAAGCTTTTGCCACGCGGCGATGTATTCACGTTCAATACGCGCCACAAGATCTGCTGTGGGCACCACATCTTTGACAGCGCCGATGCCCTGCCCCGATCCCCAGATGGTTTTCCATGCTTTGGGCTTTTCACGGCTGTCACCAAAGTTCATGGTTTTCAAATCCCCCTCGGGTAAATTGTCAGGGTCCATGCCCGCGTTTTGTACCGAGCCGCGCAAGTAGTTGCCGGAGACACCTGTGAACAGGGATGAGTAGACAATGTCGTCTGCGCCGCTGTCGACAATCATGTCTTTGTAACCTTGCACGGCATTTGCTTCGGTTGTGGCGATGAACGGCGTTCCAATATAGCCGAGATCCGCGCCCATCGCTTGGGCCGCAAGCAGTGATGCGCCTGTGCCAATAGACCCAGACAGCAAAAGCGGGCCGTCAAACCATTCACGAATTTCACTAATGAGGGCCAGCGGCGATTGCGGGCCTGCGTGTCCGCCTGCGCCTGCAGCCACAGCAATCAGTCCATCAGCGCCTTTTTCAATCGCCTTTTTGGCAAAGCGGTTGTTGATGATGTCATGCAGCGCGATACCGCCACAGTCATGCGCAGCTTCATTGACCTCGACCCGTGCACCAAGGCTGGTGATCCAGATCGGGACTTTGTGGCGATGGCTGATTTCAATATCACGGTCCAGCCGCGTGTTTGACCGATGTACGATCTGATTGACCGCAAACGGCGCCGCAGGCTGGTCAGGATTGACTTGATTGTGGCGATCCAGCTCTTCGCTGATCTGGGTGAGCCATGTGTCAAGTAGCGGATGCTCTCCCTCGCCTTCGCGCGCGTTGAGCGCTGGAAAACTACCAATGACCCCGGCTTTGCATTGCGCAATGACCAGCGCGGGCACCGAAATGATAAACAACGGCGAGGCAATGGCTGGGATGCGCAGGCCACGTAGGGCGGCTGGTAGGTGGCTGTCACCGGACATGTATGTCTCCTATGATTTGAGATCAGGATAAAGCGGGGTGTCGTTCTGGCAAGGCGTGGAATGCTTTGAGACACGACGTCATTTGCAGGATATTCGGGTGCTGTGGGTGAGGCAGCGTTGGGTGGCCTCCGGCGGAAGTATTTAGGCAGAGAAGAAGATTAGGGCGGCGGCGCAAATTGGCGAATGTAGTGCGCGACCTCTTCAGGATATTGGTGGCATATCCAGTGGTCGGCGGTTGCGATTTCTTTTATCGTGAGATCATCGCAATACTGCTCAAGACCCGCGCGAGACTCTGGCAGCAGAGCGCGGTCCTGAAGCCCCCAGATTAGCAAATGCGGCATCGAAACCCGCAAGGCGTCAGTTGGAAACTCTGGCAACTCACTTTCAGGGATCGGTTGGCCGGGCTTGGCGAGCTTGAGGCGGGAAGCGCGATACCAGTTGACCATGCCGCGCACTTGGTTGGCGTCCCCCCAAGCCGCGCGGTAGGCGGCGCGCCTTTGCGGGGTCATCCAAGACATGTCCATGTGCTTGGAAAAGATCGAAAACATTTTTTCATGCTCATTGGCCGCTAAGGCCTGTTCAGACCCTTCGCTGCGTAACCAGCTGATGTACTGGCTGGCCTCGGTTTGCGCCCCGCCTGCTGCCATGGCCTTTTGAAATGGTGCCGGATGCACACCATTGATAACAATAAGTTTGTCCATCAAATCGGGGCGCCGAAACGCCAAAGCATAAGCCACTGCTGCGCCCCAATCATGGCCAATCACCGCCGCCGCGGAACCGCCAAAGTGGTTGATCACCGCCACCATATCCCCCATGAGCGCAGGCATAGCATAGGCCGACACTTCGGCAGGTCTCCATGACGCACCAAAGCCGCGTTGATCAGGTGCCACGCAGAGATAATCCGCGGCTAAAAGCGGCAGCACTTCCTCAAACGCCCCCGAGTATTCCGGAAATCCGTGCAAAAACAACAGAAGCGGAGCGCCTTTGGGACCGTCCACCAGCATATGAAACGGGTGACCGTCGATGTGAAGCATCTCTGAGCGCATCATGTCAGTCCATGTCGGGTAATTTATGATCACCGAATTGCTTGCGCAGGGTGAGTTTTGAGACTTTGCCCGTCGCGGTCAGTGGGATTTCATCCACAAACACCACATCATCGGGCAGCTGCCATTTGGCAAAATGCTCCGACAGTAGATCCATCAAATCGCTGACCTCTGGACGCGCCGCAGGCGATGGCACCACAATTAAAAGAGGACGTTCATCCCATTTTGGATGCGGCACGGCTATCACCGCACAATTGGCCACCAAAGGATGCGCCATTACCGTGTTTTCCAAATCCAGCGAGCTAATCCATTCGCCGCCTGATTTGATCAGGTCTTTGGCGCGGTCGGTGATGGTTAGATAGCCATCCGCATCAATTGTGGCGACATCGCCAGTACCAAACCAACCGTCCGCGTCAAACACATCCTGATTGGCCGCCTCGTTTTTGTAATACCCTGCGGTCACAGCGTGGCCGCGCACATAAAGCTCGCCGGCCGCCTCGCCATCATGGGGCAAGCGCGCGCCATCTTCGTCTACGATCTTGAGTTCAACACCAAACACGCGACGCCCCTGTTTGGATTTGATCGCAATGCGCTCGGCACTGGGTTTATCGGCCAAATAGTCCGGCAGGTTGCCCTGAGTGCCAATCGGGCTCATCTCGGTCATGCCCCACGCATGACAAACGTTCACACCATCGTCTTCAAAAAACTCAATCAGGCTGGCAGGCGCCGCAGAGCCGCCGACCACCATGTCGCCCAAGCCTTGCGGCATGCGGCCTTGGGCCTTGATTTCAGCCTCAAGCCCCAACCAGACGGTGGGCACACCCCACGCGGAATAGACCTGTTCCTGATCCATCAGGCGAAAGAGGCTGGGGCCGTCCAATGCGCCCCCTGGAAAAATCAACGAAGCGCCAGTGAGCGGCGCGGCATAGGGCAAACCCCAGGCGTTGACATGAAACAACGGCACCACCGGCAAAACCCGCCGCCCCGGCTGTAGTGCTTTGGGCAGCGACAGTCCGACCATCATCGCGTGCAGCACAGTCGAGCGGTGCGAATAAAGCGTGCCTTTGGGATGGCCTGTTGTGCCGGACGTATAACACAGTCCAGCCGCGGTTTCCTCCGGCAAATCAGGCCAGTCGTAGTGCTGAGATTGCCCCTGTAGCAACTCTTCATAGCACAGATAGTCCCCATCGGGCATATGGGCCCGATCCGTCATCACCACCACTTTGAGCCCCTCGGGCCAATCTGCGCGCCGTGCTGCCACCAAAGGCACAAAAGTCAAATCCACAAACAGCATCGTGTCTGACGCGTGGTTCACGATATAGGTCATCTGTTCTTCAGAAAGGCGGGGGTTGATGGTGTGACACACGCCACCTGCGCCGGAAATGGCATAGTAGAGCTCAAAATGACGGTAACCATTCCACGCCAGCGTCGCCACGCGATCGCCAGTTTCCATACCCAGCGTTTTCAGGCCGTGGGCAAGTTGCGCGACCCTTTTTGCGGTTTGCGCATAGGTTTGGCGATGAACGTCACCTTCGGTGCGCACAGAAACAACTTCGCTCCTTGGATGGATTTCAGCCGCATATCCCAAGATGTCCGCAATTTTTAACGGACGCATCATCATTGACCCTAACATTCCGGCCCTCCCCTGCCTTCGTGGTGATCTTCTGAAAGACTACGTTACGCGGCTTGCGGCCGTTTGCAAAAGAGTTCCTTTGGGGTGCCGTAGCGTCGTAGCAACTCGGACTTTAGTTTAGGAACTGCCTCTCTCCGCGCTTTTACGCACAACTGCCGTGATTGCACGCATATTGAGTGCGCTGTCGTGGGACACTAGGGTTGAGGCGCGAAAAGGAGAAACACATGTCAATCAGACCGGTTTTGGAAACACGTGCAGCCCAACCCACAATGGAAGGTGCAGGTGTACACTTGCATCGTGCCTTTGGATTTCGTGATCCTGAGGAACTCGATCCCTTTCTGATGATGGACCATTTCCGTAACGATGACCCTGCTCTTTATGCAAAGGGGTTTCCGTGGCACCCGCACCGCGGAATTGAGACCATAACATATGTATTGTCTGGTGCGGTTGAGCATCAAGATAGCCTGGGCAATACCGGCAACCTTGGCGCGGGAGATGTACAGTGGATGACAGCCGGGCGTGGCATATTACACCAGGAAATGCCAAGCCCGGATGCGCACGGTGTAAATCACGGCTTTCAATTGTGGGCCAATTTACCGCGTGATCTCAAAATGACTGATCCGCGGTATCAGGACGTCACCTCGCGGGAAATTCCCGAGATTGTGGAAGATGACGGAACGGTTGTGCGCGTGATCATTGGAGATTTCTGGGGCAAGACTGGCCCAGTGGACGGCATTTCAGCGGACCCGATGTTCCTGGACGTCACCGTTCCAGCTGGAGTGAAAAAGACCTTCCCCGTCGACACCTACCGTCGCGCCTTTGCCTATGTCTTTGAAGGCGAAGCGGCTTTTGCGGATGCCAGCCAGCCCACAGGCGTATTGTTGGAAAAAGAGGTGGGTGGAGAAGAAGTCAACATTCGCGATTTGTCTGGTGACCGCACGTTGGTGCGTTTTGGTAATGGTGATGAAGTCACCGTTCAAGCGGGCGAGCGCGGAGCACGCTTCCTGCTGATCTCGGGGACGCCCATCCAAGAGCCCGTGGCATGGCATGGCCCTATCGTGATGAACACACAGGAGGAGTTACAGCAGGCTTTTGCTGAACTCAGAAACGGGACTTTCATTCAACCCGCCCACTAAAACGCACGGTTGAAAAGGGGGCCAGCCCCCAAGTCCGCAATGATCATTGCGGACTATCCCCCGAGGTATTTTTCAGCACCAAAAAGCCCGGAACCTTTGGCAAACATCATGGGGATGCGAGCGATCTCGACATAGGCCTGAGAGGGGCTTTGCCCCTCGAATTCTGAGACAAACCCGAAGGGTGCGGCGAGATAACCTGTGCGCCGCATGCGGCGCTCATTCAGATTGCGCGCCAACGGCCTGACGCAACATCTCCCAATAAATTTGTTCAACTTCGGAAAGTGACAAACGACCGCCTTGACGAAACCATGTATTCACACCGGTCAACATCGCAATCGCAGCCATCGTAGCAATTTTGGAATCTGCCACGCGAAAAACACCCTGCTCTATACCGGCCCGTAAAATCGCTTCCAATTGATCTTCGTAGGCGCGACGCATCTCTTCGATTTTGGTAAAGTTATCGTCGGAGAGATTGCGCAATTCCATATAGGCGATAAACACCTCATCGGGGCGCTCGGCATGAAACCTCAGGTGCAAGCGGGCAAATGCTTTCAGTGCGGCAACCGGATCAGGCTCCATTGGCAATTCTGCGCGCGCCGCCAGCAAATCGCCCATATGCGTTTGCATCAAGTCAAACAGCAATGACTGCTTGTCCGGTGTATAGTTGTATAGTGCCCCCGCCTGAACACCAACGTCGCGCGCGATTTGGCGCATAGAGACCGCCGCATATCCGTGTTGCGCAAATAGGCGCAATGCCGCCTCCCGAATACGGGGGCCAGTAATGTCAGAATGTGAGCCGGTTGTTCTTGCCATACCCCACAATTAACTGAACATTCGTTCTTATAAAACCCTTTCTGTGTATCTGCGTGCAGCAGCGCCTTGCCGCCTCACGGGCTTCGGTCCATAACAAGATCAGCCGCTGCCCCAAAGGATTGCTGACACCCTATGATTTTGCGCCTTGTTCTTATTTTGCCTCTGCTTACGGCCTGCGTTCAGTTTCCCGACATTGACCGCGCAGTGCCCGATGAGATCGAAACCGGGCCTTATCCAAAAATTGTGCCCGCCTCCCAGACCCCTGCCCTGACGGAACCTCGTTTGGACGCAGAAAGCGATGACGCGTTGGAGGCACGCGCGCAACGGCTACGAAATCGAGCCCAAGCGCTCCAATAAGACACCCCCTACCCCAATTAACGCCGATATTTGCGGCTTTTCTGTCCTGTCGGCAAAGAACTCACCGCCCCCTTTAAGCGGCCGCGTTGCACAGCTTGCCGGAACCCGTTACATGCCACTGCAAAGCCCACAAAACCTCAAGGAGCACCGCCGATGACCACCCCAACGATCCCTCCACTTCGCCTCGGGATTGCCGGGCTTGGCACCGTAGGTGTCGGCGTCGTGAAAATTGTGCGCCAGAAAGCCAGTCTCTTGGCCCAACGCACGGGACGCGCGGTGGTCATTTCCGCCGTCAGCGCGCGCGCGCGTGACAAGGACCGTGGTGTATCGCTGTCAAATTATGCTTGGGAAGACGATCCCGTCGCACTGGCCAAGCGCGACGACGTTGACGTGTTTGTGGAATTGATGGGCGGCGAAGACGGGCCTGCCAAGGACGCCATCGAGGCCGCATTGGCCTGTGGCAAGGACGTGGTCACCGCCAACAAAGCGCTGCTTGCTCACCACGGTCAGGCTTTGGCGGAAACCGCCGAGGCTGCTGGCAATGTGATCCGTTTTGAAGCCGCGGTGGCCGGCGGCATTCCGGTGATCAAATCCCTGACCGAAGGGCTTGCAGGCAATGACATCACCCGCGTCATGGGTGTGATGAATGGCACCTGTAACTACATCCTGACACGGATGCAGGACGCTGGCTTACCTTATGACGAAGTTTTCGCCGAAGCGGATGCGCTTGGCTATCTGGAAGCAGACCCCAATCTGGACGTCGGCGGCATTGATGCGGGCCACAAGCTGTCTTTGCTGTCCTCCATCGCCTTTGGCACCAAAGTCAATTTTGACGGTGTTGAATTGGAAGGCATCCAGCGCATCACTATCGAAGATATCCGCCAAGCCGAAGACCTCGGCTATAAAATCAAGCTTTTGGGTGTTGCCCAGATGACAGGTCGTGGCCTTGAGCAGCGCATGACGCCGTGTCTGGTGCCAGCAGACAGTCCCTTGGGTCAGCTTAAAGGCGGCACCAATATGGTTGTGATCGAAGGCGACGCGGTGGAACAAGTTGTACTACGCGGACCCGGTGCCGGTGAAGGCCCAACCGCCAGCGCCGTGCTCGGTGATATCTGCGATATCGCGCGCGGATTCCGTCTGAGCACCTTTGGTGTGCCTGCGGGTGAGTTGAAACAGGCCGCTGCCGCTCAATCTAATTCGCCAGCCCCCTTCTATTTGCACCTCTCGCTTGAGGATCGTCCCGGTGCATTGGCTAAAATCGCCACAGCTCTGGGAGAGCACGGCATCAGCATCGACCGCATGCGCCAGACCCGCCATAGCGACACACAAGCACCGGTTTTGATTGTCACCCACAAGACCCAGCGCAATGCTGTGGACGGGGCGATCGACGCCATGATGAAAACAGGTGTTATGGCAACAGCCCCAGTTGCACTTAGAATTGAAACCGTCTGATCCGATCTTGGGCGGGCTGTGGCCTCACTTGTGAGCCAACCCCCCCTAGGCTATGCAGACTAAGGACCTCAAACAGGAATTTCCCCATGTCCCAGAAACCGGAATTTCACGACAGAATGCTTTCTCTCGGCCTCGCACGCGTCGCCGAACAAGCTGCAATTGCATCTGCAGCCCTCATTGGCAACGGCGACGAAAAGGCCGCTGACCAAGCCGCCGTCAACGCCATGCGCGAACAGCTGAACCTGCTGGATATTGCCGGTGTTGTGGTGATCGGTGAAGGTGAGCGCGACGAAGCCCCGATGCTGTTTATCGGCGAAGAAGTAGGCACCGGCAACGGCCCGGGCGTGGACATTGCACTTGATCCGCTGGAAGGCACGACGCTGACCGCCAAAGACATGCCCAACGCGCTGACCGTGATTGCCATGGGCCCACGTGGCTCGATGCTGCACGCACCGGACACCTATATGGACAAACTGGCCATTGGGCCGGGCTATGCCAAAGATGTAGTGTCGCTGGAAATGTCTCCGCGTGAGCGTGTAGAAGCGCTTGCCGCTGCCAAAGGCTGTGCCACATCCGACATCACACTCTGCATCCTTGAGCGTCCGCGCCATGAAGACATGATTGCAGAAGTCCGCGCCACAGGTGCGTCGATCCGCCTGATCACCGACGGTGACGTGGCTGGCGTCATGCACTGCGCCGAAGCCGAAGAAACCGGCATCGACATGTATATGGGCCAAGGTGGCGCTCCCGAGGGTGTTCTGGCTGCTGCAGCGCTGAAATGCATGGGTGGTCAAATGTGGGGTCAGCTTCTTTTCCGCAATGACGACGAACGTGGTCGCGCCGCCAAGGCCGGTATCAAAGATCTGGACCGGATTTATTCTCGCGACGAAATGGTGACACAGGATGTCATTTTTGCTGCAACCGGCGTGACCGGCGGCTCGCTGCTGCCTGCGATCAAACGCACACCGGGTTGGGTGGAAACCACCACGCTTTTGATGCGCTCAAAGTCCGGCTCGGTGCGTCGCATGAGCTATCGCGCACCGCTTGAGGGTTAAATGACACGGGCACTGATTTTAATCGACATCCAAGAGGGCATGGATAGCCCTCTTTGGGGTGCCCGTAACAACCCTGATGCAGAAGACAACGCAGCCCGCCTTTTGGCGGGCTTTCGTGCTCTTGGAGCGCCTGTTATCCATGTGCGCCATATCTCGGCCCGCTCTGATAGTCCCTTGCATCCCTCCCAAGGAGGCAACGCGATCAAAGCCGCTGTGGCCCCACAAGACGAAGAGCCTGTGTTGGAGAAATCCACCAACTCGGCCTTTATCGGCACCGATTTAGAGGCTCGTCTGAACGCGCTTGGCACAGAGGATGTTGTCATTGCAGGACTTTCCACACCGCAATGTATTTCTACTTCAATGCGCATGGCGGCCAATCTGGGCTTTGATGTCTGGTTGGCCCACGACGCTTGTGCAGCCTTTGAAACCCATGCCCGCAGCGATTGGGCAGCCTCTTTGCCCGCGATGAGCGCGCAACAAATCCATGACGCCGAAGTCTCAATGCTTCACGGTGAATTTGGCACAGCGCGCACCACAAGCGCGATCCTGAAGGACATCACATGAGCGACTTCCTCGACGTTTCAAGCTCTCTAACTGGGCGCCGCTGGGTTGGCCCCACGGTCGAAATAAGCCGTGCCGCCGAGCAGCTGACCCAAGATACTGCGCTCCCCGCGGCGCTTTGTGCCGTGCTGGCGCGTCGTGGCGTGAGCGCACAGGAGGCGGAGAGTTTTCTGGAGCCGAAACTGGCGGATCTGCTGCCCGACCCACATAACCTCAAAGACATGCAAACCGCGGCCGCGCGATTCTTGCAGGCGGTAAATAACCGCCAAAAAATCGCGGTCTTTGCCGATTATGATGTGGACGGCGGTACTTCGGCAGCTCTGCTAATCACATGGCTGCGCGACATGGGGCAGACCGCAACGCTGTATGTGCCGGATCGCATTGACGAAGGCTACGGGCCCAATGAAAACGCTATGGCGGGACTGGCGCGTGATCACGACCTGATTGTCTGTGTCGACTGCGGCACGCTCAGCCATGGCCCAATTGCGGCCGCCCAAGGCGCGGATGTTGTGGTGCTGGATCACCACCTTGGCGGCGAAACCCTGCCCGACTGCGTGGCCGTGGTGAACCCCAACCGTCAGGATGAAACCGGTGAGCTGGCCCATCTTTGCGCGGCAGGCGTGGTGTTTTTAATGTTGGTGGAAGCCAACCGCCAGATGCGCGACGCTGGCACGCCTGGCCCAAACCTGATGGCCATGCTGGACCTTGTGGCGCTTGGCACGGTGGCCGACGTTGCACCTCTGATTGGGGTGAACCGCGCCTTGGTGCGCCAAGGGCTCAAAGTGATGGCACGACGCGACCGCACCGGCGTGGTGGCGCTTTCTGACGTCAGCCGCATGGATGCCGCCCCCAACACGTATCACCTTGGCTTCCTTCTGGGGCCGCGTGTGAACGCTGGCGGGCGCATCGGTCAGGCTGACCTTGGCGCGCGTCTGCTCTCCACAGACAACGAACAGGAAGCGCGCGCCATCGCTGCGCGACTGGACGAGCTCAACACCGAGCGGCGCGACATCGAAGCTGCCGTGCGCGCCGCCGCTATGGCACAGGCTGAGGAACGCGGCTTTGATGCGCCTCTGGTCTGGGCAGCTGGCGAAGGCTGGCATCCGGGCGTGGTGGGTATTGTCGCCTCACGCCTCAAGGAGACCACAAATCGCCCCGCAATTGTCATCGGGTTGGATGGCGATGAGGGGAAAGGCTCAGGCCGCTCTGTCTCAGGTGTCGATCTTGGTGCCTCCATTCAAAAACTCGCCGCTGAAGGTCTGTTGATCAAAGGCGGCGGCCACAAGATGGCGGCGGGCCTCACTGTGGCGCGCGACCAATTGGAGCCCGCCATGGCGCGCCTGTCGGACCTGTTGGCCAAACAAGGCGCGGGCGACGCCGGCCCAGCAGACCTTAAACTGGACGGCCTGCTCATGCCCGGAGCCGCCAAAGTTGAATTGATCGAAGACATCGACAAGGCCGGTCCGTTTGGGGCCGGCGCCCCGGGGCCGCGCTTTGCCTTTCCCGAAGCCGAGATTCTCTTTGCCAAACGCGTCGGCGACAGCCACCTAAAGATCTCTTTTGGCGACGGATTGGGCGCACGTATCGACGCCATTGCCTTTGGAGCCTTTGACACCGAGCTTGGCCCAGCTCTCGAATCACACGGTGGCAAGCGATTCCATCTCGCCGGCCGCCTTGAAATCAACACATGGAACGGCCGCCAAAGCGCACAACTGCGCCTTGAAGACGCAGCGCTCGCCTAAAATCACGGCCAAATCGGCTTTTTGGTGCCTTAAATACCTCGGGGAGTCGCAGCTCTGCTGCGGCGGGGCAGAGCCCCAAACAAATGGGCGCAAAAAATCGCGCATCGGGTGCACATTTCTCCTTGCGCCCGTCAGCACCATTCACTAAATACGCCTCACACTTCGATATGGCCCGTTCGTCTATCGGTTAGGACGCCAGGTTTTCAACCTGGAAAGACGAGTTCGATTCTCGTACGGGCTACCATCGAAGTTGGTTTCAGGAACATCTGTTCCGACATACCAAGTAGTGTGGCCCGTTCGTCTATCGGTTAGGACGCCAGGTTTTCAACCTGGAAAGACGAGTTCGATTCTCGTACGGGCTACCACTTCTCTCAAACATGGATGTAGACGCCACCAACCGCGACTTCTTTGTGTGCCGTGGAAAACGCGCTATTTATCACCGATGAGCCGGTCCAGCAGATCAAGCAGCTGTTCAAAGTCCTCATCGCCCAAACGCTCCCGAAACCCGCTGGCAATGGATTGGGCCTGCTGTGCATTTTCATCCAGAATCTTCTGCCCCGCAGGAAGCAAACCGATTAATTGCCGCCGCCGGTCGTCAGGATCGTTACGACGCGAAATCAACTGCTTGCCCGACATCGTCTGCACAATTCGGGTCACACTTGGCGCCAGCAGTCCCGCGCGCCACGCAAGGCTGGTCGCATCGATTGCCCCATGCTCGCTCAACACCCGCAGGATGCGCCATTGCTGCTCGGTAATACCTGTTGGGTGCAACATGGCCCTGATCGGCTCCATCGCGACTTCACGCGCCCGGATCAGTGAAATCGGCAGCGACCGTGACGTCAACGGCAGACCGTCAGTCAATTGATTTGATGTTTCTTCACTCATGCAACCACGCTTCCTTTTCTCATCGTTCACCACGCGGCGCCCCCGATCACGCTACCACATTGCTGGCAGTCTTATTTGCGATCAGCCGAGACAATTCCCTGCGCCACCCATGCGTCAAACTGGGTCAAAACTGCCTCGCTAAACGCCACATCGTTGATGTGCGCATCAACTTCGCTCAGTGGCACGACCTTGCTGATCACCTGACGCGCTTCATCATTCATCGCGGCTAATGAGGCCGGATCATACGCATCTTGGCCTTCGCGATCCCACTCCTCAACGCCCCGCAAAGGCAAAAAGAAATGAGTTGGCCCTGTGGCCTGCTCCAATCTGTCGGCCACTTCTCGAATCCACGCGCGGCGCTCGCTCGCGTTGAACACCGCACTTTTGATCAACCTGTTGTGTTCATGAAACGGGCGGTCCTGATATTGCGGCGGAACCTCTTGCCATCCGGCAAGGTCAATCAAATCCAGCGCTCCTGGGGCCACCATTTGTGGCGTGCCAACACGCCCCGCGTTGGTCAGGCGATCCGCACCACTTGAAGCCACGGACCCCGCCAGAAGATTGCCAAATTCTTGCAAACAAAAATCCATCACACAGGCAAATGCGCCTTCAGCGGCAAGTTTTTCAAACGCCATGCCACCCATGCCTGTGGAATGAAAAACGGCCACTTCAAATCCGCGTTTTTCCAACTCTGGTGTGAGAAACTTCATGTAGCGCAGACAAGTGGACCCCAAAGAGGTCATGCCAATCAATGGCTTGCTATAGTCCGGCACCACAGCTGCTTTTGCAGCGCCGACAATCGCCCCCGCGGCCTGACTGAGGGATGATTTACAAATCGAGTTCACCCCAAACAGCCCTCCACTCCACAGGATCATTTGAATGTCAGGCGCCAACCGATGCGGCGGTATCAGAGGGGAGTAGCTGACCGTTGAGACAACGTATTTAGGCACCCCCAAGGGCAAAGCCTGTGCACAATCCAGTGCCAAATCGGTGCCCAAGGTGCCACCGATTGCCAACATGGCGTCAAACCGATTTTGGCCAAAAGCGCCCAGCACGCGGGCGACAGCGCCTTTGCTCATGGCTCGAAATGCGCGATTTTCATCGCCCAGCGCGATCACCTCTTCGATGCTCAATCCGGCGGCGGCTGCGACCTCATGTTTGCTGATGTCTGTTGGACTATCCGGCTCTCCCAGCACGGATATGTCCATGCTCAGAACGTTCCCGCCTTGCGCGCAAATACAGTCTTCCAAATATCGCAGTTCAGGACCTTTGGTGTCATAAGTCCCAATCAACAGTATTGTTTTCTTAGACATGTCCCCCCCTAATTGCGACGATTGCATCACGTTTTACGCAATCTCTTTTGGCCCTCATTTGCTGCCATGCGCATGTTGCGCGCAAATAGCGTCACATCAATTTCTGTCGCGATAAACGTCGCGCCGAGATCACAGCACTGAAGCTGTAAATCCTCATCAAGAGTCAGAATGCCTGCGGCTTTTCCGGCGGATACAATCTTTTGTATCGACGCCAGAATTTCGTCTTTGACTTCAGTGGCCCCCGTGTTGCCGGCAAAACCCATATCTGCTGCCAGATCAGCGGGACCGATGAACACGCCATCAATGCCCTCAACCTTGAGAATGTCATCCAAAGCCGCAAGGCCTTTGCGATTCTCCACCTGCACCAGCAGGCAAATCTGCTCGCGCGCGGTTTGCAGATAGTCAGGTATCGCGGCAAAATCCGAGGCCCGCGCCAAGGCCGATCCCACACCGCGCACCCCATGCGGCGGATAGGTTACCGCATCCACCAGATCTTGCGTTTGCGCGGCACTTTCCACCATCGGGATCAGCAATGTTTGCGCGCCCGCGTCCAGATATTGCTTGATCATATAGGTCTCGCCAATTGGTGGGCGCACCACGGCATGACAATCGCGCGCTGCAATCACCTGCAATTGGGCGACGGTTGAGCGCAAATCGTTGGGGGCATGTTCTCCGTCAACAACCACCCAATCAAAACCAGCCCCCGCGCTTATTTCGGCAATATAAGGATCAGCCAACCCCAGCCAACAGCCGAGCTGCACTTCACCACGTTTGAGTGCGGCTTTGAACGGATTATGCGGTGCGGGCATCTGCCTCTCCTATGCGAAAGAAATGTCGACTTGGCCAAAGCTGCCAAAATCTGTGTGAATATGCGAGGCTGAAGGGCACTCGATCGGACGAATAAAGCTACCGGACAGGATGACTTGCCCCGGTTCGATGCTCTGGCCGTATTGCGCCATGCGACGCGCAAGCCAAACCACGCTTTCAATTGGATCATTCAATACCCCCGCGCCAAGGCCTGTTTCTTCCACCTCGCCATTGCGAAACGCCATTGCCCCGACCCAGCGCAGATCAAAGTCGTCAATCGCATGACGCTGTTGGCCCAAAACGATGCCTGCATTGGCAGCATTGTCGCTGATGGTGTCAAAAATCACCCGCGCTTTGCCGGTGACGGGATCAATCCGCTGAATGCGTGTATCCAAGATCTCAACAGACGGCGCGACGTAATCCGTAGCGGCAATCACATCCGCGCGGGTGACTTCAGTCCCGCCCAGCGCAGTTTTCATCACAAAGGCTATCTCGGCCTCAACGCGTGGCTGGATAAACCGTCCTGCAGGGACAGTAGCGCCGTCTTTAAACACCATGTCATCAAACAGAATGCCGCTGTCGGGAATATCGATGTTCAGCGCTGATTGCATGGCCTTAGACGTCAGGCCGATTTTCCAGCCAATCACCTTTTGCCCCGCCGCCAGCTTGGCGCGGTAAATGGCGTTTTGCACCTCATAGGCATCATCCATCCCCATCTCAGGATGGCGCAGGGTTAAGAGTCCGATCTGTTGTCCGGTCTTTTCCGCCTGAAGCAAATCGGCGGCGGCGCGGGCGTGATCTTGCGGTGTCATAGAACTTCGTCCGCCACGCCGTTGCGCAATGTGCCAATGCCGTCGACTTCGACCTCGACCACATCGCCCGGTGCCAGATAGCGCGGCGGGTCAAACCGCGCCCCCGCCCCTGTGGGTGTGCCGGTGATGATAATGTCTCCGGGCTGAAGCGTCATAAAAGTCGAGATATATTCGATTTCGCGTCGGATCGGGAACATCATCCGGCTGAGCACATCATCTTGGCGCACCTCACCGTTCACGCGCGTGACAATGCGCGCCTCATCCAGCTGACTTGCATCGGTGAAGGGCACAAGCCACGGTCCAATCGCACCGGAGCAATCCCAATTCTTACCTTGAGTGACGTTGAATTTCGCATGCCGCACCCAGTCGCGAATGGTGCCTTCGTTGCACAGCGTTAGTGCGGCGATATGGTCATACGCATCCGCTTGTGAAATCCGGCGCCCCGCTTTGCCGATCACAATCGCCACTTCGCCCTCGTAATCCAACGTATGGTTTTCCGGCGGGCGGATCAGGGGGCGCTCATGCCCTGTAAAACCGCTGGCAAAGCGCGGAAACAGCGACATATATTTCGGCTGCGCGCTGCCGTCTTTGTATTCCGCATTCCGGTCTGGAAAGTTCACGCCGACGCACAGAATTCGCGGCGCATTGGGCAGCACCATTTCATAGGCAAAGTCGGTGTGTGTAACGGGAGTATCTTTGGCTGCTTGGGCAAGCGTGGCGAGCCCGTCAGCCTGAACCGCGTCCAACAACGTGGCCCACTGCGGGCACGCGTCATTGAGCGCGATCATGCCCGCGTCGGTGACAGCCCCGTAAAACGTCTGACCATTGGCCGTGTATGTTGCAAAACGCATTTTTCTGTCCTGTCCTAGGGGGCAATGATCGGGCTGGCGGAAATTTGGGACTCGCGAGGCTTGGCCCCGACAAATTCCGTGCCATGTTCAAACCAGCTTTTGGGCGCTGCGGCCCCCCACAAGGTCTGACGTTGCGGGTCTTGAAGGTCCCATTTAATCGGCTCAAGGTCGGGGTCAACTGTCTGATAATCTGAGCAATAAATCTCGATCCGGTGCCCGTCTGGGTCCAGAATATACAGGAAGAAGGCGTTGGATATACCGTGTCGGCCCGGGCCGCGCTCGATGTTGTCCACATAACCCGTCGTGGACATCAGATCGAGTAAATCGATGATATTCATCGGGGTCGGCACCCAAAATGCCACATGATGCATGCGCGGCCCACGGCCATTGGTGAACGCCATGTCATGCACGCCCCCCTTGCGATGCATCCAAGCCGCCCAAAGCTTTTTGCTATCCTCATCTTCGGTGTATTCAGTCACGCGAAACCCGAAGTCGCTGTAAAACGCGACCGAGGCATCTACGTCGGGCGAGAAACAGTTAAAGTGATCAATCCGCAAAGGTTTCACACCACGATAGAGCGCGTATTTCTGATGAATCGGCTCTAGGCGATCCATCTTGTGATAGAATTCCAGCGGAATACCCATGTTGTCCGACGTCAGCAGCGTGCGCCCCTGATAGGCACGTTCCACCCACGATGTAGGGCGGCCTTTGGCCTTGAAATACGCCTCAGCGCGATCCAGATCCTCTTCGTCAAATGTTTTGAACCCCATCACCTCAACCGTGCCAGACACATCGGATTTTTGCAGGATCAAGCAATGATGGCCGCGCTCTTCCATAGCGCGCAGATAGACATGTGTGTCATTCTCATCTGTGACCTGAAGGCCTAGAATTTCGGTATAGAATTTCTTGGACGCGGCCAGATCACGCACATTCAGACAGGCATGTGACAAGCGGATCGTGTTGAAATCGGGGTATAGATTAGGGGCGGGAACAGGCATCAAAGCCTCCTATTGAACGGGGAATATGACGTTTGTCTGTCCGGTGCCGGACGATGGAAAATACTCGGTAACCACCTCACATTTTGCATCATACGCATCCCAGCCCAGCGCACCATAGAGCATTGCCGTGTCGTGCATGGACCCTTCGCCACAGCAGAAATTGGCATAATCCCCCAGCATTTTCAGAAACGTTGCGTGATCGCCGTTCTGCCACATGTCCAGCACACGCAGATCCATTTGGCGGTTGAATTCCGAGCTTATGGTAAAGGTGCCGTTATTGGCGGCATATTCTTTGTTGGGCCAAATCTTGTGGCTCAGAGACCCCGACGCCACCAGCAACACCTTGCTATCTGACGCCTCGACGGCGGCGCGAATGGCCTCGCCCACCACACGGCTTTCGTCATGGCCATGCACCGTGCACCATGCCGCCACCGACACCACCTTCATGTCATGGGCGCGCGACATAAACCGCATCGGCACCAGCGTGCCGTATTCCAACTCAAGACTGTCAAGCTTATGCGCCAGCGTATAGGCCCCGCGATCGCAGGCCTCTTTGGCAATCGCACCTCCCAATGCAGGGTTGCCTTGATATTCATAAGGCATGTTCTGAATGAATTGCGGGAATTCATTGGACGTGAACAGCCCCTCGAACCGGCCATTGGCGTTGATGTGAAACCCCGCGTTGATCACCCAATGAGTGTCACAGACCACAATCGTATCCGCCCCCAACTCTCTGGCGCGGCGTGCAATTTCCAGATGACCGTCAATGGCTGCCTGGCGCTTGCCTTTGACAGGACCGTCTTGCTCGGACATCAGCATTGTCGGAACATGCGTGACCTTTGCAGCTAGTACAATCTCGCCCATTACAAGGCCCCCAGCTTGGTGATCTTATGCTGCCCCATGGCAAAGCCGATGTGTTTTTGCTCCATGTAGAACTCAAACGACCAATCGCCGCCATCACGTCCGATGCCGCTGGCCTTGACGCCACCAAAGGGGGTCGGCAGATGGCGCACGTTTTCCGAGTTCACCCAGATCATGCCCGCCTCAAGACTGTCGGTAAACCGCAGCGCGCGGGTCAGATCATTGGTCCAGACATAGCCTGTCAGCCCATAGAGTGTGTCATTGGCCATGCTCAAAGCCTCTTCTTCCGTACTGAACGGGATTGAGGTCAGCACCGGACCAAAAATTTCTTCGCGTGCAATCCGCATGTCGTTGGTGGCTCCGGTGAACAGCGTTGGTCGCACAAAATAACCCTCATCGCCCACGGTGACGCCACCGGCAGCAACCGTTGCGCCGTCTTCCTTGGCGATATCAAAATAGCTGGTGACTTTGTTGAAATGCTCTTCGGTCACCAAGGGCCCGATTTCTGTCGCCGGATCAAGCGGATGGCCCACTTTGATGTTGTTCACCCGCGCCACCAGTTTGGCCTCAAATTCTTCGCGAATGGTGTCCTGCACCAGCAGCCGCGAAGATGATGTGCAACGCTCTCCATTAATGGAGTAGATCATAAAGATCACCGCATCCAAGGCGCGCTCCAGATCGGCGTCGTCAAACACAATCACTGGGTTTTTGCCGCCCAACTCAAGATGGTTGCGCTTGAGCGTATCGGCACCTTGCTTGGTGATCAGACTGCCTGTGCGGCTCTCGCCCACAAAAGCAATCGCCTTGATCGCAGGATGTTCACACAGCGCTTTGCCAGCATCTTCGCCAAACCCATTTACCGTATTCAAGACACCTGCAGGCAGGCCGGCCTCTTCGGCGATTTCCACCAACAAGCGCGCAGTCAAAGGCGAGGCTTCCGCAGGTTTGTGGACAACGGTACAACCTGCCGCCAGTGCCGGCGCAATCTTCCACGTGGACAGCATAAACGGCGTGTTCCAGGGCGTGATCACCCCGACTGGTCCAATCGGCACGCGACTGGTGACATTCATCAACGTTGGCGATTTTAGGTGCTGGCCATCACGGGCCTGTACAACTTGGTCGGCAAAGTAGCGGAAATTCTCCGCCCCACGCAGCGCTGCCTTGGACATAAACTTGATGGTTTGCCCCGTGTCCCAGCATTCGCACAGCGCGATCTCTTCGGCACGTGCTTCAATTCCATCCGCCACACGGTGCAAGATCTTGCGCCGCTCATTCGCAGGCATGTCGCGCCACGTCGTAAAGGCGGCCGCAGCGACCTTGGCAGCGGTGTCAATGTCCGCAGCTGTGCCATGTGCCACATCACAGATCACAGTTTTGTCGACAGGCGAATGTGTCTGGAATACACCACCTGCCCCCGCAACATCCTGCCCCGCAATCCGGTTCTTGATACCGTCTTGGCGGAACCGTTTCAGGTAGCCGTCGAGTTTGGCAATATTGTCGTGAAGGGCCGTCATGTGTTGGTCTCCAGATGATCTCGGATCGTGCCGTATTTCGGGGAAAGCGCGGCATCGATGTCGCGTATTTCCGCGGATAGCGCGATGGAATGCTGTGTCATGGTGGGCGCGAGATAGGCGCGTGCGGCCTCAAAGACGCGCTCGATTGCATCTTTCTTAACGTCAAAGGAACGCCCCTCGCGAAGGCGCACCGAAATATCTACAAAACCATGCTTCGGGTTGCCGTCAGCAATGGCATAATGATCCACAGCGATGGCCCGCACGCGAACACCAGCCAGTGGAAAGGCATCGATCTTCACCGCTGCTTGGCGTATTGCCTCGCAGAGGCCGCCGATCTTTGCGACCCCCTCTAGGTTGGATGAGTATTCAATGTGGACGTGTGGCATAGCTCACCTTAACATGTTAATTGTTGCGATGTTAATTAAATATTCTCCAGACTGTCAACAGCAAATGTAGGCCGAAAGAGCTGGGCAACGTGAGTCGGCATATTCTTGAGTGATCACTCAATCGTTACTTGAGCAATCGCTCAAGAACGCCATATCAGTGTCACGCCAACACATTCAGATAGGACATTCCCATGGCCAACTTTACACTTCACGACGAAACAACTGCCCCTGCCGAAGCTCAGCCCCTGCTAGAGAAATCTAAAAAGGCCAACGGCCGCATTCCCGGCCTGCACGCGGTCATGGCCGAAGCTCCCGGTCTTCTGGACGCCTATAACCATGTGCATGCGCAGTTCATGAACTCGAGCCTTACAGCGGAAGAAAAAACCGTGGTCTGGCAGGCTGTGAACGTTGAGCAGAACTGTCATTACTGTGTGCCTGCCCACACAGCGATTGCCAAAATGATGAAGGTGGACGACACCATTTCAAACGCCTTGCGCGATGAAACACCGCTGCCAACCGCCAAACTCGAAGCGCTCCGCACATTCACTCTACTGGTGGTGCGCAATCGCGGCATGTTGGAGGACACCGATACCCAAGCTTTCCTTGATGCCGGATTTACACAGCGTCAAATCCTAGAAGTCATCCTTGGCGTTTCCCAAAAAGTGATGTCCAACTATACAAACCACTTTGCCAACACCCCCGTGGACAAAGTGTTCCAACCCTTTGCTTGGACCAAAGCCAGCTAACGAGATTATCAACGACACGTTAGGGGCGGGGCCGGTTCGGCCTCGCCTTTTCGGCACCAATCACGCACAAAGGTGCATCATGACCCAATCAAACACACCTTTACGGATCGACATTGTCTCTGATGTAATGTGCCCTTGGTGCATCATCGGATATCGCCAATTGGCCCAAGCGCTGGACGCCGCAGGCACAGCGCACGAATTGCACTGGCACCCTTTTGAGCTAAACCCTACGATGCCACCCGAAGGCCAAAACCTGCGCGAACATATCATCGAAAAATACGGCACAACGCCCGAGCAATCCGCCGCCTCGCGTCAACAGATGACCGCACTTGGCGACGATCTAGGGTTTGAATTTGCCTTCAATGATGAGATGCGCATGCACAACACGTTTCTGGCGCATCAACTGTTGCACTGGGCGGATCAACAGAGTCAGAAACATGCGTTGAAAATGGCGCTATTCACTGCCCATTTCACCCATCAGCGCGACCTATCGAATTCAGACGTTCTGGCTGATGTTGCTGCTGAAATCGGGTTGGATCGAGACGCTGCATTGAAGGTACTGCAGGACCAACGCTTTGCCGACGAAGTCCGCGCGGTTCAGAACTTTTGGATCAAGCAAGGCATCCAAGGCGTTCCGGCGGTGGTGTTTGACAGCAAACACCTTGTCACCGGCGCGCAGGGCGTGGAAAACTACAGCCAAATCCTTGCGCAACTGGCGCAGATGTCAGAGCAAACTGCGGAGTAACACATGGCGCGCACCGCCTCATATGATCGCGACACGGCGCTAGATGCTGCTATGACTTTGTTCTGGCACAAAGGCTACCACGCAACGTCGCTCAAGGACCTTGAGGCGGTGCTCAACATGAAACCGGGTAGCATTTATGCCGCATTTGACAGCAAACAGAACCTCTATCTGCTTGCTCTGGAGAGGTATTTCACCACCAATCGTGCCGCGCTCATGCAGCAGTTTCGCGAGAATCCTTCGCCTTTGGCAGGTCTGGCTGCACATCTGCGGTCTTATGCTGAACTCGAGCCCACAGACGCCGCACGACGTGCCTGCATGCTGACAAAAACGCTGGTCGACACCCAAGATATCGAACCGGAAATAGCACAAGCCTCGCAGCAATATCTAGCGCGCATGCGCGATGAGTTCTCCAAGGTTTTCGCGGCTGCGCAGGACGCATCCGAACTGCCCTCTGATGCCGATCCCGACCGGCTTGCACGCCGTTTTCAGGCCAATCTCTCAGCGCTTCGCCTCGAGCTACACCGCAGTGCATCGACAGAAGAGATTGCAATGCTTTGCGAAGATATGGCGCGCGAGATCGAGGCTTTGCGCATCACACCTAACTAAAGCGGTGACTCACAGGTCAGGTGGCGTATCGATTGCGGTATAGCAAGGTTTGATATCCACCAAGGGGGTGCCATCAAAGCAATCAATCGCATCGATCCCAATGACACCAGTCTCAATATCCAGAGAGGTGATCCGCACGGCCGACAACGCCACCGGATTGGGCCTATTGGGAGAGCGCAACGCAAATGTACCGCGGGCATGATCAGAATGGCGCGGCTTTTGGGTGATCAGATCACGGCGCGCCTCGTGCATCCAATACATCAGCATAATCCCCTGTCCGATCTGCAACCCTTCCAATCCCTGCGCAAAGACCGGATCAAGCTCGACATACATGTCAGACATGTCCCCTTCCCGCGCCCGCGCCACGTTTTTGGGACAGTTTCCACGTGCCCAAGGCGTTCGGATTTTTCCGACAAAGCGCAATGTGGCATCCACCCGCTCAGAGGGATCAAAGTCTAACGCAGCTTCGCCGTCGCGAATTTCGGCTTGGGTCACAGAAAGCCTCCTAGAGATAGCTTATCGGTTTGGGGCGGCGCCCAAATCTTTGAGGATGGGGCAATCCGGTCGGTTGTCCCCGGCGCAAGACTGCACCAAATCCGCCAATGTGTCGCGCATTGCTTGCAAGCCTGCAATCTTGGCGTCAATCTCGCTCAGGTTTTGTTGCGCAATGCGTTTTACATCTGCGCTGGCGCGGCCTTGATCTTCGTACAAGGCGAGCAAATTTCGACACCGTTCGATTGAAAATCCCAGTAGACGCGCGCGACCTAGAAACACCAGTTTGTGCAGGTCCTGTTCCGAAAACCGGCGATAACCGTTTTCTCCGCGCGCGGGGGTAATCATCCCGATATCCTCATAGTAACGGATCGTTTTGGCCGGAAGCCCCGCGCGTTCTGAAACTTCTCCAATATTCATGATGCCACCTCCTCGCTTGCGGCCTGCAGCCCCCGCAGGCGCAACGCATTACTCAGTACAAACACACTTGAGAGCGCCATAGCGCCTGCCCCCAACATCGGGCTCAGAAGTGGCCCGCCAAACAGATACAAGACACCTGCCGCCACCGGGATCAGCGCAACATTATAGCCAAACGCCCAAAACAGATTTTGCGCAATGTTTCTCAGCACCGCGCGGCTGACAGAAACCGCATTCGCAACACCATTCACATCTCCCGACATCAAGACCACATCAGCTGCTTCAATCGCCACATCCGTGCCCGTGCCAATCGCCAGTCCCACATCTGCATGAGCCAAGGCCGGTGCATCGTTAATTCCATCGCCGACAAAAGCAACTTTACCAACCTCGGCACGCAGAACTTCAAGAGCCGCGACCTTACCTTCGGGGAGCACTTCCGCCACGACATGATCGATGCCCAGCTGATCCGCCAAGGCCTGCGCTGTGCGAGCGTTATCTCCGGTGATCATCGCAACTTTTAGCCCCATGTCGTGCAAAATATTGAGTGCCTTGGGCGTTGAGGATTTGACGCGATCTGCCACGGCCAAGACCGCTACAACAGAGCCATCAATGGCCGCATACAGCGGCGTCTTGCCCTCTCCTGCCAATACCGCGCCACGCGATTGTAGAGCGCCCATATCCAGCCCCTGTGCCGACATTAAACGATCCGCGCCGATTAAAACCTCACGCCCCGCCACAGTGGCGCGCAGACCCATACCTGCCAATGCCTCAAAGCCTTCCACGCTTGGCAGATCCAGCCCGCGATCCTGAGCGGCAGTCAATATAGCGCGCGCAATTGGATGCTCGGACTCCTGTTCAGCGGCCGCGATAACGGCCAAAACCTCGGCTTCTTTCGCGTCTTCGGCGACAATCAAATCCGTCAGCACAGGCCGCCCTTCGGTCAGCGTTCCAGTTTTATCAAAGGCCACCA
Organism: Rhodobacteraceae bacterium Alg231-30; assembly: GCA_900143615.1. Taxonomy (GTDB): domain Bacteria; phylum Pseudomonadota; class Alphaproteobacteria; order Rhodobacterales; family Rhodobacteraceae; genus Shimia. The sequence continues at coordinate 44,146 of FREU01000006.1, forward strand.
CCTGACAGTCGCGCAGAGATTGCAGTGCATCGCCTTTACGAAACAGCACCCCCATTTGCGCGGCACGTCCTGTGCCCACCATGATCGATGTCGGTGTCGCCAGTCCCATCGCACAGGGGCAGGCTATGATCAGCACCGCAACTCCTGCAACCAAAGCATGCCCTAAGGCTGGATCAGGCCCAAAGACCAACCACGCCACCACAGTAAGCGCGGCAACAGCCATCACCGCAGGCACAAACCATCCCGTTATGCGATCCACCATCGTCTGAATGGGCAGCTTTGCCCCCTGAGCGTCCTGAACCATAGTGATGATCTGTGCGAGCATCGTGTCCGCGCCAACTTTCTGCGCGCGAAAGCGAAAGGTTCCCTGGCCGTTCACAGTGCCGCCAACCACCAGCGCATCCAGGCTTTTGTCTACGGGCAGTGGCTCACCAGTGATCATGCTTTCATCTACATATGAGCTGCCGCTGATCACGACCCCATCCACCGCGATCCGTTCACCGGGACGCACTTGGATCACATCACCCACGACAATGTCGTCAATCGCCAGATCAACAACAGCCTCGCCGCGCTCCACCCGCGCCTCACGCGGCTGCAATCCCACCAACGCACGAATGGCTTCGCCGGTACGCCCTTTGGCGCGCGCTTCCATCAGACGTCCAGCAAGGATCAATACAACAATCACCGCCGCCGCCTCGAAATAGACGTTTGCAGTGCCGACCGGCAAAATGCTGGGCGCAAAAGTCGACACCACCGAAAACCCATAGGCCGCCATTGTGCCCAGCGCGACCAGCGAATTCATCTCTGGCGTGCCTTTCAGCAGCGCGGGAATCCCTTTGCGATAAAACACCTGACCGGGTCCGGCCAACAGCAGCGTGGTCAGCAAAAATTGGATAAAGTGGCTGGTTTGCATGCCTATTGTGCCCGCAATCCAGTGATGGAAGGCTGGGATCAAATGCCCCCCCATCTCCAAGATAAATACGGGCAGTGCCAACGCTGCCGCCAACGCCACTTTGCGGGTTAAGTCGGCAATTTCATCTGCCTTGGTGTCCGGAGCTTTGGGCTGGGCGGCCTCAACTACGGTGGCCGTGTAACCCGCTTTTGTAGACAGCGCCGCAATTTGTGTGGGCGATGTGACCCCAACAGCATAACGCACAGCCGCGGTCTCGGTCGCCAGATTAACCGTCGCCTCAATCACGCCCCTCCCCGCGTTCAAAGCCGTTTCGGAGCGACGCACGCACCCCGCGCAATTGAGCTGCCCAATACTGAGCGTCACATTTTCAACGCGCGCCGGGTAACCCGCTGCCTCCAAGACTGCGACCATCTCCGCCGCCGTGGCAGGCGCTTCAAACACGATCTTTGCGGTTTCAGTCGCTAAGTTGACCTGCGCGTCCTGCACACCCTCAACCGCAGCCAAGGCCTTTTGCGCGCGCCCCACACATGACGCGCATTTAAGACCCTGCAATTGGAAACTGGTTGTACGTGCCGTGCTCATGGAATCATCCGCTTTCTGGTGCTGCGTTCTAGATAAGGCTTCCAGTTAGTGGAAGGTCAAGACGACCTCAACCCGCCACCGCTGCGACGAATTATATCCAAGAGGAAATTCGCCTAAAGCAGCGCAGCACTTGTTGAAAACAAACAATTATTTGGCCACCCAAAAGGCGTACTTTTTCCCACGACCACTGATCAAATATTCAAAAACCCATTTTTGGGTTTGATCTTTGAATTAATTTGAGCCAAAAATTAAGTCGAGGAGAGAGACACCAAAGGGAGTCTTCAAGTGTTTGTCGGAATAGATCTGGGCACGTCCGGGCTGCGGGCGCTGTTGATCGATAGCGATCAGCGCGTCGTCGCATCAGGCGAGGCCACGTACAATACCGCTCACCCGCATTCGGGTTGGAGCGAACAGGACCCTGCCGATTGGCGGGCCGCCTGTGTCACGGCATTTGCCGAACTGCGCGCCAGTTTCCCCGCCGAGGTGGCGGCAATTAAGGGCATCGGTGTGTCCGGTCATATGCACGGGGCAACCATGTTGGATGCGGGCGGTGACGTGCTGCGCCCTTGCTTGATGTGGAACGACACACGTTCGGCGGATCAGGCCGCGCGGCTGGATAGCACCGCAAAGGTACGTGACTTGTCTGGCAACATCGTCTTTCCCGGCTTCACCGCCCCCAAGGTCATGTGGGTCGCCGAAAACGAGCCCGACATATTTGCCAAAACCGCCAAGGTGCTGCTGCCCAAAGACTATTTGAACTACTGGCTGACCGGAGTGTATGCCTCGGACATGTCCGATAGCGCCGGCACCAGCTGGCTGGATGTGGGCGCGCGCGACTGGTCCGATGAGTTGCTGGCCGCCTCCGGCATGCGGCGCGATCAGATGCCCGAGCTCTTTGAAGGCACGCAAGCCATTGGCACAGTGCGTGAAGAACTCGCCGCCCAACTGGGCCTGCCTTCAGGGGTCGTTGTGGCCGCGGGCGCGGGTGACAACGCGGCAGCGGCCTGTGGCATTGGCGCGCTCAGCGATGGGGAAGGTTTCGTCAGCCTTGGCACCTCTGGAGTTCTGCTGACAGGCCGTGATGGCTTTGCCCCCAAACCCGCAAGTGCGGTGCACACATTCTGCCACGCCATTCCCGGTCGCTGGTATCAGATGGGGGTCATTCTGGCCGCCACCGACAGCCTCAACTGGCTGGCGAAAAACCTACAAGACTCTCCTGCCAATCTCGCTGCAGCACTCGGCGACAGTATTGGCAGGCCGGGGCGTATGCGTTTCCTTCCGTATCTTTCAGGTGAACGCACGCCCCATAATGACGCTGATCTACGCGGTGCGTTGATCGGCATCGACATTGGCGCGGGGCATCGTGAGTTGACCCAAGCCGTTGTCGAGGGCGTGTCTTTTGCGCTGCGCGACAATCTTGAGGCGCTCAAATCCACCGGTGCCAAGCTTGACCATGTAATCGCAATTGGCGGTGGGTCCCGCTCGGACTATTGGGTCGAATTGATCGCGACACTGCTCAATATACCCGTGTCGCTGCCGGAAGCAGGTGAATTTGGCGCAGCCCTTGGCGCTGCGCGTCTAGCGATCTGCGCAGCCACCGATGCGGCCCCTCAATCCATCATGACCCAACCGGGCCTTGCCCGCACCATTCAGCCACGCACCGATCTGCGTGACGCCTATGAGGCGGCCTATGTCGCCTTCCAAAACTCTTATCCCGGCATAAAGGCCCTGCAATCATGACCGATTTTTTCAAAGGCATCGCGCCTGTTCAATACGAAGGCCCCGACAGCACCAATCCGATGGCCTTCCATCACTACAACCCTGACGAAGTCATTATGGGCAAACGCATGGAAGACCACCTGCGCTTTGCCGTCGCCTATTGGCATTCCTTTGCGTGGGAAGGCGGCGATCCGTTTGGTGGACAGACATTTGAGCGCCCTTGGCATCCCCAAGACCAAATGGCCAAAGCACGCGTCAAAGCTGACGCGGCGTTTGAGATGTTTGATATTCTCGGCCAGCCTTACTTTTGCTGGCACGACGCCGACATTCGTCCCGAAGGTACGGATTTTGCGGAAAGCCTGAAGAACTTTGAAGAGATCATCGCCTACTTTGAAGAGAAGATGAGCACCCGCAAGGTCAAGCTGTTGTGGGGCACGGCCAATATGTTCAGCCACCGCCGCTGGATGTCGGGGGCGTCGACCAACCCTGATCCCGAAGTCTTTGCCTATTCTGCAGCGACAGTAAAAACCTGCATGGACGCCACCATGAAGCTTGGCGGCGAAAACTATGTCTTGTGGGGCGGCCGCGAAGGCTATGAAACCCTGCTCAACACCGACATGGGCCGCGAGTTGGACCATATGGGCCGCTTCCTGAACATGGTGGTCGAGTACAAACACAAGATCGGCTTCAAAGGTCAGATTTTGGTCGAACCCAAACCGCAGGAGCCGTCCAAGCATCAGTACGACTATGATGCCGCCACCTGCTATGGCTTCCTGCAAAAATACGGTCTGGAGAATGAGGTCAAACTGAACCTTGAACAAGGCCACGCCATTCTGGCAGGCCACAGCTTTGAGCACGAGATCGCCACCGCCACCGCCTTGGGTGTGCTGGGCAGCATCGACATGAACCGCAATGACTACCAGTCCGGCTGGGACACTGACCAGTTCCCCAACAACGTGCCCGAAGTGGCGCTGGCCTATTATCACATCCTCAAAGATGGCGGCTTCACGCAGGGTGGCACCAACTTTGACGCGAAACTGCGCCGCCAGTCGCTGGACGCAGATGATCTGATCGCAGCCCATATCGGCGGCATGGACATCTGCGCGCGTGGCCTGAAGGCTGCGGCGGCCATGCTGGAAGACGGTGGTTTGGAAACCGCGCTAAGCGAACGTTACGCGGGCTGGGATACAGCCGAGGGCAAAGCGCTGCTTAACACGGATCTGGACACGATCTTTGACAAAGTAAATGCTGGTGGCATCGCGCCTGCGCCCAAATCCGGACGTCAGGAAATGCTGGAAAACTACGTCAACCGGTTCGTCTAAGTGCACACAGATACGCCAAATTCTCCTGAAACCATCCGGCAGATAACTCTGTCGGATGGCGGCGTTTCCGTGACCATGCTCAATCTGGGCTGCATCACCCGCAGCTGGCTCATTCCGAACCATGACACGTCGGTGGTTCTTGGCTATGCCGACCCACGGTCTTATCTGAACAATCCCATGTATATGGGCGCCATCGTCGGGCGTGTTGCCAACCGGATTGGGGGCGCGTCTTTCTCACTTAACGGCGCGCACCACACACTTGAGGCAAATGAAGGCAACAACACCTTGCATGGCGGCCAACACGGCCTGCACACCCGAATATGGGACATGCGAATTCACAGCCCTCAAAGCGCGATCTTCAAGCTGTCCTCGCCCCATGGCGATGAGGGTTTCCCGGGCAAAGTGGAGTTCACCATTGAAGTCACACTATCCGGCGCCACTCTGACCTATGACATGCGCGCAACCGTTGATCGCCCGACACCAATCAATCTTGCACAGCACAGCTACTACAGTCTGGGAGGCGTCCAAAACGATCACCGCCTTCACATCCCCGCGCGAGCTATTACTCAAACTGATGCGGGCAACATCCCGACGGGGCAGTATGCAGGCGTCGCAGACACGCGCTTTGACTTTTCCTCGACGCGCCGTTTGGGCGATGCTGATCCAGCGGGCGCGGGGTATGATGCCAATTATGTGCTCAATGGGCCCACAATCTCAGCAACCAGCCCAACCGGATTGCGTCTTACAATGGAAACGGACCAACCTGGGTTGCAGTTCTATTCAGCCCGCGGCCTGTCCGAAGTCCACGCACCGCTGCCAAATCAATCCCACGGCCCATGCGCAGGGTTCTGCTTTGAACCTCAGGGCTTTCCGGATGCGCTAAATCAGCCGGATTTTCCATCGATCATTGCCACCCCTGACACGCCGTATCGCCAACGCCTGGCCGTGACCATTCAGAAAGACACCTAGATGCTGCGCACCACTGCCCTGCTTGCTCTTGGCCTGCCGATTGCGGTTCTTGCTGATCCGCTACCCTCAGCAAATGCGGTTTTCCCAGCAGCCTCTCAGGTCGAAATCGAGCTGGGCTGGCAGCTATTTTATGATCCTATCCTGTCGGGCAACAAGACCGTAAGCTGTGCAACCTGTCACCACCCGCGCCTTGGCACCGGCGACGGCCTGTCTCTTGGGCTTGGCGATGGCGGAACAGGGCTTGGGACGGACCGCATTATCGACGCGCAAAACCCACCTGAACAACGCATTCCGCGCAATGCGCCTGCGCTTTGGAACCTCGGGGCCGTCGAATTTGACACCTTCTTCCACGATGGCCGCCTGCAAGACGACCCATCCCGTCCCTCGGGCATCCGCACGCCATTGGGCACTGAAATGGAGATGGGATTTGATAACGCATTGGCTGCACAAGCCATGTTCCCCGTGCTCTCTGGCGATGAAATGGCAGGCCATTACTCCGAAAACGACGTGGCCCAAGCCGTGCGCCAGGGCTTTATCACTGGCGAGGGCGGTGCTTGGGACATTCTGGCGCAACGCGTGGCCGCTTTGCCCGAATACCGTGCGGGGTTTGAGACGCTAAATGGAGCAGGCAGCAACATCGCTTTTCACGACATCGCCAACGCGATGGCCGCCTTTATCACCTTTGAATGGCGCGCGGACAACAGTCCGTTTGACGCCTATCTGCGCGACGGCGCCCCACTCTCAGACGATGCATCTGCGGGGATGGAACTGTTTTATGGAAAAGCCAACTGCAGCAGCTGCCACGCCGGTCTATTCCAAACCGACCATGATTTTCACGCCATCGCCATGCCGCAAATCGGCCCCGGCAAAGCCGCTCGCTTTGAGCGCCACAACCGCGATGTCGGCCGTGGGCGAGTCACCGGCGCAGAGGATGATTTCTACCGCTTCCGCACGCCCAGTTTGCGCAATATCACCGAAACCGGACCTTACGGGCATGGCGGTGCCTATGCCACGTTAGAAGCCGTTGTGCGCCACCACCTAGATCCCGTGAGCGCTTTGAACGCATATGACGCGACCCAAGCGCTTTTGTCAGACGGCGATTTTACCAACGATACAACGCTGATGCAAAACGGTACCGAAGTGGCAGCAATTGCCAAGGCCAATGAGCTTGATCCTGTTGATCTTAATGATGCAGAGGTCGCCAGCATATTGGCATTCCTCGCGGCGCTCACCGATTATGACAGTCTTAACGGCCGCTTGGGCGTGCCAAAATCTGTGCCCTCTGGAATTCCGGTGGACCAATAGCCCAGCTCTATCGCCGCTTGCGCGAGCGCCTAATTGGCGACAACCCTCTCTATCGTCCAAGCTCGATCAACACCCATGTCAATCACATCACTTACTTCGCCATCTGGCCAGATCACCCGCACCTGCGCAGCCTCTGCCGCGCCAAGACCAAAATGTTCGCGCCCCGCCGCGCCCCCAGCTTGACCACCGCCCACCGTAATCTCCCGTGAATAGGTCCGGCCTTCAACGGCCACCTCGATCCATGCCCCGATCGCGTCGGGATTTGCACCGTCCTGCGCTAGCTTCAGGGACAGCCAATGCCCTGTGTCCGTGCTGGTATTCCGATAGACTTCTATCGCCACGCGACGGTTCACGACCACCAAATCCAACAGCCCATTGTTGTTCAAATCCACCAAGGCGGCGCCCCGTGCACGCGCCATTGTCGCAATTCCGGCAATATCACCTTGCTCTGAAAAGCGACCATCGCTTTGTTGAATCAACAGGTTATTGGGGTCATCCATCGCCGCGTCTGGCATCTGTTCCACGTTGCCTTTGGCAATAAACACATCATCCAGACCGTCATTGGTCACATCACCAAACGCGATGTGCCACCCTGTCGACGGCCGCCCGTCGCCCCCGACATAGGGCCGATGCGCCGAGGTGCCTTGCTCATAGGGCACATCTTCAAATTCAGGCGCAACATCTGACACCAAACGCATCATCCGTTGATCCCCCATGGAGGACAGGAACACCTCATTTATTCCGTCAAAATCCAAATCACGGGACGCGATCCCCATGCCCCACAGCATATGCGTGTTCCAACCATCAGCCTCCCCCATCAGGCGCGGCACATCTTCCATCGCCCACATCTGCTCAGCCCCGCCTTTGACATAATAATGCCGGTCATTGCTGATCCGCAGATCCGCCCGACCTTTGCGCCCCCAATCGGAAAACAGCATCGACAAAGGACAATATCCTGGCGACAGCGTGCTCTGCACATAACCCGCGCCATCGGGGCGAAACAGATGGTTTTCGTCACAGGCCTCAAATGGACCATCAGGATCGTCGCGATCGACATAATTACCAAAGGCTAGCGTCGGCAAACTCGCCCCGGTTTCCCATGTGGCCGAAAATGCGGTTGTCCAACTCTCACCACCGTCAAATCCAGGCAGGTCCATCTCGCGAAACTGACAGTCCGCGCCGCCTTGGTAAATTTTGTTTTCCCCGACGCGAAGGACTACCAAATCCATAAAACCGTCGCTGTTGATGTCCAAAGGATAGGCACCGATCACGCCAGTCACCGCCAAAATATCCGGCGTTTGCGCAATGAACTTCACCGGGCCATCAGTCTCGGAGAAATTGCGCATCAACTGCGCAGGGTTTTCGCCACCTGCCACAAAAAGCTCGGGCAATTCATCGCCGTCGCAATCAAACACCGCGACACCACCGCCAACAAAATGTTCCCAGCCGCCGTCATAGACATGCGCGGGCGCTTTCGCAGGCACAAACCGCGCCTGATCTGCCATTCCCATTGATGATGCGCCAATGCCTGTGATTACTACCAGTTTAGCCCACATGGTCTGCCATCCCCTGCAAGGCCAACTCAGAAACGTTTTCAAGTGCATAGGCCGCTGCCCCGCGCGCCCACATCAGGTTGCCCCACTTGTGGATCACCACTTCAGGGGGAGCTTTATCAATTTGCACAATCGATTTGCGCATCGTTTGAATAACATCTTCCGCATAGAGGTGGCTAAACTGCATCTGCTCTCCGGCCAGAATGATCAGCTCGGGATCAAAGATATTCACGATATTAGCCAGACCCATCGCGAACATGCGTCCGGCCCGCTCGACAATCGAGGCCGCCGCCGCATCCCCGGTCTTGGCAGCCTCGAGCACTTCGTCGACCTGGCGGTCAGCCCGTGCGCCACCTGCGATCATCGCCTCGCGCAGCAAGGCATAATCCGCCACATAAGCCTCAAGGCAGCCGCGCTGCCCACAGCGGCATAGCGCCCCCTCAAGCTGCACCTTGGTGTGACCAAATTCCGCACCGCACCCGCGTGTGCCGCGATAGATTTCGTCGCCAATGACGATGCCCATCCCCACACCGCTTTCAATGGTCACCACGATAAAGTCGCTATGCCCCTGCCCTAAACCAAAGCTCTTTTCAGCCATCGCGACGAGGTTGGCGTCATTGTCCAAAAAAACGGGAATTGCCAAGGTATCCTGCAGAACATCGCGAAACTGGACATTGCGCTTGGTGAGCGACGGCGACCAATGCACAAAACCTTCGCTGGCGTCGACAATCCCCGCAATGCCCACGCCAAGGCCTGACACATCCTTCAGGTTTTTCCCGATCTTCGCAGCCAATTGGGAAACCAAACCTGCCAATACCTGTGCCAGCTCTTCAGCTTCAAACACCGGTTTCTCAAGCTCGGCTTCCAAATTTGCTAACTGGGTCCCCTCAAAATCCAATAGCTCAAGCGAGATCGTCCGGTTGGAGATTTTGGCCCCGGCAATAAGACGGGCTGCCCCGCAAATCTTGAGGTCAACTTTGGGCCGTCCACGACGCGCGTCTTTGTCTGGTGTCTCGCTCGTGACCTCTTCTATGAGCCCTTCCCGCAGTAATTCTGCGGTGATGGTTGTGACCGTTGCGCGACTGATTCCCGTGTTCTCAGAAAGGTTGATACGGGGGATTCGCCCATGCTTGCGAATCTCTGACAGCAAAACACGGCGGCCGATTTCTCTTTGACTCTCAGACATCCTCTTCCCTTTCCGCCCCCAAATTTCTTTGCCTTGCCATATGCTTGCAAAGAGCAACACACCCTTACTTAGAGCCTCTTTTTGAGCTTTTTTACAAGATTAGCTTATTTAATTTGATTTACAAATTTATTCGGCTAACATTGAGGCAGTCCTAAGCTTGTCCTGTCAAACGCGACGAGTCCAAGGACGCTTATTGGGAGGAAATTATGAAACTATTCGCATCCGCGACGGCCATTGTAGCCGGCGCATTCTTTGCCACCACTGCAATTGCCGACGATCTTGTTGTTGGCGTAAGCTGGTCCAACTTTCAGGAAGAGCGTTGGAAAACCGACGAAGCAGCGATCAAGGCAGCCCTTGACGCCGCTGGCGCGACCTACATCTCTGCCGACGCGCAGAGCTCTTCATCCAAGCAACTTTCAGACGTTGAAAGCCTGATCGCTCAAGGTGCTGACGCGCTGATCATTCTGGCACAAGACGCCCAAGCCATTGGCCCAGCTGTTCAAGCTGCCGCCGACGAAGGTGTTGCGGTTGTTGGTTATGACCGTCTGATCGAAGACCCACGTGCGTTCTACCTGACGTTTGACAACGTCGAAGTTGGCCGCATGCAGGCGCGCGCTGTTTTTGAAGCGATGCCCAAAGGTCGCTATGTCATGATCAAAGGCTCGCCGACTGATCCAAACGCAGACTTCCTGCGTGGTGGTCAGCAGGAAATCCTTCAGGCGGCAATCGACGCCGGTGACATCACCATCGTTGACGAAGCTTATACCGACGGCTGGCTCCCCGCCAACGCCCAGCGCAACATGGAGCAAATCCTGACAGCTGCTGACAACGGTGTTGATGCGGTAGTCGCATCCAACGACGGCACCGCCGGTGGTGTTGTTGCTGCGCTGACAGCGCAAGGCATGGAAGGTATTCCAGTTTCAGGTCAGGACGGCGATCACGCTGCTCTGAACCGTGTTGCCAAAGGTCATCAGACCGTGTCCGTCTGGAAAGACGCACGTGAGTTGGGCAAAGCTGCTGGCGAAATCGCCGTGGCTCTGGCCGGAGGTGCCATGATGGACAAAGTCGACGGCGCACAAAGCTGGACGTCTCCTGCAGGCACCGACATGACTGCTGTTTTCCTTGCACCAGTCCCAGTGACCAAAGACAACCTGTCGGCTGTGGTTGACGCTGGCTGGATTACAAAAGACGCGCTCTGCCAGGGCGTTTCAGGCGGCCCTGCCCCCTGTAACTAAGTTCCCCAAGACAATTGCGCTGTCCCGATATACATTGGGACAGCGCCCTATAGAACAGAGCCCCCCACATGTCCCATACTGACACAAGCGATCTTGCCAACAGCAAGAAGCGCAGCTTTATCCATACGCTGGAACTGGACCTTCGCCTGCTCGGCATGATCGGCGCCTTTGTAATTCTTTGCATCGGTTTTGACCTCGCCACTGGCGGACGCTTCCTCACACCGCGCAACATCTTTAACCTGACGATCCAGACCGTATCGGTCGCCATCATGGCCACAGGCATGGTGTTTGTGATTGTCACACGCCACATCGACCTCTCGGTCGGCGCATTGCTCGCCACCTGCTCTGCCGTAATGGCGATGACGCAAACCCAATTTCTGCCCCATGTTTTGGGTCTTGGCTTTGACCACTGGGCCACGCCTTGGGTAACGATCGCACTGGGCATCAGCGTCGGCACGTTGATTGGCGCCTTCCACGGCTACCTTGTTGGCTATCTTGCCATTCCGGCCTTCATCGTCACCCTTGGTGGCCTGTTGGTGTGGCGCAACGTCGGCTGGTATCTCACCAGCGGCAAAACCATCGGCCCATTGGATGAAACATTCCAGAAATTCGGCGGCATCAATGGCACCCTTGGCGCCACGGCCAGCTGGGTTGTCGGACTGCTTGCCGTCGCCGCAGCGCTCTATGGCCTCTACGCCTCGCGCAATAACAAGAAACGCCACGGATTTACCGTCAAACCCATGTGGGCCGAAGGCGTGTTGGCTGGCATCATTTCGGTCGCGATCCTTGGCTTTGTCGGCATTCTGAACGCCTACCATGTGCCAGAGCGCAAACTACAACGCCTGTTTGAAGCGCGCGGAGAAGTTATGCCCGAAGGGTTCACACAGTCGTATGGCATCCCAATCTCGGTGCTTTTGCTGATCGGTATCGCTGTTGCGATGACCATTCTGGCCCGTCGCACACGTCTTGGACGCTATATCTTTGCAACTGGCGGCAATCCTGACGCGGCTGAGCTCTCAGGTATCAACACACGCCTTCTCACGGTCAAGATCTTTGCCATGATGGGCGCGCTTTGTGCGATCTCGGCAGTGGTGGCCTCGGCCCGCCTAACCAACCACTCCAACGACATTGGTACATTGGACGAGCTGCGCGTGATTGCGGCCGCGGTGATTGGCGGCACGGCTCTTGCAGGAGGCGTTGGCACGATCCACGGGGCTATTCTTGGCGCGTTGATCATGCAGTCGCTACAGTCCGGCATGGCCATGGTTGGCGTCGACGCGCCACTGCAAAACATCGTTGTGGGTGCTGTTCTGGTCTTGGCCGTTCTCATCGACATCATCTACCGCAAGCGGACAGGAGAAGCATGATGACAACCCCTCTTGTTGAAATGAAGAATATCCGGATCTCCTTTGGCGGGGTCCATGCGGTGGACGACGTCAGCGTTGATCTGCACCCCGGCGAAGTTGTTGGCCTTTTGGGTCACAACGGCGCTGGCAAATCGACCCTGATCAAGATCCTGTCCGGCGCCTATGGCATGGACTCTGGTGAAATCTGGATCAATGGCGAGAAAGCCGAGATCGAGAACCCGCGTGATGCGCGTGCGCTCAACATCGAGACAATCTATCAGACGCTTGCTCTGGCAGATAACCTTGATGCGGCTTCAAATCTCTTTTTGGGCCGCGAGCTGGTCACGCCATTCGGTCTGGTGGATGACGACGCCATGGAGGCCGAGTGCCGCAAGATCATGGGCAAACTCAACCCAAACTTTGCCAAGTTCAATGAGCCTGTTTCAGCTCTCTCCGGTGGGCAACGTCAATCTGTGGCGATTGCGCGTGCTGTCTACTTTGATGCGCGTATCCTGATCATGGACGAACCGACAGCCGCCTTGGGGCCACATGAGACCCAGATGGTGTCCGAGCTGATCCAACAGCTTAAGGCACAGGGCATCGGGATCTTCCTCATCAGCCACGATATCCATGATGTTTTGGAACTTTGTGACCGTGCCAGCGTGATGAAGAACGGAAAACTCGTCGGAACTGTTGACGTCAAAGACGTAACCGACGATGACCTTCTCGGCATGATCATTTTGGGCAAGAAACCCGAAGGTGTGAACGTTCAGGACTGACACTAAAAAAAGAGAGATGCAGGCGCATGACTTACCTTGTCGGCGATATTGGCGGCACCAACACCAGACTCGCTCTGGCGGACGAGACCGGCTTGATAGGCGACAGCGTAACCCGCGCCCGCAACGACGACTTTGAGAGCTTCGACGCCATTCTGGCAAGCTTTCTCAAAGACCGCGCCCCCGGCCCCTTGGCCGGGGTTTGCGTCGCCATCGCCGGTCCGGTGTCTGCTGGTTCAGGGCGTCTGACAAACCGCGACTGGTCTTTGTGCGCAGAAACCCTGCAGACCCAAAGCGGCGCGCAACGCGCAGAACTGATCAACGATCTGTCGGCACTTGGCTACGCCCTTGGCCGTATCGAACCGGAACATGTCTGCGGCACGGCTCCTGCGTCCACCAATGGCCAATCGCTCGTGGTTGGTATGGGAACAGGGTTCAATGTCAGCCCCGTGCGCCGCGGCTACAAAGACCGCATGGTCGCGATGGAGGCTGAACTGGGCCATGCTGAGCTGCCGTATTCGGTTGGCAAACTGTTGCGAGACGAGCTGGGCAAGGGCGCAGATGTCTTTAAGACCTTTGAAGATTGCTTCTGCGGTCGAGGCCTGGAACGGCTTCACTTTGTGGTCAGCGGCGACAAGCTTGGCGGCTATGACATTGTCTCCCGTTACGCGAGCGGCGATGCGCAAGCCACCCACACTGTGCGTCTGTTTGCGCGCGCATTGGGCCGCCTGACCCGCGCGATGATCCACCTGTATATGCCGCGCACCGCGATCGCCTTTGCAGGCAGCGCGTCACGCGGCGTGCTGACATCAGACGCCCTGGAAGATTTCAAGACCGCGCTTTTGGAACCCGGAGTCGGCATTGTAGACGCAGGCACAATCCCTATTAAATTGATCACCGATGACGCGGCCGCTTTGGAAGGCTGCCTGCAATTTCTGGTGCAGGCCAGCTAACTTAACCGGCCTCTCTCGCCTGCGACCTTGAAACTCAATGGAGCCACACATGCAGCGAGATACTGAGCTACGCCAAGAATACCTTGTCACGGACGAGCAGGACCTACGCAGTTCATTTGCTCCGACACATGAGATCGCGATCAAGAAATGTATGGATCACATCGATGCGCATGCGCGCGCCTTTATTGAGCGCTCACCCTTCCTTTGCATCGGCACCCAATCCGAAAGCGGCTCAGCCGATGTAAGTCCGCGAGGCGACCCCACAGGCTTTGTCAAAATTCTGAACAAGCACACGCTTCTGATACCCGATCGGCCGGGAAACAACCGACTGGATACGTTGAGCAACCTTTTGACCAACCCAAATGTTGGTCTGCTGTTCTTGGTGCCCGGATTTGACGATACTATGCGAGTGAACGGCACGGCTGTCTTGACCCGAGATCCGGCGCTACTGTCGTTGCTGTCCGTGCAGGACCGCACGCCAAAAATCGCCATCGCCGTCCGCGTAACAGAGGTCTATATTCATTGCGCCAAGGCCCTGCGCCGGTCACATCTCTGGGATCAGAATTATCATCAGGACCGCCGTGACGTTGCCTCGCTGATGAAGATCATTCTCGATCAAACCTCTGGCGCGCCTCAGGACAAGGCAGAGCAAGACAAGCTGGATGCGAATTTGGAGCAGACGTATCGCGACACGATGTACTAGGTCGCTTCGACCGAGTGCCATCCGTTCTTGCGATCGGATATCTGTCTACGCCCTTGGAGTCGCGCTTTCGTCGACGGGCCCTCACACAAGAGAGCCCGTTCGCAAATCCGTGAGCGCTTATTCAGCAGCGCGACCTTCGGTGTCGGACATATCAAAGCCAAGATAGCGCGCCACGGTCTGAACGTCTTTGTCGCCACGTCCGCACATATTCATCACCAAGACATGATCCTTAGGCAAAGTTGGCGCGATTTTCATCACATGCGCCAATGCGTGGCTGGGCTCAAGCGCGGGAATGATCCCTTCTTGGGCACAGCTGAACTGGAACGCCTCAAGCGCTTCTTTGTCGGTGATGGACACATATTTCGCCCGCCCCGTGTCATTCAGCCAGCTGTGTTCTGGTCCGATACCCGGATAATCCAGACCCGCCGAAATCGAATAGCCTTCCAGAATTTGCCCGTCATCGTCCTGCAACAGATAGGTACGGTTTCCATGCAATACGCCGGGGCGACCACCTGTTAAGGAGGCACAATGCTCCATCTTCTCATCGACGCCTTTGCCGCCCGCTTCTACACCGATGATGTTGACGCTCTCGTCATCCAGAAACGGATAGAACAGGCCCATCGCATTTGAGCCGCCACCAATCGCGGCAATCACTGTATCGGGCAGACGGCCTTCACCTTCATGCTCGGCAAGCTGTGTGCGAACTTCTTTGCCAATGATCGATTGGAAGTCGCGCACCATCGCCGGATAAGGATGTGGTCCCGCCACGGTTCCGATGCAATAAAACGTGTCGCGCACATTGGTCACCCAGTCGCGTAGCGCATCGTTCATCGCATCTTTCAGCGTGCCACGGCCCGAAGTCACAGGCACCACTTCCGCACCTAGCAGGCGCATACGGAACACATTAGGCGCCTGACGCTGAACATCATGTGCCCCCATGTAAACCACGCACTTCAGACCAAATTTGGCACAGACCGTTGCGGTGGCAACACCGTGCTGGCCAGCACCGGTTTCGGCAATAATCCGTGTCTTACCCATACGCCGTGCCAGAATGATCTGTCCCAACACATTGTTGATCTTATGCGCGCCAGTATGGTTCAGCTCGTCGCGTTTCAGATAGATCTTGGCACCGCCCAAAGTCTCGGTCATGCGCGAAGCAAAATACAACGGGCTTGGACGGCCTACGTAGTGCTTCCACAGATCATCCATCTCGGCCCAAAAATTTGGATCATCCTTGGCGTTTTCGTATTCGGCTTCCAGATCAAGGATCAATGGCATCAGTGTTTCACTGACAAACCGTCCGCCAAAATTACCAAAACGGCCCTTTTCATCGGGACCATTCATGAAGCTGTTGAATAGGTCGTTGGACATGCGCGCGCGCCTCCTGCTGCGTTAAACGTTCCTAAAACGGCGGATTTTCAAGAGCAAGCGCAAAGCGCTCTGCGTGCTTGTTTGACGGGCAATTGAATGACGTTCCGCGCAGTCTAGGCTTTGCCCTGCGCCGCTGCGACAAAGCCACGGATTAACCCCGCGTCTTTCACGCCCGCAGCGCTCTCAACGCCCGAACTCACATCAACCTGTCGCGCCCCAGTCATCACCACAGCGTCACGCACATTCTGGGGGTGTAAACCCCCCGCCAACATCCACGGACAAGGCCAATATTTGCGCTTCACAAGCCGCCAATCAAAGGCCAAGCCGTTTCCACCTGGCAGTGCGGCACCTTTGGGCGCTTTGGCATCAATCAAAAGTTGGTCAGCGACGGCGCCATAGGCCTCAATCTGCACCAGATCGCTTTCGTCAGCGATTCCAATGGCTTTCATGACAGGTAATCCATAACGGGCGCGCAGCTCAGCAACCCGTTCCGGTGTTTCACGGCCATGAAGTTGAAGCATGTCCAATGGCACGGCGTCCACCAAACCATCCAGAAAGGCATCATCTGCATTTACGGTCAGCGCCACTTTGGCAACACCAAGCGGCACTGCGATCGCGAGATCGCGCGCGAGCGGAACCGAAACATTACGTGGCGATTTCTCAAAGAAAACAAAGCCCACATAGGCGGCCCCCGCCTCGGCGGCTGCGGCCACATGCTCGGGCTGCTTGAGCCCACAGATTTTGACGCGAATATCCATGGCCCTGCCCTATCGCATTGCCACATTCATTGCAAAGCCTCAGCTGGTTTCTTCCAGCATCACCAGAACTTCATCTTTGTTCTCGGCTTGCTTACCCTTCAGGCGACGCACTTCGCGTTTGGTGTGGTGCAATTCCCGCTCGGCCTTGCTCTTGTCGGAGCGATGGCGATGTTCGCGCATCCATTCCCACGCAAAGCCAATCATCAACCCGACCGCGATAGCCGCAAAGATGACCACAAACAGTGGCAGGTTAATTGAATGGTTTAACCCCAGAAGATCGCCCAATGTCTCGGGCAACAAGTTCAGGGTAATCATATCCCGGTTGGCCAGGGCGACAGCAATCAGCACAGCGCCCAAAGCACCGAGAAAGCCATAGCGAATATAACGCATGTGTTACTTTCCGTTTAGTCGGTCTCGCAGCAACTTGCCCGTCTTAAAGAAGGGCACGTGTTTTTCTTCTACTTCCACCGAGTCACCTGTGCGCGGGTTGCGGCCAGTGCGGGCATCCCGCTTTTTGACCGAAAACGCGCCAAAGCCACGTAATTCGACCCGGTCACCGCGTGACATGGCATCGGTGATCTCATCAAAGATCGTGTTTACGATGCGCTCAACGTCGCGCTGGTACAGGTGCGGGTTTTCATCAGCAATTTTCTGAATCAGTTCAGAACGGATCATCGGCAAATATCTCCCTGGGCGTGCAAGTCTTTGGGCGAGCATCTAGGTAACTATAAGAAGAAACACCGAAAACGGAAACGGAAACAGAGAGCAATCAACGCTATTTCCATGGTTTTGAGCGATTTTTCTCTCCAACCGGCAAGCCTATGCCGTGAAATATACGTTTCGCCCACAACATTTTTCACGCTGCGCCGCAGAGGGAATTTTGATTCGGATAAAAAAAGACCCCGCACAAATGTGCGGGGTCTCTCATCATTTCTGACGGATCAGAGTTACTCGTCGCCCTTAAGCGCAGCACCCAGAATGTCACCCAGCGATGCACCGGAGTCAGAAGAACCGTACTGTTCCACAGCTTCTTTCTCTTCAGCGATCTCACGGGCTTTGATCGACAGACCCAAACGGCGGGTCTTGGCGTCGACGTTAGTGACGCGAACATCAACCTTGTCGGCAACCGAGAAACGCTCTGGGCGCTGCTCTGCACGATCACGCGACAGATCGGAGCGGCGGATGAAGGACTTCATGCCTTCGTATTCCACTTCGATGCCACCGTCTTCGATAGCGGTCACTTCAACAGTTACGATCGAGCCGCGCTTCACGCCGCCAACAGCTTCTGCGAACTTGTCACCACCCAAAGCTTTGATCGACAGCGAGATACGCTCTTTGTCGACGTCAACTTCGGAGACAACAGCCTGAACCACGTCGTTTTTGTGGTAGTTCTGGATCGCTTCTTCGCCACGTTCGTCCCAAGACAGGTCTGACAGGTGAACCATGCCGTCGATTTCGCCTTCGAGGCCAATGAACAGACCGAATTCGGTGATGTTCTTAACTTCGCCTTCGACTTCGGTACCTTCTGGGTGAGTCTCAGCGAAGACTTCCCATGGGTTACGCATGGTCTGCTTGAGGCCAAGAGAAACGCGACGCTTGGCGCCATCGATTTCCAGAACCATAACGTCGACTTCTTGCGAAGTGGAAACGATCTTGCCGGGGTGTACGTTCTTCTTGGTCCAAGACATTTCAGAAACGTGCACCAGACCTTCAACACCAGGCTCTAGCTCAACAAATGCACCGTAATCGGTGATGTTGGTGACGCGGCCTTTGTGAACCGATTCCAGTGGGTACTTGCCAGCAACCAGATCCCATGGATCTTCCTGCAGCTGTTTCATGCCCAGCGAGATGCGGTGCGTCTCTTTGTTGATCTTGATAACCTGAACTTTGACGGTTTCGCCAATTGTCAGGATCTCAGATGGGTGGTTCACACGGCGCCATGCCATGTCGGTGACGTGCAACAGGCCATCAACGCCGCCCAGGTCAACAAACGCACCGTATTCGGTGATGTTTTTGACCACACCGTCAACTGCATCGCCTTCGGCCAATTTGCCGATAACTTCTGCACGCTGTTCGGCGCGGGATTCTTCAAGGATTGCCCGACGTGATACAACGATGTTGCCACGACGACGGTCCATTTTCAGAACTTGGAATGGCTGCTTCAGACCCATCAATGGGCCCGCGTCGCGCACGGGGCGCACGTCAACTTGCGAACCTGGCAAGAACGCAACAGCGCCGCCGAGGTCAACAGTAAAGCCACCTTTAACGCGACCAAAGATAGCGCCTTCGACGCGCTCTTCGTCTGCGTAGGCTTTCTCAAGGCGATCCCATGCTTCTTCACGGCGCGCCATCTCACGTGAGATAACCGCTTCGCCGCGGGCGTTTTCAGCCGAGCGCAGGAAGACTTCTACTTCGTCGCCAACAGCGATTTCAGCAGCTTCACCTGGGTTTGCGAATTCTTTAAGATCAACGCGGCCTTCCATTTTGTAGCCTACGTCGATGATAGCTTGGCCCGCTTCAATTGCGATGACCTTGCCTTTAACGACAGAACCCTCTTCGGGTGTGTCCATTTCGAAGCTTTCCTGCAGCAGGGCTTCGAATTCTTCCATAGTTGTATCAGCCATGTGGCGTCATTTCCTTTTCAAACATTTTATCTGGCCGAACGGTTGTCTCCGCCGGTCTGGGTTGGTGCCCGTCTTACGACAGGCAGATTGGTCTGAGCGCGCCAACAACAAGAAACACACAAAAAACAAAGAGGGCCAGCGAATGCCTGACCCTGCTCGTCTCGTTGTTTTACGGCATTTGCGCCTTATAGACTGGGGCTCTATAGACAGATTCACGCCTATGGGCAAGAGTTATCCCGCCGCCATGCTGTCTTGTCTCAGAGTTGCTTGCTCGATTTCATCCAGCCTGCGCAATGGGGCGTCAGGATCATGAGGCCCGCCAGACTTAAGCCAAATCGCGCGCGCCGAAGCTGGGCTCCAAGGCAGGGCCGCATTTGCCAACCAAAGCCTGAGCGACGGCGGCAACCTGTCAAACGCGGTCATCGGAGAGCCTGCTCTACGCCGACCGCGCAAACTGCTGTTCAAATTACGAGTCACTTTTGAGGTCTCTTTGAAATGTAGATTTACGGCTCTTGGGAACAAAACCAAAAGCCAGCTTCACTCCCTGCAGAAGTTATGTTATTACATTTCACAACTCATGGAGCACAACCCCTAATTTTCTCAAAGCAGCCCCCTAAGACGAAAAACGCGCCTTCTCTCCCTGAAGGCGCGTCTCTCTTATTTGCGAAGCTCATTTCCGAGCGAAGTATTCAGTCGCTTAAGCGAGGTCTTTGACCAACTCGCCGCGGGCTTTGCGCACCTTCGGCATTGGCAACAACCAGTCTGCACCTTCCTGACGATACCCCAACGGCAGAAGCGTCACAGATCTCAAACCCAACTCTTTCAGGCCCAAGATGTCATCAACGGCATCGGCATCAAAGCCTTCCATCGGACAGTTGTCCACGCCCAGCTCGGCAGCGGCCAACATGGCAAAGCCCAACGCAATATAGGCTTGCCGTGCTGCGTGCTCAAAGTTCACCTGCGCGTCCCGTGGCAGATAGACGGATTTCAGATTCTCATAATACTGAGCCAACATCGGGTTTTCTCCGCGCAGCGCCTCCATCTGCGTGCGCACCGCATCAATGCGCTCCGCCGAATAGTTGTCCCATGCCGCAAACACCAATAGATGGCTGCCCTCGGTGATCTGGCTCTGGTTCCAGCCCACCTTGCGGATTTTTTCGCGCAGTTCAGGATTTGTCACGACAAACACTTCAAACGGCTGCGTGCCGCTAGAGGTTGGTGCCATACGGATGGCTTCCAGAATCGCCTCTACATTTTCTTGCGATACAGCTTTGGCGGGGTCCATCTTTTTCGTGGCATAGCGCCAGCTCATCAGCTCTTTCATCGTGCTCATAGGTCGTCTCTTCTGTTGTGGTCAACGCCAAGTATGCGCGACTCAAGGGTGGTATATTTTTGGTACTGGATATATATTGAGAACTAGTTATTGCCACAAGAAGGCACATTCTTGAGACCCGGTTACACAGAGGGAACCATCATGCCAAAAGACGGACAATGCCCGGAGTGTTCACGCATCAACGAAGTATTGCACCGCGTCGGTGACCGTTGGAGCGTGCTTATTGTGATCTCATTAGCGCAATATGACGTCCTGCGCTTTAACGAGTTAAAGCGACATTTAGGCATTTCACAACGCATGCTGAGCCTGACGTTGCGCGAACTGGAACGTGACGGGCTGGTGAACCGCACCTATCACCCGACCATTCCGCCGAAAGTGGAATATTCGCTCACTGAGTTGGGGCAATCCTTCAAAGAGCCTGTTTATGCGTTGGGGAAGTGGGCCCTCACCCATTTGCCGGTGATCGACGAAGCCCGCGCCGAATATGACGCAGCCTCCAATCAAGCTAAAACCGGCTGACAAAGATCACGCGTGTTACAAAAGAAACATCAGGCCTAGGAATAGACCGGCGACCCCCAGGGCTGCCCAAAGGTCGTCATCATCATTGTCATTGTCTTCCTCTTCTTCATCTTCCTCGTCGTCTTCGTCCTCATGCTCGCTCTCGTCTTCTTCCATCAAATCCACAGGCAACAAAACACCGTCGATTGCATGCGCAATGCCATTGCTTGCTTCGATGTCGGTCGCGATGATTTCCGGATCATCCAGCGTCATGTCCAGATCCACAAGCGTTGTGCCGGCGACCCCGATCTCTTCACCTTGGAGCGTGTCCAGACTTTCGGATCCCAGCACAGCCGCGGAATCCTGCTCTCCCGGGCTAACGTGGTATGTGAGGATTTCAGTTACCAAGCCAAGCGGATTTTCCGGGTCGGCCGCCGCTGCGGCATCCAAAATGGCCTGAAATGCCTCCCCCTCGTCATCCCCTTCATAACCTAAATCCTGCGCAAGACCGATAAAGGCGGCATCATTTGGAACAAACACCGTGAGCTCAGCGTCTGGATCGTCGACAGCGCCGTCCAAACCTGTTGCCTGAAGGGCCGTGAGCAGCAGATCAAAATCCGTCCCGTCGCTATCAAAGCTGCCCCCGCTCTCCTTGAGAACATCCAGCAAAGTGGGATCGCCCTCTTCGACAGGCGCATCCAGTGGCAACAGAACTTGATCAACCACTTGGATGGTTCCGCCTTCGATTGCCACATCTGCAGAAACCACATCCGCGTTCTGGTAGTCGGGATCTGCGTCGACAACTGTGCCACCAGTTACTTCAAAACTCGCGTCGTCCAGAAGTGTGGTCACCGGACCATCGCTGTTAAGGCCATCCAGATCGGCACCATCCGGTGTCACATGGTAGAGCAGGATATCGGTTAACAAGGGGATCGGATCACTGTCCGGAGACAAATCAGTCAGAGCGCCTGCGATTGCCCCAAACACACCATCTGCATCTTCAGGATCGCCGGAATACCCCAGACTTGAAGCAAGATTGGCAAAGGCTTGGTCCGTTGGCGCAAAGAGCGTAAAACCACTCAACCCTCCAAGGGCCGCCTCAAGCTCAGCCGCCTCAACAGCCAAACCGAGAACTTCAAAATCAGATTGCGACGAAATCACCCCGCCCGAAATAGGCAGTTGCGCTG
This sequence comes from Rhodobacteraceae bacterium Alg231-30, assembly GCA_900143615.1. Lineage (GTDB taxonomy): Bacteria > Pseudomonadota > Alphaproteobacteria > Rhodobacterales > Rhodobacteraceae > Shimia. Next base: position 66,479 of record FREU01000006.1, read on the forward strand.
CGATACTTGGAAACAAAACTTGTAAAGACACTCTACCATCTCCCCATTTTCATGCCGTGATTACGGAATGAGCGGGGTGATTGGTTCAATTTTAACTAAACACCCTTGCCAGAAAGGGCTTAGAAACATGCGGTGTAACTCTTAGCGATCCCTTGCAGATAGCCGCGCTTCTATCGCTTTGACAGCCTTGGCGATGGCCTCTTCAATGCCCAAATCCGAAGTATCAATTGTGGTTGAGTCTTCGGCAGGTTTCATCGGTGCTTCGGCGCGTTCACTATCGCGCGCATCCCGTTCTTTTACATCTGCCAAAACCTGCTCTAGCGAGACGTCTGCACCCTTGGAGGACAGTTCTGCATAACGGCGTTGGGCGCGCACTTGCGCACTGGCAGTGACAAACAGCTTAGCCTCGGCATTTGGACAAATCACAGTACCGATGTCGCGCCCATCCAGAACCGCGCCGCCATCCCGGCGCGCAAAGGCGTGCTGAAAATCCAAAAGCGCCGCGCGAACTTCGCCGATGACAGCGACCCGACTGGCTGCTTGCGCCACTTGTGCGCTCCGCAAATCATCACGTTCCAAGTCTTTAGGCACCAAAGTGAGCGCCGCCTCAATCGGGTCTTTCCCGTCCAATGTGGCGGCGCCAACCGCGCGGTACAAAAGCCCCGTGTCCAGATGCGCAAACCCATAATGCGCGGCCACAGCCTTGGAGATTGTGCCTTTGCCAGCCGCAGCCGGTCCATCAATTGCTATGGTAAATCGCATCACATCCTCGCGCCGAATTTTGCGCGACATATCTCAGTCAGCGCAGGCCATTGCAAGCCTCAGCGCATCCAACGCCGCCACGCCCAGAACAAAGCGCCAATCAGCAAGGCCAGAAAACACAGCGTATTGGCCAGCGATTTGCTGATTGTCCAGAAACTGGCCAGTGCCACCAGATTGGCGTCCAACAAGGCCACATCCCTCTGCAACATCACCGACACCAAATAGTTTTCCAGATAATCCGAAGCTACCGCCACCATGGCCAGAACGCCCAGCACGGTCGCTAAACGCTTACCAAAAAGCATATGAAATCCCAGAATGAGCATCAGGCCCAGAAGCGCCGGATAGAGCAGATCAAGTTTCAGCTGAACATCGAGGTAAAACGCCCGCCCCTCTTGGCTCAGCGCGCTCAGAAACGCCGCCGCCTCGTCAAACGAATACCCCATGGGGCGTAGATCAAACGGATGTAACCCCCCTGCCGATTGCGCGATAAACGGCAATGACCATGCAACCATGATACCATAGACCGCGCCTGCGGCTACAAAACTCGCCCAAAAAGCCCGTCTCATAAACACCCTACCCCACGTTGGTGAATTCACTGCGCCGCAATCTTGGGCCAGATCATGGCGTGCGCCCTGCTAAAAGCAACAAAAACCGTCAAAACGGCACCGCAGAGCGCGACAATCCTTAGCCAGCTTGATGGGACAGTTGCGCCCCCAGCGCGCCCATGAGCGGTTCAAAAATCGGGAAAGAGGTCGCAATCGGCCCACCATCATCGACGCTGACAGGTTTCTGAGTAGCCATGCCCATCACCATAAAGCTCATCGCAATCCGGTGGTCCAGATGGCTTGCACAGGTTGCCCCACCTTCGACATTGCCGTGACCAAGGCCTTTGACGATCCACCAGTCATCGCCCTCATCCACTTCCACACCATTCAGACGCAGCCCTGTCGCCATCGCATCAATCCGGTCGCTTTCCTTCACGCGCAGCTCTTTGACACCGCGCATCACGGTGTCGCCCTGCGCAAAGGACGCGACGACGGACAAGACAGGGTATTCGTCAATCATGCTAGCCGCGCGGGCCGGATCAACTTCGATGCCTTTCAGGTCAGGTGAAAACTTGGCGCGCAAATCAGCGACAGGTTCGCCCCCCTCGACGCGTTCGTTTTCATAGGTCAGATCCGCGCCCATCTCGCGCAGAGTGGTGAACAGACCCGCCCGCGTCGGGTTCAGGCCGATATTTGGCACCAATACATCCGAGCCGGGCGTGATCACCGCGGCACAGACCGGAAACGCCGCCGAGCTGGGATCGCGCGGGACAACAATTGTCTGCGGCTTCAACTCGGGCTGCCCTGTCAGGGTAATCACCCGCCCCGCATGGGTATCTTCCACCGAAATCTCGGCTCCAAAGCCGGCCAGCATACGTTCTGTGTGATCGCGGGTGGCTTCTTTCTCAATCACCACAGTTTGACCGGGAACATTCAGGCCCGCCAACAGTACAGCGGATTTCACCTGTGCAGACGGCATTGGCACTTCATAGCGTACCGGCACCGGAGCTTTGGCCCCGACGATTGTCATCGGCAACCGACCACCTTTGCGCCCAACCGCTTGCGCACCAAACAGCGCAATCGGGTCCGTCACCCGCGCCATGGGACGCCCGTTCAGGCTAGCATCGCCACTGAACGTCGCGGTGATGTCACATGTTGCCATCGAGCCCATAATCAGGCGCACGCCCGTGCCCGAATTTCCGCAATCAATCACATTGTCGGGCTCCGCAAAGCCGCCAACGCCCACGCCATGCACATGCCATGTTCCGTCGTCCTCACGTGTGACCTCTGCCCCAAACGCGCGCATGGCTTTGGCCGTGTCCAACACATCTTCGCCCTCAAGCAACCCTGTCACAACGGTTTCACCGACGGCCATCGCACCAAGGATCAGCGAGCGGTGAGAGATAGATTTATCTCCGGGCACATGCGCCTCGCCGGTGAGCGGGCCGCAAGGGGTTGATGTCATCGGAATGGGGGTGCCGTGGCTGGACATGCGCGTTTCCTTTGGTCGAGTTCAACCGTGTTGTTAGCGCGCACAACAGCCGCCGTCCATGTGTTTGATGTGCTTTTTTCGTACCCCAAAACGCCAAAGAAGGTCTCTTGTCTCAGAACCACCTGAGACGATGGTTCAACCAAGCCGAAATGGCGGCGGAATTCACGCAGGCTGGAGCAGGCGCAGCCCCTGCCTAATGATCTATCACGCACGCACACGCCAAAAGAGAAAGCCGCCGCAGTACCGTACATCCGAACGTTTTCTCTCAACTGAGATTGCAGAGGATATTGAGACTGAAAATAGCGCCACTGTGCAGCGCGTCGTCACTGCCGACCTGAAACTGATCTAACATGATTGTTGAGGTGTGCTTCTGGCGCATTACAGGATGTCACCGCCTGAGATTGACGCCCGCTTTTAAACCAGCCAGCGACATCCGTACACTCTCTCCGTTGATGACCGCCTTGGACATCCTGTGACCTTCACCGATCTCTGACGGCGCCAAAACACGTCAAAGTCTCACAGTCCCTTTGTGATGTGGTCCGGTGGAAATCCGCCGCCAGTCTGAACGCGGCTTGACCTCGCAGCACGCTCAACTATTTGCTGTCACAGCTTTGGTCCGGATGGAAACATCTGGTGAAAAAGGGAATGAGGTGCGGCACAGGATGCCAATTCCTCAACTGCCCCCGCAACTGTAGGCGGAGAGCAATGCCGAAACATACCACTGTCCACGCGCGGGATGGGAAGGTTCGGCTGCGCATTGACCCGCAAGTCAGGAAACCTACCTGAGCAATCACCCTGTCCGGGGCGCGGGGCGCGTCAAGGCAACGGATTTTCCGGTGCGGTGTTATCAGCTCACCGTCTGCGGAACCCCCTTCCATAGACATAATACCAAGACAGCCCATGCCGGGCGCCCCGGTCCCTATGCAAAAGGGTTCCATACTAGGACAGCACATGACCACCCGTTTTCTGAGCGCCACATGCGCGCTTGCCCATTTTGCTGCAACCATGGCATCCGCCAGCGACGACTTTTATCTCGGCGAAATTATCATCAGCGGCGGCTTCACCCCTATTGATGAAGAAAAATTCGGCCGCTCTGCCAGCATTATCACGTCTGATGATATCGAAGAGCGCGGTATCACCACTGTGCAAAACGCCCTGCGCGCATTGCCGGGCGTTTCGGTCAGCTCCTCGGGAAGCAGCCTCACGGATGTTCGCATTCGCGGCGGAGAAGCACGTCACACACTTGTGCTGATAGACGGTGTGCCTGCCGGCGGCGGCAATCAAAACTACAGCTTCTCCGGATTGGAAACCGCCAATATTGAGCGGATCGAAGTATTGCGCGGCCCGCAATCCGTGTTTTACGGTTCAAACGCGTCAAACGGCGTCATAAACATCATCACGAAAACCGGCGGCCTTGGGCAAGAAATCGCAGGCAGTTTGGAATTTGGCGGAGCGACCACGGCAACAGCACGGTTTTCGACCCGCACAAACCGTGGTGGTGTCGCCCTCAATCTCTCGCATACGGATGATAAGGGGTTTGACTACTCCGGGAGCGGCGGCGAAAAAGACAGCCTCGAGCGCTCAACCTTTCACCTCAATGCCGACTACCTGATAACAGACCAGATCAAATTGGGGCTAACTCTGCGCCATTCTGATGAAACCTTCGACACAGACGAAGAGAACTGGTTGGCGGATAACGCCGGTGACTATGTTGTCGACAACCCGGATCTTTTTGGCGAGCGCACCGAGCAGCTAGCTAGCCTCTGGACCGAGATAGAAACAATGGGCGGGCAGCTAAACCACCGCGTTGCTTTCGACTTCAGCAGCTATAAGGCCAGCTCAAACGGCGAAACACCTGTCAAAGCGGATCGCAAATCCCTGCGCTACTTACTCAGTTATGGCCTTGATGGTCGTTCGGTGTCTCAATCAGATCACCTCGTCAATGTGATCACTGAGTACCGTGAAGATAGCGCGACCAGTAGCTCGGACTACAAACCCGCCCGCGCCTCATACGCTATCGAGTATCGCGGCGAGTTGACCAATGGTCTGAACCTCCAGGGAGGGGTGCGCTATGACAAGAACAAAACCTTTGAGGACAATATCACTTGGAACTTTGGTGCCTCCTATATGCTGGCCACGGGGGTGCGTTTGCATGCCTCAGCCGGTGAAGGCATTGTCGATCCAACCTATCTTCAATTGTTTGACGATCCATGGGGCACAATCGGAAACGCGGACCTGAGACCCGAGAAAAACCGCGGCTTTGATATTGGTGTGGAAGTCCCCTTTGCCCAAGGGCGGGGCGTCCTTGATCTCACGTATTTTGACGAAAACCTGAAGGATGAAATCGTCTACTATTTTGACGCCGATGCAGGCCATGCGACCTATAAAAATCAGGATGGAGACAGTAAACGCAGAGGCGTCGAGGTCTCAGGGAGGTATGCGGCCACAGACATACTGAACCTGAGTTTGTCCTACACCTACATAGACGCCAGCAACGAAGATGGTTCACTCGAAGTGCGTCGCCCCAAACATGAACTCATGCTCTCAGCCTCTCAGGACATTTTGCAAGGTCGCGGCAATTTCAACGCAGATGTGCGCTATGTGGCCGACAACTATGACACCCAATGGTTTGGGGCCGACTATGGCGCTGCTAAAAAACTCCCCGACTTCGCCACCGTAGATGTAGCCGCAAACTATGCACTCAACGACCAATTGACCCTGACGGGACGTGTCACCAACCTGTTTGATAAGGAGTATTCCGAGACTTGGGGTTACGCCACACGTGGACGGACATTTTATGTCGGCGTGAGGTCTTCGTTCTAAGATGCACAGGTTCATCGGCATTTCTTTAGTAGCCCTCATCTCCATTCGGGCCACCATGGCACAAGGAGATATGCCCCCCTCCACACCCAAGCGTGTCGTGTCGATGAACCTGTGCACCGATCAGCTGGCCATGATGCTTGCAAGCGATGATCAGCTGATTTCGGTGTCCTATTTGTCGCGGGATAGCTTTAGCTCGGCCATGGCTGATGAGGCGCAAAACTATGACATCAACCATGCCCGCGCAGAAGAGATCTACCTGATGAAGCCGGACTTGGTATTGGCCGGGGCCTATTCCAGTCAGGCAAGCGTTGAAATGTTGCGCCGCCTTGATGTGTCCGTGGTTGTGGTTCCACCCGCGCAATCTCTACAAGACGTCGGCGCCGCCTTGATAACAGTAGGACACGCCCTTGGGCAGCAATATGCTGCGCAAACCCTGTTGGACAGCTTTGAGAGCGATCTGCTGGCGCTCACACAAGACGCAGAGGCTGCAACGCCCCTGCGCGCAGCCATATATGAGGCGAACGGCTGGACCGTCGGGAACAGCTCGCTTGCCGGACAAATCCTTATGGCCGCAGGATTGCACAATATCGCCGAGGACGCGGGGCTGTCTTATGGCGGGGTTCTGCCGCTGGAACTGTTGGTGCTGGAAGCACCGGATTTGGTTGTGTCCTCTGCGCCCTACCCAGGCCATTCGCGCTCCGAAGCCCTGTTGTCACATCCGGTGATCGAAACCTTTAAGACCAAAAACGCAATCGCGCGCATTCACAATGGCGATTGGATTTGTGGCACCCCACATGTGGTGCGCGCTATAACCCAAATACGCGATATGCGACAGCACGTGGAAAGCAATCGATGATGCGTGTGGAAGTCTGCCTGAGCGCGCTTGTGTTCGCGCTGTTCATTGTCTCGCTTGGTGTTGGGCCCGCAGACGTTTCAGCAACCGACAGCTTGCGCGCGCTCTTTGACACAAGCTATGGCCCGCTCACAATGGTGATGCAGGAAATCAGGCTCCCTCGCGCCATTTTGGCCGCGTTGATTGGCGCAGGTCTGGGTCTCACAGGCGCTGCGTTACAGGGATATCTGCGCAACCCTCTGGCCGAACCCGGACTAATCGGCGTCTCAGGCTCCGCCGCATTTGGGGCCGTGCTTGCACTGCACGGCGGATTGGCGATGGGGGCGGTGTTTGGCGTTCCGTTGATGGCGCTTTTGGGCGCTCTGGGGGGCGTTATTTTGGTGCTGCTGCTGGCGGGGTCGCGCGGCGGTTCAATGACCTTGATCTTGGCAGGCATTGCCATATCTGCACTGGCTTCGGCGCTGACATCACTGGCCCTTAATCTCTCGCCCAACCCGTTTGCCGCCAATGAGATTGTGTTCTGGATGATGGGGTCTCTGGCGGATCTCTCGATGACACATGTGGCGCTGGCGCTGCCCTTTTTGATGGCGGGCGCTGTGCTGATCGCCACAACCGCACGCGGGTTGGATGCGCTCACGCTTGGCGAAGACGCGGCTCAAACGATGGGCATCAATCTGTCCCGTCTGCGCCTTCTGCTGGTGTTGGGCACGGCCGCCATCATCGGCGGGGCCACGGCGGTGGCAGGGGCGATTGGTTTTGTCGGCCTTGTCGTGCCCCATATCCTGCGCCCGCTTGTCGGCGCCCAGCCCTCGCGTCTGCTATGGGCCTCTGCCTTGGGCGGCGCGATCATGCTGCAACTGGCTGATATCGCCGTGCGGGTGATCCTGCCCGAACGCGATCTCAAACTTGGCGTCATCACAGCCCTGATCGGCGCACCGCTGTTTCTACATTTGATTTACAAAACCCGGAGGGACTTGGGATGAGCCTTCTGAAACTGCGCAACCTTTCAGTCAAACTACGTCAACGGCAAGTGTTCCGCGATATTTCCTTTGATATTGGAGCGGGCGAATGTGTTGGACTGATCGGCCCGAATGGTGCCGGGAAAACCACCTTGATGCGCGCCACTCTTGGCCTGTTGCCCTCTGAGGGCCAAAGCTCACTGACCACGCTGACGGCACTCCAACGCGCCCGTGCAGTGGCATGGATGCCGCAAGCCCGCGAAATTGCCTGGCCGATTTCGATTGAGCGTCTTGTTGCGCTGGGGCGCATCCCACATCTGCCCCTTGGACAAACAATTCCTCGCCAAGATCAGGCTTTTGTCGATGCGGCCATCGATCAAATGGGGCTGGATCAATTCCGCAGCCGCGCCGCCTCGCGCCTGTCAGGTGGTGAACAGGCCCGCGCCTTGATCGCGCGCGCTTTGGCTCAAGATACCCCTTTGTTGATGGCCGACGAACCCATCGCGGGACTGGATCCCGCGCATCAAATCTCTACCATGCAAGTGTTCCGCGATCTTGCAGACGACGGCAAAGCCTCGGTTGTCTCGATCCACGACCTTGGTCTCGCCGCACGTCACTGCACCCGCCTGATCCTACTGGCCGAGGGCGGCATCCTCGCGGACGGTCCCCCGGCCGAGGTTCTGACACCCGATCTGATAGCGCGCGCCTTTGGTGTGTCTGTCTGGCATGAACTCACCCCGAACGGGCCCGTTTTTCAGCCCCTAGAGGTGGTGTAATGGGAACCCTCTCGCTAAACGCACCTTGGCTTACCTTTGATCTCGGGGCCGAGCACCAGATACTCAGCTGGTCGCTAAACCACCCCGGTTTCTGCCGTCCCTCGCAAATCCACTGGCGCGAGGTTCTCAACCGCGACCTGCCCGAAGACCTCGACGTGTATCGCTGGGTTGACGAACAGCTCGCCGCGCGTGAACAACTTGACGCCGTGCTGTTTCTCACCTCGCGTGATGTCACCTGTTTTGAAGAACGCCGCTCCTTAGTGGGTGATGTCACCGCCCATGCGGTGGCCACCGTCGGCCTGACAAACGCCGAGCGCGTCGGGGCAAGGGTTGATTATAGCAGCACAAACTTGGGCACCATCAACGTTGCCCTGCAGCTGTCAACGGATCTGAGCCAAGGTGGGCTTCTGCAAGCGATGAGCATCGCCGTTCAAGCCCGCACCGTTGCCGTGATGGACGCAGGCATCCAACTCTCAACCGGCATCGCCACCGGCACCGGCACCGATTGCGTCGCCATCGCCGCACCAACAGGCAAAATCCCCTATGCGGGACTGCACACCGACACGGGCCACGCCATTGGCCGCGCCGTCTATGACGCTGTGCACGCCGGAGCCTTGGCATGGATCACCGAAAACGATGCGCGCCGGATTGACGAGCGCCACCAAAAAGGAGACCAACCATGACCCTCTCGGATTTCGCAGCTTTTTTTGCAACCGGCGGACCAGCCCTGTGGGTGATTGGCGTGCTCTCAGTGCTAACCGTCGCGATAGGGCTGTGGAAGATTGTCGAACTCATCAGACTGGGCATCTGGCGTAGCGCGGCAAGCCATGCGCCCAAAACGCCCACAGGACGGGTTGTCCAGGCAGCACAGTTGGCCCTGCAAAACCCGCGCCTTGATCGCGAGATGGCGGTGAATGAAACCACCCGCGTGGCCAAGACCGAACTGTTTGCCCTGCGCCAAGGCATTCGCCCGCTTGAATTGATTGCCGCCATTGCGCCGCTTGTTGGCTTGCTGGGCACCGTTATGGGAATGATCTCAGCTTTCCAAGCCTTGCAAAACGCCGGTGGCAGCGCGGATCCTTCGGTGCTCGCTGGTGGCATTTGGGAGGCGCTTTTGACCACAGCCGCAGGCATGGCCGTCGCTATTCCCGCCTCAGTTCTTGCGAGCTGGTGTGAAGGCATTACCGAGCGCGAACAGGCCCGCATGGAAGACCGTTCTATGCGTGTCTTCAATGACACCGCCCCCGTCGTCAGCCCGCAAAACGCAGCCGCCTAATGCTTGCGCTGCCCCCCACAAGACCGCGCAAACGGCCAAGCCTGACGCCGATGATTGATGTGGTGTTTCTGCTGCTGATCTTCTTCATGCTGGCATCGCAATTTGGCAAAGACCTTATCCTGCCCCTGAACACCGGTGACGGCGCAGGCACCTTCCATGGTCCGCCCCGTCTGGTGAGTTTCTCCAGTGACGGCACAAAGCTGAATGGCACACCGGTTACACTTGCGGACTTAGCCGAACGCCTGCGCCCGCTCACAAGCGCTCAAACAGACGCAATCATTCTGCGCGCGCTGGATGACGCCCCGCTACAAGACCTGATGGATGCGGCAGCAAGCCTGCGCCAAGCCGGTTTTTCAAACCTGATGGTGATGGAGTAGCAGATGAACTTTGGGTCCCATCACAGACGCGCGTCCACCGAAGCCATTTTACCGATGATCAACGTGGTTTTCCTGCTGTTAATCTTCTTCTTGATGACCGCAAGAATCGCCCCCAGCGCACCGATTGACGTGACCCCTCCGGTCGCCGAACTAGACGGTCATGCCGAGGCCAGCACAGCCTTGTATTTTTCCGCCAAGGGGGATCTGCATTATTACGGGCACAAGGGGGCCGCTGCCCTCACCGCAGTATCACAACAGCACGACTCTGAAACACCGTTGATACTACATGCCGACGCTGACGTGCCAATCCGCGCGTTGGCGGCGTTGTTAAATGACCTCCAAACCCGCGGTGTCGCAGCCGTCGATCTGGTCGGCCGATCACTATGAGCCAAGGCGGGCGTTTCATTGTTTTCCTAGCTCTGTCGCTAGGATTGCACCTGATGGTTTGGGTGTCCTGGGACGACGCCAGGCATCAATCCGTCGGCGGAGGGGGGCAAGATGCCATCACGCTAGCTGCGGTCCCCGCCTCTCTGAGCGCGACCGTGGCTCGTTGGGAGCAACCCGTTGACGCCGCGCAGCAGGTAGAAAGCATAGCCACCCCAGACTCATTGACAATGCAGGTCCCAATGATGCCGCACACGCCTGCTGCGCCAAGCCTGCCAAGCCAACCGACGCCCCTGCAACCAGCAGCGCTTGCGACAAGCCCAAGCATCGACACAAGTCCACCCGCGCCGCCTGCTCCTAAACCCGCGCCCCAAGCGGTTGAGCCGCCCTTTACGCCGCAATCATCTCAGGCGCCATCAATCCCGCCACAAAGTGCGGAACAAGCGCAAGGTATTGGTCAAAACAGCACCCAAGGACACGGCGGTGATAGCGAGACTGGTTCACCTGATACCCAACGCGAAGCCTCACATCTGCGCAAATGGGGTAGCGCAATATCCGCGCGTATCGAACGTCAAAAGCGCGCGGGCCGCGATCAGGGCGACGTGCGCGTGCAGCTTGTTGTGCACAGCTCCGGCACACTCACATCTGTGCGTGCAACCAGCGGTTCAGGAAATGCGGATTTGGAAGCACAGGCAATAGCCACAGTAAAGAGAGCCCGCTTGCCCAAAGCCCCAAACGGGGTTCGGACTGGCGAGCACAGTTTCACACTTCTGCTGTCCTATCGTCGCTGACCATCCTTTGGGGCTTAGGTCCTAGCGCTTGCGAAACGTCAGATAATGCGGTGTGCGCCCTTCGCGAAAGGCTTTCTGCTCATAACGCGTCGAGATCCAGTCATCCCACGGCTCGCGCCAGTCATCAGGCCGCTCGGCCAACCACTCAAACCCTTGGCGCGGAACTTCTTCCAAGGTCTGGCGTACATAATCCGGTATGTCGGTGGCCACGCGAAATATCGCACCGGGCTTTAGCTTGCGTGCCAACGGTTCAATATGTTCCGGCGTCACAAAGCGGCGGCGGTGATGGCGCTTCTTGGGCCACGGATCGGGGTACAGCAAAAACGCACGGCTGATGCTTTCGTCCGGCAGCACATCAAACATATTGCGCGCATCGCCTGGATAGACCCGAACATTGTCCGCGCCGGCCTTGCGGATCTTACCCAACAACATGGCAACGCCGTTGATATAAGGCTCACACCCGATGATCCCCACATCCGGATTTTGCACGGCTTGATGCACCATGTGCTCGCCACCGCCAAAACCGATCTCAAGCCAAACGTCCCGATCCCCGAACAGCCCTTCTAGATCAAGGTTTTCACGCTCGGGGTTTTCCTCCCAATCGACCTTACCGGGCGACAGCGCGGCAAGATCCTCGTTCAGATAGGCCTCTTGGCTCGGGCGCAAACCCTTGCCTTTGAAACGGCCGTAAAAGTTGCGCCACGGGGCGCCGGTGGGGTGCTTATCTTCAGACATGGGCTTAAGTATACCTTTCGCGGCAGGCTTTGCCCAATGCATGCAGTGGGGTCAAGCCTTTCCGAAAATCATCCGCAAGACAAACATGCCCGGAATGGTCACAACATACATGGTGATCCCGTATAGTGCTGCAGGTACCGCGAATTCGGGAATACCGCCGCTTTGCGCGACGAGCCCCGCCACCGTGATGCCAAGGGCCGCATTCTGCACTCCCATCTCGATGGAGATACACAACCCGTCACTTCCCGACAGCCCAATCACGCGCGCCACCAGAACGCCTAGGATCAGCAAGACCGCATTCAACCCGATCAGAATTGGACCCAGCGTGGCGATGTTTTCCATAAACAAACCCCAGTTTGTCGCCAAGGCCACCACCACAATGATCAGAAACAGCCCAACCGCAACTTTGGACACCATCGGCTCAGTGCGCTCGGCAAACTCGGTGGCCACAAACCGCACCAAAACGCCGATCAAAACCGGAACGGCTGTTATGGCAAACATCGACACGGCAATGGCGCTGACATTGATCTGCGGCGCGGCTTCCCCCAAAAACCGGAACGCCGCCCAAGCGACCAACATAGGCACCGTCAAAACCGACAACAGGCTGACCACAGCAGTTAAGGTGATCGACAAAGCCACGCTACCGCCCGCCAATTTGGTCAGAATATTTGACGTCACACCGCCGGGGCAAAACGACAACAGCATTACACCAAAAGCCAACGCTGGAGGTAGATCAGCGAATGACACCGCCGCAAAGGCAACCAAAGGCACGGCAAACACTTGCATAATCACGCCGGTCATAACGGCGCGCGGCATGGTCAAGACCCGACCAAAATCCGCAAACGTCAGCCCGTAACCCAACGAAAACATAATAATCGCCAGCGATAGCGGCAAAGCCACGTCAATTAGCATCCTGAAATTCCTCCCTGTTCGCCTCCAAACCGTTGCACAGAAAAGCAAAAGGGCCAAAGCTTTCCCTCACAGGAAAGGCTTTGACCCTTCGTAACTTGGTTCAGGATCGGTTAGACCGCGCGCTTGAGCGCCTCAACCAGATCGATTTTCTCCCAGCTGAAACCACCATCCGCTTCAGGATCACGCCCAAAGTGACCATAAGCCGCGGTGCGCTGATAGATCGGTTTGTTCAACCCCAGATGCGAGCGAATGCCACGTGGAGTCAAATCGATCACCTGATCAATCGCCTTTTCGATCTCGGCCGGTGCCACATCACCTGTGCCATGCGTGTCGGCATAGATCGCCAAGGGCTTGGACACGCCAATCGCATAAGCCAGCTGAATGGTGCAGCGCTCAGCCATACCAGCGGCCACAACGTTCTTCGCCAGATAGCGCGCCACATAGGCTGCAGAGCGATCCACTTTTGTCGGATCTTTGCCCGAGAATGCCCCGCCGCCATGCGGTGCAGCGCCACCATAGGTGTCCACAATAATCTTGCGCCCCGTCAAACCCGCGTCCCCGTCAGGGCCGCCAATCACAAACTTGCCTGTCGGGTTCACATGCCAGACGGTACCATCAGTAATCCAACCCTCGGGAAGAGTTTCGCGGATATACGGCTCAACAACCGCGCGTACATCATCGCTGCTCATCGACGCATCCAGATGCTGCGTCGAGAGTACAATCGAACTCACCCCAACAGGCACGCCCTCGTCATAGACAACGGACAGTTGCGACTTGGCATCGGGGCCCAAAGTCGGCTCGGTGCCGTCTTTGCGCACCTCAGCCAAACGGCGCAGAATGGCATGGCTGTATTGGATCGGAGCAGGCATGAGAGCGGCGGTTTCAGTCGTGGCGTAACCAAACATGATGCCCTGATCGCCCGCGCCTTCGTCTTTGTTATCCGCGGCATCAACACCTTGAGCGATGTGCGCAGACTGCTCGTGCAGCAGATTGGTCACTTTCACGGTTTCGTGGTGGAACTTTTCCTGCTCATAGCCGATGTCTTTGATACAGGCGCGCGCAATGTCTTCAATGCGGCCCATATAGTCGTGCAGCTTATCTTTGTCAGACAGCCCCACTTCCCCGCCGATCACCACGCGATTTGTGGTGGCAAAGGTTTCCGCAGCAACCCGCGCTTCAGGCTCTTCGGCCAGAAACGCATCCAGTACAGCGTCTGAAATACGGTCACATACCTTATCGGGATGCCCTTCTGAGACGCTCTCAGAAGTGAAAGTATAGTTCTGTCTTGTCATGAAATGCTCCAGTAGAGATGAAACTGTCACGTCAGGAAGCCGTTGTGACAATTATGATTTGGTACCGCCTTACGCGCCCGTCAAGACCGGGTCAATCGGTTTTAAAAACACTTCGCGCAACCATGCCGGCCAACATGAGCAACAGCAAGACCGTGAAAGCCACATCCCCAATGCGACTATAAAGCGTCTCCGCCAAAGGGGCCGGCAAGGCTGCATCGACGTACCCCGCCTCGTTTAACGGCAGGCTGGCGATCATGCGCCCACGCCCGTCAATCGCCGCTGACACGCCTGTGTTGGCAGCACGCAATACTGGCAGACCCGTCTCGATTGCGCGCATTCGCGCTTGGGCAAGGTGCTGGTATGGGCCAGAAAAATTGCCAAACCAGGCATCATTGGTCATGTGTAAAATGAAGTCCGGCCGCTCGGGCGTTCCCAAGACGTCCTGCGGAAATACCGCCTCGTAACAGATCAGAGGCAGCGCCTGGCCCAAAGGTCCCAAATCCAGCAACGCCGGGCCAGGACCTGATGAAAACGCCTCGCCATGTCGGCTGGCAAATCCCTGAATTCCAATTGTGCTCAACCAATCCCCCAACGGGATATATTCGCCAAACGGAACAAGGTGATGTTTGTCATAAATCTGACTGACAGCGCCCGTTTCGTCGATCAACGCGGCAGAATTATAAACCCTCTCAGCCCTGAACCGGTTAATGCCCACTATCACGGGGGTTCCCTGTGCCGCATGGGTCACAATTTCCAGCAAAGTATCCGCGCGGTGCAAGACCGTTGGAATCGAGGTCTCAGGCCAGACAATCAGATCGGGTCGCACCTCACCTTCTGCGGTGAAATCAACAGAGCGGTCAAAAAACCGCCCCATATGCGCCGGATCCCATTTCTCGCGCTGTGGCGCATTGGGCTGCACCAGACGCACAATCGGTGCCTCGGCTTGCGCAGCGCCAGGATCGGCAACGCCAGGACTAAACGCGCCAAATCCGGCGACACTTGCCACCATCGCGATGATTTGTCTCTGCCCGCGCCGCAGCAATACCTGTCCCAAAACCCACGCCAGCGCCAACACCACCATGTTCAGCGCATGCGGCCCGATCCATGCCGCCAGCCCGCCGACCGCTTGATCGACCAGAACATAAGAGGGCATCGCCCATGGAAAGCCTGTGAAAATATAAGCCCGCACCAATTCGGCAGCGGGCAAAGTCACCAGCAAAGCGCCCCCTGGCGAGAGCCTGCGCGCAACTCCGAAAGCCAAAGCCCAAAACAAGGCAAGCCCGACAGACAGCAAGACAATCGCAAAAGGTGCCATCCAGCCATGGCGGATTGGATCGACAAAAAACGGCTCGACAATCCAATGCAACGATACTGCGAAGTAACCAGTGCCAAAGCCCAGCCCCAGCCACGCCGCCTGTGTCACATTGGGGCTGCGCGCCAACATCATGAAAGCCACGCCAAAGGCTGCGACGGTTAGAAACCAAAGCTCAAACGGCGGATGGCCCAGCCCCGCAATCGCGCCAGCTACAGCGGCCGCGCCGACATCGCGCCATGACGGCGGGCCAAACCGGCGCAAGGGTTTCTCACCCATTACTCTCAACCATTTTTGGCGTCAGGTTTGGCGTCAGGGAAGATCACCCGCAATCGCTTGATCCGGCGCGGATCAGCATCCACCACCTCAAACATCACCCCATCCGGTAGCTCAAACACCTCACCGCGCGCAGGCACATGGCCACAGAGCATAAAGACCAAACCGCCCAGCGTGTCGATCTCTTCGCGGTCGATGTCCTCATAGTGGGTCAACGAGCGGCCAATTGCGGCCTCAAATTCTTCCAACGGCGTTTTGGACAAGGCCAGATAACTGCCCGGCTTTTCCTCGGTCCAGAGCGCATCTTCGTCGATGTCGTGCTCGTCTTCGATTTCACCGATCACCTGTTCGATCAGATCCTCGATAGTCACGAGCCCGTCAACACCGCCATATTCATCAATCACCAACGCCATATGCCGCCGCTCGGTCTGCATTTTTGTCAGCAAGACGCCAATCGACATCGACGGCGGAACAAACAGCAGCGGTCGCAAAACACGGCTGACGTCAAACTCGCCGCCTGATCCGTTGAAGCCATGTTTTAGCGCAAAGTCCTTGAGATGGACAAAGCCCTCGGGCGTGTCCAACGTGCCGTCATAGACCGGCAGACGCGATAATCCGCTATCGCGAAACAGCTGCACCAGCTCGGGTTTGGTGATGGTTGTGGGCACAGCTTCAATGTCAGCCTTGGGAATAGCCACATCTTCCACCCGCTTGCGGCGCAGGTTTATCATGCCG
The DNA here is from genome assembly GCA_900143615.1 of Rhodobacteraceae bacterium Alg231-30. Lineage (GTDB taxonomy): Bacteria > Pseudomonadota > Alphaproteobacteria > Rhodobacterales > Rhodobacteraceae > Shimia. The sequence goes on from FREU01000006.1 coordinate 82,779, forward strand.
TGAACTTGCTGTGCAGGTACAGACGGAGCCTTAACAGCCCGTTGTTTTTCCTCAGGAATATCCTGGGATTTTGCAAACAGACGACGCAACACGCCGCCTTCGGATTTTGTCTGGCCTTCTGGCTGCGCGCTTAGCGCCGCGTTAGAAGACCCTTCGATACTGTCGTCCATTGGTCCTTTCCATGAGGAGACGCCTCACTCAACATATGGGTTAGGAAACCCCATTTTGCCAAGTATCTCTATTTCAAGGCGTTCCATCAAAGTGGCATCTTTGTCACGTATATGATCATATCCCAGCAGATGCAAAGTCCCATGCACCATCAGATGCATGACATGATCTGCCATCGGTTTTACCGCCGCCTCAGCCTCGCGCGCGCAGGTGTCAAAGGAAATGGCGATATCTCCCAGCTCCTCTGGCACCCCTTCAAAGGCGGGCTCGGGCGCAGAAGGCTCTGCGCCATCCTCTTGCGCCGCGCGCTCCTCAGATGGCCAGCTGAGCACATTGGTTGGTGTCGGCTTTTCGCGAAATTCGGCATTTAGATCGGCGATGCGCGCATCATCACAAGCCAGCACAGCGATCTCAAACGCGGCCGGATCAAGATCAATATGCGCCAGAGTTTGCTGTGCGGCCTTCTCGGCCAGAGCCTCAAACGCCACCTGCTCCCAGCGCGGGTCTTCAATCAATGTATCGGTCAGCATGATCTGTCGCGCCGGGGGCTGACTGCCCCCGGACCCCCGTAGGTATTTTGAGCACCAAAAAGTCTCAGGAGCGTTTTTCCTTATTGGCCAGCGCCTTAACAGCATCCGCGTCATAAGCTTTGATGATCGCCGCCACAAGTGGGTGGCGCACCACGTCATCCGCGGTGAAATAGTTAAAGCTGATGTTGCCAATACCGGTGAGCAGTCGTTCCGCGTCTTTGAGCCCTGAGGGCACACCGCGCGGCAGATCGATCTGGGAGCGGTCTCCGGTGATCACCATACGCGAGCCTTCACCCAAGCGGGTGAGGAACATTTTCATCTGCATGGTGGTCGCGTTTTGCGCCTCATCCAGCACCACAAAAGCATTGGCCAGCGTGCGCCCGCGCATGAAAGCCAGCGGCGCAATCTCGATCTTTTTCTCTTCCATCAGCTTGGCGAGCTGTTTGCCGGGCAGAAAGTCATTAAGCGCATCATAAAGCGGCTGCATGTAGGGATCGACCTTGTCCTTCATGTCACCTGGCAGATAGCCCAGCTTTTCGCCTGCTTCCACTGCGGGGCGCGACAGAATGATCTTATCAACGTGGCCCTGAATAAACATCGACACGCCGACCGCAACGGCGAGGTAGGTTTTGCCTGTCCCAGCCGGACCAATGCCAAAGGCCAGCTCGTTTTTAAACAGCGACAAGACATAGGCTTTTTGCGCATCGGTGCGCGGTTCCACCAGTTTCTTGCGGGTTTTGATCTCAACAGCGCCGCCTTTGAACATCTCCAGCTGATCGCCAGCACGGGTGCCTGTGCCGGTTTCCGAGCCGCCCATGCGCATCTCGCGATCAATGTCCCCTGATTCGACAGCTTTACCGCCTTCCAGTCGGACATAGAGGGCATTGAGGACATCAGCGGCCTCAGCACGCAGCGGCTCTTCGCCATGGATGGCCAGCAAATTGCCGCGACGCAGGATCTGAACCCCAAATTTTTGTTCTATAACTGCGAGATTGCGGTCGTATTCGCCGCAAAGGTCGATCAGCAATCGGTTATCCGGAAATTCAACCAGTGTTTCGGTTGGAGCGTCGGATGGGGGCGGTGGGGTACTCGCGCCTGTGGGCAATCAAATCTCCTGCAACAAAAGTGTGCTTCCCACAATGGTGCCAAGTTGCGCAGGCGGGCGCAAGCGTTGCGCGATGAAATTTATATGACCCTGGCAAAAATATGATGCAAAAAGGCCGCGAAGCTTGCGCCCGCGGCCTTTGAAATCCAGTTGCGACAGATCAGATCGTGTCGTCGATGTTTGAGCCCTTCTTGAACGGCCCTGTTGCAACACCGGGAGGGGCTGCACCGGAACAGACGGGCTTGCCATATGGATCGATGCGCTGGGACAGATAGCCTTCAAAGCCATCGTCAATAATCCAGTGATCACAGCCATTTGGATCCACCCAGATACCGGCTTTCAGCTGGCTAAGGTGTTTGCTGTCAAATCCACGGTCCACGGTTTTGTCGCGTTTATCATCACAGGCTGACACACCGGCCACCACTGCGACGAGAAGAATACCTTTAATCAGTTTCATATCGGCTCTCCTCAGCGCAAACAGATGATTTCAACACGACGATTTTCGGCCATGCCGGAAGACGTCTTGTTGCTGGCACGCGGCATCCGCTCACCGTATCCACGCACATCCGTAACCCGTGCGCCGGTTGAGCGCGCGACTTCGGCAACGGCATTCGCGCGGTTATAGCTCAGACGCATGTTGTATTCGTCTGATGCGCGGCTGTCGGTATGACCGGCAATAATAAACGCCGACGCGGTTGCGGTCTGGAAAAACTCAGACAGGCGCTGGCGGTTGGCCGAGTTGATGTTGTAACGATCGGTCGCAAAAAACTGGTCCGAATTCATCACACCACAGACGTTCCCCCGGCGGCAGACCGGAATACCCTGACGGTTTACATGCGGTGTCATATAACCTTCGGCACCATCATCCATGGCCCAATGCTCACACCCGTCCGGATCCACCCAAACGGTGGGCACGTATTCTTGGCCAAGAACGGTGCGCTGGTTTTGAGCTGTTGCAGGCGGCGCGATGGTCACAAGTGCCATGCAAATGGCAGCAACCCCTCCTAACGCGGCCCGGATCGTCTTTGTCAAATTATCCGCCACAGCGAGTTCCTCTCAATATCCCCCGAAAGTCAAATTCGTCTAACATGTTCGAAATCAAGACTTTCACCAATGTTGAGAGCTTAGCGGAATTGCCCAACATGTGAAGGATTTTTCGCGGTAAGCCGCGCGTGCGCCCGATAAAAATGGCAAAATTAAGTCAAATTTAGATTTGTTGCGCGGCAAGCGATCACCAATACCGCGCAACTATAGCGATTGTTTCCACAATCACCTTAATCGCTCGATGGCACACCACTCAAAGAATTGGTCTTGCTTTCGACGATTCTCACCCGCGCGATGTCGCCAATTTTGGCATTAACATCAGCGACATGAACCGCGTGCAGATATTCCGACTTACCGACCATCTGCCCGGCCTGACGTCCATTTTTCTCGATCAGAACCTGCACGTCGCGCCCGACCATCGCATCTTGCAACTCGCGCTGCTGGCGGGTGATCAAGGCTTGCAGTCGATACAGACGATCGGTGGCCTCGGCGTCATCCACCAGCGGACGCTCCGCCGCGGGGGTGCCCGGCCGGGTCGAGTATTTAAAGCTATAGGCCTGCCCGTATTTGACCTCTTCGATCAAATCCATCGTGTCCTGAAAATCCGCTTCGGTTTCTTCAGGGAAGCCGACAATAAAATCACCGGACAACAGAATATCAGGCCGCGCCGCACGAATACGTTCAATCAGGCGCAAATAGCTTTCACGATCATGGTTGCGGTTCATGCGTTTCAAAATCTTGTCACTGCCCGACTGCACAGGCAAATGCAGATACGGCATCAGTTTGGAACAGGTGCCATGGGCTTCGATCAGATCGTCCATCATGTCATTGGGATGGCTGGTGGTGAACCGGATACGCTCCAGCCCGTCCACCTTGTCCAATTCCCAAATCAGCTGCGCCAATGTCAAATCTCCGTTGGCGCTGGCGCCGTGATAGGCATTCACATTCTGCCCCAACAGGGTGATCTCGCGCACGCCACGCTCGACCAGATCACGCGCCTCGGTGAGGATGCGATCCGCCGGACGGCTGACTTCCGCACCGCGCGTATAGGGCACGACACAGAAGGCACAGAATTTGTCACAGCCTTCCTGAACGGTCAAAAATGCGGTTGGTCCACGTTTGGCCTTGGGACGCGACTTCAGCTTCTCGAATTTATCTTCTTCAGGGAAATCCGTGTCCAAGGCTTTGACGCCACCTTGGATCTTGGCTTCCATTTCGGGCAACCGGTGATAGGCCTGCGGCCCCACAACCAGATCTACCATTGGCTGACGGCGCATGATTTCCTGCCCCTCGGCCTGTGCCACACAGCCCGCCACACCAATTTTCAAATCCGGATTTTCCGCCTTCAACCCTTTGAAACGCCCGAGCTCGGAATAGATTTTCTCGGCAGCCTTTTCACGAATGTGACAGGTGTTGAGAAGGATCATATCCGCATCATCCACAGTCTCGGTGGTCTCATAGCCGGCCCCGCCCATGGCTTCCGCCATGCGCTCACTGTCATAAACATTCATCTGACACCCGTAGGTTTTGATGAAAAGCTTCTTTTTCTCGGCCATGGATCGCTTCCCGATGCGGTTTCAAGGCGCCTCCCTACATCAAAACAGGGGCGGCTTGCAATGCAGGACAAATTAATCGAATTTGGGGACAGGAACGACGAGGCGGGCATGCACTACACTTCAACAGACGACTTCATTCGAAGAGGCAAGATACATCTTGCCAAAGGCCCGGTTGCCATAGTCTTTGTCGAAGACGATGTCGAAATTGCCTCAACCCTGCGCCACCATATCGGTCTGGGGTTCGCTACCGTGGTGGCGTTCATGCCCGACGCTTTCACGCTTGAAGAGGACCTCACAGACCTCTGCCCGCGCGTCACCATGGAACATGCCGCAATATCCGATATCAGCGCCGCACTTGGTGCGATATCCAATGCCGCCCCCGGACTGTGGCTATATTATTGTTTTAATGCCGAGTATCTTTTCTTTCCCTTCTGCGAAAGCCGCACCATCGGAGAACTTTTGACCTTCCACACAGAAGAGCGGCGCGATGCCATGCTCACCTATGTGGTTGATCTCTACACATCTGATCTTGACCGCGCGCCTGGCGCCGTGTCGCTGGAAAATGCCCATCTGGACCGCTCCGGCTATTACGCGCTCGCGCGCAACGATCCCGACAACCACAACCACCCCAAAGAGCGTCAGCTTAACTTTTACGGCGGATTGCGCTGGCGGTTTGAAGAACACATCCCTGCAGACCGGCGCAAGATTGACCGCATTTCGATCTTTCGCGCCGCCCAAGGCCTGACGCTGCGCGACGACTTCACTTTTGATGATGAAGAATACAACACCTATGCCTGTCCATGGCATAATAACCTCACAGCGGCGGTGTGCTCATTTCGCACCGCAAAAGCCCTTAAAACAAACCCCGGCAGCAAATATGAAATCCATGACTTCAAATGGCATAACTCAGAGCCGTTTGAGTGGCATTCGCGCCAATTACTCGATCTTGGCCTGATGGAACCCGGACAATGGTTCTAGCGCGCGCCATGCAGGTCTAAGCCAAAGACTTTTTGGTGCTCTAAATACCTGCGGGGGTTTGGGGGCCGCCAGCCCCCACTTCGCTACAGCGCCACAAGCACAGCGCCGACGCGCCCACCGGCTTCCACCATCTCATGCGCTTCTGCCGCCTGATCGGCGCTAAACACATGGGGTTTTGCGAAACTCAAAGCCCCAGCCTCCAAGGCCGCCTGCAGCCTCGCAACAGCCTTCGCGCGTGCGCCCTCGGTCAAAATGTAGACCAGCACGATGTCCAGCGTCAGCGCTTTAAATAACATCGGGCCAAACGGCAGAGTTGGCGCCATATCTTTTGCCGAGCCATAAATCGCCACCCGCCCGTTGGCACGGACTACCTCGGCCAGCATCGCGGCATTGACGCCAAATTCCGGCTCCACCGCCAAATCGACCCCCTGCCCCCCTGTGGCGTTCAGAATGTCCTTTGCCAAAGTGGCACTGCGATAGTCCAAAACCACCTCGGCTCCGGCTTCGCGCACTCGCGCGCTATCTTTGGGACTGCAGGTCGCGATCACCCTTGCACCGCCCCATTTGGCCAACTGCACAGCCAATGTGCCCACCGAGCCTCCGCCGCCGCTGACCAAAACTGTTTGGCCCGCCACGTCACCTGCCCCAAACACACAGTGGCACGCAGTCAGACCGGGAATGCCCAGCACCGCGCCATCCTGCAAAGACGTTGCCTGCGGCAATTGGACGGCCTGTTCAGAAGGCAGTGCGATATACTCGGCACAGGTGCCAAACGGGCGCAGCCATTGGCCGTTCCAAATCCAGACCTTTTCTCCAACGCGACTGGCCGCAACGCCTTCGCCGACGGCCTCGATCACACCCGCCCCGTCACTGTGCGGAATGATCACTTCAAACGGCGGCTTGGTCACACCGGGCCGCGCCCCTCCGCGGGCTTTGACATCCGACGGATTTACACCAGAGTAGTGCACCCGCACCAGAACCTCCCCAGCGGCTGGCTGTGGCATCTCCAAATCTTCCACATTCAAAACATCTCGCGCCGCACCGAGTGCGCGCCAAGTCACTGCTTTCATGACGATCTCCCCAAGTTTCCCGCCACATGCTGTCACAGCTTCCCAAGAGCAACAATCAGATAGGCCACAAAAAAACGCGCGGTCACAAACCACGCGTTTCAGAAACTCTAGCGACAGAGAGATACCCTGTCAGGTGCGGCGCAACCGGATCACGACATCCACCTTGGCGATCTCGGCCCCTTCAGGCACATTTGGCAGCTTTGCGATTTCCAGTTCTCCGGAAGGCGCATCTGTCAGCACGCGATCATCTTCCCAAAAGAAATGCGGGTGATCATGTGTATTGGTATCAAAATAGCTCTTGGAACCATCAACCGTGATTTCCTGCATCAGCCCGGCGTCGCAAAACGCACGCAACGTGTTGTAGACGGTGGCAAGCGAGACGCTGTCACCATTTTCACGCACGGACGCAAACAAGCTCTCCGCAGTCACGTGACGGTCTTTGCCGTCGCCTTTCAACAGCGCAGCCAAGGCCACGCGTTGACGTGTCGGCCGCAGACCGCCTGACGCAAGCCAGTCAGAGCCATGACGCTGTGCTTCGGTTTTCATAACATGCCTTTCAATGCCTTAGCGTCATATATAATACCTGCCGCAGGGCTTTTTCAATCGCAAATACTTCGCAACTGGCTTAACGGCCATACACTGCCACCTTGCAGGAGACCTTCGCGGGGTGATAGAGGGAGCATGAACACTTGACGAGAAGATAAGGTAACGCTCAGTATGGCCGACTTTCCCTCCAGCTTTGACAAAGACGATTTGCTGAAATGCGCACGCGGTGAGCTTTTTGGCCCCGGGAATGCGCAGCTGCCTGCTCCGCCCATGTTGATGATGGACCGCATCACCGATATTTCCGGCGACGGTGGCGCACACGGCAAAGGCCATGTGCTGGCTGAGTTCGACATCACACCTGACCTTTGGTTCTTTGATTGTCACTTCCCCGGCAACCCGATCATGCCCGGCTGTCTTGGCCTTGATGGCCTGTGGCAATTGACCGGCTTCAACCTCGGCTGGCGCGGCTGGCAGGGACGCGGCTATGCGCTGGGTGTTGGCGAGGTCAAACTCAAAGGCATGGTGCGCCCTGACCGCAAGGTTCTGACTTATAAAATCGATTTCACCAAGGCCATCCAAACCCGCCGCCTGACCATGGGCGTCGCCGACGGGATTGTCGAAGCCGACGGCGAAGTGATCTATGAAGTCAAAGACATGAAAGTCGCCCTGTCGGAAAGCTAATCCGACACTCTAGCGAAAAGAATTACAGGAGAGCGCACATGCGTCGCGTCGTCGTCACCGGACTTGGCATCGTTTCCTCGATCGGCACCAATGCCGAAGAAGTCACAGCCTCACTCAAAGCGGGCAAATCCGGCATCACAGCCAGCCCGGAGATGGCCGAGCACGGCTTTCGCAGCCAGATCGCAGGACACATCGACGTTGATGTGAAAGAGCTTGTGGACAAACGCACGCTTCGCTTTATGGGCGCAGGCGCGGCTTACGCCCATATCGCCATGCAGCAGGCAATTGCTGATGCGGAATTGTCTGAAGAGCATGTTGTAAATGAACGCACAGGTCTGGTCGCAGGCTCAGGTGGCCCGTCGACCTCAGCCATGCTGACGGCCCATCAAACCGTGCTCAAGACCGGCGCCACCAAGCGTATCGGGCCCTTTGCTGTGCCCAAGTGCATGAGCTCGACCATTTCGGCCAACTTGGCCACAGCCTTTAAGATCAAAGGCATCAACTACTCGATCACCTCGGCCTGCTCGACCTCGCTGCACTGCATCGGCAATGCAGCCGAGCAAATCATGATGGGCAAACAGGACATCATGTTTGCCGGTGGCGGCGAAGAGCTCGACTGGACATTGTCGTGCCTGTTTGACGCTATGGGCGCGATGAGTTCGAAATATAACGACACCCCAGACAAAGCCTCGCGTGCGTTTGACGAGAACCGCGATGGGTTTGTGATCTCCGGCGGCGGCGGCATGGTTGTGCTCGAAGATCTTGAACACGCCTTGGCCCGTGGTGCAAAAATCTACGCTGAAGTGACCGGATTTGCGGCCACCTCAGACGGCCATGACATGGTGGCCCCCTCTGGCGAAGGCGGTGAACGCGCCATGCGTCTGGCTATGACCACCCTGCCGGAAGGCCGCAAAGTCAGCTATATCAATGCTCATGGCACCTCAACACCTGTTGGCGATGTCGGCGAAGTCCAAGCCGTGCGCCGTGTGTTTGGCGAAGGCAACACGCCGCCCATTTCCTCGACCAAATCAATGACCGGCCACGCTCAGGGCGCAGCTGGAGCTCTAGAGGCAATTTTCTGCCTCCTGATGCTGGATGGTGATTTCATCACCCCATCGATCAACGTCGAAACCCTCGATCCGGCGATCAATCCGGACGAGATTGCTACAAAAACAATTGAAAACGCCGGCCTAGATACGGTGATGACAAACAGCTTTGGCTTTGGTGGGACCAACGGCTCGATGCTGTTGTCAAAATACGAGGGATAATACGACAATGTCGGATCAAATGAAGGGCAAACGCGGCCTGATTATGGGCGTGGCCAATGAACGTTCGATTGCTTGGGGCATTGCCAAAGCGTTGCGCGAAGCTGGGGCGGAGCTGGCCTTCACCTATCAGGGCGAAGCTTTTGGCAAACGTGTCGCGCCATTGGCCGAGAGCCTTGGCAGCGATTTTCTGGTAGATGTAGACGTCACCGACGATGCCTCACTGGATGGTGCCTTCAAGCAGCTCGCGGACAAATGGCCAACCATCGATTTTGTGGTCCATGCCATCGCCTTTTCCGACAAAAACGAGCTGACCGGCCGCTTTGTGGACACCAGCCGTGACAACTTCAAAAATTCGCTCGATATCTCCTGCTACTCGCTGATCGAAGTCGCCCGCCGCGCGCATCCTCTGATGAAAGCCAACGGTGGCACGATCCTGACACTGACCTATCAGGGCTCAAACCACGTCACGCCGTATTACAACGTCATGGGTGTGGCCAAGGCAGCCCTTGAAAGCGCAACACGCTACCTTGCCAACGATCTTGGCCCGGATGGTATCCGCGTGAATGCGATCTCCCCAGGCCCGATGAAAACATTGGCCGGAGCGGTGATTGGCGGAGCGCGCAAGACGTTCAAACACACCGACCAGAACAGCCCAATGCGTGCGAATGCAACGCTGGAAGCCATCGGTGGAACCGCCGTGTATCTGGCCTCAGATGCTGGCATCTGCACCACGGGCGAAATCATCCGCGTCGATGGCGGCTATCATATTTTGGGCATGCCACAGCCGGAAAACCTGTAAAACAGCGCAGGCGCTCCCGCCATCTTCACCGCCAGTCGGCGGCTGCCAGATGTTGGGCATGGCTCAGCTACGCTGAGCCTAGGCATCAAAGACACGACCCGAATAGAAAACAAAAGGCGGTGCTGCATGCACCGCCTTTCGTTTTTCCACCTAAACTTGGAGCTGCTTAGGAATCATCAGCAACAGCAGCGGTCACAATCATTTCCACTTGAAGATCAGGCCGTGCCAATTTCGCTTCACCGCACGCACGAGCAGGAGCATGCCCCTGCTCAACCCATGCATCCCAGACCGCGTTCATTTCATCAAAGTGCTTCATGTCCGACAGCCAGATGACGGTTTGCAAAATATGTTTGGGAGAGCTGCCTGCTTGCTCCAGCAACACTTCAACACGGCGGAGGCATTCTTTGGTCTGGTCTGCAACAGACTCGCCTGCGTTTCCAACTTGGCCGCATAGATAGACAACACCGTTGTGGCGCACGATGCGGCTCATACGCGGGGTCTGTTCAAAACGTTCGATCATAGGGGTCTCCAATTATGTGTTCATCCATCAGCGGATCAGACGGCAGGCCGCCTTGCGCACCGCTTCCGGTCAGTCTTCGCTTATTGAGGCAAGCTCGGCCAAAGTAACAGGCTTCAACGGGGCCCGCACACTATAGCCACCGACCTCATCTGGGGTGCGGCCATGCGCTTCAACCAAAAGATTGGTCACCGTCAAGCCACAGAAACGTCCCTGACAGGGGCCCATGCCGGAACGCCCGAAAGCTTTGGTCTGGTTGGGGCCAATGCACCCTTTGCCAGCATACTCTCGAATGTCTCCCGCGGTTATCTCTTCACACCGGCAGACAATGGTCGCGTTCTCTGGCTGACGAACCCATGCAGGTGGTGCATAAACCGCATCCAAAAACGGACGTAAAGCCATTTCCCCGGCAAGCGCAGCACGCCAATCCGTGACACGCGCGGCTTTGTCTGCCGCCTGCATGACGCCTAGATAGGCCAAAACGCCATGGGCCGCGATCCGCCCTTCGTATTCTGCCGCTTTCGCACCACCGATACCGGCACCGTCTCCAGCGACAAAAATGCCCTTGCTGGAACTCTCCAGCCATTCATCTTTGATTGGCGCAAAGCAATGCTGCGCGTCATCCCAGCGATGCTCAAGCTCAAGCAAACGGGTGATTTGCGTATTGGGAACAACACCCGCATGTAACAGCACCGCATCCCCCGAAAGCTCCTGCAAACCGCCGCCAAGGGCGAAGCTCACACCTGTCGCCTCCGCCGCGCCGGTGATCTTCAGATCCTTTGCTCCGACATAGCGTTTCACTCCGGCGCGCTTTAGCTTCCACATCAGGCCCAGCCCTTTAAGAAGCGCACGGTAGCCTCTCAGCAAACCACCAAAGTGTCTTAGCGCTGACCCCACGGTGTTGCGGCTTTGAATTTCCACAATCGCCTTTGGAGGACTTCCGGCGTCAGCCATCTGCGCAGCCAGCAAATAAAGCAAAGGTCCTGTTCCTGCCAGAATGGCATTTTCTGCCACAATCCCGGACGACTTCAAGGCAATCTGCGCCGCACCTGCCGTGATGACGCGCGGTTTGGTCCACCCAGGAATTGGCATAGGACGTTCAGTTGCCCCAGTGGCCACCAAAAGCGCACGCGCCTTAATGCGCCGCGTGTGACCGCCTACAGAATAGGTGACGATAGCGCCCCCGCCCTCGACGTGCTGAACATCCCAGACGGTCGCACTGGCAAAATGCTCTGCCCCGCTTGAACGCGTGGCCTTTGCCAGACTTTCACCACTTGCATAGTCTTGACCAAGAATGGCTTTGCGGGCGCTGTCTGCCTTTTCAATGTTGCGATAAATTTGACCGCCCACTGCTGGCTGCTCATCGACAATCGCGACACTTACGTTCTGAGCCGAAGCTTCCGCCGCAGCTGCCATGCCCGCCGGTCCCGCGCCCAGAATTACCAGATCAAACTCGGTCATACGATGTCCTCCTGAGCGGCCGTCGCGAAACGTCCAACAGCCGATGGTGATGCAACTTTCATCCCTTGCTGAACTTGGGTCTGGCAGGCCTGAACCATCTGGTCATCGATCATCACCAGGCAATCATAACAAGCCCCCATCAAACAAAACGGACCGCGATCCACTGACTTATTTGGGGTCTGGCGAAACACGACCACCCCAGCCGCCAACAGTGCGGCTGCGACCGTATCGCCGTCGCGCGCCGAAATCTGCTGACCATCAAACACAAAGCGCAGCTCGGCGCCGGAGTTGGTATCGATATGCTTAAACATCGCTAAAACGCTCCTCGCTGAAGCCCGAGAGATCAGGGGCACCCTCAGTGCCCAAAATCCAATGGGGTAGATCGGTCGCATGCGCCGCCGCCAGCGTGATGCCGCTGTGACAGGTCACAAAAAATGCGCCTTCATGGGTCTTGGATTTTTCATAGATTGGCGCGCCATCCGGCGACATGATCCGACAGGCGGCCCAGCCGCGCACAAAATTCGCACGCTCCAGAATTGGGAACATGTCAATTGCGTTGCGCGCCAAGACAGACATCGTCACCACATCTTCTTTGGTCGAGGCGGTTTCATCTGCAGTGGCCCCAATTTGAATGCCACCTTCGTTCACTTGGCGCACTTGCACGTTGGGGCGGTTCAGTATTTTGGGCATTTTTTCGGTAATCAAAACCTGCCCTTGCTGCGCACGAACCGGCGCTTTGAAGCCCAGCTTTGGACCCAGCTTTTGCGCCCCAAGCCCTGCCGCTAGGACAACTTTTTCGGCCTGATAGACCTTTCCGGCCTTCGTCGTGATTTCAAATCCATCCGATGTTTTCACGACGTTTTCCACGTGCCCGTCAACATGCACTTTAGCGCCCATCAGACGAACCGAGGTCGCCAACGCATGCAACAACCGCAGTGGGTTCAAATGGCCATCTTCAGGGCAGTAAATCGCACCTGCAACTTTCGGGCCGGTCGCAGGTTCCTCAGCTCGCAATGCGGCATTGTCCATCACTTCAAAGGGATAATCCCCCCCCAAGCTATCCTGCAGCAGCTTGTAGTTGGCCGCTTCGCTGGCAAGCACGTCTTCATCCATCTGATAGATATAGCCGCCATCTTGAACCAGCATGATGTCAGTCTCAGCCTGCGCTTGAAGGGCATCTGCAAATCCACGCCAACTGCGTGCTGACCGTCGGGTCCATTGTGCATATTCAGGCTTCTTGATGCCCTTTGACTGGACCCAGACCAAGCCGAAATTGCCACGCGACGCTCTGAGAGCCACGTCGCCTTCATCAAATATTGCAACCTGCTTGCCGTGTCGGAGCAGACCGTAAGCGATTGAGAGCCCGACGACACCGCCGCCGATGACTGCATATTCCGTGTCCATGCCAGCCTCTGGGGTTTGAGATAAAGAGAGGTTGTTTGGCCGAATTCAAAACCCGACCAAACAAGTTTTCCACGAAAGGGCGCTCAGATTTAGCGCCCTTTCTGAGCCGAGCGTAGCTTAGCTGCCTGCAGCATTTGGTTGGGCGGCAACAACAGCATCCAGCAAAGGCTGCGCCCAGTCTTCACCAAGGTCTTTCACCATGATCGGCCACACGTTTTCACGTACTGCCTTTGCCGCTTCGGAAAGCTGCTCTGCGCTCAGAACAACGATTTCTGCACCCTCTTCACGCAGGCGTTGTTCGTTCAACTCTTGGTCTGCCATGGCAGCCTCCCAACGCGCAGCTTCAAAATTGGACGCAGCTGTGCGCAAAGCTTGTTGATCGGCAGCGTCTAGCTTTTCAAAGGTTGGCGTGTTGATCAGCATGAACCACAGCTCAAAATGTGTGTTGGCACGGATGAAGGTTTTAGTCACATCCCGAAAAGAAGCATAATACCCTTCAGCGCCGGATCCGATCACACCATCAACCACACCGGTCTGAACTGATGTAAAGGCCTCTGAGAATGGAATTGGCGACGGAATGAACCCAAGGTTTTCCGCAAGAAGCTGGAAGGCTTTCACACCGGGAACGCGCACTTTGATGCCTTTGGCCGCATCTGGGTTTGCAGGCTCAAAGCCGGTTTGGTTCAGCGAGATGCCCCCAAAATAAGCTGGGTAAGCCGCCAGAACGGTGATGTCCTGGGCAACATACAGCTCTTCCACCGCTTGGCGGATCACACCTTCGCCGAGATAAAGCTCGCGGGCATGGTCATAATCTGTTGCCATATAAGGCAAATAGGCAATCTGCATACGACGATCTACGGTCGAAGACGTCGGCTGCAGCGACATATCCACCGCGCCAATGGAAACTTTTTCCTGCACAGTGGTGTAATCACCTAGGGCGTTGGCCGCAAAAATGCGGATTTTTACGTTGCCGTCTGTGGCGGTATCCAGCTCTTCACCAAAGGCTTTCAGGTCCAGATCAACCTGTGTGTCTTGTGGACGCACGTGGCTAATTTTCAGGGTTGTCGCAGCTGCGATGCCTGTGGTTGCAAGTACGGCGCCTAACGCGGCCGAAGCAAAAAGTTTGAAGTTCATACTATTGTCTCCACTGTAAATGAATCTGGATTAGTAGCCAAACAGGCGCGGGAAAAAGAGCGACAGGTCCGGCCAGAAAGAGGTCAGGAACACAACCGGTACATAGCCTGTCACAATCAAGATCAGCGCAGGCTTCATAACTTTGGTAACTTTCACTTCGCCGATGCGGGCGGCGAAATAAAGGATCGATGCATAAGGAGGGGTGACGCCCCCCATCGCGGTGTTCACGCCCATGATGGCGGCAAACTGAACCGGTGTGACGCCCAGAGCTTGCATCAACGGCAGCAGCAATGGTGCGACGAGGATGATCGCAGTCACATCATTCACCACCATGCCAACAGCGAACAACATCAGATTGATCAGGATCAGCAACAAAACCTTGTTTTCAGTAATCCCAAAGATCACTTCCACCAGATCCTGAGGGACGCCCTCGTAGACGAACATCTGTGACAGGATCATCGAAAACAGCACCATAAACATGATGGCACCAACCGCCGTCGCGGCTTCTTTGCCGCCCTGCAGGAAGCTCTCCCAATCCAGGCCCCGGTAAATAAAGAAACCCACGGGGATCGCATAAATCACAGCCAAAGCCGCAGCTTCGGTCGGGGTCATGATGCCCCCATAGATGCCACCTAGGATGATCACCGGCATCAAGAGAGCTGGCGTTGCAGAACCAGTGCGTTTTGCCACTTCTTTCATAAAGGCGCGCGGCGCAAGCTTGTCCTCAAGCTTAAGGTCAAACTTGCGCGACATGAACATATTGACCACTGAGAACGACAGCATGATCAACAAGCCTGGCCCAAGCGTGGCAAGGAAGCAGGCAAGGATCGACGTATCCGTCACCCAGCCATAGATAATCATGGTCACAGACGGCGGGATCAGCAGGCCCAGAATTGAGCTGTTGGCGACAAGTGCGGTGGCATACTCGCGAGGATATCCACGCTTGGCCATTTCCGGGATCAAAAGCGGGCCAATCGCGGCGACGCCGGTCAATCCCGACCCCGAGATGGCACCGATCAATGCGCAGCATACTGTCGCGACAACCCCAAGCCCGCCGCGAATATGACCAACAAAAATATTGACCATATGCAGCAAACTCGCGGCAATTCCACTCTTGGCCATGATGGCCCCAGAGAACACAAAGAGCGGAAGCGAGAGCAAAATCGGATTGCCCAGTTGCCCCATTCCCCAGAGAATATTGCCTTTCATGGTGGTGCCCCCCACCAGAACCATGACCATCAGGCCGCCACCAAAACAGTAAGGCAGCGGAACGCCAACCGTCAGCAATAGAACAAGAACCAATACGGAAATAAGGGCGATTTCAACCATATCAGTTGGCCTCCGGTTTAATGATAATGCGGATGTGTTTGACCAAATGCATGGCGGTGTAGATCATCATCAGACACATGCCGAAAAACAGGCTCGCGTCGGCATAAAAGGTCGGAAGATAGATCGTTGGTGTTTCTTTCCAGACCCGCCAAGAGTACTCGGTAAAGTCCCACGCCCAATAGAGCAGCCAAAGGCCAATCACGATACTAATCACTTCGGCAAGCGCCATTTGCACGGCATGCGCCCGACGGGACGACAGGAAAATCTCAAGAACATTTGCGCGCACCTGCGTGTCTTCGCGCGAGGCATTCACTGCGCCAAAAATGAACAGCCAAATGGTGGGGAACAACAGCGTTTCTTCAAGTCCCATCACTGGGATTTCGAAGACATAGCGGGTGAGTACTTGGACGAATTGCCCACCTGCCACTAAGCAAATTAACAACGTCAGCAGATATTTCGCCAGTTTTTCCATCGGGCCCCCATGACAGATTATGTGTTGCACACCCTCCCCGTATCCGGCCTCAGACTGCGCTTCAAAACGTTCCACTGGGGGTAGCGACTCACTGCTCATAGAGGCAAACTGTTAATATTGATCATTCCATAGATTTTTCCTATATATCCCTCATGAACTTTACAATTCGACAGCTTGAAGCCTTCCGCGAAGTCATGAGAACGGGTGGAATTTCCGAAGCATCTCGGGTACTTAACAAGACCCAACCAACAGTGAGTGCAATGATTGCGTCACTGGAGGAAGCGCTCCATTTCAAGTTGTTCCTTCGGCAAAAAGGGCGACTTGTTGCTCGTCCGGAAGCCTATTTTTTCCTCGATGAGGTAAAATCCATCCTGGATCGTCTCGATCACAGCGCCCGAATTATGGATCAGATCAAAGATTCTGAGCGTGGCAGTCTGAAAATTGCGTGCTTGCCTGCCGCCGCGACACATTTCCTGCCCCACGAGCTGGCGGTCTTTCTGAAAGATAAACCAGAGGTCCAAGCGTCGCTCATCATGCGCTCATCTACAATGATCGCCGATATGGTTGCCTCACAACAATTCGATATCGGTCTGGCTGAAACGCCTCAATCCCGCCAAACCATCAAAACCACAGAATTTAATGTCGTTGGATGTTGTGCTATCCACGCCGACGATCCATTGGCAAACGAACCATTTTTGACGCCCAAGCTTCTCTCTGGCCGCCCCGCCGCCCTGTTGTTTGAAGATCACGAAACCGCAATTCAACAACGCCGTTGCTTCGCTGACGCGGGCAGTCACCTCAACCAAAGGTTTGAGCTACAAACCTTTCAACCCGCGCTTGAATTGGTGGAAAACGGGCTTTGCTACTGTCTCTGCGATCTGTTGAACGCCGAAACACACCGGATCGGCGTGCGCGGGAAAAGCAATGTGCGCTTCTTGCGGTTTCTTCCCGGAATTCTAAGCCCGATCTCCATTCTAGAGCCTGCCCAGCGCCCTCAAAGCGTCGTGGCCACAGCCTTTGCGCAGCAGTTGATTGCGCGAATGTCTAACCTTAATTTGGCGCAAATCAATGCAGCCCAAGCCGCCCAACATTCGCCACAGCTCATCTGACGGCGACACACAAGGGGGCTACTGATCAACCAGCTCGGCGCCGATCTCCCTCAAAATCTCGCGCGCAGAACCGCGCCGCACTTTGGCAACAGAGCGACCAGCCCAATGTGCCCCAAACCCGCCCTCTCCGTGACCTTTGGCGGCAGCATGAAGCGCCTTCGCCGCGTCATATGCCACCGGATAGGCTGGAACGGCGAGGTCCGTGGTTTCCCCCAGCTTGACAAATCGGTTGCGCAGACACCTTGCCGGACGACCGGACACTGCTGATGTCATCGTGGGGGGATGACACTCAGGGGCTCGCAACGCCGCGCGATATGCCCTGTCGGCAAGCGACTCGTCGCAGTCCAGAAAAGCCGTCCCCAATTGTGCTGCGCCCGCGCCCAATTCAAGCATTTTCGCCACTTCGCCGCCATCCATGATCCCGCCAGCGGCGACAACCGGTATCTCCACGTCTCGACACAACTGGATCACTAAATCTGACGTGCTTAGCGCCTCATCTGCAGCCTGCGGATCAAACACACCGCGATGTCCTCCCGCCTCGATGCCCTGCGCCACAACGGCATCAACGCTGGCGTCAACGGCTGCCTTTGCTTCCGCAATGCAGGTTACGCTTGCGAAAACAAGATTGCCTGCGGACTGCAACTGCGCAATCCAGTCTTTTGAGATCAACCCAAAATGCAGGCTCACCACACCGGGGGCCTCATCCAAGACCATCTCAAACATGTCCTGATCGCTGACAAAAGTTTTGTAGATTTCCCTCAGCTCATCAGGCGGCTCGGCGCCAAATCTCTCAAACTCGGGTGTCAATGCCGCCAGCCATTCAGCTTCGCACGCAGCATCCCGCACAGCATCTTCATGGCAAAAAAAGTTGGCATTAAAGGGACGATCCGTCAGAGCGCGTGTCGCGCGGATCATCTCGCGCGCGCCATCGATCCCCGCCGCCCCCAAACCCAACGCGCCCAGTCCTCCGGCGTTGCTCACCGCTGCCGCCATTTCAGGCGTCGACACCCCCGCCATAGGGGCCTGAAAAATCGGCCACTTCAGACCAAGCGCTGCGCAGATATCCATAGCTCCCCCTAGCGCGTCAATGACATCACTCTCCGTCGCTAAGATGTACGTTAATTCCGCTTTACGCAAAACGTTTTGCCGCCCGCCAGCCGGCCTCTGCCGCAAAACAGTGCATCAAAAATTGACAGACACGTAACGGAAATGTAACAGGCTCGACCAAGCAGCACTTGCTCCTTACCTTTTTGCCGCAAACGCGCCAGTTTCAACATGTGCCTAGAGGCGGGAAACATGAAGCCGCGCTCCAAGAGCCCATGCAGGATTTATGACCCAAGACATTTTGGACCTAGATGCAAATTTGAAGGTGGCTGAAGGCGGAGAACGTTTGGTATTCATCCATCCCAGTGACCCGAGCAAATTAATCAAGGTCATCAAACACAAAAACGACAGAGCGCCGAGCAAAAGCCTGATCAAAAACGGCATTAAAAGGCTGTTCCCCCGCGCGAGAATCCGCTCCATCATTAAGCAATACGACGAGTATAATCGTTTGTGGCTACGTCCAAATTACGACCCGGATTTCCACTTGCCGATTTCTCATCTCTACGGCTTCGTCAAAACCAACTATGGGCTAGGCGGCATTTCCGAGCGAATTACAGGACCGGATGGCGAAAACGGGCGCACACTTAGGTACCTCGCTGAGACAGGTGCCTTGAGCGACAAGCATCTTGAGCAGTTAAACGAGCTGATCCAGAGAATTCTATCTTATGGCGTATGCGTGTCCGACGTGAACCCCTCAAACTTTGTCTACGGCTATCGCCATATCGAAGGCACATCTCGTCAGGTTGGGCCTGAGTGGGTCTTGGTCGACGGGTTCGGCGATCGATACGCCATCCCGCTGCGCACGTGGTCTAAAACCGCCCGCTATAAAGGCGCTATCAAGAGCCTCGAACGCAAACGCAACCCCACAGGTTTGATCTGGGACAGCCGCGCGTGCAAATACCTACGCAGCTAGTTTGCAGGGCATCAGCACCACATAAAAAAACCCGCCAAATTGGCGGGTTTTGCTTTTTGAGATTTGATCAACCTTAGTTGATTGAGACCAGCTCAATCGCAAAGGTCAAATCTTTGCCAGCCAGCGCATGGTTGGCGTCCAGCGATACGGTTTCCTCAGAAACCGCGGTCACGGTCACTGGGATCACTTGGCCTTCTGGCGAACGCATCTGCAGTTGCAGACCAACTTCCAGCGGGATTTCCGCAGGGATTTGCTCGCGTGGCACATCCTGAACAGCCGCATCATGGCGCGGGCCATAGGCCTGATCGGCTGGGATTTCTGCAACCTTTTTGTCACCAACACTCATGCCGTCTACTGCGGTATCAAAACCGGGGATGACCTGACCGGACCCCAGTGTGAATTCCAACGGATCACGACCTTCAGAGCTGTCAAAAACCGAGCCATCGCTCAGCGTGCCTGTGTAGTGAATACGTACTGTGTCGCCCGATTTTGCAGCGCTCATAAAATGTCCTATCTGTCAAAGTGCCAACCTTTCCGGCCAGCGTTCGGCGCGCACACTACCCTTTGGGCCCAGCATTGGCAAACAGCCCTTTCAACCGCTCAGATTTCCTGCCAATCTGGATCGCGAGAGGGAGAATACCATGGCCATTACCACCTGTATATTTGACGCCTACGGCACGTTGTTTGATGTTGCCGCCGCGGCACGCGAGGCCGCCAGCGAACCGGGGCGCGAACGATTTGGCGAACATTGGCCCCGCGTGGCGCAAGACTGGCGGCTGAAACAGCTGCAATATACGTGGTTGCGCGCCGTGGCGAATGCGCATTGTGACTTCTGGGAAGTTACGCAAAACGGTTTGGACTGGGCGTTGGAAGCCTCTGGCCTTGAGGGTGACCCCGAGTTGCGCGAACGTCTGTTGCAGCTCTACTGGGAGCTCGCAGCCTACCCCGAAGTGCCGCAAATGCTGGCGGATCTGAAAGCGCAAGGCATGAACACCGCCATCCTGTCCAATGGCTCTCCCAATATGCTCAATGGTGCGGTCGAATCCGCCAATATTGGCGAGCTTTTGGATGACGTTCTGTCTGTGGAAAGCGTTGGCATCTTCAAGCCCGACGCCTCAGTCTATGATCTGGTGCTCAAGCGTTTTAACTGTGCCCCCGAGAACGTGCTCTTTGTCAGCTCCAACGGCTGGGATGCCGCCTGTGCCACAGGCTTTGGCTTCACCACCGCATGGGTCAACCGTGCGGGCGAGCCAATCGATCGCTTGCCGTGGACACCTCAGATTGTGCTGTCCGATCTCACAGGCATTCCCGAAGCAACAGGTGCCTGATGGCGAAATTTACCACGTCTGACGGGCTGTCGCTCTATTTTGACGACACAGGCGGGGACGGCCCTGTCGTGTTGTGTCTGGCCGGTCTGACCCGCAATTCGACCGACTTTGACTACGCCCTGCCCGCCATGTCCGACGCGCGTGTGATCCGCATGGATTACCGCGGTCGCGGCAAATCCGACTTTGCCAAGGATTTCACCACCTACAACGTCGCCCGCGAAGCCCAAGACGCGCTGGAATTACTCGACCATCTGGGTCTGGAGCAAACCGCCATCCTCGGCACCTCACGCGGTGGGCTGATCGCGCTGACGCTGATGGCCATCGCACCCCGGCGCCTCACAGGTGTCTGCTTCAATGACATCGGCCCCGTGGTGGAAACATCCGGCCTTGAAATCATTTTGGTGTTCATCGGCCGTAATCCCCCATGGAAAACCTATGAGCAGGCGCAACTGGCCTATGCCCAGCGCATGATGGGCTTTGCCAATGTGCCCGACAGCCGCTGGCGACAGGAGGTGGAAAAACACTACCTTGCCACACCCCAAGGCCTGACGATCAACTATGACCCCAAACTGCGCGATGCCACGCTGGCGGCCTTTGATCCCAAGGCCCCGCCGCCTGACCTCTGGCCGCTGTTTGACGCTCTCCAAGGCCGGCCCGTCGCGGGCCTGCGCGGGCAAAATTCCGACATCCTGTCGGCACAAACCTTTGCCCGGATGCAATCCCGCCTGCCCATGTTGGCCGCCACCGTGCCCGACCGCGCGCATGTGCCATTCCTAGATGAACCCGCCGCCACCGCTGTGCTGCGCGACTGGGTCACCCAGCTGAAAGAGACCTCATGAACATCGACATGATCCGCGCCGCCGCCGACCGTCTGGCGGGCCACGCTCGCCGCACGCCCCTCCTGACGTCGCCCTTTCTGGACGAAATCGCCGGACGCCGCGTTTTGGTCAAACCCGAATGTCTGCAACACACCGGATCGTTTAAATTTCGCGGCGGCTGGTCTGCCGTGTCAGCACTTGATGACACCACCCGCAAAAACGGCGTGATTGCCTATTCATCTGGCAACCACGCCCAAGGGGTTGCGATGGCCGCCACGGTCCACGGCGCGCCTTCGGTGATTGTCATGCCAAACGACGCCCCCCAGCTTAAAATCGACAACACCCGTGCCTTGGGCGCCGAAGTGGTGCTCTATGACCGCCCCGGCGGAGAGAGCCGCGAAGATGTCGGCGCAGCGATTTCAAGCACGCGCAACCTGACCCTGATCCGCCCCTATGACGAACCACAGGTGATCGCGGGCCAAGGCACCACAGGGCTTGAGATCGCAGAACAAGCCGCCGAGATGGGCGTGACCTCCGGTGACGTTTTGGCCTGTTGTGGCGGCGGCGGCCTGACCTCGGGCATCGCGCTCGCACTTGAGGCCGAAGCGCCGAACATGCGCGCACGTCCGGTCGAGCCCGAAGGTTTTGACGATGTCGCGCGCTCGCTCACAACTGGATCCATCCAGACCAACAACAGCCAATCCGGCAGCCTGTGTGATGCAATCATAACACCCGCACCGGGCAACCTCACTTTCCCGATCCTGTCGCGCCTCTGCGGCCCCGGTATGGTGGTGAGCGAAGATGAAGCCCTGCACGCCATGGCCTTGGCGTTCAAGCGCCTCAAAATTGTGGTGGAACCCGGCGGTGCCGTGGCGCTCGCCGCTGCCCTGTTTCATGGTGATGACATCGAAGGCGACGCCGTAACAGCCGTGTGCACAGGCGGCAACGTCGACGCCGACGTGTTCACGCAGGCACTTTCAAAGTTCGGATAGGGTGACCACGCAAGGATCACCGCATGATCCGCTGATATTTTCATAAGGTAGCGCCATGACACGTTTCACAATCGCCAGTTTCAACGTCAAAAACCTCATCGGCGCGGACCGCGAATATTATCAGTTCCAATCCTACACGCCCGAAGAATATGCGTGGAAATCGGATTGGACCGCCAACCAGATATTTACACTGGATGCCGACATCATCGGCTTTCAGGAAATCTTTGAAGAAGAGGCTTTGCGCGACGTGATGGCGGAAGCTGACCGCATTGGCATCGCCTCCAACGACGACGTCATTCCTTCGAAATCCAAGCGCTATCACCGCAAGGCAATCTTTCGCAAACTGAACTACACGCCATATACCGACGCGGCTCTCGCCTTTGCCCCCAACATCAATGACACAGGCGAACCCGGTCGTCGTCGTCCCGGCCTCGCCATTGTCTCGCGCTTCGGCTTTGTCGGTGACCCCGAAGTGATCCAAGAACTGCCCGAGCCCATCGAGATCCCCTTTCGCGAACTCACCGGCGCCGACGCAGGTCACTTCCGCCTCTCTCGCCTCTCCCGCCCCATCCTCAAGGTGCGCATTCCGGTGGGCAACAAGACCATCACCGTCTTTAACTGCCACATGAAATCCAAGCTGGGCGAATTCCTCACCCCCGCAGGGGCAGAGTTTGCACCTGAAGCTGACCTGCCCAACTATGACGCCGTGGGCCGCGCGATGGGCGCGCTGCGCGCCGCCACACGGCGGATGGCCGAAGCTTGGGTGCTGCGCCGCGAAATCGTGGCCGAGCTTGAGGCCGGAAATCCGGTGATGGCCATGGGCGACTACAACGATGGCGAACACGCGGTCAGCAGCGAAATCATCTCTGGCGAAACCCCTTTCCGCAACTACTCATGGATGCTACGCCATGATGCCAAGGACGGCGGTGACCGCTATTCAAAGGCGGAAAACACCGCCATCACCAACGCCGTGCAAGGCATGCAGCTGACCAGCGCGGAAAACCTATTTGTGCGCAAATCCCTGCGCGACATGGTCTGGACCACGGCCTTTGGTGGCG
This sequence comes from Rhodobacteraceae bacterium Alg231-30, assembly GCA_900143615.1. GTDB lineage: Bacteria > Pseudomonadota > Alphaproteobacteria > Rhodobacterales > Rhodobacteraceae > Shimia. Next base: position 106,163 of record FREU01000006.1, read on the forward strand.
TCTACGAGAGCATCGATCAGATTTACCTCTCGCGCCATTTCCATCCTGAAAATCCGACCCCGCTCGGTGAGATGGAATACTTTAGCGTGTTCAACGACCACCTCACCGATGGCAGCCACCCCGAGGCGCCCTATAACAAACTGGCCTCTGATCACGGACAGATCATGGCGCATATGAAACTGGGAGACTAACACCATGCTGACAGCAGATTTTGACGGAATACGCCTGCATTACCGCGACGAGGGTGACCCCAATGGCGCGCCTGTGCTGTTCATCAACTCGCTGGGCACAGATATGCGCCTCTGGGATCCGATCCTGCCGCTCCTGCCCAAGGGGTTGCGCATTATCCGCTATGACAAACGCGGCCATGGCCTGTCCGATTGCCCCTCGGGCAACTACACAATGGGCGCGCTTGTGGGAGACGCGGAAAAACTGCTGGATATGCTCAACGTCAAAGATGCGCTTGTCGTAGGCCTTTCGATTGGCGGTTTGATCGCGCAAGGCCTCGCCGTCAAACGCCTTGATCTGGTGCGCACATTGGTGCTGTCCAATACCGCCGCTAAAATCGGCACGCGCGAGATCTGGGACGGGCGCATCAACACGGTGCGCACCGAAGGCGTGGCTGCTGTCACCGACGCCACGATGGAGCGCTGGTTCAGCCGCGATTTCGCCGCCAAACCCGAGCTTGCCCTGTGGCGCAATATGTTTGAGCGCACCCCCGCCGAAGGCTATGCAGGTTGTTCTGCCGCCATCCAAGGCACCGATTTCTACACGCCCACCTCCGGCTTGCGCCTGCCCACCTTGGCCATCGCAGGCTCTGAAGACAGCGCCACGCCACCGGATCTTTTGCGCGAAACGGCCGAGTTGATCCCGGGGTCGCGGTTCGAGTTGATCCGTCGCGCCGGCCATTTGCCCTGCGTGGAAAAACCACAAGAATACGCGGATCTGCTCACCGGCTTTATGCGCGAGACCGGCCATGTCTGACATCTTGCTTGTGCATGGCTCTTGCCATGGTGCGTGGTGCTGGCGCGATCTGATCCCTGAGCTGAGCGCACGCGGGCACACCGCGCGCGCCATCGATCTGCCCAGCCACGGCGAGGATACGACCCCCATAGCCGAGGTCACGCTGGAAACCTGCGCGCAGACCATCGTGGATGCCTTACAAGAAGACACCATCGTCATCGGCCATAGCTGGGCGGGGTTCCCGATCACGCGCGCCGCCGACATCGCGCCGAACCGCATCAACCAACTGATCTATCTCTGCGCCTACGCGCCTTGGGATGGCCACTCATTGGCCGACATGCGCCGCGCCGCACCACGCCAACCTTTGATGCAAGCAGTTCAACGTAGCGACGATGGTCTAAGTTACCACATCGACCCAGATCAAACCGCCGATGTATTCTATCACGACTGCCCCGCAGGCACCGTCCAATACGCCAATCCGCGCCTGTGCCCACAAGCGATCAAACCCCAAGAAACCCCGATCACTCTGGGCAACGGGCATACCACGGTGCCACGCAGCTATATCCGCTGCACCCAAGACCGCACCATCCCGCCCGAGTTTCAGGTTACCATGACCCAAGACTGGCCCGCGGGCACTGTTCATGAGATGCCCACCAGCCATTCACCGTTTTTTGCCGCCCCCGCCGCACTCGCAGCGCTCATCGACAAGATCCTTGGCGCGTAAGGTGCCCTCAAAAGCGGCCACACACCGTCTTTAATCCTTAGTTTACCGCCGCAGCCTCAGCATCATCTTCGTTTAGATACACTCGGATTTGCTCCGCCATCAGCTCACCATCCATGGCATAGCTATAAACATCGCGCAGCTCATGGTCCGGGCCATAGAGGTAGATATAGGCCGAGTGAAACACGTCGTAATAATCCGGCAGCGGATCATACACGGGCTTGCCTTCCAACGTGTACCCATAGCTGGCCTTCAGATTGCGCGCGGCTGCGGCCACCTGCGCGTCCGTGCCGGTCAACCCGTCCATACGCTCGTGGAAATACTCGACATACCACTGCAGGTTCTCAGCCGTGTCGCGGTTGGGATCAATGGTGAGAAACAGTCCGGTCAGTTTTTCAACATCCTCGCCCAATGTCTCCATCGCCAACGATTTGGTCATCATCGTGGTCGGGCAAACATCTGGGCACGACAGATAGCCAACACTGATCAACAGATACTGATCGGGATAGCTGTCCTGTGTGACTTGCCCTTTGGTGAAATGCTCCAGCGTAAATTCCAGCGGTGAAGCCAGAGCAGCGCTTGCGCAAAACAAAGTTGTCGCGGCAGCCAGCAATGTGGATTTCATGGCAGTCTCCTAGTTACACAATGTGTTGGTCAGCCCCATAGCAAAATGATTAGGTTGCTTTAGGCCGGTTTCAATGGGGGCACGCGCCTCGCCTGTGCGAATATCCATCACCAAAACCTCAGAACTTCCGTCTTGGGTCGCAAACAGCGTCTTGCTGTCGGCCACCACAACCACCTCGTTCAGCGCTCCGCTGATCGGCAGGGTTTGCGCCGGAGTTTGAGCTTGGATCTCAAAGACACTGAGGTGCTTATCGGTTTCCACGACCCCAATAGTTTCCAGCCAACCTGTACGGACAACGCGCGGCGCCCCGCCCAGGTCCATTTCGCGGACTGTTTCGCCAGTCCAAGCGTCTACGACCCGGCCATTGCCGTCATGATCGGTCAGAATAATGTGCCGACTGTCCGAGCTGACATAAGGGCGAAAAGCTGGTGCTTGTAGATCAATGCTGTCGAATTTTCGGTCCATGTACAGATCCCAAATATAGACAGAATTCTCGTCCTGTTGCGCAACCATCGCAAGGCGCGCATCCGGCGACAGCGTAATTTCGCCGACCGCGCCACCATTGCCCAACTGCAACGCCCCCCAGGTGTCGTTGTGAGTGCGCCAAATATGGGTCTTACCGCTGTTGTGTTCGGTAATGTAGAGGTTATAGCCGCCCCCATCAAAGTTCATCGTAAAGGGACTTTGTATATTCTCAAGCTCTTGCACATAGGTCTGCGATAGCGGCTGAAGAATGATTACGTGATCCTGCCCGCCAATCGCCAAAGTCGCGCCATCACTGTGAAAAACCAACGCCTCAGGAACGATGTCCAGTTGCATGGTCCATTGTTCGTGGCTCGTCAGGCTATAGACATACAGAATAGGGGTTTTCAGATCGGAATAGACGATGATGTTCTGCACCTCTGAGACCGCCAATTCCGCCGGAACCACCTCGAATTCGAGCACATCAACCACCGGATCATCTGTGGGTAAGAATGTGTCTACGACCGCAACTTTTGTAGAGTGTTTGTCTGTGACAAACCCCCAGCGGGCGCCATCGTCATAGCGGCGTACATCATAGGTGGAATTGTTTGTGACCGAATTGGCTTGGACCTGAGCAGTTGCCGCAACCGCCACAAAAGTCAAACCAAGCGCAGCAAGGCAAGCTGCAATAGTGGCAAACCGAAAGGGAACGCGCTTCATCTTTGGCCCTATATTTTAGAAATGGGGACAAGCGGGCCAGAATGGCCCGCTTGAAGTTCATAAGGTGATCACATGTCGCGACTTAGTCGTCGTAGGTGACGCAACGAGTCCAGGCTTGGAACTCTCGGATCGCGCCATAAGCTCCACCAAGTTGGAAATCGACCATCCACTTTTGGCTGTCATGCACGCCACGACGATCCATCAGCTCTTCGGACTGGTCTTTCTTACGATCCAGCAACGGGCGGAAGCCATGCACAGGGCCCGCAACGTGGGTGCTATTTGACCAGAAGAACAACTCGGCAGGCGTGTTTGGGAAGAACGTTTCATCGATCGATGGCGCCTGTTTGTTGTAGTTCACAATCGACATCAGCTCCTTAAGGTTGGGCGAACGCCAATCTGTGCGGCCAGCATAATCAAGGTTCTGGCAGTGGTTCAGAGCGTCATCCCAATTGCGACGAACGTAGTCGATGTTTTGTTGCCACAGCAAACCGGTGAGACGATCACTGACTGTGCCATCGCCGTTATCGGCAAAGTCATTGTTGTGATATGCCGCCCCACCGTCAGCGCGCACGCAACGCACCAGTTTGGTTGATGCCGAGTGCTGGCCCATGGTGTGCCCATCAGGGAATCCAACGTGCCATGCGTGATCTGGGTGGTCGCTGACCGGGAAAATCCAGATACCCGAGCTACCACGCGGCATGTTCAGGAAGGCTTCTGTATCTGCGGCAGGGCGGAAATCCCCCAGATCAGCGATACTTGCCGCCTCCTTGACCAATGGAACCCGCCAGTCGGTATAGCCGTCAAGTTCCAGCGCCTCGCAATAGTCACGCGCTTCGACTGGGTCTACCCAGAAACGAGAACTGTCACGTTCCCACATCAGCTGTGTGTTGTTGTCCAATGTGGTGAGACCACTCTCGGACACCGTGTAGCTCAGAGGGTTTTTGATATAGTCGGAATCTTCGCCAAAATCGTCGGTGAAGTTCTGGATCTGTCCGCTGTCAGGCATTTTAAAGCCTTTAGGCGCGGGCATGCCAATGCCGGTGATATACTCACCTTTCGGCGCTTCTTTGTAGAACATCCCCGAGAGGTAGGCGACGATATCTTTGTAGTCGTCTTCGTCATACATACGTGCAAACGGAACCATTTTGGCAGCGTCGCGCGTGTTGCGGCTATAGTCCGCATAGGCCACCATTTGCCCGAAGAGATAAGCAGGCATCTGACCTTTGATGTGTGGATAGCGAGGATCCTCAGAGGCGCCTTGATCGCCATGACAAATCTTACAATCCTTATCATAGATCGCTTGACCGCGCGCATAGCTGTCAGAGGCCACAACTTCAGGCTTTGGATCCCATTTGCGGTCCTGACCGGCAAAGTAGAGCGCGATGGCCTCCATTTCTTCGATGGTGTTGTTGTAGACAAACAACTTCATCTCAGACGACATTCCGCTTTTGCGGCGGTTGTCAGTATCGACCCACTGATCAAACATATACTGCGCGTCATAGCCTTCCAACAGCGGCAGAACAGTGTCTGTCACGCCTTCTAGAGACGGACGGTGACAGCCAGCATAACAGCCAAACGAGTTGACACGTGTGGCCGCCTGAATTTTGGGATCAACGTCGTCCCATGTTTTTGTGATTTTATAGGAGTAGAAGTCCACAGGTTCCTCAGCCCATGCAGCTCCCGCCATCAGCAACGACAAGCCGCCAACCAAGCCGAGTGTGTTTGTTTTAACAGTCATCAGTTATTCCCTCCGGCGGCCGCTTCACGAAGCGCGTCATATTTGCGGTCGATCAGGTTCCATTTCAGGCCAGGGTGCGCGATGTCGATATGACAGGACGAACAGGCCCAATCGCTGTCGGTGTCCTTCTTCTCAAAGGCGATGGCATGGGTCCAATCAGCCGGAGAAGGATCGGATTGTTTAGCGGCCGCAATTGCGCGTGGCTCAATGTCCTTGTGACAGCTCAGACAGCCAGAATCATAGACGTACTCGGTGCGCATATCGTGCAGGCGGTCGTAGTCCAGCTCGGTGATGCCGGTAACATATTCGCCCCAAAGGTGACGCGCACCCGAGGTTCCTTTGACCCAAAGCTCTTCAACAACATTGGATTTTGGAATGTGACAGCTCACGCAGTCGGCAACAAAACCACTGTCGTTGTTGCCGCCGTGGCTGGAGTGCGCAAAGGTTTCAGCCACCGGCTCCATGGTGTGGCAAGAGGCACAGTATTCGTTTTTGGAGAGACTGCGCAGGGTTTGGGAGGCTGGCAGCGCAAGGGCTAGGCCGACGGCGCCAAATATGATGGCCACGATGATGAGCGCAGGCCAGCTTAGCGCGCGTATAGACGCAAATGTATTTTTCATGTTCTCAGCGCTTTACTTGTAGATTTCCATGATTTCTTCCGAGGTCTTGACCTCGGCGAGGCAGGTGACTTCGCCGGTGTAGCTGAACCAGAATTCGATCTCGTAAGTCTCACCCGCCTTGGGCTGCTTCTTCAGATCCATCAGCATAAGGTGGTGATCTCCAGGCTTGAGCTGTTTGACTTTGTCGTTGGGCAGTTTGACCTTGCCGGTCTGGCTCATCACCATCTTGCCGTCGACTTGTTTGACCTGATGCGTTTCCACACGGTCGGAAAGCTCAGGAATGAACCCCAAACGCAACTCTTCGGCGCCCGGCAGTCTCAGCGCTTGTGTGGCCTCATCATTGACAAACAAAAGGTCCGCATAGGCTGCGGTCATTTTCGTGCCGGGAGGCGCTTCACGAATGATACAGTTTTCGACAACCATATCCGCCATCGCGGGCAGCCCCATCAAGAATATCGCTGAGGCGAGTATTCCGGTTTTCTTCATTGTCTTCTCCATCGTTTTATTTGTGCCGATGACTCTGGCCGTCTTAATTCGAACCGCCTCTAATCTGCGTCTCAAGCGCTTAGACCCGCGAGCGGCTTTTTGAGGGGAACGCCCCCACAAAGATCGTTACTCATTGATTTTACATCATTTATTCATCTCTACCCAACAGGCATCTCGACGCAAATGCACCAGAACTGACCATGTCTTTCAGGGCCAGAACTTCACCAATGCGTGTCAGCCGGCGGCCAACACAGTCACAAAAGCATCAAAAAAAAGCGCGACACCCTAAGGGTGAGACCAAGCAGCCCAAGGATCCCAAGGGGGCCGCGCAAGTAGACGCCAACACAGCGCACAAACGAAAAGGGACCAGCCTGCGGCATTCGGAGGCGGCTTGTTGATCCAAACAGTCGGAAACCGTCATTTCCGACCAGATCATCAAACCAAGGCTGAGCGGTTAGCCGCTACGCAGACACAGCAGCCAATTGCGCAATCGCCAAATGAGATCATATATACATCGTCACTCTGTTTGCTCTTTCCGAGAGCCACCTTTCGGTCTAACCCGAACTTAGGGGATGATCGCGGAAATTTGAAACGAACACGGATCACATTGCCTATGAACAGCATTCATAACCTTGATTTGAATTTGCTTAAGTCACTTCAGGCGCTTTTTGCAGAACGGCATGTCGGGCGGGCAGCGCAAAAAATGCTGGTCACCCAATCCGCGATGAGCCACGCATTGCGCCGCCTGCGCGACGTGTTTAACGACCCTCTTTTGGTGCGGGTGGGAAACTCGATGGAGTTAACCCCGCAAGCAGAGCAGCTCAAAGAAAAGGTCGACACCGTCTTTTCTGATCTGACTGATTTGGTGAATTTTGGGGAATTTGTTCCTGAATCCTTGAATCGCACATTCAGGGTAGACGCCCATAATTTTGCGCTCGACGAGTTTCTGGCCGGCCCCCTGCAAGAGGCTCGCAAAATCGCCCCCAAGCTGAAACTGGAGCTCAATGCCTATAACAAATTGAGCTTTGATCGGCTCTACACGGGCAACACCGATCTTGTCGTTGCCAGCGATCGTTTTGCAGACCCAAATTTCAGACGCCGCCTATTGGCCGAAGAAACCCTTGTGTGCATCCTTGATCGCAATCATCCGGCTCTTAAATCGTGGTCTGCTGACAGCCTCTTTTCCCACCCTCATATCGCCCTGAGAAAAACCGGCACAAACACCGGGTATGTCGAAAAATTCGCGCAACAAAACGGCTATCCGATCAACGTTGGGGTTGCGACTGAAAACCTGCACCAACAATTGGCGTTTTTGCCCAATTCGGATTTGATCGGGTTCTGCAGCGAGTTAGCTGCAAAACAGGTTTTATCAGACACGCGGCTGGTGAAAATGCCTCTACCATTTGAAATTCCAAAGTTTCGCGTCTGCTTGCTTTGGAGCGAGCGAAATCAAAACGATCCGGCACACCGATGGCTTAGAAATCTGATCGCTGGACCGAAAGCTTAGGGAAGAGCCTTTGCGTTTAGTCGCTGGCACGCTGCCTTGCTCGGGTGGGACTTGATCGAGCAACTCGGGATCGAACCATATTGTGAGCGATCCGCGCTACTTCAGCCCATTCTTGTACGATCGCCAATTCTTCGTCTTGTATGTCTTAGGGGACAAACTGCTCACGACTTCCATCTATCATACTGACTTCATAGGGTGACTCCCAAAACCGAATTGTGCACCAATGCCAAGCCGCACCAAACGCGGCTACGGCTCAGAAAACCTCAACGACATCAGAACTTTGATCTCTTAGCCTAAATTAGCATCGCAGATCCGGAATTCCAGCGGTTGACGATCGCTGGGAAACGTGGCCCTCTTCTGGCTTTTGAGCTTGGGCTTTCAATGTTTCGCAGTCTGCCAGTATTGGTCATTCTTGCCACCGTGGTGATCGACGCCATGGGGATTGGTCTCATTCTTCCTGTGATGCCCGCTCTCATCGGAGAAGTCACCGGTGGCGATCTGGGGGATGCTGCCATCTGGGGCGGCATTCTGGCCACTGCATTTGCGGTAATGCAGTTTTTGTGCGGGCCGCTTTTGGGCAATTTGTCCGACCGTTTTGGCCGCCGCCCCGTGCTGTTGGTGTCCCTTGCGGTGATGTCGGTGGATTATGTGATTATGGCACTGGCCAGCTCGATTTGGGTGCTGGTGATTGGCCGCATTGTGGCCGGTATCACAGCCGCCACCTATGCCACGGCTATGGCCTATATGGCGGATATTTCCAAACCCGAAGACAAGGCGCGCGCCTTTGGCATTGTCGGCGCAGGCGTCGGCATCGGCTTTGTATTAGGTCCTGCCATGGGCGGTGTTCTGGGCGAATTCGGCACCCGCGCGCCGTTTTGGGCCGCCGCCATTCTGGCGGGTGGCAACGCACTTTTGGGCTGGGTGGTTCTGAAAGAAACCGTGACCGATGAAACCCGACGCGCTTTTACATGGAGACGCGCCAACCCCTTGGGAGCACTGCAAGCATTGGGCAAACTTCCGTCCATGAGCAAACTGCTGATTGTGTTTTTCACCTATCAGATCGCCTCGGCGGTTTACCCCTCGATCTGGCCTTATTTTATCATCGAGCGCTTCAGCTGGAGCGAGAGCATGATCGGCCTGTCACTGACCGCCTATGGCATATCTTATGCCGTGGTTCAGGCAGCCTTCATTGGCCCCACGATCAAGTGGTTTGGCAACCGGCGCACCGTGATCATCGGCTTGACGTTAGAGGTCGTGGCACTGGTTTATCTCGGGGTGATCTCAAACGGCATCCTGCTGTTTATCGGCATCCCCATTGCCGCGCTGGCCTCAATTGGCCTGCCCGCCTTGCAAGGCATCATGTCACGCCGCGTGGCCGCGGATGCCCAAGGCGAGCTGCAGGGCGTCTCTGCCTCTCTCACCTCACTGGCCCATATCATCGCGCCTTTGGTCATGACCCAGACATTTGCATATTTCTCCGAAGACTTCGCCCCGCTGTACCTGCCCGGCGCGCCCTTTCTGCTGGCGGCGATCCTGATGATCTTCTCACTGCTGATCTTCCTGCGCTCGCGCAAGGCAACGTGACGTAAAAACGACATTTCACAGACATTTTTGACTAGCTTTGTCGTCCCAATCTGCGCCACGCTGACGGTCACACAAATGCGAGAGAACGCCCATGCCCACCATCAAAGCCGCTGTTTGTCACGAGTTCGGCCAACCACTCGTTGTTCAAGACGTTCAGCTCTCCGCCCCCAAAATGGGCGAGATCGAAGTCACTCTGGATGCGGTGGCGATCTGTCATTCCGACATCTCTTACGCAGACGGCGCATGGGGCGGCAGCCTGCCCGCCGTCTACGGCCACGAAGCCGCCGGTCGCATCACGGGCGTGGGCGATGGTGTCACCGGCTTGGCCCAAGGTGATGCGGTGATTGTCACCCTGATCCGTTCTTGCGGCGCATGCCCGTCCTGTTCCGAAGGCAAACCCGTAATTTGCTCCACGCCTTATGATGGCGACAAAGGACCGCTCAGCACCAATGACGGTGGCAAATTGCACCAAGCCATGGCCTGTGGCGGCTTCGCCGAAAAGGTCGTGGTCGACCAATCCCAAGTTGTGAAAATCTCTGATGACATCCCCATGGAAGCTGCCAGCCTGATCGCCTGTGGCGTCATCACTGGCGTCGGTGCCGTGGTCAACGCGGCCCAGCTGCGCGCGGGTCAGGACGTGGTTGTGATCGGTGCGGGCGGTGTGGGTCTGAACGCTATCCAAGGCGCGCGCATCGCAGGGGCACGCCGCATTGTGGCCGTGGACATGAGTGCCGAAAAGCTTGAAATCGCACGCGAATTTGGTGCAACCGACGGCGTGCTCGCCACCGACAAAAAACCCTATGTCAAAGCCATGCGCGCCATGGGCCGCGGTGCGGATGCCGTGATTGTCACAGTTGGTGCCATCCCGGCTTATGACGATGCGCCCCGCTATCTGGCGCCGGGCGGCAAAGTCATCATGGTCGGCATGCCCCATTCGGGTGCGACCTCGACCTATGAGCCCGTCATTCTCGCCGCCGTTGGCCAAGGCATGCAGGGCTCAAAAATGGGCGATGTGGTCATCAAACGCGACATCCCCTGGATGGTGGATATGTACAAACAAGGCCGCCTGAAGCTTGACGAATTGATTTCAGGGCGGTGGTCTCTGGATCAGATTAACGAGGCCATCGCCGACACCAAGACCGGTGCCGCCAAACGCAATGTGATCCTGTTTAAAAGGTAGACTCTAATGCCCACGCCCGCTGTTTCCCTGCTTGAAAACGGTGCTGTTCTAGCTCTGCAAACGGGCGCGGGCGTTCTGCGCTTTCACGGGGTCTGGCTGCGCGACAACGCACTGGACGCTGCCACGCGCGATCCCCAAAACGGCCAGCGCCTGATCACGCTGGCCGATCTGCCGGAGGATTGCGCGATCTCCTCTGCCGCGCTGCGCGACGACCTTGTGAGCATCACTTTTGCCAGCGAAGGCAAAACCGTGGACTTCCCCACGCAATGGCTGATCGATCACGCCTATGACCACGCCCATGACGCCACGCGGGGTCACGCCCCACAGCATGTCCAACTTTGGGATAGCGCGTTGAATGATGCCGTCCCGATCGGCCATTTTCCCGACCTGAAAACCAATCCTATCCCCAAACGCGACTGGCTTGCGGCCATTCGGACATTCGGCTTTGCCAAGCTCTCGGGCGTGCCAATTGCCTCGGGTGCGCTGTTTGGTATTGTCGATCTGTTCGGCCATGTCCGCGAGACCAATTATGGCCGCCATTTTGAGGTTCGCACCGAGGTGAACCCCACAAATCTCGCCTATACAGGGTTGGGCCTGCAAGCCCATACCGACAATCCCTATCGCGACCCGGTGCCAACCCTGCAAATCCTTGCCTGCCTTGAGAATTCCGCCGAAGGTGGGGACAATATGGTGGTCGACGGCTTTGCAGCAGCGCACATGCTGAACCAAGTTAACCCAGCGGGCTTTGCATTACTGTCGCAATATAGCGCGCGTTTTGAATATGCTGGCGAGGCAGGTGTGCGCCTCTCTTCACGTCGCCCTGTGATCGAGCTTTCCCCCGAAGGCACACTGCAAGCCATCCGCTTTAACGCCCGCTCATCTGCCGCACCAATGGATGTGCCATTTGACGATATGCCCGCCTATTACGGCGCCCTGAAACAGCTCTCTGACATCATCGATGATCCCGCCTCCGAAGTGCGCTTCAAACTCGCGCCGGGTGAGGCGTTCATCGTTGACAACACCCGCGTTCTGCATGCCCGCAAAGGTTATTCCGGCGCCGGAAAACGCTGGCTTCAGGGCTGTTATGCCGACAAGGATGGACTCTATTCGACCCTCGCAGCCTTGGAGGCCGCCCCATGACTCCCACTGATTTGACCGCTGAAACAATCGTTGCCTTTATCGCCGATATTTTTGAGCGCCGTGGTGCGGAAAGCTACCTTGGCGAAGCTGTCACAATGTCTCAGCACATGTTGCAAGGCGCCTATCTGGCCGAGCAAGCTGGCGCGCGTGACACAATGGTGGCAGGCGCCTTGCTGCATGACATCGGCCATTACACCAACGAATTTGGCGACGACTACATCGACCAAGGTATCGACAATCTACACGAAGAGGCAGGTGCGCGGGTGCTTGACCGTTTTTTCCCCGCGTCGGTCACCGACTGCATCCGCTATCACGTCGCTGCCAAACGCTATCTTTGTGCCACCGACCCATCCTATTTTGACCAGCTCTCCGAGGCTTCGGTCAAAACGCTTGCCCTTCAGGGCGGCCCGATGTCGCCAGACGAAGTCGCCCAGTTCGAAACCCTACCCAACCTCGCCGCAATCACTCAGGTGCGCCTGTGGGATGATGCGGGCAAAGACCCCGACATGATCACACCACCGTTTTCACACTTTGCGCCCCTGCTTCAGCGGGTGGCAGATGACTACAAAAAGGCCAAAGGCATCTAAACCCGACGCGCGCCGCATTAATCCGCAAATTCACGCAAATTGCACCGTCGCAATACCGACGTAATACCGACGCGTTACAGCCCCCGATTTTCCCGCGCTTGCGGCCAGTTAACCACCACGCCCACCGCCAAAGGATACCCGATGAAACTCACAGATCTGGACATCATCGTCACCGCGCCCCCGGCCCCCGGATGGGGGGGCCGCTACTGGATTTTGGTCAAACTCACGACGGACACGGGCATCACTGGCTGGGGGGAATGTTATGCGTCCTCGATTGGGCCAGACGCCATGCAGCACGTCATCCGCGACGTGTTTGAACGCTACTTTCTGGGCGAGAACCCCGAAAACATCGAACGCCTGTTCCGACGCACCTATTCGTCGGGCTTTACCCAACGCCCCGACCTGACCGTCATGGGGGCGTTTTCGGGTCTTGAAATTGCCTGCTGGGACATTCTTGGCAAGGATCGTGATCGTCCGGTCTACGCCCTGCTTGGCGGGTTGATGAACGAACGGCTGCGCGCCTACACATATCTCTATCCTACTGAAAAACATGACGTTTCAAGCTTCTGGACCTCACCAGGAATGGCTGGTGAGAGCGCGGCTGCGGCGGTCGCCAAAGGCTACACGGCCGTCAAATTCGACCCCGCCGGCCCCTATACAATGCGCGGCGGCCATATGCCTGCAATGTCGGACATTTCCATGTCTGTGGCCTTTTGCGCGGCCATCCGCGACGCTGTAGGCGACCGCGCGGACCTGCTGTTTGGCACCCATGGTCAGTTCAACACCGCAGGCGCCATCCGCCTTGGTCAAGCGCTAGAGCCCTATTCACCGCTCTGGTATGAGGAACCCACGCCGCCAGACAACATCGACGACATGGCTCGTGTGGCGCGCAATGTGCGCATCCCCGTCGCCACAGGCGAGCGTATGACCACAAAAGCCGAGTTCGCCGCCGTGCTGCGTGCTGGGGCCGCCGAAATCCTGCAACCCGCCTTGGGACGCGCAGGCGGTATCTGGGAAATGAAGAAAGTTGCTGCAATTGCAGAGTGTTACAACGCCCAAATGGCACCACATCTCTATGCGGGTCCGATTGAGTGGGCCGCAAATATCCACCTTGCGGCCTCTATTCCCAACCTTCTGATGATCGAAACCATCGAGACGCCGTTCCACGACGCTCTGATCAAATCCACCCTCAAAGTCGAAAATGGATTTGTCACCCCGCCGACAGCCGCAGGTCTTGGAATCGAGGTTGACGAAGACCTCGCCCGCGCGCACCCATTTGATGGAGAAGGCTTGCATCTACAGATGCAGGATGCCCCGTGTGACTACGTAAATGGCAACAATTTTGCGGGTGGCGCACCGGTTAAGGCCAAGTAATCTCGCACTTGGCACAATCCCATGATATGACAGGCTTTACATCAACAAGGACGACCCACGGTGAACATGCAGAAACCACCCGCGCCGCCTCAGGAAATGGCTCGCAACGCACAAAGCGCTGCGACATATCTCAAGACATTGGCCCACGAAGGTCGGTTGATGATCTTGTGCCATTTGGGCTCTGGTGAAAAATCTGTTGGTGAGCTGGAAGAGCTTTTGGACCTACGCCAAGCCGCCGTCAGCCAGATGCTGGCGCGCCTGCGCGACGAAGGTCTCGTCGCCACACGCCGCGAGGGCAAAACCATCTACTACAGCCTTGCAGATCAGAACACCTCCGAAGTGATCGCGTTGCTCTATCGCCTGTTCTGCGAACCCGGTCAGGAGTGATGCACCTTGGCCGAGCACGGCCCCCTTCCAGCCAAAATTGAGCAATGGTTTCAAACCCGTGGCTGGGACATCCACCCACATCAACGCACCATGGTCGCGCGCGCGCAGGAACCCTGCACCCTGCTGATTGCCCCAACCGGCGGCGGTAAAACCATGGCCGGGTTTTTACCAACCTTGGCCGAACTTTCCGAGCAGGATCACCAAGGCCTGCACACGCTCTATGTCTCTCCGCTCAAGGCCTTGGCCGCCGACATCAAACGCAATCTTCGCGCGCCTGTTGATGAAATGGACCTACCAATCCGTATCGAGGATCGTACAGGGGACACCAGCAACTTTGCCAAGAAACGCCAGCGTGCTGATCCCCCGCATATCTTGCTGACCACACCGGAAAGCCTCGCGTTATTAACATCATACGAAGATGCCCCGCACATTTTCGCAGGTCTGAAACGTGTCATTGTCGACGAAATCCACGCCTTGGCCGAGAGCAAACGCGGCGATCAGCTGTTCTTGGCACTTGCACGGCTTCAAACCCTGCGTCCCGATTTGCGGCGCGTCGGCCTTTCGGCAACGGTTGACGACCCCGAGGCCATTGCGCGCCTCTTGGCGCACCATCCGGATCCTTGTGAGATCATCACTGCCGACCCCGGGCCAAATGCGGACATCGCAATGCTTGCCACCGATGAGCCCCCCCCATGGTCCGGCGGCGGCGCGGCCTATGCCATCCCTGCCGTGATGGCACAAATCAAACAGCACAACACAACTCTGATCTTTCACAACACCCGCGCGCAGGCCGAAATTTTCTTTCATAATCTGTGGCTTGCCAACGAAGACAGCCTACCGATCGGGATCCACCACGGCAGCCTTGATAAGCTCCAACGCGAACGCGTCGAGGCCGCAATGGTGCGCGGTGACTTGCGCGCCATCGTGTGCACGGGCAGCTTGGATCTGGGCATTGATTGGGGCGATGTTGATCTGGTCATTCAGGTCGGCGCGCCCAAAAATGTTAAACGACTGGTCCAACGGATCGGGCGCGCCAACCACCGCTATAACACGCCGTCCAAAGCCCTCTTGGTGCCTGCCAACCGCTGGGAAGTCATCGAATGCGTCGCCGCGCTTCAAGCTGTGCGTGAGCGTGACCTTGATGGCGATCCACGTGGTGCAGGACCGCGCGACGTTTTGTGCCAACATATCATGCTCACTGCGGCCTCGGGTCCTTTCAACGCGGACAATTTGTTTCGCGAAGCTAACAGCTCCGGCGCATTTGTTGATCTAGATCGCGGCGCATTTGATGCCTGTCTAGAGTTCTGCGCCACGGGTGGCTATGCCCTGCGCGCCTATGACCGCTGGCAGCGACTGCAACAGCGCCCGGACGGAGATTGGCAATTGCGAGATCCCCGCAGCGCAGCCCGTATCCGCATGAACGCCGGCACAATTCAAGACGCAGACCTGCTCAAAGTGCGGCTGAAACGATCGCGTGGTGGCAAACCCCTAGGCGAAATCGAAGAGTCCTTCGCAGCCTCGCTGACAAAGGGAGACACATTTCTCATCGGCGGACAAATTGTGCGGTTTGAAGGATTGCGCGAGATGGCTGTCGAAGTCTCTAGGAATGCTTCAAGAAAACCTCGTATCGCTGTGTTTTCCGGTTCAAAATTTTCAACATCAACGCAGCTATCCCAACGCATTTTGCGCAATTTACAAGCCGATGTTTGGCCCGAACTTCCAAAACATACGCAAGAATGGATTACTCTTCAGCGGAAACTCTCGCATCTCCCCGCCCCTGACCGATTGCTGATTGAGAGTTTCCCCCGAGCTGGCCGCGAAAACATGTGCGTTTACGGGTTTGCCGGACGCAACGCTCAGCAAACCCTTGGGCTGCTTCTCACAAAACGAATGGAAGACATGGGGCTTGCCCCACTGGGGTTTGTTGCCACAGATTATGCAACTTTGATTTGGGGCCTAGATCGCATTGAAGACCCGCTTCCTATGTTTGACATGAATGTACTGCGCGAGGGATTGGATGGTTGGCTTGCCAGTAACGCATTGATGAAACGAAGTTTTCGCGGCGCGGCCACCATTGCTGGGCTAATAGAGCGCAACACACCTGGCGCACGAAAATCGGGACGTCAGGCGACTTTTTCGTCTGACATTCTGTATGACACGTTGCTCAAATATGACCCTGATCACTTGCTTATGCAAATTACCCGCGAGGAAGCCATGCGCGGTTTGGTAGACTTTGCCCGCCTCCAAGATTTGCTGACCCGTGTGTCCGGAAAAATTGACCACATCAGAGCGCCGCATGTTACACCGTTTTCAGCGCCTTTATTTCTCGAAGTTGGCAAAGTTTCAGTGCAAGGTGGCAGTGCGGAGGAGCGCCTTTTAGCTCAGGAGACAGAAGCATTAATGATGGACAGTAAATTGTCCAGCATATCGGATTTAGGAAACAAATGATGTCATATAGTGATATATTTCTTTTGAAATATTGCATATGTGAAATTTTAACGACCAACTCAGGCGCGTCTTTGCAACACCCTGATGAGAACACACAATGAACGGCTTGGACTTTTCGCTCGCTGGAACCACGCTCACGGCGCTGGGATCCGGCGCGCTTTGGTGGGCGGAGCAGCAGATTTTGGTGGTTTCTGACTTACATTTGGGGAAAACAAAGCGAATATTGCGCCGTGGAGGGCCTTCTTTTCCTCCCTATGAGACCCGAGACACTCTTATTCGCTTGGAAAATGACCTGCGTATGACCAATGCAGGCACTGTAATCTGCCTTGGTGACAGCTTCGACGATGTAGAAGCTGCGCGCACCCTACCCGAAGCGGATCGTTTGTGGATTTCCCGCCTACAGGCCGGACGCCGCTGGGTCTGGATTGAGGGTAACCATGATCCCGGGCCCGTTGATCTGGGCGGCACACATCTGGCCGAGTTACCGCGCCCTCCGCTGACCTTTCGCCACATTGCCCAGCCAGGAAAAAGTGGTGAAATTTCGGGTCATTACCATCCCAAAGTTCGCGTGCAAACACGGTTGCGCGCTATCACACGACCTGCGTTTTTAGTCGACAGCGATCGGGTTATTTTGCCAGCCTTTGGCACCTACACCGGCGGATTGCGCAGCTCTGACGATGCATTGACGGCGATTATGCGCTCCGATGCCAAAGCAATCATTACCGGCCAGACGCCCCGCATCATCCCAATGCCGCGCTAGTTTGGACAGTGTGAAAAGCGTGAAACCCCCCTATTTTTAGGGGTTTTACCTAAACTACTTAAAGTTGGAGTCGAAGCACATGTCGCTAGCCGTTGGAATCCGGACAAAAATCCAAGACAGCTTCGCCAATCAATCGATGATGACGACCTTTGGCGCGACGTTGCATGAGCTTTCCAATGGGATTGCCGTTCTAAAAGCGCCAGTCGCTGAACATTGTCAGCAACAACACGGATTTGGTCACGCGGCGCTCACTTTTGGCTTGGGCGACTCCGCAGCGGGATATGCTGCCTTGTCTGTGATGCCGGTCGAAATGGAAGTGCTCACCAGCGAAATGCAAATCCATCTCTTA
The DNA here is from genome assembly GCA_900143615.1 of Rhodobacteraceae bacterium Alg231-30. GTDB lineage: Bacteria > Pseudomonadota > Alphaproteobacteria > Rhodobacterales > Rhodobacteraceae > Shimia. Next base: position 123,814 of record FREU01000006.1, read on the forward strand.
GCCCCCGCCAAAGGAGATTATCTCTTAGCCAGAGGCCGTGTCGTCAAAGCAGGTCGTCGTCTGGTAGTGGTCCAATCCGAAGTCTATGCGCTCACTGAGGGGCGCGAAAAACAGATCGCCCTGCTGACTGGCACAATGATCCCAATCGCACAATAGTCCGCTTCAAACGAAACAGGGCGACCACATAAGGGCCGCCCTGCAAACTTTTAGAAACTCACGGTTTAGGCGGTCAAGCCTTCAGGCTCCTCAAGCCCATTGGCGCGGCTGCACGCTGTCACGGTGTTAGCCAGCAAACAAGCGATCGTCATTGGCCCCACACCGCCCGGTACAGGCGTGATTGCGCCCGCAACTTTGGCCGCACTCTCAAAATGCACATCCCCGACGAGGCGGGTTTTACCTTCGCCTTTTTCCGGAGCATCAATGCGGTTGATGCCCACGTCAATCACGGTTGCACCTTCCTTGATCCATTCTCCGGGCACCATTTCCGGACGCCCGACAGCGGCCACAACTATGTCCGCGCCGCGCACAACATCCGGTAGATCCTTGGTGCGCGAATGCGCGATAGTCACTGTACAGCTGTCGCCCAACAGCAATTGCGCCATGGGTTTGCCCACGATATTTGAGCGCCCGACAACCACCGCGTTCAGGCCTGAGAGGCTACCGTGGTGTTCACGCAGCATCATAAGACATCCCAATGGCGTACAGGGCACCATGGATTTTTGTCCGGTGCCCAACAGGCCAACGTTTGAGATGTGAAACCCGTCCACGTCTTTTGCGGGCGAAATCGAGTTGATCACCAGATCTTCGTTCAAATGCTTTGGCAATGGCAATTGCACCAGAATCCCATGCACTTGGGGATCATTGTTCAACTGATCAATCAGCGCCAACAGATCCGCTTCGGCAGTATCAACATCCAGCTTATGCTCATAGCTGTTCATCCCCACTTCGACGGTCTGCTTACCCTTTGAGCGCACATAGACCTGGCTGGCAGGGTCTTCACCCACCAGAACCACGGCCAGACCGGGTGTGATGCCGTTTTCTTCTTTCAAACGGGCTACATGGCCTGCAACCTTCTCGCGAACTGTGGCGGCGAATGCTTTGCCGTCGATGATTTGAGCCGTCATTTCTGTCTCCTCGTGTTTCACTCCGAGCCATACAAACCCGGCATCAATCCAATTATTTCGCAGCGGTCATGCCATTTGGTGACCGTAAAATTTTCTTGGCGCTTACTCTGCGCGGATCACCCGCGCCTCGCGTGCGATCGACCATTCGATTAACTGCCTCCAGAGCCGCTCGGTCAAATCGACATCCAACCCTTGCATTGCCGCTGTGGCTTTCACCTTGGTGACAACATCTTCGACCCGATCAGGGATGCGCGCCGGCCAGCCGTTGTCTTGTTTTAGCTCAATCGCGCGATCGATATACTCAGCCCGCTTCACCAACATGTCCACCAGTTGCCGATCCAAAGCGTCGATCTCGACGCGCAGCGCCTGCATGGTTTCACATTTTTCAGGTGGGGTAAGTGCGGTCATCATGGTCTCCTGCGGCCCAACTCGTAACAGAGCTTCACGGGCCGCAGAAAGCCTATTTTTAAGCTTAGAACAAGCCTTCAACCAAACCTTCGTCGTTAATTCGGATGTTTTCCGCCGCAGGTTTACGCGGCAGGCCGGGCATGGTCATGATTTCACCGCAGATCACCACAACGAACCCTGCTCCAGCGCTCAGGCGCACTTCGCGCACAGGCACGGAATGGCCGGTTGGAGCGCCGCGCAGACTAGGATCGGTTGAGAAGGAATACTGCGTTTTCGCCATACAGACCGGCAGATGACCATAGCCTGCCTCTTCCCAAACTTTCAGCTGATCGCGGATTTTCTTATCCGCAAGCACCTCATCCGCACGGTAGATCGCTGTGGCCACCCGTTCGATTTTCTCAAACAGGCTCAGCTCGTCTTTATAAAGCGGTGCAAACTGGCTCACGCCCGCATCGGCAATCTCGGCCACGCGAGTCGCCAGCGCTTTGGTGCCTTCTGACCCTTTTTCCCAGTGCTGACACAGGATCGCTTCTGCGCCCTGACCTTCAACATAGGCCTGCACAGCCGCCACTTCGGCGTCTGTATCGGTGACAAAGTGGTTGATTGCGACAACGACCGGCACGCCGAATTGCTTGAGGTTGCCAATATGGCGCCCCAAGTTGGCACAGCCTTCGTTGACCGCATCCACGTTTTCCGGCCCCAGATCGGCTTTGGCCACGCCACCGTTCATTTTCATGGCGCGAATGGTTGCCACCAGAACCACACAATCGGGTGCCAGACCCGCCTTGCGGCACTTGATGTTCATGAACTTCTCGGCCCCAAGATCAGCGCCAAATCCGGCTTCGGTCACCACATAGTCAGCAAGCTTAAGCGCTGTGTTGGTCGCAATCACCGAGTTACAGCCATGTGCAATGTTAGCAAATGGCCCACCGTGAACAAAGGCCGGGTTGTTTTCGAGCGTTTGCACAAGGTTGGGCTGCATCGCATCGCGCAGCAGCACGGTCATCGCACCGTCTGCTTTGATGTCACGGCAATAGATCGGGCTACGATCCCGACGATACGCCACAATCATATCACCCAGACGTTGCTGCAAATCTTCCAAATCATTGGACAGACAGAGGATTGCCATCACTTCCGACGCCACGGTGATGTCAAAACCCGTTTGACGAGCAAAGCCGTTGGAGACCCCACCAAGGCTCACAACAGTGTCACGCAGCGCACGGTCGTTCATGTCCAGAACACGGCGCCATGTAATACGGCGCTCATCGATTTCCAGCTCGTTGCCCCAATAAATGTGGTTATCAATCATCGCGCTCAGCAGGTTGTGCGCCGAGGTGATCGCGTGGAAATCGCCTGTAAAGTGCAGGTTCATCTCTTCCATCGGCACAACTTGGGCATAGCCGCCGCCAGCAGCCCCACCCTTCATACCAAAGTTTGGCCCCAAGGATGCCTCGCGGATACAGATCGCCGCGTTTTTGCCAATCGCATTCAGGCCGTCGCCCAGACCAACGGTTGTTGTGGTCTTCCCTTCACCCGCGGGGGTCGGGTTGATGGCAGTAACCAGAATGAGTTTGCCGTTTTCACGGTCTTTGACCGAATTGATGAACTCTTGGCTCACCTTAGCTTTGTCGTGGCCATAGGGCAGCAGATCGTCCGAACTGATGCCCAGTTTGGCGCCAATCTCTTGAATCGGGCGTTTCTTGGCCTCGCGGGCGATCTCGATGTCGGTCTTAAAGCTCATGGTAAATCCTGTTGCTTCGGTGAAAATCTCACAGGAACTTAGACCGCACATCGCGTCAAACAGGATGCATTTCCGACATTTACAGCGCTCGAAACGTCGCCAGACACCGCCACGGTTTCTTTTTGGAAACCCAGCCGCCAATCCGCGCTAGCTTTTCAGCCCGCGCGCGCTGTCTCTATCTGGCTCCAAATGGGTTGATCGGGCACGGCCAAACGCAATCTGTCACCCAAGGCAACCCCCCCCTCCCGTTCAACCCACGCTGTCACCCCGCGCCGATGTTGCGCCGCACCTTTGAACGCCTTGCCAAAGCCCGGCTTCACACCCTCAATCACACGTCCAGGCAAAACACAGGGCCGGTTTTCCATATCGATCACCAACGACACACCATCCGCGCCTTGCAAACGTGAACTGGGCGGCACATGGGTGAAATCAGGAATGCCGCGCAGCACCATAGATGCCCCAACCCACGCGGGGTTCAGCGCATCCAGCCCCATAGTCGCCGCGATCTGCGCCAACTCTTCCTCAGAGACCACAGACAGCTGCCGCACGTTGGCAATCTCGGTGCCGCGCGGATGCATATGCGACACGCGGCTACAACTTGGCCGCGTCAGACCGCTATGACATTCCCCGTCGCTGCCGCCAAACTTCAGTCCCATCTGCTCAAGCGCCTGCGCACTTAAATCGGTTTCACTGTCGGCGACCTGTCCCAGCCAGACGACTTCGGCTTCAAATTTGGTGAGTTTCAATGCAGGCATCCCGCCCCCCCTTTGCTGTTTTCACGCAGCCTAAAGCTGCGCCGCAGGTCACTCAAATCACCATTTGTGACGAAGGGCATCAGTAGAAATTACCGCCGATCTCCTGACCAAAGTCAAAAATAATCATGCAGTCTATACCCGCTCTGCCGCATATTCTCGGACCAACAGAAGGGGATTTACTTGACATAACAACACGCTAAGGTTGTTGAGTGAAAAAAAATCCCAGTTCGCTTGCCCGTCTTTCCAACTCTCTGGCTCTCATTCACAGAAACGCTAAAGCGCGTGCCTTTTGTAGTAGCTTTGACTCTTGTTCTTTTTGGCGCGAATATCGCTATTCTAGAAATCGACCAAAGGCTCTCACCCGCCCCGATCTTTACTTCGCTCAGCCTCGGGCCGCTTTTGCCAGAGGGGGTTGAGGAAAATTTTGAACCGCTCAAGCCTATGTCGCCAAGCGCGTTTTTGTCTGTGACCGCAATAGTCACAATAGCTCTTGCACTAGCGAGCCTCATTTGGTGTCGAGCCATTGCGCAACAAACGCCAATAAGACAAACACAATTGCGCCCAATGTACTTGCGCTTCCTTCTCATAGCGGTTGGTCTCTCAGCTCTGGCCTCCGTCTTTGGTGAGGTCCTATCGATTTTGGCCCAAGCCTTTGGCTTCAATTGGCTTTCCAACCTATTTAACCTTTTCTCAAAGGGCACGGTTGCAAGCTACATCTACTTAACTCTCTTTTGGTCGGCACCACTTTTTGCCAAATACCTAGGAATAATCCTCGTCGCCGTTTTGTTGGGTCTATCCCTTCCCCAAATCGCACTCGGCCGCCCCAGTCATTTTCGTGCTAGCTTTCGCTTTCTGACCGCTAACTGGGTTCCGGTCGCAGCGATCTTATTCATCGCCTCGCTTTTCCTCGCACTCACTGAAACCATTTTTTTCTATACAGGGACTAAATTGTTGGACCTTTTTCCACAAAACGACTTTCGAAACTCAGTCCTACTAGGACTATTCGCCCTCACTCTCTCTAAGTATCTCAAGCTGTTCTATTTGCTTAGTCTGCTGACGCAGATATCCATCTCTTGGCGCCAAATCTAACCTCACATCTCCCGATCTCGGCGCTGATCGCCCCATCCCCACAAAGAAAAACCCCCAAAGCAGGCACGCTTTGGGGGTCTCGAGGTCTTCTTGGGTCTGTCCCTCTTTTAACCGGTGGGTTCCGGCTCCATGCCGCCGTCACCACTGGGTTTGGTGCGAGGCTTGGTTTTCGGGATGGCGGTCACGCTTGGCGCGCTGCCTTCATCGTTGTTGTCGGTATCGTCGTCGCTGACGTAGGGCGATTCACCCCGCATCACACGCTGGATTTCTTCCCCTGTCAGGGTTTCATATTCCAGCAGACCTTGGGCCAGACGCTCAAACTCTTCATTCTTTTCCTGAATGATGTCGCGTGCGCGTGCATAGCCTTCGTCGATCAGACGTTTGACTTCGGTTTCGATCATCTCTTTGGTCGCTGCGGACACCGAGAAACCACCTGTACTGCCCTGATAGCCAGCTGCCGCTTCTTGATAGTCGATGTTGCCGACTTTGTCGGACATGCCCCACTGCATCACCATGGCGCGCGCCAGACCGGACGCCTGCTGAATATCGCCAGCCGGACCGTTAGACACTTCGTTCTCGCCGTATTTGATGATCTCGGCCGCTTTACCAGCCATCGCCATCGCCAAACGCTGGTGACACTCTTCCTTGAACATGTTCAGGCGATCCATCTCGGGCAGGCTCATCACCATGCCCAATGCACCACCGCGCGGAATGATTGTTGCCTTATAGACCGGATCACACTTGGGCAGATGAATGCCCACAATCGCGTGGCCCGCTTCGTGATAGGCGGTCATTTCTTTTTGCTCTTGGGTCATGACCATGCTGCGCCGCTCAGCGCCCATCATGATCTTGTCCTTGGCAAATTCGAAATCTTCCATCGTGACAAACCGACGTCCCACACGGGCTGCGGTCAAGGCCGCTTCGTTCACGAGGTTGGCCAGATCAGCACCCGAGAAACCCGGTGTCCCGCGCGCAATAATGCGCAGATCAACGTCAGGGCCCAGAGGGGTCTTGCGCGCATGCACGCCCAAAATCTTCTCACGACCTTTGATGTCAGGGTTGCCCACAGTCACGTTGCGGTCAAAACGGCCCGGACGCAGCAGTGCGGGGTCCAGCACGTCTTTACGGTTGGTCGCGGCCAGAATGATCACACCTTCGTTGGCTTCAAAACCGTCCATCTCAACCAGCAGCTGGTTCAATGTCTGCTCACGCTCATCGTTACCACCGCCGTATCCTGCGCCACGATGGCGACCCACGGCGTCGATCTCGTCGATAAACACGATACATGGCGCGTTCTTTTTGGCCTGTTCGAACATGTCACGCACCCGAGATGCACCCACACCAACGAACATTTCCACAAAGTCCGATCCCGAAATTGTGAAGAACGGCACGCCCGCTTCGCCCGCAATTGCGCGCGCCAGCAGCGTTTTACCGGTGCCCGGAGGGCCCACCAGCAACGCACCTTTGGGAATCTTACCGCCCAAGCGACTGAATTTCTGCGGATTGCGCAGGAATTCGACGATCTCTTCGAGCTCTTCTTTGGCTTCATCAATGCCGGCAACATCGTCAAATGTGACGCGTCCGTGCTTCTCGGTCAGCATCTTGGCTTTGGATTTCCCAAAGCCCATCGCGCCACCTTTGCCGCCGCCTTGCATGCGGTTCATAAAGAAAATCCACACACCAATCAGCAGCAGGAATGGCAGAAGGCTGATCAGGAACGACTGAAGTCCCGAGGTTTGCTGGCTTTCAGCCCGCACCGGAACTCCGTTATCCATCAACAGGTTAGTGACTTCAGCGTCACTTGGCATGATCGCCACATAATTTTCGCCAGCGGTTGTAGCATAACGAATCTGTTCCCCATCCAATGTGACACTGGCCACAGAGTCGGCCTCAACCGAGGCGACAAAATCGGAATAACTGACTTCCCTGCTCTGCATTGACGTGTTGTCGCCACTGAAGAGGTTAAACAGGGCCAAGATCAGCAGAAAAAGTACGACCCAGAATGCAATATTGCGCGCGTTGCCCAAGGCAAATCTCCCTAAAAGACTTCCGCAGTCCCTACCACGGTCGAAGTTAGAGTTAAATAGACATCCCACCGCCGTGTTCAATGCAATAATTTGCATTTGTCAGGTCTTTAGTCAGGAAACCTGACCCGTTCGGGGACCAAATGGACCTGCCAAGGCCCGCGCGCTTGTGCAAGCGGTGCCGCAATCAGCCCCTCACGCCCCCAAACCGCCGGAGATGCCAATAAGGCTTGCCGGCGTCGCCCAGTGTCGCGCCACTCTGGAATTTGGGCCAGACCGTCTTCGCCAAGGGCTGCGATTTCGCCATCCACCACATCCCCCACCGGTCCGCTCACCCGCCAGCGAGCATCCCAGACATCATTCAAGGAACACCGTGCCTGTGCAACAGCGGCCCATTCGCGGGTGATCGTCAGACTTGTCTTGTGCGGGATCAACAAACAGCCCTGCAACGCATGTGGCACCTGCGCCTGCATTGCGGCTTGCAGCGCTTTGAAACGGGGCCGATAGGTTTGCCCCGAAACCCACCCCAAAGCGCAGGACACAAGCCTCAGGCGCAACTCTTCCGGCGCCGCCGCCAAACCGTCGCGATCCAGCACCAGATCCCCCGCATCCTGCGTCACCACATCAGCAATCAACTGTGCCAGGCCCTCGTCCAAAGCATCCCGCGCCCGCGCCATATGTTGCGCGGTTTGGCTCAATCGCTCGACACTCAACCCCAAAGGGGCCAGAGCGTCCAACACTTTGCGCACCTTCACACGGTCATAACGAGGGTCTTCGTTGCTGGGGTCATCCGCCCACTGTTGCCCAACGCGACGCAAATGAACGCGCAACGCTTCACGCCGGACGCCTAACACCGGACGCAGCCAGCATATGCCGCCCTGCACCGAAGCCTCACGCATCGCAGCCAGACCATCCACACCAGACCCGCGCGCCAACCGCATCAACACCGTTTCGGCCTGATCATCTTCGGTATGGCCTAGCGCCACATGGGACACCCCATGCGCCCGCGCCCAATCCCCAATCAGAAAGCGCCGCGCCTCCCGCGCGGCCGTTTGCACGCTACCGCTACCGTTCCATTGCCATTGAAGGATCTCGTGGCTTAGCCCTTTGGCGGTGCAATAGCGCGCCACGAGCGCCAGTTCGTCCGCAGCAGCAGCGCGCAATCCGTGGTTTACACTCACCACATGCACCTGGCTCTGCCCCCATCGAACCAGCAGGTCCAACAGCGCCATGGAATCTCCACCACCGGAGACCGCAATACCAATTCTGTCAGGAACATCGCCACCAAAGGCGTGGCTTAGCGAAGCGGCCAGCGTTTCCGCCAGCCGCGCTTCATCTTCTAAGGGCACTGCAACAAAGCCATCTCATCTCGTGCCGCTGCGACTTGTGTCGACAAAGGATAGCGTACGCCAACTTCGTTCAGTGTCACACAGGCTTCATTGACCTGCCCCAAGGCCCCCAACGCACGCCCCAAATGGAACAAAGCTTCCGACGCATAAGGCCCCTGCGGCGCACCGGAATAGCTCTCAAGATAGGCTCTGGCGGCACGGGTGGTTTCACTCTGCCCCTCCAGCGCCTGACCACGGCGCAAATGCGCCTCCGGTTCCAGCGGACTGCCAGGGTAGATTTCTACAAAGCTGGCGAATTGCTCAGACGCTGCGCCAAATTCACCATTCTCAAGCGCCGTTTTTGCGCGATTGAAATCGGCGCTCTCCCCAACAGCGAGCTCGGTTGTGTCAACCGGAGCAATTGGGGTGCTTGTTTCTTGCGCCGGTGCCGCTGGAATATTCCCTCCCAGCGTCGATGTCTCTCCCAATGCGCTCAGATCGCCGCCTTCCAACTCAACCAGCCGGAATTCCAAATCGCCAATCCGATTGGTGCCGTCTTCAACAATTTTCTCGACGCGAAACTGTAACTGCTCGGTACGACCCGTCAGAACCTGCAGCTGCCGCTCAATCGCATCCACGCGCTCAATTGTACTGGCGCCTGCAACCACACCACCGGGCGCACCGGTGGTGGAGAGTTCACGCTTAAGCGACTGGATATCAACATAAAGCACTGTGAGCTGCTGACGGATATCGGCCAACGTTTCATCACTGGATTGGCTAAACCCAGCCATAGGCGCAAGCATCAGCGCCAGACCGGTCAGCCCTGCATAGACCTGTGCCCGCATTGCCATTTATCCTGTCAGCCCCGATGCCAGCACAGTTACCGCACGACGGTTCTGTGTATAACAGCTTTCCTCAGAGCAGACCTGAATTGGGCGTTCCTTGCCGAAACTCACGGTCGAGATGCGATTGGCGGCAACCCCTTGGGACACCAATAGTTCCTGTACTGCATTGGCGCGGCGCGCGCCCAGAGCAAGGTTATATTCTCGCGTGCCCTGCTCATCGGCATGACCTTCGATCACCGCTGTAAATGCAGGGTTTGCCATCAGCCAGTTCGCTTGCGACAGAACCGCCAAGCGGCCTTCTTCGCTTAGCGTGGATTGGTCAATCGCAAACAAAACACGATCCCCAACGTTTTGCTGGAAATACGCGGCGCTTGATGGATCACTTGCCGACCCGTCCTCAATCCCCGGCGCGGAGGCATCATCATAGCCGTTGTCGCTGCCAAAACCGCCTCTATCGTTACAGGCGCTTAGCGCCAGACCGGCCATCAACAGGGCCGCCTTGGTCCAATATGTCATGTTTCTGCCTTGCCTCGTGTTTCAATTTTCTTGTCTAACATAGCCCGAAAGCCATTGAAATATCGCTACTGCTGAAGCGGCGACCAGCTTGGATCCGATCCACCACCATTCAACCGCACACGCTTAAGATTACGCCCTGATACATCAACAGAATAGAGCGCTGACACACCATCCGCTCCTCGGGTTTCCCGCGTGAACATAATTACACGGCCGTTGGGTGCCCATGTGGGCCCTTCGTCCAAAAATGAAGCGGTCAACAAACGCTCATCGCTGCCATCGGTACGCATCACCCCGATATGAAAGCGGCCTTTGTTTTGTTTGGTAAAGGCAATCAGATCACCACGCGGTGACCAGACCGGCGTGCCATAGCGTCCCTGACCAAAGCTGATCCGCGTCGCATCGCCACCGTTTGCGCCCATCACATAAAGCTGCGGCGTACCGGAGCGGTCGCTCTCAAACACGATCTGGCTGCCATCAGGGCTAAAGCTTGGAGCCGTTTCAATCGACGGTGTCGACGTCAGGCGGGTGCGTTTGCCGCTGCCGATGTCCATTTTAAACAGATCCGTGTTGCCACCTTCGGTAACGGACATCACAACGCTTTTGCCGTCCGGCGAATAGCGTGGTGCAAAACTCATCGTGCTACCGTCGCTGGACAGCTGCTTGCGCCGCACCGAGGCCACGTTCAGCTCATACACCTGCGGAAAGCCGGTTTCATAGCTGGTATAGAGTAGCTTGTCCCCGCCGGGCGAGAAACGCGGCGCGAGGACAATATCATCCGATCCGGTCAGATATTGCAAGTTCGCGCCGTCGTAGTCCATGATCGCCAGACGTTTCTTGCGGTCATTCTTGGGACCGGTTTCACTAACAAAAACCACGCGGCTGTCAAAATAGCCGCTCTCACCAGTGATCCGGCTATATACTTCGTCAGCCACCTTGTGGGCCATCCGGCGCCAACCATCCACCGTGCCGCGATAGCGCAGCCCGCTGCCCAGCTCGGTGCCCGCGAACACGTCAAAGACGCGGAATTTCACCTCAAGATTATTGCCCGACACCGTGACGCCACCTGTGATCAGCGCTTGCGCATTAATCGCCTTCCAGTCGGCAAACTGAACGGGGCTGCCAAACAGGGTGATGGTCGAGATATGGGCGGATGCCGGAATTTCTCGGAACAATCCGGTGCCGTTCAAATCTTCGGCCACAAGACGGCTGATGTCTTGGGAAACCTGATTGGAGCCGGGGCTCTCGGCCACAAAACTGGGCACTGCATAGGGCAGCGGTTCAATCACCCCTTCGGTAATCTCGATCCGAAGGGGGCCGGTCTGGGCCTGTGCCACCTGCCCGATGGACAGCAAAGCAATTAGCAGGCTTGCGAATAATCTTGTCATCTGCGCCTCATATTCTCCGGATTGAACGTGATTTCCACGTCTCGCCAATGATCGTACTTATCTATCGGCAAATCGTAACCGTTTTTTTGACATCTTAGCACAGCCCGCCGCGCGGCCTGAAATGCTGTTTGAACTGCGCCCTGATCTCCACCTGTGGCATCAATCAGGCGCACATCCCCTTGAATTTTCCCGCTCTGGTCCAACGACAGGCCAACCACCACAGTCACATCCGCCGCGCGCGAACCTACATCTACGACCCAGCATTCCTGCACCGCGACGCGCAGACCATCCTGCTCGCCCTGTGTCAACGGCGGACCGGATGGCGCACGCGGAGTTTCGCTGGCAGCCGCTGCTGCGGCTTCCAGAGCTGCCGTCACCGCATCATCCGTGCTCTCTGATGGCGTAGGCGTAGGGTCGGGCTGCGCTGCCGGCTGGCTTGGTCGCACACGTGGACGCACGGACCGTGATGGCGCAGCCGAGGCGACCTCTTCCTGCTTGGGCTCGGTGATAATCTCGGTGCTTGCGGCTTCTTCCGCGGTTTCCTCAACCGGTTTTTCGGCGGCTTCGCCCTGATCATCGGGCTGCGTGGATTCTTGCGCGTCCTCGGCGATTTTCACATCCGGCTCGGGCTGCGCCACAGGTTCTGGGGCCACGCGTGGTGCCGGCGTTGGGGCAGTTTCCACGGGCGTGTCGGGAATGACGACCGCTGTATCCACATCCGGTGTTGGCAGTTGTGGAGCCACATCGACCACATCCTGAGGCTCAGGCGCCGTTATATCGCTGAGATCCGGCGTAGTATCTGGCTCTACTGCTTCGGTTTCCGGCGGTGTTGGGGTGGTAATCGGCTGATCGGTAGCGGACGCCAAAGCAGGCGCATCGACATCCTCTTGCGGCGGCTCTGGCAGCGACACTTCTGTGGCTGTATCCGGCGCTTCCTGAGCGCGCAACACGGCTTCGAATTCCTCGGTGGTGATCATCGCTGCCCCCGTGATCACGGGGGGCGGCGCTTCGGATGAGAACGCCCCGCCAAACAACGCCCAGCCGATCAAGCCGAAATGGGCTGCGCCCGAGATATAATGCCCGATATGCACGCCGACAGCCTCAGTTTCCAGACGGCTCTGACGTGCTGCCGCCCAGCTCCGGCCCGCCAATGTCCGTCACCAAACCGATATCGGTAAAGCCACCTGCATTTAATGCACCCATCACTTGGACCACAGCCTCATAGGGAATGCTGCCATCCGCACGCAGATACACCCGCTCAGAGGAGCGCTCGGCGGCGATGGCCCGCAGCTTGGGGATCAACTCGTCCGCAGCGACTGGCGTGGTTTGAATGGTAATGCTCAAATCCGGCGCAATCGTCAGCGTCAGAGGCTCTTCTTGCTCACCGGGCAACGGATTGGCGGCGGTCTTTGGCAATTCAACCGGCACACCCACCGTCAATAATGGCGCCGCCACCATAAAGATGATCAGCAACACCAGCATCACATCAACAAAGGGCGTGACGTTGATCTCGGCCATTGGTTGGCTGCGGCGGCGCGAACGGCGGCGACGCTTGCCGCCCCCGCCACCGGATTGCATAACACCCGCACCCATCGCTTAGGCGTCCAACTGACGGCTGAGGATGGTGGCGAATTCGTCAGCAAAAGCCTCATAGCCTGCTACGATCCGGTCACTGTCCGAACTCAGCTTGTTGTAAAAGATCACCGCAGGGATCGCGGCCAACAGACCCAACCCTGTGGCCAATAACGCCTCGGCAATACCGGGGGCCACAACAGCCAGATTGGTGTTTTGCTGCGCCGCAATCTCGATGAATGCGTTCATTATGCCCCAGACCGTCCCGAACAACCCGATAAACGGAGCCGTCGAGCCGACCGTCGCCAGAATCGGCAAGCCACGCTGTAGGGTTTCGGCTTCTTTGACAATTGCCACATCCATACTGCGGTCAATCCGGCTGGTAGCGTTGGCGATCAGCCCGCCATCCTGTCGATGGCTACGCTGCCATTCCACCATGCCAGCTGCAAAAATACGCTCTGAGCGCCCTTTTGGATCGGGCCCCAAAGTTTCAAACAACTGGTCCAGCGGCTCGCCCGACCAGAACGCACGATCAAACCGTGCTGCATCGCGCCGTGCGGCCCGATACAAGATGATTTTCTGAATGATGACCGACCAAGACCAGAAAGATGCGATCACCAGCATCAACATCACTAGTTTTACGATCAAGGTTGCGCGCGCAAATAGCGCCCACATCGAAAAGTCGACTGCTGCTTCCATACTGCCTGCTCTGCTTTGTGGCCGGGATTAGATACTTGGCCTTGTTTTGCCGCAAAACTAGCGCAGATACACGGGGAAAGCTATCAAATTGCTGTCATATCCCTAACAAGTCAGGAATCCTGTACCATCCGGCGAATATCCGCTGGTAGGCGCACAGGGTGTCCGCCTTCATTCATACACACCACAGTGACCATCGCCTGAAACAGCACAGCTTCACCCCGTTTGACCCATTGTTCCATCATCAATCGGGCGGGTGTGACCTTGGCAACCACCGTTTCAACTGTCAGCAAATCATCCAGCTTGGCGCTGCCCAGATAGTCACATTCCACGCGGCGCACGGCAAATACGATACCATCAGCCTTCATCTTGAGCTGATCCATGCCAATCTCGCGCACCCATTCGCTGCGCCCGCGCTCAATAAACTTGAGGTAGTTGGCGTAATAGACGATGCCCGCCATGTCAGTGTCTTCGTAATAGACACGAACTGGCAATTTGAAAATTTTGCTATCGGTCACATCGCCCCCTGACTGTTTGATGTCTCAGGGCAACCTTTCTGATTTGCGAGGAATTGGCAAACCCCCAAATTCAGGCACCCCGCTCAAGTACCATCAAAGCTTCCGCCCAGAGCCACGTTCAAGTTCACGAAATCAATCGCCTGATTGCGCACATCCAGTGCATAGGCCAATTCTGTATTCAAAAACGACCGTTCTGCATCCAGCACCTGCAAAAACGATACCGACCCATCAGCAAATTTCGCCCGCGCCAATCCCAAAACCGCCGCCGCTGCTTCCACGGCCTTTTTGGCTGCTCTGGAAGCGATCTGGTGCTGCTCCAACGCATAGATCGCGTTGCGCACCTCTTCCACGGCCAACACAACTTCCTTTTCCCATTCCGCTTGCCGCTCTTTGGCCAGACCTTTGGCAGTCTCCACTTTGGCGCGTCGCACCGGAATGTCGAAAATCGGCACGTCCAGCGCCAATCGCAAAAATCCGGCCCCCGGCAAAAATTCCTGCCCGCTGTAATTCAGATTGATGTTTCCGGTAAGCTGTAAATTTGGATACAGATCCGCCTCGGCCACACCGATCAACGCGACCGCCTCGGCCAATCTCTGCTCCGCGCGCACAATATCTGGCCGGTTGCGCACCAAATCCGCAGGCACCCCCGTCGAGACGACATGGGACTTGGCGACCGGCTGTGGGGCCCGCTTGTCAAAATCTTCCTTGTTGGGAATGTCAGTCGCCCCAACCAAGGCAATCACACGATTCAGCATTGTGACAAACAACACTTTGCTTTCCGGAATACTGGCCTCAGTGGTCAACACCAAAGCCTCAGCCTGCGCGATTTCCAGATCCGTCGCGCCGCCTTCTCCTACAAGCTTTTTGGTCGCCGCCAAAGTCGACACGCGACTATCCAACACACGCGTGTTGATGCGGATCAACTCCTGCGCATAGCGCATATCGATATAGGCCGAGATCACTTCATCGACGAACAAGAGCTGCCAGATTTCCAAATCCGAATAGGCAGCTTCAAGTCGTGCAAAGGCCGACTCGCGCTCACGCCTCAGCCGCCCGAACAAATCCATCTTCCAAGTCGCTTCGGTGCGCACAAACCCGGTTTCCTCGGTTGGATTTCCGCCACCAGTGTTGATCTTGGCCTCTGCAATCCGCACATTGCCAGATACTGGGAAACCGGTCGCATCAAGAATACCACGGGACTGATCTATGCGCGCCGCAATCCGACGCACATCAAGGTTTTGGTTCAAACCAATCTGGACAACCTGATCGATTGAGGGATCATCAAAAGCCAGCCACCATTTGGCGTCCCGTTTGCGTGCCACACTCGCGGGTCCACCATCAAAACTATCTGACATCTCCATCGTCGGCGGGGTAAAGTCATCCCCCACGGTGCACCCCGTCAGGCCAAATGCGACCAACCCCGTCAGGGCCGCCCGCCGGTCTATCGGCTTTGCCTTATACCCCATGTCTAGTCCAACGTCCCCATGTGCCTGTTGTCTCAGCTTTCCGCCGTCGTTTTTGCCTCGTATAGATGTACATCGCGCTGTGGGAAGGGGATCGAAATCCCTTCCGCATCAAAGCGTTCCTTCACCTGCCCTGTTAATCCCCAATAGACATCCCAATAGTCATCTGTTGCCACCCACGGACGGCAGAACAGATTGACCGAGCTTTCCCCCAACTCGCCCACAAAGATCGCAGGTTCCGGGTCTCCCAAACACCGCTTATCCGCCGCCACCAACTCTTTAAGCACTTCCAGCGCATCTGGGGCATTGTCGGAATAGGCAATTCCGAACACCAGATCGACACGGCGAGTCTTGGCCGCGCTTACATTGGTGATCACATCGCCCCAGATTTTTGAGTTCGGCACTACGATGATCTGATTGTCAAAAGTGCGGATTTGTGTGGACACCACCGACATGTCATCCACCACGCCACTGGCGCCGGAAATCTCGATGAAATCCCCCGTATCAAACGGCTTAAGCACCATGATCATCAACCCGCTCGCCAGATTGCCCAGCGTATCCTGTAGCGCAAATCCAAGGATAAAGCTGAGCCCGCCAAAAACCGCAAACAGCGGCGTCACATTCACGCCTGCGATCCCCAGTGCCACCATCAGCCCCACGATCACCGTGATCCAATAGACCACAGTCAAAACAAACCCTTGCAAAAGATGTGACATCGCTGGCAGCCGCTTCAGCCCCTTGGCCACCAGATTGCGCACAAACCGCGCGACAAACAGCAAGACCACCAGCGCCACGACAAACACGGCCAACTGCAAAAGCAGCCCAAGCCCGCCATCGCGCGAGCCCATCCAGCCCAGCGCGATGGACACCACGGTCCGCGGATCCGTCGCCCGTAGCGTCGCACTTCTGAGCGCATCCAAATATTTCTGATGCGGCGTGATGTCCTCCGCCACACCGCCCTTGGCTGTCCAACTGGACAGCACCAGCTGATAATTCTCCGCCATCCGCGACTGATCTTCGTTAACTGCAGCAATGTCTAACCGCACAGCTTCCGCCTGATCTCCGCCTAAACCTTCCAGCTTTTCGTTTAATTCGACATAGGCCACCAGTTTGGACACCAAATGCCCCTGCCAAACATTCGCCAATTCCGACAGCTCGTCATTGGTCAGCGGCACCAGATATCGGTCAAGATTTTCAGGGAGCACGGCAACATCGCTGGCTTTTGCCACCATCTCGTCAGACGCAGCCTCAGCGAAACCGCCGCACAGCGAAACCGCTAATGCCGCCCAAACATACAGCCAAACGGCCCCTCGCCTGCAAAACGCTCGCACTTAGCCACCCCAAAAGTTACCACTCAAAGGTATCTTTTCTCGCACAGCGCGATATTTCAAGCTTTTGCTCAAGTGCCAAAGCCGCCCAAGCCCATCTCAGACGGCTTCAATCACCGCGTCGTGGCTTTCACAGACCCACACCAGCAAAGCGCACCCCACTCAACTCGGCCATCTCTTTCTTCCATGTGGTGATGTCGTCATGACGGAAATCCGACAGCCTGGAATGCCCGCAAGCGCGCGCCAGAACCTGCATCAGCTCCACACTGGCGCCAAAATAGCGCGCCAATTGCTCCGCCCCCGTCTGCACATCCAACAACCTGCGCAATTCGGGCTTTTGGGTCGCCACGCCCACGGGGCAGTTGTTGCTGTTGCACATCCGCGCCGCAATACACCCCACTGCCTGCATCGCCGAATTGCTCACAGCAATCGCATCCGCCCCCAGCGCCATGGCTTTTACAAAATCTTCAGCCACCCGTAGACCACCTGTGATGACCAGGGATACTTCACTACCTGCTTTACTGTCCAAATGCCGCCGTGCCCGCGCCAGCGCCGGAATGGTCGGCACCGAGATATGATCGCGGAAGATCAGAGGCGCAGCTCCAGTGCCACCGCCGCGCCCATCCAAAATGATGTAATCCGCCCCCGCCGCCAGCGCAAAATCAATATCCGCTTCGATGTGATTGGCTGAGAGCTTAAAGCCGATCGGAATGCCCCCCGACCGCTCGCGCACTTCATCTGCCAGCTTTGCAAAATCCTCAGACCCCTCCAGATCTGGAAATGTACTCGGCGAAATCGCACTTTGACCGGCTTCAAGACCACGCACTTCGGCAATCTTGCCCTGCACTTTTTCTCCCGGCAAATGCCCGCCCGTGCCGGTCTTGGCCCCTTGCCCGCCTTTAAAGTGGAACGCCTGCACGCGTTCTACCAATTCCGGTTTCCAGCCAAAGCGGGCTGACGCCAGTTCATAGAAATAGCGGGAATTCTCGGCCTGCTCTTCCGGCAGCATGCCGCCCTCGCCTGAACAAATGCCGGTGCCCGCCATCTCTGCGCCACGCGCAAGCGCGGTTTTGGCCTCTTGGGACAGCGCACCAAAACTCATGTCCGACACAAACAGCGGGATATCCAAAACCAGCGGCTTGCTGGCGCGTGGCCCAATCACCACCTGCGTCGCCACTGCGACATCATCTAACAACGGTTTGCGTGCCACCTGCGCCGGCAACAGCTGAATGTCATCCCAATGCGGCAGATCTTTGCGTGGCACGCCCATCGAGCCCATCTCGCCATGATGACCCAGTTTGCTAAGCCCATCGCGCGCCAGCTCGTGAATGCGCGCCACTGTAGGTTCCTCGGGTGTGGGCACCGCTTGGGGCACATCAGACCGCGGCGCAGGTGCGGCGTCGCCCGCCTTTGCCCCGCCCAACTGTGCATGGCTGCCATCGCAAAACGGCGCATTGGCGGTGGCTTTACACTGACACAACATCGCCGCGCCGCTCTTCTCGGCTGTGAACTTCTTAGGCGACAGCCCCGTTCCAGCATGGCTACCATCACAGAACGGCTGGTTCTTTGAGCGGCCACAACTGCACCAAAAATAGGCTTTGCCTTCTTCTAACTCAACTTTCGTGGGTCGGGTGTCAGCAATAATCGGAACTGCATCACTCATATCAATTTCCCTGCCTGCGCTAATGCCTGTCATGTCGACACAGTGGCGCAAGCGGGAAGATCGTCAAAGCCCGGATTTCGCACAAGCCTTGCGCGCGTAAACGCACAAACCGAGAGTTAGACGCCGGAACCATCCAATCGCAAACGTGCAAATAGCCTTAGTGCATGGCTTGCGTCATCTGCCGCCACAGGCATCATCCGATCATAGCTTGCCGCCAACACCGCCGCGATTTCTGGCTTAAGAACAGTTGCGCCGCTTTCAGGGATAACCGCCAAAGGCGAGGCCTCAGAAAACGCCTCAGCGCCCCATGTCACCATAACCTGGACCGCTTCACCCAACACCAAAGCCTCAGCAGGCAGGTTCAGCATTGCCTCATCCATGCGCAAAAACACAAAGGCAGCCTGAATGGCGCCATCGTTGTCAAACCGGAACGCGCGATAGCGCGAGGCATTCGCCCCCTTCAGACGCCCAACCAGTTCTTCCAACCCGGGGATCAACCGTCCCAGATCGGGCACCGCCAACAGCTCGTCCCACTCACGAAAGAAAAACACCATGACATTGCTGCCAAGCTCGGGGTCGGTTTCCGCCATCTGATGCCCAACCAATGTGGCGATGGCTTCAAATGCGCCTTTGACCGCGCTCAGGGTTTCATCTTCGACGCCAAACACCACCGGCGCGATGGGGCGGCCCCATCTTGCGAAACCATAGCTGCCGTCAGCTTTGGTAAACAGCTTTTCAACTTGTTCTGGGGTCATGTGCTCCGCTCCGCATCTGGCGTTAGATAGGCGCCCCACTTTTTGTCGAAAGCCGCGCCAAGGTCCACCCCTTGGTAGCGCGCAAACAGCATCAAAAAGCCAAAAAGTTCGGCCAGCTCTGTCTCACGGTCCGCTTTCATCGCCTCCGCATCACCGTCTGCATCACCGTCCGCGCCCCGAGCACGACCAGCCGTCTTCAAATAGGCAGCCGAGACCTCGCCCAATTCTTCTGTGAGCTTGCCAAAGTAGAACATTCCGTCCCGCTCAACATCAAACGCTTTGGCATAGAGCTCAGACACCGCCTCGGCCTGATCCATAAGATCGCTTAAATCCGCCTTGCGCTTCCCCCGGCCGTCTCATCCAAACATGTCCGCGCGGCCTCTTAAAAGCGGCTCAAGGACTATAAATTATGTCTTAAAAGGGCGAAATCGGCACCGTCGCAATACCGACGCGATACAGACGGGTGTTTTTGCGTTTATGGCGGTTATTTTCCCGGGGTGAACAGATCACTTTGATCGCCGCGTTTTGGCGCTGTTAGGCCCAAATGTGCCCAGGCTTTTGGTGCCAACATGCGCCCGCGCGGCGTGCGCTGTATCAGCCCTTGTTGCAACAGAAACGGCTCAATGACTTCTTCCAACGCATCCCGTGCTTCGCTCAATGCCGCCGAGATCGTGTCAATCCCCACGGGTCCACCGCCATAGTTTTCCGCAATGAACTGCAGGTATCTGCGGTCCGCCCCGTCCAGCCCCAGATTGTCGACTCCCAATCGCGTAAGTGCGCCATCGGCAAGGCTTTTTGAGATGGTTCCATCCCCTTCGACAAGGGCGAAATCCACCACACGACGCAGCAGACGCCCCGCGATCCTCGGCGTGCCGCGTGAGCGCTTCGCGATCTCGCGCGCGCCTTTGTCGTCGGCAGGCACCTGTAGTTTACGGGCGTTGCGCGTGACAATCTCGTTGAGTTCGTCCTCGGTATAAAACTGCAATCTTGTCGGAATACCAAAGCGGTCGCGCAGCGGTGTGGTCAACAACCCCAACCGCGTCGTCGCCCCCACCAGCGTAAAAGGCTGCAACTCAATGCGAACCGTCCGCGCCGCCGGCCCTTCTCCGATCACCAAATCAAGTTCAAAATCCTCCATCGCGGGATAGAGAACTTCTTCCACCGCCGGATTAAGTCTATGAATTTCATCGATAAACAGGACATCTCGGGCTTCGAGGTTCGTTAAGATCGCAGCCAGATCCCCTGCCTTGGCCAGCACCGGCCCCGAGGTCATTCGGAAATTAACCCCCAACTCCCGCGCCATTATCTGCGCCAAAGTTGTCTTACCCAAACCGGGAGGACCATGGAATAAAGTATGATCCATCGCCTCGCCACGTCGCTTGGCACTTTCGATAAAAACCCTTAAATTGGCGCGCGCCTCCCGCTGACCAATAAATTCTTCTAGTGCGAGAGGACGCAACGCGCGATCTGCATCTTCTGGCCGCGGCTCAGGGCGCAGAGTGGGGTCCGGCTGGTCCATCGATTACCCCTTTGGAGCCAATAGTTTAAGAGCGGCACGGATCAATCCACCGGCGTCTGCATCAGGCGCCTCTCCAGCCGCCTCGGCCACCGCGCTGGCGGCCTCGGATGGGGCATAACCGAGGTTGCTTAAGGCTGAGAGAGCATCCGCTTGAACCGAAGCCGCGGAAGCCCCCACCGCAGCGGGTGCAACCTTCGCCACCGCCGGTGCAGGATCGCTCTCAACCAGCGCATCATCAGACGCCGGCGCCGCCAAAACTTCGCCTTGCGCAGCCTCCAAAGTGCCCGCCAACGCCATGATTTGCGGCGCTTTATCCTTCAATTCGATCACCACGCGCTGCGCCGTTTTAGGCCCAATCCCTTTCGCCGCCTTGATCGCTGTCACATCCCCCAGAGCAATGGCGCGTCCAACGCCTTCGGCTCCCAAAGTCCCCAAAATAGCCAGTGATGCTTTGGCGCCGATGCCTTGCACACTAATCAGCAATCTATGCCATTCTTTTTCAAGAAGTGTCGAAAACCCAAAGAGTTGCAACAGATCTTCGCGCACCAATAATTCGGTGTGCAGGGCAACAGCCTCGCCAACACTCGGCATACTGGCCAACACGCGATCTGAACAATAAACAACATACCCCACGCCGCGCACATCAATCAGAACATGGTCCGTACTGCGATACTCAAGCCGCCCCGAAATCTTGCCGATCATGCGTTCGCCCTCTTTAATGCAGCAGCATAGCCCGCACCTGCACGCGCATAATGCGCGTGACACATGGCAATCGCCAAGGCGTCCGCTGCGTCCGGCCCGTTAATGACAACACCAGGCAGTTGAAGCTTCACCATATATTCCACTTGCTGCTTTTCAGCGTGTCCCGCGCCAACAATTGTTTTCTTCACTTTGTTGGGGGCATATTCGCCCACCGCCAAACCTGCCTGTGCCGGCACCAGCAACGCGATACCGCGCGCCTGCCCAAGCTTGAGCGTGCCAGCTCCGTCTTTGTTCACAAAGGTCTGTTCAACCGCCGCTTGGTCTGGTTGAAAGCGGTGCACAACATCGGTCATTTGTTCATAAAGCGACAACAATCTCGCGGCCAAATCGGTGCCTTTTGAATGACAGATGCCATTTGCGACATGGCTGAGCCGGCTGCCTTCCGCATCGATCACACCCCAGCCCATATTTCGAAGCCCGGGGTCTATTCCCAAAACACGCATTTGGTTCCTGCCCTGCCCATTTGTTGTTGCTTTTTTGAAGCACTAGCACGAAACGGGAACAAACACCAAGCACAATAGCGCATCAACAGTTCGCGACACTCTTTTGACAGATTGCGACGCACCCTCTATCTGGCACTCCCTTTTAGGATAAAAACGACACGTTTTCGGTCGCTTTTCGCCCTTATTCTTAAGGCCTTCAGGCGGTTTTCCACTCATGCAGAAATTGCATGCCCCCTATGAGTTTTTCGCGCTTGTTCTGGCGATAACTCGCTCCTATTTGCCGTTTATTGAAAGCTCGGACCATAGTTCACCCCAAAACAGAAGGATTTTTAGATATGGCCACCTATGAAACCACCTACGCCCCAGGTATTTTTGGCCGTATTGGCCAGACCTTCGCATCCGTTGCAGCAACACTTGCCGCTTGGAACGACACACGCATGACCCGCAACGCGCTGCGTCAGCTGACCGATCGTGAACTCGACGATATCGGACTGTCACGCGGCGACATCGAAGACATTCACTAAGCGGCACCCGCCCTTAGGTACCGTTTTCGGATCATCGGTTCAGAAAGCCGCGCGCCCATTTGGGCCGCGGTTTTTTTGTGCCAGAGTGCTAGATCCAAAAAGGTAAAAGCCCCGCGGAGAGAGACGCGGGGCTTTCTGTGCTGAACGTGTTGGAGGGTCAGCGAATTGCTTTGATTTGTGTCGCCACCCACCGCGACACGGGGTCGGGCTTCATTGGCAACGATGCGATGCGCTCGGCGGTTGTTCCACCAGCCATGCGCGCAACATTCTGAGAATAGAAATCGGGGCCAAACTCGGCGATGACAGCGCCTTTAACACCAAAGAATGCGATCGCGACCATCGCCAACCCAGTCCATGGGATGTTACGGCGGCGCCCTGCGCCTTTTACAATGACGTAGCCATCACGGTTAATGGCAACCGACTTGCGTCCGATGCGACCGGTCTTTTCTTGCTTGCGGTAGATCCGCGCAAGACGTTCATGAAAATCTGCGTATGATTCACTCATGGCGACAACTTCAGGTTTGGCCCCCACCAAACATGGTCAAACTTGCGCCAAAATGTGGCAAGAATGTGGCGAAGCCCGGCAAATACGGCGCTTTCAAGACAAATGAGGCAAAAACGCCTAACTTTCTGATAACCATAAAAACAATAATTGAAGCTACACATTTATTGCATCCACAACAGAAACAATAAAGCCTGCACATCTGAACCTGCAAAAAAGAAAGGGCGGCCAAAGCCGCCCGATTCGTCACTGCCAAAGCCTAACTCTCTAGCGTTTTGTCAGCGTCAGAGTCGTCCACTCGCCAATTTCTTCGCGGGTGTGTACATCGAAACCCGCGCCATCATAGGCGGCAACAACCTCATCAGCCTGCTCATTCAGTATACCTGACAGGATTGCATGCCCTGCTGCGCCGATATTCCCGCCCATATCCGGCGCCAGATCGATCAGCGGCGCTTTCAGGATATTAGCAAAAATCAGATCATACGGCGCTTTGGCTGCGAGATCTGGATGCCCAAAGCCAGCAGCTTCGACACAGACAACACGCCCAACCAAGTCATTGGCTGCAACGTTTGCCTCAGCGACATCCACCGCGACCTCATCAATGTCACTTGCCATGACCACATTGGGCCAAATCCGCGCGGCCCCCATCGCTAATACGGCGGTGCCACATCCGATGTCCGCCACGCTTTGACCAACAAAGCCTTCGTTTGCTAAACGATCCAGCGCCTTTAGACATCCCAGTGTGGTGCCGTGGTGCCCCGTGCCAAACGCCATAGCGGCTTCGATCAACAAAGGCTCAGCCCCTTCGGGCAATTTATCCGCGTCGTGGCTGCCATAGACAAAGAAGCGGCCTGCTTCCACGGGTGCCAATTCGCGCTTCACATGTGCCACCCAGTCGGTCTCGGGCAGCTCGCTGACCGCAAATGGCTTGGCACCAAAGGCAGCGGCCAACACAGCCAGTCCGGCCTCATCAGGGGCCTCGGTAAAATACCCGCCGATTTCCCAGAGCCCCGAGCCATCTTCAACTTCGAACACGCCAACACCGGTTGGCTCCGGTATCAAACGCTCCATCGCCTCACCAAGCTGCTCAGCTTGCTCTTTCCCCATAAGGGTCGTTAGGGCGGTAAATGTGGGCATTACGGATCTCCTTGAATACGCTTTGGCGCTTAGGCGCTTGGCGCTTCGTCGTCAAGCCTCGCGCCCAAAGTCGCGCAGGAAGCGCCAACTCCAGAGTGCCGCCAAAACACCCACTGCAGCGCCCACACCTGATTGTGCGTAAATCACACCTGGTGCCTCAAAAGCTGACGCCAGCCACCAAGCGACCGGCAAGATTAACACCCCATCGCGCAGCCAGTTCAACGCTGTTGAACGCATCGGGCGATCAAGGTTGTTGAAAACCGAATTTGCCACGAACAACGCGCCGATGAACAGAAAAGCACCTGCGCCCAGATAAGCGAATGCGCGGTACACCTGCACGCCGACACCCGAAATCCCAAAGCCAGAAATCACCAACTCAGCGGTCCCAGCCAAAGCCGCCCAAGCGATCAGCGTATAGACCGAGCAAAAGATCAAAGCGTCCCGGAACGTCATCCGCAGCCTGTCAAAGTACTTTGCCCCATAGTTCTGACCAAAAATGCCACCAATCGCGCCTGACAGTGAAAATATCCCACCAAAGGCCACCACAGTAAGACGGTTCACGACGGCCCAAGCAGCCACCGCGCCATCACCAAATCCCGCGATGACACCAGTCAAAAGATAGTTGCCAAAAGGTGTCGCCATCTGTGTCAGGAGCGCAGGCAACGCCACCGCAAGAAACGGTCGTGCACAGCGTCGCAACGCCCAAAGGGCTGGCCGAGCAAACAAGTCATGCACGCGGGTCGCAAACCACAACGCCATACCGGCCATCACAAAGCGCGACACGACCACGCCCAGCGCGGCCCCATCCAGCCCCATGCCCAACCCCAAGATCAGAAACGGGTCCAGCACCATCGCCACCGAGCCGGACGTCAGCGTCACCATCATCGAGCGACGCGCATCGCCTTCAGCGCGCAAACTGGCCTGTCCGGCCAAGCCAAAGGCCATGACGAACAACGACGGCATGGAAATAAGAATATAGCGCGATGCCAGCTCAAGTGTCTCGCCTTCCGCCCCGACCTGCGCCAGCAAAGCCTCGCGAAACAGCACGAGACCGGACGCAACCACGGCCATAACTAAGGCGGTGATGATCAGCGCGCTTGTAGCTTCGTGACGGGCTTGCTCATAATCGCCCATCCCAATCCGGCGCGACACCATTGCAGTGCCCGCAATCATCAGACCGACACCAATTGAAACCGCAAAGAACTGGATCGCAAAGGCATAGCCGATGGCCGCGACCAACTGTTGCTCGCCCAGTTTCGCAATCCAGAACAGGTTTGCTAGATCAACCAAGAATACAAAGGTAATGCCTGTGGCCCCCGCCAAGGTCATGCGCACCACATGGCCCATGGTGGACCCATCCAAAAAGCGTCCGCGCTTTTGTGCGGCCTGCGCCATGACTATTCCGCTGGCGCGGCCGCAAAGCGGCTGAGGCGGGTTTCGTTACCCTTCTCGGGATGGCGCGGAATTAATGTTGCCAAAGCCAGTGATATCGCGGCCATCGCCGCCGCCAAAGCGAACACCGCAGCCGGTGACACCAACCAGAGCAAGCCCAGCAGAACCGGCAAGAACACGGCGGCGATGTGGTTGATGGTAAAGGCCACCGCCGCTGTGGGCGCCATATCCTCGGGATCCGCGATCTTCTGGAAATAGGTTTTCAGCGCCAGAGCCAAAGCAAACAGCATATGGTCAATCACATAGAGGATTGAGGCCAGCAAAACGCCCCAGCCAAAGAAATAGATGCCGCCGTAGGCGAGAAAGACAATCACCAATCCCGCATATTCAAAGATCAGCGTACGCCGTTCGCCAAAACGGGACACAGCTTCGCCGATCAGTGGCGCAATCGCCATATTGGCCACCAAGTTTATCAGATAGAGCGCGGTGATTTCATGCACATCAAAGCCAAACCGCTCGACCATCATGAAACCGGCAAAGACCACAAAAATTTGTCGCCGCGCCCCCGCCATGAACTGCATCGCGTAATAGAGCCAATAGCGTTTCTTCAGCACCATCTTGCGGGCCTGTGGCGTACGACCTTCAAACTGCGGAAATGCCACCAGACAATAGATTGCAATCACCGCTGTAATACCACCACCGACCAAGTAAACTGAGTTGTAACTCAGATCAAAGCGCTTCCAGCTGAGCACAATGAGGACATAGGCCACCAACGTCGCCGCCGATCCCACCGCCAGCAGCCACCCCAAGGTTTTAGGCGCTCGCTTTTTGTCGAGCCATTGCAATTGCAGGGACTGATTGACGGTCTCATAATAATGAAACCCGATCGAGCTGAGCATTGTGATCGTCAAAATACCCGCCATCGACGGGAACCATGCCGTGACCGCTGTGGCAACGCCCAGCATCAAAAGCGAGACCATGCCCAGCACTTGCTCGCGAATAAACAGCAAAAGCGCGATCACCCCGATGGCAAAAAAGCCCGGAATTTCGCGCACGGTATGCAACAGACCAATGTCAGCCCCATCAAAGCCGGCCACTTCGATGACAAAGTTATTGAGCAACGCCGACCACGTATTAAACGCAATCGGCATACCAATCGCCATCAGCACCAACAGCGTGATCGGCCTGCGCCACCAAGGCAAATGATGCGCGTCATCAAGGGAAACGGTTCTTAACATGCTTTGCAAATACGCCTCACCTCTCTGAAAGGCGAGGAGAAAATGCGCACAATTGCCTTGCGGTCATGAACATGAGGCAAGGCCCCCTCCCGGTTTGGCAGCAATTGCACCGGATTGAACCGAACAGGTGGCTTTAGTAGAAGTTCTGCGGGTCAATATCGACTGCAAGCCGCAGATCGCCCTTGAGTTTAAATTGCCCCACCCATTGCGCCAAAGCCGCCTGCAAAGGCGCGCCTTTGTCCGCTTTGACCAACAATCTTACACGGTGGCGCCCCCGCACCCGCGCGATCGGCGCAGGCGCAGGTCCGTAAACCTCGGCCCCAATCGCGCGCAGCGCAGCCGCATTGCGCGCCAAGGCATTGCCCAGATCAAACACCTGACTAACGTCGCCCCCAGACAAGATGATCCCCGCCATACGCCCAAACGGCGGCACACCGGCAAAACGACGCTCGTCTGCTTCTGCTCGCCAGAACCCAAGCTCATCCCCCGCCAGAATGGCGCGGATCACCGGATGTTCGGGCTGAAAGGTTTGCAACATCGCTTGGCCCGGTTTTTCAGAGCGCCCGGCGCGTCCTGCCACTTGGCGCATCAACTGAAAGGTACGCTCGGCGGCACGCAAGTCCGACCCTTGCAACCCCAAGTCGGCATCGATCACGCCAACCAATGTCAGTAGCGGAAAGTTGTGCCCTTTTGCCACCAGCTGCGTGCCGATAATGATATCCGCACCCCCTGCTGCAATGGTTTCAATACCTTCCTTCAACGCACGCGCAGATCCAAACAAATCCGAACTCAGCACAGCCTGACGTGCATCCGGCCACAGCGCAGCCGCCTCTTCTGCCAGCCGCTCAACCCCCGGCCCGACTGGGGCCAGCTTGCCTTCAACTTCACATGACGGACATACCTCGGGCATCGGTTTGGTCTCACCGCATTGATGGCACACCAGCCGCTTGAGAAAACGATGCTCAACCATACGCGCATCGCAATGGTCACAGCCCACCTGATGACCGCATGCCCGACAAATTGTGACCGGCGCATAACCACGGCGGTTGATGAACAGCAAAGCTTGCTCGCCCCGCTCAACCCGCTGATCCACCGCTGCCTTCAGGCTGGGAGAAATCCAGCGATCCCGCGGCAAATCCTCGACCCGCATGTCAATCGCGCGCATTTCCGGCAAGACCGCCGCACCGTAACGCGAGGTCAGCTCCAGCTTTTCGTATTTGCCAGCTTCGGCATTGCTCCAGCTCTCAAGACTTGGTGTGGCCGAGGCCAAGACAACCCGCGCATTGCACAGAGACGCCCGCAATACAGCCATGTCGCGCGCGTTATACAGCACGCCGTCTTCTTGTTTGTAAGACGTGTCATGTTCTTCATCGACTACAATCAGGCCGAGATCGCGATACGGCAGAAAAAGCGCGGAGCGTGCGCCAATCACCATTTGCGCGCCGCCTTCACCGACCATTTTCCACGTTCGCCGACGCTCGGTCATGGTCACGCCGGAATGCCACTCGGCCGGTTTGGCCCCGAACCGCGCCTCGACCCGCGTCAGAAACTCTGCTGTCAAAGCGATCTCTGGCAACAGAACCAGCGCCTGACGCCCTTTGCTCAGACATTCTGCAACCGCTTCCAGATAGACTTCGGTCTTGCCCGAGCCTGTAACCCCGCGCAGCAAGGTTGTGCCATACCGCCCCGAGCGCACACCGGCCTGTAAAGCCGCAGCCCCCGCCGCCTGATCCGCCGTCAACTCTTTGCCGCCATAGTCAGGATCAAGGCGCATAAACGGCAGATCACGCGGCGTGTCTTCTTCGCGCACAACCCCTTGTTTTACGAGACCTTTGATCACGGAATTCGTCACACCCGCCATTTGCCCAAGCTCGCCCATTGTAAAGGCCAGCCCGCCATATTCATCCAACGTCGCCAACACGCGACGACGCGCATCGGTTTGACGATCCGGCTCGCCTTTTCCGCGACGGTACACTTTGCGCATTGACGGCGGATCAGACAACCCCGGTGCCCGCGTCGCCAACCGCAACATCGCGTGCAACGGCGTTAGGGTGTAGTCTCCGACCCGTTGCAAAAACAGGCGCATGTCTTCCCCCATCGGGGCCACGTCCAGCACACGGCTGATCGAACGCACGCGCGAGATGTCAAAATCACCTTTGCCTGCGCCCCAAACCACGCCCAAGACTTTGCGCGGGCCAAGCGGCACCTCGACATATGCGCCCTGCACACAGCCGCCTTCCGGCGCTTTGTAGTCCAAAAACCGATCCAGCGGTTGCGCTGTCAGCACAGCGATCAAATCGCCTTGGTTGAAAAAGTCAGGCCCGTCCAAGCTGCCCTCGCCTCATATTTAGCATGTTTCCGCTAACGTCTTACCCGATTCTGCCCGCTTTCGGGGTTCCAGCATGGGCATCTATCAGGTAAAGGCAACCCGACCCCGAATGCCACGCGGACGCCACCCATCCGCCCCTATAAGCCTGTAAAGGACGCACCTTATGAAATTCTTTGTAGATACCGCTGAAATTGATGCTATCGCCGAGCTGAACGCCCTTGGCATGGTGGATGGTGTAACCACCAACCCCTCGCTGATCAAGAAATCCGGCCGCGACATTCTTGAAGTGACCAAAGAGATCTGTGATCTGGTCGAAGGTCCCGTCTCTGCCGAAGTCACAGCGACTGACGCTGACGAAATGATTGCCGAAGGCCGCAAGCTGGTTGAGATAGCCGACAACATCGCCGTCAAGGTCCCGCTGACTTGGGATGGCCTCAAAGCCTGTAAGACGCTGACTGACGACGGTCACATGGTCAACGTGACCCTGTGTTTCTCAGCCAATCAGGCGCTGCTGGCGGCCAAAGCCGGTGCAACTTTCATCTCGCCCTTTATCGGTCGTCTGGATGACATCAACATCGATGGCATGGACCTGATTGCCGACATCCGCTCGGTCTATGACAACTATGGCTTTGAAACCCAAATTCTGGCGGCATCGATCCGCACCGTAAACCACGTCACACAATGTGCCCTGATCGGCGCCGACGTGATGACAGCCCCTCCCGGTGTTATTAAGTCGATGATCAACCACCCGCTGACCGACAAAGGTCTGGACGCGTTTCTGAAAGACATCGCAAGCGCTGGCATCAAGATCCTCTAAGGATTTGGGGGGCTCTGCCCCCGCCGCGGCACGCCGCGACTCCCCCGAGGTATTTCTGGCACCAAAAAGCCGTTTGCGGTTTTGCAGAATTACCTCGGGTCTCATTTCATTGAAAATCTTTGAAAAATAGTTGCGGCCAAGGCGGCAGCGCTCTGATACTGTGCGTCAAAAGATAAACGTGGCAGGGACATGAGCAGCACTCTCCAGATCGACGATACCTTGCGGGAAAAGATCATTTCGCAACCTGATGTGATTCTCGAAGACCGCGACCTGATGCGCGCTTTGATCGCCGCCAATGAAAAGACCATGGGCGGCAATATAGTCGATTTGCGTGGCATCGCCATGGAACGGCTTGAAGCGCGACTGGACCGGCTGGAAGACACGCACCGCAGTGTCATTGCAGCCGCCTATGAAAACCTAGCGGGCACCAATCAAGTCCACCGCGCCATTCTGCGCATGTTGGATCCGGTGGATTTTGAAAGCTTCTTGCGCGATCTTGGCGGCGATGTTGCCGAGGTTTTGCGCGTAGACGCCGTGCGCCTTGTGCTTGAGACAGAACAAGACACGACCGGCGATCAAGCAATCCAGAGCCTTGGCGATGTCCTCTCGGTTGCGGCCCCCGGATATATCGAAGACTACCTGACGGGCGGGCGCAATGTGCCACTGCGGCAAGTAACTTTGCGACAGGTTCAAACCGGTGCCGCGACGGTCTATGGCGAGGCGTCTGATTGGATCCGCTCCGAGGCTTGCCTCAAGCTCGACTTTGGCGATGGGCGCTTGCCCGGAATGTTGGTGATGGGCGCCGAAGACCCGCATCAGTTCACGCCCCAACAAGGCACCGATCTTTTGGCATTTTTCGCCGGTGTTTTTGAACGCACGATGCGGCGCTGGTTGTCATGATCAGCCCCGCCGCCAGCAAAGCCCTAGACGCTTTTCTGGCACGGCATGCGGCACTGGCTGGCGCGTCGCAAAATACGCTGACGGCCTATCGCGGCGACATTACCGACTTTCTCGGCTTCATGACCACTCACAAAGGCGGCCAACAGGGCTTGTCCCCCCTGACGCAGCTAACCGTGTCAGATATGCGCAGCTGGATGGCGTCGCTGCGCAGCGACGGTCTTTCATCACGGTCGCTGGCGCGCAAACTTTCCGCAGTAAAGAGTTTTTACCGCTGGCTCTCTGAGCATGAAGGCTTTGATGCCACGGCTGTTCTGTCCGCCCGCGCCCCCAAGTTTCAAGCCAAGCTCCCCCGCCCCCTTGCCCAAGACGCCGCCAGGGCAGTTCTCGAAACAGTTGAGCTACAGTCACAAAAATCTTGGGTTGGTGCGCGAGATACCGCAGTGATGACGCTGCTGTACGGCTGTGGCCTTCGTATTTCCGAAGCTTTGGCCCTGTGTGGCCAAGACGCTCCCTTGCCGCAAACGTTGCGAATTCGCGGCAAAGGAGACAAAGAGCGCATCGTTCCGGTCATTGCCGCAGCGCAGGATGCCGTAGAAAGCTACCGCCGCCTTTGCCCGTTCTCAATTGAGCCTGCCTCACCTCTGTTTGTTGGCGTGCGTGGCGGGCGCCTGAGTGCGCGACAAGTTCAAAAAGTGATGGAAAAGACGCGCCTGCAACTTGGCTTGCCTGCGACGGCAACCCCACATGCCATGCGCCACAGCTTTGCCACCCATCTGCTAAACGCAGGCGGTGATCTGCGCGCAATTCAAGAACTGCTCGGACATGCGTCACTTTCCACAACCCAGACCTACACCCAAGTTGATACGGCACGGTTGATGGAGATCTACAACCGCACCCACCCCAAAGCTGATCTCACTGAAGACTGATCCCAAAAGGCACTTTTTGGTGCCTCAAATACCTCGGGGTGAATTGGCCGCAGGCCAAGAGGGGCTGGCCCCTCCCACCCTGCGCTCATCCGCTCAACGTCCCTGTGGCACAACTTCATAGCCCGCTTCTTCCGGCTCATCATCCACCATTTCCGCCGGAAAGCCCGGCGCGGTGACCTCAAGACCGGTTGCATCCTCTAACCGCCTGATAATGTTGGGCGACAACTCACGTTCCCCGTAGCGTGCGATCCCGTCCTCAAAAATCTTGATCATCATCGGGTTCATCTCCAGCGGCACACCGGCACGGTCCGCCACGTCCTGAAACAAGCCGATATCCTTGCGCACCAGATCCATCGTGAACGAAATATCGCGCGACCCGTTCAGGATCACCTGACTTTCGGTTTCATGCACAAACGACGTGCCCGAACTGATCTTTATCGCCTCATATGCCGTGTTCAAATCCATCCCCGCCGCCTTGGCGGTCACCAAGGCTTCTGAACAACTGATCAAATTGGCTGTGGCAAGATAATTGGTCACCACCTTCAAAACCGAGGCGGATCCTAAATCGCCGGTGTGCAAAATACGCCGTCCCATTTTGGTCAACAACGGCAGAATGCTCTCAAACGTCGCCCGATCACAGCCCGCAAAAATGGCGATATTGCCGGTGTCCGCGCGATGGCAACCGCCTGAGACAGGACAATCAACCGCCGTACCACCAGCTTCAATCACCTTGGCGCCCAAGCGTTTCACTTCGGCTTCGTCTGTGGTGGACATCTCCATCCAGATCTTGCCTGCGCGCACCTCGGGCAGCATTTCCGTCATCACCGCATCCGAGGCGGCGGGCGATGGCAGACAGGTAATGACCGCATCACACGCCTGCATCAACTGTGCAGGGTTTTCTGCGGCCTTGGCTCCATCGGCCACCTTGCCCGCAACCAAATCTGCGTTCAGATCATGCACCGTCAGATCAACACCGTTGCGCAACAGACTACCGCTGAGCTTGCCGCCAACATTGCCCAGCCCGATAAACCCAATTTTCATCACTTAAACTCCCAGAAATTTTGACCAGCTTGCGCGGCACAAAAACGGCTTGTCATGCCTGTTGGCGACACAGTGGCGCAAACGCCTCTCAGAGCTGAAAAATCCGCCCCGGAGCGTCAGATGCCACCGGCGCGCCGGACAATTGCGCCATGTGCCAAGCCAAAGCTTGGTTGCTGCTCAACACCGGTTTGCCAAGCTCGGCTTCGATGTCCGCGATCACATCCAGCGTGCGCAGATTTGTGCAGGACAAAAACACCGCGTCCACATCGTCGCCCTGCCCCACCTTTAGCGCGGCCGCCTTGATGGATGCACCATCAATCCGCGCCACCCGTTCTTCTCCAGCCTCTCCAAAAGACACAATGTGCGGCACCGCAAATCCGGCGGTTTCAAATGCCTGCCGTACAGGGCCTGAAACGCTCTCGATATAGGGCGTTACCATGCCGAGCCTTTTGACCTTGAGCGCCGTGCAGGCGGCCAAGGCGGCACTCAGCGGATCGCAGACATGAGAGGTGCTTATGCCTTGCCGCACCAATGCAGCAACCTTTTCTGCCCCAATCATCGTGGTGCCCGAGGTGCAGCCATAGCCAACCACATCAAAAGGGGCGGCTGGCGGCAACAGGCCAGCAGCCTCTGGCATTGTGACCTCCATCGCGCCCAATGTGTTTGGTGTCACCTCATCCGAACTCTGGATACGGCTGACATAGATCGCCACATCGCGCGTGGGAAACAACCGCCGCATATCCTGTTCCAAGGTTTCATCGTATTTCAGCACGATCAGCCCCAACGTGGCCTGCGTGCCAATCGCATCTGTCAGGGAAAACGGGAAATTGCTCATTTCATCACCTCAGGACGGGGAGTTCCGGTGCAGCACGCGTTGACAACAATTCTGCACCACTTTCTCGCAAAACAATGTTTTCTTCATGCACCTGAATCACGCCCGGCGCGATTTCCACACCGGGTTCCAGCGTCAAGACCATGCCAGCACGCAACTCGGTTTGATCCATTGGGGTAAAGCTTGGCCACTCGGTCAAGGTGATCCCCAAGCCATGACCCAATCGGCCTCCCCCAACGTTTGCACCGCTGCCCCCAAGGCTTTTCACAAACATCGCATGCACGTCACGGGCTTTCTGCCCCACGCGCAGATGCGCAAGCACATGATCAGTTGCCTTATAGAGCACCTCATAGGCCCGCCGCGCGCCGTCACTGGCATGCCCAATTGCCCAGTTGCGATCAAAATCGCAGAAGTAGCCATCCCGCACCGCGCCTGTGTCCAGCATCAGAACATCACCTGCCGCCAAGGGTCGCGGACCTGCGGGGGAAATCACATCTCCATAGCCACCCTGACCCGCTCCGCCCGCGGTATAGCTGACCCAATCCGCGCCCTCTTCCAACAAAACCCTCTGGAAATCGCGAAACACCCGTTCCAGCGGGACGCCTTGCTGCGCATACTCCTGAGCACGTGCAAAGGTCCGGTCAGCCACACCGCAGGTTGCGCGAATTTTCTCGACCTCTGCTTCGGATTTCACTTCGCGAACGCGCTGAATAACCTCGGTGCCATCGACAAAGCTGCGGGGCACAATCATGGCACTCACACGCTCAAAATCCCCAAGTGGCGCCCGCAACTGCGTCTCAAGCCCCATCGGAACGCCGATCTTGCCACCCGCAGACACCAATTGCGTCAGCGCATCCGCCAACAGACTCACGCCATCATCTTCGGGGCATGGCGCATCCCATGTGCGAATATCCTCAATCCAACACTGCCCCATCAACTCGGCCCCAATGGCGGGGATCACCGCAACGGGATCACCAGAGGCGGGCACAATAACATACCATGGCCGCGCAGGGCTCTCCCAAAACCGCGTCAAAAACCCCGTGACATAGAACACATCCGCCGCCGTTGTCAGCAACAGGGCCTCGTGCTCCGCCGCCGCCATTCGTGCCTGAAGCGCAGCAACGCGGCGCTCAAACTCCGCCTTGGGAAAGCCGCGCTCAGCCATCTTCGGGCCCCTCACTGAGGAAACACAACACCCGCGCATCAGGCCCAAGGTCCAACCGCCCTGACAAGACCGCGGCCACCCCCGCCACACCCGAAGGTGTCGTTGCAAGGCCATGATCCGCCAGCTGCACAACAGCCGCTGCCGCCTCATTCTCAGAGAGTGTCACAAAGATATCCGCATCCTGCGCCAAACCATTCAACGCCACCAACGAAGGCGTCTTACAATCCAATCGCCCCATTTCAGACACAGGCCCCTCGGTATCGACCAAACGGCCCGCACGAATGCTTTCGATCACCGCAGGCGCAGCCTCGGGTTCAACCACTGCTATCACCGGAGCCGCGCCCCAAACCTTGCGCGCATAGGCCGCCACAGCGGCGGCCAATCCACCAACACCAGCTTGCAAAAAGATATGTGTTGGCGCTTCTGGCACCTGTTGCGCCGCCTCCGACGCCATTTGCAAATAGCCTTCCATCACGCGATAGCCCGGACCAGTTTCCCCGCCCCACGTACTATCAGACAACAAGCTCCAGCCGTTCTCGGCCGCATCAGCCGCCGCCGCTTGCATACTGGCCTCATAATCTTGTCCGGCGCGTTCCACCCGTGCGCCCAACCCGCGCAGCCGCTCTGCAAAAGCTTCCGGCACTGTCTCGGCCAGATAGATCACCGCTTGTGCACCAAAAATCCGCGCACCCGCAGCCACGGACATGCCGTGATTTCCCGCACTGGCCGTCGCATATGTGCGCCCTGCCAAAGCGTTATCCCAATCACCTTTGCGCGCCTGATCCGCATCGTGTGCAATGCAATAGGCGGCGCCCAACGCTTTAAAACTACCCAGCCCCATACGGCCACGCTCGTCCTTGATCCAAAACGCGGCCACACCGGCATCACTCGCCAAACCCGTCGCATTCACCAACGGTGTCTGCCCATGCGCGGGGCACATCGCCAACAAACGCGCCACGGCTGTCTCGTCGCGACTTGGCAACAGCGCAGCCGCGTTATCTGGCAAACCTTTGCCTCGATACGGATTGGTTAGGACTTCGCCCATTTGCGTCTCTCCTATTGATCTATCTTGTCACACCGCAGTCGCCGCGGCAGGTTTTAAAAAACGCTAACGTAAAAATATGGGCGTTTTGCCCGAAGATGTGCGAAACTCGAACACTCTACCCACATTTTTGAGACAAGCAGCCATTATGCCCACAGATTTGGACGATATCGACCGACGCCTGTTACAGAGTCTGCAAAAAGACAATCGCCTAACAGCCGATGAATTGGGCGAGATCGCTGGTGTATCACGCTCAGCCGTTCAACGCCGCCTCAAGCGATTTCGCGACGAAGGCATCATTGAGGCCGATATCTCGGTGGTGTCCGCCAAAGCTGTAGGCCGCCCAATGACCTTTGTGGTTGAGGTCGAGATGGAACGTGAACGCACGGACTTGTTGGACGAATTCCGCCGCTCCATGCTGGCGCTGGATGATGTGCAGCAGTGCTACTATGTCACCGGCCATGCGGATTTTATACTGGTCGTCACAGCACCCGACATGTCCGCCTATGAAGATTTCAGCCGACGTGTGTTTAACGACAACCCCAACATCCGCCGTTTTCACAGCAACGTCGTGATTGATCGGGTCAAGGTCGGACTGCAGGTTCCGGTTTGAGGAAACTCAAAGATCAAAAGCGCCCTCCAATTTTGGCATTACCAATTATTAAAAAGAAAACAGAACGCACAAAACCATACCGGACACAACGAGAATCTAAAATTCATACTTTCTAAAAATTGCCACCTCTAGATCGATTATTGCAGCACTTAGCGAGGTATAAATCTACAGCAGCTACCCCCTAAACTGTCGGCCAATAGCAAACCCGTAGCGAGCACTGCGCTCTTTGTAAGAAATCTCTTCTTGCCACCAAATTTTAAATTGCTTTTCTAGTGAAGCCCCTAACCTCTCCATATGCGCATCACTTTCGACGAACATACAATCATCGCTAGGGGAATACTCCGCAAATGGGTCTCCTATGAACGGCTCCAACCAAGATAAATGGTCTGCACTCTCCAAAACGCGGTCATCCAGCAATTGTGATCCAAGAGCGAACTTATGCCTGCCAAATTTAACTTGGGAAGTCTTTAATGTACGCAGATATGCACTCAACCTTAACCGCTCTGCTGAAAACGGGCGCAATTGCGCTATCTGTCTTGTAAAACGGTTGCACAAAATCACTGTCTCAGCAGTTGGCGAAGCATTCATGAATCTCGCTGACATCCCCTCATAGTCCAAGCCAACTCGATAAAAATAGTCACAAACCACGTCACCATTTTTTAAGTGCATCCTATTAAAGGGAATTAATTTTACGTTGTCTTGCCCAAATATTTCCATCCAAGGTAAAAAATACCGTCTATACTCCAACGTTTGTACGGCGCTTTCCAGGGATTTCGGGGAAGATCGCAATATTTGCTGAGCGATACTAACAATATGAGATCTAGGTTCTCTGATATAAGCAACTATAGAAAATCGGTCAAACCTAGGCTGCAAATCCTCGAACAGAGCACCAACCGCATCTCGGTCAAAATGACGAGAAAGTCCTTCACCGGAAATAATGACATCACGATCGTCGGCATCAATTTCCTCAACTACACCATCACGCCCCAGTTTACTGCGCGAAAGGATTGAAAGAAGCTTTTGTTTCCCCTCAAGACGCTTCTCTGAACTCTTTTGATTATAAGCTGCCAAAAAAGTTTTGGAGTGATTTGGTTCTCCAAGTGATAAATACCGTATGCTTGAGTTTTCCAAGCCATGCAGCGCCCGCTGTATCGATGTCGATCCGGTTTTGTGCATCCCTATGTGGATGAAGCATGTTCTCTCTCGCACAATTCACCTTGAATAATATATCCTCGAGGAGGTGACACACAGCACAGCAAGGGCTGCCCAGTCAATAGAGTAGATTTCCGCAAACAGCTTTTGGCAAACAGCCGCCCCCAGCGGAGCGGCTTTCTTTGTCTCTACAATCCCCCGAATCAAATCCGGGACATGGGCTCTCACCCAATGATCGCGTTCAGCGTGGCCGACGGCACACGACCTTGGCCCTCAGTTCTACCGACGGACGATAGTATTCACCGATCTCTGGGCAGGCCCTTGAGCGGCTGCGAATTCGGCCCAAATGGCCGTTTCCCCGTCCGCCAATGCCTTCGCGACCGGCGCATATTCCGTGGCCAAGCACCGAGGTTTTCGACACGTCAGGCGCAGAGCAGACCTTCGCGACAGTCTTCTCAGATGTCTGCCTTGCAAAAATCTACCACCCGGCCTCTCTCAGGCCATAAGCGGCTTGTTTTCCCGATCAACGATGGGACAATATTCCATGCCATTGCTGTGCGTATCTGGAAAGGCGCCGGATAATCGGTTCTTCAGCAAAAACGTCGCTCGCATAATTCGCTGATTTTTCAATCAGCATTGCCGCCCCCACGCTGGTTCCAGTCTGCGACTGGGCTGCTTGGACGCGGCCCTTGCGCAGCGATTTGAGCATGGCCAGGTAATCTGGGTTCTTCGCAAAAGGACCTTCGACAATAGTGTCCCCTGCCCCCCCCGTCAGATCAAGACAACAGTCCGTCATCAATGCAAGATAAAGGGAGAGTGCATAGATGCGTTGACCATCTGTTTCAGGGCACGCGCTCCATTCCATTTTATGGTCTGGAAACGGTCCACTTTCCGCGACCACAGACGGCAGCAGCATAATCTGTTTGCGATGCACCTGATCGCGATCCTGATCCCTCGGAAGCACCCCTGATCCGTTGCGTATGATTTCATATTCCCTGCCCCCCATGAAACGGGCGGATGGCACTGGCTCGCCCAAGGCATTCACATTGATCAGGGTGTCGCGTTGGGCATCCAGTGGCGGTGTCTTTGTGCCACCCAAAGTCATGCACACCACCCAAGTCCCGGTTGAGACAACCGAAATTGATTGAGAGCTGTGATTGAGATACGGAACCAAAGAGGCGTTGCTGTCATGAATACCACAAACAACCGGCGTATCGGGCGAAAGACCCGTGATCCGGCTGAGACCTTCGTCCAAAATCCCCAAAATGTCAGAAGACTGCCGCGCTGGCGCAAGTTTCTCAGATATCCCCAATTGCGCGACCAGAGACGACGGCTTGCCATCCCACGGGTTCCAAAGATCTGTGTGGCAGCCAAGTGATGTCACATCGCATGCCAGATTACCTGTCAGTCGATACCCCCAATATTGTGGGTAGGTGATGATGTGTCTTGTGCGGTTCAAAAGAGATGGATCCGCGTTAAAAAGCCAATGCAATTGCGCTCCAACATTGAGTCCGCCGGTCAATCGAGGTGACCCCGTTTCCGAGAAATCCGGCCGCATTTGATCATATGCATCGACCAAGTCATCTGGCCCATTATGCTCATAGTCCAACATCGGGCATGCAAGCGCACCGTTTTCCTCCAGCAGTACAACAGAGGCGCCGTGCGTGGTCACAGAGATGGCGTCAACGCCGTGTCGGGCGTGAAATTCGGCTAGGTGCTCAAGAAAGAACGCCCAATGTCCATCCAGATCAAAATGCGGATAGGGCGGTGCAGCAAGGACCAAGTTGGGGCGGGTCACCACAGCCAACTCGGTCATGGTCGCACTGTCCACCAACGCGAGCTTGGCGTTGGTTTTACCAACATCGATCACTGCGATGTGGCGGCGGCTTTTACCCAGCGTGTTCATGGCATGTGGAACACTTGCTGAAGATCGACCGCAACCGGGCTGTTGTCGGGGTGCGCATCCATAATGTCCGCCATATTTGCCCACCAGCGTTTCACGACCGGATGATCTGGCAGGGCGTCCATCGTGTGGTCGCTGCGTCGCCACAACACTCCAAACAATTGATGTGTCTGGGCATGATAATGGATAGAATAGTCTTCCACGCCAGCATCTTTCAGGAGGCTGACAAGCTCCGGCCAAATCTCATCATGGCGTTTGCGATATTCTTCTAACTTGCCAGGATGCAGCGTCATGCAGAATGCGTGTTTCTCCATACGCTCAGCCCGCTCTCTTGCGCCACATGGTCCAGAGCCTTGGCAGGGCAATAACCCCAATGAGCAAAAGACCTATGAATATCGACATGACGATACCCGGCACATTGAGCAAACCAAGGCCAAACGTCACAAGCCCCATGACAAAGGCGGCAATTACAACTCCCGGAATGGAGCCTGAGCCACCAAGGATATTGACGCCGCCCAAAACAACCATTGTGACCACCTCAAGCTCCATGCCCGAAGCAATCGAGGGCCGCGTAGATCCGAGTCTCGAAGTCAAACAGATGGCCGCCAAGCCTGACATCAATCCGGTCAGTAAAAACAGTATCATCTTGACCCGATCCACCCGCACGCCGGAAAACAACGCGCCTGTGGCGTTGTTGCCGGTGGCATAGACCATGCGGCCAAAATTGGTCTTGTGTAACACCACGCCAAAAATCACGGCTAAAACCAAGAAGATTACAAACTCAACAGAAATCACCCAAAAAACATAGCCCTGCCCAAACCACGAAAACGAACTGGGATACCCGCGAAAGGCACCGTCCCCGAGGATAATGTAGCTGATGCCGCGAAACAGGCTCATTGTGCCGATGGTCACAACGATCGACGGCAGCCCCAGTTTGGTCACCAGCGCGCCATTAAATGCCCCACACAGCAGGCCTGTGCCTAAACCGACCAAGACCAGCACAGGCGTGCCCGCGCCCATCTCCATGGCGACCCCCATAGCGGTTGAGGCCAAGGCAATAATCGCAGCCACAGATAGGTCAATTTCGCCAGAGATAATCAGCAACGCCATCGCAAAGGCAATCATCGCTTTTTCGGTGAAATTGAAGGTGGCATCCGACAGGTTCCACGCATTGAGAAAGTACGGCGAGGCCAGAGAGTTCACGATGAAGATAGCGATTGCGACGGCCAACAAAAGGCTTTCCCAACTGACCAGTCTATCCTGCAAAGGCGATCGCAGCCGGTCTGGAATGTGGCGGGGGGCGTTGTCGGTCAGGCTCATTGTGCATGCTCCGCAGATTTTAAAATGACGCGCCCCTTGGTGCGTCCGGATTGGGCGTTAAATGCAACCGCAATGATGATCGCGGCGCCTGAGATGGCGAGCTGCCAGAACGGCGAGATGTCGACCACAGGCAGCGCGTTTTTGACAACGCCAAGAAACAAGGCACCAAGAAGCGTGCCAACCACGGTGCCTGCGCCTCCGGCAATGGACACGCCACCGATGACACAAGCCGCCACCACATCCAGTTCAAAACCACCCGCAATATCGACATAAGCCACCGAATATCGCGCAACCCAAAGATAGCCAGTCAGGCCAGCCAGCATGCCAGAGATCACAAAGGCCGCAAACTGTGTCTTGCCGACGTCGATACCTGTGTAAACCGCCGCATGAGGATTGCCGCCAACCGCATAGATGGACCGTCCCAACGTGGTGCGCGCCATGGCCAAAAGCATTACCGCCGAGACAAGCACCGCGATCCAGCCAAGGACAGGCATGCCCAAAAGGTCCGCGCGTGGAAATCCGGTGAATTGCGGGCTCATCTCATGGGCGTTGATCCATTTGCCTTCGGTCAGCAAGAAGATGATGCCGCGAAAGATGGTCATGGTACCAAGGGTGACCACAATTGGGGGAATGCTGAGCTT
Source organism: Rhodobacteraceae bacterium Alg231-30 (assembly GCA_900143615.1). Lineage (GTDB taxonomy): Bacteria > Pseudomonadota > Alphaproteobacteria > Rhodobacterales > Rhodobacteraceae > Shimia. Next base: position 165,222 of record FREU01000006.1, read on the forward strand.
CCACACCAGAATGCCGTTAATGGCCCCAAGCATTGCCCCCATGGCCAGCGCAACAGTAAGAATGACGCCAACCGGCAGGTCGGGAGCAGCCACGTTTATCATCGCGCAAACCATGCCTGTCAGGGCCAAATTTGCGGCCACCGAAAGGTCAATACAACGGGTCAGGATCACCGCCATCTGCCCCATTGCGAGAACGATCAATGGTGAGGTATCTGTGAACACTGCAATCAGATTTTCGGGCGCGACAAATCCGGGAAAGCGTGTCGCCACAACAAGGAGAAGACCGAGAATAGCGCCAAAAAGGATCGCTTCACGGGATTTCAGATGGGTCATGCCGCGTCTCCTTTTGTCTGAATGCCGACGGCGTGGCGAACCAATGTTTCCGGGCTTAGATCGTCGCCTTGAAGTTCAACAACCATCCGGCCTTCACGCATGACAATCACGCGGTCTGACATGCCGAGAATTTCTGGAATTTCGGAGCTGACCATAATCACTGACAGCCCTTGGGCCGCCAACTCAGACATAAAGTCGTGCACCGCCGCCTTGGATCCAATGTCGATGCCTTTGGTGGGTTCATCAAGGATGATCACACGCGGCTGAGTGGCAAGCCACTTGGCAATAACCACCTTCTGTTGGTTTCCACCGGATAGCGCGCCAACGTTTGTGTTCAAGGACGCCGCCCGCAGATCGAGACGCTCGGTATACTCGCGCGCCATTGCAAATTCCTCAGCCAATCGGATGAACCCGTTGCGTGAGGTTTTGTGCAGCGAGGGCAAGGTAACATTTTGAAAAATCGGCATGTCGACAATGGCACCCTGTTTGCCACGATCTTCGGGCACATAGACGATACCTGCCTGAATGGCGTCGGCGGGAGAGCGGATCACCTGAACTGTGCCGTCAATTCTTACCACGCCTTTGGAGGGGCGGGTGATGCCAATCAGTGATTGCATGAACTCGGACCGGCCAGCACCGACAAGCCCGTAAAACCCCAGAATTTCCCCTCGGCGCAGCGTGAAATTGATGTCTTCAAATTCTGTCGGGTGGCTATAGCCAACAACCTTCAGAACTTCATCGCCGATCTCGGCATGGCGTTTGGGAAACAGCTGTTCAACTGCCCGCCCGACCATCATTTGAACCAACTCAGCCTCTTTGATATCGGCCATTTTTCCAGCCCCGACAAACTGTCCGTCCCGAAAAACTGTAAAGCGGTCGGCAATGCGAAATATCTCGTCAAACTTATGCGATATGAACAGAATAGCTTTGCCCTGCGCCTTCAATGTATCGACCAGATCGTAAAGCTCCTCGATCTCGGTCTGACTTAGCGCGGCAGTTGGCTCATCCATGATCACCACACGCGCCTCTACAGACAAAGCGCGCGCGATGGCGACCAGATGTCGTGACGCAATCCCCAAGTCCTTGAGTTTCACACCAGCATCGATCGGCGCGCCGATGGAGGCCAGAATTTCCGTGGTTTTGGCATGCATTGCTTTGGTATCGATCAGACCAAATCTGTTTTTCGGCGCGTGACCAATAAAGACGTTCTCTGCCACGGTCAGTTCGTCAAACAGCACGGTTTCCTGATGAATGGCGGTGACTCCGGCATCTGCCGCATCCTGAGGCGTTGGGAAATGCACAGGCTTGCCATCAAGCATGATTTGACCGCCATCTGGCTGATAGATACCAGTCAGGGTCTTTACGACCGTGGATTTTCCAGCCCCATTTTCACCAATCAACGCCGTCACTTCGCCCGCATAGAGATGCAGCTCAACGCCATCCAGCGCCTTCACGCCTGGAAATGTCTTGGTAATGTTGTCCAGAGACAAAACCGGTGCGAATGCCGTATCGCCGCTCTGCTCGCTCGCCTGAAAGGTCATTTGCGCATCCCCGTCGCAAGGCCCGCTATGGGCGCATCATTCATTTGGAAAAAGGGCGGCGCAAATGGTACGCCGCCCCTTTCCTTGGGAGTGATCTTAGAAGATTTCTTTGAAATCATCGATGTTGCTGGAATCATAGACAAACGGATCGGCCATCGCGGCAGCGTTTGTGTCGTCCAATGTGATTGTGCCCATGCGACCAATCGAGATTTCCGCACCCGGCGCGGCAGTGGCCGCTTCTGTTGCCAACTGGTGCGCCAGCATGGTTGCAGAATATCCCAAATCGATCGGGTTCCAGATCGCAAAGGACTTTGAAGCGCCGCTTTCGATCGCGCCAGCCATTTCAGATGGCAGGCCCAGACCGGTTACGTTGACTTGACCAATTTTACCTGCGTCGGCAACCGCCTGCGCTGCGGCCACGATGCCCACAGACGTCGGTGCGATGATCGCATCCAGCTCTGGATGTGACTGCATCAAACCCGTTGCTTCACGGTAGGATTTGTCGGCGAGGTCGTCGCCGTATACCGTAGAGACAACTTCAATTCCGCTATAGTTTCCCATCACCTTGGTCATCTCTTCGATCCAGATGTTCTGGTTCGTGGATGTGGTGGTGGCCGACAGCACAGCGACTTCGCCGCCATCCGGCAGGTGATCTGCTGCAAGTTTGATGATCATGTTGCCAATCAGGGCGTTAGAAGATGGGTTTAGATGCGCCTGACGGCCATCTTCAGCCACGCCGGAATCCCAAGACACAACCGTAATGCCGCGTTGCATGGCCTTCTTGAGTGTTGGCACAAGAGCGTCTGTGTCGTTGGCGGAAACGGCAATGGCGTCTACTTTCTGTGCGATCAACGAATTGATCACCTCGATCTGGCCCTCAGCGGTGGTATCTGTCGGACCAGTATAGATAATTTCCACACCGCCAATTTCCTTGGCGGCCTCTTCTGCACCTTCTGCGGCAGCTTCAAAAAAGCCGATACCAAGTGCTTTCACAACCAACGCGATCCGCATGTCGTCTGCTGCAACCGGTCCGGCGAACAAGCCCGCAGCCACAGCTACGGATGTCATGAGTTTGGTAAATTTCATTGGGTTTCCTCCCTGGTTCCCCTAAATTTACGGCTCGCCGTCCCCTCGCGGAGTACTACGACACCGCCTCCTCCTTCGAAGCGCCAACCGGCACCACGATCAGTTTGATGTCCGCTGATTCCACCATGGCTGCGGAGCGGTCACTGATACCGTCGTCGGTGATCAGCACATCGATGTCTTTGAGCGGGCACAGCACAAGGCTGGAACGCTCTTTGAATTTTCCGGAATCCACCAAAAGAACAACTTCATCCGCCTGCCCAATGAGCTTTTGCTCGGCCTGAATGATCAGAGGATCTGCCTCCATCACTCCCAATGGCCCAACGCCCTGCGCGCCCATAAACATGCGCCGCGCATAGAAGTTTCGGGTCACATCATTATCAAATGGCGACAGCACGATATTTTGCTCGCGATAGATCACACCACCCGAAATCAGAACCGTATTCTTGGAGTTCTTCAGAAGGTGCTCAGCAATCGGGAAAGAGTTGGTGAAAACCTGACACCGCCGCGTCGCAAGCGGGTGCACCATCTGAAAGGTTGTGGTGCCGCCATTGATGATGATCGGCTCGCCTTCGTCACAAAGTTCCACCGCTTTGCGTGCAATTGCTTGCTTTTGCGCGATATTGATTGCTTCGTTGACTGCAAATGGTCGACCCGCGAGACCGGGCAATTGATTGGGGTGCAGTGCCTCTACGCCGCCGCGAACACGGCGTAGTTTCTTGGCTTCATGCAATGCGGAAATATCCCGACGAATGGTCGCCTCAGACGCACCAGTCATACTACACAGGTCCAAAACCGTCACCACCGGACGGTCCTGTACTGCGGACAGTATGATCCTATTGCGTTCCTTCTCATGCATTACTTTCCTCCCGTTGACGCCGACGATGCCGCAGACATTCAATCATTGTCAATCACTAATTGTCATTTACTTCCATTTTTCGATCAGTTCTGATCATTCTTGATTGTTTATGATTGACATTCTGTCGCAGCACGCTCAATCTCTGACCAAATCTGATTGAACTATCTGTGGATCGGGAGGAGATCACAATGACAACCGAAGCAAACCGGCTTGTTTCTCTATGGGACGAGGCCAAGGCGGCCAGCATGAGCGAGCCTGAGAAACTTCTGTATCGCTCAAATTTGCTTGGGTCTGACAAGCGCGTCACAAACTATGGCGGCGGCAACACCTCTGCCAAGGTTTTCCAAGCCGATCCTCTTTCTGGTGATGACGTCGAGGTTCTTTGGGTCAAAGGGTCAGGTGGAGACGTCGGCTCAATACAGATGGACGGATTTTCAACACTCTACATGGACAAACTGCGCGCCCTCAAAGACAAGTACCGCGGCGTTGCGTTCGAAGACGAGATGGTCGGCTACCTCCCCCACTGCACCTTCAACCTGAACCCGCGCGCAGCCTCCATCGACACCCCCCTGCACGCCTATGTTCCAAAGGCGCATGTGGATCACATGCATCCGGACGCAATCATCGCAATTGCCGCCGCCAAAGACAGCAAGGCCATGACGCAGGAGATTTTTGGCGACGACATCGGCTGGTTGCCCTGGAAAAAGCCCGGCTACGAGCTGGGATTGTGGTTAGAGAAATTTTGCCTCGATAACCCGAATGCCAAAGGGGTTGTTTTGGAATCACACGGTCTTTTCACGTGGGATGATGACGCCAAAACATGTTACGAGCTAACGCTGGACATCATCAACAAGGCCATCGCCTACTTTGACACCAAGACCAAGAACGTGCCCGCCTTTGGCGGTGCAGTCCACACCCCCCTTGCCGCCACAGAACGTCGAGACATTGCCGCCAAACTCATGCCCGCGATTCGTGGGTTTGTATCCGGTCAGCAGCATATGGTTGGCAACTTTGTCGACTCAGAGACCGTTCTGGAATTCGTGAATGCCAAAAACATGCCTGCACTCGCGGCCTTGGGCACCTCTTGTCCTGACCATTTCCTGCGTACAAAAATCTGCCCCTTGGTGGTGAATTTTGATCCAGCCAAGAACAACATAGATTTGGTTTTAAAAGGGTTGGAGGCACAGATCGCCACCTACCGCGACGGCTATGAAGCATATTACGAGCGGTGCAAACACGATGACAGCCCCGCCTTGCGCGATCCAAACGCTGTGGTCTATCTCATTCCCGGTGTCGGCATGATCACCTTTGCCAAAGACCGCGCCACGGCGCGCATCTCTGGTGAGTTCTACGTCAACGCGATCAATGTGATGCGCGGCGCATCTGCCGTGTCCGAATACTGCGGCCTGCCCGAACAGGAAGCCTTTGATATCGAATACTGGTTGCTTGAAGAGGCCAAGCTGCAACGCATGCCAAAACCCAAGAGCCTTGCCGGTCAGGTTGCTCTTGTAACTGGCGGCGCTGGAGGTATCGGCGCTGCAACCGCGGAACGCTACCTGTCCGAAGGGGCCTGCGTGATGCTCGCCGACATCAATGAAGACAGCCTCGCGGCCACATTTGCCAATCTGACAAGCCGATATGGCGCAGACGTGGTACGCACGGTCGTAATGAACGTCACAGATGAAGACGCCGTCTCTGCGGCCTATGCCTATACGTCCGTCGAATTTGGTGGCGTAGATATTCTGGTGTCCAATGCGGGCATCGCATCCTCCGCACCGGTCGAGGACACAACCCTCGCGCTGTGGAATAAAAACATGGACATCCTGTCCACGGGTTACTTCCTAGTATCTCGGGAAGCCTTCAAAATCATGCGAAGCCAAGACATGGGCGGCTCAATCGTTTTCGTCGCTTCCAAAAACGGACTGGCGGCGTCGCCCAATGCCTCGGCGTATTGCACCGCCAAAGCAAGCGAGATCCATTTAGCCCGCTGCCTCGCGCTGGAAGGAGCCGAAGCTGGCATTCGCGTGAATGTTGTGAACCCTGACGCGGTGCTTCGCGGCTCAAAGATCTGGGAAGGCGAATGGCTTGATCAACGGGCGGACACATATGGTACTGACAAAGAAGGCCTTGAGGAGATGTATCGCAACCGCTCGATGCTCAAGCGGTCGGTCCTGCCCGAAGACATCGCAGAAGCCGCCTATTTCTTTGCGTCTGAAAAATCAGCAAAGTCTACCGGCAACATTATCAACGTGGACGCGGGCAACGTTCAGGCCTTTACACGCTAAAATACCTGTCTGTGTGGCCTTGAGGAAGGCACCCGCGGACCCTTCGGGAGGATACCATGTTTGATCTGAAAGTGATCGAGGCCGAGAACGCCAAACTTGAGAGCGATCTGGAAAAAGACTTTGACAGCCTTGGCGAAAGGTTGGATCGGCACGGTGTCGACATTCACGCGCTGGTGGCCAAAGCGCGGGGTTTTGGCGTCGCGGTTCCCTCGTGGGGGACTGGCACCGGAGGCACCCGTTTTGCCCGCTTTCCCGGCGGCGGGGAGCCCGCCAATATCTTTGACAAACTGGACGATTGTGGCGTCATCCACGCGCTGACACAGGCAGCGCCCTCTGTGTCGTTGCACATCCCGTGGGATAAGGCCGACCCCGCCGATTTGCGCACCAAGGCGGATCAGCACGGTTTGTCGTTTGATGCAATGAATTCCAACACCTTTCAGGATCAGCAGGATCAACCACACTCCTATAAGTTTGGTTCCCTGACGCACACAGATGCGGCCACACGGGCACAAGCGGTTGAGCACAATTTGGAATGCATCGAGATCGGCAACAAAATTGGCTCAAAAGCTCTGACAGTATGGATTGGCGACGGTGCGAACTTCCCGGGCCAGACCCATATGGGACGACAATTTGAGCGCTACCTCAGCTCTATGAAAGAAATCTACGCCGGACTGCCGGATGACTGGCGCCTGTTCTCGGAGCACAAGATCTATGAGCCCGCGTTCTACTCGACCGTGGTTCAGGACTGGGGCACTTCGCTCTTAACCGCACAAGAACTCGGCGACAAAGCGATGTGCCTTGTCGATCTGGGCCATCACGCGCCCAACGTGAATATTGAGATGATTGTCTCGCGCCTTATCCACGCTGGCAAACTTGGTGGTTTTCATTTCAATGACAGTAAATATGGCGACGATGATCTGGACAGCGGCACAATCGATCCATACCGCCTCTTCCTTGTCTGGAACGAGCTTGTAGACGCCGAAGATACGCCGGGTTTGGATTTGGCCCACATGATCGATCAGTCACACAATGTGACAGACCCAATCGAAAGCCTGATGGTGTCTGCGATGGAAATTCAGCGGGCATACATTCAGGCCAGCCTAGTTGATCGCCAATCCTTGGCTGGATACCAATCCGACAATGACGCTCTGATGGCGTCGGCCACCTTGCGCGCCGCATTCCGCACCGATGTGGAGCCGATTTTGGCCAAGGCCCGCCTGCTATCTGGCGGTGCAATTTCCCCGGTGACGGCCTTTCGCGCCTCAGGCTATCGGGCAAGCGTGACCGAGCACCGTCCAACGGCCGATGGATCGGGCGGCGGTATCGTCTAAAAGAGAGGGAGGCCTCCGAGCAGGTTTCGATGATCGCCACCTCTTTGAGGCTCTGCTGTGAATTCGCGTTCAGCCATTTTGTCCCTACCGATTGGGATCGTGATGGCGGGTCATACTGTGAGTATGCCGTTCGACGCGGACAGGTTTCATGTTCTAAACTGCCATATAGCTGATTGCCCCCTGCATCATTTTTTGCATTTCGATGTACGATTTCTTTGCCTTTACGTTACAAAACAGACGCAAAAACTTTGCGAAAACGATGCAAACGGTCCGCAGTAATACAAGGACCCTCCCCATGATCATTAAACTTGCACGCGCTGCTGCCTCCTCCATCGTTTTGGCAGGCGGCCTTTTCTCAAGCGCCGCAATTGCCGAAACGCTCGTATTCGGCCACGCCCTTCAACAAGACCACCCATACCACTTGATGGCCGAGCGCTTTAAAGAAGAACTAGAAGCCAAGCGGCCCGAGATGAAAGTAGACATTTTTCCAGCAGGCCAGCTGGGAAATGAACGCACGCTGCTGGAAGGCTTGCAAACCGGAAGCGTAGACGTGACCACAGTCACCTCTGCTCTCACTGGTAACTTTGTACCGGAATTTCGCGCCATGAACCTTCCGTTCATCTTCCGCGATGTGGAGCATCTGTTCGCAGTCATGGACAGTGACATTGGCGACGAGCTGGCCGGCGCGCTGCTGGAAAAAGGGTTTGTTAAGCTCGGCTACGGATACGGTGGCGCCCGGGACTTCTACAGCCACGATCCGATCACGACATTGGACGACTTGCAGGGCAAACGTCTCCGGGTCATGGAAAGCAAGCCAATCATTGGTGCATGGCAAGCTCTGGGTGCGGACCCACAGCCCATCGCTTGGAACGACGTCTATATGAGCTTGCAGCAACGCCTTGTTGATGGCGCTGAAGGTACCGGCGTTTCATATCGCTCGATGGGCTTTGATGTTCTCGCTCCGAACTATTCCCGCGCGGGTTATATCTATTCCTGGCACAATTTCTTGATCTCCGAGACAGCGTTCAATCGTTTGAATGAAGAGCAGAAAGCCGCCGTTTTGGAAGCAGCAGAAATCGCGGTTCAGTTCGAGCGTGAAACCTTTCTTGCACAAGAAGCAGCTCTGATGGATGAGCTACGTGAACTTGGCGTGGATGTGCACGAAGTTACCGACTTGCCAAACTGGGCGGACAAGGTTCAAGACGTTTATGAAGAAAGCGCCGAGGAATCTGGTGGCATGGATTGGATCAACAGAATTCGTTCCGTAAACGAAATCTAATATCCTTTATCGCGAGGGCCATTGATTGACGTCAATGGCCTTCGCTTGCCTATTTTTGCCCGTCTTCGCTTCGCCTTTGCGAAGCAGACATCGACCTAGCACCTTGGCTCCACTTGGTCTTTTCAGTCTCCTTGCGAATTGAAAACCGGTCCGATTGCGCGGCAAACCCTGCACTTATTTATAAAAGAAGGCTTTGCTGATGTCCCAAGCGAGGAGGCTCTTTCTGAGTCTGATAACAACTTTTGCCAGCCTGTGTTTGGTTGGAATTGCAAGTTCTCTGCTCGCGCAAACCGGCGCGCGTGTTTTGTTTTCCCATGGTTTGCCCTGGACAGGCGAGCTGGCGCGCTTGTTGGCCGTTTGGGCAGCGCTTCTTGGAGCGGCGGCAGGTTTTGAAAACGGCGAGTTGCATCGCATTGACTTTTTGGTGCGCGACCTTCCTCGGCAAATCAAAACCACGGTTTTACTGATTTGCTGGCTTGCCATCGCCATTACTCTGGTCTTGCTGATCAAAGCTGGGATCGACATGACGTCCCGCGCCTTGCCGCAATCTTCTTCGGCAATGGAGATTTCCATGGCTTGGTTTTATGCAGCTGTTCCCGTCGCCGCGACGTTGATGGCACTGACCCATTTGGCTGACATGTTCCAAATGTTTTCGAGAGATAAATCATGACAATCATTTTGCTTTTCGGAGCTTTCGCTGGTGGTATTGCCATCGCGATGCCGGTTGCTCTGGCACTTGCATTTGCTTGTGCTCTGGTGCTTCTTTTGAGCGACCGTCTGCCGGTTACGTTGCTGCCTCAACACATCGTGGCCGCCATTGATTCAACGCCCCTGCTTGCGATCCCGCTCTTCATTCTTCTTGGTGAAATCGTTAGCAAAGGTGGGGTTGGTCAGCGCCTTGTGGACCTTTGCCAAGCCCTTGTGGGTTGGATGCGCGGCGGTCTGGCTCAGGCCAACATCGTCGCGTCGATGTTCTTTGGCGGCGTCTCCGGTGCGGCAACGGCCGACACTGCCGCAGTTGGCTCTGTTATGATCCCGGCAATGAAACGTCAGGGGTATCCCGCTGCTCTTTCCGCGGTGGTCACCTGCACATCTTCCGTGATGGGCAACATGATCCCGCCCACGATTGATCTGATCATTTACGGATGGCTCACAAACACCCCGATTGACCGGTTGTTCGTTGCTGGCCTCTTTCCCGGCCTGCTGGTCGGTGTTTGCTTGATGGTCGTCACAGACCAGATTTGCCGGCGTAACGGGTTTGGTCAGAAACAAAAATTCTCTCTTGTTGATCTGGGGCAAAAAGCTTGGGCGGCAATTCCAGCACTGGGCATTCCGGTGATCATCATCGGTGGCATTCTGGGCGGGTTCCTCACGGTGACCGAGTCGGCCGCTGCTGCCATTGTCTATGGCATCGTTGCGGCTTTCGTGATTGACCGCAAAGCTGCGGCCAGTCAGGCCACTTCGGTACTGAGCGGTGCCGTGCGCACAATGGGTCCGGTTTTGCTGTTGATTGGTGTCGCCAGCGTTTTCGGATGGATTTTGACCATTGAACGCGTCCCTCAGGAACTCTCGGCCCTGTTGCTGTCCATCTACCCAACACCTGCGGCCTTTGCGATCACTGTCATTGTCGTAGGCCTGCTCTGTGGCTTCTTCCTCACACCGGCGACCGCATTGATCATCCTAACTCCGATATTCTATCCAATCGCGATAGATTTCGGGTATGACCCCATCCATTTCGGCCTCATCCTTGTGTCGAGCTTGGCGCTGGGGCACGTCACGCCGCCAGTCGGTTTGACCTTGTTTATTGGTGCCAGCTTGGCTGAGGTGCCCATCGACAAGTTGATCAAACCGCTGTTGCCGTATTTCTGCGCCTTGGTCACTGCGGTTCTTCTGATCGCTTTCGTACCGCAGATTTCGCTCTTCTTGCCGAGCCTTATGAACTAGGCACCGGACGCGATTATGAACGGTCGGAGCCTTCTTGCTCCGGCCGTCCCCCAAACAGTCCACCAAATCTCCGTCGCAAATTCACGAGGACGAAAAATGCTCAAATTCCTAGTCATGAGTGACCTACACATGGTTCCGCAGGGACAGACCACGATGGGACTGTGTACACGAGAACGCTTTGAGCGCGCGATCGAAGCCGCCAACACCCACTATGGCGACTTCGACTTTTGCGTGATTGCCGGCGACCTTGCGGACAACGGAGAGCCAGAAGCCTATGAGCACTTAAAAGAGGTGCTTCCAAGGTTGAATTTGCCGGTTCACTTCACGCTTGGCAATCATGATGATCGCGGCAATTTTCTTCGCGTTTTTGGCCAAGAACATGCCTGTGAAACAGGGCATGTTTGCAAAGCGATAGATGCAAATGGCCATCGTGTTATCTTGCTCGACAGCCTAATTTCGGGCGCAAAACCCGGTGAATTATGTCCGCTGCGCCTCGCTTGGCTAGCCGCTAAGTTACAAGAAGCGCAAGACAAACCCGTTTTTGTCGTTTTACATCACAACGCCAACCGGCTTTTTATTCCGTCCGACAGGATCATGCTGGAAAACCCCGAAAGCCTCTTTAGTGTTTTACGGTCCCATCCTGATGTGCGTCACGTCATTGCAGGCCACGTTCACCTAACGACGAGCGGCTCAATTCACGGCATACCCGTGACGACAATCAGCGGCAATCACTACAGCCTGACACCTGTTGTTGGCCTCGATGAGCGATTGCCCACAGGACTAGACGGCCCAGCCCAGTTTGCCGCAATCCTTTCGGACGGACCATCCACGACAGTCCATTTCCACGACTATTGCCAGCACAGCCCCAGAAACGCCGACGTCTGCGCATTTCTTGCACGCTAAAGGCGTGTTTCCCGCAATCGTTAGGAAATTCAATCAGAAGGTATCATCTATTGTTAGAAACCTTGTTCTGTTCACCGGTTCACGGACCAACGTCCTTTGAGGAGCGTATCCACGCCCGCTTAGGGCTGAAAGCCGCCAACACCCTGTTAAGCTTAGCACTCAACACCGGGCCCTGATCCACTCGGCCACCACGCCGCAAACTCGTTCCAGCTGTTCATCATGGCCAAGTCCAGTCGCCCGCTTCCGCGGCTTCAGGTCATGATCCCCATCTTCCACCCAAGCCAGTTCAATCCGCTTAGACAACTCATACTCTGCCACTTCCGCGCGTGTCCCGAACGGATCACGCGTGCCATGACAGATCAGCGTTGGCGTCTGAAGCCCTGCCAGATGGGCTGTGCGCAGCTTCTCTGGTTTGCCCTGCGGGTGAAACGGGTAACCGAGACACAAGAGACCGCCGATACCGCCTGCGGCATACAGCTCATCGGCGATGAGGCTGGCCACCCGTCCGCCCATAGACTTACCGCCGATGATCAACGGACCATCACAGGCGAGTTGATCAACCGCCGCGCGGAACTCTTCCCCCAACAGCTCAACTTTGGGCGGAGGTCGTTTGGGCCCACCACTGCGCCGCGCGGCCATATAGGCGAATTCAAAGCGTGCAACGCGAATGCCGCGCTGCGCCACCCCTGCGGCAATCGTCTTCATGAAAGGCGCCTCCATGGTGGCGCCCGCCCCATGGGCAAATAGAAACGTCGGCGCGGACGGGCCGCCGCCTTCCAACAGAAATTCAATCTCGGCCACGACGATCCCTCAAAAAGAAAGGCGCCCACAGGCGCCCAAACTGACATTATAATTGCGGGCACCACCGGCAAAATTTGGTTTGCCGCCAAGCTTCGCGAAATCCTTACCCCGATTTACTACTGCTTAGTGCGTCCACGGCACCCGTCGGTTGGTCGCGAAGTTTTCGCCATACCCACCTGCGCGAATATTGGGCTTGCGTTTATGTGGCTCGGAAACCTGCGCCTCAATACCGTTTTCGCGGGCATAAGAGACAGCTTCGTCCTTGCTGTCAAACTTCAGCCGGACCTGACTTTGCGTGTCACCGGAACCGGTCCACCCCATCAGCGGGTCAATATCACGGGCCTCCGAGGGTCCGTATTCCAAAACCCAAAACTTGGTTTTGGCGCCACCGGAAGACATTGCAGTGCGAGCGGGCTGATAGATACGCGCGATCATCATAAACTCCTTGGTTCTGATGCTTTATCTCGGATTCTGAAGGCTGCGGCAAGAGGCACTTTGCAGCAGGTCACTCTCAAAACGCACTGTCGGGATCTGAGAAGTTTACAAGCAGCCCTGATTGCCGGGATAACCGCGGGGAGCGAGGGGTAAATTGCAGTTTGTCCCAGCAACCAAGTTTTGCTGCTTGCCTAGAAATGATACATTTCAAATAATTCATTTAGCAATAGGTGCGGTTGCAAAATTTCGGATGCGACTAAAAATCATTCCAAATATTTCAAAATTATCGAAATTTCTTACACAAAACACCTAGATTACCTTTCATCCAGATAAATTCTCGACTTTTCAACTTGGAAACCCCGTTTCATGACGATCCTTTCAACCCCGCGATTGCTGTGTACCTTGATCGGCCGAAACCTTTAGTTGAGTTCCCAAAAGCGCCACTCGACACTGGGTTGCGAAATTGGCGACTCATCTGTTTGACCTTGAGGCGCACGCATCTCTGAGCCCCTCTATTTCCAAGATTTCGCGACTGAGGCTGAAACAGCACTTGAACAAGAACAAAAAGAGATCAACTCTACAGCCACTGCCCTACTCTCTGCCACAAGGTCACTTTTTGATGCGAAACGCTGCTGACGCCCCGATCCTAAGCGCTCCGTCGCCCGAATTGAAAAACCGCCCCAAGCTTGAGGGCGGCAAGGCGTTTGTGATGGCGACCGATTTTGAGCCGGCAGGCGATCAGCCCACTGCGATCGCCGAACTCAGTGCTGCCATTAACGAAGGTGAGCGCAATCAGGTTCTGCTCGGTGCAACCGGTACTGGCAAGACCTTTACCATGGCCAAGGTGATTGAGCAGACCCAGCGCCCTGCCATCATTCTTGCGCCCAACAAAACCCTCGCCGCGCAGCTCTATGGTGAGTTCAAAGGCTTTTTCCCCGACAACTCGGTCGAATACTTCGTCAGTTTCTATGACTACTACCAACCCGAAGCTTATGTGGCGCGCTCTGACACCTTCATCGAGAAGGAAAGCCAGATCAACGAACAGATCGACCGCATGCGCCACTCCGCCACCCGCGCCCTGCTGGAACGCGATGATGTGATCATCGTCGCCTCTGTCTCCTGCATCTATGGCATCGGGTCGGTGGAAACCTACTCGGCGATGACGCTCGATTTGAAGGCAGGCGAGGACTACGACCAACGCGCGGTGATTGCGGATCTGGTGGCGCTGCAATACCGCCGCAACGATCAGGCCTTCCAACGCGGCAGCTTCCGTGTGCGCGGCGACAGCCTCGAGATTTTTCCAGCCCACCTTGAAGACCGCGCTTGGCGGCTGTCGTTCTTTGGCGAAGAGCTGGAAGGCGTCACCGAATTTGATCCGCTCACAGGCGAGAAAACCGGCACGTTCGAGCAAATCCGCGTCTACGCCAACAGCCACTATGTAACCCCCAAGCCCACCATGCAGCAGGCGGTCATCCAGATCAAAAAAGAGCTGCGCCAGCGGCTGGATCAGCTGGTGGATGATGGCAAACTGCTCGAAGCTCAACGCCTTGAGCAACGCACAAACTTTGACCTTGAGATGATCGAGGCCCAAGGGTTCTGCAACGGCATCGAAAACTATTCACGCTACCTCACAGGCCGCGCCCCGGGCGAGCCGCCCCCCACCCTGTTTGAATTCATCCCCGACAACGCCATCGTCTTTGCGGATGAAAGCCACGTGTCTGTGCCCCAGATCGGTGGCATGTATCGTGGTGATTATCGCCGCAAATTCACGCTGGCCGAGCATGGCTTCCGCCTGCCGTCCTGTATGGACAACCGTCCCCTCAAATTTGAGGAATGGGACGCCATGCGCTCGCAATCGATCTTCGTCTCCGCCACCCCGTCGGCGTGGGAGCTTGAGCAGGCTGGCGGTGTCTTCACCGAACAGGTCATCCGCCCAACTGGCCTGCTGGAGCCCCAGATCGAAATCCGCCCCGTCGAGATGCAGGTGGATGATCTGCTGGACGAGGTGCGCAAAGTCGCCGCCGATGGCTTCCGCACGCTGGTCACCACGCTGACAAAACGCATGGCTGAGGATCTGACCGAATATATGCACGAACAGGGCATCAAGGTGCGCTATATGCATTCCGACATCGACACATTAGAGCGTATTGAAATTCTGCGCGATCTGCGCCTTGGCGCCTTTGATGTGCTGATCGGCATTAACCTGTTGCGCGAAGGTCTGGATATCCCCGAATGTGGTCTCGTCGCCATTCTGGATGCCGACAAAGAGGGGTTTTTGCGCTCGGAAACCTCGCTGGTGCAAACCATCGGTCGGGCCGCGCGCAACGCCGAAGGCCGCGTCATCATGTATGCCGATCGCATCACCGGCAGCATGGAGCGCGCGCTCGGTGAAACCAACCGCCGCCGCGAAAAGCAGGTGGCGTATAATGAGAAACACGGCATCACCCCCGCGACGGTCAAGAAAAACGTCGAGGATGTTCTCTCCGGCCTCTACCAAGGCGACACCGATCAATCCCGCGTCACCGCCAAGATCGACAAGCCGCTGCATGGCGGCAATCTCGAGGCCGTTCTGGACGGTCTGCGCGCCGACATGCGCAAAGCCGCTGAGAACCTAGAATTCGAAGAAGCCGCGCGCCTGCGCGACGAAGTCAAACGGCTGGAAGCGGTCGATCTGGCCATCGCCGATGACCCTATGGCACGGCAATACGCGGTGAAGGCAGCCGAAGAGCAAGCCAAGAAATCCCGCGGCCGCTCAACCGCAGGGCGTCCGGGGCAGCGTGGCGGGAATGTGAAGCGGCGGGGACGCTAAGCTCACAAAGGGCCGCGCCCGACCTCGGGAGGAAGCGAAAGCGCCCTCCCATGGGGGTGGAGACGGGCGGATCCTTTATGAACCTAAAGATTCTCGCGTAAAAAGCACATTGAGCTAAGGAAAAACAACTTTATAGTTCGCCTCAACAATGTTTCGGGGCGTCGATCAAATGGAATACATTAAGGAGCTTTCAGAAGCGTTCTCTCAACGTCTAAGAAGTCCATTTTTTGGATCCATTGCTATCAGCTTCTTCGCCATTAATTGGCAGCCAATTTGGTACTTGTTGTTTGCTGAGAGGTCAGTCAGGCAAAAATTCCTTTTTTTCGAGGCAAACACATCAGTTGGCACACTTTTGATCTTCCCAGCAATCTTCGGAGTGCTGTTGGCAATGCTGTCTCCATGGCTTCGTACGCTGGGCGCATGGTGGGCGCGACGACCGATCAGCCGTATGAAGCGGATCCAGATTACTGCGGCTCACGAACAGAAAATTTTCGAAGTAAGGACCGAGATGGAGCGATTAGAGATTGAGGCAGACCTACAAGCGTATCGCGAAAATGAAATCATTGAAGCCGCTAAGCGTCTTGAAGAAGCCAAAAAGGTTAGTCCAGAAGCGATAGAAAGTATCGAGAAAGCGCGCAGCCAAGAAACTCCGAGCCGCCAATACGTCGCACATGATCCTATTGCAGACCAACCAGACGAAAATTTTGAACTACTGAACCTTATTAACGACCCTTCCAAAAGGCTGTTAGTTGATATGGCCAACGTTGAAACAGGCGGCCTCTTAATCGGAGAAACAAAGGAGCGGAGGTACGCAATTTTAGGCTCGCAGGAGCTCGTAAAGCCCGGATCCAATCGAGAGTGGATAAACTTCGAAACCGTCCTAAAAAACCTTTCTCAGCTCGAGTTAATCACGGAAACAAAAAACAACTATTTTGAAGTCACATCAAAAGGGTTTGAAATGGCCGACCTAATCAAGGCAGGAAACCTTGTGTGACCACATCCGAGAAAGCTCCTTTTTTTCCAAGCTAACTGTCTCCGCGCCTGACCCGAGGGTGGGTGCGGAACGCGCCCGCCCGTGGGGGCGGGTCAGGCGCGTGCATGATGCCATGCATCATGCTTAGGTGGTTGTGACGTGGCAAAGTCATTTAGCTCTAATGGCACATCACCCTGCCCCGTTATCCCATAACACGCATCCGTTTTTGCCTATCACACGCCCCCGCGCGCATCCTCTCCTTACCCAAGGAGCCACCACATATGCACGCCGCCCTACCCCTCTCAGCCCTCGTCCTCATAACTCTGACCGCCTGCGCCACACCGCTGGAACGCTGCCTCAACTCCTCCAACGCCGAGGTGCGCCGACTGCAATCCGCCATCTCAACAGCCGAAACCAACATCGCACGTGGCTACGGGGTGCACCGCCACCAAGAATCCTATCTCGTGCCCAAAACTTGTCACGACAAACGCGACCGCCCCTATCGCTGTCCGCAAACCCGCTACCGCACTGTGGAAACGCCTGTCGCCATCGATGTCGGCGCCGAAGCGGAAAAACACGCGGCGCTGTCGCGCCAACTGGCGGCGGCACAAACGCGCGCCACCCGCCAGTCAGATCAATGTTTCGCCGCCCTTCCCAAGGACTAAGTCGGTCGATCAAAAATCAAAGATGTCTTCGAGAAATCCGCCCATCTTTTTCTTCTTGCGCGGCTTACCCTCATAGCCGCGTGACCGCTCGCGATCCTCATATCCACGCTGCTCGCGAGGGCGCGCGGAAGGGGTCGCAAATTCGGCAGAGCGCTCGATGATCTTGTCCAGCTCTCCACGATCCAGCCACACCCCGCGACATTCGGGGCAGTAATCAATTTCGACACCATTGCGATCAGCGATCACCAAAGTTGCACCATCCACCGGACATTTCATGAGCTTCTCCTCTATATTTCTCACAGTCCTGAAATAGGGAGGCTGAGCCAGAAATCATCCGTATTTCTGCTTAGACACACTCAAAGGTTGACCGATGTTATCGCAAACACTAACTTTTGCCGCATGCCTTTACACACACTTGATCACGCCAATATTCGCACAGCCAATCTGGACACCATGATTGCCTTTTACGAGGACGTCCTGGGCATGACCAACGGCATGCGCGCCGATTTTCCGTTTCCCGGGGCATGGCTCTATCTGGGTGATACAGCTGTGGTGCATCTGGTTGCGCAGGACAAAGATGCCACCATGATCACCGGCGAAGATGTGGCGCTGGAACATGTCGCCTTTCGCGCCACGGGTCTGAAAGAGTTCCGCACCCTGCTGGAGGCGCGCGGCATCGACTACTATCTCGGCCACCCCCCCGGTGTGCCGATTGTTCAGGTCAATATTCTCGACCCTGACGGCAACCATCTACATATCGATTTTCACACAGACGAGCTTGAAAACGACTAAGATCGTGCGCTCATCGCCACAGTCGCAATACCGACGCGATACCAACGCAATACAGACAGCCGATTTCGCCGCTTTTTACTGCGCGATGCCCAAAGCTTCCAGATGTGCGACGCTCTCTTGCACACGGTCAAAATCGTTGATTTCCACGATCAGATGCGGCGCACTTTTGCATCCGGCAATCGCGTCCATCACCGCCTGCCAAGCGATATTGCCATGCCCCAACGGCCAGTGCCGATCCGCATAGCCATCGGTATCTTGCAAATGCACATGTGCCAGCAAGTCATTGGCTTCACTGATAAAACGATCCACCGGCGGCGCCCCTGCCATGTGATGCGCCCAATTGGCATGGCCGGTATCCACCGATAGACGCAGCGCCGATGAGCCCGCAGCCTCAACCACCGCCCGGCGATGCGCCGGATCCACGTCTTTTATGTTTTCCAATACCAGCGTCACGCCAAGCTGCTCTGCCCGCCGCAATGCAGGCCCCAAGGTTTCCAAAACACCCGAAATTCGTTTCTCAAAGTCATTGGGACCATTGGATAAATTATGCTTATCCCATAGATCAAAAGGCGAATGGATCACCATCTGCACCGCGCTTAAACTCGCACACACATCCAGCGCCTGATCCAATCGCGCCTGCACGACACGCCGTATTTCCACATCTCGCGTGTCAATCTCAAAGCCTGAAAATGGCCCATGAATCCCCAATCGCCCCGACCAGCCATCCAGCTTTTGCCGCGCCATTTCAACAAACACATCCGGTGCGTTTAAGATGTCAGCCATGCAGAATTCGGGCAGTTCCAGATCGCGGTTTTTCTCAAACAGCCAGTCGCGATTCTTATCGATATCCAGCACACTCAATTGGGCGCCGACAATGGGTAGTTCACGCATCAAACAACACTCCTTGTTAAAGAAAGAGTGTTCAAAATCTCTGGAATTGGCAAGGCCAAAGGACGCGCTACCGAACACGGCAACCGCGATCAGTTAGTGGTCAAAATTTCAATAAAATACATGTGTTATCAGCGATATATCAGTCAGTCCTGAAACCGCCTGTGACCAAAGAACGCCTAGTTCAAGTCATTGCGTCTGGCTTCAAGCGCGTCTGCAATCGGGGTGAAATAGCGCAACTCGACCGACGAACTTGACCGCAAAATCTCACTTGCGGCATCCACGCTGCTTTCATACAGTGCGCGCGCCTCCGCCAACGCGGCCTCGGTCACAGCGTAGACCCTGCTGCCGTTCACTTTGACACGGCTTTTAGATTTGTCGGTATTGGATCGCACAAAGGAATAAAGGTTCCGGCTGATCCGGGTCAGCGCGACCTCCACCTCCCAATAGGCCGAGGCACGGCTCACAATCTGGGCGGTCTGCGAATAGGCTTTTTGAAAACAATCCACGCGATACACCATTTCAAGGTCGTCGCAATTGTCCATTCTTTGGTCAAAAGCCTCAATCACGCGGTCGGTCTGGGCCTCACTTAGCCCAGGACCATCACTTTGCTCAGCAAAAGACACAGACCCGACAAGCAGGCTGGCAATCATCAAGAGTCTTGTAATTGCCTTTTGCATCCCTGCTCTCCTTGTTAGCGCAACACATGCACCGCGCATTGCGCATGACGCACCACGCGGGCTGCCGTACTACCCAAGAAATAGTCCGACAATCCTGGACGATGCGAGTTCATGACAATGCAGTCAATCCCCTGTTCTTCAGCGAACTCCAAAATTGTGCGACCGGCGTGACCGTGAACGACCTCGATTGTGATGTCATCCGCGGCTTCAAAATCCTCTGCCAAGCCCTTTGCCATTTGGGCACGGTTGTGCTCGATCTGCCCTTCGGGCAGCTGCATGACGATGAATTCGGGCACCGCTTCCACAACGGTCAGCACAGTGATTTTTCCGCCCTCGTCCTTGAGCAGACGCGCAGCGTTAAGGGCGTTTTGGGTCAAAGGATCGTGGTCGGTCGCCACTGGAATTAGAATATTTTGATACATCGGTGTATCTCCTGTTAGCCTGTATTTCTTTTTGGGCTGCTGTCCAGCACGGCGGACAGCAGAATTCTCTATCTGATAACGTGAACGGCACAATTTGCATGACGCACAACCTGTGAGGCTGTGCTGCCTAAAAAGATGTCCTGGACACCCGGGCGATGCGACGCAATCACGATGCAAGCAACGTCGTTTGCTTCGGCCCACTCCAGAATTGTACGGCCGGAATGCCCATCAACCAAAACACAATTGGTTCCGGCAACGTCTTCGGCCATCGCCTCCAAACTCGCCTGGATGGCAACCTTAGCCTCCTCATGGAACCCTTCGGGAATATAGTTGATAGCATAGCTTGGAACCTGCTCCATGACGTGAAGCAATGTAATTTTTGCTTTAGATGTAGACAATTGTGTCGCCACCTTTAGCGCGGCTACGACATTGCGGTCATCGTCAAACGAGATAGGCACTAATATGTGGTCATACATATAAGCCTCCTTTCCATTACCCAGACCCATCTTAGGTCGGCCTCGACTTGCAAACTTTGATTCACATCATCTCACCTGCGCCCGGATTACCCGAATGCCTCGACAACATCGTACATCACAGGCTCAAAACTACGGCAAAGCTGGTTAATACGCCGATTGCGTTCGCGCATCTCTTCCGTGCGCAACATCGCCTGAAAATCCTCGCGCCGCTCCCATTGCGAGTAATTGGCAATGCGGGTCTGAGCATCATTGACGTGTAGCCCTGCCGCGATAAATCCCGGCTGCTTTGAAATGAAACTATCATAAGCTTCCGTCAAAGCTTCCATCAGATCCTGACAAGTTCCCGGCGTCATCTCAAACGTAGTGATCACTGTCTGCAATTGAGCGTTTTTGGAAATACGTGGCATGATTTTCCTCCTAGCTTCCTTAAGCTTAGACCAGCCCCATTCAGCATGGCTACCGATTTTCTGCGCGCTGCCCAGGCACAGCGCTCTGGCATATCGTCGCGCAAATCACGCAAATGCTAAGAATCCTGCACGCAGGACAATTGAAATTTCCCTAGCCTTGCGTCATAGTCCGCGTCATTCCAGACGGGCATGACATCGGAAAACCGAGCGGCCGGACGACACTGAACGAGGCAGACTATGAAATACTCTTTGTTGGCCGCCAGTTTTTTGGCGCTTACCGTGACGGCACTTCCCCACGCGTCCCAAGCAAGCACGATGTCACGCGCCTGTTTACAGTCGGACCGCGCATCCGCGTCCAAAAGCGTTTGCAGTTGCATTCAGAAAGTCGCGAACCAAAGCCTGACCCGCACCGATCAGAGAATGGCCGCAACCTTTTTCAAAGATCCGCACAAAGCTCAGGAAATTCGCCAGTCATCCAGCAACAACCACAATGATTTCTGGACGCGCTATCGCGAATTCGGAAGCATTGTCGTCGCCTCTTGCGGACATCTGAGCTAATCACGCACCAAGCACCGTCAGGCTTATTCATTGCAGTATTTTAGTGCACGCCATTCAAGCGGCGCGCATCGATAGATTATTGCGGCCCTCTATTTCAGCAGATTGCATAACCTTCACTTGACGCGCGCGCCTGTAAATTCGAAAAAGGCAAAACTAGCGGAGGGTTTTCATGTTGATGAAAGGCATAACGCTGCGGGGTCTCGAAGTATTTGAAGCCTTAGCAGCCTCAGGTTCAGTGGCTCAAGCCGCAGAAACCACAGGTTTGTCCCAACCTGCTGTGTCTCAGCAAATTCGAAATCTTGAAAACGCGCTTGGGACCGACCTCTTGGATCACGGCAAACGCCCGATGCAGCTCACGGCTGCAGGCCGATCCTATCTTGTGCGCTGTTCTACGGTTCTCTCCCAACTACGCCTCGCACGCTCCGAACTATCGGTCATGGATCTGACCCACCTAACCCAGCTATCGATGGGTATCATTGATGACTTTGACAATGATCTCACCCCTCGACTGGTCACCACATTGGCCAAATCCCTCACCGGATGTCAGTTTCGCCTGATAACCGCCCCGAGCCACGAAATCACCAACGCCATGCGCGACGGTGCGCTGCATATGGGCGTCGCGGCCTCCACTGGCGAAGTCATTGACGGGCTTTCAGAATACCCTTTGGCACGGGATCCGTTTATTCTCGTGGCGCCCGCCGGCATGATCGCCAAAGGCCAAGACCCGCTCGAAGCGCTCGCGGCATTGCCGATGCTGCGATATGAGCGCAAGCAACTGATCTCACGCCAGATCGAAGCCCACCTCAATCGCAACAAACTCTCCTTTACGGAACGCTTTGAAATCGGCTCCAATCCTTCTCTGATCGCGATGGTGTCGCACGGGATCGGCTGGGCCATCACCACGCCGCTGGGCTACATGCGCGCGGCCCGTTTTCATGATCACATTAGTGCGCACCCCCTGCCCTTTGCGCCATTTGGTCGCACGATTTCGTTGTTTGCGAGCACCGATTGGACCGACACCGTGCCCCGCGACGTGGCGCAAACAACGCGCAGCCTGATCCAGCAGAACATGATTGCTCCTGCACTGGAGAGGTTTCCGTGGCTCGAGAGCGATTTCAGAATTCTGGAAACCTGATCTCACAGGCAGCGTTCACCGCTCAAATCCGCCACCAAGCCACGCGCACAGGCCTCAATCAAATCCAGCGCCGCATCAAAATCGCGCGTGTAATACGGATCGGGCACGGCACCTGCACCCTGCTCCGGCGCATAGTCAGTGAACAATCGCACAGGCGTGGTATTTCCGGCAGGGCGCAGACGTTCCATGTCAGCAAGATTGGCCTCGTCCATGCCGATTATCAGATCGAATCGCTCATAGTCCTGCGCGCTAAACTGGCGTGCCCGCAGATCGGACAGATCATATCCCCGCGCCGAGGCGGCTTCTTGCATCGCCCCATAAGGCGCATCCCCCACGTGCCAGCCGCCCGTGCCCGCGCTATCGGTATGAATATGCGACGCCATATCGCGGAACACGCCCTCTGCCGCAGGAGAGCGGCAGATATTGCCAAGACAAACAAACAGGGTTTTCACGGGATCTCTCCTTTGCGTAGCGCCCATCCCCAATATCGCAGCAATTTCTCCATTGCCAATGCCGCACAACCTTGCCCGCGGCCCGTCGCCGTGTAGATTTAGCTCAAATCATCACGGAGCAGCGATATGACAGGCAAAATTGTTCTCCTGACGGGGGCCGGCATCAGCGCCGAAAGCGGGCTTGGCACCTTTCGTGACAAAGACGGGCTTTGGACCCAATACGATCTCAATGATGTTGCCACCCCCGAAGGGTTTCACCGAAATCCCGACCTCGTGCTTAGCTTTTACAATGCACGCCGCAAAAACGCGGCGCAGGCGAGCCCAAATGCCGCCCATTTTGCGCTGGCAAAACTTGCGCAAGAACACCCTGCCGAAGTTGTGATCGTCACACAAAACGTTGATTCCCTACACGAAAGGGCTGGTTCAACGAACGTTTTGCACATGCATGGTCACTTGGCAGGGGCTCTGTGCCATGCTTGCCAAACACGTTGGGATGCCCCCGAGATCATGACCAAATCCGATGCCTGCCCGTCGTGTGGGGCAAAATCCACACGACCAGACATCGTCTGGTTTGGTGAAATTCCCTATTATATGGACGAAATCTGGGAACACCTCGCGACGGCGGATCTGTTTGTCGCCATAGGCACTTCAGGCGAGGTCTATCCAGCGGCTGACTTTGTCCAGATCGCCGCACAGGCAGGCGCACATACGGTTGAAATCAACCTCGAACCCTCAGCCCGGGTGTCGGACTTTGCGGAAACCTGTTTTGGGCCCGCATCCGAAGTTGTTCCCAATTGGGTTACCTCCGAATTAGAACGCTAATCCCAAAAAAGCCGGGCGTCTTGCCCGGCTTTTTCAAATTTCAAATTCACTGTCCCGAGTGAATTGCCAAGATACGGCCTACCGAAGCTAACCATCCGCCAAGAAGGGAACGGAGAAGAAACCTGCCTGCGGTGAAAGCGTCAGATGACCCTCAGCGAATGCGATTAGTGGTTCATGTGGCCATGAGCAGAGTGATCCATCTTCAACATTTTTTCGATGTCATCGTTCGTGCGTTCCATGTCGACCACAACGTCGACGTCAACCTCTGCACCGCTATCCATTTCCAGCGTCATGACGAACGTATCACCGTTCACGAACTCTTTTTGCAGACCGAACAGCATGATGTGATCGCCGCCGCGCTCAAGGCGGAATGTTTCACCAGCAGGGATCGGGTAGCCGCCTTCACGCTCAACCATCTGGGCGACACCGTTTTCGTCTTCGATATAGGTGTGCAGTTCAACGTGCTGTGCAATCTCTGTACGGGCTGCAACGATCGTATCATCTTGACCCGACACGTTTTCAAAAGCACCAAACATGCCGCCGCCCAACGCGCGTTTTGATGCGGCACGTGCCCAAGCCATATGCGCTTTGATCGGGGCGTCATGGATCAGATGTGCGATGTCGTCGTTGGTACGATCCATGTCGACCACAACTTCGATTTCTTTTTCGCCCGCTTTTTCAAATTCCAGCGTCACGTTAAAGGTCTGGCCTGGGACAAACGACTCTTTGAGACCAAAGAACATCACGTGATCCGAACCGCGGATCAAAAGTGCTTTGCCATCAGCCGGCACCGCAAAGCCTTCTTCAACCTCAACCATACGCATGATGCCGTCGCCATCTTCTTTGTGAGTGTGCAATTCAACACGCTCTGCAACGTCTGAGCGCGCCGAGATCAAACGATCATCTTCAGCGCCGGTGTTTTCGATCACCATGAAAGAACCACCAGAGGCCGAGTTGCTGGAAGAGGCACGTGCATAGGGCTCGTGGACGATGATTTCGGCAAAAGCAGGCATTGCGAGAGCAGTTACAGCGGCAGTCGCCAAAGCAAAGGTTTTGAAGGACATGTATATGTCTCCTGACTGGGAGTTTTCGTAAAAGATAGAATTTTGGTGTTGGGTTTTACGAAAAAACAGGAGGTGCACGTGCTGTCGGCTCAATCAGACGAATCACATATGCTGAATTGTCCGTGTCGATCACCGCGCGACTTTCGCGCGGGACAAAATCGATCAACGCGATGTCGGCAGACGGCACCCAGTTGAGCAGTGACAGAGAAAATTCGGGGCAAATATGGGGGGGGCCGGTCGGAGCGCCATCAGCGTCGACAGGCACCATCACCGGCGTTGCGCCAATACAAAGTTCCGAGTAGCCAACCGCTCCGGACATGCCGCGGGCAATTGCCATGCTCTGCCCGGTCAGGACAAGAGCGAGCATCAAAAGCCCGGAAACATATGTGCGGATCGTTCTCATGAGCGTCATATAGTCATGAGCTTCAGGCATTGTATAGCGCCAAAGTGAAGCAGCCTCACCCACGAGGGATGAGGCTGCTAAAACCGTTTAAATCAAGATGTATCAGGCGCTTACAACAGCAGCCTTAGCGATGTCTTTCTTGATTTTCAGCGCATTATCGCTCAGCTCGGTGTCTTTGGCTTTTGCCAAGAACGCGTCCAGACCACCACGGTGATCAACGGAACGCAGAGCTGCAGCAGAGATGCGCAACTTAAAGCCACGACCCAATGATTCTGACTGAAGAGTCACATCATTCAGGTTGGGCAGGAACCGCCGACGGGTTCTGTTTTTGGCATGGCTGACATTGTTGCCAGTCATCGGGCCTTTTCCGGTCAATTCGCAACGACGTGCCATGAGAGTATCCTCGTTTTTCGATATACGGGGAGCATCCCCGTCAACAGACAAAGGTGCCGCCAAGGGCAGCACCCGTAATTTCGTTGGGCGTGATTAGGCCCATTTAGAGGGGAGGTCAAGTGATTCAGGTAAAGCTTTTTGAGCAAGAATGAGGGGGCCAGCCCCCCAGATCGAAAAATGAGATTTTCCGACCTTCCCCCCGAGGTATTTAAAGCACCAAAAAGCCTCTTAGCTCAGGTGCTTGATTGCTGCAATTGCTCTAAAACCTGATCCGCAGCAGCCGTCGGCGCAATTTCTCCGGCCTGAACCTGCGCCGCCATTTGCCCCACAATATCGCGCGCTGCTCCGGTCTGAAGGCGTGCCAGCACACCTTGGCGGACTTCTTCATGGAACCAATAATCTGCCTGAGAGGCGCGGCGCCTGTCCCAATGGCCGTTCTGACGCCGCCAGTCATTCAGGGCGCACATCTCCTCCCACGCGGTTTGCAAGCCGTCCTCGGCAAGCGCAGACACCGTCATAGCTTTGGGAAAACCGTCGGGGTCTTGGGGGCGTTTGCGCAACAGACGCAGGGCACCGGCGTAGTCCGCGCAGGTGCGCATCGCTGCGGGTTTAAGGTCACCATCAGCCTTGTTGACCAAAATAATGTCCGCCATCTCCATGATGCCGCGCTTCACGCCTTGCAGCTCATCGCCCCCCGCCGGTGCCAGCAGCAACATAAACAGATCCGACATTTCGGCCACAACGGTTTCGGATTGGCCAACACCCACCGTTTCAATCAGCACCACGTCAAAGCCAAAAGCCTCACATAGCGCCACGGCCTCGCGCGTGCGTCGTGCGACACCTCCTAGGTGCGATTGGCTGGGAGAGGGGCGAATAAAGGCGTTTTTGTCACGACTCAGACGCTCCATGCGGGTTTTGTCGCCCAAAATGGACCCGCCAGAGCGGGTGGAGGACGGATCAACCGCCAGCACAGCAACCTTCATGCCCAGCGCGGTCAACATCATGCCAAAGCTTTCGATGAACGTCGATTTTCCAACACCCGGCGTGCCGGACAGGCCAATGCGCAGGGCTTGGCGTTTATGCAGGCGCAGATGTTCCAAAAGTTCGGTTGCTTGGGCGCGATGATCAGCGCGCGCGCTTTCCACCAATGTAATCGCTCTTGCCAAGGCACGACGGTCTTGTTTCAGTATCCTGTCACTAAGATCAGCGATTTTCATATTTGCCCCCGTCCATACCTTTTGGGAACTGTTCATGCCGTCTCAGAGTTGCGATTGTCCAGCCCAACCATCACGGATCGGGCCATTTCTGCGCAAAACATTGCTGTTCCTGATGATTTGCGCCGGCGCGGGGGTGTTCACGTCACGAACCGCAATCGCCCAAACCCAAACCTGGGACGTGCGGGCCTTTGGGATCAAGGTCGGCGAGCTAAACCTCAACGTGCGCGAGACCCCTCACAGCTATGCCGGATCAGGCAGGTTTCAAACAACCGGCTTGGCGGGTGTGTTGCGGCGCATCCGGTTTTCGGTCAGCGCACAAGGGCAGCTGCAGAGCTCGGAATTGCGCCCGCGCACCTATAAGGGGTCGATCAACACCGGACGGCGCATCTCCGAAACCACATTGGCCTTTGAGGGCGATCTGCCGCGCAAGGTCGCCGGAGCCCAAGCCCCGAAACAGCCTATCGCCCAAGCGGATTTGCGCGGCGCGCTGGACCCGATGTCGATGATGTGGACCACCCTGCGCGATCAAACGGACGCCACCTTATGCCAGATTGAGCAGACACAATTTGATGGCACACGGCTGGTGCGCATTACTCTGAAGGACCGCACTAGCACCTCCGATCAAGTGACCTGCGCAGGGACCTATGACCGGATCGGGGGGTATAGCAGTGAGGAGCTTGCCGAAATGACAACCTCGCCGGTGTCCATAACCTATCGTCGCGAAGGCACCGTTTGGCGCGCCGTTGGGCTGGCGATGACAACCCGACACGGCAAGGCCACGATGCTGCGCGTGCAATGACCTAGAACGCCCCGTCTGGACGCGCCGCGCCACTTGTCTGATAAGAGGCGCATGACACTTCTGCCCATCCATGATGCGATACCGCCCCTGATCTCCGCCCTGCAACAGCGCGGCCGCGCCGTGCTTCAGGCCCCTCCTGGCGCGGGGAAAACCACTGTTGTGCCACTGGAGATGCTCAAGGCGGGGCTGGGCAAAGGTCGTATCCTGATGCTGGAACCCCGTCGGCTGGCCGCGCGCGCGGCGGCTGAGCGCATGGCGCAGACCCTTGGGGAAGCCACAGGCGAAACTGTCGGCTACCGCGTGCGCGGCGAGAGCCGCATCTCCAAGGCGACAAAGATCGAAGTTGTCACCGAAGGCATTCTCACCCGCATGATCCAGTCTGACGCTGAATTGTCAGGTATCGGTGCGGTGATCTTTGACGAATTCCACGAACGATCCTTAAACGCCGACCTTGGCCTCGCTCTGTGCCTTGAGATTGCCGATGCGCTGCGGGATGATCTGATCCTTGTGGCCATGTCGGCCACGCTAGACGCCGAACCTGTGGCCAAGCTGATGGGCGATGTCGCTGTTATCACCTCACAAGGGCGCGCCTTTCCCGTGGAAACCCGTTGGCTTGATCGCCCGATGCGCAAAGAAGAACGGCTTGAAGCGGCAACCGCGCGGCTGGTGGAAAAAGCCGTGGCCGAAACCGAGGGCGGTGTTTTGGTGTTTCTGCCCGGCGAAGGCGAAATCCGACGCGTGCAATCCGCGCTCAATCTGCCGAGCAGCTGCGACATTCGCCCGCTGTTTGGCGCGATGCCGTTCAAAGACCAACAGGCCGCAATCAAACCCGCCACGTCGGGGCGCAAGGTCGTGCTCGCCACATCGATTGCGGAAACATCGTTGACCATTCAGGACATCCGCGTGGTTGTAGACGCTGGGCGTGCCCGCCGCGCACGCTTTGATCCGGGTTCAGGCATGTCGCGACTGGTCACCGAACGCGTCACCCGCGCCGAAGCCACCCAACGCCAAGGCCGCGCAGGTCGTGTGGCCAAAGGTGTCTGCTACAGGCTCTGGAGCAAAGGTGAGGAAGGCGCACTGCTGGCCTTCCCTCCGGCTGAAATTGAGTCCGCCGATCTCACAGGACTGGCGCTTGAACTGGCGCTTTGGGGCGCGCACCCCTCTGATCTGGCACTTCTGACACCGCCCAACGCGGGTGTATTCGCCGAAGCGCAAACCGTGTTGCGCATGCTGAATGCACTGGATGGTGAAAACCGCATCACCGCACATGGCAAATCACTCGCTGCGCTGCCCCTGCACCCCCGCCTTGCCCATATGCTTGCCCAAGCTGGACCTCAAGCCGCCCCGCTCGCCGCGCTGTTGGCGGCACGCGATCCCCTAACGCGCGGCGCACCTGTAGATGTGAGCCTGCGCCTTGAAGCACTGAGCGACCTTAAGCGGTTTAGCGAGCGTCGCCGGTTTCAGGTCAAACGCGCCGCCCTTCATACGATTCGCGACGAAGCGCGGCGATTGTCAAAGACCACCCAACGGCCCAACATCGGGTCTATGTCTGCCGCCGAAATGGCCGCCCTCGCCTATCCCGATCGTATTGGTTTGCACCGCAAAGGCGACACCCCGCGCTTTGTGCTCTCAGGGGGCAAAGGTGTCATACTGGACGACGCCGACCCAATGGCCAACACCCGCCTGATTGTGGTCACCGACACTGATGGCAACCCGCGCGAGGCCCGCATCAGACAAGCGATCGCAATCTCCGAGGGCGAGGTGCGTGGATTGTTTGCCGACCAAATCCAGTGGAATGACACCTGCGCATGGTCCAAACGAGAGCGCCGCGTTGTGTCGCGCCGCCAAGAGATGTTCGGGGCAATTGCCTTGGACGACCGTATCTGGAAAGACGCGCCTGCAGATCAAATCGCCCGTGCCATGCTGGACGGGGTGCGGGATCTAGGGCTGACCTTGAGTGATGCGGCCAAACGGTTTGTGGCGCGGGTACATCTGGCCCGTGATGGCGGACATGATTTGCCTGATATGGGCACTCCCGCGTTGATGAGCTGTCTTGAGGATTGGCTCCTGCCCCATCTCATTGGAGTGAAGACTGCCGAGCAATGGAAGAAATTCGATCTGCTTGAGGCTCTGCGCGCGCGGCTTGACTGGAACCAGATGCAAGAACTCGACAAACTGGCACCGCCACATTTCATCACACCATTAGGGCGCAAAATCCCTATCGACTATTCCGGAGAGCACCCCGAGATCGAACTGCGTCTGCAAGAGATGTTTGGCCAAACCTCGCATCCAATGGTGGGCAGAACTCCCCTGCGCGTCACCTTGCTATCTCCTGCGCGCCGCCCTGTGCAAACAACCATGGACATCCCCGGATTTTGGGCCAGCTCCTACTCGGATGTGCGCAAAGACATGCGCGGGCGCTACCCCAAACACCCCTGGCCCGAAGACCCGACACAGGCAGACCCAACCCTGCGTGTGAAGCGAAAGTCATGATATTTAGCTATTTAACGGGTCCGCCCCTTGAAGTTTGCATCGCCAATGTATATACACTTAGTGTGAGCGTAAAAAAGAGCACTTAAAAACAATAACAGCCTGAGCAGAATCCAAATGACCAATGTCTTCAAAAATGCGCTTAGCAGCGTACTGTCCCCCTTTTGGCGCCGGCCCAGCTGGCTTCAGGTGGCAGCGCTATGTGTGCGCGGTGAAGGCAAACAGCGTCAGGTTCTCCTCATCACCTCGCGTGACACAGGCCGTTGGGTTCTCCCCAAAGGCTGGCCAATTGATGGCATGAACGCGGGCGAAGCCGCCCTTCAGGAAGCTTGGGAAGAAGCTGGCGTTAAGACCACGGCCTCCAATCATAGTCAGATCGGCAGCTACACCTACTCCAAGCGGCTTGATGCCGGTCTAGAGATTCCGGTCAATGTTCAGGTCTACTCTGCAGAAGACGTGAAACTCGTCGACGAATTCCCCGAGGCAGACGAACGCACCCGCAAATGGTTCTCTCCCAAAGAGGCTGCCAACCTCGTGCATGAGCCCGAACTACGGGACCTGCTGCGTCAAATATGACAAGCATATGACAATTGTTTTTGGAAACAGTTGAAACGAAGACCATTCTTGGTTAGCCCCCCAGCAACGCAGCCGGTGGGGAATACAAAGCGATGGCAAATTCAGACGGTCAGAATAACTGGTCCACATTGGACCGAGACCTCAATCGTATTTCACACCTAGAGCAGGCCACCATGTTTGTGTCGCGCCCGTTTGTCGGACTGGGTGTCGCTTTGGTGTTCATCCTGCTTGCTGGCGCATTGGCCAGTTTTTTCATCGGCTCAATGCATTCCAATATGGTTGTTATCGCAGCCGCCGGAATTGGCGCGTATATGGCGATCAATATCGGTGCCAACGATGTGGCCAACAACATGGGCCCCGCGGTGGGAGCAAATGCGCTCACCATGGGCGGCGCCATTGCCATTGCCGCAATCTGTGAGAGCGCCGGAGCGCTGCTTGCGGGCGGCGACGTCGTATCTACAATCTCCAAAGGCATCATTGACCCCGAAGGCATCGCCAGTGCGGAAACCTTTATCTGGGCAATGATGGCTGCGCTGGTGTCTTCTGCGCTCTGGGTCAACCTCGCTACATTTGTGGGCGCACCAGTGTCCACAACCCACTCGGTTGTGGGCGGTGTTATGGGCGCGGGCATCGCGGCTGCCGGGTTTGGCGCGGTGGACTGGCCTACGATGAGCGCTATCGCCGCCAGCTGGGTGATCTCCCCGCTGCTTGGGGGTGTTGTCGCGGCTGGCTTCCTCGCCTTCATCAAGGTTAAAATCATCTATCAGGACGACAAAATCGCCGCTGCGCGCCGCTGGGTGCCCGTGTTGATTGCGATCATGGCGGCTGCCTTCTCTTCCTACTTGGCGCTAAAAGGGCTCAAGAAGATTGTCAAAATCGACATGCAAACCGCTCTGCTGATTGGTCTGGGCATCGGTATCGTGACGTATTTTGTGACCCGTCCGCTGATCCGTAAACAATCCGAAGGGCTCGAGAACCGCAACAAATCCCTCAAGGTTCTGTTCAGCATACCACTGGTCTTCTCGGCGGCACTGCTCTCATTTGCACATGGTGCCAATGACGTGGCCAATGCGGTTGGTCCGCTCGCAGCCATCGTGCACGTCTCGGAATTCGGCGATTTTGCCGCCAAAGTGTCCATTCCCATGTGGGTTATGGTCATCGGGGCGATGGGGATTTCGTTTGGTCTCTTCCTGTTCGGCCCCAAACTCATTCGCATGGTTGGGGAGCAGATCACCAAGCTCAATGCGATGCGTGCCTATTGCGTAGCTTTGTCTGCAGCCATCACAGTGATCGTTGCCAGCTGGCTCGGCCTGCCGGTGTCCTCCACCCACATCGCTGTGGGCGGCGTGTTTGGCGTTGGCTTTTACCGCGAATGGGAATGCGAACGTCGCGCCCGCAAAAACGCGGCATCACGTGGTGTACCGCTGCGCATCGCCCCCGAAGAGCGCCGCCGCCGCAAGCTGGTACGTCGCAGCCACTTTATGACAATTGTGGCCGCTTGGGTGATCACTGTACCCGCAGCCGCAACGGTTTCCGCGGTCGTTTTCCTGATCCTCAACTCGCTTGCCAACTAACGCATGCTAGGCTTTGCGCCGAGGCCCCCGTATCTCCTTGAAGGATAATGCGGGCGAGCCATCGGCCACAGCCTGCGCTTGTTTGACTAGCTGCAGGACCCGATCATTGATCGGCACCTCAACGCCATGCTTGCGTGCCAGATCCACGATCACGCCCTGTAGCTCATCAATCTCGGTCACCCGCCCCTGTTCAAGGTCTTCCCACATTGAACTGCGTGCGCTGGGATCAATCGAGAGCATCGCACGCGCCACAATCCTAAACAGCGATGTCGGCAAGCGCAAAACTTTGGGCACATGGCGCATCGGCAAAGCCGCCGTCACCGGATTGGTCGCCTCAATGCTGGCGCTTTCCAAAACCTGTAATGCCTCAACCATCTGATCCGCCATTAGCCGCCGCCAGCGCATATCGCCTATCTGTTTGCGCAATGGCAAATCCGACAAAGCGTTCAAACCGTTGTTGAGATTGATCAGCAGCTTGCCCCATTGCAACGGCGCCATGCGGCGGCGCTCATGCATATCCAGTCCAGGCACGCTCAACGCGCGCGCCACATGTCCCGCGCCTTTTTCGATCAGAATGTCCCCGCTGGTGCCGCGATGCACTCGCCCGCCGCCCATCGAGACCACATTAAACGGCACCATTCCGGCGCGCACATCCCAGCCCTTGAGAACCTCACGCAACACACCCACGTTCTGAATGCCGTTTTGCAGACTCACCACAACCGCCGTCTTAGGCGCATGTTTCGCAATCAGCTGCGCCATTTCCAGCGTGGCACCGCTTTTCACGCTGACCAGAATAATATCCGCATCCGCAAAGCATTCCGGTCCCACGGCCAATCCAATGGCATCCGGTGACAGCGTTTCATCCAGTCCCGCAAAATCGGTCAACAACAGACCCTGTCGCGCGATTTCCTCGGCCTTATACGGCCGCAGCATCAAGGTCACCGTGCGATGCCCCAGCGCCAACATACCGCCCACAAAACATCCGACGCTGCCCGCACCTGCGACGACGATACGCGGATGCACCCCGCTTTTCTGCTGTTCTGCCATGATCGGTCGGCCTTAAATCAACATCCCCAACTTTTCGGTAGGGACAATTTAAGGCAATATTGCGGCACTCCCCCCGTAGTTGAAAAGAAAAAAGCGCCGCAAATCTGCGACGCTTATTCTTGAGCCGCTCAAACGGCGATCAAAAGACCCGGACTAAACCGCCGTTTCCACCTGCACAGCCACCGCCTCGAGCCGCGTCGCAGCCTCGGCAATATCCTCATCCGTGATGTTCAACGGCGGCAACAGGCGCACAACATTGTCCGCCGCAGGAATAACAATCACCTCATTGTCATAGCCAGCCTTGACCACGTCACCGCAGGCAGGTTTGCACTTCAAACCCAGCATCATCCCTGAGCCACGCACCTCTTCAAATACATCTGGATGCGAGGCCACCAGCCCCTCCAGCTTTTGACGCAACAGACCGGCCTTGCGCCGTACATCGTCCAGAAACGCCGCATCACTGACCACGTCCATCACCGCGCAGCCCACAGCACAAGCCAATGGGTTGCCGCCATAGGTCGACCCATGTGTGCCCGCAACCATGCCGCTCGCGGCCTCTTCGGTGGCCATCACAGCGCCCAACGGAAAGCCCCCGCCAATGCCTTTGGCCACCATCATGATATCCGGCGTGACCCCTGCCCACTCATGTGCAAACAGCTTGCCAGTCCGACCCACGCCACATTGCACTTCGTCAAAGATCATCAGAATGCCCGCTTCATCACAGATTGTGCGCAACTCGCGCAAATCTTCATCCGCCACGGGGCGAATGCCACCTTCGCCCTGAATAGGCTCGATAATCACCGCCGCCGTGTTTTCTGTGATCGACGCATTCACCGCCTCCAGATCCCCGAACGGCAGCTGCTCAAAGCCTGGCAACAGCGGCCCAAACCCTTTGGTCAGCTTATCGCCACCCGCCGCCGCAATCCCGGCCGAGCTGCGGCCATGAAACGAGCCGTGAAAGGCCAAGATTTCCACGCGGTTCGGCTGGCCTTTGTCATGCCAGTATTTGCGTGCCATTTTCACTGCCAACTCACAGGACTCCGTGCCGGAATTTGTAAAAAACACCGTGTCGGCAAAGCTTTGATCGACCAGTTTATCGGCCAGCGCCTGCTGTTGCTCAATGTTATAGAGGTTGGAGACATGCCACAGCTTGCCCGCCTGTTCGGTCAATGCATCGACCAGCACAGGGTTGGCATGGCCCAACACATTCACTGCGATCCCCGCCCCAAGGTCCAGAAAACGTCGGCCATCCGCCTCAATCATCCAGCTGCCTTCGCCTTTGACAAAGCTCAGAGGGGCACGGGTATAGGTCGGCAAAACAGATGGGATCATCTGGGTCATCCTTTTGATGTGGTTCAGCCCCGGTTGGTGCAACACTTGGGGCATTTTCGTCAATGATGTTGGAAAAATTCGCGCCAGATTGTGGCGCATAGATCAATCGGGCCGTTTACGCGCAGCGGCGTCGGCGTCGGACAAATGGGATATGTGTCAGTTTGATCATGCCCAACGCTTAGCCGCGCCACCTTCAAAAAGAAAGGATTATTTGCGCAGATCATCCCTTGCCGTGGCCATCCATTACCGCCATTGAAACCCAATGACTTCAGAAACGCATCAAAATCCGGCCCATAATCCCGGCCTCGCCGCGGCCCTCACGCTGGCGGCCTCTGCTTTTGCTGCTGGCACAACTCTGTTGGCCAAAGCCTTGGGGACGGATGTTTTGGGGCCGGCACTGCATCCGTTACAAATCAGTCACGGGCGCTTTTTGTTTGCGTTTTTACTCTTTGCCTCAACCGCCGCAGTTCTGCGCCCCAAGTTCACCCGCCCCGCATGGCGGCTGCATATTGGCCGCTCAACGCTAGGCTGGGGCGGGGTCACGCTGATGTTTGCCGCCGCCACATTTATTCCGCTCTCTGACGCCACTGCGATCAGCTTCTTAAACCCTGTTGTTGGAATGTTGCTTGCGATCCCGTTTCTGGGTGAACGCATTGGCCCTTGGCGCTGGGGCTCTGCCGCGCTGGCGTTTGTGGGAGCAATGGTGCTCACCCGCCCCGGGGCAGGCGCAATTGAGTTTGGCGCAATTCTGGCTCTGATGGCCGCACTCTGTATGGGGGCCGAGCTGATTTTCATCAAACTTCTGTCGGGTCGCGAGAAACCATTCCAAATCCTGCTGGTCAACAATGCCATCGGATTGGTGATCTCAACTTGCGCCGCGCTGTTTGTCTGGCAAACACCCACACTGGCACAATGGGCGGCACTGGCGGGCATCGGCCTGCTGATGGCCTCGGCTCAAACCTGTTTTGTAAATGCCATGACCCGCGCCGATGCCAGCTTTGTCTCGCCGTTTTTCTATGCCGCTTTGGCCTTTGCCACGCTCTATGACGCGGTGATTTTCTCGGTCATCCCTGATGCGATCAGCTGGCTTGGCGCGGGGCTGATCATCACCGCCGCCTTGGTGCTTGTCTGGCGCGAAGCCCGCCCCCGCATGCGGCAAATCCCCTAGAGCGTCTGGCGCCAACAAGGCGCCAGCGCCACTTTTCCCGTCTTAGTCCATGCGCACAGTCACCGTGACATCACCGCTTAGCGGTTTTTCCCAGTTCAGCGTCACCTGATCGCCATCCGCCCCTTCCGTCAGCTTCACATAGGGCGTCGCATAGGTCGTCACGTTACTGTTGGACTTCAACTTTGAAGTCGCCACCACAGCATCCACCCCACGACAGCGCCCGCCAAACGGCAACCTGCCATCACTATCCACGGTCCAAGTCTCGCTGGTCGTGTTCTGGTCATGCTCAATACGCAGCGGATTGTGGACCGACTTTTCCACATTGTGGAATGTATTGCCCGCAAACAGCACGTTCTTGCCTTTGCTCATATCCAAATTGGAAAAGCTGGTGTCCACCCGATCCACCCGATCAATGGAGCCGTTGATTGAGCGAAATTTGTTGCCCGTCACATTCAACCCCGTCAGAAAATGCCCCGCCCCATGCGGTTTGATCACGATATAGCCAAACCACGGCGCCACATCACCGGACAGAAAGACATTGTCAGTGATCGACAGCGACCCAAAGGAAAATCCACCTGTAAAATCAGGCTCGCTGTCATACTCATTGCTCCACTCAATTGTGGCATTATCAATGTAGTTGCCGTCCAGTGTGGCCGACGTATAGCCCTGCGCCAGCACAATGCCCGCCGTGCGCACACCATTTGTTTCCGCATCCCCCTGAAAGAAATGATTGCCGGTCACCATCGCGTTTTCCCCGCCGATGACGGCGAAATGTCGAAACTGGCTGGCGCGATTATTGCGAATTTTGGCGTCGTTGGCATTGCAATTGAGAGCAACGGTAACCCGATCCTGAGAGCGCACGCCGCCCTCACGCGTGATAAATTGACAGCGATCTACCAACAGCCCCTGACAGCCCTCTCCCGGTGACGTGATGCCACGATCACGTGGCCGCGTGATATAACAATCGCGAATGTGAAAAATCAGACCGGCGGGTGACAGCAAAATACCACTGGCCTTTTCGTTACACAGAAAATCCACATTTGAGATATTCATCGACGTCAGCTTTGAAAAACCGCTGAAATCAAACACGTATTTAAATCGTGTGAAGGTATAGTTCTGTGTGCCTTCCGCATCATACAGCAGCTGGCTCAACGTCACTTCCTGCGTAGCCACATTGGTCGCGCGCACATAAATCTCACGCCCCACACCGTTGCCACTCACCAGTGCACCGATCTGGATATTGGCCACATTGGACACGTTTTTGAGGGTGCGCCCATCATTGGACGAATAAGTGGCCTGCGAAGTCACCACATCAGGATCCCACGCACTATCGCCGGACACATAGAACTGACCGTTCAGGATATGACGACGCTGTGCGTATTCCGTGCGATTGGGCACAATTGCCTGCATATCAATCGGCTCGGTGATGGTGATCCGCCGCCCACCCAAATCCAGACCCTCATGGTCCGAATTGTTCAGCAAAGACTGAAACGCCTTCTTGAACGCCAACTCCTCATTGCCAAAGGCATCAATATAGCTTGGCAGATCAAAATTCTTGGACAGCGTGAAAATACTGCCTACGCCCATCGTGACCGTGCCTTCAAAAGTCACCGGATTGTCAAACGTGACGCTATCCCCAAGGTAAAATTCTCCCTCAGACACCAGCACCCGCCGCCCGTTTGCCGCCGCATCTGCCGCCTCAAAGGCCGCGCTATCATCACTGCTTCCATCCCCGATCGCGCCAAAATCCTTGACGTCCACAAGGCTGAGCATATCGCGATGAAATGCGCTGGTGACATCTTCAATCACAATGTCATCAATGCGTACAACACCGCCCGAAGCGCCGGTCAGATCAAGCCCGAAATGGCCATAGACTGCATCGGTGCCCCAGACCATATCGACACCACTGCGCGCGCCCGACCCAATGATGGCGGACACCTCAACCACATCGCCATAGCTCTGCAACGCCACCGCAGCCGCGGTCTCATCCAAGCCGCCAACATGGTTGTTATTCCCGTCTCCAGCCCACGCCGCAATCCGCACCGACGGCAGGTTGCCACTGATCGCTTTCACCCGCGCCGTGACGCGCAAATAGCATCCCGGCAACACGGGCACCTGCCCCATGTAGCGCAACTTCTGTGTGGATTCGGTCTTAAACAGCTCTAGACAGCCACCAAAATCCTGATCGGCCGGTACAAAGGCTGCATTCACTGATCCATCATAGGTGTCTGACCCTGGCGTCCCGTCCTCGCGTGACCAAACATCCAAATCATTTGAGAATTCAGGCGGCATAAACTGCACGCCATCGGTGATTGCCTTATTCATCTGTCCCCTTTCCCCGTCATAACCGCGTCGCGGCACAACAGGTCACTGCGCATGATCCAAAGCCACGGCTGATCGCCGCAGGCTTTGGGGACATATCAAACGCGCCCTTTAAATCGGCTAAGCGCATCGTGCGCTCAAAGCCAAGAAACGACCAGAGTTACATACAAATCATAACATTAGATGTTGCGCTCAGGCACCCACATCCGGTGCTTGCAAAAGCTGTACACCGCCAATGCGCCATCCCTCCTCGGTGGCCAGCATCTGGTATTCAAGCACATGCGCCACGCCCATCTGGTCGATGATCAACACTTTCTGCCAAGCCGCACCTGCCAACGCGCGCACCTCCAAAAAACGCACCTCGCCTGCGCGATGCACCATCGGATAGCCGCGCTCGACCATCAGGCCAAAGCGGTCCGGCGTGCCAAAGATGCCCTGAATGCTGTCGGCCGCAAATTCGAACGCCCGCGCAAAGTCGTCACCGCGAAAGGCCTCCATCTGTTGCGAAATAACAGACTCTATCTCTGCATTGCGCGGCATGCTTTGCGCTTGCACTTGGGCGCTCAGAAACAACACCCCTAAAATTCCGGCTAAAAATACTCGCATATCTTATCCTCCACTGTGAAACTTACGCAGCCCAAACAGCAAAAGATCATTCAAAATCGGGACCAAGCGAGCGCACATTCCATAAAACCATGCGCCAAAACGGTTTGACCCCGCCAAAGGCGGGGCCAAACTTCACCTGTGTGCGCCGTTAGGCGCACCCTATTTCGCTAAAATTACGACAGCTCGCCGTCCAAAGCCTTATGGATCAACGCAATGGTTTCATTGACACCATAAAGCGCAATGAAACCACCAAACCGTGGCCCTTGGCTGGCGCCCAGCAGAACTTCATAGATCGCCTTGAACCAATCACGAAGCGGTTCGAAATCGTATTTCTTGCCAATCGCAAAGACCACCGACTGCAAGAAGTCCTCATTGCCAAAATCAGGCTCCGGCAGCGCATCCTCATTGCCCATCGCCGCATTCTTGGCCGCAATCAACGCCAGCGCGGTTTCCGCTGATCCCAGCGCTGCCGCCAGATCTTCCAGCGCACGGCGCTCTTGATCGGTCGGCGCGCGATAGACTTTGGTGGGTTTCACAAAGTCATTGAAATAGCGCACCGCATAGCCTGCCGCCGCATCCATTCCAGGGTGCGTTTCCGGCGTCGCATCAGGCGCATATTTATTGATGAAGCCCCACATCGCGTCTTTGTCTTCTGCACTGGACGCGCTCGCTAGGTTGAGCAGCATCGAGAAGCTGACCACCATATCGCTCTCAGGCACATCCGCACCGTGGATATGGAACACAGGGTTGTTGACCCGCGCTTTGGCGTCCTGCGTCGCATAGGCGCGCAGTTGCTGGTGATACTCATCCATCGCCCGTGGGATCACGTCGAAATACATCCGCTTTGCGGTTTTGGGCTTCTGATACATGAAATAGCTCAGCGATTCCGTGGAGGCATAGGTCAGCCACTCGTCAATCGAGATACCATTGCCCGAAGACTTTGAAATCTTCTGGCCTTTGTCATCCAGAAACAGCTCATAGGTGAAATGCTCAGGCGCTTTCACGCCCAGAATCTCACAGATACTGTCATAGATATAGGTGTTGGTGGAGTGGTCTTTGCCATACATCTCAAAGTCCACACCCAGCGCCGCCCAGCGCGCGCCAAAGTCGGGCTTCCACTGCAACTTCACATTGCCGCCGGTGACCGGCAGCGTCCACTCTCGACCGTCTTCGTCGTCAAAGGTGATCTCACCTTTTTCGCCATCGACGTTTTTCATCGGCACATAGAGCACCCGACCGGTCTCAGGATGGATCGGCAGGAAAATCGAATAGGTCTTGCGACGCTCTTCGCGCAGCGACTTCAACATTACCGCCATGATGTCATCATAACGTTCTGCGGCGCGCAGCAGGATCTCGTCAAACTGACCTGAGCCATAGAATTCCGTGGCCGAGTAGAACTCGTAGTTGAACCCGAAAGTATCAAGGAAGCGTCGCAGCATGGCGTTGTTGTGATCACCAAAGCTGTCATGCGTGCCAAATGGATCAGGCACCGAGGTCAGCGGCCTTTGCAGGTTTTCATGCAACAGTTCCTGATTGGGCACATTGCCCGGCACTTTGCGCATCCCGTCCAGATCGTCAGAGAAACAGATCAGACGTGTCGGCACGTCGCTGATCAATTCAAACGCACGTTGGATCATTGTGGTGCGCAGCACCTCGCCAAAGGTGCCGATATGCGGCAAGCCCGACGGACCATAGCCGGTCTCCAGCAGAACATATCCCTTCTTCTCTGCGCTCTTCTCATACCGTTTAAGCAGGCGGCGCGCTTCTTCAAAGGGCCAGGCTTTAGATACAAGGGCTGCGTCACGCAGGTCAGACATGTCCGT
Organism: Rhodobacteraceae bacterium Alg231-30; assembly: GCA_900143615.1. Classification (GTDB taxonomy): domain Bacteria; phylum Pseudomonadota; class Alphaproteobacteria; order Rhodobacterales; family Rhodobacteraceae; genus Shimia. The sequence continues at coordinate 205,909 of FREU01000006.1, forward strand.
CTCCAGATTTCACGAAAAAAAATACGGGCGCATCATTGCCCCCGTTAATCTACGCTACCTATTGCTCCTGAGGCCAGAGGTCAATATTCTGCGCCGAATAACAACCCAAATGGATATTACCAGTGTCACAAGATCTGCTGCACCCGCTCACCCCCCAAGACAGCCTCGTCGCTGTCATGATCGCGGTTTCCGCCTCTGATGAGAACATTCGCACGGCGGAACTGGTCAAAATCCAGTCTGCGGTCAACAACTTACCGGTTTTCGCGGATTACGACATCGATCGCATGACCGTTGTCAGCCAGATCGTCTTTGACCTGTTTGAACAGGAAGACGGCCTTGCAGCACTATTTGGCCTAGTACACGACAATCTGGACGAGCGTCTGTATGAAACCGCCTATGCACTGGCCTGTGATGTGGCCGCCGCAGACGGGTCTCTGGCCGAACCCGAGCTGCGCCTGCTCGAAGAGATCCGCTATGAGCTCAACATCGACCGCCTGCACGCAGCGGGCATCGAACGCGGCGCACGCGCGCGTCACATGACCTAAAGCAGGGCTGGGCTTATTTAGCTCTCAACCCTCAAACCGATTAACGCCCTGACATATTGGTCGGGGCGTTTTTTTATGTCTTGGCGCTTTACCCCGCTGCTGACACCTCTCTCCATGGGTATCCGCAACTGCCCCGCATTTTAGACAACTCCTCCTTGAAGGAGTTTTCAGTTAATTTAATATTAACAACAAGTTGCCCCCTTCTCTGTAGGCCTTATCCTTTAAACACGGTGCGGTTCCCCAAACTCCACTCCCCCGCCTTGGCGGACCGAAAGAGCATTCCATGTCCACAGAATACGCGGTTGCAGCCTACTATCTCGGCAATAAAGACACTGGCGATGCTGGCACGGAAGACAGCGATGTCACCGCTGTCACCATTAAAATCGAAGACCTGCAATCAGACGGAAAATTTCGCGAAGAAGGTGCCAGCGGCAAAGGCGATCTCATCAACGGTTTTGCTGTCGACAAGCTGGGCAACAACTCACGACTCACCTTAGACGATGGCACCGTCGTCAGGGGGTGGTACATTGAGTACAAAGACGAAAACGACGAAATCCAGGTCTACTTCATCCCCACCGACGGCACGGTCCCACAAGATGCAACGTTAAAGGATGATGTCAAAGTCGGCGGCTCCCAGCTGGGCCAGATCAAAAAGATCGAAACCGAAGTGCCCTGCTTCACCCTTGATGCGCAAATTACGACCTTGCAAGGTCTCAAGGCGGTGCAAACCCTGCGTCCGGGCGATCACATCCTGACCCGCGACAACGGATACCAACCCCTGCGCTGGATCGGCTCGCGCGGGCTGTCTCGCACACAGCTTGTGGCCCAGCGCAACCTGCGCCCGATCACCATTGCACCGCACAGCTTTGGCCAGAACATGCCCGCCCGTCCTCTGCGACTCTCCCCCAACCACCGTGTCCTGATCGAAGGGGCAGCGGCGCAATTGCACTTTGGCGACAGTGAAGTTTTTGCGGCTGCCAAACATATGGTCGACGCCAACTCAATACAGATAAGCCGCCCCGACGCCGTAACCTACGTGCATCTTATGTTTGACGCGCATCAGGTGGTGCTCAGCGACGGTCTGTGGACCGAGAGTTTTTGCCCGACCCAACGCGCCATTCGCGGCGTTGACCCCGCCCAGCAAAAAGAACTTCGAAAATTGTTCCCCGAGCTTTTCCAAACAGATTGTACAATCCACCAACCGCTTGCACGCATGGAAATCAAATCACACGAAGCTTTCTTGATTGCACCTTAACTCCGCCTGCGACGTCTCTAAGACCCGTAGACCACGCTCCAGCGCTCAATCAGTTTTTGCTGCAATCTTTTGGCGCGGCTGTTCCAGGTTCTAGCCCCTGCCGGACGCTCCCGACTTGGCCCGATCAAACGGTCACGCGCGTCGGTGTCTGCCACAAAGATGGCAAACGCCAACTCGTGTCCCGCCGTATCGGTGACATAGCCCGCCAAACCGCTGACAAAATGCAAGGTTCCGGTTTTGGCCTGCACCGTTAAAGGATGGCTCTTGTCCACCGCGCCATTGTCCGCCCGCATCGAAATATCGCGCAAGATCGGCTTGAGCGTATCCCGCCGCGCCGCCGCCGCCAGCACCACAGCCAACTCATCTGCACGCAGCCGCGATGCTTCGCCCAGCCCCGAGTGATCCACCAAGGCGGCCTGCGTCATGCCCATAGTCTCTGCAGCCCATGCATTCATCGCCGCCGCCGAGGCCTTCAGCGACAGCACCTGCGCACCGCGGGCCTGACTGGCGGCAATTCCCACCATCTCGGCAGTCAAATTGGTCGAATATTTCAGCATGCCCTGCAAGATAGGCACAAGCTCCGCGCTCTGGTGACTGGCGACAACTGTGCCTCGTGGCGCGGATTGGGTGATCTTTGGCGCCGCCATCTGCACACCATAGGAGCGTGCCAGCGATCGGAAAACTTCGCCCGCGTAAATCTCGGGTTGGCGCACAGGCAACCACCGCGCCCCACCATTGCCCAACGCGCCGCGCGCCACGGTCCAGTGATCAATGCCGCGCTGTTCTTTGTAGGTGTAGACCGGTGCCTGACGCTCCGCGATGGACATCTTGGCCACACTCACGTCAGGGCGATATTTGTTAGACCGCGCGTCCATGGTGATTTGATAGCCGGTAGAGGCCCGCTTCCATTCAAAATGCACGCGATTGTAATTCAGCGACAGCCCCGACACCGACGGATTATAGCCCGCCTCCACAGGCTGCTTCTTGTCGATCTGTTTGAGCTGCGGCATCGCCCCACCCCACACCAGAAACCGCCCCGTAACCTCTCGAATGCCCGCCTCTTTGAGCGATTTCGCCAAGCCTGCCAACGCATTGGTGTCCAGCGTCGGATCGCCCCCACCACGCAGAACCAAATCCCCCTTGAGCACACCGTTGGTCACAGTGCCCACAGCAAGAAGACGCGTGGCAAAGCGATGATTTGGCCCAAGATAATGCAGCGCATAAAGTGCTGTCAGCGCCTTGGTCACACTGGCAGGCGGCAGCCCCGTGGCCACGTCCTGACCTTCCAACAATTTTCCCGTGTCGATATCCGCCACAGCAAAGCTGACCTGACCACTGACTTTGGAGTCTCGGATCAGGCTTTCCGCAGCCGCTGCCGTAACCTTGCCCAGCCCCGCAGGCCGCGGCACCGGATGGAGCGATGCTGTGGGCGGATTGGCCCAGAGCGGTGTGGCCGCAGTGGCGGTGAGAGCTGACAGGAAAAAACGTCTGGAAATCACTTTTGACATAAGATGAATCTAACCCTGTGCTGGCTTTGCATTCAAGCAGGAAGACGTCTCTTTTGCGGTCTTTCGCTACATGTTAGGCGTGATCCCATGTGGAAATTAGTCGCGCTGATGTTTCTGGCCATGTCGATGATCCCGGCGGGGGACACTGCAGGCAAAATATTGACCTCTGAATATGGGGCCAGCCCACTGTTTGTGGCATGGTCACGCTTTGTTTTAGGCAGCTTGATCGCGGTGCCGCTCCTGCGGGCGGATACACTCAGGATCCTGCGGGACTGGCGCATTTGGTTGCGCGCGCTTTTGCTGACCTGCGGCATCGTCTCAATTCAAACCGCGCTGGTTGCAGCGCCCGTCGCCGATGTTTTTGCCGCGTTTTTTGTCGGACCAATCGTGAGCTATGCCTTATCGATCCTCTTGCTGGGAGAACGGGGATCCCCCCAACGCTCAGCCCTGATGGTACTCGGCTTTTTGGGCGTGCTGCTGGTGGTCCGTCCCGGGTTTGACGCGAACGCAGGTCTCGGCTTTGCCGTCTTGGCGGGCGTGTTTTATGGCGCCTATCTGAGCGCATCCCGTTGGCTGGCGCCGCTCGCGCGCCCGGGAAGCCTGCTGTTTTCGCAATTGTTCATCAGTGCGCTGCTGCTCACACCGTTTTGCTGGTCATCGACCACCGCAGACCTGCTGCTGCAACAGTCACCCAGCGGTCCCTTTGCCACCTTGACGCTGGCCAGTGCGATGTTTTCGATGGGTGGGAACTTTCTGCTGCTGTTTGCCTATGCACGCGCGCCCGCCGCCCAGCTTGCGCCTTATGTCTATTTTCAACTGCTGGGAGCCGTCGCATTGGGTTGGGCGGTTTTTGGGGATTTACCCGATGCGCTGACGTGGCTGGGACTGGGGTTGATTGTCAGCGCGGGGCTTGCCAGCGCCACGCTCAGTCGCCGCGCGCTCAGGGGGGCCAGCCCCCCAGCTTGAAATATGCATTTCAAGCCCCCCCCGAGGTATTTGAGGCACCAAAAAGCGCTTAGGTGGCGCACCAGACACCTGTGGCGCGAATTTCGCTGGAACTGGCATCAACCATTGCCAAATTGATAAAGCACCAGCGTGGCGTTTGACCCGCAGCCAAAAGCTGGCTCGCGCCTGCAGAAATACGGGCGGCCCGCATAATGCGTGCAGCAGGTGCAGTGCAAGCCTCAAGCCGGTCGCCGGGCCGCGCCAGAACCCCAACGGGAACGCGCGCCATGATATCCTGCCAATCGCGCCACTGGTGAAACTGCGCCAGATTATCCGCCCCCATGAGCCAGACAAATTGCGCCCGAGGGCGTGCAGTCTGAAGGGCGGCGATGGTTTTTGCGGTGTAGCGCGTGCCAGCATGAGCTTCAAAATCGCTGATCTTCACCCGAGGGTGCTGCATCATCTCGCCCGCAGCTGTCATGCGGCGCGCCAAAGTAGCCGGACCACGCTCTTTGAGCGGATTGCCGGGGCTGATGAGCCACCAGACCGCATCAAGATCAAAGCGTTTAAGAGCTTCCAGCGTGATATGCACATGTCCCTCGTGGGGCGGATCAAACGATCCCCCGAGCAGGCCGATTTTCTGACCTGGTGCAACATATGGCAAACCCTTTTGCATCACGCGGTTTCTTGCTGCCAGACCGGGGGCTGTCAACCAAATTTGCAGGATTGACGCGCCGATTTAGTTGACTTATGTAAATTATATTAGTTGACCAGAGGCAACCATGACGCATGACCCTATCACCCGCATTCGCCGCTTTAATCGTGCCGTCGTGCGCGAAACTGGCGTATTGGATCAAAGCTATTTGGGCCGTGGCCGCCCCCTTGGCCCCGCGCGGGTGTTGCACGCGATTGGCCCACAGGGCGCAGACCTGGAAACCATCCGGCACTACCTTGGCCTGGACAAGACCCTGCTCAGCCGGTTTCTGAAATCTCTGCAAGACGAGGGTCTGCTGTCTCTGGAGCGCGACGCCTGTGATGGGCGTCGTCGCGTGGCGCAACTCACCGAAACAGGTCGCGCGGAATGGGACGCCTATAATGCGCTTTCTGATGCGCAGGCCAACGCAATGCTGGCCCGCCACCCGCGCGCCGAAGCCCTGCTGGCGGCGATGGATATGGTGGCCTCAGCCCTAGGGCGTGACGATATCGAGTTTGTCACCCACGATCCGCGCAGCCCCGAGGCGCTCTATTGCCTAGAGGAATATTACGCCGAGCTGGACCGCCGCATTGATATGGGGTTTGACGTGAACCTGTCCGCGGATCCCGACGCCACCGATATGATGGCCCCGCGCGGTGCCTTTTTGCTGGCCATGTCAGATGGTCTGCCGCTGGCCTGTGTGGGGGTGAAAGGCACTGACTATGGCTATGGTGAGATCAAACGCCTCTGGGTGTCCCCTGCCGCCCGTGGTTTGGGACTGGCGAAACGGCTCATGGATCAGACCGAGGTCGTGGCGCGCGATTTGGGAATCACACTTCTGCGGCTGGACACCAACTCGGCGCTGGCGGAGGCGGTGAAGCTCTACCAAACCACCGGCTGGCGCGAGATTGAGCGGTTCAACAAAGACCCCTATCCGGATGTGTTTTTTGAGAAAGCGGTTTAGCGAGACCGCTTTTCATCAAAATCACAGATCGGATTGTCACCCGTAGCAATCCATAAACTCGTCCAAAACCCGCTCCCATGATACTTCAGCGTCAAAATCCGGATCCAACCCATCTCCGTCCTGTCCGCTAAAGGCTTTGATGCCGTGCTGCACCATGTAGCGGGGGGAATGCGTCGGTGGACCTTTTGCCTCCATCTGCTTGCACAGCGCCGCATGTCGCGCACCACCTGTTGGGCCAAATCTGTCGAAAGCCGCCCGCATACGCGGCTCCCATTCGGCGCCGGCGGTCTGGGCCATTTCGATCTGCAAAACCCGTCCTGCCTGATGCGCCGACTGATCGATCACACGAAGGCTGTCGTACACACCCCGCATTTGCATCACCAGAAACATGTCCACGGCCAAATCATCTTGGCCGTCAGTAAAACAGGCAACCACTGCGCCCGCCAAATCCGCCGGAGAATAATCATCGCGCAACGCGTCAGTTGGCTGGCATGCGACGTCATATGTCGGTGCAAGATTGCCGTCTGCTTCTATGTTGTTAACCTGTGCCCACGCGCCTCCGGCGGCAAAAATCCCCGCAATCACATATTTCAGCACCGCTAATCCTTTCAATCTTTGCGGCGAACAATTGCCCTTTCCCGCCGCTTTGGCTAGACCCGAGCAAACTGTTTTTTCATCGGAGTCGCGCGCAATGGCCGCTTATCAATATGTCTATCACATGCAGGGCGTGTCCAAAACTTACCCCGGTGGTAAGAAATGCTTTGAAAACATCCACCTGTCCTTTCTACCCGGCGTAAAAATCGGGGTTGTCGGCGTCAACGGCGCCGGTAAATCGACCCTGATGAAGATCATGGCCGGTCTGGACAAGGATTTCACCGGCGAGGCCTGGGCCGCTGAGGGTGCCAAGGTCGGCTACCTCCCGCAGGAGCCAAAGCTGGACGAGAGCCTGTCAGTGCGTGAAAACGTCATGCTGGGTGTGGCTGCCAAAAAGGCCATTCTGGATCGCTACAACGAATTGGCGATGAACTATTCGGATGAAACCGCCGATGAAATGGCCAAGCTGCAGGATGACATCGACGCTCAGAACCTCTGGGATCTGGACAGTCAGGTCGACATCTCGATGGAAGCCCTGCGCTGCCCGCCGGATGATGCCCGCATCGCGGACCTCTCAGGTGGTGAAGCGCGCCGCGTTGCGCTGTGCAAACTGCTGCTGGAAGCGCCCGAAATGCTGCTGCTCGATGAGCCGACCAACCACTTGGATGCGGAAACCATCGCCTGGCTGCAACAGCACCTGATCGACTACAAAGGCACCATCCTCTGCGTCACTCACGACCGCTATTTCCTTGATGACATCACCAGCTGGATTCTGGAGCTGGATCGCGGCAAGGGCATTCCTTACGAAGGCAACTACTCCGCGTGGCTCGAGCAGAAAGCCAAACGTCTGGAGCAGGAAGCCCGCGAAGACAAATCCAAGCAGAAAACGCTGGAGCGCGAGCTGGAGTGGATGCGTCAGGGTCAGAAAGCCCGCCAAGCCAAATCCAAAGCGCGGATCGCCTCTTATAACGAGATGGCCAATCAGTCCGAGCGTGAAAAAGTCGGCCGCGCCCAGATCGTCATCCCCAACGGGCCGCGTCTGGGCTCCAAAGTGATCGAAGTGAATGGCCTGTCCAAACACTTTGGTGACAAGCAACTGATCGAGAACCTCGAATTCTCCCTGCCCCCCGGTGGAATTGTCGGCGTCATCGGCCCCAACGGTGCCGGTAAATCGACCCTGTTCAAAATGCTCACCGGTCAGGAACAACCTGACGAGGGCTCTGTCGAATATGGCGACACCGTCAAGCTGTCCTATGTGGACCAGAGCCGCGATGATCTGAACGACAAGGACACTGTTTGGGAAGCGATCTCTGGCGGCTCCGAGATCATCGAATTGGGTGATGCGCAGGTCAACTCACGCGCCTATTGCTCGTCCTTCAACTTCAAAGGCGGCGATCAGCAGAAACCGCTGAACCTGCTGTCAGGTGGGGAGCGCAACCGCGTCCACATGGCGCGGCTTCTGAAAGAAGGCGGCAACGTGCTGCTGCTCGATGAACCGACCAACGATCTGGACGTCGAAACCCTGCGGGCGCTCGAAGACGCGCTGGTCGATTTCGCCGGCTGCGCCGTAGTCATCTCGCACGACCGCTTCTTCCTTGACCGCATCTGTACCCACATGCTGGCCTTTGAAGGTGACGCGCATGTGGAGTGGTTTGAAGGCAACTTTGAAGACTATGAGGAAGACAAGAAACGCCGTCTGGGGGCCGATGCGCTTGAGCCCAAGCGCCTGAAGCATAAAAAGTTTACACGATAAGACTGCATCACTACAGGATTTCACTCCTCGAACTGTTGTATAGTCAAATCGGCACACGCTAAAGTGGAAAGGTTCGCAAGATGCGAGCCTTTTCTTTTGGAGCATGCAATGCAGATTGGTCGATCGGTGCGTCTATTTTTGGCTGAAGGTACGCCCACCGGAATTCTCACCGCTGAAATTGTCAATTGGACAGGGCAAGTCTTGGCGGCTCCTCGTGGCAGACTTGATACCGCCTTGAAGAGAAAAGAACTGTCTCGAACGGGCATTTACATCCTATACGGACACAATCTCCAAAGTAGTCTTCCATCTGTGTATGTTGGCGAAGGCGATGACATTGCCAAAAGGCTTCGAGCTCACGCGACTGACGACCAAAAGGATTATTGGGACAGATTTGTCGCGGTCACCAATAAAGATATGAACTTAACAAAGGCGCATGTTAAGTACCTAGAAAGCAGGCTTATTTCGACACTTCGGGACGCTAAAAAGTCTCGCATTGAAAACAAGACTGATCCAGAATTCGACCGTTTACCTGAAGCAGATATCTCTGACATGGAGGCCTTTTTAGAGGAACTCCAGTTGGTACTTCCAGTGATCGGAGTAGACTTCTTTAGGAAAGTTTCTTCTCAAAGTGAATTTGCACCCAAAAACGAAAGCGTGCCTCCGCAGACATTTATTCTGTACCACAAGAAAAAGGGAATTGATGCCAGGGCAGTGGAGGTTGATGGGGAATTTGTTCTCAAGGCAGGGTCCGTAGGGGATTTACACGAGACGATTTCTTTTCGAGACTTCCTAAAGGAGAGGCGAGAGCAGTTAATTGAAACCGGAAGGGCGAGAAAACTAACTGGCAACCGGTTTGAGTTGATTGAGGATGTTGCTTTTTCCAGTCCTAGTGGCGCTGCTGTTTTCCTATTTGGTACTTCACGAAATGGACGATCAGATTGGCTCTCCGAAGACACTAACAAGACCTATGGGGAAATTAAGGATCAAGAGTTGAATGAGGTGAAATAGCCCGCAAAGCGGGCTTACGCGTCCGATCCGCCCCCACGGGCGGGCGGGTTCGCACCCACCCTCGGACCGGACGCGTGGGTATCCGTTGCGAGGCTGCGTACAAGTCTAGAATGGCAATGCGTTTACAGCTGAACCTTAAACGCAGAGCCCCCAAACCGCACCACATCTCCAAACATACGCCACATTCACGCCTTTTTCCCCTGTTCATCTGCCACAGGAGTTACGTGGGAGTTAACCAAGATGGCGCTTATAATGATTTTCCTTGGCAGTTGCCTCGGCCTGTTTGTTGGTGGTTTGCAAGTCTCCTTCCAAGACGCAAGTCTGGGACACGCCTTCCTGACCTACCTGATGTTTGCACTTGGGTTTCCGGCCGTCACCGGCACATTGGTTTGGCTGATCTCAAGCCTGCGCATAGTGTCCCGTCCAACGACCTATTCGATCCGCTCTACCCCCGAGACGGACGCGGCCATGGACTATAAAGAGGCCTAATCACTCCTTGCTGGGCGCCGCTTGACGCGCCCGCAACATATCCTCGACCTGCAAATCCTCTGCGATTTTCATCTGGGCCCATGTCGCCAGCAACCGATTGATGCGCCCGTGATAACCCTTGCCCATGGCGCGGTAGAATTTGGCCACCGAGCGGTCCAGATACAGTGTGACCTTCTCCTTGGGCTCTTCCACATCCACATCCATCTCAAGCGTGTGCCATGCCTCTGGCACCTCGTCTGTCAGCGCATTTGGCAGCCATGTCTCCGACTGCAACAACAGCAAATTGCGCGCTAGGCGCTGACGGGTGATGCGTTGGGTTTTGGTGGGACGGGATGCGGCAGGCATGGCAATGACTCCTTTGCCAAAAACTCTGACAAACACGCCCTAATATGTAGAAAATCTAGCGTACGGTGCCCGATTTTTGCACCGTCGCAATACCGACGTCATACCGACGCGTTACAGACAGCCATTTTGCCGCGCAACACCGCCGCCAAAACTGCCGGTTTACCAGCGCTTCAGCGCGTCCTCATCCGCATCTTTCGCCGCCACCCAGTCGGCACCAGAGTCGGTGATTTCTTTCTTCCAGAAAGGTGCGCGGGACTTCAGATAATCCATCAGATATTCGGCCGCTTCAAAGGCATCCTTGCGGTGCGGAGACGCCGTAGCGACCATCATAATCATCTCACCCGGACCCAGATCACCATAGCGGTGAATGACCAGCACATCGCCAAGACTCCAGCGGGTTTTGGCCTCGGCTGCGATCTTTTCCAGCGCCTTTTGCGTCATCCCCGGATAGTGCTCAATCACCATCCGGTCCAGATCGCCTTGGGCCAGATCACGCACAATGCCGGTAAAGGTTACAATTGCGCCCATGTCCTTGTGACCACTGGCAAATTCATTGGCCTCTGCGCCAAAATCAAACCGCTCGGACTGGACAAGAATACGCATGTTCGGCCTCCCTTAGCCGCCGGTCATCGGCGGGAAAAACGCCACTTCGCGCACGTCCTTGAGCGGCGCGTCAAAATCAGCCAGCTCCTGATCCACAGCCACCCGCAGCGCGCTTAGATCAGCAAAGGCCATGGCATAGCGTTCTTCGCGCGCCTTGAGTTCCTCAACCAGCTCTGCAACCGTCGCCGCCTGCGTTGTCACGGCTTCTTTGGGCACCCCGATGCGCTCGCGCACCCAGGCAAAATAAAGAACATCCATCGCACTTACTCTTTCAAATGAGGCGCGGCCTTAAAGAAGTAATCAAAGCCCGTGATCGCGGTCAAAGCCGCCGCAATCCACAATAGACCCATTCCAATCCAGCCTGTCCAGACCATACCGGCGTGTTTCCACTGAAGCCCTTGAATATCTTCGATTTTATCGGTCATAATTTGATCGACCATAGCCTGATCCATGCCCCACGCGCTGATGCCGAGGTAGTGCTCAAACACCCCTTGGCCAAACAGGAACGCAATCGCCACCATCTGTGTCGCGGTCTTCCATTTGGCCAGCTTGGTGACCTTTAGGGTTCCCGCCACATCACCAAGAAATTCGCGCAACCCCGAGACAAAAACTTCGCGGAACAGGATCACAGTGGCGGGCAACACCAACCACGGTGACATCGAGGAATATCCCACAATCACCATCAACGCGATCACCACCATTGCCTTGTCGGCAATCGGGTCGATCATCGCGCCCATTTTGGTTTCCTGCTTCCACAGACGCGCCAGATAGCCATCAAACCAATCGGTGACCGAGGCGACCAGAAACAGCGCCAAGGCGAACCAGTCCGCATAAGGGCGCTCGAAAAACAAAAACATAACGGCGAGCATCGGCGCTGCGACAAGACGCATGACCGAAAGGATATTTGGGACATTCCATTTCATTCTGTCTTCCTAAGCGGTTTTGCTCGCAACCGAAAGCCCGTCCGCGCCGCAACTGCATTTACATGCCGATTTTTACTGCGCACGCAGCCCGCGGGCCACGTTAACCTTTCTCGTGAAAGAATGCATAGATTGTCTCGGCTAAGGCGTCCGAAATACCCTCGGCGGCTTTCAGGTCCGCAAGGTTTGCACGGCTCACCGCTTTGGCAGACCCAAAATGCGCCAACAGCGCCCGTTTGCGGGTCGCACCAACGCCTGGCACATCATCCAGCGGCGTGGCCCCGATCGCCTTGCTGCGCTTGGCGCGATGCGTGCCAATGGCAAAACGGTGCGCCTCGTCTCGCAACCGCTGGACAAAATACAGCACTGGATCGTTGCGGCGCAGCGCCATCACCTTCTGACCGACGCGGTGAAATTCCTCTTTGCCGTGGTCGCGATCCACGCCTTTGGCCACGCCGACCATGGCGATATCCTCAACGCCCATTTCCTGCATAATCGAGGCCACAGCGCTCACCTGCCCTGCACCGCCATCAATCAACAACAGATCCGGCCACATACCCTGTTCGCGGTCGGGATCTTCTTTGAGCAGACGTTTAAAGCGGCGCATAAGCACCTCTTTCATCATGCCAAAGTCATCGCCCGGCGTTAGGTCATCACCGCGAATATTGAACTTGCGATACTGGTTTTTCATAAAGCCCTCAGGCCCCGCCACAATCATGCCGCCAACCGCATTGGTGCCCTGTATGTGGCTGTTATCATAAACTTCAATCCGCGCGGGAGGCCCGTCGAGATCGAACACATCGGCAATGCCCTTGAGCAGCTTGGCCTGCGTTGCGGTCTCACTCATTTTGCGCGCAAGGCTCTCACGCGCATTTCGTGCCGCCCCTGCGACCAGCTCGGCTTTTTCCCCACGTTGTGGCACCAGGATGTCTACCTTACGCCCCAGCTTGCTCCCCAGCGCCTCAACCATCAGCTCAGCATTTTCTATCGCGTGGCTTAGGATCAGCTGCCGCGGCGGGTCTTTGCTGTCGTAGAACTGCCCAATGAAAGCCTCCAGCACCTCAGCGGCATCAATCTCATCTCCAACTCGTGGATAGAAATCCTGATTACCCCAGTTTTGATGCCCACGAATAAAGAACACCTGCACACAGGCCTGCCCGTTCTCAAGGTGCAGCGCAATAACATCCGCCTCGGCCACCCCACGCGGATTGATCCCCTGCGCGGTCTGCACGCTGGTCAGCGCGCGAATACGATCCCGCAACGCCGCTGCCCGCTCAAACTCCATCGCGTCTGACGCCTCTTGCATCTGACGGGCCAGCGTTTCCTGAATTTGCGTAGATTTCCCCGATAAAAACTCTTCGGCCTCCCGCACACTGACGGCGTAGTCATCCGAGCTGATCTTATCGACACAGGGACCAGAGCAGCGTTTGATCTGGTACAACAGGCACGGACGCGTGCGGCTCTCAAACATCGAATCCGAGCAGTTGCGCAGCAGAAAAACCTTCTGCAACTGGCTGAGTGTGCGCGTTACAGCACCTGCATTGGCGAAGGGGCCATAGTAGCTCCCCTTTTCTTTCTTGGCCCCGCGATGCTTCTTGATCTGGGGAAACCCATGTGTGCGGCTGACCAGAATGTTGGGAAAGCTTTTATCGTCCCGCAGCAGTACGTTGTATTTGGGTTTTAGCTGTTTGATCAGGTTTTGCTCAAGCAGCAACGCCTCGGTCTCGGTCTTGGTCGTCAGAAACATCATCGACGATGTTTCCGAGATCATCCGCGCAATCCGCCCTGAATGCCCCGTGGCGCGCGCATAATTAGACACTCGCGCACGCAAGTTTCGCGCCTTGCCCACATAAAGCACGCGCGCCTGAGCATCCAGCATGCGGTACACACCTGGCGAGCTGTCCAGCGTTTTCAGGTAGGCCTGAATACAGGCATGCCCAATTGGGTTTTTGTCCGAATTATTCTCTTCAGTATCCATCACACACCGAGATATGATTCTTTGGCCGCGCCTGCAATCTTCATGCTCCTCGCGCAAGAGAAAACAAATCCACGGAAACTGTGGATAAGTCTGGAGATATCTCGTGGGCATCGCAGAATTTTCGTTGTTTTAATGACCTTTCGCTGACCTGCTTAAAAAATAGGCATTTCTGCAACCCATTGATTTTGCTTTGTATTTTTTTGCGTCAAATGCAAATGTTTGATTTCATTGAAGAAAATGTAACATGAATGTGACGCCTCACATTACCAGTGCACAACTTAACGATTGGGCGGCCAAAAAACTCATAAATCAGCCCCGACGTCACCTGTTGTGCTCAATAAATCGTATATACATTTCAAAGCAACAAAGCGGGCGAATCGCGCCATTCAGCGCCGCTATTCCACGTCTAGGACGTCAGGCGTCTGCCACCCCAAATGTTGGCCACCATCCACACAAATGACTTGTCCTGTCACCCCCTTGGCATCCAGTAAATATCCAAGCGCCGCAGTGATATCCCCGCTATCCACGCCGCGATTCAAAACTGTACTGGAACGTTGCGTTTCAAACTGCGCCGCACTTTGATCAGCGCCTTGCAGTGTCGGGCCGGGTGCGATGCCATTTACACGAATGGCCGGCGCAAGCCCCTGCGCCGCCGTTTGGGTCAATGCCCAAAGCCCCATCTTCGCAATAGTGTAGCTGGAAAATTCCGGCGTAAGCTTGCGAATTCGTTGATCCAACATATTCACAATTACCCCGGTGGCGACAGGCTCGCCGTTGGCATCCGTCATAGGGTTCAAACCTTGGCCTGCAAACGACTGAACCAACACATAAGGCGCACGCAGGTTGCTCTCGATGTGCCGGTCCCAACTGTCACGGGTCGATGTCTCTAGGCTGTCATATTCAAAGATCGAGGCGTTATTGACCAAACAGGTAATCGACCCGCCTAATGCAGCGACTGCGCGAGGCATCAACGCGCTGGTTTGAGCTTCATCCAACAAATCAGCCTCAAGCGACACCGCCCGACGCCCCAAAGCCTTAATATCTTGAACTGTTGCTTCAGCTTCCGCTTGTGAGCTGCTGTAGTGAACAGCAACGTCATAGCCCCGCTCTGCCAAATACAGCGCCATCTCGCGCCCCAGCCGCTTTGCGGCCCCTGTTACCAAAGCCCGCTGCTGCATGACGCCCCCTGCTTAGCTCAACACCACCATAATATAAATCAGGTACAAGCAGCTAAGCGCAATCCCCCAAACGCGCGTTATGTCCTTACGGAAGAACACAAATGGCACAATCAGGATCGAGGCTCCCAGCATGACCCACAGGTCAAACTCAAGAAACTTATCATCCACCGGAATTGGCCGCACAAGAGCCGTGATGCCAATGATCGCCAACAGATTGAACAGGTTTGAGCCGATAACGTTGCCCAAAGCCACATCAGCCTGCCGGCGCAGCGCCGCCATCACCGTTGTTGCCAGTTCAGGCAGCGACGTGCCCACAGCCACCAGCGTCAGCCCAATCACTGTGTCCGTAACGCCATAGCGTTTAGCGATGATTTCCGCGTTATCCACCATAATGTCCGCGCCAAGCGGCAGACCCGCCAAACCAAGAACCAGAAACAAAATGATGCGCCACCACGGCATGTTGGGATCAGCGCCCTCGACCTCTTCGTCATCCTCAAGTTCAGCCGCCGCCGCGTCTGAAATCGCCTGACGTTTGCGATGACAGCTGACCTGATAGAACGCATCGGCCAACATAAAGCTCAAAGCTCCAAGCAGAACAATCGCGGCCCAGAAATCAAACACCCCGCGTGTGGCCAAAGCAATGAACAGCAAAGTCGCGAGGATCATCTGCACATAGGTTCTGCGTGTATCGAACTGGCTGGTGTGCAAGGCCGCCAAGATAGCAGGAATTCCCAAAACCATCAGAATATTGGCGGTGTTTGAGCCAACCACATTGCCCATGGCAATGCCTGGCGCGCCTTTCGATGTCGCCTGCAACGAGATCAACAGCTCAGGCGCCGAGGTGCCGAAAGCCACAATTGTCAGTGAGACGATAAGCGCCGGGATACCAATCCGCAGCGATAGGTTAACGGCACCACGTACCAGCGCATCCCCTGCTAAAAGCAGGATCACCAACCCAAGAGAGACGAGAAGCCACTCCATTTTCAGCCCGAACCCTTCCGACAGGAGCAAGGCCCCTTGCCAATTTTATAGCGGCCGCAATTTGGGCATTTTGCCGATTGAAGCTTTTTTTGCCCCGGAAAGCGTAACCTTCCAAACATGGCAAGGATCGCCATACCGGCGAGGAACAGGGTAACGACTTTTACCACGTCAGAGCCCAAAACGGGCATAGTGCGCCCGCTCCTCAAGCCCACTCAGCGCATCCTGCGCAACCGTGGCACCAAAACGTTGGAACATCGACTTGCGCATGCCATAGCGGCGCAGTCTCACTTTCTTTCCAAATCGGTCTTTCAACATTGGGACAAGATGCCCGATCCCGTCAATCAGGCCAACCTCTTTAGCGTCTTTTCCCAACCAAACTTCGCCGGTGAACAATTCTTGCTCTTGGTCAAGCTTATCGCCGCGACGCGCTTGAACATGCTCAATGAAATTGCTGTGAATTTGACCTAGCAATCCAGTCAGCCGCGCCACATCTTCGGGATTTTCCGGCTTAAACGGATCCATCATCGACTTGGATTTACCGGCGGTATGAACGCGGCGTTCAATCCCTTGGCGTGTCAAAAACTCATGCGCGCCAAATCCGGCAGAAATCACGCCGATAGAGCCAACAATCGAACTTTCATCAGCAAAAATCTCATCGGCTGCCGCAGCGAGCCAATAGCCACCAGAGGCCGCCACGTCTTCGACAAAGGCAAGGACGGGCACCCCTTTTTCGTCCGCCAACCGGCGAATTCTGGCACCAATCAATGCGCTTTGCACGGGGCTGCCGCCCGGAGAATTCAACTCAAGCGCAACTGCCGCAGGTTTACCGCGCGAAAAAGCCTTCTCCAAAATTGGAGCCAAAGCCTGATCGCTCAGTTGCCCGCGCGCACCTGCACCGATTACGCCACTTAGGCGTACCACCGCCACAGTCGGCGGTTTTTTTAGAAAGGGGATCCAGCGCTTCATTCTATCCGATGTAGAACTCGTATAGCCCCATAACAAGGCAGGCGGCCCCGGAAACAGCAAACATTGCGTAAAAACATCCCCTTGCCCTCAGCTACGGATGCGCCATCCGGTGCGAAAAATCCACCAAATGATCGCCAGACAAAGCGCGGTAAATCCGGCAATAGCCATAAGACTAAGGCCAATGGGCACATCCGAAATGCCAAAGAAGGACCACCGAAAGCCTGAAATCAGATACACGACTGGGTTGAACAGAGTTATCTTCTGCCACAGAGGGGGCAGCATCGAAATTGAGTAAAAAGATCCCCCCAAAAACACCAAAGGCGTCACGACCAACAATGGGATCAACTGAAGCTGTTCAAAATTGCCAGCCCAAATGCCGATAATGAACCCGAACAGCGCAAAGCTTAGACAGGTCAAAACCAGAAACAACAGCATCGCGACGGGATGCTGAATCTGAACATCCACAAACAACGCCGCCGTGGCCAAGATAACAAGACCGATGAACAACGCTTTGGTTGCCGCAGCTCCGACATAGCCCAATACAATCTCCAGAAAGTTTACCGGAGCGGACAGAAGCTCATAAATCGTGCCAATGAATTTGGGGAAGTAAATTCCGAATGACGCATTGGAAAGGGATTGCGTCATGACGGAGAGCATGATCAAGCCGGGCACAATAAACGCCCCATAGCTCACGCCTTCCACCTGATCGATCCGGCTGCCGATCGCTGCCCCAAAAACCACAAAATAAAGCGATGTGGAAATCACAGGCGAGATAAAGCTCTGCGCAATCGTGCGAAAAAATCTCATCATCTCTGAGACATACATCGATTTTACGGCAGCCCAATTCATGCCGAACCCTCCCGTACCAGACCCACAAAAATGTCTTCCAGACTGGATTGTTCGGTCTGCAAATCTCGCATTGAAAGCCCCGCAGCAGACAGATCACTCAACAGACGTGTAATCCCCGTGCTTTCGCCACGCGTGTCATAACTATAGCGCAGCGCATGCCCGTCGAGCACCAATTCCAACCCGTAAGGCTTGAGTGCATCCGGCACCTCTGTCACCGGATTTTGCAACTCAATCTGCAGAGTTTTCTGCCCCAAGCGCGCCATCAAAGCCGCTTTTTCTTCGACCAACAGCAACTCGCCCCCATTGATCACCCCAACGCGATCCGCAATCGCTTCGGCTTCTTCAATGTAGTGCGTGGTTAGAATGATCGTCGTGCCCTGCGCCTTTAGCTCGGCCACGATGTCCCACATGTCTTTGCGCAGCTCGACATCAACACCTGCTGTCGGCTCATCCAGAAACAAGACTTGTGGATCATGGCTGAGTGCCTTGGCAATCAGAACACGGCGTTTCATACCGCCGGACAGCTCCACAACCCGCGCATCGCGCTTGTCCCACAAAGACAACTGGCGCAGGATTTTTTCTATGGCCGCGTCATCGCGTGGCTTGCCAAACAATCCTCGCGAAAATGCGACAGAGTCTTTAACCCGTGAAAACGGCTCCAGATTGATTTCCTGAGGCACCAATCCAATCATGCTGCGCGCTTCTCGGTAGTTCTCTACCACGTCATGCCCGCCGACTGTCACTTGCCCTGTGCCTGGGTTTGTGATGCCACAGATGGTCGAGATCAGAGTTGTCTTACCCGCCCCATTGGGACCCAAGAGCGCGAGGATTTCACCCTCTTCGATGGCAAGATTAACACCCTTGAGCGCTTCAAAACCACCTGCATATGTCTTCCGCAAGTCACGGATTTCAACAATCGCAGCCATAATTCCCCCGTCCGTTCGCCGCGGCAACCTATCAGGCTTAGCGGCGAGGCCAAGAGGCAATTCTTAACATCGCAATGTGCGTCCATGCACGCTAGAAGCGCATCATCTTCCGGTCAACCGCTTGAAAAGCCCCTTCTTAGAGCCCTCTGCCGCCGTTTCACCTTCCGCATCGTCTTCGGCTGGACCTTCGAGCGCGTCTTGGAAATTCCCAAAAAACTGATCTGCCATTTTCTTGGCAAAACCATCAATCAAACGTGAGCCCAATTGCGCCAACTTACCGCCCACACGTGCCTCAACTTCATAAGTTAGCAAGGTGCCATTCTCAGTCTCACTCAGGGACACATCCGCCCCACCTTTGGCAAATCCAGCAGCCCCGCCTTTGCCTTCGCCACTCAAGGTAAGGCTTTGACCTTCCACAAGATTGGACAGTGTCACCTGTCCCTTAAAAGTCGCTTTGACCGGCCCGACCTTTTGCACCACCAGAGCCTCAAAACCATCTTCGGCATTGCCGGTGACCTCTTTGGCACCCGGCACACAGGCTTGCAGTATTTCGGCACTGAGCAAAGCCGCCCAAACTTCCGCAATCGGGGCCGCGATCTCACGCTCATCACTCATATGCATTTGGTCATCTCCTCCACGTCGCCATTGTGCGTCACCCTAGGGATGTGCGCTCGCAACAACAAGTCGACCTTTGGACTACTCAGCGCGCAGATATTGGAAGAACAAAATTGCGGTTTGCGCCGCCTAGCCCTTTGGGCGCAGCGGGAAACTTTCCAGCCTTTTGCACCGCTGACAGCGCCAGTTTATCAACCTCATTATTGCCCGAAGACTTGGCCAAAGACACTTGCACCAATCGCCCATCTGCCGAAACAGTGATACGCACATTCGCAGTGCCTTTACCCGCGCCGCGCGGCACCTTGCGTGCAATCCGGTTACGGATCTGGCTGCCCCATTGCGCCATCAGAGATTTGGCCTTCGCATCTGACACTGTTGCCGTGTCAGACGACCCGGATTCCCCCCGAACCTCATCACCTCCAGAGCCCTGTGCCACACGTGCGGTGGATTGAGCCGACGCTGTAGAAGCTTGTTGCGTCACCTGTTTTTCGACGTCCTTCTGCGGCTCCGGCGCAGGTGGTGGCGGCGGTGGTGGAGCCGTATCCACAGCGGGCGGCGCAGGAGGCGCGGCCGGTGGGTTTACAGGCGGGGCTGTGGGCGGCTCAGGAGATTTAGGGGCTTTGTCTGGCTGAGGTTGTGGCACATTCTGTTGTACCGGCAACGCAGGTGCATCCGGCACCATTGTCCTTTCTGGCATCTCGATAATGTCTGGCGCAGGGGCTGGCGCCTCTTGTGCCAACAGGTCCTGTGGTTGCACGAACTCCGGTGTATTTTCTGCCACAGGCACATCTGGCGTGTGCTGCAAAATTTCCGGTGCCTGCATCGCAACCGGATCGATCTGTGCGATCGGCGGCGGGGTCTCCCACTGTTGTATCATCGCTTCAATGGACGCATCGGCCGCCGCGACCGAGATCAAATCTTCGCCACCGTCGCCCGCGCCTTGAAAACCGGCCTCTTCCCGCACCGCCACAAAAGACAGGTGCAATCCCACCGCCAACACGGCAAACCCGGCAAGTTCAAAAGTTGTTCTCATGGCTCACCTGTTTGTCGATACGAGCTTGACCTCGCGCACACCCAAGGCGGCGAGTTGCGGCATCAAGCGGGCAATTTCGGTGGCATCAACCCCACGATCCGCACGCAGCAACAGCGGCTCACCTTCGCCGAGTTGCGCCGAGATAGCGTCCAGCGCAGCCTCTGCTCGCAGATCCTCAAACGCCAACTCGCCCTCATCAGAGATAAAAAGGATCGTCTGACCGTCGGCCTCCGCCTCGGTTGTGCTTTCCGGCAAAGTGACTTCAAACGGCTCTGGCGGCGCAATTTGGGCGGTCATCAGAAAAAAGATCAACAACAGGAACACCACATTGATCATCGGAACAATGCTTTCACCCATGGCGCGCCGCTTTGGGGCATTAAATTTCATGGCCTATTCCACCAAAACCAGAGTTTCATAACCGGCGGCCCCGAGCGCTTCCATAATCTCGACAACACGCTGTAAATCCGCCGCATCACGCGGCCGCAAAATGATCGCGTCATCATGAGACAACATCAGCGGCCCAAGCTCGGCCAACAAGGCTTCCTCACTCAGAACAACGCCATTCAACCGCACCTCTTCCGGCGTCACATCAATCAACCGTGGTGGTCCCTGATATGTCTCCGCACTGGCCGCGCTGAGCGGTAGATCGATGGCAACATCTGCACCAAACCGCGACGCCAGCATGAAAAACACCAAGAGCAGAAACACCACGTCAATCATCGGCGTGAGACTCGGCTTGCGCCGTTTACGTGGCTCGACAAGTTGCATCCCGTCTACTCCGCAGGAACCAACCCCGCCTCGGCGGCACGGGTTGA
This sequence comes from Rhodobacteraceae bacterium Alg231-30, assembly GCA_900143615.1. Classification (GTDB taxonomy): domain Bacteria; phylum Pseudomonadota; class Alphaproteobacteria; order Rhodobacterales; family Rhodobacteraceae; genus Shimia. The sequence continues at coordinate 226,873 of FREU01000006.1, forward strand.
AGAACGCTCATAAGCAATCCGACGCGCGGTCGGACAACGGGTAAGGATGCGGGTTGCAGCGTCTTCCATATCGGCCTGAGCATTGTCACATACGCTCTCAAACCACGTCAGCGCCACGGAGGCAGGAATAGCCACCGCCATGCCCGCAGCCGTGGTCAACAAGGCTTCCCAAATCCCGCCCGCCAACATGGCCGGATCGGCGCGCGACCCCGCTTCCTGAAGCGCCTGAAACGCTGCAATCATCCCCATGACAGTTCCCAACAGCCCCAGCAGTGGCGCAATAGTGGCAATCAGTTCCAGAGCACGCAAACCGCTGCGTGCCTGCCCTAATTTCGCCCGCGCAACCCGCTGAATTTCCTCGCGAGTGGCCTCGGCATCCATCACCGGATCTTGGGTGGTTTCCATTGCTGTACGTGCCACAGCTGCGCGCAACGACCAGCGCCCTTTCAAAGCAGCGCGCGCCTCTTGGGTTTGACCTGTACACCACAGCCCCACCGCATGCTCAGTGTGTTTCCCAGACCAAGCGCCCATAAGAGCCAAGCGCCAAATCTTCCACAAGATCAACGCCACAGTGATGACCGAAAGGCCTGAAATCGCCCAGATTGCCGGACCACCTTGAATCAAGAAGGCTTCGGCCTCAGCCCAACGTGCTGCCAAATCCATTGGTTTTTCCTTTGTTAAACTCCGCGAAATCAAACCCTTGCGGTAATTCCTCGGTACTCATGCCAAACTTCAGCAGGTTCCCATGCGGATCATGAATGTAATATTCGGCCATGCCCCATTCGCGCGCCATCAACGACGTGATCCGCAGCTCAGGGAGACCGAACAGACGTTTGTGTAGTTCCAGAATGCCGCCACCCCGCAGGTAGCAGCTTGTTTCATTGCAAACCTCGGGCACAGATGTCTGCGCATAGTGGATTTCAATGCCAAACCCTTTCAAAATCAGATAGTTTCCAAAATTGAAGGTTGAAAATCCCAGCCGCTGCCAAAAGGTATCTGTCTCGCCTATCTCTGGCGACAAAAGGATGGGAATGGCCTGCAAATCCGACATATCTTACTCCGCTGCCAGCGACGCGGCATGGGGCAATAAAAACGTTCCACTGGCTGGGGGCGTGTTCACGCGCACTGCACAATGGTAGGCTTGGCTGAGCAACTCATCACAAAACACTTCGCTTGGGGTGCCTTGGCGCATCAGCTGCCCTTGGGAAATCAACGCCACGCTGTCGCAAAACATCGCCGTGAGGTTCAGATCATGCATCACCGCGACAACGCCGCCGCCCGCGCGGGCAAAATCCTGTGCGATCTGCATGACCACCAACTGATGCCCGATATCAAGCGCCGACACAGGTTCATCCAGAAACAACCAACGCGGCTTGCCATGCGCCGTGGGCTCCCAAACCTGGGTCAACACCCGCGCCAATTGCACGCGCTGTTGCTCCCCACCTGACAGTTCTTGATAGAGACGCCCCGCATATGTGGCCAACCCCACACGCTCCAGCGCCATACCAACAAGGTTTTCGCGGCCTGCACTGACACCAGACGTAAGACCAAGTCGCACCACCTCAGCCACCGTGAAAGGAAACGCCAACGCCGTCGCTTGAGGCAGCACACCACGTACCGCCGCTAACTCCCATGTCTTGGCGGTCGCGATGTTTCGACCTTCCAGAATAACCTCGCCGGAATACTCTTCCTCGCCAATCAACGCCTTCATCAGCGTTGTTTTACCCGACCCGTTTGGACCCACAATCGCTGTGAACTCACCGGATTGAGCTGCAAAATCTACGCCGTGTAGAATTTGACGTTTTCCGTAAGAGAGATTGATGTTTGTCGCTTTCAACATGGCTCACATCCCCAATAGGCCGCGCTGGCGCAGCAGGATCCATAGGAAAAACGGCCCGCCAATCGTCGCCGTCACAATACCGATTGGCAGCTCCGCAGGCGCAATCACCACGCGGCTAATCAAATCCGCCACCAACAATAGCGACGCCCCCAGCAGCCCCGAATTGATCAGGAGATACTTGTGATCCGGTCCCGAAAGCAGCCGCAGCAAATGCGGCACCACAATGCCGACAAAGCCGATGCCGCCTGAAACCGCCACTGCGGCACCAACCGCGCAGGCGACCATCACAATCGCCCCGTTTTTCACCCGCTGCACAGGCACGCCAATGTGGCTTGCCGCTGCTTCCCCTAAGGCCAGTCCGTTCAATCCCCGTGCCAGAAATGGCGTGGCAGCCAAGGCAAGAACAATCAGCGGCGCCGATGTCCAGACCTTGGCCCATGTGGCGCCCGCAATCGATCCCATCTGCCAAAACGTCAGCGTGCGCAGCTGTGCATCATCGGCCTTATAAACCAGCAATCCAGAAAGCGCGCCCACAAGTGCGGCCAGCGCAATTCCTGCCAACAGCATAGTCGCAACCGACGTGCGCCCTTTGCGGGTTGCCACCCGATAGAGCAGCATCGTTGACGCCCAGCTGCCCATAAAAGCCGCCAGTGGCACCATGTAGTAGCCAAGCGCTGTGGCAAGTGCCGCGGGTAACATCCCACCGAGAACGATGGCCACAATGGCCCCCAACCCCGCGCCCGCGCTCACGCCCACGAGCCCCGGGTCTGCCAAAGGATTGCGAAACAACCCCTGCATCACAGCCCCGGATACCGCCAAGGCCGCCCCCACCAGAACGCCCAGCACCATACGCGGCATGCGGATGTCCATCAGGATCACCTTGTCACGCATGCTCAGAGCCTCACCCGCGAGCACTGTGCGCATGACTTCTGGCAGAGACACGCCAGACGCGCCCACCATGAGGCTTGCGACACAGGACACGGCCAGAATGCCGATGAGGGCCACCATCAAAAGACGGGCCTTGTGACTGCGGTCCCCTTCCAGTGGGGCAGCCATATCCAGGGTCATAGTGCTCACGCGATTACTCTCCGCTGACGGCCAAGGCGTCTGACAATTCGCGCACGGCCTCTGCGGTGCGTACCGAGAACCCCAGCATCTTCATGCCGTCCATCCGCACAGCCGCACGGTTCTGTCCGGCGGGCGTGACTGCGATTGCTGGATGGGCGAACAGATCATCATCCGAAATGGCGCGGTCCCCTTCGGAATCCATCATCAGGATCACATCAGCCTCAGATATGCTGACGGCTTCATCAGACACCTGTTTATAGCCTTCAAAGCCGCTCAACGCGTTCTGACCGCCGGCCAGCGTGATGATGCTATCGGCTCCGGTATTGTCCCCTGCGGCCATGATGCGTCCACCTGCAAGGGAGAACACAAACAAGACCCTAGGTGGCGTTGCATGAGACACAGAGGCGCGCGCGGCAGCAATCTCGGCTTCCACTTTCTGGACCAATTCGGCGCCACGTGCATCAGCCCCAAGCGCGCCTGCCACGATATCGATTTTTGTTGAAACGGCCTCTGCACTGAACTCGACAGGCACCCAGACTATTTCAACATTGGCCGCCTTAAGAAGCTCAACCACTTCGGTTGGCCCCGCGCCTTCTTCTGCAATTATCAAATCTGGCGCAACCGAAAGCACGCCTTCTGGCGACAGCCCCCGAATATAGCCAACACTTGGCAAAGCCTCGGCCTCAGCCGGAAAATTCGACGTCACATCGCGCGCCACCAGCCGATCTCCTTCGCCCAGCGCATAGATGATCTCGGTGACAGATCCACCCAGCGACAACACCCGCTGAGGCTCACTCGCTTCCGCTTGTGACACACCAAAGATCGCACCAAGGGCACCCACCATCGCCAGTTGCAAACAAGACAGTTTTGAGAGGCCGCTCATGCAACCTCCTCCACCTGCTCACGTGGCAAGCTGTCGGTCAGCAATTTCCACGCCTCTGCGCCGCCTTCTTCGCGCAGCACACCAAAGAATTGCGCAATCAAATACCCTTCCGCATCGAACACCTCGACCGAGGTCGCGGTTCCGGCGCGGGTATTCTTATTGACCAACCAAACTTCGGCGATGTGATCCATCCGCAGATGCATGTCAAAACCAGGGTCCAGAATATTGATCCATGGCCCCATTTCCACCACGCGCTTGATTGGCCCCGTGTGGATTTCGATGCACCCTTGGTTGCCGACAAACATCATGATCGGAGTTTCGTTATCGACGGCCTTATTCAACAACTGCGGAATGCAGTTTGCATCCAGCTTTTCAACATATGGCGCGCCAGCAATGCGATAGGCGCCAAGGCGGTTCATTTTCATTTTCCGCACCATCATCAAAAACTGATGGGTGTCGGTCATCTTGTCCCATTCAGCGCGCAGCTTTTCAGCCTTCTCAATCGGCCCCTTGGCACCTTCCACTGGTGCACGCTCCGCTGCATCCAGTCCCGGTGTCTGATCATCCACCTTTAAGGTCTCAACAACCTTGGCCCAGCCGTCCAGATCGGAAGCCTCACGCAGGTGGATCTTATGGACCGCGTCGCCAGCTGCATCAAAGAATTGCAAGCTGCGCTTGGTGCCTTTGTCGGTTTTGGTCTCAACTGCAAAACCATGCACAAAATGCTTCGGGAAAAACCGCAGATCTATGGGCAGATTAAAGAACATGCTGGCGTGATCGCCGGGGCGATAATCATCGTAGATGCCAACCTTTTCCATCACACAACTCTCGTTGCGTGTCAGCGCCATAACTTCGCCCAAATGAACCAGCTCCGGCATCACCGTGTTAGGCTCAGCGGAAATACGCACAACCCCCTGCCCAACGGCGGCGGCCACCAGTTGGCCCTCGGTAATTTCGAGGTGTTCAGCCAAATCACGCGCACGCAGCTTGGGGTTTTCAGAGCGCGCAGCTTCAATTTTCGCCAGCGAAATCGGGTGGGATACAGTCACAACGGACCTCCGTTAGTCATTGCTTTTATTGGGAAAGCATCTGGCTAAAGGACGGTTCAGCCGCCTTATTGCTGGAGTGCAAGAATCTTTGAAACCTTATTATTGACAAAAATAGTCGGAATCAATAGGCATGGCGACGATTGCTTCGTGAACTATATCGAAGACCATCTCAATATTAGAAGTGCGCGCCAGCCATAGCTGCCAGCCCATTCGCATTCACCAACAAGGGACAATACCCATGCGCTTGCCTATTCGCGCGTGCTTGCTGTGTAGTGCAGCAATCACTTTTTCTATGCCTGCTTTTGCCCAGGACTCTGACATCTCCGAGGACGATTTTGTTCTTGATGAAGTCTTTCTCGGAAAATCCAAACGAGAGGTGCAGACCGATACACCGACGGCTCAAACCATCGTGGATCAGGACGAGATCAACGACCGTCAAGCCAGCACAATCGCCGAACTGGTCGACTCCGTCCCCGGCGTAACCCTCATCAATGGGGCCACACCACAGGGCTCGGGCATCAACATCCGTGGATTTGGCGCGAACTCGACATATGGCTCCGATCAGAAAGTCCTGATCCAGATCGATGACGCCGACGTCGGCAGCGAAGAACTCTATCGCATTGGCACCCAGCTGTTCACAGACCCCGCTCTGTATAAACGCGTAGATGTCATCCGCGGCATGTCCGGCACGTTTGAATATGGCTCGGGTGCCATCGGTGGGCTGGTGCGGCTCGAAACCAAAGACGCCTCAGATTTCACAGGCGGGGAAACCGGTTTCCGCTTCCATCAATCCCTGTCCTTTGCAACAAACGCCAATAGCACGCAAAGCTCATCAATTCTTGCGTGGCAGCCCACCGAAGACTGGGAGTTTCTCGCCCAATACGTCTATTCAAGTGCTGATGACTACTCAGACGGGTCAGGCAATGTCGAAGAGGCCACAGGGTTCAACAACCCGTCTTGGATGATCAAAGCCAAGAAAACCTTTGGCGATGGGGATCACGCGCTGACGTTCTCCTATAACAACACCACCGCCTCAGACCGTGATGTGCCATATGATCAGTTTGACCCCAATTCTGGCTTCGGCAATGTTGACCGCGATTACGACACCCGCACATCCACTCTGAAATACGAATACAACCCGATCGACAATTCACTGATCAACGTCAGTGCAATCTTGTCGTATGCTGACCAGAAAATCGACCAAAGCTACGTCGCTGGCTCATCTCCAAATGAGGCTGATCCCGGTTTCCCCTATTTTGAAGCCCTGCTTTACGACACAAACCACCGCTACGAGACCACAAAGTTCACGCTCAAAAACGTTGCGGCGTTTTCCACCGGCCTTGTGTCGCACGACCTGCGCACCGGCATCGAGCTGAAACAACGTGACCGATTGGACGCGAATTTCGCCGATGGTGGCACGGATGATCGCCTCGCCATCTTCATCGTCGACAATATGGATTTCGGCAATGGGCTGACACTGAGCCCCGCAATGCGCTACGAAACCCAAACCATTGGCAATGACAGCGATGAATATGACAACGACGCCCTGATGGGCGGGTTGTCCGCGATCTATGAATTCAACAATGGTTTTGCGGTGTTTGGCAGCGCAGCTTACAACGAAAGCCTGCCGATCATCGACGATCTGGGAACACCCGCATACATGACGCAGCCGGAAAAGGCGCGCAACTACGAGATCGGCTTCTCCTTTGATCGCTCAAGTGTCTTTTCAGAGTCCGACACTCTGGGCTTCAAAGCCAACTACTACATGACACATGTTTGGGATATCACCTCTTACTCGACGGTTGATGCCGTAGACCTGAGCGGCCTTGAAATCGAAGGCTCCTACAGCATGCAAAACGGCTTTTACACAGATGTGAATGCCAACATCGTAGACAGCGACGTCAAAATGGGCACCGCGGAATATTGGGACACAACACCGGCCGACAGCCTACGCGTGACCTTGGGCAAACGCATTGGCAACGAGTTGGATCTAAGCTGGGAAGTTGTCGCCAACGCCAAAATGACAGAGTCGACCACACCAACCGGATCCAGCGTCGTGCACAATCTGCGCGCAACCTATCGTCCGGAATTTGGCGTTCTCCAAGGGACCGAATTGCGCCTCGGTTTGGAAAACTTGTTTGATCTGGACTACCGCACGCATCTGGCCTCCCGTCAGGCCGCAGGTCGCACGGTCAAATTCTCTTTGGCCAAGACTTTCTGATCAACACAGTTTTTCTAAATACAGACGGGCACCCCTTTGCGGGTGCCCTTTCATTTTTACGTTAGGTCACTTCACGTCAATTGCATGAACTGACCTTAGACGCCTGCTTTTTATAGGAATCTCCAATATTCCGCATAACGGAATTAAATTCTGCATTCTTGACACGACTCGTTTCTCTCGATTTCATCCCCAGATGCGTCCTAACAGGTCAAGTCTGTCCATGGACGTACTGGCTTTTTTTAGGCCACCGGCTGGGAGGACGGGAACCATGATGTCTAGAATGCTCAAACTGGAGGATGGTGTCGGCTGTGAATACGGTCTGTCCAAATGGATCCGTATAGATCAGGCAATGATCGATGCCTTTGCCGCCGCCACAGGCGACACTCAATATATCCACACAGATCCCGACGCAGCCAAAGAATCCCCCTACGGCGGCACCATCGCGCACGGATTTATGACGCTGTCTTTGCTCAGCCAGATGATCGCAGATGCGGTGCCGCGCACGGCAGCGGAAAGCACAGGTATCAACTACGGCTTTGACCGGATCCGCTTTGTCGCGCCTGTGCGCGCAGGCGCTCAAATCCGTGGCCGCTTTACCCTCGCCAAATACGCCGAGCCAAAACCCGGCGTGATCGAGATGCAGTGGAACGTCACGGTTGAGATCAAAGGCGAAGACAAGCCAGCCCTGATTGCGCAGTGGAAAAACCTGCGTTTTGAAAACTCTGTCACCGACATCAAGAAAGCTGGCTAAACACCCAGCCCATGACCCAAGGACACCTCAATGCGCGACGCTGTGATCGTTTCCACCGCGCGCACTCCGATTGGCAAAGCCTATCGCGGTGCGTTTAACAACACCCAAGCCCAGGAACTCATCGGTCATGCGGTGCACCACGCTGTGACACGCGCCGGTTTGGAAGGCCATGAAGTTCAAGACGTCATCATTGGCGCGGCACTTCAACAGGGCTCAACCGGCGGCAACATCGCCCGCCAGGCTGTGATCCGCGCGGGGCTACCGGTGACGGTGGCGGGCATGTCGCTGGACCGCCAATGTGCCAGCGGCATGATGGCGATTGCGACGGCCGCCAAACAGGTTGTGCATGACGGCATCGATGTGGCTATCGGCGGCGGGGTTGAATCCGTGTCACTGGTGCAGACAGAAAACATGCGCATGGACCGTGCCCGCGATCCGTGGATCAAGGCCAATAAACCTGCGCTCTATATGTCGATGCTGGAAACCGCCGAGATTGTTGCCGACCGTTACGGCGTGAGCCGCGAAGATCAGGATGCCTATGCGCTGCAATCCCAGCACCGCACCGCCGCAGCACAAGACGCGGGAAAATTTGACGACGAGACCGTAGCGCTGTCCTCAACCATGGGGGTGATGGATCGCGAGACCAAAGAGATTTCCTTCAAAGAGGTCACACTGAGCCGCGACGAAGGCAACCGCCCCTCGACAACACTGGAAAATCTGGAAGGCCTGCAGCCGGTTTTCAAGAACGGTCAGACGGTGGCGCAAGGGAAATTCATCACCGCAGGTAACGCAAGCCAGCTTTCTGATGGTGCCTCCGCCAGCGTTATCATGGAGGCCAAACTGGCCGAACAACGTGGCCTCACGCCGCTGGGTCGCTACATCGGCGTCATGGCGGCGGGGCTCGAACCGGATGAAATGGGCATAGGTCCGATCCATGCGGTTCCGAAACTTCTCGCCGCGCATGGGCTGAAAATGGACGACATCGGCCTGTGGGAGCTCAACGAAGCCTTTGCCTGTCAGGTACTGCACTCTGCACGCGTTCTTGGCATCCCCAACGAAATCCTCAACGTCAACGGCGGCGCAATCTCAATTGGCCATCCCTACGGCATGTCCGGCGCACGCATGGTCGGGCACGCGCTGATCGAAGGCAAACGCCGTGGCGCCAGATATGTGGTCTGTACCATGTGCGTCGGCGGCGGCATGGGCGCAGCCGGCCTCTTTGAAGTTCTCTGACACGCGTTTTCCTGTTGGAACACTTGGACGGCATCGCGATGCCGCCCTATTTTGCAAGCCAAACCAGAAACCTAGCTCTTTGGCCGCTTCAGCATTTTCCAAACCCTAAGCTGCGCAACAGCCTTGAGAGTTACGAGCAGTAAAAGCCCGCATAACGCGATTTTAGAGACGGTTTCCATCGTCCCTTCAATAAGCAAAGCATGCCCCACGCTGCCAATAACGATAACCAAAAACAGAGCCGTATGCACAAGCCGCCAAATCCGCGGAGGCAGCTTGAAACGCCGACGCGTCGCGGCCAAGACAGCAGACCCAAACAGCGCCCACATCGCAACCACGCCCCATATCGAAAACGGAGTTGGCGAGGCAAACAGCAGCACATCCACCACATCCGGCGGGCTGGTCAGCCACAAGGCGATAACATGCACGATCACCAATAGGACAAGTAAACTGCCCACCAGACGATGCCATTGCCGCCCGCGCATCACGCCAAATCCGGGCAATTTCCCGATGGCCAAAAGGGGCTGCAACACCATCACCGCCATCGCCAGAACTCCGGCAAATCCGGCCGCAATATAAACCGGGTCCCGCCACGCGAGCAGAGAACTATTGGCAGCCAAAACTAAAGGCACACCACAGACCAGCCCCAAGCCTGCCCATTTCAGCCACGCCGAAGCCCGCGTTACACTCGCCATCTTTTTGTCAGGTGGGTTTAAGGACAAAATCCACACTCAAGCTTTTGTCTTTCGAGCTTTTCATAACGGGTCGCAAAAACACGGTTTCAAAATCACCGCTGTCGTAGGCCAGATGCCCATGTGCCTGTCCGAAGGCGGGCACAATCTGTGGCATCTCAAGGCGGAATACCCCGTTTGCATCGCTCAAGGTTGCGCCATGGCTGCGCTTGTCGTCCTCATAGCCCTCAGTGGTATGCGCCCAGATTTGAATGCGTTGTCCCGCCAAAGGTGCCCCGTCGCCCGCGCGGCGTACAGTCCCTGTCATCCAGAACCCGCCGCCGCCAATACGTTTCACAATCGGCGCCCCCGGGCGGTAATTGTTGGCACCGCCTCGCATGCTGCGTGTCGGAGCAAGCGTTTTCGCCTGCGCAGGCACCAATAATCCAGACGCACCGGTTACAACCAATGCACCTGTACTCACCAGCACCCCGCGGCGCGTCAGGTTCTCTTCACCCATTGCTATCCTCCAAACCGCTCTGATCTTGGCAGCACAACGCTGCGCACAACTTAGAGGCTTTATAGACGAGTTCTGCAAAAATTTGAACACGATGACACTCAAAGGCGCTCACGCCTGCGTGAGGATGTTTCAGTTCTCACATCTTGATCACACCTCGGTTAGCGAGGCTCCATTGCTGCGCGAAACATGCAACATTAAAGCATCAAAGGGAGAGGTATCCATGTTTACACGACGCGCAACACTTGGGCTATTTGCTCTAACACCGCTGGCATTGACGCTAACGCCCCGCGCAGCTTTGGCGCGCGAACCGGAGGTGTTTCAAAACCCTGTCGCCATCAACGCAATTGATCCGGTCGCTTACTTCACCGACCAAAAACCTGTGGCGGGATCATCTCAGCACATCGTGTCGTGGAAAGGCGCTGACTGGCACTTTGCCACCGATGAAAACGCGTCCTTGTTTTTGACTGACCCGAAAAAATATGCCCCACTCTTTGGTGGCTACTGCGCCTATGCAGCCTCGCTCGGCTATCTGGCACCAACCGTCCCCGAAGCTTGGACCATTTATGAAGACAGGCTGTATTTGAACGCCAACCTGCGTGCGCAAGAACTTTGGCGGCAGGATATTCCCGGCAACATTACCAAAGGCCGTGCGAACTGGCCTGCTGTTCTGGGGTGACACCAAAGGCGGCGCAATCAGAATGCGCCGCCTTTGCAGTACCCATCCTCTTAGGCGGCGTATCCGGCCATGACGCGGCTTAGGTGATAATCCGTATCACCCAGCTGCGCATCCAGCATAACCAACCTCTTGGCATAGTGGCTGACTGAATATTCCCATGTCATGGCAATCCCGCCGTGCATTTGAATGGCCTCTTCCGCCACCAAACGCGCCACACGGCCAATCAGGTTTTTGGCCATAGACGCCGTGCGCGATGCCTCCGGGCCTCCCAACTCTGACGCAGCCTTGATCGTGATCGAGCGCGCCTGCTCAATCTCGGTCAACATATCCACCGCGCGATGCTGCAGAACCTGAAACTTGCCAATGGGCACGCCAAACTGTTTGCGCTGCTTTAGATACTCGACAGTAATGGCATGGGTGACTTCCATCGCGCCCACGGCCTCGGCACACAAAGCCACAATGCCCGCGTTCAGCGCGTCCTGCAGCGCGACTTCTGCCTCGGCCAAAACCAGTTTGGCAGGCGTGTTGTCCAACATAACCTCGGCGGCCCCGCCGCCATCCATCATACCGTAACTTGTGACATTCGCCGCATGTGCTTCAACCGCAAACAGCCCCAATCCGCCACCATGGCGCGCCGCCACAAGGATCACATCCGCAATATGGCCGCCATAAACCGTGCTCTTGCGACCCGATAGGGTATATCCATCCCCCTCCGCCGTCGCAGCGGTCGCGATGTGATCCAGCTCATAGGGCGCATCAATCTCGGAAATCCCCACCGCATATCTGCGCGCACCGGTCAGCAAATCGTCCTGCTCAACGCCTGCCGATGTCAACAAACGCGAAGCCATCAATGCCGCCAACACGGGCTCGGGGCACAGACCCTGTCCCAATGCCTCAAACACCACCGAGATATCAAACCCCGCGCCGCCCATGCCGCCCGCGCTTTCCGGAGCCAAAGCATAAAATACGCCCAATTCCACCATTTGATCCCACAACGCAGGATCATGGAATGGCGCCTCATAAGCCACTTTGTTGCGATGCTCGATTGGATACTGCTCGGACAAAAACCGGCCAAGCGTGTCAGCCAACATTTGACGATCTTCAGTCAGGTTAAAATCCATCTCACAGCTCCAACATGGTTTTGGTGACGATATTGCGCTGGATCTCGTTGGATCCACCAAAGATCGAGGTCTTGCGGTTGTTAAAATACCGCGCCGCATTATGCGCTGTATCCGCCGGACCAAACATCAGATTTCCATCGGTAATATGACCGGGAAACGGCGTCGCCGCTGGCCCCAAAGCCCGCCGCGCAAGATCCTTAAGCTCTTGATTGATCACGGTTCCCTTAATTTTCAACAGCGACGTCTCGGGGCCCGGCGCGCCCTGTTCCTGCGCCTTGAACAACATGCGCAGATTGGTGATTTTCATCGCTTCCAGATCAATCTCAACCTGTGCAATACGCGCTGCAAACAGCGGGTCCTCCATCAGCGATTTGCCTCCGCGCCGCACCTTACGCGCCAAGGCCTTCACCTCTTCCAAAGCCTGCATCGAAAATCCGACACCCGCGATCCCTGTGCGCTCATGGCTCAGCAGGAACTTGGCAATGGTCCAGCCTTTGTTTTCTTCTCCAACCAGATTTTCATAAGGCACACGCACGTCGGTAAAGAAGACCTCATTGACCTCATGCCCCCCCTCGATCAGCTTGATCGGCCGCACTTCGATGCCAGGCGTCTTCATGTCGACAAGGATAAAGCTGATGCCTGCCTGTTGTTTGGCCTCAGGATCGGTGCGGCACAGACAGAAAATCCAGTCCGCAAACTGCCCCAAGGTGGTCCAAGTCTTCTGCCCGTTGATCACCCATTCATCGCCCTCGTGCACCGCGCGGGTTTTCAGGCTTGCCAAATCAGAGCCCGCACCGGGTTCGGAGTAGCCCTGACACCACCAATCCGTACCATCCAGAATGCGCGGCAGATAATGGTCCTGCTGTTCCTTGCTACCAAAGACCTGCAGGACCGGCCCCAACATACTCAGGCCAAACGGCACAATGCGCGGCGCATAGGCACGGCAGCATTCCTCTTCAAAAATGTGCTTTTGCACAGGGCTCCACCCCGTACCACCAAACTCTTTGGGCCAGATCGTCGCCAACCAGCCGCGTTTGTTCAAAATGGCGTGCCACTCTTCCATCATCGGTTTGGTCAGCTCTCCCCCCGAGCGGACCGCGTCGCTGATATAGGTCGGCAAAGCTTCGGCCAGAAAGCTGCGAACCTCTTCGCCAAAAGCAATATCTTCTGCGGAATAGCTTAAATCCATCGCCCTAGTTCCCCTTGTTGAGATCAGCAAACGTCGTGCCATCAGCTGCCATTTTGCGCAGCAGGTTTGGCACCTGCCAATAATGCGCATCCTCTCGAGCATAGCCCTCGATACGCTGGATCAACTCAGCCGCCCCAATCGTGTCGGCATAATGCAGCGGTCCACCACGAAAGCGCGGAAAGCCATACCCCATCAAAAATACCACATCGATATCAACGGGCCGTTGTGCAATGCCATCTTCCAGCACCCGCGCGGCCTCTGAAATCATCGCCGTCATATAGCGGTCTACAATCTCCTGATCCTCAAACGCGCGCGGCGTGATCCCCGCCTTTTGCCGCTCATCCGCGATGATGCCATCCAGATCGGGGTTCTCTCGCGTTTGCCCCTCTTCATAAACAAAATAGCCCTTGGCGGTCTTGCGCCCGTTCCAACCGTTTTCGCTCAACCGGTCAGCAATCGCCCCACCATAACGCTCTTGTGCAGGCCGTGTTGGGGCAAGCCGCTTGCGGGTCATGTACCCGATATCCAGCCCTGCCAAATCACCCACACGATGCGGCCCCATGGCAAAGCCAAACCCTTCCAATGCGCGGTCCACTTGATCAGGGTGCGCGCCATCCATCACCAGATAGCTTGCGCATTTCAGGTAATGCCCCAGAATTCGATTGCCGATGAATCCGTCACAAACACCGGCACGCACGCCGACCTTCTTCATCCGTTTGGCCAGAGCAAAGCCCGTCGCCACAACCTCAGGCGCTGTGCCTTCACCAACCACAACTTCCAACAGGCGCATGATGTGGGCTGGAGAGAAGAAATGCAGTCCCAGAACATCCGCAGGGCGGCTGGTCATCGCCGCGATTTCGTTGATATCCAGATAGCTGGTGTTAGAGGCCAGAATGGCACCTTGCTTGCAGATCGCATCCAGCTTGCCAAAAATCTCCTTTTTGACATCCATGTTCTCAAACACGGCTTCGATCACCAGATCTACATCACTCAGGCTGTTTAGATCAGTCGACGCCGTTAGCCGTGCCAGCGCCGCATCCCGTTTGGCAGCACTCATTTTACCTCGTTTGACCGCACCTTCCAGATTACCGGTGATCGTGGCGACACCTCGATCCAATGCTTCCTGCGTGACCTCAACCAATGTCACCGCGAGCCCCGCCATCAAGGCGCTGGTGGAAATGCCCGATCCCATGGTCCCGCCCCCAATCACGCCAAGACTGGAAACGTCGCGCGGAGCCACCTTCTTTTCTGGTATGTTGGCCACGGCACGTTCCCCAAAGAACGCATGGATCAACCCATTTGACTGTGGTGTTCCTAGGCAATGCAAAAACGCCGCGCGCTCCACCGCCAGCCCCTCTTTGATCGGCCCCGTGGACGCTGCAATCGCCTCAACACATTTCAGCGGTGACACCAGATGGGGATGTTTCGCCCGCACCTGCGCCTCAGCCGCCTTCAAGGCCGCATCATCCGCCTGTGTTTGCAGCATATCCGTGCGTCGTGCGCCCAGCGTCCCTGCGACAACATCCTGTCCTGCCGCCAAAGCAACCTCGCGCATCTCGCCTTCGTCAATGCGATCAATCAACCCCATTTTAAGCGCCTCAACCGCGCCCACCTGACGGCCCGACAGGATCAAGTCCAGAGCATTGGGAATACCCGCCAGTCGCGGCGCCCGCTGCGTGCCACCGGCACCGGGCAACAGTCCCAACAGGATTTCCGGCAATCCAACCCGTGCCGTGGCCACAGCCACCCGCGCATGACAGGCCACAGCGATTTCAAGCCCGCCACCAAGTGCTGTGCCGTGAATCGCGGCCACTATCGGTATTTCACTGGCTTCCAGAATGTCACAAACTTCCGGCAATCCGGGGGACAGGGGTGGTTTGCCAAATTCGGTTATATCTGCGCCGGCGACAAAGGTGCGCCCTGCGCAGTAAAGACCAATCGCCTTTGCACCCAGTGCACGTGCGGTATCCAAAGCGTCCAGTATCCCCTGACGCACCGCGACACCGCTCGCATTCACAGGAGGATTATCGATGCAAATCAGCGCGATGTCCCCCTCAGACTCCACGCTCACAAATTGGCTTTTACTCATCTTATTGTCTCCTCCTCCAAGGCCACTGGCAAAATCAGCACCCCTGTTTCCCTTGCCTCAACCCTATTTCAACGCCACTCTTGCGGAAATGAATTTTGCGCTGCGGGACGCCAAAGCGACGCCACGGCACTTTTTCAGTTTCCCCACCGCGGCCCAGCGCAATGTCACTAGGCTTGCCTAAACGACACCGACCACACACAGCCAAGGACGATACGACAACGCCGATGCCTCATCCCAACGCCCGCATTCCTGATTTCTGGCCAAAAACCAAAGACTGGACGTTTCAACGCCCGGACCGTCCGGTGGATGCCAATCTGGATGAAACCGCGCGCAAATGGGGCGAGTGCATTGGGCTGACCTATAATGGCGCCGACCTGACCTATCAGCAGATCGCAGATCGCGTTGCAGCCTTTGCCGGATATCTGCAAAACATCTGTGGACTGCGCAAAGGCGATCCGGTTCTGCTCTACACGCAAAACTGCCCACAATATGTGATTGCCTTTTATGCGATCCTGCGCGCGGGCGGTGCAGTGGTGCCTGTGAACCCGATGAACAAACGGGCCGAGATCGACTATCTGGTTGAGGACACAGGCGCAAAAGTTGCGATTTGCGGCCTTGAGTTGACTGACCACATTCTGCCGGCCCTCACCCGTGGTGACCTGCAAACCCTGATCGGCGCACGCTATAGCGACATGGGGCTGGCAGACTACAACCTTGTACACACCAATATGGCGCACAGCCTGTCAGAAAATGAGGCCCAAGCGCTTGGCATTGTCGGCTTCCAAACAACTTTGGCCGCAGGCCATACCCCCGCACCGCGCAACACAACATCGGACGATCTGGCCGTTATCCCCTATAGCTCCGGCACCACAGGCCAGCCCAAAGGCTGCGTACACACCCACCGCACAGTTATGGCCTCTCTGGTGGCCGGTGTGCTGTGGAACCCGACAGATGAAAACACTGTGCACCTTGGGGCGCTGCCGTTTTTCCATGTCACCGGCATGATGAACGGCATGCACGCCCCCATATTGACGGGCGGGCGCAATGTCATCCTGCCGCGCTGGTCCTCAAAACTGGCAGCCGCGCTGATAGAACGCTTTTCCATCACCCGCTGGCGCTCGATTGCGACGATGGCGATTGATCTGGTGAATGATCCCGACTTTGAGAGCTATGACCTCAGCAGCCTTGAGATGATCGGCGGCGGCGGGGCTGCCATGCCCGAAGCCATCGCCAAGAAACTCAAGCACATGACCGGACTGGATTATGTCGAAGGCTACGGGCTCTCGGAAACTATGGCCGCGACGCATGTGAACCCGATTGACGCTCCCAAACGCCAATGTCTGGGCCAGCCGATTTATGAAGTCGACAGCCGCGTACTTGAAATCGAAGGCGACACGGAACTGCCCCATGGCGAGGTGGGCGAAATTGTCATGCACGCGCCGCAAAACTTCATTGGCTACTGGCAACGCCCCGACGCCACCGCCGACGCCTTTGTCGAGATCGACGGCGTGCCTTTCTTTCGATCCGGCGACATCGGCTATCGCGACGAGAACGGCTATTTCTTCATGGTGGATCGCGTCAAACGCATGGTCAACGCGGCGGGGTTCAAAGTCTGGCCTGCCGAAATCGAAATGTTGATGCTGCACCACCCCGACATTGCCGAAGCCTGCGTGATCGGCGCCTCTGATCCGCGCCGCGGCGAATGTGTGAAAGCCGTCGTTGTGGCCCAGCCACAGGCACGCGACACGCTGACCCAACAGGACGTGATCGACTGGTGCCGCACGCAAATGGCGGCCTATAAGTGTCCACGTATCGTCGAATTCGTCGACGCACTTCCCAAATCAGGTGCTGGCAAAGTGCTGTGGAAAGAACTGACATGAGAAAACGCAGCGCACCCAACACCGAAGCCCCCCAAAATGATCGCCAATTTGTCACCGCGCTCTCGCGTGGTCTGGACGTGCTGCGCGCCTTTCGCCCAGATGATCGCGCCGGTCTTTCTAATCGCGATCTTGCCAGCCGCACGGGACTGCCCAATTCGACCGTGTCACGTCTGACCTACACGCTGATGCAGATCGGATACCTGCTCTATGATGAGCAAACCGGACGCTACAGCATGGGGGTTCCGGTGCTGTCGCTAGGCTATGCCTGCCTTGGCGCGATGCCCATTCGCGAAGCAGCCAAAGACCAGATGCAGAAGCTAGCGGACTATGCGGGCGACGGCGTGCAGGTGGCACTCGGGGCGCGCGATGGCCCGACTGTGACCTATCTGGCTTGCGCACGCGCCACCAACGGCATGGTGTCTCTGCAACTGGGTGTCGGCTCTCGCATCTCCTTGGCACGATCCGCAATGGGCCGCGCCTATCTGGCGGCAAGCAAAGAGGCAGAGCGCGTCGAAATTCTTGCGGAACTCGCCGAACATCACGGCCCCGAGCGCTGGCCCGCCATTTACAAGGGCATCCAATCCGCCGCGACCCAGATTGCCGAGCGTGGATTTTATGCCAACTACGGCGAGTGGCACGAAGGCGTGCATTCCATCGCCGTTCCTTTTGCCAGCAGCAGCGACGGCGCGCCTGACCTGGCCTTCAACCTCGGCGGCCCCGCGCATTTCCTGCCGCGCGAACGTATGGAAGACGACCTCGGGCCGCGCCTCGTGATGATGGCCCAAGCCCTGCGCCTGCACACCCGACAGATGTGATCGGAACTTGACCCACCCTCGTGCCAATTGCACGGTGCTGACAGCACAGACACGAGGCATGATATGGTCCAAATCACACAATCACAAATCGATGCTTTTCAACGTGACGGGGTTGTCTTGGTCCGCGGCCTGTTTGCCGACCACCTCGACGCGCTGCGCGAAGGTGTTGCCAAAAACATGGCGGACCCCGGTCCCTATGCCTCTGAAAACAAAAAACAGGGCGAAACCGGCCGTTTCTTTGACGACTACTGCAACTGGAACCGCATCCCGGAATTTGGCGAGGTTATCAAAACATCCGACGCAGCATCCGTTGCCGCCCAATTGATGCAGTCCCAAACCGTGCAGATGTTTCACGATCATGTCCTGGTCAAAGAACCCGGCACATCGATGGCCACGCCTTGGCACACAGACGGGCCGTATTACTTTGTAGAAGGGCAACAAACCGTCAGCTTTTGGTCGCCGCTTGATCCCGTCACCGACGCCACACTGCGTCTGGTCGCGGGTTCGCACCTCTGGGAAAAGCCTGTCTTGCCAACTCGCTGGACATCAGAAGAAAGCTTCTTTCCCAACAAAGACGACTACATGCCCATTCCTGATCCGGACCTTGAAGGCATGAAGGTTCTGGAGTGGGAAATGCAGGCCGGCGATGCAGTGGCCTTTAACTACCATATCCTGCACGGTGCGCGCGGCAACCACTCTGCCGATCGCAGACGCGCGTTTTCCCTCAGGTTGCTGGGCGATGATGCACGTTATGTCGCCCGCCCCGGCCCGACATCTCCGCCGTTTCCTGACCATAATATGGTGCCGGGACAACGGCTGCGCGAAGATTGGTTCCCGACAATTTGGCGGTCTGACGAAAACCTTTGATCTCCAAGCCCTGCCCAGCCTGAGCCAACCCGACATGCGCGCCTGACTAGGCCTATACATGCCAGCACAACCCAGATACATCAGCTGCGAAAACGCGGCTTCGACAATGACCTCTGGCCGCAAAAGCGCCAAGTAAACGGACCCTGCCATGACCTCCTCCAAACGTATCGTTCTGTCCAGCGACCACGCCGCAATCGATTTGCGCCAAGCTGTTGCAACCCACATTGCCGCCAATGGTTGGGAGGTGGTCGACATCGGCCCGACCACACCAGAGAGCACACATTACCCCAAACACGGCCAAGCTGCCGCGCAACGCGTCGCCTCAGGCGATTGCGCTTTGGGGATCATCCTCTGCGGCACGGGCCAAGGCATCATGATGGCCGCCAACAAGGTCAAAGGCATCCGCTGCGGTGTCTGTTCTGACACCTTCTCTGCTGCGATGATCCGCCAACACAACGACGCCAACATGCTCTCCATCGGGGCGCGTGTTGTGGGCGAAGGCCTCGCACTTGAGATCGTGGATGCCTTTCTGAACGCCGAATTTGAAGGTGGGCGCCACGCCACACGTGTGGACATGATCGAACCGGCCTAAGCCCATAGAGCTGAGACGCATTCACAACTAAATACGCAGTCTCAACAGGGGCATGGCCAACCACCCTGCCCCTGTTCACTTCATTTTTCCGATTGATTAATCATGTCTTCAATTTCCGACCTTGATCGCAAGGCCAATATCACTGGCAGCCTGTGGATGATCGCATCCATGGCCGCTTTTGCCATCGAAGACAGTTTCTTCAAAACCCTCGCCCAAACCATGCCAATCGGCCAGGTTCTGATGCTGTTCGGCTTTGGCGGAGCCTGCTTTTTTGCAGCCACGGCGCGCGTGACCCGCCAGCCAATATTTGTGCCCGAGGTTCTATCCGTGCAAATGGGCATCCGCGCGGTTTTCGAAGTCATCGGGCGCCTGTTCTACATCCTCGCCGTCGCGCTGATCCCTCTTTCAACTGCCACAGTCATCTTACAGGCCACCCCGCTCGTGGTGGTCGCGGGCGCATCGATCCTGTTTGGTGAACAGGTCGGCTGGCGTCGCTGGTCCGCCATCATCATCGGGCTAATTGGTGTTGTTATTATCATCCAACCCGGGGCCGAGGGCTTTTCCATGCTCTCACTACTCGCCGTGATCGGCATGTTCGGCTTGGCCGGACGTGATCTGGCGAGCCGCGCCGCCCCCGCTTCGATCAGCACCACCCTGTTTGGCTTTTACGGCTTTCTGACGGTGATCATAGCCGGCGCACTCTATGGCCTGTGGCAAGGCGCAGCCTTTATCGTGCCGAACCTCACCGAGTCGCTGTATCTGCTTGGGGCTTTGGGCGCGGGCGTTTTTGCATATTCTGCCCTGATGAAAGCAATGCGCACCGGAGAAGTCTCCGCTGTCACACCCTTTCGCTACACGCGCCTGTTGTTTGGCATTGCTTTGGGGCTCCTGTTTTTCAGAGAATCCCTCAGCCTCTCAATGATGATCGGCTCGGCTTTGATCGTCACCTCAGGGCTCTTCATCCTGTGGCGCGGTAAAAAACGCCGCCCCGCCTGACACCCGCCCCACACGGGTAACCACCGCGCAAAAGAAAACCCCTCCACCGACAGGTGGAAGGGCTTCTAAATCGTCATCTCGCGCAGGCTCAGCCTTTGTTCAGCTGATCCTTGACCATCGGGCCAACCTTGCCAAAATCCATCTGACCAGTGAATTTGGACTTCAACGCGCCCATCACTTTGCCCATGTCACGGATCGACTCACCGCCAACCTCAGCAATTGCCGCATCAATCGCCGCAACGATCTCGGTCTCGCACAGCTGCTTGGGCAAAAACTCTTCGATGATTGTGATCTCGCCAAGCTCACGCTCCGCCAAATCCAACCGCCCACCTTCTTCATAGGTGCGCGCGCTTTCCTGACGCTGTTTGACCATTTTCGCCAAAATGCTCAGGATTTCGGCGTCGTCGACGCCTGTGCGCTCTTCGCCTTCGCTGCGCGCCGCGATGTCGCGGTCCTTGATCGCAGCCATAATCAGGCGCAGCGTCGAAAGACGATCTGCGGCTCTGTCACGCATCGCTTGTTTTAGCGCCGTGTTAATCTGATCTCGCAAAGTCATGCCTCTTGCCGTTTTCCTTTAAACATAAGGATCGGAACATAGTGAAAGGTAACTGGTAGCGCAACCTGTACAAGCCAATTCCGGCTGAGGGAGCACTTGAACCACATCCCCCTTAACCTTCGCTTGACGCTGCACCCCGCCCGACATAGTTTCCGGCCAATTTGTCAGCCAGAGAGTCGTGCCATGACCGAAGAGCCTAAAACCACCCCGACAGCTTGCCTAGCCCTCGCAGACGGGACACTATTTTATGGTCGGGGCTTTGGTGCCACGGGCATCACCGTCGCCGAGCTGTGTTTCAACACCGCCATGACCGGCTACCAAGAAATCATGACCGACCCCTCATATGCGGGTCAGGTTGTGACCTTCACTTTCCCCCATATCGGCAACACCGGCGTAAACACCGAAGACGACGAGACCGCCGATCCCGTCGCTGCAGGCATGGTTGTGAAATGGGACCCGACAGCACCCAGCAGCTGGCGCTCGGTGGATACCCTGTCCAACTGGCTCTCCTCGCGTGGTCGTATCGCGATTGGTGGCATCGATACCCGTCGCTTAACCCGTGCGATCCGCCAACAAGGCGCGCCACACGTCGCGCTGGCCCATGATCCGGATGGCAACTTTGACACCGAGG
Source organism: Rhodobacteraceae bacterium Alg231-30 (assembly GCA_900143615.1). Lineage (GTDB taxonomy): Bacteria > Pseudomonadota > Alphaproteobacteria > Rhodobacterales > Rhodobacteraceae > Shimia. The sequence goes on from FREU01000006.1 coordinate 248,518, forward strand.
CCCTCGTCGCCAAAGCCCGCGCCTTTTCCGGTCTTGAAGGTCTGGACTTAGCCAAAGAGGTCACCTGCGCACAGTCTTATCACTGGAACGAAATGCGCTGGGCATGGCCCGACGGCTATAAACCGCAGGAAAACCCACAACACAAAGTGGTTGCCGTAGATTTTGGCGCAAAACGCAACATTCTGCGCTGCCTCGCCAGCGCGGGCTGTGACGTCACCGTGCTGCCCGCTTCGGCAACCGCCGAAGAAATTCTGGCGCATAATCCTGACGGGGTTTTCCTCTCCAACGGGCCGGGCGATCCGGCGGCGACGGGCGAATATGCCGTACCGATGATCAAAGATGTACTCAAAGCTGACATCCCTGTTTTCGGGATTTGTCTGGGCCACCAAATGCTGGCACTGGCGCTGGGCGCCAAGACCGTAAAAATGAACCACGGCCACCACGGTGCCAACCATCCGGTCAAGGATCACGACACCGGCAAGGTTGAAATCACATCGATGAACCACGGGTTTGCTGTCGACAGCCAAACCCTGCCCGAAGGCGTGGTCGAAACCCATGTGTCGCTATTTGACGGCTCAAACTGCGGCATCCGTCTGGCGGATCGCCCTGTGTTCTCGGTGCAGCATCACCCAGAGGCCAGCCCTGGCCCGCAAGATAGCTTCTACCTCTTTGAGAACTTCGCAAAAAACATGGCAGCACGCGCCTAAGCTAACGGCACGTTCTAGCGTGCCTCACATACCCGGCGCATTAACGTTAATGCGTCGTTAACCAAAACCACCGCAGGCTTGGACAATTCGTCCGATCTTTCGGTGGTTTTTTTTGGTTAATCAGTTTTTGCAACGGGCGCGATTTGACCCGCCTCAACCCGACATCGATCAAATGGCCTTTGCACGCGCTCTGATTGAGCGTGAATTGATCACGCCGTGGCAATTGTTTTTTGCGCTGCGTCGCCAAAGGCGTTGGAACACCGGGCTGGCAAGTATTCTAAAGACGCGCGGATGGGCAACTGACGAGCTCCTGACCAATCTTCAGAGCGAGTTTCTAGGGCTCCCAGTCGTAAATTTTTCCAAACGCCCAATCGACCCTAAACTGCGTCACGTCTTGCCTCCCCAGTTTTGTTTACGTCACTGTGTTGTGCCTTGGGCGTCCAACGGAGATCAGATCACATTGGCAGCAGGCCGCCCCGAGCGCCTGTCGACCCTCAAGGCCAGCTTGCCGCCCCGATTGGGCACAGCAGAATTTGTTCTCGCCAAAGAGGAAGATGTTTTTAAGGCAATTCAAAACAGCGCAAGTCACGCCCTTGCAGATCGCGCGGAAGGACGCCTCCCGCCCCATCAAAGCTGCCGTGGATGGACGAAACAAGTCCGGCGCGCATCTTCCTTGGTCCCAGTGTTTTTTATCCTGCTTCTATTGGCATTTTCGATGTCACCAGCGGGCATTTCTGGGATGGTCATGGGCTGGGCATTGCTTTCCTTGAGCCTCGTGACACTGCTGCGCCTCGCCACGCTTTTGTCCCATCTAGGTGCGCATACCAAAGTCCCCCAAATACCTACGGCTTTAGATCGATTACCCCATATTTCGGTGCTTGTGCCGCTTTATCAGGAAACCCAAATTGCGCATGCCTTGATACGGCGGCTGACACGGCTAACCTATCCGCGCGCGCTGCTCGATATTGTGCTTGTCTTAGAGGAAAAAGACGCGCTCACCCGCGAGACGATCGCACACACACAACTGCCGCAATGGATGCGGGTTGTTGAGGTTCCCGCCGGCTCAGGCCTCACAACAAAACCACGCGCGCTCAACTACGCTTTGGATTTCTGTCGCGGCGAGATCATTGGCATATGGGATGCCGAGGACGCCCCCGCACGAGACCAGCTAGAACAAGTCGCCTCACATTTTGCGCACGCAGATCCCGATGTCGCCTGCATCCAAGGTGTTCTGGATTACTACAATCCCTACACCAATTGGATTTCGCGGTGTTTCTCAATTGAATACGCCAGCTGGTTTCGAGTGATCCTGCCCGGCCTCATACGTCTCGGGTTTGCCATTCCCCTTGGCGGCACCACGCTGTTTCTAAGGCGCGGTGCCATAGATCGCGTCAGGGGGTGGGATGCCCACAACGTCACCGAAGACGCCGACTTGGGAATACGTCTGGCGCGCTTTGGCTATCGCACTGAAATGCTATGTTCCGTGACACAAGAAGAAGCCAACTGCCGCGCTCTTCCTTGGATCCGTCAGCGTTCACGATGGCTCAAGGGGTTTATGGTCACCTATCTGGTTCACATGCGCCGACCCCGTCTGCTTTGGCGCGAACTTGGCCCGCGCCGCTTTTTTGGGTTCCAACTGGTCTTTTTGACGGCGATCTCGCAATTCCTGCTGGCGCCTGCGCTTTGGCTTCTCTGGGCTGCGGCCTTCGGCATGCCCCATCCGCTAGAAAATCACGTCGCCGCCGCGACCGTCACTTGGCTGGCCGTCGGGACCGCACTTGCTGCCTGCCTGAATGGCGCAATCGCCCTCCTCGCTGTGGCGCGCATGAACCGCCCGCGACTATATCCCTTTATTCTGACCATGGGCGCCTATTTCCCAATGGCAACACTTGCAGCCTACAAAGGCCTATACGAGCTGCTGACCGCTCCCTACTACTGGGACAAAACCGAACATGGCAAAACCAAAGAAGCCCACCAAGTCGACTTTGATCCAACCGCAACAGGCTAAAGGCTAATCAGTCTCTGTTGTCTTGCTTCAATCGGGTCACAAAGGCCGAGGAAATGTGACTGCGTAGAGCCGAATAAGCACCGTCTTCATCCCGCGACTTGATCGCATCGACAATTGCCTGATGCTCCACCAGAGTGTCCACCCCTCGCCCTTCCGCGGCAATCGACGTGGTCGCCATCAGCGCCATTGAGCGATGCACAAGGTCCAGCTGCTGAACCAGAAAGCGATTATGGGACGCCAAATGGATTTGCTTGTGAAAGCGGCGATTGGAACGGGATAAGGCCGAAGGATCGTCCACAAGCGCTTGGTCGGAATCGACCATATCCTGCAGCACACGCACTTCTTCTTCGGTCCCATGACGGGCGGCCAAACGCGCGGCCAAACCTTCCAATTCGGTGCGCACCACATACAGCTCGGCCAGTTGGTTGTGATCTAGCGAGTTCACAATCAAACTGCGCCCGTCGCGCGCCAACAAAGACTGGGTTTCCAAACGCTGCAAAGCTTCCCGAATGGGTGTGCGCGACACGCCAAAGCGCTCTGCGAGGTCGCTTTCGACCAGCCTGTCACCGGGTTTATAGACACCCACATCGATCGCTTCCAGGATCAGGGTATAGGCGTCTTTGGTGTTGTTCCGGCTCTGAGGCATTCGGCGGCTCCGTAAATGGCAATGCCGCATAGCATTACGCGCGGATCGGTATGATGCAACCCTAACTGCCGCTTTGCATTGCCTCCCGCCCCACCAATCGGCTAGATGCAGCTTATGCCCAAAGAATCCTTTTCTCATGTCTCCACATGGGTGTTTGACCTCGACAACACCCTATACCCGCCCCAAGCGCGCCTGTTTGATCAGATCGAGCAAAAGATGACGGCCTTTGTGATGGACGCTTTGGGCGTGGATCGGCCGCACGCCGATATGCTGCGCCAAAAATACTGGCGCGAATACGGCACCACGCTCACCGGATTGATGCGGGAACACGACGTGGACCCCGCACCCTATTTGGTCGAAGTGCACGACATCTCCCTGGAGCACCTGGAGCATGACGCCCACCTCGCGACCAATATCCGCGAGCTGCCCGGCCGTCGCATCGTCTATACAAACGGCACAGCCCCCTACGCGGAACGCGTGCTGGCAGCACGCGGGCTCAGCAACCTGTTTGACGCGGTCTACGGCGTTGAGCATGCAAACTTTCTGCCCAAACCTGAACGCGCTGCCTTTGAGACCATTTTCAAACTGGATGGTGTCTCCACAGAAACGGCGGCCATGTTCGAAGACGATCCGCGCAACCTCCAAGCGCCGCATGACTTGGGAATGCGGACGGTGCATGTGGCCCCGGAACCGCACCAAGGCGAGCATATTCATCACCATACAGACGACCTTGCGGGCTTCCTCAAAAAGCTCACATGACGGAAATCCGCCGATAAACCGCTCTGCGACATTCTGGCGTGTACCTTACCTACAAAAATCGCATATCTGATAAGAGCCGGCGGGGGCTGCCTCCTCCCTCCACTCCACTCGGCTGGTACCTGTCGGCGCTTCCTCCCTTCCAATCACTTAGAAAACAAGACGACTAGGACCCCCCTTGAGCCGCTTTGAAACCTTTGAAAAAGATACACTTTTGACCGAACTCGAAAATTCGAAAGAGGTCGAAGAAAACCTTGATTCGCGCGCGATCCGACGCAACATCTATGTTGTCATCGCCTCAATTGTGCTGCTTTGGGTATCTGCAATTCTCGCCTTCGGGCTGCCTGGCCTCTATATCCCGGCTGTCTGTTTTGTGCCGGTGATGTTCGCCATACTGATCTATATTTCAAGAGGCTAAAGTCCGCCCCTTGGAACCTGCTTCAACGGCGCGTAAGCTCTGCGCCGGAGGCATTTCCGCAGGAGGCAAAGCCCATGACGCAGACACATGACGTCGACATCCTGATATCCGGCGGCGGCATTGCCGGATTGACCGCCGCGGCCGCGTTTGGCACGGCGGGGTTTTCGGTTCAAATTGTTGATCCGACTCCTCCGGTGACCGAGCGCGACGCCGAAGGTTCAGACTTGCGCACCACCGCCTTTTTACAGCCCGCTCGCGAATTGCTGCAAACCGCAGGGTTATGGGATCGACTCAAAGACCACGCAGCCCCGCTGCAAGTGATGCGAATCGTCGATGCAGGTGGTCCCGAGCCCGAGGCACGCATCGTCAAAGACTTTGACGCCAACGATATTTCGGACCAACCCTTTGGATGGAACTTGTCCAACTGGCTGCTGCGGCGCGAAATGCTGGCGCGCCTTGAGGAGCTTGAAACAGTCGATTTGCGCCTTGGCACCGCCACCACATCGCTGTTCACCCGCACAGATGAGGCGCGCGTTGGCCTGTCTGACGACAGCCAAACCCGCGCCCGCCTTGTGATTGCCGCCGATGGGCGCACCTCCCCCATGCGCGAAGCGGCCGGCATCAAAGTCCAGACCACCCGTTATGGCCAAAAAGCTCTGGCGTTAGCGGTCACACATCCAATTCCACACTGCAATGTATCCACCGAAATCCATCGCACAGGCGGCCCGTTCACGCTGGTGCCGCTGCCAGACTATCAAGGCCAGCCGTCTTCGGCTTTGGTCTGGATGGAGACTTCGCGGCGCGCGCAGGAATTGTTCGAGCTTGAAGACACAGCTTTTGAAGCGGCCATGACACGGCGGTCTGCCTCGTTGTTTGGCCCTATCAAATTGGCGTCGCGCCGCACTCTTTGGCCAATCATCTCACAATCCGCTGAACGCCTGACTGGGCAGCGCTTGGCGCTCGTGGCTGAAGCTGCCCACGTTGTGCCACCAATTGGGGCGCAGGGTCTGAACATGAGCCTCGGAGACATGCGCATCCTGTTGGAACTGGCGATGGCCAGCCCTGACACTTTAGGCGATGCCCGCATGCTCGACAGCTATCACCGCCGCCGCTTTGCCGAGGTCAAGCTGCGCGTTCAGGGCATTGATTTGCTCAACCGCGCCTCGATGGTGTCATCCCAACCTTTGCGCAACATGCGTGCAATGGGGTTGAACACGCTCTACGCCCTAGCACCTGTGCGACGGACGCTCATGCAAATGGGACTGGGCGCAAAATAATCATGCACCCCACTTTTCGTAAGATCGCAAACCACTGGCAATTGCTGTGCCTGACAATCGTAATTGCCCTGTTGTGGAACACGGATTTTGTGCTGCCGTTGCGCATTCTGACCGTCTTTCTGCACGAGTTTTCTCATGCGGCGGCAACCCTTCTCACCGGTGGTGAGGTCGTGAGCCTAACCATCAGCGCCAACGAAGGCGGCGTTGTCACATCGCGCGGCGGCAGCCGTTTCGTAATCGCATCTGCGGGCTATCTTGGGTCGCTCCTGATCGGAGCCAGCGTCTTTGTTTTGGCGTTGCGCACCCATTGGGACCGCGCAATTCTGGCACTCTTTGGCGTGGTAACACTTCTGGTTGCGGCTCTCTTTATTCGTGACCTTTTCGCGCTGATCTTTACCGTGTCCACAGGCATTTTGATGCTGCTTGCCAGTCGATCATTCAGCCTCGACATCAACGACATGATCCTGCGCACAATCGGCATCAGCAGCATGATTTACGTACCGCTGGATATCTTTGATGACACAATCCGGCGAAGCTATTTGCGATCGGACGCCCGCATTCTTGCTGAGGAGTTTGGCGGCACCACAGTCATTTGGGGGAGCCTGTGGTTGCTGATCAGCCTCGCAGTCATTTGGGCAACTCTGCGATATGGGCTGGGCTCTAAAAGCAATGTCGCGCTGCGCTTAAAGCAAGCCCTGTAACAGCTTCGGACACGCAACGCCTGCGTGCCCGTGTTTTTGAAAATCCCATCGCCAACCTGCTAGGCCGCAATGGCTTGCGCCCCTTGTGGTAACACATGCGCGCAACACTAAAATCGCACTGTCGCAATACCGACGGGATACCGACGCAATACAGACAGCCCCAAATTTGCGATATCGGCGCCTTAACCTTTGTCCTTTGGGTTAAAGAACCTCGTCCAGAACAGTGCTTAGACGCGCCATCGTGGCATCGACATCATAGAGCTTGTCCAGCCCAAATAGGCCAAGACGGAAAGTCATGAACCCTTCAGGCTCATCACAGGCCAGCGGCACCCCCGCCGCAATCTGCATTCCCTTGGCGGCAAACTTGCTGCCATTCTGGATGGCCGGATCACTGGTATAGCTCACAACCACTCCCGGTGCGCCAAAGCCCTCGGCGGCAACCGATGTTATGCCCTTTTCTTTCAGTAGCTTACGCACTGAATTGCCCAATTCCCATTGCGCATCCCGGAGTTTCTCAAAACCATATTCGCGTGTCTCAAGCATGGTATCGCGAAACGCACGCAGCGCATCCGTCGGCAGAGTTGCGTGATAAGCATGGCCGCCATTCTCGTAAGCCGCCATGATGTCACGCCATTTTTTCAAGTCCAGCGCAAAGCTGTCAGATGATGTTTTGTTCAGCTTTTCCAGCGCCTTATCTGACATCATCACGAGGCCAGCAGAGGGCGACGCACTCCAGCCTTTCTGAGGAGCCGAGCACAGAACATCTACGCCAAGCGCCTTCATATCCACCCAGACGCACCCGCTAGCGATACAGTCCAACACCATCAACGCACCGACCTCATGGGCTGCATCCGCCATGGCTTTGATATAGCTATCAGGCAAGATCACCCCCGCGCTGGTTTCGACATGAGGCGCGAAGACAACGTCAGGTTTTTCCTCTAGAATTTTGGCAACAACGTCTTCGATTGGCGCGGGCGCAAAGGGTGCCGCGACGTCATTTCCAGCTTGGCGTGCCTTCATAACCGTGCTCTCGGCGGCAAATCCGCCAGCTTCAAATATCTGACTCCAGCGGTAGGAGAACCAACCGTTGCGCACCACCAATGTCTTGGCATCTCGTGCAAATTGGCGCGCGACCGCCTCCATACCATAGGTACCGCCCCCTGGAACCAATGCTACTGCGTCCGCTTGGTAGACATCCTTCAGAAGGTTGGAGATATCACGCATAACCTGTTGAAAAATTTGAGACATATGGTTCAGTGAACGGTCAGTAAACACCACTGAGAATTCACTCAATCCGCCGGGATCAACATCGTTTTTCATCTAAAACCTCCTAAATTCAGCTCGATGTGTATCGGGAGGAGGTGAAAAAGCAAAGCCTTCCTGATCAGGAAACACCTTCACAGCAAACCGTCCAACATGTTTCCACTACGCCCTGATAAGAGGCGCCAAGGTCGCAAACTCTTGCTTCCAACACGAGGCCCCGCGCACCGCAACATCTTTGGACCGCAACAATCCGACTTGATATTCACCGCAACACCCTTAAATCCCAAACTACGGGCTACCCTTGTCACACTCTGCAGCAAGGAAAGGGTGGTTTTTCCCTTCCAAGGCCCCAGTATCTTTTTCAATTTTTTCAAAAGGATGGCGACATGGGTGCCTTTGTAGTCTTTGGTAGCGACGTACTAGATAGCCCAAGTGTGAGCTCCAACAGCGGCGCAGGCAACCAAGGTCAGGGGACTGTCACAGTCAGCGGCGGATCACAGCCGTTTGAAGATGACGACATCATTGTGTTCACCACAGTTAATGAAACCGCTGATGGCCAATTAAACGGCGGCAGCGCGATTGCTGACATCGTTGTTTACGATTCACTTGAGGACTATCAAGCGGGCATCATCAAATACAATTACGCCCCACAGAATCCTGGACAAACCGCATCGATTCAAAGCGATGTTAGTGGGCTTGGTGATGGATATGTGCGCTTTAATTCCAATGTCTTACAACCGGAAGATGGCGGTCCCACGGTCAATCAATTGTTTGTCGCACCGGGCACAAACCTTGCTGATGCGGCCTCCCAACCGGGCGGGATCACACTGGACCGCAACCAGGATATTGACTTCAACAACGACGGCAATTTTGACGATCCTCTCGAGGAAGGTGACAATCTTTTCTATGTTGGCGACTACACCGCCGCCGTTGTGTGCTTCACCGCTGGGACCAAAATCCTAACCCCCAAGGGAGAAGTGAATATTGAAGACCTCAAACTCGGCGATCATGTCGTCACCGTCGACAACGGAAACCAGCCAGTGCGGTGGGTCGGGTGTCGTCGCGTACGCGCGCATGGCCGCATGGCACCGGTTTGTATTGCTGAGAACACTTTCGGCGTACACAGAAGCTTAGAAGTCTCGCAAAACCATCGTATCTTGCGACGCGGCCCGGCAATCAGCTTGCTATTTGCCGATCGGGAAGTGTTGGTCGCAGCCAAGCACCTTGTCGACAATCGCAACGTGACAATCCGAAATGGTGGATGGGTGACATATGTGCATGTCCTTTTTGACGATCATGAATTGGTTTGGGCAAACGGATTGCTCAGTGAGAGCCTGCTTCCCTCCATCCATAGCATTTCCGCCAACAATTACGCCCAGCTCGAAGCTCTAGACGAGTTTCGCAGCATTTTTGGAACAATAGACGAGCGCGAGACGGATCCAACTGTACAAGCCGCCCGAAGATGCCTGATCAAAAGGGAAGCTCTGCTTTTGTTGGCCGAGCAATAGTGTCAAAACAGCGGTCCAGGCCGTTTTTCTTCGCTCAGCAAAACGTTGGCCTCAACGTTACCAACTCCGGGTAGCGTCATGATCCGGCGGCGCAAAACGCGCTCAAAGTCCGGAATGTCGCGCGCTGTCACACGCAGGCGATAATCGTACATACCAAGCACATGCTCGACAGTCTGGACCTCGGGAATAGCTTTGACAGCCCGCTCAAAGTCTTCCAAAGACACCCGCCCTTTGGTCGCCAGTTTCACGCCCAAAAATACCGTGACGCCAAATCCAAGTTTCTCCCGATCCAGATCCAGACGCCGGCCAGAGATAACGCCACTGTCTTGCAACCTTTTGATCCGTCGCCACGTCGCCGGTTGGCTCATCCCCAACTTGCGGCCCAAAACACTTGCGCTTTGGGTCGCATCGTCGACCAAAGCAAGCAGCAATGCGCGATCAATGTCATCTAAATCGATCATAAAGGCAGGCTTTCATCAGACTTGAGGCGCGCAACCTGCATAAGTGCTTCAATGTCGTTGATATGCGGCAATGTCAGAATTTGGCGGCGGTAGATATCTTGATAATGCGGCATGTCCCGCGCGATCACAGACAGACGCACGTCAACCTGCCCAAGGAAAGTCTGTATTTCGATAACTTCACGAACCTGCCGCGCCGCTTCTATAAACTCATCAAAGGCACGCGACTGCGTCTTGTCCAAGGTCACACGTAAGCTCACCTCAACAGCATACCCCATTGCCTGCCAATCAATCACCGCGCGCTGTCCGCGTAGGATGCCAAGCTCGCGCAACTTCTCAAGACGTCGCGTCAATCGCGTCGACGTCAACGTTAAGCGGTCCGCCAAATCCGGAATCGATTGCTCCGGTTCGGCTTGAAGGTAGCGCAATATGCGGCGATCCAAATCATCAAGCATAAAAACATCACTAAACTATATTCTGGAGAATGAAAACATCACATTCACTCAGAAATACTCAGCTTTCAGCTCTCGCCATTGCGCACCAAAAATCTATGATCACCACCAAATACCTCACAATAAGGAGCGCCGAACATGCGCGTTTATTACGATCGCGACTGCGACATCAACCTGATCAAAGACAAAAAAGTAGCCATTCTCGGCTATGGATCGCAAGGCCACGCTCACGCGCTAAACCTGCGTGACTCGGGGGCGAAGAACCTTGTTGTTGCCCTGCGTGACGGTTCTGCGTCTGCGAAAAAAGCCGAAGGTGAAGGCCTGCAGGTTATGGGGATCGCCGAAGCGGCTGCTTGGTGTGATGTGATTATGTTCACCATGCCCGACGAGCTGCAGGCTGAGACATACAAGAAATACGTGCACGACAACATCAAACCGGGCTCGGCGATTGCATTTGCACACGGCCTGAACGTCCACTTTGGCCTGATCGAGCCCAAAGAAGGCGTTGACGTGATCATGATGGCTCCTAAAGGCCCAGGTCACACAGTACGCGGCGAATACACCAAAGGTGGCGGCGTACCCTGTCTTGTGGCAGTCGACAACGACGCATCTGGCAAAGCGCTAGAAATTGGCCTGTCTTACTGTTCTGCTATCGGTGGCGGTCGCTCGGGCATCATCGAAACCAACTTCCGCGAAGAATGCGAAACTGACCTGTTTGGTGAGCAGGCCGTTCTCTGCGGTGGGCTGGTTGAACTGATCCGCTGTGGTTTCGAAACTCTGGTTGAAGCAGGTTACGCACCTGAAATGGCCTACTTTGAGTGTCTGCACGAAGTGAAGCTGATCGTGGACCTGATCTATGAAGGCGGCATCGCTAACATGGACTACTCGATCTCCAACACTGCGGAATACGGCCAGTATGTCACCGGCCCACGTATTCTGAAATACGACGAAACCAAAGCCCGCATGAAGGCCGTTCTGGAAGACATCCAGCAAGGTAAATTCGTCCGTGACTTCATGCTTGAAAACGCTGTTGGCCAGCCAACAATCAAAGCCTCACGTCGCGCAAACGACGAGCACATGATCGAAGAAACCGGTGCAAAGCTGCGTGGCATGATGCCATGGATTTCAGCCGGCAAAATGGTCGACAAAGAAAAGAACTGATTGGCACACATGTCAGTCGAAAGAATCGAAAAGGGGCGCCTTCACTGGTGCCCCTTTTTCTATTCACCTAGAGAAGCCGCTTGGACCTTCCGCGAGCGTTACGCGGAATTACCCCTTGAGAAGTTCTTGGCGCTTGGCTTCGTATTCTTTTTCGGTCATCGCCCCTGCATCATATGCCGTTTTTAAGTCGGTCAGTTGTTGACCCGTTGAGACTGTGGTCACGTTTGCCGACGATTTCGAAGACCGCCCACAAGACGTCAGCGCCAAAGACGCACAGACCATCACAACAACTAGCTTCGTGATATTCATTGCTTTCATTCCCCTAATTTGCTTTCACAACTTAAGGCCGCAGCTCAAAAACATGCAACCTTTGGCTTTGGTAAACGCCACTCAGTGTTCCAATATTTTGACCTTTCCGCCAAGACAGCACGCTTGTAAAAAATTTCAAATTTCGAACAAACATTCCCCTTCACTCAATGGCTTCTTGCTCACCATGCTCCCCCGTGCCACTCAGTCATATGAAGTCACCTATCCCAAATAAACTCGATTGGATCATGGTTGCCGCTCTGGGTGTGATCTGGGGTGGCACTTTCATGGTTCAAAAACTGGCGCTTGGGCATTTGCCGCCCTTCTGGGTCGCCGCTGGCCGAATTGGGTTTGCGGCAGTCATCACCACTGTTATTTGGCAGGCACGCGGTGGTCTTATGTTCACCCAATCCAAAACAGACTGGCCGAGATTATTGGTGGCGTCGATCTTTAGCGCCGCTGTCCCGTTTATGTTTTTGGCTTGGGCCCAACAATACGTCACTTCGGCCTTTACTGGCGTGTCAATGGCAGCTGTTGCATTGATTGTTTTGCCACTGGCCCACCTCCTTGTACCCGGCGAAAGAATGACCGTGCGCCGCAGTTTTGGATTCTTGATTGGTTTCGCGGGGGTTTTGGTTCTAATCGGCCCTTCGGCGTTTGCCAGCAGTGGCAGCCCATATGAAAAATTCGGGCAATTAGCCTGCCTTGGCGCGGCCGCCTGCTATGCAATCTCATCAGTCATCATGCGCCGGCTTCCTCCGCTAGACCCGGTTGGGCTCGCCGCTGCGACCCTTCTGTTTGGATCAGCCGTCGTCATTCCGATCGCATTCTTGAAGCACGGCTTGCCACCCATCCCATCGAATGAAGGATTGGCGCTTGTTGCTCTCTTGGGGCTGGTGCCGACCGCCGCCGCCAGCCTCCTGCGTATTGTGGTCATTCGTAGCGCAGGCCCGGTCTTCATGAGTTTGACCAACTATCAGGTCCCACTATGGTCGGTCATTTTTGGCGTGACACTGATGGGAGAACCCGTGCCGAACACATTGGTCTGGGGAGCAATCCTGATTCTCGTGGGAGTGGCTCTAAGTCAATACGGCGCGCTAAAACGTCTGTTCTCCAAGAGATAAGGAAAAGTCAGCTCACCGCTTCTGTCACTGCGTCCACAACACTGTCCACCGTGCGCTCCAGCAGGTCCGCATCCTCGCATTCAGCCATAACGCGCACCAAAGGTTCCGTGCCCGATTTACGGATCAGCAATCGCCCATTCCCGACCAGCGCCGCCTCAGCAGATTGAATCGCCAGCTTCACGCGCTCAGTTTCCAGAGGTGTCTGACCAATGCCGTAGCGCACATTCTTAAGCATCTGCGGCACTGTCTCAAACACTTGTGCCAACTCCGATGCTTTGCGCCCGGTTTCAACCATCGCCGCCAAAAACTGCAAGCCCGCCATAAGCCCATCACCAGTTGTCGCGTAATCGGTCATGACAATATGGCCCGATTGCTCACCACCAAGATTGAATCCACCCTTGCGCATCGCTTCGACCACATAACGGTCGCCAACAGCCGTGCGTTCGAGGCGCAAACCTTTGCCTTCCAGAAAGCGCTCCAAGCCGAGATTGGACATCACCGTCGCAACCAATGCGCCGCCTTTCAACTGACCACTCTCGGCCCAACGCGACGCCAACAACCCCATGATCTGATCACCATCAGCGACCTGACCAGTCTCATCGATGATCATCACGCGGTCTGCGTCACCATCCAGACAGATACCCACATCTGCGCCATGCGCCACAACCGTTTCGCTTGCCACAAGAGGCTTAGTTGATCCGCAATCTTTGTTTATATTCAATCCATTAGGCGCAACCCCAACAGGAATAACTTCCGCGCCAAGCTCCCAGAGAGCTTCCGGAGCGGCACGATATGCAGCGCCATTGGCACAATCAATAACCACTTTGATTCCGCTCAATGGCAGGTCGCGCGGTAGTGAACTTTTGACCCGCTCGATATAACGGAACCGACCGTCATCAATACGTTTCGCCCGACCGATGTTTTGTGGTTGAACAGGCTCCACACCGGTCTCAATCAAACGTTCAATTTCCATCTCGGCATCATCACTCAACTTAAAGCCATCCGGCCCAAAGAATTTGATGCCATTGTCTTCAGCCGGATTGTGGCTGGCCGAGATCATGACTCCCAAATCAGCCCGCATGGATGTGGTCAGCAATCCCACGGCCGGAGTAGGTACCGGCCCGAGCAAGAAAACATTCATACCCGTCGAGGTCAGACCAGCTGTTAACGCATTCTCAAACATATACCCTGACAAGCGCGTATCTTTTCCGATCACGACGCGATGCTGGTTATTGCCGTCATTGCGGAAGTAACGGCCCACGGCAGCGCCAATCCGCAAAGCCATCTCTGCAGTCATCGGCGCGATATTTGCGGTACCGCGCACCCCGTCGGTTCCAAACAGCTTACGCGTCATTTACTTCTCCTGTTGTCACAGCCTGCCACAAGCTCACCGCCTGCCGCGTCTCAGCCACATCATGAACACGTAGGATTTGCACGCCCTGCGCAATGGCTTCAAGCGCCACCGCCAAGGACCCCGGCATTCTCTCTGTTGCGATGTCTACATTCCCGATTGTGCCAATAAATCGCTTACGCGATGCCCCAAGCAAAACCGAGCAGCCTAAAGAATGGAACAAACTGATCCGCGACAGAAGCCGCAGGTTATGCGCCATTGTTTTACCAAACCCGATACCCGGATCAATCACGATATTGCTGCGTGCAAGACCAAGAGCTTCAAGACGTTGCACCTTGTCTTCTAAAAAATCATACACATCCAGCAAAACATCCTCGTATGTCGGATCATTTTGCATGGTTTGCGGATCACCCTGCGTGTGCATCACGCAAACCACCGCTTGCGCTTGCGCGCAAAGAGGTGCGAGAGCTGAATCAAACGTCAGCCCCGAAACGTCATTGACCAGAAATGCGCCATGCTCCAAAGCCGCCTGCGCTACTTCAGCTTTACGGGTATCAATGCTGACTGGCGCGCCAAGCTCTTTGGATATTGCTGCAATCACTGGGGACGTGCGCGCAATTTCAGCTTCAATTGGCACTTCGACTGCGCCCGGCCTTGTAGATTCTCCACCAACATCAATAACAGTTGCGCCAGCTGCCAACATCGTACGAGCGTGCGCCAAGGCATGCGCAGAGCCAGAGTACTTTCCGCCGTCGGAAAAACTATCAGGAGTAACGTTGAGAATGCCCATGATCTGGGGGCGGTTGACCCGCACCCGCCCCAGTTTTGGGCGCGCGGCACAGATCTGCTTCAAAATCCGGTCCGGCACCTCAGAAACTGGAATAATTTGCGCGGCCTTACCGCGTTCAAAACGCTCGATTTGGGTGAACCATGCCCAGCCTCCCGCAATAGTGCGCGCGCCATCCGGACGCGCGACATCGGTTTGAGGGATCGCTCGAAAATACGTAGTCATGTCAGACAAATGCGAAATCGTTCAGGAAAAAGCAAGGCCTTAGAGCTTGGCCTGCCCCACCGCGACACATGTTGCAGGAATAGACAGTTCTAATGGCAGCTCTGCGCCAATGATCCAAAAATCTTGCGCTTGCATGTGCTCGGCGAACCAAGCTCCAAGCGCCAAGGTGTCTTTTGCAGAAGACGATGGACCATCGACCGCATCCAATACCATTTTGGAGGGTGCCCAAACACAGGTCTGACCGTTGCGCATGGCCCAATCCATTTCGGTGCGAGTGCTCACAACGACGCAGCGCTCATCTTTTGAAGCCAGCGCCCATGCATTTTGCTCAATAGCGAGGAGATCAATTCGCCGCTGCGTCATTGCATGACCTGTCACAGGTGTCTCCGCTTCAGGGGCACCGACACAAAACACCAAAGGCACGCTCAAAGCTTGCAGCTGATCAATCCACGCTTTTAGCAGCGACGAGTTCAAAGCCTCATTGGACAGGAAAACGACGCGCGGATGCGGCGCATCAGCTTCTTCTGTGCTGGCAACCAACGTCGGCACGACACTCTTGCTGCGCGCGATCTCAACACCCAGCGCACCAGGGCCGCGATCCAGCTTCTCGATGCGGACAAACACGCGCATGGCTTGCGGCTCAATCAGGATACGTTCGGCGACACGGGCGGCCAAGGTCTCCAATAGGTTCAACCGTTCCGCTGCCAACTCATGCGCAATCGCTTCGGTCACCCGATCATATGAAAGAATGCGATCAACATCATCCTCAACAGGGTCGGTTAGCGGTCTAACTTCGACGACTACGTTAAAGCAGATACGCTGCGAATGGCCGCGTTCGGCCTGAAACGCTCCGATATCGACCTCCACGATATGGTCTCGCAGGGAAATCCGATCAAGAGGATCCTTGCTGGCGGTCGCTTCCGCACGCTCTGAGGGGTGGGCAAAGGCCAGCCGAATTTCGTTGCTCACGGCGTTGCTCCTGTGGTCAAGGTTTCGCGCACTTTAAAAGCTGCACGGCCAGCTACCAGAGCGCGAGACGTCATACCATAGCCCAAATACGTCACATCTGACGCGCAACGCGCTTAATTTGTGTCAGTTGAGTACCGTCAGTTTAAGGTAAGACGCGTTGGCATACGATAAAAGTGATGAACGCCAATGGTTGCGGTGCGTGGAAACTGTTGTGCCCAACGCGGATTCACTGCTTTCGTATGGTAATGCGTCGCACCATCGGTCAACGCGCTAGACGCACCATCAATGGTCATACGGGCAACTTTACCCACCCGTTCATAAGCGTCTGCCTCGCGAATTTTGTTAGCGACGCCATCGCAGTTGTAGGTAAATTGGCACTGATACTTGCGACCACTCTCGGTGCCCTGTTTCACGACACCACAAACACTTTCCGGAAAGTTTGAATGGGCCGCGCGGTTCATAATGACTTCCGCCACCGCAAACTGACCTTTTACGCTTTCGCCACGGGCCTCAAAGTAGAGAGCCTCGGCAAGACAAGACCATTGCTCATCGCGCTTTTGTTCGGCAACGGCGGGTTGCTGGTCTACCCAAGCGCGCGACAATGTGATCTCGATCGGTGCCGGAGTTTTCTTGGGGGCAAAGATATCGCGTAGTGTCTTGCCGTCAAACAGCGTGACGCGCTGAAACTGCTCGGTCTCAACTGGCTCATCTGAAGGAGCCTCTGCCAAAGTTGCAGTTGCCGAAAGCGAAAACGCCAAAACTAATCCATGTAGAATTCGTATTTTTGCCATAGTTCCAAAATCCATAACGGCCCGTTAAGCCAAAATTCAGGCGCTCCTTTAGCCCAAAAAGCCCAAAGGAGTCCACCCAAGCGAACGGCCGACATAAGCTTCATTTTGTCGCTGTCAAGGGGATGGTGTTGAAATTAAACGATTTTAGGTGATTCTATCCTGTATTGCGATCTGTGCAGCGGCAAGCCGCGCAACAGGAACACGGAATGGCGAGCAGGACACATAGTCCATGCCTAGCGCCCGACAAAAGGCGATTGATTCGGGGCTGCCGCCATGTTCGCCACAGACTGAGAGCGTCAAATTGGGCTGCGCTTTGCGTCCCCGCTGGGCTCCTAGCCGGACGAGTTCACCCACACCCTCCTGATCAAGTGTATGAAACGGATCCTCGGGGAAAACACCTTGCTTCACATAAGGTGACATAAAACGACCCGCGTCGTCGCGCGACAGCCCATAGGTCATCTGGGTCAAATCGTTGGTCCCAAAACTAAAGAATTCGCAATGCGGCGCGATATCTTCTGCGCGCAGCGCTGCGCGTGGAGTTTCAACCATTACGCCAAGCCGGTATTCAAATTCAGCTCCAGTCTCAGTACGCACGCTCGCCGCAACCGCTTCAATGCGCGTCTTGACCAGTTCGACTTCACGCTTTGCTGAAACCAATGGGATCATAATTTCGGGCACCACATTTTGTCCGGCACGATGGGCTTCCAATGTGGCTTCAAATACGGCACGCGCCTGCATGTCGATGATTTCGGGTACCGTGATCCCCAACCTAACGCCACGCATCCCCAGCATCGGGTTATATTCCCCCAATGCCTCGACCCGACGAGTCACATCCGACAATGGCAGGTTCAAAGCTTCAGCCAGATCCCTGAGGCCCGCGCGGTCAGTTGGTAGAAATTCATGCAGAGGTGGATCGAACAGGCGAATACAGACTGGTAGTCCCTGCATGATCCTAAAGAGCTCCACAAAACTGTCCCGCTGCAATGGTAGCAACTGCTCCAATGCCGCGCTTCGATCCTCAGGCCCGTCGGCAAATATCATTTCACGCATTGCGGTCAGCTGGTCCGCCTCAAAGAACATATGCTCTGTACGACAGAGACCGATCCCTTCTGCTGCAAACATCAACGCCGTGCGCGCATCTGCCGGCGTATCCGCGTTTGCACGAACGCTGATATCCCGGATGTCATCCGCCCATGACATCAGAGTCTGGAACGCTGCTCCCAACTCGGCTTCTAACATATCAGGTTCACCAGCTAACGACTGGCCATTGCTGCCATCAACTGTGATCACATCACCTTCTTTGAAAACACGCCCGTCCTGAGCCGTCAGGCGATTTTTAACAACATCAAACCCCATCGACGTTGCGCCCACCACACAGGGTAGCCCCAACCCCCGCGCAATCACTGCCGCATGACTTGTCACACCACCGCGCTCGGTCAAAACAGCGCTGGCGGCGTGCATGCCGCGAATGTCTTCCGGATTGGTTTCACGCCGCACCAAAACACAAGCTTCGCCTCGCGCGGCACTGGCTTGCGCTTCTTCCGCAGAAAACACAATTCGCCCAGTGGCCGCGCCCGGGCTGGCGGCAATTCCCGTTCCAATCACATCACGAACAACCTCTGGATCGACTTGTCGGTGTAGCAACTCATTTAGCGATCGCGGGTCAATCCGCATTACCGCTTCTTCACGAGGAATAATGCCATCTTCCGCTAAAGAAACCGCGATCCGCACAGCAGCGCGCGCATTGCGTTGAACACGAACCCCATCCAGAATTTGTATTGCACCGTTCACCAGTGTGAACTCGACCTGCATTTCTTCGCGCAGCTTTTGGCGCATCAATCCCGCAAATTCCTTCAGCAAACCAAATTTCTCAGGTGCCTTGTCTTCAAGCGAATTCCCGCGCTGATCGCGTTGAAGAAACAGCGCGCCGGCACCACTTCTCAAGGCATCTCGCCCTTGGCTTTGACTGAGGTAACGTCCAATAATTTTAGGACGCCCTGTGCCACTATCCACAAGCTGTAAAACGCCTGAGCCGCTTTCGCCCTGCCCCATGCCAAGAGACATTTGCTGAACGACCAATCCCAGACCCGCTTCAGCAGGTGCGCCTTTGGCTTGGCGCAGCAATCGTGCCGTTGTGCCTTCCCACGCACGCGCCATCGAACGTAACACACCAGCCAGCTGAACACCGCGGCTTTGTGGGAACGCCTCTTCTGCCTCAGCTTCATAAGCTTCCAGATATCGGCTCAGTGCACTTTCGCTACCTGGATCAATATCATCGAAGATATCCGGATCCAGCCGCGCGACATGGGTCGAATAGGTTTGGATAAACTTCAAATACAACCCTGTCGCGGCCTCCATCCCGATTTCATCACTTAGGGACAACAGGCATTTTTCGTTCATACCGATGTTGAGTACCGCGCCGGGACCACCCCAGTCGGGATCCTCAGAGGAGGGTCGCACACAGAGTAGCTGATCTTCACCAAAAGCGGCCAGAACCCGCTCAACATCAGGCAAATCGCCTGCTGCGATGCTGTGCACCGCATCAAAAGACAGCGCCACGGTTTGAGGCACCGGAAGGTCCAGTCGCACCAAACGCTGCAAACACTTCGCGCGCCCGCCATGGGTCGCGACCGCAACTGGTGCTGTTGGAGAAATCAGGGTGATATTGGGGTCATCTTGCTGCACTGCGGCACCTCTTGTTGCCGAAGCAGCATAGGCCTGCCGCGTGGCGAGGCAAGCAAAAGCTGCCCCACCGCGCGTTTGCGTCGCGTCAGCCCTCGACTCGGGTCAGATCGGCAGCCCCAGAACAAATCACGCGAATGCGCGACAGCAGGTTCAGGCGATTGCGGCGAATGATGTCATTATCGCTATTGACTTGCACCGCCTCAAAGAATGCATCTATCGGGGCGCGAAGGGCGGCCATGCTTGCCATGGCTGACGCGAAATCTTCGGCCTCGATGGCCGAAGAGATCGCGCCCTCTGCGCCATCAAGTGCACCAAACAGCGCCTTTTCCACATCGCTCTCGGCAAACTTGACGTCCGCACCATACGAGTACTCAACGCCATCTTTGTCTTCAGCCTGTGCCAGAATATTGTTGGCGCGTTTGAAACCCTGCAACAGGTTTTCGCCGTCTTCAGTTGCCAAAAAGTCCTGCAACGCGCGCGCGCGTTTCACAAGCAATGTCAAATCATCGTTGCCATCCATCGCGACACAGGCATCAATCACGTCATGACGAATGCCTTGATCCCGCAAATAGACCTTCAGGCGGTCATGGAAGAAGGACAACAAATCCCCAGAAGTATCTGGCAAGCGCCCCTTTAGATCTTCCATATTTTGCGGCAAATCTCCGTCCACCGCGTCCAGAACAGTACGCACTGCTGCGCCAAACACACCGTGTCCGGCTATCTCCTGCACCATATCCTGCATCAGCTTAAGCGATGTTGTGTCATCGCCATTCTGCGCGATTTCATGGCGCAACAATTGCAGATCAAAGTACCGGTCCAACGGCACACGCAAATCGTTTTCCAACACCAACCGGATCACACCCAGCGCTGCGCGACGCAGCGCAAACGGGTCTTTTGAGCCTGTTGGTTTCTCGTCAATCGCCCAGAACCCAGTCAATGTGTCCAGCTTATCCGCCAGCGCAACGGAAACAGACACCGGAGCGGACGGCACCGCGTCTGATGGACCAAGTGGTGAGTAATGTTCCTGAGCCGCCGCCGCGATGTCTTCGCCATGTCCCGCCGCCTGCGCGTAATAACGTCCCATAAGTCCCTGAAGCTCGGGGAATTCATAGACCATTTCCGAACTCAAGTCCGCCTTGGCAAAACGCGCAGCCTGATCGGCCACATTAGCCTCGGCTCCTGCGAGCCGCGCGACATCTGCGGCGAGCGCAGCTATGCGCGCGATCCGTTCCCCCTGACTGCCCAGCTTATTGTGGAAGGTCACGTTGTTCAGACTCTCAAGCCATGCCTCAGCGCCAGCTTTGGCAACGCGTAGATCGTTTTCCCAGAAAAACTTGGCGTCGCTCAGGCGCGCAAATAGGACTTTTTGGTTTCCGGCCAAAATGGTCTTGCCGTGATCGTTCGTTTCGCGGTTCGCTACCGTGATAAATTTCTCAATCCGACCTGTCTTGGGATTCCTCACCGAGAAAAACTTCTGGTGTTCTTTCATCGAGGTCTGCAGCACTTCCGGCGGTAGCCCAAGGAAGTCTTCCGCAATATCGCCCATCAGAACAACGGGCCATTCCACAAGACCGGCGACTTCGCTCAGCAAGCCTTGGTCGTCAACGACCTCCAACCCCTGCGCAAACGCCATTTGTGTCGCATCATTCCAGATCGCCGCAGCGCGTTCCTCGCTGTTCAGGATCACGTGGCTGCGCTTAAGCTTGACCTCATAATCCTCAAATCCGGTGACCGCAAAACGACCATCCCCCATAAAGCGGTGGCCTTGGGTTTTGTTGCCTGATTTGATGCCATCAATGTCCAGAGGCACAACAGTTGTGCCCTCCGCATCTGACAAGATGCACAGGATCGAGTGCAATGGACGCACCCACCGCAGACTACCAGCGCCCCAACGCATGGACTTGGCCCATGGGAAATTGCGGATCGTATCTTCCAAAACCTCAGCCACAATCTCGGCTGCCGCACGGCCCGGTTTGGTGATGGTTGCAAAATAGACCGCGCCTTTAGGGGTGTCGCGCTCTTCCAGATCATCGCGGCTTACGCCTGCCCCGCGCAGAAAACCTTCGATCGCCTTATCGGGTGCACCTACTTTGGGACCCTTGCGCTCTTCTTTGACGGTTGGGCTTTCAGCGAGCAAATCCTCAAGCGCCAGTGTCAATCGGCGCGGTGTCGAAAACGCTTTGGCATGCGCATAGGTCAGGCCAGCCTCGACCAATCCATCTGTCACGCGTTTGCGCAGATCATCCGCGGCGCGAGCCTGCATTCGGGCGGGGATTTCCTCAGAGAAGAGTTCGATCAGAAGATCAGGCATAGGAGGTCCTTAGAAGTTTACGATCATCTGGATGACGATCGCATTAGCGATATCCACGAAGAAAGCCGATACCAGCGGCAGCACTACAAATGCAATTGGCGACGGGCCATAATGTTTGGTCACAGCGGTCATATTGGCAATCGCCGTTGGCGTCGCACCCAATGAAAAGCCGGTAAAGCCAGATGCGAGAACCGCGGCCCGATATTGACCGCCCAAAATTGGGAACAAAACAACAATTACAAAAACAACGGTTACGATAGCCTGCAGGCCAATTGTGCCGATGATTGCGGGGCCCAGTTCCGCAAGTTCACTGAGATCAAGAGTCATCAGAGAAATTGCAAGAAACGCGCCAAGCGCGAATTCGGTCACAACCCCCAATGTCGGCGTGCGGCTGATCGCTTCTGCCTTGGGGAACAAACCGGAATGCAGGTTTCCAATGACGATGCCCATCACCAGACACGGTACAAAGAGTGGCAATTTCAGCCCTGCTTCGTTCAACCCAGCATGAAGATAGTAGCCAGTTATCAGCGACAGACACAACGCGAGCGCAACCCGTGTCAGGCTGACGTGCGTAATTTCATCCTCATCAGGCAAGGCATCAAATGGCACCCCGACACTCAGGTGTTCTTCTGGGTGCGCAGGCTGCAAGTTGTGACGGTTCACCAAATATTTCGCAATCGGTCCGCCCAAAACAGCCGCAAGGATAAGCCCCAACGTCGCTACGGCGACGCCCAGTTCCGCAGAGGCAGCTAGGCCTGTTACCTCAGCAACCTCGCCAGACCAAGCAATTGCCGTCCCGTGGCCTCCGATCAGCGCAGCAGACCCAAACAGTACACCAGATTGCACAGGAAAACCAAACAGCCACGCGCCAGCAACGCCAATTCCGTTTTGCAGGACAATAGCCGCAAAGGTCAGTAGCAGAAGCAAAACAAGCGTTCGCCCGCCGCCCATCAGGTCGTTCAGGCGAGCGTTCAAACCGATGCCAGCAAAGAACAACACCATGAAAAAGTCGCGCGCCTCAAGTTCAAAAACCAAATCCCAATTAGACAGCCACCCAAACATGCCAAAAAACACCGAGGCAATCAGCCCGCCGGTCACAGCTTCAGGAATGTTGAATTCTTGTAAGAAAGGCACGTTGCGCGTTAGCCGCGCACCGAGCAAAAAGACCGCAAATCCCATGGATGCGGTCATGATATTGGGGATAACCAATTCCTGAACCATTACACTCACTACTCCTACGGTTTGGGCGGGCACCCATCAGGTAGTGGTTTGCCGTCAAAGGCGACTTCGCCACAGGCGTTGATTTGATGCCACGCATAGCCACGCCCATCAGGCAGGATTGCAACAACCCGATCAACCCCATAAATCACGTTTTCCACGCCCATAAAGGCCATCGCGATCCCGGCCTCAAGATCCGCGCCCAGCTCTTTGGCATCAAAACAGCCAAACCACCCTGGTGCGACCAGAGGCTCAGGGCGATCATATGCGGCATACTCAGCGCTGAGCGTCTCAAAGCTCTCGCCAGTTTGAAAACATGCTCTATAGCGGATCGGGGAGCTGTCACTATCGATGCCTTCAAACCCGTCGTGTGAAAGCTGGTGAACAGTGCCATCAATACTCGTCAGGCGCACATCTTCCGGCCCTGTCGCCTCCAGCGTATCGTAGTATGCGTAGACTTGTAGGTAATACATCGCAAACCCTGCAATGATGGCGACAACAACCAGCGCCCCCGCGAGGATTTTACCGCTCACGCTGCGTATCCTCCGGCCTCTGTCAGCACAAAGGCATCGGCGCATTTTTTGGCCAGCGCGCGGACACGCCCAATATAGGCCTGCCGCTCAGTCACCGAAATCACGCCGCGCGCATCCAGCAAGTTAAAGAGATGAGACGCCTTGATACATTGATCATAGGCAGGATGTGCCATGACGATCCGTTTACCGGTTTTGGGATCCATGTGTTCTTGGCTGAGGATCGACTCACACTCGGCTTCGGCCTCTTCAAAGTGTTTTAGCAACACATCCGTATTGGCCACGTCAAAATTCCAGCGGCTGTATTCCTGCTCAGTCTGGCGGAAGACATCCCCATAACTCAGTGCAATGGCGCTCTGAGGATCATTGTATGGCATGTCCATCACGTGATCGACGCCTAGCACATACATCGCCAGCCGCTCCAAACCATAGGTCAACTCGCCCGACACCGGATGGCAGTCATGCCCACCAACTTGTTGGAAATAGGTGAACTGGCTGACTTCCATTCCGTCACACCAAACTTCCCATCCAAGACCCCAAGCGCCCAGCGTCGGGCTCTCCCAGTCGTCTTCAACAAAGCGGATGTCGTGCAGTTCCATGTCGATACCAATGGCTGCCAATGAGCCAAGGTACAGCTCCTGCAAATTCGGCGGGCTGGGTTTGATCAGCACCTGATACTGATAGTAGTGCTGCAAGCGGTTTGGGTTTTCACCATAGCGCCCGTCGGTTGGACGGCGTGACGGCTGCACATAAGCTGCGGCCCAAGGCTTGGATCCCAGCGAGCGCAAAGTGGTCGCCGGATGAAACGTGCCTGCCCCGACTTCCATGTCATAGGGTTGCATAACGGCGCAGCCTTTTTCGGCCCAGTAATTCTGGAGCCGCAGGATTATTTCCTGAAAACTACGTGGTTTGCTGTCAATATTGGCCATGATGATACCCCTAGGAAACGCGGCCCTTGCTTATGCGCATGATCCCGCGGGGTCAATTGCGTCGCAGATCAAAATAAGAGTGCAACACGGCACGAACCTGCTAAACAGGTTGGAATGATGACAAACTCTCCGAAATTAGGGGTCTTTTACAAGATGTTGCGCGCTCTACTGTCGCTGTTTTTAACGGTTTTTATTTTTTCCTCTGCTGCCTTCGCTCAATCCTCACGAAATGACGTTGTTTGGGTCCAACTGGAAGCCCAACCCAGCCTGACTGTGGCTGGAGAACGTATTCGTGGCTATGCGGATCGGATGCAGGACATTAACGGATTTTCTTTGGGTGGCGGCTGGTATGCCATCGCTTTGGGGCCATATCTGCGTGAAGACGCTGAATCAGTGCTTCAGGTCTATCGCTCCGAGGGGCTGATCCCAATCGATTCTTATCTGACAACCAGCGGCACTTACCGAAACCAATTCTGGCCGGTTGGTGCCAACCTTTTGGGCGGTGCGACCACCCCGACGGCACCAAACACCGATACGGCTTCTGCACTAGGCTCCGAGACCGCGTCCCAGCAGATCACCGAAAGCGATGAGACCATTGCTGAAGTCATCACCGAACCGGAACCTCAGATCATCGACGAAACTGTTTCACAGGCGCGCGCAAGTGAGGCTCAACTGAGCCGCGAAGAGCGCATGAAACTGCAAGAGTGGCTGAAATGGGCGGGCTATTATGATGCCGCAATTGATGGCGCTTTTGGTCGCGGGACACGGGGCTCAATGGGCGCTTGGCAGCGCAACAACGGTTTTGACGAAACAGGTGTCCTGACGACATTGCAACGCCAAACTCTGCGTGACCAATACTTTGCCGTACTCGAAGGTATGAACCTGCAACGGGTCACCGATCTGGACGCGGGTGTAGAAATGATTGTCCCCATGGGCGTCGTCGCCAAAACCGCGACCGACTATCCTTTTGTTCAATTTGACGCCACCGGGGACATTGCCGCCAAAGTTCTGATGATCAGTCAAGCGGGGGATCAAACCACATTGTTTGGCCTGTATGACATCATGCAAACGCTGGAGGTGGTGCCGCTGGAAGGTGAACGCAGTCGCCGCAACAGCAGCTTCCTTCTTACTGGAGCCAACGCCAACATCGTTTCGCACACCGAAGTCACCCTGCAAGACGGCCAGATCAAAGGCTTCACGCTGGTTTGGCCCGCGGGTGACGAAGAGCGTCGCACACGTATTCTGGGTGAGATGCAATCAAGCTTCTCGCGTCTCAGCGGCGTGCTTGATCCCGCCGCAGGCAGCAATGCCCGTCAGGAAATTGATTTGATTTCCGGCCTTCAGGTGCGCAGCCCCAAACTGTCGCGTTCCGGTTTTTTCATTGATGCCTCTGGTCATGTGATCACCACTGTAGAGGCCGTTGCAAGCTGCGAACAAATTACACTGGAAGAAGACTACCCAGCCGAAATCGCCGTTGTGGATGATGCTCTCGGTGTGGCCATTCTTCGCCCAGCAAAAACACTTGCACCTATGGGTATTGCGTCGCTGCGGCTGGGTGCCCCGCGCATCAAATCCGAAGTTGCTGTGTCGGGCTATTCTTACGAAGGGGCTTTGGGTGCCCCAACCATGACCTTTGGCCAGTTGGCCGACATTAAGGGGCTGGCAGGCGAGCAGGAACTCACCCGCCTCGCGCTGGCTCCACAAGCTGGCGATGCTGGAGGACCGGTTTTGGACACTGCGGGTGCTGTATTTGGCATGCTGCTACCAAGGGATGCTGCTAACGCACAGCAATTGCCGGGGGATGTTAATTTCGCCGTGAATTCAGACGCTATCCGCGCCCTACTGCAACAAGAAGGCATCCAGGTTAGCACCTCACAGGCCGAAACGGCACTGGCGCCCGAAGACCTGACAACGATGGCTGGCGGCATGACCGTTCTGGTGAGCTGCTGGTAAACTCTAGCCCCATAAAATCGAGGAAAGGCGAGGTGCAGACCTCGCCTTTTTGCTTTTTGTCATCCCTTATGGACGCGACAAAACCTGCGTCATGTGGATCAATGTCGGCCGGTCTGCGTCAAAAGCCCCTGATAAAGCCGCTTGCAGCTCGTTAATGGTTTGCGGCTGGGAGGATAGGCAGCCATAACTCTCGGCCAGTTTGCAAAAATCAGGGTTCAGCGCCACAACGGCATTTGGCGCGATTTGGCTGGCTACCATGCTGTCTTCGATTTCTTTGAGCTTGTGATTGTCCCACAACAAAATCGGGATCGGCAGTTTCATTTCCACTGCGGCGCCCAGTTCCTGCACTGTGTATTGAAACCCGTAATCCCCCGCGATGCAGACTGTCGGCAGACCACGCCGCGCCATAGCCCCGCCAATCGACGCAGGCAACGCATAGCCCAGAGTTCCAAACCCCGTCGGGTGATGCCAATGACCCGATCTCGGCATGTCCCAAACCTCTTTGGCGACATAGGCAAACTGCGTCATGTCAGAATAGATCATCGCGTCCGCAGGCATGGCCACACGCAAGGCTTCGCAAATCTCGGAAATACCCGTGCGCTCCGCATCCGCTTCGGAATGAAAGCGCGTTTTCGCCGCTGCGATCTCGGCGACATCCCATTTGGGCCGCGCGTCTTCATTTGGTAGACCTTCTAGAACAGCCTGAACAAAATGCATGCCGTCACAGTGAAAGGTGATGTCTGCACGATGCCGGTCCGCAAGCACTTCGGGATCAATGTCCACCCGAACGAGTGTGCCTTGGTGACCCAATGCGTCGCGCCACAGGTCATTCTCACTCAGCTCTGTTCCAATTGCGATCACCAAATCAGACTGTGCGATAATGCGCTTGGACTCACCGCGCCCCAGATAGGTTCCAAAGCTCAGAGGGTCATCCGCAGCAAGAAGTCCGCCCCCCGCATAGGTTAAAAACGCCGCTGCCCCGCTGCGACGAACCAGATCCCGCACGCTCGGATCCGGGTTGCCATAGGGTGCGCCGCCGCCACGAGCAGCCAAGCCTCCTCCAAAAATAAAGAGCGGCTTCTTAGCGGCTGCTAGTTTCTCATCCAACCCAGATAGATCGAAGGGCGCCATCTGCCCGCCACTCTCAGGATGGTCTCCAGGGCGCAACTCTGGCGCCGCCTCAGTTGGTGTTCCCAACAGAGTAATCGGCACCTGCAAATGCTTGCTGCGTGCCCGTTTGCTCTTAAACTCGGTCAATGCGCGGTCAATCAACGTATAAGCCGCCTCAGCCGTCCGCGCCTCTTCAGACCAGTCACAGACGGTTTCAGCCGCCGCGCGCTGATCGCGCATCTGATGCAGTTGGCCTCGCGTCGCTACGGCTTCGTCCAGACAAGATGAAATCACCAACACAGGCACAGAATCCGAATAGGCCTGCCCCATCGGCGTCATGATATTGCAAAGCCCTGGCCCAGTAATCACATAGGCCACCCCCGGTTTGCCGCTCGCGCGGGCATACCCATCGGCCATAAATCCTGCACCCTGCTCGTGCCGCGCCAAAACATGGGTGATGCCTGCTTCTTCAATGCCACGATACATTTCGACATTGTGCACACCGGGAATGCCAAAAATAACGTCCACCCCGCGTGACTTGAGCATATGCGAGATTTGCGCCCCCAAAGGACGCATCCCCTGATCTCTGTTGCCCATCAGGCCCTCCAGAATTGAACTGTGAAAAAGACGTAAACCGCTAGCAATTCCAACCGGCCAATCAACATGCCGATTGCCAGAAGCCACTTGGCTGTATCGTTTAAGGTGGCAAAATTTCCGGCAGGACCAATGGTGTCCCCCAATCCGGGGCCGATGTTGGCAATCGCAGCGGCTGCGCCGCTTAACGAAGTCACAAAATCAAGCCCCGTCATGCTCAACAACATCGACAGCGCACCCAGCGTCACCGTGAAAAACACAAAGAACGACATCACCGAGCTTAGGACATCATCGCCAATCGCACGTCCCTGATAGGTCGCCTTAAAAACGCCGCTGGGATGCTGAATCTTCAATAATTGCGCTTTGATTGAAGCAAATAGGAGTTGATACCGGAAGACCTTGATCGAACACGCAGTTGATCCCGCACAGCCACCAATAAGGCCGGCAAAAAACAACACCGCCACGGGAAAGGCGCCCCACAACATATAATTTGCGCTTGCATAGCCGGTCCCAGTGACAATCGAGACCGTATTAAACAATGTCCCACGCACAGCTTCCTCATCACCATCCCCGTTCGCCAAAAGCTGCCAAACAAACAGCATCACAAAAATCACGCCGACAGTCATAAAAAATACGCGGATTTGGCTGTCCATCAACAGCGGCTTGGTGGACCCCGCCGTCAACTGAACAAACCGCACAAACGGAAGCGCGGCCAACAACATGAACACAACCGCCACATATTGGCTACCGCCAGAAAAGCCTCCAAACGAGGCGTCATAATTTGCAAATCCACCTGTTGCGATGGTGGTCATCGAATGGACAATGGCGTCAAATGCGTTCATCCCAGTGACAAAATACGCGCACGCGCAGGCCAGTGTCAGCGACAGATAGATAACCGAAATTCTCGAACTAATCTGCGTAGCACGCGGCAAGATTTTTCCAAATGTATCAAAGCCTTCGGATCGGAAAATCTGCATCCCACCGACCCGCAATTCGGGCAGGAAAACCATCGCCACAACAATGATCCCAATTCCACCCAACCATTGCAACAAACCGCGCCACAACAACATGCCACGCGGCATTTCATCAAGGCCCGAGAAAACCGTTGATCCTGTTGTCGTAAGGCCAGACATCGCTTCAAAAAACGCATCCACCAATCGTGCTTCGGTGACACCCATGAGGAACGGAAGCGCACCAAACATTGGCAGCGCCAACCAAACCCCTGTGGTTAGAAAAAAGGTCTGTTGTAACGTTAGCCCATGCCCGCTCTTTCGGCCTCGACCGTTTTGGCACGACAGCGCCACCAAACCACCAATCAGAAAGGTAATAACTGCGCTGATAAAAAACGCGCTCCAATGGCTGGTCCCATCCACTAGGTCCACGCCCATAGGCAGAAGCATCATCAGCCCCAAAACGGCCACCATTTGGCCAATCACATATCCGACAGGTCGTAAGTCCAACATGGGCGCAGCGTTGGCGCTTGCCTTGCGTACTGTCAAGCGTGATCCGGTGAGCTTTAGACAGATTGCAGCCTCAACTGGCGCAAACAGCCTCCCAAAAACCACCTGAAGGCGCTGTTTTACAAGCGCTTAAAGCACGAGAGCGATCTCACCCTACATGAAAGAGCGTTGTAAACAGCTTGGGGTCTAGGCTTTGGGATGCAAAGAACGGCCCATCCGTCAGCACTGAAACAGCATCATGACTATGCAGGCTTTCCTGATGGCTGGCGACGATGCGGAAATCTCCAACCCTTGGGTCATTTTTGAGCTGCTCACAGAACAGACGCGCTGCATCTTCCACGAAAATTGGATTGGCCGCATTCAGCTCTGCAAATGCCTGTTCGTCCTCTCGCTTAACCATGACTTGCGTTTCTGTCGGAACGGCCGCGCGCGCCAGATCGATCAAGTCCTCAAACCACAACCGATCACCATCGTTTAGCAAAACAGAAATCCGCGCAACAGAGCGCTGGGAATGCGGCGTCGCCAATTGGCCCCTTGAGATACGGGCATGTTCGCTCAGTTCCAACGAACACGGACAGGTTGACGAATAGACATAATCCAGGTGCATTACGCGGTGCATCTGCCCTTCCTGAACAACCTGTTCAAGCGCAATATCGTAATACTGGTACCCTTCCAGCCCAGACCGCAAAGAGTTGATCTTCGTCGGGTAGGAAAACCGCATTTGCAGCCGCGCATCAAAGCTTTCGAGATCGGTCAAATAATCGGACAAGGCAGCCCGCATCACGCCAAAGCTAAAGGTCTTCTCTGCGTGTTTGTAAAAAGAGCGCATGATACGGGACATGTTGATGCCCTTTTTATCAGCCTCAAGGCTCACGGTTCCCGTCACGCTGGTTTCCAGAGCTATGTCGCCATTGTCCCGCGTGTGAAACCGGATCGGCAGGCGAAAATTGGAAATACCCACATGTTGAATTTGCTGCTTTTCACCGCGAATCAGGCTGCTCGGACCATTTTGCAAATCCGGCAGTGTCGCGCGGTACTCTGGAGTTGCCTCAAAGCCGTCCGGATAGCTACGAACCAAGTCGGGATAATTACCCAAAGGTTGATCCGGCAAAAGCTTTGCAACCATAGGGTTTAGTTCAGCAATTTCGGTCACCGATGCCGTGCGCGCCCAATCCCTCAGCGTTTCTAGCGCCGCTTGCGCGTCGTCGCGAGTGATGTCTTCGTTGCCATTGTGGGTCTGAATATTCATATCCAATGCGCCTCTGCCGTCCTGTCGCCGTCCTACCCTATCGGGTGCGGCTTCAAATTGCCAATTACGCTATTTCTTACGTTTTTTACGACGAACCGGTTCAATCCAAGTCAAAGAAAGCGGGCATGCACCAAAAGCACACGCCCGCCTAACGTCAATTTTCGCGCTGAATTCAAGCCTGCGACGCTGCAATTGCCTGCGTAATATCAGCGATCAAATCATCCGGATCTTCCAGCCCAACAGAGAAGCGTACCAAGCCGGGTGTAATGCCCAATTCAACCTTCAGATCCTCGGGCAAACGTTGGTGAGTCGTTGTCGCCGGATGGGTCGCTATCGACTTGGCATCACCCAAATTGTTAGAAATCACAGCAACTTCCAGCGCATTCAGGAAATTAAATGCCGCTGCCTGTCCACCTTTTAGATCAAGCGACAGCACTGTCCCGCCTTTGCCGCCCAACTGGGTCTGAACCAACTCATTTTGCGCATGGCTTTTCAGCCCCGGATAGATCACCCGTTCAAGTGCAGAATTGCCTTCAAGAGCCTCGGCGATCGCCAGAGCGCTGGTGCATTGTGCACGCACTCTCAGATCGATGGTTTCAAGACCTTTCAACAACACCCAAGCGTTGAACGGAGACATGCTTCCGCCAGTGTGCTTCATGTAAGGTTCCACAGTTTTACGGATAAACTCCTGCGTCCCCAAAATGACACCGCCCAAAGTACGGCCCTGCCCGTCCACGTGTTTGGTCGCCGAGTAAATCACCGCATCTGCGCCTTGTTCGATGGCATTGCTGAACACAGGTGTCGAGAACACGTTATCGACGACGACTTTGGCCCCGACCGCATGTGCAATCTCCGCAACGGCTGCCACGTCAATCACTTCCAGAGTTGGATTAGACATCGACTCAAAGAACACAGCCTTGGTGTCTTCACGAACAGCCGCTCGCCATGCAACAAGGTCAGTGCCATCCACAAACGTCACGTCCACGCCGTAGCGGCCCAAGACTTCTTCCAGAATATAAAGGCATGAGCCGAACAGAGCCTTGGCGGACACGACATGGTCACCTGCCTTGAGCATCGATGTCAGCGCGCCGTTGACCGCCGCCATACCGCTGGCCGTCGCAAAGGCATCTTCGGCGCCTTCCAGCAGCGCCATCCGTTCTTCAAACATCCGCACCGTTGGATTTCCATAACGGGCATAAATAAACTCGTCAGGTCCGGTTTCGATAAATCGTGCCTCAGCCTGCTCTGCGCTGTCATAGACAAAGCCTTGGGTCAGGAAAATCGCCTCACTGACCTCGTTGTATTGACTGCGCCGCACACCGCCATGCACCAGCTTAGTGCGTGTTTTCCAATCACTCATAGTCGTCTCCCTTGGTGCCACGGCACCAAATAAAAAAGCCCCGTTTCGGCCAAGCGAAAGGGGCTTCCTTCATCCTGACCTCTTTAGCGGCATGTTTAACGTGGCCCGCAATCCGGTAACAAATCGCCACGTGGTTCGATTATCCAAAGAGAAGTTGCAGGTCAACACCGTCCCGCAACCAAATACTGATTTCACGCCTGCAGCCCAGGCTAAATCATCGCGGCGCAGCGTGTCTCAATTTAACGTTTAACCGCTACTCTTCCGCTTCTTCACTGGAATAATCCTGAAAAATCTTGGCTTGCGTCATGAAGAACACAAAGACCGCAGCCGACAGGCCAAAGGTTTTGAAATAGACCCAAGTATCCGTGCTTTGTGTCCGCCAGATAATTTCATTGAGCACCGCCAGAGCAAAGAAAAACATTGTCAGGCGCTTGGTCAGGATCATCCAACCTTCATCGCGCAGCGGCAACATTTCTTCCATGACGTATTTCAGATAGCTCTGCCCACGCAGCAGCCCAACGCCCAAAGCACCACCAAACAGCAAATAAATCATGGTCGGTTTCATCTTAAAGAACCGATCATCGTTCAACCAAACAGACAAGCCGCCAAAAATCACCACCAAGACCAACGTGGCAATTTGCATTTTCGCCAGTTTTCCGGTCAGTTTCCACAACACCAGCGTCGACAGCGCGATCAGTGGAATGAACCCAGCCGTGACAAGGATGAAGCCTTCGTAGGTGGTGTTCCCGATCAGGTAGCTATTATCGCGCATACGCATATACGCGATGAAGAAAATCACAATCGGGCCCAGTTCCAGCCCGGTCTTCAGCATCGGGTTGATCTTCTTCTCAGTCATCACAAATTCCTTACTATCCGCCCATCTCCACTATCACAGCCCCAGCCGCAATCAATGCCATCAGTGCAATCCGGCGCGGTCCCACCGTTTCTTTGAGAAATAGCCAGCCGATAAGTGCTGCAAAAACGGTCGATGTCTCGCGCAAAACCGCCGCTTGCCCCACGGTGTCCAGCCGTGTCGCCATC
Source organism: Rhodobacteraceae bacterium Alg231-30 (assembly GCA_900143615.1). Taxonomy (GTDB): domain Bacteria; phylum Pseudomonadota; class Alphaproteobacteria; order Rhodobacterales; family Rhodobacteraceae; genus Shimia. Next base: position 281,866 of record FREU01000006.1, read on the forward strand.
ATCACCGAGCCAAAGCTCGCAAAAGCCACAAGCCCACCAATAAACCCGCGCTGCATCAATGGTCCGACTTCAGGCGGGTTCGCCATCGACCGCCACCGCAGGTAGGCGATGATCGGAAACACCAGCCCATCGATAAAGAAAAACCACGCTAGGAAAGTGAAAGGGTTCTCGGTCGCGCGAATACCGTAGGCATCGTAAGTCGTATAAAACGCTACGAAAAAACCGGTGAAAACAGCAATTACCATGGCTGAGATCAGAGTATCGCGCCCCTCGGCCATAAAGATCATGTTGTAGACAGCCAGCCCCAAAATACCGGCCATCAACACCCCAACACCCAGCCACTGCGTTGCCGTAAAGACTTCGCCAAAGATCAGATAAGCACCAATAACAGTGAAGAACGGCCCCGTACCACGCACCACCGGATAGACAACGGTATAGCTGCCCTTGGAATACGCCCAGGATTGCAGAACTTTGTAGGCAATGTGGATGAAAAAGGCGCCGGCGAAAATTGGCCACATCTGCGGCTCGGGCCATGGCACCACAAACAGAGCAAACGGCGCGGCCATCGCTGCGTAGCTGAAATCAATTGCCCCGCGCGTCAGCCAAGGGTCATGGCGCCCCTTCTGCAGCGCACCAAACACAGCATGCAAGAACGCGGCCGAAATCGCCAATATCAATGCAAGCTGATGTCCAGCATGCGTGCCTTCCAGCGAAATAAGCCAATCGCTCACGCGCTGCCCTCCCCTTAAATCGCCTTTAAAGAGGCGCCCACATTCCTATTGGCGCAATCCCATCAAAATGGCGAGAGGTGCGGCGCACTATTGCCCCTCAATCGGGATCAATTTGTCTCTAAACCGGTCAAGGCTGCGGAAAACTCTTCGGGATCAAAAGGTTGCAAATCATCAATTTGTTCACCAACACCAATAGCGTGGATCGGCAGGCCGAATTTATCTGCAAGGCTAACCAGAATACCGCCCTTGGCCGTACCATCCAGCTTGGTCATAACAAGGCCTGAGACATCAGCCAGCTTCTGGAATGTCTCAACCTGATTGATCGCGTTTTGACCGGTTGTCGCATCCAGAACCAACAATGTGTTATGCGGCGCATCGGGATCTTTCTTGCGGATCACCCGCACGATCTTGGACAGTTCTTCCATCAAATCCTGACGGTTTTGCAAACGCCCTGCCGTGTCGATCATTAGCAGATCAGCACCATCGGACTCGGCCTGCGTCATTGCATCAAACGCCAAACTCGCCGGATCTGATCCTTCAGGGGCCGTCAAAACCGGCACACCTGCACGCTCTCCCCAAACCTGCAATTGCTCCACTGCCGCCGCACGGAACGTATCCCCCGCCGCAATCACAACTTTCTTGCCTGCACCACGGAACTGACTGGCCAATTTACCGATCGTGGTGGTTTTGCCCGCGCCATTGACGCCCACCACCAGCACCACCTGTGGCTTTGTGGCATACAGGGGCAATGGACGCGCAACCGTCTCCATAATCCGTGAAATTTCAGCCGCCAAAAGCTGTTTGATCTCGGTGCTAGAGAGTTTGCTGCCCAAACGCCCCTCCGCGATATTGGCAGTCACCCGCAGCGCCGTGTCCACGCCCATGTCCGAGGCGATCAGCAGCTCTTCGAGGCTCTCAAGCATGTCGTCGTCCAACACGCGCCGCACAACAGGCTGTGAAGGAGCATTGGCCTGCCCCGTGAGCCGTGCAAGAAACCCTGGCTTCGGCGCGGGAGCGGCCGGTTGTTCCGTTACGGGGCGCGGTATCGGGGCGGGTTCAGGTGCAACATCACGCTCAGAAAGCGTTTCTTCAGCGGCCTCAGCAACGAAGGCCTCAGACTCTTTCGCAGAGGTCTGCTCAGGTGCTGCAACGTGAGGTTCAACAACACTCTCTTCGCCACCGTCTTCTACGATCGCATCGAGCCCTTCTTCGAGTTTGGAAGAGGATTTAAACAGCCGGTCTTTGAGCTTTGAAAAAAACGCCATGAGGGTCTCCGAAGATGATCTCTTTCAGTTAGAGGCTTATGACAGAATTTAAAAGAGCGGCGTTGCCCATCCGGCCCCCGCAACAATCGCAAACTGCCCACCTGCATAAAGCAGCCACAACGCAACTGATGCCGGACGCTGCCACGCCGAATTCTCAGACATTCGAAACAGCTGCAGCGACAGGATCGTATCAGAGGCCATAAAGGCAAAGGCCCCGACTACAGCAAAAGTCATACCCGGCAGCCCCAACGCAGTGATGCCCATACCTGAAATCAGCAATACATACAGCCGCACCGGCCATTTCATCTCTCCGGTATGCGGCGCCAGCCAGAACTCAGTCGAGATTGCAAAGATCACAATCGCGGCCACAGCAACCAGCTGATCCGTCAATATGCCACCTGACAACGCCCAGAAATGCAGGATGTAAACCAAATGCGCCAAGGCAAAGCCGATCAACCCAATCAGAAACGGTCTTTCACCGTCGCGGGACAGCGCCAAATCTCCAACAGCTGACAGTATCAACGCAACCACGACCATCGGCGCGCCAAAACTCACTCCAACCGCTGCAGCAAAGGCTGGCATCGGTATGGATTTCACCACGGATTTTATGACGCTCGGCCCACGGTGGCACAGAAATGCAGCATAGATCAGCGCAGCACCGCCCCCCACCAGCAAAAACGCAAAGCGCAGAGACTGACGTAGGGCAATTTCTTCAACGATGCTCATTGGACCTCACTTCGCAGTTCCGCGAGACCTTGGCACAGGCAAAAACATCTGTCGCGCCTCAAAATGCAAGAATATGCGCAGAGGGCCTATAAGCCGGATTCTGTAACGCAAGGTTACCCTCACGCGATGACCATTCATCTTGAGCACCTGTTACCAGATGCCCTCTAGCTGCCAACCCGGACCTGCTCAGGACAAGACGTCCCTGTGGCTTGCACCACGCGCGATCCCTATTTGGCATTGCTCCCGGTGGGGCTTGCCGTGCCGCCGCTGTTACCAGAAGCGCGGTGGGCTCTTACCCCACCGTTTCACCCTTACCCCCGCAAGCGGGGGCGGTCTGTTCTCTGTGGCGCTTTCCCTCGGGTTTCCCCGGCCGGGCATTACCCGGCACCGCTGTCTTGTGGAGTCCGGACTTTCCTCGCGGGCCCGAAAGCCCCCGCGGCCATCCAGCCCTCTGCGCAAGCGCGGGTGTAGAAGGTTGTTTTGACCACGTCAATCGGCAGGGCGCGCAGAAAGGGGAGGTGTAAGTATTTTTGCAGAAAAGAAGCTAGACCGGTGTGGCCTGGCACAGACGTTGCGCGATACGCAGATCTTCCTCATCAAGTCCGCCTTGCTCCCAAGGACGAAAACGCGCACGAAAGGCCGAAAGTGCTTCGGGAGAGGATATTTCATAGCCGAGTTGCTCGGCGAGCGGCCAAAAGCTTTGGTCTGTTTCTACGGGGTTGGTGTCGGGCCAGATCGACAAGCCTTGGCGCGCCAAACGGCGCCAGTCAAACCGTGGCCCTGGATCAACTTTACGCCCTGGCGCCATGTCAGAATGGCCGATGACACCAGACGCGGAAATATCCCAACGTGTCATGATCTGAGGCAGCAATAACTCTAGGGCATGCATCTGCGGATCTGAAAACGGGTGATTGCCGCGATTGGCCAACTCAATGCCAATTGAGCGCGAGTTCATGTCCTCAGCACCCCGCCAGCTTCCCGCACCCGCATGCCACGCGCGCTTCTCTTCCTGTACCAGTTGGAAAACGCGCCCCTGCTCGCAGATCAGATAATGCGCGGAGACTTCGGGAATGGGGTCGCAAAGGCGTTCCAGCGCATCCTCGGCGCTGTCCATAGCCGTATAGTGCAGCACAATAAATTCAGGCCGCAGCCCGTTACGGCGCGGCCCAAAATTTGGCGAGGGATGGGAGATTATGTCTGGCGCAGAGGCCAAAACCTAGTTTCCTGCAGCTTTTCGAAACGGTGTTGGGTCCCAATCACAGGCATAACCGTCTCCATCAGGGTCCAATCCCAGACGGTCGTTTTGCGGACCGCCGTTGTCGAGGAAGGCGATCTGAGCCAAATCCGCGCTTGGGTATTTAGCGCAGTTGCGCTCATACCGTGCGGCCGCGTTGATCCCAAGCCGCTGATACTGACGGGCGCCCATTGGATTAGAGGTCGACAAAGCATAGGCCACAATATTGGGGCCCGTGTCACCAGTGCGGCGTGGCACGGCAGTGGGCTCAACTACTTCATAGTTTTCACGATTGCGCGCCTGACGGGCGGCGTCATCTTCGATGCTGCGGCGATCTTCTACCGCATCAAAGTTGTTTTCATCCGAAATACCGGGGTTGGAAAACACTTCCGGCTCAGGATTGGACGGGCTGGCCTGCAAAGGCTCGCTACCACTATTCACGGACGAGGCCGCCAGCGCAGCCTGTGTTTCCTGCGCAATGGCTGCTGCATCGCTTGCCGGCGCAACTGCCGTTGTGGATTCCGGCTGTGCTGCGGGTTGCAGCGCGCTCAATGGCCCACTTTCAACCTGTGGTGCTTCGGGAATGGTCTCCTGAGACACGGCCTGTGCTTCCGGTAACGCATCTCCACGCAATTGCGCCTCACGACGTGCGCGCGCTTCTGGAGAATTCACCGCATTATCAAATCCAACGCCCGCAGCGCTGTCCGGAATCTGTGGCTGACACGCTGCGAGAGCGGCCAGCGCACATCCTGTGACCAATAACCGTTTCATTTTCTGCCCTGCTGTTTTCCTGCCTTGGGAAGGTTTTACCACCATTTCCCAGGCTTCGCCACAAATCCTGATGCCTGCTCAAGCGCATAAGCCGTATTCAGCAGATCGCCTTCTTCCCAAGGACGACCGATCAATTGCAGACCCAGCGGCAATCCCTGACTATCCAGACCCGTTGGCACCGAAATGCCAGGCAAGCCAGCCAGATTAACCGTCACTGTGAAGACATCGTTGAGGTACATTTGCACCGGATCTTCGTCGTTCATTTCGCCCAGACCAAAGGCCGAAGACGGTGTCGCCGGTGTCAGGATCGCATCCACGCCCTGTGCAAACACATCTTCAAAGTCTTTCTTGATCAACGTGCGCACTTTGCGGGCGCGGTTGTAGTAGGCATCATAGAAACCAGCAGAAAGCACATAAGTCCCAACCATTACGCGGCGCTGGACCTCGTGGCCAAAGCCTTCGGCGCGGGTTTTTTCATACATTTCAGTGATGCCGTCGCCTGCCGCCAAAGTCGCCCGGTGACCATAGCGGACACCGTCGTAACGGGCCAGGTTGGACGACGCTTCAGCGGGCGCAATCACATAGTAAGCAGGCAGAGCGTATTTTGTGTGTGGCAGCGAGATATCCACGATCTCGGCACCGGCAGCTTTGAGCATCGCCGTGCCGTCTGCCCAGAGCTTTTCGATTTCCGCAGGCATGCCATCCATGCGGTATTCTTTAGGAATACCAATTTTCTTGCCGCGAATATCGCCGGTCAGCATGGCTTCAAAGTTCGGCACCGCCATTTCAACGCTGGTGCTGTCTTTGGCATCATGCCCACACATGGCTTCCAGCATAATCGCCGCATCGCGCACGTCTTTGGTCATCGGGCCAGCTTGATCCAGCGAGCTGGCAAAAGCCACTACACCCCAACGCGAGCAGCGGCCATAAGTTGGTTTGATACCCGTAATACCTGTAAAGGCTGCGGGCTGACGGATCGAACCACCTGTATCGGTGCCGGTTGCGGCCAGACACAAATCAGCCGCCACAGCAGAGGCCGACCCACCCGAGGACCCACCAGGTGTCAGCGGTGTTTCTTCATTGCCGCGACGCCAAGGGTTGACGACGTTGCCATAAACCGAAGTTTCGTTCGAGCTGCCCATCGCAAACTCATCCATGTTGAGCTTACCCAACATGACCGCACCGCTATCCTGCAGCTTTTGCGAAACAGTCGATTCATACTCTGGCAGGAAGCCTTCCAGAATACGGCTCGCAGCTTGGCTGGGCACACCTTTGGTACAGAACAGGTCTTTGATACCGATTGGCAAACCGCACATATCCGGAGCATCGCCCTCAGCAATGCGCGCATCCGCTGCCTTGGCGCGTTCCAGCGCGATTTCGGGGGTCTTATGCACAAAAGCATTCAACTCGCCTGCGGCGTCAATCGCGCTCAGGCAGGATTGGGTCAGCTCAACAGAGGTCACATCGCCTGCACGCAGTTTGTCGCGCGCTTCAGCCAGAGTGAGTTTGTTCAGATCGGTCATAACAAATCGCCTTTCTCGGCAAAATCTCGGGTCAGTAGGAGCAGAGGCACGAGGCCTTACTCAACCACCTTGGGAACAGCAAAGAAGCCTTCGCGCGCATCCGGCGCGTTGGACAGAATTTTCTCCTGTTGGTCACCGTCGGTCACCTCATCCACGCGGCGTTTCAGGCGCATAGGCGTGACGGATACCATTGGCTCAATGCCTTCAACGTCCACTTCGTTGAGTTGTTCGATAAAACCCAGCACAGCGTTGAATTCCTGCGCCAGCGCGGGCAGGTCATCTTCTTCAACTTTGATCCGGGCCAGTTTGGCCACTTTGGCGGCAGTGCTTTGGTCAATCGACATCGCGGGGACTCTTATGGTTGCAACTTAAACTCAGCGTTTAGCGCTCTGGCCTCAGCGGTGCAAGCCGTTGGCCCGTCTTGGTATCGGGAAAACGCAGGACGAAAGCACGAACACGCGCTTTTAGGGGCGCTGCCCCGTCGCCACAAGCGGCGCCTCCTCGAGGTATTTGGCGCACCAAAAAGTTAAGAGCCGTCGTTCACAATGATCTCGCGGCCGTTACATGGCGTCGATAAACCTCGATCATCCAGCCCAACATCAGCGCATTGAGCAAATGCCACATATAATGGGTTCCAACCGACAGCGCCGAGCAAAGCGGTTCATCCAGACTGCGAAACACCAAGGAAGCAGATAAAACACCAGCGCCCAATCCAAGACCCAACGCCACAGATGGCAAGCGTGATCTCAGCAAAACAGCATAAATCGCGATCAGCGCCGGCACAGGCCAATAGACGGCCGAGCTGCCAATACCCGGAATTTTCTGAAACAGCGGGATCGTTGCCGCGGCATAAGGGAAAAACATAGCTGTCAATCCGAGAGAGACCGGCGTGGACAACCCCCAATAGGTACGATTGGCGGCATAGATATACAGCAGGACAAACATCAGAATCGGCGCGGTGTCTGCCGCGGCGGCCCAGACCTGCGCATGTGTATGAAACAGAAAGCTCCCGATGCCTATCGTGCCCAAAACAAAGGTTAATAAGCGTGCAAGGATCAAATCCGGTCCAGACAGCCGCCGCCACATCACAAACGCCGCCACTAGAAAGGCAAAATTGGTCAATGCGTTGACAGGTTCCGCCCAATAATTGGCGCTCAAACGCTCGCAATAGCTATTTAGATCTGCGGTCCAATTCATGCGCTCTTTCCTTGCAAAAATTGCATGCTAACCTTGCTGCAATATCAGGGGAGTTGCAGCATGAAAATCATCTGGCTTGGGCATGGCTCATTTCGCATCGAAACCAGCGACAAGGTCTTGCTGTTTGATCCTTGGCTCACGGGCAATCCGGTTTTACCTGAAGATCAGCATGAAACTGCGGTTGCTGGCGGCACTCATCTGGTTTTGACGCATGCGCATTTTGACCACGTCGCCGACATACTGCCATTGGCGCGCAAGCTTTCGGTGCCGGTGATCGGCCAATATGATCTGATGGGCTATTGGGCTGAGCATGAAGGTATCGACACCATCGGGTTCAACAAAGGCGGCACGGTCGATCTTGGCGACGATGTCAGCTTGTCGATGGTTCCCGCCTCACACAGCTCGACGTTCAGCTCGGAGGATGGTCCCAAAACAGCCGGATCAGAGGTTGGTTTCATGCTGCGGGCCGAGGGTCGCACTGTGTATATCTCTGGCGACACTGACATTATGGCCGACATGGACTGGATGGGGGATTTTTACAAACCCGATATCGGCATCCTTAGCGCTGGCGGCCATTTCACCATGGACATGCGGGGCGCAGCCTATGCCGCGAAGCGATACTTTAACTTCAAAACTGTGATCCCTTGCCATTACAAAACCTTCCCGATCCTTGAGCAGACAGCAGATGCCCTGGTCAAAGGCTTGCCCTGCGTTGACGTGATCGAACCGCAAATCATGAAAGCGATGGAGTTCTAATGCCAGCATCCGATTTTTCAGCGGGTGAATACAACACTCGCCTATCCCGCACGCGCGCCGCGATGTCGCGCGCAGGCGTGAACACTCTCATTGTTACTGACCCTTCCAACATGGCCTGGCTCACAGGCTATGATGGTTGGAGCTTTTACGTGCCTCAAGCAGTCATTGTCCCACCCACAGGCGCCCCGATCTGGTGGGGCCGCCCACAGGACAAAGCGGGCGCGGCACAAACCACTTGGTTAACCGCCGACGATCTTCTGGATTGGCCCGAAGAGCATGTCCAGCACCCCGACCATCATCCCTACGAGACATTGGTGCAACATCTGCGCGACCGAGATCTGACGCAGGCACTCGGAGTGGAGATGGACAACTACTATTATTCTGCCAAGTCCCATGATGTGCTTCTCCAAGCCTTTGGAGCCGCACAGGTCACAGACGCAACAGGGCTTGTAAATTGGCAGCGCGCCGTCAAAAGCCCGACTGAACTTGAAATGATGCGCAAAGCCGGACAACTCACGGCTCATATGCACGCCACCCTTAGGGCGGGATTTCGCGAAGGGCGCCCTAAACACGAACTGGTTGCCGAGGTTCAGGCCGCCGGCGTGGCTGGTTTGCCCGGATTGGCCGGAGATTATCCCGCCATCGCACCCATCGCTCCATCAGGGCGCGAAGCATCAGCCTCTCACATCACATGGAATGACCGCCCATTGGTCCCCGATGAAGCCACCTATTTCGAAATTTCCGGCTGCTTCCACCGCTACCATTGCCCCGCCAGCCGTACGCTCTTTCTTGGCAAACCGCCTGCAGATATCCTGCGCGCCGAAGCGGCAGTGCTGCGCGCCATTGATGACGTTCTCGCCCAAGCCAAGCCCGGGGTCAGCTGTGAAGATGTGGCCGCCTGTGTGTATGAAAGCTTTGCCAAGGCCGGCTACATCAAGGGCAACCGCACGGGCTACCCCATCGGTCTCAGCTACCCACCGGATTGGGGCGAGCGCACCATGAGCCTGCGCCCGGGGGATTCCACCAAGCTTCAGGCAGGTATGGCGTTTCATTTAATGCCGGGGCTTTGGACATCAGATTGGGGCATTGCCATCACCGAAAGCTTTGAAGTGACCAAAGACGGCGGAAAACCTCTCGCCGACATCCCACGTGAATTGGTGGTGGTTGACGCTTGAGCCACGCGCCCACAGCCCGTTAGGGCAAAACCTGCATAGGCCGCTCTGCGGCCTATTCCTTTGGATTACGTCGCACGCCTCTGGGCGAAAAACGCTTTCAGCAAAGCTTCAGCGTCCTGATCGCAAATACCATCATAGACTTCAGGCACGTGATGGCTCTGCGGATGCTCAAACACGCGTGGCCCCTGAGCGACACCACCTGATTTTGGATCAGAGGCACCATAATACACACGCGCAATGCGGGCTTGTGAGATCGCACTGGCACACATGGGACACGGCTCAAGCGTCACATAAAGATCATGTCCTGACAGCCGCTCTGACCCTAATTCGGCACAGGCCATGCGGATCGCCAAGACCTCGGCATGCGCCGTGGGATCGCACAATTCTCGCGTGCGATTACCAGCTGACGCAACCACACTCCCATTGGGCGCAACAATTACGGCGCCCACCGGAACCTCATCGCGTCCAGCCGCCGCGCGCGCCTGCTCCAGCGCCTGATCCATATAGCTTTTGAACTTCATCTCTTTGACATGCCCCGCTCTCCCCCCTTTCGCAATCCCCCAATACCCGTTAAAGCAACGCAATGAGTGATAAGCCATCCCCCCCCGCGACACCCCAAGGCGACCGTATTGCCAAAGTTCTTGCCCGCGCAGGCGTTGCTTCGCGCCGGGAAGCCGAGCGCATGATCGAAGCGGGCCGCGTTTCCGTGAATGGCAAGAAGCTCAGCAGCCCCGCTCTGAATGTGACGCCCAAAGACCGCATTACCGTGGATGGCAAACCTATTGCTGAGGCAGAGCCGGAACGCATGTGGCTCTATCACAAGCCGGCAGGCCTCGTGACAACCAACAGTGATGAAAAAGGTCGCGCCACAATTTTTGACCAGCTGCCTGACAATCTACCACGCGTGATGACAGTTGGGCGCCTCGATCTAAACTCCGAAGGGCTCTTGCTGCTCACCAATGACGGTGGCTTAAAACGCAAACTGGAACTGCCCTCCACGGGGTGGCTGCGCAAATATCGTGTGCGCATCAATGGCCGTCCGACGGACGACACCTTTGCCCCACTGCGCAAAGGTATCGTTGTCGAAGGAGAGCGATTTCAACCAATGGAAATCACCATCGACCGCCAGCAAGGCGCCAATGCTTGGGCCACCATCGGGTTGCGCGAAGGTAAAAACCGCGAAATTCGCCGCGCCGTCGAAGCGGTTGGCCTGACAGTAAACCGCCTTATTCGCGTGTCTTATGGCCCGTTTCAGTTGGGCGACCTTAAAGTAGGACAGGTTGAAGAAATTCGCCGCCGCGTGGTGCGCGACCAGCTGGGTCTAGAAGGCGCAGTGCCCCCTCAAACCCGCCCCAAACCCAATCGCCGCCGCCGCTAGGCGTGCGGTTTAATTTGCGAAAACATCGCTATGGAGCGCCCGTGCTTGTCAAAAACACACCTCAGGGGGATTTGAAACCAAACTTCCCCCTAGCCATGGCTTGGCTTTCTTTCTAGATTCCTCATCGGGTTAACAAGGATTTGTCCCGATGTCCGGAACCGGATTACAAAAGCTGTCGTTTGTTCTTCTCGTCATTTTGATTCTCTATGTGTCAATCACAGGAGGTGTCTGATGGCTCAAAAGTATGGTGGGAAATTCAGCCCACAAACTGCGCAATCGCCGCAAGCTGAGACCTTTCAAAATGCACGCCGCAGCCGCGTTGGAGGGCGTGTAAACCTGCTGTTTATCGCACCTTTGCCCTTGATTTGGCAGGCGTTTGGCAATGGCCCAACCGCGCTAGTGCTAAACCTTTTGGCATTGGGCACGCTGCTTCTGTCGGCATGGCTTACGCGCGAGGGATTGCTTGCACAAGAGGCTTATGAAGCCCGCAAAGTCGCACGACGCCCCGCCCTGCCGCGCAAGCTTTTGGGCTCCGCCCTCACCGGCCTTGGCCTCGCCATCGCAGGATTTGCAGCCACCGCCGAAGTCATCGCCCCGATCATCTATGCGGTCGTTGGTGGCACTCTGCACAGCTTAGCTTTCGGCATCGACCCTATGCGCGACAAAGGGGCTGAGGGCATCGATCAATACCAAACAGACCGCGTTGCCCGCGCCGTTGATGAGGCCGAAGAGCATCTGCACGCCATGAGCGACGCCATTCGCCGCGCCGGTGACCGCGCGCTGGAAAGCCGCGTCGAGCGTTTCCAACAGGCCGCCCGTGCTTTGTTTCGCACTGTCGAAGACGATCCCCGCGATCTAAGTGCTGCACGGCGCTATCTCAGCGTTTATTTACTGGGCGCCAAAGACGCGACCATCAAGTTTTCAGAAATTTATGCGCGCACACGCAGTGCCGAGGCCCGCGCTGACTACGAGACACTGCTCGATGATCTCGAAGACAACTTTGCCGCACGCAACCAGAAACTGCTGCTGGATGACCGCAGCGATCTCAATATTGAAATCGAGGTGCTGCGCGAGCGGCTCAAAAACGAAGGCCTACGCCACTAACCTCGCAACACGTTTACAGGAAAGGTAGTTTTATGTCCGACCAGATTGCCCAAAAAGCCCAGGCCGCCACGGCTGAAATCGACGCTGTCACTGCTGTGGCATTGGTCGAACCCACCGACGCCGGGGCCATTGTTCCATTGGCAGACGCTGACGCGCCTGTATCCGCTGAAATCACCAAGCGCATGGCCGAGTTGGACATGTCGGATACAAACTCCATCGTCTCATTTGGCTCCGCCGCTCAGGCCGAGTTGCAGGAAATCAGCCAAGCCATGTTGCAAGACGTACGCAACAAGGACGTTGGCCCCGCCGGAGACGGTCTGCGCAATATGGTCACTGCCATTCGCGGCTTTTCGGTCAGCGAGCTGGATGTACGGCGCGAACGTTCATTCTGGGAAAAGCTACTTGGTCGCGCCGCGCCTTTCGCCAAATTCACCGCGCGTTATGAAGAAGTCCAAGATCAGATCGACAAGATCACCGACAACCTGTTGGGACATGAGCATAAGCTGCTCAAAGATATCAAATCGCTCGATATGCTCTACGATAAGACCCTGAATTTTTACGACGAACTCGCACTTTATATTTCAGCAGGCGAGGCCAAGATAGCCGAACTTGACGGCACAGCTATTCCCGCCAAAGAAGCCGAGGTTCAAGCCGCCGCCGAAAACGATCAGGTTATGAAAGCTCAGGAATTGCGTGACCTTCGTGCTGCGCGCGATGATTTGGAACGCCGTGTGCATGACCTTAAACTGACCCGCCAGGTCACTATGCAATCGCTGCCTTCGATCCGGCTGGTTCAGGAAAACGACAAATCACTGGTCACCAAAATCAACTCAACGCTGGTCAACACCGTGCCGCTCTGGGAAACCCAGCTGGCCCAAGCCGTCACCATCCAGCGCAGCGCCGAAGCCGCCGCCGCCGTACGCGACGCAAATGACCTGACCAACGAGCTGCTTACGTCCAATGCCGCCAACCTGCGCCAGTCCAACAAAGTGGTGCGCGAAGAGATGGAGCGCGGCGTGTTTGACATCGAAGCAGTGAAGAAAGCCAACGCCGATCTGATCGCAACCATCAATGAATCACTTCAAATTGCGGATGATGGCAAAGCCAAACGCGCCGCCGCCGAAGAAGACATGAAGAAGATGGAGGCCGAGTTGCGCGACACACTTGCCGCCGCCAAGGCGCGCAAAACCGGATTGGGTGACACCGCCGCAACTGCTGTCCCGGCGTCGTGAAACCAAGGCTTGTCATAAGTCTTGGCTTGGGGTTGGCCGCTTTGGCTGCCTGTGAGGACTATGGCCAACAAACGCGGGTGCCGACAGCAGCGCCCGCACCACCTGTTGTAGCGTCTGAGCAAAGTCAGGCCCTCTCCCAATACTACAGCAACCTACAGGCCGACCTTTTGGCGCGTGGTTTGATGCGCACCGATGGGGGCGGGCCGGACACGCCTTTCACACCTGACATGTTAGCCCGCAATTTTGAACGTATCGCCTTTTATGATGAATACACGCGCGGAGCCGGACTAGAGCGCGCCTCGGGTCCCGCCGGTCAATTGCGTCGCTGGTCCGGCCCTGTCCGCGTGAACATCGAATTTGGCCCCACTGTCTCGGCGAGCATCCAGCAAACCGACCGCGCCACCCTGCAATCCTATATTCCTCGGCTTGCCTCAGCCACTGGCCATTCCATTTCAGCAACGGCCAACCGGCCAAACTTTCACGTCTTGGTCATGGGCGCAGATGATGGCGCCACAGTCGAAAGCCGCGTGCGTCAGATCGTACCCAACGTGGGCACATCCACGCTCAATCTATTTCGCGATCTTCCAAGGGATATTCACTGCCTCGTTGTGGCCTTTGCCTCCGAGGCAAACGCCTATGACTACACCACCGCAATCGCCTTGGTGCGCGCCGAACATCCCGATCTGTTGCGCAAATCCTGCCTGCACGAGGAAATCGCCCAAGGTCTGGGGCTTGCAAATGACAGCCCGCAGGCCCGCCCCTCGATCTTTAACGATGACGACGAGTTTGCCCTGCTCACGACACATGACGAGATGCTCTTGTCCATGCTTTACGACAACCGGCTGACCATCGGCATGAGCGCCGAGGCTGCCCGCCCCATCATCCGCACTCTGGCGCGCGAGCAAACCGGACAGATTTACTAATTTAGACCACCCCGAAAGGACACATTCCCATGGGTATTTTTGATTTTCTTACTGGCGAATTTATCGACGTCATTCATTGGGTGGACGACACCCGCGACACGCTTGTGTGGCGGTTTGAACGCGAAGGTCATGAAATCAAATACGGCGCCAAGCTAACCGTTCGCGAAGGTCAGGCAGCGGTGTTTGTGCACGAAGGCCAATTGGCCGATGTCTTCACCCCCGGCCTTTATATGCTTGAAACCAATAACATGCCGGTGATGACGACACTTCAGCACTGGGATCATGGTTTCAAAAGCCCGTTCAAGTCTGAAATTTACTACGTCAACACCACACGTTTTGCCGATCTGAAATGGGGCACCAAGAACCCGATCATGGCGCGTGACCCTGAATTTGGCCCCGTGCGCCTGCGTGCCTATGGCACCTATGCGATCCGCGTTGTCGATCCAGCACGTTTCCTTACTGAAATCGTCGGCACAGACGGCGAATTCACCATGGATGAAATCAGCTTTCAAATTCGCAACATCATCGTGCAGGAGTTTTCCCGCGTCATCGCTAGCTCTGGCATTCCGGTTCTGGATATGGCCGCCAACACCGCAGACCTTGGCAAACTGGTGGCGGCTGAAATCTCTGGCACCATCGCTGAATACGGCCTCTCCATCCCCGAACTCTACATCGAAAACATCTCGCTGCCGCCCGCTGTTGAGGCGGCGATGGACAAGCGTACCTCGATGGGCATCGTGGGTGACCTCGGCGCGTACACGCAATTCTCGGCAGCCGAAGCAATGACCGCCGCCGCCCAGACCCCAAACTCGGGCATGGGCGCTGGGATGGGCATGGGGGTCGGCATGGCTATGGCCCAGCAAATGGCGGCCCAAGGCCCATGGGGTGCGCGTCCCACAACCGCCGCACCAGCCCCCCAAGTCGCCGCAGCCCCGCCTCCTCCTCCAGTCGAGCATGTCTGGCACATCGCTGAAAACGGCCAGACCAAAGGCCCGTTTTCCAAGGCCGCGCTGGGACGCATGGCCACCGCAGGTGAACTTACCCGCCAGACACATGTCTGGACCGCAGGTCAGGATGGTTGGAAACATGCCGAAGACGTCGTCGAGCTAGCCCAGCTCTTCACCATCCTACCGCCACCACCACCGGGCGCATAATGCTCCCGCCCGGCGGCACCGCCGGGCCGCGCCAACCCGCCCCCACGGGGCGGCGCGATTGCGCCTTCCCTCGGGTTGGCCCGTCCCTCGTTGATTTCCGCAAACCGTGAAAGCTGTTTTCATGACCGACATGCCACCACCCGCCCCCAAGGAAACCACGCGCTTCCCCTGTCCGCAATGCGGCGCGGATTACCGTTTTGCGCCGCAACAGGGCAAACTGGTCTGCGATCACTGCGGCCATGAGGAAGCCACCGAACAGGGCGACCGCCAAGCCGCCATTTCCGAGCTTGATTTCAAGGCCGCGCTGGCCGAACAGCTTCCCGCCGCCGAAATGGTCGAAACCCGCGCCTCTACCTGCCCCAACTGCGCCGCGCATGTTGTGTTTGAGGGCGACACCCACGCCACCGAATGCCCATTTTGCGCCACGCCCGTGGTGGTCGATACTGGCACCCATCGTCAAATCAAACCGCGCGCCGTGTTGCCGTTTCAATTCGAAGAAAGGGCGGCCCATGACGCGATGAACGACTGGCTAGGCAAGCTCTGGTTCGCCCCAAATGGCTTGAAAGAATACGCCCGAAAGGGCCGCAAGATGAACGGTATCTATGTGCCCTACTGGACCTATGACGCCGACACCAAATCACGCTATCAGGGCGAACGCGGCACGATCTATTATGTGACCGAAACCGTAATGAGGGACGGCAAACGCGAACAGCGGCAAGTTCAAAAAATTCGCTGGTCGCCAGCCTCGGGCCGCGTGAAGCGCTGGTTTGATGACGTGCTGGTGCTGGCATCGCGCGCCCTGCCCAAACGCTACACCGACGCACTCGAGCCGTGGGATCTTGCCGCGCTTGAACCTTACACGCCTGAGTTCCTCGCAGGGTTTCAGGCCGAAGGCTACACCGTGGAATTACAAGACGGTTATGATCAGGCCCGCGCCCATATGGATACCGTAATCCGGCGCGACGTGGCTTTTGACATCGGCGGTGACCGCCAACGCATCCATCAAATCTCAACCGCCGTCAGCGACGTAACCTTCAAACACATCCTGCTGCCTGTCTGGATGGCGGCTTATAAATACCGCGGCAAATCCTATCGCTTTGTGGTCAACGGCCAGACCGGACGTGTTCAGGGTGAACGCCCTTGGTCGGCATGGAAAATTGCTGCGGCCGTTGTGTTTGGAGCCATTGTCGCTGGCGCAATTGGCTATATCATCGCCCAGAATCAGTGAACAGATTAAGTAATTACACCCTATGACGATGACCCCCCACACCGCCTTGCAAGAGCTCTTGCAAAACCGCCACTCTTGTCGGGCGTTTCGCACCGATCCTGTCCCCAAGGACATTATTGAACAAATCCTTCTAGACGCGGGCCGCGCACCCAGCTGGTGTAACGCACAGCCTTGGAAAATCATCGTCACCAGCGGCGCCGAAACCGAGGCCTTCCGCAACGCAATGACCAAAGCTTTCGACAGCGGCACCCCCGCGCCTGACTACCCGTTCCCTGCCAATTACACTGGCGCGCACCTCAAACGCCGCCGCACCTGTGGGTTTCAGCTTTACGAAGCCGTCGGGATCGGGCGCGGTGACCGCGACGCCCGCACAGCCCAAATGCGCGAAAACTATCTGATGTTTGGCGCGCCGCATGTGGCACTAATCACCTGCCCTGTCGAGTTGGGCCCCTATGGTGTGCTGGACTGCGGTGGCTTCATCACCGCCTTCTGTCTCTCGGCCCAAGCGCAAGGCATCGGCACTGTGCCACAAGCCGCGCTGTCTCTCTATTCGAACGTCGTGCGCGCCCATTTCGAAATCCCCGAAGACCGCAAAGTCCTCGCCGCGATTTCCTTTGGCTATCCAGATGGAGATGCCCCGATCAACAGCTTTAGAACAGAGCGTGCCGAAACGGAGGAATTTGTAGAATGGAGCGGATGAGAACGGAGAACGTCGGATAATGTCGAACTTAGTTGCTCGTATTTCAAACACACTTCTTCTGTTAACAGCGCTCATTTGGTCAAGTCATCCCACAAGCGCCGCTCCGTTCAAATGTAGCGAACTAAACAATCAATGCACCATGGTTGTAGGATGTATTCTCGGCGATCCAAACGAGTTCTTCATTGGAGAAGTACATGGCGTAGGCAAAGGCAAATTTTCTTTAGCCTCAAGCCAAGGCGCAATTTGTAATGGAACCTTCAAACGTACTGTGTTTGGCACAGCCAAAGTACAAACAACATGCAATGACGGGCGCACTGGGCGCGCAACGTTTTCGTATTTTCATAAGGGCACCGGCACAGGCCGGGGCAAAGGCAAAATGTCAGATGACGGCAAAATCGTCTTCTGGGCCGGCGACCAATTGATAAGCTACTTCTCAAATCTCCAACAAAGCAAATTCGATGAACTGATCGTCTGCGCAATAAGGGCACTGGAAAACACGGACTCTATCAAACGATGAAACCGCAAATTCCGCATATTGCCGCCGCAATACCTCAAGCCAAATCATAGACTTGGCTGCATTTTGTTGGCCAAGAGCGCATTGCAACGCAATATCCCTAAAGGCAAGCGGACTGTAGGTAGCGCAGCAAGATACAACGGGCGGGCGCTTCGGTTCCCCCCTCGGTTCGTGCGCGTCACCTTATTGAGACCGCAACGCCTTTTCTTTGGCTTCGAAAAGCTCCCCCTTGCTGTCCCCTGCCGCCACATAAGCCTGCGCAGCCTCATGCACCCGCTCTGACGCATCGCGCCCAACAACCCTACGTCCGCGCAAAAGAAACAACTTACCAAAATCGCGCCACGTGCCCACCATTGGCGCATCCCCGTCACACTCAAACCGTGCGCGCCACCCCTCCGGCAGCGTCAGCCCACAATCCTAAACCCGCGCCAGCATCCACACCAGCGGAATATTCGCCAAAGGCCGCGCGGCATCAAACCCGCTCAGCATGCCGCCCACGTCGCCATGCGCCCCACGAAACCAGACCTGCTCCACATGCCCCTGCCACCCCTCGGGACAGGTCCACATCTCGGGGTCAAACACAGCGCGCGTTTCATCCAGCGCCAGCGCGTGAAAGCCGTGTTTGACCATATGGCCCAGTTGATGATTGTGAAACGAATGGCGCGGCTCGGTCAGCCGCCACAGGATCGGCAATCGCAGACCCAGCGCCTTGACCGTATCCCAGACGCCAACCATCTCGATCTCAACATGTGCATGGCAATGCGCCGCCGCAAATTCCTGTGCTGCTGCACTATCTGGCGTCAACTCATAGTGCCTATAAGCCGTGCGAATGTTGCGTTCCGTCGCACAGGATGCCCTTAACAATCCCACTCGATCAATTACGCCTGCAAGGGATCGCACCGCAAAAGCCCCGCGCGAATAGCCCAGCAAAAATATCCTGTCTCCAGGCCGATACCGCGAGGCCAGATAGCCATAGGCGCGCCGGATCTGTCTGTTAATCCCGCGCCCCATCATCACCTCATGGATGCGCCGCCAGCCCATCCATTGCACGCCTGCTTCATAGTAAAGCGATACCTCCGGCCCCAACTCTTGCATCAGGCGATAGCTCAAACCGGCGTTGGTTTCACAGCCGGGCTTTAACGAGGACATGGTCCCGTCCAAAATAATCACATGAGTGAGCGGCCCCCGTCGGGCCACTGCCGCAGAATGGCCAGAGCGAAACCTATTGCCCAGCCATCCAAAAATTGTCTCATGCAGCCGTTTCAGAGGCATCCTTGATCATTTCCCAGACTCTGAGCGGCGTGAACGGCATATCCGCCTGACGCACGCCGCGCTCCCACAATGCGTCCTGCACAGCATTCGCAGCTGCGGCCATTGCACCTACAGTTCCGGCTTCTCCACAGCCTTTCATACCCATGACATTGGCCGTTGAGGGCACCGCTTCGGTTGTGAAGCCAATCATCGGGAAATCCCCTGCACGCGGCATCGCATAATCCATGAACGTCGCCGTCAACAACTGACCGTCCTCATCATAGACAACATGCTCCATAAACGCTTGACCGACCCCCTGCGCCACACCGCCATGCACTTGGCCTTCAGCCAGCATCGGGTTGATCAGATTGCCAAAATCATCAACCACATAGTAGCGGTCCAACGCGACCTGTCCGGTCTCCGGATCAATCTCAACCTCAGCTAGATGTACGCCATTAGGGAAGGAGCGCGCCGGAATTGTCGCGCGTTCTTCGTGGGTTAACAAGTCTTCACGCCCATCTTCTCGGGCCATCTGTGCCGCCTCCAACATCGTTGGATGTAGATTAGAGCCTTCCGCGCGGAACTGCTCATCATCAAATGACACATCTTCGGGATCAACTCCCATTTTCTCGGCCAGAAAAAGCCTAAAGGCTGTGATCATCGCATCCACCGTCGCCAACGTCGCAGTGTTCTGAGTGGTCACCGACCGAGAGCCCCCAGTGCCGCCACCCTGTGCGATCAGATCGCTGTCGCCCTGAACAACCTCGATCTTCTCAACCGGAATGCCGGATTGATCTGACAGGAACTGAGCATAAACCGTTTCATGGCCCTGACCATTAGATTGCGTACCCACAAAGATTGTCGCGGTGCCGTCTTCGTTAAACGCGACCCGGGCCGTTTCTGACGGATCGCCCAGAATACTCTCGATGTAGTAACACAGCCCCGCGCCGCGCAGCTTACCTTTCGCCGCACTAGCCTCCTTGCGCGCGTCAAACCCTGCCATATCCGCGAACCCTGACAAGCGATCCAGCACACGTGGAAAGTCACCCACATCATAGGTTTCATCCGTGGCACTCTTGTAGGGAAATGCCGCGTTGGGAATAAAGTTGCGCTTGCGTAGCTCGATTGGGTCAACGCCCAATTCCCGCGCAGCACGATCCATCAGGCGCTCCAGCACATAAATCGCCTCAGGCCGCCCAGCGCCGCGATAGGCATCCACAGGCGTCGTGTTTGTGTAAACCCCATCAACCTGCAGCCATGTGGTCTGCACATCGTACACGCCCATCAACACACGACTAAACAGCTGTGTTTGAATAGCTTGGGCAAATTGCGAGTTATACGCCCCCATATTCGCGACCGAGCGCACCCGATACGCGGTCGCTTTGTGATCCGCGTCGAACGCCATCTCGGCAACAGAAACCAAATCGCGTCCTGCATTGTCAGAGAGCATCGATTCCGTGCGCTCAGCAATCCAGCGCACCGGTCGATCCGCAACCCGAGCGGCCTGCGCCACCACAAATGTCTCGTTGTAAACCATCGCCTTCATGCCGAAACCACCGCCGGTATCAGGGTTGGTCACACGCACCATCTCAGGATCCAGATCGAAAACGCGCGCGACATTGCTTTTGGGCACCCAGACACCCTGGGCATTCACCGCCACATGCACGCGCCCTTCTCTCCAATCGGCATAACAGCCACGAGGCTCCATCGAATTAACGATGATACGGTTGTCTCCCACCTCAAGGCGCACCACATGTGCCGCCGCTTCAAAGGCCGCCTCGGTCGCCGCCTCATCGCCTAGACCCCAATCGAACGCATGGTTGTCAGGCGCCTCAGCGTGCATTGCTTCGCCGCCAATTTCCAATCCGACATGCACGGGCAATTCTTCAAAATCAAACAGGATCATCTCGGCCGCATCACGCGCATGATCAATAGTCTCAGCCACGACCACGGCAACCGGCTCGCCGACATAACGCACACGCCCCTTGGCCAGCAAGGGCCGCGCAGGCCCTGCCCCGTCGCTGCCATCACGGTTTTTCACCTGCACGCCGGGCAAAGTCGCATCCATCCCCGCCGCCTCAAGATCAGCCTGCGTCAAAACACAGTGCACACCTTCGGCCTCTAGAGCCTCTGACACATCCAATTCGGTGATCTCAGCATGCGCCACCGGTGAGCGCAGGAAAAATGCATGCAACCCGTCTTGGGGCGCAATATCATCAACATATTGCCCCTGCCCTGTCAAAAACCGCGTGTCTTCACGGCGTGTAACCGATTGGCTTTTCCCGAACTTTTCCATGATCACATGTTCCCCGCGTCGATCTGTCAGCAGGGACTGTATCGACCAAGGTTGCGCTGTCTAGTGAAACTGTTGGCAAACCTCGGTTTATAACGCTGCGACGGTCACAATTTCTTGGCGGCCATATCCGTTAAATCCGGTGGAAATCGCCCGCGAATAGGCTCCCATACCTTTGATTGTCACGAAATCGCCCTCCGCAATATTACTTGGCAAAGACACGGCATCGGGTAGGCGATCAAGACTGTCACATGTTGGACCAAATACGATACGTGGCAGCAAAGCCCCCTCAACTTTGCCGTCCTCCGCGCGCATCACGGCAATTCGATCCGTCATACCGATGTCGCGCATCTCGGTGAGTGCGCCATAAATTCCATCGTTCAGATATACGGCCTCGCCACGCTCCGCTTTGACGCGCAGCGCCAATGTAAACGCCTCAGCCACCATCGCACGCCCGGGCTCACACACCAGTTTAGGAGCGGAGTCACCAAACGCCCGCTGTGTTTCAATAGCGATCCGGTCAAAAATCGCCTCAAGGTCTGGCGCATTCCCGTTGCGATGGGCAGCAAATCCACCCCCCACATTGAGCCGCGAAAGAGTGACCCCTGCGCGGCGAGCCACATCCGCGGCCTCGTGAATATAGATGGCCCATGCTTGCGGATCGCGGCATTGCGTTCCCGGATGAAACGTCAGCGAGGTGACAAATCCCATTTCTTGCGCCTGCCTAAGCAGCGCCACCGCCCGATCGGGATCCGCGCCAAACTTTTCTCCAAAGTCATAAGCCGCGCCGGGTACTGGAAGGCGCAAGCGCACTGCAATCTCGGTACCGTCTCTCGGCACATCCGCCAACTTGGCCAACTCACGCGGACAATCTACCGACCAACTCGCAATGCCAAACCCCATCGCCACAGCGATCTCATCCACCGAGCGCACCGGATTGTGGTAATGCAACACAGCATGTCGCGCAGCCGCCCGAGCCTTTTTCATCTCCAAAGGCGAGGCCACGTCAAAACATGTGATCCCCGCACCCGCCAAATTGTCCAAGACCACCGCATGGTCATTGGCTTTGACGGCATATGTCACCAACCCGTCAAATCCGTCTAGAAACCGCTTGGCCGTCGCGGCCAACACATCGGGTGCGAAATACAGCACCGGAACATCGGGTTTAAAACGTGAGAGATGCCAGTCTGCTGACGGCCAGAGGGCGGGTTGATTGCGCATGTGTCACCTATTTTTCCTGCTCCCCCTCAGCGTCACCAGAATTCTCGTCGATTTCACGTGGCAATTCGGGTATTTTGTCAGAATCTTTCGGCTAAATGACTTATTGACCATGCAACTTGACGACACAGACAAAAAATTGCTCGCACTCCTTTCTGAGAATGCGCGCGTACCCGTCGCGACAATCGCACGTGATCTCAATCTGGCGCGCACGACCGTTCAGGCGCGCATCGACCGACTTGAGGCCAGTGGCGCCATCACAGGCTATACCCTGAAATTGGGAGATTTTGCTCACCCGCGCATTCGGGCAACTGTGCTCATCTCAATCGAACCTCGCGCCGGCCCCGCGGTTTTGCAAAAACTCAAGACACTGCCAACAGTTGACACAGTGCATACCTGTTCGGGACGCGTCGATTTGATTGTACAACTGGCGGCGGACAGCACGGCGGACCTTGACGAAACGCTTGATCGCATCGGTGAGACCAAGGGCGTGAACAGTTCCGAAAGCCTCATACATCTCAGCACGCGATTGGACCGTAGCCGCAGCTAGCCCCAATTCTTAGCGAAACCCTTGTGTGCTCACCCAATTCAACAACCAATCGCGAAACCGGCGCGCAGGGGGACGCAACCCGCTAAGGCTGTCATAAACCAGATGGTAGGACTGACTACCAGCCACTTCACCTTTCTCTAAACAGGGAACCAAGCCCGCGCCTTGCATTTCCGCATCACTTGCTGGTGCGCGTGCCAGCGCTATCCCGCGTCCTGCGGCAGCCATCCGCATAGCCATAAGGGTATTGTCTGCATGCACCATACGCGCGGCACCAGGGCGCACGCGCATATGCTCCAAAACCTGACGCCATCCGGATCGATGCGTCCCCACCTCGATCAATGGCCAATTGAGCAAATCTCCGGCCTGCATGATCTGCCCAGCGACAGTCGGCTTTGCAACCGGATACAGCCATTCGCCCATGATCCGATCGCTTTCCGCACCATAGGCGTGCGGGTTGCCAAAGATGATTTTCAGGTCAGAAAACCCCTGTTGGAAATCTGCCGCCGAATTCCCCGTATTCAGCATCACCGAAATATCGGGATGGTGTTTCTCAAAATCCGCCAAGCCCTGTGCCAGAACTCCATGCGCAAAGATCAACACAGACTGCAGATACAGCCCCTGCCCCCGCACCGCGCCAAACAAGCCTTCTGTGGCTTCTTCCAAAGTCATCAACGCTTGCTGAACCGGCGGTAGATATGCCCGCCCCACCACAGTCAACTCCACCGCATGAGGTAGGCGCCGAAACAGCGGCGCACCAAGACGTTCTTCCAGACTTTTGACCTGCTGGCTGACGGCCGCAGGCGACATATTGAGCTGTTCTGCGGCGCGCGCAAAACTCTCGGTGCGCGCGGCGACTTCGAACACCCGCAACCAGTTCAGAGAAGGAATTCGACTTTCCATTCTTTCAGCATAAGTAAAACTTAGCCTCTGACACAAGAACCACCGCGCTGCGTTGCACAAAGTCTCCAATAGAGTGGGTCATGTCAGCGAACGGGAGGGAACATGCTGGACACTTTAAAAACCGACAACGGCCAACTCAGCGCCGCCCAACAGGACCAATACTGGCGCGACGGATTTCTGTTTCCGATCAACGTAATGGCGGCCTCCGAAGCGCAGGAATTACGCAATGAACTGGAAACCATCGAAGACCATTGGCTTGATGCTGACCTTCCCCTGCCACTTAACACATACAAGCGGGTAAATTCTTACGTGGTCATCCCTATGGCCGCCAAACTTGCCTCCGACCCCCGTGTACTGGACATAATTGAAGGCCTCCTTGGTCCAAACATCCTAGTTTGGAGCGCCGAATTCTTCATCAAAGAGCCCAACACCAAGTCTTTTGTCTCCATGCATCAGGATCTCACCTATTGGGGGTTGGATGCCGTGGACGGTTTAGTCACCGCATGGATCGCGCTATCGCCTGCCACAGTGGCCTCGGGCTGCATGGATTTTGTACGCGCCAGTCACAAAAACCCGATCCTGCCCCATGCCGACACCCATAGCGAAGACAACTTGCTCTCGCGCGGTCAGGAGGTTGCCGTCGATATTGCTCCCGAAGACAAAACCGCAATCGAACTGCACCCCGGCCAGATGTCCCTACACCACGGGCTCACTATTCACGGGTCTGGCCCAAATGTGTCTGATGACCGCCGCATCGGCTTTGTGATCCGCTACCTAAAACCCGAGATCGCGCAGCAAGTGGCGGACAAGGATTATGCCATGCTGGTGCGCGGTGCCGATCACATCGGCAACTTCATCCACCTCGCCCCACCCAAGGCAAATTTTGCCCCTGAAACGCTGTACCTCTATGAGGAAATCAGAAAAGCTCAGGCCGCTGCTCTCATGAAGGGCAGCAAAGACACAAAAGGGCTCTACGAATGACCGATACACCCAAGATGGCCCAAGTCGGCTTCACCCAAATGAAAGACGGCACCAAAGGCGAATACGAATTCCTCAACGCCTTGGAGATTGACCATACCCGCCACACGGCTGACCGTCTGCTCAAGGCCCTTGTCGAGCTGGACGAGAGCCTCTCGGGCTATCAAATCACTCGCCTTGGTCATTCGCTGCAATCTGCCACACGGGCATGGAACGACGGGGCTGACATCGACTGGGTGGTCTCGGCCCTGCTGCATGACATCGGCGATATCTACGCGCCGTATAACCATGACGAATACGCTGCCACCATCCTGAAACCCTTTGTGCGCGAGCAATGCACGTGGGTTGTGCAAACCCATGGCGACTTCCAAATGCTTTACTATGGCCAACATCTGGATGGCTATGATCAGCACAAACGCGAACGCCATCGCGGATACCGCTATTTCGACGATAATGTGGTGTTTTGCGAGCGTTGGGATCAGGCCAGCTTTGATCCGGACTACGAAACTCTGCCGCTTGAGTTCTTTGCGCCCATGGTACGAGAAGTCTTTGACCGACAGGCCTATGATCCCGATGTGATCTGCGCCAATCAGAGCGTGCCGTTGACCAACCCCGAGGTGGCCGCCCAAAGGGCCAAACCTTAAGAGTTTTGTGCAACGCGTGCCATTCTAGCACGCAAACCAACACATTCCGTCACATTCAGCGCGGTGACCAGCATGCGGTCACGGATTAAGTATTAACAATCAAGAAGTTAACGAGCCCTTACGAAATCGCGGGTTCGTTAACTTTTCGCAGACATGACCGAACGTCACCGTCGCGCGCCCTTTCTATAAGCGATTTCCGCCGCTTACTGCTTTCCCTTTGGGTCAGCATTCGCTACAGCATCCCGCGACGTAGACACCCGTGACGATGACAAGGGATATAACCGATGGCGATGGAAAAAACCTTCAATGCAGCCGAGGCCGAAAGCCGCCTTTATGCTGCGTGGGAACAGGCTGGCTGCTTTACCGCAGGCGCAAATGCAAAACCGGGTGCCTCCACCTATTGCATCATGATCCCGCCGCCCAACGTCACCGGTGTGCTGCATATGGGCCACGCTTTTAATAACACGCTTCAGGATATCCTGATGCGCTGGAAACGCATGCAGGGCTTTGACACTCTCTGGCAGCCAGGCACCGACCACGCGGGCATCGCCACCCAAATGGTTGTCGAGCGCAAGCTGGCAGAAATCCAACAGCCCTCACGCGTCGAACTAGGCCGTGAGAAGTTCCTTGAAAAAGTCTGGGAATGGAAAGCTGAAAGCGGTGGCACCATCGTCAACCAGCTAAAGCGCCTTGGCGCATCTTGTGACTGGGACCGCGAAGCCTTCACCATGTCCGGAGCCCCCGGCGCGCCCTCTGATGTGGCTGGCGGCAACTTCCACGATGCCGTACTCAAAGTCTTTGTCGATATGTACAACAAAGGCCTGATCTATCGCGGCAAACGTCTGGTTAACTGGGACCCGCATTTTGAAACCGCGATTTCTGACCTCGAAGTAGAAAACATCGAAACTCCGGGCCACATGTGGCACTTCAAATATCCGCTCGCAGGTGGTGCGACCTATACCTATGTCGAGAAGGACGAAGACGGCAACGTCACGCTTGAAGAAGAGCGCGACTACATCTCCATCGCCACCACACGCCCCGAAACCATGCTGGGCGACGGCGCGGTTGCTGTGCATCCGTCCGATGAGCGTTACGCCCCAATCGTTGGCATGCTCTGTGAAATCCCTGTCGGCCCCATAGCGCAACGTCGCCTGATCCCGATCATCACCGATGAATATCCGGACAAGGATTTTGGTTCGGGTGCGGTGAAAATCACCGGCGCGCATGATTTCAACGACTATCAGGTCGCCAAACGCGGCGGCATCCCGATGTACAACCTGATGGACAGCAAAGCCAACATGCGCAGCGATGGCGCTCCCTATGTAGAAGAAGCCGCCACCGCGCAGGCAATTGCCAACGGCGAGGCGACGTTCACCGAGGCATCTATTTCGGCGATGAACCTTGTGCCCGAAGAATATCGCGGCCTCGATCGTTTTGAGGCCCGTAAGGCCGTGGTCGCCGACATCACCGCCGAAGGTCTTGCGGTGATGACAACCGTAACCAAGACGGTCAAAGACGAAGACGGCAACACCTCGGAAATAACCGAGACCGTTCCCTACGTTGAAAACAAACCAATCATGCAGCCGTTTGGCGACCGCTCCAAAGTGGTCATCGAGCCGCTATTGACCGATCAGTGGTTTGTGGAAACAGACAAGATCGTCAAACCTGCGCTGGATGCGGTGCGCGACGGCACTGTGAAGATCCTGCCCGAGTCTGGCGAGAAGGTGTATTACCACTGGCTCGAAAACATCGAACCTTGGTGTATTTCACGCCAACTCTGGTGGGGACACCAGATTCCAGTTTGGTATGGGCCGAGCCTGACCGAAGAAGGCGACACCGACTACGAAAACCTCAAGCCGTTCTGTGCTGCAACGTTTGGTGAAGCTGCGGATCTAGCGGCAGCCTATTACGGCGCTGACATCATCCGCGAAGCAACTTCGCTGGACATGTCTCTAGTGCATCAACTGGACGGCGCCTCCTTTGGCGAAGTCGAAATTGATCTGATGCGCGACCCCGACGTGCTCGACACATGGTTCTCCTCTGGCCTCTGGCCCATCGGCACGCTTGGCTGGCCCGACAACACCGTGGAGTTAGAGAAATACTTCCCAACCTCCACATTGGTCACTGGTCAGGACATCCTGTTCTTCTGGGTGGCCCGCATGATGATGATGCAGCTCGCCGTCGTCGACCAGATCCCGTTTGACACCGTCTACCTGCATGGCCTCGTGCGCGACGCTAAGGGTAAAAAGATGTCCAAATCCACCGGCAACGTGATGGACCCGCTGGAAATCATCGACGAGTACGGCGCTGACGCGTTGCGCTTCTCCTCGGCGGCCATGGCCGCTCTGGGTGGTGTGCTCAAACTCGACATGCAGCGCATCGCGGGCTACCGCAACTTCGGCACCAAACTCTGGAATGCCGCCCGTTTTGCCGAGATGAACGGCGTGTTTGAAGACGGTGTTTCCCCGATTATGGCCCCTGATTTGGCACCGTCGCAATACCGACGCGATACCGACGTAAAACAGACAGCCAATTTGTGGATCATCGGCGAGACCGCCAAGGTGCGCGAAGAGGTCGACGCAGCGCTCGAATCCTTCCGCTTTAACGACGCCGCAAGCGCACTTTACGGCTTTGTCTGGGGCAAGGTTTGTGACTGGTACGTCGAGTTCTCAAAACCTCTGTTTTCCAGCGAAGATGCTGAAGCCATTGCAGAAACCAAGGCCACCATGCGCTGGGTTCTGGACCAATGTCTGATCCTTTTGCACCCGATTATGCCCTTCATCACCGAGGAGCTTTGGGGCGTGTTGGGTGAACGCTCTAAAATGCTGGTTCACGCAGACTGGCCAACCTATCAAGCATCTGACTTTGTAGACAAAAATGCAGATCTCGAGATGACCTGGGTTATCTCTCTGATTGAAAATGTCCGCTCTGCACGCGCCCAAATGCACGTTCCCGCTGGCCTTAAAATCCCCATGTTGGTCAGCGAACTGGACGAGGCGGGCAAGTCCGCATGGACGCGCAACAGCGCGCTGATCATGAAACTTGCCCGCATCGACAGCTTATCAGATGTAGAAGAGTTTCCTAAAGGCTCGATCACTGTGGCGGTCGAGGGCGGAAGTTTCGGCCTACCTCTGGCGGATATCATTGATATTGATGAAGAAAAGGCGCGTCTAGAGAAATCTCTGGGCAAGCTCGCCAAAGAACTTGGCGGATTGCGCGGACGTCTCAACAACCCCAAATTCGTCGCCTCGGCACCGGATGAAGTGGTAGCAGAAGCCCGCGAAAACCTCGCCGCACGTGAAGAAGAAGAGGCCAAGCTCAAGGCAGCCTTGGCCAAACTGCAAGAGCTCGACTAACATTCTTGAAAAAGAACCTGATACGCCTACATTAAAGGTATATCAGGTTCTCTTTTAAGGACACATTATGTCACGTTCATTCGATGCTCTCATCGAACGCCAGATGAGAAAAGCACAAGCCCAAGGCCAATTTGAAAACATGTCCGGCGCAGGCAAACCGCTGCCTGAAAACTTCGCCGTACGAGGCGCAACTGCAAGTGTGAATCAAACAATGGCCGCCAGCGCAGGCATCAAGCCGCGCCAGTTCAGCATCAAAGAACGCCTTGATGCAGCACGCAAAGAGCTGCGGGAAGAAACCGATGCAGACGCCAAGAAAAAGCTGATGGCAAAGGTTACTCAACTGGAGCTGGAATATAACATCGAGCGTGAAGCATATTCCAACTTCATGAAGTAACTAGCGTTTCGCCCAAACCGCTTATTTGAAATTTGGCTTACGTTTCTGAAGGTTGGCAGCAATCATTTCCATTTGGTGCGGCTTGCCAATTAGTGTTGCCTGCACCTTGCTCTCTTCCAGAAGCACCGCATCCGGTTCGTTTGTGTTGCCCTCGGCGAAGCCTATCAAAGCCTTCGCAGCGCGAATGGCGGACGGGCTTTTGTTCACAATCTCTTCGGCCAGTGTTTTGGCGGCGGCCAAGGGATCTTCAGCAAGCTCTGTGACCAAGCCCCATGCCAGGGCTTGCTCCGCATCAAAAGTCTCTGCCGTATAAGTCAGCTTTCGAAGCACATCGGATCGGGTTAAATGCGGCAGCAACGCCATGCCGCCCATGTCCGGCACAATCCCCCACTTCATTTCCATGACCGACATTCTTGTATCAGGTGCAGCAAAGCGCACATCCGCCCCCAACGCGATTTGAAATCCTCCACCATAGGCCACGCCCTTAACAGCGGCGATCACCGGTACGGGCAACTTACGCCACACCATGACAACCTGTTGAAACAGATTGGAATTCCCATGGCTGCGCGGCACCAACATTTCTTCCGGATCCTGCCCCGCCATCGCGCCAAACGACATCACATCCAGCCCCGCACAAAAGGCTTTGCCTTCGCCAGACAGAACAACGGCACGCACATCAGAGTTGTCCATAAGACTCTCGCCCGCCTCAACAATCGCCTGCATCATCTTCGGATCCAAAGCGTTCAACTTATCCCCACGGGTCAGGGTCACATGAGCAATATGATTTTCAATCTCGACAGATACGCGCGACATGGCAGGCTCCTAAAGGGGTTAGCTAAGTTACGTTACCCTCTTCTGACTGCTACAGAAAATCCACTATAACGTGAGGGCATTTCCTTCTTGCCGCTGCCGCTCCATTACGTCATTTTTCAAAACATGACTGGACCTCGCTTTACCGACCTCGCCCTTTCGCTACCTGCTACTGTGCCCTTCGTCGGCCCGGAGGCGCAGGAACGCGCCATGCGGCGCCCATTTGCGGCACGGCTGGGCGCAAATGAGAACATCTTTGGCCCCTCCCCAAAAGCTATCGAGGCGATGCAAAAGGCGGCGGCTGACATTTGGATGTATGCTGACCCCGAGAGCCACGAGCTGCGCCACGCTCTGGCAGAGTTTCATGACATTGCACCGCAAAATATTGTGGTGGGAGAAGGCATTGATGGCCTCCTCGGCTATTTGGTGCGGTTACTGATCGGGAAAGGCGATAGCGTTGTCACCTCTGATGGGGCTTATCCGACATTTAACTACCACGTCGCCGGATTTGGTGGCGTGCTGCATAAAGTGCCCTACCGTGACGACTCCGAGGACCTTCCAACCCTCCTAAGTAAGGCAGCCGCTGTGGATGCCAAGCTGGTCTATTATGCCAATCCGGATAACCCTATGGGCACTTGGCAATCCGGTGAAGACATCCTCTCTCAACTTGATAACATCCCTGACGGGTGCGTGCTTTTGTTGGACGAGGCCTATGTCGAATTGGCTCCAGATGGGACTGCTCCGGAAATCGACATCAATGATCCACGTATTATTCGAATGCGCACGTTTTCAAAAGGTTACGGAATGGCTGGTGCACGCGTCGGGTATGCTATGGGACAAACTGATTTCATCCGATCCTTTGAAAAGATCCGAAATCATTTTGGATTAAACCGCGCAGCCCAAGTCGGAGCATTGGCCGCACTAAAAGACACTGGCTGGCTCGCTGTGACGCGAAATAATATGGCGGCAGCACGAGATACCATCACAGACATCGCCGCCAAGTACGGCTTAGCCGCGGTACCGTCCGCCACAAATTTTGTAGCCATAGACTGTGGCGGTGATGGCTTGCGCGCCAAAGCTATCTTGGATGGGCTCGTTGCGAGAGGTATTTTTGTTCGCATGCCGTTCGTCGCCCCGCAAAGCCGCTGCATCCGGATCAGCTGCGGACCTGAAAGAGAACTCGCCTTGTTTGATAAGGCGCTCGAAGCGGTATTAAACGATCTTGGCTAGCAGACACCCGCTCACAAAAATTTTGACTGTAAAATTTTGAAACAGCGGTATCCTTTGGCCAAGGAGCCAAGCCAATGTCCCGCCCGATCCAATCTGTTCCGAACTACACGACCACCTGTCTGGTGATGGGTTTTGTGAACTTGCTTTGGATATTTGGCGTGATCTGGGTGATATGGGGCCTGCCAGCTGTCATGGTGCTAGCGGTCATTCTAAACGCCGGCATCAACAAACTGGGTCGACACATGCGTTAAGCGCGTGCCAAAACCGCAGACGCGGCCTCTATGCCACCGCTGCCATGTGGAATGTCCAATGCCACCATACCGGATTGCACCGTGGCAAGCAGGCCTAGAATCATCTGCGCGTTCACATGTCCCATATGTCCAAATCGAAAGAACCCGTCACTCCCTGGATCATCTTCGGTTGCCATGCCCAGTCCGATTCCCAAAGTCAGACCAGCCTTATCCTGCGTCCAACGTCGTAAGGCCGTGCCATACGGCGCACCAATACGCAGCGCTGTCACA
The DNA here is from genome assembly GCA_900143615.1 of Rhodobacteraceae bacterium Alg231-30. Taxonomy (GTDB): domain Bacteria; phylum Pseudomonadota; class Alphaproteobacteria; order Rhodobacterales; family Rhodobacteraceae; genus Shimia. The sequence goes on from FREU01000006.1 coordinate 313,622, forward strand.
GCATGGGAGCGCGCAGCAGGGTCCGCAATGTTGAGTTCAAACGGACCTCCCGCTCCCCAAGCTTCAGAAGCTGCCCAGATAGCTTTGGCCAGAACTTCATGGCGTGCCCAGACGTTTTCGAGGCCTTCATCTTTGATCATGTCCAAAGCGGCGCGCAATCCAAACAGATGATGTGTTGGTGCCGTACCGCAAAACAATTGGTAATACATCTCGGGCTGTGCACGCCCGCTCCAGTCCCAATAGGAACTCACACGCGGCAACACCTTTCGAACTTCGGCAGCCTTTTCATTAAAAAACACAAATCCGACCCCAGGTGGTACCATCAGGCCTTTCTGGCAAGCCGCCACCATCACATCTACGCCCCATGCATCCATTTCAAACTGATCGCACCCCAACGATGCGATGCAATCGACCATCAACAAAGCAGGGTGTCCTGTTGCATCCATGGCGTAGCGCAACGCTGCAATGTCGGACTTTGCCGACGATGACGTGTCTACGTGCACGGCCAAAACGGCTTTGATCTCATGGTTTTTGTCTGCATCCAGCTCAGATGCAATTTTCTCGACATCAATCGAGTTGCGTCGACCAAAGTCCACATACTTGGGTTCGGCTCCCAAACCTTCAGCCATCCCCCCCCAACCGAATCCGAAACGTCCCGTTGCTGGTACTAGGATTTTGTCCCCTGGCGCGAGAACGTTTGCCAGAGCGGCCTCCCAAACCCCGTGACCGTTGGCAATGTAGATCGCGACTTCATGCTGCGTTCGCGCGACCATCTTCAGATCAGGCAATAACCCATAAGTCATTTCCATCAATGCGCCTTCGTAGATATTGGGCGCACCGCGATGCATGGCGCGCAACACTTCCTCCGGCATGACAGAAGGTCCTGGAATGGCCAAATACGGCCTGCCACGGCTCAGATCCATTTTTGCTCTCCCCTGATGCAACCTTCAGGACACTAGTCATCGCATCGCTGCGGTCAATAACTAGCCTACATTCAATCAAGCTTTTCCCTGCACTCGCCCCGCTTGGCAGGCACGTCACAGGAATTGCTCTGGTTTTGCATTCTTTTGCGCTGTAAACGGAACTCAATCGAACCAAAAACAAAGGCTAGTGGTTTGGACAACAAAAACGCTACACCAACTACGGACGCACGCGGTTTATTCCTTTGGCTCTGGCGCGGATTTCTAAACAATCACAAATGGATCCTCATAGGTGCGGCGCTCCTGATGGTTCTCGAAGGCTCAACTCTGGGCCTCATCAGCTACATGATGCAGCCGATGTTTGATTCAGCTTTTGCCAGCGGTGACTCAGCCACTCTGATGAGCATAGGTGTGATATTCGCACTGATTTTTTTTGTTAGAGGTGCCACCAGCATCGGCCATAAAGTCATGATGGCAACTGTCGCACAAAGGGCGGCAGGTGATCTGCGTAACCAGTTGGTTCAACGTCTTATGCGACAAGACAATGCATTCCACCAAATTCACCCACCGGGATACCTAATCCAAAGAGTACAATCGGATGTGGCATCCATCAACGGTGTTTGGGCCTCCTTCATCACAGGGGCAGGGCGTGATTTTGTTTCGCTAATTTCACTACTTGTTGTTGCCATTAGTATCGACTGGAAATGGACTGTCGTTGCCTGCATTGGTACACCTTTACTGATCCTGCCCTCGCTAGGGGCGCAACGTTTTGTCCGCCGCCGAGCACGCGAAGCCCGTGATCTTGGTGCAAAACTCGCGATTCTGCTCGACGAAATTTTTCATGGTATCGTTCCGACAAAACTGAACCGCCTCGAAGAATATCAGTCGGCAAAATTTCTGAGCTCAACTAAGCGTTTGATCAAAGCGCAAATCAAAGCAACCTTAGGCACGGCTTCGATTGCCGCAATGGTCGACGTGACCGCAGGCATTGGGTTTTTCTGTGTCTTACTCTACGGCGGAAGCGAAATTGTATCTGGTGAAAAGACCGTTGGTCAATTCATGAGCTTTTTCACCGCCCTTGGCATGATGTTTGAACCCTTGCGGCGTTTAGCAGGCCTATCCGGAAAATGGCAAGTCGCTGCCTCTGCGATCGAACGTCTTAAAGAGCTGTATGAAACCGAACCAAGTATCAAAGACCCCTCAAAACCAATGCCAGCTCCGGAAAGCGTCCCCACAATCTCATTGGATCAGGTCAAACTCAGCTATGGCGATACGCCCGTTCTACAAGGCGCAACCTTTGTCGCCGAAGCCGGAAAGACAACAGCCATTGTTGGGGCTTCTGGTGCCGGGAAATCAACTCTATTCAATGTTTTGACAAGGCTTGTTGATCCGCAATCTGGTGAAACAAAGATTGGAGGCGTCGGAAATCGCTCCATGACTCTAGAAGAACTGCGAAATCAATTTTCTGTTGTTTCCCAAGATGCAACTTTGTTTGATGAAACGTTGCGCGACAACATCGTACTTGACCATAAGGACATTGATGACGCGCGCCTTCAGGAAGTGCTCGACGCGGCTCATGTTTCTGAATTTCTTCCTAAGCTCGCAGATGGATTGGAAACACGGGTCGGCCCACGTGGCTCGAACCTGTCTGGCGGTCAACGGCAACGCGTGGTTATCGCCCGTGCCCTGCTGAGAAACACGCCCATCTTATTGCTCGACGAAGCAACCTCTGCGCTGGATGCACACTCGGAAACCCTTGTCCAAGAGGCGCTCGATCGCCTCTCTGTTGGGCGCACAACTTTGGTCATTGCGCATCGGCTCTCGACAGTTCGCGAAGCGGATAAGATCGTAGTCATGGACAAGGGCGCCGTCGTTGATCAGGGCACGCATGACGAATTGATCGAAGGCGGAGGCGTTTATGCAGAATTGTATCGCCTTCAATTCACCAGCGATGGTGAAACAGCTGAAGCTCTTGCTCTCCAGCCAGTCAGCGCTGCTCAGGCGCCCGCCCAAATTGAACCACAAAAGTCTTTTGTAGGTCGCTTTTTCTCGCGTCTTGGGCTGAGTTAGAAACGCTTTAACGACGATACTCGTCCGCCAATGTCGCCGGAGATGCCCCGGAAAAATATCGCAACAATAGTTTTAGGTTGCGAGCGCCACGCCGCAACCATCCCTCGGAGCGGTATTTTTCAGCATTTGTAACAGCCAAAGCCTGCAAGGGCTTTAGGTTTCCCTTTAGGGCGCGAGCGATTGCAACATCTTCCATCAATGGGATGTCCTCATACCCTCCCACGAACTCGTATACATCACGAGAGATAAGGAGACCTTGATCACCATAAGGAAGCCCAAATAAACGACTCCGGAAATTGGCCCAACCAGCCACGAACCGTCCCGGAAATCCCGACTGATCAAACCTTAGTCGAAAGTAGGCTGCTTGATGCCTCTTGGCCATATGGGCAGCGACCACATCACTCCAACCCGCCTCCAATTGAGTGTCAGCGTGCAGAAACAGCAGCCATGTGCCTTTGGCCACCTGCCCCCCCAATTGTAGCTGCCCCCCACGTGAGGCAGCGCGGCTGAATACATCGGCACCAGCTTCTTTTGCGATTTGCACAGTGTTGTCTTGGGATCCGCCGTCGACCACGATCAATTCTCGGATCAAACCGGAATTCACCCCCTCAAACGCCGCTGCCAAGCAGCTTGGCAGTGCTTCTTGCGCATTCAGAGTCGGGATAATAACCGATATAGGTGCTCGCATTCGATCGTCCTGCCCTGTTGCACAGCCCCGTCGCTTCTATATGAAGTTACTGCGCATGAACAGGAAACACTATGGAACACGCACGCAAGATACTTCGCCTTTCCGGGGCTGACGCTGATACCTTTTTGCAAGGGCTAGTGACAAACGACCTGTCTTCGCTTTCGGACGGGCTGGTCTACGCGGCACTGCTAACGCCGCAAGGAAAGTACATTGCTGACTTTTTCTTAAGCCGCGATGGAAGTGACATTCTTCTCGATGCCGATGCATCTCAAGCCACCGCGCTGCTCACACGTCTTTCAATGTACAAATTACGTGCAAACGTTTCCATTGCAGAGACCGACCTGCACCTGCATCGCGGCCTCGATGCGTGCCCGCAAGATGGCCACATCGACCCCCGTCATCCAGCGCTGGGGTGGCGCGCATATCTTGCGACACCTCAAGAGACCAATCTTATCGATTGGGACAGCTTATATGTGGAACACATCGTGCCAACCTCCGGCGTGGAATTGACTCCGGAAAGCTATATTCTTGAGAACGGCTTTGAGCGCCTTAATGGTGTCGATTTCAAAAAAGGCTGCTACGTCGGACAAGAAATCACAGCGCGAATGAAGCACAAAACCGAGCTTCGCAAAGGGTTAACGCGCCTAACTATTCAAGGTGAGGCGCCCGTTGGCACGCCAATTATGCGCAATAATCGCGACGTCGGTACACTGTTTACCCAAGTCAACGGTCGTGCCCTTGCCTTTGTCCGTTTTGACCGCCTCGGAACAGGGATGACTGCAGGCAGCGCCGAGTTAAGTACAGACCCTTAGACACAGAGCGGTGATCTACTCACCAAGTATCAACATGGACATCAAAGAGGCTCGCCAAACACTGGCGAGCCTCAAATACTTTCCACCAAGGAACTGAAACTTAGGCGCGCTCAGAATACTCCATGGAATCTGTGTTCACGACGATCATTTCATCCTGCCCCACAAACGGCGGCACCATTACTTTAACGCCGTTGTCCAGAATGGCAGGCTTAAAGCTGTTCGCCGCAGTCTGACCTTTGACCACAGGTTCTGTTTCCACAATCTTACAAGTGACTTTCTGCGGAACCGTCGCATTCAAAGCTTCGCTTTCGTGGAATTCAACAACGATCGTCATGCCGTCTTGCAGAAATGGGCGCCGATCCCCCAACAGTTCCGAAGGCAGTTCAATCTGTTCATAGGTTTCCGTGTCCATGAACACCAACATGCCATCATTCTCATAGAGGAATTGTTGATCTTTTTGCTCCAGGCGAACACGCTCGACTTTATCGGCGCTGCGGAACCGCTCGTTGAGTTTGGACCCGTTGCGCAGGTTGCGCAGTTCGACCTGAGCGAACGCCCCTCCCTTGCCGGGTTTGACGTGGTCTACTTTAACCGCAGCCCAAAGACCGCCGTTGTGTTCCAGCACATTACCGGGACGAATTTCATTACCATTGATCTTGGACATTTGACAAAACCGTGACGTATAGGTTGATAGGACGTTTTCCGCTCCTATATAGGCCATCAGGACGGGTGGCAAGGTGGCGCTCATTCGTCCCCTTCGGAACCAGGTCATGCGATATATGCATAGATGTTATGCAAATACAGCCTATCCGAATCGGACGAACTACGTCATAAGGAGCGCCACGCCAAAAACACAAGAGCAATAATAAAAGGACGACGAGATGAGTGATTTCGTTGACGGAGCGGCTTTTAATAATGAGCAAGGTAACCGCGCTCGCAAGCTGTTTGCAGCCGTCGTTTTGGCTGCACTAGATGATGCCATTGCTGACGACAAAAAATATGGCAATGGGCCAGAACAAATTGCTCGCTGGGCACGTTCGCGCGACGGGCGCGAAGTGCTGAGCTGTGCAGGCATTGACCCCAACGAACGTGTTGTTTCGGGTTTAATGGAATTTGTTTCCAAAGGAGTTCGTACTTCTGTTGCGCTCTCGCGCGAAGAAAGCGAACGTCGCAACGCAGCTGCTCAGGCCGAAGCCGCCTGACGCAAACCCACCCGTTATTGAACAATGGCGCGCCTTTTCAGGCGCGCCGTTCTTTTTGCGATAGCCTTAAACAGATAGAGAAGCTTCAGTCCAAATCATGCGCCGCCAGCGCACGGTGTATCTCACGACGCACAAGCTTGCGCACATTGCGCGTAATCCGCTCGCCAAGTGCGCCTTGCAGCTCCTGACGGACGATGTCTGAGACCATTTCCCGAAGCATGTCTTCGTCGATCACCGCGCCCTCTTCAGCCGCATCAGCAAGACCGTCCAGGACATCCCCGTGAAGCTCTTCAGCGAACTCCTCTTCCAACTCGACATCAAGTGCATCCAGAATGACATCTTCAACGCCTTCTGGCTCCGGCTCAGGCTGCCACGCTGGCGTGCCAATTTCCGTACCGGCATAATCATCATCGCTACTACTGGAGAACTCGCGCTCTGAAGGCAGCTCCTCGGCCTCGCCATCCCGCCAATGGACAATTCGCGCACCCAGAACACTTTTGAAATCAAACGGCGTACTTTGCTCCGCCTCATCAAGATCTTCAGTAAAATATTCTTCAGAACCGAGTTGCGCATCGGGAACACCGCCCCGTTTAAAGCTGCCGCCAATATCCTCGGAAAAATCAGCTGGGCCCTGTGTTTGATCTAAATGGATAGCTTCTTCCTTTGGCTCTGTACCGAGCATATCTTCGCTAGCGCCAAGCTCGACATCTTCAATAGTTTCGCTTTGCGATGCTTGATCAAAGGCTTCCTCATCGTCATCATCAGATTCTAGAGTGAGCGTAGCATCCGCGCGGCCAACCTCTGCTTCACTAATTTCAACCTCGTGAAAATTGGCATCCTGATTGTCCTCGTCATCCAGCGTCAGGCCTTCGTCCTCCTGAACACCCAACACTTGGTTATCACCCGCACCATCCTGCTCCAAAGGATCGGCGTGTACAGGCACCTCCTCGCCTAACTTCTCAGACGTTTCCTCGTCTTCTGATTTAGGGGTTTCTGCCACACGCAGCGCGGGCGTTAAGATTAACGCAGAAGGCGTCGCATCCTCAGCGACTTCTGACTCGGTATCCGTCGAAACGCTACTCAGCTCAGCTTTCTGGGTTTGAACGCGGTTTTCCGACACGAGCCGACGTATAGACGTCAGCACGTCCTCGATTTCCGAGTTGCTCACTGGTTCAGACATTGCATTTTACCACTCTTTCCTCAAAGCGAGTGTAGCGAGACCTGAACCAGCGCACAACAGATACGAAAAATTGTTACTCTTTGCCGATAGAGCGCAAAACTTTGTCAAGTTGCTGTCCACGTTCGGACCGCAGTGCAGGCGCATCCTGAACCATATTGTAATAAGCTTCCGGATCGTACTGCTCAACATTGAGGTTCAAATGGTCAACAGTTAGCAGGCCCATCGACGACAAAACACCATAGGCTGCAATGACTTGCGTCGCTTGAGACGCAATCAAATCGGCCTCGGCATCGAGCAAATCTTGTTCAGCGGTCAAGACATCCAAAGTAGTACGTGCGCCGAGCTTGGCTTCTTCACGCACACCCTCAAATGCAATGCGGGCCGCATCAACCTGCCGAATACTGGACTGAATTTGCGCCCCGGCGGACACCAAAATCGCCCAAGCGCTCCCGGCTTGTTGGCGAATGCCATGCCGCGTGACGTGCAGCGCAGCCCGCGTTCCGTCGCGCTGAGCTTGCGACTTGCGCAGCAACGCTGACAAGCGACCGCCTTGGTAAATCGGCCCGCCAACGCTGATGCCAACACTTGCGCCATCGGTGAAACGATCATCGCTGAATTCATGCTGCACCGATGCGCGCCCCGAAAGATTGACCGTTGGCCCCATAACAGCACGGGCACGTTCAACATTCAGCTCAGCGACAGAAATCTCATGCTGGGCGCGGATCATTTCAGGGTGGGATCTCACAGCAACTGACTTGGCATCATCGATAGATTTCGCCGTATAAGGAAGCTGCTGCGGTGACACCAAGTTTCCAGGCCGAACACCAACAGCGGCGGCATAGAATTCTTGGCTTTGCATCAAATCGCCTTGCGCCGCAGACAGCTGCGCACGTGCACCAGCCAGACGGGCTTCCGCCAAAGCAACGTCAGTCCGCGTGACTTCGCCCACTTCAAAGCGATCCTGCGCTGCTTGAAGCTCGCGTTCAAGCAAGGCCAAATTGTTTACGCGCAGCGTCACGATTTCGGTATCTCGTACCACATTCATAAACGACTGAACCGCGTCAAACAGCACATTTTGCTCGGCAGCAACTAGGGCTTGACGTGTCGCCAAAACGGTCTCTTTCGACGCATCGACCGCCAACCTGGTGGCACCATTGTCAAACAGCAGAATGTCAGCCGAAATACCGATCGTCGCGTTATCTCTGTTGGAGGTCGCAATTGAACCGTCAGCAATCGAGCGACCCCGACCATATGTATAGTCCACTGACCCAAACCAACTCAAAATCGGCCGCAGCAAGGCGTAGGTTGCCGCCACGTCTTCATCTGCTGCACGCAACAATGCGCGGTTTTGTTCAAGTAGCCCACTGTGTTCGTAGGCCGTGGCCATCGCATCTGCCAGCGTCTGTGAATTCGCCGCGTTTACAGCAAAGACCGACACCGATGCCGCCAAGGCCCCTGCACTTACTGCTCTGCGTATTTGTTGAAACATTTTTTGCCTCTACCTTTGGCGACCACAGCGCTTGGGTCTACCGATCAAAATTGAAACGCTTGGCGCTTTTCAAAGCCTGTCAGCACCGGCGCATTTGCGTTGAAAGCGAAGCTCCAGTCCACAATACCGTTAAGCTTGTATCCAATTCGCACAACTCCAAGAGCCCCTTCAACAAACAAAGCGGCGATCCGCCCTCCTTCTTTCAACTGAGCCAAGAACTCTTCAGGAAGTTCTTCAACGCCACCTTGCAACATAATTACGTCATAGGGCCCATGTTCCGTCGCACCTTCTGTCAATTTAGCAGTGTGTACCACAGCATTGTCGACATTTTGGTCCGCCAGACTAGATTGTGCTTCTGCAGCCCGTGTTTCGTCGTCTTCAACAGCGATCACCGCCTCAGCCATCCGCGCAATGACTGCTGCAGAGTAGCCAAGTCCAGAGCCAATATCCAGCACCAGCTCATCCTTTTGGATATCTAGGAAATCCAACATTTTGGCCAATACCCTCGGATCCAAAATCACACGCCCTGTCTCAAAGGCTAAGTGCTCGCCAGCATATGCAGCATCCCGAAGCTCACTGGGCACAAACGCTTCGCGCGGAACAGACAGCATTGCCTCGATTACGGTGTACTTGGTAACGTCCGACGGACGGACTTGAGTGTCCACCATAGTGGTGCGCAGCGTGGTGTAGTCAGTCATTCCAGCCTCATTTGCTCAGAGTCGCGTTAATTCCTCTTGCCACATCATTGTGATCACGGCAACGTCCAGCGCAGTCTTTTCCAGACGGCAAGCTGCACAAGGTGGCCAATAGTCGCGAAAGGCAACAATGCGCCAGATTGAAAAAAAGGGGGTTGCACAGCGCTTCGTTTACGATCATTTATGCGCCACTTTCGGCCTTGTGCTGGAACACCACGGATGGCGAGTTGGCGGAGTGGTGACGCAGCGGATTGCAAATCCGTGTACACCGGTTCGATTCCGGTACTCGCCTCCAATAAAATCAATGACTTGCGTCATCCTACCTCTCCTTCACTGCCATTTTTGAAACAACCGTTGAAACTTTCACGTTTCGGTCTTGCTTCGTTCCATTTGATTTCTTGCCTCTTGAGCGCGCTTGGCTAGTTCCCTCTGACGGATCGGCCCGCCGTATTTTTTCAGCATCTCAACGCCTGAGTGACCGGTGACGGCTTTGACCATCTCGTCATCACATCCAGCCAAATAAAGCTCGATCGTCGCGTTTTTCCTGAGCCCGTGCGTTTTGTAGTAGCTCGCCTTCTCATGCTTCATCTTCTTTTTGATGGTGCGCATTTCCTCCGCAACGATGGGGTAGCTCACCGGTCGACCTTTGGGGTCGGTCACGACAGTACCATCCGTTCGCGCGAGTCCGTCGAGATGGGCCTTGAGGCGATCGGTGAGCGGGATCCACAGCGGCTTGTCGGTTTTGCCTTGAGTGAAATCGAATCCCTCATCCGAAAAGTGCGCCCACTTCATCTTCACGACGTCGCCAATGCGCTGGCCTGTACCAATGCAAAGCTCGTAGACCAGCCGCGCGCGTTTTGAAGCCAGGGCTTCGAACTCTTCCCGAACATCGTCTACGGACAGGTCAAAGCGGGCCCGATCGACTAAGGCCATTGGTCAAGGCATATACCAGCGCGCAACGGGCAAAGCCGAAAGCGCGTTTCACGCCTTATCTGGCAATTGGCTTCTTACCGACAACAGACATGTCGGCGGCGGCCAGCTTCAGTCTGTTCGCATGCGCAACGGTGACTAAGTTAACCGGCACATCGCCGAAAATCTTGCTCGCCCGGATCAGGTCGAGGCGATTGCTTTCAATCGAACGCGGGCGCTGCGGGCGCCGTTGTTCCGGCAACGCCCGCGTTCCCATTACGCGAAATACTGTTCGGCGACGGCGCTGAAGTCTTGGCGCGCGGCTGTTTCCACTTTCTCAGCGGCGATGCGTTCCAAAAAAACGCCTACCGGCGCTAAAGGCTAGGCCATCAAAAAACAAAGTCTTCCGCTGAATAAGCGAGCCCAAGTCCAACCTGATCAAAGGCCACGCCTTGCAGAAGGATAGAGTGGGCACCGTCGTTTATCTGAGCATTGCCGCCGTTATTGGAAAGGTGGTTTGCTATCAGGTCGTCGAAGCTGGAAATTTCCGTAACTGCGGTTAAGTCGATGTCCTCTTGATCGCTTGACGAGAAACCGAAAACTGTATCGTCGCCAAATCCATCTTCAAAAACAAATAAGTCTTCACCCAGCCCACCCGTTAATTCGTCATTTCCGGCTCCGCCATCTAGAAGATCATTGTCCGCCCCACCAAAAAGCTGGTCATAGCCCCCCCCACCATTCAGTGTGTCGTTGCCTGTCCAACCTCGCAGTATGTCCCGCCCAGTCACACCAAAAAGCTGGTCATCGCCGCCCGCACCAATCAGTGTGTCGTCATGGGCTCCACCAAACAAAGTATCGGCCGAATCACCCCCATCCAATAAGTCGTTGCCGAGCGAACCTTGCAGACTGTCCCGCCCTGAGCCACCCAAAAGCGTATCGTCGCCAAGCTCACCGCGGAGCGTGTCGTTACCCGTTAATCCCCTAAGCTCGTTTGAACCGTCATTTCCGGTCAAATCATCGTGAAAGATTGATCCCAATACGTATTCGAAATTAGAAAAAACGTCTCCATCCGCGTCACCTCCTGAAGCGGCTCCTGTTTCGAGACTGAGAGTTACGCCTGACAAACTGTTGGCGTAGCTAAGCAGATCGCGACTGCCGTCTCCGCCGTCCATGGTATCGGCCCCAGAGCCACCCTCAATTATGTCATCCTCCGCTCCGCCATCAATGAGGTCATCGCCTGTGCCGCCAATTAGCGTGTCTTCGCCTCCGCCACCAGATGCTGTATCCCGGCCGGTTCCACCCAGCATTTTTTCGGCTTCGTTGTTCCCGATGAGAAGGTCATTGCCGCTCATTCCATGCAGATCGTTGCGACCGGCGCCACCATCTAGCGTGTCTGAGCCACGTCCGCCGAAAAGTGTGTCGTCTCCCAAGTTTCCAAATAGGGAGTCTGAACCACCACCTCCTAACAGTATGTCGTCGCCATCGTTGCCATTCAAGGTATCCGAACCGCCGGAACCAAGGAGGAAATCTTCACCAAGGCCTCCGCTAATTAAATCGTTTCCGGCACTGCCCGATAGCGCATCATCACCATCGGTGCCCAAAATGACTTGGTCCCCGAATTTGACAAAAGCCGAAGACGGGCTGGTCAGAGTTTCAACGGTGCCATCGTTATCGGTGTAGGAAATTCGCACGGACAGAAGTGCGCCCACGTCATCAGTACTCACATCATAAGTGCTTGCCGTTTCGCCAGTTATGTTGACACCGTTGCGAAGCCATTGAAAGCTGACAAGAGCAAGATTGAACGTGTCTGCATCGGCAATACCAGAAAGATCTGCGGCGACCGTTTCACCTGAACGCGAAACGCCGGTAATTTCGGGTAATCCGGTTGGTGCATCATTCTGCTTCGCGATATCGAGGTTGATGATCTGGGGCGCTGCAAGAGTAGCGCCATTGGAATCTGTTGCGGCAACCGTAAGCGTAGCAGCGTTGTCGCCGTTAACATGCTGCGCGCTTGTGTACTGGATCAGGCTTGCGAAATCCAAATACGCATTTATCGCATCCAATGCCCCACTTAATTGAAGGGTGTTCGTACCACTACCGGCAACGATCACACCGCCCCCCCCAACAGCCGCAAGTGTTCCACCATTTGCAACCATCGTGACCAGCAGATTGTCACCTTCGACATCGGCAAAAACCATACCCGTCAGGTCAACATTACTGGATTCGTCCTCTGTCACGGCCACGTCCGTTGGCGCTCCGATCACCGTTGGTGCATCGTTCTGCCCTGTGATGTCGAGGTTGATTACCTGGTTGGTCGCGAGGGTGCCACCCTGCCCGTCGCTGGCCGAAACGGTCAGTGTTGCGGCATCATCCCCGTTCACGTTCAGAGCCCCAGTATATTGAACATTGCTGGCGGTATCGAGGAATGTGTTGATCGCGGCAGCAGTTCCGGCAAGCGTCAGTGTGCCGGTTCCCGTTCCCCCAACCGTGACACCGCCGCCGCTTGTGGCGGCCAGCATTCCAGCGTTGACAGACATGGTCACGGTCAGAGGATCGCCGTCCACGTCTGCGAAACTCATGCCAGAAAGGTCGAGATTGCTTGCCGTATCCTCCAGAACAGTGAGATCCGCAGGAGCGCCCGTAACAGTCGGGATGTCATTAACTGCCGCGATATCCACGTTGATAACCGGATTCGACGCCAAGACCGCGCCACCCCCATCTAATGCTGACACTGTGATGGTATCGGCGTCATCGCCATTTGCATTGAGCGCACTGGTATATTGGATATTTGAAGCAGTCTGCAAGAAGACGGTGATCGCAGCAGCCGTCCCTGCAAGCGAGATCGCAGAGGTGCCACTGTCGCCCACAACAACACCGCCGGCGCTGTTTGCCGCTAGTATACCGGAGCCCGCTGTCAGGGTGACCGTCAAAGTGTCGCCTGCATCCACATCCGCAAATGTGAGTGCAGAAAGGTCCACATTCCCGGCTTGGTCTTCGCTCACAGCGATATCAGCCGGTGTACCTGTGACTGTAGGTGCATCGTTTTGGGCGGTTATGTCGAGATTAATGACCGGATTCGAGGCAAGGCTTCCCCCCTGACCGTCAATTGTCGACACGGTCAAGGTTGCCGCGTCGTTCCCGTTGGCATTGGCCACGCCGGTATATTGAACATTGCTGGCGGTATCGAGGAATGTATTGATCGCGGCGGCAGTTCCGGCAAGCGTCAGTGTGCCGGTTCCGGTTCCGCCAACCGTGACACCACCACCGGTGGTGGCGGCCAGCATTCCGGCGTTGACAGACAGGGTCACGGTCAGAGGATCGCCGTCCACGTCTGCGAAACTCATGCCAGAAAGGTCGAGATTGCTTGCCGTATCCTCCAGAACAGTGAGATCCGCAGGAGCGCCCGTAACAGTCGGGATGTCATTAACTGCCGCGATATCCACGTTGATAACCGGATTCGACGCCAAGACCGCGCCACCCCCATCTAATGCTGACACTGTGATGGTATCGGCGTCATCGCCATTTGCATTGAGCGCACTGGTATATTGGATATTTGAAGCAGTCTGCAAGAAGACGGTGATCGCAGCAGCCGTCCCTGCAAGCGAGATCGCAGAGGTGCCACTGTCGCCCACAACAACACCGCCGGCGCTGTTTGCCGCTAGTATACCGGAGCCCGCTGTCAGGGTGACCGTCAAAGTGTCGCCTGCATCCACATCCGCAAATGTGAGTGCAGAAAGGTCCACATTCCCGGCTTGGTCTTCGCTCACAGCGATATCAGCCGGTGTACCTGTGACTGTAGGTGCATCGTTTTGGGCGGTTATGTCGAGATTAATGACCGGATTCGAGGCAAGGCTTCCCCCCTGACCGTCAATTGTCGACACGGTCAAGGTTGCCGCGTCGTTCCCGTTGGCATTGGCCACGCCGGTATATTGAACATTGCTGGCGGTATCGAGGAATGTATTGATCGCGGCGGCAGTTCCGGCAAGCGTCAGTGTGCCGGTTCCGGTTCCGCCAACCGTGACACCACCACCGGTGGTGGCGGCCAGCGTCCCGGCGCTCGCGGCAAGGGTAACCGTCAACGTGTCTCCGTCGACATCGGCAAAGGCCATTGCCGACAGGTCCACATTGCTAGCGGTGTCCTCGACCACTGTAACATCAGAGGGTGCACCCGATACTGTGGGAACATCGTTTTCAGCCGTAATATTAACCAAAACAACAGGATCGGATACAAGGTTTCCTCCCATGCCATCGCTTGCCGAAACAGTGATTGTCGCGGCGCTGGTGCCGCTGTCATTCAGCGCCCCTTGGTATCTGATATTCGTTGCGAAATCGAGAAAGTTGTTGATGTTGGCCGCAGCGCCGGTCAGCGTGAGCGTACCCGTTCCGCTGCCGCTAACTGTGACTCCCCCCCCGGTGAAAGAGGTAAACGTACCCTCACTTGCGACAAGGGCCACCGTCAATGTGTCGCCATCCAAATCAGCAAAGCTCATTGCCGAAAGATCCACATTGGACAACATATCTTCTGCTACAGTGATACTTGCTGGCGCAGCAGTTACTGTCGGAACATCATTTACCGACGTGATGTCCAAATTGATCTGAGGCGTCGAACTCAGGAAGGCGCCATCCGGATCACTGGCAAAAATGCGGATATTTGCAGCATCGTTGCCATTCGCATTGCTCGCGCTAGTATAGCGGACATTGCTGGCGTTATCGAGGAAAACGTTAATATTACCCGCAGTGCCGGTTAACGTGAGTGTTCCGCCACCGCTGCCTGAAATTATAACACTGCCGCCTGAGGTTGACGTTAAGGTACCGCTACTGGCAACAAGATGAACCGTAAGCATATCATCTTCGGCATCCGCAAAGGTCACCGCCGAAAGGTCCACATTGCTCAGCACATCTTCTGTCACTATGACATCAGACGGAACCCCGGTCACGGTTGGGGCTGTGTTTGGGATCGGCGCGAAAAAGCTGGAATAAGCAACCGAAGAAATAGTTGAACTGCCGGTGATGGTAAATTGGGTCCCAGCAGTTAAAGTATCATAGGCGATCTCGTTTGTCGGAACGAGCAACCCACCGAGATTCCCTGCGCCCGCCATCCAGATAGCCGTTCCGCCATTGCTCATGGTAAAGGAGTACATTTCATAGGGACCCACGTCCCCACCGTCGCCCGTGAAGCGAAAGGCGGTGCTTTCGCTCAGTGTCAGCGTGCCGTCGCCATCGCTAATCGTCGCATCGCGTGGGCCGCCAAAGGGTTGTCTGGCAAAAGAGCCGTTGCCCGAAAAACTGCTCCAAACGCTATCAAATGTCGCCCATACAAAAAAATCTGCCACTATCCAACTCCCCGAATTAGTTAACTTATTAATAATATTTTACAATGTTTTCGTCGATCTGATCAGCTCCACCTAAGTGGTCCAATTTGAATGTTAGTACATGTTTGGCTTGTGTTCCATCGGAACGATGCACTCCGGGGCTGACGGGTGGTAAGCCAATGCACGCCACTCATCCCGCCGCTCCCAGCAGAACCATGTTGCCGGTTTCGTGCCCGATGATCCCTGCAAGCACCGTGTTCCAATCATTCGCGGCCTTTCGAATCGCCGAAACAAGGGGGCTTTCTGGTAACGCCCCTTGATGCCTTTGCGGCTATGCATCAGCCACATATCCAGACTATCTTCGTCGGCGTGTTCCAATGCGTCGGCGGTCAAGGTGGAGGCGGAGCGGCGCAAGTCGTGTAATTGCCAGACGTTGACGCCACTTTCACGGTCCAAGATCGTTATGCTGGTTGTCAGGCTGACCTCCCCGCCGTGATGGCCTTGAAGAACACCTCGACGGCGGCATTGTCGTAGCAATTCTCCTTGTCGCTCATAGACACCTGGAAGCCATGCTGACACAGGATTGTATGGTAGCCGTGCGAACAGTATTGCGCCCCGAGATCCGTGTGATGAATGCAGCCCTTGAGCGGTGATCCGTTTATTCAGCGTCGACAGCACAACACCCAAACCAGAAGCCACCTGCTTACGTGCAAGCCCGCTCACCAATGCGATCCGCACAGCATCCCGGCGAAATTCGCCCGTCCGTTTCAGCCCCTTGGTTCATCTCCCTCGCCGCAATAGATGCTTTCAACGGAGCAGCATAAAACCGTCACACGTCCAATGGCTAAAACCCGTAAAGCTGTGCCGGATTAGCGACCCAGATTTTGTGGATATTTTCATCCGATCCTGCCCAGTCCATCGACAGATCCAGCAAGTGCACATCGTCGGGATAGGTTTCGGCGGAGGAACTCATATTGTGCGGGAAGTTGCTGGCCCAGATCACGCGCTCCGGTGCGTGCTCGATCAGCGCG
This sequence comes from Rhodobacteraceae bacterium Alg231-30, assembly GCA_900143615.1. Taxonomy (GTDB): domain Bacteria; phylum Pseudomonadota; class Alphaproteobacteria; order Rhodobacterales; family Rhodobacteraceae; genus Shimia. Next base: position 329,930 of record FREU01000006.1, read on the forward strand.
CGACTGAGAGCTGCCACATCGCCATAATCGGGATGACCAGTCTTGGACGTCTCATAACAGCCGGCAATTTTCACATAACAATTGCCGCGATCCATAAGTCCTAAAAGGGCTTTAAACTCGGGGCTGTTCGGGCTGACAGGCTCCAAAAACTTGCCGGCGTGATCAATGACATAATCACCTTTGATCTGTTCCAACATCGGCAAGAATTCCAGAATACGTCGCCCGTCAAACTGAACAATCATCGACCAGCCAAAGGGCTGCACCCGCGCGTTCACTGCCAGCATGTCATCCATGCCAACCGCACCTTGCAGTATATCCATAATGCGCGCGCCACGAACGCCTAAAGCGGTCATTTCGTCGATCTGCTGGTCTGTGACGTCAGAGCGAAGCGCCACAATGGCACGAGCCTTTTCCCCAAAGTGGGCAAGCCCTTCTAGAATGCAGCGATTGTCAAATTGATAGGCGTTGCCCTGTGTGAGCACCACGCGCTCAAGACCAAGCCAGCTTTGCACCTGTTCATAGTGCTCAATCAGCGCATCCGCAGGCGGCGGCGGCCCCCCGGGTTGGCTAGAATATTTGCTACTATCAAACAGGTGGATGTGCGTATCCGTAGCCCCAGAAGGTAATGGGTTTGCGGGTGGGCGACCAGAAAGCATGCGGAACATGATGTCTCCGAAGGTGCGTCAGGAAACCGTGAAGGATTCCAGAACTGAGCGATTAATTTCAATACCAAGGCCTGGACCATTGGGCACAGCGACAAAGCCATTTTGATGTTCAATGGGCTGGGTTACGATAGCTTGGCGGAACGGGTTGTGCGTGCGGTCAAACTCTAGGCGTGGTGAGAATTGTTCGTGGCTGGGCGGCATCGGCGGCAGGATTGCATGAAAGTGCAGACCCGCGGCCAAAGCTACGGCAGTGCCCCAGACATGTGGCACCACACGTACTTGGTCAATATCGGCCAGAGTCAGGATTTTGCGTGCTTCAGACAGGCCACCAATGCCGCAAACATCGGGTTGCAGAATGTGAACGGTGCGCTGTTTTAACGCCTCGGCAACCGCCCAACGACCGTGCCATGTCTCACCAGCTGCAACGGGCAAAGGTTGGCGGGCGCAGACCTGTTGATACGCACCAAGAGATTCCGGCACCACCGGTTCTTCAAACCAAAGCACGTTAAACTCTGCGGCGCGCTGCCCCACAGTCACGGCATCTACCACATCATAGCCATGGTTGGCATCAATCATCAGTTCTGCGTCAGGGCCAATCGCCTCACGCACGGCGGCAATTGCACGCATATCGCTTTCGATGCCATAGCCGATTTTGATTTTCACCGCACCGAACCCTTCGCGCACATATTGCGCCATATCGGCGGCGCAAGCTGTTGCGTGGTCGCCGCCCTCAGGTCGAAAGCCGCCAGTGGCATAGGCAGGGATGGATTTGCGCCATGCCCCACCCATCAGTTGGTGGATCGGCGCATCATGATGCTTGCCCGCGATATCCCACAACGCAATGTCGATCCCGCTAAGGGCGGTGTGCATAACGCCACGCTGACCTTGGTCGCGAAACTGATTATAGAGTGTGAGCCAGATAATCTCGATATCTAGCGGATTTGCTCCAATGGCCAGCGGCGCCATAGACGCCACCACGGCCGCGTTGATATCAGCAGGTCCCAAACATTCGCCCCACCCTGTCAACCCCGTGTCAGTTTCGATTTCGACCAGACAATGTCGGCGGGCGCGAAAGACGGAAAATGACGACTGAAAAGGTTGATCCAGATCGTGGTGTAGGATGTGGGTGCGAATAGCAGTGATTTTCAACGGTTGCTGTCCTTGATGATCTGGGCCAATTCCGCCACTTCCTGCGGCGTCAAATTCGTCAATGGCGGACGCATCGGGCCGGACGCATGGCCAATAGCGGCAAGCCCGCCTTTGATCGCGGACACAGCATACCCTGGCACGCGATCGCGGATTTCCAAGAAAGGATAAAAGAAGTTGGTCAACAGGCGATCCATGGTCGGCTTGTCACCCGCGCGCATCGCGTTGAAAAATTCCAGTGCCAAATCCGGCACAAAGTTGAACACTGCGGACGAATAGGTGGTAACGCCCATCGCATCATAAGCCTCTGCAAACATCTCGTGGGTGGGCATTCCACCAACATAGGCCAGACGGTCGCCACAGGTGTTCACGATCTTGCGCACGAGGTTTATGTCTCCGGTTCCGTCTTTGAACCCTACAAGATTTGGGCAGGCGTCGGCCAGTCGTGCGACAGTGTCGGCCTGGAGGACAGAATTGGCTCGATTGTAGACAATCACACCCATCTCTGTCGCGTCACAAACCGCTTTGACGTGGGCAAAGAGCCCCTCTTGTGGCGCACCCGTCAGATAGTGCGGCAACAATAGAATGCCATCGGCGCCCTCAGCTTCGACTTTGCGTGCGATATCGCAGGCGACCACCGTACCAAATCCACATCCTGAAATAATAGGCGTCGGGCCTGCAGCCTCTTTGGCGGCCCGCACAACTTCGGGGATTTCATCAGGCGAGAGCGAAAACATCTCACCGGTTCCACCTGCGGCAAACAGCGCAGCCGCGTCATAACCCGACAGCCAGGAAACATGATCCTGATAGGCCGCACGATCAAACGAAAGATCATCTTTGAAATGCGTCACCGGAAAGGACAGCAGTCCTGCTCCGATCCGGTCTTTAAGCTCGTCTGGCGTCATTTTCTGTTCCCGCTTTTAGCCCAACCACGCCGCGAGAAGGCACCGCGTGACTGGCAGTTTCAGCCAATAGACACCTCCGAGCTTCAAAAGTCAATATTTGTATGATGAATTTAAAAAATTGCCGGAATTAAACCTGCCTTGCTAAACTTCGGTACCGGCTCAAGCCAGCATTTAGGTGCTTGCGCATCGCCTGTCCGGCAGCATCTGGATCACGCGCGACGATGGCTTCGAGCAACAAGCGATGTTCTTCAAGAATAGATTGCTCAACTTCTGGATCAAGTTTGAGACTCGCCTTTTCGCGCAGCTCAGAGCGCGGGATAATATTGCGCCCCATAAGGTGCAGAAAATCCGCAAACTTTTGATTATTGGCGGCCTCCGCGATCGCAATGTGAAACGCAAAATCTGCGACTTCCGATATCTCACCAGCGGCGACACAGTCAGAAAAACCCTTAAAACACTGAAAGATGTTGGCCTCTTGCGCGGGCGAACACCGCTGCGCTGCAAGCTCAGCAGCACCCACTTCGACCGAGGCACGCAATTCAAGCGCTTCGATCACGCTGGCAATGGTTTGCGGGTTTTGACTGAGGAACGTCATGGCGTCATCTTGCGGAACGGGCTTGCAGACAAAAACGCCCGCTCCCTGCCGAGATTTCAGCAAACCGTCTGCTTTAAGACCCGAAACTGCTTCGCGGATCACCGTGCGGCTAACTTGAAATTCCTGAGTCAACTTCTGCTCAGTTGGCAACTTGTCCCCTGGTTTTAGGACACCATTGAGGATTCTTTGGCGCAGAGCGTCCTCAACCGTCTCGGTGAGGTTCTTTCCGGACTTTCGCATCAAAAGACTTTGTTTGTCGACCATATCACGCTGAACTTTCGTTCTTTATATTCTGTACTTATGCAATGAAAAGGCAGCAAAATGCAAAGCTATCCACCAAATAATTGTCGCGCTACAATATTTGTATGATAAGTTATTCACTAAACGGCGCACAAGGCGACGACAATAAGGAGATTTTCACAAGATGAAACGTGTTTTATTGACCGGCGCGGCTGGCAATCTGGGTCGGGAACTGCGAGCGCGACTGACCGGCAAGTTTGACATGCTGCGTCTATCCGACCTGGGAGAAATGGCCCCAGCAGACGCGGGCGAGGAAGTGGTGCAATGTGACCTGGCGGACGAGCAGGCCATAATGCAGTTGACCGAAGGTTGTGACGCCATTGTGCATTTGGGCGGCATGTCGGTTGAGAACACTTTTGACGTTATCCTCAACTCTAACATTCGCGGAACTTACAATATCTACGAGGCCGCGCGCAAACACGGCATCACCCGAATCATCTTTGCAAGCTCCAACCATGTGATTGGCTTTCACGAGCGCGAAACGAAACTGGATGCCACAGCCGATATGCGCCCCGACAGTATGTATGGTGTGTCTAAGGGATTTGGGGAGATTCTGGCGCGGTACTATTTCGACAAATACGGGATCGAAACTGCCTGCATTCGGATTGGATCAAGCTTTGAAAAACCGCGTAATCGACGGATGCTGGCGACGTGGCTGAGTTTTGCGGATCTGACGGACCTTGTGGAAAAGGTGCTGTCGGCAGATCGCGTGGGATTTGCTGTGGTCTACGGTGCGTCCGACAACAAACAACAATGGTGGGATAACAGCCTGACCGGTTTTTTAGGTTGGAAACCGAATGATAGTGCCGACGATTTTGCCGATGATCCCGCTGTGGCAAAAACCCACACCGATGCAAATGATCCAGCAACTCGATATCAAGGCGGGCCGTTTGCCGCCGCAGGGCATTTTGAAGATTAGAGTTTTGCGCCCGGTCCGGAAGAGGGGTGGTCCGGGCGCTGGAGGATTACGAGAACAGCATACCGCCATTGATATCCATATTAGCACCGGTGATGAACGCGGCTTCATCTGATGCGAGGAACACTGCCAGGTTGGCAACATCCTCTGAGGAGCCTTCACGTTTCAGGGGCGTGACGTTGGCCACATGGCTGCGCACTTCCGGCTTGGTAAAGACATTGTGGAAATCCGTGTCGATCATACCGGGACACAGTGCGTTCACCCGCGTTTTGGGTCCGAGTTCTTTGGCCAAACCACGCGTCAGGGTCATCAGGGCACCTTTTGATGCGCCATAAGCAGCGGCACCTGGCCCTCCGCCATCGCGGCCGGCTTGAGATGCCAAACCAACAATTGAAGACCCTTCGGTCATGTGACGCAAACACTCTTTGACCATCAAAACATAAGACGTGAGATTTACGTCCATAACCGCATTCCAATGTTCCAGCGTCATTTCCGCCATAGGGACACGCGCCAACAAACCACCAGTCACATGGATCAACGAGTCAATCGGGCCCAGATCAGCAACCGTTTTTGAAACAAGAGCGCTGACATCCTCGGGTTTTGTCAAATCGCCTTGAAGTGCAAAGGCCTTGCCGCCCGCTGCGGTGATCTCGGTAACTGCGCTATCAGCACCTTCACTACTAGCGTGGTAGTTGATGGCGACCTTCGCGCCACGTGATGCCAATTCCATAACGCAGGCGCGACCAATATCACGTCCACCACCAGTGACGATCACTGTTTTTCCTTGCAGGCTCATAGCTTTCTCCTCTTGCCTCACTATAGGGTAAGGCTGAATTTAAATGCGGTGCCGCAGCCAAAGAGTTTGATGACGCGATGTTCGGCCTAAACGAAACGCCCCGACATCACGCAGTTTTTGCGCACCGTTCCCAATGCAAATTACAGCGCCCGGACGCGCTAAACAATACAAATTTTTACAAATTTAGGAATATGTAATTTTTGTATAGATTCTAGAGCGAAACCAGAGCGCCGCGTGTTCCAACTACAGCTGCCGAGCACTCCTGTCCTGCCCTGATTGCCTCTGCCAGCGACGCGCCACTGCAATAACTTGCAAGGAAGGCACCATTGAAACTGTCGCCTGCGGCAGTGGTGTCCACAACGTTTTGAACAGGTGCCACGGAATGCAATTCCCGCCCGGACATCGTCGCGGTCAATGTCGGATGGGTTCCGTTCTTTACAACCACCAGCCCCGCGCCAAGATCTAGGTAACGCTGAGCCGTATCCTGTGGTGTCGGGTCACCAAAGGTAGCTTGCTCGTCATCAAAACTTGGCAGGACAATGTCCGCAATCTCACCGGCACGGGAAATCGTTTGATGGCACAATTCTGGGGTTTCCCAAAGACGAGGTCGAATATTGGGATCAAAGGCCAAAATCGCGGTTTTTCTTTTGTTTTCCTTAATAACGTCCAAAAACAAGGATTGGTCTGGCGCGGAAAGAATGGCCAGTGTGATGCCAGAAACAAGAATAACATCTGCCGCTGAAATCCTAGATGCCAGCGCATCCGGGTCCTGCAGCATTTCACGGGCCGCAGACGAGTCGCGCCAATAACTAAAGCTGCGCTCCCCCTGCTCCAAATGGATCATATATAAACCCACGGTGCGGCCCCGCACCTCGGCTGACTGTGCGCAAGAGATATTAGCGGCTTCGATAAATTCGCGCATTTGACGCGAAACTGCATCTTCTCCAAATCCGGAAAAGAACGACAGAGACCAATCGGATGGCGCGGTTTGGCGCACATACCACAGCGCATTCAGCACGTCCCCCGCAAACCCCTGTTGCAGGGCACCTGCACCATCGGGTGCAATCTCGACCATGCACTCACCTATACCCAAAAACTCTGTCATTTCGAAGCAACCCATCTTTGATCGCGTTTAAAATCTCGGATTTGCTCGTCAACCGGCAACGACAAACCAAACAAATTAAAACAACTGTAATTTCATTTCTGTTTCAGCAAAGTGAGGCAAGAGGCGACTTAGGTCCAGTCCCCTTCAAAAACCCTCCGACGCGCATTCTCAACATGTAGCCGCATTGCATCTCGCGCTGCAGCTTCGTCGCCGGCCTCTATTGCTGCAAGAATTTCATAGTGCTCCTTCTGAACACCCTCCATTCGCTCCACAGGCTTTGTCAGTGACAAGTTACGTGTCAGGTTCAAACCAATAAGAATATTAGACTTCATCGACGTACGAGCGGCCGCGAAATATTGATTTCCAGCGGCCTTGCAAACCGCTTCATGGAAAAGCTCATCGATATCCACGCCAAGAGCACCCTTTCGGATACAGTCGTCGAGATCAGCAAGAATGGCGCGCATCTCACGAATATCTTCGTCACTGCGCCGCTTGGCCGCCAAAAACGCCGCCTCGCCTTCTACAGCGGCCCTGAATTCAAACGTGCGTTGAATATCTGCAATCGAGCCAACTGGGGCAAAGTCCAGCACAGATTCTTCGGGGCGCTTTTGCACATAGGAACCCGACCCCTGTTTGGACACAATCACCCCGTCTTCGCGGAGCTGCTTGAGTGCTTGACGCAAGACCGGACGAGACACCTCAAGCAGTTCACAAAGAGCGTGTTCAGTTGGCAGCTTTTCTCCAACCGGTGCTTCGCCGCTAGAGATCATGGCCAAAACTTTTTCATAAACCCGATCAGCCAATGTCCGGTCTCGGGTTCCTCTGTCACGAACGGACCCAGTTGGTTTCAGGGCGTCTATTTTTTGTTCTGTGCTCGCCAAGAGGTAAACCTGTCCATCGTTTCTGGGTCTGTGGGTGGATACAACCCAAAGGTTGAAGCTCCATTTTGCACCATCTCTAACACGAAATCTTCAAAAAGCGTCATTTCAACAGCTTCATCTGCAATTTCATTCGCGAGATGCGCAGGAATGCATACTACGCCTTCGTTGTCACCAACAAGGACGTCCCCAGGAAAGACTCCGACACCACCACAGGCAATCGGGTCGTTGATCGCAATTGCGTGGTGCTTAATCAAGTTTGTCGGCGCACTTGGGCGGGTGTGATACGCAGGAATCGCCATACTGGAAATCTCGGGGGCGTCGCGAAACCCTCCGTCAGTCACGATGCCATTACACCCCCGCGCCTGAAGGCGAGATATCAGAATGCCTCCCGCCGAAGCAGCTGTGGCATCTTGGCGGGAATCAATCACAAAGATCGCGCCTTCGGGACACTCTTCGACACCTTTGCGTTGCGGGTTCTCGCGATCCTCAAAGGACGCCAATCCATCCAAATCTTCGCGCGACGGGATATAACGCAACGTGTAGGCTTCACCGACCATGTTTTTACCGGGATTCATCCGAAACGGGCCTTGCAAAAACACATTCCGAAATCCGTGTTTGAACAGGGCGGTGGTCAGCGTCGCAGTGCTGACCTGTGTCAGTTTTTCGCGTGTCTCTGGCAACAGTTTGGTCATTTCACCCTCGTTTTCACGTGTCTTATCGATACCGCAGACGGCATCAGGGGTTATTCTTTATCCAACAGCGCAAAGGTTTGCGTGTCGGGAGATCAAGGTCAATCAAGCAAAGATGGCAGATATAGCGATACCGCCGGTACATATGTAATCAGGATCAAAGCGGCCAAAATGGCGAGGTAGAACGGCCAGATCGTCTTGAGCGTTTCTTCCATTTTGATCTTGCCCACAGCACAGCCGACGAAGAGACAACTGCCTACAGGTGGTGTACACAGACCAAGGCCAAGATTGACCAGAAGCATAATTCCGAACTGGGTCGGATCCATACCCAGGTCTTTGACAATTGGCAGGAATATTGGCGTACAGATCAAGATCAGTGCAGCCATGTCCATAATCATCCCTAATACCAAAAGCATCAGGTTGATCATCAACAGCACATAGATTTTTTCTTCAGATATTCCCAACATGAAACTGCTTAGTTTTGTGGGCACCTGATAGAGCGCGAGCAGATAGGCAAATGAGCTGGCAAAGCCGATGAGCACCATCACCATGGCTGTCGTGCGCACCGCCGAAACAACGGCAGTTTTAAAAGCTTTCCAGTCCAAAGAACGGTAAACGAACACAGTGAGCAGCAGCGCATAGATCGCACCAAAGGCACCGGATTCGGTCACAGTAAAGACGCCGGACAAAACCCCGCCAACGATGATTACCGCAGTAATGAGACCCGGAACCGCCGCCACCGAAGTGCTGACAACCGCGCCCCAACCGGGAAATGGTTCAGCGGGGTATTTATGCTTTACTGCAATGACATAAGCCGCGACAGCCAAACACACACACATCAGGATACCAGGTACGACACCTGCCAAGAACAGCTTGGAAATCGAGATACCACCCCCAGCGGCCACAGCAAAGATGATCATGTTGTGGCTGGGCGGAATAACAATGCCAGCAATCGAAGAGGTCACGGTCACGTTAACCGCATAGTCGGGGCGATAGCCGCGTTCTTTCATCACCGGCACAAGGATCGAGCCAAGGGCCGAAATATCTGCAACCGCCGAGCCAGAGATGCCGCCAAACAACATGCTGGAGAAGATATTGACTGAAGCCAGTCCGCCGCGCACATGGCCCACGAGAGCCGACGCGAATTTGACCAGCCGTTTGGCGATTCCGCCGTGTAACATCAGCTCGCCGGCAAAGACGAAAAACGGGATCGCCAGCAGCGAGAATACCGAAATACCAGAGATCGAACGCTGGAAGGTGATAAGGAGCGGAAAGCCTTCGTACCAGAAGGTGACTGCTGCAGCGATCCCCATGGCAAACGCAACTGGAATGCCGAGCACAACACAGCCCGCAAAAATGCCAAGTAGAATTCCCAAACCCATGCTCAGAATGCCTCTTTGTCTTTGTAGGGAACGCCCCTGATCATGAAATTGATGCGCAGAACGGCACGCATTCCGGCGAAGATAAAGACCAGCCCGCCACATAACAGGGCTGACAATGTCCGAAAGCTCTCAGGGATATCGAGCATGGGCAACATCGTGTCCCAGCCGAAGTTGAACAGTTCAAGGCACGCAATGATCATCACGAGGCCAAACACGGCCAGAACGATGTCATTAAACAAGCGCAGAATACGTGAGATACGCTCACCTGTGGCATCGCGGAACAGCGTGACCCCAAGGTGGGATTGTTCATGGACACCTGCGGCAGCGCCAAGATAGGCAATGTAGCAAACCAACAGCAAGGCCAACTGCTCTACCCAAGTTGGTGTCGCGTTCAAAACATAGCGGCCAAAAACCAGCCACCCAAACGTCGCAACCAGAACCACCAGCGCGCAGGATGCGATCAAAATACATAGGCCGCTTAGTCGATCCAAAAACCACTCGACACGCGTAACAAATCCAGTGTCCTGAGCCAAAGTTCCATTCCTCCCCGTCTTGAGCAACACGCCCCACACATTGGTGGGACGTGTCGTTATTTAATTGATAAAATCAGTCCGCGTTGCGGAACAGATCAACCAATTCCTGCATGTCAGGATTGTCAGCGAGGAATGATTCATAAACCGGAGCCATGGCTGCCTGGAAGGCAGATTTGTCAGCGATTTCGTTCACTTCAACGCCACCAGCTTTTACAATTTCCATCGACTTAGCTTCACGATCCTGCCACAGCTTACGCTGTAGGTCAGTTGAATTCTTGCCAGCTGTACGAACGATTTCTTGCTGCTCTGGTGTCAGGGCATCAAAAGTCTTTTTGCTCATGCACAGGCACTCTGGAATGATCAGGTGCTGCGACAAAGAGTAGTACTTAGCAACTTCAAAGTGGCTTGTTGATTCGTAGGAAGGTGGGTTGTTCTCCGCACCATCCACAACACCCGTTTTGATCGACTGATACACTTCAGCAAAAGCCATTGGTGTCGCGTTGCCGCCCATAGATTCGATCATGCCAACGAACAGGTCGTTGTTCATGACGCGAACCTTCATACCGACAACATCGTCCGGTGTGTTTACAGGCTTGATCGAGTTGTAGAAAGAACGTGCGCCAGCGTCATAGTAACCCAGAGCAACAATACCTTTTTCTTCCAGAGCCTTACCGAGTGCTTCACCACCCGCACCATCCATCAGGTCATACATCTGCGGAACGCTTTTGAAGATGAACGGCAGCGATACAACGTTGGTAGCCGGGACGGCCTGACCCATTGGGCCGAGGCTGAATACACCAAAGTCGATGATGCCGAGGCGAACCTGTTCGATCGCGTCAGGCTGTGAGCCAAGAACACCAGCGTGGAAAACTTCGCCGGCCAATGCGCCGTCGGTCTTTTCGTTCACTTCCGCCATGAAAGCTTCCATGCCGTGCGACACGGGATAATCTTCTACGTGGATGTTCCAACCGCGCCAGTCTTTGGCTTCAGCAGTGATGGGGGTCAGAGCGGTCATGGTCACCGCAACAGCAACAGCCGCACCGCCTCCAAGCAATTTACGAATATTCATAGTTTCTCCTCCTCATTTGACAATCTGTCCGGCATTTTGTGTCACGCCTTACAAATTTTTACAACTTATATTTTTAAATTCACAACTTTATCGCTCCCCCTCCGCAACGTATGGCAGCGGCCCCACCGCGCGCCTCCCAATACCATCAAGGGAACTCCTATAAGGATTGTCTCACCTCCCACAACAATTCATCATACAAATTTCTTGCATGTATTATAAATTTTCTCAATGCATATTTTTCGCAAACCGGGTTTAGCACTACTTTTACTTCTATGTGCTTGTGCCCTGCTCACCCCAAGCCACTGAAGACGAGGAAACCAAAAGCCACTTTGCCCCCCTCAAACCAAAGCGCCCCCACCTTCAGCCCTGCGAAACCACCTGCCGTCACAGAAATAAAGCTTAGAGAAGCACCACACCCAATTATGTATCTATAGTTATCAAGTGTGAGCCCCAATAAAGGAAAAGCGTCGCTTTAAAGGGTGGTTGAGTCGCAAAAAGACGTATTTTTTACCTATATCTTTAATTGTCACGAAAAATTTATAAATGCAGCATAACCTTTGATCCAAATCAAAGTCCGGCTGAGGCCCTACAAGGCAACTAAAAGCGGGCCCCCATAAGCCATTGCTTTTCCCAGCATCAAGGCTTTCCCGCGCCCCAAACAACAACCAACGACGTGATGGAGTCAAAATGAAACACCCCGGACTTTTAACCCTTGCGTTTGCAACTCTCGCAACCACGGCCGGCGCAGATGTTGTCGTATCAAACTGCATTATTCGCGAGCCTACTCCCGGCACAAACATGACTGCAGCATACCTAGATGTTAAATTTATCAACGATGAAGCAACCCAAGCGTTGCGTCTTCCCGGGCCGGAAGATTTGACCAACGCATTCATTCGCGACCTGTCAGATCGAGTCGAATTGCACGAAGTCAAAGAAGTCGACGGGCAAATGAAGATGGGCCAGATCGCGAAGCTGCGACTCGAAAATGACACAACCCACCACCTTATGCCTGGCAACCATCACTTCATGCTTACGGACCTCAAAAAGCGTCCAAAGGCAGGTGAAAACTACGAAGTCACCTTGTGGTTCACCTACTCACCGAGCGTGACCTGCCTCGCCGAGGTGAAGACCTCTGCCGAAATTCAAGAAATCTTCAAGTAAGGCCCTGAGAACATGAAAAAGACGATCGCGTCTATACGCGCGCTGAGCTGGCCTGCGCTCATCATTGTGGCCATAATATTTGGCGCCGTCGGCCTAGCGTTGGCGCTGCCTGCATCCCAAACCCTGCGCAGCCTGAGCAAGAACGAATACTGCGCGTCCTGCCACATTATGGAGCCGGTGGTGGAAACCTTCGCGCACTCAAGCCACGGCGGCAACAACGACAGCGGCTTTGTAGCCGATTGTGTCAGCTGCCATATCCCGAAATCTAACGTTGTCGAAGAACTCTGGGTCAAAGGCACCTCGGGTGCACGCCACCTTTGGGGGGAATATGTTACAGGCATGACCGAGCTTGACTACGACCGCCTGCACGATATGCGCACCGAGTACGTCTATGATTCTGGCTGCCTGAGCTGTCACAAAGACATTGAACCACGCGCTATTGCGGCGGCGAAACAAGATACGCCGACACCGGCGGATTGGACCCACGCTATTGCCTTTGAAAAAATGGATGGCGACAGCGATTGGCAATGTTCGTCCTGCCACATCGACATCGCACACCCTGGCCTGAAATGGAACCTGATCGACCGCAAATACGACGAGTTGCGTGAAGCGGCCGCCGGAGGGAATAACTGATGACTTTAAAAACATCTGTCACTGGCATCACTGGGGCACTCTCCCTGATGATAGCCCTGCCCATGACCGCAAATGCGGCACCAGACACCGAATCGGTCTCGATCTTTGACTATCAAATCGAACACACTTGGGAAGATCTGAGCCCACAAGAACAGAAGTTGGCTCAGCAAATGTCTTTTGGTTGCTATGCGGGTTGCCACCGGCCGGCAAAAGAAGGCGCTCTCCAAACATTGAGCCCAAAACTAGAAGGGTTTGATCCGCAGTATTTCTTTGAGCAAATCGTTGACTCTGACAACCGCCGCAAAAGCGGAATCATGTCTCAGATGAAACTCAAGGTATACTCGCAAACCATTGACCAGTTGGCCAACATTGCGTTGTTTTACGGCACGCAAGAGAAAAGCTGGACACCTGATCCGGAAGTTCTAGAAAGCGCATCTTTCCAACGGGGAAAAGAAATATTCGAGACGTCCTGCGCAATTTGCCATGGCGAACAGGGTGAATCGACGTCGCCTCTTTATCCGTCAATGAAAGGGCAGATGCCTGCCTATATCTTTGAACAGATGACGGCTTATCGGGACTACAAGCGAAATACACGTGACGCTGCCAAAATGGTGCCGTTTGCGCGTATGTATGACGAAGAGGATTATAAGGATATCGTTGCTTATGTGACTGGAAATGAATTTAACCCAGTGAAACGCGGCGACTTTATTACAGGTATTGGGATGCCCGCGCCCAAGGGCTTCAAAATGCCTGATACCGGTCAGATCCAGAACTTTACCGATATCCCCGGTGAAGATTCTGACTTCCCTCTCAACCCGCTGAGCTACACGATCTCGGATTCGGGGCTCGTAACCAAAGACAACAACACCCAGTTGATGTGGGAACGTGACAGCTCTCGGATCTGGATGAACCCGTTTGAAGCTCAGGACCACTGCGAAGCGCTTGACATTGACGGTTACACCGATTGGCGCCTGCCTTTGATGAAAGAGCTGGCTTCTATCGCGGATATGGGTGACTTCCGTCCGGCCATCGACATGGATGCTTTCCTCAACATGCCTCGTATGAACTCGGGCATCTGGACCTTCCCACAGTCTGATCACCCAGATCACTACTGGCATGTGGGCTTCCCCGATGCGCACATAATGGGCCAGCACGCAGCCTCAACCAAGCTGGTACGTTGTGTTCGTGCTGATGGCGGTGCGGCCTTCCACAACCAAGAGTATGTCGACAACGGCGACGGTACCGTCAGCGACAAGGTAACAGGACTTCTGTGGCAGCAGCACTTGAACTTTGAGCAGTACAATTGGGACGACGCACTGAAGTACTGTAACAACCTGGACTATGCAGGCCGCACAGACTGGCGCCTTCCCAACATCAAAGAAGGCATCTCGATTGTGAACTATAATAAGTTCTCGCCATCGATTGATCTGGAGTTCTTCCCGAACACGCCCGCTGACAAGTTCTTCTGGACCAGTTCCACACATATCGCTGGCCCAACAATGTTCTTCCGCCCGCTCCCAGAACGGAAGAAGCATCAGACCCAAGAAGACATGGATCTGCGTGGCAAATTCGACATCAACAAATGGTTTGTCGGCTACCAGATCGGCAACGGACAAGGGGCACACCGTGACTCTGAGTTCTGGGCACGTTGCGTCACCTATGACGACTAATCCAGTCCTCTAAGCCTAAAACACGTCCCAGAGCTGCCTGTCTGCTCTGGGACAACGCGCAGAAATTCCAGCTTACGGGTGCCCCATGACCGGCTTCATTACTAAACTCCCCGCAGTTCTCGCCGCCCTAGGAACTATGGCTTTTCTTGAAGCCACCCCTTTGTCAGCGCAGGTTGCGGTGGTTGAGAACCCCTCTCTTGACCGATCGCGTCGCTATGATGACGGAGCGCGCTGGGGCTTTGTCACCGATAAGACATCCCGCAAGGTTGCTGTGATCGACACATTTCTGAGTGAGGGAAACCCACATATTGATACGCTGGAGTTTCAGGTCATCCCCCAAGAGCTGGCAGTGTCTGATGTCCAAGACATGATCGTCTATATCGATCTTGAGACCCCCGTTCTTTACGTCTACGACCTCGTGAATCATGAGCAATGGTCGATGGATCTGGACATGGTGCCGGATGCGATTTCCTTTCACGAAAACGGTGCCACTTTAGCTGTGGGTGGCGAAAATCGAGTGAGTTTTGTTGAACCGCTGACCCGCAAGCATCTTCAAACCGCCGAAGACATCCGTAGCCCCTTCACAATGAACTTTGATGCAGGCGGCTATAACCTTTACATCACCGAACACGACACCGGAAACACCCACATCTGGCGCGCGCACGACAACAATTGGACCAGCCTGCAAATGGGAGATGGCGGACCCGTGGGCGAAATCACCCTGTCCCCTGATGCGCGCCTCGCACTGGTCGCCCAAGAAAGCGATAACTCGGTCTATATCTGGGATTTGTTTATGGACACCGAATTCAGCCGCTATCAAATGAGCGCCCCCGTCTTTCGCCCCTATGTCAGCTCTGACAGCATGCACGTCATTCTGACAACCGACAACGGCAGCGGTGTGGTTTTGGACGCCTGGGGCGGCAATGTGGTACGCGAAATAGAAACCGGAGAAGCACCCCGCGTGATCCGTACCGGATGGTTGGAAACCATAGGCGTCATTGAAACCGCAAGCCAACTGAACGTGTTTGAAATCCAGTCGGACAAACCCGTGCAATCTTTGCCCATCGCTGGTCCGTTGAACGAAGTGGTTGTTGTGTCAGATTCTAAAACACTCTTCGCCACTCAAGAGGGCAGCTCGGAGGTTTTGGTGCTCAATATCCGAAATGGCGAGCCTCGCATGCCAATTGAGACTGGTTTGAACCAACCTAACCACTTTGCCATGGGGCTAACCAACACATTATGTAACTAGGGCCAAACGATCCTCAATCGACTTTCCCCTTGAGAGTAAACAAAAATATTGAAAAATGGGCCTGCTAGGGACGCCGGCAGGCCATCGGAACGCTGGTGCCTCGGACTCGGGTGCCAGCGCTTCGGTATTGATCGGATAAAGATGGGTTGGTTGTAATCAGCGCACGAAAAGGTCCAGCAGATTACCGAAAAACAACCGCAGCGCTAGCAGCGTAAGCAGGCTCAGGATGATGCGATCAAATACCTCGCGCGAAATATGGCGGGCCAGAAAAGCACCTATCGGCATTGAGGCCACTAAAGGCAGGGTGGCGAGGGCTGAATAAGCCAACCGCTCCCAAGTCATGACGCCAAGCACCACTTGAAACGGCAGTTGGGCCAAGGCCATGCCCACAAAGAACAGTGAAATCGTTGGAATGAACTGCTGACGCTCTAGTTTAATCGCACTTACAAAGGTCACTGAAACCGGCGCGGACAATCCCGTTGCGCCCTGCAAGACCCCGCCCAACGCCCCTATTGGAATGGCGAGCTTTTCGGCAAGCCCCATCGCAAGCCGCCAGTTGGGCTGAAACAGGCGAAACGCCACATACACCATGACGATCAGCGCCACGGCGGTCGTGAGGACGTCGCTGCTTAACCCCGCAAGGGCAATCGTCCCAAGCGCCGCACCCAGAAAGCCCGCGATCGCAAATCGCCATGCAAACCTGCGGTTGGGAATATGGGCGCGAAAGCGGATCAATTGCACAGAGTTGGACACAATGTTGGGGATGACAAACACCGCTACGGCAAACGGCACATCGACCAAAATCGCGAGAACAGGCACCGCCAGAACCGGAGCGCCCGCGCCGATGGCGCCCTTAAGAATACCGCCCAGCGCAAACGCCAGAGCCACCAAGATCAAGTATTCTATCGACATTTTTGGCGGTCTCCCCAATTACGGCCATTAGCGGCGTTTAGGCGATAAGGGCAAGCCTCAGTTGCCCGAAACACTATCAACTTGGCCAAAATGAGCTTCTAATTTTCTAAGAAGCTCAGGAGCAAGCGGCGGTTTGGACAGCGCGGTCAGGTTATCGCGAAGATGCGCGGGCTCGCCTGTGCCTGTTAAAACAACGTCTGCCCCCGCTTCATGGCGGCAAAAACGGTAAGCGGCCTCAATGACCGAAGATGCACCACCCGTTTCCGTCAGAAATGCGAGCGGTGTGTCAGGCTCAAGCCCTACCTGTTCAATCTCTCCGCGTGCTATCAAATCGCCAATCAACGCGGCGGTCGCATCGGGCGAACTTAGCGCGCGGCGCACCGCAAACATCACCAGCGTCCCAACACCTTGAGCGCGTGTTTGAGAAAATACACGGTGACGCGCCGAAGGATTAATCATGTTGAACCCCGTCATGACGACATCCCAGAAATCGTCCGAAAGGGCGCGCTGTAGCATGGTGTGAGCCGTGTCGTGGATAAAGCGCTCGGTCAAACCGAAAAACCGGATTTTGCCGTCCTCACGTAGTTTCTCCAAGGCAGGCACCAGTTCTGCGCGACAATATTCGTACTGGTTGGGCATAACCCCATGCAGATGGAAAATGTCGATGTAATCGGTATTAAGGCGCGACAGGTTTTGTTCTGCCAGTTCGACAAATTCATCCGCTGTTAGAAAATCCTGCCCAAGATGGTCCGTGCCAGGGCGGATGACACCCAGCTTGGAAGAAATCACCACCTTATCGCGGCAATTTTGAACCGCTTTGCCAACAATTTCTTCTGTGCGGTAGGCTGCCGCCGTGTCAAAAAAGTTGACCCCAGTATCGATGGCCGCGCGGACCACCGATACCGAATGCTTTACGCTCTTCCCTTGGGATTGCCCAAGGCGGGAATGTCCGCCGCAGCCTAGGCCCGCCACACTGACCGACAGCCCTGTGCGCCCAAGGGTGGTGCGTTCCATGCGTGCTACACCAAATCAGCGGGAAGCAGGGCTTCCGGCAGGTTCTGATAACACACAGGCCGTAAGAAGCGGCGGATTGAGAGCGTCCCAACAGACGTCGCGCCAAAGTTGGTAGACGCCGGATAGGGTCCGCCATGCACCATCGTATCGGACACTTCGACACCAGTTGGGAACCCGTTTACCAGAATGCGACCGGCTTTACGCTCAAGCAGCGGCACCAAAGCCTGTCCAGCGGCAGTGTCAGCATCATCCATAATCAACGTACAAGTGAGCTGTCCCTGCAGGGAGCGGGCAATCTCGCCGGCTTCGGCGTCGCTCTCAACGGTGACGATCAACCCCAGAGGACCAAAGACTTCTTCCGCTAGCTCATGGTTGGATAGCCAGTTGGCCGCCGTCGTTTCGAACACGAATGGCGTGGCGTTGCGGCCTTCGCACTGAGTGCTCACAACTGCGGTCACACCGTTTGCCTCAGCCATATGCGCAACACCTTTGTGGTAGGCGCTGGCAATGCCGTCTGTGAGCATGGGTTGGGCCCCAACGGCTGCAAAAGCTTCTTCTGCCGCAGCCCGGAATTTATCTGCTTCAGGTCCAGCTTTGAGAACAACGATGCCGGGGTTGGTACAGAACTGCCCTGCCCCCATGCTGAGAGATCCCGCCCAGCCGTGGGCAATTTCCGCGCCGCGATTGGCCAGTGCGTTATCTAGAACAAAAACAGGGTTCACCGAGCCAAGTTCACCAAAAAACGGGATCGGCTCTGGACGCGACGCACAGAGGTCAAACAAAGCGCGTCCGCCCGCAAGCGAGCCAGTGAAACCAACAGCTTTGATCAAAGGATGTTGCACAACAGCGGTGCCGACGGCACGATTCCCCCCTTGGATCTGACTAAACACACCGGGGTGCAAACCACATTTTTTAACTGCAGCATCAATAGCTTGCGCCACGATATCTGCCGTACCCGGATGCGCGGAATGACCTTTGACCACAACCGGGCAACCAGCCGCCAGCGCAGCAGCGGTGTCACCACCAGCCGTCGAGAAAGCCAGTGGAAAGTTGGACGCACCAAAGACCGCAACCGGACCAATCGGACGCTGCACCATGCGCAACTCGGGGCGTGGCAACGGTGCACGATCAGGCAAAGCGCCATCAAAGCGGCGATCCAGATAATCACCTGCCTCGATGTGATCAGCGAACAGACGTAGTTGACCAACTGTGCGGCCGCGCTCGCCCATCAGGCGCGCTTCGGGGAGGCCGGTTTCTTTTGCGCCCATAGCGGTGATGTCGCCGCCGCGTGCATCAATCTGATCTGCGATTTCGCGCAAAAATGCCGCGCGGACGGCACGTGAACTATAGCCAAAGCTTTCAAAGGCCGCCTCTGCTGCCTCGCAGGCGGCATCAACATGTGCAACAGTTCCGGCGGCAAAGCGATCGGTTTCGCCTGCAACAGGCATGTTTTCAAAGGTTGTATCGCCACCAACCCATTGGCCCGCGATAAGATGTTTTCCGGTCAGCATAATCTGCCCTCTCCTTATGAAAATCGGCTTCCCGTGCAAAATGCGCGGAAAGCCACATGTTTAAAACTTAGATTGTCTTACCCAGTCGGGATTTCACCCATGACCTTGGGGACATGATAACCTTTTTGCACAGCCTCCCGCGCCAGCAGGCGCTGATACCAAGCGCGTACATTTGGGTAATCCGCGAGATCAATCTCTTGCCACTCAAAGCGCGACACCCAAGGCCAGCAGGCCATGTCAGCAATCGTATATTCACCACAAATATAGTCTTTGCCTTCCAGCTGCGTGTTAAGCACACCGTAGAGGCGCTTCACTTCGGCCCGGTAGCGCTCTTCGGCATACTCCGCCTTGCCCGGATTAAAGTGCAGGAAGTGATGCGCCTGACCAGCCATGGGGCCAAGTCCACCCATTTGCCACATTAGCCACTCCATGACCTTGGCTTTGTCGAGCGGGCCCGCCGGCAAGAATTTTCCATATTTTTCAGCCAAATACCACATAATCGCGCCCGACTCCATCAAGGTTACACCATTGTCGGTGTCCACGATTGCCGGGATTTTATTGTTCGGGCTTATCTTGAGAAAATCAGGTGCGTTCTGGTCACCCTGTCCGATGTTGATGGAATGCACCTCATAGTCAACACCCAGCTCTTCAAGCAGGATAGAGACCTTGCGGCCATTGGGGGTTGTCCAAGTATATAGGTCGATCATCTGTCTTTTCTCTCTGTCAGCTGTTGTTGGCCATATCCAGCGCCGGATCGTCTTGGGCCCAAGGGCTAAACGGGGCTGGCGTCAGGATTTTATTTTCTTGCGAAATCTGGAACTGGCGGGTTTTGACGGCGTATTCTTTCCACCGCGGATCTGCCATCAAGCGGCCGCGCCTCTCGCTACGCTCTTGCAGGTCTTTGTAGGCCCACAAATGCACGATTTGATGGAGGGCACCGATGTCGGAGTGATAATAGCCGACCATACGGCCCAATATGGGACGCTGGATCGCCAGACCTTCTTCCTCGTAGAGTTTAAGATAAGCAGGCACTGCGCCGATTTTGAGCGAATATGTACGTTGTTCAACAATCATGAGTTTGCTTTCTCGCCTTGTTGGCGTGCCGCGCTGAGCGATTGTGTGGGGGTCAAAGCTTCGGGGTCAACCTGCAACTCGATCAAATACCCATCAGTCGCCGCCTGAGCGCGCTTTAAGGCATCTTCGATTTGATCGGTCCGTGTGACCAGCTCGCCAGAGATACCAAAAGACTTGGCATAGGCGACAAAATCGGGGTTTTGCAGTTCGGTCGAAATGACACGCCCCGGATGGGTGCGCTCCTGATGCATTCGGATGGTGCCATACATGCCGTTGTTCACCACCAGATAGATCACTGCCGCGCCATGCTGTTTCGCCGTGGCCAACTCCTGGGCCGTCATCATGAAACAACCATCCCCTGCGACGCAAACAACTGTGCGATCCGGCGTTTGTAGTTTGGCGGCGATGGCGGCTGGCACAGCATACCCCATCGAGCCGCTGGTTGGCGCCAACTGAGTGCGGTAGCTGCGATGCGCGTGAAAGCGGTGCAGCCAGACCGAGTAGTTTCCAGCGCCGTTCGTATACACCGTGTCATCCGGCAGGGTCTCGGAGAAATGGCGGATCACTTCGCCCATATTGAGGTCGCCTGCGACTTCGGTTGGTTGCAGGAAGGCATCATAGTCGCTGCGAAATCCAGCAGTCCACGAGGCGTCAGCCGGTTTGCTCACCACCATATCCAGCATCGCACGCAGGAACTGTTTCGGAGAGGACACAATCGAGAGATCAGGGGCATAAACATGGCCCAGTTCTTCAGCACCCGGGTGGATATGCACAAACTGCATCTGAGGCACTGGCGTATCTATCAGCGTATAGCCTTGGGTGGTCATTTCTCCAAAGCGGCTGCCCACGGTGATCATCAGATCGACCTCTTCGCGCACTTTACGCCGCAACTCGGGTACCGGAGCAATACCAATAACGCCCCCATAATTTGGATGGCCGTTATCAATATAGTCCTGACAGCGGAAAGTTGTCGCCACAGGTAGGTTGAAACGGTCAGCAACCTGCGCAGCCAAATCAGCCGTTTCCGCATCCCAATCCGGCCCCCCAAGCACCAAGAGTGGTTTGTCCGCACTGCCGAGCATCGAGCCAAGCTGTGCCATCGCCTCGGGTGTCGGAGCACTCCGGCCAATATTGGCGGGGCGAGTATCGGCGACGTCTGCGTAATCTGACAATACGTCTTCCGGCAAGGCCAGCACTACCGGCCCCGGACGTCCGGATTGCGCCACATGCCATGCGCGCGAAATATACTCGGGGATGCGATTTACATCATCAATCTGGGCCACCCATTTGGCCATTTGGCCAAACATGCGACGGTAATCCATTTCCTGAAAAGCTTCGCGATCCATCATTGTCGTCGCCACTTGGCCGATCAGCACAATCATCGGGGTGCTATCTTGAAACGCGGTGTGAACCCCGTTTGAGCCATTGGTCGCTCCGGGTCCGCGCGTAAAAGCACAGATGCCCGGTTTGCCGGTCAATTTGCCGTAGGCGTCCGCCATATTTGAGGCGCCCGATTCGTGGCGGCAAGTGATGACATCGATGCTTTCGCGGTGATCAAACAGCCCATCCAGCAAACCCAGAAAGCTCTCTCCGGGCACGCAGTAGATTGTCTCTGCGCCAAGAATTGCAAGCTGGTCTGCCAAAATGCGACCGCCGTGGCGGCGCGCGCCACTGTCCGGGGTCATCGGGTTGGTTTCGTGGTTGGACATGAGATCACAAACTCCGGATCATGCCGCCATCAACGCGCGTCATCTGGCCGGTCACATATCCAGCAGGCTCTGACATCAGGAAGGCAGCGACAGAGGCAAATTCCTCGGGATTTCCATAACGTTTTATTGGCAGAGAGGCGGCGATTTCTGCACGCACTTGCTCAAGGCTCTTACCCTCGCGACCTGCCCGAGCCGTGTCAAGCTGGCCCACACGCGCGGTATCGATTTTACCGGGTAAAATCATGTTCACAGTGATGCCGTCGCCTGCGACTTCTGCAGCCAGTGTCTTGCAAAACCCAGCGACCGCACCGCGAATAGTGTTGGACACGGCAAGGTTGGGAATGGGCTGAATCACACCAGAAGAGCCAATCGCCAGAACGCGGCCCCACTTTTTGGCTTTCATGGCGTCCACAGCCGCTTCGGTCACCTGAATAATCGAGAATAGCAGCATTTGCGCCGACCGTTGCCACACAGCTTGATCGATGCCGGTGGAGACGGACGGAGGCGGCCCACCTGCGTTGGCCACCAGCATATCCGGTTTGATTTCTTCGCGCACACGTGTGGCGAATGCCGCCGTGGCATCGGCATCAGACAGATCAACAGTCATTCCTGAGGCTGTGATACCATAGGTTTCACTGAGACGTTTAGCGTTGGCTTCAAGTGCGTCGGTATTGCGGGCGACGAGCACAAGGTTGGCACCTTCTGCAGCCAGCTTTTCGGCAATCGCTTCGCCCAGACCCTGTGAGCCACCGAGCACAAGTGCCGTTTTTCCCTGAATTCCAAGATCCATTGATTTTCCTATTTGTTTTCTTGCGGCACAAAGCCACGTTTGATTTCAAGACCAGCCATAACGAGACCAGACACAACCATGAGACCGGCGACGATGGGGCGAATTGTGCCCGGCATCAGAAAGACCGGATAAGCCATTACCACCAACAGGGCCGGCGGATAGAAGCGGGTCCAAGCCGCCTTGCCGTGGTGTTTTTGGTACAACGGGAACAACAGCGAGAAACAGGCGAGCATCAGGAAGAACAGCGACCATGGGCGGCTGAGAAAAACACCAATGTCATCTGAACGTGCAAACACTTGACTGAGACGGGATTCCGCAATGCGCCCCAGAACAACCCCAAGCACCAGCGGGACAATTGGAAAGCCCAAGGCGCGCATGAAAAAGCCAAGGATTCCGAAGAAGAACAATGTCCACATATCCCAGCCGATGTTATTAAGAGCAAACATCCCCAGAGCGCAGTAGAACAGGATCACCGCAGTCAGCATGTAGAGCTTAACCTTGGTGATCATCACAAAGCCGCGCAGCGTCAGCGATTGCAACGCCAGCATCATGAAGTTCGCCACAAAGAAGGCTAGGAAGATGGCATAAGCAATTTTGGGTTCATCCGCGATAAACGACGGGCTCGGGATCACGTCATGAATGAGCAATGCGCCAAGCATGATGGCGGTCATGATATCGCCCGGCAGGCCCAGCGCCATCATCACAATGAGCGCGCCACCAGCGGTGGCGTTGTTGGCAGCCTCGGGCGCAATGATGCCATCAATGGACCCTTTACCAAACTGATCGCTTTCTTTGGAGGTTTTCTTGGCCTGATCATATGCCAGAATGTTGGAGATCGTGCTGCCTGCAGCGGGCAGGACCCCGACAAAAACGCCAATGATGGACGAGCGTAGAGCGTTGCCCCAGCGCTTGAACACTTCTTTCGCTGAGCCAATATAATCAATGTGAACAACGGTTGTGTCGCCACCTAGTGGTTGGTGCGCCTTCTCCTTGCTTTTCACATCGGCGAGCAAGCGACCAAAGGCAAAGATGCCCACGAGCACCGGTAAAAACGCAAAACCCTGCTCCATAACATCAAAGCCGAATGTAAAGCGCGGCATGCCGAAAACAACATCGGCTCCCACCGTTGCAACGAGCAAGCCCAAGAGGCCGGACATCAGCCCTTTGACCATCTGATCGCCAGCAAGCGAGGCGGTAACTGTGAGCGCAAATATCACCAACGAGAAGTAATCTACGGGCTGAAATTCAAGCCCGATGGTTGCAAGTTGTGGAGCGACCAGCATCAAAACCACGGATGCAAAGACACCACCAAAGAAGCTAGACCAAACGCCGACGCCCAACGCCAATCCGGGTTTGCCGGACCGTGCAAGCGGGTAACCATCAAAGGTCGTCGCCACCGAGGAAGGCGTGCCGGGGATGCCGGTGAGGATGCCTGACATCAACCCGCCGGACAAACCGCCGACATAGACAGCAATCATCGTGGCAAGCCCCTGCACAGGCGACATGGTGAAGGTGAAGGGCAGAACCAGAACAACGGCCATAGCGATGGTGAAGCCGGGAATGGCACCCGCCAAAAGGCCCGCCATTGTGCCGACCATCATCAGAGCCATGGTCGTGAGGGTAAACAGCTCGGGTGCTGCGAGAGCGATATTTTCAAACATGTTAGTATACCCTCAGGATTGTGCCTTCGGGCAAAACAACGCCCAGCACCAGCGAGAAAATCGCCCACATACCAAAGACAAACACCGCGGAAATCCCTGCATGCAACGCCAATTGACGCGGGGCCCAGCCACCAAGCACGTTCAGGGTTAAAAACACATACAGCAGCCCGCCAAGCAACATGCCAAGCACAGGCATGGTCAGCAAGAAACCAAGGAACAGTGCAAAGCAAATAAAGGGGTTCAGGTTTTCCCGCAGCCAAGCCACCAAGTCTGGCAGATGAACGGCACCCTGCCCGTTTGTTTGAGATTGGACCATCATCACAAGCGAAAGGAGGCCCATGGGAATGAGAATAATACGCGGCCACGTCCACGAGGCCAGCTGTCCGAACATTGGCTCCGGAAGCGAGAAGCTGGCGATATACATCCCGACAGACAGCGCCAGAAAAAACACCGCAACAAAGAAATCGCGATTGAGGGTCATTTTAGTATCCGAAATCTAAGTGATGCGCCTGCGCCGGAAACTTCCGGCACAGGCATATAGCGCGTTATTGGAAACGACCAACTTTCAGCTCTTTGGCAGCATCCAAGAAACCGGTTTCGGTATCTTTCCACCAAGCCGCGTACTCTTCAGGACCAAGGTAAAGAACCTCGGTGCCTTTGGCGGCTTGCTCGGACACAAATGTCTCGTCCTGAGTTGGCGCTTTGAACACCTCGGCCCAATAGTCGATGATCTCTTGCGGCGTGCCTTTGGGCAGCATGATGCCGCGTGTCAGTGAATAGGTCATGTCCACACCCAGCTCTTTGAGAGTTGGAACATCAGGGATCAGATCGCTGCGCTCCTCAGAAGCAATCGCAAAGGCCTTGAGGGCACCATCACCACGCTGTGTCCGTGCAGCAGCCATGTTGATGCCACCCAGATCGATTGCACCATTCAAGAGACCCGTAATCCGGCCAGCAGTGCCGCCTTGGAACGGAACATAGGCGTAATCGGTGCCCGTTTTGGCGCCCAGCATGATAAACAGAAAGTGGCTGGTCGCCCCCATAGAAACACCAGTCGGAATTTCACCAGGGTTGGCCTTGGCAGCCTCCAACATACCTTCGAGGGTGTCATATTCTACATGGCCACCACCGCCGATGATTTCCGGCGTGTCGGTGAGCATTGCGACCGGCTCAAACCCGTCCCAGCTAAAGTCGGTGACACCGTTGATGTAGTTCACCACCAGATGCTGGTGGATTGCAAACAACGTACAGCCATCTGGCTTGGCGGCATGGGCTTCCTTGGCCCCTGCACCACCACCCTGGCCAGGCACGGTCACAACTTTGATTTTGGTAGGCGCATCCGAAGCCTCGATGGCTTTTTCAAAAATGCCAAAGATGACCGCGGTGCCTCCTCCAGGCCCCCACGGCACAACCAACTTGGCGGTTGAACACGGCAACTCCACTGCCTGTGCTGGCGCTGCCGACATGGTGACACTCGCGGCGAACGCGGCGACCATTGAAGATAACGTCTTTTTGCTAAATTTCATTGTCTTCCTCCCTTGCCCCTCAAACGGTTTCGTTAGCCAGCCCCGGCATTCTGACAGAGGCTGATTGGCGATCTTTGACTAAGCCGCCAAAGTTTGAAGTAGGCCCTTATTTGATACATCTATCCACGAAACTAAACAATACAGCATTGACTGAACACTTTATCCCAAATATCGAACAATAAATCCGATTACGGTTCAGCGAGAGGAGTTTCCAATGGAAGCAGAGCTACTGACAGACATGGCAATCTTTGCCGCAGTTGTAGAACAGAATAGCTTTTCCGGTGCAGCCGAAAGCTTGCAGATGTCGAAATCCAACGTCAGCCGGCGCGTTGGGCAGCTAGAGGATCGGCTCGGCATCACTTTGATGCACCGCACAACGCGTAAACTGGCGGTGACCGAAAGCGGTCGGATTTATTACGAGCATTGTGCGCGTTTGGTGTCAGAAGCCAAAAACGCAGATCACGCGATCAAAGCAATGCATTCCCGTCCCAGCGGTGTGCTTAACGTTAGTTTGCCGGAAACTTTAGGGCGGGCATTTATTCTGCCATTGCTGCCAGAGTTCATGAAGACCTATCCCGAAGTCCAGTTGAACCTCACAATCACCAGCCGCAAGATCGATTTTCATGAAGAACGCTGTGATGTTGCCGTGCGCAAGGGAGAATTGGATGACGATAGTCTGGTGGCGATCTCGCTTGGGTCATCAACCCAGTATTTCTTTGCGACCCCCAGCTATTTAACGTCAGCACCAGAGTTGACGCACCCCAATGATCTAAGCCAGCATCCCTTTCTGATGGGTCGTATTGCGTTGGGCCCAACCGATCTCACCGTTCACTCCGGCACACAGACACTCAAGGCCCGCGTCACCCCACGGTTGTCCGTGAAAGATCATGAAGCGCTTCTTAAAATGACCTTGGCAGACCTCGGGGTTGCTTTGCTGCCTGCCTGGATGACGCATGACCACGTGGCGCGCGGCGAGTTGGTGCGCGTAATGCCAGAATTCACCGGTCCATCCGTGGACTTCAACGTTGTGTATCAACCACATCGCGGCATGGCGCCAAATCTGCGTGTGTTTGTCGATTTCCTAAAATCACGCTTCAAGCTCAACCGCCCATG
The DNA here is from genome assembly GCA_900143615.1 of Rhodobacteraceae bacterium Alg231-30. GTDB lineage: Bacteria > Pseudomonadota > Alphaproteobacteria > Rhodobacterales > Rhodobacteraceae > Shimia. The sequence continues at coordinate 356,935 of FREU01000006.1, forward strand.
GGAGCAGGATGAAGCCGCCGACAACATCATTAAAGTAGCCCGCAATTAAAGCAGCTCCGGAACGAACCGAAGCTGTTGAGTAACCGTCCTAAAAGATCCGCAGCCTATTGGCTGCGGGTCTTTCTATTAACGTTTGGCGGCGTAATAGGCCACGCGACGTTCCAGATAGGTCAAAAATTCCGAGATCGTGAAGGCCATAGCAAACAGCACAAGCAACATCGCCCAGAAATGCCCCATCAGGAAGTTGGTCGAATAGAGCTCGAACAAGGCACCAAACCCGACAATCGAGATCAGCAGTTGCCCGATAATCACGCCTTTACAGCGCGAATGATGCCAATGCGGACGCCACCAAGAATTTCGGGCAGATCCGCCCAAAAATAGATCTTGAAAAACGCATCCATCGGAGACGCCCCAAAACTGCGCGCCATCTCAACCAAAGAGCGGTTGATCTGGCGTACCCCTGCGCGCGAGTTCAGGATAATGATTCAAATCTCAAACAGTGTGGTGGTAATGATGATCGACTTCATCCCAAAGCCAAAGAGCACGATCAAAACAGGCACCAATGCAGTCAGCGGCGCGCTGAGAAAGACGTTCACCCATGGCAGTAAAAGCTCATCCAACAGGCGTGAGCGCCCCATCAGAATACCCACTGGTACGCCCACAAACACCGCAACCAAAACGCCCACCAAGAAGGCATAACCGGTTTCCATCAAAGCCTTGTTAAACGCAGGTGTCCCGATAATTGAAAAGAGCGTTGAAATCACTTCGGAAAGAGGCGGCACAAAGAACGTGACCTCCATCTGCCCGATCAGCTCCCACAACAGTCCCCACACAATCAGCGAGGACATCCCGAGAAGCCTGCATCCAAAAACGGTCATGACTTACTCCACATAGCTACGCAGCGACGCCCAGATATTATTTACAATATCAAGGTACTCAGGATCTCGACGAATGCCATCGATGTCTTTTTCGCGAAACCCAGCGGGTCGAATAATTTCAGAAACACGACTAGGCCGCGGCAGTAAGAGCGCGATTTGATCATACACGTAAACAGCCTCTTCGATCGAGTGTGTCATGAAGATGAAGGTCTTGTTTTCGTTTTTGACCAATGAGAGTAAATCATCCTGAAACTTGCGGCGGGTCTGCTCATCGACGGCCGAGAAAGGCTCATCCATCAGCAATACCTGCGCATCCACCGACAAAGCCCGCGCCAAACCGACCCGCTGGCGCATAGACACTGAGCAAAGCATCTACAAAGATCTGCACATCACCTGCATTGTCTTCGATCCAGTCTTTGTTGGCAAAAATCGCCTCATCACTGGCTTCGAATTCAAACAAATCCAATACGTTGAAACGATCCGCTGCCGGACCACGCATCAACTTGTTTGTGTTGGACAAATCAATGATCGTCGTGTCCACTTGACCACCCAACAGAGCTGCAACTCGGTTCGAGGAGCCTGGCACATAGGAGCGCTCACCAAATTCCATGCCCAGACGGTCTTTGATGACGTTGGCAATCGAGTCTGTACCGCCACCACGCGAGTGCAACAAGATCGGCTCGCCGGCCAGATCTTCGAGTTTGCTGTAGGCTTTGGTGGTGACCGGGAAGAAATTCAGCTTGGCGAGCTGAAAGATAATACGGATTGGCGTTTTTGAACGCTGCATGGCCGAGTAAGGCATCCCAAAACCGATGTCCATTTGCCCACTGAGAACCGCCTGAATGGCAAGTTCTTCATCAGAGAACGCGGTCCATTCGTAATCAAAGCCGTTTGCCTTGGCACGGTCCAGCGCAACAAAGAGCGCCACCAATTCATCGGACGGGGTTTCGGCAAGGGCGATCTTGATGGTGTCCGCCTGCGCCATCGCGGGCAACATGAGCCCACCAGCCACAAGCGCCGAGGCCACAAAGGCCGTGGTTTTGCGCAATTAAGTAATCATGATTCTCTTCCCTGAGAAATCAGTCTGGTTAAAACGTGAGGGCGCTGTTTTCAGTCTTCCCTCGGTGACGTGCTCGGCGGTCAAATCCCCCCAAACAAACGTGCAGACACCGACCCAATGTGGCGGCGCGTAGCGTCCTGCGCCCCATTGGGATCACGCGACTCAATCGCTTTGGCAATCAGCCGGTGTTCGGTAAAACTCGTGTGTGATCGCGGCGGACGCTGGGTTTCACGGACCACGTTGCCCCAGGCCACCGCGCGCTGAACCTGGTTGAGTTGGTCATAAAGTGCAGACAAAAGGATGTTGTCTGCGGCATCGGCAACTGCGTGATGAAACTGATCGTCAAATTCTTCGTATGACGCCCAATCAGGCGCTTCTTCGCATCCGACAATCGCCTCATGTATTTGCCCCAAGGTTTTGCCCGAGGCGTTTATCGCTGCCTCCCGCGCAATCGCAGGTTCAATACAAAGACGTGCCTGCATCATCTTGACTGGTGTCAGCTGGCTACTAATATCCAACAGCGCCGCGCTCGCCTCGTCCTCGCGTGGCTGCGCAAGGAAGGTCCCTTTGCCCACATGCCGCCAAATCATGCCTTCCTGCTCCAACGCATCCAGCGCACGGCGCAGGGTTGAGCGCGTCATACCAAGCGCGCCAATCAGCTCACGCTCAGCAGGGAGCCTGTCTCCAGGCGCGTAGTTCCCATTAGAGATATAGGCTTTTAAATTGTCCAAATTTCCCTGACGGTCGACTTGCATTGGTTCATCCATTTTCGACTCAATTCCTTGAATTGGTAGACCAATCAAGTCATATTACGTCAACTATTGTTGATCAATCCGAAATATCAACATAAAAAATCGACTTTTTTGCATTGGTTGCGATTGATCCAAAATTGGTCCCGAACTAATACTTAGCCAAAGCGAATCGAGAAACTGGAGAAATTGATGCCCGAATACGCCTTTGAACCGCCAAAAGTTGTTACGTTGCCTATTGCAGGAAGCGACACGCTCATTCCTGTACGGCGGGTCTATTGCATCGGTCGCAATTATGCCGCGCACGCGATTGAAATGGGGCATGACCCAAATCGCGAACCGCCGTTTTTCTTTCAGAAGAACCCGAACAACCTAGACGCCTCTGGTGACTTTCCCTACCCGCCGCACACTTCTGACGTGCACCACGAAATGGAAATGGCTGTCGTTTTAAAATCCGGTGGCAAAAACATTCCGCTTGAGAGTGCGTTGAACCATGTGTTCGGCTACGCGCTCTCGTTGGATATGACCCGTCGCGATTTGCAGGGCGAAATGAAAAAGATGGGGCGCCCTTGGGAAATCGGCAAAGCTTTTGAACGCTCGGCCCCCATTGGCCCCGTGCACCTCGCCAGCGACACGGGGCATCTGGATGAAGGACGCATTGCGTTGAAAGTAAATGGCGAGACACGCCAAGAAGGTGACTTGAACCAGATGATCTGGAAAGTTCCTGAAATGATTTCCTATTTGTCAGAGTATTTTGAACTGGAAGCCGGTGACGTTATTCTATCTGGCACGCCTGCGGGTGTGGGACCGGTAGAAAAGGGCGATGTCATGGAGATGTTTGTGCAAGGGCTGGGCGCCATGGAAATCAACGTCACCTAAGACCGCCACAACCCAAATCATGCAAGCGCGGAGCCTTAACGGCTTCGCGCTTTTTTCTTGCCAAAACCATTTTTGGATTGCCGCTTTCAGCCGACCAAACAAAGAAAACGCCTATTTACTGGACAACCTCGCCACTTCAACGGTAAGCCGATCAAGTGACAGGGGCGCCCCAAACGGGGCTGAGAAGCACCCTTCGAACCTGACCCGGATCATACCGGCGGAGGAAGTCGCGAGTGGCCACTTTTGTGCCTTTTGCTTGTTTTCCTGCGCCAATTTAGGAGCTGAAAAATGACCAATTGGGGCGACTGCCTGACCACGATGCGCACTGGCGCACCTTTGGTTCAAAACATCACCAACTATGTGTCTATGAACATCATGGCCAACACAATGCTGGCAGCGGGGGCATCCCCTGCGATGGTGCATGCAAATGAAGAAGCCGCCGATTTTGCTGCGATCGCTCAGGCGTTAACCGTCAACATTGGCACGCTTAGTGAACCTTGGGTTCAATCAATGGTCGAGGCAGCCACTGTCATGAATGACAATGCAAAACCTTGGGTGCTTGATCCTGTTGCCACCGGTGCCACGACGTTTCGCAGTTCAACAGCTGCACAGCTTCTGGCGCTCAAGCCCACAATCATCAAGGGCAATGCTTCTGAAATCATGGCCCTATCCGGTGCAACGGCTGCAGGGAAAGGTGTCGATGCCGTACATGGCGTGGACGCCGCCGAAGCACATGCAACAGCCTTGGCACAAGCAAACACAGCAGTTGTGGTTGTAACTGGCCCCGTAGATTTCATCACCGACGGTCAAACCAGCTACAGAGTTTCCAACGGAGACGCGTTGATGCCACGCATCACCGCCTTGGGCTGCTCTCTAGGCGGCATTATTTCAGCCTTTGCCGCAACCCAACCACCTCTTCAGGCAGCCGTTGCCGCTGTGACCTATTTTGGTCTCGCTGGTGAACTCGCCGCCGAAGCATCAACCGGCCCCGGCAGCTTTCAGCCCGCATTTCTCGACGCGCTTTACAACATTACGCCTGAAATCATGTCCGAATGCGCACAGGTCGAGCTGATATGAACCTGTCGATCTATTTCGTGACACCAGACGGAGTTGAAGACGCTCTGGTCTTTGCAGCCCTTCAGGGCGGCGCCAGCGTTATCCAACTGCGTGACAAAACCGCGACTGATGCGGAAATGAGCGCGCAGGCACGTCGATTGCTGCCTCACCTGCACGAGGCTGGCGTTCCACTGATCATCAATGACCGCGTTGAGGCCGCATTGAGCGCCAAAGTCGACGGCTTGCATATCGGTCAATCTGACGGAGATCCAACTGAAATTCGCAAAGCCATCGGTCCGAACTTCAAACTTGGATTATCCGTCTCGACACTGGATCAGCTCACAAATGCTCCCGCCGGGATTGTGGACTATTTGGGTGTCGGTCCCGTTCGGGCAACCCCTACAAAACCAGACCACGATACGCCGATCGGCTTTGATGGATTACGCGCCATCACCACGGCAACCAATCTACCCGTTGTGGCCATTGGAGGCATCAGCATAGCAGACATCTCCGAGATTAGATCTTCCGGCTGCGCTGGCATTGCAGTCGTAAGCGCCATCAGCGCCGCAGATAATCCGGAAACCGCTACACGTAACCTCGCAGCCAGATGGACCGACGCATGATTCCCAACATTCTCTCAATTGCAGGCTCTGACCCCTCTGGCGGCGCGGGCATTCAGGCCGACTTGAAAGCAATTTCGGCAAATGGCGGCTACGGCATGGCCGCGATTACCGCGCTTACGGCGCAAAACACAATGGGCGTCGTTGATGTCCAAACGGTGAAACCCGAGTTTGTCGTGAGCCAAATTCACGCAGTGTTAAGCGACATTACCGTGCACGCGATCAAAATTGGCATGCTGGGCACCTCAGCTGTAACGCAAGCTGTTGCGACCGCCTTGCAAGATGTCAAAGCGCCCATCGTTCTGGATCCGGTCATGGTTGCCAAAGGTGGTGATCGATTGCTCTCGCAGACCGCCGTCAGCGCTTTGCGCGACGTATTACTGTCACGCGCGACACTGATCACCCCAAACCTGCCCGAAGCGGCCGATATTCTGGAAACCTCAGAGGCCCAAACCCGAGACGACATGCTGGCTCAGGCCAAAGCTCTGCTCGCATTTGGCCCCAAAGCAGTCTTTCTAAAAGGTGGCCATCTCGAGCATAACGACAGCCCCGACCTTTTGCTCGATAATAACGGCGCCGTATGGTTTGAGGCTGTTCGCGTCGCCACGCCAAACACGCATGGGACGGGCTGCACCCTTTCCTCGGCACTTGCGACGCAATTGGCGCTAAAAACTGATTTGAATGCGGCCTGTCAGGCCGCCAAATCCTACATTCAAGGCGCGATTGCAGCGGCAGATGACCTCTCGGTCGGGCACGGCCATGGCCCTACAGACCACTTCTTTGCCCTGCGTGGGTGATATCCACGCCTTAGAAAACGTCATGGGCAGCATCTGTGCCCATGACAGCATTACGCCAGCTTGGTCCAAGCTGCGTTCTCTTGAGATGATTGAATGCAGGCACGGATGAAGTTCATTCCGGCCAGACCATCCTCTATATCGGGCGTATGGACGTGTTTGGGCGGGGTTTCACCTGAGTTGGCAGCGCGGATCAGTATCGCCGCCTCTGAATAGATCGTGGCAAACCCTTCCAAGTAACCTTCTGGATGGCCGGGAGGAATGCGCACCCCGCGCTGTCCTTCCGCGGTTGCGCCAGCACCTCCACGGGTGAGAATTTGCGTTGGGTGCCCAAAGCGAGTGAACTGCATCACATTCGGATTTTCCTGTGCCCATTCAAAACCACCTTTGGTCCCATAAACACGCAGCTTCAAACCGTTTTCGTTGCCCACCGCCACTTGGCTGGCCCAGAGCATACCTTTCGCCCCCCCTTGATACCGCAGCATCACATGCACATTGTCGTCCACACGACGCCCGTCAACAAAAGCATCAAGATCAGCCGAGAGCGCATCAGCCGTCAGGCCCGTCACATAACTTGCAAGGTTATAGGCATGCGTTCCGATGTCACCAACACAGCCGCCCTGCCCCGAGCGCGCCGGATCGGTGCGCCAGTCCGCTTGTTTGTTCTGAACTTCTTCGGTCAGCCAGTCCTGAATGTATTCCGCATGCACCACCCGCAAGTCACCTAAATCTCCCTTGGAAATCATTTCGCGGGCTTGGCGGATCAAGGGATAGCCGGTGTAATTATGCGTTAGGATGAACCGCTTCCCCGACGTGCGTACAGCCTCGGCAATCGCTTCCGCCTGTTCCAGATCGGCGGCCAGCGGCTTGTCACAAATCACATGAATGCCTGCATTCAAAAAGGCCACGGCAGGACCAGCATGCATATGATTAGGTGTCACAATTGCCACCGCATCTATCCCGTCCGCACGCGCAGCCTCTGCAGCAGCCATTGCGTTAAAATCGCTATAAGACCGATCACTTGCAATCCCCAGTTCAGATGCAGAAGCCGCAGCCCGTGACGGATCGGAACTGAGCGCTCCAGCGACCAGTTCCCAGTGATCATCAATGCGCGACGCAATGCGATGAACAGCACCGATAAAAGCACCTTGTCCGCCTCCAACCATGCCCAGTTTCAACTTCGCCATCAGGACAATCCCAACATCGCATTGATTTGTGCTTTATCGGTTTCACCCCCTGCAAAATCGTCAAAGGCCTTGTCGGTTACTTCAATGATATGCTCGGCAATGAACGGCGCGCCTTCGGCTGCGCCCTGTTCTGGGGACTTCAAGCAGCATTCCCATTCCAGCACCGCCCAGCCGTCATAGCCGTGAGTGGCAAGACGCGAAAAAATACCTTTGAAATCGACCTGCCCATCCCCAAGGCTGCGGAACCGCGCGGCGCGGTTCAGCCAAGGTTGGTAGCCGGAATAGACACCTTGGCGGCCATCGGGATTAAACTCGGCATCCTTGACGTGATAAGCGCAGATGCGTTCATGGTAGATGTCGATAAAGCTGAGGTAGTCGAGCTGCTGCAGCAGGAAATGTGACGGATCATAATTGATCTGGCAGCGCGGGTGATCATCAACCGCTTCCAAAAACATCTCAAACGTCGCGCCGTCAAACACATCTTCGCCAGGATGGATTTCATAGCCCAAATCGACGCCGTGGTCCTCATAGACGTCCAAAATGGGTTTCCACCGTCGCCCCAATTCGGCGAAAGCCTCTTCAATCAACCCCTCGGGGCGCTGCGGCCATGGGTAAAGGTAGGGGAATGCCAGACTTCCGGTAAAGCCAACCGACACGTCCAGACCCATCTTGCGGCTGGCAATCGCGGCTTTCTTGACCTGATCCACAGCCCATTCCTGACGCGCTGCCGGATTGCCGTGCAAATGCGCAGGGGCGAAGCCGTCAAAAGCTAGGTCATAGGCTGGGTTGACCGCCACAAGTTGACCTTGAAGATGGGTGGACAGCTCGGTCACAGCCACGCCAGCATCCGCACAGATGCCGAGCACCTCATCGCAATAGGTGTCACTCTCGGCGGCTTTATCAAGATCAAACAGGCGTGGATCAAAGGTCGGGATTTGCACCCCCTTGTAGCCATGCTTAGCGGCCCATTTCGTTATATTTTCCAGCGAATTATGTGGTGCATCATCTCCTGCAAACTGCGCAAGGAAAAGGGCGGGGCCTTTGATCAATCCGGGCATATTCGGCTCCTGACTTCTGATATCTAAAGGGAATGTGCGCCCAGCGGCGCATAAGAAAACTGGGTGAACTCTGCACAGCGAGCCTGACCTGAGACGTCAAACGCCATCATGCCCACAAAGGCACCAGTGAAGGAGGCATGCTCACCTCGCCCACCCTCGTCGGAGATGACACTGGCATCCAGAATTGGGCCAAGCGGTTGCCAACCTCCACCTTGGCGATAGAAGAACTGCTGCTCAGCTTCATGCACTTCAACAGCCAACTCGACCGGACCATCCTCCAAAGCAATCTGCGCGCAAGGGAAGGACAGCTGGCCATCCGGCCAATTCCCGGCACAGGACAAAATGGTAAGGCACCGTCCCAACTCGGCAGACCATGTTACGGCGGCAAAGTGGAATTTGTGGCGGTTATAGTAAGTCGTCAGCCCCGCCGCCTGCTGATAAGTATCCGGCGTAAAGTCTGCCAAAACTGTTTCTGCGCGATAGCTGAGATCTTCTTGTCGGCGCGCAACCAAAGACTGTTCAAACCAGCTGCCAATGCTTTCTCGGCCTATCAGGCGCAGCGCTTGGCCTGTAAGTTGAAACAAGCGATCCGGTTCAGGCGTGCGCAACCATTGGAAATCCATGGGCAGCGCATCTGACGTGAACTGATATTCTTTAGCGGCGCGCGGAACACGCTCCGCGGGCGCAGGCGGCGCGACCTCTTCAGGCGGCGCCATATTGTCGCCGTCCGGATAGAGCCAATCATCATCGCCCCAGTAACAGCGCATGATCCCACTCTCGCGGCCACATGGGGAAAATCGACCGCCAATAGGACGGGAGCATAAGAATGTGTGAAACACCTGCGCATCCGGCGTTTCCACGATTTGTCCGTGGCCTGCGCGCTGCAGACGGTTTTCCGGCGTATCCTTGGCCGTCAGAACATGTGTATTCGGGTGTTCCTCATACGGCCCCCAAATATCGCGTGACCGCGCCAAGGTCACAGCATGCTCATATCCCGTGCCACCCTCGGCTGTGGTCAGATAATACCACCCGTTGCGTTTGAAAATATGCGGTGCTTCGGTCAACCCATGCGCGCTGCCTGCATAAATGTTCTTCACGGGTCCGATAAGACCCTGCACAGGGTCCCACTCTTGCAGCAAAATACCGTCAAAAGCCGGATGCCGCGGGTGGCCGCCAATTGAGTTGGAGACATGGTTCCACTGTGGATTGCTGACGTATTTACGCCCGTCCTCGTCGTGAAACAGGCTAGGGTCAAACCCTGAGGAATTCACATAAGTCGGGTCGCTCCAAGGCCCTGTGATTTCAGGCGCAGTCACGATGTAATTGTGCGCGTCCTTAAAGTTACCATCAAGCCGTTTGACATCGGTATAGACGAGCCAGAACAGACCATCCGCAAAACTCAGGCAAGGCGCCCAGATGCCCCCACTGTCTTGGTTGCCCCGCATGTCCAGTTGTGCGGCGCGATCCAGAGGACGCGACACAAGTTCCCAGTTCACAAGATCGCGCGAGTGATGGATTTGAACGCCTGGGTACCACTCGAAGGTAGACGTTGCGATATACTAGTCCTCGCCGACCCGCCAGATGGGGGGGTCGGGGTTGAAGCCGGGCAAATGCGGGTTCTGAATCATAACGGCCCCGTTACGCCAACAGCGCTTGCGCGGCTGCTGGCGGC
>FREU01000009.1 GCA_900143615.1 Rhodobacteraceae bacterium Alg231-30
TTCCTGCTGAACCGCTCTTCCGATCTAAACTTTTTTTCTGATAAGCTGGTTCTCACTTCTGTTACTCCAGCTTCTTCGGCACCTGTTTTACAGACACCTAAAGCTACATCGTCAACGTTATATTTTGATAGTTTGACGGTTAATGCTGGTAATGGTGGTTTTCTTCATTGCATTCAGATGGATACATCTGTCAACGCCGCTAATCAGGTTGTTTCTGTTGGTGCTGATATTGCTTTTGATGCCGACCCTAAATTTTTTGCCTGTTTGGTTCGCTTTGAGTCTTCTTCGGTTCCGACTACCCTCCCGACTGCCTATGATGTTTATCCTTTGGATGGTCGCCATGATGGTGGTTATTATACCGTCAAGGACTGTGTGACTATTGACGTCCTTCCCCGTACGCCGGGCAATAATGTTTATGTTGGTTTCATGGTTTGGTCTAACTTTACCGCTACTAAATGCCGCGGATTGGTTTCGCTGAATCAGGTTATTAAAGAGATTATTTGTCTCCAGCCACTTAAGTGAGGTGATTTATGTTTGGTGCTATTGCTGGCGGTATTGCTTCTGCTCTTGCTGGTGGCGCCATGTCTAAATTGTTTGGAGGCGGTCAAAAAGCCGCCTCCGGTGGCATTCAAGGTGATGTGCTTGCTACCGATAACAATACTGTAGGCATGGGTGATGCTGGTATTAAATCTGCCATTCAAGGCTCTAATGTTCCTAACCCTGATGAGGCCGTCCCTAGTTTTGTTTCTGGTGCTATGGCTAAAGCTGGTAAAGGACTTCTTGAAGGTACGTTGCAGGCTGGCACTTCTGCCGTTTCTGATAAGTTGCTTGATTTGGTTGGACTTGGTGGCAAGTCTGCCGCTGATAAAGGAAAGGATACTCGTGATTATCTTGCTGCTGCATTTCCTGAGCTTAATGCTTGGGAGCGTGCTGGTGCTGATGCTTCCTCTGCTGGTATGGTTGACGCCGGATTTGAGAATCAAAAAGAGCTTACTAAAATGCAACTGGACAATCAGAAAGAGATTGCCGAGATGCAAAATGAGACTCAAAAAGAGATTGCTGGCATTCAGTCGGCGACTTCACGCCAGAATACGAAAGACCAGGTATATGCACAAAATGAGATGCTTGCTTATCAACAGAAGGAGTCTACTGCTCGCGTTGCGTCTATTATGGAAAACACCAATCTTTCCAAGCAACAGCAGGTTTCCGAGATTATGCGCCAAATGCTTACTCAAGCTCAAACGGCTGGTCAGTATTTTACCAATGACCAAATCAAAGAAATGACTCGCAAGGTTAGTGCTGAGGTTGACTTAGTTCATCAGCAAACGCAGAATCAGCGGTATGGCTCTTCTCATATTGGCGCTACTGCAAAGGATATTTCTAATGTCGTCACTGATGCTGCTTCTGGTGTGGTTGATATTTTTCATGGTATTGATAAAGCTGTTGCCGATACTTGGAACAATTTCTGGAAAGACGGTAAAGCTGATGGTATTGGCTCTAATTTGTCTAGGAAATAACCGTCAGGATTGACACCCTCCCAATTGTATGTTTTCATGCCTCCAAATCTTGGAGGCTTTTTTATGGTTCGTTCTTATTACCCTTCTGAATGTCACGCTGATTATTTTGACTTTGAGCGTATCGAGGCTCTTAAACCTGCTATTGAGGCTTGTGGCATTTCTACTCTTTCTCAATCCCCAATGCTTGGCTTCCATAAGCAGATGGATAACCGCATCAAGCTCTTGGAAGAGATTCTGTCTTTTCGTATGCAGGGCGTTGAGTTCGATAATGGTGATATGTATGTTGACGGCCATAAGGCTGCTTCTGACGTTCGTGATGAGTTTGTATCTGTTACTGAGAAGTTAATGGATGAATTGGCACAATGCTACAATGTGCTCCCCCAACTTGATATTAATAACACTATAGACCACCGCCCCGAAGGGGACGAAAAATGGTTTTTAGAGAACGAGAAGACGGTTACGCAGTTTTGCCGCAAGCTGGCTGCTGAACGCCCTCTTAAGGATATTCGCGATGAGTATAATTACCCCAAAAAGAAAGGTATTAAGGATGAGTGTTCAAGATTGCTGGAGGCCTCCACTATGAAATCGCGTAGAGGCTTTGCTATTCAGCGTTTGATGAATGCAATGCGACAGGCTCATGCTGATGGTTGGTTTATCGTTTTTGACACTCTCACGTTGGCTGACGACCGATTAGAGGCGTTTTATGATAATCCCAATGCTTTGCGTGACTATTTTCGTGATATTGGTCGTATGGTTCTTGCTGCCGAGGGTCGCAAGGCTAATGATTCACACGCCGACTGCTATCAGTATTTTTGTGTGCCTGAGTATGGTACAGCTAATGGCCGTCTTCATTTCCATGCGGTGCACTTTATGCGGACACTTCCTACAGGTAGCGTTGACCCTAATTTTGGTCGTCGGGTACGCAATCGCCGCCAGTTAAATAGCTTGCAAAATACGTGGCCTTATGGTTACAGTATGCCCATCGCAGTTCGCTACACGCAGGACGCTTTTTCACGTTCTGGTTGGTTGTGGCCTGTTGATGCTAAAGGTGAGCCGCTTAAAGCTACCAGTTATATGGCTGTTGGTTTCTATGTGGCTAAATACGTTAACAAAAAGTCAGATATGGACCTTGCTGCTAAAGGTCTAGGAGCTAAAGAATGGAACAACTCACTAAAAACCAAGCTGTCGCTACTTCCCAAGAAGCTGTTCAGAATCAGAATGAGCCGCAACTTCGGGATGAAAATGCTCACAATGACAAATCTGTCCACGGAGTGCTTAATCCAACTTACCAAGCTGGGTTACGACGCGACGCCGTTCAACCAGATATTGAAGCAGAACGCAAAAAGAGAGATGAGATTGAGGCTGGGAAAAGTTACTGTAGCCGACGTTTTGGCGGCGCAACCTGTGACGACAAATCTGCTCAAATTTATGCGCGCTTCGATAAAAATGATTGGCGTATCCAACCTGCAGAGTTTTATCGCTTCCATGACGCAGAAGTTAACACTTTCGGATATTTCTGATGAGTCGAAAAATTATCTTGATAAAGCAGGAATTACTACTGCTTGTTTACGAATTAAATCGAAGTGGACTGCTGGCGGAAAATGAGAAAATTCGACCTATCCTTGCGCAGCTCGAGAAGCTCTTACTTTGCGACCTTTCGCCATCAACTAACGATTCTGTCAAAAACTGACGCGTTGGATGAGGAGAAGTGGCTTAATATGCTTGGCACGTTCGTCAAGGACTGGTTTAGATATGAGTCACATTTTGTTCATGGTAGAGATTCTCTTGTTGACATTTTAAAAGAGCGTGGATTACTATCTGAGTCCGATGCTGTTCAACCACTAATAGGTAAGAAATCATGAGTCAAGTTACTGAACAATCCGTACGTTTCCAGACCGCTTTGGCCTCTATTAAGCTCATTCAGGCTTCTGCCGTTTTGGATTTAACCGAAGATGATTTCGATTTTCTGACGAGTAACAAAGTTTGGATTGCTACTGACCGCTCTCGTGCTCGTCGCTGCGTTGAGGCTTGCGTTTATGGTACGCTGGACTTTGTAGGATACCCTCGCTTTCCTGCTCCTGTTGAGTTTATTGCTGCCGTCATTGCTTATTATGTTCATCCCGTCAACATTCAAACGGCCTGTCTCATCATGGAAGGCGCTGAATTTACGGAAAACATTATTAATGGCGTCGAGCGTCCGGTTAAAGCCGCTGAATTGTTCGCGTTTACCTTGCGTGTACGCGCAGGAAACACTGACGTTCTTACTGACGCAGAAGAAAACGTGCGTCAAAAATTACGTGCAGAAGGAGTGATGTAATGTCTAAAGGTAAAAAACGTTCTGGCGCTCGCCCTGGTCGTCCGCAGCCGTTGCGAGGTACTAAAGGCAAGCGTAAAGGCGCTCGTCTTTGGTATGTAGGTGGTCAACAATTTTAATTGCAGGGGCTTCGGCCCCTTACTTGAGGATAAATTATGTCTAATATTCAAACTGGCGCCGAGCGTATGCCGCATGACCTTTCCCATCTTGGCTTCCTTGCTGGTCAGATTGGTCGTCTTATTACCATTTCAACTACTCCGGTTATCGCTGGCGACTCCTTCGAGATGGACGCCGTTGGCGCTCTCCGTCTTTCTCCATTGCGTCGTGGCCTTGCTATTGACTCTACTGTAGACATTTTTACTTTTTATGTCCCTCATCGTCACGTTTATGGTGAACAGTGGATTAAGTTCATGAAGGATGGTGTTAATGCCACTCCTCTCCCGACTGTTAACACTACTGGTTATATTGACCATGCCGCTTTTCTTGGCACGATTAACCCTGATACCAATAAAATCCCTAAGCATTTGTTTCAGGGTTATTTGAATATCTATAACAACTATTTTAAAGCGCCGTGGATGCCTGACCGTACCGAGGCTAACCCTAATGAGCTTAATCAAGATGATGCTCGTTATGGTTTCCGTTGCTGCCATCTCAAAAACATTTGGACTGCTCCGCTTCCTCCTGAGACTGAGCTTTCTCGCCAAATGACGACTTCTACCACATCTATTGACATTATGGGTCTGCAAGCTGCTTATGCTAATTTGCATACTGACCAAGAACGTGATTACTTCATGCAGCGTTACCATGATGTTATTTCTTCATTTGGAGGTAAAACCTCTTATGACGCTGACAACCGTCCTTTACTTGTCATGCGCTCTAATCTCTGGGCATCTGGCTATGATGTTGATGGAACTGACCAAACGTCGTTAGGCCAGTTTTCTGGTCGTGTTCAACAGACCTATAAACATTCTGTGCCGCGTTTCTTTGTTCCTGAGCATGGCACTATGTTTACTCTTGCGCTTGTTCGTTTTCCGCCTACTGCGACTAAAGAGATTCAGTACCTTAACGCTAAAGGTGCTTTGACTTATACCGATATTGCTGGCGACCCTGTTTTGTATGGCAACTTGCCGCCGCGTGAAATTTCTATGAAGGATGTTTTCCGTTCTGGTGATTCGTCTAAGAAGTTTAAGATTGCTGAGGGTCAGTGGTATCGTTATGCGCCTTCGTATGTTTCTCCTGCTTATCACCTTCTTGAAGGCTTCCCATTCATTCAGGAACCGCCTTCTGGTGATTTGCAAGAACGCGTACTTATTCGCCACCATGATTATGACCAGTGTTTCCAGTCCGTTCAGTTGTTGCAGTGGAATAGTCAGGTTAAATTTAATGTGACCGTTTATCGCAATCTGCCGACCACTCGCGATTCAATCATGACTTCGTGATAAAAGATTGAGTGTGAGGTTATAACGCCGAAGCGGTAAAAATTTTAATTTTTGCCGCTGAGGGGTTGACCAAGCGAAGCGCGGTAGGTTTTCTGCTTAGGAGTTTAATCATGTTTCAGACTTTTATTTCTCGCCATAATTCAAACTTTTTTTCTGATAAGCTGGTTCTCACTTCTGTTACTCCAGCTTCTTCGGCACCTGTTTTACAGACACCTAAAGCTACATCGTCAACGTTATATTTTGATAGTTTGACGGTTAATGCTGGTAATGGTGGTTTTCTTCATTGCATTCAGATGGATACATCTGTCAACGCCGCTAATCAGGTTGTTTCTGTTGGTGCTGATATTGCTTTTGATGCCGACCCTAAATTTTTTGCCTGTTTGGTTCGCTTTGAGTCTTCTTCGGTTCCGACTACCCTCCCGACTGCCTATGATGTTTATCCTTTGGATGGTCGCCATGATGGTGGTTATTATACCGTCAAGGACTGTGTGACTATTGACGTCCTTCCCCGTACGCCGGGCAATAATGTTTATGTTGGTTTCATGGTTTGGTCTAACTTTACCGCTACTAAATGCCGCGGATTGGTTTCGCTGAATCAGGTTATTAAAGAGATTATTTGTCTCCAGCCACTTAAGTGAGGTGATTTATGTTTGGTGCTATTGCTGGCGGTATTGCTTCTGCTCTTGCTGGTGGCGCCATGTCTAAATTGTTTGGAGGCGGTCAAAAAGCCGCCTCCGGTGGCATTCAAGGTGATGTGCTTGCTACCGATAACAATACTGTAGGCATGGGTGATGCTGGTATTAAATCTGCCATTCAAGGCTCTAATGTTCCTAACCCTGATGAGGCCGTCCCTAGTTTTGTTTCTGGTGCTATGGCTAAAGCTGGTAAAGGACTTCTTGAAGGTACGTTGCAGGCTGGCACTTCTGCCGTTTCTGATAAGTTGCTTGATTTGGTTGGACTTGGTGGCAAGTCTGCCGCTGATAAAGGAAAGGATACTCGTGATTATCTTGCTGCTGCATTTCCTGAGCTTAATGCTTGGGAGCGTGCTGGTGCTGATGCTTCCTCTGCTGGTATGGTTGACGCCGGATTTGAGAATCAAAAAGAGCTTACTAAAATGCAACTGGACAATCAGAAAGAGATTGCCGAGATGCAAAATGAGACTCAAAAAGAGATTGCTGGCATTCAGTCGGCGACTTCACGCCAGAATACGAAAGACCAGGTATATGCACAAAATGAGATGCTTGCTTATCAACAGAAGGAGTCTACTGCTCGCGTTG
>FREU01000005.1 GCA_900143615.1 Rhodobacteraceae bacterium Alg231-30
CATTATCAACGCTGGCGAAAGAGCTTTACGACCCTAAGGCCTTCATCACTCACGCGGCAKGGCTGGATCAGGCTTGCGCCCAKTGTCCAAGATTCCCCACTGCTGCCTCCCGTAGGAGTCTGGGCCGTGTCTCAGTCCCAGTGTTGCTGATCATCCTCTAAAACCAGCTATAGATCGTAGACTTGGTAGGCCATTACCCCACCAACTATCTAATCTAACGCGGGCCAATCTCTCGGCGATAAATCTTTCCCCCGAAGGGCGTATAAGGTATTACTCTCCGTTTCCAGAGGCTATTCCTTACCAAAAGGTATGTTCCCACGCGTTACTAACCCGTCCGCCGCTCACTCCGAAGAGTGCGCTCGACTTGCATGTGTTAGGCCTGCCGCCAGCGTTCGTTCTGAGCCAGGATCAAACTCTCAAGTTGAAAAGCAATTACTTGCTTATCCTTGACGTTCGAACCTCTGCACATATCGTCCCAACCGGCTGGTCGGGACATCACATCTTGGCCTTACTGAAACCAAGATGCGGTTTCTCTGTTTGTTGTGCTTCTGGTTACCAAAGTAACCGGAAAGCCGTCCAAACAGTGAAGCTGACTATCCATCATCGCTCAGCTCCGAAAAGCCTCGCTAGGTAGTTGAAATATGTGCAGTTGTTTGTTCATCGAAATGAACCAAACCGCCCACATATCTCTTCAGTATTATCACAATGTCAAATAGCGTCGGGATCCATCTAAGAACCCCAGAGACAAAATCAACCGGAAGCGCCAAATCTTTCTGGCGCAACCCGCTTCAGATACCTCAAAATCTCTCTGCCACCTTCGCTGTCCGAACTCTCGTCCGCCGCTCCGTATGGCGTCCCGTTGTGCGCCTCAGCGCCGCCGGTGAAGGGGGTTCTAAGGTTATTACCAAACACCCGCAAGCGCTTTTTTCAAAAAACACACCGTTTTTACAAATAATCCGCAAAACCAGAATTTGTTAATCATACAGTGCGTAATCCGCAACAAAATTTCGGCACACAAAATGAGAACACGCAGCCTCAGGCAAGGCACTGCGAGTTAGACAGGCGCAAAGGGCCCTGCCCTCTGGCATCACTAAGGCCATTCGCCCGCGGTCTTAAGCGAAAAGATGGATGGCCGGATGGTCACTTCTGCCTTTAGCTCAGTAGCCTGGAACATGCGGCAGCACTGAGAGAGCTATTTTCCATCGCGGCCTCGTTCGAGCGCATCAATCCCTGCCTGAAGGGGCCTCATCTTTTCAGCCCGCTCATGCGCTTCGATCATTTCCAGAAACATTAGCGTCTTTGCTCCCTGCTTCAAACCAGCCGCATATCGGCTTCGAGCACATACTGGTCAACTCGAGTTTGCGATGCTTGCGTTCGCAGTAAAATAATCGATGTAGGTGCACTGCTCAGCGGCGGAAAAGCGACCATTCAATGGCCACATGGCGGGATCTTGCGATTGCCCGAATGAATTGAAGGATGTGATGGATTAGCACTACCACAGAGGGCATCGGGCATTTGAGTTGGCGGGGCTGCGTCGATCTTTCTTTTGGTATCAGAAACAGCGCTTTGCGCATCTGCCGAAATCGGAAATCCAAGTCAGCTTTGCTGAAACAAAATACTGCTCAGCCGCGCAGCAGCATCGTGCAAGAGATCCTTATGCTCCACCGCTTCTTTCAGGGACATCCTTTGAGCAGGGCCATGATAGGCCAAGGCCGCAAAGAAACGACCTTCGGTATCTAAAACGGGAACAGCGATTGCCACCATGCCTTCCAAAAACTCCTCTTGGTCGAGAGAGTATCCCTGCTTCTTGATTTGTTTAAGTTGATCCAAGAGCTTTTTTGGATTGTCGAGCGTGTGTGGTGTCATTGCTTTGAGATTTAAAGAAGACACAAGTGTTTCGCGCTTTTTGAGCGTAAGACTGGCAAGAAATGCTTTGCCGCTTGCCGTGCAATGAAAAGGCACACTGGAGCCAATTGGAAGCTGGATTCGAAACGGCCAATCGGTTTCGACACGATCCAAATAGTTCATCCCGGAGTTCCCCGGGACGGCGTAGTTGACAGTTTCGCCAACCTTGCGCGCGACTTCAGTGAGTATCTGATGTCTTGCGACGTGGTCTCTTGAGTTGTGAAGAAGACCAGAGCCAAGGTCACGCAATCGACGAGCAACCTGATATCGCTTCGAATTGCCTGAGCGCGTAAGAAATCCGTTTTCTTCTAGCGTCACGCAAAGCCGATGAACGGTTTGTTTGGGAAGCCCCAGCTGTTCATTGATCTGGGTTGCAGTCATCGCTTGGTCGCTTTTACCCAAAACCTCCAGAATTAGAAGAGTTCGCAGATTAGTTGGAGTCCGCTCAGCAGTCGCCATACCGCCCTCTTAAAATAAATAGTGCATTTCTTACGAATCATTGTAACGTCCATTTGTCCCGAATTCGAGATAAAAAATCTCATTTTTTGATACTTAGGGGGAAAATGGAGTTCGACTTCGTAATCGTTGGGGCTGGATCAGCTGGATGTGCGTTGGCAAATCGTTTGTCTGCGGACGGAAAGCACTCCGTTGCGCTGATTGAAGCCGGACCTGCTGACAAGAACCCGTGGATCCATATTCCAGTCGGTTATTTCCGCACGATGGGAAATCCAAAGTCTGACTGGATGTATGTCACCGAAGCAGACGGTGGCATTGCCGGACGCGCGATCTCGTGGCCGAGGGGGCGTGTTTTGGGCGGATCGAGTTCGATTAACGGATTGCTCTACGTACGTGGCCAACCCCAAGACTATAATCATTGGGCCCAGTTGGGTTGCACTGGATGGTCGTGGGAAAATGTGTTCCCTCTGTTTAAGCGGTCTGAAACTTGGCACGGTGAAGATTTGAATGGTGTCAGAGGCGAAGACGGCCCCTTGTCAGTTCAAAAGTCTCGATTGACCCGCGAGATTGTGGATGTGTGGCTCGATGCAGCAGAAGCTGCCGGCTACAAGCGCACAGCAGATTACAACGGAGAAGACCAAGAAGGCGTTGGATACTTCCAGCTTACCATGAAAGGCGGGCGTCGATGCTCTTCAGCTGTCGCTTACTTGAACCCGGTCAAAAAACGCCAGAACCTATCGATTATCACAGATGCGCAGACCGAGAAGGTTCTGATCGAAAACAACCGTGCCATCGGCGTTAGAATAAAGCGTCGCAGCGCCATGGAGAGCGTTCGTGCGCGCAAGGAAGTCATCTTGAGCGCTGGCGCAATTGGGTCGCCTCAAATCTTGATGTTGTCCGGTATAGGCAATCCCGAGGAACTGACGCCGCACGGAATAGATGTGCATGCGCCGTTGATCGGCGTTGGGAAAAACCTACAGGATCACCTGCAGGCACGCCCTGTTTTCAAAACCAGCCTCAGCACGATCAACACTGAAGCCAACAGCCTTTTCAAACAGGGGCTAATGGCAATGCAATACGCACTTACTCAGCGCGGTCCGATGACGATGGCGGCCAGCCTTGGCACTGGGTTCTTGAAAACCGAGGATCATCTCGAAACTCCGGATATACAATTCCATATTCAGCCCTGGAGTGCAGACAAACCTGCGGATGGTCCTCACAGGTTCTCAGCTTTTACCGCGTCGGTTCTTCAATTGCGCCCCGAGAGCTCTGGCCATCTGTCTTTGCGCTCTGCCTCAATGGAAGACCATCCCGCAATCCATCCGAACTATCTGGCCACAGATCTCGACTGCAAGACGATCGTCAAGGGCATTCAAATCGCGCGGAGGATTGCGCGAACAGCGCCGCTCAAGTCCCATATCACCGAAGAGCATGCCCCTGGATCCCGAGTGGCCTTAGAAGATGAGACCGCCACCCTTGAGTGGGCACGAAAGACGTCGGTCACGATCTACCACCCCACCGGCACCTGCAAAATGGGGATCGACGAACGAGCCGTGGTTGATCCGCGACTGCGCGTGAAAGGAATTGAGGGGCTTCGTGTCGCCGACGCGTCGATCATGCCTCAGATCGTAAGCGGCAATACCAATGCGCCCTGTATCATGATTGGAGAGAAAGCCGCAGATCTTGTTCTGGAGGACGCAAAATGATGTCAGTCACTGAGGAATACTCGCCGATCTTAGGCGCGAAATTCGGGTTGTCAAAGCGACCCCAACAGCTTCGGGGCAATGCCTTCAGCCCTGCGAAAAGCGATAAAAACATCGAGGGCTTTTTCCTAGGGAGGATAAAAAATGTTCAAGCTTAAACACGTAGCGGCCAGTGCCGCTGCGCTGGCGCTGATGGCGTCAGCTGCAATGGCTGAGAAGGTGTTGCGCATTCAATCAGTGCTGCCAAACACGGCAGATGAAGTTCATATGTTGAATGAGTTCGGCAAGGATGTCGCTGCTCTGACCAACGGGTCACTGACAATCGAAGTCTTACCAGCGGGCGCGGTTGTCGGTCCACGCGACATCATGGATGCCGTCGACGCGGGTTTGGTTGAAGGAGGCTTTGCCTGGACACACTACTGGGGCGGAAAACACGTTGCTGCCAACCTGTTTGGCGCGCCCGTTGCAGGTGCCGGTGTCGGTCTCGACAACATCGCGTTTCTAAGCTGGTTCCAGTATGGCGGCGGCAAGGAGCTTTACGACCAGCTCTGGGTCGAGATGGGCGTCAACGTCAAAGGATTCATGTTGCAGCCCGTAGGCCCGGAGGCTTTGGGTTGGTTCCCGAAGCCCATCGAGTCGATGGACGACTTCCGTCAGATGCGGTTCCGTGCGCCTCCGGGTATGGTTGGCGCAGCTTACGCTGACATCGGTGTTCCAGCGGTTGCAATGGGCGGCGGTGACATCCTGCCAGCACTCGAAAAAGGGACGATTGACGCGGCGGAATGGTGCTGTCCGAAGCCAGATAGCGTTTTCGGTTTTCAGAAAGTCCTAAAACACTACTACTTGCAAGGTCTGCACCAAGTCACAGTAAACGCAGACATGTATGTGAACCTCGACTTCTACAACGGCCTGAGCGAAGTCGAGCAAAAGGCGCTGGAAGTTGCGGCGAACGCCTCACTCTCAAAATCGCTGTCTTACCGCATCTATGAAAACGGTAAGGCCCTGAAGGATTTGACCGAAAACCACGGCGTAATCTTGGAAGACACACCTGCGGACTACTTCACCGAGTATATGGCCGCAGCCAAAAACGCTCTTCAGGCGGCTGCCGACGAGAACGAGTTTTTTGCAGAAGTGTGGCAATCCCAAAAGGATTTCGCGGACATTGCGGTTCCATTCTGGGCCGGCGCACAGACCTCCAACGCGGGTCTGGGTCGAGCGCACGCAGCAACTCTGAAATAGCGAAATCGACTGTGCGGGGCCATGCAGGCCCCGTGCTTCAATTTTGGTAAGGGCAATAGCCCTTTCCAAAATTGAAGACCCTGAAATGGGCATGGGACACGGCAAGGGAGATTAGGGCATGGCCGCGGACGAGGTAAACCCGGATGAACTCGAGATAGCCGACGAGTTGATCGCGGAGAGACGTGCTGAGGCTCCCGGCGAAACTCCGGAAGACATGACGTCATGGCAGCGACCAATCACTGCCGCAATTGATGTGATAAACTACCGCGCCGGTCAGTTGATTGCCCTTCTGATGGTGCCGCTGATCGCGGTGGTTGTTTATGAAGTCTTTATGCGCAACTCATTTGCAATCCTGCAAGGCGCCGGATTTGAAGACCTCGCTCGTTCGCTGGGCCTTGGCCCCACTCTTTGGGTGTACGACACCAGCCGAATGATTGCCGGAGTGCTGTTTATGGCTGGTGCGGGATATGGGCTGATGCGCGGGGTGCATATCCGCGCTGATTTCCTATACCGAAACTGGTCGGACAAAAACCAAGCAACGGTAGATGCAACGCTGTATCTTTTGTTCTTCATCCCTTCGATGGTCTTTTTCACAATCGTCGCGACACAATTCTGGTGGCTTGCCTTTTCACGCGGCGAAACAATGCAGATCGACAGCGCTTGGGGGCCCTTGTTGTGGCCCGCGCGATTGGCAATGCCTGTTGGCGGATTCCTTTTGCTTTTGCAGGGTATCCCCGAGGTATTTCGCGCCTTTCACAAAATGGGCAAAGAGCGAGAGCGTTGGTTCGTCAGGGCGTTGCCGATCTATCTGATCGCATTGGCGTGGCTCACTCTGGCCATTTTCCTACCAGAGTCGGTGCCCGGTGGCGCGTCGTTTACCGACATTATGAAAGCACAGCCTGGCCTGTCTAAGCCGACGATTGGTCTCATAATGCTGGGCGCAATGCTCTTTGTGATCTTCATTGGATTTCCAATTTCGTTCACGCTTATTTTCTTGGGGTTCGTGTTTGGCATCTGGGGCTCGAACTTCAAGCTGACCACCCTCCTCTTAACCCTCAACACAAACTCAACCATGCTCAACGATCAGTTGATGGCGGTGCCATTGTTCGTTCTGATGGGGATCGTAATGGAAGCCGCTGGGTTGATGGAACGCTTGTTCGCATCGATCCAGATGATTATGGCCCGCGTGCGCGGCGCGCTGTTTATTGCGGTTCTGATTGTCTCCACCATTTTTGCCGCCGCAACCGGAATTGTGGGCGCATCTGTGACTTTGCTGGGCATCATGGCTGGCGCAACTATGAGCCGGTCCGGATACAACGTTCAACTGGCCGCCGGCACGATCACGGCCGGAGGCACGCTGGGTATCTTGATACCCCCGTCCATTATGTTGATCGTGATGGGGCCGGTGCTGGAAGTGTCGACCCTTGATTTGTTCCGCGGGGCTTTCGTGCCGGGGGCGCTCCTCGCCTCTCTCTATCTGCTCTACACATTGGGCCGGTGCTGGTTGAATCCTGAACTAGGTCCGGTTTTGTCCGAGGAAGATCAACCAGATACATCCAAGTACTACGGAACTGAAGTGGCACTGATTTGCCTCGGCATCCTGACAGTCTGCCGTGTTTTTGGCCTGAGCCTTGGCGGTGCTTTCGGTGGTGTCATTCCGTTTGCAGGCCTGATTGTTTTGCTTCTTGTGTTGGCAGTCACCTATGCGGCTTACAGGCGTCTTAATGTTCTTCGCATCGCTCTGCCCGCCGCAGTTCTATTCCACCTGTACATGGTGTTTGGCAACATTGGCGACGACGGGAGCTTATCGATTTGGTCGATAGTTTTTGCAGCCTTCACCTCGCTGCTGGGGCTCCTTGCCCGACCAATTTACCGGCCCGACGCAGAAAGCGAATTCTACTTCTCAGAGCTTTGGGATGAATTCTTTGCCGGCCTCATGCCACCGACCATTCTGATTTCGTTTGCCCTCGGCTCGATTTTGTTGGGTCTGGCGACACCAGCAGAAGCTGCGGCAATGGGGGCCTTTGGCGCGATACTGCTCTCGGTGGCCTATCGCAAATTCACGCTCCCCAGCTTCTTTGACAGCTTGATCAAGGCCCTGGAAATCACTGTACTGATCATGTTCCTTGTCGCCGCATCGAACTTCTTTGGTGCACAGTTTAGTGCACTGGGAACGCCCAAAATGATGACCGAGTTGCTTTTGGGCCTCGATATGTCACCCTATCTGATCCTCTTGCTGGTCATGTCGCTGATCTTCCTGTTGGGATGGCCTTTGGAATGGGTCCCGATTGTGCTGATCGTGGTTCCGATTTTGCTTCCGACAGTTCAGACACTGGATGTCCATGGCTTAGATCGGTACGACCTGATGGTTTGGTTCGGCATACTTGTTGCCGTGAATCTGCAAACTGCCTGGTTATCGCCTCCGGTTGCGCTGTCAGCGTACTTCCTAAAGGGCGTCGTTCCGAATTGGGATCTCAAAGACATCTACCTTGGCATGATGCAGTTCATGCTGGTCCAGCTCTTTGGTCTGATCCTTCTCTTTCTCTTCCCACAGCTGGTTCTTTGGTTGCCGGCGATCATGTCAGGAAACTAGGTGATGAACACACAACGTAGTTCGCTTTCATACTTGAAATGGCCGTTGGTTACGACAGTCTTTGGCCTCGGGCTGAGCGGCTGGCTAGGCTGGGCAACCGAAGGTGACTTCGACGGGATTGCCTCCTTCTTGATAGTCGGCACTGTGCTTGCCGCCCTTGAAATTGCATTGTCCTTTGACAACGCAATTGTGAATGCAAACAAGCTGGAAGAGATGACGCCCGAGTGGCAGCGGCGTTTTCTGACCTGGGGCATTCTAATCGCAGTGTTCGGGATGCGGATCATCTTTCCATTGGCCATCGTGGCGATTTTTGCCTCGATTAATCCGTTCGCGGCCATGCACCTCGCATTGTCCGACCCAGACGAGTATTCACGCATCATTAGCAAGGCCCACGGCCCCATTTCCGCATTTGGTGGGACTTTTCTGATGATGGTCGCACTAAAATTCTTCATTGACGAGGACAAGTCCATCGATTGGATCACTATGCTCGAGAAGAACCTTCGCCTGTGTGGATCGATACGCGGCTTTGAAATAGCCTTCGTTCTCGTGATTGTGTTGTTAATTTCCCGCGCACTACCAAGCCAGGAACTGGCATCCTTTCTCTCGGCGGCTGTGATGGGCTTGCTGGTCTTTACTCTCGTCGATGGCTTGGGGACGTATCTCGATAACATCGCTGGAACGGCGGCGCAGATTGGCGCCAAGGGTGGGCTTGGTGCATTCCTGTATCTCGAAGTTCTCGATGCCAGTTTCTCGTTTGACGGCGTGATCGGCGCATTTGCTCTGACAACCAACATTCTGTTGATCGCAATCGGACTTGGTATCGGTGCGATGTACGTGCGCTCAATGACGATCATGCTGGTTGAGCGAGGGACGCTGGCAGAGTTCAGATACCTAGAGCATGGGGCGTTCTATTCAATCTTTGCTCTGTCGATTGTGATGTTCCTGCAATCCATCGTGCATGTACACGAACTGATTACCGGTGGCATCGGCATCGCGCTGATCAGTTTCGCATTTTTTGCCTCAATTCTTTACAACAAGCGCGAAGCTTGAGTTCCCCCTCTTTTATAGGACTTTTACATGTCTCGGATCTATTTGAAAAAGGCATCGCTTAACTCTCGCTCCAACGCTGGGGAAACAGCCAACACTGTTGCGGCAATTCTGGCCGATATCGAAGCAAGAGGCGAAGAGGCTGCTTTGGAGTACGCTGCAAAATTCGACAAGTATGCCGGAAACGTGCAGCTAACGCAGGATGAGATCGACGCCGCAGCCGCGTTGGTTCCTAAGAAACTCCAGGACGACATCCTGTTTGCGCACGACAATGTCCGGCGTTTCGCGGAAATTCAGAAATCCACCGTCGCTGACGTGCAATATGAAATCAATCCGGGTTTGCTGGCGGGGCAAAAAGCCATCCCGGTTTCTGCGGCCGGTTGCTATGTACCGGCAGGTAGATACCGTCACATTGCCAGCGCGATTATGACAGTTACGACGGCAAAAGTTGCTGGGTGCGAACACATAATGGTGTGCTCGGCTCCACAGCCGGGCGTGGGTCTCCACCCTGCTATCGTATTCGCCGCACATGTTTGCGGCGCGGACAAGATTATGGCTATCGGAGGAGTTCAGGGTATCGCCTCGATGGCATTTGGTCTGTTCGGCTTACCCAAGGCAAACATAATCGTCGGGCCCGGAAACCAGTTCGTCGCGGAAGCCAAACGCACGCTCTATGGCCGTGTTGGCATCGACATGATTGCTGGCCCAACAGACAGCCTGATCCTGGCCGACAAAGACGCAGATCCGCATATCGTTGCGACTGACCTCGTGAGTCAGGCGGAACACGGATACAACTCTCCAGTATGGCTGGTGACGGATCATCGACCATTGGCCGAAGACGTTCTTGCCCGTGTTCCCGACCTTATTGCCGACCTGCCTGATTTGAACCGTGAGAATGCGGAAGCAGCATGGCGCGACTATGCCGAAGTGATTGTCTGTTCTGATCGCAAAGAAATGGCGGCGACTTCGGATGAATATGCGCCAGAACATCTGACCGTTCAGGCGGATGATCTGGACTGGTGGCTTGACCGACTGCACTGCTATGGATCTCTATTTTTGGGCGAGGAAACAACGGTTTCCTATGGAGACAAAGCCGCTGGCACAAACCATGTTCTGCCCACGTCAGGCGCTGCGAGCTACACAGGCGGCCTGAGCGTTCACAAGTACATGAAAATCGTCACCTGGCAGCGCGCAACACGCGAAGGTTCCAAGCAGGTCGCCGAAGCCACAGCGCGGATATCGCGATTGGAGGGTATGGAGGGTCACGCGCGCGCCGCCGACGTGCGGCTTGCGAAGTACTTCCCTGATGAAACTTTTGATCTAACTGCAAATGGCTGATCCGAGGGATCTCTTCGACCTGTCTGGTCGTGTTGCGGTCGTAACAGGTGCGAGTTCCGGTTTGGGTCGCCGCGCTGCTCAAGTCTTAAGCTGGGCGGGCGCGCGCGTGGTCGCCGTCGCACGAAGAGAGGATAAGCTCCGAGAGTTGGTTTCAGGTCTTGAAGATGATCGCGCATCATTTGTTGTCTCAGATGTTGCCGATCGAGGGCAACTTCCCTCATTGATCCAAAAAATATCCGAACCATTTGGCGCCCCTGACATTGTGGTGCACGCAGCAGGAATAAACACAAGACAAGAGGCTGACAACGTCACCCATGAAGGGTGGGACAGGACGTTGGAGTTGAACCTGTCTGCGCCGTTTTTCTTATCGCAGGCCCTCGTGGGCGCAATGAAGGAGAACGGTTGGGGGCGCATTGTGAACTTTGCCTCGCTTCAGACGACACGCGCGTTCCCAGGTGGCATAGCCTATGGCGCCAGCAAGGCAGGAGTCGGACAAATGACACGGGCAATGGCCGAAGCCTGGTCTCGGTATGGAATCACGGCCAACGCAATTGGACCCGGCTTCTTTCCAACAGAGCTAACCAAATCGGTGTTTCTTGATCCGGAAAGAGCCGAAAGAAACGCGGCCCAGACCTGTATGGGGCGAAACGGTTCTTTGGAAGACATAGACGGTCCACTTCTGTTCCTGTCCTCTGAAGCCTCCAGCTTTGTGACCGGACAGGTTCTCATGGTCGATGGGGGATACACAGCGAAATGAAGGCTCTAGTTTACGAAGGCGTCAGAACTTTGGAAGTAAGAGACGTCGAAATCCCGGTTCCTGAAAAAGAAGAACATCTTGTGCGTGTTCTTGCCGTTGGGATTTGCGGCTCGGACATGCATGCCTATCTGGGGCATGACGAACGCCGTCCTGCGCCTTTGATCTTGGGCCATGAGGCCGCCGGTGTGGTCGAAAGTGGCCCCTGGAAAGGACGGCGCGTCACCATCAACCCTCTGGTGACCTGCGCAACCTGCCGATACTGCACCTCAGGTCGGGAAAACCTCTGTCCTGATCGACAGATCATATCTATGCCCCCACGCGAAGGCGCATTTGCCCAGTTCATTTCCATTCCTGGACATAACCTGATTGAGGTTCCGGATGGGTTTTCGCTGGAGAAAGCTGCTCTATGTGAGCCCTTGGCCGTCAGCTGGCACTCGGCGGTACTGGCGATGGAAAGTATTCATCAAGATATGGATCGACGGGCCATCGTAATCGGAGGAGGCGCAATTGGACTGGCAGCGGCGTTGGCCCTGTCAGCGATGGGTGTAGACGATGTCGAAATTATTGAGCCCAATGCCCTGCGCCGTCAGTTTCTAAAGGAACGGTGCAAGATGAATGTTAGTGATGCGCCGTCAGGGACTGCACCTATTGTCATTGACGCCGTCGGGTTTTCCGTGACGCGGGCTGCGGCAACAAAATGGGTGGAGCCGGGAGGTGTCATTGTCCATGTCGGACTTGGTGACAGCACCGAAGGTTTAGACATTCGACGCATGACGCTGCAAGAGATCACTTTCATTGGCAGCTACACATACACGTCAAAAAGTTTTGCCGACACGGCCTTGGCACTGTTTGAGGGAAGACTTGGATCGCTTCACTGGTTCGAAACCCGATCTCTTTCAGACGGGGCAAAGGCCTTTGAAGATATCTATGCCGGGCGCGTCGCCGCGCCCAAGGTCGTTCTAGATCCATGGCAGTAAGCTATACCAGCCTGAAAGGAGAAAGACATGTATGACAATGTCCTCGTGCCGCTGGCACTAGATCACGGGATATCAGCGCAAACTCTGGAAATCTCGCGCGTACTTTGTAGCGAGAAAGGGCAAATCACCGCTCTGCATGTCTACGAAGTGCCGAAAGGTTCTGTCAGCGTCTACATTGGCGAAGATACCGTCGAACGTGGCTTCCGGCGAGCCCAGTCCCTCCTCAAGGAGAAAGTGGCTGGCATGGAGGGGGTTCGCGCCGAGATCACCCGAGGACAAGCCCATCATGCAATCATCGAGTATGCCGTTAGTCACGGTCATGACTGCATTGTCATAGGGTCTCACAAACCAGTGCTGGTGGACTATTTGATCGGCTCTACGGCAGCTCGCGTTGTGCGTCATGCACCCTGCGCCGTGCATGTTCACCGTGACAGCTAATTCTCTTCTCAACTAGGATAATCACTTTGAACATAGACAAGAAAATCGCAAATGATCTCGTCGCCAACGATGTTCGGTTTGTTACCACAGTGCCATGCAAACAGCTGGCCGGCGTGATTGACGAAGTCGACCAACGAGACAACATTTTCCACATACCCTCAAATAAAGAAGACGAAGGCATGGGCCTTTGCGCAGGGGCGTGGATGGGCGGAACGCGTCCCGCAATCATCATGCAGAACACCGCAATCGGCGTCACGATCAACACGCTGGCGACCCTCATCCAGTACTACAGAATGCCGCTACCCATGATCATTTCCTATCGCGGTGAATTGCGTGAGCCGGTGGCCTGCCAAGTCGAAATGGCCGTCCACACCAAAGCACTTTTAGCTCAACTGAACATTCCGACCTATCACTTTCATTGGCAAAAGGATGTCGAAGAGTTCGACAACATCCTGAAGTACACCTTCATGGCCAACAAACCGGTCGCCATCCTGACCGATGCCAATTTCTGGGGAGGCTACGGCGACCAATGATACGTTCTGAAATTTTGAAAGACATCGCCCCGATCTTACGCGACCAACTTGTGGTTTGTAACATTGGCATTCCTTCGCAAGAACTGCATGCGATCGACGATCAACCGACCAACTTTTACATGCTGGGCACAATGGGGCTAGCGTCTTCGATTGGCTTGGGGTTGGCGCTTACCCAACCCAAAACCGTCATTGTCATTGATGGGGACGGATCAGTTTTGACCAACCTTGGCACGTTGCCCACAATCGGAAACAACGCGCCTGACAACTACATCCTGATGATCATCGACAATGGCTCTTACGGTTCGACCGGAGATCAGCCGACCTATACGGGAATGAAAACCGACCTCGCTGGTATGGCAAAAGCAGCCGGTTGCGACAACGTGGTTGAGGTTCAGGACGTTGATACTGGCGCGGCTTTGCAGAAGGTCATAGACGAAGGGGTTGCCACTGTGATGGTGGTCAAATGCGACAGCGGCAACGCCAAGATGCCCGTTATTACGATGGATCCAGTCGTCATCCGCGACCGTTTTATGAAAGCTGTGGCTGGTTGATGATTTCAAAGGACATCCACTCGGCAGAGGACGCAAGGCAGTTTGCCATGCGTCGTCTCCCAAGGATGGTTTTCGACTACATCGATGGTGCCGCGGGCAATGAAGCCGGCGCCGTGCGAAATCGGAGCGCCTTGGACGCGGTGACTTTGACACCGCGGATTCTAAAAGACGTAAGCACGCGTTCCCTTTCAAAGGACCTATTTGGCACAAAGGCGCATCTGCCTTTTGGAATTGCCCCAATGGGTATGTGCAACTTGTCTGCCCCCGGCGCCGATTTGATGCTTGCGCGACTGGCTGCGAGACACAAAGTCCCCTTGGGCGTTTCGACAGTAGCTTCCACACCGATGGAAGAAATGATTGAGGCTGCCGAGGGAAATGCCTGGTTTCAACTCTATTTCAGCGGCGATGGCGAAGGGACATTCCGGCTCGTCGACCGTGCAAAACATGCGGGTTATCAGACGCTCATTTTAACCGTCGATGTTCCGGAAGTGGGCAGACGACCAAGAGAGTTGCGTCACGGGTTCAAAATGCCGTTCAAAATTGGCCCCCGGCAGTTCCTTGACTTTGCGTTTCATCCTCGCTGGTCACTCGGCACGTTGATGGCTGGTCGACCAGATCTGGCAAACTTTCAATTGGAGGGATTTGAGTTCGATCGAACGGAAAGCCGTGCCAAGGCTACTTGGGACACGCTGTCAGAATTGCGCGAGCGTTGGCAAGGTAAGCTCGTCGTAAAAGGTGTCCTCGATGTTCAAGACGCAGCTCGGTTGAAAGAGGCAGGCGTAGATGCAGTGCAAGTCTCCAACCACGGCGCACGACAGTTTGTTTGTACCCCGTCACCGATCGAAGTGGTGCCAAAGTTTCGAGACGCATTAGGCGCTCACTATCCAATTTTCTTTGATAGCGGTGTCCGTTCCGGCGACGATGTTTTGAGGGCGTTGGTATCAGGTGCAAACTTTGTCTTTGTCGGGCGTATTCTACAGTTCGCGATCGCTGCAAACGGCGAAGCGGGACTTCTTCAAATGTGGAAAGTGTTGGAAGATGAATTGAGCATCGCTATGGCAATGGTCGGATTGTCGCAATTGCCAAACTGTGGGCGTGGTATTGACTAATCACCTTCTGGAGCTTTTTTGCAAAACTTGGAGTACGCTTGTTATTAACCCTTTGGCCTCAAAGCGAGGCTAGCAATTACCTTCAGCTTTGCTCGCACTGCGCAATCATTTCGGTGATCTAAATGTGTGGCAGCACGGCGCATATCTTCTTTGTCTTCCATGCCGCACTTGCGCTCAAATGGCAACTTTGGGGAAGCAGCATCGCGGCATTGAGTGTTTCGATCAAGGTCGGCTCTGGGCCGCTCCTTGCCCCATCGCTTTCCCGCCGCACCTAGTTTTCCGTTCTGTTGCATCCACGGTGTTGGGGCAATGCAAGTGGCCCCCCTTGGGCAGTTGGTAATGCCTTGTATTTGTGTGTTATGATTTCGGTTATGGATCATCTTCTCCAAGGCTGACTCCCTTGGCGACATACTAACATGTTGGGGGGGGGGCGATTGACATTGGATTGGGCGCTTTCGAGGCACCTAGCCACCCACTAAGATCATGCTCAATTTACCGGGCGCCCGAGACGCATTCTGATTGGCCGCCACACGCAGCACTGAGAGAACTTCGTCACCCTCAAAGCCGGGGAAATCGCCGGACTGTCCCGGTCGGACGAAGTGATCAATCTGGCCGGCTGAGCGGAATGCAGAAAGTAGCAAATGAATGGCGGGTAATCCAAAGGCAAACCAACCAATTGACGCTAAATAAAATACGAAGCCCCACAGGAGAACCAAAATGCAAAGAGCATGTACCGGGTGCGGAACAATGATCGGTGTCTATGAGACCTACGCCAAAGGGCGCTGCCAAGCATGCCACACCAAGGCCATGGAGGGCACCACCGAAAATAAGAGGACAGGAAAGACCGCAGACGTGATCAAAGCCAAGCGCGAAGAACAGCGCAACGCGAGGATCGATGCGGCTGTCGAGGAGAGCAACCGCCTTCATAATTTCGTTTTGACAACAGAAACCGCGCACAACCTACCTGTCGCCAAACGGCTGGGGATCGTGTCGGCAGAGACAGTCTTCGGAATGAACGTCCTCAAGGACATGTTGGGTGACCTGCGGGGCACCTTCGGAGGCCGCAGCGACACCATGCAAAGTGCGCTCCGAGACGGGCGCGAAACTTGCTTGCGAGAACTCAAAAGTGACGCCCTGAAACTTGGCGCGGACGCAGTCGTTGGGATTGATCTCGACTACCACGATCTCGGCACGACCGGGCGAATGCTCATGATCGTTGCAACAGGTACAGCCGTGAAATTAGCCACAGAAAAGGAAACCGTATGAATCATCCAGAAATCAACGAAGTATTGAACGGCGAGTTTTGGAGGCAGGTTTCCACCCTGATCGAACATTGCGAAAGCGACACATGAGCCAAGAAGACACCAAAAAACTGGACGCGGACTACGTGGTCCACAACTTAAACCCTTACTCCCCTATGGACATCAACATTACTCGCACGCCTCACGAAAACACAGGCGAGCCGGAGCTTTTCAGTCGATATACCGAAGGCGTCTCAATACTGGCGACAGAGTTCAAACTGAACGAAGGTCTCGAGACGAGTTACGGATGGCGCATAGAACGGGAGGCTTTCAGAGAAAGAGCGGGATCCCACCAAGACCCAGTAGAATGGTACTACGAAGGTAAACGGGTCGAGTTTGAGAACGGTAAGCCTGTTCTTCCGCCGGATGACTTGTTAATCAAGTTCGTTCACACGAAACCGACTACGAACCGAACCAGAGTACTGCAAGCAAGTGGCTCACTGATCAATGGTCAAACCATGGGTGTGCTCGGAATTGGCGATTTCAAGAGCACATCCGGTGCGGTCACAATTCGCGCTGAGAGCGCCGGCAGACCGGCGGCACTCGATATACGGAACGAAAACGGCGAGTTTTCGCTGCATGTGTACCTTGGACCCGAAGACTTCGAGAATGCCGTATTTTTGGTTCGGCAAACCGGTCGACTGCACATCCAAGTCGAAGACCTCGGAGAGAAGCCGCTTCTGGTTCGCTGCATGGGCAGAGGCACCTACAACTCAGATTTCTACTGGGTACCTTTCTTGGAGCCATTCAAAGAATTATACGAGCGTTTGGAGGCCGAAAGTGGTGACGGTAAATACTGGCACCCATCGGTCCGACTGTATTCTGGACCACAATACATTAAAGCACCATCGGATGCTCCATGAAACGCAGACTGAGAACTCAATGTTTCCGTCACTGATCGCTTATTTCCGTTGCTAGAGAAGCAACTCCAAATCGCTGTTAAACAAGGAACCTCTCGAACGGGAGCGATGGAAGCGACCGCGTTGGGCGTCACAGGCAATTTCACACGGCTGCCTGGCCGGTTTAGTTGGTCGGGTGAAAATGCAACGCTTGCTGCAACTGTTTTTCACAAGCGTTGCGACAAACAAACTCCTGCCACTTACGGCATCGGTCTCGCGAGACCGGGATTTTTTGCAAACGTGGGTTGAATTGATGGGTTATAATTTCTTAGAATCCTACAACCAATTATTATCAATAGATAAATCATAAAATCAATGGTGCGGGTGAAGGGACTCGAACCCCCACGCCTCGCGGCGCCAGAACCTAAATCACATGATAAAGACATGAAAACAATCACTTAGCTTCCTGAGCTCACAGGACAAAAAGGAAACAAAGAGTGAAAGTGTGAAACACTTATCCCAGCCCCCTTGGCTTGGATCGTGGATCGCAGTTCGGTTATCGTGACTTGGATCTATGGGCATATAGACCGAGCATGGGTATAGGCTTCGCCCGTCCTGCAACGTTATCCGCTCACTCGCGGAAACGTTCTGTCTTGTCCCTGATAAACCTGGATGCATCGATATCAATCATGACGGAAAGTTGGCAGGTTTGTGACTTGGCAGCTCAAAAACCAAAGGCACCCGAAACTGGCCTGTTCGACAACAATGGTTGCGGGAGCTTGATACCACCGAAAGTTAACCACCGGTCATCCGCCAGTATGGGCGGAGAGGAGACCTTCGCTGCGCTGGGTACGGATGGCCGCTTTTCAGCATTTGGCGCTTTATGTCCCGCTCAGCTTGCGAAATCGTGTCGGGGAAATACCAAACCAACTGACAAATGTGCGCCGGAAACTGTTCACTTCGCTAAAGCCAAGGTTATAAGCGACCTCGGCGACAGACATGTCAGTGTCGGACAGAAGTATCCGTGATCTTTCTGCCTGCTCTGTCACGCGTACTTCTTTAAAACTGGTATTCTCGGATTGGAGTTGGCGTTGCAGTTTTCGTACACCGACGCCCAAGGTGTCCGCGACAGTTTCGATGTCTGCGCTTCCCATGGCCAAATTTGCACGCAGAGCGTTTTCGACCACTTCTTTTGTGGAAGCTGGGGTTTGACGCGCACGCACATCACGAATGCCAGCCAATGTCATCGTCAGCCGCTCTTCACTTGAGCGTGGATTTGGGGTTTCAATATCTGACAGAGGGATGGCGATTGCGGCTGCGGATCCCCCCACCCGCACCTCGACATTGTAAATGTATTGCAAAGCCGTCTCAGTACCGCGGTGGGCTTCCGGTAGTTCGATCCAACTTGGCCGCCAGCGGCGTCCGCAGAATTCACGCACAACACTTTGCAAAACAAATGGCAGGTCCTGATCAATCAATTCTGCCCCTGCCGTTCCTCCGAGCATGTTGTCAAAACCAAGAACAAAGTGGTCACCTGCAACCCGATTACGAAGCACAGAGCCACGTTGAATTGAAGGGAGAATTTTCTCGGCGCGGCTCAAAGCCACATCCAATCGGGGGGCGCCGAGCACATATTCCGAATAAGAGCCAAAGGCGGCGTAATTGAAGTCTTCCGTGAGATAGGCACCAATGTGCTTTTCCGACAACTTCAAGCTGGCGGACTGAAGAAACCGTGCTTGCAACCGGTATGGAATGAATACGGGCGAACCTTCCAACACTGTCCGCGACAGGCCCGCTTCCTTCAAAGCAAATTCCGTCACACGCGGCGAAGCGATCCGGTCAAGCAGTTGAAGAGCGGGGCGAAATGCCAAGGTGCTGTGCAGAACGGTGTCCATAAGCGGCAGTTTGTCGTGAAATGATCACTTTTGGAAGTGGCGAAGATCAGTGGGGTAAATTAACTATTTCTCAACAAAGAAACACACAGCAACCGCAAGTTGGAGACCAAAGATGAAACGCCGTTCTATCCTGAAAATTGCTCTCACCAGCGCCCTAATCGCCGCCCTTTCTGTGCCAGTGATCGCCACCGCAGAAACCGCAAAGCCAGTGATCCAAGGTCTGCCGATGGCGGAAAGAACTGTTCCGGTTCCAGTGGGTGTTTCGCCAGAACTGGCAGAACTCATCGGATCTCGACAGGTTGAGACACTCGGCGAAGTCCCTGCAACCACCGACGAGTGGCTTGCACTTCAGTCTGCATTTGACGCGGCGTCTATCGAAGGGGTTGAGCGTCTGCTTGAAATGACTGGCGCGACGTTCACTACCGAAGATATTGCTGGGGTGACAACCTACCGCGTTACACCATCCGAAATTGCGCCACGGTGGGCCGATACAGTTTTTGTACACGTTCACGGCGGAGCCTTTGTTTTTAACGGCGGAAAAGCGGCCATGACGGAAGCGATCTGGCTGGCAAACGGTCTGGGTGTCGAAGTCATTTCTGTTGACTACCGCCGTCCGCCACTGCACGCATTTCCCGCAGCCACCGATGACGTGATCGCCGTATGGAATGAGGTGATTGAACAATATGACCCCAACCAAATCGCGATGTTTGGCACGTCTGCCGGGGGTAACCTAACTCTTTCCACCGTTTTGCAACTTCGCGACATGGGTGCGCCTTTGCCCGGTGCGATTATGGCCGGCACACCTGCGGTTGATCTGGCGCATGCCTCTGACAGCTGGAAAACGATGGAAGGGCTTGACCCTTTGGGATCGCGTGATGGGGTGATCGAAGGCACATTCGAGGTTTATTCGGACGGTTTGGATCTTGAGGACCCACGCTTGTCCCCTGTCTATGGCGACCTGGACGGATTTCCGGCCACGGTCCTACTAACAGGCACGCGCGACCTGCTTCTGAGTGACACGGTGCGCATGCACAGGGCGTTGCGTACGGCAGATGTAGAAGCTGACCTTCATGTTTATGACGGCCAGTCACACGGTGACTACATGTCCGGACTCTTTGTGGACGCGCCAGAAACGCAAGACGCTCTGCGTGAACTGAACACCTTCTTCGACCTGCATTTGGAGTAAATACCGATGGCTGTCCTCGCAAAATTTCCCCTCCTTTTCACCGAGCGTTTTGCGACTCAATCGGCACACGCGGAACCGGCGCAGGACTTTACCCGGATGCTTGAGGCCGCGACCTATTCGGGACGCATTGAATCAAGCGTGCGCGCATTGGTTGCCAATTCGGTACGCGGTATCCTGACCGCCGTTCATTTCAAACCCGGTGACACGGTCGAAAAAGGTCAGGTTCTTTTTGAAATCGGTCCGCTGGCCTATGAACAAAAGCTGGCAGCAAACCGAGCCGTCGAAAACCAACGCTTGGTCGAATTGGGAAGCGCAGAAGCCGAAGCGCTTCGAGTGGCGGAGCTTGGTGCGCGGGCAGCTGTTTCCGATCAGGTGGCACAAGATGCCTCTGATCGGCTGGCTTTGGCCAAAGTGGCGCTTGAGGAAGCACAGGCAAACCGCGCGTTGGCCGAGCTCGAACTGGCCTCAACCAAAATTAGGGCGCCGATTTCCGGGAAAATCGGATTGTCCAACAAGTTTGTCGGCACTTATCTGGACACGGAAAATGGACAGGCGCTGGCGCAGATTGAGCATACCGATACGGTACGTGTTGTCTATGGAATGCCCTACAAGACGTTGATTGCACTCGATAGATCGTCGCCAGAAGGACTGGATGCCCTGATGCAAAGTTTTCAGGTAGATCTGTATTTACCTGGCAATGACCAACCTTTGGCAAAAGGTGGCCGTCTGCTGTTTTCCGAAAGCGCCTTGGTGGCCGACGAAACCTTGCGAGTCTGGGCAGAAATACCCAATTTCGAACGAGGCCTGATCCCCGGTTTGCACGTCGACGTCAAAGTAACCTTGCCAAACTGATGCGAGGTCGCCCGCGAAGGGCGGCCTGCCAATAATTCTATGTAGGAGCTGTCTCATGGCCCGTTTCAGCGAGCAAATAAACACATTGAAATACCTGTTCATCGCGGTTGCCGCGATTCAACTTGTCACTGCCGCCTCGGGCACCATCGTTGCGCTCTACTTTGCCGAAACCGGCGCCTCGCAGGAAATTGCCTCGTTGGCGCCCGCAGCATATTCCCTCGGGTTCCTCATTGGCTGTTTCTTTATTGCCAACTGGATTTCCAACATTGGTCACATACGGGCCTTCTCGGCAGCCGCGGCCATTTGTACTGCCTCGGCCTTGCTGTTTTCGGTCATCGACCATGAGCAGACGCTTTTGTTTGTGCGCCTTATGACCGGCATCGCCACGGCGGGGTTGTTTGCAATCGGTGATGCATGGATCAGCGAGTCGGTCGACAAGTCTTCTCGGGGTCGGCTGCTGGCCGTCTTTGCAATTGTTCTCGGCATAATGTCTGTGCTCAGCCAGGTCATTGTGATCATCACACCCGACGATCTGAACCAAGCATTTGTGTTGATTTCCTTGCTTTATTGCTTGGCCATCGTGGTTATCGCTGCGGCGCCGACCACGCCACCGCAGGGAAAGGAAAAGGCCAATGTGCGTGTAAAGGCGCTCTTCAAAGATGCTCCAACCGCCGCATTTGGGGCGCTTGCAGTGGGCATGGTTTCTACTGTTTTTCTAAACGTCGTTCCCTACCGCGCAGCAATAATAGGCATCGATACCGTGGACGTGGCCGTCGGCATAGCAACCATCTACGTGGGACGTATCCTGTTTCTGTATCCTTTAGGGCAGTTGTCCGATCGCATGGATCGGCGTCGGATCATTCTTGTGGCGTCTGCTGTTGCCACCGGTGCGCTTTTGACATTCGCCATTTTTGCAACCGGTGATGGCGTACGTCATGCAAACATGGTTGGCACACCCTTCTACGCGGCAGTACTTGCGGGACTGGTCCTGCTTGGAGGCTCGATGCTGACCCTCTATTCGTTGCTGCTTGCGCATGCGATGGACCGAACCGTTCCAGTCTATGTTGCCTCCAGCGCTGTCACGATGCTTTTCGTTTTTACCATCGGCGGGATCATTGGGCCACTCCTGACGAGCGCGGCCTCCGCTGTCTTCGCCGATAGGGCCATGGGGTGGATGCTTGTCATCGTTATGGCCAGTTTCACTCTGCTGACAGCTGTTCGGATCAAACGTGTCGAACCGGCAGCAAAAGCAGAACAAACCACATTTAAGGCCACCGAAACCACAAGCCTTGAATCGGCGCCTACGCAAAAACGCTAAGACTGGAGAACACTCATGCTTTCTGCTTTCACAAATTTTGTGCGCAACGAAAAGGCGACGCTTCTGATTTGGTTGGTCTTTGTCGCCCTGACGTTCGCCGGAGATCTCATCAAACCGACAGCCATGGGATCAACTATGTCATGGCTTTTGCTGGGCGGCATTTTCGGCGTTATGCTCGCCGCGGTGTTCCGTGTGGTGCATCACGCCGAATGTCTGGCAGTGATTTTCGGCGAGCCCTATGGCACGCTGATCCTGACTTTGTCGGTCATCGGCATCGAAGTCGCTCTCATCACCGCCGTTATGTTGACGGGGGACAACAACCCAACACTTGCGCGCGACACAATGTTCTCGGTTCTGATGATCGTGATGAACGGGTTGGTCGGCCTAAGCCTTTTGATTGGCGGTCTCCGCCACGGTTTGCAGGTATTTAATCTGAGTGGAGCAAATGCCTATTTGGTTGTGCTTTTGCCGGTGGCCATCGTCAGCCTTGTGTTGCCAAGTTTCACGACCTCAGCCCCTGGTGGCGGTCTTTCTGCGCTACAAACTGTATTCATGATCTCAATGTCCGTCGTGCTCTATGGGATTTTCCTCGTATATCAGACAGCAGGTAAACCCGAAATTTTCCGCCAACCGGTCGAAGAGCTTCCCACAACAGCCGGATCTGACGCGCACCACCTTGAGACAAAAGGCATTGTATTTCATGTTCTTTGGCTGGTTCTGGCGATGCTGCCATTGGTCCTGATGTCTAAAAAGCTGGCTTTGTTTGTCGATTTCAAATTGTTGGAATTCGGTGCCCCGGTCGCGCTTGGTGGCTTCTTGGTCGCGGCTATGATCCTGACACCCGAAGCGCTTGCCGCCCTGGATGCTGCGCGGGCCAATAAGTTGCAACGGGCCGTGAACATTTGCCTGGGTTCGGCCTTGGCGACCATCGGTCTAACAGTGCCCGCTGTTCTGATCGCGGCGCATATGGTCGGGTTGCCGATCGAACTTGGGCTCGGCGGCGCGGAAATCGTACTCTTGGCTTTGACGCTCGGGATCAGCATCCTAACTTTTGTCGGGACACGTACAAACGCGCTGCAAGGCGTTGTGCATCTCGCCGCCTTCATGACCTACGTATTTTTGATTTTCGACAGCTAAAAGGCTGAACAGTTCAAAGACCATTGCTGCGCTCGAGTTCAGATTCGGACGTCGCCCAAAAGGAAAAGAGAAATGACCTCAAGACGTGAATTCCTGCAATCTTTGCCATCCCTTGGCTTGATGATGGCCACCACAAGCCTCACCACATTGACAGCGGGTCATGCATTCGCAAAAAGTAAGGTCGCGCCGACTGATACCTCACATCACCGCCCCTTGTCCTATCGAGGGAGTTTCGACGACAACCGTGTTGAGTTCGCCAACGGCGGTATCGCAAATGGCGACTATGTGGACTGGCTGTCTGGCCAACCCAATGAGGC
Organism: Rhodobacteraceae bacterium Alg231-30; assembly: GCA_900143615.1. Lineage (GTDB taxonomy): Bacteria > Pseudomonadota > Alphaproteobacteria > Rhodobacterales > Rhodobacteraceae > Shimia. The sequence continues at coordinate 23,492 of FREU01000005.1, forward strand.
GACGATTTTTGAACCGCAAGAGGGCGTGTGGTCAATTGTCGGCTATATGCTTGGCAACTTTACCTTTGTGCAGAGCGAGACCGGGCTCATCGCTTTTGATGCCGGAAGCAACATCGGAATGGGCCGCGACATCCTCGCATTGCTGCGCACCCGCACAAAGTTGCCCATTGTGGCGATCATCTATTCCCACCACCATTATACAGCAGGAGCGCGTGCCTATGCCGAAGATCGCGGTGCCGACCTGCCGATCTATGGACACCCAGATGTCGACAGGAATTTGTTACTGACGGCGGGTGAACTTGGCCCCATGCAGTTCCGCCGAGCCAGTCTTCAACTCGGCTTCTACTTGCCGCACGACGGGCCAGACGCTTACGTTGGCCCAGCAGAGCCAACGTTTGACGATCCTGAACTTCAGGCCAATGGACATTTGCCAGTGACGCATCCAGTTTCCGACGGTGAAGAGGTGGTGATTGATGGTCGCCGCGTTATTTTCCATCACGCAGTTGGCGACACAAGGGACAGCCTGATCGTGCATTTCCCGGACCAAGACCTTGTCTTGCACAACACAAACGTCACGCCGATGGCCTTTTCCATGTACACGCTGCGCGGAGATTTCTATCGTGCGCCAGATGACATGATCGCTTCCATTGACAAGATGCGCGCGATCCGGCCTGGCGTGCTGGTTGGATGCCACGGCGTTCCGCTCTTCGGCGATGAGGCTCACGAGGTGATGACCGCACATCGCGATTACTACGCATTCATCTACAACCAATCCATTCGCGCTATCAATCAGGGTATGACACCTGAACAGATGGTAGAAACTATTCAGATCCCAGACCATCTTGCCGCGCACCCGTGGCTCTATCCGGGATATGTCGAACATGAGTACAACATCCGGGGCATATACCGGGGTATCGTGGGGTGGTTTGCCGAAGATACCGCTGACCTACACCCGCCAACAGACGCAGAACTTGGTAACGTGATGATCGAAGGGTTTGGTGGTGTGGATGCCGTTATTGAACGGGCGAGAGAGGTATTCGATCAAGGTAAATACAATCTCACGGCAAAACTCATGAGCTTTGTTATTGGCGCAGATCCGTCCAACGGCGAAGCCCGTCAACTGAAAGCCGACGCCTCGCGAGCCATGGGGCAAACCGCTCAGGCGGGCATTCAGGCGCGCAATTTCTTTCTCACACACGCGCGGCATCTGGAAGGCAAACTGGATTGGACGCAACCTCCTGAAATCGGATTTTTCACCCTTCCTGGTGTTGATCTCGTGATGTCCACGCCGCCAGGCACATACCTCAAGCTGTTGCAGTTCAATGTGGATCCAGTGGGTAGCGCCAATGTTAACGCAGTCGCCAAATTCAATTTCACCGATTTGGGGCAATCCTGGGCCGTTCATGTCCGCCGTGGTGTTGTGGAAATCACCGAAACCGTTCCGGAAACAGTCGACGTGACCATCGAGTTTGACCGTAAGACCTGGGCACAAATTGCGCTGCGGCAGATGTCATTGGCCGACGCCGTGCAAAGAGGACTGGCAGCGGTATCTGGCGATCAATCCGAAATGGCGGCGATCTTGGGATCATTTGACAAGATTCCCACGGCTCAACCCGAACCAGAACAGATGAATGGGTAAGGTTCTACAAGATGTTGCGAAGTGTTGAATCGGCATCACCTCGCAACATCTTGGGAAGGCATCGGATCCGCAATTCGCAACTCAGGTTGTAAAAGCGGTCATTCGCTTTGAGGCATGTGAATGTCAGCTCTGGGCCGTCTGTGAAGACGGCCCAGTGATTTAGATTTCTACCGCCTCGGCGATCGACAACGCATCTTCCAGCTCTACACCGAGGTATCGGACTGTGCTGTCCATCTTGGTGTGTCCAAGCAAGAGCTGAACAGCCCGTAGGTTGCCGGTCTTCCGGTAGATCTGTGCAACCTTCGTCCGTCGCATTGAATGAGTTCCATACGCGCTCGGCTCCAGTCCTATCGATTTCACCCAGTCTCGGACAAGCCGCGCGTATTGCCTAGTCGAAATATGAAGCCGTTCGTGAAATCGCCCCGGCCAAAGGAATTCGGAGCCGATCATAAGCGGCTCTTCCATCCATCTCAAAATGGACTTCCGTGTTCCCTCGGTAATCTCAAAGCGGACAGGTTTCTGTGTTTTGCTTTGAATTATCGAGGCCCGCTCCTTGACTTGACCCGCGGCGAAAACGTCCGCCACCATCAGTTTGACCAGATCGCACCCCCTAAGCTTACTGTCGATGGCAAGATTGAACAAAGCGAGGTCGCGGTGATTTCCAGCGATCTCAAGTCGAACGCGAATTGCCCAGACATGCTTGGGCAAAAGCGGACGTTTCTGCCCGACAATGCGGCCTTTGTTCCAGGCAGGGCGACATGCTCGAATAGCGGGTAAGTTTGGTGTTTGCATGGTGGATCCTCCGATCCGCCACTCCCTCCCACGGCGACAACCCGACGTTGACCTCGCCACCATATCACAGGATGCTTCTCGGCCTCCGAGGTCCGCTCCGAGCCCAAATGACCTAATGCTGCGCGAGGCAGGAATGGCAGCTAAGCGCAGATAGCGGGCTTTGCAAAGTTTCGGTGATTTCCCGAAAGCGGACATTCACGCGATGTGAGGCCCGCAGTTGGTTAGAGCCCAAAATTCCGGAAGCTGCACTATGCCTAATTAGCGCTCTTTCCTAGAGTGCTAGCTTTGCAAACCCATAATTTCATCACTGGGAAGCACCCATGAATACGCCTGCGATCTCCTGTCGTAGATCTTTTGGCGAGACCGGCTTTGGCATATGGCTATTCATGCCATGAGCCAAACAAGTTTCCTTGTCGCGTTGCAAAGAATGCGCTGTCAGACCAATGATGTGGCAGGGAGCCCAGCCGTTTTTTTGCTCAATCAAACGGATTTCTCGGGTCGCGTCTAATCCGTTCATAACTGGCATGCTTATATCCATAAAAATGAGATGGGGTCGGTGCGCCTCGAAAGCAGCAACCGCTTTTGCGCCATCCTTGGCTTCAACTTGTTTATGGCCCATCCGTTGTATGATCAATTTCAACAACTTAAGGTTTGTAGCATTGTCATCCACAATTAAAATCTCGGCATCACCCTGATGACCAGATGTGGCGCCAATCGATTGTCCAGGCTCGATAGGGTGGTAAGTTGCAACACGCGGTTTGTGGGGATTTCCCCAATTTTCTGAGTCTCCCTCTATCGCGTCGTGACCATCAGAATTAAGGCACTTCAAAAGCTGAAAAGTGCCCAGCGGCTTAGTAAGGGTGGAATCCCAATTGCCGTCGTCGGCCTCGCTGTTGTGCTGACTTGAAATTTGACACAGCTGAATCAGTTTTGAAGACTTCGAACGAGGATGCTTGCGAAGTTTGGCGGCAAGAACGTGCAAGGGGGTATCGGACACGTTGTCGTTGACAAGAACAGCGTCAAACAAGCCGGAAGAGAGTGAAGGACTGTCAAGCATTTCGATTGCCTCCGCTCCTGCCCGCGCCGAAACAACACTGTAGCGCCAGAATTGCAGCCTCTCCAAAGTGATTTGAAGGCTCTTCTCGTTTGAATCGATAAGAAGAATGTCTTTTTCGGTATCGCTCTGGAGAAGTTGCATCAGCTCTGAGGCGTCACGATTTATTGCTGTTTTCAGCGGAACTTTGAAGGAAAACGTCGCCCCTTCACCAACCTGCGACTGGACCCAGATTTCACCCTGCATGAGTTCAACAAGCCCTTTGCTGATGGAAAGCCCAAGGCCGGTACCCTCATGAGGTCGGGTAAAGGAGCTATCCACCTGAGTGAATTTGTTAAAGATTTCCTTGAGTTTTGATGGGGAGATCCCACAGCCTGTGTCATGCACATCGACCTGAATAGCAAACCCGGCGTCGGCCTCATGCACCTTGTGAAGGTCTATGAAAATCGTGCCGTTTTGGGTGAATTTCACTGCATTGCCGACGAGATTGGTCACCACCTGTTTTAATCTTGCAAAATCACCCACGGCCTGTTCCGGAAGGCTAGGTTCAACGCGGGTTAGTATTTCGACTCCCGATTTCGACGCTTGCGCTCCTAGGAGTTTGGCGGGCTCGTCGATCAGATCGCAGAGCGAAAATGCCTCCGGTCTCAAAGTGAGGTGCCCACTGTCAATTTTTGAGTAATCGAGGATGTCATTGATTATAGATAGTAGGCTCCGACCCGACGATTGAATGATTTCCAAAAGACTCCTTTGATGGCTGTCCAAATCGCTTTCAGCCAGGAGGTCAGACATCCCAAGCACACCATTCATCGGCGTTCGGATTTCGTGACTCATCGTTGCCACAAACTCTGACTTCGCTTTGTCGGCCGCTTGAGCCTGTTCGAGTGCTTGCCGGAGATCATTATTCGTGGATTGCACCTTTTGTTCTGCTTCGACAATGACCGTCGCATCGGCAAAGATCCCGCGATACCCGACAAATCGATCCGCGGTAAATTGCGGACGCCCCCGCATCAGGATCCAGCGCGTTTGATTGAGTTCCGAGTCGACAAGCGCAATTCGTATGTCGTGGAATTCCTCTTGGTTGCAGAACGCTTGGTCAAGCCGTCTGGCATCCTCATAGGATGCGGCATGCGACCTCTCAGAAAGAAGCTTTGCCAAGGGCGCACCTTGCGTGCTTTCTACGCCAAGCAATTCCAATATCGGCTCGGGGCATCTAACTATGTTTCCGTTTGCGTCCGTCTGCCACAACCATTGTGTTGCCTGCTCTTCGTAGTCTTTGAGCAGCAGTTCTATGACCTCGCTTTTTTCACTGAGTTCGTCGTGGTCTTTAAATGCGTTGATCGTGGATTTCCCGCGTTCCACCACCACATTCAAGAGGCTTGCACCAGACGCAACACACAGAAATGATACCAAATAGTCGGCGGTCGCGCCGGATGCCATTCCAGTAAATAATGCGACGAGGCTATTCGAGATTGTTTGGACCGCGAGGTAAATGAATGCGGCGGAGGGGGCCAGAGAGTGCCCAACAGTCCCGAGGGCAAGCGTCCCCGCCATAATGGTAGTTACAATTGCCTTCTGATCACCCTCGGCGACCGGGAAGAACAGCGCCATGCCAAGGGCCCAGAAAGATGAATTGGCAAATGTTTGAGCCACAAAACGCCGCATGTCGCGCGCGCTTCCGTCTGTTTGGTACTCGCTTCGCCATTGCCAAAAAAGAGCCCATGAAAAAATCAAAATAGCCGCAGTCCAAGCAATGACCAAGCCGTTGACACCGCAGTTCCAAACTTGCAGTGACAGCGCTGGTGCAAAAAAAGTGTTGCACAACAGCATGATACGCATCTGCTCAATGGTGCCGCGAATTTGTTGCCGTCTTAAACGCTTTGCCGCGTCTTCAGAGAACTGTTGCGGCCGCAAGTCAGCACCCGGGACTTTTGCTAATAGATTAAGAAAGGGGGTTCTGGGTTCAGTCACAGGCCACTGTCCTTATTTGCCTTTGAATTCAAGTTGGGTACAGCAAACCCGTTAACATATTCAAAATCTGGAGGTTCTGCTTAGGATTTGTCACCGCATAGTTCACAAGCTTTGATGGAAAAAGGAGAATTAGGTGTCACCTCGGCCCGTGTCAGTCTTGGGCCAAACTACTGTCCTCCGGACTAACATGCGGATGATGCCGAAATCCCGCACAGTCGACTTCCGGCTCAGGCAGGCGAGTGCCCGCTTTCATCAAATTCACGCAGCAGGATGATAGCTGCTTTGGGCTGGGAGCTGACCTCCGGGAACAAATGCGCTCTCCAAAGTGCGCATGAAAATCTCCGAAGGCCGAGCCAACGGCGGCTCTGCGCAGATTGCGACCTTTGCAAAGTCTCGGCGTTTCCCCGAAGCAGACTTTGAAGCCGACTGCGGCGAAATTCCACTTAGAGCCCATCCTGTGAGTTCGTTTTTTATGCTGCACGCGCTCGCAGCGGAAAAACTGCCGCGCATGCATCGGCTCGTGGCTTCCGCGCGACGAGAAGTGCCGCCATTCGTTCGGAGCGCACCGAGTTTTCCCTATCCTATACTCGGACGGCGGGGCTTTGTCGTAATTTGGCACGCCAACGCGAACGGTTGGTTCCAAATAATTCGCGGTTTTTGTCAGTCGAAGGGCTTATTGCTAGTCCAGTCGAAGGTCCCGGTGTCCCGTTCCTGCACTGCCTGTTTCCAGCCGGCTTGCTCCACGCGGGCTTTGAAGTTCATACCTTCGGGTGAATGGCGGGTGATGCCATCGAACACTGTGGCAAGGCGCTGTGTTTGGTTGATCTTTTCCTCTACGGCGGAATTGATCACCATCTTCTGCATGGCCAGTTGGTTGATCGGCACGGATGCCATCCGGGCGGCCAGCGCCTCGACCTCGGCATCGAGCTGATCGTCAGGCACAGATTTCAGCACTAGCCCCATCTCGGCGGCTTCGACGCCGGTTATCTTGTCACCCGTGAACATCATGCGCTTAGCCTTTTCCGGCCCCAGCCTGTGCACCCACATCGCTGTGGTCGGACAGCCCCAGACACGCGTGGGCATGTAGCCGATCTGTGCGGTGTCCGCCATGATCGTGAGGTCTGCACAAAGCGCGATATCCGAGCCGCCCGCCACGGCGTGCCCATGTACCTTGCATATCACCGGCTTCATTGCCCGAAAGAGCGACATGAAGGCCTGCGTGTTGGCCCACATGAACTGGAAATCCTGCATCGGGTCCCAGGGCATGTCCTGCACCACCTTGTTGGGGCCGTTGCCCTCGGCGTAGTGGGCCAGATCGTAGCCTGCGCAAAATGCCTTTCCTGCGCCGGACAGGACCATCACGTGCACGTCGCGATCATGGTCGGCTTCTGCCACCGCCGCCGCCAGTTCGCGCGGCAGATCATCGTCGATGGCATTCATCACTTCAGGTCGGTTCAGGGTGATCCGCCCGATCCGGTCATCTTTCTCGTACAGAACCTTTGCCATGCTCACTCCCAATCGCTGACGGCCTTGACCTCAAGGAATTCCTCAAGACCCCAGACACCACCTTCACGGCCATTTCCCGAATGCTTCATGCCGCCGAAAGGCGAGCCCGCACCGCCGAGTTTGCCGTTCATCTCGACCATACCAGACCGCAGCCGCCGCGCGACCCGGCGTGCGCGGGACTTGTCCGTAGTCTGGACATAGTTCGTGAGGCCATAGGGCGTGTCATTCGCCAAGGCGATCGCCTCCTCTTCGGAATCGAAGGGCGAGATACACAGCACCGGTCCGAAGATTTCTTCCTTCCAGATCGTCATGTCCGGCGTGACATCGGCAAAGATCGTTGGGCGCACGAAGTGACCGCGGTTCAGCCCGTCAGGGCGGCCAAGTCCACCCGCGATCAACGCGGCGTGTTCATCAATGCCGTGCTTGATCAAGTACTGGATCTTGTTGAACTGTGTTTCAGACACAACCGGGCCGATCTGGCGGCCTTCGATGTCCGCTGGTCCGACCTCCGTTTTTTCTGCTACGGCTCGGGCGGTTTCAACGGCCTGGTCGTAGATCGAGCGCTCCACGAGCATCCGGGTCGGCGCGTTGCAGGACTGGCCCGAATTGTTGAAGCAGTGCCGCACGCCGCGTGTGACGGCCTTTTCATCTGCATCGGCGAGGATGATGTTGGCCCCCTTACCCCCCAGTTCGAGGCTGACGCGTTTCACGGTGTCTGCCGCGGCCTTGCTGATCGCGACCCCAGCTCGGGTTGACCCGGTGAAGCTGACCATGTCCACATCCGGGTGCGCGGTGAGATGCGCGCCAACACCGGCACCATCACCGTTCACAAGATTGAACACGCCGGGTGGGAAGCCCGCTGCATCGATCATCTCGGCCAGCAGAATGGCACTGAGTGGCGAGAGTTCAGAGGGTTTCAGCACCACCGTGCACCCCGCTGCCATCGCCGGGGCGACCTTCAGCATCACCTGGTTCATCGGCCAGTTCCATGGGGTGATCAGGGCACAGACACCGACCGGCTCGTATAGGATCATGTCGCCGGGCGCGTGATCCCCCAAGGGGCGCTCAAAGGCAAAAGCCTTGGCCGCCCGAATGGTGTTCTTGAGATGCCCAGCTCCGGCGCCGACCTGTGCCGTCTTTGCCAGTGCGATAGGTGCACCCATTTCGGTGCTGATGGCCTGCGCCATGTCTTCGGCCCGAGACTTGTAGCCCTCCATCAACCGCTCCAGTGCGGCGATTCGTTCCTCGGGGTCTGTTGCCGCCCAGGCCGGGAAGGCTGCCTTGGCCGCGGCGACGGCCGCGTCAGCGTCAGCGACGCCACCCAAAGTGATCGTGGCGATCTTCTCTTCGGTCGACGGGTTTTCAACCGCCATTTCGCGCCCGTCGATCGAGGCGACCCACCCCCCATTTATGTAGTGGCCGTTGAAATAGTGTTTGGATGCGTCCTGCATGGCGGTTCCTGTCAATCAGAGTTCAGCATATTCCCCGGCGACGAAACCATCGCGGAGAACGAATTTCTGGATTTTGCCCGAGCCGGTCAGGGGAAAGCCTTCGACCTGCACCCAGACATTCGGGGTTTTCTGCGGCGACATATTTGCGCGGCAATGGGCATGCAGCGCGGGTTTGTCGAGTGGTCCTGTGCTGCGGATGAACGCGCCGATGACCTCGCCCCACTTCGGGTCCGGCAGGCCGACCACAGCGACCTCGGCCACGCTCGCGTGTTCCAACAGGCAGTTCTCGATCTCCGCCGGGAAATGGTTCTCGCCACCCCGGATGATCATCTCCTTGACGCGGCCCGTGACGGTGACGTAGCCGCGCGTATCCATCCGGCCCAGATCGCCGGTGTGCAGCCAACCCATTGCGTCTACGGTCTCGGATGTGGCCGTGGGGTTGTCGTTGTATTCCAGCATGACGCAGGGGCCGCGGGCACAGATTTCCCCGACCTCTCCTACGGCGACAGCACTATTGTTATCGACGCTGCGGATCGAAACCTCGGTCTGCGCCACTGCCTGGCCAGCCGTGTTGCAGATGTCATCGATACTGTCTGACAAATGGTGTTGCGTGATCACCGGACAATGCTCGGTCTGGCCATAGAGCGTCGAAAATCCGGCGCCCATCAGGGTCTGCACCCGGCGCACCAGTTCCGGGGCCACCATCGAGCCGCCGCAGCTGACCAGTTTCAGGGCTGACAGGTCGCGCGGCCGCGTTTCCTGTGCGTCGAGCAGCGCCACCACCATGGTCGGCACGCCAAGGATGATGTCAGCGCCGCTCGCTTCCAACTGGTCAAGCACGACGTCCGGGTCAAACAGGCTGATCAGCACCATTCGGCACCCCGCCTGAAGGCATCCAAGCGTGACCATACCGCAGCCCGAGGTGTGAAACATCGGCATGATGTTGACCCAGGTGGTCGCTTTTGTCGCGCCGCAGCGGGACGCGTAGAAGCGTGCATTGTTGACCAACCCGCGATGGCTCAGCACCGCCCCTTTGGGAAAGCCGGTGGTGCCGGATGTATACTGGATCATCGCCGCGTCGCCTGGGGCAACATCGGACAAAGCAGGCGGGCGGGAGCCTTCTGTGTAAACTGCTGCGCTTTCCATGTCTGTGACTTCGCGCACTGCAGGGATGCTCGCCGCGACCTCAGCGCCAATCCGGCCCATTGGGTTGCCACGGAATTCCTCGACGAGGAACAAGGCGACCGCCCCGGATTGCTCCAGCACGTAGGCCAGCTCGCGTGCCTGAAAAGCCGGGTTCGCGGTCACCAGAACCACCCCTGACAGCGCGCAAGCATATTCCATCAGCACCCATTCTGGGCTGTTGGGCGACCAGACTACCACCCGTTCGCCGGGCGCAAACCGGGTGGACAGAGCCAAAGCCAGCCGCTCGGCATCTTTCAGAAGTTCGGCATAGGCCCAGCGGCGTCCTTCTGTACCGTCCCGCCTGACTTCGACCAAGGCCTCCGCCTCCGGGCGCGCCGCAGCGACCTCGCGCAGCAACCCGCCAACCGTGATGTCGCGGATATCCGCATCATTCTGCGCCGGGAAGTGCGAAGTGGTGAGGTTCAAATTGTACATTTTTTTGCTCCTTCTGAGCAGTCGCCATCTGGGAGAGGATCATCTATTCGCCGGATTCCCACATCCAGAAGGGGTGAAACTCCAAACTGCTTCCGGTAAAGGCGGGAGAAATGGGACTGGCTCTGAAAACCGCTCGCAATCGCAATTTCGATCAGAGGCAATTCTGTTTGTTGAAGCAATCGCCGTGCATGTTCCAGCCTCAGCTTCACATAGAATGCTTTAGGGCTGGTCGCCATATGAGCCTTGAAGATGCGCTCAAGCTGACGCATCGAGACGCCGGTTAAGACAGCTATCTCCTGCGCTGAAACAGGCTCTTCCAGGCGCGATTGCATTACCCTGATAGCCTTTGCCAGCTTGGAGTTGCGCTCTCGCATGTGCACGAACTCGGCGGCCCCTTGGTCCTCTTGTCCAGTCCTGAAGGAACTGCAAACAAGCCGGTCTGCGACCCAATTGGCTATTCTGCTGTCACTGGTCAATGCGATCAGTTGCAACATCATGTCGAGGGTCGACGCCCCGCCGGCACAGGTCAGGCTTTTTTCGCCAATACAGAAGATGTTCTGCTTTAACTCCAGCTCTGGGCAATGTTCGGCAATTGCCCCCCTATACGCCCAATGTGCAGAAACTGGCCCGTTCAAACGCACACCAGCCTTTGCCAATGTGAATACAGCGCTCCCAATTGCGCCTATGCGCGCTCCTTTCCGGGAAACACTCCGCAACCAGGCCAGCACTGGCAAAGTAGATGCGCCTACATATTCCTTACCTCCCAGCACGATTACTGTGCTTCTTCTGCTGACTGGCATCATCGGGCCATCTACTTTCATGGACAATCCGTTAGACGCCAACACAGCGTTTCCGTCTTCACTGAACAAAGACCACGAATATCTGGGCGTCTGGTCAAACTGGTTGGCTTCATTCAACACGTCCAGCGCAGCGCAAAGATCCAACGAGGAGAACGACCTCAATAGTAAGAAAGCAAAGTGTGTGGAGACGGCCGAAGCCGCCTCTGGTTGGCAACTCCTAGAGCGTTCTGTTGAAACGCTGGGCATGAAGGTCATTCCGCCGCGATCGGTTTGGTCGGGATGTCCACAAGCTTGCCGCGCGGAATGAGCCGGTCCGCGTCATACATCGGGAGAGTGCAAAGCTCGCCGCTCTGGGTGGACCCATCAGCGCAAAGCACATCGACCTGCGTGCCCGGACCCTGTGCGGGGTCGTCCATGCGCACGATGCAAACACCACAGCCCTGATAGGGCGAATAGCCCGAGGAACAAACCCGACCGACATCTTTTCCATCAATGGTCATGACGCGTCCAAGCTGCGCCACACCGCCGGACACGCGCATGCCCCAGGTGCGGCAGGATTTATCGGCGGCCTCCAGCGCTTTGCGGCCAACAAAGTCACGGTCGTCGAACTCGACAAAACCGCCAAGCCCTGCGTCGAACGGCGTCGTCTCGGCTCCGAAATCCGACCCGGCGTTGAGCAACCCGGCCTCGATCCGCCGCGCCCGGAACACCGGCGTTCCGGTCAGCAGGATGCCGAACGCAGCACCAACCTCCATGATCCTGTCGCCGATGGCGGGGATGTCGGTGTCGGGTAACATGTAGACTTCCCAGCCCAGTTCATTGGTGAAGCCCGAGCGGCTGATCCAGCAGGTCTGCCCCGCGATGGAAACCTCGGCGCAGTCGAAATAGCGGAAAGGATCGGGCATGGGGCCGTCCAGCACAGCAGCCAGCAAGTCCAGCGACCGTGGGCCTTGAATCTGGCTGACCCAGACATTCGGGTCGTGGATTTTCACGTCCAGCCCCTCGGCATGTGCCTTGTACCAGCTGAACAGATCCCCATCGGCTTGCGCCATCCAGAACCTGTCCTGCGACAGCCGCAACAGCACCCCGTCGGTGATCATGCCGCCATCGTGATAGCAGGCAAACTGATAGGAACAGCGCCTCGGCTTCACCTTGCTGACACTCCGGGTGAACACCTTGTTCAAGAGGGTTTCGGCGTCTGCTCCGCTGATCTCGATCGGCAACTCGCCGGTGTGACGAAAGATGACATTGGTGCGCACGGCCCAATACATCTCGTCTTCCGTGGCCGTGTCGAGTTTCTCCGGCGTCAGGCGCGAGTTGTAGAGCGTGTATTCGGGATCGTAAGGCAGTTCCATGTAGCTTAGTGGATGGGGCGGCATGGTGCGGGTCAGTTCGCGCGGGCGCTCGCCTTTGTTCTGGAAAGCTTTGACCGCGAAACGAGTGTGGGAGAGGTCGGTTGTCATGTTGTTCACCGTTCAGAGTTGTTAGACGTCTGCGGGTGATCTTCGACAAGGACAGATGGGTGCCACGCATTAGATTAAATGTATTGGGCCAGATGCGCTTGGCGCAAATCTAATGATTTGCACAAGTCGTTCGAAAAAATTAGACAATATACATGCGCTTTCGTTCCTATGATGCTCTCAGGATTTTTGATGCCGTCGCCCGCAATCTGTCGATGACCAAGGCGGCGGACGAGGTGCATCAATCGAAAGGGTCGATCAGTTACCAGGTGGGCAAGCTTGAAGCCGAGCTCGGCTTTCGCCTGTTCGAGCGCGCGCACGCCAAACTGGAACTGACGGAGGAAGGGCGCAGGTTGTGGCATGTGTCCCAAACGGCCCTAAGCCAGATCGACCGTGAAATCGAAGACCTGCGTGGCACCGCATCAGGCGCCGTGACCGTTGGCGCACTGACCTACTTCTCGTCACGCTGGCTGTCGCCAAGGCTCACACGGTTTTTCGAGGCCAATCCCCGTATCAGCCTGCGGATCGAACCGATCAACTCCGTGGAAATGTTGAGATCTGTCAGAGCGGACATGGCTATCCTCTGGGGAATTGGCGGCTGGAAGGACCATAAGAGCGAACTTCTTCTGTCCCTGCCTGCCGTTCCAACCGCCAACCGCGCAGTCGCAGAGCAGGTAAAGCGGCTTGGACTGGCCGAGGCGGTCAGGCAGCTTCCGCTCTTGGGGGACAGCTCCGGCGATGCCGGTTGGCGCGCCTGGCACAAAGCCGCCGGGCTGCCTTACGCGCCCAGCCGGTCCAGCCTCACGATCCCGGATTCAAACAGCCGCGTTCAGGCGGTGGTGGATGGCCAGGGGATCGCCCTTTGGGATGATCTGGTCGCGCCAGAAATTGGCGATGGAACACTTGTCAGATTGTCCGATGTCAGAGTTGAAAACGCGGGTTACTTTGTCGTTTTCACGGATCGGCCGATGTCTCAGGGTGCGGAGGCATTCTTGGACTGGTTGCGGGCTGAAAACGATCGCAGCGATGGGCCGGTTTAGAATCCCGCGGGTTCGCAGCGCTTGAACGGCGGGTTTGGCGAATCCTGCCGCGCCGCCGAATTTCCCCCTCGCATGAGCGATAGCTTTCTGCGTCAGCAATAGCCGCGTTTGCACAAGTCCGGTCTGTCCGCTTAGCAGCCATGCGAAACTCTCTTCGTGGATGTCCGCTTTTTGCACCATGAAGCAATGGAGCCGAGTCCGCTTTGGGCTGCGAGCGGCCATTGTGCGTGATTTCCTTCGCGGTCCTCTTTGCGCTTTATCCCCTTCCCTTCTTATGCGCTCTACATTGCAGCGCATTTGAACGGAAAGGTTTTCCATGCCGCGATACGTCACTCTCCGCCCGGATTTTTACGAACTGCTCCGCGAGGAGGCCGCTCTTCGCGACCGGACGATCCGGTCACAGGCTTTGCACTGGCTCGCGATCGGCAAGGCAATTGAGGCGTCGGGTATATACACCCACGCGGACCTCACGGCCTTGCTTGAGCGTTTCGACGCGGAGACCCGGCCCGACGGGTAGCCACGGCGGTCACTACCTACCAACGCTAGAGGGCGCGGCATTTGCCGCGCCCTTTTTCTGTTCTCTTCGGTGTTGTGACTACCCGCTTACGCTTTGGATTTTGGCTCCGGCTTTTTCTTCACCTTCGACTCGTCTTTTGTCTTCGCTTTCGGCTTCCGTGCCTCGCGCAGTTTCTCGACCTCCTGATCGATGCCCTCTGGACGCAGTGGATGGCATTGGATCTTTTTGGCGTCGCCAACTTTGGCAACGGCCTCGAAGAGCACGAACACTTTGCGCAAGAGGTCTTCGTTGGCGGTTTTCAAGAACGCCTCCAGCGTGTTCGCGAACGCCTTTCGGATTTCTGCTTCGGTTGCGGCTTTCGACCTGCCAAGGTCCATGATGATATCCATCGCGCGCTGGTATTTTCGGTTTTCGGAATCGGAACGGTCCATAGGAATTCTCCTTTGTTGACCAAAATGGATGGGAGCAGTTGCTCCCGATTACTGCCGGTGGAAGCCTCAGACCGCCATCGACAACAACCAAGTAGGATCGTTGGTCTTCAGAGAGAAAAAAGTTTGGGAAGGGTTTGAATCCCTCAAACTTCCGGTCCATTTTTTTGGCCCGGCCGCGCCCATTTGTTGATCGCGCGCCTAAGCGTTGTGATGCGCCCCGCCAGAGATTGCCGCGCTTTGACGATCTTCTTCCGTGCCGCCTCCGGCAACGCAGCCGCAGCTTCTACAATCGCGTCGTCCGCAGCTTTGATCTCCTCAAGGTGCGATTGCACCTCGGCTCGGGCGTCCTTCCGCGCCTCCCTTTGGGCCGTGCTGCGCAAGGCCGCAAAGGCTTTTCCAAACAGACGCGCGGCGGCGGACCTGCCATCCGGCTGCGTCATCTCCGCCAACACCTTGGGATCTCCTTCAGCCACTGCCTTGGCGGTCTTCAGCACGGTCGCGGCTTTTTTCTCACGTTTGCACAAGTCGACCTCCCGCGCGGCCAGTTGCCGCTCTTTCTCTTCGCGCCATTCACGTGGGCTGACATGCTCCACCTGATCGGGAAGGCTGGCTGGTGCCTCATCCGTCTTCCCGTTTGCGGCCTGCTCTTTGCGATGCTGCTGAACCGCCTCTCGCAACGCCTGCTTACGCCGCTGACCGCGTTTCAATCCAAGCTCTGAGAACCACTCTCCAACACTGTCTTGGGCTTTCTCATAGTCCTTGATGAGGGGATGTTTAGAAGGCTGCAGCATCTTGCGCCCGTCTTTGGTCCGCGAGCGCGGCATGACAATCGCGTGGATATGATAGGTCGTCTCATCAAGATCAGCGCGGGCGTGGATCACGTCGTCACCGAAGCTGTCTTTGAGCCATGCCACTGCGGCGTTTTCGAAGCGATCCTCTCGGCTCTCTCCAAACAAATCGTCCATGTTGCTCTGGTCAAAGGCCGCAAACCAATCCTGATGCGCTGTGATGATGACCTCACGCAAGGGCCCATGCCGCGTGCCGCGCCACGGGTCCTGTGAGCCCTCGACAACCCGCTTGGCAAGCTCCGCTTTGCGTCGCCGCTTCTTCAGCCCCTCAAGCTCCTTGGCGAAGTTCTCCACGCGCATATCTTCAATCTCTTTGAGCGCATGCTGCGCCCAGTCCTCGCCTCCGATCAGGCGACGGTTGAGGTTGGAACGTGTCTCATCCACGTGACCAAGATCACCGCCTTTCCGCGTGCGATGCTGCTCATAGCCGGCCAGATCCGCCGGAAAGAGGCCCTCCATCCGCAACACCACCGGATGTCGCATGTCGGCCGTCTTGATGTCTTCGCCCATGGCGTCGCCCTCTCATCGTGAGGACGGGAAGTGGGTCCGCTGTCGCAAACTTGTGCATCACAGGTTTGAGGCGCCATCTTGATCAAAGCGCTGCTTGGCTGCGCAGGGAAAGTTACTCACTAATCAGCCCGCGCAGTTTCCCTTGGAAACCGCTCTGGCTGTCGTTCGTCGGGGCGCTGCCCCAAACCCCGTGCTGCCGCAGGCCACCTGCGCCGTGGGCGGCAAAGGAACGTTCGCCACGCTCCTTTGCACTCCATTGGCGTCTCCCGACAGGCTTAGGGGGTATTCCGCATACCGCCCCAAGACCCCGTGCTCTTGAGGAAGGTCCTCTCACCGACCTTCCCCAAACTCCTTCCAGCGCCGGCCTCGTTGAGGCTGTGAAGCGGTGTTTGCCGCCGGTGCAGGACGCCCGTTCTCAACTGCGCAGACTTTGTGTCGCGCATCTGAGAACGGGGCCCAGCCCCGGGTCAGAAGAAGACGTGACGGTTTTATCCGAGAAGGATACCTCGATGACTGCTACACAACCCCAATTGGCGCACAGCGCGGCTTGGCAAGACGACCTGCAAACCGGCGACGTTGTCGCGTTTCGCTTTCCTCATGAGACTGACGGCTCAGTCGATCCCAAGGTTCGCCCTGCCCTTGTGCTCGATGTGGAAGAGACAGAGGCTGGCCGCTTCGCATCGCTTGCATACGGCACATCGAACCCGAGATCGCGCAAAGCCGATTACTGCGTCGACGTGCGTTCCGAGAAAGACCGCGCGCCCGCGACGCTTCACCGGCCGACACGCTTCAATGCAGCACGTCGGGTTCTCGTGTCACTCGATCATCCAGGCTTTGAACTGAGCTCAGAAGTTGGCACGCCCGTGCTCGGACGCCTGTCTGGCCCAGCAAGTGATCGCATGCATGGGGTTCGCGCACGCATTCACGCAGAACGCGACATCCGGCGCGATCACCTCGGCCGTCTGCGACGCAACGCCGGGAGCCTTCGTCCGGTAACTGTGGAACGGCGCTCCAAATCTCACAAAACCACCTGGGAAACGATCAATGTGTGAGCCAAATCTCGACTACGACCCGATCCAAGCCACTGTTTTCCAAGCCCTTACACTGGCATCCAGCGCGCACAACGCGCTGGATCAACTTTCAGGCCTTTGGGCTGACCGACACGGTGCGAACGCTGCACGTAGACTTTCGGTGCAGATCGCACAGGAGAAGATCTTTTCGGCACGCGATCTCGATGCGCTGGAACAAGTTCTGCAGCCTTTGATGTCTGTCGCCGAAGGCGGTCCACGCGCCGATGGCGGCCCTCTCGATCAGATGCTGCGTCTAGGCGCTCAGGATCTTCACAACAAGATCCAGCCCCTATTCGAATTGCGTAGTGCGCTTTTGACCCTCGGTCGGCTGCGCCGGTCCGAGCAAATCGCACAGACCCTGCGCGGTGAAGACATGACCTAAGCAAAGCGCGCGGAGGCGCAAAAGCGCCTCCAATCCTCTCCATTTCGCCAGCTCTTGCTGACCTTCTGCGTGAGGTCGGCAAGACGCTGGAACCAAATAGAAAGAGACACCATGATCCCTGCCCCAACACATTTCCCAAACGACAGTTCACACCGCATCGCAGTGTTCTTGCAGCCCACAGAGCGTGACGATTTCGACCGGCTTGAAGAACTCACCGCAGACGGCCTGCAGGCCGCGCGCAAAGCCCTCGAAGACATCACAAATCTGCAAGTGCAATTTGACGGAGCGACCATCTCAAACCTCGCCGAACTTCGTCAGGCAGTAGAGAAGCGCCGCTTGCTAAACGATCGGTTTGTTGACGCCGCAAATGCTCTCACTACGCAGCTCGCCGACATGGAACACCTGGAGGATTGCCCGGAGATTTTCGACCGGATTGCACAGGAACTTGGGCAGGCAATTGCGCTTTCAAATCGCGTGCGTGATTTGCTCTCGGCAGAGCGGGATGTCGGCTGGCATCGCGGAATTCGCGACTAAATCCAGAATTTCTTTTCGTTAAAAATCAAAAGCCTGACGGGATAATTCGTCAGGTCTGCCATTTTATGCCTCAAACTCGTTTGGCAAATTTTCAAAGCGTCTGAGGTCCTCAAAACAACAATCGGGAACCCCGCTTCCCCTCTGACGAGGACACCACTCATGACGACCAATACCACCCGCTCCGCCACCTCTGTAGAAGTTCCAACGGGCTTCTTGCAGACCGCCATATCGCATCGCGCACCACAGCAAACGCAAATCGTGCGTCTCAGCCACAACAGAAACGCCAATTTGTACAAATGCGCCGTCGCCTTCACCGCGATGGCGCCTGCCATCTTCAGCATGGGAGAGTAGAATATGCCAGCACTTCAACCAATTTTTTCAACAGACCGCACCTCTGCCAAACTTCTGGACATGAAGCTCTTTCAGTTCCTCGAATTGGTCGAGGCTGGGGCACTCCCCAAACCGGTGAAAATAGGCGGCCAACTAGTAAGGTGGTCCGTAAAGGAACTTGAAGCCATCAAGACCGGGGAAATCATGGAGGCTGAATTCGAATGGTGAAACAAATGGACAAACCTTTTGTGGTGCCAGTTGTTCGCAAAGGTCGGACGTATTGGTATTTCCGGCGTGCAGGAAAATATGTGCGACTACCAGACGATCCAGACAGTCAGGCGTTCGACACCGCCTACTGGTCTATTCGATCCGGCAAAGCGAACATAACCCAAACAACTTTCGACGCATTGATCACCAGTTACTATCAAACACCGCGCTTCAAAGGCCTAAAGGCAAGCACCAAAGCTGAATACCGCCGCACGTTAGAGCTGATCCGAGAAAAGAATGCCCGAAAGGATTTCACGAAACTACGCCGTCGGGACGTAATTGCCGCACGAGACAACTATGCGGACACCTGGCGCAAAGCCAACGCCATGGTAGAGCAGCTATCGATCTTAGCAAATCACGCTATTGAATTGGAGTGGATCACTTCTAATCCAGCTTCAGGCGTAGAAAAGCTAAAAGGTGGAGAATACGAGCCATGGCCGGAGGCCAAGTTAGAAGCCTTTGAGACCTATTGCACGGGAAACGATCTGTCGACAGCCCTGACAGCTTACCACCTATGCATAGGCACGGGCCAACGGATCGGCGACGTTGTCAAAATGGAATGGGAACATTTTGACGGCGAATACGTGGAAGTTGTGCAAGAAAAGACAGGCACTCGTGTCTGGATCTATTGCCCTTCCCGCCTTCGCACGTTTCTGAACAACCTGCCCCGCCGAGGCAGATATGTCATCGCCAAAAACCTAACACAGCCTGTGTCCAAGCGCAGGGTGCAGTTTTTGGTGCAAGAGGTTAGGGAGGCGATAGCGGCTAAGAAGTTTGTGATCCATGGATGGCGCTACAACGCGGCGCGTGAACTTGCAGAGGCTGGTTGTAGTGACGTTGAAATCCAGTCTGTCACCGGCCACAAAACATTGGCAATGGTCCAGAAATATCGCGCGCAAGCCAATCAGAAGCGACTCAGCAAGTCTGCGCAGTCCCGAAGAACAGAACAAAAATGAAACGTGAAAATGTGAAACTAAGTGTGAAACTCTGATGTCGGAAGGTTCGCAACCGCTTACGCAAACAATCGTTTATTGCGTAAAATCAATATGGTGCGGGTGAAGGGACTCGAACCCCCACGCCTCGCGGCGCCAGAACCTAAATCTGGTGCGTCTACCAATTCCGCCACACCCGCACTGTGCGGGCCTCTTAGCAAAGCTATTGTCGGGATGTAAGAGGAAAATGCAAAGAAACGCCGTCACGCGCCAAAACTTGCGCTTCATGGCGCTTGGCGATCCGACAGGCCGCCGTCATTGGCGTGCCCTGCGTGAAATCCACCTCGGGAAATAACAGACTCAACTCTTCTTGCGACTCCCATGGAATCGCCGCCAGAGCATCCGCTCCGGGATTGAAACTCTCCGTCGCCAAGCCTTCGGAATAAATCACCTCATGCTGATCAAATTGCAGGTGAAAATACTCGGTTTCCTTCACATCCATCGCCAAAGACACCGATGCGCCATTGAGCAAATGTACGGCTGCCGCCAAAACGTCACGCTCGCCCAAAATGACCTCGGCTTGCCAGCTGCGGATCAAAATTCGGTGCTGTTGTGACACCAATAGATCGCGTCTTGGATGCCCCTGCCCAAACGCGCCGGCACAAATGCGCACCGGCACAAAAGCTGCCGACATTGCCATTTTATCCGGCCCCACAGGACAGCGCCCAATCCAGCGCAGCGGTTGGGCTCCATTGTGCATGGTCTGCACCAAATCCCCAACCTCCAGCGTCTCTACGGCGCGCGTGCCATTTGGGGTGCGGATTTTGGTGCCCGGCGTAAAACAGGGGGGCGCTGCAATATCATCTTGTGACACCGCCGTTCCGCCAGACGGCCCTTCCTGTGCTGAAATCACCTCAAGCGCAACGCCAACAGGCGGGAACTCCCCCACAAAGGCCAGCCCTTCGATGGTGCCATAGGTCGGACTGGAGTTGTTGAAATTGACGCTGATAACGCGATAGGTCAGTCCAGTGCTCGGATCGAGCAGCATAAACTCATACTCAGCCTCAATTCGTGTATTGTTGCTGTAATTTACCCCGTCAAAAGACTGTCCGCCATTCAGCCGCTGATTGCCATCATTGTCATCGAAATTGGTGTCCGAGCCACGATCTCGCACATCGATCTGCTCCCAGCTGTTGCTGTTGAGCGTAATCGAAAGCCCTACCAAATGGCTGCCGTCACCCTGACTGACTCCATCCAGCTGTCCACCACCAGAAACCGAGACCTGAGATTTCCCAAGCGCCCAAAAAGAATAATTCGCCATACCAACAGGACCTGCTCGACCTGCAAACTTGTTATTCTGTTATCCTAGCCTGTTTCTGCCACTCAATCCAGTTGCAGTTACCCAACAGAATTCAACCCAAAGCGTTTTCCAGGCTCTGAAAAATCTGCGGTAACACTTCCGGCAAATCTTCAGCGATTAAACCCGGCCCAAAGGCGCGCGCGCATTCCACATGCAACCACGCCGCCGTCTCCGCCGCCGCCTTGGGCGCAAACCCTCGCGCCAACAGACCCGTGATGAACCCCGCCAACACATCACCTGAGCCCGCCGTCGCCAACCACGGCGCCGCCCGCTCATAAACGGCTGCATTCACCGAGCAGCGCCCGCTGGGATCCGCAATCACCGTATCCGCACCTTTATAAAGCACCACGCACCCCGCCCGCGCCGCCGCCTCCCGCGTGGCATCCACCTTGGAATAGGCCGGACCTGTTGTGGGCACCTCTGCCAGCTTCGCCGCAATATCGGGAAACAGCTTGGCGAACTCCCCGCCATGCGGCGTCAGCACACATTTCTCATGCAGCATCTCAAACAAAGCCGCAGGATTGTCCGCAAACGCAGACAATGCATCCGCATCCAGCACCGTTGCCCGCTTGGCCGCCAGCGCCTCCGGCACCAACACACGCGCCCGATCCAGCCCCATCCCAGGCCCCAAACACAAACTCTTGACGCGCGCATCCTGCAAAATCTCCGACAGTCCCGCGCCGTCCTCAACCCGCTGCATCATCAATGCCGTGATCTGGCTTGCCACCTCGATCTGCGCCGATCCAGGCACGCCCAGCGTCACCAACCCTGCGCCCACGCGCAACGCCCCCCGCGCCGCCAACCGCGCCGCACCCGTTTTGCCAAAGCCTCCGGACAAGATCAGAGCATGACCATGGCTAAACTTATGACCGTCCAAAACCTCCCCCTTATCAAGCAGTGGATCGCATTCATTGTAATCAAGCAGCTCAACCTGATCCAACTCAGGATCAAAACGACCGATACCAATGTCTACGACCACAACCTTGCTTTGAGCCTGCGCAGCTTCTCCAACGAAATGTCCCAATTTGGGCTTATGAAATGTCACCGTTAAATCCGCTTGCGGAAATAATTCACCTTGCGCTTCAGTCAAAGACAGCCCGCTGTCTAAATCCAAACCCGAAACCGCATCCACCGCGACGACTTTGCCGATCGGGTGCATTTGTAAAAACCGTCGAATTTCCACAAGCTCCTCTCCCAGAGCGCGCGCCAACCCAGTCCCAAACAACGCATCAACGACCAAATCAAAGCACCGCCCGCGCCAGCCTATAAGCTTTACAGCTGAATCGACTGCCCCCAGCTCGTACCACCGCTCATAATTGCGGCGCGCATCCGGCGGCAGCTTCTCGGCGTTTCCATACAGAAACACCTCCACCGCCCAGCCCCGCTCTCGCAACAGCCGCGCCACCACAAACCCGTCGCCGCCATTGTTGCCAGGCCCACACAAAACCACCGCCCGCGGCGCCGCTTCTTCTCTGTTCAAGTACTTCGGGGGTGCGGGGGCCGGCCCCCGCTGGTCCAACTCCGGCCATTCTTCAAAAATGGCGTCAACAACACCGCGCCCCGCCCGCTCCATCAGCTCCAGACCGGTCACTTTTCCCGACTCAATTGCAGCCTGTTCAATGGCGCGCATTTGGGCGGCCGTTAGCAATTCGCTCATTCTCAAAGCACCTCGCGATTCAATTCAGCCCATTTTGAAGGCCAGTTGCCTAATTTTTAATCACAAACCAGAGAATCCCCAGCCTCCCGCGCGCTCTCTGAGCCTACCCAATTGTGACCCCCTGATGAAAGTGGTCTGTCCAAGACCAAGTTCAGATCTGAGGAGGGTCTCGCGTTGAAAAAAATCGAAGCGATCATCAAACCATTCAAACTTGATGAGGTCAAAGAAGCCTTACAGGACTTTGGCATTCAGGGTCTTAGCGTCATCGAAGTCAAAGGCTTTGGACGTCAAAAAGGCCACACAGAACTCTATCGCGGCGCCGAATATGTCGTGGATTTCCTGCCCAAGGTGAAAATCGAAGTGGTGCTGGACGACGACCAGGTCGACGGTGCAATCGAAGCCATCGTAGCAGCCGCAAAAACAGACAAAATCGGTGACGGCAAAATTTTTGTCAGCCCGGTTGAGCAAGCCATCCGCATCCGTACCGGTGAAGCCGGTCCAGACGCCCTGTAATTTCCAACTTTTCTACCAATCAGAAGGATTTAGAGAATGAGCGCAGACGCAGTTCTCCAGCTGATCAAAGACAATGATGCAGCTTATGTGGACATCCGCTTTACCGACACACGCGGTAAACTACAGCACGTGACTGTAGACGTGGACCTGGTTGACGAAGACTTCCTCGAAGAAGGCTTCATGTTTGACGGCTCTTCCATCGCAGGTTGGAAGTCGATCGAAAACTCCGACATGAAACTGATGCCCGACACAACATCGGCCTACATCGACCCGTTTTATGCCGAAAAAACCATCGCCATCCACTGCTCGATCGTTGAGCCAGACACTGGCGAAGCTTACGAGCGCGACCCACGCGGCACCGCTCAGAAAGCCGAAGCTTACCTGAAGTCTTCCGGTATCGGTGATGTGGCCTACATGGGCCCAGAAGCTGAATTCTTCCTGTTTGACGACGTTCGTTTCTCCAACACAATCAACAAAGTATCTTACGAAGTTGATGCTGTTGATGCGTCCTGGAACACAGACACCGAATACGAAATGGGCAACATGGGCCACCGCCCTGGCGTCAAAGGCGGCTACTTCCCGGTCAACCCGATCGACGAAAGCCAGGACCTGCGCTCAGAAATGCTCTCGACCATGAAGCGTCTGGGCATGAAAGTCGACAAGCACCACCACGAAGTGGCGTCCTGTCAGCACGAGCTGGGCCTGATCTTTGACAGCCTGACCAAACAAGCCGACGAGCTGCAGAAATACAAATACGTGATCCACAACGTGGCCCACGCCTACGGCAAATCAGCAACCTTCATGCCCAAGCCGATCTATGGCGACAACGGCACCGGCATGCACGTGAACATGTCGATCTGGAAAGACGGCAAGCCGCTGTTCTCCGGCGACAAATACGCCGACCTGTCTCAGGAAGCTCTGTACTTCATCGGTGGTATCCTCAAGCACGCCAAAACGCTGAACGCCTTCACCAACCCGTCGACAAACTCTTACAAGCGTTTGATCCCAGGTTTCGAAGCCCCCGTTCTGCGCGCCTACTCTGCACGTAACCGCTCGGGTTGTGTCCGTATTCCATGGACCGAAAGCCCCAAAGCCAAGCGCGTCGAAGCTCGCTTCCCTGATCCAGCTGCAAACCCCTACCTGTGTTTCGCAGCGCTTCTGATGGCCGGCCTTGACGGCATCAAGAACAAGATCGATCCCGGCGAAGCCATGGACAAAAACCTCTATGACCTGCCTGCCGAAGAACTGGCCGACATCCCGACAGTTTGTGGCAGCTTGCGCGAAGCCATGGAATGTCTGGCAGCGGATCACGACTTCCTGCTGGCTGGTGACGTGTTCACCAAAGACCAGATCGAAGGCTACATCGAGCTGAAGATGGAAGAAATCGAACTGTATGAGCACACACCTCACCCAGTCGAATTCGGCATGTACTACAGCTGCTAATCTTTTGTGAAATCAACCATTTTAAGGGCGCCTTTTGAGGCGCCCTTTTTCGTATCCGGTATCACTTTTCCGGACTAGGCGTGCGATCTCAAACACCCAAACAACCCTAGGTTTATATTTCACACACAATCCTCGCCCATCATGTTAGTGTCACTTAAGTTTCCGTCATTTTGTTGAGGATGTTCACCAGTATGGATTGGATTGAAAAATCGCGCCCTTGGGTCGCCCACGAAGCAGAAATTGAGGCGGCCCATGCGCCCTTTGCCACTCAATTGCTCAAACAGGCCGCATTCTCAGACGGTGACCGCGTCCTCGACATTGGCTGCGGCTCAGGCGGCACAACTCTGTCCATTGCACAGCTCGTCGGCACGTCAGGCGCGGTAACTGGCGTAGACATCGCCCCGCCCATGGTTGATCGTGCAACAGAGCGCACAATCCATCTCGATCATGTCCGCATCGTTGTGGCGGATGCAGAAACCTACGCATTTACACCTGCACAGCACGACGCTGTGTTTTCTCTCTTTGGTATGATGTTTTTCACCGATCTCGCCGCCGCCTTCGCCAACATGTTACAGACCACACGACCCGCCGGAAAAATCCACTTTGCCGCTTGGGCAGCGGGAAAACACAATCCTTGGTTCACATACCCCCGCCTCGCAGCAGAAAAACATCTCGGCACCCTACCCGCTCAGCCCCCCAATGCCCCCGGCCCATTGGCCTTTGCGAACACTGATCGCGTTTTGGATATGCTTACCCAAGCAGGATGGCAGGATGCCCACATCACCCCAATCGACTTGCCCCTCACCCCGCTTCACACACCTGCTGAGATAGCAACACTTCTGTTTCGACTGGGGCCAACCGCAAACATGATTGCAGATCGTGCAACCACCGAGCACGAGCGGCTCACTTTAACCAACGCGGTTCAGGCCGACATCGCTACAAGCCTCTCAACCCACGCCAGCCCAGCCGGCATTCGCGTCCCCGCAAGGGTCAATTTCTTCTCGGCCAACCGCGCCGCTGAATAAACCATGCACCAGAGCAATCCTTCACACTACAGTGTCGCATCCCGCGCAGAGAACACGCCCATGCGTTAGGCTCTTTAATGATCCGCCCACCACAAGAGTGCGTATCCTCAAAGACAACAACACCACGAGGGACTCATGACACGCACTTTGCTAACACGCACCACGCTTGCCCTATCCGCATGTATGATCAGCGCAACCTTTGCCAACGCAGACCTAAGCGTCCGTTTCATCGAAGGCGCACCAAAAGACACATTCAAGTTCGAGAACACCGGCAGTTGCAGTATTTCAAATGCAGAAATTTTGCTCAACCTTTCAACTTCCACCGCGGGATTGGTGTTTGACGTGACCTCCCAAGGCGCTGGTGTCGAAGTGTTCCAACCGTTTGAAATTGTCGAGGGCACCGCAGCGCTGAACAAAATCCCGATGGTGAGCGATGGACAGTCCAAAATTCTGCTGAACGTCGCGACCTTGGCCGCAGGAGACAGCATTTCCTTCACCATTGACGTGGATGACACAAAGGGACAGCGCGAAATTACCGTGTCCGGTTCCGAGATCGCAGGCGCCACAGTAGACTTTACCAATGCCACACAGTCTGCTTCAGCCGCCTTTTCACCCTCCGCGACAGCAGACCTCGCGGTTGTCGGCTGCTAAATACGCCGGGTGGCGCTGCAATTGACATGAGAACGAATAATAAAATCGATTTTTCTGCCCTGCAGCGCCCGTTTCCGGTATAGTTAAAGCGAAAACAACAATTCACCTTGCCGGAGTCGTCATGCAAAACCGCCTTTTTGTCCTGACAATCGCTTTAACCTACGCCTTCACGTCACAACTTTCAGCAGATGACGCGCACACTCCAATTGGTGATGCTATTGTCGACGTGCCCATCTTTGACGCCCACATCCACTACAAGGAACCCGCTTGGTCCGACTACTCTCCCGCCTCCATCATTGAGCTAATGGATCGTAACGGCGTCGCTATGGGCTTGGTGTCATCAACCCCCGATGAAGGCACCATCATGCTCTGGGAACATGCGCCCAACCGCATCGTGCCCGAGCTGCGCCCCTACCACGGCGACGCAGGCTCCTCAAATTGGGCCAAAGCGACCGGCATGGCCGAGTATCTGGAATCCCGCCTCAACAGCTATCCGCACGAAGGCATAGGCGAATTTCATATACATCGCCTGGATAAATCCGACGCCCCTCTGTTTCGCCATGTGATCCAGATTGCCAAGGAGCGCGACATCTTTTTGCACGTGCACTCGGGCGACGACCCAATCCGCTGGCTCTATTCTCTTGACCCGAATGTCAAAATTATCTGGGCCCACGCCGGTCTCGGCACCCCGGCGAAAGATGTGTATCGCCTGATGAAAAAATACCCCGACTTGGTTGCAGACACATCTTTGCGAGAACATGACATTCTGGCGCGCGGTGAAGGGCTAAACCCCGACTGGGAAAAGATCATCTATGCCTTTCCCGATCGCTTGATGGTGGGCTCTGACACTTGGGTCAATAGCCAGTGGGACAACTACGATGCTATCATCGCCTCCAACCGCCGCTGGCTTGCGCATCTGCCCCGCGAGATCGCGGAACAAATCGCTTACAAAAACGCCGAACGTTTGTTTGGACGCAGAATTTCAATGGATCAAATCGGCACCCGCTAAGCTGGCGCACACATCCCCGCCTGTGGGAACCATTACACAAGGCTTTTTGGTGCCCAAAATACCTCCGCCGGAGGTCCGCCTGTCAGCCGCTAAGCGGCTGACAGCAAAACCTGTGCGCCCGTAAGGGCGCTCATTTTGGACAGGTTAACGCGGCTCGAAGTCGTTTTTTTTACCGTCGCTATACCGACGCAAAACCGACGTAATACAGCATGTCACTTTGGCCGTTAACCTATCAGGTGCGCGACCAGTTTCGCCTTAAAAATTACCCCAAGAGTCGTGAATAATTCATCTGGTTCCACGGAACCAACGCATTATCTACCGCTGCCCATAACGCCTTGAAAGCAAACCCATCCAAACCCGCACGCTGCTGGATCGCGCCCAGAGGTGTGACACCATCCACTTGTGTTATCAACGCCGCAGCCTCCTTGGGGAGTTTCAACGTCACGGATTCAGTCGGGAAATCAAGGATCATCTTGCCTTTTTTGGCAATCAATCCAGCCAGTTGCGCGCCACTTGCCGTTCTAAGATGCGGCACGAGCCAAGGGTCAGAAAAGTCGCGCGCTTTAGGCACATCTCGTGCCGCATGAGTGGCATAAACCACATGGGTCTTTAAAGTCCCCCGCAGCTTTTCAGCAACCGCCATGGCCTCCAGATCGCTCATGCCCTCAGGCCGCTCAACGCCCTCCGGCAACAGCCGATCAAGGTCATATTGCGCCTCGGGCAAAAATCCTGCAGGCTTCAATCCCGCTTTCGCCAAAGCCCCACAAAGCTCGGTAACAGAATAGGGTCGGTCCTGCGAATGAAGCAGTAAATCATAAAACCCCGCATCACTTTTACGGTGATCCACAAGCATCTGATTTTGTTTAAAAGAATGCGCCTTAGGCACAGCACTCAAAACCGCTTTCCCGAGCTTCAGGCGCGCCTTGGCATCCATGTCTTTTGACAAAGCCCCAAAGGCCTCCTGCAATGGATACACACCCGAGCGACCATAGGGGGCGTAGACCATAAGCCCCATGCCACCCTCTGGCGCCAAGGCCTTGGCCAGGGCGGAAAATCCGGCATCCGGCTCAGGCAAGTGATGCAGAACACCACAACAATCGATGTAGTCAAACTCTCCAAACTCCGGCGCCTCCAAAAGGCTTGCGGTGTGAAAACTCACGCCCTTGAGCTTACGCTCGGCAATCCGCGCTTCCGCGATCTTGCGGGCACTGGTTGACAGATCTAGATAGGTAATCTCATAGGGGCGATTGGCCCAAGTCAGCACCTGTGCCATCTGCACCAAAGCATCCCCCGTGCCACCGCCAGCGACCAGAATCCGAATAGGCTCGCGCCAATTTCGCTTCCCGCCAAACAGGTAGTGATCAATCTCTAAAGGATGCGAAGGCGAGCCTTGGATAAGACGTTTGCGCTCATCTTTAGGCTCTCGCGCCGGATAGGGGTAAGTGTCGTATTGTTCTTTTACACTCATATTATTGCTCACTTATTTCTATCAACCAGCGCAGTTTAATCCGCTGAAATTTATCGCATCAAAGCGGGGGTACTGATGTCACCATTGGACTTGGCCCACGATAAAACATCCTCCCGGTGCACGACAAATGTGTGAATGGAAAACACCACAGTTTCTGTCTCGGGAAGGCGCAGCACCGATTGCCTCTCCACCCGGAGATACTCTCCCTGCCCAGCCTTCACAGGCGCTCTGGGAGCCTTCTCACGTCTGGGATGAAACAACGCGGGATCATGATACCAATGCACATTCTTGCGCCACAGGGGCCGCCCAACCCTGACTCCATCAAACAACCTCTGCACCCGTTTGGCGATGTTTCCGTCATACTCAGGAACCGGAACGTGAATGTCCAACAACGGTTTTGAAAACTTTTCAGACAGTGTCCAACTGGCGGGAAAACACAACACGGCCCCTGTGAGCGCATGCTCATCCGCACGCTTCTCCATCAGACACATATCTTCTTGAACCAATCGTCCAACAGAGACGAGCGGTTGTGCCCAGTCCAGAACCACCACACGCCCGTCGGGACATCTAACCCACTCATCTTGAACGTCAAAAGCTCGGCACTCCTGAAGGGTTGAGAGCACAAGTGTCAAAAGTTCCTTGGCCGCTGGAAGTGCGGCGTCTTCTATTGCGTGAACCCTGTCCTTGGACTGAGAAAGCAATCGTTCTCGCTCAGCCATTTGTTCATCATAGGCCTCGTCAAAGATCAGCCAGTCCTTAGGGTCCAGCGGATGGATTCCCGGGAGGGCGGCATCCGCCAGCGCATCAAATGGAATCTTCTTCTGGAGTATTGCAGTCATGCCCAAACCCTAGCGGGCACCGAATTGGAGGGAACCCCAAAAAGGACATCCTAAGGTCGGAAATGAACGCGAATCCCCAAATTATGCCATCCACTGTTGAATTTAGGAGCAAGGGGAGGATCAACATGAACAACTATTTTAGCAACACGCGTAAGATTGACCCGACCAAAGGGGTCATGTTGGACGACGGCACCCCCAATGATGGAAATCGTGTCGAAATCGGCCCCACGCGCCTGGCCCATCAAGAATGGGCGGCGGCAGGCTTAACGCTGCCCGATCTTCCTGCTATGCGCAAATACCGCTGGGAGAGACTCACCCAACACATCGTCGCACGCGGCTATGCCGGTTTGCTAATGTTTGACCCGCTCAACATTCGATACGCCACCGACAGCACCAATATGCAGCTTTGGAACACGCATAACCCGTTTCGCGCCGTCCTTCTGTGCGCGGATGGGTATATGGTCATTTGGGACTATAAAAACGCGCCGTTCTTGAGCAAATTCAACCCCTTGGTGCGCGAAGCTCGTTCAGGCGCCGACCTGTTCTATTTTGATCGCGGTGACAAAATCGACGTTGCTGCAGACGTGTTTTCAAACGAAGTCCGCGTCTTGCTTGAGGAACACGCCCCAGGCAATAAGCGTCTCGCGGTCGACAAAGTGATGCTGCACGGATTGCGGGCACTTGAAGCGCAGGGCTTTGAGATTATGGAAGGCGAAGAGGTCACTGAAAAATCACGCGCTGTCAAAGGACAAGACGAAATTCTCGCGATGCGATGCGCCCACCATGCCTGTGATAGCGCGGTGGCCGTGATGGAGCATTTTGCGCGCACAAACGTGCCTCAAGGAGAAATATCAGAAGACGATATTTGGGCAGTCTTGCATGCCGAGAACATTCGCCGCGGCGGGGAATGGATCGAAACCCGCCTGCTTGCATCTGGTCAGCGGACAAATCCGTGGTTTCAGGAATGTGGTCCACGCATCGTGCAAAACAATGAAATCGTGGCATTTGATACTGATCTGGTGGGATCATACGGTATCTGCGTCGACATCTCTCGCACTTGGTGGATTGGTGATCGAAAACCAACGGACGCAATGGTCTATGCGATGCAGCACGCGCATGAACACATCATGACCAATATGGAAATGCTCAAACCCGGGGTGACAATTCCCGAACTGACCGCGAACTGTCACAAGTTGGATGACAAATTCTGGCAACAAAAATATGGCTGCCTGATGCATGGGGTGGGCCTATGTGATGAGTGGCCCCTTGTCGCTTACCCCGACAAAGCTGTGGACGGCGCCTTTGACTACGCGCTTGAGCCGGGCATGGTGCTCTGCGTCGAAGCTTTGGTGGGCGAAGTCGGCGGGGAATTCTCGATAAAACTGGAAGATCAGGTGCTCATCACCGAAGACGGATATGAAAACCTGACAACCTACCCGTTTGATCCGATGCTGATGGGAGAGACCTAAACACATACCCTCGCATCCAGTCACCATGACGTGACACTCTGTAACCTGCTCTTTTCGTAACCCGATGCATGGCGCACATTGGTCGGCACAGCCATTCAAAGGAGCGCAGCATGCCGACAGAACGCGTCACATTTCCCGGTCATAACGGTGATATGCTTGCAGCTCGACTGGATTTGCCAGACGGCCCTCATCTAGCGACTGCGCTCTTTGCGCATTGTTTCACCTGTTCCAAAGACATACCCGCCGCGCGCCGAATTGCGGGGCGATTGTCGGCCATGGGCATCGCCGTGCTCCGTTTTGACTTCACTGGATTAGGCCATTCCGAAGGAGAGTTCTCCAACACAACATTCTCCTCAAACGTTGAAGACCTAACCGCTGCTGCGGCATTCTTGGCCTCTCGCGGTTCACCGCCAAATCTTCTTATCGGCCATTCCCTCGGCGGCGCGGCCGTCCTTCGGGCCGCCAAAGATATAGCGTCGGTTCAGGCTGTTGCAACAATCGGCGCGCCCTTTGATCCAGAGCATGTCACACATAACTTTGGCGGCGCGCTGGAGCATATTTCACAGACAGGTCAGGCTCAGGTTAATCTTGGGGGCCGCCCCTTCACGATCCGCAAGTCTTTCATTGACGACGTTGCTTGCCAAAACCTAACCCCCGCCATAAGCGGTTTGGGCAAAGCCCTGTTGGTCCTGCATGCGCCGCTTGACGATGTGGTTGGCATCGAGAACGCAAGCCAGATTTTCATGGCCGCCAAACACCCCAAAAGCTTTGTGACACTGGACGATGCTGACCATCTTATTTCGCGCGCTGAAGATGCCGAATACGCTGCTGACGTCATTTCGGCATGGGCCGCGCGCTATCTGGATTTGCGTCCCCCCGCCCCGCCCCCTGGAGCTCCGGAAGGGATCGTGCGGGTCTCTGAGGCCGATGCATCCGGTTTCTTGCAAGACGTTAACTCAGGCCCTTTGCATCACACATTGGCCGATGAACCACTGGCGTATGGCGGTACCAATCGTGGCATGACTCCATATGGCTTTCTTGCCGCGGGATTAGGTGCCTGTACCTCGATGACGATCCGCATGTATGCACGGCGCAAGGGCTGGCCGCTTGACCATATCTGGGTTGATGTCTCCCACGATAAAGTCCACGCCCGCGACGCCGACACAGGCGCACCGTCCAAAGCCGATACATTTACCCGCGTCATTCACCTAACAGGGGCTCTAGATGCTGCACAGCGTCAACGCTTGCGAGAGATCGCAGACAGATGTCCTGTCCACCAAACGTTGGAACGCACATCCCAAGTTGACACGTCGCTTGCAGAGTAAGAGCACGATGTCTAGTTGGTGTTGCACAAGAAAAGTGAAAACAGTCAATGACACCCCATCAAGACGATCTGGATCTTCTCAAAGAGCTATTGGCTTGTGAAATTAAAGTCTGGGAGGCTCTTGTTGCAGGCGACACAGAAGAAGATGCCGCCGCTTTAGACGACAGCTTTCTAGGCCTATATTCTGACGGCTACTCCGACAAAGCAGCGCACGTAGCCCAGCTCGACAATGGGCCCACTGTCAAAAAATTCACCCTGTCCCAACATCGCGTTCTGATACTAGGTAAAGATCACGCCATGCTTTGTTATCATGCCAAATTCCAACGGTGTGGCCACCAAAATTGCGAATCCATGTGGGTATCCTCGGTTTGGCAGCGCGCCAACGCGGGCTGGATCAACATCTTCAGCCAAGACACACCCGTTTCAGACTGGAAACCAGTTTAAGACAGAGGTTGCTGCAATCGCACGCGCCACTGATTTCGGCTAACGTCGCGGAGACGGCCTCGAAGGTCTGGGCGCAGGTCTTGAAATGGGTGGTTTTGGCGCAATCGGGTGAACCGGACGCGGTGGCTTAGGACGTGGTGGCTCAATGGGATGTACAGGCTTTGGCGGCTTTGGCCGATCGGGGCGGTCGGGGCGATGGGGCCGATCGTGGTAGTAATCGTTCCACAGCATTGAATCGTAGTAGACCCCAACGTGGGTTGACGAGGTGCCCGTTGAGTCACATGCAGACACGACCAGTGCGCCACTGACCAAAATACCAACCAAGCGAAGACGATAACTCGAAAGAACACTCATACTTGCGACCTCACTTTGCCTGAATGGAGTTGTAAATTGCATTGACGTCTTCCAAAGCCGCCGCATCATATCCGGGTGCCAAGACCGTCAAGCTGAACACAACGCGGCCATTGGGCAAATCGATCAACATCGCAGTAAAATGGATACGCCTCCCGTCCCGTCTCCCGTTCCCCTGCGCAACGCGTGCCGGATAACCAGACACACTTCGCGTTTCGACCTTTGTAATCTCTGGGTCCTTCACAATGAACTGGCTGGCTGCGCGTGCATATTCTTCGCCTTCAGCCAGGTTACGAACACCGGCTGGCGAGGAAAAGCCAACCCAAACGCCTGCGTCCTGCTCCGGCAAAAGACCGATGACACGTTTGACCTCACGCGGCGCATCTTCACCAGGAGGGGTTAAACGCCGATCTCCGCCAACGCGAGCCGTCCAAAAGTCGGGCACCTCAATGCTAAAAATTGGTCTATCACCGTCAGTATAACTTAGAGATGTTCCAGCGCATGAAAACGCTGGCCAAAACGCCAAAACTGCGGTCGCCAAAGCGTATAAAGCTCTTCTTCTTTTTTGAAAATCGGGCATTTTTGCGTAAGACTCTTTTGTGGAAATAAAAGTCATCCTAACGGCTGCTTTTAATCTGTCTACATAGACTCCGCTGATGGCCCCCATGCGGGCAGCACCAACGCTTGTCAAAATCGCTCACAAAATAAGGCGGTCGCGCGGCAATTCGCATCTCTCGCCTTGCCGCCCGTCGCCCTTCAGTCTAAACCGCGCGCAACCCTGCGTAACAAAATAAGGCTGTGATATGATCCCCCGCTATGCTCGCCCCGATATGGTTGCCATTTGGTCACCCGAAACCAAGTTCCGCATCTGGTATGAAATCGAGGCCCACGCTTGTGACGCACAAGCAAAGTTGGGTGTGATCCCGCAAGAGAACGCCGACGCAGTCTGGAAAGCCAAAGACGTCGAATTCGACGTAGCCCGCATCGATGAGATCGAAGCCGTCACCAAACATGACGTCATCGCTTTCTTGACGCACCTCGCCGAACACGTTGGATCTGATGAAGCACGGTTTGTGCACCAAGGCATGACCAGCTCCGATGTTTTGGACACTTGTCTGAATGTCCAACTGGTGCGCGCATCCGACATTCTGATCAAAGACATGGAAGCTCTGCTCGCCGCGCTGAAAAAACGCGCAATTGAGCACAAGGACACAGTGCGCGTTGGCCGCTCACACGGCATCCACGCTGAACCAACAACCATGGGGCTGACCTTTGCGCGCTTCTACGCGGAGATGGATCGCAACCTGTCCCGCCTGAAAGCGGTACGTGAAGAAATCGCAACCGGCGCAATCTCAGGTGCAGTTGGTACATTCGCCAACATCGAACCTTTCGTTGAAGAATATGTCTGCGAACAACTTGGCCTGAGCCCCGAGCCGATTTCCACACAGGTTATCCCTCGTGATCGCCACGCAATGTTCTTTGCCGTTCTTGGCGTAATCGCCTCCTCGATTGAAAATGTTGCGATTGAAATCCGTCACATGCAACGCACCGAAGTGCTGGAAGGCGCTGAATTCTTCTCGATGGGTCAAAAAGGCTCTTCGGCGATGCCGCACAAAAAGAACCCTGTTCTGACTGAAAACCTGACAGGTCTAGCCCGTCTGGTACGCATGGCGGTTGTGCCTGCGATGGAAAACGTCGCGCTGTGGCACGAGCGTGATATTTCGCACTCTTCCGTTGAGCGCGCTATCGGTCCTGATGCAACAGTAACACTGGACTTTGCCCTGAACCGTTTGACTGGCGTGATCGACAAAATGTTGATCTTCCCTGATAACATGCTGGACAACATGAATAAATTCCCGGGTCTCGTGATGAGCCAGCGGGTTTTGTTGGCCCTGACCCAGGCTGGTGTATCGCGCGAAGATGCCTACTCAATGGTGCAGCGCAACGCGCTCAAGGTCTGGGAATTCCGCACAGACTTCCGCGAAGAGCTATTGGCTGACACCGACGTTGTCGCCGCTCTTGGTGAGGACGGTGTGAACGCAAAATTCGACATGGAATATCACACCAAACATGTCGACACGATTTTTGCACGGGTTTTCAAAGACTAATCAACCCAGCCCCCTGAACAAACCTAAGGCCGTAGCATTCCGCTGCGGCCTTTTTTGCATGCATCCTAACGCGTGCGTGATTTCAACGTGTTTTTGATCCATGCTACGTTTCTATAAGTAATCAAATTAACCTCGCAACGCGGGTCTACGTATTTCAGGGTCGAAAAAGCCCAACGCACATAAAGAAGGAAGACTGACATGAAGGCATTTCAACTTGCCATCGCAGCCATCGCCTTTGGCGCATTTACCGCACCCGTCTTCGCGGCAGGCAGTGACGACAATTCGGCTCCAGAGCCCACAACCACTGTCAAAGAATGCAAAAAGAACAAGGTTTGGAGCAGCAAAAAGGGTCGCTGTGTAAAGCCTGAAAATGCCAGTTTGAGTGATGAACAGCTGTATAACGACATTCGCAGCCTCGCCTATGCAGGGCGCTATGAGCATGCCCAGTCAATCCTCAGCGCGATGCCGGATCAGCAGGATGACCGCGCCTTGACCTACTGGGGCTTCACGCATCGCAAACTTGGCAACGTCGATCAGGCAATGATTTTTTACCAAAAGGCGCTCGCCACCAACCCCGACAACCTGCTTGCGCGCTCTTACATGGGACAGGCTTTTGTCGAGACAAATCAGCTTGACCTAGCCCGCGCGCAGCTCAGCGAAATTCGCACTCGTGGCGGCAGTGACGGCTGGGCAGCGCACTCTCTCGCCGCATCCATCCAGTCCGGCACAGTTTTCAACTACTGATCGGTTTTTGTTCAGGGATTCTTTAGTCTTGAGTGGTTCAGTGCCTTCAAGACTAAGGAGCCCTTAATGAGCAGTACAACTCAGCTTGCCCGCCTGACACCAATGTCCGATGACGAGGCCGTCGACACGGTGGCTGAACGGCCCAAAAACCTGACCAAGAAACAAAAGGCCGCCATTATTGTCCGCTTTCTCTTGAACGAGGGGGCAGATCTGTCGCTTGATGACCTGTCAGAAAGTCAACAATCAGAGTTGACCTATTTGATGGGTGACATGGGCTATATCCATCGTGACACGCTGGGCGACGTTCTCATGGAATTTGCGCATGAGCTTGAATCTATTGGACTGTCTTTTCCCAATGGAATTTCCGGCGCCCTGAATGCCCTTGATGGCCGCATCAGCCCCCTAACCGCTGCACGGCTGCGCAAAGAAGCGGGAGTGCGTCAATACGGCGACCCTTGGCGACGCATCAAAGCGCTGCCAATCGAAGATCTCGCCGAAATGCTGCGCTCAGAAAGCATCGAAGTTTCGGCCGTGTTGATCTCCAAGTTAGATGTGGACAAAGCAGCCAAACTTCTGGCCCTCGTTCCCGGAGACAAAGCCCGCCGGATCACCTATGCCGTTTCAATGACCGGAGGCATCACCCCCGAAGCGGTGGACCGTATTGGTCTGTCTTTGGCATGCCAAATGGACGATGCGCCCGCAAAAGCATTTGTCGCAAATCCGGCTGACCGGATCGGGGCCATTCTTAACAGTTCGACTGAGCAAAACCGCGATCAATTGCTGGATTCACTTGAGGAAAACGACAGCGAATTGGCGGGGCAAGTTCGTAAAACAATATTTACGTACAAAGACATCCCGATGCGTGTCGAGCCGCGGGATGTGCCTCAGATTATTCGCGAAATAGACAACAATATACTCGTGGCGGCCTTTGCTCATGCAAAAGATGGCGAGCGTGGAGACGCGTCTGAGTTCTTGCTTGAAAACATGTCGTCGCGGCTCGCTGATCAAGTTCGCGAAGGCATTGACGAACGTGGTCGCGTGTCCAACCGCGACGGTGAAGCCGCTCTGACAGAAGTAACCGTTATGATCCGCAGTTTGGTTGCCGACGAAGCAATCGTACTCATACCGCTTGCAGGCGAAAAAGAGGAATAATCCGCCCCACGGATCCACCCGCAAAGGTCGGCGCAGTTATTTTATCTGCGCCGCCGCAGCGATCGGACCACCTTTTTCGTGCTGTATCAGAACAACAACCGGATACTCTGGGTCGGTGTTAGAACTTGCCTTAAGAGTATCTTTCCCGTCCCATGCAGCCACAATGTCCCAGTCCCTAACAACATTCGTATAGGTGATGGATTTTCCGGCATTTTCTCCACGTTTAATCGACACTTCCGCGGATGGGCGATATTGTACGACATGCACCGAATAATCGGCAGGCCGTGTGGAGGTCGCTTCGATCTTAACCCGTCCGCCATTGCGCGAAATCTCCACATCCACTTCACTTTGGCGCAGTTTGCTGTTGCGTATAAACTGTTCAAGCTTACCCGACTGAACACCCACAACATGATCGCGACCGTTAACAATCATCTGCGGTGTATAGACTGACCTGTGTCCGGCGGCGCGCGCGTAGCTCTTTTGGCGTTTGGCAAATTTGGGGTCAGCAAAGCTGTCCTTCCATCCGATATAGTCCCAATAGTCCACATGCAAAGCCAAGGCGATGACGTCATCACGCTTGGACAATTCATTACGCATATACGCATCTGCTGGCGGACAGGATGAACACCCCTGCGACGTATAGAGTTCCACAACCACGAGCCCAGAGCTCTCCTCTGCCATCGCGGTTGATGCAACCAACATCCAAATTGTCGAAAGAGTCCCTAAAATTCGGGTCATATTTTGGTCCGTCTATTGTTCCGTTCCCCAACACCTTACTAGGCAGCATTGTAATGAAACGCCAATCAATGTTTTGCGAGAAAAAATGAAGCAGCGAAAAATTGATCGCCCTATTTTCCTCCACACTCGCGCCCCCCTGCTCCTCCAGACCATGGTTGCGCACGGCGACTGTGCGCTCCCTACATGCAAAAGGGCGCCACAATGCAATGTGGCGCCCTTTTAATTCTTTAATTTGTGCCAGCGCTTAGAAATGCGCTGACTTGGTGGTTGCAGGCACCTGCAGGGGCGGCGCGAACTTGGTCAGGTCGATGCCCTCCACGGCTTCTTTGTACTCTTCCAGCGTTGGTGTGCGTCCAAGGATTGCCGACAGAACCACCAGCGGGGTCGATGCCAGCAACGATTCACCTTTCTTGGAGGTGCTGTCACCCACAACGCGACCCTGGAACAGACGGGTCGAAGTCGCCAGAACGGTGTCACCCTTTGCCGCCTTCTC
Organism: Rhodobacteraceae bacterium Alg231-30; assembly: GCA_900143615.1. Taxonomy (GTDB): domain Bacteria; phylum Pseudomonadota; class Alphaproteobacteria; order Rhodobacterales; family Rhodobacteraceae; genus Shimia. The sequence continues at coordinate 61,434 of FREU01000005.1, forward strand.
TTGGTTGCCCATGCAGAGGTTACAGCCGGGGCGCTCAAGATAGAGAATGTTCTCATACTCGGTGCGGGCCTGCTCTTTCGGGAAGAGATCGTCGAACTCAAAACCCGAGTATTTCTGCAGGATGTCCCAGTCGCCTTCAGCCTTCATCTCATCAATGATGTTGTAAGTCGGCGCAGCGACCACAAGCGGGGCTTTGAACTCGACTTTGCCCTTGGCGGCTTCGAGATTCTTAAGCATCTGGGCCACGATCTTGATGTCGCCCTTATGCACCATGCAGGAGCCCACAAAGCCAAGATCCACTTTCTTCTCAGCGTTGTAAAAGCTGATTGGGCGGATGGTGTCGTGGGTGTAACGCTTAGACACATCGGCGTTGTTCACGTCAGGGTCCGCAATCATTGGCTCAACAATCGCGTCCAGATCGACGACCACTTCGGCGAAGTACTTGGCATTGTCATCAGGACTCAGCGCAGGTTTCTCGCCAGATTTGATCTCGGCGATACGGGCGTCGGCGATGGCGATCAGCTTCGCCAGCATGCCATTTTCGTGCTCCATGCCTTTGTCGATCATGATCTGGATGCGCGACTTGGCCAGCTCGAGCGAACCAATCAGAGTTTCATCGTTGGAGATACAGACAGAAGCCTTGGCTTTCATCTCTGCGGTCCAGTCGGTGAAGGTAAAGGCTTGGTCAGCCAAAAGCGTACCGATGTGGACCTCGATCACACGACCTTGGAAGACGTTGTCGCCGTGCTGTGCCAACATCTGTTGTTGTGTGGCGTGCACCACGTCGCGGAAGTCCATGTGGTCTGCCATTTGGCCTTTGAAGGTCACTTTCACGGACTCTGGGATCGGCATCGAAGCCTCACCGGTTGCCAGCGCCAGGGCCACGGTGCCGGAGTCCGCACCAAACGCCACGCCTTTGGACATGCGGGTGTGGCTGTCGCCGCCGATGATCACAGCCCAGTCATCCACGGTGATGTCGTTTAGCACCTTGTGGATCACGTCTGTCATGGCGTGATAGTCGCCCTTCGGGTCACGGCCGGTCACCAGACCAAAGTCGTTCATGAACTTCATCAGACGCGGTGTATTGGCTTGGGCCTTTTTGTCCCAAACAGAAGCTGTGTGACAGCCAGACTGATAGGCGCCGTCCACAATGGAGGACACGACAGTGGCGGCCATGGCTTCCAGTTCCTGCATCGTCATCAGGCCGGTGGTGTCTTGGGAGCCAACGATGTTGACCTGAACACGAACGTCCGATCCTGCATGTAGGGTTTTGCCCGGTGTGGTGCCGACAGCATTTTTGTTGAAGATCTTTTCAACGGCGGTCAGGCCCTGGCCTTCGTGACTGATTTCTTTGGATGGTGCAAAGACAGGAGTTGGGGCAACACCCAGCGCCTCGGCCGCAAATGTCTGAAGCTTTTTGCCAAAGACAATGGCGTAAGAGCCGCCGGCCTTCATGAATTCCGCCTTTTGCGGGGTGAAGGACGATGCCACATCAACCAGCTCTTCGCCGTCTTCGCTCAGAAGTTTTTTGTTCTTTGTGTCGATCTTCAGAACCGTGCCGGTTTCCACTGAATATTTTTGTTCAAGGACAGGGTTGCCGTCGTTGTTCAGGATGGCGTTACCGTCTTCGTCCACTTTCTTGACCCAATTCTTAAGGTCTAGACCGATGCCGCCAGTCACGCCCACGGTGGTCAGAAAGATCGGTGAAATGCCATTGGTGCCCGCCACGATCGGCGCGTAGTTCACAAATGGTACATACGGCGACGCTTGTTTACCGGTCCAGAGCGCGACGTTGTTCACACCTGACATACGAGAGGAACCCACACCCATGGTGCCTTTTTCGGCAATCAGCATGACCTGCTTGCCAGGGTGCTGCAGCTTAAGCTCTTCGATATGCTTCTGCGCAGCTTCGGTGATCATGCATTTGCCATGCAGTTCGCGATCCGCACGGCTGTGTGCCTCAGCGCCCGGCGACAACAGGTCAGTGGAAATATCACCTTCGCCGGCGATGAAGGTCACAATTTCGATCTCTTCGTCGATTTGCGGCAGCTTGGTGAAAAACTCTGCTTTGGCGTAGCTTTCCAGAATGTCCTTGGCCACAGCATTGCCCGCCTCCAGAGCCTCAGACAGCCTTGCGGTATCGGCATCATAGAGGAACACTTGAGTCTTCAGCACCTCAGCCGCTTGGCCAGCAACCGCAGCATCCTCTCCCAGCGCCAGATCCAGCAGCACGCGCACTGATGGGCCGCCTTTCATATGCGACAACAATTCAAAGGCAAATTCCGTGCTGATTTCAGCCAAGTTGACCGTTCCCTGAATGACTTCTTTCAGAAAATCCGCCTTCACGCCCGCAGCACTGGTGGTGCCAGGCAAGGTGTTGTAAATGAAGTATTTAAGAGAGTCTTCCCGAGCAGGGTTGCTTGGTTCTTTGATTTGCTCGATCAGCTCGGCAACCAAAGCACCATCATCGATGGGCTTGGGGTTCAATCCTTGCTCTTTACGGGTGGCGATCTCGGTTAGGTAGTCGGTGTACAGGCTCATGACATTCCCTACATATTGGCGTTAGAGAAAACCCAAACGTCGGACCTCTCTTACTTGAGGCGTCGACAGTCAGGTTAATTGTATGCCGTCGTATACCTCAAGTTAGAAAGATGCAAGTCGGTCCCTATTCAAAAGACCTTCCTTATCCCATGGGGTGACGGATTTGCGCCTTTCTAGTCACCCTGCGCCCCATCAGGCAAGGGTTTTGCGCCATGGCGCGGCTGTGATGGACAAAACTCCGAAAAACTCGCACAATTTAATTAATTACCTTGCTAGTTTTTTTCCAACAATCACTTGTCGCAAGTGCATCAAGGAGCCAATTCCATGACAATTCACGTCGGACAGGACACCGCCAAGACCCGCAAATCGCTGACGGTCAACGACAAGTCCATTTCCTATTATTCCATTCCGGCTGCTCAAGAAGCCGGCCTTGGCGATTTCTCCAAACTTCCTGCGTCGTTGAAGGTTGTTCTTGAGAACATGCTGCGCTTTGAAGACGGCGGCTTCTCGGTGTCGGTTGACGACATTAAGGCCTTCGCAGAATGGGGTGCTCAGGGTGGTAAAAACCCCCGCGAGATCGCCTATCGCCCTGCCCGCGTTCTGATGCAGGATTTCACCGGCGTTCCCGCCGTTGTTGACCTTGCCGCCATGCGCGACGGTATTGTGGGTCTGAAAGGCTCAGCCTCCAAGATTAACCCGCTGGTGCCGGTTGATCTGGTCATCGACCACTCGGTTATGATCGACGAATTCGGCAACCCACGTGCGTTCCAGATGAACGTGGACCGCGAATATGAGCGCAACATGGAGCGCTACACCTTCCTTAAGTGGGGTCAGACTGCGTTTGACAACTTCCGCGTTGTGCCTCCGGGAACGGGTATCTGTCACCAGGTGAACCTCGAGTATCTGTCACAAACTGTTTGGACCGATACCGATCAGGACGGCAACGAAGTGGCCTATCCTGACACATTGGTTGGCACCGACAGCCACACCACCATGGTCAACGGCGCCGCCGTATTGGGCTGGGGCGTCGGCGGCATCGAAGCCGAAGCGGCAATGCTGGGTCAGCCGATCTCGATGTTGATTCCCGAGGTCATTGGCTTTGAGCTAACCGGTGTAATGCTGGAAGGCACCACCGGGACTGACTTGGTGCTGAAAGTTGTCGAAATGCTGCGCGCCAAAGGCGTGGTTGGCAAGTTCGTCGAATTTTATGGCGAAGGTCTGGACCGTCTGCCGCTGGCTGACCGTGCCACCATCGCCAACATGGCGCCGGAATATGGTGCGACCTGTGGCTTCTTCCCGATTGACGCGGAAACCATCCGTTATCTGGACAACACAGGCCGAGACAAAGACCGCATCGCATTGGTCGAAGCCTATGCCAAGGCCAACGGCTTCTGGCGTGATGCGGACTATGCCCCAATCTATACAGACACCTTGCACTTGGACATGGGCACCATCGTACCTGCGATCTCTGGCCCCAAACGTCCTCAGGACTATGTAGCCCTGACCGAAGGCCAGAACGCATTCCGCCGTGAAATGGAAGACACCTTCAAACGCCCAATGGGCAAAGAAGTGGCTGTCGCTGGCGAAGACTACACGATGGAGAGCGGCAAGGTTGTGATCGCCTCGATCACCTCGTGCACTAACACCTCCAACCCCTACGTTATGATCGGCGCGGGCCTTGTTGCGCGCAAGGCCGCCGCACTGGGGCTGAACCGCAAGCCTTGGGTCAAGACTTCCTTGGCACCGGGATCTCAGGTTGTGTCTGCTTATCTGGAAAGTGCTGATCTGCAAAAAGACCTTGATGCTATTGGTTTCAACCTCGTGGGCTATGGCTGTACAACGTGTATCGGGAACTCCGGCCCGATCCAGAAAGAGATTTCCGACGCGATTGCCGAAGGTGATCTGGTCGCAACCTCGGTTCTTTCGGGCAACCGCAACTTCGAAGGTCGTATTTCACCTGACGTGCGCGCCAACTATCTGGCGTCGCCTCCTCTGGTTGTTGCCTATGCCATCGCCGGTACGCTGGACATCAATCTGGCAACCGATGCGATCGGGCAGGACCAAGACGGCAACGACGTCTATCTGAAAGACATCTGGCCAACCACGCAGGAAATTGCGGATCTGGTGCAGAAAACTGTCACCCGCGAAGCCTTCCTGTCGAAATACGCCGACGTCTTTAAAGGCGACGAAAAATGGCAGGGCGTGGATGTGCCACAGCAGGAAACATATGACTGGCCAGCAACTTCGACCTACATCCAGAACCCGCCTTACTTCCAAGGTATGGGCTCTGAGCCAGGCACGATTTCCAACATCAAAGGTGCCAAGGTTCTGCTGGTGTTGGGTGACATGATCACCACCGACCACATTTCACCTGCTGGCTCGTTTGCGCAATCTTCTCCTGCCGGTCAGTATCTGACCGAACGTCAGGTCGCACCACGTGAGTTCAACTCATACGGTTCGCGTCGTGGGAACCACGAGATCATGATGCGCGGCACATTCGCCAACATCCGCATCAAAAACGAGATGCTGGACGGCGTTGAAGGTGGCTACTCCAAAGCGCCAAACGGCGAGCAGACATCGGTGTTTGACGCCTCGATGGCCTACCAAGAAGCCGGCACACCGCTGGTGGTGTTTGGGGGCGAGCAGTATGGCGCGGGCTCTTCGCGTGACTGGGCAGCCAAGGGCACAGCCTTGTTGGGTGTGAAAGCCGTGATTGCCGAAAGCTTTGAGCGTATTCACCGCTCAAACCTCGTTGGTATGGGCGTGATCCCGTTAGAGTTCACAGGTGGTGACACCCGTAAATCTCTGGGCATCACAGGTCAAGAAACTGTGTCGATCTCTGGCCTGGACAGCGTTGAGCCGCTGCAAGAAGTGCCTTGCGACATCACCTTTGCGGATGGATCGACCAAGACCATCACATTGAAGTGCCGCATCGATACAGCGCCCGAGATCGAATACATCGAACACGGTGGCGTGCTGCACTATGTGCTGCGGAATTTGGCCAAGTCGTAAAACCAAAAGCCAAGCGATAAAAAGAAAGCCTTGACCATTTGGTCGAGGCTTTTTTCATGTGTGTCTATGGCCGCTGTTCGCCCGTTGCGCTGAATGCTAATCGCGCGCGAATTTCTTTGCCATAATCCTTTCAAATAACGCAGGTGAAAGCCGATTGATCAGATAGGAAAGCCGCGCAATGCGCCCGACAGGAATAAAATTCTGCCGGCGGTTATGACCCTTCACAATGATCTGTGCAGCCTGTTCAGGAGAAAAATAGTCCACCCCATCATCTGCCGACCCCGGACGCGCAATGCCGCCCTCTCGGGCCTCTGGGTTGCCTATGTTGGTGGCAACAAAGCTGGGCGCCGCAATGATGCAGCTCACGCCATGTGGTTTCTCTTCGGATCGCAGAGACTTAAAAAACCCTTCCAGCGCATGTTTGCTGGCCGAGTAAGCAGTGCGCCTGAACAAGGGCGAAAAACCCGCAACAGAAGATATGGCAAGGTGCGTGCCCTTTGAGGCTCTGAGATCAGCCTGAAGCTCGCGCGCCATCTCCACAGCTGCAAAGTAGTTTATTTCAAACACATTGCGGTGCGCGGCAGCGGGTGTTTCAGAAAACGCGCCGATTTGCGTGATCCCTGCATTGTAAATGACCAGATCAATCGAAGGCCGCTGGTTGCGGATTTCACTACACACAGCCTGCAGCAAATCGGTATCCGTCAGATCACACCCATGGAGAGAGCGCTCAGGGCTGGCCTCAAGACGGTCCAGCGCCGGTCCGGGCAGATCGATCAGAACCGTATGCCAGCCCTGAGCGCGCAGCGCATGGTCCAGTGCCAGACCCAAGCCACCTGCTCCGCCGGTTATCACCGCTGTCTTCTTCATAGTCCCGCCGCCTTTCGCCAAAGATCAAACACCTCAGCGCTACTCAATTGCGGATCATACCCGAACTGATTTTTTAGAGCTGTGTTGTCCAACACCGGACGGAATTGCAGAAACCTGACCTGATTGGGGCCATATCGCGACAGCTTCAACGGGTGGGCAATCGCAAGAGCAAGTTTGAGCGCCCATGCCGGTAGGTTCAAAATCGGTTTGTTCAACACCTGGGCGAGATTGCCAACCGTCATAACCCCGTCACCGGCCACATTGAAAATTCCTGCAGGCCCGTCGCTTATTGCACGCATCAAAATGCGGGCAAGATCCTGTGTCCAAATAAAGACAAAGGGGCTGTCGCATCCTCGGATCGCCAGTAAACGCGGCTTGCGAAACAGGGCAGTGATTTGGTTTTCCAACCCGGCGCCTAAGACCGTCCCGACTCTCAAGATCACTTGCTCAAGCTCTGGGTGTGATTGGCGTGCTTGCGCCAACATTTCTTCGACTTGGCGTTTGTGATCAGAATAGGCGAACTCGGTATTGCCTCTGATGGGGTCATGCTCGGTGAGCGGCACCGCGTTGTCAGCGTAGTAGCCATAGGCGGCACCGGACGACGTCACAATCAACCGTTTCACGCCGTGTTTCACACAGGCGTCCAGCACGTTTCGCGATCCAGTCACATCCACCGCGTAGGCAAAATCGCGCGTGGTCGGAGACACGATTGAAGCGAGGTGGATCACCACGTCAGGGCGCGTCTTCTCTATAACTTGGTCCGCATCACGGCCCCGCACATCCAGCTCGAGGAACTGCACATCATCGGGCAAATCCGTGGGGGCACGAACATCTGTGGCAATCACGTCAAACGGGCCGCCAGACAGCTCTTGCAGCACTGCATTGCCGACCGCACCGGACGCCCCAGTGATCAGCACCCGCGTCATCGGGCGGCCTCGGTGCGGGACATGACCCGCGCGAGTGCGATGCCCGAGATTGCGTGCCAAATCCCCCAAAAGGCCGCAACCACGGCCATGCCACCAAGCCCACCGAAAAACCCGAATATCAACACCAATCCCAGACCCGAGTTCTGGATGCCTGTCTCGATGGTCACCGCGCGACGGTCATAGTCCGACAGCCCCGCCACCGTTGCGGTGGTATAGCCACCGGCCAAGGCCAGCGCGTTATGGATAACCACCAAAACAGCCACATAATGCGCGTAGTCCAGAAAGAAAGACCAGTTTGCGGCAAGCGCCAATACGACGAAAGCCACGAAAATAAGCATCGACAGGTTTTGCATTGGCTTGCGAAATTTATCGGCCACAGCCGGTTTCTTTGTGTTGATCACGATGCCAAGGATCAATGGAAGTGCCAACATCAAGCTGACCGTGATCGCGATCTGCACCGGATCAATCTCAGTCGCCTTCAAAATTTCACGCGATGGCGCATAAAGATTGCCCCAGAAGGCAATGTTGAGCGGTGTAATCAGAATGGCGCCAACCGTCGCAAAGGCGGTCATGGACACCGACAGGGCGGCATTGCCTCCGGCCCGATGAGTGATGAAATTCGAGATATTTCCACCTGGGCAGGCAGCCACTAGGATCAAGCCAAGCGCAATAGACGCGCGGGGTTGCAGCAACAGGATCAAGCCAAAGGTCAGCACCGGCAACACCACAAACTGCGAGAGCAAACCGGTCACCAAGGGTTTGGGCGCCCGCGCCAGCCTGCCGAAGTCCGAGAATTTCAAATCCAGCGCGATTGAAAACATCACGATTGCCAGAATGGCATTCAGCAAGATCAAACTGGAGGGGCTGAAGTTTAGCAATACACCATCAATGTCTCTCATCCGCCCTTCTCCGACAGTGACTTAAGCCAACCTGTGACGGCCTTACGATAGCTGGATTTGTCGACATAATAGGCCATGCGGGATACGTTCAGATAATTCATACCGCCGGTCAAACGATCAAAGCCGTCCGCCTTTTGCACCTGAATGGACTTTGCGGCCGTGTTGCCAGTTCTGAGCCCTTTGATAAAACGCGCCACCATCTCGGCCTGTTCGTGCCGGCCTTGCCATCCAAGGCCCGTCGCCTCGACCATGCCCAAGACAAACAGATCATCCCGCTCGGGGTGCATACAGTTGAGAAAGAGATGCGGGGCATCGCCTTGCCAATTCAGCAAGTCTTTGTCGATGAATGGATAGTGCAACAGATACCCTGTGGCCGTGAGGATCATGTCGTATTCGGCGCGGCTGTTGTCCGCAAATACCACCATGTTTCCATCGAAATGATCGATGTCGGGCCGGACGGTCAAATCACCATGACCTGCATGGAAGATGATCTGCGAGTTTACCACCGGATGACTTTCGTAAAGCGCATAGTCAGGTTTGGGAAAGCCGTATTTTTGCGGATCACCAACAAACCAATTCAGGATCATACTATCGAGCCGTCGCTTGAGCCATTTGGGAAGCTTCAGAAAGCCACCAACCGTGTCGGCCGGTTTGCCAAAGACGTATTTAGGCACAAAGTAATAGCCGCGCCGCATAGACAGATCGCACCCTTTGCCGTGGTGAATGGCGTCAATGGCAATGTCACAGCCGGAATTCCCGGCGCCCACGATCAAAACGCGTTTTCCGTCAAACTGACGTGGATCGCGATACTGAGACGCGTGGATAATCTCGCCGCTGAAATCGCCTTTGAATTCGGGAATATTCGGCTCTGACAAGGTGCCGTTGGCGATCAGTAGGCCCGCGAATATCTCTTGATGTTCCGCGCCAACAGCATCGCGCCAAGTAACTTCCCAGCCCTCTCCATCGCGCCCTAGCGGTTTGGTCGATAGGATTTCACAGTTGAACTTGAAGTGCTGATAGAGATCAAAGCGCCTTGCGAAATTGCGAAAATAAGTCTTCATCTCACGGTGCGACGGGTAATCGGCAATGCCTTCACCCATGGGGAAATCATCAAATTCGGTCATCGTTTTTGATGAGATCAAATGCGCGGTTTCATACATAGAAGACCGCGGCGCATCGATGTCCCACTGCCCCCCCACATCAGAGTGCAGCTCAAACCCTTGAAAGGCGATGCCCTGCTCTTTCAAGACCTTCGCAGCGGCCAACCCCATCGGGCCGGCACCGATCAGGGCAAATTTCTCCGCCGCGCCAATTGTCGGCGCTTCCCGAGAGGTCTTTGTCATTTCTATGCTTCCTGAGTATATTTCTGTTACGCGCTCCTTAGGTTGAACGAACGTTAAAAATAAGGCAAGATAAATTTATAATGATTAAAAAACCCGCAGAAAAACAACGACAAAGAGCCCCAAGCCAACGGTCGCTGGAGACTCGTGAGCGTATTTTGGATGCTGCGGAACTGGTGTTTGCCCAACACGGGTTCGAAGGCGCATCGATCCGCGACATCGCCTCGAAAGCCGGTGTTCAGGGTGCACTTGTCCACCACCATGGCGGCAGCAAGGACAACCTATTCTTTGTTGTTGTTGCACGAAGAGCGGATGAACTGGCGGCGCGTCGGCTTGCGGCACTGGAAGCCCAAAAGGCCCTTGGAGATTTGAAACTGCGAGGTGTTCTCGCGGCCTTTATTGGCCCGTTTATTGGTCTGACGACACATAGTGGAGCGCATTGGCGCGCGTATGGACGCCTAATTGCGCATGTCTCGTCTGACGAACGGTGGCGCCCGATTTCCGAAGCATGTTTCGACCCGACCGCAAAAATCTTTCTCGAAGAAATTGCCAAGGTTTTGCCAAACGCACCCCAGCAACAGGTCAGCGCAGGCTTTGTCTTTATGGTTTCCTCGATGCTGTCGATCAGCGCCTCAAAATGGCGTATTCAGGACTTGGCACAAGCGCCCGATGACGATGATTTGACCGAAACCCTGTTGGAGTTTTGTGCCGCCGGTTTTGAGGCTATTGTCAAACCGGCGTAATATCCAAATTCAGAGAAGCGAAAAGGGCGGAGCCTGTCATTAAGGTTTCGAATGCCACATTTCCGCTTCGCCTGCCACACCACCCGAGGTGTGCACAGCATTCCCGACTTTTGAAACACAGCTACAGGTATCAATACTCACCTAACTGCATGGAAGTCTTTATTTTTTCGTCGAGTGGGGGTTTGCATTTCGAGCCAATCATATAGTCTCCTTGGACAGCGAGCCGATAAAAAGAGAAAACGACATGACCGATCCAGCAACCGAGATAGTCTTTCACAACTATCCGCAATCACCCGTCGCCGAAAAGGTCCGTGTGGCCTTTGGGATCAAGGGAATTGCATGGCGGGATGTTGAAATACCTCGCCTGCCCCCCAAGCCGATGCTCACGGCACTCACTGGCGGATACCGCCGCACCCCGGTGATGCAAATTGGAGCAGATATTTATTGCGACAGTCAATGCATCCTGCGCGAACTGGAACGCCGCCAACCAAAACCATCTTTCATGCCGACATCTGATGCCGGTTTGATGTGGTGCCTCAGCCGCTACACCGATGGTGAGTTTTTCACGCTTGCAGTGAAGCTTGTTCTTGGATCTGCAGGCGACGACCTACCACGTGACTTTGCCGAGGATCGAGGTCGCTTGTATCTTGGCGAAAACTGGGCTGAGGGGCTCAAACAGTCAAATCAGGACCTGCCGCACCTCGTCGCACAGATTCGCGCGCCTTTGTCTTGGATGAACGCTCAACTGACAGACGGACGTAAATTTCTGCTTGGCGATGCGGCTGCAGCGATTGATGCGCAGATGTACCATGTCATCTGGTTTATTCGCGGACGTTGGAGCGGCGGGGCTGCGATGTTGTCCGAATTCCCTGAATTAGAACGCTGGGAGGACAACGTCCGCGCGATAGGGCACGGAACGTCCAGCGCAATGACCGCCGCGGATGCACTAACTCGGGCACAATCTCTAGAGCCCAACTCGGAAAAAGGTGTGGCACCAAATGACCCTCAGGGTCTGCAGATCGGCCATTTTGTTTCGATCAGTCCAGATCTGGACGGCGGCGAACAACCGGTCGAAGGCAAGGTGCGTTATGCGGATGCTGACACCATCGGGATTGAACGAAACAGCGATGAGGCTGGAACGGTTTGTGTCTATTTCCCACGCGCTGGGTACCGGGTATTTCAAACCTAGTGCCAAATCGGGTGCCCGTTTTGCATCAAAGATGCACAGCCTGAAATTGTACCAACGCGATCTGTAAGGCAGAGCTGCGCTGCTAACTTTGCACTTTGTTATGGCGTGCAACCGACCAAGACCATCACATTGAAATGTCACATCAATATAGCCCCCGAGATCGAATACATCGAACACGGGGGCGTGCTGCATTACGTGTTGCAGAATTTAACTAAGCCGTAAGCCCTACGCCCATTTAGAATGAAGAAAGCCCCCGCCATTTGGTTGGAGCTTTTTGTTTGGTGTCATGGACTTCTTTGAGCCCTATATACTAGGCATGGCATTCCCGCTTGAATGGCGGAAAGGCGCAGAAAACGGATTTTGCAAAGTTTGGGAACGGCCGTGAACGGACATGGGTGCAAAACACGTTCATGAGCGCTTGTGGACGCAAAGCGGATTTTCGCTGATCCCTTCCCATTGTTAGTTGACTAACTATATTTGAAACACGATATATTCCTCACACTCTCCAGCTAAGTCAGACTTTAAGAAAAGGACGCATTTTTATGACGCCCAATGAAAACCGAGCGTAACGCCTTAATAATTCACTTCGGACGGACCTATTAAGAGGGTCTCCCGATCCCCGACCGACCTAACACCAAGTCACGTTACAAACGACGTTTGTTGCGGCGGGAATCTTGCATCCCGAGCTTCAAGATGCCGCGACTTATTCCCTTCGATTGGCAACCGCTCGGCTGCCAAAACCCATGGATTTTGCCCCGAGCAAAGACAGGAGAAAGCATGCAAGGTATTCAGACTAAGTCCCAGTCCCCGTTAGCGCGCGGCAAATCTGGACTTTTCGCGCTGCTGAGTCTGTTTGCCGTCATCGCGATTGTTCTGTCTTGGCTTGTCTTTCCTCTTGCGCTGAACGGACGCGACCTGATGACCAACGCGGGCAGCCAGCTTCAAGACGACCGCCAAGGCCATGCTAAAACACTCTCACAATTCCTGAGCCGCCCAACTCTTTTCCCCGGCGGCATCGAAGTCACGTCGCTCTGGGCCACCGAAGAGTATTTTGCCCAAACCGATCGCGCCTCGGTCACAGACTATTACGACCCGGAAAACAACTTCGTCTTTTTCATCACTGAAAACGTCCACACGGGCATGCTGCCCGAAGGGTTGCCAGAAGCATTTCTCTCTGTAGGCGATACGTTGCTGCGACCCACATTGATCGAAGGCCCCAGCGAAGCCTCTCATCACCGGCTCACCGCTGTGACTTTCCCCAAGTTTGATGAAACAGGCGCCCCCTATGCAACAGACACCACCGCGCATGTCCGGCTTCGCCTCAACCACGCTTGGGATCGCTTCTATGAGATTGATGGCATACCCCAGCCGGTGATTTCGCGCTATCAGTGGGATCTTCCGCTCGATATTCCAACTGATCTGCTGATCCGTCCCGGCCTCTCCGCCGCCATGGTTCTGTCGCTCTCAGCCGGCCTTCTGGCCGCTGTTCTCACCCCATGCCTGTTGCAATTGGCGGTCGTTTTTATGGCAACGATGGGGGCCAGCGGTGCCGAAGCTGTCGCCACGCGTGGCAAAGTGGATGACGTGGCCAAAAACCGAATTCTTGTGGCGGCCTCTGCCTTTGTGATCGGATATTTCATCCTTTTCACCACCGCAGGTGCCTTAATCGGCGGCTTGGGCAAACAGGCGCAAATTGCCTTTTCAATGTGGTCGCGCCCAGTGGCCATAGGCTCGGGTATTCTTGTCATTTTCTTCGGCCTTTGGCTGGGCATCCGTTCCAATGCCCCGCTGTTGTGCCGCCTGCCGGGAGCCAAGCTGATGCAGCGGCTCAAAGGCGGATCCACCTTTGGCAATGTGATGATTGCCATTGTTTATAATCTTGGCTGCATGAGCTGCTTTGGCGGCGCCATCATTGCAACCTTGTTCGTATACGTCGGCGCGCTTGGATCGGCGTTCACTGGCGCGGTTACCATGGGCGGGTTTGCCCTTGGTTTGGGTATCCCTTTCATGGTGGCCGCGCTCTTTTTCTCCCGCGTGGAGCCACTGATCTTAGCCGTTGCAAAATATCACCGCCCCATCGGGCTGGTGAGCTCACTAATCGTCATGGGCTTTGGCGTTCTGCTGATCACCGACAACTTCCATACCCTTTCAGATGCGATTTACCCCTACCTCGGATTGGGGGGCTACCGATGACCCCGCATCCAACCCGCCGCCAAGTCATCACTGGTCTTAGCGCCATTTTAGGATCCTCGGTTCTGGCCGTGCCCGCGCATGCCAAGGCCCCTCTCTGGGACGGCGCACGTTATGCTTTCCTCGGCTCATCAACACAGCCAAAAATTGTCGCCATCGACGTTGACCAACACCGCCTGGAAACGGTGATTGACCTGCCTTTTGTTCCCGGCTCGCTTGCGGTGTCGCAAGATCATGACCTGCTGTTTGCCACTGATTTGGTGGGCAAGGCTGTTGGCATCGTCGATTTGCACAGCAACGAATACATCGGCTCTAATCTGTTGGGTCTCACGCCGGATGTGGCGCTGATCAGCCCCGCAGACGGCTACATCACATATGCAGGCCCAGAAGGGCAGATTTCTATTTGGGAGCTTCACAGCAACCGCGAAGCCCTTCGGCTGCGCGACTTTGGGCCAATCACCAGTCTGACCTACAGCCGCGATGGTGGCGCGCTTTTCTCGGTCAACACTGCGACGAAAGAAGTTCTCGGGATCGACCTGCGCAGCGGTGACGTGGTGCAAAGGCAGGCCTTGCCGGGCAAGACCAACGGCCGCGTCACGCCCATGTCTCGCAGTCTGGACGGGCGGCACGGTTTACTGGCATTGCCGGATGACGACCTTCTGATTGTGCTTGATTTGCGTAACCTTGACGTCTTGCACAGCATCAAAACCGCGCAAGAGCCCGGACGCCCCTATGCCAGCGGTGATGGCCAGTTTGTGCTGGTGCCGCATAAATCAGGACGCGCGGTCAGCATCTTTTCAGCCACGGATTACAGCCCAGTTGCCGTCTTTGATACCAAGGCTGAAATCTCTGAGGTCGTCACGGGTTGGCTTGACAGCACAGCCTTTGCAATCTCGACCGAGGCGGCATCGATCTCGGTGATTGATCTTTTTGGGCTTGAGATGGGCGCGGCGATGCAAGTGCCCGCGCCCCCCCGCCACAGCCTTACCAATTCCGACAGTCGGATCGTAACCACGACACTGGGCCAAGACGGCGCAGTTGGTTTGATCGATGCAAGCAGCCGCCAGCTTGCCACTGTCATTGAAACAGGTGTTTGCGACCTGACCCAGCCAGTGATGGCCGTCAGCGGGAACATTTGCCACTAACCCGTTCTCCAAGCGGGACAACCAACAGCTCCGATCAACGGGGCACAGAGAAAACGCACGATGACTACAAAAGGAAAATCCATGAGAAACGCTCTCCTTGTTGCGTCTTCATTTGCGATTGTTGCGGCCAGCGCAGCATCCGCGATGGAAACGTCGGACATCAATCTAGACCTAGACGCGGCGCTTGAGCGCGGCCAAGAACTCTATGACGAAGTGGGCATCTGCTCGGCTTGTCACGGCATGGAAGGCGAAGGCGGCATTGGTCCTGCACTGAACATCGATGCGGCCATGCCAACCGATGTGATGTACCAGCTGCAAACCAACCCACAGATGGTTGGTATTGATGACATGCTCGACCCAATCACCGAGCAGGACATGTTTGCCATGTCTGTTTATATTCGCAAACTTGCCAATCTGGACAATGACGCAGAAACCCTTGAGCAGATCGCGCAATCCGCCGAAGCAGCTCTGCGCAGCACCGAGACCCAGACAACTTTCTTCATGAGCGAACGCGACAAGAAAGTTGAAGAAATTCAAAGTTTCCAGAATGTTGTGGAAACTTGGGAACGCCGCGCCAAGGAAGGCTCGCTCAAGCGTCACTATGACGTGCAAGTGCTGGCAACTTTTGACGAAGCAGAGCCGCTGTTCACGCCTGAGCCTGGCAAAACCTATTGGTACCAGCAAACAGGTATCACACCCTTCTCGCTGGGCGGGGCAGAAGAAGCTCTTGGTGGCGCGGAAAGCTCGCAAATCGTGGTCGGCGATCAGGACACCAAAGAAATCATCGCCACTTACATGCTCCCACGTGATATGCGTGGCGAAGTACACACCACGGTAGCAACCCCGGATGGGCGTTACACCTTCATGACCGGCAACCGCCCAGAAGGTGGTGCGAGCGACAGTATTTCGATCCAAACACCAGCAACCTTGTTGAAAATGGATGCGTTGTCTCTGCAGCCCGTTGCCAACCTCGACATCGGTGGGCGTATCCACCACGGTCAGCTGTTCCAAGACAAATATATCCTGATCGACACGTTTGCGCGCGACGAAGACGGTCTGGACGTGTTCCTGTTTGATCCGGAAACGGATGAAATCGTCGGTGGTATTCAAGCCGAAGACTTAGGCGGAAAATCCTACACCTCGTTCACTGACAACGAATACATCTATGTTCTGATGCAGCCGCTTGGTTATGGTGTCTCAGCTCTGTCCGGTGCGCGCGCCGCAATGATGTTCCACAAAGGTGACATGGTCACCATGCGTCCGTTCTGGGTTTCCAAAATTGACCCTGAAACTTGGGAAGTGGTCGCAGAATACCCATACCCCGGATACCGCGCCAACTGGATCACAATCGATTCTGCGTCTGAGTACATGTACATCATGGCGGGTGCCGGCTCGATCGTCACCAAGATGAACGTGAAAACCGGCGAGCATATCTGGTCGGAAGCTTCTGGTATTGGCCCATATGGTGCGGCTCTCACCGCTGACGAATCCGAGCTTTGGGTTGCCGACAAAGGCGAAACCGCCGGCATGTTTGGCCGTACTGTCACTGTCTTTAACGCGGAAACAGGCCGTCATCAGGAAACACTGTTCTCGGGCTACAAAGTCGACCACATCCTGCTGTCTCCGGATGGAAAAGAAATGTGGGGCACCTCGAACGGCGAAGGCAAAGTCTATGTTTGGGATGCGGAAACCCGCGAGCAAATCCACATCATCGACATGCCCGGCCGCGGCGACCCCCACGGTACTGTTTGGGTTCACTATGATGAAAACGGCGAAGGTCGTGTAGTGCGTGACCAAGGTAACTTCCACAACGGCATCCACCCGGCCAAAGGCAACCCGCTGAAGTAAAGCGACGTTGCTCTTTAAAAAACCAAAGGCACCTCTTTCGAGGTGCCTTTTCTGTTCTCAATAGGACGATGCGGCCTTTTACTTTTGTTCCTCGGAGTGCAAATCCTTCGGCGTCTTGGCCCCAAAAGAGCGGCGGAGATCATGCGCGCTGTCAAAAAGCTGTTTCGCCTGCGCCTCGCCTAAATGCTCAGCGACCAAGGCGTCAACTTCGCGCCAAGCCTCATGTACCTGGTCAATCAGAGCCTCCCCCTTTGGGGTCAGGGTCAACAAGTTGCGGCGGCTATCGTTTGGGTCAGGCCGACGGGAAATGAGCCCGTTTGCAAGCATCCGTTCCGTCATCGCGCTCATGCTAGCGGGTTTGATGGAAAACGTGTTGGCCAGCTCCACTTGAGACGCAGTTCCTGCCAAATGCAATGCGTCCAAGACCCGAGATTGGCGCCATTGCAGCCCTAAGGGTTCGAGGCGCCTTCTCAGCTCTAGTTCTATCAAGACAACCGAATGAGTTAGGCCCATAAAGCCAAAGCGGTAGGAATTCATAGGCGCGTCCTAGCTGAAGGGCTCAATAGAATACAGAACTATTTGAGACGGCGCTTTTTGAAGTATTCCCAATTATCTCCGGATGGACCTTGGAGCACGCCGGCAAGAGCCTACAATCTATTTGAAACTTAAGAAAGCACCACAGTCATGCTCGCGAGATCTCGCCCATTGAAGCGGGCAGTTTGGCATCTGGTCAAGGGTATAGTCCTAATGAATATGATACGGTTCAGGCAGGTTAAACCGAGCGATAGCATGGCCCAGGCGAAACCGGCGGACGGGAACTGTTGAAATTGGTAAAACGGTCAGAGACAACCCGACAAGTCACTTGGTCATGTCAGCATTGGGCTGGGAGAAGTCATTGGCCACACTGGATCACACATGATTTCGCTGCAGCTGTGTTGCCGCATCGCCGCAAGGCGGCCTCGAACTCTTTTTGACGGATGCTGCGCGAGGCAGGAATGGCAGCTAAGCGCAGAAAGCGAGCTTTGCAAAGTCTAACGAACGGCCCTTACCTGCCGTTCATAGCGTAGTGTCGCACCGCTGTGCAGCTTCATCAAAGCAGCCATTCGGCACATTGCACAGCATTTTTAATGGATGAACGGAGGGGCTGCAAGACCTTGCCGTTTTTGAGAAGTTGAGAAGAGTCCAATTCGAGATCTAGATGTCTTGTCATTTGGGCGGATTAGTTACGGCTGCGCGACCTCTATACTTGAGCGGCGGTGGCGATATTCGAAAGTTTCGCAAATGAAGGTGACCGAAGGATATGTACTTAGTTGAAAATAAAGGAATACCCCTTTTGCAAAAGCACGCCATTGAGACATCTCTTGCTTTTTTGTGTCAACCCGGACCGTGGCAAACTTGAATTGCGACGCGCAAACTGGAAGAATTCACAATTGAAACCAGAGCTGCGATTGAGCGGCACGGCGGAATTTCGACCGTCGCTGCTGTCCACATTGTAATCGCACCGAAGCACATTAGCTTTACCCTGAGACGCAAAAATTCTCGGAACAACGAGTCAGGAAAAAAGAATGACGTTTTTAAGAGTTTTCAAAACCACTGCGCGTGCGGGTGTTGCCCTATTGGCCTCCTTTTCTATGGCCTGGGCTTGTACCGGTATCATGCTGACTGGCGCAGACGGCAGCATCATTCGCGCACGGACTGCAGAATGGGGCCCATTCGATCTTGAAACCAAAATAAACATTATCCCAAGAGGATACTCCTATACAGCTGGGGCGATGCCCGACGGCAAAGAAGGCCTATCCTGGACGGGGCGCTATGGCATGGTCGGCATTAGCATGCTGGATCACGGGGCCCCTGCGGATGGCATCAACGAAGCAGGCTTGTCGGCTGGGCTATTTTACCTGCCCGGTTACACCGAATATCAAGAATACAAGCCAGACCTAGCTGACAACACAATTCCCGGTGACTTGCTGGCCTCTTATGTGCTGTCTCAATTCGAAACCGTAGAAGAAGCGCAGGCCGGTTTGGAAAACGTTCGTGTCGTTGGCGTCGTTGATGAAACGCTTGGCTTTCCTTTTCCGTTCCACATGCTGGTGTCGGATCGCAGCGGTGGGCGGATCGTCGTGGAATACATCGATGGTGAACTCACCGTCTTTGATGCACCGCTTGGCGTTATCACCAATTCTCCCAATTACGATTGGCATATGACCAATCTCAACAATTACGTGAACCTCTCCGCGATTAGTGTTCCACCTGTTGAAACAAGCGGTGTTTCATTTGCTCCGCTGGGGGCAGGCAGTGGCATGATTGGCTTGCCTGGGGACTTCACACCGCCATCTCGTTTTGTGCGTGCGGTTGCCTTCTCGCAAACGGCCCGGGAAACAACTGACGGTTATGACACCGTGCGCGAAGCGTTCCGCATCCTCGACAATTTCAACATCCCCGCCGATGCTGCCGAAGGTGCGCAGGACGATGTTCAGTCCGACGATCTGCTCTACAGCGCCACGCAAATCACCACAGCGAGCGATAGCCAGAACCTCGTTTACTACTATCATACCATGTATGATCGCACGGTTCACGCCGTGGATATGAAGAAAATCGACTTCGAGAACATGGGCGGCGAGATGATTGTTTTTGAAACCAGCGGCGATCGCAAGCCCACCATTGTGGACATGACGCCAAGCAATTGATGCCTCAGTCGCTATAGTTGCGAAAAAAATAGGAAAACCGTTAGCGGTACTCAGCCTCTACCGGTTTTCCACCACTGAATTCGGTGGGAAAAGTCGGTGAGTCACAAACCCTAGCGGGCAGAAATGCGGCAAAGTTTTTGAGAAAACGCCAAATGATGATGTTCAGCGCGACGTTTCAAAAGCTAGTATTCATCCATCCAATCATCAGAGTCCAACTGTTACCGTTACTAAAGGAAACCAAAATGCAGCCCATTTACCGTCTCCTCTCTTCTTGCGTTGTCATGTTTTCTGTTCTGGCAGTTGCGCCATCAGCGTCAGAAGCCCAGATGACCGAGAAACCCAAGTATGACGTCGAGGTCACGCGGGACATTGTGTATGCCGAAGGTCTGATCCGTATCGATGGTCAAGAGACGACCCGAGACCTTTGGATGGATGCCTATTTTCCCAAAGAAGCGGAACGGGGCGACCTGCCTGTTGTCATCTACACGCATGGAGGCGCGTTTCACCACGGTTCACCTCGGACCGGGTACCGGGTTGACGGTGCTCTATCGACCTCACCGGAAGACTATTGCAGGCTTTTCTCAGGTTTAGGCTATGCCTGTTTCGCGATCAATTATCGCTTGGGTCCAGAGGAGCCAATCGCCTCCGGGATCGGTTATCAGGAGGCGCATATCGCACGTGACAGTATCGCCCTTATGATGGATCGCGTCAGTGTCATCCGCCAGAACCTCGGCATGCGGCCACTTGACGTAAGTGATCCCGAAGACGAGCTGTTGTTGTCTGACACAGTGCTCGGCGCCGTTGAAGATCTTGGCCGCGCTGTCGGTTATGTGCAATCAAACGCCGCCGAATTTGGGATCGATGCCGATCGTATCGTCGTAGGCGGGTTTTCGGCAGGCGCTGTCACATCGCTCAACGTTGCGCATGGTACGGATGCGTCGGTTGCTGGTGCCTTTACACTGTCTACCGGGCCGATTGGGCTCGACATCTTTCAAACGGTTACAGAGCAATCAAACCGGCCTCCCATTCTGATCTTCACGGGTCAGTATGATCTGTCTGGCGCGCGCGCAAGCATCGGAAGCCTGCTGCAACTTTACGAGTCGGCTGATGTCGATCACGAATTTGCCTGGGTGCCTGGGTTTGGTCACTTCTATCCTTCCGGCGCACCAACGCTGGGGGCGGACGGTTCAATCCATTCGGTTGAGGATCGCATTGTGGCATTTGTGCAAAGGGTGACGGCGAAGCAATAACCCTATACCCTCAAATGAGGAAGGCAGGTTTGATTGCTCGATCGCAAAGGAATGCATGGCTATTTATTTAACGGACAGGAGTAGGAACGAACATTTTTTCTACTCCCATTTTCAATTAACTGAATTGTTGCCCTGCGTGCTAAACGGCAATTTTTAAACAGAAAACACATTGCGAAAGAGCATCCATTCAAAAACTGTGGCCCACTTTTTGCACGTACCTAACCTCAAAAAGTGCGTAACCGGATGGTTTAGATTTCAAGGTTTCGAGTGGCTGCCTTTGCCGAACTGCGGAAAGGTGTTTGCCGGCGTGGCTAAGGTCCGATTTCCGCCCATCTTGAAGATTGCTCAAGTCTGCTTTGGCACTGGGAGCGGACGTTAGCTATTGAATGACAACGGCAGCTTGGTTCGTAGCGCACCCAGATGTTTCCCCAGATCAAAAGGCGTTTCTCTCCAACAACTCAAAAGCTCGTATTAAACCGAATACCGCAAAGAAACCCACTGGCATGGCGATCCAGTCAAGGAAACCGTTCTTGACGAGTTTCATAGGACCGTCGCCTATATGGTAAAATGGCAGCGGGAATACCAAAAATCGCCAATAAGTTTACGATCAATTCCAAGTTAGCGGTTCTCTAAAGGACTTGAAAATTAGCGACGAATAATACACCCCTTCACCGCGAGGCTTTCCACAAGGCCGCCTTTCGGACAAGTTGCAGCATTCGGTCAATGTGGCCTCCAAGAGAGCTATTGCCACACTTTGCGCCAAGATCAGCGATAACAATTTAGATCTGTTCATTTCATGAAAGCAGCACGGCGGAATGATCCACAGACACGCCACGCCATTACATACAATTTCAGAATTCTGAACCTCGATCTCCCCACTTTATATAAAATAAAAACTCTCTAAATCTCCCCAACGGCGCAATTTCAGCGCCACAGATTGGGAAAATGATTATGCGTTACGAAGGAAAGATCTACCGCCCCTGGATTGAGGCCGACAGTCAACTGATCCAGGTTACCCTTGGCTGTTCTATCAACACCTGCACCTTCTGCAACATGTTTCGCGACAAGAAATTCCGCCGCCGCCCGCTCGAAGACATCTTTGCCGACATCGAGTCCATGCGCCGTTTCTATCGCCATGTGGAGTCGATCTTTCTGATCGACGGCAACGTTATGGTGCTCAAGACCGACTTCCTGCTCAAGATTGTCGAGAAAATCCGCGCGACCTTCCCCGAGATCCAGAATATCTCGCTCTACTCCGGTCTCAACGATTTGCGCCGCAAAACTGTAAAAGAGCTCACAGCACTGCGCGAGGCAGGCATCACCACAGTCTATGCGGGGCTGGAGTCCGGTGACGAACAAGTGCTTAAAGACATTCTAAAACGTATGACACGCACGCAGGCGATCGAAGGCATGGAGAAAGCCAAGGCCGCAGGCATCCGCGTCCTGCTCTCGGTGATCTTTGGTCTGGGTGGACACGACCGCTCTCGTGAACATATTGAGGCGACGACCGAGCTTCTCAATATTCTGAAACCGGAAGAAATCGCCCCTATGGCGCTCACGGTGCAACCGGGGACACCCTTGGAAGCCGACGTTCAGTCAGGGGCGTTCAAATTGCCCACGCCCCTACAAATTTTGGAAGAAGAAAAATACCTGCTGCAAAATTTGGGTGACTTTGATCACTACTATTGGGGCGATCACGGCAACAATATCGCCCATATGCGCGGCTGGATGCCCCGTCACCGCGACATGTTCCTCGACCACATCAAAGATCAGATCACAGGCAATCCGGTCACGCAGAAAAAGGTTCTTGAAACAGCCCCTTGGTAGGCCAGCCACCCCACGCTCAAAACCAGCGCCTCTTGGAAAACACAGCCAAGGGGCGCACCCCGCTCAGATTTTCTGGAGCAACTGCGCTAACTGGCTTTGCTCCTCTTCGCTCAATGGCGACAGAATCTCCTCAATCACGCTCGTCAATGCACGCTGCAGCTTTTTTTGAATGTCGCGCCCCTCATCGCTCAGGGACAACAAACTCACGCGACCATCCGTCGGGCACTGTGTTCTGACAATCAACGATTTAGCTTCCAGATCTTTGATCTTACGCGTCATCTGAGATTTATCCCGCGCCATGATCCGTACCAGCTCCTGAACCGGCATCGGCTCCCCTTCCGCCAATGTGTTCAAGATAAAGCCACCATGCGGGCCAATATCCTTGGCAACGTTCTCTCCCAACGTGCGCACTTTTGCATGCATGCCGCTTTGAATACGGCGCATAAACCGATTGGCGCTTTGACCAATTCCAAACGGGCTTTCCATGGTCATGCTCTCCAAGACAGTTAGTTGACAAAGTCCACAACTCGACTTAAGTGGACTTTATCAACTTAAATCATCTTCGCGGAGCGTCAACGTGACAACTGTCCTACGTAAGTTTTCTATCATTGCCGCAATGATACTAACCATGAGTGGCCTGATGACCGCCATCATGACCTGTGTGTCCCTTCCGGCTGACGCAAATTTTCTCACAACATGGCTGCCCCTCTGGCTACGCGCCGCGGTGATCATCGCGCCGTGTGGGTTTGTGTTCCTAACGATCCTTGGCAGGGCGATTGATCTGCTTTTGCCCAAAACCAGCACGCTTCAAAAGCGTCTGCTCCAAGGTCTTGGCATGGTTCTGGTGATGGAAACGATCATGGCCACAGTCACCACGGTCCAGATGCACGGATGGGATCATTTGTTTGCAGCTGTCTGGTTTCACGCCATGGCCGCCGCCCTGCCCTTTGGCATCCTTATGAGCGCGCTGATGACCTTTGTGATCAAGCCACGCATGGATGCCGTGATCACAGCCTAAGCCGCCCAAAGGAAGCGGGACTGCAAACCGCCCGCCCTGCTTCCTTTTGCCCGAAATATCCCGGGGGTCTGGGGGCTGGCCCCCAGTTTATTCTGCGTCTGGGAGCTGGCTCCAGTCGACTTAGCTTAAATCTCGCCCGTTTCCACAGATCATATAACGTCACGAAAGCCGCGACAAAACCTAGTCGTCCGCCTGCGCATCCGCACGGCTCTTACCGGCCACATCCATCGCCAGAGTCGCAGCCATAAACTCATCCAGATCGCCGTCCAGAACCCCTTTGGTGTCTGCGGTCTCATAGTTTGTGCGCAAATCTTTCACCATCTGATAGGGCTGCAACACATAAGATCGGATCTGGTTGCCCCAGCCCGCATCGCCCTTGGCCTCATGCAGCGCATTCACTTCCGCATTCCGGCGGTCCAGCTCCATCTGATAAAGCCGCGATTTCAACGCTTTCATCGCGATATCACGGTTTTGGTGCTGTGATTTCACCGAACTGGTCACCACAATCCCTGTGGGTGCGTGGGTAATCCGAACCGCGGAATCGGTGGTGTTAACGTGCTGGCCACCCGCGCCCGAAGACCGGTAGGTATCAATTCGGATGTCGGCGGGATTCACCTCCACTTCGATGTTGTCATCAATCACCGGATAGGCCCCAACGGCGGCAAAAGATGTCTCGCGCGTGCCTTTGCCAAAGGGTGAAATCCGCACCAAACGGTGTGTGCCGCTCTCTGACTTCAACCAGCCATAGGCGTTGTGGCCTTTGATCTGATAGGTCGCCGATTTAATGCCCGCCTCGGTGCCACCCTGCTCTTCCTGCAACTCTACCGAATAACCACGGCTTTCGGCCCACCGCACATACATCCGCGCCAGCATGCTTGCCCAATCACAGGCTTCTGTCCCGCCCGCGCCGGATTTGATCTCCAGAAACGCATCATTGCTGTCGGTCTCGCCATTGAGCAGAGCCTCCAGTTCTTTCTTGGCGGCGGTCTTCTGCAAAGCTGTGAGAGCAGCTTCCGCCTCTGCCACAACTTCCTCGTCCTCTTCCATCTCGCCCAGCTCGATCAGCTCGACATTGTCTGACAGCTCTTGCTTGATCCCGTCATAGACCGCCAGTGAATCCACCAACATCTGCCGCTCGCGCATCAGCTTCTGCGCCTTGGCAGGGTCATTCCACAGATCGGGGTCTTCCACCCGCGCGTTGAATTCTTCCAACCGGTGATCGGCGGTGTCATAGCCCAGACGCTGCGCCAACAGTTCCAGCGACTTTTCAATTTCGGTCACAAAATTCTGGATTTCAGCGCGCATCAGTCACATTCCGTTCTAACAAGTCAGATCAGCGTGATAGACCAGCCCCGCCTTAGGGGCAAGCATCTGCCGTGCAACAAACCAGCAACCCGCAGGCTAGGACCTATCGGATAGGGTTTCTTGCAAAAGAAACCCCATCACATCCTGTATGCCGTAGGCATTCCTTTGGATTAAGCCGCCAAGATCAGTACAATCCGCCCGAAGACACCGAGCCAAAGTCCGCCTTTGGTCCAACAACCCCTGTGCCACCATCCGATGTGGTTACTTCGCGGCCGCCATAAGCTTCGACTTCTTCCACCAGAGGCAGGTTTGAGCCCATGGCGAAACCACCGTCATACATGATGCCAAACACAGGTTCTTCGCCTGCACGGAAGTATTCCGCCACCACATTTGCACCGCTGGCATCATTGTCCAAACGCGCGCCTGTGTAACGGTCGATTTTGATAAACTGGCCACCGGGTGGCACGCGGAATTTGCTGCCACCGTATTCTTTCACAGCTTCTTCCATAAATTCCTGAAACACCGGCCCACAGGTGGTACCGCCATAGGCGCCCCGCCCCAGAGGTTTGGGGCGATCATACCCGATGTAACAGCCCGCCACGATGGTCGAGGTAAAACCGACAAACCAAACGTCTTTAGCCTCATTGGTGGTCCCAGTTTTGCCAGCCACTGGCACCGGCAGCTTGATCTGGCTGCTGGCCGTGCCGCGTGTGACCACACCTTCCATCATCGAGGTCAGCTGATAGGCCGTGATCGGGTCCATGACCCGCTCGCGATGGGTGACAATCGTGGGGCTGCGTGTCTCGGCAATATTCGGGTTTTCACAATCCACACAGTCACGCTGATCGTGGCGATAGATGGTTTTACCGTAACGGTCCTGCACGCGGTCAACCAATGTGGGCTCTACCCGCTCGCCGCCGTTGGCAAACATCGCATAGGCCGCCACCATCTGGAACAATGTGGTCTCATCCGCGCCCAGCGAGTTGGCCAGAAACTGCCCCATGTCCTCATAGACACCAAAGCGCTCGGCATAGCGCGCCACCGTGGACATGCCGACCTCTTGTGCCAAACGAATGGTCATCAGGTTCCGGCTCATCTCGATACCGGTGCGCATCGGGGTTGGCCCGTAGAACTGATTGGTCGAGTTGCGCGGCCGCCAAACACCCTGTGGCGTGTCGATTTCAATTGGCGCATCGATCACAATCGTCGCCGGACTATATCCGCTGTCCAATGCCGAGGCATAGACAAACGGCTTAAAGCTTGATCCCGGCTGACGTTTGGCCTGTGTGGCGCGGTTAAACACCGAATCCTGATAGCTAAAGCCACCCTGCATCGCAATCACACGGCCGTTGTTGACGTCCATCGCCATAAAGCCGCCCTGCACTTCGGGAATTTGACGCAAAGACCAGCGCACAAAATCGCCGTCGTCTTTGGTGATCGCGCGCACCAGCACCACATCCCCGACACTCAGCAAATCTCCCGCCACATTGGCGTTTGACCAGTCCTTCATGTCCTGCGCAGTAATCCAGTGGCCATCACTGTCTTCCACAACATCTTCAATGCCGATGCGCGCATCACTATTGCCCACGCTCAAGACCACCGCCGGATGCCATTTGCCTTCCAGATCCACATCCCGAGGCACCTCGACTTCGGCCAAAGCTGCACGCCAAATGGCTTCATCTTCCAACAGTGCCGCATCGATGGTCTCGCCTGTGCCGCGCCAACCACTGCGGCTGCGGTCATATTTCTCCAGAGCCCGACGCAGGGCTGTTGCTGCCACATGCTGCATGTCGGGATCAACCGTGGCCCGCACCGTCATGCCACCGGTGAAAAACTCGTCTTCGCCAAAATCGGCACTCAGCTGACGGCGGATTTCGTCACTAAAGTAATCGCGATCCGGCATCGCCACGCGAAAGCTCTCAAAATCGCCGTTCTGCACCGAACGCAGCGGTTGTTCACGCTCTGCATCCGCAACTTCTTGCGTGATATAGCCATTCTGCGCCATCTCGCGCAGCACATAGTTGCGCCGCTGGGTCACGCGCTCTTTGGCGCGCACCGGATGATAGCGCCCCGGCGCTTGCGGCATGGATGCCAGCATCGCTGCCTCATGCGGTTCCAGCTCATAAATCGTTTTGTTGAAATAAGTCTGCGCCGCCGCCGCCACACCGTAAGAGTTCTGACCGAGGAAAATTTCGTTCAGATACAGCTCTAGGATTTGCTCCTTGCTCAGGGTTTCCTCAACCCGCGTGGCCAAAATCACTTCTTTGATCTTGCGCTCGATCTTACGATCGCCTGACAGCAAAAAGTTCTTCATCACCTGTTGGGTGATCGTCGACGCACCACGACACCCGCTGCCACGTGCGGCCAGACATTCAAGGCTTGCCGCCGCAATCCCGCGCGCATCATAGCCTGAGTGGGTATAGAAGTTTTTGTCTTCCGCCGAGATAAACGCCTGCTTGATCATGTCCGGAATTTCTTCCGCAGGCACAAACAACCGCCGCTCTTGGGCAAATTCATCCATAATCTCGCCCTCACCCGAATAAATCCGGCTGATGGTCGGCGGCTTGTACTGCGCCAGAGATTCATGGCTCGGCAACTCTTGGCCATAGATCCAGAAAATCGCGCCCACAGAAAGAGCAACCACTGCCAACCCCATGGTGACAAAGGTAAAAATAGTCCCGAAAAAGGACAGGATAAATCTCAGCACGGGTGCGCCCCCAAGAATCTCAGCTGTTCAAGCTTCCCTATATAGGCACGATTGGCTGTGGTCAAAACACCTTCCCTTGTGCGCCTCGCAGCTTTTTGATGTGGCTGGGGTCACAAAGAACACTTCGCAAAATCACGCTGACGCATTCACCTCAGCCAAATACTGCGCCAGCCGCGCTTGCAAATGTGGCACCGCATCGCGCCGCCGCAAGAATGCCTCGAGCTCCCAAACCCTTAACGCCTGCCCTTCGCTGCCCAGCCGCAACCGCGCAACATCAAGCGCCTCAAGCTCTGCCACCAGAAACCATGTCACCGTTGTCCCCGGAGCCCCAGCCCCATAACGCCGCCGCCATGTGATCGCCTCTGGCGGCAACATCAGCGCGGTTTCCTCAAACAATTCGCGCAGCACACAGCTTTCAGGCGTCTCACCCGCCTCGCGTCCCCCGCCAGGCAAATCCCAGCAATTCGGAAAAGGAATATCAGCACGCTTGTCACGCAATAAAGACAAAACCTTGCCCTGCCACAGCACCGCCAGCTTGGCACCGTCAAAGAAGGCCTCATCTGCAGGATCACTCTGCGCCAAAACGCCCATACCTTCCTAACGCTTCTGTTTCCGCGGGATCACTCCACATCATAAACGGCAATCACTCGCGCCACCTGCCCCGTAGACAATTGCATCACCTCGCCTTGTCTCAATGCGCCCTGTGCAGCGGATTTTTGAGACAGCCCTGACACGCCGCCCATGCGCGCCTGAATTTCCGACACGATGCCACCGGATGCCAACGCACCGACGCTCTTTGTCTGTGCACCGGTCGCCTGATCATCCGGCAAGAACTGCGCACATTCCCCATCTTCCTCCCAAAGCCGGTATGAAACCGGCCCCGCCGTCACATTTGAAATAATCGGTCCCGACAGGCTGTTGCCGTTTGCAACGCCAAAGTCGCTGACCAGCGCTTTGATTGTCTCTGCCATGATTTCAACACTGCCTTGAAACGACAGATTTTTGAGCTTTTTCATCTCATTAGTAGCTAAAGTTGATGCATGCGTCTCATCATAGTTCATGCATTTTCTGGCCACAAAAACCCAATCATGGATGACATAGGCAGGCCCATACCCCCATGCATTAAACCCCGGAGCCGCCTGGACGGCCCGCGGGATCGATCCGCCATCGGTGAAAAACGCCTCGGGCGTGATGATTTCGCTGCCTTGGGCGGGATCGTTGGAAGGATGGCGCTCAAACACCAGCGGCTCAGAGGGGTCCGGCACATATAAAAATAGCCCATCCCCTAGCAAAGCGGTTGCATTTGGGGCCACCCAAACCAGATTGGCCTTGCCCGAAAACGTCCCGCGCGTCACCGCATCATAGTCAACCGAGCCACAGCCACACAGGCTCACGGCTGCAAAACCTGCCAAACTCACAACGCTGCGCCACATGATCTCCCCCCCACAGACGACCCTGTCAGGATGGGCACGGGCATGCCGTAAGGTCAAGCCGGGATGCAACTCAATAGAATGCGCGTTAAAGCAATTTCGCCAACATGTTGATCACTGCCGCACCAAACCGCGTGTTGCCTTATCTTCCAGCACCCAGGCCTGCAGCCCGTCGCGAATGCCCGCCGCCATTGAGGCACGCCAGCCCGCATCCAACAGGTTGGCCAAATCACGATCTGAGGACATAAAACCAAGCTCGATCAGGACCGATGGTACATCTGCCGCCTTCAACACCGAAAAGGCGGCCTCGCGGTGCGGTTTGCGGTTCAACGTGCCAGTGGTGTCTTGCATCGCATGCACCAGTGTCCCGGCCAGCTTCTGTGTGCGCGGCTGCGTTTCCATACGTGCAAGATCCAGCAAAACATCAGTGACCTCATCATCTGCCCCCGTCAGATCGATGCCTGATAAAATGTCGGCACGATCATGACGCTCTGCCAAAGTTGCCGAGGCCGCATCAGTGGCTTCATCACTCAACGTATAAACCGTTGCGCCTTGGGCGTGCCCTTGGCTGAGGCTGTCCGCATGCAGCGAAATAAACACGTCTGCGCCAACCTGATGTGCAATCGCCACGCGACGCTCAAGCGAGACAAACACATCCTCGTCGCGCGTCATCACAACCTCAAATCCGCCAGCGCGGCGCAGCACATCGCGCAATTCCCGCGCAAACCCCAGCACCAGCTGTTTTTCCTGCTCGCCATTGCGCTCCGCGCCGGGGTCAATCCCGCCATGTCCGGGGTCTAGCACCACCACAGTTGAGGCCCAATCTGGTCGCGCCTCTCGCGTGCTGATATCCACTGCCGGTTCCGGCAAATCCCAGCGCGGATCATAAGGTGCACCTGCGCCTTCTGCGTAGTCTTCGGCACTCACCGGGTCCAAAACCACCTGCAATTGCGCCCGCCCACTTACCGCGTCAACCTGCAAGCCTGCGCTTGAAACTTTCAAAGGGGTCGCCAAATCCAGCACCATCCGGCTCCACCCGGGCCGATACACTCCAAACCTGAGCTTTTCGACACCTTTCGCGCTGCCCAAATCCTCCGGCGTCACCACTCCCCAGTCAATTTCACGAAAATCCAAAACCAACCGACGCGGTTCATCCAATTGAAATATCCGCCATGGCACGCCCTGAGACAGGCCAAGCTCCAGACTGACCGCCCCGCGACGCCCATCACTCAGTCCACTGCGTTCGATATCCAGGCGCGCCAGCGCCGAAAATTCCTGCGCCGCGCCCAAACTGGCCCAAAACACCGCCAATATGACCGCAAAAACTCTGCCCATTGCTCTTCACCGCTCTTCTGTCGGACCTCATTGCGCCAAACCTACACGTAAATGCGCCCCGCAACCACCTCTCACTGACACACATATTTCTGGCACACAGATCACACGCGCACAGGCCCCGGATTTTTGGTGCTAAAAATACCTCGGGGGGAGTCACAAGCCTGCTTGTGACGGGGGGGGCAGCGCCCCCCGCTTTAGACGAATCCGCGCGCTGACATAAACCGCTGTAGGCGCAGCAACCCTTCCGCAATATCCTTGGTGGCGCGCGCGTAGGAAAACCGCAGCGTCTGATGGCCACGCGCGGGATCAAAATCCAACCCCGGCGTCACAGCCACGCCCGCCAAATCCAGAATGTCACGCGCAAAAGCACGGCTGTCATCGGTAAAGGCGCTCACGTCAACATAGACATAAAACGCCCCATCCGGCGGGGCGAAGCTGACAAACCCTGCCTTGGGCAACCCTTCGATCATCATCTCACGATTGGTACGATAGACCGCCATGTTGGCTTCCAACTCCTCATGGCACTCCATTGCGGCCAAGGCTGCCACCTGACTGGCATGGGGCGCACAAATAAACATGTTCTGCGCCAGCCGCTCGATCTTGCGCACATGATCTTCCGGCACCACCATCCAGCCCGCCCGCCAGCCAGTCATGCTGAAATATTTGGAGAAACTGTTGATCACATAACAGTCGTCCGTGATTTCCAGCGCACTCACAGCTTTGGCTTCATATTCGATGCCGTGATAAATCTCATCGCTGATAAAGGCTGCGCCCTTGTCACGCGACAGCTCGATGAGCGCGCTCATCGCATCCCGATCCAGCATCGTGCCGGTGGGATTGGCCGGCGAGGCCACCATCAGCCCCTCAAAATCCAACGCATGCAAATCATCGGGCACGGGTTGAAGCCGGTTTTGCGGCGCGGTCTGGATATCCAACGGCTCAAGGCTGAGCGCCTTGAGAATCTGGCGATAGCTCGGATAGCCCGGTGCGCCAATCGCCACACGTTCCCCCGCATCAAACGAGGCTGTGAAGCTGAGCAAAAACGCCCCCGAAGACCCCGGCGTTACAATCACCCGTTCGGGATTGAGGTCCACGTCATACCATTCCCCATACAGCTGCGCGATCCGGCGGCGCAACGCAGGTAGTCCCAGCGCCACCGTATAGCCCAACGCATCACCGTCCATCGCCTCGGCCAACGCCGCGCGCGCGCCCTTGGGTGCGGCTGTGCCAGGCTGGCCGACTTCCATGTGGATGATATGGCGATTATCCGCCTCAGCTTGGCGCGCGGCCTCCATTACATCCATCACGATAAAGGGATCAACTGCCCCACGTCTTGAGTTCCGCATCATTTTCGTTCCTATAGTCTCTCATGAGGTATCAACGTGAAACGGCCATGCCGTCAATCCAGAGTTTTCGTCTAATCGCAGCCATTCTTGTGGCCGCCTTCATCGCCGTGTGGTCCGCCGGCCCCGCACGTGCGGTTTCGCTGATCCGCGATCCAGACATCGAACACGCACTGGCGCGCATGGCCGCGCCCATTCTGGCCGCAGCAGGGCTTGGTGGCACAGTTAAAATTCTGGTGGTGAATGACGCCTCCCTGAACGCTTTTGTGGTTGATCCACAACATATTTTCATCAACACCGGCATGCTGATGCGCATGGACACCCCGGAAATGTTGCAATCGGTCATCGCCCATGAGGCCGCCCATATTGCCAATGGCCACATCACGCGGCGCATGGCCAATATGGACAGCGCACGTACCGCCGCAGGCCTCGGCCTTGCGCTGGCATTGGCCGCCGCCGCAGCTGGTGCCGGTGAAGCCGCCCTTGGTGTGGCGCTTGGCACGCAGTCCTCTGCGCAACGTCAGTTTCTGGCCCATACCCGCTCTGAGGAAGCTTCAGCTGACCAATCCGGTGTGCGCTACATGGCGCTGGCAGGCATCGACCCACAGGGAGCGATCGATGTGCACAAAGTATTCGAAGGTCAGGAACTGCTCACCACCAGCCGCCAAGACCCCTATATGCGCAGCCACCCTCTGACCCGCGATCGTTTGCGCGCCATGGAAGGCTTTGTCGCGGCCTATTCCGGTAACGCCAAACCCCAACCCGAGCTGGACTATTGGTATGAACGCGCCCGCGGCAAAACCTCGGCCTTTATGCGCCCGACCAGCTATACGTTTTCGCGCATCGATGACAGCACCCACGAAGACATCCGCGAGATGCGCCTCGCTGTAGCCTATCATCGCCAACAAGATAGCGCCAAAGCCGTGGCCCATATCGACCGCGCCCTCGCGCTGCGCCCAGATGATGCATATTATTACGAGCTCAAAGGCCAGATACTGCTGGAAAGCCGCCAGTTTCAGTCCGCGGTCAAAGCTTATGGGCGCGCCCATGAGCTTTCGCCAAATGATCCGCTGATTATGGGCGGCTACGGGCGCTCTTTGCTCACCGTGAAACGCCCTGCAGATGCGCTGAAACAACTCGAAGCCGCTCGCTCGCGTGATTTTCGCGATATTCGTGTTTTACGCGACCTCGGTTCAGCTTATGCACAGACCGGACAAAACGGCATGGCCTCAGTGGTCACCGCCGAACGCTACGCCCTTCAAGGGCGTCTAAAAGACGCAGAAATTCACGCCCGCCGCGCGGTAGGCGCCTTGCCTCAGGGCTCGGCAGCTTGGCGTCGTGCCGACGATATTCTGGCCGCTGTTAAGCGGTCTGACACCTCAAGGAGAAATTAATGAAACGCCTTCTTACCTCTGCTGCTGTTGTGCTGGGTCTTGCGAGCACCCCCGCTGTGGCTCTGGATCTCTCATCCATGAATGATGCCGAACGCGCCGCCTTTGGCGACGAAGTCCGCGCTTATCTGCTGGAAAACCCCGAAGTCATTATGGAAGCCGTTCAGCTGCTCGAGCAACGCCAAGCTTCTGCCGAAGCCGCCAGCGACCAGGCCTTGGTCGCAACCTATGCCGCTGAGCTGTTTGATGACGGCTATTCTTGGGTTGGCGGCAACCTCGAAGGCGATCTCACGCTGGTCGAATTTGTCGATTACCGCTGTGGCTATTGCCGCAAAGCACATGACGATGTCGCAGCCCTGATCGAACAGGACGGCAATATCCGCCTGATCGTCAAAGAATTCCCCATTCTCGGCGAAGACAGCCTGCGCAGCTCGCAATTTGCGGTCGCCGTAAAACAGACGCTTGGGGCGGACGCCTACAAGCTGGCTCACGACTCTCTGATCGCGCTCAAGAGCGACACCAGCGACGTGTCTCTGACCCGTCTCGCCGAGAGCCTCGGCTTTGACGCTGCCCCCCTGCTGGCCCATATGGACAGCGATGATGTGAACGCCGAAATCGTGCGCACGCGCGAGTTGGCGCAAAACATGCGCATCTCCGGCACACCGACCTTTGTAATGGACGACCAACTGCTGCGCGGCTACCTGCCGCTGGAAAACATGCAGGCACTGGCAGCTCATAAACGCCAGTAAACACGCTGGCAAAATGTAAAACCGGTGAAGGCCCGGCCCATTTCGGGCTGGGCCTTTCTCATGCCACGCGGCTCTCGCTCCGGCGGCGCGCCCCATCAACATCACCAAAGTTCACATACGCGCTCTCAATCGTCTATCTCAGGGCGCGCGCGCATGAGATCGTTCCTGAGACCGATTGCAAGCGCACAAGATTTGCCCCGATCTCAACAACTGTACTTATGCACAAGGGCGCCTAAAGACCAAAGAGCAGAAACCCGAATAGACACCCCACTCCAAATATTTTAAATTTTGAATTCAGGAACTTACTGCTATCTTCCCCTCTAATGGAGTTGGATTTCTATGGCCTTTTTCAAACGACACAATACGTCCAAGGCCCCCAAAAACTCCGTTATTGTGCATGCCTCACAGAGTTGGTTCCCTGCGATCAACAAAGGCCGGTTCGATTTCTTTGAGAAACTCGGGAAAAAGGCCCTGACCGAAGGCTTCAGCCCCCTTCTTGTGGACGCAGACACACCAAAGTCGGAAAAGTTACTTCAAAACGATCATGTTCACATTCTGTGCGGCAGCCGACTACCAACACATCACAACGCTTTCTTCGCCATGCCGACTTATATTTGGGGGTTTTGGTATTTTGATCGAATGGGAATTAATTGGAACTCCTCCCTCGCAACCGCCCCCTTCCTGCCCGACAGCATTGATCTCAAAGAAGCGCGTTATTTCTTCAATGGGGTCAGCGGCTACATGTTGCGCGAGAACGTATCAAAGTTCTCACAGCAACCGCGCACATTAGGTCATCTCCCCGATGCAAAGGCTGTGATTTTTCTTCAGGAAATTGATCGCTACAAAAGACCGGTCCACTATCTAAACACCCAAGAGATGCTTCAGACTGTGGCGCAAGCCGCCGATGGGATCGTTTACGTAAAGCCCCATCCCGCCCATACGCCAGAGTACGAAACAGAGATTTTGAAAATCTGTAATCAGCTTCCAAACGTTGTGATTTCACATGAGAGCGTACATGATCTTGCCGCCAAATCAGCTGTCGTGGTCAGCCAAAACTCTGCGGCCGGTTTCGAAGCTATCATGCAACGCAAGCCAATAATCACCTGCGCTCAGTCGGACTATCACCATGCAACGATTGTCGTGAAATCCAAAGCCGAGCTCAAACAGGCCCTTTTCTCTGCCGTTGAAACACAAAAAGCGTTTCCGTTTGAAAAATACTTCTATTGGTTTCTCGGACGCCACATGCTCGAGCCTCAAAAAGAGGACTTCGAAGACCGCATATGGACCCGAATTCTCGCGCACCAACCCTAGCTGCTTGTGCCTGCCCATTTCCATTCGGACAGCCATCTTGATTGGATCAAACTTTTCGGGACCAATGCGGATTGTTGAGGGCGACAGGATCGATCCCCCCCTCTCATCTAAAATCTCTGACATTATCGCGCCTTGTGTTCACCACTTGGGCAAACACAAAAAACGCACCGACAGAATACCGACGTTATACAGTCGTGATACTGCCTGTTCAAAATCGGGAAACGAAAGACATTAACCAGAATGCCTTCACACGCAACAGCCGTCTATTGAGCGGCCTCTTTGGCCATCTCAACATCAATCGCAGCGGCCTTCGCTTCGACCTGCTCCACGATGTGATCCACCATCGCCTCATTGGACAACTTGTGGCTCTGCTTACCCGCCAGATAGACCATACCAGAGCCAGCACCACCGCCCGTAAACCCAACGTCCGTCATCAGCGCCTCACCGGGACCGTTGACCACGCAGCCGATGATACTCAGGCTCATGGGCGTTTTGATATGCTCAAGCCGTTTTTCCAATGTTTCCACGGTCTTAATCACGTCAAATCCCTGACGCGCACAACTCGGGCAGCTGATGATATTCACGCCGCGATGGCGCAATCCAAGGCTCTTGAGAATCTCAAAACCAACCTTCACTTCTTCTACTGGATCTGCACTCAGGCTCACGCGGATCGTGTCCCCAATGCCCATCCATAGCAGCTGACCCAGCCCGATCGCAGACTTGATTGTGCCGCTGACAAAACCGCCTGCCTCAGTGATCCCAAGGTGAATCGGCGCATCTGTGGCATCCGCCAACATCTGATAAGCCGCTGCCGACATGAACACATCGCTGGCTTTCACGGATATCTTGAACTCGTGAAAGTCGTTATCTTGCAGTATCTTAATGTGCTCAAGCCCACTCTCGACCATCGCATCGGGACAGGGCTCACCGTATTTTTCCAACAGGTGTTTTTCCAATGATCCGGCGTTCACCCCGATGCGGATCGAACAACCATGATCGCGCGCCGCCTTGATGACTTCTTTGACGCGTTTCTCATCGCCAATATTGCCCGGATTAATGCGCAAACACGCCGCTCCGGCCTCTGCCGCTTCGATGGCCCTTTTGTAGTGGAAATGGATATCCGCCACGATCGGCACAGGGCTCTCTTTTGTGATTTCTTTCAGCGCATTCGTGGCCGCCTCATCGGGAGCGGACACCCGCACAATATCCGCGCCGGCGTCTGCCGCAGCCAAGACCTGAGTCAGCGTCGCCTTGACGTCACCGCTATCAGTGTTGGTCATGGTTTGCACCGCAATCGGGGCATCGCCACCAACGGGCACATTGCCCACCATGATCTGGCGCGACTTGCGCCGTTCAATATTCCGCCAAGGACGGATGTGGTTCATGGACATGAAAAAGCCCCTCGCCAAAACTGGTTCGGGGCCTGTCTAATCTGCCTGCCCCTCAGGAGCAATGCGCCAATGCATCAATGAGCGTTATTCCTCAGGTGCGATCACCGTGTCAGCCGCGGCCAAGGCGATGATGCGCGCCAGTTCCGGATCACCGTCCACATCAGCTAAAGCAAAGTTTTCGTTGATGAAATCCATGCTCAACTGTAGGTCACGCGCCACGCTTGTGCCCTCGCCTGCCGGACCATAGAGCTTACCTTTGATCTTAAAGTAGACAGAGCCCGACATGCCAGCGCGCAGCGTCGGGGCCTCTTCTGTGGCAGGGAGAACATATTCTTCACCCGCGTCCAGTATCTTTTCAAACAGAACCGTGCCATCGGCCCCACGCACCCGCACCCAAGCAGGGCGCACAGCCATCAAGACCACATCAGGCGCCATCGCTTCGACCACCTGCGGCACAGGAGGGCCCTGCATTTCAGCTTCTGCAACGACCAGACTTGGCGGTGCAGGTGTAAAGCTTCCAACAGTATTGGGGTTTAGCTGAGAAATTGGCGCGTCCCGTGCGACAAGCACAGGAACATCTAGCGCTTGTGGGCGATACAGCCGATCCAGAGCGTCCGCAGGAGGCGCAAAAACACCCGCGGCACGGGTGTCAGGCGCGTCTGGTGTCGCCGGAATAGTGTTGTTGCGGACGTCCTCCAGCGGATCTAGGTCAGACAAAACAACAGGGGTCTGCTCAACCGGAGCAAGGGTCACGCGTTGAATTTCTTTGAGAACACTCCATCCGCCATATCCAATCGCCGCAATGAGCGCGACAAGCACCAGAGAGGACCCGATCGCACGCGGCTCGATGCGTGACAAAATCGACTCTTGAACCGGAGCAAACGTTGTATTGGACGACGAAAACGGGTCCTGTGACCCCACCTTTACCGCTTTTTCAGGTTTATTGCGCAAGCTTGACGCCGCTGCCGACATCCCGTGCGCTGTGCTAAACCCGCTCTCTAGACAGAAAGCTTCAAAAGCTTCTTCGGGCTCCATGCCAAGGTAGCGGGCATATGAACGAACATAACCAGCAATAAAACCCGGTGTTTCAAACGCTGAGGGATCACAATTCTCAATCGCAGCGACATACGAGGCCCGAATGCGCAACTCGCGTTGCACATCCAACAGAGATTTCCCTAAGGTTGCGCGCTCCCCGCGCATCCTGTCTCCCAGACTCACGCGAAAGTCATCATAGCCCTTAGGCCGGTCTTCTACGATTTCCGCTTCGCGCTTTGTCTTGCGCCCGATCATGCCATACGCCCCATTTCGTAATGCCGATCACTTACCACTGTGGATTCGGATCGATCCCTTATTAGGACTACCCTAACACAAATCAAAGATTCTTTAACCGTAGAACTTTTCTTAGCCTGCAAGCTCGGCGCGATTTAGCGCACAATGGCTCCACAGGGCGTCCATGGCATTCACCAACTTATCCATTTCCTCAGGACCATGAACCGGCGATGGCGTAAAGCGCAGACGCTCTGTCCCCCGCGGAACCGTTGGGAAATTGATCGGCTGCACGTAGATTCCGTAGTCCGACAAAAGATGATCTGAAAGCACCTTGGTGTGGACAGGATCTCCGACAATCACCGGCACAATATGGCTTCCGTGATCGATGATTGGCAGACCCAGTCCCTTCAAACGAAGCTTCAGAATGCTCGCTTGTTGCTGATGCAAATCACGACGTTCTTGGTCTGATTTCAAGTGACGCACCGAGGCTGCAGCTCCCGCTGCAACAGCTGGCGGCAAGGATGTAGTGAAGATAAAGCCCGGCGCGTAAGACCTTACAGCATCACACATTTTCTCGCTTGCAGCGATGTATCCGCCCATCACACCATAGGCCTTTGCCAAGGTGCCGTTGATGATATCGATGCGATGCGCAAGGTTGTCACGTTCGGTCACCCCACCGCCACGCGCACCGTACATGCCCACAGCGTGAACTTCGTCGATATAGGTCAACGCACCAAATTCATCTGCGAGATCACAGAGTTCTTTGATTGGACCAAAATCGCCGTCCATGGAGTAGACGGATTCAAATGCAATCAGCTTGGGAACCGATGGGTCGTCTGCTTCTAGCAACTCACGCAGATGCGCGACATCGTTGTGGCGGAAAATCCGTTTGGCCCCGCCGTTGCGGCGCACACCTTCAATCATCGAGGCGTGGTTCAGAGCGTCAGAATAAATAATCAGCCCCGGGAAAAGTTTAGGCAGAGTGCTCAATGTTGCGTCATTCGCGATATAGGCGCTGGTGAACAACAGAGCTGATTCTTTGCCGTGCAGGTCGGCCAATTCGGCCTCAAGGCGTTTGTGATACACCGTCGTACCGCTGATATTGCGGGTCCCACCAGAGCCAGCACCGGTGGCATCAATGGCTTCATGCATTGCTTCAAGAACAGAAGGCTGCTGCCCCATGCCAAGGTAATCGTTGCCACACCACACAGTGATAGGCGCCTGCGATCCGTCGGGTTTGGTCCACAACGCGTGCGGGAAGTTACCCTTGTCGCGTTCAATATCGATAAAGGTCCGATACCGGCCTTCTTCGTGCAGGCGATCAATCGCAGCCTCAAGCTGAGCAGCGTAGTTCACAGTTACGTTCCCTTCATGTCCCGAGACGTATTGTTTCGTCTCATCTATTGAACCGCCTGGTTCCCTACGGGTTGAACTATAGTCCAACCAAGCGGTCAACAACAGGTTACGAGGTCAATGTATTAACGGCCTTGACTTCGATCAACAAGAGTTTGCCCCCTCTGGACAGCGTAAAACCCGATGATAGGGTCGTCGCAAATCGTCGCACCAGATGGAGTATCCTATGTCACTTGACGCCATTCTCTCCCGGATTGACCGGGAACTGCCGCAATCTCTCGATCGCCTGTTAGAGCTGTTGCGAATCCAATCTATTTCAACTGACCCTGCATTCAAGGCAGATTGTGATGCTGCTGCGGACTGGTTGGTGGAAGACCTCCTAAACCTCGGAGTTTCGGCGGAAAAACGCCCAACACCCGGTCATCCAATGGTGGTTGGACATGTCGAAGGAAACGGACCGCACCTGTTGTTTTATGGCCACTATGATGTGCAGCCCGTAGACCCGTTAGAGCTGTGGGACACCCCGCCATTTGAACCCGCTCTCGAAGACACGCCAAACGGTCAGGTCATCCGTGGCCGCGGGTCATCAGATGACAAAGGCCAGTTGATGACCTTTGTGGAAGCGTGCCGTGCGTGGAAAGCGGAAAAAGGCACCCTACCCTGCAAGATCACCTTCTTCTTCGAAGGCGAGGAAGAATCAGGTTCACCAAGCCTTGTTCCCTTCATGCAGGAAAACGCGGCCGAGCTGACCTCAGACGTGGCGCTGATCTGTGACACAGGATTGTTTGCCAGCAAAGTCCCCGCGATCACCACAATGCTGCGTGGCCTGTTGGGCGAAGACTTTACCATCACCGGCCCGACACGCGATCTGCATTCTGGCATGTACGGCGGCATCGCGATGAACCCTATTCGGGTGTTGAACAAAATTCTCGCGGGGCTCCACGATGAAACCGGTGCGATCACCCTGCCCGGCTTTTATGACGACGTACCAGAGCTGCCTGATGAAATGCGCGCTCAGTGGCAAGGTTTGAATTTTGATCACGACAGCTTTCTTGGCGACGTCGGCCTCAAAACACCCGCAGGCGAGCAAGACCGCACACCACTCGAGATGATCTGGTCGCGTCCAACATGCGACGTTAACGGCATTTGGGGCGGCTATACAGGCGATGGCTTTAAAACTGTTTTGCCATCAGAAGCCTCCGCCAAAGTGTCCTTTCGTCTTGTTGGACAACAGGATCCCGACAAAATTCGCGTGGCATTCCGTGAATATCTGGAAAGTAACCTCCCAGAAGGCTTCACAGTTGAGTACCGCGTCGACAAAGGCGCGCCAGCGTCTCAGATGTCCATCGAGGATCCCGCATTTGAAAAAGCCCGCGCTGCCCTGTCGGATGAATGGCCCAATCCGGCAGCTTATGTAGGCTGCGGTGGCTCCATCCCAATTGCCGGGTATTTCAAAGACCTTCTGGGCGTCGACGCGATGCTGATCGGCTTTGGCAAAGATGATGATCAAATCCACTCGCCCAATGAGAAATATGATCTTGAGAGTTTCCACAAAGGTATTCGCAGCTGGGCTCGTATTTTAGACGCATTAAGCCGCGACGAAACCTAAAATCCGGACACCTGTTTTTACCTGCACGACACTTAAGGCGCGCAACCATTTGGTGACGCGCCTTTTTTCTACAAACACCGAAGGATCGGTGGCTTATTTCCCTGATGCGCTTTGCAGCTCCAGGTTGCCGCTAGACAAAAACAGCGGCTGGTGGTTCTTGGCATGTCGCGCAATGAGCTGGCGTTGTTGCTTTGGACGTGGAATCAAGGCGACGGCCTCGGCTCGGTACCCGTCTTTTTTTGCGTCTGGAAAAATCCGCTCAACTCGCACACGCGCCTCATCACTAATTGCACCCATCGAGATCGGAGCAACCAAAAAACTCTCGCAACCGACGCCGTGCGCCATCACCACACCATGAGCTTCAAGCAAAAGGTGAAAGTACTCAATTTCACCGGTCAACGGTGCAACTTTCACATCCTCCATACTCAATAGGTGATGCGCTGAAACTAAAACCGCGTCCCGCTCGAACATACGTTTTGCGGCCTTGGAGTTAATCAACACGCGATGTTGACGTGACAAATAAAGATCACGACGTGGCAAACCCGCCCCCATCGCACCGGCCTGAATGCACACAGGCCGCAAACTAGGTGTAAGCATCGCCTGCGCCACGCCAACTTTACGCACAAGCACGGTCAGAACCTGCAGCCGTGTTCCCTGCGGGCTCACGACCCAATCGCCGGCCTGTAAATCCTCAACCGCAACCTGCCCCTTGGGTGTCACGATCAACGTACCCTTCAAAAAACACGGGATTGTGCCTTTGTTTGGTGATGTCTGCGTTTGATAGCTCGAGCCGCCGTCTGTCGTTTCCAGCGATTCTCCCGCACCCGCCCCTCCGATCTGATCCGAGGTCAAACCATCCGCAACCCCTTCGGTTGCGACAACCGGTGCCCCGTCATCAAAGGAAATGAATTGTAAAGGCGTTGCCCCGCCATCGCTTAACGCAACGGCACCCATTTTATTCAATCCGTTGAAAGTCGACGAATCGACGGTGCTAATCACATAGATATCTTTGCCGCCTACTGTGGCCGCAAGCGTTTCCAGTGCGTTTACTGTACGAATAGTCCCATCAGAATTGTAAACAGTCACAAAAACACCGCTCACATCCGTCCCCGCGTCCACAACGACTTCGATAAAGTCCAGCGACGCGCCCCCCAGATACTTCACCTCGGATACATAAGGGTCCGGCATTCTCTTCTCCACCCAACAACGGTCTACTCAAATCATTGAAACCTCTGTGCCACGGCAATACGGCACAACAGGGACAAGAATCAGGC
Source organism: Rhodobacteraceae bacterium Alg231-30 (assembly GCA_900143615.1). Taxonomy (GTDB): domain Bacteria; phylum Pseudomonadota; class Alphaproteobacteria; order Rhodobacterales; family Rhodobacteraceae; genus Shimia. The sequence continues at coordinate 103,383 of FREU01000005.1, forward strand.
AACCGACGCAAAAGTTGCGCACTGCCGCCTTGTAAATCGTGGTGATTAATAAAGGAGAAAGTGGCGCGGTTGACGGGGCTCGAACCCGCGACCCCCGGCGTGACAGGCCGGTACTCTAACCAGCTGAGCTACAACCGCGCATCTTTGTCTTTCGACGTGATCCGTTCCCCCGAAGGAACCCCGGATCAGGGCTGGTAGCGTGGCGCGGTTGACGGGGCTCGAACCCGCGACCCCCGGCGTGACAGGCCGGTACTCTAACCAACTGAGCTACAACCGCTCGCTACCCGCATTCAGGCAATGCCCTGCAGCGTGAGCCGTGATTTAGTTTGACTGTCCGGTGGCGTCAAGCGGATATAACATCGTAGGCAAATATTTTTCGCCCATCCCGCGGCAGCTATCCGCCCAACGCGTCAAATCGAAAGTTTCGCGCCTATTTCTTTGAGGAATCACAGCTATATGGTTTAAATGGATTCACTTGATCCAATAACTTTCAAAGGAACTACAATATGAAACCTGTCTACGCTGCTCTCTGCATCGCCGGTATTGCTCTCGCTGCTTGTGCTCAACAAGAAGAGCCCGCTCCAATCTATGCGCAGCCAAACTTTGACAAAGCTGGCAACGCAAGCTGTGACGCTGGCTACGCACTGGTCACCACTGAAACAGGTGCTGTTGCTTGCGCACCGGCAATGTAAGACGTTTGTGAACGCATTTTTGAAGGGCGGCCAATTTCGGTCGCCCTTTTTGTTTTCGGCGCAGATAATTTTGCCCCGCTGACAGGTCGGCAAATAGCGGCCTCGGGCGCGCAAACATATCAAAGCGTTGAATTTCACCGAACACCAACATCAACAAAAAGCTCTGCCAAGAGTTTTCCACGTGTTTGACGAAAGGGAGAATGGTGGGTCGTGAGAGGCTCGAACTCCCGACATCTTCGGTGTAAACGAAGCGCTCTACCAACTGAGCTAACGACCCGGTGAGGGGGGACTTAACGACTTGATGCGGGGTGTGCAAGCCCCATTTTCACACTAGTAGGTGCCTTTATTCCTACTCTATCTTACAATCGACTTTTCAATCAGTTTTGGTGAGAAATGCCTGACCCCATCGTGCCCAAAGGAATCGCCAGAGTTACTCTGGAAACGGTGGCTGCCCCCGAACAAATTCTCTTTGTTCTTCAACCGAACCTGTCCATGCTGGCTTTTACTTCGGCGGTTGAAACGCTACGCATTGCCAACCAGCTCACCGGCCAAAACCTTTATAGCTGGGCGCCGCTCTCAGAAGACGGCTCAAACGTGCGTTGCTCAAACGGCATCGAAATCGGTGTTGAGCGCGCAATTGGCGACACATCACAAGGTGCCAGCATTTTTGTGTGTTCAGGAGTTGAACCGGAAAAAGCCACCAGCACCCGCGTCAGCAACTGGTGTCGCCAACAATGGCGACTCGGGCGCACGGTGGGCGGTCTTTGTACCGGAGCATATACACTTGCCAAGGCAGGCATCCTGGCAGATCGCACGTTCACGCTGCATTGGGAAAACATCCCCGCATTCCGCGAGCACTTTCCTGATTTGGATCCTGTCGAGCAATTATACGCAATTGATGACCGGATCCTCACTTGCGGCGGTGGCTCAGCGGCCACGGATCTATTTCTTAAATTGATCTATGATCGCCACGGCCCCGAGTTGGCCCGCGCGGTCCTGAATATGTGTCTACATTCCGTGCAACGGTCCGAAACCGACCGCCAACAAAGCTCAACTGCGGCGTCCATCGGCTCACGCAATACCAAACTCGTGAGCATTATTTCCTACTTCAAGGACCATCTGGAAGATTCAATCAGCCTTGATGACATCACAAAAGAGCTCGGAATTTCCCGCCGCCAGCTAGAACGCCTGTTTCGCACCCATCTCAACACCACTCCAAAACGCTACCTTCAGGAAATGCGCCTGCAACACGCGCGAATCCTACTTGGAGAAACCAATATGGCCGTCGTCGATGTCGCGATCGCGTGCGGCTACGAATCTGCAGGTAATTTCTCTAAACGCTTCCGCGAAGCATTTGGAATTTCCCCTCATAAATTCTCGTCAGGTCATGGCTAATCGAGCCGTGCTTTAACGCCTCCCATTGGTCATTGAGCGCAGCGCGCTTGTGTAAATCGGCGTTTAGCTTCTGTAGCGTCTTTTGCCTGAAGCGAAACCTTGACCGCGTCGCCAATCACAACGGTCACAAAGTCACCGCCCACAGGGACTCTGACTCGCTCGCGCTTGGACGACTCAACGATGTCTTTAGGGACTCGAACACGAAGGTAATAAGTCTGACCAATAAGAACCGGATTGGGCATTGCGTATCTGATGTGTGTACCACCCCTGTGTACCGATAGAGGCAGCGCAAAGCCCCTTAAAACTAGAAGCCTAACAAAATCGAGGGAGGGGAGTGGTGGGTCGTGAGAGGCTCGAACTCCCGACATCTTCGGTGTAAACGAAGCGCTCTACCAACTGAGCTAACGACCCGGTAGGGCGTTATCTAACGTCACTCTGCAGGCTCTGCAAGAGGCGTTTCTTCGGTTTTTTCACTCGTCTGCGTCTTTCTTCTCATGCGCAGGCTGAGAACCTCGGCACCATCGACATCTTTGCAGCGCTGAACCTTGATTTTACCCATTGGTGGTAGGTTCAAAGACTGTCCGTCAGCCAAAGCTTCACCCAAAATTGACAGAGCGGTTTCAATGGCGGGTTTGGCGTCACGTTTCTTGACGCCGGAGCGTTCCACAACCAGATCAACAAGCTCTTTTTTGCGCAGTTCAGTTTTGTCCTGCGGTGCAGACCAATCGGTGGCGGCTTCTGTACTTTTGGAGGGCGCAACAGTTGAAGTGGTTTTGGCCTTTGTAGTGGACGGTGCCTTAGAGGCGGCAGTGCTCAAAGACTTTGCGCGCGTCGCAGCGGAAGTGGTCGCCTTGGGTGCGGGCCGCGCCGAGCTTTTGGTTCGTGTGCTACTGGTACTCTTGCGGGGCGTTGTTGTCGTATTACGGGCCATCATTACCTCATTTTCCTGCTCTTATTTTGATAAAGCGTATCAGGGTAATGTAAAAAAAACCACAAATATCCCCCAAATATAGCCATTAAGTGCCTGAACGCTACAAGATAGCGACAAAAAAAGCCCGCAAGAGACTTGCGGGCCTTTTAGAGTTTTCGCCTTTGACAGAGGCTAGTGAGCCGTGGCTCCTGCGCCTTTTTCAGCACTCAGCGCGGCCGCTGCGGCTTCTTCTGCCGCCTCGTCCCACTCAATGGCTTCTGGTTCTTCAACCAGCGCAAGCTTGAGCACTTCCGAAACATGCGTCACAGGAATAATCTTCAATCCCGCTTTCACATTGTCCGGAATTTCTGCCAGATCCTTTTCGTTTTCTTCGGGGATCAAAACTGTCTTGATCCCACCGCGCAGAGCCGCCAGCAGTTTCTCTTTCAAACCACCGATTGGCATTGCATTGCCCCGCAGGCTCACTTCGCCCGTCATCGCAATATCTTTGCGCACAGGAATGCCCGTTAGAACCGACACAATCGATGTCACCATGGCCAAACCCGCCGACGGTCCATCTTTTGGTGTCGCTCCGTCAGGAACGTGAACGTGGATATCGATTTTGTCGAACTTAGGCGGTTTGACACCGATTTTGGGAGAGATCGAGCGCACATATGAAGACGCCGCATCAATCGATTCCTTCATCACATCGCCCAGCTTCCCAGTCGTCTTCATCCGCCCTTTACCAGGCAGCTTCAACGCCTCGATGTGCAGCAAGTCACCGCCAACACTGGTCCACGCCAATCCGGTCACGACACCAACCTGATGTTCGTCCTCAGCCAGCCCATAGCGGAATTTCTTCACACCAAGGAAATCGTCAAGGTTGTCAGCGGTCACTTCAACCTTCTCCGCATTGCCTTTGACGATCTTCGTCACCGCTTTACGGGCTAACTTGGCCAACTCACGCTCAAGGTTCCGCACACCGGCTTCGCGGGTATAAGTGCGCACAATTTCCTGCAACGCCTCGTCGCTGATCTCAAACTCGTCCTTTTTCAGGCCGTGGTTCTTAACCTGCTTGTCGATCAGATGCTGACGCGCGATTTCGCGTTTCTCGTCTTCGGTGTAGCCCGCCAACGAGATGATCTCCATCCGATCCAGCAACGGTCCCGGCATGTTGTAGGAATTCGCTGTGGTCAAAAACATCACATTAGACAGGTCGTATTCCACCTCAAGATAGTGGTCCACAAAGGTGCCGTTCTGTTCGGGATCAAGCACTTCCAGCATCGCTGATGCTGGATCACCACGGAAATCCTGCCCCATCTTGTCGATTTCATCGAGCAGAATCAGCGGATTGGTGGTTTTGGCCTTCTTGAGCGCCTGAATGATCTTACCGGGCATCGAACCAATGTAGGTCCGGCGGTGACCGCGAATTTCGCTTTCATCACGTACGCCACCCAGCGAGATGCGGATAAACTCACGCCCTGTCGCCTTGGCAACCGATTTCCCAAGCGAGGTTTTCCCAACACCCGGAGGGCCAACCAAACACAGGATTGGTCCCTTCAGTTTGCTAGAGCGTTGCTGCACCGCAAGGTACTCAACGATGCGCTCTTTAACCTTCTCCAGACCATAGTGATCGTCATCCAGCACAGCCTGCGCCTTGTTGAGGTCCTTTTTGACACGGCCGCGCTTGTTCCATGGAATGGACAGCATCCAATCCAGATAGTTGCGCACCACAGTCGCCTCAGCGCTCATCGGGCTCATGTTCTTCAGCTTCTTCAGCTCGGCGTCAGCCTTTTCTTTGGCTTCCTTGGACAGTTTGGTCTTGCCAATCTTATCCTCAAGCTCAGCAATTTCACCTTCGCCCTCTTCGCCGTCGCCCAGCTCCTTCTGAATGGCCTTCATCTGCTCATTCAGATAATATTCACGCTGGGTCTTCTCCATCTGGGATTTGACCCGCGTCTTGATCTTCTTCTCGACTTGCAGAACGCTCATCTCGCCCTGCATCAGGCCATAGACCTTCTCGAGCCGCTCGCTCACGCTCAGCGTTTCAAGCAATTCCTGCTTCTGGGCCACTTCAATGCCCAAATGTCCCGCAACCAGATCGGCAAGTCGTGCAGGTTCTTCGGAATCCGCAACGGCGCTCATGGCTTCTTCGGGAACGTTCTTCTTGACCTTGGCATAGCGTTCAAACTCATCCCCAACCGAGCGCAACAGCGCTTCGATGGTGGCCGCATCCCCTGGCATCTCTTGCAGATACTCGGCGCTTGCCTCAAAAAACTCTTCGTTTTCGATGAATTCGGTGATCTCCACGCGGCTCTGGCCTTCCACCAGAACTTTCACTGTGCCGTCAGGCAGTTTCAACAACTGCAGCACATTGGCCAGCACGCCGGCACGGTAGATATCATCACTGGTGGGGTCATCCTCGGCGGGATCGATTTGGCTCGACAGCAGAATCTGCTTGTCATCCGCCATCACTTCTTCCAGCGCGCGAACTGACTTTTCTCGCCCGACAAACAGCGGCACGATCATATGTGGAAACACCACGATGTCGCGTAGCGGCAGCACCGGATAGGATTGATTTAGAGGCTCTTGCATAGCATGTCCTTGTTCTAGCAAAGCGGCGCGGGTCCCAATTTTGGCAACCTCCAGTCCGCTTTCCGTTTCCTCGGAATTAAGATTTGGGGCTTTGAACCGGATGATTCAACTGTCCCCAAGCAGGTCGTTCGTCACAATGCCTTTACCAGCCCCGAGGAACAAGGCGCGAAAAGGGATAGTTGGCAAAAAACTTTGGATAAGTTTGCAGCACACCGTTTGCACATCACTTGCGGGACGGCGGGCGGGGCGATCTGCACCGCAGGAGCGCCGTTTCGCCCGTCCAATTCACACCGGTTCGATGTCCCCCTGCGCGCGCTGCGCATGAAACTCCGCTTCCCAAGCATCAAAGGTGCCCGCCGCGATGGCATCGCGCATCCCCTGCATGATCTCTTGGAAATAATGCAGATTGTGCCACGTCAATAGCATGCCCGAAATCATCTCATTGGCACGGAAAACGTGGTGCAGATAGGCCCTCGAGTATTTTGAACACGCCGGACACGTGCAGGCCTCATCCAACGGACGTGGATCATCCGCATGGCGCGCGTTTTTAATGTTCACCACACCACGGCGGGTAAACAGCTGCCCTGTCCGGCCGGATCTCGACGGCAATACGCAATCCATCATATCAATACCACGCTTCACCGCCCCGACGATATCATCGGGTTTACCAACCCCCATCAAATACCGCGGCTTGTCTTTGGGCAAAAACTCCGGCGCATAGTCCAGACAGTCAAACATCGGCCCCTGCCCTTCTCCAACTGCCAGCCCACCAACCGCATATCCTTCAAAACCGATGGCTTTTAACGCTTCCGCACTTTCTTCGCGCATGTCGCGCTCAAGCCCGCCCTGCATAATGCCAAAGAGCGCGTGCCCAGGCCGATCCCCAAACGCCTCACGTGACCGTTCCGCCCACCGCATCGACAGGCGCATACTTTCTGCAATCCGGTCCCGATCTGCTGGCAGCGCGGGGCATTCGTCAAAACACATCACGATATCACTGCCCAGCAAGCGCTGGATTTCCATCGAGCGTTCAGGGGTGAGTTCATGTTTGGAGCCATCGATGTGGCTGCGAAAGGTCACGCCTTTTTCGGTGAGCTTGCGCAACTCAGCCAAAGACATCACCTGAAATCCTCCCGAGTCTGTCAGGATCGGACGCTCCCAGTTCATGAATTTATGCAAACCACCCAGACGCGCAATCCGCTCTGCTGTCGGGCGCAACATCAGATGATAGGTATTGCCCAACAAGATATCCGCCCCCGTCGCACGCACACTCTCCGGCATCATCGCTTTGACCGTGGCCGCCGTGCCCACAGGCATAAACGCGGGTGTACGAATTTCTCCACGTGGGGTGGAAATCACGCCAGTGCGGGCTTTTCCATTGGTGGCTTTCAACTCAAAACTGAAACGCTGGCTCATCTTATAACCTTCAAGGGGAATTTTCGGCGGATTTCCCCCTCCATACGCCCATCCAACAGGCTTGTAAAACCGACCAACACCCGTCACAGCTAGAACCAGTGCAACTTACTAAACCTATGAGGTTCCTAGTGTCGGAAGATCTCCTCCTCGGGCTTTTGTCCGAAAACATCGTCGTCCTGTTGGGCGCGATCCTGCTTGTTGTTATTGTTCTCAAAGGCATTCGTATTGTGCCGCAATCTGAAAAGCACGTCGTTGAGCGCTTTGGCCGTCTGCGTTCGGTGCTTGGGCCTGGCATCAACTTTATCGTGCCATTTCTGGATGTTGTCCGCCATCAAGTGTCCATCCTTGAGCGCCAGCTCCCGAACGCCAACCAAGATGCCATCACCAAAGACAACGTTTTGGTGCAGGTTGAAACATCTGTGTTCTACCGCATTCTCGAACCGGAAAAGACGGTCTATCGTATCCGCGATGTGGACGGCGCGATTGCCACGACCGTGGCTGGCATCGTGCGCGCCGAGATCGGCAAAATGGATCTGGACGAAGTACAATCCAACCGCAACCAGCTGATCACCCGCATTAAAGAACTGGTTGAAGATGCAGTTGATGACTGGGGCATCGAAGTGACCCGCGCCGAAATTCTTGACGTGAACCTCGACCAAGCCACCCGTGACGCGATGCTGCAACAGCTCAACGCCGAACGCGCGCGCCGCGCCCAGGTGACCGAAGCTGAAGGCACCAAACGAGCTGTTGAGCTCAACGCCGACGCCGAGCTCTATGCCGCCGAACAATCCGCCAAGGCCCGCCGTATTGGCGCGGATGCCGAAGCCTACGCCACCGAGGTTGTCGCCAAGGCGATCAAGGAAAACGGCATCGAGGCTGCACAATACCAAGTTGCCTTGAAGCAAGTTGAATCGATCAACAAGCTGGGGGACGGCGCAGGCAATCAGACCATCGTTCTACCCGCCGCAGCACTCGAAGCTTTTGGCGACGCCTTCAAACTGCTCAAAGGCCGCGGCTAATGACCGATTTGATGTCTATTTGGTGGGTTTGGCTGGCTGCCGCGCTGGTATTCGCTTTGATCGAAATACTGCTGCCCGGCTTTGTGTTCTTGGGCTTTGCCATTGGCGCTGCCATCGTTGGCTTGCTACTGCTAGGTCCGCTCACAGCGCTGAGCTGGCAGATGATCCTGCTTGTCTTTGCTGCCCTGTCACTGGCTGCTTGGCTGGTATTACGCCGCATATTTGCCCTGCCCACAGGACAAGTCAAAACCTTCGATCACGACATCAACGACTGAGCACATCGGTCCCAGAAATAGAAAAAGGCGCCGCAACTTCGCGGCGCCTTTTTACCTTCTAGGGTAAAGCCCTCAGCCCTCCGCTGGCGTGTACCAAATCGGCGAAGAGTAAGCCCGCTCCTGATGGATCAACTGCGCTTCTTCCGGCAGCTCGATGCCATAGCGCAGCTTGTCATACAGCACCCAACGTGGCGTTGGGATTTCCAGCACACGCACATAATAGAATGCAGGCTCGTCCGCATTGAACTCAGGATCTGTCCAAATCTGGGTCAACTCCGAGGCACCGATTGTATTGGTCCAGCTTGCGGCCTCGATGTCCACCGTATTACCAACTGCTGGCAACTTGCCATTGGCATCGATTTCGCGATCCCCTGACCAGGCAACATCAAACACTTTTTCATGCAACGCCCCATCAGCATCCATCCAGCCTTTGATGACCTGCATGCGATCCAAATTGGCGCCAATTGGATCGCGCAGTGCGACCAGCATAAAGCTTGGTGCCCCGTCCCCGACCCGCTCACGCAAATCACTGCCCATCGGCACGCCTTTGGTATAGCCGGCCACAGAAGGAGTGCGACTGCTGATATCTGCCTCGTCAAACTCCCAACCGCCAAAGAACCGCAGCCCAATGCGTGGACCGGTGGTGGCATAGGTCTCACGGCGCTTGAAAGCATCAAATATGGCTTCACGGGTGTTCTCTGTCGCCCAGACGGCGGTGTAGCCCGACGCAACCATCTTGTGGCCGTCAATTTTACCAAGTTCGCTTTCGATAAACGGATGCTCGATGCGCGTTGGAGAAGGTTCAACACTTACGGATTTATTGAAGAAGTTTTCCTCTTCCGCTGTGGTCAAACCGGTGTGGCTGTCTGTGGCACCGCCCAGTCCAAACTTATACGGGTTCACACCAAATTTTTTCTCTAGAGCCAAACCCAGTTTCAACGCTTCGCGAGCATATTCACCGCCTAGCATTTCCTCGGTTTTCAACTCGGTCAAATCAAGGTTGCCAACATCCCAGTTTTCATAGTCGGCAAACTCATCATCTGGGCTTAGGACAGGGTGTGCTTCGCCGTCGCCCTTGATCTGGGTGATCTCGTAATGCGGCTCCCACTTGGCGCGTAGTTTGACGTAATCCTCGTCCACCTTGCCGCCGTGATAGGTGTCTTCTGTCGGGAACATCCAGCCATTTGACAGGTTACCGTTATGGGCAAACGCCACGGCCCGCCCACCGGTTTTGTCCTGATACATTTCCAACCATTCATACAAGTGGTTCGGATCGGTGGAGCCATACGGAGGTTGTGTCACCGGCGGCACGACTTGCAGCGCACGCATCGCCCCGTCCCGCAACATCACGTTGCGATGCAGGTTGAAGCCTTTAGGAACCGAAGTCCATTCAAAGCCAACAAAGGCACTAAACTCACCAGGTTCGTTGTGCTCTTCGGCTGCATTTACGATTTTTTCCCACGTAAACGCATAAGGGTCCGCGCCAGGGCTGTAAGCTTCCAAGATGGCCTCAGGCAGAGTCATCTGCGCAAAATTAGTAATTAGATCAAATGCCGTCTTACCGGCTTCCGCGCCACCTTTTTTATAGCCTTCATACCATTCACGACCTTTGGGGTCGGCCAGAACACCCGGCTTACCGGCCTGCAAATCAGGGGCAAACCCCATTAGATCGGTGTGGTCTGTCAAAACCATCCAATCCAGTGGACGGCTCAGTTTGACTGGCTGACCCGTTGATGACGTGATCTGTTCGCCTTTGGCAAACTTCCATGCATCATCTGGCCCCAAAATATTGCCAAATGCCCCAGCATCCAGCGATAGCCCTGTGTGAAGGTGCGTTTCCCCCCAAAGCGGGAAAGTCGGAAAGGATCGGTCTGCATAGGGCGAATAGGCTGCATCCGCAAAACCGCTTTCAGCGGCATCCTCTGACGGCACAACCTGCGCCTGCGCCACCGCGCCAAAGGCAACAACAGACACCACTGAGACACAGGATTTCAAAGCTAATCGACTTGAGCGTAAAAACATCGCTTCCCCCTATACCGGACAGAAATCCACCTACATAGTTGCAGCTGTACCTGCCCAAAATTCACTCCAATACGGGGATGTTAGCAGCAAACTCGCCTTCTGCATGTATTTTTTTTGCGATTGGTTTAAAACACGCCATGATTGCGGCCGTGTGCGATTTCAAAACCCAGACACGCGCTCCACAAACCAAACTGTCGCGACCACCCCAATCGCATACCCCGACATCACTTTGACAGGCCACACAAACCGCTGCCCAAATGTGCCCAGCAAACGTCCAACTTGCGCTAGGATGTAAAAGCCGATGAGGCTGGCGAACACAAACACAAGCTGCCCCGCCTCAACACCGACATTGAACGCAAGAAGCGCACCAAAGATGTCCTGTTGCGGCAGACCAATGTCGCGCAAAGCTCCGGCAAACCCGAGGCCGTGCAATAGGCCAAACAGAAAACAAATGACCCAAGGGTTGCGCCCGTTCTTTGTATCCTTTGCCCCAATTGAACGTAAGATTTCCACTGCAAGAAAGATGATAGACAAAGCAATCACCGCCTCAACCGGAGGTCCGGCCACCGAGATGAAGTTCAAAGAAGACAGCCCCAAGGTAATGGAGTGTGCCACCGTAAAAGCGGTAATTGCCCCAACCAATCGCCAACGGTTGGCAATCAGCAGCATAAGGGCAAACACAAACAAAAGGTGGTCATAGCCTTCTAAAATATGCTCAAAACCCAGCTTAAAATAATTACCGAGAACCGAGAGCATTGTGGGCTGCGCCGCAACCGCAAATGACGTTTCATCGCGGGTCAGCACTTTGGTTTGCACCAACGCATCTTGATCAACAATGCGCACCAAAACTTCTGTCCGTTGGCGCTCAAGTCCTGCGACGTTGATTACGCCACCTATGAGCCCGTCCGCGCAATTCACAATCCAGCTTGCGCTCCAGCCATTGCCGTCATCACGTGGGTTAGGCTGCTCATTCGGGGTGCACCCATCAGGGAGGTGCAGAGTTAAATCCATTGGCTTGCCCTGCACATCAGGGCGACGCCAATAGACGCTCCATGAGCCACCCGCAAAGGGTTGAATTTCAACATATCCCGGATCAAGTTCATGCGCCTGCACAGGCGGCGCAACTGCAAACAACGACAAGAGAAGCAGTACAAACCCGCGCATGATCACAGCCCCATTGCCTCACGAATTTGGCTCATGTCCGGCACAACCACACGATATTGCGCTTCCAGCTCTTTAAAAAGTTCTTCCTGCAGAGAGTCACTCCTGTCGCGGCGCCAATCCGCGAGCACCCGATCTTGAACGTCGACCAACTCGGGGACACGCGCCGGTGTCAACGCTTCGACCAACACCACATGCGCCCCAAAGGTCGAGGTCACCGGACCTTGCCACTGCCCGACCTTTTGGGCTGTGATTTGTTCAAAGAACCCGCGCCCAAATCTGCTCTCGACCATCCTCTGGGACGCATCCTGCAATCCTGGCGCCAACATTGAGGTTGCGCCTAACTCACGCGGCGAAGACCCGGCCTCCAGTGCGGCAATCACTTTCGCCGCAGCTTCCGGTTGGTCACTGAGATACACTTGTTGAAACGTCACCGACGGCGTGGACGCATACTCCGCTTGGTTCTGTTCATAAAACGTCTGAAGCTCGTCTTGCGTCGGAACAGCGGATTGCGCGGCCGCGTCCGTCAGAAATCGCATTTTCTGCGCCAACCTTTGGCGAATAACCGGATCATTTTGTTCCAGAGATAATCCACGCGCCTCGCGCACCATAATTTCTTCGCGCACCAGCCGGTTCAACATGTCCTGCACGTCTTCCGGCGTGGCAGGGCGTTGCAAACTGGCTTGAAACCGCGCGGTCAGGGCCGGAATCTGTGCTGTGCTCAGAACAATCTCTTTCTCTGGCGCAGCCTCTTCGTCTTGGGGATTAACTGTGCCGTACCACAAAAACACCCCGGCCCCCAGGACAGCAAAGTGTATGAACGGGTCACGCAGCACCCTTTGAACAACACCCATAAGCCGACACTCCCACTCATTCCACCCGACATTGGGGTATCCTAGCGCGTGATACTGATACGGCAACTGTTTGATTTAATAGATTAGTCATGAAAAATTTGCCGAGCCTTACAAGGCTAGCGCCCTAGAAAGTAATTGAGGCATTAAACCACAAAGTATCACTCTCAAAGCGTCGCTTGGCATCAAACTCGGTATAGTACTTCAGCTTAAAACTCGCCGGCTTGCCAAACAGTTTCCCACCTGAATAGCTGATCATCGGCCCCAGACCGAACACCTGTGCCCGTAAGCTTTCAGCGCCCAGCGCATTGCGTGTGCCTTCCGCACCTGATCCACTGTCATCATCCAACTGCGCATAAGCATACCCAGAAACCCCAAAGGCCCAGCCCGATTTGGTATGCTGCAATACGGTCCCTTCAAGATTAACCGCAGGGGCGTTCTGATAGTCGGTCGCGTCGTTTTTGGTGCTGAAAATAAAACTGGCAGCACCAGAAAACTCCAAACCGTTGCTCGGATCAAAATAGGTCGCAGAAACCACAGGCTGAAATGACCAGATATTTTTTCCGGTGTTTAGTGCATTGATGCGACGCCCCCCCACATCAACAGACGCCGTACTGTAGCTTCCGGTGGGCGCAAAAACCGACAGCCCAGCGCTGTAGTGTAAATTCCCTCTATGCCACCCGACCATCGAGGTGAGCGTAATATCCCCCACGCCGGAGGTTGTGTCCTCGATTGGGACGCCCACAATTGGTGGCGTTTCACCAATAAAGGTCAGACTGGCATCCAAAACCACGGGTATGTTGATATTAAAGGCAGGTGTGCCCCCCCAAAGCTCGGCGTCTGGCACATGGGTCACGCTGATCTTGGCAAAGGTCAGTTTCAGATCGCTCTCCGCTGTGATCGGCAACCCGCCGAGAGACAATCCTCTCACTTCACCTTGGGAATGCACAATATCAATACCCCCGTAAGTGCCCGGCCCGGGAACAATACCCGCAAAGCTATCGCGTGATCCTAACAGATACGCCCCTAGCCCCCCCTCAACAGCCTGTGACGGCGTCGAAATCGCGCCGCTGAAGACCAGTGCTAACGATACTCCCAAAATACGTGACATCGTCAAACTCCTCCCGATGGCCTTTTGCTTTAACCTTTTGGTGAATACCAAATCGGCGAACCCCAAGCCCGTTCCTGAATGATAGGTTTCACTTCTGGCAAAAGGGGCAAGCCATTGCGCACAGCGTCATAGGTGGTCCAGCGCGGCGTAGGGATTTCAATGGCGCGGGCATAATAAAATGCCCCCTGATCAGGTGAGAACGCGTCGTCGGTCCAATGGCCAATCAATGTCGCTGCCCCAATGTCGTTGGTATAGAGCGCGGTTTCCAAATCTACTGTGTTGCCTACCGCGGCCAGCTTACCGTCTTCATTCATTCCACGATCATCGGACCACGTCACATCAATGATCTTCTCGTGCAACTCTCCCTCACCATCAACCCAGCCTTTGATGATCTGAACCCGATCCAGATTGGCCCCCATCGGATCCATCTCGGCATAGACGGTAAACGTTGGCGCATCGTTAGAGACCGCAAGCACGCCCCCCATCGGTGTCCCCTTGGCGTACCCTTCCGCCACCATAGCCGCCGGATCACCCGCCGGATCGCTCAAGCCAACACCGCCAAACATACGCACCTTGATACGCGGACCCGAGGTGGCAAAGGTCTCCCGTCGCTTCATCGCATCATATAGCGACGCGCGGGTGTTCTCTTCGGCCCAGACACCGGCAAGCGAGCCAATCGACAGGTCCACCCCATCAATCCAACCGCCCACACCTCCGGAGCGCCGACGCTCCACGCTGCCGTCTTCTGGCCCGTGTCCACCGGTAAAGTCATCTTCGGCAATATCACTCATCAACCCGTTGTGATTATCCGTCCCGCCGATAAAGCCCAGCATATAAGGGTTGGTGCCCAACTTCTGTTCTTCGGCCAACCCAATCTTGAGCCCTTCGCGCACAAAGTCGCGTTTGGTGAAATACCGGTTCGAGTTCTTCTGGATTGAATTGGCATTCTCAAAGTCGGCAAATTCATCTGCCGTCCAGAACCCCGCATGTACCTCCGAGTTGCCTTTGATTTGCATCATCTCGATCAGCGGTTCCCACATCTGGCGCCGCTGTGCCCACTCTGGCGTCAGCTTTTGACCATAGCTGTCAATCTCTGGAAACATCAGCTGTTTGGACGCATTGGAGTTATGCGGGATCGCGAACAAGGTACTGCCCCCCGCTTTGGCCTGATCCATCCAATCCCACAGCTCTTCCACCTTGTTGCTGTCATAACTGGAGAACGGCAGCTCTGGCGTCACGTTGTCTCGAAAGATCACGTTGCGATGCATGTTGCCCCCACCCGGAGCAGCCGACCATTCAAAAGCGACAAAGGCCGTAAAGTTACCCGGATCATTATGTTCTTCAGCGGCATCAACAATGATCTGCCAACCGGACTTGGTGGTCTCGGGCCCCATATAAAACGGCGGATGGGACGGGTCATCGCCGCGGTTGTTAGAGACCACGTATTTGTAAAACCACTGTTGCTTGTCTTCCAGCGTCTCCAAGCCACGCAGCTCAATCAGGTCTTCCTGCAGATGCCCGGGTGCGTCGGGATAGATCGTTGAATACATCTCGCCCAGATATTCCACGTGATCGCTGACGGCGGCGAAGTCCAACGGACGATCCAACTGCTTATGCCGCCCATCCACAATGACCGAAGCGCCCTTGGCAAATCGCAAACTATCTGACGGCATCAACCGCGCCCCACCTATAAAGGCATCCAGCGACAAAGCCGTGTGCATATGCGTTTCACCAAAATAGGCGTTGCGCACTGTGCCTTCTTGCGCGATCACGGGCGTCATCAAGCTAACGAGGGCTGTGGAAACCAAAAACCGTTTCATAAACTTATCCTTCAGGGTTGTACCAAATCGGGGAAGTGTAAGCGCGTTCCTGAGTGATCATCTTGACCTCTTCAGGCATATCGACACCAAAGCGCACCGCATCATAGGCCGTCCAACGTGGCGTCGGGATTTCCAACACACGTACATAATAGAAGGCGTGCTGCGTCCCATCAAAATCAGGATCCGTCCAAACCGTGCGCAATTCGGCCTTGCCAATATCGTTGCTCCACGTCGGCACACTCAGATCAACCGTATTGCCAACAGGCGGCAGCTTGCCATTCTCGTCTGGCACGCGGTCTCCGGCCCAGACAACATCATGGACCTTCTCGTGGGTCACCCCGTCCTCGGTCACCCAACCTTTGACGATCTGCACACGGTCCAGATTGGCCCCCATCGGATCGCGCATCGCAGACACAAGAAACGAGGGAGCTTCACTCTGTGGCCCCAGTTCGCCGCCCATAGGAACACCTTGCGCATATCCAACACGCGCGATGTCGCGCTGCTTGGCATCCTCGGCATCGAACGCCCCCGCAAAGAAGCGCACAGTGATCTGCGGTCCCGTAGTCGCATAGACCTCTCGCCGCTCTAGCGCATCAAACACGCCCGCACGGGTGTTTTCTGTGGCCCAAACAGCCGTTGGTCCCGGCGTTGCATATTGCCATCCCTTATAGCTGATGCCCAAATCATCATTGCCCTTGGCATACATTGTGGCACGATCTTTGCTGGGTTCCATCCATGTGAAAGCGCCAAAGAAGTTATCGTCATCCTGTGTCGTCAGGCCTGTGTGGATGTCAGACCCCCCAACAAATCCCAACTGGAACGGGTTCACACCCTGCGCTTTGTCAAACGCCAGCCCCTTTTGCAGGATCGAGCGCACATACTCATAGGGCAACATCTCGGGCGTTTTCGCCTCGGATACATCCAGATTGGCCCAATCCCAGCTTTCATAATCCGCAAACTCATCTGTGGGTGACAGCAACGGATGGGTTTCGCTGTCGCCTTTGGTTTGCCCTATCTCGACAAGCTTCTCCCACCGTGCGCGAGTGCGCAGGTATTCCTCATCAAAGGCCTCGCCATCGCGGAAGGTATCATTGGGCGCGAACATGATGCCATTGGACAGGTTCGGGTTATGCGGAATCGCCAAGACATCTCCGCCTGTCAGGTCTTCATAGTTTTGCATCCAATTCCACAGATCGCGCGGATCGGGGCTGCCCTTGGGGGGAGACATCAGAAATGGTGACACTTGTAAGGCCCGTGACGGCCCATCCCGAAACAACACATTGCGATGCAGGTTGTTGCCCGCCACAAGCGATGTCCACTCATAGGCAATCAGAGCTGTGAACACATGCGGCTCGTTGAACTCTTCTGCCGCCTCGACAAGATCACGCCACGTATTATCATAGCCGTCGTTGCCAGGCTGATAGAGCAGAGCCTCACTCAGCGTGCCTTGGCTAAACTGTGCAATCAGATCAATGCTGGCTTGCTTGGCCGCCTCCCCACCTTTGGCAAACTCCTCGTGAAACTTCTTGCCCTGCTCATCCGCCATGATGTTTGGTGCGCCGCGCATGATGTCGGTGATCACCCCCATGCCATCGGTGTGCTCGGTCAGCATGTAGAAATCAAATGGCCGCGGCAGCTTCACCGGTTGGCCAGTGTTGGAGTTCACCTGCGCGCCGCGGGCAAAGCGGTACATATCGCGCGGCATCAGGGTCGTGCCCCCGCCCCCTGCATCCGCTGACAAAGCGGAATGCACATGCGTATCCCCAAACAAAACCAGAGTTGGAAAATCCGCTTCTGCATGCGGAGAATACGCAGCAGCCTCATCCTGTGCACATAGGGCAGTGCTGTGCAGTAAAAGTGTGGTTGTCAAAAGCAGGTGTTTCATAATCACAGCCCCAGATCTTTTGGTGGAAACTTGGCAAAGGTTGCGGCATGCGCTTTCAGTTCCGCCCCCAAGGAGGCCGTCCAGGCATTCATGCGGTGGCCAACCGGATATTCTTCCATCGGGTCGATGTAGAGATTGAATAGCCACGGCGCGAGGCCGGTCGGCACCACGGCCGCCATGTCGATGTAGAGAAACTTCTCTTGGGCAAGGCTCACCAACAGATGTGCCTTGTACTCGCGCATCCGCATCGCCGCCAATTGAGCACCAAGCCAATTATAGACATGCTCCCGCTTGCTCTCACCGTCATCAGCCAACAGAAACGAGGTCTGATCAATGCCGTCCCAATAGCGATCCGCAGGCAAAGCCTCGGCGTCCACACCGCCCAGTGCCAATGCGGTATCAAACAGGTCCATCAGATCAAACAACCCGTCAGACTCGCGCCCCGGGGCAATCATACCTTTCCAATAGGCAATACCGGGAACCCGCACGCCACCTTCCCATGTCGTGCCCTTAGCGCCGCGAAACGGGGTGTAGCCACTGTCAGGCCAGCTATCCATTTGAGGCCCGTTGTCAGAGGTGACAAAAATAAAGGTATTCTCAAGCACACCCGCACTTTCCAGCGCCTCAACGACGTCTCCGATATAGGCATCCACTTCAACCATATTGTCACGATAGGGAAACTTGGACGCGCTGGCCCCGACGTATTCCTCAGACGGGAAATTGTCGGCATGTACCTTCATAAACGAATGACTGATGAAAAACGGCTGCTCGCCCCCTGCAAGCTCGGCAATCCGTTTAACCGTATAGTCGCGCAGCTTGCGATCGCCTTCCGCCATCATCTCTGGGCTTGTGATTGTCTCAACCGTTTCCGTCGTCCCATCCGCCAGACCGAAAATCAGATCATTGATTGACCCGATTGATTGATACCGACCCAACTTGTCTTCGTCGTGTACCAAATCCGGAAACCGCCGCCCGTCATAGGCCTGCGTGTATTCCTTTTGCGCCTTGTAAAACCCAAAAAACTCGTCAAACCCCACATCATGCGGGCGCATGCCTTCGCCTTCACCGATGTGCCACTTCCCCACCAGCATGGTGTGATAGCCTGCGTCGCTCAGCAAACCAGCCGAGGTCAGTTCCCCTTCCCACGGGTTCACCTTTAACGTGTCACCCGCCAAAATCGGGCGGATTAGTCCGGTGCGCGCAGGCAGCCTTCCTGTATATATCGCGGCCCGCGTCGGCGTGCAGGTGTATTGCGAATAGGTCGAGGTCAACTTTAACCCTTCGGCGGCCAGAGCGTCCATTTCCGGAGTTGCAGCACCAATCATTCCTCCACCGCCAAAGGCCCCAGGATCGCCGTACCCCATATCGTCCACGACAAAGATCACGATATTTGGCCGCTGTCCGGTTTCTGCCAAATGGGCTGCCAATTTTTCCTGTGCGAGTGTTTCTTGGTCGGGACGCGGGATCGCTGGTTGTCGGTTTCCGCTTTCTGCAACCGCGCGTGACAGTTTTGATGCAGGCGGTGGCACGTCATCCGCAACCGCAAAGGTTGCTGCCAATACCATCCCAAAGACCAAAACCGGTTTCATCATAACAACCACCTCACATGCCTTACGGTTTCTGAACCGAAAGGGCTCAATAATCATGCTTCAGCCCAGAGGCTTGAGTGAACTAACAGAAAAAAGTTTGTCGCGCGTAAAAATTACCTCCATCAAACATCTATTTTCATCAACGTGACAAGCCCTTGATTTGAACTTCCGCGCTCATGCGGCCTCTAAGCAAGTTAACCATTCATCCACAGGGCGTCCCCTTGCTGCAGATCACATGTGCGCAATTGCAGTTGCGCGCGCACTGGACCTCGCCTTCTAGATTTCCTATATGAAAGACTCAGGAAAAGATGATGGACAGACCATGACACAGGCCCCCGATCCAGCCCACACCGACACTGACGCCCCTGTCGAAGGTGCACCTTTGATTGCGCCGTCAAGCACAGACCACCCGTTGCACGAGCAACTGGTTGAAGCGTGCCGCAGTGTGTATGATCCGGAAATTCCGGTGAATATCTATGACTTGGGCCTGATCTATACGATCGAAGTCACGGATGAAAACGACGTGAATGTGATCATGACACTCACGGCACCCGGTTGCCCTGTGGCCGGCGAGATGCCAGGCTGGGTTCAAGAAGCCGCTGCCGGCGTCCCCGGCGTACGCAACATCGAAGTTGATCTTGTATGGTCCCCGCCGTGGGGTATGGAAATGATGAGTGATGAAGCCCGCCTTGAACTTGGCTTCATGTGATGAACCAAAGGGTTAAGGAGGAAAGCTGATGTTTGGCATTCCTGGAAAACAAGCGGTCACCATGACACCGGCCGCCATTGCCCAGATCACCAAGCTGATGGCCCGCGAGGGCCATTCCGGCCTGCGGATTGGCGTCAAAAAGGGCGGCTGCGCGGGCATGGAATACACCATGGATTACGTGGCGGACACCGATCCCAATGACGAGGTAATCGAACAGGATGGCGCACGTGTCATGATCGCCCCGATGGCACAGATGTTTCTATTTGGCACCGAGATCGACTATGAGATTTCGCTGCTGGAATCCGGCTTTAAGTTTAACAATCCCAACGTCAGCGACGCATGTGGCTGTGGCGAATCCATCAAATTCAAAGATGCCGATGAGCTTTCGCAAGAACTGGCCGCAAACGGTGCCCCTAAACTGGTCTGATCCAACGCCCCACCCTTGACCTTGTGCCGCGCACACCTGACAACTGCACTTGAGTAATCCGTGACACCAAGGAGCAGACATGCGGCGCAAACTGGCAGCAGGCAATTGGAAAATGAACGGGCTTGGCAGCTCACTGGCTGAGCTGGAAACACTTTCCAAAGCCGAAAACACCCGACAAACAGACATTCTGATCTGCCCGCCCGCGACGCTTCTGTCGCGCGCTGCTGCAATGTCAGCTGACAGCCAAGTCATGGTGGGCGGCCAAGACTGCCATGCCGCCATCACCGGCGCCCACACAGGCGACATCTCCGCCGAGATGTTGCGCGATGCCGGTGCCGAAATGATCATTCTGGGCCATTCAGAGCGCCGCGCAGACCACAATGAATTTGACGAACACATCCGCGCCAAAGCCCGCGCCGTGTTTGAGACAGGCCTGACAGCCGTCATTTGCATGGGCGAAAGCCTTGCGGAGCGCGAAGCGGACAACACGCTTGATATCATCGGCGGCCAGCTTGCAGGTTCAATCCCTGACAATGCCACAGGCGAAAACCTTGTGGTCGCGTATGAGCCGATCTGGGCGATTGGAACTGGCAAAGTGCCCACTCTCGCACAAATTGGCGAGGTTCATGACTTCATTCGCGCCCGACTTGAGCGCCGCTTTGGCGCAGGCGTCGGCCGCTCTGTGCGTCTGCTCTATGGCGGCTCGGTCAAACCCGACAACGCTGCGGACATCTTCTCGGTCTCCAACGTCGACGGGGCTCTGGTCGGTGGGGCAAGTTTGAAGGCGGCGGATTTTCAGGTCATCATCGACGCGCTGGACGCCACCTAAGACGTACTGGCGCTCTACACAAAACCACCCTTACCATGCTTTCTGAGAGAGGCAGGTTTTGGGTTCAGCAAAACCAAACGCGGCGCCCGTTTTCGAGCGCCGCGCATTTTTTTAGAGATTAGCCGGTGTCACCGGATAACCCGGTCAGTTGGTGATGATCTCCGGCCCCATAAAGGTGTTGGGCAGGAAGGTCGAAATGATCGGGATATACGTGATCATGATCAGGAAGACGAACAGCACAGCCAGGAACGGCAGCGCGGCGCGCACAACACTCATCATCGGCATTCCGGCCACACCCGAGGTCACAAACAAGTTGAGACCGACAGGTGGTGTGATCATCCCGATTTCCATGTTCACCACCATAATGATGCCCAAGTGGATCGGATCAATCCCCAACTGAATAGCGATTGGGAACACCAGCGGCGCCACGATCACCAACAGCCCCGATGGCTCCATGAACTGTCCACCAATCAGCAGGATCACATTCACCACGATCAGGAACACAATTGGACCAAAGCCTGCGTCCAACATCGCACCAGCGATCTGTTGTGGCACCTGCTGCTCGGTCAGAACATGCTTTAGGATCAGAGCATTGGCGATCACAAACAACAGCGTCACAGTCAGCTTACCAGCTTCAAACAACGTGTGTTTTGTATCCGGATGCACCCATGCCGACACCAGCGCTAAAGGCTTGCGCAGCAGGTTGATCTTTTCACCGCCATTTGCGCCCTCTGACAACGGCCCCATGTCTTTGTAGATGAAAGAGGCAATCAGGAACGAGTAGACAGCCGCCACAGCCGCAGCTTCAGTTGGCGTAAAGATACCACCGTAAATGCCGCCCAGAATGATTACGATCAGGAACAAGCCCCAGCCCGCGTCGCGCGCAGATTGGAAGATCTCGGTCCAGCCCAGCCATTCACCTTTGGGCAGGTTCTTTACCTTAGCCATCACGTAAATTGTGACCATCAGCATGATACCGGCCATCAGCCCCGGAATAACGCCTGCAAGGAACATCCGCCCCACCGACACTTCCACCGCAGCCGCGTAGACCACCATCACAATCGAAGGCGGGATCAGGATGCCCAAAGTACCCGCGTTACAGATCACGCCAGCTGCGAATTCCTTGGAATAGCCAACCTGACGCATGCCTGCGATAACGATCGAGCCAATCGCCACAACTGTCGCGGGCGATGATCCGGACAAGGCGGCAAACATCATACAGGCAAACACACCTGCAATCGCCAAGCCGCCGGGCAAATGCCCCACACAGGCAATCGAGAAGCGAATGATCCGCCGCGCCACACCACCCGTCGTCATAAACGACGAGGCCAGAATGAAGAACGGGATCGCCAGCAGGGTAAAGTGCCCTTCAAAGGCTTCAAATAAGGTGCCAGCCACCGACGCCATTGTGGCATCCGAGAACAGCAACAAGAACATGATCGAGCTCAAACCCAGGCTGACCGCGATAGGAACACCGATCAGCAACAGGCCAATCACCATTCCAAACAAAAGGACTACATCCATTATTCGTGCTCCCCTTGCTGCGCGCGGACTTCTTCGATTTCGTCTTCAACTTCATGACTTGCGACCAAACGATCGGTCGCCCCCGACCAAATCTGCATCGCGGCTTGGGTAAAGCGCAGCGTCAGCAGGAACATCGACACCGGCAGCACAAGATACGGCACCACTTTGGGTAATTTTTCGTATTCGTCACCATAGTTGATTAGGTCTTCCAGAAACCGCAGAAAGCCGACCATCGGCACGTCCTGCACCTCATAGAATGACTGCGAGCGGAACTTGTCGGCAAACCCCGTGGGGAACCAGCGTCCGGAAGTTGGCGGAAGATCAGCAAACACCGCCCAGTAATCATAGGCGCCTTTGAGCAACAGCAATGAATAGATCAGGCAGCAGGCCACTGCGATGATCCCCATGATGCGCGCGGCTGACGGCGACACCATGTTCAGGATGGCATCCACCCCAAGGTGGCTGTGTTTTTTGACGGCATAAGAGGCTCCTAACAGAACCAACCAGCCAAACATGAACACTGTCAGTTCCAGCGCCCACAAAATATTAGAATTGAACCCGAACCGGGCGATTACATTTGCAAATGTCACAAGTGTCATCAGCCCCAGAAGAATCGCGATCAGCGTTTCTTCGATCCGGTCCACAAAGCTATGCGTTTTTTGCATTGTCCCGCGTCCCGTAGTCTTTTTGCAAAACGGGCGGGCCACTCGCGGCCCGCCCGTCCGATAATCTAGGAAATTACATCTTATTTCAGACGTTTACATCGAAGCGTTAATCGCTTGTGCCGCGTCGATGTTTTCCTGACCGACGTCGCCTGAGAACTTGTCCCAAACCGGCATCATGGTCTCAACCCACTCTTGGCGCTGATCTGCATCCAATGTGCGCACGACACCGCCGGCAGCGATCACTGCTTCTTTGGCCGCTTCGTTCACTTTGAAGGATTCAGAGTTACGTGTTTCGGTCACTTCAGTCATGATGGTCAGGAACTGATCACGTACCGCAGGATCAAGGCTGTCGAGCCAGTCAACGCTGGTCACAACCAGATAGTCGATGACGCCGTGGTTGGTTTCAGTTGTGCCGTCCTGAACTTCAAAGAACTTCTTGCCATAGATGTTGGACCAGGTGTTCTCTTGTCCGTCCACAACGCCCTGCTGCAGCGCGCCGTATACTTCGGAGAAGGCCATTTTCTGTGGGCTACCACCAATGGCTTCCATTTGCGCAACCAGAACGTCGCTGGACTGTACACGGAACTTCAAACCATTGGCATCGGTTGGTGACACCAGCGGCACGTTTGCTGACATCTGCTTCATGCCATTGTGCCAGTAGGCCAGACCCTGCAGGCCGCGGCGCTGCATGCTGTCCAGCATGGCTTGACCAGCGTCAGAAGCTTGGAACGCATCAACAGCATCAATGTCTTTGAACATGAAAGGCAAATCAAAGATGCGGAACTGTTTGGTGAACTTTTCGAACTTGGACAGCGAAGGTGCAGCCAATTGAACGTCGCCCTGCAGCATCGCTTCCAGAACTTTGTTGTCGTTATACAGCGTGGAGTTCGGGAAAACTTCCATGCACATGACGCCATTCATTTCATCGTTCACGCGCTGCTCAAGCAATGAGGCAGCAATGCCTTTGGGGTGCTTGTCAGTGTTGGTCACATGCGCAAATTTGACGACGATTTCGCCCTCTTCACACGCAGCAGAAGCAAAGGTGGCACCTGTCACAGTCAATGCAAGTGCGGTGGCAGCGGTTGTCAAAAATTTCATCGGGTCTCCTCCCCATTTTTTATCGCAGTCACTTCACGCGCCCTCGGGCGCCGAATGAGCAAACTTTGGCCTGCCCGTATTATCCTCTCAACAATTTGTTCACTCAAGCATTCAAATTAAAATAAAGCGATTAATATTAGCCAGTTAGAAGGTAAAGATAATTTTCAAAACTAGCTCAAAAACGCGACCTGTGCGAAGTTTCGCACGAGTGCGCAGCCCCATGTGCGAAAAATCGCACACACAACATCAAAGAATATGATCGCAATCCTGCCAACTGATTCGCCGAATCAACTTCTTCCTTCGGTGATTCGATGCATTGACCCTCCAGCCAACCGCTCTAAGGTGGCCAAGCTATCCCTTTCAAATGATCCAATTATGTCCCAGACCTCTTCGCCCCCCAAAGCCTCAAGCATTTCCCCACAGTCGCGTCGCCACAACGAAATGCGGCGCGCAGCACTACAGGCCCACCCGGAGTTGGCCCAACTAACGGGCCCGCAACCGCTTACAGCCCTGGCTTTGCCGATTTTGCTGGCTGTGCACTGGGGCATTGCTTGGCTTGTGTCAGACGGCGGGCTGCTTCTAGTGGGCCTGACCGCCTTTGTGGTTGGGCAGCTGGTCTATCATTCCGCCTCTTCTCTGATCCACGAAACCTGCCACAAACTGGTCTTTCGCGGCCCGCGCGCCAAGCTAGGCTTTGATCTGGGGCTTGAGTTTATTCTGTCCTCATACGGCAAATCGCTGACCTATCAGCACCAGCACGTCACCAGCCACCACCCCTTTGTGGGAGACTATGAGCGCGACTATGAACATGAAGACATCTGCGCGCTGCAGGCGCGTCAAACCGTCTATCGCACCAAACCGCACCTGCAACGCCTGTTCACCGCGATGACTCTGTTCTTGCACGCGCTGCCACTGGGCTCGGTCTTCATCGCAGGCCAAATCATGCCGCGCCTGTACCGCTGGGCCTCTGGCCGCCCCAACCGCGACCCGCAGCCCCGCTTTTCCGGCACCGCGCCCACATCCCAGGACATGCGCCCCTTTATTGCGGTGTCGCTGCTGTCAAACCTAACGCTTCTCTTCCTGCTCGGCCCTTGGGCGCTGCTCTACCACATCTGGTCGCTGTCGTTTTTCCTAGGCAAGCTTGGCATCTCCAACCTCGGCCAATCTCTCTCTGAACACCCCGGTGACGATCTGGTGAACCCGACCCGCTCCACCTACGGCCCAATCAACTGGCTGCTGTTCAACACAGGCTACCATAACGAACACCACAGCTTTCCAAACGTCGCATGGACCCGCCTACCAACCCTGCGACGCGTCGCCCCCGAAGTGTTCCACGCCGAAGCCGAGCGCACTTATATCGGAGCTTGGTGGGATCATATTCGCAATAACTTCTCCCCCAGCCGCAATCTGGAAATCCACAAAACCGACCAACTGCCGCGCTGTCAGGGCACCCAACCCTGACACGCCAGCACAAGCCCGCGCTTTTTGGTGCTTCAAATACCTTGGGGGAGTCGCCTTGGCGACGGGGGCAAAGCCCCCTTTCCCTAAAACGTACCTAACGCGGCTTGCCTAGAGCACTGCCAAACACCACAACAAACAGCGCCATCACCCCCAACAGCCCATAAGAGAGCTTCAGCGAACTGGCCGCCGCCACAAACCCCATGATCGGCGGTCCCAACAGGATCCCGCCATAGCCAAAGGTCGCCACACTTGCGATCGCCTGACCCGGAGGGATTTCCGGATCATTAGCCGCGCGACTGAAAGCCAACGGGATAATCAACGCATAGCCAAACCCCATCAGAACAAACCCGACAAGAATGCCAAACACAGTTGGGCTCAGCACCACAAATCCCGCACCAATTGCCGCAATCAGACCACTGGCGCGCGCGATCATGACCGGCCCGCTCAGACGGTTCACCCAGCCGCCCAACAGGCGCATGACCACCATCGCAACAGAAAACACCGTATATCCAATCGCGGCCCATTCTTCCGGTGCCCCGCCTTCGTCGCGCAGATAAATCGCCCCCCAATCGGCCATCGCGCCTTCGCCCATCGAGGCACAGAATGCCACCAAACCCGCCAGAACCAACGCGCCCTTGGGCAGGCTAAAGGCTGGCCCTCTTGCTTCTCCTGAAACTTCAGAGCGCCATCCGCATGCGCCAAGCACCAAGGTCACCGCCAACAAAACGCCCCCTGCAATCAGGAAATGCAGCAACAGCCCCGCCTCGGCACGAATTGCCAGATAGCCGCTGCCTGCCCCCAACCCCGCCCCCAGTGACCACATCGCGTGATAGGTCGACATCTGCGCGCGTTTGGCCCAGCGCTCGACTTCAGCCCCCCAGGCATTCATCGCCACATCCATCGCACCATGAAAGGCACCGAAGAAAAACAGCACCACGCCCAGCGTGATGACTGAAGGCGCCAGCGCCAATCCGATTAAGGCCACCGCGTTCAGCACACCCAACACCCGCGTGAGTTGGGCCGCCCCCAGCTTGTCACTGAACCGGCCGGCAATTGGAAACGCACAGATCGCCCCCGCCGCCATCAACAACAGCAATGTGCCAAGCGACGCATGGCTGAGCTCATGCAGGTCTTTGGCGGCGGGAATACGCGACGCCCAAATGCCAAACAGTCCGCCGTTTAGCGCAAACATCGCGGCCACTGCGCGCCAATGACGCCCACGCCGCGGCGCGTCCGGTTCATACTTCAAAGGCGTATCCCTCGCTGGAACGCACGCGTTAGGCCTTAGCAGACCCCGAACCGCGCGTTTTTTCATCCTCTTGCAGCGACCTTAGGACATCCAAGGCCTGTTGCGCCATCTCTGCGGGTACAAAAACATGATCATGGTGATAGGCAGCCACCATATTGCAGGCTATGCCCTGCGCGCCCAGCGCCGAGGCCACCGCCGCCGTCAGCCCGACACCTTCCAGCGAAGAATAGACATTCAGGGTGATGCAACACATCGGATGATCACACTCCAGCCCTGCACCGCTGGCGATCTCTTTGGTCAGGATCAGCGACACGCCTTCCGCTTCGCGATACATGCACTGCGCCTGCGCCAGCAACGGCGCGGCGGCGGTCATGTCGGGCAGAATAGCAAAAACAAACTGACCGGATTGCAGCTCGGGCGTCATACCCGAAATCATCTCATGCGCACTGCTGACAACATCATTCATGGCGAGGCTCCAAAACGAAGGGATCTACCGGAACTCTTCCGGCTTTAGCCCGTATTTCTCAAGCTTGTCATACATCGTGCGTCGCGACAATTTCAGCGTCTGCGCCGCCGCGGTTGCGCGCCCCTGATGTTTACGCAAAGCCTCGGCCAGCAAAGAGCGCTCAACCTGTGCCATCTGCTCCGCCAACCCCAAGCCCTCTTCACGGCTCTCCTCATCAGGCAGCCCCAAAGCAAACCGCATCGCCGCGCTCATCAGCGAGCGCGCATTGCCGGGCCAGTCCCGTGCGATCAGGTTTGAAATGACCTCCGAAGTGATCTCGGGCGGATGCACCGCGGATTGTTCTGCCGCCTGCGCCACATAATGGCGAAACAGCTCGGGAATGTCTTCGGGACGTTCGGCCAGTGTGGGAATACGCACCTGCAATACATCCAGCCGATAAAACAGATCCGCGTGCAGCTGTCCGCTCTGCACCGCCTCTTCCAACTTAGCCGCACTGCCAAAAATTAACCGCGGGTGCTCGTCCTGCTCCATCAGTTGCAGCAAGACAAACTGCGTCTCAAGCGGCATCGACTGGATTTCGTCCAGAAACAAACTGCCGCCCGCGGCATCGGCCACGGCTTTCTCAAACCGCTCGGGCTCCATGCCAGCCGCTGAATGTTTGCCAAACGGCCCCTCACTCAGAGGCGAGCATTGATGAATAACCTCCGCAACTTTGGAAATGCCCGTTCCCGGCGCCCCTGTAACCAAAACCTCGGCACTAATGCGCGCCACACGGCGGGCGTCCTGTCGCAATGTCTCAGCCTGCACCGAGGTGCCATGTAACCACCGCGCCGCCGCATCGCCGGTTTCCAGCTGCACCTTGAGACGGCGGTTCTCAAGCGCCATCCCCCGTGCCTTCACGGCGCGCGCAATCACCGGCACCAAATCCGCCGGACCACAGGGTTTTTCCAAAAACCCGAACGCCCCTTGCGCCATCGCCCGTACCGCCATCGGGATATCGCCTTCGCCGGTGAGTAAAACCACCGGCAGCTCGGCATCGGTTTGTTGTGTATATTTCAGCAAATGAAACCCGTCGCGCCCGGGCATGCGCATATCCGACAGGATCACACCGGCAAAATTGGGTGTGATATGATCCTTGGCTTCGACAAACGACCCCGCTGCCAGCACCGGATAGTCTTCCAACTCCAGCGTCTGTGTGAGCGCCTCGCGTACCATCGGATCATCATCCACCACCAAGACAGGCGCCGTCATGCCACTTGTTCCTCTTGCCAGCGTTCCAGCTCGACCATAAACACCGCGCCGCCTCCGGGCGCATTCATGCCACGAATATTGCCACCAAAGCTTTGCACCAGACCATATGAGATGGACAGCCCCAACCCCATACCCTCAGAACTGCCGACTTCTTTGGTGGAATAGAACGGATCAAAAATCTTGTCCGGCTCATCGATGCCGGGCCCCGTGTCCTGAACCGTCACAATCAGCCGCGCGCCGGCTTGGACATCAATCGTAATCTCACGCGTCTCACGTCCCACCATCGCATCCGCCGCATTGTTAATCAGATTGACAAACACCTGCCCCAAACGGACTTCGCCGCCCAAAGCATATACCGCGACAGGCACTTGTGCGGGGTCCCAATGCAAAATCACAGCGTCATTGCGCAGCCGTGCCTCGGTCAGCTCAACCGCCTGATTGATCACCGCAACCACATCCACCTTGCCCATCGGCTCACTTTCGTTGCGCGCAAAGGCCCGCAGGTTCTTGATGATCCGCGCCATGCGTGTGGCCATCTGCGAAATCCGCCCCAGATTATCGCCTGCTTTGCTCTCGTTACCCCGCTCCAGAAATCGTGTACCGTTTTCCGCAAAGCTCTGGATCGCCATCAGCGGCTGGTTCAGCTCGTGACTAATCCCCGCACTCATTTGACCCAAGGCGCTTAGCTTGCCCGCCTGTACCAGATCCGCCTGCGCCTTATTGAGCGCGGCCTCAGCCTCTTGCCGCTCGGCAATCTCACGGCGCAGCATCTTGTTGGTTTCACTCAGCGCGCGGGTGCGCGTGCTGACGCGTTCCTCAAGCACCGCATTGGCTTCCGCCAACACACGACGGCGCTCAATGGTCACCCAAAGGATCAAGCCAAACACCAGCAAGGTCGAGGTCACCACTGCGGCCTCCAAAAACGCCAACCGCCGCGCAGGAGCAAGGTCGAGCACCGCCTCGCCCGTCAAAGCGTATTTTGGCAAATCCTGCGTGATGTGCAGCCCGTGTTTAGGCAAATATGGGCCCCAATCCATTTCCCAAAGCTCATAATCGCGCTCTTGAGTGGCCGAAAATGCGGGAGCCGAGCCACTTGGCGGGACCAAACCCTGTGTTTGCGGTGTGCGCTTCCAAAACAACAACTCGCTGCGATTGGTGACAAACACATCTCCCAACCTGTCGACAAAGAACACCGCCGGACCTTCTCCGCGCCAATTGTCCTCAAAGCTCTCAACGTCCACAACCACAATCAAAACGGCGCTGACGGGTCCGTCTTTGGCAAAGCTGGGTGCCGCAAAATAAAACGCACGGCTGTCATAGCGCGCATCCAGCGCATGATGTGTGCCCAATGCCCCCTGCAACGCCCGCTGATAATGCGGAGACTGTGCAATTTGATCCACATTCCCCTGCGGCGCATGGGCCGAGGCCAAAATCCGTCCATCAGCGGCAACATAAATTGCATCAAGCGCCGCAGTTTTGTCAGCCGCCTGCAGTAACAAAGCACTGGCGGCTGCCGCATCCCCGCCGCCTTCGGCCAGACTCAACAGGTCCGGATGCTCTGCCATCAGAACCGCAAGCTCTTGATATCTCTGCAATTGCGCGGTCAACCGGTCCGAAGCCAAGGCAAGATCAGTTGCTCCCGTGCTGGCCACGCCGACCAAAGCCCGCCCATAGCTAAAGCGCCAATCGGTTATGGCAACAGCCGCAAGGGCCATTAAAAACAGAACCAGAATCGTTGCGCGATGTCGCATCCAAGTAGCCATAGGCGCACCCTACCCGCTTTCTTTTCGCGGCGCGAGATGCCCGCGCGTCGCAATTTCATCTCACCTCTTGCCAAACCCGCAAACGCAAGAAACAAATGCCCCATGAACAGATTACAGCAATCCCCCGTCGACCCTGACTTTGTCCAAAACCCCTATGCGTTTTATGCCCGCGCACGCGAACAAGGGGCGATGTTTTATTGGGACGACTACGGTATGCCCGCCGCGCTTTCAAATGCCACCGTCAGCGTGCTGCTCAAAGACCGCCGTTTGGGGCGCGAAGTGCCTGCCGAAATGGCCCCCGCCATTCCCGACCACTTGGCCCCGTTTTACGCGATTGAAGCCCACTCCATGCTGGAGCTTGAGCCGCCGCGCCACACGCGCCTGCGCTCACTGGTGCTGCGCGCCTTCACAACCCGTGCCATTGCCGCGCTTGAGCCTGATATCGAAACCCTGTGCCATGAGTTGATCGACAGCTTCCCGTCGCAGCCATTTGATCTGCTCACGGCCTATTGCACCCAAGTTCCCGTCATCACCATCGCCCGTCTATTGGGCGTGCCCGACGCAATGGCCCCGCAATTTCTGGCGTGGTCCCACGCTATGGTGTCTATGTATATGGCCAGCCGCACCCGCGCCCATGAGGACGCGGCCGCCCAAGCCTCGACCGACTTCACCGCCTATTTGAACGACTACATCGATAGCCGTCGAAAAACCCCATCTGACGATTTGATCAGCCGACTGATTGCCGCCGAAGAAGATGGCGAAAAGCTCTCGACACCCGAATTGATTACGACCTGTATTCTGTTGCTCAACGCAGGACATGAAGCCACCGTGCACAGTTTGGGCAATGGCGTCAAAACCCTGCTGGAAACAAGCACCGACCTATCGTGTCTGGCCCCCGAAGGGATCGACAATACGGTCGAGGAAATCTTGCGCTTTGACCCGCCCCTGCACATGTTCACCCGATACGCTTATGAGGACATCGAGGTTGGGCGACATACCTTCAAACGCGGCGATCAGGTTGCCTTGCTACTCGGGGCGGCTAATCGCGACCCGATGGTTTGGGAAGACCCCGATCAATTTGACCCGACCCGCCCGATCAGCACCAATTCCAGCTTTGGCGGAGGGCTGCATTTCTGCGTCGGCGCGCCGCTGGCACGGCTTGAGATGAAGATCGCGCTGCCCATCCTGTTTGAGCGCTGTCCAAATCTCGCGCTGGCGGAAACACCGCGCTACGCCAACAGCTACCACTTCCACGGATTAGAGCGCCTGATGGTCACACGCTAGATCGGCAGCATCGCTGTCGATTTCAACTCTTCCATAGACAAGAGTGCGGTCACATTATGCACTTTCACCTCTGAAATCAGGGCCTGATAAAACGTATCGTAAGCCCGCGCGTTTTTGACCTGTACCTTGAGGATATAATCGATATCCCCCGCCAACCTGTGCGCTTCCATCACCTCGGGGCGATCTTGCAGCGCTTTCAAAAACTTACGCTGCCAATCCGCCTCATGTTCGCTGGTGCGGATCAGTACAAAGAAACAGGCCTCAAGCCCCAGCGCCTCGGCATCCAGCAAAACTGTCTGCTGGCGGATTACGCCTGCGTCGCGCAGCTTGCGAATCCGGTTCCAGACCGGCGTCTTGGAAGACCCCACCTGACGGGCAATTTCATCCAAAGACTGCGCCGCATCGCGCTGAAGCTCCCCAAGGATTTTCCGATCCATGTCGTCTATGCGCAATGCCATCCCGTATTTCCCCTCGTTTCGGAACTAAATCGCTCAATCGTTAAATTTTTAAAACGTATGTTTCTATTTTTACCGACATCTGGCTTTCAGGTGGGAATATTTCCTATATTGGACAGCAAGTCAAACACCGGAGCAAATCCATGCCACGCGCATTCACACCCAAAGTTGTCACTGCAAACGCCCTTATCGAAGGCGACGTGATCTATCTGACCTCTCAGGACAGCTGGACCCGCGAGATGTGTGACGCCGAGTTGATGACCGATGAGGCCCATGCCCAGCTGCGCCTGCTGGAAGCCTCCCAACAGGTCGACGTGGTGGTTGGCGCCTATTTGGCAGATGCGACCGCCTCCGACAAGGGGCCTCAGCCCACGCATTTTCGTGAAGAATTCCGCCGCACCGGACCTTCCAACTATTTCCACGGCAAACAAGCAGTTGCCAGCCAGGACGGCTCGACCCTCTAAGGTCGCCTCCCAGTACACGCAAAGGGTTTTAGCCATGTATCAGTACAATGACTTCGACACAGCCTTTCTGGCTCAGCGCAACAAACAGTTCCGTGCTCAGGTGGAACGCCGCATTGCCGGCAACCTGACTGAAGACGAATTCAAGCCCCTGCGCCTGATGAACGGTCTCTATCTGCAATTGCACGCCTATATGCTGCGCGTCGCCATTCCCTATGGCACGCTGAACTCGGCACAGATGGACACGCTCGCGCTCTTGGCTGAAAAGTGGGACAAGGGCTACGGCCACTTTACCACCCGCCAGAACATCCAATATAACTGGCCTAAACTGTCAGACGTGCCTGACATGCTGGACGCGCTGGCCAAAGTTGGCATGCACGCCATCCAAACCTCGGGCAACACCATCCGCAACGTGACCGCCGACCACTTTGCCGGTGCCGCAGCCGATGAGCTTGAAGATCCCCGCCCCGTGGCCGAGCTGATCCGCCAGTGGTCCACCGATCACCCTGAATTCCAATTCATGGGCCGCAAATTCAAAATCGCCGTTGGGGCCGCACAAAAGGACCGTGCGGTCCTCAAAGCACACGATCTCGCGGTGCGCATCGTGCAAAACGATGCTGGCGAGATCGGCTATGAAATCCTCGTTGGTGGTGGCCTAGGCCGCACCCCGATGATTGGCAAAGTCATCAACGAGTTTGTCGCCCGCGAAGACCTTTTGGCCTACATCGAAGCGGTTGTGTCGGTCTGGAACCAGATCGGTCGTCGCGACAACAAATACAAAGCCCGCATCAAGATCACCGTGCATGAACACGGTCTTGACGACATCCGCGCCCGCGTGGCCGAACGGTTTGCACAAATCCGCCCAACCTTCACCGGTGCGGACCAGAAGTTGTTCGCCGACATCAAGGCACATTTTGCGGCCCCCGATTTCCGCAAGGCGCCCACAGTCGAGTTCGAAACCGCCTATAACGCCAACCCGCTGTTCCGCAGCTGGGTGGACACCAACCTGTCCGGGCACCGTGCCGAGGGCTATGCCATCGTCACCGTATCGATCAAGAAACACGGCGAAACGCCCGGCGACGCCACAGCCGAGCAGATGCGCACCCTTGCAGAACTGGCCCGCAAATATGGCCACGACGAACTGCGCATCAGCCACGAGCAGAACGTGATCCTGCCGCATGTCCACAAATCGGACCTGACTGCGGTTTACACCGCTCTGCGCGAGGCGGAGCTGCACACCGCCAACATCGGTCTGGTCTCAGACATCATCGCCTGCCCCGGCATGGATTACTGCGCGCTGGCCACTGCCCGCTCGATCCCCGTCGCCCAACAGATCGCCACCCGTTTTGACGAACTCAAGCTTGAGCACGACATCGGCCACCTTCAGATCAAGATCTCCGGCTGCATCAACGCCTGTGGTCACCACCATGTCGGCCACATCGGCATTCTGGGTCTGGACCGGGCCGGCGTTGAGAACTATCAGATCACATTAGGTGGGGACGCGACCGAAACCGCAGCCATCGGCGAGCGTGCCGGCCCCGGTTTTGCCTATGACGAAATCGTGCCTGCCATCGAACGTTTGGTGAATGGGTATCTCGAGTTGCGCGAAGGTCCCCAAGAGACCTTCCTAGAAAGCTATCGTCGCCTCGGTCTGGCGCCGTTCAAAGCCTATCTCTACCCCGAGGCCCAGGCCAATGCCGCATGATTTCTTCTCTGCGTCCACATCACCGCTGAGCACCGGCGTCGCGCCCGGCGCTCAGCGCGTTGACCCGCTCAAGGCCAAGGTCGACGCACTAAACGCGCGCTATCGCCACCATGCGGCACCCGATGTCATTGCCGCCGCGCTGAGCGATCCGCAGGCCGGGAAAATTGCATTGGTGTCCTCTTTTGGTGCCGAGTCCGTGGTACTGCTACACCTCGCGGCGATGGTGGATCGCAACATTCCAGTGATCTTTGTGGACACTGAAATGCTATTTGCCGAAACGCTGGTCTACCAACAGGAACTGGCCGAGCGGCTGCATCTGAACAATCTTCAGATCATCCGCGCCAGCGAAGCCACCATTAAGGCCGAAGATGCTGACGGCACCCTGCATCAGCGCGACAGCGAAGCCTGCTGTGCCCTGCGCAAAACCCGCCCTCTGCAAAAAGCCCTGCGCGGCTATGATGGCTGGATCACAGGCCGCAAACGCTTTCAGGCAGGCACCCGTTCCGCGCTTGATTTCTTTGAGGTCGAGGATTTCACCGGCCGTATCAAGGTGAACCCACTAGCCCATTGGGCGCCCGAAGATGTGCGCGCCTATATGGAAGAAAACCGCCTGCCCCGTCACCCGCTGGTGGCCAAGGGCTATCCTTCAATTGGCTGTGCTCCTTGCACATCAGCGGTCAAAGAAGGCGAAGATCCCCGGTCCGGCCGCTGGCGCGGACAGAACAAAACCGAATGCGGCATCCATGTTGTTGATGGCAAAATGGTGCGAGTTGGAGAAAAGACATGAGTGTAATTGTAACAGACGCAGGTTTTGTCACAGATGACTGGACCTTGGGGTTTGTCCCCGTCACCGACGCGGCCAATGATGTGGCATCGCTGGACGTCAGCTCGGACACTGATCCAGCGACCCTGATGGACAAGATTTCCTCCACCCAAATGATCCGCGTAGATTTCCCCAGCTTTGCGG
Organism: Rhodobacteraceae bacterium Alg231-30; assembly: GCA_900143615.1. Lineage (GTDB taxonomy): Bacteria > Pseudomonadota > Alphaproteobacteria > Rhodobacterales > Rhodobacteraceae > Shimia. The sequence goes on from FREU01000005.1 coordinate 138,438, forward strand.
ATGGTCGCGGCTTCACCATTGCACGCCAATTGCGCCTTGCGGGCTACAACGGCCGCCTACGCGCCCGTGGGCATGTAATTTCCGACCAATATGCCATGGCGCGCCGCTGCGGCTTTGATGAGGTCGAAATCTCTGAGGAGCTGGCCGAGCGCCAACCGCAATCCGAATGGGTTTTCCGAGCTGACTGGCAGGAAAATAACTATCAGGCCCGCATGCGCGGCAAGGGCTAGACGCCTCACACATCGTGCAGTTGCGATATGTCAAAGACATTTCGCGCATGCATCTTCAAATCGTTCCCAAAAGTGTTAGATGGAGGGCGGGTAACCCCGCCCATGTAGATATGACCGAGCAAACTCCCGTGACCGAAGCCCAAGCCGTAAAAGTTCCCACCCTGCCCGACGCTCAGACTGTGACCGAGGTGCAGCATTACACTGACCGTCTTTTCCGGTTCCGCTGCACGCGCCCTGCGTCGATGCGCTTCCGCTCGGGCGAGTTTGTGATGATCGGCCTGATGGGCGACCCCCATCCAGAAACCGGCAAGCAGAAACCTTTGCTGCGCGCCTACTCGATCGCCTCTCCCAGCTGGGATGAAGAGCTTGAGTTCTACTCGATCAAAGTGCCGGATGGCCCGCTGACCTCGAAATTGCAGAACATCGTTGTTGGCGATGAAATCATCATGAAACCCAAGCCCGTTGGCACGCTCGTGCATGACGCGCTGATCCCGGGCAAACGCATCTGGTTCTTTGCCACTGGCACGGGGTTTGCGCCATTTGCCTCGCTGCTGCGCGAACCTCAGACCTATGAAGACTACGACGAAGTCATCATCACCCACACCTGCCGCACCGCAGGCGAGCTGACCTATGGCCGCGAGCTGATCGAAGCCCTCAAAGAAGACGAATTGCTGAACGAAGTGATCGGTGAAGGCTTCTGGAAGAAGATCAAATACTATCCGACCACGACCCGTGAAGAGAGCCCCAAGATGGGCCGCATCACCGATCTGATCAATTCGGGTGAAGCCTATAAAGACCTAGACGTCGAGCCCCTGAACCCCGAGTTTGACCGCGCCATGATCTGCGGCAACCTCGCCTTCAACCTCGAACTTAAGGACATGCTCGAAGCGGCAGGTCTGGAAGAAGGTGCCAACTCGAAACCGGCGCAATATGTGGTGGAAAAAGCTTTCCTCGACTGATCCAGATGATCCGTCAAAAAGAAAAGCCCCGATGCAGATGCGTCGGGGCTTTTTTGTTGTTTAGGATGTCTTACAGACCCAGCGCAGACTTCACCTGATCGAGCACGCCTTGCAACATCGCTGGATTGCTCTTGGCCGCCTCAAGCGCAGTTGTCAGCTGCGTCATCTGGATCTGGTCCAGCCCCGCCGCTTCCAGCATCTCAGTGACCTTGGCCATGTCAAACCCGTCCACAGTCAAATACTCTGCCGCCGCGGCAACCATGTTGCTGGCTTCATCAGCTGCCGAATCAACCATCTCTTCTGCCTCTGCAGCCATCTCTTCCGCGCTTTCGCTGGCAGCCTCAGATGCTTCAGTCACCGTCTCGTTGACGGTCTCTTGGGCCGCCTCAACCGCCGCCTCAACCGCTTCTTCTGCTTCAGTGGCAACCTCTTCTACAGCAGTGCCAACCTCTTCCATCGCGTCACCAGCGGCTTCTTCCACCATATCGGCCGCCTCTTTGACCGTGTCAGAGAGTTCTTCCATGGCGGATTTTGGCGCCTCTTCCGGCTGGTTGCTGATGAAGGTATAGCCGCCTATCGCGACCACAGCTGCCATCGCGATCCAAATGAATTTGTTCATCTAAATTACTCCCAATAAAAATCCGGATCTGCTCCGGTATAGATTTCTTTTGCAAAATTGATGTGATTTCATGCCCCATCAAAGGGGAAACTACAACAAATGACCTCAGAATTGACTAATCGGCTGTTGTATCGGACCGAAAGCGCGAATAAATTAGCGCCCTAGATGATCTTAGCTATTGAAGGAAGAAAACCATAGCCCGCAGACCTCACAACGCACCGCCACAGCGTGACACCGGCCCCCGTGTAAACGATCGTATCCGGGCCCCCGAAATCCGCCTTATTGGCGCGGATGGCGAAAATGTCGGCGTCGTGCACCCCGCCAAGGCCATGACCATGGCACAAGAAGCTGGTCTGGACCTCGTGGAAATTTCGCCCAACGCGAACCCACCGGTCTGCAAGATTATGGATTTCGGCAAGTTCAAGTACGAGACGCAAAAGCGCGAATCCGAAGCGCGTAAAAAGCAGAAGATCATTGAGATCAAAGAGGTCAAGTTCCGTCCCAATACGGACAAGCATGACTATGGCGTCAAGATGCGCAACGTCTACAAGTTCTTGGAAAACGGCGACAAGGTAAAGATCACCCTGCGCTTCCGTGGCCGCGAAATGGCCCACCAGAACTTGGGTCGCGAACTGCTTGAGCGCGTGGCCGAGGACACCAAAGAGTGCGGCAAGGTCGAGAACTTCCCCAAAATGGAAGGCCGCCAGATGATCATGCTGATCGGCCCCCTTCCTAAGTAATCGCTCCACGCGATGCTCCAGATTTTAAAACCCCCGCAGTTTGTGGGGGTTTTTTCTTGGCCAGTTTCCACACGCCTCTGCATGTAATCGCTTTCACCTCAAGGGTGTTTTACCATCCCCCAAATGCGCAAACTGAACAATTCCCGCCCCTAAGTCGCCGTTAGCTTTTCGGACGAAGCCGTCGTTGCTGCCACCAACATCAATGGCCGCTGCCAGCCCATAGCGGAGACGGCAGTACGACACTGTCGGCGACACGCGGACCTTGGTGAAGATAGCACGAAAGCCTGTTGTTTTGAGCAACTCTACCTTTTCTGCTTTGCTATTCGGGCATCGAACAATCGATTGGCCCTCATTGTTTGACGACGTCCGGAAGTTTCCAGCCGCTTTCCAGCCAGCCTTTGGTTGGACCGTAAAGCCTAAACAGCAAGAAAAAGTCCTCTCCAGTTGGTATCCAGTTGTTTTCCATACCTTCTGGTGGTTGTGGTGCAAAGAAGACATCTGCTGAACCATCGTCATTCACCTGCATGTCAGGCAAGTTCGGCGTCGCCAAACCCACACGTTCAGCGCCTTGGAGGAAACCTTTTGTCTTCATGCTGTAGACGATGACCGACCAGAAATCTTCTGCTGGTGTGTCCGCGGGAATGGTCAATTTGTAGGTGTCAGTGCCGTTCAACATCTCGCCGCTGCTGTCGCGCAATCCACCAAGGTAAAAAGTCCCGCCTCCGAGGTTTTTGGGCAGATAAGTGAGATAAAAGTATTGCGCGGCCCGCTGGTCAACCAGGACTTCGGTGTCACTCACGAAGGGGAAGCCAAGTTTGGCCTGCTCCGGATTTATTGCGAAAGCGCCCCATTGGCGATCACCCCAAATCTGTTGAAAGCCGCCGCCCTCGGTCACAAAAACCTCCTGCAAATAGTCATAGGCACAGGCAAGACCGTCAAGAAGGGCAGATTTTGTGTCTTCGTCTGGTTCGAATGGTTCGCCTCGAACAATGCCAAGTGACGCGAGCATTGCCAGCATCACCTTGTCCTGCTCCAGAACCGGTTCTCTTTGAATGACCGTGTTCATGTCAGTGAAATAAGTCATGTCGTAAACAGGCAAAGTGTTCACAGGGTTTACCTTGGTGTCCACAAATTCCGTCGGCGGCGGGTTATCAGCCTGCTCATAGGGGTACCATTGCAGTGTTTGCGCATAAGCCGCCTGATCGGCGTGGGTGCCGCCGTTCTTTGCAACGGGCCTGAAAGCGAAGTGAACGCCAAAGGTGTTGGACTGATGTATGATGAAACCTTCTTCGGGCACTTCCCCGTCATAGCCTGGTGGTAAGATCAAATATCGACCACCCAAACCGGCGTCTGCACCAGTGGTGCCAACATCAACAATCGGTACTTGCCATGCGTTCACGATGGTTCCAAAGAACGCGGCCTTTTCTCCGGCAGGCGGCACTTGGATGACTATGGGGCCGTCCTTTGTCGTAAGTCCGGTAAAAGTATAAGGCGTGACGTCGTTTGCGGTTAGAAACCCGTGGCGCGAATCCATCGGAGCGCTCATGTATCCCACAACTCCTGGAGCGGCGCCTGCGTCGCGCTGAAGCGCAAGCTCGATATCATAGGCCGCGACTGCGGGCATAGCCCAGATCGCAGCCTCACAAGCACGTCGAGAAATCAAGTCATGCTGCGATGGACTCAGTTCGGCAACAACTGGGCTGGATAGTCCAATGACTAAAGAAGCAATCAAAACGGTAGAGCGCATTATAATCGTCTCCAAGTTAACTCGCAGATAGGGACACATAGCCACTCCTGTAAGTCAACGAAGAAGGGCGCGGGGTCGAACTGAAGTTTACCTGACCCAGACGTTCGAAGCGCTCTATTTCTAAGCCGGTTATAGGTCTTCAAACATCTTTGCAAAGTTCACTAACTGCGCATTGCTGCCGTTCGTGCCGCGTGCAGCATTAGGTCATTTTGGCTCAAAACTGCCATTTGCAATATATCCCTTCTCAGAACGACCAGCTCTCCAAATTCAAAAGGGCCGCCGGTCTCCCGGCAGCCCTCTCATCACTCATTTGATCGACGTTAACTCGCTGCTGCAACCGCACGACGCGTCATCACACCGACCAGATGGGCGCGATATTCTGACGTTCCGTGGAGATCCGCAATCATGCCATCAGCAGCCGGAGCCATATCCGCCAGTGCATCCGCACTAAAGTTCGCAGACAGCGCCGCTTCCGCCTCAGCCCAACGGAACACCCCGTCCTCCGAAGCTCCTGTCACCGCCACACGCACGCCATCGGCAAATTTGGCCACAAACACACCCACCATGGCAAAGCGCGACGCAGGCTGCTCAAACTTCTGATAGTTTGCCGCCTCAGGCACCGGAAACTTTATCTCGGTGACAATTTCACCTTCGTCCAGTGCCGTGGTGAACATGCCCTGAAAATAGTCATCCGCCGCAATCTCGCGTGCGTTGGTAAAGATCGTCGCACCAGAGGCCAAAACCGCCGCCGGATAACAGGCCGCCGGATCATTGTTGGCCAAGGAGCCGCCAATCGTGCCACGCGCGCGCACCGCCGGATCACCGATGCCACCGGCCAAAGCCGCCAGCGCCGGATAGGCACTTGCGCCTTCTGCCACGGCAGCATGAGTGCTTGCGCCACCGATACAAACCCGCCCGTCATCATCCATGCAGATCCCCTGCATTTCAGAAATACCGGTCAGACTGACAAGCTTGCTTGGACTGGCCAAACGCTGCTTGAGTGTGGGGATCAGAGTCTGCCCCCCGCCCAAAGCCTGCGCGTCTTCATCGCCCAGCGCCGCAACCGCATCCGCGATACTCGCCGGTTTTTCGAACTCGAAATTATACATCTCGTTTTCCTCTCAGAAATTCGGGCCTGCGCCCGTCTTCCTCTTGCTCAAAATATCCCGGGGGTGCTGGGGCTGGCCCCCGCTCCGCCCTCTCCAACTCAGCTCTGCATTGCCGACCAGACGCGCGACGGCGACACCGGCATATCGATATGGGTCACATCATGACCGCCCGATTGCAGCGCGTCCACCACCGCATTGACCACCGCAGGCGGGCTACCAATCGCGCCTGCTTCGCCGCAGCCCTTTACGCCCAATGGATTGTGCGTACAGGGCGTCTGGCTGGAGTGATCCACCGCATAAAACGGCACATCATCCGCACGTGGCATGGCATAGTCCATATACGACGCGCTCAGCAGCTGGCCGTTTTCGTCATAGACCGCGTTTTCAAGCAACGCTTGACCAATGCCCTGACCAATGCCGCCATGCACCTGACCATCCACAATCATCGGGTTGATGATATTGCCAAAGTCATCTGCCGCCGCAAACCGCTCTATGCTGACTTTACCAGTGTCGGGATCAACCTCCACTTCACAGGCATAAGCGCCTGAGGGATAGGTAAAGTTCGCCGGATCATAAAACGCAGTCTCTTCCAAGCCCGGTTCAATATCCTCTAGCGGATAGTTATGCGGCACATAAGCGGCCAGCGTCACATCCCCCCAAGCCACGGATTTATCCGTACCTGCAACAGAGAATGTGCCATCCTTCAGCTCGATGTCGGCATCTGCGGCCTCCATCAAATGCGCGGCAATCTTCTTGGCCTTGGCGATGATCTTTTCGGTGGCCCGCACCATGGCAGACCCACCAACCGCGATGGAACGCGAGCCATAAGTGCCCATGCCCATCGGCGCTTTGTCGGTGTCACCATGCTCGATCTCGACCATGCTCTCGTCTATGCCGATCATCTCGGCAATCACCTGCGGGAACGATGTCTCATGCCCCTGCCCGTGACTGTGGCTGCCGGTCATCACCACCAGACCGCCGGTTGCATTGACCCGCACTGTGGCGCTCTCATACAGACCGGCGCGTGCACCCAGCTGTCCAACAAGGTTGGACGGCGCGATGCCACACGCCTCGATATAGCAGTTCACACCAAAGCCGCGCAGCTTGCCACGCGCTTCGCTTTCGCGACGCCGCGCTTCAAAGCCGGATAGATCCACCATCTTTTCAAGTGCATCCATCGTGCCGTGGTAATCGCCAGTATCATATTCCACCGCCACCGGCGTGGCATAGGGGAACTCGGTGATAAAGTTCTGCCGACGCAGCGCAATCGGGTCCACACCCAATTCACGCGCGGCTTTGTCAATCACCCGCTCAAGCTGATAGGTCGCCTCGGGCCGCCCCGCACCCCGGTAAGCATCCACAGGCACCGTATTGGTGAACACCGCTTTCACGTTCACGTAAATCAGCGGCGTCTTGTAGTTCCCCGCCATCAACGTGCCGTGCAACCATGTTGGCACAGACGGCGCAAAAGTGCTCAGATATGCGCCCATGTTGGCATGGGTATCGGTGCGCACTGCGGTAAAGTTATTGTCCGCATCCAGCGCCAGCTCGATCTTGGTGACATGGTCACGTCCGTGTGCATCCGAGATAAACGCTTCTGAACGGCTGGAAGTCCATTTGACCGCGCGGTTGATCGCCTTGGCCGCAAAGGTACAGAATGCTTCTTCGGCATAGTGGAAAATTTTGGTCCCAAAACCACCGCCCACATCCGGTGCCACAACGCGCAGCTTGTGCTCGGGAATGCCCAACACAAAAGCGCCCATCAACAGCCGGATCACATGCGGGTTCTGGCTGGTGGTATAAAGCGTGCTGTCCCCAGTGGCGCGGTTAAAATCGCCAATCGCCACACGTGGCTCCATTGGGTTGGCCACCAGACGGTTGTTGCGCAACTCCAACGTGGTCACATGCGCCGCATCCTGCATCGCCTGCTCTACCGCGTCTTTGTTCTCCTCAACAAAGCCCCAGTCATAACACAGGTTGCTGCTCAGATCGTCATGCACCTTGGTGGCACCCTCAGCCAATGCGGCCTTCATGTCCACCACGGCCGGCAATTCTTCCAGATCGACCTCGATGGCCTCGGCAGCGTCGCGCGCCTGCTCGGCGGTGTCTGCCACAACGGCGGCAATCTGGTCGCCCACATAGCGCACCTTGCCTTGGGCCAGCACCGGATGAGCCGGTTCCTGCATCGGCTCGCCGTGACGGTCGGTCACACACCAGCCACATGGAATACCGCCAACACCTTCAAAATCCGCACCAGTAAAGATACGCACCACGCCGGGCATCGCCGCCGCGGCATCTGTGTTGATCGACTTGATCCGCGCATGGGCCACATCCGAGCGCAGAAAATGCACATAGGCCTGACCGTTGGCGTTGATATCATCTGTATAATTGCCGGTTCCCGACAGGAACCTCACATCTTCGCGCCGCTTCGGGCTGGCGCCAATGCCATGATCTTTCGGCATACCAAAATCCTCCCTGAAAACAGTTCAGCTTGCCTTGCCAGTCCGGCGCCTCTCCTCAAGCGCCGGGGCTACAAGCTGCCCCAATCGTTACTCGGCCGCCAAAGCAGACACGTCTTGTCCGCTTGCTGCCAAAATCGCTTTGACGATATTGTGGTAGCCCGTGCAGCGGCACAGGTTGCCCTCAAGATAGTCGCGGATCTCGGCCTCGCTTGGCTTTGGATTTTCCTTGAGCAGGGCTGCGGTGCTCATCACCATCCCTGGTGTGCAGAACCCGCACTGTAGGCCGTGATGATCCTGAAACGCCTGCTGAATGGTGTTCAACGTGCCATCCGGCGCGGCTTGGCCCTCAATGGTGGCCACTTCAGCCCCATCCGCTTCCATCGCCAGCATCGCACAACTTTTCACGGCTTGGCCGTCCACATGCACCACGCAAGCGCCGCACTGGCTGGTATCACAACCGACATGCGTGCCGGTTAACCCAAGCGTGTCTCTCAGAAATTGGCTAAGCAAGGTGCGTCCTTCAACGTCGCCAGACATCTCCTTGCCGTTCACAGTCATTTTGACTTGTGACATTGGCTCCTCCCGATTTGGTGTCATTTTTTGTTTTGTGAGCGAAGTTAAGCACGCGGGACACCGACTTGAGAAGGCAGTATTTCAACCTGTAACAGAAAAGGTGCTAGACATTGGTCGTATGAGGCGGCTCAGCGGCGTCTGTCCCGCGGCATCGGCCGATTGGGAATTTCCTTGAGCAAACCGCCCACCCCCATCGCTGCAATCTCCGCGTCACTCACGCTCAGCCCACAGGCCATGCGCGACAGCACCCAGTCCACACCATGCAACACTGGCGAGCGCGCACTATTGGGCAGGCCGATCACAGGCCGCGCATCAAGATGTCCTAAAAACAACAAGTTACCGGGGTCGACCGGAATACCAAACCGCTCAACCTGCCCGCCTGCAGCGCGCAATGCCTCCGGGGCGACGTCCGCGATGTCGGAAGTCGCCGAGGCCGTCAGGATCAAAATCATATCGCCCTTGGCCTGCGCAATCGCCGCCGCCAAAGCCGCCGTGTCATGCGGCACAGTCAGCGTTTCAGCCAATGACATGCCCAAGGTTTGCAGACGCGCTTCAATCGCGGCACGGCCCTTGTCCGCAAGCCCACCCCCTTCAAGCGTGGTCAAAATCAAACTCGCGCTTCCATGCTGAACAGGGGCCAGCCGCATCGCCTCTGCCCCCGCTGCGGCAGCACGCTGAACATCCGCCTCGGCCACACCGTAAGAGATAATCTTTACCGTCGCCGCCATCTGCCCCGCGCCCAGCTGCTGAAACGGCGCCACCGTGGCCAAGGTGATCATCGGATGCACCGCATTCAGCGCATTCAGCCGCGCCACATCCATCACCACAACTCCGGCTGTTACGGCGACAATATTCACCCGACCCGTGAACGGCTGCGTCAATTCAAACTGCGCACTCGCGGGATCAGGCACAACCGCCTGCGCCACAACGCGCGCGGCCGCATCTTCGTGCAAATCACCGCGCTCCAGCCGTGCAACCACAACTTCGTCAATTCCGGCCTGCTCCAAAGCCTCCAAATGCCCAGCTTCCAGCGTCAGCCCCTTGCGCAACCGCCCACTGCCGGTTTTCAGCGAATGCGCCAGAATGGCCCCTTCGGCCTGCGAGGTTGGAACCGCGCCGAACTTCACGCGCCTTTCCTCAGCACGCGCAGCAATTCACCCATGATGGATACCGCAATCTCGGCAGGGCTGGCCGCGCCAATATCCAGACCAACGGGACCATGAATGCGCGCGATCTGCGCCGCATCAAATCCCGCCTCGCTCAAGCGGTCCACCCGTTTGGCATGGGTGCGCGTACTGCCCAGCGCCCCGATGTAGAAAGTATCAGAGCGCAGCGCGATATGCAGCGCCGGATCATCCAGTTTCGGGTCATGTGTCAACAGAACCAGCGCCGTGCGGGCATCCAGCCCGATCTGCTCCATCGCCTCATCCGGCCAGTCTTCCAGAATGACTTCTCCAGGAAAGCGGACCTCAGACCCAAACGCGCTGCGCGGGTCAACGATGATGGGATCAAACCCCGCAATCCGAGCCATCGGCACCAAGGCCTGTGCGATATGCACCGCTCCGACAATGGCCACCCGCAACGGCGGATTGTGAATGGCCACGAACATTCCGTCATCCTCAACGCCTGAGCGGTCCAAACGGAAGCGGTCGCTAAATCCCTCAGACACCAACCGCCCGCCACCTGTCTGCGCATCACAGACATACGCCACCGCGCGACGGTCAGCGCGTGCGCTTACAAGCTCGGCCAAGACAGCCTCGTCCAACACGGTGCCGACAGGCTCCACCAAGACTTTGATGGTCCCGCCACAGGCCAGCCCAACGGCGAAAGCATCCCCATCGCTCACGCCAAATTCCAACAAGCGGCCTTTGTGATCCTCAAGCGCCTCCAGCGCCTCAACCATGACGGCCCCTTCGACACAGCCGCCTGACACAGAGCCCTCGATCTGCCCGTCGCCCGACACCACCATCTGCGCGCCCACACGGCGCGGGGCCGACCCCCATGTCTGAACCACCGTCGCCAAAGCCGCCCCGCGTCCAGCACGGTGCCACTCCAGCGCCAGTTCCGGCGCACCGCTCAAGTCTGTGCTGACCAACTCTGTGCTCATGATGTCTCTCCCCGCGAATTCTGTGCGAACTTGAGCCGCGCGGCCGCCAAGTGCAAGCCCCTCAACGAGGTATCCCCTGCATCAGCCGCGCCTTTTCCCCCACATCGTCGGGCCGCGACAGGGCCTGTGCCAAATCCTCAAGCGAGGCGATGTTATGGCCTGCGCGAAAGCTGTCCACATGCGGCAGCATGGCGGCAATCCCACGCGCCTTGGGGGCAAATTCTTCCCAACGCAACAAGGGATTGAGCCAGATCAGCCGCCGTGCCGACAGCTGCAGCCGCTGCATTTCATGCGCCAGATCTTCAGGCATTCCGCGATCCAGCCCGTCTGTGATCAACAACACCACAGCGCCCTGCCCCATCACGCGACGGGACCAGTCGCGGTTAAAGGCATGCAAACACTCCCCGATTCTCGTGCCACCTTCCCAATCCTGTGCCTCAGCGCCCGCAGCCGCCAAGGCCGCATCCACATCCCGCGTTGCCAAATGCCGCGTGATATTGGTCAGGCGCGTGCCAAAGGTGAAGCCGTGCACCCGCGCCCATCCCGCGCCTTTCTGGTTGGCGACAGCGTGGAGAAAATGCAAAACCATTCGACTGTATTGACTCATGGATCCTGAAATATCGCAAAGCACGATGAGGTTGGGCCACCGCTCACGCGGGCTCTTCATCGCCATCTTTTGCAACTCGCCGCCCTGACGCATCGAGGCGCGCAGCGTGGCACGCCAATCCGCGCGCCGCCCCAAGGGATCAGGTTTGCCGCGGCGGGTCGGGATCGGCTTTACCGGCAGGCTTAGACGCGCCAACATGGTTTTGGCACGGGCAATTTCGTTGGTCGACATCTGCTCAAAGTCCAATGTGCGCAGCTTTTCCTCCGCTGACATTGTGGCAGAGGCATCGATCTCGATCTCGGTCCCCTCCTCTTCACCCTCCACCGGTGCCACATCCGGTTGCGCCCCATCCAAGAGCGCCTCAGCCGCACGTTTTTCCGCGGCCTGCGCTGTACGATCTTCCTGCACACCGCGCACCGCCGGCAGCATCATCGCCATCATATGTTCCAGATAGCGCGGGTCGCGCCAATAGAGACGAAACACCTGCGCAAACACCGTCCGGTGTTCAGGACGGGACACAAAACAGGCGTGCAGCGTCCAGTAAAAATCGGTCTTTTGGGTAAATCCGGCCGCCTCGACTGCGCGGATCGCATCAATTGTGCGACCGGGTCCGATGGGCAGCCCAGCCTTGCGCAAAGCGCGCGCAAACCACAGGATGTTCTGCGTCAGCTTGGGGCTGTCGGGGATTTCGATGGGCAGATATTCAGGCATTGAGGTCGCGATGGGGGCGCTGCCCCCAAACCCCCGGGATATTTGAGGCAAGAGGAAGCATCAGGCGGGCGCAAGGGCGGCGCGGGCATCTTCGAGCAATCTGGCGGCTTCTGATCCATGCAGGCGGGCAATGTCATCTTGATATTTTAGGACCGCGCCCAAAGTGTCGGCGATGACTTCAGGGCTAAGGGTGAGAACATCCAGTGCCAAAAGGCATTTTGCCCAATCAATGGTTTCCGCCACGCCGGGTTTCTTAAACAGGTCTTCGGTGCGCAGGCGTTGAACAAAGGAGACGATTTCGCGGCTTAGGTTTTGTGAGGCCTCGGGCACCCGCGCGGTGATGATTTCGAGCTCGCGGGCGAAATCAGGATAGTCGACCCAGTGATACAGACAGCGGCGTTTGAGCGCGTCATGCACTTCGCGGGTGCGGTTAGAGGTGACAATGACAATCGGTGGTTCAGCGGCTTTGATGGTGCCAATCTCAGGGATGGTCACCTGAAAATCACTGAGCGCCTCCAGCAAAAACGCTTCAAACGGCTCATCGGTGCGGTCGAGCTCATCAATGAGTAAAACCGGCGGGCCTGCCGCATCTGGGCGCATGGCCTCCAGCAAAGGGCGCTCGACCAGATAGTCCGGTCCAAACAATTCTGCCTGCAGCGCGGCACGATCTGCGCCACCGCTGGCTTCTGCAGTGCGGATCGCCACCATCTGCGCGGCAAAGTTCCATTCATACACCGCACTGGAGGCATCAAGACCTTCGTAACATTGCAACCGGATCAAACGCCGCCCCAAGGCTGCCGCGATGGCTTTGGCGATCTCGGTCTTTCCAACACCTGCTTCGCCCTCCAAGAACAGAGGGCGCCCCAGACGCAGCGATAAAAACACCACCGTCGCCAATGCCCGCCCACAGACATAGCCCTGCCCCTGTAATAGCGATTGCACCTGATCGATATTGTCGATCGTCTTCATGCTCTCTCCCCTTGCGCGAACTGCGCCCCTCATGCTCAGGCTGCCTGTCCAACGGGAGCGCGTCAAGCACCCCAGCTTGATGCACGCGTGAGACAAAAGTTGTAGAATGAGGCAGGATTTCCCCATTTTCGCCGCAAATCACGCGTAGGGTCATCTGCAACGTGAGGACTCAGCGCCCTAAAAGAGCGCCCCAAGAGTCCCAAGGTTCAACGGACCAAGGATTGAGAGATGCAGGATTCGCCAAACGGATTTGATACCCCCATGCTCGGGCTTGAGCGCGAGGCTTGGCTTGCGCAGCTGGAACATGTCGCCGAAGAGCACGGTCATTATCAACCTTTGGGGCCAAACCATGTCGCCACGCTTGTGGAAGACAAACCTGTCTTGCTGATCACCTTTGAGACGATGCAAAGCATTCAAGAGCGCGGCGAAACCGGCCAGCCTTTGGGCTGGGAGCTGGTGCGCGAACTTGGCTGGTCCCATCTGTGTATTCTCTCTGATGGAGACACATGGTTTCGCGATCCTGCGGTCATTGCCTATTTTGACCGCCTCTCTGATGACGGGTTTTTTGAAGAATTCGACCGTGTGGTGTTTTACGGCGAAGGCTCTTGCGGTTATGCGGCGGCGGCATTCTCGCTGGCAGCACCTGGCGCAACGGTGATAGCGTCGCGCCCCCAAGCCACTTTGGCGCCCTCAATTGCTGGATGGGACCATCGCTATCCGCAAGCGCGCCGCCTGAATTTTGAAGGCTCTTACGGCTATGCGCCTGACATGCTTGAGGCCGCAGAATCCGCGTATATCATCTATGATCCTTCACAGGATGTGGATGCCATGCATGCCACCCTGTTTCGGGGACAAAACGTCGAGCTTCTGGCCACACCGCGTCTCGGCGCCGAGATAGAGAATAGTCTACTGGAAATGCAGATCCTGTTTCGCATCCTCGCCAAGGCCGGCAGTGGAAAAATGAGCCGGAGCGCATTCTTCAAGCTATATCGCGCGCGCCGCAACTATCTCCCTTATCTCAATCAGTTGCTTAACAGCATTGATGGAAATCGCGCGCCCTTTATGAAAGCCATGGTCTGTGCCAACGTTGCCCGTCGCCTTCATGATCGCCGTTTTTTGCGCAAGCTGAACCGTTTGGTGCAGCAAGCTGACGAAGGACGGCTTGCCAGCTAAGTCAGCCGCGCAGGTCAAATTCCCAAGCTAGGTACTGGAATGCAGCGCCGCTTTTGTGTAAGCGGCTTTTATGACCAACAGCCTCACAATTGCCCGCCCCGATGATTGGCACCTGCATCTGCGCGATGGCGCAATGCTGGGTGCCGTTTTGCCTGAAACCGCCCGTGATTTCGCCCGCGCGATCATCATGCCCAATCTGGTGCCGCCGGTGATCACCGGTGTGCAGGCCGCCGCCTATCGCGACCGCATTTTGGCCGCTCTGCCCGAGGGGGCAGATTTCACCCCGCTGATGACGCTGTATCTGACCGAAGACACCGATCCCGCAGATGTGGCCGCCGCCCACGCCAGCGGTCTGATCACATCAGTCAAGCTTTACCCCGCCGGTGCCACCACCAATTCCGCCAGCGGCGTGTCCAATTTTGACAACGTGCGCGGTGTGCTTGAAAAAATGGCCGAAATTGGCCTGCCGCTGTGTATGCACGGCGAAGTCACCGATCACGACATCGATATATTTGACCGCGAAGCTGTGTTTATTGACCGCGTGCTGGACCCAATCCGTCGCGCCACACCGGGCCTGCGCGTAGTGATGGAGCACATCACCACCGCCAATGGCGTGGAGTATGTGAAATCCAACCCAACCGATCTGGGCGCAACAATCACCACGCACCACCTGATCATCAACCGCAATCACATCTTGGTCGGCGGGATCAAACCGCATTACTATTGCCTGCCCGTGGCCAAACGCGAAGAGCACCGCCTCGCCCTGCGCGCCGCCGCCACATCCGGGGACGCGCGTTTCTTCCTGGGCACAGACAGCGCCCCGCATCTGGATGGTGCCAAAGAACAGGCCTGCGGCTGCGCGGGCTGCTTTACGGCAACCAATACAATGCCCCTGCTCGCGCATGTGTTTGAAGAAGACGGCGCGCTCGACAAGCTTGAGAGCTTTGCCAGCTTGAATGGGCCCGCGTTCTACGGCCTGCCTGTAAATGACACCAAATTGACGCTGAGAAAATCCGCCACCGCGACAGAATTCCCAGCCAAGATCGACACGCCTGACGGCCCCGTCACCGTGTTTGACCCCGGCTACCCCATCTATTGGTCTGTGGCTTAACCGCCGCGCCTGCTGCCACAAAATAGGATACGCATCATGATCCCCACCGCCTTTCCGCCCAAAGAAGAAATCGCCCGTCTGACCGCTCGAATGCTGCTGGAAATCGGCGCGGTGAACTTCAACACCGATGAGCCTTATACGCTGGCCTCAGGCCTGCCCTCGCCCAGCTATATCGATTGCCGCAAGCTGATCTCTTTCCCGCGTATCCGCGCAACTTTGATGGACTTCATGACCGTTACCGTGATGCGCGACGCGGGTTTTGAAGCCTTTGACAACATCGCAGGCGGTGAAACCGCTGGCATCCCCTTTGCGGCCCTTGTGGCCGAGCGAATGGCGCTGCCCATGACGTACGTGCGCAAAAAGCCCAAAGGTTACGGTAAAAATGCCCGTATCGAAGGCGCGATGTCTGAGGGCGAACGGGTGCTGCTGGTCGAAGACCTCACCACCGATGGCGGCTCTAAACTGTCCTTTGTGGACGCGATCCGCGAAACCGGCGCCACCTGTGGCGACACGGCGGTGATCTTCTACTACGATATCTTCCCCGAGACCGAAAAGACCCTCGGCGATCACGGTGTCGCACTGCACTATCTCTGCACATGGTGGGACGTGCTGGCCGAAGCCCGCGCCCAAGGGTCCTTCTCCGAAGACACCCTAAGCGAAGTTGAGTCGTTCCTCAAAGCACCACGCGCTTGGCAAGAGGCCCGCAGCAAAGCCTAACAGGCGACAAAACGCGGACGAAAACTCAAACGCGCCCGCCTCGCGGTGGGCGCTCATACAAGATGTGGCAGGAACCTAGATAAAGATATCTAAATGGGGTATCTTTGACTTATCCACAGTTCATCCACAGAAACATACAATTTGCGCGGCTGCGCGCGACTGGTCTAAACCCTCCACTTGGGGGGATATGGGGACACAATGAACGAACACTCGGGCTTTCAGGCAGGCGCATCCGAGGCAGCGGACACTGATCCGATGCCTCACTCCATTGAGGCTGAACAACAGCTTCTTGGAGCAATCCTGACCAACAACGACATCTTTGACCGCGTTGCCTCGATCATCACGGCGGAGCATTTTTACGATCCGGTGCATTCGCGCATCTACGAAGTTGCCGCCGCCCGTATCGCCAAGAACAACCTTGCGTCCCCCGTAACGCTCAAGGCGTTTTTGGAAGACGACGAAGGCCTCAAGGAACTGGGTGGTCCCGCCTACCTCGTCCGCCTTGCAGGCGCTGCGATTTCCGCCTTTGCGGCGCGTGACTACGCCCAGATGATCTATGACATGGCGATCCGGCGCGAGCTGATCGGCCTTGGCAACGACATCTCCAGCAAAGCCAAAAAAGTCGACATCAAGCTTGAGCCCAAAGAGCAGATTGTTGAGGCAGAACAAGCGCTCTACAAACTCTCAGAGCAAGGCCAGACCGAACGTGGTTTTGTGAGCTTTCTCAAAGCGGTAACAGAAGCTGTTAACACCGCCAACGCCGCCTATCAACGTGACGGTGGCCTCGCGGGCATCTCCACCGGCCTGATCGATATGGATCATAAACTTGGCGGGTTGCACCCCTCAGATTTGCTGATCCTTGCCGGACGTCCCTCGATGGGGAAAACCTCACTGGCCACCAACATCGCCTTTAACGTCGCCAAAGCCTACAAACGCGGCAAACGCGAAGACGGCACCGAAGGCGCCATCGAAGGCGGCGTGGTCGGCTTCTACTCTCTGGAAATGAGCGCCGAGCAACTCGCCGCCCGTATCCTGTCCGAAGCTTCCGAAGTCCCCTCTCAACAAATCCGGCGCGGCGACATGACCGAAGCCGAATTCCGCCGCTTTGTCGAAGCCGCCAAAGCGCTTGAGGCCTGCCCGCTGTACATCGATGACACGCCTGCCCTGCCGATTTCCCAGCTCGCCGCCCGCGCCCGTCGCCTCAAACGAACCCATGGTCTTGACCTGCTGATCATCGACTATTTGCAGCTGTGTCGCGGCACCGCCGAGAACCGTGTGCAAGAGATTGGCGAAATCTCGATGGGTATGAAAGCCATCGCCAAGGAACTCAACATCCCCGTCATGGCGCTGTCCCAGCTCTCGCGGACGGTGGAGAGCCGTGACGATAAACGCCCACAGCTCTCTGACCTGCGTGAATCTGGCTCAATCGAGCAGGATGCGGATGTTGTGATGTTTGTGTTCCGCGAAGAATATTATGTGGAGCGTGAAAAGCCGTCTGAAGAACGGCTCGACGAAATGGCCGCGTGGCAAGAACGCATGGAACGGCTGCACGCCAAGGCCGAAGTCATCATCGGCAAACAGCGCCACGGCCCGATTGGCACGGTTGAGCTGAGCTTTGAGGGCCAGTTCACCCGTTTTGGCAACCTTGTCAAACCGTGGCAACAAGACGGCGGCGGCGACGAGTTCTGATCGCATCCGGTATTTGGGCACCAAAGGATCGAGGGCATGGATATCACCAACACGGACACCCAAAGCCCCGATCTGTTTGCCCCGCTCACGCTCCCCTGCGGCGTGATCCTTAAAAACCGGATTATCAAATCCGCAATGTCCGACAGTTTGGGCGATGGCACCGGACATCCGACAACCTCCCAAATCCAGCTCTATCACCGCTGGGCGCGGGGTGGATTGGCCGCATCCATTGTTGGCGAAGTCCAAGGCTCAGCCAAGTTTGCGGAAAAGCCGGGAAACCTTGTGTTGGATGCCAAATCCGACCTGCCCCGATTTGAGGCTCTGGCAACACAGGGTGCAATTAACAATGCGCATCTCTGGCTGCAACTGGGCCACGCCGGTGCCATGGCCTATGCGCCAACCAGCTCCCCCGCAGGCCCCAGCGCTCTTAAGTTGCCCGAGCTAACATGCCGCGAAATGTCTCTGCGCGAGATCGCCAAGGTCCCTCAGGAGATGGCCCAAACCGCAGCCTTGGCGCAGCAAACCGGATTTGGCGGCGTTCAAATCCACGCGGCCCACGGCTTTCTGCTCAGCCAGTTCCTCTCACCGCTGTTTAACCACCGCACCGACAGCTACGGCGGCACGATCCACAACCGCATGCGGCTGCTCTTCGAAGTCATTTCCGCCGTGCGCGCCGCCGTCGGGCCTGATTACCCCGTCATCCTCAAACTTAACGCCACCGATCAGCTTGAGGGCGGATTGAACGAACGCGACGCGCTGACAGTTGTTGGCGCACTGGATCACAGCTCGATCGACATGATTGACATCAGTGGCGGCACCTATTTCCCCGGCGCAAAATCCGCGTCAGACAGCGGCGGTGCCGGACCCTATTTCCTCGATTTCGCGCGGCGCGCCCGCAAAATCACCGCTAAGCCATTGATGCTCACAGGCGGGATAAAAACCCTGCAACAGGCGCAAAATGTTTTGGCCAGCGGCGCTGTTGATGTCGTCGGCCTTGCCCGTGCGTTCTGTCTTCAGCCTGATCTGGTGAACCTGTGGCGCGCGGACCAATACCATGCGCCTGTCTTTCCTCGGTTTTTCCAAAGGCCCGAAGGCGGCGTCACCGCATGGTTTACCCTGCGCATGACCGACCTCGCCGATGGTCTGTCAGAACCTGTGCCTGACGACTTGCATCAGGCGCTTGCGCAATATGAGATCCGCGATCAGGAACGCACTAAAACCTGGATCGCACATTTTGGCGAACCGGAAATCTAGATTTAGCTCGTCGTGCTACAAAAATTTTTGGACACACGCGCGGTCGCCACTTGACGCATCGACCCTCGATGCATAGATGCACCTCATGACAAAGCCACCTTCATCCCCCGACCTGCTCAGCCAAGACTACTGGAACAGTACGATCCGCATGAGCCTGTCAAAGTTCTTTATACTGTGCGTGTTGCATGAACGGGATTTACATGGCTACGACATCGCAAAGCAGGTCGCGCAACGCACCCAAGGATGCTGTTCCCCAAAAGAAGGCACCATCTATCCGATCTTAAAGCAGTTCACCGAAGGCGGATATGCCACCTTTGTGTCCGAGACCGTATCGGGGCGGGAACGCAAAATCTATTCAATCACCGACAAGGGCCGCGAAGCCTTCAAAATCGGCTTGGCTGAATGGATGAAGATCACGCAATCCCTGAACGCCTGCACGCCCTTGATCGCACCATCTGAATAACCCTTTTTTTGCCCTTATACATCGAGGATCGATGCATAGAGCGCCTAACCCACATACAAGGACCCTCCCAACATGTCCCAATTTGACACAGCACCGGCCAAAACCGGTGATACATTTGTGCGCCACAACCCCAAGTATTTAAACATGTTCTACGGCACCAAAGACGTAACGCCACTTTGGGTCGCAGACATGGATCTACCAATCGCCGCCCCGATCACGCAGGCCTTGCAGCACGTCACCGACCGCGCGCAATATGCCTACGAGTTCAATTCCGAAGGTGTATTCGATGCCATCACAGGCTGGTTCAAACGCCGCCACGCCCTGACACTGGACCCTGCCAACTTTGTGCAATTCCCCGGTGTTCTAACCGCCCTGTCCCTTCTGGTGCGTGAACTCACCCAGCCTGACGAAGGCGTTCTCATTCAGCTCCCCGCCTATCATCAGTTTCAAAAACTCGTCACATCCGCAGGTCGTCGGGTTGTTCCAAGCCCTCTGAAAAGCACCAACGGCACCTACACAATGGATTACGACGACCTAGAGGCAAAGCTTCGCCAGCCGGACGTCACCGCGATGATCTTGTGCAACCCGCACAATCCAACCGGACGTGTTTGGACCAAAGTCGAGCTGGAACAAGTGGTCACAATTGCCAATCGCCACAACGTCACCATCGTGAGTGACGAAGTCCATGCCGACATTCTCTTGTCCGGCCATCCCTTCACAAGCCTGTCCTCGATTGACGGCGGGCGTCATGTGTCGCTGATCGGCTCCCCCGCCAAAACATTTGGCATGCACTCCATCTCTGACGGCTACCTCTACACCGCCAATCAAGCGCTTTTGAAGACCATGAAAGACCTCGTGGACAGCATGTATCTCGGGCATGGAAATGCGTTCACCACCCATGCAACGATCGCCGCCTTTGAACATGGTGACGCATGGCTGGACGAGTTTCTAACCTATCTGGAAGGCACCGTTGACTGGGTGGATCACTTCCTGAAAACCAAACTGCCCGGCGTTCGCATGACACCCGCAGAAGGCACCTACCAAATCTGGTTGGACTGCAGCGCGACAGGTCTGGACGCTGAAACGCTCAAGCGATCCCTCGGGACCGCAGGTTTTGGCGCCACGCCGGGCACATGGTTTGATGCAACCGCCCATCAGTTCATACGCGTCAACCTTGCCGCTCCGCGTGACGAGATCAAAAGCGCTTTCAAACGGTTCAAGGACGTACTTGATCAGGAAATCCTAAAGGATGTTCGCCAGAACCGCCAAATTCCGGCCAAGGAAAATCAGGGATGTTGCTAATCAGCATGTCGCCGTTTGCTCAAAATATCACAGCCATCCGTGAAGCCTGAAAAAAGCGCAAGGCGCGGCGGCCAAGTCGCGCCTTTCCCACTTGACCTCTCTCATCCAACCGTCAACAAACAGCTTTATGGCTACTGCAAGACTTTCTATCGATCTCGACGCGCTCATCGCCAACTGGCGATCGCTTGACGCACTCTCCTCTGCCCAGACCGCCGCTGTGGTCAAGGCAGATGGCTACGGACTTGGCGCGGGCCGTGTGGCGCGCGCACTCACGAACATTGGCGTTCAGCGGTTTTTCGTCGCCGTCGCCGAAGAGGGCGTCGCCCTGCGCCAATCCATAGGTCTTGATCCCGAGATCAATATCTTCGGCGGACATATGGCTGGTGACACCGATATGATCGCCGACATGAACCTCACCCCGATGCTCAACTCGCCCGACCAGATTGTGCGCCACCTTGAGGCGTTGCCAAACCACCCCTTTGGCATTCAGCTTGATACCGGCATGAACCGCCTTGGCATTGAGCCTGTGGAATGGGACGTTATCCGCCCGCTTGTGCTCAGCCGCAATCCGACCCTGTTGATGTCCCACCTCGCCTGCGCCGATGATCCCGCCCATCCCATGAACGCCCAGCAACTGGCCACGTTCCACGAGATGACCGACGGCATCGATGTGCAGCGCTCGCTGTCGGCCACCGGTGGCATTCTTCTTGGCCCAGACTATCACTTTGATCTCACCCGTCCGGGCGTGGGCCTTTACGGCGGCTTTCCCTACGAAGCTGCGCAACCCGTCGCCAACCTGTCGCTGCCCATCATTCAGGTCCGCGACGTCGCCGAAGGTGAAACCGTTGGCTATTCCAACACATGGACCGCCCAGCGTCCGTCGCGTGTGGCGACCCTTTCGGCGGGCTATGCGGACGGCCTCATCCGCGCCATGGGCGCAGGCGTGTCGGTCTGGACCGGATCTGAATCCGCGCCTGTGATAGGCCGCATCTCGATGGATCTTATTGGCGTGGACGTCACCGACCTGTCCGAAGTGCCCAGCCACCTTGATCTGCTCACCGACACCCAAGGCGTGGACACATTGGCCGAGGCCGCGGGCACCATCGGCTATGAAATCCTCACCTCACTGGGGCACCGCTATGCGCGGCGCTATCGTGGCGGATGAACCTCTTGATCACGCCCCTCGCCGCCCTTGGGCGCCAAACGCTGGCCGTGTTGTCACGCTTGGGCGAAGTGGTGATCTTTGTGCTCAGCGCGTTCAGCCATATCTTTCGCCCGCCATTTTACCGCCGCGAATTCATCAACGCCTTGTTTAACATCGGCTGGCTGTCGCTGCCCGTGGTCGGCATGACCGCCATCTTCACCGGCGGCGCGCTGGCCTTGCAAATCTATGACGGCTCCTCGCGCTTCTCCGCCGAAGCGGTGGTGCCGCAAATCGTCGCCATCGGCATGGTGCGCGAACTGGGCCCTGTGCTGGTCGGCCTGATGGTCGCAGCCCGCGTGACATCTTCTATCGCGGCTGAAATCGCCACCATGAAGGTGACCGAACAGATCGACGCGCTCACCACGTTGTCGACCCACCCGATGAAATACCTCACCGCGCCGCGTGTGCTGGCCGCCATTCTGGTGGTGCCGGTGCTTGTTGGGATTGGCGATGTGATCGGCATCTATGGCGGCTTTCTTCTGGCCACCGAACAGCTGGGCTTCAATCCCGCCACCTACATTCGCAACACCGCCGATTTCCTGCAGCCCAACGATATCTATTCTTCGCTGATCAAAGGCTCGGTATTCGGCGGCATCGCCGCGCTGATGGGCTGCTTCTTTGGCATGACCTCAGGCCGTGGCGCACAGGGCGTCGGCCAAGCCACCAAAAGCTCTGTCCAAGCCGCCGCCGTGCTGATTTTGGCGGCCAACTTCCTGCTCACCAGCTTGTTTTTTGCCACATGATCCATTTTGACACAGTCCATAAAGCCTTTGGCCCCAAGAAGGTCCTGCAAGGCGTCACGCTGGATATTCCGGCCGCCACCTCGATGGTCATCATCGGCGGCTCGGGCACCGGCAAATCGGTTCTGCTCAAATCTGTGCTTGGCCTGATCCAACCTGACCACGGCACCATCACCGTGGATGGCAAAAACGCCACCCAAGGCGATCGCGATGCTTTCTTGGCGCGCTTTGGTATGTTGTTTCAAGGCGGTGCGCTGTTTGACAGCCTGCCCGTCTGGCAAAACGTCGCCTTCCGCCTGCTGCGCGGCAGTCTCAAGCGCCCCAAAGCAGAAGCACGCGACATCGCCATCGAAAAACTGCGCCGCGTCGGTCTGACGCCGGATGTGGCCGACCTCTTTCCCTCCGAGCTTTCCGGCGGCATGCAAAAACGAGTCGGCCTCGCGCGCGCCATCGCAGCCGAACCCGAGATCATCTTTTTTGACGAACCGACAACTGGCCTTGATCCCATCATGTCCGGCGTGATCAACGATCTGATCCGCGAGATTGTCACTGAGATGGGCGCCACCGCCATGACCATCACCCACGATATGTCCTCCGTGCGCGCCATCGCCGACAACGTCGCAATGTTGCATGACGGCGTGATCCAATGGACCGGACCGGTAAGCGAAATGGACACCTCCGGTGACCCTTACCTCACCCAATTCATCTCCGGCAGCGCCGAAGGACCGATCGAGGCCGTGCGCTAAGCCCTGCAAAACGCCTTGAATGGTTTGATGCGTGTCCGATTGGCACGGCCTGTCTCAGCCAACGCCGCGTTCACCACTTCCGCTTTGCACTCGACACGCTCTTCCCGCCCGCTTCTTCTCTGCAAAAATACTTCCGCCGGAGGCCTCAAATCTAAAAAAACCCCACGCGGCACCTGCGGGAGGGGCGGTCAAGCGCAACACCGTACGCGGACTTCACTTTTCTCCAAACCCAAAGTCAACACCGCCGTGATACCGACGCAAAACCGACGCGATACAGACAGGCCACTGCGCCGTTAACCTCTCCCGCAACACCCCCCGTTGCACGCTCGCCCAAAACCCCCTAGCTCTACGTTCATGAAACACGCCCTACGCCTCGCGAACCTCTCGCTTCTGATCCTTTTCCCCATCGCGTGGTTTGCGCCCTTGATGCGTGCAGGCGTACTGCCGATTTTTGGCCTCAGCGAGATTTCCGTGATCTCCGGCCTGCAATCCTTGTGGAAAACCGACATCGCGCTGGCGCTGCTTGTGACCTTCTTTGCGATCTTTGCACCACTTCTGAAAATCCTCGGCCTCGCGCTGATCCAATTTGGCATCATGCGCCGCAAAGCCCTGCCAGTATTGGAAATTCTCGGAAAACTGGCGATGGCTGACGTCTTTTTGATCGCACTCTATATCGTGATTGTCAAAGGTGCGGGCTATGTGCGTGTCGAAACCGGCTGGGGGCTGTATCTGTTTACAGGCTGCATTCTGGCCTCGTTGCTGATTGGTCATTTGACGCGCAAGCGCTAATGGTCCAAAACAAGAACATGGCAAAATCGAAAAAACAATTCACCTGCTCCGCCTGTGGTGCAACCTCGACCAAATGGTCCGGCCAATGCGAAGGCTGCGGCGAATGGAACACCATCCTTGAAGAAGCCCCCTTTGGCGCAGGCCCCTCAGGCTCCGCTCTCGGCACCACCAAAGGTCGCCGCATCGAGCTTAGTGACCTGACAACACAGGAAACTCCGCCCCCGCGCACGGTCTCGGGCGTCAAGGAATTGGACCGTGTTTTGGGCGGTGGACTCGTGCCTGCCAGCGCCATTCTGGTCGGGGGTGATCCCGGTATTGGCAAATCCACATTACTCCTGCAAGCCGCCGCCCGTTTTGCCCGTCAGGGCGTCAAAACCATCTATGTCAGCGGCGAAGAAGCTTCGGCCCAAGTGCGCATGCGCGCCCAACGTCTGGGCCTCACGCAATCGCCTGTTATGCTGGCAGCGGAAACCAACCTGCGCGACATCCTTACGACACTAGAGGCTGAACGCCCCCAGCTGGCCATCATCGACTCGATCCAGACCATGTGGTCTGACACCGTGTCTTCCGCGCCTGGAAGTGTCAGCCAAGTACGCGCCGCCGCCCATGAGCTCACCGCATTTGCCAAACGTAAAGGTATTGCGATTATCTTGGTCGGCCACGTCACCAAAGACGGCCAGATCGCCGGTCCGCGCGTTGTGGAACACATGGTGGATACCGTGCTCTACTTTGAAGGCGAACGCGGCCATCAATTCCGCATCCTGCGCGCGGTGAAAAACCGCTTTGGTCCTGCGGATGAAATTGGCGTGTTTGAAATGACCGGACGGGGCTTGGCCGAAGTCTCCAACCCGTCTGCGCTGTTTCTCGCTGATCGCGGCACGCCCAGTCCCGGCAGCGTGGTTTTTGCTGGCATCGAAGGCACACGCCCTGTGCTGATCGAGCTTCAGGCGCTTGTCGCCCCCTCGCCCCACTCCCAACCCCGCCGCACAGTGGTGGGCTGGGACAGTGGGCGTTTGGCCATGATTTTGGCCGTTCTGGAAGCCCGCTGCGGCATTCCTTTCACAGGATTGGATGTCTATCTCAACGTGGCCGGTGGCATGAAGATCAGCGAACCTGCTGCCGATTTGGCGGTGGCCACAGCACTTGTATCAGCCCGCGAAGATTCTTCTTTACCGGCAGAAACTGTTGTATTTGGGGAAATAAGCCTCTCTGGCGCCCTAAGAACCGTCGGTCAGACAGAAAATAGGTTGAAAGAAGCGCAAAAACTTGGTTTCACATCCGCAATCGCTCCAAAAGGCGGCAAGGCACCCGAGGTCGAGGGCATCAAGCTCAACCGCATCGGGGATCTGGCCAGCTTCATGGGAGAGGTGTTTGGAGCAGGATGACCTAACGCGGGTCGAAGGGAACGGGAATACATGGAAGGCTTCACCATTATCGACGGCGTCGTGGCCGGCGTTATCATCATATCGGCGCTGCTGGCTTACAGCCGCGGTCTGGTGCGCGAAGGCATGGCAATTGCAGGCTGGATCGCCGCTGCGGTTCTGGCGTTTGTTTTTGCGCCACAAGTGCAGCCTCTGGTCAAAGAGGTCCCCGTTCTGGGCGATTATCTTGCGGACAGCTGCGAATTGTCGATCATTGCAAGTTTTGCAGCGGTCTTTGCATTGTCTCTGGTTGTTGTATCACTTTTTACGCCACTGTTTTCCTCGATCATTCAACGCTCTGCTTTGGGAGGCTTGGATCAGGCGATGGGGTTCATCTTTGGCGTTTTGCGCGGCATCCTTTTGGTAGCCATCGCGTTTTTTGTCTATGAAACCGTGATCACCTCACAATCGGTCGCCATGGTAGACGAGAGCCGCTCAGCACAAGTGTTCGGCAAGATGACCCAACAGATCGAAGACCGTGACCCACAACAGGCACTGGGCTGGATCACAACACAATATGAAGAGCTTGTCGGTGTTTGCGAAGGTTAATTCCTTCACTTTCACCAACCGCTTTCTTAAACCCGCTCTTTTTAGGGCGGGTTTATTTTTTGTCCGCTGATCAGGACTTGTCCGACACTACCCATGAGGCTAGCGTGACCACAGAGGTTAAGGTGGGTTTGATATATGCGTTTGTGGATTGCGATCGTTGTTGTCTCAATTGTAGCGGTCACATCGCTCATCATTGCACTGCTGCTGCCACCGGAACGTCTCACCCTAGCCGCAGGCCCTGAAGGCGGAGCCTATGCACGCGTTGCCGAACAATACCGCGAAATTTTAGCACGGGATAATATCCAGCTCGATATTCAATACACCGGTGGCTCGGTTGACAATGTTGCTATGCTTGAAGCCAAAGATGCGGATGTCGCTCTGCTGCAAGGCGGCGTGTCGGTCGCGACTGACACAGCCGAAGCAATCGGCGGGATTTTCTTTGAACCCATGTTATTTGTGGTGCGCAGCGGTGAAAACATCCCGCGCAATCCGGCTCTGTGGCGCGACTTACGCATTACCAGCGGCGCACAAGGTTCTGGAACGGCAGCAGCTTTTGCCGACTTTCAGGTTGCAGTCGGCCTTGACCCCGAAGCCAATGTTCAAATGGGCCTCGGCTATGATGATGCCATTGCGGCGCTGGAGAACGGCGATGTCGATCTTGCAGTGTTTGTGACCACTGTAGATGCTCCATATCTAGCCCGCGCCTACAACTCCTCCAGCCTCACCTTCCTGCCCCTCGTCTTTGTGGACGCGATCTCGCGCCGTTTGGAATATGCCACTGTGGCGACAATACCCAGCGGAGCAATCTCGCTGGCCCCTGTCGTCCCGCCTGCGCCGCAAAAGGTGCTGGCCCTCGAAGCTCGATTGGCCATTCAACCCAAATTACACCCGGCGCTGGTCAATCGCCTGACCATGGCTGCAAAAGAGCTACATGCGACACGCGACATCATCACTGGACGCAATACCTTTCCAACCGTCGAAGGCACTTATCTCCCAGTGAACAGCGCTGCGCGGCAACTGATTCAGGAAGGACCGTCCACGTGGCACCAACTACTGCCATATTGGATCGCAGCACAGCTCAATCGCCTGCTCATTCTGATTCTGCCTGTTCTTTTGATCTTTGTTCCGATGTTGCGTGTGTTTCCAGCTCTCTATGCCTATTTCAACGGGTGGCGCGTCTGGCAACACTACCCGTTGATCCGCCAACTTGAAGACGAGCTGGCCAATCAACAGGACACAGAAACGCTCACAAAGATGGACCAACAACTTAATGAAATGGACGACAAAATCGCGCGCCTGCGTCTCCCCGCAGCCTATCGTCAAGCGGCATATCATGCGCGTGTACACATCGATTTGGTACGTCGAAGAATCCAAAACCTGCGCCAAGACCCACACGACACTTAAGCCCCCTACCACCGCGATCCAGATGGTTTGGGCCGCGCTTCTTGCGAAAAACTGCCGACCACGCGCAAAGATTCATTCTTCGCTTGGGTTAAATCTCAAATCCCTTATGTGATCCTTTCGTGACATACTGTGCGCGACGCCTTAAGAGAGGCGACACGCACGCCATCAGGATTCGGAGCCACTCGCCTTGTCCAAGCAAATGCCCGCCGCCCACCCGTTTGACGACGACAAACTCCGCGAAGAATGCGGTGTCTTTGGCGTTGTTGGTCTAAAAGACGCCGCCAACTTCGTTGCGCTCGGCCTTCATGCCTTGCAGCATCGCGGTCAGGAAGCCGGCGGTATTGTCTGCCACCATCCAGATCACGGCTTTAACAGCGCCCGCCGCTTTGGTTATGTTCGCGATAATTTCACCAAAGAAAGCCTGATGAAGACCCTTCCGGGGCCACTTGCTATTGGGCATGTCCGCTATTCCACTGCGGGCTCCAAGGGTCAGACAGCCATTCGTGATGTTCAGCCATTCTTTGGCGAATTCTCGATGGGCGGCGCTGCGATTGCCCACAACGGCAACATCACCAACGCAGACTCTCTGCGCAAAGAGCTGATTGAGCGCGGCTCGATTTTTCAGTCTAGCTCTGACAGTGAGTGCATTATTCACCTGATGGCCCGCTCACTTCAGCGCAATATCCCCGAACGGATGGAAGACGCCCTACGCCGCGTTGAAGGTGCTTTCTCGGTGGTCGCCATGACACGCACCAAACTGATTGGTGTCCGGGACCCGATGGGCGTGCGCCCACTGGTTCTGGGGAAATTGGGCGATGGCTGGGCTCTGAGTTCAGAAACCTGTGGCCTTGATATCATTGGCGCAGAATATATCCGCGAAATCAAACCCGGCGAGATGGTTGTTATCACCGAAAAGAAAGGCGTTGAGAGCAGCTTTCCTTTCCGCCCACAGCCCAGCAAATTCTGTGTGTTTGAACATGTTTATTTCTCCCGCCCTGACAGCATCATCGGCGGGCAATCCGTCTATGAAACCCGCCGTCAGATTGGTGTCGAACTTGCTCGTGAAAATCCGGTTGAAGCCGATCTCGTCTGCGCGGTGCCCGACAGCGGCACCCCTGCAGCGATTGGGTATAGCCAAGAGAGCGGTATCCCCTTTGCGATGGGCATTATTCGCAACCAATACATGGGCCGCACGTTCATTGAGCCGACCGAACAGATCCGCAACATGGGTGTGCGTCTCAAGCTAAACGTCAACCGGGCTCTGATCCGCGGCAAGCGTGTTATTTTGGTAGATGACTCAGTGGTCCGCGGGACAACGTCACGCAAGATCAAAGAGATGATTTTGGACGCGGGAGCCAAGGAAGTGCACTTCCGTATTGCATCTCCACCCACCGCATGGCCTTGTTTTTATGGCGTAGACACGCCAGAGCGTGAAAAGCTGTTGGCGGCAACAATGAATGAAGACGAGATGACGGAACACCTTGCGGTGGACAGCCTTAAGTTCATCTCGCTGGATGGTCTTTATCGCGCCGTGGGGCAAACTGATGGCCGCAACGCCGCCTGCCCACAGTATTGCGATGCTTGTTTCTCGGGAGAATATCCGGTGACCCCGTCGGACATGATCGACAAGGGTTTTGAAATGAAAGCCGCTGAATGAATCTTTTGGCGCTAGACACCCGCTGGCGCCATTTTCACGACGACACTTGGTCCTGCCCCTGCTGTGGGCGATCATTTTCAGGTGTTTTTGACATCGGATATGAGCACCCTGATTGCTGGCCGCACGGCGGGTTGGTCGATGAAGGGCAGTCGGAATTGCACGTTGGCGAGGACAAGCTCTCTGCCGACCTATGCCGCTGGGAGGAGCACCGATTTATCCGCTGCGTGCTGCCTCTACCGATCCAAGGCATTGATGAGGTATTCAACTTTGGCCCTTGGGCCAGCGTCGCGCCTAAAACCTTTTACCACTACATCGACCACGCCACCGGAAATAGTAGCGATTTTGACTGTGGCAGCGCTTGGTTGATGAACGACCTTCCACTGTTTGAGAGCGATGAGCCGACAACTTGCGAGCTGCGCGCAGGGGCGGAAGGCCAGCGACCGCAGCTTGTTGTCGGCGAAGGGAAACTATCCAAAGCTCAAGAAAGCGGCATTACATTTGACCAGCTACTAGATATCTATGCGGCAACAGGCAATGATATACGCCCTCATCTGCGGGGCTAGCTCAAGCAACGCGACGTCAGCGATTTGTTTTGAAAGATCCGGCGGAAATGTCCCTTTTCGGGCAGCATCAGGGGTGGTATCCGCGCTTTCAAACCCCATATAATGACGGTCCCTCCAAACCGAAGAAACACATCCATGTCGAACTCTACTCCTGCGCAAGTTGCGCAGACAGCCACCCAAAAAGGTGCGCTTAAAAATCGCTCTGGCCTCACCTTGATTGGCATTATGGGCAGTACAAAAAATCCACGCGCGATGCTCATGACCAGTTTTGGCCGTACATTGACGGTCAAACCCGGTGATACGACGCCCCGCGGAACAGTGGTAGGCATCGGTAAAAACAATATCGTTTTGCAATCTGGTCAACGCACCACACAACTTACGCTGCCTGACTAAGCGCGAGCGGCCCAAACCGGCCTTTTGTCGCTTAGAACTCCTCAGGCTACCTGTTTCCAAGAGCCCGAAGGCTTGGCGGCGAATGATCCCCTCTTGACCTTGCACGTCAAACCCAGCACATCATGCGCCATGACTGAGAAACTTGCCCTGATCACCGGCGCCTCGCGTGGCCTTGGTGCTGCCTTCGCCGAGGCGCTTGCGCCTGAGTATCACATTGTTGCCGTGGCCCGCACCACCGGCGCACTTGAAGAGTTGGATGACCGCATCCAAGCCAAAGGCGGCCAAGCCACACTGGCCCCGATGGACATCACCAATATGGATGCCATGGCCCAGCTGTGTCGCTCGGTTTATGACCGCTGGGGCAAAGTGGACCTTTGGGTGCACACCGCCATTCACGGCGCTCCATTGACGCCGACCAGCCATATCGATCAAAAAGATTGGTCAAAATCGGTTTCCATCAACATGGATGCAACCGGCCGCCTCATTCCATTCATAGCCCCGCTTTTGGGCAATGACGGTCATGCCGTGTTCTTTGACGACCCACACGGTGGTGAAAAATATTTCGGCTCTTATGGTGCCACAAAATCCGCACAGATCGCATTAGCGCGCAGCTGGCAGGTGGAATCGCAGAAAAACGGCCCCAAGGTGTCGATTTTGGAACCTCGTGCGATGCCAACCGGATTGCGCGCACGCTTCTATCCCGGCGAAGACCGCGCCCCGTTGGTCAGCCCCCACGAAGAAGCTGCGCGGCTGCTGCAACAGTTCTGATCTTCTGCAATCTTAATTCCGCAAAGCTTGCTCCCTGCCCCATGCTCAACTAGACAAGAGCAAAGGGGCAGTGAGGGGCCAAATGCGTATTCTAATTACCAATGATGACGGGATAAATGCGCCCGGGCTTGCTGTTTTGCACCAAATTGCCGTCGATTTGGCTGGTGAGAGTGGTGAAGTCTGGACCGTAGCTCCTGCTTTTGAGCAGTCCGGTGTTGGCCATTGCATTAGCTACACCCATCCCACAATGATTGCACAAATGGGCACACGCCGTTTTGCCGCTGAAGGAAGCCCCGCGGACTGCGTACTGGCGGGCCTTCACGATGTCATGAAAGACTGCCCGCCAGACCTGGTCTTGTCAGGTGTAAACCGTGGCAACAATTCCGCCGAAAATGCGCTCTACTCTGGTACGTTGGGCGGAGCTATGGAAGGTGCGCTGCAAGGCATCACATCCATGGCTTTGTCACAGTTTTTCGGCCCCGGGAACAACACCGCGGACGATCCGTTTGAAGCAGCCAGCGCATATGGAGCATCCACGATCCGCAAGATCCTTGCAGCAGCTCCTTCAAATCACGCTGCTTACAACCTGTTTTACAACATCAATTTCCCGCCTGTGGTCGCAAGTAACGTCAAGGGCGTACGCTCGGTGGCGCAAGGTTTTCGATCTGGAACGCGATTCACAGTAGAGCCACATACATCTCCTTCTGGTCGCCGCTTCTTATGGGCGCGCGGCGGCAATCAACAAATTCCTACAGCGGAAAACACCGATGCAGCGGCCAATCTGGACGGGTTTGTTTCGGTAACGCCAATGCGCGCAGACTTGACCGCGCATGATGCCTTGGAGGCGCTTAAGGCAATCGAATGACCCAAGAACAAGACGCCTTGGCAGAACGCAAAATGCAGTTCCTCTTTGCTCTGCGCTCACGCGGGGTGACAGATCCGGCTGTCCTCACGGCGATGGAAAAAGTTGATCGCGGCTTGTTTGTGCGCGGTCTGTTTTCTGAGCGTGCTTATGAAGATACCCCTTTGCCAATCGCGTGTGGCCAAACAATTTCTCAACCGTCTGTCGTTGGTCTCATGAGCCAAGCTCTTGAAGTCAGCCCACGGGACAAAGTCCTCGAAGTCGGCACCGGCTCGGGCTACCAAGCGGCCATATTGAGCCACCTTGCCCGTCGCGTCTATACTGTGGACAGACACATGCGTTTGGTGCGCGAAGCCCGTGTTATCTTTGACTCTCTGGATTTGGTAAACATCACGGCCTTCACCTCTGATGGCAGTTTTGGCCTTCCTGATCAGGCTCCATTTGACCGCATCATTGTCACAGCAGCTGCTGAAGATCCTCCAGGTCCTCTTTTGGGCCAACTCAAAGTTGGCGGCATCATGGTTGTACCTGTCGGGCAATCGGATGCCGTGCAAAGTCTGATCCGCGTTCGACGCACTGAGAGCGGATTTGAGTACGAAGAAATGCGTCCAGTGCGCTTTGTCCCGCTTGTTGAAGGCGTTGCGCGCGAAAACTGAATAAATATGTAACCTTTTCCCCTTGGCAAAGCATACAGCTCGCGCCATTTGTGATATGAGAACGAGACGACGACACAGCCCCGGCGCAAGACCAACTTTAAAGGGGCGCAGTTGAGGACATCGAGATGGCACTCTCTTGGACAGTTACAGCGCGCTTGCTTGGCACGGGGATCGCCCTGAGTTTACTTGCGGCGTGTGAGGACGGATTTGATCTAGATATGCGCGGAGGTCTGGGCGGAAGCCTAGACACCAGCGCAGCCGCACGCACCGCCACAACCGAGCGGCCCAGCCCCGACAGCCGCGGAATAATCTCCTATCCCGGCTATCAGGTCGCAGTGGCAAGACGCGGCGACACTGTCGCGGATGTCGCGGCGCGCGTTGGTGTACCGGCGGATCGTTTGGCCAGTTACAATGGTATTGATGCGGGCGCAACGTTGCGCCAAGACGAGATCATCGCGCTTCCTTATCGAGTTGCAGAACCGGCCTCTGGGGTCGTTACTCCGCCCGGTGAAGCTGTGGACATTGCCGCAATTGCAGGCAGTGCAATTGATAATGCTGAGCCTACAGTCTCGACAGATACGCTTGCACCTGCACCTGCCGCACCCCCGGCTGCAAAGGAAAAAACACAGACTGGCGTTGAGCCTGTTCGCCACAAGGTGGTCCGCGGCGAGACCGCCTTCTCAATTGCCCGCTTGTATAACGTCTCAGTGCGCTCCTTGGCAGATTGGAACGGCCTGGGCAGCGACTTCACAATTCGTGAAAATCAAATCCTGTTGATCCCACCGGCTGACCCCGCAGTTCAGCCAACCGCGACAAGCGCTACCGCAGTAGCAACGACCAAACCCGGCCAGGGATCTGCAACGCCAGTGCCCCCAAGCGCATCCAAGCCGCTTCCACCGGATGACACAACCGCAGTTGTTAAGCCGGAGAGCCCGGATTTGGGCAAAACGCAAAGCAGCACAAGTGCAAAGATGAGCTACCCCGTGGATGGCAAGATCATTCGCCCCTACTCTAAGGGGAAAAACAACGGTATCGATATTTCCGGAAATGCAGGGGCACCGGTACAAGCTGCGTCAGATGGCAGCGTAGCCGCGATCACCACTGACGCCGACCAGATAACGATCCTTGTGCTACGACACGCTGACAATCTGATGACCGTTTACTATAATGTGGACTCTGTCGCGGTGAGCAAAGGTGCCACGGTCAAACGGGGCCAACAGATTGCATCCCTTCCGGACAAGGACAGCTTTGTTCATTTTGAAGTCAGAGAAGGTTTCGACAGCGTCGATCCCATGCCCTATCTAGGTGATAAGTAAAGCGATCGAAAATACGGAAATGAATGGGCTCTCAACGGTATCAATATCCGGTTTTGACCTGTGTCATGAAAAGCGCGGTCGGTCAGTTCGGAAAATACTTCGCCGATCTTACCCGCGAAAACTCGGGGGTTCTTTTGCGGGTTATGAACATGCGCTCCGCTTGGGGGACATTACCGAGGTGTTTATGCGAACCTTTACTCATGTCCATACCGAGTGCGCGCGATACATCCGGCACGGCAAACCAAGGCTCACCTTGAAGCTGGACGCAGCGGATTTCAATGGAGTGGAATTTGAAGGTGCTAATGGTGGGGATATATTTGGGCACGTTCGGCTGGCGAACCGCCAATCAGGGCAAGGTGGTGGACCTGCTATGGCTGTCGGTCCACCTAAATCGAGTTTGATGGTGCGCGTTTAAGTGTTCTGATTTTCAAGTTGAAACGCTGTCAGCCTTTGGGCGTTCGAGAAAGGCGTCTCGAACTCAGGCTGGAGTAAATACTTTTAAGAAGTTAGGAACTATGGCGTGGCTGCTTCGGGCTGACAGCGGTCATTGTTATTGTCGAAACCATCGGCAGCTTGGTCCGCAATACTATCTTTTCTTATTCAAAACTCAGTCAACAAAAAAGCGCCCGTAAAGGCGCCTTTTCAGTGTTACATTTTGCTCACGTGCTTGAAGTCGTCTTCACTCAAGCTCCGCCATCGCGGGCCGCAATCGCCCTTCCAACTCGCGCTCCGTTACAGGCCCAGCAACACGTAAGATGATCTTACCGTCGCCATCCACGAGATAGGTTTCCGGCACGCCATAGACCCCCCAATTCAGCGCCATGCGTCCGGTTGCGTCAGTGCCGACAGCTTCATAGGGGTCGCCCAACTCAGCCAGAAACCCTTGGGCATTGGCAGGTGCATCTTTGTAATTCACGCCATAAATCGGCAGCCCTTCGGCCTCAAGCGCCATCAAATGGGGATGTTCGACCCGACAAGGACCACACCAACTGGCCCAAAAGTTCACTAACTTGACTTCACCATCGCGCAGGACCGCGTCGTCCCACAAAGGCGTGTCCGCAAAGGGCGTCATCTCGACTGCAGGTGCAGGTTTACCTGCCAGAGCGGTGGGCAACTCATCAGGATTGTCACGCATCATGCCGACAAAAAACAGCCCAGCCAAACCGGCAAACAGCAGCGGTGGCAACACCATCAACGGGGAAACTTTAGCCATTTTTACGGGCCTCCGCCGCGGCGAGCTCGGCGCGTGCCTTGCGCGCTGAGCGCACGCTCAGCAACACCATTGCAATCAGCAGAAACAGCGAAGCCGCATAAGCCGACATTACTTCGGCCGCATATTTTCCAAGCTCAGGCATCATCCCAGTCTCTCCCGTGCCAGCAACGCTTTGGTGCGTCGCTTATGAATTTCGGTCCGTGTGCGCAAGAACACCAGCGCTACAAACAACAACACAAATCCTATGATGCACAACAGCAGCGGATAGAAGAAGATATTGGACACTTTTTCTTGAGTGTCTGCCCCGGTCACGGCCCCCGCCCGCATTACAGACGCGCCTTGGTGCAGGCCTTGGTTCCAGAAGTTCACCGCATAGCGGCTCAGCAGTGCAAAGACCGAGCCCACGATGCACAAGACAGACGTTAGATCGGCGGCTGTGTCAGGATTATCAATAGCTTCCCACAACGCGATGTAGCCGAGATAGAACAGGAACAAGATCAAAAACGCGGTTAAACGCGGGTCCCAAACCCACCAAGTGCCCCACATCGGCTGGCCCCAAATCGCACCTGTGGCCAGCGCAATCAAAGTCATAATCACGCCCACAGGCGCGGCGGCTTTGGCGGCTAGAACGCTAACGTGGTGGCGCCGGATCAACCAGATCAAAGAGGTGACCAACATCATGAACCACACATTGATCGCCATGAGAGCTGATGGCACGTGCAGGTAGATGATTTTAACAGTTGAACCCTGTCGAAAATCTTCCGGAGTGAAGAAAAACCCCCAAACCAAGCCAGTGACCAGAGAAATCGCAGCCAGGATCGAAACCCATGGCAGCAGAAGTGTCGCGGTGCGGCTAAATTTGACCGGGTTTGCATATTCCCAGATCGATCCCATGCGTCTGTCCTACTAAAGTTCGTGTTATTTCGACAGGACATCGCCGTCTTGGGCACGCCTGTCTTTGATATGGGTTAAATACGTCTTACGTGTTAGCGCAGATTGACACGCAATACCAATGCACTTGCAAATGGTAGAAGCGCAATCACGCCGAAACTGATACCAGCCAGCATTAAAAGCGGTGTCAGGGTGGCTTGCCCCTCAGCTCCGCGACGGGCCAATTCGGCGCCAAAGATCAACGTTGGCACATAAAGAGGCAGCACCAAAAGGGACATCAGCAGCCCTCCGCGTTTGACGCCCACTGTGAGCGCTGCGCCGAAAGTTCCGATCACACTCAAGGCTGGAGTCCCCAGCAACAGGGAGATCACGAGCCACGGATAGCCTGCAGGTGGCAAGCTCAGCAGCAGAGCAAACAATGGCGAGGCAAGGGTTAGTGGCAAACCGGTCGTCACCCAATGGGCCAGTGCTTTGACACTGACAGCGCCTTCCAGTGGCAGCGGAGATGTGGCCAGCAAGTCAAGCGAGCCGTCTTCCCAATCCAGCGCCAGAATTCGATCAAGTGACAAGAGGCAAGCCAACAGCGCACCGAGCCACAGAATTCCCGGCGCAATGCGGGACAGTAGTTCGCTTTGAGGTCCCACACCGAACGGTACAAGTACGGTAACAATAAGGAAAAAAGCCAGACCAAGGCCAAAGCCGCCACCAGCCCGAAAGGACAGTTTCAAGTCCCGAACCAAAAGAGCGATCATAGGAATTCCTCGTCAAATCCACCCGGATCAGGGCTCTTGCCGCTGGCGCGGAATGGACCAACATCAAACACGTCGGCTTCTAGTCCAAGATCGATATGCGTCGCGATCAAGGCGCTGCCGCCTTCGGCAAGATGGGCGCGGACTGCATCGGCAAAAAGCGCTACCGAGGCGACATCCAAAGACACGGTTGGCTCATCAAGAATCCAGATTGGCCGCCCTGTCACAAGAAGGCGTGCCAATCCCAATCGACGCTTTTGGCCAGCGGACAAAGTGCCTGCAAGACGGTCTTGCAACTCGATCAGGTCAAAATCCTTCAAGGCGCGGGAAATATCTTTGTTTTCAAAGATATCTGACCAAAACCTCAAGTTTTCCGTGACCGTCAGCATGGCCTTTAAACCATCACTGTGCGCGGCATAGGCGATGCTTTCCGTCTCTGAGTCCACCCGTCCCACCATGGGGGGCTGAAGACCCGCCACCGTACGCAGCAAAGTGGTTTTCCCAACGCCATTCGGACCGCGTAAAATCAATGCTTTACCGGGTGTCAGCGCAAAATTCAGCCCTTCCAGAACGGGTATCCCGCCGCGGGTAATTGTCAGATCGTGCACGCTTAATGTCATGGGGAGGGCTTAGCGGAAACTCGGGTCGGACAAAAGCAAAATGAGTGCCCTGCGCCGCTCTGGCACAGCACATGAGCAGAAAACCGGTTAACGCCCCCAAAAAGCGAAAATATGCGGTCGGTATCGCGTCGGCATTACGTCGGTATCGCGACAGTGTTATTTCCCGAAAACGCGCCCTAACGCAACGCGCGTTGCTCTCAGCACAAGTATCCCTGCGTTCGCGCAAAAAGCATCATACCGGAAGCAGCACCGCCGCAACACGTCGCCCTTCGGAGACAAGAACATTATAGGTGCGGCACGCTGTAGGAGACGCCATCGGCTCAATCCCGATCTCAGCCTCATCCAGGGCTTGCCGAAAGGCGCGGTTGATCGGCATCATGGTCTCGCCAGTGCCCAAGACGATGAAATCAATCTGTCCCTTCAGAGCCAGAATACTGTCGATGTCATCATATCCCTGCCAGCTGCGCGCACCTGCCGCGTGGATCAACGCACCGCCTTCGATTACCTGTCCGCCAATGCGAAAGAATCCGGGGCCGTAGCTTTCTATGGGAATTGCGTCGGCATAGGTGACTTCGGTGATCTGCATCTAGTGGGCTCCGCTGGTTATGAAGGGCAGACCAGAGATAGCAGATGCCGCGATCACGCCATAGGCCACCACGCGATATAGTTTTTCCCGATCTGGTTGGAATATGGCCGCGCCAAGAAGGTTGCCAGCAAGCGCAGGGATCGCCAGACAAAACCCAAGCACAAGCGGCAGTAGGTCTAGCTGGGACGAAATCGCTAACACGACCAGCAGCATAATGTCATAGCCAAACAGATAGATCATCGTGTTGGAACGCACCACAGCAGGACCATGTGGGCTGGCCATATAGAACATGATCACCGGAGGGCCTGGCATGCCACAAGCCCCTCCCAAGAAGCCGCCTGCCCCACCAATGCCATAGACCATCGGTGGCGTGACCGTGCCGCGATAGCGCAACCCGCCAATCAGAACCGCCAGCATGCCAAGACCGATGATAGACACAGCATAGCGAAACACCGATGGATCAACCGCACTGAGTACCATCAACCCAACAGGCATCAACAGCAGCATGGCCGCCAGCATCCGACCCAAGTCACGTTTGTGGGCGGTGCGCAGAGCTTTGGGGAGATTGGGTGTCGGGCCGATCACATCTAGGGCGGCCAATGTGATCATCGTCCACAAAGGCGGCATGAACTGTGCCGCAACGGGCAGATAAATAAGAGCAGTCCCAAAGCCGGAAAAGCCGCGCACAATGCCTGCGACAAAGGCGGATAGAACGACCCAGGGCAGACCTTCAAAGGCCAGCACCTGGGTCAGTATATCAGGCATCAATGTCGGCGAATTTGTTGCCAGCTGTGTTGGCCTGTTTGGACCAGTCACGTTTGACACCTAGTTTCAGCAGAACCGCCGAGGCCACGAAGATCGACGAATAAGTCCCGATCACAACACCCCAGATCATCGCAAAGATAAATCCACGGATCACGTCACCGCCCAGAACAAACAGCGAGATCAACGCCAGCAAAGTCGTGGCCGAGGTCATCACTGTGCGGCTGAGTGTCCCGTTGATCGACAGGTTCAGAACCTCTTTGAGATCCAGCTTTTTGTATTTGCGCAGGTTTTCCCGCACACGGTCAAACACAACCACTGTATCGTTGAGCGAGTAGCCGACAATGGTCAGAAGCGCCGCGATAATGGCCAAATCAAAACGAATTTGCAGTTCCGAGAAAATCCCGATGGTCAGCAGAACATCGTGAACCAGCGCGACAACCGCGGCCAAAGCAAACTGCCACTCAAAGCGCAGCCAGATATAGACCAGTACGGCAGCCATCGCCAAAATCACCGCAATCACGGCGGTTTTCACCAGTTCACCGGACACTTTGGGTCCGACGGATTCCACCGAGACAAAGGTGATATCGGAGGCAACAGCTTGTAGGGCCGCATGCACATCGCGCACCAGATCTGCAGTCACGGCTTCTTCGCCTTCCTGCGCCTGAATGCGGATCATCGACACGTTCTGATCCGCATCAAATGTCGGATCAAACACTTCGGTGATGGTCACATCGCCCAGTTCAAGCGGTTCAAGTGCGCCGCGATAGGCGGCAACATCCACCATCTGGGCGCTCTCGGTCCGGATCGTGGTGCCACCCTTGAAGTCGATACCAAAGTTCAGCCCACGGATGCCAAACGACCCGAGCGCCAGCACAACCATGACGGCCGAGATTCCCAGCCAAAGGACTGGGCGGGAAAAGAAATCCCATTTTGTGTTCTCAGGAACAAGTCTCAAACGCATGGCATTAAACCTCGATTGTCTTGGGACGGCGGCGTTCAAACCACATCACGATCAACAGGCGCGTCACAAAGATCGCAGTGAAGACCGATGTCGCGATACCGATCATAAGCGTCCAGGCAAAGCCCTGAACCGGACCGGATCCCACGACCAGCAAGATCACGGCGGTGATCATTGTGGTGATGTTGGCATCCAAAATGGCAGAGAGCGCTTTTTCATAGCCCAGCTCGATGGCACGGGCCGGTCCTTTGGCGGATTTCAATTCTTCGCGGATCCGTTCAAACACCAGCACGTTGGCGTCAACCGCCATACCGATGGTCAAAACGATCCCCGCAATACCGGGCAAGGTCAGTGTCGCCCCGATCATGGACAGCAGACCAAAGATCAGCCCCACATTGATGATCAGCGCGATGTTGGCAAAAATGCCAAACAGACCATAGCCCAATGTCATAAAGACCAGCACGCCAATGAAGGCCACGATACAGGCGATACGACCGGCGTCGATACTGTCTTGGCCCAACTCTGGCCCGATGGTGCGTTCTTCTAGGAACTCTAGTCCCGCAGGCAGAGCACCGGCGCGCAGCAGCACGGCGAGGTTGGTGGATTCTTCGACCGAGAACCGGCCGGTGATGATGCCCGAGCCACCAGAGATATGGGCTTGGATCACCGGGGCCGACACCACTTCGCTATCGAGCACGATGGCAAAAGGTGAGCCGATGTTTTCAGCTGTGTAGTTGCCGAATTTCCGCGCGCCAGCAGGGTTAAAGCGGAACGAGACCGCAGGGCCGCCGTTCTGATCAAACGAAGGCTGTGCATCCACCAGCTCTTCGCCGGTGACTACAGGCGCACTTTCGACAGTGTAGTAAACACCCTCGTCATCCAACGAGGGCAGGATTTCATTGCCCGCACCCGCTGGGGCGTCGGGGTCGGTGCCGCGTCCCACAACGGGATTGAATGTCAGCTGTGCAGTTGTGCCGATGATGTCTTTCAGTTCCGCAGCCGAGCCAATGCCGGGCACTTGGATCAGGATCCGGTCGCTGCCCTGACGCTGAATGGTGGGCTCACGTGTGCCCACTTCGTCGATCCGGCGGCGGATGATTTCCAGCGATTGCTGCACGGTGCGCTCGTCTGTGGCCGCCTTTTCAGCGGCTGAGAGCGTGACAACAACCGTGTCGTCGCCGGTGGTTGAAACCACAATATCCGAGGCCCCTGCTCCGGTCAGTGAGGTCACCGGACGCGACAAGCCGCGCACCAGAGTGGCCGCCTGTTGCAACCCTTCGGGCTGCGAGATCTTCACGTGCAATTCGTCAGGCGCACTCGGCTGCAGACGGATGGTGCCGATGGTGGCACGTTCATCACGCAGAATGTCGCGCACTTCGGGCCACATGGCCTGCATGCGGCTTTCATAGACGTCCGACACCTGAACTTCGGCCAGCAAATGTGCCCCACCGCGCAGATCAAGGCCAAGGTTCACCAGCGAGGACGGCAAAAACGACGGCCACATGCCCGCCTGTTCCTCAAGTCCGTTGCCGGAATGGCCCAGTTCTAGCGCGGCCGCCGCGTCATTGCGCGCCTCGACCTTTTCATAAAACGCGTTGGGCATGGCCATCAGCAGGCCAAGCGCACAGGTCACCCAGATGAGCACCCGTTTCCAAAGGTCGATTTGCAGCATGATTGCAGCCTTACTTGGGACAGATTAGGAGTTTGCAGCGGGCTCGGTCTTGGACAGAACCTGAGCAATTGTCGATTTGACAACGCGCACTTTCACGCCTTCGCCCAATTCAACTTCGATCTCGTTGTCTTCTTTGACTTTGACAACTTTGCCGATCAGACCACCTTGGGTCACAACCTGATCACCGCGACGCAGCGCTTCGACCATCGCCTGATGTTCTTTGACTTTCTTCTGCTGTGGGCGGATCAGCAGGAAATACATGATCGCAAAGATCAGAATGAGCGGGAGAAACTGGCCAATGGCTTCCATAGTGGTACGTCCTTCGTGTTGGCGGGGCGCGCCCGCGAATTTTGAGGGAACCTATGCGCTGACTTGCGGCTTTGCAAGCAGACCTATGCTGCAAACCGCCCAAGTTTGACGGCAATCGCGCAACCGCTGCGAATTCCGCAGGTCCAAAGCGCAAACACCGCCGCCCGACAGAGCCAAGTTGCGCCGTGGTTGGCTTGACGCAGCACCACCGCAATGCGAGGGTTTGCCGAATTTGACTAACCCAAAGATTGAGTCGGAATGACGACAACGCTTCCTATTTCTCCACAGCTATTCTGGGGCACTTTCGCAATCGGAGGCTTTGCCCTGTTTTGTGCTTTGATCTTCATGGCTCTCCCAAAGCCTAGCGAGGAACAGTCATCGCCAATGGAGCGTTTCATGGGCAGCCTTGGGCTTGAGCGCCTATCGCCAGGAGTGTTTCTGTTTCTTGCAACGCTCTGGTGCGGGCTGTTTGGCCTGCTGACCTTTGGCATATACGGTTTGATCTGGGATGTGCTCTGGCAAGTCTTACCAGACCGCGACAAGCCAAGCGACGTCTGGGATTGGCGGTTCCGGCTGGTGCAGTTGACCGCGCTCACGACGGTATTGGCTGGCGTCGTCGCTTTGCCGGTTACGTTGCAACGCTTAAAACTGTCCAACGAACAAACACAAACCGCCAAAGCGTCGCTGTTTAACGAGAAGATCACTGAAGCGGCCGCTGACCTGCATGCTCGACGGCAGTTCTCAAAGCCAAACGATAAGGAAAAATACGAAACCATCTGGGAAGACGACGTGGTGCGGCGCAATGCGGCCATCGACAGGCTGGAAGGGCTTGTTAAAGAACAACCAACCGAGGCAGAGCGTGTCTGCCGACTGCTCTGTGTGTATGTGCGGGAGTTGTCTAAGGAAATAAAACCAGAAAACGCGCCGGAGACTGACGACCCCGCAGAACTGCACCGCTGGGCGCGAAATTTAAAAATCCCTCGTTCTGACATGGAAAACGCCGTTCAGGTTTTGGGACGTCTGGCAAAGATTGATGATGTGGATGCCTCAAAGTTCACCATCGACCTGCGCCATGCCAATTTGCAAGCGATGTCTCTAGATGATGCAAACTTTGAAAAAGCGCTTCTATCCGGCGCGGATTTACAGGGGGCAAACCTCAAAGGCGCGGATTTACAGGGGGCAGACCTCAGGGGCGCGGATTTACAGGGGGCAAACCTCATAGGCGCGGATTTACAGGGGGCAGACCTCGAGGACGCGAAGCTGCAGGGGGCAGACCTCAAGGGCGCGGATTTACAGGGGGCAGACCTCGAGGACGCGAAGCTGCAGGGGGCAGACCTCAAGGGCGCGGATGTACAGGGGGTAGACCTCAGGGGCGCGGATTTACAGGGGGCAAACCTCGTAGGCGCGGATTTACAGGGGGTAGACCTCGAGGACGCGAAGCTGCAGGGGGCAAACCTCTGGGACGCGAAGCTGAAGGGGGCAAACCTCGTGGACGCGGATTTACAGGGTGCAGACCTCAGGGGCGCGGATTTACAGGGGGCAGACCTCATAGGCGCGGATTTACAGGGGGCAGACCTCTTGTACGCGGAGTTGAAGAGGGCAGACCTCGAGGACGCGAAGCTGCAGGGAGCAAACCTCATGCACGCGAAGTTTGACGACGCCACAGACCTGACCGAAGCCTTGTTCACCGCAGCTTCGGTCAGGGTTGTGGATTTTACCAATGTACCACAAATCCTTGCGCATCTTGACCAGTTGTTTGGCAATGAAACCACCAAATTGCCGGAAGGCACCGCCTATCCCGCGCATTGGTATCAAAAAGACGAGGCGCTTGGCGATTATGACACCCAATGGCGCGCTTTTGCGGCTACAAAGGGTGTTGAAATACCGGAAGATGTGACCCCCTTCTAACGTCCCCTTCCCCTTTCCCCTGACATCCGGCATAT
The DNA here is from genome assembly GCA_900143615.1 of Rhodobacteraceae bacterium Alg231-30. Classification (GTDB taxonomy): domain Bacteria; phylum Pseudomonadota; class Alphaproteobacteria; order Rhodobacterales; family Rhodobacteraceae; genus Shimia. The sequence continues at coordinate 181,754 of FREU01000005.1, forward strand.
GGTGCCATTAGTGAATCACAACGCCATAAAGGACCAAACCGATGCATGACATTAAAGCGATCCGCGAAAACCCGACCGCTTTTGACGCCGCCCTTGCCCGCCGAGGCGATGCTGCGCTGTCATCATCCCTGTTGGCCCTTGATGAAGAGCGTCGCGCCAAAATCGCCGCCGCCGAAACAGCCCAAGCCGATCAGAAACGCGCCGCCAAAGAGGTGGGCGCGGCCAAAGCCAAGGGTGACGAGGCCGAGTTTGAACGGCTGCGTACCCTAGTAGGCGAGAAAAAGGCCGAAGTGGCGGCGATGCAGACCGAGGCCAAAGAGATTGACGCCAAGCTGACAGATGCCCTATCGCGCATTGCCAACCTGCCTGCGGACGATGTGCCGATGGGGGCGGATGAAGACGACAACGTCGAAGTGTCCCGCCACGGCACGCCGCGCGATTTGGACTTTGCGCCCAAAGAGCACTTTGAGATCAAAGGCGTGGCGGCGGCGATGGATTTTGGCACGGCTGCCAAGACATCTGGCGCACGCTTTGTGATGCTGAAGGGCGCTGTGGCGCGTATTCATCGCGCGCTTGCGCAATTCATGCTGGACACGCATGTGGATGAGAACGGTCTGACCGAGATCAACACGCCGGTTCTGGTGCTGGACGAGGCGATGTATGGCACTGATAAGCTGCCCAAGTTTGCCGAGGACAGCTATCAGACCACCAATGGCTGGTGGCTGATTTCCACATCTGAAATTCCGCTGACCTATTCGGTGGCAAATGACACGCTGGAGCAAGCCGCACTGCCCATTCGCATGACCGCGCATTCGCTGTGCTTCCGCTCTGAGGCAGGCAGCGCGGGCCGTGATACATCGGGCATGCTGCGTCAGCACCAGTTTGAAAAAGTCGAGATGGTGTCGATCACGCACCCAAGCGAAAGTGACGCCGAGCAAAAGCGCATGCTGCGTTGTGCCGAGGATATTCTGGAACGTCTGGATGTGCCCTATCGCACCGTGGTTCTGTGTACCGGCGACATGGGCTTTGGCGCGCGCCGCACCTTTGACATCGAAGCATGGTTGCCCGGTCAGGATACCTATCGCGAGATCAGCTCGGTTTCCACAACCGGTGATTTTCAGGCACGTCGCATGAATGCACGCTTTAAGCCTGCCGAGGGTGGCCGCCCCGAGTTTGTGCATACGCTCAACGGGTCGGGTCTGGCTGTGGGGCGTTGTCTGATTGCGGTGCTGGAAAACGGCCAGCAGGCGGATGGCTCTGTGCAGCTGCCTGCCGCCCTCGCCCCATATCTGGGTGGCAAGACTTTGCTGAGTGCGGACGGAAAACTGGTCTAAAACACCAAAAATTTTGCCAAAGGCGTCTGCACTTTCTGTGTAGGCGCCTTTTTGGTTTTGGCCCCTTGGAAACCCGCGCCGATGGCTTAAGTCGCGCCGGTGGTTACGCGTGTTGCGCCGCAACAGGCTTGAGACCGAGTGCGTTATTTTGGGGGATAGGATGTCACAGACATCTTCTTCGCGAGGCCCGTCCGCCGCTCAGTGGCTGATGGTTCTGGGGCTTGTGTATATGCTGCTGGTCGGCGTGGGCGTGATTGGCGAAGGGTTCAAGATCCTCTCCGGTGGCTCGGACGGTGCGGCGCAAATCTTTGCCTTTGCCGAAAATCCCCTTATCGGCGTGATCCTGGGCGTGCTGGCCACGGCTTTGGTGCAAAGTTCCTCGACCGTTACTTCGGTGATTGTCGGGCTTGTGGCTGGTGGCGTGCCGCTGACCGTTGCCATTCCGATGATTATGGGCGCCAATATGGGCACCACCATCACCAACACCATTGTCAGCCTTGGCTCGATCCGCTGCGGCAAATCGTTCAACCGCGCGTTTCAGGCTGCGACGGTGCATGACTTCTTCAATCTGTTCTGCATCCTGATTTTCCTGCCGCTGGAATTGATGTTCAAACCCCTGCAAACCATGAGCGCCTGGTTGACCGATTTTTTCCTCGGCGGGGGCGAGCTGTCGATTGGGGATTTGAATATCATTGGTGCAGCCACAAAACCCGCCTCAAATCTGGTTGTCGACGTGGTGGGCATGGTCCCGGGCAGCTTGGGAGCGACGCTGATTATTGTGGCCGGAATTGCCATGGTTATCTGTTCCGTGATGTATCTGGGGAAAGTGCTGGCAAGCGTGATGCGTGGAGCCGCCAAAAATGTGCTGGACACAGCTGTCGGGCGCGGCCCGATTGCTGGCGTTGCCTCTGGTGCGGCGGTGACGGTCATGGTGCAATCGTCCTCAACCACCACAAGCCTTGTCGTACCACTGGCTGGTGCGGGCATTCTGACCACTCGACAAGTGTTCCCCTTTACGATGGGGGCCAATATCGGCACCACTATCACTGCACTTATGGCCGCCACCGCCATCACCGGCGAGTTTGAGGCCGCCGCCCTGCAAGTGGCCTTGGTGCATCTGCTCTACAATGTTCTGGGTGTCTTAGTGTTTCTCATCGTGCCTGTGGTGCGCGACATGCCTGTGCGTGCGGCGGAATGGTTGGGCGCGCGTACCGAACAAAGTCGCGGCTGGGCGTTTGGCTATATCTTTGGGCTGTTTTTTGCGGTGCCGGGATTGGTTTTTCTGGCGCAAGACAGCCGCGCAGAGGAACAAAATCCCATCACAGAAGCAATTGTCGCAACCGAAGCGCCGGACGTGCTTGAACAGAGCGCACTTGAGGAAAGCTTGCTGACCAAATGACCACTGACCCACAAAGGCTCGCGACACCCGCCGCTGCCAAGATCACCCCCTAAAGGGGTTCAACGGCGCGCTGATAGAGATGCCAAGTGGTGTGGCCGAGGATCGGCAGGGTAAAGATCAGCCCCAGAAAAGCTGGTATCAGCGACAAAACCATAGTGAGCGATATAATCGCCGCCCATGTGAGCATGACCATTGGGTTTTGCACCACCACCTGCACAGAGGTGATCATGGCCGTGACAAAATTGGTGTCGCGATCCATCAACAAAGGCATGGCAACAACGGTCAATGAGAAGAGCACCGCACAGAGAAATGCGCCCACACCTGTGCCTATCGCCAGAAACGTCCAGCCCTGCGGTGTCGTGAAAACGATATCCAAAAACCCGTCAAAATCCGAAAAAGGAACGTTCTGCAGGGTGATCGCCAGCCAGAGCCGCACTTGATACATCCACACCCAGAACACAAACAGGGTGACAAAGGCCATCCAGCCCATTTCGCGTTTGCGTTGATGGGCCATGACGGTGAAGATGTCTGACCAGCCGAAATTTTCGCCCTTTTGACGGCGGCGCGACATTTCATACAGCCCCGCAGCGGCAAATGGCGCCACCAGAGGAAAGCCAACAATGGCCGGAATAATCATCCAAATTTTGCCGAGCCAGACCAATCCCCAAACCAACAGAATGCCAAAAACCGCATAGACCAGACCAAAAAAGCCGCTCATCACGGGGTGCGCCAGAAAATCGGCTAATCCGGCTTTGAGAGAGGCTGTGATATCCTCAGCAGTAATCTGATTGATCACCGGCATATCGTGTTGCGGCGCTTGATTGTTGGGCGGCGGCGACTCTGCGGCTTTGGATGTCATGACGGCTCCTCTCCACACATGGTGTTGCGCCGGGGCGTTTTTCACGCACCCGACGGAATAAATGCCGCGCCTCCTGCGCCCGGTAGTTTGCATGGGGTGGGACAACAGGGCAAGCCCTTAGGCTAAACCCCCCTTCACCGCATCAAACCACTCAGAAACTCGCCATACACTCTCGTGCTCTCTCAATCGCGTTTCTAGGTGTTTTGAGCTTGATCGTGACCGAGTGAGGCGCGCCCTGATAGGCCACGAATTCGCGGGCTTCCTCGAGATCTCTTACAAATTGCGGATTGTCAAAAACGATATAGCCGCCCTTTAGGCCGCCCGACAACTCGTGCGACACAGTGGTCGAATTGCCAACATACAGATTGTTGTTCAAGGCGATGGCGATCTCATGTTCGCCTTCAGGTGGCTCAAATCCCTTTACGAACGCCCCAAGATAAGCGGCGTCTTGAAACACGGTCAAACCGGCCTGAACAACGCTGTTCTCGCTGCGCCATTCGATAAAGCAGGATCGGCGCGAGTTGTTCTTGAAGACTGTCCAGTATTTGGAGCTCAAGAAGGTTTCGACATTGTCGCCTTTGGTTGGCAGGACGTTTTCGTCGGCGGCATACACTGCCGAAGCGGCGATCATCAGGGCCGCAGCGGTCCCGCTGGATAAGAGAGATTGAACGGCTTTCAGCTTATTCATTAGGGGTTATTTCCTCCATTGATGGGTATCGGGCCGGTTTCTTTTCGGCCTCAGTTTTGCGACTTGTCCTTAACGCTAAGGGATGCGCCCCGTTCAGTCTATGACCCAGACCGAAATGATGTCGGGCGCAGGCATGTTATGTGGTGCAAAAATCAGTGCGAGGCGCAACGAATGGCGGCTATGCGCAGGTAGTGAGCTTTGCAAAGTGCCTCGGCCAATCCGCATCAGAAGCAAGTTTACCACCGCCTCTGCAATGCTGTCTGCTACAGATCCCGATATGGGATGAGATGTTGGGTTTGGCGCTCAAAGGAGTTGGCCATAGATCATTGATAAAAACCCTAATCGGCTGCGTGTGGCGGAAAACTCAGCGGCTCGGCTGCCCATTTAGCCGGTCACTAAAATGCGATCTTGGCGCCAATAATCGGACCTGAGAATGACAAGTCAGAAAGCACGTCGGACGAGTTTCCAAGTTCCCATGCCATGTGGCGGTATCCAATGCTGAGGTCCCAGTTGTTTATGCGGTACTCGATTGAAGCCCCAACTTGCCAAGTCAAATCGCTGCCACCGGCGCCAACATCGGCGATGTAGGAAAGCGCCCATTTTTCGGAAAACCGTTGAGACCCGCGCAGTCCAATCACTGCATCCACATTGGATATTTTTCCCGAAATTCTCTGAGAACCACCACCAACTGATATGTTCGCAACGGTGTCCATACCGAGATACCGAAACCCGCCATAGACGACCAATTGGCTGTCGCGGTGATCATGCAGGTCATACCCTGCAGACCCTGTGAAGACAAAACCTGTCACATTTGCGTCGGCGACTGCCGGAATGCCTGGCCCTACGGCTGCATTTTGTCCGGTTTCAAGGTCAAGATATTGGAAGTCGCCGAAATAAGAAAACGGCCCCTTGTTTGCCTCCAACGCTCCCATGATACCAAATTCCAAGTTGTCCAAGACATCGGAAAAGCTCAATTCGACGTTCTCGCCGCTCGATGTCGTCCCCCCGAGAGCAGGCCCCCAAAGATAGACAAAAGCCCGATAGTCCCATTCACCTAATTCATCCGCACAAATCGGTGTTGCAGATACCATCAGGGCGACGGCAACGCTGATCGTTGAATTCTTACTCATTTTTCACCTCGGTATTGGCTTCTCACAGCGCATTTGTTTTGCAAGTGGGGAATGTTTTTTGGCTGGCGGTTCAAAACGAGCTGTTGAGCAGAGCTTTACGGCCAACAAGTTCGGCATCCGCGACCTTTGCCTTTGGTTGCTGTTTTTCCCCGTCGCCTACGGCAGACACGATCCGTGTTCACCGTAGGCCCGACTTTGGGCTACTCCCGCCAATGCGGCGTGCTCTGGTCCAAGCCCCGAGCACGCCTGCCGGATGTTGTTATTGCCAGCTGTCAAAGACCTCGCGTGCGAGTTGGCTTTCAGGGCGAAGGTTTTCGATGCCGCTGTAGGGAACGTCCTTGCCCAAGGGCAGATGCGGATGCTGTTTGATCGTGATCATGTGACGCTTGATCATATCCTGAAAAGACGCACCTGACCAAAGAGCCATTCCAATCTGAGGATGCTCTTCCCGTGGGTCGCGCACCACGTTGTAGACATCTGCAGCAGCGCCCGGCAGTCCCGGAGGCGGAAGGTGCATTTTGAAATCCTGTTTCACCACAGAGCGCAGGACCGGACCTTCATAGACATAGACGTAGTCACGACGACCGTTGCCTTCGCCTTCAAGGAGCAAGGCCGTTTGATCAATGCCGTCAATAACGCGATCGCGTGGGATGAAATCTGTCGCGCCTGCAATTCTTGCAAATGTTGTGAACAGATCAGAGACATGGAAGATATCGCCGGCAGCACTGCCTGCTTCGATCGCGCCGGGCCAACGGATAAAGGCATCGGTGCGCACACCACCTTCGAGGTGTTGTGTCTTGCCACCGCGATAGATCAGCTCCATGAAGCCTGACTGAGCTGGCGCGTAATAGTTGAAGATACCATTGTCAGCCATCAGCGCGACGATGGTGTTATCGGCAATCCCTAACTTGTCGATTTCGTCAAAAACGTCCCCGAGCCATCCGTCAAGAAACTCGAGTTTTTCAGCCATGTAGCCGCCATTGCGTGAGGTTTGTTGTTCCTGATCGTAAACGAAATTCAACGGGTACAGCGGCCAATACTGTAAGAAGAACGGCTCGTCCATGGAGGCGAGTTCGTTCAACTTCTCAAGCGTCTGGTCCTGATAGCGAACATTCATTTCATGATATTTCGCTTGGGTCCAAACCTCACCCGTTTCCATATGAACCTCGCGTGCCATCCCGCCTGCTTCGGCTTCCAGACCGGTCACCAGCCCGTAAGGCTTGAAACGCTGGTCCAGAGCAAATGGATTTGTGGCTGCGGATGGATCAAGGCTCACCATATTGTTGGCCTCCATCGCTTCGCGCGTCATAAGCGACAGTTGCACTTGTTGATGGGTTGGAAAGGCGGCCCAGTCAAAACCCTGATTATGTGGAAACGATTGTTCAATGTCGCCTTGGTGCCACTTGCCGACATGTGCGGTGTTATATCCAACATCCTTGAGGATTTCGGCAATTGTGACTTCTTCTGCTGCCAAGCCCTCTCCGACAAGGGCAACCTTAACTTCTTCGACACCTGCGCGCACGGGATGCCGACCTGTCAGCATCGCGGTCCGTGTCGGTGTACAGGAAGGTTCGGTATACATCCGCATCAGGGACATGCCTTCCTCGGCAAAGTCGTTGATGCGCGGCGTGCTGATGCCGGTCACGTAGTTTAGCGTCCGGTTTCCCAACAACCCAAAGCTCACATCATCGATCAAGATATAGACTATATTGGGCGGCTTGCCGCCATTGGCTTCCCGAAGTTCCGCGAGGCGCGCATCTACACCCACGTCCTGAGCTTCCCATTGTTCGCCGTACTGCGCGTATAGAAAATTGAATTCTCCATCTTGGATGATCGGATCATCCTGTGCTGCGGCGAGTGATCCAGTTAGAATTGCGGGCAAGGCCCATGCTATTCGCATCATTTTGTATCCTTTTCCGTTGGTTGTGCTGCCTGTGAAAGATGGTTTTTGATTTCAGCTTCCAGCGAGTGCAGCGTCTCAAGCAAATCCGACGAGAATTGGCTGTCGGTCACACTTTGAGACTTTTGCGCCTGCATTAAGTGCAGGAGCGATCTGGAAATTGTCAGGTAGTCTTCGACCAATTCGTCAAATAACGGATCGCGCGTACGAAAATTGGCAATGTCCTGTGGAGAAACCCCAAACAGCCATTCCTCAGGTTTCCCCGAATACAAATTAAACGAACGCTCTAAATCCATTCGACCATATTCGCAGCACGATATTAGCAATTGAACGTTTCAAGGCGCATGCTACGGTTTCAAACACAGTAAAATTCCGAGTTTTTAAGGTAACAAATGGTAATTGATCGTCAGACCTCAGGGCACAACGTGACCGCCGGCGACAATGGGCAGATCGGCGACCAAAACGTGCTCGAAGCCCTTGATGCGGCTGCAAATTCGGCAACGTTTGCTGGTTCTGATCGGTTGATAGGTTTTTTGGAATACGTTGTTCGCGAAGAACTCGCAGGCCGCGGTGAACTGATCCGGGCCAAGACCATTGCTATGGATTTTTACAAGTACAGTTCGAGCGAAATAGAAAAACGCGAAAGCGTCGTTCGCGTGGATGCGGGGCGATTGCGCAGAAAACTCGAAGAGTTTTATGCAGATGAAGGCGCAGACCAAAACATCCGCTTTCAACTTCCCAAGGGACAGTATCAACCTGTCTTTGCGACCGTGGCAGCGGATACCCCCCAAACCTTGAAAGCCCCGCAGGAAAACCGCACGACCCACAGGGTGCCGGTGATTTGGGGGCTGTCGGGACTTGCCATCTTACTCATTATTCTCGGCGTTGTTTTTCGTCCCGAAAGGGTGCAACCATCTGCCACGACGGCAGGCTCGAGCAGTACAGATGCGCAAAGAAAGGTGTTATTCGACACTTCGCCTGAACGCTTGCAAGCCATCAACCTGGCTCAACAAGGGCGCGGCATCATTTTTCCTGCGACCGATTTGAAAAGATTGATTGCGGCAAAACTGATTTTTGAATCAGTCGTCCAGTTGGATGCAACTTATTCAGGGGGCCACGCGGGTTTGGCGCAGGTGTCCGGATTAATGGCGCTGATCGCTGGAGACCCGATCCAGTCTGCGACAATGCTTGATGCCGCAATATCAAGCTCGGACAAGGCTCTTTTGCTAGAGCCTGATTCTTCGTGGGCAATTTCGGCTCATGCCTGGACAGAATTTGCCTCTGGAAACCACGATACGGCTTTGACATGGTCACGTCGTGCCAGAGCGCTGGCGCCGGACGATCTTAATGTATTGGAATTCGATGCTCTTATTTCACTCTACAGTGGAGAGTTTGGCGAAGTTATCACACTCACTTCCGGATTGGCTGAAGGCCCCCAAGAAAAACGACCCTTTGTTTTCCAGAACGCGAGATCCGCGGCTTTGTTTCATCAAGGGAATTATCGACAGGCGGTTGAGGGATTTGAGGACGCCATTTCGAGTGGTGCTCCCCTTGGTCCTATCACCGTGGGCTATCTTATGGCAGCCCAACATTTTTTGGGTCAAGATCGACAAGCATCTGAATTAGCGAACAAATACACTCAGTCATGGCCCGAGCAACGTGTGGATTTGCTAGCAGCCAAACTGTTTCGCAACCCACAAGATGCCGCGAAACTCGCGCAGGGCATGAAGGGGGCGGGCTGGTCGCCAAAACCGTAGAACACGGCGACATTTCAGGAGTCGTGATCGGTGTTTTCGGAAGCCACCCGTAGATCAGAAGATAGCGCCACCGTCGCTTGAGGTCCTTGAATACTTATTGAAGATCATTGGCCAAAAATGGGTGGCTTGAAGAGCTGAATTTCGCACTTGTCTTGCCCTGCCCGTATCTGCCGATAACCCATTCGACCCAGAAAATGTGGCTTCAGCCCGAACATCGCTGGGCAAAGACCAATCCAAGATAGTCCTTAACTTGTCGTTCAGCCTGTGCGCGTGTGAATGCCTCAGGGTACATAAGGATGTTCAACCAAGTTCCGTCAAATAGCGCTTCAAGCGCAGCAGCAATCTTATCTGGCTGACCCCACAGTGTCCTTTCCTCAGCGATCTGTTGCAGCAAAGTACGACAAGTTTCCATTCGCTCAGCGTCGATACCCGAAGTGATTTCACGATAGATTTTTCGATGTCGGGTCTCGCCAAAAAACGCAAACCAGACAGCCAATTTTTTTCGACTGCAAATCTTGGGGTGAAACTGCGCCTCCACAATCGCGTAGATTTTCTCGACAGGGGGCAACGCTGTCTTCATCATCTTTTGCTTCCACAAATTGTGATGCTCTTCCGCAAGCGTACGAAGGGTGTGTTGCAAAAGTGCGTCCTTGTTCGCGAAGTGAAAATTCACCAGTCCCAACGAAAGACCCGCAGTTTCACTGACCTTGCGCAGCGTCGTTCCCGATATTCCGTGACTGGCAATGCAAGACACCGTCGCATCGATCAATTGCCTGCGCCGCTCTTCCGGCGCCTCAACTCGAGCTTTTTTCTTCACCTTTACAGCCATTTACCCCAATCCACTGAACACTTGTTCAATCATTCCCTTGCTTTCCCAGTAAAGTCAATGCATTGATTTGATCTAACTTGGTTATTTCAGCAGGAGCGCACCATGGCCAGCACCCTTCCTACCCACGTGCAGACCGTCATCATCGGCGGAGGTTCGATTGGCTGCAACACGGCCTATCATCTGACCAAGCTGGGCATGACCGATGTCGTGGTGCTTGAACGCGACCAGCTTACCAGCGGCACCACATGGCACGCTGCCGGGCTGATTGTGGCGGGGCTTTTGCAGTCTGAGGCTGAATGCGAAATCTACACGCATGGGCGTGACCTTTATGCCAATCTGGAAAAGGAAACCGGCGTGCCGACTGGCTTCCGAGATGTAGGGTACTTGCAGATCGCCAACAACGAAGAACGCGTGCACGAGATGCGCCGCCTTGCGCCCTTCATGCGTCGCCACGGGATCAACATCTACGAAATCTCACCCAAGGAAACTGCTGACCTCTTCCCTATCGGAGACCTCAGCGACGTTTTGGCCGGCTTCTACATCCCCGAAGATGGGCGCGCTAACCCGGTTGACGTGACCATGTCGCTCGCTAAGGGCGCCCGCATGGGCGGCGCAAAGATCTTCGAAGGTGTCACCGTCGCCGAGATCATGGCCAAAAACGGCACAGCAACCGGCGTCAAAACTGCCGATGGCCAAACCATCACTGCTGAAAACGTGGTGATTTGTGGCGGCATGTGGTCCCGCCAATTGGGGGCGAAAGCGGGTATCAATCTACCGCTTCAAGCTGCGGAGCACTACTATCTGATCACCGAGAACATCGAAGGTCTCAGTCGCGATCTACCTGTCCTCGAAGATCCCTCGACCTATACCTATTACCGCGAAGAAGTTGGCGGCTTGATGCTCGGCTTGTTTGAGCCTGGTGCGGCCCCCTGGAAACTCGACAGCGTCCCCGAGAGCTTCGCCTTTGGCGAGATCGAGCCCGACTGGGACCGCGTCGGCCCACATTTGGAAAAGGCCTACTCCCGTGTGCCCGATGCGCTGAACATCGGTGTGCGCAAGCTCTTCTGCGGACCGGAAAGTTTCACCCCTGATCTTGCGCCTTTGGTTGGCGAAACGCCGGAACTGCGCAACTGCTTCGTGGCTTGCGGGATGAACTCACTTGGCATTTTGAACGGTGCGGGCACGGGCAAAGTGCTGGCTGAATGGATCGTCAGCGGCCATCCTCAGATCGACGTCACGGGTATCAACGTCAACCGCTTTACCCGGCACGAGGCGACCAAAGCCTTCCGCCGCGATCGCGGCCCGGAATTGCTTGGCAAAATGTTCGGGCAGCACTTCCACAACGAAAGCTACCAAACCGCCCGCGACCTCAAACGCTCAGTCCTGCATGACCGACTGGCGGCTAGCGGTGCCTTCTTTGCAGAAGGCCACGGCTGGGAAATGGCGGACTGGTTCGCGCCTTCGCCCGAGCAGGCAAAAGTCGAGACATATAGCTGGCAACGCCAAAACTGGTTCGATTGGCACGCCGCGGAACACCGCGCCGCGCGCGAGGACGTCATCATCATGGACATGTCCACCATGTCCAAGTTCAACGTCGAAGGACCCGACGCGCTCGCCCTGATGAGCCGATTGTCCTGCAATGACGTCAATGTGGAGCCGGGGCGCCTCGTCTACACGGCCTGGGTCAATGAACAGGGCGGCTTTGAAGCCGACCTGACCGTGACCCGCCTGGCTGAGGGCCAATTCATGGTGGTCGTTGGCGAAAACAGTCACGGCCATACCTTGATGCGCATGAAGCGCCATATCCAAGAGGGTGAGGTCGTTGTCATCACCGATCTCACACCAGCCATCACCCAAATCAACATTCACGGCCCCAAAGCCCGAATGCTGATGGAGAAAGTCACCTCTGCCGACATGTCCAACGAGGCCTTTCCCTTCATGACCTGGCAGGACATTGATGTCGGCTATTGGGTGGTCAAAGCCTTGCGAGTGACCTTTGTTGGCGAACTAGGTTGGGAGCTGCAGGTGCCCTCTTACGCGGCCGTTCAGGTCTATGATCTGCTGAAAGAGGCTGGCAAGGAATTCGACCTGCGGGATGCGGGCATGCAAACCCTGAATTCGCTGCGCCTTGAGAAAGCTTACCGCGACTTTGGGCTGGATGTGGACAACACCGACAACCCGATCTCCGCAGGCCTTGGGTTTGCCGTCAAACTCGACAAACCCGGTGGTTTCATCGGTCGCGATGCCCTTGCCGCGATCAAGGCCGAGGGCGTGCCCAAGGTTAGAATGCTGCAATTCCTGCTAACGGACCCGGAACCGTTGCTTTACGGAAATGAATGCATCTACCTCAACGGGAGCGAGGTTGGGTACTTGCAAATCGGGGGATACGGCCACTCGCTTGGCGGCGCCGTCGGTATTGGCTTTGTTGAGCTGGACACCCCTCTCACCACGGCCATCATCAACGAGGGAACGTGGGTGGTCGAAGTGGCCGGAGAACGCATACCCGCAACGGCCTCACTGAAGCCCTTGTTTGACCCAAAGATGGAGAAGATCAAGTCTTGAGTTAGTCTCCACTCCCTTGATCTGCGCGCAAATAAAGGATCGCTATGCGTGTTTTGCAAGGTTTTAAATATTTTGCTCAACAAAAGCGGCAAACATTTCCTTACTCAACGAGAGAATCTGCTCTGAAAGCCGACATATTGGATGGTTCTTGGGGTTACGGCTCGTGGCGGATCGGGCGATGTTGCGTACAATCCAGGCCATGACAATGGTGCAGGCCGTCAAGCATTCATCCTATAACATGGGGGCCATGTCTGCCCATGCGACAGTTGAGATATCAGTAAAGTAATAGCCGCCCTCTACATCTGAATTCCGCGCAGGATAATCTCCGCCTCTTGCCGTTACCAAAATGACGGCAATGTCCACCCTCTGAATTTCGCGTTGGCCTTCACCAATGACTTGTTCTCACGCCGCACTGCAGCGTCCTCTGACCGATTTCGTAGGGTTAAGACCCGACTTTGCAAAGCCCGCTATTTGCGCGCAAACTCCGCTGCCAGTTTTTCATCCTTGTAAGAACTTAAACTTATCAAGCCTTCTTCTGCTTTAATCTGACCGCGCCAGCTCATCCTTAAGTGCCTTACCGAAAGCGGACTTTCAAGCCAAGTGCCGCGAGCGGCATGTCAGAGCCCAAATCTGTCTTTGAACTGCGCCGATCAATGCTGCAATTGCTGCCCGCAGAGCGGACATTGGACCCTCACTACATCAACCGAATTCTCAAACACTTGCCCGTTGGCCGCAAGCAGACCCTTATGGCAAAGGCAGATGTTTGGTCTTCGGTCAATTCTATTAAAAGAACAAGATTGCATTGCTGTACGTGACGCTGGTTTTTACTCTTTTCGGACTTTCTCGGAATAGTGTTTTGTCGTCGGAGACGTTTCACTCCCCTTGATGGCAATACTCAGCATGCTCTCAAGCGTAAAATAGCCTCGATAGAGCCGAAATACTGTGTACTCCGGTAAGTACAAGATCCCTTTCGGCGCCCGGTTAATAAGTACCGCGCCAATTGCCACCAGCGTTGGAGATCCAAGCATGACTGCTCCAATGGCTTGCCATTGGGGGCGTGCGCCCTGTGTGAAGGGTTCAAGGGTTTCCATGACACCAAAAATAATAAGCGGCAAAACCATCGTGCGAATGGCGGTGTTGAGTAGCATGATTGGTAAGATCACAACCCCGCGCAAGGAGCCGCGCTTTAGTTGCATTGCGTTGTGACAGCGTGCTGTGATGTGAAAAACCGAACGGAACCACCGCATGCGTTGCTCACGCATATGCGCGAATGTTGCAGGTACTTCGGATTCATACCTGACGCGTGGATCAACGGTGATGCGATAGCCTAGTTCCGCGATCCGCATCGACATGTCCGAGTCTTCCCCGTTCAGGCCAAAAGCAAACCCGTTCAGTTGGATCGGAAGATGCGCACGATAAACAGCAAACATTCCCGGAATAGCCACCAACCCATCAATCGCTTCCGTGGCGATCGCATGGTAGCCGTGATTGATCATGACTTCGGCCAAACGCGCTCTTTCAAAGAAAGAACGTCCTCGCGTATTCGGAACGCCGCCCAGACACCCAAGTTTCGGATCTTCAAAATGCACCATCGCGCGCCAAAGAGACTCATTGTCTATTTGGGTGTCGGCATCAATTCGGATCGTAAACTCGGTTGTGACTTTGGAAAACCCATAGTTCAGTGCATGTGCCTTTCCGGGGCGCCGCTCCTCTAAAACTTCGCCAGAGATGTTTCTGGACGATGCGATCGCGTCGGCTGCGGTTTGATAGGTGCTGTCAGAGGAGTTGTTGTTAACGACAAAAACCGTCACTTCGCCGTTGTATTGACCTGCAGCCGCATCAATCGCGCCTATGGTATCGGCGATGATGTATTCTTCATTGTGCGCCGGAATGACAATCGTGACTGCAGGGGCAAACCGACCTTTAGGTGTTTCAAAATATCTGTCCCACTGGCTGAGCAGATAGAGAAACAGAAAGAGCGAAGGCAGGAAAAGAAACACGCCTGGCCCTAGGCCTCCTAACAATGACATACTGCGCAGAGCGCGAACAATTTCCAAATCAAGGTAGGAAACCCACCAAGCCAGCGCACCTGCCAACACCGTGACAACAGTCATTCGAAGGTACGACCGATATGGCTGCCTTGGCGCCACAACCAAATCCACAGGAGCAGGCATCGCGCCCCATTGCGACAACCGGGCTGCAAAAACCGCAAAACCAACCAGCCCCGAGGCGATTTGAATATTGCGTAGAGAGACCGGAATATCGAACCAAGCCCACAAGCCAAAAGCAAAGAGGTCGATTACCAAACAAGCTGCAAGGAAGGAAAATATCAGGTTGGCGACGAACCCCAAACGGACCGACAGCCTTCCGTTGGCAAACAGGCCAAAGGCCACATAAAAGCAAAAGAAAAAATGACGAATTGCAAGAAAATGATCTTGGTCAACAGGAGCAAAGACCCAATCTTCAGCCGGAAAAAATTGTCCTAACAAAGGGTCATACTGCAGCACGAACATCGTGGAAAAGCTGAAAACCGAAAAAAACAACAAGAGCGCCGGAGCCTTCCATCTGGGCACGTGGCCAGACAGCTTGGCGGGCTGACTATCGACCGACCAATACTCGTTCTGAGAAGCTTTGTTGGGTTGGGTTAGCGACAATGGAGCGACTAAAATAAAAAAAGGAACGTTAGAAAGGCAAAAAATGCCCCGACCTGTGCCATGTTACAGATCGGGGCAGATCAGGATAGTTTTTTAAGCGACATGTTCTGCAGACACATGACCCAAGGATTGGGCGGTCACGACGCCCGGCTTCTGGTTCTTGGTCCAAATCGAAGAGGCCGCGACCGAGCTTGACTTGAAACGGCCTGAATACGCTTCAGCGATTTCTACGGTCTCTTCCAGCAGCCCTTCCTGAAGAGTGGTAGGCTTGAGGCCCAGCTCAAGAAAGCTCTTGTTTGAGACACGTAAGTCGTTTTCTGCGGCTTCATTGCGTGGGTTGTCCACCATCGCAACAGGCGCGCCAGTCAGCGCACTTACCATTTTGGCAAGATCTCGCACCCGGTGAGTTTCTGTCATTTGATTGCGGATGACCACGCGGTCACCGCAGGCTGGTGGGTTTTCAATCGCCAGACTGATGCAGCGCACAGTATCACGGATGTGGATGAATGCGCGTGTTTGACCTCCGGTCCCGTGTACGGTCAACGGGTGACCATTTGCAGCCTGAACAAGAAAGCGGTTCAGCACGGTGCCATAGTCGCCATCATAGTCAAAGCGGTTGATCAGGCGCTCATCCAGTTTGGTCTCGGCGGTCTGTGTGCCCCAAACGATGCCCTGATGCAGGTCCGTAATCCGCATTTGATCGTTTTTGGCGTAGAACTGGAACACCAGCTGATCCATCGACTTGGTCATGTGATAGACGCTGCCGGGGTTGGTTGGGTATAGGATTTCGCGCTGGTACACCATATTGTCGTCGCCGGATACCATGACCTTTTGATAGCCCTCTGGAATTTCCAGACCATCTCCATCGTAGCCATAGACGCCCATAGTGCCGAGGTGGACAACATGCGTATCCAGATCCAGATCAGCCAAAGCAGCCATCAGGTTACGCGGCAGAATCTCAGTCATGTTGCTCTCCGTTGATGAGAGATACATAGCACCGGTTTGGGTTGCAGTCAATAAATTGTTTTAAATCATACCCTTGCGTTTAAACGGCCTATTCGAATGAAGGTGACTGTTTAAACAGTGAGGCGTCACGCCCAACCTGTCAGACGGTGTTGCCCGCACATGTAGGTGTCGAGGTGGGTTGCAGACAGGTAGGCAAGTGCCAGTGCAATCGCGCGGTCAGCGTGATGCCCCTTGCCACCGCCTTGCAGTACAAGATTACCAGCAGATGTTGATGCCAATTCAAACGACGCAACCTCGTTGAGCAAATCCTGCTTGCCTTCGAGGTTGTGCGCGACGGTCAAAGCGCCCGTCTCGATGCCGACCGCCATGTTCTCGAGTAGCAGCGTTTTCGCGCACGACACGTTTTTGCCTTTGTGGATCAGCTTCGATCCTGCGGTCATGACGACGGCGTGGTGTTCAATGCCTGCATTGTCGAGGGTCGATGAAAATGGTGCGCCCAGTCCCGAAGCGTCGATGGTGAGCGACCAATTCGGAATCTTGTGCAGACGCTTCGCTAGGAAATCGGCAAGGTCTGTGTAGGAATAGAGCTGGATCGTTTCTTGAAACACAACGGTGCATGTTCGTGGTCCCAAATCCTGCTCAAAACCGCGTCCTGTAAACTTCGGATAGCACTCATCCCGAATTGCGACGATTGCGGACGGGTCATTGCGCCCAAGGTCCATGCCGACGTGGTGCTTCACCCACCCATATACGGTCGAGCCAGCCGCCGCAGGATCGGCGTTCGACGGAAGTACGACGCGACCGTCTTTGAGGTGCAGATATCCGGGTGGATTGTTAGGGGTCACGTGATCTCCAATGCTGATACGTTTCGGTTGGACGCGTTCTCAAGCGTCTCCCATGAGATCAAGGGTGTGCCGGAGCCGACAAATTCACAGAGATGTTCGCGTCGGAATGTGGTGTCAGACATCGTTGCCTTGTCGAACGCGACCTGAGCCGCGCGGCGTGGAATGTCGATAGAACGTGCCGTGATGCGACGCACCCGCTTGTTGCTCGTCCATGTCTCATAGAAATGCCCTTGCCGAAGGTTCGGTGTGGAAAGCAGAAAAATGCGGCCCGTCTCTTTCCGCATTGGGAAAAAGGCTGTTAAGGCGTCGTCGTCGAGGAAACACGCCTCGTCGGCAATGATCGTGTCTGCAGTCATGCCGCGCGCCTGATCAGTTGCCGGGACAACGATGATCCGCCCGCCATGTGACGGGTGGGCCTCAAGCTCTGTCTGCGTTTGTCGAACGATTGGTGGGCAAAACGGGTCCGTGTTTTTGAACTCGAGAATTCGGCGGAATAACTCAGTTGATTGTCGCAGGCTGGGTGCAGTCAAAATGACCGTCTTGCCTTGCGAGAAGTCATCATACCCAAGGCCACCAGCCGACGTTGACTTGCCGGATTGCCGCCCACACAGAGCCAGCACCATACGATCCTCCTCGTTGACGCGTGGGTCCGTATGAAGCAGCGTTTTCTGCCACGGATCAGGTTCACCGATGGCAAGTCGGAATCGCTCGACGGGATCAAGACTAACCGTCAATCCTTGAAGGAAGGATAGCAGGTGCGGGTCGTGGATCATCCGCTGGCGTCAATCACTTGCAGGACTTTCATCTCCTGTAGGAAGTCGGCTTTCGCCTCCGGGTGTCGATCCAGAACGGTCAGAATGATTTGCCGCAACTTGATGAACTGCGGGGACTCGTTCAGGTTCAGGTGAATGTCCATTTTCTTCGACAATTTGCCGTGGAGATCAGCCAAGGCCATGAGGCTTTGGCGCAATTCTTTCAACGACCCAAGCCGGAGCTGTTTGTCGTCGTCGCCTTTAGCGTCTTGAAGCAGTTCCTTGAGCTCCCGCAAAACCCATTTCAGGTCTTTGTCTGTGTCTTCACCAAATTCGTCTACGGTGACCGCGTGCTTCATTGCGTCGGCGACTTTCGCGTCGTGCATCGCTGTCGCAACGATCTCAAGCTTCTCCTGCTCGGGAAGTTGCATGATGTACCGCGCAACGGACATGCCGGACATGTCGAGGTCGCGCGCTGCCTGCTCCATCGACATGCGACCAAGCAGAACGTCGCGCGTGTACCGCTTCCGCTTTTCAGTCGGAAGCAGCGCCATTTTGTGTTTAGGAGGCTGCAACGCCATCAGTCAGCAACGATCTCAAGAGGCACACCTTGTTCAGCGGCAAGAGCCTTCGCGTCTTGGTAGGTTCGCACGTTGCGCGCATCCGACTTCTTGAGACGGATGGGATCGCCCGGCTTGCGTAAAAACGTACCGTCTGCCGAAAGACTTGAAGGTTTACGATCCGCCGCTTCCAAAAGCCGTTTCGTGCTCGCCATAAGTTCATCATGCGCCTTGCCAGAAGCAGCGATCTCGTCGTCCTTTTTCATGTTGGCGAGCTTGTCCAAGAGTTCGTCGTTTTTCGAGACGACGCCTTTGATCTGCTTTTCAACCTGTTCGGTGAGTTGGGGAATGACCGCCGCCGCGATCTTGGGTGCCAGAGCGTCAATCAGTGCCTGCGCTTGCGTGTCGTTTTCGTCAGCCATTTGGTGTCCTTTATACGATGTGGGGCGGAGGTTTTGGCCCCCGCCCCTTCATCATTCTAAGGAGTAACCGATGGGCCTAACCTATCCGTGCTGTGATTGTCGCGCCTATCCGGCGACCGCTTCAACCAGCACTTCAGGTACTGACGCGAGAACATAGGTTCCGTCTGTGCGGCGCAGAATCGAGCCGTCGTCGGTGCCAGATCGCAAAACATTTCGTATTGAATGTTCTGAAACGTCGCCGCCCGTCGCGATGATCAAATCTTTGAACTTATGCGGCTTGGTGAGCAGGTCGAACACGATTGGCGCAACATCTGCGCGAGACGATATTGCTGCTTTGACTTTCGGAGCGTGTGTTGCCTTTGGCTTGTGCGAACGTAACTTGCGGACACGTCGCGCCTTTTCGGCCGCGATGCGCGCACGTTCGGGAGCGTCTTTCTCGTATTCCCAGAATACGCGGGCCTCGTCGATGTGGGTCAAGTCGCCACGTCCTTCATAGGTATCAAGAGCAGATGAGTCGCCTTCTAGAACGCGGACAACGCGACGGCGGACAAGGTCGCTGTCCATGCCGACCATCTCGCAAAGCTCTTTGCGTCGCCGTGCCCAAGCGCCCGTCTCCTGTGTCAGGAATGTGAGCGCGTCGGAGCGCGTTTTTTCCATCTCCTCGGCGTGCGAAGTCGCACCCGCCGAACCGAACAGATCGAGGATCGCACGAGACAGGATAGAAAAGATCATTAGTTCCTCGGGCGATGTTCGGGATTGATGCACACCATAGTCGGGATCGGTAAGCATATTACGCAGCGCCTCCCTTGATCAGAGACAGACTCAAATCGCCTCCTTGTTCTTCGATGAAGTCGCGTTCCTCCTCAAGCGTGCGATTGGCATCGACCATCTCGCCTTTCTTGAGATTCGTCAGGAGAGTGTCGTGCGATATACCGCCCGACTGCCATGCCTTGATCAGCGCGGTCAGAACAGCCGGGTCCATTTGCGCCGTCACGAAGTCACGGTGCAATTGCAGAACCACATCGTCAGCGGTGCCTTTGGCTGTCCATTCAGCGGCAAGACGCAGGAACTTGATCAACGCGGCTTCCACCATATTGACTGTCGAGTGCAGGAGGCTGAGTTCGCTCCGGTGACGGAGCTTTGCCGTATCCGTCGTTTCGTTGCGGCCCTTGCCATCGTAAACCATGCGAGCGCCCAATGTTGCCATCTGAGCAGTCAGGTCGTCGAGAGCTGTCTTTTGGGCTGCAATGCCTGCGCCCGTGAATTCGAGCATTCCAGCCTGCGCCCCCTCGGGCAGAACCCAGAACGCGCCGCTGCCGATTTGCGTCGGCTTATTCTTCTCGTTGATCGCTCCCGCAACCCAAGGTGTTGGCTGGCTTGTCAGGTATAGCGACCAGTAATAATCGGCGCTGTTGCGCCAGTGAGCCAGATTGACGTTGACGAGATCAAGGAACGGAGGCTTCTCGACGTCCGCCTTCAGGTTGTAGGGGCTAACAATGACTGCCGGAATATCGAACATGGGCGAGCCATCAATCGCAGGCGTGATGTCTTCACCAATTTGCACCTCATCAACCGATTGTTCTTGCGCTCCATGGCGCTTCGATGTGACGTGGAAACGTCGCACCGTGTATGCAGGTTCTAAAGTCAGAAGCAGGTGTTGTTCGACACCATCGTCCAGATCGTCGTTGTTTTCGTGCAATCGCAGCATGGTCAGTTTCTGACGTCCGCCGACGAGTTGCTCCTTCCAATCGAGAATTGATTCCGCGTTGAACGTTGAAACGAACGGAGCGGATGCAGGGGCTGCGCCTGCAGCCGGATAGTCAAGGACCATCGCGATACGTCCGACAGACAGTACTTCGCGCATTGTGTCTTCCAAAAGTACGTCGAACGAATGACCTTCAAACGTCGCCGCCGTTCGCATTGACTCGATACGCGGGGGCAAAGTCAGAATAGGTGTGTTGCGCGTTACGGAGCCCACCATGCCTCGTAATGTGCGTTCTGCTGTCGCGTAGAAGGATGATCCCTGAACATAGCGCAAGTACTGCGAGGCGGTCATGCCTTCAGGTTGTGGTAGGTATTGCGCACCCGCTTTCTTCAAACGGTCTTCACCAGCGATCACGTCGCGGATTTTGTCATAGGCGGCGCGGTGCTCCTGATAGGTGCGGTGATTGATACGGCTCATTTGCGTTTGATCCCCTGCGCGATGATGTTCCATGGGATGTCGAAGTGGGATGCGCTGGCGACAACGTGAATCCGAACACCAGTGGGCGTGCGGTCAGCCAGGACGCCGCTGAGTTCACAACGCGGGTGCTCATCTTCGGTGCGCGTCGCGGCGGTGATCAGGGCGTGAAGATCGTTCGCAGGGATGGGGACGTCCAAGTGATAGCCGGTGTGGATTTGTTCACCGATCAGGCGGGAGCCGGGCGGTGTGTCGTGGATTGTGACTTTAAGAGCCATTTAGTTTTGCCTTTCTTTGATGCTGGCGAGCTCTGTGTCGGATCAAAAAAGGTCAAAAGTCCCGGTGCGGCGAACCCGCCAGCAATGTGAATGCGCGCACTGGAACAAATATAGAACAGAGCGCGTGGACAGCGTTACCGGAGATAAAGGTCTTGGGCGGACCGATACAGGACCCGCAGAGCGTCGATCTAAAGGCGGTCGTGGGCTGTCGGGGGTCAGTGTTGGGCAGACGTGGGATGCGCCCAGCGCTGCCCGGTTACGCTGGGGCTCTCGTTATGCTTCGTCATGGCAGGGGCATGGTGGGGGATTTGCGTAATTGTGATCTTCTAAATATGCCCGGGACCGAGGGTCGCGCTGTTAGAAAAGGGGTGGTCGACCGCAGAACGTGTGATAATGCGCACGTTACAAGGACAAGCACAACAATTGTACTTAGTTATCAAAGCGTTGATGCGCTTTAGTGACTGATTACGCATCAGTTTCCATGCAGAAATGCGCGGATCATCGTGCTTCTTCGGGTTCTGTGAGTGAGTGCACATAAGCCACTGGCAACCAGAAGAAGCTGCGCATGCAACGCGCGTACACACGTGTGCATAAAATTATTATTGTGTGCATTTAGTCCAAGACGAACATAATAATTTTTTTATGCACACGTGCGCGCGCGCTTTACCCGAAGCATCAATCCACCGCCCTGACTTCAAGTACCTACCATATCGGTCGCGAAACATCGCCCCTGCCATGTATGATCAAGACACGGCATCAACATTGGAGACTGCTATTAACACCGCTCGCATAATCGAACGCATGACGCGCCTCAGAACCATCGACGACCCGGCGCGCATTCCAAATGGCTAGGCGCACGCGTTGATACCGAAACCAGCCGCACCCCTATGGACGAATTGTTTCCTCAACCCAGCACTAATGGAACCGCTCAATGCCGTTTGACATGACCCCCGATGAGAACCACCCAGCACTAGAACTTGCCCGCGACCTGCGACGCCGCGGTCAGCCATGGTCAGCCGTCGTGTGCGGCATCCATTTCCAATGTGCATCAAAGGACGAGCGCAACAACATCGTGCGTCACGCCGCCATGGAGGAGCGTTACCAATCAGTCTTGGTATAACGCCAATTGGATTCTTCGCGGGCCTCAACCAGTCGCTGCCCGAGCGCGCTAACCTCCTCAGGCAATATCCGTCCACGAGAAAGACGTCCCTCGATCTCACGGACGGCACGCTCAGCTTTTTCGAGCTCCTGCGTGTAGCTATTGTCTGTGTTCTTGCCCGCATCCATAGCAACAAGCCATTCATCAAACCCACGGTCCCAGCCCTGTTTCTGACGTTCAGTCGGGTCTTCCCACGTCACACCGTCTTTCGACACGGCAACTATCTCAGTCTCTGAGTCAACACACCGATTGTCTGCATCCCAGAAGCGCGTGTGCTTTGTCCGGTAGTGAAGATTATACAACGCGCCATTCAGATCTTTAGGACAAGTTTCGTCGCGCCGATCTCCCCATTTGTCGTCTGTGTAATACGGCTCGGGATCGAAGTCGGTCGGCGTGCGAGACGCTGCACATTCGAAATTGCGGTCGACCAGCTCTGAAAACTTGTGCTCGGAATCCGGTACATCGAATTGACCTCTGACTTCTTTGTATGACAACGGGTCCTGTGGGTCGGCGAGGTCGATGGTTTCGACCCACATACTATTGTCGATCACGAGCAGGTTCTCAGCGACAAAGCGCGTGCGAACATCGTCCATAGACAACCCGTCTTCAATCAGGTCCTTGCACCACGTATCCCAAGACAATTTCTTAGGGCGTGGTGAATTGTATTCTGATCGTTCCAGCTCTGACTTATGGTGCAAATCTCGCGTGTTTCCTTCTGTCATGCGTCTGGCTTGAAAAGCAGCGTTCGACAATCGCGCCCACCACGCTTCAACCTGTTCTCGAACGTCGGGTCGTTCGCGTTTCCCACGCCCTGAAAACCACGCGTTCAACGTGCTTTGCGTCATGTCGAGATCAAGCAGATTGTACCACCAAGTCGCCTTCGCGATTTGCGCCATCCATTTGGCTAGGTCTTCACCTGGGCCTTCATCAGGCAAATACTTTCCTGGGTCCATGCGCTGATCATCGCGCAAATCCACCAGAGCCCGCACGATTCCCACATAAGCTTCATGTCCATCCATCGCTCGGTGAAACGACGAATAGGCCTTTTCACCCTCCAGCGGGTCGTCGCCCAGTACTTCGTTACACAGATCGACGATGCGCTGCTTGCGCAGATTGAACTTCATCAAGTCGTCAAAAACGTCTTCTGGGAGCGTCTCGAGCTCGACAAATTTGTCCATTTTGCGGATTCTATTATCAACCATCAGCTTTGCTCCTCCAACCACGACACGAGGTCCTTCAATAAGTACCTGATTAGCCGCGAATTTGGCTGAGAGTATGACGGGCCGACACCATCCTTGCGCCACCGAAACATTGTGTCCGTGGTGACAGAAAGAAACTGTGCGGCTTGTTCGCATGTCATTACTTGAGGTGGGTTTGACCGGATAAGGTCGTCGTGCAAAGCGGCAATTCGCTCGCTTAGTTCTTCAATAGTCATTGGCTTTTCCTTAGATGAAACCAATGACCGGCGCGCCTCCTGCTCCTGAGCGAATGCCCGTTTGCGCGTTCGGCCTACCGTGCACAGTCAGGTCATTATCCCCGCACACAGTGGCATATGTCGTCGAATTTAAGCGTGCTTCCGTTTCAATTCAATAACGGAAGAAGGTGTTATCCCGAATTGGCATTGATCGCGGCGGCAATCGAATTGGCTGACCGCAATTGTTCATCATGTGTCGGCGCACCGTAATGCCCGAGCATACGTAGATCGTTGTCCGTCATAGTCTGCTGCGCCAACCACCTATGAACATGTCGCGGTGCAACCTCTCTTGCCGTTGACATCCACAAATGTCGCAGGTCGCCCGCTGCGGTCGTTGGCAATCGGTCCAACACGTCTAAGTGACCCCGAACACCCGAAACGACCCGTCTGCTCGGAAACACCCATTCGCAATCATCGACCTTAATCTCGTCGAGGCGTTTAAACAGCCTGACAACATCGTCGGCAATCACAATCTCCCGCTCGACTTCCTGCCGTTTCAACCTGTTGAACGTGACTGTGCCTTGCTCAAGATCAACGCGGTCCCACGTCAGCGCCCGTAGTCCGCGACCACGAAAGCCCGTGTACCAAGTGATCATCCACGCCAGCCTGATATGCTCATTCTTGATCGCGTCAATTTCTGCTTTCCGATCCGACCAAGGCACCGACATGTCGAGCTTGCCGGTCTGGACGCGCGACTTCATCCGTGTTCCGTCGAGCAGTGATGGAATCGGCAATGCAAGAGCGCATAGCCTGTTGATGAACCGAACAGTGGCCCCGGCCACTGATGCCGCTAAATGTGCCGCGTTCGGCGTGTCGATCTGTATCGCGTTAAGATATTGGTTGATCTCGAGTATCGGCAGTTCGTCAACATGGACGTCTGCCCAACGCGCAAGATGCTTATTGAACGAGCCACGATATTCGTATGCCGTGCCCTCCATCATGCGCGCTCGACCTGACTGCCGCGCTGTCGTGCGGTGTTCGATGTATTGTTCCAAAGCATCGCGGAATGTCGGAATGCCCAATGCAGCCTGTGAGACTTCTTTTTCCTCGCGCGTGAAGACATTGCCCGTCGCAATATCATGCGCGATTTTGCCGACCTGATCCTTCGCCCATCGGCAATGCGCGCCCTTGTTCGCCCATTGCGCCAGCTTGACCGAACGTGTTTTCTGCGATGTTGGGTCCCACTTGTTGACGTACCAAGTCTTAGTGCCACCGCCCGTTACACACAGGCGCAAGCCTTTGCATGATGGATCGGTGAACCATGTTGTCTTATCGACGGCCAATGTCTTGAGGGTCGAATCTGTGAACTTAATATGGGGCATTTGCTTTCCTTGTAATGACGAATTTTTACAAGGTTCACGTTACGTTCCAACACCAATCAAACCCAACCACAAATCCGGCAAGCACCTGATTTAGCTATATATAACTGACTTGATGATATTGAAAACTAAGCGTTTAAATGGTGCCCCCACACGGACTCGAACCGCGGACCTACTGATTACAAATCAGTTGCTCTACCAGCTGAGCTATAGGGGCACTGCGGGCGGATTTAACGATAATATCGCAGGCCTGCAAGAGGATTTTTCAACTATTTATTCGCCCGCGCCAAAAGACCGACAGCGACCAGCCCCACTGCAACAATCATCAATGCTCCTGGGCTTGCATCGCCAAGGTTTTCCAGACTGGCTTGGTCGTGAACACGGGTCGCCAGCGTGTCAAAATTGAACGGGCGCAAGAGCATCGTTGCCGGTAACTCTTTGACACAATCCACAAAAACCAAAAGTAAGGCCGAACCGACTGATGTACGAATGAGAGGCGCATATACCTCCTTGAGAGTTTGTCCACGTGTACGCCCCAATGATCGCGCAGCCATAGCAAGGCTCGGCGGAACCCTGCCCATGGCACCATCTGCGGCGCCTTGGGCGATCGCAAAAAACCGCACGCAATATGCCAGAACCAAAGCAAAGGACGATCCGGTCAGAATCAACCCGGCTGGTGCGCGCGTGACGACTTCGACCAAGTCCGCAAGTTTGTGATCAAGGACCGCAAGGGGGATCAGAATGCCAACCGCCAAGACCGCTCCGGGAGCGGCGTATCCGATCGTTGTGACTGGCAACAGAAGCCGCGGCAAGGTACGCCCGGACAGACGCACACCATATACTAAAAACACACCAGCTAGTACCGTTAGAACCGCAGCGATCCCCCCAACGCGCACTGTGTTCCACAACGCACGAATCAATTCGGGATCCCCCCAGCGCGCCCAATTGCCAAAAGCATGGTGCGCTATAACGCTTGTGGGCAAAACAAATCCTATCAAGAACGGAAGCAAGCATGCCACAGTTGCGGCCCACCCCCAAATCCCATGTAACGGCGCCTTGGAGGGCGCGCGATGTCGTGTCGATAGGCTAAAGAACTGAACCTTGCGACGGCTCACTTTCTCCATCGTCACCAAAAAAATTACTAAACCGAGAACCACCGTCGCGATCTGCGCGGCCCCTCCCGCGTTGTTACTCTCCAGCCAGACGCTAAAAATACCCGTCGTGAGAGTCTGCACAGCGAAATAGTCCACGGTGCCAAAATCATTTACCGTTTCCATCATTACAATCGCGGCACCTGCTGCAATCGCAGGCCGTGCCAAGGGCAAGCCCACGCGCAAGAACCTGTTCACTGCCCCTGCCCCCAAAGACCGTGCGACTTCCTCACCTGCCCCTGATTGTTCACGAAAAGCGGCGCGAGATAGAATGTACACATATGGAAATAGGGATGCGGACAAAACGATAATCGCCGCGCCCATCGAACGAACTTCGGGAAACCAATAATCACGCGCAGTTTGCCATCCAAAAAGACTGCGCAATCCTGTTTGAATCGGCCCTGCGTATTCTAGGAAATCAACAAGTGCATAGGCTCCGACATACGCCGGAATTGATAAGGGCAACAACAACGCCCATTGAATCCAACGCGCGCCTGGGAAATGATAACGCGTTACCAGCCAAGCAGCACTTGCGCCAACAACTGCCGAGATTGCGCCCACCGATACCATCAGAACCAGCGTGTTCTTCAGGTATCGCGGCAGAGTTGTAGAAATCAGATGTGGCCAAATATTTTCAACCGGATGCAGCGCGATCCAAATCACCGCCATGATCGGGGCCAACATGACAAAGGCAATAACGATCGCGCCAAGCGACCAAGGGCTTACCGAGATTTTCGAAAGGCCAGTAGAAAGGCGAGAAAGCGGCTGCGTATCCATCATAACGACCATCTGATGCATGAATCTGGTTTCACTGTCCAGAAACGAAGATATACTATGTCGTAACCAGTTGAAAAAATGCGGAAAGAAGATGCAAGTCGTTCTTCACTCAGGCGCTCACTTCACAGATAAGAACAAGCTGTTCAAAAGTCTGTCCAAAAACACCAACTTATTGGCGGAAGTGGGAACGTTGGTTCCCTCGCCACGCACGTACCGCCGTCAAATTCGCGACATTCTTGACGACGATGACGGTCTGGCTATTGCGCCAATGGCAAAGACTCAAATGATGCAGGACATGACTGGTGGCCAAAACGTCGACCGCATCATTTTGTCCAACAGTAATTTCTTTGGTGTTCCCCGCGGCGCGGTTCGCCACAATTGTTTTTATCCGAATGCAGGCGGACGGCTTGCTGAATTCGCCGAAATATTCCGCGGCGAGGAAATCGAAATATTTCTAGCAATTCGAAATCCGGCAACCTTTTTGCCAGCACTCGTTGACGGCAGCCCGGAGGATTCACTCGATATTGTTACTGGTGGGTCCGTGCCCCTATCATTGCGGTGGTCCGAAGCAATTTTACGCATTCGCGAGGCGGTTCCTTCTGCCCCGCTAACGGTCTGGTGCAACGAAGACACGCCGTTGATCTGGGAGGAAATATTGCGTGAAATGGGCGGGCTGGAACTTACGGCCGAGATTGCCGGTGCGCACGACCTTTTGCAGGAAATCATGTCACCCGACGGGCTGGCGCGTTTTGAAGCCTACCTCAAGTCGCATCCGGGTCTCTCTGAAATGCAAAAACGCCGCGTCATCGCAGCGTTTTTAGACAAGTTTGCTTTGGAAGATGCTCTTGAAGAAGAACTTGATCTGCCTGGTTGGACCGAAGAGTTGATCGACGCTCTGACCGAAGCTTATGACGAAGATGTCTTCCAGATTGAACGTATTCCGGGGGTCACGTTAATCACCCCTTGATCCGGCCTTTAAAACGAGGCTGGCAGACTTTCAGGACATGCCGAGCGCTTCTTTGTACATCTCTAGAACCGCTTCTTCTTCTGCGATGTCATTTTTATCACGCTTGCGCAACGCAATCAGCTTACGCATGACTTTGGTGTCGTAGCCACGCCCCTTGGCTTCGGCCAAGACCTCTTTCTGCTGGTCGGCTAGGTCTTTTCTCTCCATCTCAAGGCGTTCCATACGCTCAATGAATTGACGAAGTTCATTGGCGGTCACGCGATAGCTTGAGTCGGTTGATGCAGCTTCGTCCATGGGGGCTCCTGGCGGGTTTTGGGTTTTATCGAGGCCGCAACCTATAGCCGGCTTGCGTTTGCTGCAAGCACCCTTACGTTCCTTCGCCGAAAAACTCTGCTTGTTATCAGTGACCCTTGCACCAGCATCTTGGATCAGCTACGCCGTGGCGGACTTTCTAGCCGAGGAAAAAGAATGCAGTGGTTGATGTGGGCAGGTGCTGCCGTTTCCGTTATCGGCCTTCTTGGCCTGATCTTTTCCATCGTCAAAGTAAGCAAAGCACGACGTGCGGGCTTGTCAGATGAGGAGCTCAGAGCCGCCGTGCAAAAGGTTATCCCGCTTAATCTGGGATCTCTGTTTCTTTCTGTCATGGGCCTCATGATGGTTATTGTAGGTATCTCGTTTAGCTAACAAAATTAGGCCAAAACGATAACTGCACGACTGATCAAACCGCTTCGAAGGTTTTACCGTTTTTTATTAACTCATCAATGAGCGGGTCCGGCTTCCAAAAGCCGCCCTCCCCCTGATCCAAATCCCGCAATACTTTACGCAAGTTCAGCAACCCGTACTGCCCTGCCGAGATCATCGGTCCACCTGTGCTTCGTGCAACTCCAAATCCATGAACCATCAAAAGATCGATATCTGAGGCACGTACAACTGCACGTGTTCGTATTAGCCTAGCGCCCGCATTGGCCATACCCGCCAAGCACCTGAGTTGAATGTCCGCCTCCGAAAACGTGCTTAATGGCAATCCCCCCTTCTTACGGGCAATCTCGATGAGCGGGGTCAGTCCCTCAATATCACCTTGATCACGTTGCCCTCTGTCCGAAGTTTGATACCATCCGCGTCCGGAACGACGCCCTGACCGACCATTGGCGATCAGCTCTCGCCCCACAAACCCTTCGCCCAATTTCACGAGATCTGAATTGAAACCGGCAATATCTGCTTTGAGGAAAGGCCCGGAAGAAAAACCCCATCTCCGCATAGCACGATCAACTTGATAGGGGTCGGCCCCGCGCAACACCAAATCATCCGCTGCCTTTAAACAGGCAGACATAACACGCAACCCAATACCACAAGACCGGCGCCCTGACCGAACCGGAAACCTGTTGAGGTGGCGCAAGACCTGCAACACCGAAGAAATCGCATCAGCGCTTGTTTTGCCTGACATCGCAATTTCAACAACCCCAAACGGTTGGGTCGCCGCATGAAAACATACCCCCAAAACATCTTCTGGGCATCCAGTTTGCTTCGCCAATTCGGCAACATCAACCATTGCCGATTGCGATAGTAAGATGGCTCCATCCTTGGCCACACCGTCCAGTTGTGAAAAAACGCTAACCTTATGCGCTAACTCGCTTCCCACCGCCTCGATGATCAAGTCAGACTCGGCCAATGCGACCAGATCGGGCTTGACTTTAAGCATCGCCTCAATGGCATCGCGTTTTAGTACCGACAGGCGACCGACTTCGGCTGCGCGATCCAACATGACTTGAATGCGTCGCAGCCCCTTTTCCATAGAGGGTTTATCCCGCTCAACTAAGACCACCTCATATCCAGAGATCAGACAGGCAAAAACAATACTGGCCCCCGACCGTCCCGCGCCAATCACACCAATTTGGCGAATTTCACGGGCTTTACCCTGTCCGCTGCGTAAGGCGCTGGCGGCCCGCTGCTCGGCAAGCTGTATATATCTAAGCGAATGGGACACATCGGACTGAACGAGACGCTGGCGACATTCACGCTCAAATGTCAGACCGAGCTCGAATGGCAATAAGGCCGACGCTTCAACACACCTCAAGATCTCCAAAGCAATGGGATTTGGCCGTTTGGACAGATCCGTTTCACCTCGTAAAATGTCCGCCTGAAACTGTGCCATGTCGACAAATCCGGACTGATTGTCTGACGGTTTTACAAGGGCTTTACCGGCTTCTAAAACCGACCGCACAAACGCCACCGCAGAAGTCCGGACATCGTCTTGTACAACTTGGTCAAAAACCTCGGACACGGCTTTGTGCGTGACCGGGATTGGCTTTGCGCCCCATAAAAGCAATAAACTGTTCGCCGCCCCGACAAGGCGAGGCAACAACTGCGTGCCTCCGCATCCTGGCGTCAATCCCAAACCAATATCAGGAAGCCCTACCCGTGCGGTGCCTTCGACTATTCGGAAATGGCAGGCCAGTGCGAGTTCAAAGCCACTGCCCAATGCAACACCGCGAATTGCAGCGACAACAGGCTTAGCTGCACTTTCAATCAATGCACAAATTGCGCTGACCTCGCGGTCATGCGCAATAATGTCAGTCTCATAGGAGGCGAGCCCAGAGCTAAAGGCCGTCCCCGCGCCGAGCAGCACCACAGCATCAACGCGCTCATTGTTCAAAGCGTCATTGAGTTTTTCAAACAAACCCTTGCGCAATTCTGATGTCAGCGCATTTCCCTGAGGTCCCAGAAACGTCAATATTGCGACGCCCTGCTCTACTTCCAACCAAACGGATACCGATTTGCTCATACCTGCCCTGCGTTTTTGATCTTAAGCAACACTAACAAAACTCTACTTGTGTTCACTTTCAGATCAAGACCTCAAAGCTTTCAAAGACTTATTTGAGCTCCCAACACCCACCACGGCGTCTTTTGTGTCAACAGCAGACCTACACGACCACTCACACAGGCATATTGTCAAACCCGTCCTCAACTTCTTCTTCAGTCAAATCGTGATCAAGTTGAGATAGTCCAGCTGGAACCATACCACCGCCGCTCCGAATTTTCAGCAAAGTGGTGTGAAGCTGTTCATGCAGTTCTTCGCGCACACTTTCATCACAACTTTTCAAGCGCACACTCAAAAGTTCAGCTTTTTCTATCAATGCATTTACCTGATTTGCCATAATACTCTTTCCTCCTTACCAGAAACTACTAAGCCTTGCGTGCAGCACAGGCCTGACAAAACGGTGTATCCGGCAGCACTTGCAAACGTTCTGCTGCCACAGCGTCACCGCAAACCACACAATCGCCGTAGGTCTTTTCGCGAATACGTGCCAATGCAGCCCGAATACGCGCAACTTCCTGTTGGCTGTTCGCGCCTAAGCTTTCAAGAACCTCATCGCCCTCCCGTTCGACTGCCAACTCCTCCCAATCGCGAGAATGTGGCGCGTCCAGCTCTGCCTCAATGTCGTGCATCCGACGGTCCAACTCAGCCAGGCGCCCGAGAAGACGCTTTTTTTCTAAAACAAAATCTTTCATTTTGACCCTCCTCCACCAAGAAGTGTGCCATATTCCCTCCTTAACGGCCTTGACGCACGTCAATCTTGAACTTGTTAAGTCGCAACGCTTGAAACATATTCAATAAGTGATATATGAATTACACAACGGAGGAATCATGATGAAACCAGACGTCAAAGCCTTCTTCGATAAGGCAACCAATACGATATCATTTGTGGTCAAAGACCCCACCGGATTATCCTGCGCGATCATTGATAGCGTACTTGACTTTGATTATTCATCTGGTCGCACCGACACCAAGTCCGCGGATGAGGTCATTCAATACGTTAAAGACAATGGCCTAAAAGTCGAATGGCTTCTTGAGAGCCACGTGCATGCAGATCACCTTTCGGCTGCGCCCTACATTCAAGAAGAGCTGGGCGGCAAAATCGGGATTGGTCAAAACATCACCCTTGTGCAGGACACTTTTGGAAAAATCTTCAACGAAGGTACGCAATTCCAACGCGATGGCTCACAATTTGACCAACTCTTTCTCGAAGGCGACAGTTTTATGATCGGTCAGTTGCGCGGTGATGTCATGCACACACCCGGCCACACTCCGGCGTGCCTTACCTATGTGATTGGCGATGCTGCATTTGTGGGTGACACCCTGTTTATGCCGGATTTCGGAACAGCGCGTTGCGACTTTCCTGGCGGGTCCTCAGAGACGTTGTTCAATTCCATCCAGAGAATTCTTTCCCTACCGGATGAAACCCGCATTTTTGTCGGACACGACTACAAGGCGCCGGGCCGG
Source organism: Rhodobacteraceae bacterium Alg231-30 (assembly GCA_900143615.1). Classification (GTDB taxonomy): domain Bacteria; phylum Pseudomonadota; class Alphaproteobacteria; order Rhodobacterales; family Rhodobacteraceae; genus Shimia. The sequence goes on from FREU01000005.1 coordinate 213,997, forward strand.
GATGAATACGCGTGGGAAACAACAGTGGCGGAACAAAAGGCACGCAACGTGCATATAGGCGGCGAAGCGTCCAAAGAGGCATTTGTGAAGATGCGTGATGGCCGAGATTCAACGCTGGCGATGCCCAAACTTATTATCCCATCGCTTCAAGTTAATATGAGGGCGGGCCAAATGCCGGAACCTGATGAAGACGGCGACGTCTTCCTTAAGGTACCCGTAAACAAGCTCTGAGGCATGCTCCTTCAACCGACTTTCAAAAGGACTGAATATGTTGAATGCAATTCCCACTGACTGGTTGTGGGGGCTCGGAGGCGGGCTCTTGATTGGACTTGGTGGTGCTGTATTCCTGCTCGGAAACGGGCGTGTGATGGGGGCCAGCGGCATCATTGGCGGACTGGTTGACGGCACTGGTTGGGGATCATGGGCAGAACGGGCAGTGTTTTTGCTTGGCGTTGTGCTCTTACCAATCGTGCTAACTCCGGCAGTTGGTCCGGTGGCAACTCATGCAACGGAAAACGTGGTTCTCCTTGTGGCAGCGGGCTTGCTGGTCGGTATTGGCACACGCCTCGCCAACGGCTGCACCTCAGGTCACGGCGTCTGCGGCATCTCCCGGCTATCCATACGTGGTATTGTCGCAACCGTTTTCTACATCATGGCAGGAGGGCTCACAGTCCTGATATTCCGCCAAATACTGGGGATCATCTGATGCAGCGGCTCGTGTTTTCATTTATCGCAGGCGGTCTGTTTGGAGCAGGCCTGTTTCTTTCTGGCATGACCGACACCACCAAAGTGCAAGGTTGGCTTGATGTGTTCGGAAATTGGGATCCAACCTTGGCATTTGTGATGGGGGGAGCGATCCTTCCGATGGCCGCGGCTTGGACCTTCACGCGAGGTCGTAAACCACTGGTTGGGGGCGATTTCCCAACGCCACCCGAACCAAGACTTGGTCGCAACCTTGTTGTGGGGTCTTTGATGTTTGGCATCGGCTGGGGACTGGTCGGACTGTGTCCAGGACCGGCAATTGCCTCGCTAAGCTATGGTGGCTGGCCACATTGGGTTTTCTTGAGCGCGATGCTCGCCGGCTTCGCATTTGCCCCCAAGATACGCTCACAGCTAGACACAGCGCTGCCCGCCGAGTAATCACGCATTATGGATATTCGTCAAATCACACCCCGCTATTACGTCGCTCCACAAATAGAAGCGTCCGACATGCAATTCCTTGCTGAAGCGGGGTTCACGCACGTGATTGACAACCGCCCAGACAGCGAAGTTGGCCCAGAGCACCAGTCAGGCGCGATGCAGACCGCCGCCGACGAAGCCGGCTTGGAATTTGTGATCAACCCATTGACAATGGAGACAATGTCAAAAGAACGCCAAATCATCCAACGCGAACAACTTGATAGCACAGCAAGCAAGGTTTTGGCCTATTGCCGCTCAGGAACTCGTTCAACAATTTGTTGGGCATTGGCACATGCTGGCGATCTGCCCGCGGAAGACATTCTTGAAGCCGCAGCACAGGCTGGATACGATTTAAGTGGTCTTGCACCACACCTAAAAACGCGAGGGGAAGAGGGTTAACTCAAACCCCCGTTCCCGCCAAAGGTGTTTCAGCCAGAGCCATCGGATCGCCAACGTCTCCGGCTCCGATATCTAACAGATCATCCAAGTCGAGATCGTCCAAATTTTCTTCCAAAGGGTCTATCGACACGACTGGCTCTTCAATTGGAGGCAGAACTGCATCAAGAGCTGTTTCTGCCGCCAAGAGTTCTTCCAACGCTTCTTCGGGGGCCTGGCTCGCATTCTCAGCGATAAACTCATTTTCCGCCCCCTGCAGCGGTGTTGAAGCAATCCCGCGCAATCTCACTGCGCGCATTCCGTTGATTTGCCCAAATTGAACGCGCGCAACTTCCTCGCGGCCTGTGGTCTCTAAGACTGTGTCTTTCAACACTTTCTCCGGAAAAGTCAGGGACTGGCCTACGGCCAATGATTGCAGCTTTGTAATCGGCATTTTGAGACGAACCAACACGGCGTCCAGCTCTGTCGAAGCCTGCAAAACCCCATGCTGAAACTCTACTGACGCTGGCTGGTTGGGCTCACCTTCGGCCTCATGCTCCTCGATTGGCATGTGATCGGGAAACCCAAGTTGTAATCGGCCCACCTTGGCACCGCCTTCTAAGGCGATTTCTAACTCGAAGAAATAGAACTCATGTGAAGTCAGGGCAAGCGCAAGCGTGCGCGGACCTGCGGTCATCGCTCCGAACTCATAGGCCTGTAGCCACTTTGGCGCTTGCTCTTCCTCTAACAGATTGCGAAAACACACAATTGCATCATCAATCAATGGCGCAATGAGGGCCGCATCTACGCGCGTTGGCTCCCGCCCTTCTGAAGGCATTGGGAAAACGCGCCCAAGCGTTTGATGCTCAACAAATCCAGCAAGCAACTGGATATCGACACTTAACGCTCCAGGTTCGCCATCCGCGCCCTCAAGAATAGCCATCAGAGAACTAGGATTGAGATATTCCGCCAGTTCTTCGTGCAAAAGCTTGCGCTGTGCGACCGAACGCACCTCAAGCCCAATGCCAAAATCTTTTTCAGCAGCGCGCGCCAAGGCAAGCCGTAACGCTTTGGACGGCGACATGCTACGAGCCTGCTGCTCTGTTTTTGCGACGGATGTTTTCCGTCTTAAAATCGATTTCTTCGGACTTTCAGCCATGTTCCCGCAGTTCTTGGTTGGGATTTGACCCTCACAATAGGTCAGATTAGGTTACCAGAGACTTTATGATGGCCTTTATTGCGCTGCGACGGCCAATTCTTCTGGCATGACCACACGGAACGCGGCTCCGCCTTGCCCAGGCAAGTAACTCACCGAGCCTCCCAAACGTGTCATGATCTCGCGACAAATCGCGAGCCCCAACCCTGCTCCGCTGACCCTTTGAACACCCGCGCGCGAGAATTTTTCGAATATAACCGCCTGATCTTCCTTGGAAATACCGGATCCATTGTCCGTGAAATCAATAAGAACATTCCCCTCTCGGTGAGCGACAGAAATTTTCAGTTCAGGATGCTCTGCGTCACAATATTTCTGAGCGTTTCCGATCAAATTAATGAACACTTGACTCAACCGGTCCAGATCAGTTGTAAGCGACAGTTTTTCTGCCTCTCGAGAACGCATCACCTGCAGCTTTGCGTCGCCACTCCCAGTTAAAGCAGCCGCTAATGCCTGATCTAAAACATCGGCCAACTGTCCGGTTTGCGTATTCAAACTGACTTGCCCATTTTCCAAGACGCTGAGGTCTAACAAGTCATCAAGCAATCGCGTGAGTCGAATCGCCTCATCATGAATGATCGAACAATAGCGCCCACGCTCGGCTGCCGTGAGCATCTCACTGTCGCGCAAAATTTCCGAAAACGCTCGAATCGATGTCATTGGCGTGCGCAACTCGTGGCTGACTTGACTTAGAAACGCATCCTTCTGCTCTGAGATTTGGGTCAGCTTGTCATTGGCTTGACGCAATTGCCGCGCCGTACGGGCCAATTCTTCGGACTTTGTTTCAAGCTGCGAAGAATGCTCCATCATCTGTGCGGTTTCATCAGCAACCGCCATTAAGTCCTCCACAGAGACTGACGCACCGCCAGCCGTCTGGCTTATCATTGCGTGTGCAGTCGCTGCCCCTACTGAACCTGCCAAAGCGCGTTCCAACTGCTGTAGGAATTCTGGCGAGGGTTCTGGAAGAACTCCGGCCATACCCTGCCCCCGCGCCTCACGTTCAAACAATGATTGCGCCTCTCGCGCGCCCAAAATGCGTTGCGCCATGATCATCAGATCTTCACTCTGCGCCAAATTCCCACTCCACCCACGCGGTGTAGAACTATGCTCATAGACATTCACAAATTGCGCACCCTGAAGCCGCTCCAACGGTGACGGAAAGCCCATTAGGGAGGCTGCGTAAAACGCTAGAGTGTTCAGAGAAATGGACCACAGGATCGCGTGCACCAAAGGATCCATACCTTCGATGCCAAAAAATGCCTGCGGACGTAGCCACCCAATCCCAAACGGGCCATTTGCCATTAAGTCTGCCGACAACATTGAGGCCCCAAAGCTTGGCAGCAACAAACTATACGCCCAAATCAAGAACCCGACCGTTAATCCAGCAAATGCACCCTGTCGTGTTGCACCACGCCAAAAGACACCACCTATCAAAACCGGCAAGAATTGTGCCACCCCAGTGAAGGAAATCAAACCAATTGATGCCAACGCGGTCCCGCCGCCGGACAATCGATAATAGAGGTAACCAAGTGTTACTACTGCGCCGATGGAGATACGGCGTGACAGCAATACAACGTTACGAACATCACCAGATACAACTGCGCCGCCCCCGGTTACATTTAACCAGATCGGCATAACAATGTGGTTGGACACCATTGTCGACAGAGCCAGTGCCGCAACAATCACCATTGATGTGGCACTTGAAAAACCACCGATAAACGACAGCATCGCAAGCCCGTCATTTCCGGTTGCCAAGGGCACGGTCAAAACAAAGAAATCCGGATTTGATCCTGCGGGCATCAGATCTAGCCCAACCACGGCAATTGGTACCACAAACAAGCTCATGACCATAAGATAAAGAGGAAACGCCCAGCTCGCCATGCGCAGATGGCCTTCGTTTTCGTTTTCCACCACCATGACCTGAAACATCCGTGGCAAACACAAAAACGCCGCTGCGGACAAAAATATCAACCCCGCCCAGCGATCCCCGCGCATCTCCCAAGAGCCGATTTCCGAAGTGTCAATCCGTGTGAAAATGTCTGACACCCCCCCGGCAAGCCCCCAGACGACAAATACCCCTACAGCAGTTAAGGCAAACAATTTGACCACAGCCTCCACCGCGATCGCCATAACAACGCCATGGTGGCGTTCATTGACGTCGAGATTTCGCGTTCCAAAGACAATTGTAAACAACGCGAGCCCCGCAGCTACCAAAAGCGCATTGCTTTCGTGATTGTCCCGCGTGAGCCCCGCCTCATAGGCATCTGAAAAAACGCTAAAACTCACAGTCACCGATTGCAGCTGCAGTGCGATGTAGGGGGTGGTTCCAACCACCGCCAGAACCGTCACTCCAACCGCCAACAAATTGGATTTCCCATACCGAGAAGAGATCAAATCCGCGATTGACGTCACCCGCTGCGAGCGCCCAATTCTGACCAGCTTGCGCAGAACCCACCACCATCCGATCATCACCAGCGAAGGGCCGATATAGATCGTCAAATACTCTAGACCCGATCTTGCCGCGTATCCGACAGCACCATAAAACGTCCAAGCCGTACAATAGATCGACAGTGACAAGGTATAGACAACAGGTGAGCGCAACCATCCGCCACGGCCCTGTATTGCAGCCCGTTCGGCGGCAAACGCGATCAAAAACAGAAAAATCACATAGACCAAGCAGACCGCGACAAGCATATTTAGCGTGGCCATCAGGTGTCCAATTCGTCGTTTTCGTCAGATCCGCGTGACAAAACACGCGATAAAATCGCGCCCGTCACGACCAAAATAGTCCATACAACAAAAATGAAAATAATTGCGTCTGACGTCGCAACCGAGTTCGCTTCACCTGAAGGCCACAATAAAGGCACGGCCCATAAAAGAGCTCCAATAATGGGTAGGACTCGAATGGTATCAATCAGCCGGCGACGGCGATAGCTTTGCCGCTCAAGGAATACTCTGCTGCGTCGCTCGCTCACTCTGTCACCAACTCGCGCACAACCTCCAACACTTCAGCATTGGAAAAAGGTTTGGTCATAAAACGGCTGGCTCCAATCCGTTCCGCCATCTCGCGATCTTTCACCTGCCCTTTGGCCGTCAGCATCAGCACAGGCAGCCCGCTGGTATCACTATGTCCGCGGATTTCACGCAGAATGTCATAGCCGCTTTTGCCCGGAAGCATCACATCAAGGATAACCAAATCAGGTTGAGTGCTTTGCACGACGCCCACTGCATCATGCCCATTCGAATGCGTGGACACGGCCCAGCCGTCGCGCGACAGGATGAAGCTAATCGCTTCTATGATGTTTGGTTCATCTTCAATAAGAAGAACGCTTTTCCCCATGCAGCTCCCCTCCCCGGATGCTTCACAAGCGTTTGAATGATCTTAGCTTCATGCCACGAAATGCCAAGACAAATCCATCCCTTGCTCACTCAGGCGCTGTGCGCCAACAAAGATGGCTCACGGCGGCCCTCACAATCGACGCTTGGGCATACGCGACAGGTCGAGCCCACCTCTCGAGCCACCGGACCGCCGCCGTCCAGTGGCTTGATCAACATATAACTGTGATACAAGGGATCGATATTTGCTTCCAAAGCCCCGATTGGCTCGGAAATGGCATAACATTCAAAGCGGCGTGCATCCCGCCCAGTCACCATGACAGTCTGGCGCAAGGGCCGCATTGGGCGCACCAAGGCCTGAAACAGCGGCCATTTGGGACAGGCCGCCGAGAACCGCGGCAACTGAAATCCTTCGACCTGCTTGCGTAACATCAGCGTCCCTGACCCGTCGCACATCACCAATCCCAACGGCAGATCCATCAACTCATCGGATAAACACGCCAGCCTGCGAAACACCGCGGCCAAAGGCGCATGCAAAGATTTCGCAATGGCCACCGGATCCGCCTCAAACTCCGCAACAGCGGCCGCAAATTCTTTTTGAGGCAACAGCCGCGCATCTGCGCGAAACCGGCGCAACACGGTCACAGCCATTTGCTGCGCTTCACGACTGCTTAGAACAGATTGTTGCTCTGCAAAGCTTTCAAGCGCGGCATCATCTGCGCCATCTAACATATCAAAGCGAAACTCATGCGCCTCTAACATCGCCTCCACTTCTTCCAGTGGCAATGTTAATCCGCCCGCGGCATCCCCTGCCTCATCCAGATAAGACACCAGCTGCTGCGAACTTTCGGCAAGCCGCTGGCTGTCCTCATTTAGGTTTCGATGAAAACGGTTGCGCCATTCCGGCTCAATTTCTTTGGTATCCGCCAAAATACCAGCGGTCGAGCGGATCGCCGTTACCATTGTGAGCATCTCATGCATCGATGTCGCCAAATGCGGGTCATGTGTGAGACGATCGGTCAATGTTGCCGCTGTCCGCTCAAGGTTTCCGAGCCGCTTGTATTGATCGGCAATCAAACCGGCCCAGCCCGGAAAGCGTCCGGCAAATTCGTCCACACGATCCAGTTCAGTATCTGCGCGCCCGACATCAGCAGCTGCCTCTCGCAAAGTGGAGATAAGGGCGGCTTCAGCGCCTTCTGATAAAAGCGAGGCTTCCACTTGAAGCACTTCGGCGATGTCAACCAACAGCTTTCCGCCGATTCTGCGGCGGTTGTGTTCGATCAAATTGAGGTACGACGCCGAAATGCCGACCTCAGCCGCAAGCTCAGCCTGCCGCTTACCCGCCATGATCCGCCGCTCACGTATGCGGCTGCCTGTCAAAGTGTCTCGTGCCATCGTCATTTCCCCGAAAAATCAACGACTTTCTGCGCTGCCAAATAATTAATTTACAAGCATGGAGGCCTGCCTGCCAATTACTTTACAAAAAAATTGTTACTTTGAAAGCAGTTGTTGCGAAATTTTCGGAGTCAAAGAGATAATGGATTTGCACATTTGTGCTTGCAGAGATGGGGAAGAGGAGCCCGATCCTGCGGAAAATCCAAATGGGAGGATTACATGTCCAAAACTAATATGACACGTCGCGGCGTGCTCAAGACCGGCGCAATTGCAGGCGCTGGCGTTGCACTGCCGACGATCTTTACAGCTTCTTCGGCTGCCGCTTACACCAACGAGCCAACAGGATCGTCGGTTACTCTGGGTTTCAACGTCCCACAAACTGGTCCCTACGCGGACGAGGGCGCTGACGAGCTGCGCGCCTATCAACTGGCTGTTGAGCATCTCAACGGCGAAGGCGACGGCGGCATGATGAACACCTTCAGCTCCAAAGAGCTGCAGGGCAACGGCATCTTGGGTAAAAAAGTCGAGTTCGTCACAGGTGACACTCAGACGAAATCAGACGCCGCCCGCGCATCTGCCAAATCGATGATCGAAAAAGACGGCGCCGTGATGATCACCGGCGGCTCTTCTTCAGGTGTCGCGATTGCTGTTCAAGGTCTGTGTCAGGAAGCTGGCGTGATCTTCATGGCCGGTTTGACACACTCTAACGACACAACCGGTAAAGATAAGAAAGCCAACGGCTTCCGTCACTTCTTTAACGGTTATATGTCTGGTGCCGCGCTGGCGCCAGTGCTGCAGAACCTCTATGGCTCTGACCGTAACGCTTATCACCTGACAGCCGACTATACATGGGGCTGGACACAGGAAGAGTCGATCAAAGCTGCGACCGAAGCTCTGGGTTGGAACACAGTCAACGCTGTGAAAACACCTCTGGCTGCGACAGACTTCTCATCTTACATCGCACCTGTTCTGAACTCTGGCGCTGACGTTTTGGTTCTGAACCACTACGGCGGTAACATGGTGAACTCGCTGACCAACGCAGTTCAGTTCGGTCTGCGCGACAAGGTTGTGAACGGCAAGAACTTCGAAATCGTTGTTCCGCTCTACTCACGCCTGATGGCCAAAGGTGCTGGTGAAAACGTGAAAGGCATTCACGGATCAACCAACTGGCACTGGTCCCTGCAGGATGATGCTTCCAAGGCATTCGTTAAATCCTTCGGCACCAAATACGGCTTCCCACCATCGCAGGCTGCACACACAGTGTACTGTCAGACTCTGCTGTACGCAGATGCGGCAACACGCGCAGGGACATTCAACCCATGTGGCATCGCCGAAGCGCTTGAAGGCTTTGAGTTCGACGGTCTCGGCAACGGCCCGACACTGTATCGTGCTGAAGATCACCAGTGCTTCAAAGATGTTCTGGTTGTGCGCGGGAAAGAGAACCCAACCTCGGAATTCGACCTTCTCGAAGTGGTCGAAGTTACTCCGGCGGCTCAAGTTACCTACGCCCCCGACCACCCAATGTTTGCAGGCGGTGCTCTGGGCGAATGTAACCCAGGCGCATAAGCCAAACGCAATCCAAACGGTCGCACGCATCACGCGTGCGGCCGCTCTCTGACTTTCCCGGCCCAACATGTCACGCTGCTCATTTGAGACAGCCGCAATGCCCGCCAGCGGAAAGCCTCCATAGAGATTCAAACGGTGGGGACAATGGACGCAATAATCCTTCAAATCCTGAACGGGCTCGACAAGGGCTCTGCCTATGCGCTAATCGCGCTAGGTCTTACTCTCATTTTTGGCACATTGGGTGTCGTGAACTTTGCTCACGGGGCTTTGTTCATGATCGGCGCCTTCTGTGCTGTGACCCTTAGCAAAATTCTCAACCTAAGCTTTGAGACCGTGGACGCCAGTCAAACCGACTTTCTTGGCAATCCGCTAAAGGTGAAAACACCATACGTTATGGAATGGTTCGGTCCAGAAACGGGGGCCGCGATCATCGACTGGTCTGTGCCACTGGCCATCCTGTTTTCGATCCCGATCATGGTGGCCTTCGGCTTCATCATGGAACGCGGCTTGATCAAGCATTTCTACAAACGCGAGCACGCCGACCAGATCCTAGTGACCTTTGGTTTGGCCATCGTCCTGCAAGAAGTTGTGAAATACTTCTTTGGTGCCAACCCCATCCCCACGGGCGCGCCTGACGTATTCAAAGGCTCGTTTGATTTTGGCGTAATGCTTGGCTTTGATCCCAACGCGATCATCTACCCATATTGGCGCCTTGTTTACTTCGGCTTCTCAGCTCTCGTCATTGGTGGCGTGTTTGCCTTCCTTCAGTTCACCACCTTTGGAATGGTTGTGCGTGCGGGTATGGCTGATCGTGAAACCGTAGGCCTCTTGGGTATTAACATCGACCGCCGCTTTACCATTATGTTTGGTATCGCCGCTGCGGTCGCAGGGGTTGCAGGTGTGATGTATGCGCCAATCAACTCGCCGAACTATCATATGGGAATGGATTTTCTGGTACTGAGTTTCGTGGTTGTGGTTGTCGGCGGCATGGGCTCCTTGCCCGGAGCTGTGCTTGCCGGCTTCCTCCTTGGAATCCTTGAAAGCTTTGCGTCGATGAACTTCGTCAAAGAGCTGATCCCCGGTATCGACCAGATCATCATCTATGTGGTCGCCATCATCATTCTGCTCACCCGCCCCCGAGGCCTGATGGGCCGCAAAGGCGTGATGGAGGAATAAAGACATGCTTGGTTTAAATAAAAAAGACACTTCCCTCATGATTTTGGTCGCAGTGCTCGCGCTTTGTGCACCATTCATCCTCAACCCATTTCCCGAAGGCAGCGCCATGGCGCAGTTCAACGCCGGCTATCCGGATTTGATGCAGCGTTTTGTTATCTTCGGTATCTTTGCCATCGGCTTTAACATCCTGTTTGGCTTGACTGGATACCTCTCGTTTGGGCACGCGGCCTTTCTGGGTGTCGGGTCCTACTCGGTGGTCTGGATGTACAAGCTGCTGAACTACAACATCTTGCCTGGCCTGGTGTTGTCGGTTTTGACGGCTGGCCTGTTTGCGCTTCTCATCGGCTATGTCAGCCTGCGTCGCTCGGGCATCTACTTCTCGATCCTAACGCTGGCATTTGCACAAATGTCGTTCAACCTCGCCTATTCGGTTCTAACCCCGATAACGAACGGTGAAACTGGACTTCAGGTTTACACCAATGATGCGCAGATTTTCCTTGGCGACGGACCTACCAGCCCACATCTCTTTGGGATTGTGATGAACAAATCAGCCGATTTGAACATCGGCGCTTGGGAATTCACCTTTAACAATGGTTACTACTTCTGCGCCATCGTGATGCTGGTGATGTTCTATCTGTCGATCCGCATCTTCCGCTCGCCTTTTGGCATGATGCTTCGGGCGATCAAATCCAACCAGACCCGTTTGAACTATACAGGCCTGAACCCGCGCCCCTATGCGCTGGCGGCCTTTGTGATCTCGGGCATGTATGCTGGTCTAGCTGGCGGTCTCATGGCCTCAATGGATCCTCTGGCTGGCGCTGAGCGCATGCAGTGGACAGCTTCGGGCGAAGTGGTTCTGATGACCATCCTTGGCGGTACTGGCACCTTGATTGGTCCGGTTCTGGGCGCGGGGTTCATCAAATACTTTGAGAACATCTTCTCCAAGATCAACGACACAATCCTGCATCAATGGTTCGCCTTCTTGCCCGATGGCCTTGAGAACTTCATGGTCTTCATCGTGCATCCCTTCATCGGCAAAGGTTGGCACCTGACGCTTGGTATCCTGTTTATGCTTGTGGTGATCTTCCTGCCCGGCGGTCTGGTTGAAGGCGGTCAACGTCTCAAGCGTGCCTTTGGTGGAAAAGACGCTGGCAAAGACAAACCTGATGCCTCAACCGAACCTGCAGAATAAGGAGACCTCAAAGATGGGAATTCTTGAAGTCAAAGACGTTGGCAAGCGGTTCGGTGGTCTCCAGGCCCTGGGCGACGTGAACCTCTCTATCAAAGAAAATACAGTACATGCCATCATCGGGCCTAACGGTGCAGGCAAATCCACCCTGCTCAACTGTCTTGTAGGCAAGCTCATTCCTGACACGGGCTCCGTCATGTTTGACGGCCAATCCGTGCTGGGACGCACCCCCTACGAGATCAATCAGATGGGCATCTCGCGTGTATTTCAAACCCCTGAGATCTTTACGGAACTCTCGGTTTTGGAAAACATGATGATACCTTGTTTTGCCAAACGCGACGGTTCCTTTCGGATGCATGCCTTTGAAAACATGCTCAACGAAAAAGAGATTGTCGAAAGAGCCGAAGCCATGCTTGAGGAAATGAACATGGCCGACAAGCGCGACATGCACGCAGGTGCGATGTCACGTGGTGACAAACGCCGTTTGGAAATCGGGATGTGTCTTGCGCAAGAGCCGCGACTGCTGCTGCTGGATGAACCCACTGCTGGTATGGCACGGGCGGATACCAACAACACCATCGACCTGCTCAAACAGATCAGCGATGAGCGCGACATCACCATCGCCATCATCGAACACGACATGCACGTGGTGTTCTCACTGGCGCAGCGCATCACGGTGTTGGCTCAGGGTACACCGCTGGTCGAAGACAACCCCGAAAACATCAAAGGCCATCCCAAGGTGCGCGAAGCGTATCTTGGCGAGTCGGCATAAGGGAGAGATTACATGAACGTCAAACCCGACTTTTCCAAAGGCCATAATTTGGCTGAAACCTCTCCGGCCTACCTCTCCATCTGGAATATGGAGAGCTACTACGGCGAGAGCTATATCGTTCAAAACATCAGCTTCAATGTGCACGAAGGCGAAATCCTTGCCCTTCTGGGCCGCAACGGGGCCGGCAAAACTTCCACGCTGCGCTCGATTGCACGCATGGATTCCCCACAGGTCACTCATGGCGAAATCTGGCTAGACCACCAGCCATTGCACAACATGAAAAGCCACGAAGCGGCCACAGTAGGCATCGGCCTTGTGCCAGAAGATCGCTGCATCATCCCTGGCCTAACCGTGGAAGAAAACCTGCAGCTGGCACAAATCGCCCCGCCTGTCGGCTGGTCGCTTCAGCGTCTGTATGAATTGTTCCCCCGACTTGGCGAACGGCGCAAACAAGAAGGCGTCACGCTCTCTGGTGGTGAACAGCAGATGCTGGCCATCGCGCGCGCGCTCGCACGCGATATCAAAGTCCTGCTGCTCGATGAGCCATACGAAGGTCTTGCGCCGGTGATCGTGGACGAAATCGAAAAAACGCTACGCATCATCAAGGAGCAAGGCATTACCACCGTGATCGTGGAGCAAAACGCGGTGCGCGCTCTGGAACTCGCTGATCGTGCAGTGATCCTTGATACAGGCTCAATTGTCTTTGATGGCGCGGCTGCCGAAGTTCTGGAAAACGAAGAGCTACGCGCCGAATATCTGGCGATCTAAACATTTCGGGAACGCGTGGGCTGGTTGACAGCACCGCGCGCTCCCCTACCCTCGCCGCAAAACACAGTGATTTCGAGGTCCAACATGTCAAACAAAACCTACGCCCCATCTGCCGACTTGGCTGCGACAGCTTTGATCAGCAGTGATCAATATGATGCGATGTATGCCGCCTCGATGGCGGATCCTGATGCCTTTTGGGCCGAGCATGGCAAGCGGATTGACTGGATCGAGCCCTTCACCATTGTCAAAAACGTCTCTTATGAATTCGGCAAAGTCTCGATCAAATGGTTTGAGGATGGCGTGGTCAACGCTTGCTACAACTGTGTGGATCGCCACCTGCCCAAACGCGCCAACCAGACCGCGATTATCTTTGAGCCCGATGATCCCAACACGCCCGCGCAGCACATCACCTATAGTGAGCTGCACGACAAAGTTTGCCGCATGGCCAATGTGCTCTTGTCCCAAGGTGTGATGCGCGGTGATCGCGTGGTGATCTATATGCCGATGATCCCCGAGGCGGCCTATGCCATGCTGGCCTGCGCGCGCATCGGTGCAATCCACTCTATTGTTTTTGCAGGATTTTCTCCCGACGCTCTGGCCAACCGCGTGAACGACAGTGAGGCCAAGCTGGTGATTACAGCTGACACCGCGCCCCGTGGTGGCCGCCGCACGGCGCTCAAATCCAACGCCGATCAGGCGCTGCTGCACTGCTCAGACAAAGTGCGTCTGCTGGTGGTCAAACACACTGGTGATCAGACCACTTGGGTGCAGGATCGTGATGTCGATGTGCTGGCCTTGATGGAGCATATGTCACCGGAATGTCCGGTGCGGCCGATGAATGCCGAAGACCCGCTGTTTGTGCTCTACACCTCAGGCTCCACCGGCAAACCCAAAGGGGTGGTGCATTCCACCGGCGGCTACATGGTGTATGCCTCCATGACCCATGAATACACCTTTGATTACAAAGACGGCGACATCTTCTGGTGTACCGCTGATGTGGGCTGGGTCACCGGCCACAGCTATATCGTCTACGGCCCGCTGGCCAATGGCGCCACCACGCTGATGTTTGAAGGCGTGCCCACCTATCCGGATGCCAGCCGTTTCTGGCAGGTTTGTGAAAAGCACAAGGTGAACCAGTTCTACACCGCCCCCACCGCGCTGCGCGCGCTGATGGGTCAGGGCGACAGCTTTGTAGAAGGCTGTGATCTGAGTTCCCTGCGCATCCTTGGCACCGTGGGTGAGCCGATCAACCCAGAGGCGTGGAACTGGTAYAATGACGTTGTCGGTGGCGGGCGCTGCCCGATCGTGGACACATGGTGGCAGACCGAGACCGGCGGCCATATGATGACGCCCCTGCCTGGCGCCCATGCCACAAAACCCGGCTCCGCCATGAAGCCGTTCTTTGGCGTCAAACCCGTCGTGCTGGACCCGACCGCGGGCACAGTGATCGAGGGGAATGACGTCGAAGGTGTGCTCTGCATCGGGGACAGCTGGCCCGGCCAGATGCGCACCGTTTGGGGAGATCACGAGCGCTTTGAGAAGACCTATTTCTCCGACTACAAAGGCTACTACTTGGCCGGTGACGGCTGCCGCCGCGATGCGGATGGCGACTATTGGATCACCGGTCGTGTGGATGATGTGATCAACGTGTCCGGTCACCGCATGGGCACCGCCGAAGTGGAGAGCGCATTGGTGGCGCATGCTGCCGTGGCCGAGGCGGCTGTGGTCGGCTATCCCCATGACATCAAGGGCCAAGGTATCTATTGCTATGTCACCTTGATGAATGACCGCGAGCCCTCTGACGAGCTGATGAAAGAGCTGCGCACTTGGGTGCGCACCGAAATCGGCCCGATCGCATCGCCTGATCTGGTGCAATGGTCCCCCGGTCTGCCCAAAACCCGCTCCGGCAAGATCATGCGCCGCATCCTGCGCAAGATCGCAGAAAACGACTTTGGCGCACTCGGCGATACATCCACTCTCGCAGACCCCTCCGTCGTCGATGACCTCATCGAAAACAGAATGAACCGGAGCTGAGCGCAATGTTGGAAACAGTGAAAACAACTGCGCCCGTCCTGATCCTGCTTGGCCCTCCCGGGGCCGGCAAAGGCACCCAGGCCCGCAAACTGGAAGAGGGATTTGGCCTCGTTCAGCTCTCGACCGGAGACCTTTTGCGTGCCGCAGTGGCCGCTGGCACCGATGCGGGCAAAGCCGCCAAGGCGGTCATGGAAGCCGGTGATCTGGTCAGCGACGAGATTGTCATCAACATCCTGCGCGACCGTCTGGCCGATGCGGATTGTCAGCAAGGTGTGATCCTTGACGGCTTCCCGCGCACCACGGTGCAGGCCGAGGCGCTGGATGCGCTGCTGGCAGAATCCGGCCAAAAGATCAACGCCGCGGTGAGCCTTGAGGTGGATGACGCCGCCATGGTGACCCGCATTTCAGGGCGCTACACCTGTGGCGGTTGCGGAGAAGGCTATCACGACAGCTACAAGCAACCCGCCCAAGACGGCATTTGCGACAATTGTGGCGGCTCGGACATGAAACGCCGTGCTGATGACAACGCCGAAACCGTTGCCAGCCGCCTGACAGCCTATCACGCACAAACAGCACCGCTGATTGCCTATTACGACTGCAAGGGCGCGCTGCAATCCATCGACGCCATGGGCGAAATCGACGGCATTGCACAAAAGTTAGGGGGTATCGTCAAAGCGGCGATCTCCTAAGGGGAAAATGCAAAGGCGTGCGGGGGAGCCCTCGCGCCTTTGTGGAGGAAAACAATAACGAGGGAGGAGGCATTCCCATGTCCGACAACTCATCTAACACTGCGTATTGGTCCGCCAATGTGCGGATCATTCTGATCAGCCTGGTCATCTGGGCCGTGGTCTCATTCGGGTTCGGCATCCTGCTGCGTCCGATGCTGTCCGGCATCGCCGTCGGCGGCACAGATCTTGGCTTCTGGTTTGCCCAGCAAGGGTCAATCATCGTCTTTCTGGCGCTGATTTTCTTCTATGCGTGGCGCATGAACAAACTCGATGCCGAACACGGCGTTGAAGAAGAATAGAGGGATCAGGGACAATGAGCCAATTTGCAATCAACCTGACGTTTGTACTCGCATCTTTTGCGATCTACATCGGCATCGCGATCTGGGCCCGCGCCGGGTCTACATCTGAGTTTTACGCCGCGGGTCGCGGTGTTCACCCCGTCACCAACGGTATGGCCACGGCGGCTGACTGGATGTCAGCGGCCTCGTTCATCTCGATGGCGGGTCTTATCGCCTTTACCGGTTATGACAACTCGTCCTTCCTGATGGGCTGGACTGGTGGCTACGTGCTACTGGCCCTGCTGCTTGCGCCTTATCTGCGCAAGTTCGGCAAATTCACCGTGTCGGAATTCATCGGCGATCGCTTCTACAGCCAGACGGCCCGCATCGTGGCGGTGATCTGTCTGATCGTAGCCTCCACCACCTATGTGATCGGTCAAATGACCGGTGTGGGTGTTGCCTTTGGTCGCTTCCTTGAGGTGTCCAATACTGCCGGTTTGTTGATCGGTGCCTGTGTGGTCTTTGCCTATGCGGTGTTCGGCGGCATGAAAGGTGTGACATACACCCAGGTTGCCCAGTACGTCGTGTTGATCATGGCCTACACCATTCCGGCGATCTTTATCTCGCTGCAACTGACCGGCAATCCGATCCCTGCTTTGGGTCTGTTTGGCGACCATGTTGCTTCGGGTGAGCCTCTGTTGCAGAAGCTTGACGCCATCGTGGCTGAACTGGGCTTTAACGAATATACCGCCCACCACGCCGATACGCTGAACATGGTTCTGTTCACACTGTCGCTGATGATCGGTACTGCGGGTCTGCCCCACGTCATCATGCGCTTCTTTACAGTTCCCAAAGTGTCTGACGCACGTTGGTCAGCTGGCTGGGCGCTGGTGTTCATCGCCCTGCTCTATCTGACGGCTCCAGCTGTGGGTGCGATGGCGCGTCTGAACATCACCGACATGATGTGGCCCAATGGCACAAACGGCGAAGCTGTTTCGGTTGAACAGATCGAAAACGAAGCGCGCTATGACTGGATGGCCACTTGGCAGAAAACCGGTCTGCTGGATTGGGAAGACAAAAACGGCGACGGCAAAATTCAGTATTACAACGACAAAAATGCTGACATGCAGGCCAAAGCAGCTGAAAACGGTTGGGAAGGCAACGAGCTGACCAAATTCAACCGTGACATCCTTGTGCTGGCCAACCCTGAAATCGCCAACCTGCCCTCTTGGGTCATTGGCCTTGTGGCAGCGGGTGGTCTTGCGGCTGCGCTCTCCACTGCGGCTGGTTTGCTTCTGGCGATCTCGTCTGCGGTATCGCATGACTTGATCAAAGGCGCGATCAACCCACAGATCTCTGAGAAAAACGAGCTTCTCTCAGCACGGATCGCCATGGGTGTTGCCATTGCTGTGGCCACATATCTGGGCCTCAACCCTCCCGGCTTTGCGGCGCAAACTGTGGCCTTGGCCTTTGGTTTGGCAGCGGCGTCGATCTTCCCGGCTCTGATGATGGGGATCTTCTCAACCAAGATCAACAACGTCGGCGCTGTCGCAGGTATGCTGGCAGGTCTGACCGTTACTCTGGTTTACATCTTCCTGCACAAGGGCTGGCTCTTCATCCCTGGCACCAACTCCTTCACCGATGCGGACCCACTCTTGGGAACAGTCAAATCGACAAGCTTCGGTGCCATTGGTGCAGCAGTGAACTTTACCGTCGCCTATGTGGTTGCCGGTATGACCAAAGAAACTCCGCAGGAAATCAAAGATCTGGTCGAAAGCGTACGTGTCCCCCGCGGCGCTGGTGCGGCTCAGGATCACTGATTGCGGCAAGGGTGATGGGCTTCTCCCTACCCATCACCCAACTTAATCACTGTCCTGTCCGGCACCTGTCGGGCAGGACATATTTTTACAAAGGACCCCACCATGCCGCTGTCTCTTGACCAGATCACGCGCTTTTTGCAATCGGTGCACCCCTATGATGCGCTGCCCCGCGAAGAGCTGGCCGATTGGGCCGCGCGCTTTGATGTCTGGGATGTCGAGACCGATTTTGCGGTCTATGACCTTGGTGAGAAACTCCCGGGTCTATTTCTGATTTACGAAGGTGCTGTTGAGGTGCGCGACGAGAATGACGTCGTGGTCTCCCACCTTGGCCTGCGCAACTCGTTTGGTGAGCGTGGCCTTTTGCGCGACGGGTTGGCCGTGACCAGCGCCCGCGCCGATATGCACTCCACGCTCTTGGTCCTGCCAACCGCCGAGTTTCACGCCCTGATCGAAAGCCACGAGGCCGCCAAGCGTTTCTTTGACCGCTCCCGTGGCGCACGCAAGGCACAGACCAATGATCTGGCCTCCAGCCGTGTTGACACATTGATGGCCCACAACCCCATCACCATCTCCGCCGACGGCACCGCCCGTCAGGCCGCACAGATGATGGCCGCGCGCAAAGTCTCCTCGCTGTGCATCGCAAATGACGGCACCTTGTCAGGCATTCTGACCAACCGTGATCTGGTCTCCAAAGTTCTGGCCGCGGCCCTGCCCCTAGATGTGGCTGTGCACCACATCATGACCAAACAGCCTTTTACCCTGCCCTCGTCCGCAATTGGCTCGGATGTTCTGCACGCGATGATGGAACATGGCATTGGCCATGTGCCAATTGTCGACGCCGGCAAGCTTGTCGGCATCGTCACCCAGACCGACCTGACACGGTTTCAGGCTGTCAGCTCCGCCGAGCTGGTGTCAGAGATTGCCAATGCCGACACGGCCGCCCAAATGGCCGAGGTCACCGCCCGCATTCCACGCCTGCTGGTACAGCTGGTGGCCGCCGGAAACCGCCACGAGATTGTCACGCGCCTTATTACCGATATTGCCGACACCGCCACGCGGCGCTTGCTGGCCTTGGCCGAGGACAAATTCGGCCCACCGCCTGTGCCCTACCTGTGGCTGGCCTGCGGAAGCCAAGGCCGTCAGGAACAAACCGGCGTGTCTGATCAGGACAACTGCCTGATCCTTGACGATGCCGCCTCTGACGAGATGCGCACAGGTTATTTTGCAAAACTCGCGAAATTTGTCTGTGACGGGCTGGACGTCTGCGGCTACTTCTACTGTCCCGGCGACATGATGGCGACCAACCCGCGCTGGTGCCAACCGATCAGCACGTGGCGCAAGTATTTCCAAGGCTGGATCAACAAACCCGACCCCGAGGCGCAAATGCTCGCCAGCGTCATGTTTGATCTACGTCCGATCGGCGGCACGACCGACCTCTTTGCAAAACTGCAAGAGAACACGCTTGCCGCAGCCGCCGAAAACTCGATCTTTGTGGCCCATATGGTGTCTAACTCGCTGAAACACCAACCCCCTCTGGGCCTGTTGCGCGGTCTTGCCACCATTCGCTCGGGCGAGCACAAAAACCAGATTGATCTGAAACACAACGGCGTGGTGCCTATCGTGGATCTGGGCCGTGTCTATGCTCTCCAAGGCCAGCTCACCGCCGCCAACACCCGCGCCCGTATCGAGGCCGCAGCGACCGCCGGTGTGCTCTCCCAATCCGGTGCCGCCGATCTGCTGGATGCCTATGATTTGATCGCCGAAGCCCGACTGGAACAACAAGTCGCCACTATCAACGCGGGCAACAAGCCCGATAACTTCCTCAGCCCGTCTTCCCTGTCGGACTTTGAGCGAAGTCATTTGCGTGACGCCTTTGTGGTGGTCAAATCCCTTCAATCCGCAATCGGCCATGGACGTGGCATGCTGAGCTAGGCACAGTCGCCTCACATAACAAAAAGGCAGAGGTTAGGAGCCCCGATGAACACCTTTCTGGAACTCATTGCCACAATTTTTGCAGGCATGGCCGCCGCTGGTATGATGCTGGCCATCCGGCATCTGGTTGCCCGCACCACGGGCCGCCAACTGGCCGGCTGGTTTATCCCCGTCGCCGCAGGTGCTGCCATGTTGGCGGCAACCATTTCCTCAGAGTACGGCTGGTACAAGCGCACCAGCAGCGCCCTGCCCGAAGGCTTTGAGGTCATCGAAACCGTGTACAGCAAGAAAGCCTACCGCCCTTGGACCTATGTCTGGCCTTATGTCGAACGTTTTGCCGCGCTCGACACTGCAGGCATAAAACGCAATGACGCCTTGCCCACGCAACGTCTGGCCGATGTCTACCTATATGGCCGCTGGGCGCCACTCAACCGCATGACGGTCTTGGCCGACTGCGCCCTGTTCCGCCGCGCCGCGCTGATGGATGCCATTGAATTCTCCGATGATGGCAGCGTGGACGGTGCCGAATGGCTGACCGTGGCCGAAGATGATCCCCTGATGTTGGCCATATGTGAGGTCGCCTAATGCTGATGCACCTGCCGCTCCGCTTGCGAATTTTGCTGCTGTTCGCCCTTTTGATGGTGGCCAGCATTGCGGTGGTGGCAGCAGCATTGTTCTTTGGCTATCGCAGCACGCTGACCGGCTCCCCCGCCAACGGGTTTATCCTCGCCGCAGTGATCTCCGCCTTTGGCCTGATGGCGGCCTCGGTCGCGGTCTGGTTACTGTTTGATGAAAACGTCGCCAAACCAATCGATAAACTGGCCGCCAGCATGCGCGTGCGCGCCCATGCGGGTGTGCAGGCGGACCTCGACAAACACGCAGCGCGGTATCTGGGCGATCTTGCCCCCGCCGCCGAAGCTGTCTCAGTGCAACTGGACCGTAAAACCTTGGACACCGCCGAGCTGGTGGCATTTGAAACCCAACGTCTGGACCAGGATCGCGCGCGGCTGGCGAACCTGCTGACCGAAATTCCAGTGGCAATTGTTATTGTCGGCCCATCGCATCAAATTGTGCTCTATGACGGCCAAGCCGCTCAGGTGCTCGCTCAAATTGCCCCGCCGCGTCTCAATGCCTCCTTGTTTGATTACATCGACAAAGAGTGTTTGTTGGCCGCCCACGCCAGATTGTTGGAGACGGAATCCGAACAAGTGTTCCAAGCACGCGGCAGTCACGGCAATTTCGCCTTTGATGCGCGCATCAAGCCGCTGGGCTATGCTCCGGGTTACATGCTGGTGATCAATGATGCACAGGTGTTGATCGAACCAGACGCTGCCCGTCCGCTGACATATGATTTCGAGCTGCTTGAAAAACAGGCGCACGGAGACTTTTGGCAAACCCCGCTCTCCGACATCTCTTTTGTGGTGTTTGACTGCGAAACCACGGGGTTGTTGCCTCATAAAGACGAGGTTGTTCAGCTAGGCGCCACCCGCGTGGTGCGCGGCGGCATCGTTGAGGGCGAAATCCTCAATCAGCTGGTAAACCCCGGCCGCCCAATTCCGCCCGCTTCAACCAAAGTCCACCACATCTCCGACGACATGGTGGCGGATGCCCCCGGCATTCATACCGTGGCAATGGAATTCCACCACTTTGCCCGCGATGCCGTGATTGTCGCCCACAATGCACCGTTTGACATGGCGTTTTTGCGCCGCCACGCCAAAGATATGGACATCACGTGGGACCATCCGATTTTGGACACTGTCCTGCTGTCCGCAGTGCTGTTTGGCATCACCGAGAGCCACACTCTGGATTCGCTCTGTTCCCGCCTCGGCGTGACTATTCCCGAAGCCCTGCGCCATACGGCATTAGGCGACGCCCGTGCCACCGCCGAAGTGCTGTGCCTGATGTTGCCCATGCTCACCTCGCGTGGATTTGTCACTCTGGGAGATGTGATTGAACAGACCCGCAAACACAGCCGCCTGATCGAAGACCTCAACTAAGGGCCTGCGCGAAAGCGCGCTCAAAACCGTGACCCGCACTCGACAGCCACGCAACAATGGCCCCCGCACCCCTTGCAACGCACCAGAAATCGGCTCACATCTTGGGCTTAGGCAATCGCAAAACAGGTCTACTTATGTCCGTCGCCCCCACGCCCAACGACTTTGTGCCCTCTGTCGAAACACAATCGCTCTATCGTGCCGCCTTATCCGGCTACGCGACGGGCATCACCGTTGTGACCACACAATCAGAGCGCGGCCCATTGGGAATGACGGCCAATTCCTTCACATCGATCTCACTTGAGCCACCACTTGTGATGTGGTCGCCCGCTAAATCCTCGTTGCGTTACCCGCATTTTGCCGCCGCGCGCTATTTTGCCATTCACATCCTCAGTCAGGATCAGACCGAGCTCGCATCCAGCTTTGCACGCAACGGCGAAGACTTTGACGCCTGCGACTGGTCCGCCTGCCCCGACGGTGTCCCGCTATTGGAAAACTGCCTCACCCGGTTGGAATGTGAGACTCACGACATCCACGACTGCGGTGACCACGCAATGATTGTTGGACGTGTGCGACGGGTAGTTGCCTCTGAAGGGCCTCCTTTGGTATTTGCCAAAGGCCAATTTGGCAAATTTTTAACCATTTAGTACAGTTAGCGCAAACGTTTCCCGCAAAATGCGTCGATTTGGCGTGACGTCAGGACTTGAATGACGTCATACAGTCGCCACCTGTACCCCGTAGAGTCGTATACAATCGCACCCCATCGTCGACAGACGCTTTTTTCTCATTCAGGAGACTGGACTTGGACCAGACCAACGCCCCACAAAACAGCTTTGACGCCATGATTGAAGCCACCGAGTCGCTAGACCCGATTGTCACCGCAATTGTACACCCGGTCGACGAAGCTTCACTTGAGGGCGCGCTTTCAGCACGCGACCACACTCTGATAACGCCGATCCTCGTTGGCCCTGAAGACAAAATTCGCGCAGCGGCTGATAGCGCAGGCCTCGACCTGAGCGGCATTGAGATCCTCAACACCAAACACAGCCATCAGAGCGCAGAACTCTCCGTCAAGCTGGTGCGCGAAGGCCGTGCCCAAGCCATCATGAAAGGTGCCTTGCACACCGACGAAGTCATGGGCGCAGTTGTCAACAAAACCACCGGCCTGCGCACAGAGCGCCGCATGAGCCACATCTTTGTGCTCGATGTGCCAAGCTACCCCAAGCCGCTGTTGATCACCGATGCCGCCATCAACATCTTCCCCGATCTGATGTGCAAGGCAGACATCGTGCAGAACTCGATCGAGCTGGCCAACGCCATTGGTGTGGACAAACCCAAGGTTGCGATCCTGTCGGCGCTGGAAACCATCTATCCTAAAATCCCGTCAACCGTCGAAGCCGCTGCTCTGTGCAAAATGGCCGACCGTGGCCAGATCACTGGCGGTCTGCTGGACGGCCCGCTGGCCTTTGACAACGCCATCTCCAAACATGCCGCCAAAGCCAAAGGCATCGTGTCTGATGTGGCAGGTGATGCGGACATCCTGCTGGCACCTGATCTGGAAGCCGGCAACATGATCGCCAAACAGCTGATGTATCTCGCAGGTGCGGACAGCGCAGGCATCGTTCTTGGCGCACGCGTGCCAATCATGCTGACCTCGCGCGCAGACGGCACGCTCTCGCGTCTGGTCTCGGCAGCACTGGCACAGCTTGTCGTCCACAACCAGCTTGGAAAGGGCCTGATGTGAGCACATCCGACAACGGCGCCATCATCGTTCTGAACGCAGGCTCCTCTTCTATCAAATACGCGGTCTACGGCCCCGATCATTCGGTGGTTCTGGACGGCCAGATCGACCGCATCGGCCTTGGCCCGCAACATCGCAGCGCAAGCAACGAACAGCCCCTGCCGGTGGCGGACACCGCGACCCATGCGGAAATCCTCGACTGGCTGACTGCCCATCTGGCACAAGCCTGTGGCGACAGGGCCATCATCGGCGCGGGCCACCGCGTCGTGCATGGCGGCCAGCTGTTTGATGCGCCGGTGCGCGTCACCCCCAAGGTGATCGAGCAGCTCACCGAGCTGGCCCCGCTGGCCCCTGGCCACCAGCCCCATAACCTTGCCGGCATCGCAGCGCTTGAGCGCCGCTGGCCGGGCCTTGCGCAGGTGGCATGCTTTGACACTGCCTTCCACCGCACTCAATCGCGTGTTGCGCAGCTCTTTGCGATCCCGCGCGCGCTGTCAGATGACGGTGTTCTGCGTTATGGCTTTCACGGCCTCAGCTACCACTATATTGCCACCCAGCTTCCTACCCATCTGGACAAGCCCGAAGGCCGCGTGATTGTCGCCCATCTGGGCAACGGCGCCTCCATGTGCGCCATGCAAGATCGCAAAAGCACCGCGACAACCATGGGATACACCGCGCTGGACGGTCTGGTCATGGGACGTCGCTGTGGCGAACTGGACCCCGGTGTGATTTTCCACATGCTGCGCGACCGCGGCATGAGTGTGTCTGAGATCGAAGATACGCTTGGCACCAAATCCGGCCTCTTTGGCGTCTCAGACATCAGCTCGGACATGCGCGACCTTTTAGCGTCCGACAGCCCTGCTGCTGCCGAAGCCATTGATCTGTTTGTCTATCAGGCCTGCAAAAAAATCGGCGCGCTGGCGGCCACGCTGGGTGGTCTGGACGCTCTGGTCTTCACTGGCGGCATCGGCGAGAACGCTGCCCCGATCCGCGAACGCATCCTGAAGGGCAGTGAATGGTTGGGGCTGGAGTTTGACGCCGAGGCCAACAGCAACGGCGCATCCCGCCTGACCACAGCCAACAGCCGCGTCGAAGCGCATGTCATCAAAACCGACGAAGAAGGCATCATCGCCGGAGAAACACGCGCATTGGTCGCAGCCTAAAATCTCCGGTTGCGCATTGCATGCGCGCCCTTTGAATGCTTTTCTGCGCCCCGCCCCCTTAACCATTGGGCGGGGCACTAAGAGGAGGCATTCATGACGACACCCTGCATTCTGTGCTGTGCAATAACCGGCTCGGTTCCGGTAAAGGCCGACAATCCCGCCGTTCCCACCTCAGTGTCTGAACAGATTGAATCCAGCCACGCCGCCGTTGAGGCAGGCGCATCAATCATCCATGCCCATGTGCGCAACGCCGATGAAACAACCTCTTCGGACCCTGAAAAGTTCGCGCTGCTCAAGGAAGGTCTGGAAAAACACTGCCCCGGCGTGATCATCCAGTTTTCCACCGGAGGCCGCTCAGGCTCTGGCCTTGAGCGCGGCGGTATGCTGCCCTTGCGCCCCGACATGGCATCGCTGTCTGTGGGCTCCAACAACTTCCCGACGCGGGTCTATGAAAACTCTCCCGAGTTGATCGAATGGCTCAGCGCCGAGATGATCAAATACGAAATCACGCCGGAAATCGAAGCCTTTGACATGTCCCACATTCTGCACGCCATTTCGCGTGCCAAGGCGGGCAAACTGTATGGCCGCCTCTATGTACAGTTTGTTATGGGCGTGAAAAACGCCATGCCGTGCGACAAAGAGGTGTTTGATTTCTACGTCAACATCATGAAAACCCGCGCACCCAAAGATGCAAACTGGTGCGCCGCTGGCATCGGCCCCCACCAGATCGAAGTCAACGAATGGGCCATCGCCGCGGGCGGGCACACCCGTGCCGGATTGGAAGACAACATAAAACTGGACCGCAACACGCTGGCCCCGTCAAATGCCGCCCTAATCAAACGCGCCGCAGATCTTTGTGAAAAATACGAACGTCCCGTAGCGACATTTGCACAAGCGCGTGACATATTGGGCCTGCGACCGATTTAAGTCGATAAAGGTGGTGACCCCACCCCCTGTTTATGATGAGTTGCCAAAATGGATCTATTAGAACGCTTTGTAACTCTCTGGGTGGTGATTGACCCGATTGGCACCATTCCGGTGTTTATTGCGGTGACCGCCGCAATGACTGCCCCCGAACGACGCAAAACCGCGTTCATGGCCTGCATTGTCAGTATCTGCGTGCTGCTGTTCTTCCTGATCTTCGGTCAGGTGTTGATCAACGCGCTGGGGATCAGCCTTTTGTCCTTCCAAATCGCAGGCGGCATCGTGTTGTTCCTGTTTGCCCTGACCATGATCTTTGGCGAGTCCAAGCCCGAACGCGATCAGCATGTGCTCGATGCGGACGAGCCGCTGGGCGACACACGCCCTTCTCCTGCGGTCTTTCCCTTGGCGGTGCCCTCTCTGGCCTCGCCGGGTGCGATGTTGGCAATTGTTATGCTCACCGACAACACCCAACACGGCATCGTGCATCAGACAGTCACCGGGCTTGTTATGATCAGCGTGCTTCTGGTTGCGCTGGCCTGCATGATGCTGGCCACGCCGATTATCCGTGTGATTGGTAATTCTGGCGCGGCCATCGTCAGCCGCGTCATGGGTATGATCCTGGCTTCTGTGGCGGCAGACACCGTCATTTCAGCCCTTCTCGAGATTTCTCAAACCGGCTCTCTCTAACACCAGCGACCGTAGGCTTAACTTTTGCACGGGCCTGAAAATGACACTGTCGCAATACCGACGTAATACCGACGCGTTACAGACAGCGTTTTTCGCCGTTAACCTCTGCTCACAGGTCGATTTCAATCACCCCATCCGGCTCCGCTGCGCGGCTCTGGCACAGAATGATTGTGCCTTCGCGTTGCTTGTTTGAGAGCACAAAATCACGATGCTCCACATCCCCTGACACCAACCCGCATTTGCACACCCCGCAAATACCATCCGAGCATTTCACATCCACATGAATGCCGTTCTCGATCAACACATCAGAGGCGGTTTTATCTTCTGGAACAATAAGTTCACGACCATCCTGAAGCTTAACTTTAAAAGGAAAGTTCTCGTAGTCAGGCTGTTCTGGGACGCTGAAATATTCCAAATGGCGCGCCTCTTCGGGAAAGCCCCGCCGCGTGGCCGCCTCAATAACCCCATCCATATAGCGATCCGGCCCGCAGGTGTAGACATGCCATCCGTCTTGATACCCATCCAATACCGCATCCAGATCCGCCCGCGTTCCCTTGTCTGAGAAATGGAAACTGACCTTGTCACTCCAAGGCATCTCTTTGAGATCATTGATATATCCTGCACCATCTTCGCGACTGGCGGAATAGTGCAATTCAAAATCCCGTCCCAGAGCATGCAGGCGATGGGCAAAGGCAATCATCGGCGTAATTCCAATGCCACCGCCCATCAAAAACGATTTTTCGGCATCTTCTATCAATTCAAAATGGTTGATTGGTTTTGACACAAAGACCTTACGGCCTTCCGAAAAAATCCTGTGAAGCAAAGCACTTCCACCGCGCCCCTCATCTTCCCGCAGAACGCCAATCTCATATTTCCCTCGGTCTGCCGGATCACCCGACATTGAATATTGCCGCAAAAACTCGGGCGCGACCAAGACATCCAGATGCGCACCCGCCGTCCATTCGGGCAGATCGCTACCGTCAACGTTTTGAAAACTATATTTGGTAACGTCCGTTGTCATCGCCTCGACCTTCGTCAACGCAACCCGCACAACCGGCGCCTCCGCTGCGTCCGGAACGTTATAATTATGCACGACAGTCATATCTCCCGAGGCGATGCGCCGTCGGTATTCATCGGCGGAAACCATTGTTTCATATGCCTGAATCCCAGCTTCACGATCCATGACAAACGGATAAGGCCATGGGTGCGGCGCCAAAGGAGCGGGATAAACCGCTAGGGTTTGATCCTCATATTTCAGGTCCAGATCTCGCTGAAGGTCGCGGCGGTTCAGAGCATGCTTGGATGGGCGATAGGCCCCATCTTCCTCCAACTCGATGTCCCACCACCACTTTTTGACATCGTTTAATCCGCCTTTGCCCGCCATGTCATCCAAACGCGCTAACGGTTTGGCAAGACTGGGAATATTACTGGCAGCCCAACGAAATGGTGCTTCCGCAAACAGACCCTCAAGGTTCCACGGGCAGGTCTTCATACACCGCCCACACATCGCCCCACCGGGTGTTGTAATCCGATAGGTTGCGCATTTTTGGCTGTCCGATTTCCAGATTTCATAGCCGTTAAACATCAGTTTCGGGCCGGCCGTAATGGCGCCGGACGGACATTCCCGCGCACATTTGTTGCAATTCTCGCAGAAATTTTGCAACCCAAAATCAATAGGTTGGTCGTGATCCATCGGCATGTCTGTGGTCACCACACCGGATTTGAGCCGAGGCCCCAAATAGGGGTTCAAGATCACCTCACCAATTCTGCTGACCTCACCTAGCCCCGACAACAATAACAAAGGCGGTTGCAGGACTTCACCATCCATCACCGTGTGCGCCTTGGCTTTGTACCCAACGTTGCGGATCTGCTGCGCGATCACGCCGCCCAAAAGCGAAAACCGCAGATAAGCCCGCATCGACTGGGCAACGCTGATCCAGTCATCTCCAGACGCCCCCTCCATGGTTTCAAAACCTTGATCAATAATCATGCTCACCGCTTGATCATGTGGCGGTACAATTGGATCACCCGTCGCGTCATGGCTATACCACGCCCACTCAGGACACCGGCTTAACCCAACCGCATCAACGCCTAGGAAATAGCTCGCAGCCTTGAGGTTCGCCGCGTTACGTTCTGAATCAGTTGGCTTTTCTACCTTCGCGCTTTCACCGTCCTGCAGCAAAACAAAGGCACCCAGCGCACGACGTTGCGCGAAACTCGGTGCCGCCTTGCGGGCGTAATACCCGCCCTTCGCGCCGTTCTGCAGTGTCTTTCCCATGTCACCAAATTGTGCGCGAGCGAACATATCCGCACGCTTTGGAACCCGTGCAACGCGCTCTTCGTCAATATAGGTCGTTGGCGTTGCGACGCGCTTGAGCCGCTCAAACGGATGCGCGCCACTGACATAGTCGCGCTGACGAAAGGGATCCTGATTAAGTGCCGATTTTGCGAATCCCGCCCCTAGCCACCAGGCCGGACCTAGGGTGCGAAACCAAGGCTGTTGGGACATCGGCAACAATGGCGCATCATGCGCCAATTCCAAGTCGGTTGTCACAACAGCCAAACCAAACCGCGTCCCCAGCCACGGAGCAACGGCCTGCCCGTTCTCAATACTCAGCAGCCCTGCTGCAACACCTAACTTTTGTAAATCCACATCACTCGACGTCGCAGTGTGGGCTTTGGCATCCCATCCTAACAATCTGATATAATTGGCAATAACAACCGCTGTTTCAGTAGAACGGAGACAAGATCGGTGGTCCTGCGCGTCCATAATCCAATCACTGCCCGGCTCGCCGCGCTCGGGATCGCGCAAATGGTCTACGAGAAACACGATGCAATTTTTGTGCCCCCCAATGGAGGACGGTGGCGCCTGCATGCTTTCTTTGAGATCCGCCATGATTACATCAATGCCGCTGGCCAAAGTCTTGGTCTGGCGGGTCGTCAGGGCGTCCGATAAACGATCAATATCAGGATTGCGTCGTGGCTCTTCTAACACTGCAATGTTCGGAATTGGCCCTACACCGACCATTGCTGAATCATTAAAATATCCAAAGGATTTCAGATGGTTACTACGTTCAGCTAATTCTTCTGGAATCTCCGATTTGATGCCATTAACCAGTCCATCCCTGATGGCATCCATCATTGCCTGAAACTCGCCCATCGCATTTACGATGCTTTCGGGGCGCTCGGGACGCTCGAAGCTTAGTGCGGGGCTCTGCCGGAGTTTCGACAAATCGACCATTTGCCCCCGAGCCAACCTTTCCAACGGGTAAGGTCCCAAGTGCACTGGTCGCGTCTTGTCCGAAAAAAACTTGAGCCCCATAGATCCCCCCATATGCTGCCGTTCAATTTACTTAACAGCGCAACTCAACAATGCAAAGGCGGTAGAATTACAGTTCATAAATAAGCCGTAAGCGTTCTTGGGGTATTTCAAAATGTGCCACTCGATCCGTTCCCAGAACAACACGCAAGTTGACACCACATCACAAAAAACAATTTTGGAACCAAGTTTCCCAGAGCTGACCGGTCAGTTTACCAATCATCCCAGCGAAGTCATGCGCGCACTTGTGACCAAACCGATTGCTATTCAATACAGGTTTGCACAGCCCACCCCTGCATAGATTTCTACAACTATTTCAGAGGATCATTGATGATAGCTTAGTCAGTTCTGAATCGAATCCTAAGTCAACCCGGGTCAAAATCAGAACTAATTTGCTCAAGCATCAGCGTCGCACAACACCCCGCTTGGATGTTGTGCCAGCGCATTTGTCCTAATTATGTGGAACCATATCAAACAAAGGCAAAGTTCCGAGCATCATTGACTTGGGCCGCCGTAAGTTCACCTTGCAAATATAGGCCACCGTGGTCACCGACATAGACGACAACACCGCCATCAACGTTCTGGAACACCAAATCCGAAACCGACGTAATATCATCATATTCTAACTCGATAACATCAGCTCCAACCTCAAAGTCAGTGATCAAATCGCCTTCGACCATATCTTCACCGGAAAAGCGGAAAATATCGGTGCCGGACCATCCTGTTAGCGTATCACGACCTTCGCCTCCGGCAAGTGTATCTGTGCCAACACCCCCGTTAAGGCTATCTTCTCCATCGCCGCCGCGCAGTAAATCATAGCCTTTGCTGCCGGAAAGAGTGTCATTGCCTTGGTTGCCTGAGATAGAATCGTCTCCGTCGTGGCCTTTCATATCGTCATCGCCACCAAATCCGTAGATCGCATCATCTCCTTCTTCGCCACGCACATAGTCGTCGCCTTTTCCACCTTCCAGACTATCATTGCCAAGACCACCGAAAATTTCATCGATGCCACCATTGGACAGGATTGTGTCGTCTCCCCCCAACCCGTTGATTGAATCATTTCCATTTCCGGAAACAATTAGATCTGCCTCGTCGGTGCCATTGATGCTTTCTCCGGGATCAGCAGCATCAGGCGGATTTTCACCTAAATCAAAAGTGATTTGCACCACTTCATAGGGTTTGAGGCGGATCAGCAATTCATTGCTGTTGTATTCTTCATCCGTAATCGTCGCACGTACGTCGAATTCATTGAAGTAATACTGCTCACCATCGATGATTGAATATTCGGCATTCACAAGATTCCCGTCTCCATCTCGGTAGATCCCGTCTGAACTATCTGCAGAAGTATCATAGCCGATACGGACACCTGATACGCTTTCAAACTCGGGCACCATTGCTGAGACGTCTAAATCCAATTCAACTGCTTCATCTGTGCGCGAAACAACTTGGAAGACAACTTTATCCTCAGACTGATAGGTCTGAATTTCCATCCGGCCATCGTCATTGGTAAATACCGTATCAACCAACTCTGTTCCGACCAATTCGGTGGACATGACATCAAACATAGCGCCGCGCACGGAATTGAGCACGCGATCTTGGTCATCAACGATTGGCATATCAGAGCGCGTTCCGGCCAGATGAGTTGCCGTATTATGCACCGCCGGCCAACCGTGCGCAGCATCCGCTCCCATATCGATCATGTTTTCAAACTGTTCCGCCACAATTCCTGCAGATCTCATGCCATTCTGAGGGAAGTTGGTTGTCCGAATATTCCATTCCGTGATGTGGAGATCGAGTTCTTTGTCAAACTCCGCATCCCAGATTTCTTTGTCACTATCGATAAAGCCGCGTTCGTTTCCGTCATCAGTGAAGGCATCATAGTGTTTGTTGTAGTAATAATGCTCAACAACTCCGTCGATCTCTTCGCGCGCTTCCTCAGAAAGCTGGTCGACAATTTGTTGGTTCGCGTCGTCGCGGCGCGCACCAAAGGGACGATCATCCACTGAAGAGTGAAACTCAGAGCCGTTGTTTGGGGTGGCCATTTGCACAATGATGGATGGTTGATCATCAGGGTCAAGTCCGGCATTCGCCATGCCTTCACCAAACGCACGTGCAGCAATATCCGCTTTTTGGCCATACGCCGTTTCGCCTTGAATCCAGTATTCATTGCCGATTTCAAAGGCATCCACGGCATCGCCGTATCGCGTTACGACCAATTCCGCAAACAGCGCCATGTCGTCATACATGGCCTCATATTCTTCGACCGAGAAAATCTTGGTTGGTGTCGCCAACGTCAGTTTGACATCCACACCATTGTTGTGTGCAGCAATCACGGCATCAAGCGCAGCGGTCACCTCTGGACGTAGATCAAGATCACCATTCTCGTTTTCCTCCAGCTCCATGATATTGAGCCAGCGCGTGCCTTCCTCCTCGGGCGTTTCAGGATCTGCCTGCCCTGCCGGATAGCGCACATGCAAGACATCCAATGCATCAACAGCCGCAACGTAGTTCTCGAGAGGAACTCCCAAATCGGTGTTTACGCTATATATCGCATTAGCCCCAAACATCTCTGCATTCACAACGTTTCCTGTCGCCGAAGCAGATTGAAGAGACATACTAATTTGTGCGTCGCTGCTAAAAGAGCCCGCGGTGGGCGACAGGCCTATTGCCGGGTCGGGATCAAAATTGCCGATCCAAAGCGACTGATCCTGCAAAGAGTCCGCGTCAATTCCATCAAGATGAGCAATTTGGCGACCGTCATATTCCAATACGGCCTCATCGCCCTCAGCACTCTGATAGATAACCAAGTTGGCTGCGACATCTTCCGCACTCAAGGGAGTTCCATCCGCTCCGACCAACGTAAGCAATTCTGTAAGTCCGTCTTCGGTCTGAGTTTCGTAGCCAAAAATCCGAACCGGCGCGGCCTCATCTGAGTCTGGAACCACAATCTCAAAACTGTCGGTCCCTTCCATTCCTGCAACCAGATCACCATCATCTGCAATGATCTGATCGTCCCCTTCGCCACCGGCAAGCGAGTCCGGTGCAGCAGAGGACATATCACTATCTCGCCCATCCAATACATCGTCCCCTTCATTGCCACGTAGAAAGTCACTCCCGCCGCCGCCTGTGAGGGTATCGTCGCCCGGACCACCAAACAATTCGTCGTCTACGACTGCCCCACCATCGTCTCCAGCAATCACATCGTTACCATCAAATCGGCCAGTCAAATGAGGAGACAGGTTACCAATCCAGTTCGTATCAGCTTGTAAATCCTCGCTGGTATAGCCTTCGATAATTGCGGCAAGTTCTCCTTCGAAGTAGACATGCGCATCCTGCCCATCTTCGGAATCTTCGAGCCGCGCGCCGCCATCAAGCAACTCAGCGCGTGTCAAAAGGTTTCCATCCGCATCAAGAAAACTCACAAGATCGGTGCGAAGCTCTGCAGTCTCATCGTGGAAGAGATCCAAATCTGTGATGACAACAGGCTCGGCACCTTCCACCCCGATGGTAATCTCAAACCGGTTCACGCCTTCACCCCCCGTCAGGGAATCTCCATCATCGCCCCAAAGCCTGTCGTTGCCAAGGCCGCCAACTAAAGTGTCGGCTTCTCCCAACGCCCCCTCGGGCTCGATTGCAAACATGAAGTCGTCACCGTCACCGCCTTTAAGAAAGTCCGAACCAGATCCCGCGCTCATCACATCGTCTCCGCCACTGCCCACCACAGTGTCGTCGCCCTCTCCACCAAACAGGAAATCGTTCCCTAGGCCGCCTTTGACAACATCATCTCCTGAGCCACCTTCGACCAAATCAGTTCCGAAGCCACCCAAAAGCGTATCCGCGCCCGCACCACCTTCGATCAAATCATCGGCTCTGCCTGTTTCAACGCGGTCATCGCCCGCCTCGGCATAAACCGTGTCCGCACCGTCTGTACCAAACAACTCATTGTCGTCGTCATCGCCAAAAATGATATCTTCGATATCTGAACCAGGTTCGGTCGAAGACCCGTCGTCTGTGACATCCTGATCAGGCTCGGTGTTCGGCTCAGAATTGTCATCTTCATCAAGACTATTTTCTGGTGCCACACCAGCAGCCAACAAAAGCGGAACTAAAATCGATAAATAAAGCATTCTGGCCTGCCCCCACAGGTAAAATCGCTAAGCAACAAAGCAATGCACAGTGCCAGCCTACTCCGATTTTTCATAAAATGTTAATAAATTAGGAAATAGCTGTGTTTCCAGAACAAGAACAATTAACCATCTTGTTTTCTTAAGAAACTCACACTGGGCCGCCGACCCTTTTGAGTTTTGCAATTCGCCACCAAACTTGGAAGCGCAGCTCTAACCAACCACGGCGCAAATCAGCTGCTTGCGCTTGTTGATCGACTAGATCCGAACCGATGGCAGTATCAAACGCGGCTTGAAACTATTGATCCTCGGCGGCCCATCAGTTGCGGCAACACCGATACACGGAGCTCCCAGATCCACAATAGGAGTGTGCTCAAGTGTTTCATCCGCGACCTCAACATCTCCCGCAGCAAACACCCAGTTTTATCACTTAAGCTGCCTTGGAGAACCTAGGCCATTTCCAAGCCGTTATGGCTGTGATTTGGAACAACTTGTCCCTGTGGGGTGTGCAACAGAGGCACCGAACCCTCGTGGCCTTCTGTGACAATGCACTGCTTTATGACAGCCGAAGTGGCCTCAGATAGATGTTTGAAAGACTTGCAAGGGAGACGCTTTTCAACTTCATTTCCGGCTCCCTTTTCATGGCTGATTCTCACCGCACGTCATTTGCCAATTGGTTGAGTTCACAGTGTCTTTCGCCGCCACCCTTAAAACCGCAACACAGGCCTGCCAAAAATGATCAAAATACACACCGCAATCCATTGACCCCCTACCCCTCAAGGTTCTATCGATTTGAACAAGGGAAATCTGCACCGTCCGTAAGGTGCCCGCATTCAATAAATGGACCAACATGATCAAAGATAATTCAGCCCTGATAGACGCCATTCGAGGAAAATTCGCGCATGTTGATAACTGCCCTTTTCAAGGCCCAAGGATTTTTTTTGAAAACGCTGGCGGCGCGCTGACGCTAAAATCGGTTGTTGAGACATCCGCAAAATTTGCTGCAATTCCAGACAATCAGGGGCGCGACAACATAGCCTCCAAGGCGCTTGTAGACACGATTAACAAAGCCAAATCCGATTTGGCGCTCTTCATGAATGCGCCAACAGGTCAGTTTTTTGCTGGGGAAAGCGGCACAGAACTGTTGTTCCGACTGATCCGCTCCGCCTGTGTGAGCGCGCCCAAAGGCTCCAAAGTCATCGGTTCGTCCATTGAGCACCCCGCCAGCCGTAGCGCGGCGCAGCATTGGGCCACAATATCGGGCTTGGATTACGTCAACGTCCCTCATGACGATACCACGGGGCTGGTCACAGCTGATGCCTATACACGCCATATGACACCTGATGTTGCGGTTGCTACAATTCTGCACGCGTCGCCCGTTACGGGTATGGGAATGGATGTCGCCGCAATATCAAAAGCCATTCGCGCCGTTTCACCTGAGTGCATCATTATTGTAGATGGCATTCAACATGCTGCACACGGCCAAATCGACATAGCCGCTTATAACATCGATGGTTACGCTATCTCACCGTACAAGGTGTTTTCACGTCACGGATATGGTTTGGCCTGGATTTCTGATCGTTTCAGCGCAATGCCACACGAAAAGCTGATTGATGCGCCAGAGACTGGTTGGGAATTTGGAACACGAGACACTGGCGCCTATGCGACAATCTCTGATGTCGTTGGCTACTTTGACTGGCTTGGATCAGAAGTCTCCCAAGAGGTCGAACCACGAGCACGGCTAGAGGCTGCTGGGCGCGCGGTGCATGACTATGAAACCCACCTGACAACGGTGATGATCAATGGCACTGACAACCTGCCGGGCCTGCGCGACATGGAGCACATTACCGTGCTTGGTGGCGAAGAAAACCAAGCGCGCGAAGGATTGGTATCCATCGTCGTTGAAGGCATCCCATCTCCTGATGTGGTGACACACCTCAATGACCAGGGCATTCGCACCCATACACGCAAAGCAGATCACTACAGTGGCAACGTGTTAAACCCGTTGGGACTTGAGGACTGCATCCGCATCTCACTATGCCACTACAACACCGAGGCCGAAGTGTGCCAATTGCTTGGAACGCTCAAAACTCTTGGCAGCGACGCCTAAGTCACATCGCACCCGCTCTCTTCGCGCATTACTGCAGTGTGGCGAAGAGAGTTTCACCGTCTTAAAACGCCAAAACCTTGATCCGTGATTGATCGGTTTTTACTGGTTACAAGCTGATGCCCTTGCGTCCGGCCAAATCTACAAAATACTGCCAAGCAACACGACCAGAGCGTGCTCCCCGTGTCGCCTGCCACTCAATCGCTTCCGCCCGCAATGTTTGATCATCAATCGTAACCCCATGTGCATCACAATAGCCACGGATCATCGCAAGGTATTCGTCCTGATCACATGGATGAAAGCCCAACCACAGACCAAAACGATCAGAAAGTGACACTTTCTCTTCAACCGCTTCAGATGGGTTTATGCCGGAAGATCGTTCGTTTTCAATCATATCACGTGGCATCAAATGTCGCCGGTTGGACGTCGCATAGAAAACGACGTTTTCAGGCCGCCCCTCGATACCCCCGTCCAGAACCGCTTTGAGTGATTTGTAATGTTGGTCGTCATGGCTGAATGACAGGTCGTCACAATACAGCAGGAACCGCTCTGAACGTCCCCGCAACAGGTTCAATAGCCGTGCGACACTGGGTAAATCTTCCCGCTGCAGCTCCACAATTTTTAGTGTCTCACCCCGCGCCAACACCTCGGCGTGAACTGCTTTGACCAAGGAGGACTTGCCCATCCCTCGAGCGCCCCAAAGCAGGGCATTGTTGGCTGGCAGCCCACGGGCAAATTGGAGGGTGTTTTCCAAGAGCGTATCACGCGCGCGTGACACGCCAACCAATAACCCAAGATCGACACGGTTAATCGTTTTGACCGCCTCAAGACGGTCCGGATCAACATGCCAGACAAAGCCGTCAGCCGCTCCAAAATCTGGCGCGCCCAGCGGTGCCGGTGCCATGCGCTCCAATGCGTCAGCAATGCGCTTCAAGGTTATCTGATCCATTTGTATCTCCCGTATCTTGCGCCACAGACTGCATATTCCCGAACGGACGACAAGAGGTACAAACAGAAAAGACGCACGATAAAAACCGCGCGCCAGATCATAATCCTATGCCGTTGCTTCGTGAGGCGATCCAATTCACCTGCACAGTATTCGTCAGGCCAACCCTATTCGTCTTCGACGAACACTCCCTCGGCCTTCAATCTTGCGTCGCGTTTTTTCTCCACGCGTTTGACCAAGAAAATGGAAACCTCATACAGCCCGTAAACCACCGTGAAGAGGATCATCTGAGTGACAACGTCCGGTGGTGTCACCAGAGCGGCCAGAACAAGAATACCAACCATCGCGTATTTGCGAACTTTGCCTAAACCTTCTGCGCTGACCAGTCCGGCCTTTCCCAACAACGTTAGCAGAACCGGAAGCTGAAAACACAGACCAAAGGCCATGATGAATTTCAACGTGATATCGAGGCTTTCATTCACCTTTCCGAAGAAGGTGATTTTGACACCCTCCGTCGTTTCAGGAACCACAGCAGCGTCTG
Source organism: Rhodobacteraceae bacterium Alg231-30 (assembly GCA_900143615.1). Lineage (GTDB taxonomy): Bacteria > Pseudomonadota > Alphaproteobacteria > Rhodobacterales > Rhodobacteraceae > Shimia. The sequence goes on from FREU01000005.1 coordinate 251,304, forward strand.
CCGGTAGTTCGGGTGTTGCCCCCGACATCAGATTGGCAAAGATCGAGCTGACATCCGCGAACCCGAGGAAAAACGACATCGCCAAAGGCGTCACCACAAGGTGTGCAAAAGTTGCGCCCAGCAGGAACATAAAAGGCGATGCAATGAGGAAAGGCAGGAACGCACCACGCTCGTTTTTGTACAATCCCGGAGCAACAAAGCGCCAAAGCTGATGCGCAATCACGGGGAATGCAATCGCGAAACCGAACACCATAGAAATACGGAACAAGGTGAACAGATATTCCTGAGGGGACGTATATTGCAACGTCGGAGAGGGATCACCCAAAGCGCGTAGTGATGCTTCAATCGGCTGCAACAACCAGTTGAGAATATGCACCGCAATAAAATCACCCCCGATTGGGATGAAGCAAATCATGATCCCCGCGAGCAGAGCAAGAACCGCGCGGATTAAGCGTGTGCGCAATTCTGCTAAATGTTCAATCAGCGGGGCCGAGCTTTCTTCTATTTCGTCTGACTGGCTCATGCGTCATCCTTTGAAGGCTTGGGCGCCTCTTTTACGGCTTCAGAAGCCTCGGCGGCAGCCTGAGCTTCCCCATCCAACCGCGCTTGGGCGACTTCTGCAGATTTCTGGCGAATTTTATCAGCCGCTTCAGCCCGTTCCGCGGCCAGCTTTCCGGTCTCGCTGTTCGGGTCAAAGGACATGCTTTTCTTGAGATCATCTGCAGTGTCTTTGACCGCGTCTGTGGCCGCCTTCATCGGGTTTGACACTTTGTTCAGCCCATCAGTCGCGGTTTTGATCGTGTCGGTGACGTCTTTCACCCCCGCCTGATCGGCGGCCTGATTCATCGCCGACGAAAACTCTCGCGCCATTGCTTTGGCACGCCCCATGAACTTACCAACCTGCCGAAACAGCATTGGCAGATCCTTCGGTCCCACTACAATCAGCGCCACGATACCTATGACCAGTAGCTCTGCAATTCCCAAGTCAAACATAAGGCGTCAGCTCTCCCGATCAGACTTTGTCTTTTTCGTCTTCAGGTGTGACGTCTTTGGCAGTTTCGGCGGCTTCTTCTTCCAGCTCTTTTTGGCCTTCGTTGATGCCTTTCTTAAACGACGTGATGCCTTTGCCGACTTCGCCCATTAAACCGCTGATTTTGCCGCGTCCAAACAAGACCAAAACCACAACTGCAATCAATAGCAGACCGGGCAGACCGATATTTCCAATTCCCATGACATTCTCCCTTTCGTCAGGCGCCGCGCGCCAAATGAATTATGCTGTCAAATTCCTAGCCTTTTGGCGGAATGGGGAAAAGCAACAAACACACGATCATTTGCAACATTCGGGGGTTTTCTTCACGCGCTTTGCCATTATCTTGTCAGTTGTCAGAATAATGTCAGTAGCGCCGAGAATCGCCCGTGCCCAAATCCCCTAACCGCTCCGACCGGCTCTATGCCTTAATTGAAATTCTCAAAGACGGGCGACTGCATCGCGCCGAGGATCTGTCCAAGCGTATGGGCGTCTCACTGCGCACAATCTATCGGGATATGGATACTTTAGCGGCTAGCGGTGTCCCGGTGGAAGGCGCACGCGGCGCAGGGTACAGCGCGAGAGCCGCGATCACCTTGCCGCCGTTGAACCTGACTGAAACAGAACTTGAAGCCTTACACATCGGCCTCGCGGTTGTTGGCAACGGCATGGAAGGCGAGTTGCGAGAAGCTGCGGAAACCTTGTCGTCAAAAATTGATGCAGTACTTCCCGAAGACGCAGGTGGTGCGCCACGCAGCTTCGGATTTGCGGTTTATCCATTTGCCGATGCTGCTCACGGGTTTCAACATCTCACCGTATTGCGCACGGCAATCAGGTCACGCCAAAAGTTACGTTTGCAACTGGAAAATGGGATGTCTTGTGACGTGCGTCCCCTTAAGATGGATTACTGGGGGCGGGTCTGGACCTGCGTCGTTTGGGATGACACGAACAATGACTTTGCAAGCTTGCGGCTTGACCAGATGCAAGATGTCTCTGTTCTGCCAGGATTATTTGTTGATGAACCTGGAAAACGTTTGAAGGACTACCTCGCCCGCGAGAGTGACCGCTAAAACCTTCTGTGTCTCACACTTTAAACTGGGAAAACAAAACACCGATCCCTTCGGATCGTTAACCACAACGGCGTGCCAGTTTTCGGCAAAAACACATTGGGCACCGTGACCTTTAGATCAGAGCCATCGTGATCCATGCTGAACTCAACAAGGCTTTCATTGCCCATAAAACGCGCACGCCGCACAATGCCGCGCGCAGCCACACCATCAGTTGCCGTCGGCAGCGGCCCTTTGCCGCCACGATCGAAATCCAGTTTCAAATGCTGAGGCCGGATCACCACCTCGACAGGAGCACCATCCACCAAACCTGGTGTTAGAAACTGCCCAAAAGGCGTTTCCGTAAGCGCACCTTTACTTGTGCTGCGGATCACATTGATATCACTAAAAAATGCAACCGCTTGCTTATCAACAGGCGCGTTGTAAATATTGTACGGAGCGCCCTGTTGTACAATTGTTCCGTCGCGCATCAGCGCAATTTCGTCGGCCATTCGCATGGCTTCTTCCGGTTCATGGGTAACCAACAAAACCGCAGTGTCCTCGTCCTTTAGTAGCGCAAGCGTCTGATCACGGATGCCATCCCGAAGGCGGTTATCCAATCCAGAAAAAGGCTCATCCATCAGCATAATACGTGGCCTAGGAGCCAAGGCCCGCGCCAAGGCAATGCGCTGCTGCTCGCCTCCGGACAAAACATGCGGGAACTCATCTATTGTCCATTCCAGATTTACTTTGGCAAGCAACTCTTCGACGCGCGCGCGTTTCTCGCCCTTGGTCCCTTTTAACCCAAAGGCCACGTTGTCGGACACGCTCAAATGTGGAAACAGCGCAAAGTCTTGAAACATCAGACCAATCTGCCTCCGCTCTGGCGGAATGCGAAATACGGTGTCGCAAATCAACTGACCATCGACATAGATTTCGCCACTGTCTTGCATATCAACGCCAGCAATCATGCGCAGTGTCGTCGATTTTCCGCAACCGGATGGTCCCAACAAACACGTCACCTGCCCCGGCTGGATGGTTAAGGACACATCATCGACAACCATTCTATCGCCAAACGCACGGCGCAGGTTTCGGATTTCTAATCGGGGAATGGGCATGGAATTCGGCGACTGCAAACCGGACCTCTTGTAGTCTCCGATGGAAATTATCGGATTTGACGCAGATGTAGCAGCCAGCATTGAGCACATCAACCCTGCGCGCACAATGCCCCTTTAGTGCCTATCCACGACCCTACTCCGTTCCTAACGAAACGCTATCCAAACCCGGTCGTCGAAAGGAACGAAAAGCAGCTAAGCCTCTGCGACCAAATCAAAGCTTTTTTCTCCCAAGATCCGCCCGTTAACTTGAATCGCTAATTTGTGCGGCCCCGGATACAACGTGAAAGTGGTTGCGTTGCCTTTCAAGTTATGGCGCTTTGACAGATTTATTTGGCCACCGGTGGGCACCTTGGACTGTTTGAGTTTAAACACTTTTTGACCGACACGGCCATTTGGTCGGTGGAACGTTAGAATATAGTCCACCAGAACGGGCACGTCAGAATTCGCCTTTGTAGCCAAGCAAACCGTAAACTCTAATGCCTGTCCGATGATGACGCTCTCTGTATCCAAGGACAACATCTCAAGCTCAACAGGAGCCTCGGCATGATACCCCAGCAAGGCCAATGCGTTAACGTCCCCGACTTTCACCGCCGTGCGCAACGCATGACGTGTCATCCATTGAAGTTCCTTCTCCTTCTGTAGCCCCGTTTCGGCCCAGTCCTGCAATCGCGCAACCACCCGATCCGGTGCAATTTTGGAAATGTCATTCAGATGATTGGCCACCGATCGTGTCACATAGCGCGTTGGATCTGCGTGCAGCCGATCCAACAACTCAAGCGGTGCCAGCGGGTCCAAATCGATTTTCTTGGCCCAAGGCAACTTTGGGCGTGTGCCTTCACTCACCAGTCGACGCACATGATAGTTTTCATCCACCGCCCAATCTTGCAGCCGCGCCCATGTTTCTTCAGGCCAGCGATTAAGAAACGGTCGAATATAAAACTCCATCGAAAAGCGTTTGGTGGCTTCAAAAAGCAAATCCAGCGCTCGGTCGCGATGGGCCTCCAGACCATGCCGGACAGCCAGAATGCCAGGGACCGCATGGATGAACCGGCCAAAATCATCGTCCATCAGCTCGGGATTCAACCTGTCAGGCATCGCCAATTCGAGTTGGTCTGCCATGGTTGGGAAATCTTGTGCCAATTGAGCTTCGATACAATCCGCGATCCAGTCTAGACGCTCTAAAAGCTCTCGCCCTTGCAAGCCAGCAAGACAATCAACATGGAACTTTCGAGCATCAAAATGGGGCAATCCAGCGGCGTATTCCGCCGCCAGATCACTTAAGCTATCAGCATTAAAAAGCTGATCTTTCAGAGAAAACCCCTGAGACACACCAACACCCCTAGCCACGACATTACATCGTGGAGTTCACGCCGCCACCGTCCAACAATACATTCTGCCCGACAATGAAACCAGCGTGCTGAGAGCATAAAAAAGCGCAGGTCGAGCCAAATTCTTCGGCGGTCCCATAACGTCCTGCAGGAATGGTTTTGCAACGGTTCACTTTGGCGTCGTCCACAGAAATACCCTGCTGTTTAGAGACGCCCGCATCCAGCGCAGCCGCCCGATCTGTTGCATGAATGCCTGGCAATAGATTGTTGATGGTTACACCACTGCCAGCCACTTGCCGCGAGGTGCCCGCAACATAACCGGTCAAACCGGCGCGGGCTGAGTTTGACAGTCCCAAAACCGGTATTGGCGCTTTGACCGACTGCGATGTAATATTCACAACTCGCCCCCAACCGCGCTCCATCATCGCTGGTACCAAAGCCTTAATCAAAGTAATCGGCGTCAGCATGTTCGCATCCAAGGCCTTGATGAAATCATCGCGATCCCAATCGGTCCACATGCCTGGAGGCGGTCCTCCGGCATTATTGACCAGAATATCGACACCTTCCGCCGCCGCGATCAAAGCGGCCTGACCGTCCGCTGTGGACACATCACAAGCGACAGTTTCAACATTGACGCCAAATTCGTCACGTATTGCGGCAGCTGAGGCCTCCAGCGCCTCAACGCCGCGCGCATTCATCACAAGGTCGACGCCTTCCGCAGCAAGTGCACGCGCGCAGCCTAAACCGAGCCCTTTTGATGATGCGCATATGAGCGCCTTTTTACCTTTAATTCCCAGATCCATGCGAATCTCCCCATTGTGTTGGCATCAGAAAACACTCAAATATGCCTTATTGCCAGTGTATTGCCGAAGGTCGGGCCTCGCCCTGCCACATTTACTCGTCAAAATACCGATGAATTGTTACGCTGAAGATCACCTCACCATACTACCACGATGGAGCGCACCCCAAATATGCCAACTGATCAAGGACAGCCGAACCTGCCATCCCAACGGCTTCCTGTCTACGTCGCAGAAACGCTGGTCGTCTCCAATGGCGCCAACCTTGGCGACGCATTGTCTTTTGCCAATGAGATTGTTCCAGACGACATCTACACATTAGGAGCCTACGCGGAACAAGAAAGTCTCTCGCTGCTGGCTCAAGCCGAAGGCGTGTATGTGGTTGCTCAAGAATCTTCGTTAGGAGTTTCAGGCGCGCGTGTTGTGCCAGATTGCGTCGCAACGTTTATGCCACCTAGCGGCGACACCATCGAAGTTCTGGTATTGGTTGAAGTCGACGACGAAGGAAATGTCGCGCAAATCTACGGCGCACCGCTCGCACCACTTGTGCCGAAAACAGACTATGCGCTGGTTGGCGTAGACTGTGAAATCGCCTTGATGCGCCTTGCACAGCTCGCGTGTGTTAGCTTCACGCGTGGAACCCGTGTAACAATGGCAACCGGTCAGCAAGCACCAATCGAACAGCTAAAAATCGGCGACCGTGTACTAACGCGCGATGATGGAGCCCAAAAAATTCGATGGATCGGGCATACAACGCAACGCGCAACGGGAGAATTCGCTCCAATCGTCATCACTGCCGGAACTTTGAACAACACCAATGATTTGCGCGTCAGCCCTGATCATCGCCTCTTTATCTACCAACGTCACGACCACATTGGCGCAGGACGTTCTGAATTGCTCGTCAAAGCGCGCCATCTCATCAATGGGGCCAGCGTGTATGCACAGGAAGGCGGGTTTGTCGACTATTTCCAGATCATGTTCGACACCCACCAGATTATTTTTGCCGAGGGTATTTCTGCGGAAACCATGCAATTTGACCCCAGAACACGCCCTGCCCTTCCGTCAGACTTGCGCGAAAAACTTCAAACGCCAGCCGGGGGAACACATTCCGACACGTCTTCCCATCTGGAAGTTCACGAAAGCCTACTGGATCGTCCCGATGTGGCAGCCCTGCTTAAACGGGCGTCATCCAAGTAAAACGTGTGCTTTTCCTTGCGGTTTAGCGCACAGCAACCTATACGCGCGGCCATGTTGGACACAGCCTCAAACCGCCCCGAACTGCCGCCCGAGATCGCGCGACGTCGCACTTTTGCGATTATTTCGCATCCGGACGCCGGTAAGACGACACTAACTGAGAAATTTCTTCTCTATGGTGGTGCGATCCAAATGGCTGGACAGGTGCGCGCAAAAGGTGAAGCGCGCCGCACGCGATCAGACTTCATGCAGATGGAAAAAGATCGTGGCATCTCGGTCTCGGCCTCGGCAATGTCTTTTGATTTCAACGGCCTGCGATTCAATCTTGTTGACACACCCGGTCACTCCGACTTCTCGGAAGACACATATCGCACACTCACCGCAGTGGACGCAGCGGTCATGGTTGTGGACGGCGCCAAAGGCGTCGAAAGCCAAACGCGTAAACTCTTTGAAGTTTGCCGCCTGCGCGACCTTCCAATCCTGACCTTCTGTAATAAAATGGACCGCGAAAGCCGCGAGACGTTTGATATCATTGATGAGATTCAGGAAAACCTTGCGATTGATGTGACGCCGGCCAGCTGGCCAATTGGCGTTGGTCGCGAATTCATGGGCTGTTATGACATGCTCAATGACCGTCTTGAGCTGATGGACCGTGCGGACCGCAATGTGGTCGCTGAAACCATCCAGATAAAAGGCTTGGATGATCCAGCCTTGGCGGATCATATTCCTGCACACCTGTTGGAACAGTTACAGGAAGAAGTCGAAATGGCGCGCGAACTGCTCCCGACTTTGGACCCGCAGGCAGTTCTCGAAGGTCACATGACACCCATCTGGTTTGGGTCTGCGATCAATTCGTTTGGCGTCAAAGAACTGATGGAAGGCATTGGGTCATACGGCCCCGAGCCACAGGTGCAAAAAGCGCACCCCCGCGGGATTTCACCAGAAGAGAAGAAAGTGGCCGGTTTTGTCTTTAAAGTCCAAGCCAACATGGACCCCAAACATCGCGACCGTGTTGCCTTTGTGCGCATGGCGTCAGGCCACTTTAAGCGCGGTATGAAGCTGACACATGTGCGCACTAAAAAGCCTATGGCAATCTCAAATCCTGTGCTGTTTCTAGCGTCCGATCGCGAACTTGCCGAAGAGGCTTGGGCGGGCGACATCATCGGCATTCCCAACCACGGCCAGCTGCGCATTGGTGACACGCTCACCGAGGGTGAAGCCCTACGTGTGAGTGGCATTCCAAGCTTTGCGCCAGAGCTTTTGCAAGGCATCCGTGCAGGCGACCCGATGAAGGCGAAGCATCTTGAAAAAGCGCTGATGCAATTTGCCGAAGAAGGCGCTGCCAAAGTTTTCAAACCGATGATCGGTTCTGGCTTCATCGTGGGGGTTGTCGGCCAACTTCAATTTGAGGTGCTCGCCAGTCGGATCGAGATGGAATACGGGCTTCCTGTGCGATTTGAGCAAAGCCAGTTCACCTCTGCACGTTGGGTAAACGGCGACACGCAGGCCATTGATAAGTTTGTAAATACCAACAAACAACATATCAGTTATGACCATGACGGCGACGTAGTATATCTGACCCGCCTTCAGTGGGACATTGATCGGGTTGAGCGTGACTATTCAGACATCAAGCTCACAGCCACCAAGGAAATGATGGTCTGATCTGATCCACGATTGCATGGGGGAATCCCCCATGCAACAGTACCCGCATGACCAGTTCCGACCCGACTTTTCCCGGTGGTTTCCCCGCCATGTCCGACCGATACGAAGGCCGTCGCGCGCCTTTCGATTTTGGACCTGAGAGCCTACCTCCCGTTGACGCGGACCTTGCCGCATTGCGCCTCTCTCTTTTGCCCCAAGCTGCATCGCAAAAACAACGTAGCGATCCGAACACCTCTTGGGCTCGAAAGCGACGGCAAATTGCGGAAGAATTCGTTGGCAATTCCGAATTGGCATTTCTGAATGCCCAATTGATTTCCAATCTGCGCAAGCGGTCTCAACCAGCCCATTGCGCTGCGTTGTTCTGTCGGATTTGGGCAGAAGAAGCTGGCCATCTTATCGAGGTGCTGTCACTTCGCTGGCAAGTCAGTTCTGTACAGACATTTGCCGACCACGGCCAAACCGCGGCACAGCGCGAAGTTGGGCAAGCTCTTAAAATGCTGTTTGGAATCATGAAACTCTATGAGTTTGAGCGCAGCTTTAGTGGCCGCACGCCTCAAGAGCCCTTTGGTATTGGAAAGCGCAACAAGTCGCGTCTGCCGCTGGATATGGAGCCGTTTTCGTTAAAGTCAGGAGGTCTCGATATCAACCTGATTACACCGGTTTGGCAATTGGCAAAAACCGACGAGGTGATCCGCCCGCTTGTTGATCATTTGCTTGGCACGCTCATATCCGAAGACAGCGGTGTTTTGCGCCGCCTCAAACTGATGCGCGATACCAAGTTGAAGAACGAGACGAACCGATGACTCGATGGGGCATTGTTTCAACCGTTAAGGCCCCCGCCCGCGAAATATTGGATTTTGTCGCACATCATCTGGACCTCGGTGCGGACCACATTTGGATCTATTTGGACGCCCGTAACGAAAAAGCACAACTGGCGCTTGAGGCTCACCCACAGGTGACAGTGACCCGCACTGATAGCAGCTATTGGAAGGCGAACAAAAAGCAAAAACCCCCGATGCATCAAGTCCGCCAAACCTTCAACGCCAAGCACGCATATGCCCAAGCAGACAATGTCGACTGGCTACTACACATTGATGTTGATGAGTTTATCTGGCCGCAATCAAACGTCTCTGAAATACTCGATGCCTTGCCCCAAGAATGCCTGTCGGCCAGAGTTTATCCCTCGGAAGCCATGTCCTCGGACGGCGTTGATGATGCTGATCCAGAGGTAACTTGGTTCAAGGCTTGGATATCAGGCAAACAGGGGCGCCGAGCAATCTCTCGTCAGCTATATCCCAACTATGGTGACTACGTAAAAGGCGGATTTGTCAGCCATGTCGCGGGAAAACTGTTCGCAAGGACCCGCGTGCAAGGCATCCAAATACGCATTCACAAAGTTACACTGGATGGCGTCGAGGTTTCCGAGGAATGCACCCTTCAGTCCATGGAACTCTTGCACCTTCACATTACAGACTGGGAAACTTGGCAGAAAAAGTTCGATTACCGACACGAAAAAGGGTCTTATCGCGCGGAACTTCGCACTGCCTTGCCAAAACATGGCGTTGGCCTCACCATTCACCAGGTTTTTGAAAACATCTCAAAGATACCTGGTGGGATGGAGCATTTCTATGGCGAAGTCTGCCGTGCAACGCCTCAACTGCGTCAAAGGTTAGACCAACATGGTCTTCTGCGTGCCTATCGGCTTGAGCTTGACCGCAAAAGGAAAGCCTACTTTCCTGACTTCCAAGCTGGCCCACGCACTGAAATCCCAAAAAATCCGTAAAAAACGGGCGTTTGTTGACCGTTGCCTCTGCTTGGGCTACAAGGCGCGCACGGATCGACGACGCCTGCGGGCACATGGCCACGCGGGCCCGATCCAATTTTGATGTGACGGGCCAAAGTGAGTCCGTAAACCACGGATACATATGACCAAATTTTCGGAACTAAACCTTAATCCCAAGGTTCTAAAAGCAGTCAACGAAGCGGGCTATGAATCGCCAACCCCTATTCAGGCAGGGGCGATTCCCCCTGCGCTTGAGGGACGTGACGTTTTGGGCATTGCTCAAACCGGCACCGGCAAAACCGCCAGCTTCACTCTGCCAATGCTGTCGTTGCTGGCGCGTGGACGCGCCCGTGCTCGTATGCCGCGCAGCTTGGTGCTATGCCCAACTCGCGAACTGGCAGCACAAGTCGCTGAAAACTTTGATACTTACTCAAAGCACCTGAAGCTGACCAAAGCCCTGTTGATCGGCGGCGTTAGCTTTAAGGAACAGGAAACCATCATCGACAAAGGTGTCGATGTTCTCATCGCTACCCCAGGCCGTCTGCTCGACCATTTTGAACGTGGCAAACTGATCCTGTCTGATGTGAAAATCATGGTTGTCGACGAAGCTGACCGGATGCTGGACATGGGATTTATTCCTGATATTGAGCGTATCTTCGGCCTGACACCATTCACACGGCAAACCCTGTTCTTCTCGGCCACTATGGCCGCTGAAATCGAGCGCATTACTAATACGTTCTTGTCCAATCCGGAACGTGTCGAAGTTGCGCGTCAGGCCACAGCGTCTGAGACAATTGAACAAGGCGTGGTAATGTTCAAACCGTCGCGTCGTGATCGTGAAAGCACAGAAAAACGCAATTTGTTGCGCGCGTTGATTGATGGTGAAGGTGAAAAATGCACAAACGCAATCATCTTCTGTAACCGAAAGACAGACGTTGATATCTGCGCCAAATCTCTAAAGAAATATGGCTATGACGCGGCTCCAATCCACGGTGATCTGGATCAGTCGCAGCGCACTAAGACACTGGACGCGTTCCGCAACGGTGAATTGCGTATCCTTGTTGCATCGGATGTCGCCGCACGCGGACTGGATGTCCCGAGTGTCAGCCACGTATTCAACTTCGATGTCCCCGGACACGCGGAAGATTATGTGCACCGCATCGGTCGCACGGGTCGCGCTGGACGGGAAGGCAAAGCCTTTACGATTTGCAATCCCCGCGATGAGAAGGCTTTCGAAGCGGTTGAGAAGCTGATTCAGAAAGAAATTACCCGCGTTGAAAATCCGGTTAAGCCTGCGCCCAAAGCAAGCCGTGCAAAGCCTGAGCGTGAAGAAACGCCAACACCAGTTGCCGCACCCAAGCAAGAGCGCGAACCACGCAGCACAACACGAGCCCGTGGTGGCGAAGACGCACGCAATAAGACGGCCAACAAGCCAACACGCAGTCGTGGACGTGATCGCAACGACCGTGGTCGCAATGATAAGCAAGTTGTCGGCATGGGCGATCACTTGCCCAGCTTTATCGCGCTCAGCTTTGATGAGCGTCGCGCCGGATAGTCGATCCATAGAATACAAGCAAAAAGGCCCATCTCACCGAGATGGGCCTTTTTGTTTTAGACGGTTACTGATCTCAGCTTAGGCGGCTGACAATCACTGTGACTTCGGGCTTTTTGCCGATTTCATCTCGTGCCGTGTTGCGCACGATACGGCGCAATTCTGTTTCCAGCTTATCGTCGTTTGACAGTGTTTTCTCGCCTGCACGACCAAGGAACTGGGTCAGATCAGCTTCCAAAACGTCTACAAGAGGCGCGTCCGAACGACCGAGCTCTGGCAGGCCCATCAACTCACACCATGCATCTCCCAATGGTTCATCATCGTCGTCCAGCAAGACATTCACGATGACATGACCATTCAACGCCATGCGAATACGATCCCGCACGATGCCGTCCAAAGCGCCAATCTTACGCGTACCATCAAGATAGGTGCGGCCTGTCTCAACATGGCCAGCAATAGAAGGCTGATTGCCCGTCAAATCCAGCATCGTGCCGTTCACTGCGACAATGGAGGCGCGCCCGTGTCCTGATGCTAATTTGGCATGTTCACGAAGGTGGCGATGCTCACCGTGGTTCGGGATCACCATCACCGGATTAACAATATCGTGCAATTTCTCAAGATCAGGGCGATTGGCGTGGCCTGATACGTGATACTTTCCCGAACTGTCATCAACTACATCCACACCCATCTCAGAGTATTGGTTGATGATACGGATAACCCCGCGTTCATTTCCAGGGATTGTCTTGGAGCTGAACAGGAACATATCGCCCTCTTTCAGCGTAACACCGTTGTATTTGCCACGCGCGAGTTGCGCACTTGCGGCTCGGCGCTCACCCTGGCTGCCAGTCACCAGCAACATCAGATTCTCGCGAGGAACAGAAGACGCATCCTCTGGGCTTATAACCTTTGGAAAATCACTCAAGACGCCAGTCTGGATCGACGCTTCGATCATGCGTCGCATTGCGCGTCCCATCAGACAAATAGACCGCCCTGCCCGCTCACCTGCTTCGGCTAGAGTTTTGACCCGCGCCACGTTGGAGGCAAAAGTTGTCGCCACAACCATGTTTGGCGCGGACGCCACCAGTTTTTCAATCTCAGGTCCAACAGTGGCTTCCGAGCGACCCTGGTGCAGAGAGAACACATTTGTACTGTCACAGATCAGGGCTTGCACACCAACCTTGCAAACCTCTTCCCACAACTCTGGGTCAAAGGGTTCGCCTACAACCGGCGTTTCGTCCAGCTTAAAGTCACCGGAATGGATCACGCGTCCAGCGGGACTGTCGATAACCAACGCGGCGCTCTCGGGGATAGAGTGGCTGATAGGTAAAAAACCGACGGAAAACGGTCCAGCGTCGGTCATTTTAGGCCATGTGCCCGCTGTCTTGATCGCTTCCTCAGGCTGCCCTCGGTCTGCCATCTTGTGACGGGCAAGGTTCGCAGTAAACGCGCGCGCATAAACTGGCACGCCAAGCTTATCCCACAAATGCCCAACTGCACCGATGTGATCTTCGTGACCATGGGTGATGAACACAGCTTCAAGACGGTTCTTATTCTGTTCCAGCCAGTGGATATCCGCAAAGATCAGATCGACACCCGGGCTGGTCTCCATGTCTGAGAAAGTCACACCAATATCCACAAGGATCAGGCGTTCATTGTCTTCAGGCCCATACCCATAAACATAAGCGTTCATACCGATCTCGCCGGCACCACCCAATGGGAGATATATCAATCTGTCGCGGCTCACTGGGTACGCTCCTTATTATAATCATAGATCACGGTTAAACCGTGCATCGTCAGGTCATCTTCGAAACAATCGAATAAATCAACTGATTGCTGGAAAAGAGGTGCAAGACCGCCAGTCGCGACAACTTTCATCGGACGCTCACGCTCTGCTTTGATTCTTGCACACACTTCGCGCACCAATCCCACATATCCCCAAAAGACACCAGACTGGATGCACGCCACCGTATTGGTGCCGATCACCGATTGCGGTTTGGCAATATCCACGTGTGGTAGTGCCGCCGCCGCATTATGAAGCGCCTCAAGGCTAAGGTTCACACCGGGGGAAATCACACCACCGATATAGGCACCGTCGCTGTCCACGACATCAAACGTGGTCGCGGTTCCAAAATCTACAACAATCAAATCCCCACCGTGGCGATCATAGGCTCCGGCAGCATTGACCAAACGATCCGGCCCGACAATTGTGCCTTCATCAACGCGTGGGTCAGCAGGCAACAGGCATTCGGTCTTGCCCACCACAACAGGGCGACATCCAAAGAACCGGTCAGCAAAGACGCGAAGATTGAACACCACCCGCGGCACGGTCGAGCTGATGATCACGTGGTTGATATCCACTTCAATCCCGTAGTGTTTCACCAGCGTTGAATACCAAGTGAAATAGGCATCAGCCGTGCGGGCATGATGCGTTGAGGTGCGCAGCGTGCACAGAAACTTTTCACCATCCCAGATGGAAAAAACCGTATTCGTGTTGCCGCAGTCAATGGCCAGAAGCATAGTGCTGTCCCCTTGCCTTTAGAAAAAAATGTCAGCCGCAGCGATCGAGACGCGGCCCTTGGCTGTGTTCAACACGAGATTTCCCGCACTGTCCACAGTTTCAAAACTTCCTACAGTTTCATCGCGCATTGTGCGCGCTGTGATAACCTCACCCAAACGCGCAGCGCGGGCCAACCAGGCTTTGCGAATAGGCTCAAACCCGTAAGTGCTGAACTGGGTCTCATACCGTGCATAGGCTGCTGCCAACAAATCCAGAAAACTCTCAGGATCCACATCGGCACCGGTCTCTGATAGCAACGACACGGGACGGGTGGCACCTGCCTCAAGCTGTTCTGTGTCTGGCGCATGTTTCAAATTGACGCCGATCCCAATGGCGATGTGGCTCACGGCTGCCCCTGACATGCCCGCGCTTTCCAACAAAATGCCCGCCACTTTGCCGCCATTAAGTAAAACATCATTGGGCCACTTCAGCGCAAAAGACCCAGCCCGCCCCGTCGCATCCACAAAGGCATCGTACAGCGCAAGCGACGCCACAAAGGAGCGCAGCGCAACTTGATCAGGGCTCTCAGCCGGCCGCATCACCAGAGTTGCTGCAAAATTTCCTGTAGGGTCATTCCAAGCACGCCCACGGCGCCCGCGCCCCTTGGTTTGGCGAAGCCCCAGTATCCACTCTGGTCCGCCAAGAGCGGACGCAATTCTGGCCGCTTCGGCATTGGTGCTATCCACCTCTGCCAAAACACGGCGTCCATAGCCTTCGGGCCAATCCCCCATGCTCATGTCACTTTCTCACTTCAGGCTCGCTATACGCGTTGCGCGCAATACAAAACGACGCGCCCTTCTCGGGCGCGTCGTTCATTTCCTTGACCTTCATAAGGCTAATCAGTTGACCAAAGCCATCGATGCCGCCTGCGCGACACCTTCGATACCAAACAGGTTCACAACACCCAGCAACATCGCAGCGGCAGACACCATCAGGAACACATACTGAACCGGAGAACGCCCCTCATCCAAGGCGTCGGTCTCTTCACCAAAGTACATGTAGTAAACAATCCGCAGGTAATAATAAGCACCGATCACCGAAGCGATCACACCCATCACAGCCAACCACGCCAATCCGGCATCATAGGCCGCACGCAGCACGTAGAACTTACCAAAAAAGCCAACAAGCGGTGGCACACCTGCGAGACTAAACAGCAGGATCAGCATCGCCAAAGCTTTGCCGGAGCTTCGTTTTGAGTACATATTCAACGCGCCGATATCGACCACCGGCTGCCCATCTTTTTCCATCGAAAGGATAAAGGCAAAGGTGCCGACATTCATGGTCACATAGATCGCCATGTAGATCAGCATAGCTTGCACGCCAAAGGCAGTACCGGCCGCAAGGCCCATCAACGCATAGCCCATGTGAGCAATCGACGAATAAGCCATCAGACGTTTGATATTACGCTGCCCAATCGCCGCGATGGACCCAAGGAACATTGACAGAACCGAGAGCAACGCAATGATCTGCTGCCAATCCCCAACAACACCGCCGAAGGCATCGTGCAAGACGCGTGCCAGCAATCCCATGGCCGCAATCTTGGGAGCAGTCGCAAAGAATGCGGTGATTGGCGTGGGTGCGCCTTCATAAACGTCTGGTGTCCACATGTGGAAAGGAACAGCCGACACTTTGAACGCGAGACCTGCAGTCACAAAGGTTAGGCCAAAGAGCAACCCAATCGGGATATGGCCATGTCCTGCGGCCTCTACAATGCCTGCAAACTTGGTGGTTCCCGCAAAGCCGTATACCAGCGAAGCGCCATATAGCAGCAGGCCCGAGCTCAGCGCACCCAGTACAAAATACTTCATGCCGGCTTCGGTGGATTTCACGCTGTCACGACGCAGCGACGCGACCACATAGAGCGCCAGAGATTGCAGCTCAAGCCCCATATAAAGCGCCATCAAATCGCCTGCCGAGACCATCATCATCATCCCAACGACTGCAAGCGCGATTAGGATCGGATACTCAAACCGCAGCATGCCGCGACGGCTCATGTAGTCCTGCCCCATCACCAGAACAGCAGCGGCTGATAGTAGGATCGTCACCTTGGCAAAGCGAGAGAAACCATCATCTACAAACATACCGTCAAAGGCGATGTTTTCGCCACCACCGGCCATGCCAATCCACGCACCAATCAGCACAAAGACCGCCGCAGTAATCCATGTCAGCAAAGGCGCCAGCTTGTCCTTGGTCGTGTAAACCCCGACCAGCAGAGCAACCATGGCATACACCGCCAACAGGATCTCTGGCAGGATGATATTCAGATCAGCCTGGATCATAGCTCAAGCTCCTTTAGTGCGATGCCGTGGTGCTGCTCACTTCAGGAGCATGCGCCAGCGCGGTTTCGTAGTTAGAGACGAGGTGTTCAACCGACGGCCCGATGATGTCCAGAACCAGCGCAGGATATACGCCAAGGATCAGGGTCATCGCCACAAGCGGTGCAAATATCCATTTCTCACGAGATGTCATGTCGTTGATCGTCTTCAGGCTTTCCTTGATCAGATCCCCCAACACGACGCGGCGATAGAGCCACAAAGCATAGGCCGCCGACAGGATCACGCCTGAAGTCGCCACCAAAGCCACCCAAGTGTTAACTTGGAAAATACCGACCAGTGTCAGGAATTCACCGACAAAGCCCGAAGTCCCCGGCAAGCCGACATTGGCCATAGTGAAGAACATAAAGATCAATGCGTACGCAGGCATCCGGTTCACCAGACCGCCATAAGCGTCAATCTCACGTGTATGCATGCGATCATAAATCACGCCCACACACAGGAACAACGCGCCTGAGATAAAGCCGTGGCTCAACATCTGAAAGATCGCCCCATCAATACCCTGCTGGTTGGCCGCAAAGATACCCATGGTGACATAGCCCATATGGGCCACCGAGCTGTAGGCGATTAGCTTTTTCATATCCGCCTGAACCATCGCCACAAGAGACGTGTAAACAATCGCAATCACCGACATCCACAAGATTAGCGGCGTCAGAACGTCCGACCCGATGGGGAACATCGGCAGGCTGAAGCGCAGAAAACCGTAGCCGCCCATTTTCAGAAGGATCGCCGCCAGAACAACCGACCCCGCCGTCGGGGCCTGAACGTGCGCATCCGGCAACCAAGTATGCACAGGCCACATCGGCATTTTGACCGCAAAACTGGCAAAAAAGGCCAAGAACATCAGCGTCTGCATGCCGCCGACAACGGTAAAGCCCAGAAGCTTAAAGGTTTCCGAGGCAAACTCATGCGTCATCAACGTTGGGATGTCGGTGGTTCCCGCTTCCGAGAACATCGCCACCATCGCCACCAGCATCAACACAGAGCCAAGGAAGGTGTAGAGGAAGAATTTAAAGGACGCATAGATGCGCTCTTTGCCGCCCCAGATGCCTATGATTAGGAACATCGGGATCAGGCCCGCCTCAAAGAACAAATAGAACAGCACCAGATCCAGCGCCATGAAGACACCCAGCATCAGGGTCTCAAGCAGCAGAAAGGCAATCATATATTCTTTGACGCGGCTTTCCACATTCCACGAGGCCAGGATCACCAGCGGCATCATGAATGTGGTTAGCATAACAAACAGCACCGAAATGCCATCCACGCCCATCTTGTATTTCAAGCCCAGTAGCCAGTCACTTTCTTGTACGAACTGGAAGCCTGTGTTGGACGGATCGAAGCCAAACAGAACAAACAACGACACCAGAAAGGTAATCGAGGTTGCCACAAGCGCCACCCATTTGGCGTTGCGGTTGGCTGCGGCTTCATCGCCGCGCAGGAAGATGGCAAGGATCGCCGCCGCCAGCGCAGGAATAAAGGTAATGAGAGAGAGCAAGCTGTCGTTCATTAGTGCGCTCCTCCGCTGAGCGTCATAATTGTAATCAGCACAACGATACCGATCACCATCGCAAGGGCGTATGTGAAGATATAGCCAGACTGGGCACGACCAGCGAGGCGGGTCATCCAAGGGATAATGCCCATGGCAACGCCATTAATCGTGCCGTCAATCACCTCACCGTCGCCCCGTTTCCACAGGAAGCGGCCAATCGCCATTGCGGGGCGCACAAAAATAAAGTCGTAAATCTCGTCAAAGTACCACTTGTTGAGCAGGAACAGATACAGCGGACGCTGGCTCTCTGCGACTTTGGCAGGCATCGACGGGCTCCAGATGTAGAACCACATTGCCGTGACAAACCCGATCAACATCGCCACAAACGGACTCACCTTGACCCAGGTCGGAGCATGGTGCGCCTCGTCCATGACGTGATTGTCCGGATGGGTAAAGATCGCGCCTTTCGGGGCTTCGCCGTGGTGCACAGCCGCAATCACGGCATGCGCCGGATCATCATGCATCTCGGCATGATCATCGCCATGAGCCTCATCGCCATGCCCGGTATCTGCCGCTGCATGATCATCCGTCGCCGCATGATCGTCAGAGGCTTCGCCATGACCATCGCTGGCCTCAGCGTGATGCGACGGAACACCGTAGAATTTGTTGACCTTGTCATGATCGCCAAAGAACGAGCCATACCAGATCATACCTGCAAAGATCGACCCAAGCGCCAGAACACCCAGCGGTATCAACATAACCATCGGGCTTTCATGCGCATGCTCATGCGTCTTTTTGTTACCGCGTGCTTCTCCGTAGAAGGTCAGGAACATCAAACGCCAGCTGTAGAAACTTGTGAACAAGGCCGCCACAACCAGCATCCAGAAGGCATAGCCCCCTGCTGTGCCCGCCCATGCGCTCTCAATCACGGCATCTTTGGACAGGAAGCCCGCAAAACCGATATGTGTCAGCGGAATGCCAACGCCGGTGATGGCCAGCGTACCAATCATCATCGCTGCAAAAGTATAAGGGATTTTTTTGCGCAGGCCGCCATAGTTGCGCATGTCCTGCTCGTGATGCATCGCATGGATGACCGAACCGGCGCCAAGGAACAACATCGCTTTAAAGAAGGCATGCGTGAACAGGTGGAACATTGCCACCGAGTAAACACCAACGCCCGCAGCCACGAACATATAGCCCAGCTGCGACATGGTCGAATAGGCGATGACCCGTTTGATATCGTTTTGCACCAAGCCGATGGTGGCCGCGACAAATGCTGTGGACGCGCCAAGAACCGTGACAAACATCATTGTTTCAGGCGCATATTCCATGATTGGAGACATGCGGCAGACAAGGAATACACCGGCTGTTACCATGGTCGCGGCGTGGATCAGCGCGGACACAGGTGTCGGGCCTTCCATCGCGTCAGGTAGCCACGTGTGCAGGAACAGTTGCGCCGATTTCCCCATTGCTCCGATGAACAGCAAGAAGGCCAGCAAGTTGGCCGCATTCCAATCACGCCACAAAAACGTCAGCTGCGTTTCCGCCAGCGCAGGACCAGCTGCAAAGATATCGTCAAATTTGATGCTGTCGGTCAGGAAGAACAACCCAAAGATCCCGAGAGCAAAGCCAAAGTCACCAACACGGTTGACCACAAACGCCTTGATCGCGGCGGCATTGGCCGAAGGTTTCTTATAGTAAAAACCAATGAGCAGGTATGAGGCAACGCCCACACCTTCCCAGCCAAAGAACATCTGGACAAGGTTGTCAGCAGTCACCAGCGCCAGCATGGCAAAGGTAAAGAACGACAGATAGGCAAAGAAGCGGGCTTTGTAGTTTTCGCCCTCGCCCCAGTGCTCGTCATGCGCCATGTAGCCAAAGCTGTAGAGATGCACGAGCGACGACACTGTTGTGACCACAATCAGCATGATTGCCGTCAAGCGGTCCAGACGGATCGACCAAGACGTGTCCAGTGTGCCGGACTGAATAAAGTTCAGGATATGAATATTCTGGGTTTCATCCCCCAGACTAAAGAACACAATCCAGCTGAGAAAGCAGCTTAGAAACAGCAGACCTGTTGTCAGATACTGCGCGCCTTTCTCGCCGATCCAGCGCCACCCGAAGCCTGCGATCAGGCTACCGACAAGCGGTGCAAAGAGGATAATCTTTTCCATCTGTGTCTAGCCTTTCATCACATTGACGTCTTCGACCGCGATGGTGCCGCGGTTCCGGAAGAAGCTCACAAGAATTGCAAGGCCAATGGCAGCCTCAGCAGCGGCCACTGTCAGCACAAAGAGCGTAAAGACCTGCCCCACCAGATCGTCCAAATAAGACGAGAAAGCCACGAGGTTGATGTTGACCGAGAGCAGAATAAGCTCGATCGACATCAACAGGATGATGACGTTCTTCCGGTTCAGGAAGAGGCCGAAAATGCCGATCACAAACAGTGTCGCGGCGACGCCCAGGTAATGTTCCAAACCAATCATATGTGGTCCCTCGGTTCTTGTTCTTGTTAGGCAGCTCTTAAGAGAGCCCCTGCCCTGGTTTGACATCTTTCATTTCCATCGACTTGGCCGGGTCGCGCCACATCTGCTCAAGCACATTCTGGCGCTTGACGTTTTTGCGGTGGCGTAGGGTCAACACGATGGCGCCAATCATGGCGACCAGCAGGATCAGACCAGCCAGTTGGAAAAGAAGGAAATATTGATCGTAAAGAATATGGCCCAACGCGGCCGTGTTGTGCACATCGGTTGGGGTCACTGCATCGCGCAGCAAATCGGCTTGCTCCGAGAATTCCCAAGCGCCAAAGGCCAAGCCCAGTTGCATCAGAAGCACCACACCAATCATAAGGCCAATCGGCAAATACTGCGCCATGCCCGCCTTGAGTGCTGCAAAATCAATGTCCAGCATCATCACCACAAACAGGAACAGCACGGCAACCGCTCCCACGTAGACGATGATCAACAACATGGCGACAAATTCGGCCCCAAGCAGCACAAACAATCCCGCAGCACTTAGAAACGTCAGGATCAACCAGAGCACCGAGTGCACGGGGTTGCGGCTAATGACTGTAAACAATCCGCCAGTGATCAAGCAGATCGCAAACATCCAGAATGCATATGCCACGATGGTCATGTGTCACTTCCCTCTTTATCCGCCAGGACCTCTTGCACCAATTCCATGGCGCGGGTGGTGGCGGGAATGCCGGCGAACATCGACATCTGTCCGATGGTCTCGGCGATTTCCTGTTTTGTTGCGCCGACTTCCACCAAATGGCGTACTGTCAGGCGAATTTGCGCGTCTGCCTGCGCACCCAACATCGTGAGCGCCCCCAGCGTCAGCAGCAAACGGGTCTTGGCGTCCAGCCCACCCTGATTGAGCGAATTGCCAAAGAACATCTCCATGACATCTTTGGGCATAGTCGGCCACAGAGCCTCAAACCCTTTGGGGGTGAACGATTCCAAAGCAGGATTGAACGACTTTGCCATTTCCTGATACTGGGCGAACAACGCCTGATATGGGTTTGAAGTGTCACTCATCTGTAAGGCGCATCCAGCTCAAGGTTTTTCGCGATTTGCGACTCCCAGCGTTCGCCATTATCCAAAAGCTTGGCCTTGTCGTAGAACAGCTCTTCGCGGGTCTCGGTTGCGAACTCAAAGTTCGGCCCTTCGACAATCGCATCTACCGGACAGGCCTCTTGGCAGAAGCCACAGTAGATGCATTTGGTCATGTCGATGTCATAGCGCGTGGTGCGACGAGATCCGTCTTCGCGCGGCTCCGCATCAATTGTGATCGCTTGCGCCGGACAAATCGCTTCGCAAAGCTTACAGGCAATGCAGCGCTCTTCCCCGTTAGGATAACGACGCAGCGCATGTTCGCCGCGAAAACGCGGGCTCAGCGGGCCTTTTTCATGCGGATAGTTGATCGTCACCTTGGGTTTGAAAAAATACTTCATCCCCAAAGCAAACCCGCCGATGAAATCTTTCAGCAGGAAATATCCGGCGGCGCGTTTATAGTCGATTGCTGCCATATCAGCCTCCGATTGCCCAGCGAGCGTAAACCCCGCCAAAAAGTTCGAATTTTGCGAAGAACGCTACCAGAATGACCCAGCCCAGTGACATTGGCAGGAAGACTTTCCAGCCAATGCGCATCAGCTGGTCATAGCGGTAACGCGGCGCGATTGCTTTCACCACGGCGAACACAAAGAACACCATGCAGATTTTCAGCAGGAACCACAGGATGCCATCTGGCAAGAAGTTCACAGGAGACAGCCAGCCCCCAAAGAACAGCAGCGAGACCAATGCGCACATCAGCACGATCGCGACATATTCACCAATCATATAGAGCAGGAAAGGTGTTGAGCTGTATTCTACTTGGTAGCCCGCAACCAGTTCGCTTTCCGCTTCGGGAAGATCAAACGGTGGACGGTTGGTTTCGGCCATGGCCGAAATCAGGAACAAGAACAGCATTGGGAAGTGAATGACCCAATACCAGCTGAACATGCCATATTTTCCGTCTTGCGCCATGACGATATCACCAAAGTTCATCGAACCCGTGGAGATGATGATACCGATGATAATCAGGCCAATAGAAACCTCATACGAAATCATCTGACCAGCAGAGCGAAGCGAGCCAAGGAAAGGGTATTTCGAGTTTGACGCCCATCCCCCCATGATCACGCCGTAGACCTCAAGCGAGGACACCGCAAAAACATACAGGATTGCGATGTTCAGATCCGACACCACCCAGCCGTCATTAAACGGTATCACGGCCCAGGCAATCAAAGCCATAATAAGGCTGACCATCGGCGCCAGCAGATAAACCGCCTTGTCCGCGCCAGCCGGATAGACGATTTCCTTGACTGCGTATTTGATAAAGTCGGCAAAACTCTGCAGCAGGCCGAATGTGCCCACAACATTGGGGCCGCGACGCAGCTGAATGGCCGCCCAGATCTTACGATCTCCCCACAGCAGGAACGCCAAAGCGACCAGCAGTGGCACGACGATCAGAAGAACCTGCCCTAATGTGAGCAGGAAAATCCCGAAGTAGGTGGTGGTAAAGAATTCAGTCATAGGTCCTCACACCGTGGGTATTCCGTTGTCTTCGCAGTTGGCAACGATGACTTCTGCATCAATCGTTTTCAATCCACGGGGCAAAGATGGCGAGATGGTGTAAACCGCATCCCCTTGCCAGTCACCGCCCTGATTATTCGTTGTTGTTGTTCGTACATGGCGCGCAAAACCAAATCCGCGGATCAAGGTATATTGCGCCGCCGCACATTCAGCATAGTCATGCACGTCTTTTTCATTCCGCGCCCCACGCATAGAGACGTGAAAGTTCACCAAGTCACCATCCAACAGACGTGTATCTACACCCTGATAGGCTGGCTCAAAAACGATCTCGTCGCGTGACACGGCTTGCTCGGGCTGCGGCGCGCAGCTCGCCGTCCAGCCGCACGCGGCCAGGCTAACAAGGAATATCAGGAAACGAGATGTCATAACTCTACGTCTACTCCGCCGCTAACTTGTCGCCAGCGCGCTCTTTGGCCATGGCAGACATCTCTGCCATCACCGCACTTGCGCGGGCAATCGGATTGGTCAAATAAAAGTCAAAATCCGTCTCATCAAATTGACCTCGCCCCAGCTCAACAGCTTCTAGCGCGTCCCAGCCATTGTCGATCACTTGATCAATTTTTGCAAAGTGAGGAACTTCTGCAACCATCGCCTGGCGCAATTGTGCAAGGCTATCAAAAGGCAGGGTCGCGCCCAGTTCGGCACTCAACGCGCGCAAAATCGCCCAGTTTTCCTTTGCTTCACCCGGTGCGAACCCGGCCCGGACCGCCAATTGTGGGCGCCCTTCCGTGTTCACAAATAACCCATTCTCTTCGGTATAGGCTGCAGCTGGCAAAATAACATCCGCACGATGCGCGCCACGATCTCCGTGGCTACCTTGATAGATCACAAACGCACCATCAGATATCTCAACTTCGTCAGCCCCAAGGTTAAAAACCACCTCGGCCGCTTCAAGCGCGACATCCATGCCACCTTCTGTGACCGCGCCAAGGTCCATTGCGCCGACACGGCTGGCGGCAGTGTGCAAGACCATCATTTTGCCACCCAATTTCTCGGTCAGCGCCATTGCCTGACCAAGGACCGCAATACCGTCACCCTCAGTGATGGCGCCTTGCCCAACAATCACAATCGCGCCTTCAATTGGGGTTGCCTTTGAAACGATTTTGTTTAGCGGTACGCGACCCGGCCCGGCAAAATCATAATCATAGGTCAAATCCAGCCCTTTGGACCCCACGGTGGTCACATCAGCGCCGTTTATCCAAGCTTTTCGGATACGGGCATTCAGGACCGGCGCTTCGTTGCGTGGATTTGTACCAATCAGGTAGATCGCTTTGGCGGCATCAATATCTTCGATCGCAGCAGTACCGACATAGGCCGAGCGGTTACCAACAGGCAGAACCGCACCGTTTGTGCGGCATTCAATTGTGCCATCCAAATTTTCAACAATCTGCTTAAGGGCAAAAGTAGCCTCTGCCGGAGCCAGATCACCGATCAATGCGGCGACTTTTTTGCCTTTCATGGCATTTGCAGCAGCAGAGAGCGCTTCTCCCCAACTTGCAGGTTTAAGTTTTCCATCGACACGCACATACGGCTTGTCCAGACGCTGACGGCGCAAGCCATCCCAAACAAAACGGGTTTTGTCGCTGATCCACTCTTCGTTCACACCGTCATGGTTGCGCGGCAAAATACGCATGACTTCACGGCCCTTGGTATCCACGCGAATGTTGGATCCCAACGCGTCCATCACGTCAATGGTTTCAGTTTTGGTCAACTCCCAAGGGCGTGCCGTAAAACTATAAGGTTTAGACGTCAGAGCACCAACCGGACACAAGTCAATGATGTTGCCCTGCAGGTTGCTGTCCAGCGTCTCATTCAGATAACTGGTAATTTCCGCATCTTCACCACGTCCGGTCTGACCCATCTGTGTGATACCGGCCACTTCCGAGGTAAAACGCACACAGCGCGTACAGCTGATGCAGCGTGTCATCGCCGTGCCAACCAACGGGCCGAGATCCAGATCATCGACCGCGCGCTTTGGTTCGCGGAAACGTGAGAAATCAACACCATAAGCCACGGCTTGGTCTTGTAGATCACATTCACCACCCTGATCGCAAATTGGGCAATCCAGCGGGTGGTTGATCAGCATAAATTCCATCACGCCTTCGCGGGCCTTTTTGACCATAGGCGAATTGGTTTTCACAACTGGTGGCTGGCCTTCTGGACCGGGGCGCAAATCGCGCACCTGCATCGCACAGGACGCCGCAGGTTTTGGGGGGCCACCAACCACTTCGACAAGACACATCCGGCAGTTGCCGGCAATCGACAGACGCTCGTGATAGCAGAAACGCGGAATTTCGACCCCTGCCTCTTCACAGGCTTGGATCAGGGTCATTGCGCCCTCTACTTCGACTTCCGTCTCGTCGATGATGATCTTGCGTAGGTCAGACATGACTCAATTCGCCCTCAAATACACGCCGATCGCGCTGTTACGTTCAATTTCAGCGCGCCCCAGCGCACAGAATGTTTCCGGGTCGTCATAGCTGACGCCCTTAAACTCTAAAAAGGCCTCACCCTTTTTGCGCATGCGCGCTTTCTCTTCATCAGAGCGGATGTAGGTTTTGATCTCATCGTCACTATAGCCAAGGTCGCGCGCCCGACGCCCCAGTGCCCAGAGGTCATTGACCCCTTTAAGCTTGCGCGCTGAGAGGCTGTCGCACTGCTCGGAAATCTCATAAGCCACCAAAGCCCAGTAAATCCGGTCGTCAATTTCTGACACTTCACGTATCGGCGGCAAAGCAACCGCTGCTCCCGCAGCAACTGCGGCCACAACTGTTAGGGAAACCACTTTTTTCATACCGATGCTCCTTTCAGGCATGCAAACACTTTGTTTGCGCCGAACATCTCAGGGGCAACGCCCTCTGATAGGCAATAACTGCCTTGATATGAAAGTGAGATCACCACGGGTTGCAGACACCTTGAAACTGAATTTCGCTATCAACTGGAATAATGGTTTCTGTCTCAGGTCCCACAGCCCAATCAATCTTGGATGTACCGTATTCATTGATGCAGTATTTGATGCCCTCATATCGTCCGGCCTCACGGGCCGCATTGAGGTTCTGGTTCGCATCTTTCACCGACACCGTGAAATGGTCACGGGCTTCTTTAGAAACACGCTGAGTCTTCGCAGGGAAATACAGGCCTTCAAACAGCACCGCATCCTTACGTTTGTTACACGCGGTCAGAGCCAAAGCGGCACAGGTCAAAAGGATTAGGCTTCTGATCATCATTCTGCTGCCATCGCTCCCATGCGACCGGTTCGGTTTGCTTTGATGCGATCTTCAATCTCTTCGCGGAAATTTCGGATCAAGCCTTGGATCGGCCAAGCAGCCGCATCGCCGAGCGCACAGATCGTGTGCCCCTCAACCTGCTTGGTCACATCCCAAAGCATATCGATTTCTTCGATTTCGGCCTCGCCTTTGACCAGACGATCCATCACCCGCATCATCCAGCCTGTGCCTTCGCGGCAAGGCGTACACTGGCCACAACTCTCGTGTTTGTAGAACTTGGCCAATCTCCAGATCGCTTTGATAATGTCAGTGTTCTTGTCCATGACAATCACTGCGGCCGTGCCAAGCCCAGAACCCAACTCGCCGCGCAGATAGTCAAAATCCATTACCGCATCGCGCATGTTCTCACCACGCACACATGGCACGGAAGATCCACCCGGAATGACGGCCAACAGGTTGTCCCATCCGCCGCGAATACCACCACAGTGCTTCTCGATCAGCTCCTCAAAGCTGATCGACATGGCCTCTTCGACCACACAAGGATTATTCACATGACCCGAGATTCCAAACAGCTTGGTGCCGGCATTATTGGGGCGACCAAAGCTTGTAAACCACTCAGCCCCACGACGCAGGATTGTTGGGACGACCGCAATCGACTCCACGTTGTTCACCGTCGTCGGGCAGCCGTACAGACCGGCTCCGGCAGGAAACGGCGGCTTCATGCGGGGCATGCCTTTTTTGCCTTCAAGGCTTTCCAGCAACGCTGTTTCTTCACCGCAAATATACGCGCCAGCGCCGTGATGCAGGAAAAGATCAAAGTCCCAGCCAGAGCCAGCCGCGTTTTTACCCAACAGGCCAGCATCATAAGCTTCGTCAATCGCCGCCTGCAGCGCTTCTTTCTCACGAATGAACTCGCCGCGGATATAGATATAGGCCGCATGCGCATTCATCGCAAAAGACGCAATCAGCGCTCCTTCGACCAGCGTATGCGGATCGTGGCGCATGATTTCGCGGTCTTTGCAGGTTCCGGGTTCGGATTCATCCGCATTGATAACCAGATAAGACGGGCGGCCATCGCTCTGCTTGGGCATAAACGACCACTTCAGGCCGGTCGGGAAACCCGCCCCCCCCCGACCACGCAGGCCAGATGCTTTCATCTTATCGATGATACTGTCACGGCCCTCTTGGATGATCTTTGCAGTTCCATCCCAGTGGCCACGTGCCTGCGCGCCCTTGAGCGTGCGATCATGCATGCCGTAGAGGTTGGTAAAGATACGGTCCTGATCTTTGAGCATCCCGTTACCCTTTGCTTGCCTGACGCGCACGCCAGATATTAAAAATCATCACCAGTGCGAACAAAAAGCCCGCCAAGGCAACTAGGTCAAACAGGGCGCGTGTCCTTTGACTAAGGTCAAGCCAATCCCCGATCAATATAGCCAAAATCCAGAAAACTCCTGTGCCCGCGATTACCAGAGCGACCATGCGCCCTTTGCGTGCAAAATCTGTTTTCTGTCCCTCAGCCCCCATTCATTAGTCCTCGTAGACGTCGCCCTTGGCGACTTTCTTTGAAAACTCTGTCTCTTCACCAGACGCCAGCGTCTTGGCTTGTTCGATCCAGCCGTCCCGCTCAATGCGCCCCTTGAACGACAGCTTGTCGTCCATCTCGGTCACATCCTCAGGTCCCCACGCCGCAATCTGCGCAAAACGTGTCACACCTGCTGCGTGCAGTTTTTCTTCCAGCTTTGGACCAACGCCCTTCAACTGCTTCAGATCATCTGCAACATCTGCGGTTTTTTTCGCTTTAGGTGCCGCTTTCGCTGGCTTCTTAGCCTTCGGTTCAGCCTTGGGCTTTTCAACCTTCTTGGCCTCTTCAGCCTGCTTAGCCGCCGGTTTTGGCGTCGGCGCTGGCGCAGGTGGCTCATCGCTCACTTCACGGCTCACAACCTTACCATCTTTGCCCACCCAAGGCGTCAGAAGCGGCACTTCGGTACCATCAATGCGCTTGATTGTGTCGCCAATGTCGGTCGCCAGTTGCACGCTGGCATTGTATTGGGTGCGGCCACTGTCATATTCCGTCAACGTGGTCAGTCCGGACAATGGCTCAGCTGCATAACGACCATTCTGTGGTCCCGGCACAGGTACTTTGCCCGCCGCCATCTCGTCCAGCATTTTGGCAAAGCCTTCGGCAGTAAGATCTTCGTAAAAATCTTTGCCGATCTGCGCCATGGGCGCATTGGTGCAGGCGCCAAGGCATTCAACTTCTTCCCAGCTGAATTTGCCATCGGCGGACACTTCATGCGGTTTCTCAGCGATCTTTTCTTTGCAAACCTTGATCAGGTCTTCCGCGCCGCAAATCATGCAGGACAACGTACCGCAAATCTGGATATGCGCCACTGAACCAACAGGTTGCAGCTGGAACATAAAGTAGAACGACGCCACTTCCAGCGCGCGGATATAGGCCAGCCCCAACATGTCAGCGACATATTCGATCGCAGGTTTGCTCAACCAACCTTCTTGTTCCTGCGCACGCCACAACAGCGGGATAATCGCGCTGGCCTGACGGCCATCAGGGTATTTGGTGATCTGCCCTTCCGCCCATTTCAGGTTATCCGGAGTAAAAGCAAAGTTCTCAGGTTGTTCGTGATACAGACGGCGCAGCATTAGCGATCAATCTCCCCAAACACGATGTCGATCGTGCCGACGATGGCAGCCACATCGGCCAACTGATGGCCCGTGGTAATATGGTCAAGCGATTGCAGGTGCATATATCCCGGCGCGCGCAGTTTGGCCCGATACGGCCGGTTGGTTCCGTCAGCTACAATATAGACACCAAACTCGCCTTTGGGCGCTTCGACAGCCGCATAAACCTCGCCTTCGGGCACATGGAAACCTTCGGTGTAAAGTTTGAAGTGGTGGATCAGGCTTTCCATCGAGGTTTTCATGTCAGCGCGTTTTGGCGGGCTCAGCTTGCCGCGCGCCATCACATCACCGGTGGCTTCGCGCAGCTTCACAATCGCCTGACGGATGATCTTGGTGGACTCGCGCATCTCGGCCAGTCGCATCAGATAGCGGTCATAACAGTCGCCATTTTTGCCAATCGGAATCTCGAAATCGAACTCGTCGTAGCACTCGTAGGGTTGGGCCCGACGCAAATCCCACGCAAGCCCCGCGGAGCGCACCATCACACCTGAATACCCGTGTTCAAGTGCCGTTTCGACATCGACCACGGCGATATCTACGTTGCGTTGCTTGAACACACGGTTTTCGGTCAAAAGACCTTCCATATCATCCAGAACAGCAGGAAATTCCAACGCCCATTCTTCGATGTCGTCGATCAACTTGTCAGGCAAATCCTGATGCACACCACCGGGACGGAAATAAGCGGCGTGCAAACGTGCACCACAAGCCCGCTCATAGAAAATCATCAGCTTCTCGCGCTCATCAAATCCCCAAAGGTTGGGCGTCAACGCGCCAACATCCAAGGCTTGAGACCCCACGTTCATCAGGTGGTTCAAGACCCGACCAATCTCGGAATACAACACACGGATCAACTGCGCCCGACGCGGCACTTCCGTGCCTGTCATCTTTTCGATCGCCAGACACCAAGCATGTTCTTGGTTCATTGGAGCCACGTAATCCAACCGGTCCAGATACGGCAGATTTTGCAAATAGGTGCGGCTTTCCATCAGCTTTTCAGTGCCACGATGCAGCAAGCCGACGTGCGGATCGCAGCGCTCGACAATCTCACCGTCAAGCTCCAGCACCAGACGCAGAACGCCATGCGCGGCAGGGTGCTGCGGGCCAAAGTTGATGTTGAAATTGCGGATTTTCTGCTCGCCGCTCAGCGCGTCTACGCTGCCGTCGTCATATTTGGAGCCGTCCATCATTTCGCCTCCCCTTTTTCATCACCCGGAAGGATGTATTCCGCACCTTCCCAAGGGCTCATAAAGTCAAACTGACGATAATCCTGCGGCAAGTTCACAGGCTCATAGACAACTTTCTTCTGAGTTTCGTCGTAACGAACTTCGGTATAGCCGGATGTCGGAAAATCTTTACGCAGCGGGTGCCCGCGAAAGCCATAGTCAGTCAGCAAGCGGCGCAGGTCCGGATGATCCGTGAAAATGATGCCAAACAGATCGAATGTCTCACGCTCCGGCCAATTGGCGCAGGGGTGAATACTGGTGATAGAGGGCACCAATTCATCTTCACGCACAGCTACACGCAACCGGATACGCACGTTTTGGTACATTGAGAGCAAGTGATACACCACGGTAAAGCGGCGCGACCGCTCGGGGTGGTCCACAGCTGTCACATCAACCAAAGTAGAAAACTTGCAGGTCGGGTCATTTTTCAAAAACTCGACAAATGGCGCAATATTGGCCAGCGCCACATCAACATTCAATTCGCCAAAGCTGACATCCCAGCCCAGCACACAATCAGGACGCTTTAGCTCGATATGCGCGCCCAACTCCTTAAGTGCTTCGCTCATCTTTGAATAGTCCCTGTGCGGCGGATCTTACGTTGCAGCTGCATCAACCCATACATCAGCGCCTCAGCTGTCGGAGGACACCCCGGTACATAAATATCAACCGGCACGATCCGGTCGCAGCCACGCACAACGCTATAGGAATAGTGATAGTAGCCGCCGCCATTGGCACAGGATCCCATCGAGATCACATAGCGAGGCTCCGGCATCTGGTCATAAACCTTGCGCAATGCTGGCGCCATCTTGTTGGTCAGCGTACCTGCGACAATCATCACGTCTGACTGACGTGGAGAAGCACGAGGGGCTGTGCCCATACGCTCCAGATCATAGCGTGGCATAGAGGTGTGGATCATCTCGACCGCACAACAGGCCAGACCAAAGGTCATCCAGTGCAAACTGCCTGTACGCCCCCAGTTGATCAAATCTTCCGCCGTGGTCAGCAGAAAACCCTTGTCTTGCAGCTCCGCATTCAACGCCTGTGTCACAACTTCTTTGTCAACACCCGCAGTATTGGCTCCGGTCATTACTCCCATTCCAGAGCTCCCTTTTTCCACTCATAGGCAAACCCGATGGTCAACACGCCAAGGAACACCATCATCGACCAGAAGCCCACCATTGAAATGTCCTTGAAACCAACCGCCCATGGGAACAGGAAGGCAATTTCCAAATCAAAGATAATGAACAGGATCGATACCAGATAGAACCTGACATCAAATTTCATCCGAGCATCGTCAAAAGCATTAAAGCCACATTCATAAGCACTTACCTTTTCAGGATCAGGGTTACGAACTGCTAAGACAGTTGCTGCGAGGATAAATACAAGACCGAGTGCTGCGGCAACGGCCAGAAAGACGATAATGGGAAAGTATTCCCTGAGCATCTCTTCCAAGGGTAGCTCCTTTCATGCACGCATAATCTGGTGCAGTCAGATGGCTGATAGACTCCTCGGGGTTTACCTCTGCCCCATTGCGGGGTCAACATGCGGCACAAACATCAAAAAAAACGATTTTGTGTATTTTTACAATTTATATCAATGCGATAACCTCTTTGCGGCCTGATACTGGGTAATGAGCATGTGTATTTTTTTTTAGCCACCCTCTTGAAAACCTCTCGAACAGACCTTTGATTCCAGTGGTGCTGCATCCGCACTGAATTACTCAGGTTAATGAGTGCGCTGGAGTTGCTCAGAAAATCCCAAACAAGACTGCGTGGACTTTGGTTTCTCGGCGTCTAGGAAAACGATACGGCGCGCTCGAACACAAGCCGCCTAACTATATGTTTTTCAACCTGCCGCTAAAGCTTAGCTTTCACCTCACCCAATCGGGTTTGGATTTTTCAAAAAACGCCGAAATTCCATCCTTTGCTTCTTGGCCTTCCCAACAGGCGACCAGTTCGGAAATCGTATGGTCTATCACCGCGTCGTCAATCCGTGGACCCAAGCTGCGTGCCAAGGCCTTAGCGCGCGCGACGGCTCGTGGTGCGCAAGACAGATAAGGTACAATCTCGGCCTCAACTGCAGCGTCGAGCTCGGCCTCAGGCACGGCGCGCGCCAAAAGTCCCAATTCGACTGCTTCATGCGCTTTGAACAATCGCGCCGACATAAACACACGCCGCGCCATGGCCTCGCCCATGCGCGACAGCACATATGGCCCGATGGTTGCAGGGATCAACCCCAACCGCGTTTCCGTTAACCCCATGGTCAACCTATCAACGCCGATCGCAACGTCGCACACACTGGCCATACCAACGCCACCACCAAATGCATTGCCTTGCAAGCGACCAATCAGAGGCTTGGACATCGTATTTAAGGCCTGCAAGGCCTCCGCCAGCTTGCGCGCCTCGACAAAGCGCGTCTCGCTATCCGCAGCCATTTGAGCCTGCATCCATCCCAAATCACCCCCCGCACAAAAGCTCTTGCCTGCGCCTGTCAAGACAACGACGCGGACAGCTTCATCTGCACTGAGCGCCTCAGCGGCAGCGCGCAATTCGAGGATCATCGCACCGGACATGGCATTGTGTTTTTCCGGACGGTTCAACATCAATGTCGCAACGCCACGCGCATCCACATCAATTTTCAGGGTTTCATACATTTGTAGTCTTCCTAATCTTGGCGCATAGAGCGCGCCATGACGGCTGCTTTGGCCAACACGGCCGCATCCAATCCGGTTTCATATCCCAACTCAATAAGTCGCGCATGAACCGCTTCTGTGGCGACATTTCCTTTAGCGCCCGGTGCATAGGGGCACCCGCCGAGGCCTCCAACAGCTGCATCAAACACCCGCAGCCCCATTTCCAGAGAAACCTCAATATTGGCCAGCGCACGCCCTGCTGTGTCATGAAAATGACCCGCCAGTTTTTCGGCAGGCACCACCTCCAGAACCGCTTGCAGCATCTCGCCAACGCGCGCGGGGGTGCCCTGCCCGATGGTGTCGCCCAGCGAAATCTCATAACATCCCATCGCCAAAAGCTCCGCCGCGACTTCCGCAACTTTCGCAGGCGGCGTTGGCCCGTCATAAGGGCAATCCGTCACACACGACACATAGCCTCGTACAGGTAAATGGACGGCTTTGGCACTGTCAGCCACCGGAACAAACCGCTCAAGGCTCTCCGCAATGGTTGCATTAATGTTTGCCTTCGAGAAACCCTCGGATGCAGAGCCAAATATCGCGATTTCATCGGCACGTGCCGCCACTGCACGCTCAAAACCCTTGGTATTGGGCGTCAGAGCCGCATAAGACACGCCATTTCGTCGGGAGATACCTTCCAGAACCTCAGCACTGTCTGCCATCTGAGGCACCCACTTGGGGCTAACAAAACTTGCAACTTCGATACGTTTGAACCCAGCCTTACTAAGGCAATTGATCAACTCAATTTTTTCTTCTGTTGGGATCGGGCGCTCTTCATTTTGCAAACCGTCCCTTGGGCCCATCTCAAAGATTTCAACAAAGTCCCTCACGACTTACCCCCCTGCTGTGGCAAATCATAGAAATCCTTTGAATAGAATTCCTGAGGTCCTTCCGCCGCGCGCGCAGCACCAAAAGCGGGTCGTGCGGCCATACGCTGAAGATACGCCTCCATATTGGGATAGCGCTCAAACCGAATATATCTAGCCGCACTTTCCAGCGTGAATCCCATCATGACATCCGCCGCTGAAAACCCGCCCTTCAACAAATATGCGCGCCCATCTTCCAAAGCCGCTTCTAAGCCCTTAAGAGCAATCGCCAAGCGCTTCGTCTCGATCCCCATCACCGTCACCGAGCGCATCGCTGGATCCGGCAAAAACAAATGCTGCATGTTGAGGTTCTGGATCCCCGCCCCCAATGTTTCCGCATAATGCAACCACATCAACCACTCTGCCCGCTCAGCATCGCCTACCGGCGGCATCAAGCTATGGCCTGCGCGAGTCTCGCAGAGGTATTGAACAATCGCACCGCTCTCATGCAAAACACGCCCGTCAATCTCTAACGCAGGCACGCGCCGCGCTGGACTGATCGCCTTAAACTCAGGAGCTTGAAGAGATCCATCCATGATTTGGTACGGCACAACATCTACCAGCTCACCAAGCTCATGCATCAGCCACAGAACCCGAAACGACCGGCTGCCAGCTATAGAGTGTAGAACAGGTTTCATGCCGCGACCTCCACATCCTCTTGCAGCACGATTAACGCCATTCCGTCTTGCACTTGTGCGCCACCTTCGACCAACACTTGCTCCACAATACCATCACGCGGTGCCAGCAAAGAATGCTCCATCTTCATCGCCTCAAGGATGACCAGACGATCCTCCTGTTTCACAACCTGCCCCGGCTGGGCGAAGACCGATTTGACCAATCCAGGCATCGGCGCAACGACCACGTTGCCCCCCGCCCCCGCTTCGTCTTCGCGCACCAAAGGATCAATCACATGGAATGGATATCCATTGCCCCAAAACACCGTCAGCATGTCGCCTTCACGCGCAGTACGGGCCAGAACCTTGGTCTGATCCACCCACCATGCACCACCGCGCCAAGTTACATTATGTTGTAGCGCGCCCAAATCCACGACGTAGTCGCCAGTACCCATAACCGCCACCCGCGCCTCAAAGCGTTCCTCGCGATGGCTCAACGCAACTGTCTGTGTCAGCGGTGACCACAAAACCAAAGTGTCCTGCGGGGCCGTTTCCGGAGACTGCATCAATCCCAACGCAGTTACCGCCGCAACCGAGCGCGCCTTAGTGCAGGCAATCGGATCGGCGGCCAAATCGTCGAGGTGGCGCTCAATCAATCCAGTGTCCACATCTCCGGCAACAAAATCAGGTTGCGCGGCCAACAGAGCCAAAAACGAGACATTGGTGACTGTGCCGCCCACATCTGTGTGGCGCAACGCGCGTTCCAATTGTTTAAGCGCGATGCCGCGGGTCGGAGCGTGCACGATCAGCTTGGCAATCATGGGGTCATACCAAGGGCTGATCGTGTCGCCCGCGCGCACACCACTATCGATGCGCGCAGAACTCGGGAAACTCAAATGGCTCAGCGTGCCGGTAGCGGGTAAAAAACCTTTGGCGGCATCTTCTGCATAAATCCGCGCCTCAAAGGCATGTCCGGTGATGGTCAACTCATCCTGTTGTCTTGGCAGGTTTTCCCCTGCCGCCACTCGCAACTGCCATTCCACCAGATCCACGCCTGTGATTGCCTCTGTTACGGGATGCTCCACCTGCAGCCGCGTATTCATCTCCATGAACCAAAATCCATCGCTGCGCAGCCCATCTGAGCCATCAACAATGAATTCAATGGTACCCGCGCCCTTATAGCCAATTGCCTCTGCAGCCCGCACAGCTGCCGCCCCCATTGCCGTGCGCACGTCCTCGGTCATACCTGGAGCCGGAGCTTCTTCGATAACTTTCTGATGGCGGCGCTGCAGGGAACAATCCCGTTCAAACAAATGCACCGCCTGAACACCGTCACCAAACACCTGCACCTCAATATGGCGCGGGCTGGTCACGTATTTTTCGATCAGCACGTCAGGATTTCCAAAGGCCGTGGTCGCTTCACTTTGCGCGCTGGCCAAAGCCTCGGAGAAATTCTCCGCCTGCTCCACAAGGCGCATCCCCTTGCCACCACCACCCGCAACGGCTTTGATCAAAACCGGATAACCAATTGCCTCCGCCTGCTTGGCCAAAAACATGCCATCCTGATTGGCACCATGATACCCTGGCACCACGGGAACGCCTGCCTCTTGCATCAAGACCTTGGCGGCATCTTTTAGCCCCATCTTACGGATCGCCGATGCCGACGGACCGATGAATACAAGCCCCGCGGCCTCAACAGCTTCCACAAACTCAGGGTTCTCAGACAGAAATCCATATCCCGGATGGATCGCCTGCGCTCCCGTTTCAAGCGCGGCCGCAATTATTGCATCCCCTTTGAGATAGCTCTCAGCTGGTGCCGCGCCACCGATGTGCACCGCCTGATCCGCCAGCGCCACATGTTTGGATCCCGCATCCGCATCTGAGTAGACTGCAACAGTTTTCACACCCATCTGGCGCGCGCTCTCCATCACACGACAGGCAATTTCACCTCGGTTGGCGATCAAAATCTTTTCAAACATCGTCTTCCCTCACCACCAAGACCCATTTGTGCCTTGGTCCAAATGCGCACGCACGTAGGCAGGCAGCGGCCACGCCTCTCTGTCCATATCGCTGATTTTCCCCAAATATCCATCTAGATACGCATGATCGTACAATTCACGATGGATGGTGATTTCAATGCGCTGCAACGCAACCTCAACTTGCGACTTAGTCTGCTCGATTTCATCTCTAAGCTTGGCTTCGTCGCTCTTACCTTTCACGATCGCGCCCAGCCCGACCTGGTCCAACACTTTGCCTCCGGCGCTCAACGCAATATGCAGCACCATATTGCCGACAAACCCGCTTAATAGCTCAAAGGCCCCACCAAAACTCAGCCACCCAAACTTGCCCTTCTTAGATGCCGCAAGCTGCGCGCGCATGCGGTCAAACTCTGCGGCAAAAACCTCACGAAACTGCCGCGCGAAAAGCGTTCTACTAAAATCGTTGCGCCCTGCAAAAATTCGGATCACAGGCTGCACAAACAACCCGGCTTTGGACTTCTCAACAAACTCCTCAAAGTTAAACAGGAAGAAGTAGTCTTCGGGATCAATAGAATTATGAACCAAATAGACGGCAATCTCGACCTCCCGTGTCATTTCGGGAAGCGTCAAATCAGACCAAGAAACATCCGGGAGTTTCGCAGCAAGCCGCCTTCCTAGTTTTTTTATATCCATCCCAAGGCCTCCCGACCCACTTCTTCTCTGTCCAAATACTTCGGGGGTGTGGGGGCTGGTCCCCACGCCGTCACATCCGAAACACGCCAAACTTGGTTTCTTCAATCGGTGCATTCAGCGACGCACTCAAGCTTAACGCCAGCACATCGCGGGTCTTGCGCGGGTCGACAATGCCGTCATCCCAAAGCCGCGCAGAGGCATAGAGCGGGTGGCTCTGCTCCTCAAACATATCAAGCGTCGGCTGCTTAAACGCGGCCTCTTCTTCCGGCGACCATGTGCCGCCCTGCCGCTCAATCCCGTCGCGTTTGACTGTGGCCAAAACACCCGCCGCCTGCTCACCGCCCATCACGGAAATGCGCGAGTTGGGCCAAGACCACAGGAAGCGCGGCGAATACGCCCGCCCCGCCATGCCATAGTTGCCCGCGCCAAAAGAGCCACCCACCAGCATGGTGATCTTCGGCACTTTGGTAGTCGCCACCGCCGTGACCATCTTGGCCCCATGGCGCGCAATGCCTTCGGCTTCATACTTTTGCCCCACCATAAAGCCGGTGATGTTCTGTAAAAACACCAGAGGAATACCGCGCTGGCTGCACAGCTCAATAAAATGGGCACCTTTTTGCGCACTCTCGGAATAGAGCACACCGTTGTTGGCAATAATCCCAACGGGACAGCCTTTGACATGGGCGAAGCCACAGACAAGAGTTTCTCCAAAGCGTTTCTTGAATTCGTCAAAGCGCGACCCGTCCACAACGCGCGCAATCACTTCGCGAATGTCATACGGCGTGCGCAATCCGCCCGGTACGACGCCCAAAATCTCCTCTGGATCATAGGCAGGGTCTTCGGGCGACGCCCAGTCCACAGTCCGTGGTTTGGAGCGGTTCAGATAGCCCACAGCCTGACGCGCCAATGCCAAAGCATGCGCATCATCATCCGCCAGATAATCCGCCACGCCGGACAGGCGCGTGTGCACATCTCCACCGCCCAGATCTTCCGAACTCACCACTTCGCCGGTCGCAGCTTTCACCAACGGCGGACCAGCGAGAAAAATAGTGCCCTGCTCTTTGACAATGATCGTCACATCACTCATCGCAGGCACATAGGCACCGCCAGCGGTACAAGACCCCATCACCACCGCAATCTGCGGAATGCCTTTGGCGCTCATATTGGCTTGGTTGTAGAAAATTCGGCCAAAGTGGTCGCGGTCGGGAAACACCTCATCCTGCTGCGGTAGGTTCGCACCACCACTGTCCACCAGATAGATACAAGGAAGATTGTTCTGCTCTGCAATCTCTTGCGCACGCAGGTGTTTTTTCACCGTCATCGGGTAATAGGTGCCGCCTTTCACGGTGGCATCATTGCACACCACCATGACCTCTTGCCCCTGTACCTGACCAATACCCGCGATTGCGCCCGCACAGGGCGCAGCCCCGTCGTACATGCCATGCGCCGCTGTCGAGCCGACTTCCAGAAACGAACTACCAGGATCGAGAAGATTGGCCACACGTTCGCGCGGGAGCATTTTGCCACGGCTGACGTGACGGGCGCGTGAGCGCTCGCCGCCACCTTGGGCCGCCATCTGCGCCGCTTCTCGTACAGTGCCGATCATTTCCAGATGCGCCGCTCGGTTGGCTGCGAAATCCTCTGATCCGGTCAGAACCTTCGACTGTAGTTTGCTCATTGTTCTTTCCTTTTATTCAATCGACCAAAGCCACAGCTTCGAGATAGAAAGTCTGCTGTGCGACCAAAACCATCTGACACAACAGCGCCGTCGCGCTGTTTGAATCTTCAATGCCCCACAAGGTTTGCTCAAACTTGCAGGCACTTTCGCGATACACATTCCAGTTGTCTTGCAGCGCGTTCAACGCATCCTCTTGATGCTGCGGAGGAATATTCATTGCACGCGCATCAAAATCTTTGCTTTCCGCCCGCGAGATCGCCATCGCAAATGACGCCTGCATCCGCGCCGTCCAATAGGCCAGCTCCTGCCCTATGCACGGCCCCATTGCGTCTTGGCCTTCGGCGGCCTTCCGGCAGACTTCCGCGGCAGCGCCAACGCATTGATCGCGATCAGCTCCACGCGGCAAGTCCGCAAGGCAGGTTTCCGTCGCCTCAATAGAAAATGGTAAATCTTGTGCATAAGTCGGAACCGTCAAGAGCGTGCTAACCACAAAAGCCGCGATAACGGCAACACATGTACCAACCAAATTGCTCCACTGCCTCAGAACCACCATAAAAAATTACTCCTGCAAGCCGTCCGCTTCGAGATAAAGCGCTTGTTCGGCGGTCATATTCATAAGGCAGGACATCGTTGCAGGACCGCCGCCGGTACCACCGCCCCAGTGCGAACGCTCGTAATCACAGGTCGCATCACGATAGGCGATCCACGCCCGCTGCATGGCCAACAAAGCCTTCCCGGGGCGCCGCGCCGCGCTGCCAAGCTCGTCCAGTTCGGCGTCTGTTTTTTTACGCATGTCCCGAACATCGCCGTAAGCAACGTTCAGCCGCGCATCCCAGTACTTCAGCTCGCGATTGAGACATCCGCTCATGGCCGCCGTCGACCAGCCACCTTGCGTGTCTTCCATACAGGCCTCGGCCGAAGCTCCGATACAAAACGTCGGATCCTGATCTTCGATTAAGCCGTCCAGACAAGACACAGTTGCTGCG
Source organism: Rhodobacteraceae bacterium Alg231-30 (assembly GCA_900143615.1). Taxonomy (GTDB): domain Bacteria; phylum Pseudomonadota; class Alphaproteobacteria; order Rhodobacterales; family Rhodobacteraceae; genus Shimia. Next base: position 290,977 of record FREU01000005.1, read on the forward strand.
TCAGAATAGATCAAATCATCTGCCAGCACCGGTGTTGCCACCGCCAACAGGACAACCAAAGAAGATTTAAGCATTTCAGGACTCCTATGTTCAGAACGTGTCGTTTGACAGTGCCAGACTTACGCCTGCGCCGCCATCAGTTCACGACCGATCAACATACGTCGGATTTCACTGGTGCCCGCCCCGATCTCCATCAATTTAGCATCGCGAAAAATGCGCCCCACCGGATTGTCACTCAGATACCCTGCCCCGCCCAGCGCCTGCACCGCCTGATGCGCTTGTTTCATGGCTTCCTCGGACGCAAACAGACAACACGCCGCCGCATCCTGACGGGTAATGCGACCTTCATCGCAGGCCCGCGCACATTCATAAACATAGGCGCGCGCCGAATTCATCGCTGTGTACATGTCGGCAATCTTGCCCTGCATCAGCTGGAAATTCCCGATCGGCTGCCCAAATTGCTTACGCTCCACCATGTAGGGCATGACCTCATCCAGACAGGCCGCCATGATTCCTGTACCAATACCGGCCAGCACGACACGCTCATAATCCAGCCCCGACATCAGCACAGCGACCCCGCGACCTTCTTCGCCGAGTACGTTGTCAAACGGAACCTCGACATCTTCAAAGATCAGCTCAGCCGTGTTGGACCCGCGCATCCCAAGCTTGTCAAAATGCGGGCTGGTGCTAAAACCCTTCATCTCTTTCTCAATCAGAAAGGCGGTGATCCCACGTGGACCGGCATCCATGTCGGTCTTGGCATAGACCACAAGCGTATCCGCGTCCGGCCCATTGGTGATCCAGTATTTGTTGCCATTCAGCACAAAGCGGTCGTTCTTCTTGTCTGCCCGCAACTTCATGCTCACCACATCAGATCCAGCACTGGGCTCTGACATCGCTAGGGCGCCAACATGCTCCCCGGAAATCAGGCGCGGCAGATATTTCTGCTTCTGCTCTTCATTACCGTTCAGTTTGATTTGGTTGACGCACAGGTTAGAATGCGCGCCATAGCTTAGCGATACCGACGCACTGGCCCGCGCAATCTCTTCCACCGCAATGACATGCGCCAGATAAGACATCTCCGCCCCGCCGTATTGTTCGGGCGTTGTAACCCCCAACAGCCCCAGCTCGCCAAACTCTTTCCACAACTCATTGGGAAATTCGTTTTTGGCGTCGATTTCAGCCGCCATCGGCTTGATGCGCTCCTGCGCATAGCGATGCACCATATCGCGCAGCGCGTTGATATCTTCACCAAGGTCAAACTTCATCGTGTGCATGAACATGCGTCAACTCTCCCGTTATTGAACGCTTGTTCATATAATTACGCCGAGTCGCTTTTTTGATCAAGAAATTTCGGCATCGCAGCCGAAATGCCCCAGCGTCGCAGGTGTTGATTTGATTTATCTCAGATTTCACAAGGGCTTAAGAATGACGCTTCTGGTCACACGCCTCTCGCTGGTCCACGATATCTTTTGATCCAGTCTTCCGACACTTCGGACGCGCCCCCACGAACGGCAAAACCCGCGACGTGATGACCCACCCCGACCAGCAACAATAGCTGCATCAGAGATAGTCACACGCTGAGCACATCGCCGTCCCCATTATGCCAAAGATCCATAAAGACGTTCCACCTCGGCTTGAGGCCCAGCGCAACTGAGGTAGTCAATCCGTAGCTGGTCATATTTCACAAACAGAAGGTTCATTGGCACGCCATCTACGCCCGCAGTCAAAGGCATCTTTCTGCGTCAAAACTTACCCTGATTTTTCCAGTCCTCCGGCGCAAGTATCTTTTCCTGAACATCCCAATGCTCAACAATCTTGCCCGCCTTCAGTCGGAACAAATCCACCACGCAATAGTGGCTTTCTCCCACCTGAACATGGCTCATTGTCGCGACAAAATTACCCTGCCCGATCAACTTGTGCACCTTCCAATACCGCATCGACTGTCCAGCTTGGGTCAAACCTGCCGCATAGGCTGCAAACCCGTCCAGACCATCCGCCACGTCGGGACTATGCTGATCGTATTGCTCTGAGGATATATATTCTGCCACACGATCATGGTCGCCCCCAACAAGACAGACATCACAGAAGCCCTGAACCACTTCCTTGTTTGCATTTGTCTGATCAAGGTCCTCTACCTCGGTCGGACCATCCACCATCGTACGTCCCGACTTACCTTCACCGGCATAGGCTTGAATGACATCCCAATGCTCAATCACCCGATCATTATCGTCGGTGTCAAAGATATCGCCCGTCACCCATTGGCTCTCGCCATTGTTGAGGCTCTGATAGGCTTGAAGAAACACATGTGTTCCATCCTCAAAGGCGCGGACAATCTGAATATCACGCAGTTTGTTGCGCTCAATGAATGGCCCGAAGAACGCGGCAAACCCTTCTTGTCCATCCTCAACACCGGTAGAGTGCTGTGTATAGCGCGCGCCCGTATGCGCATTCAGCGCCTCCCAAATATTGCCATCGCGAATGCCGTCCAAATACAGCCCCTTCGCATGCTCAAGCTTTCGGGTGTCCGTCGATGCCGCCATGATCTGTCCTCCGCTCAACATTACCTGCGCGGCATACCCAAAACACCGCACGAGCCCAAAGGCTAACGCGACACGTTTTTCAATTCCATCAAGGATGGTCCAATTTATTGTATGGCGCTCTTAGCTGCCTTGAAACACTGTCCCCACCTCGGCGCGAATAATCCGCGCAATCAAGGCGCAATCCTCCACACTAAAGGTCAGAGGAATACGCATATCCACGATCCCCTTGAGAATACGGTCAGTTGTTGGCATCGGCTGGCTCGGCGCATAGCGCCAACTGTCATATCGCGACGTAAAGGCCACAGGTTCCGCCCCGCCAAACCATTTTAGCTCGACACCGCGATGTGCACATCGCTTCAAAACCTCAGAGATTTTCTCCTCCGACCAGTCCAACAACAGAAACTGGATCGAGCTGCCCACGTATTGTTCTTTCTCCGGTCGCTCGATCACCTGCAAACCTGACGTGCCGCGCAACCCCTCCACCAAAACATCGTGGCGTGCGTTCCACTTGGTAACTTGATCATCAAGAATTCGTAGCTGCGGACGCAATATCGCAGCCCGCAGATTGTCCATGCGCCCCGACACATTGGGAGTGTGATACTTTACCTGCTCAAACACCTCCGGCGCGGGCGCTGCCGCGTGTCGTTCATACAGCATATAACTGCCCGACAGGATAACCGCGCGCGCCATCAGCTCGGCATCATCAGAGATCAGCAAACCGCCCTCACCCGAATTGGCATGTTTATAGGTCTGCGTGGAATAGCAGGCCATCGCACCATGACGCCCCGATGCCAGCCCATCCCAGCTCCCACCCATCGTATGGGCACAGTCCTCAATGACGCGAATGCCATGCCGCTCACAAATCGCCATCAATGCCTCCATGTCGCACATATGCCCACGCATATGGCTTAACATCAGCACACTCGCCTGATCCGCCTTGGCCTCAAGGTCCTCAAGATCGATCACCAGCCCTTCGGTAACCCCAACAAAGATCGGCGTGGCCCCGACGCTGGCAATGGCGCCGGGCACAGGGGCCAGCGTAAAGGCGTTAGTCAGCACGGTGTCACCTGCCCCAATCCCCATGGCGCGCAAGGCACAGCCCATGGCATAGCCACCCGACGCCACCGCCAGACAGTATTTGGCGCCCGTAATCGCGGCGAACTCCTGTTCTAACAGCGCGGCCTCGCCCAACTCTCCTTGCGCCACATTGTAGCGGTGCAACCGACCAGAGCGCATCACTTCCAACGCGGCGTCGATAGCGTCTTCAGGAATAGGTTCCTGTTGGGTGAAATTACCGGTGAATCGCTCGCTCATCTTACCCTCTTACCCCTCGGTGTCCGCGTCAGCATTACGCCAGCCGTCTCATTGCTGCAATCTCCGCATTCTCTGAGACCCAAATGCGACGTGAAAAGGTCGGCAAAGACCGATTTCGCGCCTCATGCCTTGTTAGGCTAATCACACCACTCGCCACAGGAGCGTGCCATGCCCACCCCGCTTGCATTTATTCACGACCTTCAGTGGTCTGACCTTTCCCGCCAAGTGCAGAATCAGGCCAAACTCAGCATCTTGGATTTGATTGGCGTCGCGGCGGGCGGGATGCAAACAAAACTGTCCCATATCATCCGCAACCACGCCCACAGCGAATTTGGCGGCACTGTGCCAATGCTGTTTGACGGGCGCGCCTCCTCCGCCACCGGCGCAGCCCTCGCAGCAGGCATGTCCATTGACGCATTGGATGCGCATGACGGCTTTAACCCCGCCAAAGGCCACATCGGCTGCCCGCTTTTTCCCGCAGCCCTCATGCTGGGCCACGAGGCTGAGGTTTCTGGTCGGGACTTTCTAACGGCAATTGCTATGGGCTATGAATTTGGCGCCCGCGCCTCCGTAGCTCAACATGCCACCGTACCGGATTACCACACCTCTGGCAGCTGGGGGGCTGTCACCGCTGCCGCCGCTGGCGCACGCCTGCTAGGCATTGAGCATGAAACCACCCGCCACGCGCTTGGCATTGCCGAGTATCATGGGCCTCGCAGCCAAATGATGCGCTGCATCGATGCCCCCACAATGGTCAAAGACGGCGCAGGCTGGGGGGCCATGTGTGGCACGTCGGCCGTGAAACTGGCTCAATCGGGGTTTACCGGCGCGCCGGCCATCACCGTCGAGAACGCCCGCGCGCATTGGTCGGACCTCGGCCAACGCTGGTATATGTTAGAGCAATACTACAAACCCTACCCCGTCTGCCGCTGGGCTCAGGCCCCTGTTGAAGCAGCACTTACCTTGCAACAATCCCATGCAATCAAAGCGTCCGACATCGCAGACATTGAAATCCACACATTCCACGAATCCGTCCGCCTAGCCATGCCCCGCCCTGACAGCACCGAAGCCGCGCAATATTCAACGTCCTTTCCTGTAGCCATCGCGCTAATACGCGGCACGGTCACGTCTGCGGACATCTCTGACGCAGCAGTCAATGCCCCCGACATTCTGGCGCTCGCCGCTAAGATCAAAATGGTCGAAAGCGGTCACGCCAACGCCGCCTTCCCGCATCAGCGCTTGGCCCGCGTGGTGATCAAAACCATCCAAGGCGACCACTATGCAAGTGAGTGGACCGAACCGCTATGGGATCACACCGCCCCCCCGTCCGAAGCCGAGTTGCGCACCAAATTCCACAGCCTTGCAGATCCCTATCTAGGCCGCGATCGCGCCAATCGCATCGAACAAACCCTCGCCGCGTTGGAAACCCTGCCGCTCACCGCGCTGTCAGATCAGCTGTTAAGACCAATCAGCGCCTGAACGACCCCTGGCAAGGCCGCGTAATCATGCAACAGCGCCTCTGGCTCCAAGGCTGCCATATCTTCACCACTGGGACCAAAGGTCACCAGCACCGATGCCACGCCCGCGGCGCGTGATGTATTGCGATCCGTATCGGAATCCCCGATCAACACGGTTTTTGCCGGATCACCGCCCAATCGGCGTGCAGTTTCTCGCAACGGCTCAGGATCTGGTTTGCGCACAGGCAATGTATCTGCGCCCACCAATGCTCCAAAGGCATCACGAACGCCCAAAGCCCGCAACAACTGATCCGCCAAGGCTTCGGGCTTATTGGTACAAATCCCAACGCCATAGCCCAGCGTTTTCAATCGCTCCACGGCCTCTAACGCACCGGGATAAAAACTGGAATGCGTCGCAATATCAGCGCTATAAGCCTCAAGCAACACGGGATAAAACTGATCCACCACGGCCTCATCCATGCGGCCCAGCCGTGTCAGCCCCACGGTCAACATCCGTCGTCCACCGCGCAACGCCACACCCGCATCGGTCCTCACATCTAAAACATCGCCATGCCCCATCTGGCGAAAGCACACATTTGCCGCTGCAATCAAATCGCCGCTGGTGTCGGCAAGCGTGCCATCAAGATCAAAAACCACTGTTCGCATATCGCCTGCCTTGCTTTGTTCTGGCGCGTCCCCGCGCATCGCTGTTACAAAGCGCAATCAGTTTTGATGGCCCATGGCCTTGCGCCTTACCTACATCCGGATAAAACGGGCACAACAAGAATTCAAAGAGAAAACACATGAGCATTGCACTTGTCATCCTTGCCGCAGGCAAAGGCACCCGGATGAACTCCGATCAGCCCAAGGTCCTGCACCAGATTGCGAACGCCCCTATGCTGGTGCACGCAATGCAAGCAGGCGACGCGCTGAACCCGGAAAGAACCATCATCGTCGCAGGCCACGGATTTGACGAGGTGCGCGACACGGTTGCCGACTACAACCCCGAGGCGCAGGTTGTTTCGCAAGCCGAACAAAACGGCACTGCGCATGCGGTGAATGTTTGTCGCGACGCGCTGGACGGCTTTGAGGGCGATGTGATCGTCCTCTTTGGTGACACGCCATTTGTCAGCACAGAAACCCTTGAGAAAATGATCGCCGCTCGGGCGGACAACGCTGTGGTGGTTTTGGGTTTCGAAGCTGCTGACCCTGGCAAATATGGTCGCTTGGTAATGTCAGGTGACAGTCTTGAGAAAATTGTCGAATTCGCCGACGCAACCGATCAAGAGCGCGCCATTACGTTCTGCAACTCTGGCGTAATGCTTGCCAAGCGCGATCAGATGTTTGACTTGATCGACGCAGTTGCGCCGCAAAATGCACAAGGCGAATACTACCTCACCGACATCGTCGGTATCGCGCGTGCCCGCGGCCTTGCCGTCACCGCCGTGTCTTGTGACGAAGCCGAAACGCTGGGCATCAATTCGCGCGCCCATCTGGCCCAAGCTGAATCGGTGTTTCAAACCCGTGCCCGCGCCGAGCTTCTGGATCTGGGTGTCACCCTGCAGCAGCCTGAAACCGTGATGTTGTCCTTTGATACCATCATCGGTCGCGACACCGTGATCGAACCCAACGTCTATTTCGGCCCAGACGTCACGGTTGAAAGCGGTACACGCATTCGCGCGTTCTCACACCTTGAAGGCTGTCACGTCTCACGTGGTGCCACCGTTGGCCCCTATGCACGTCTGCGTCCAGGTGCCGAGCTCGCTGAGCACACGCATGTCGGCAACTTTGTCGAAATCAAAAACGCCGAAATTGGCGAAGGCAGCAAGATCAACCACCTGTCCTATATCGGGGACGCCACTGTCGGCCGCGCCACCAACATCGGCGCAGGCACGATCACCTGCAACTATGATGGCGTGATGAAACACCGCACCGAGATTGGCAACAACGCCTTTATCGGCTCAAACACCATGCTGGTGGCACCTGTGTCCGTCGGCGACGAAGCGATGACCGGCTCTGGATCAGTTATCACCAAAGATGTGCCTGATGCCGCCTTGGCACTGTCGCGCGCAGATCAGGTGACCAAACCCGGACTGGCGCGCAAGCTGCGCGAACTGCTTAAGATGAAAAAGAAAAAACGCGACGGAGAGGTCTGAGTATGTGTGGAATTGTTGGGGTACTTGGCGACCACGAAGCTGCGCCCATCCTTGTCGAAGCGCTCAAACGTCTGGAATACCGCGGCTATGACAGCGCCGGTATCGCCACCGTGCACAACGGGGTTTTGGACCGACGCCGCGCGGTGGGTAAGCTTGTGAACTTGTCTGACCTTTTGGTCCATGACTCGCTCATGGGAAAATCCGGCATCGGCCACACCCGCTGGGCGACACATGGCGTCCCATCGGTGGAAAACGCCCACCCACACCAAGCCGGGCCCGTGGCAGTGGTCCACAACGGCATCATCGAAAACTTCCGAGAATTGCGTGAGGAATTGGCCGAAGCTGGCATTTCTTTTGTCACCGAAACCGACACTGAAACCGTCGCCTTGCTGACCCAGCGCTACATGGAACAGGACGGCATGGCTCCGATTGAAGCCGCCCGCAAAACCCTGTCGCGTCTTGACGGGGCCTTCGCACTGGCCTTTCTCTTCCAAGGCGAAGAGGACTTGATCGTGGCGGCGCGCAAAGGCTCGCCTCTTGCCATCGGCCACGGCGACGGCGAAATGTTTGTCGGCTCTGATGCCATCGCCTTGGCACCGCTGACCGACCGCATCACCTATCTGGACGAAGGCGACAGCGCGGTCATTACGCGCACCTCGCTAGAAGTGCGCAATGCCAACGGCGAGATCGCCAACCGTGCGATCAAAACAATCCGTATCGATCAGGCCCGCGTCGACAAAGGTGGCCACAAACACTTCATGGCCAAAGAAATAGCTGAACAACCCACGGTGATTGGCGAAGCCATTCGGCACTATATCAGCAACGAAGGCAGCACTGTTTCCCTACCGGGCGCAGGCGTGGATTTCACCAAGATTAATCGCCTCACCATGGTGGCCTGCGGCACCGCTTACTATGCTTGCCTGACAGCCAAATATTGGTTTGAACAGATTGCCGGCCTACCAGTCGAGGTCGATGTTGCGTCAGAATTCCGCTATCGTGAACCTCCGATCACACCCGGCACCTTGGCGCTATTTGTGTCCCAGTCGGGCGAAACAGCGGACACTCTGGCCGCGCTGCGCTATTGCGAGGGCAAAGCCGATATGATCGCAGCTGTGGTCAATGTGCCGGAAAGCTCAATCGCACGCGAAAGCGACCTTGTGCTGCCGATCATGGCGGGCACCGAAATCGGTGTGGCCTCCACCAAGGCCTTCACCTGTCAACTCACAGTGCTGCTCATGCTGGCCCTCAAAGCGGCCTCGGATCGTGGCGCAATTTCTCAGGACAAGCTGGCCGGACACCTTGCCGAGTTGCGTGCACTCCCCGGGTTGATGAACGTCGCGCTAGAAGCCGAACCGCAAATGGCCGAAGCCGCGCGCAAACTCGCCGAAGCGCGAGATATCCTGTTTCTGGGCCGCGGCGTGATGTATCCACTCGCCCTAGAAGGTGCATTAAAGCTAAAAGAAATCAGCTACATCCACGCCGAAGCTTATGCTTCAGGCGAGCTCAAACACGGCCCCATCGCATTAATCGACAAACATGTGCCCGTCGTGGTCATGGCGCCCAAAGACAGCCTGTTTGATAAGTCCGTTTCTAATATGCAAGAGGTCATGGCACGCAATGGCAAGGTGCTTTTGATCACCGACAGCGCAGGTATGAACGAAGGCGGAGACGGCATTTGGCAAGGCATCCAGTTGCCCGGCGTTGATCCGGTACTCAGCCCGATCCTCTATGCCTTGCCGGCCCAACTTTTGGCCTACCATACTGCAGTTGCCAAAGGCACCGACGTCGACCAACCCCGCAACCTTGCAAAATCGGTGACAGTCGAATGACATTGGACGACGCCCTTGCCGCGCTCAAAGAGCTGATCGAACCGGGCCGTGCCGCAGGCATGGCTTCCTATCACAAACAAAAACGCGAGGTCTTGGGGATCGCCAACCCGAACCTCAACGAGATCACCAAAACCTGGCGCCAGACGCTAAGCGTGCAAGAGCGTGTCACACTGGCCAGTGAGCTGTGGCAAACCGATATATTCGAAGCCCGACTGGCCGCTGCAAAGCTGCTTACACAAGCCCGCATCCGTCCTGATGACGCGGCGTGGGACTTGATCGCCAGCTGGGTGCCGGATTTTGACAGCTGGGCGATTGCCGATCATGCCTGCATGGCAGGACAAAAACGTCTGGTGGCTGATCCGTCGCGCATCGACACCGTTGAGACTTGGACCAAATCCGACCACCTTTGGACCCGCCGCGCCGCACTTGTAATTACCCTGCCGTGGACCAAACAAAACTTTCCCAAACCGCAAGAACTGGAAGTCCGTGATCGCGTGCTTGGCTGGGCCGCTGGTTATGCCGAAGACCACAAATGGTTCCTGCAAAAAGCCGTTGCGTGGTGGCTGCGCGACCTCTCAAAACACGACGCCCCACGGGTCGAGGCTTTCTTGAACGAGCACGGCGACAAGATGAAAGCCTTTGCAGTGAAAGAGGCCCGTAAATACCTATAGCATCAACATTTCATACATGAGGCACTAGTCCGCTGACACCTGCACTTCGGCCAGATCGGTCAGCGGGATGCCCAATGTCTGCATTGCCTGTAGTGACAAACGGCTACCTGCCCCGCTTTCGCCGACGATCGGGATCAATGTCACTGATGCAGACTTCCCCTGCCAACGCACCACTCCGGGACGGGTTTTGGCCACCAGCGGTGTCTTTAACCACAACCCCGTCTCGCTAGGTGAGCCCAAAGAAGCGACAGTGTTGCCCAAAGCTCCACTCGGCGCTGGCGCGCGCGTTTCAATAGCAATCTCTGGCGCTGGTATCTCTTCTACTTCGGCAACGGCCTCAACCACTTGTGGCTCAGCCTGTCCAACTGACCAGCGCTCTTCTTGGCCCAAAAATCCACAACCGCTCAGGCTAAATCCAACGCAAAACAATACAACATATCTCATAACGCCAATCATGCACTCGAATGTGAGACTCTACAACCTTTGCCCCCCTTGCCCCAGCAGCACTTCGCCACTACCAATGGTGTATGACAGTTCCATTAATTGATCCGTTTCAACGCGCTATTTCCTACCTGCGTGTCTCCGTAACAGACCGTTGCGATTTCCGCTGTGTCTATTGCATGGCCGAAAACATGACGTTTTTGCCAAAGAAAGAGCTGCTCACGCTCGAAGAGCTGGATCGCATGTGCTCGACCTTTGTGCGTATGGGGGTTGAGAAACTGCGCATCACAGGCGGAGAGCCTCTGGTGCGGCGCGATATCATGACGTTCTTTCGCTCGATGAAACGTCATCTGGACAGCGGCGAGCTTAAAGAGCTGACCCTGACCACCAATGGCTCGCAACTCGAACGCTTCGCAGGCGAGCTCTATGATTGCGGCGTGCGCCGCATTAATGTGTCGCTTGACACAATTGACGAAGCCAAGTTTGCAGAAATCACCCGCTGGGGCCGCCTGCCCCAGGTCATGCGCGGTCTGGACGCAGCCCAAGAAGCAGGCCTGCGCATCAAGATCAACGCCGTGGCACTCAAAGGCTTTAACGAAGACGAGCTGTTTACCTTGGCCGAATGGTGCGCCAGCCGCGACATGGATATGACATGGATCGAAGTCATGCCAATGGGCGATCTGGGTAATGAGGACCGTCTGACGCAATATTGGTCACTGGATGATCTGCGCGCACAACTGGCCACACGCTATACTTTGACCGATCTGGCAGAGCGCACAGGCGGGCCTGCCCGCTATCTGCGACTGGAAGAAACCGGCCAAAAAATTGGCCTGATCACTCCAATGACCCATAACTTCTGCGAAAGCTGCAACCGCGTGCGCCTCACCTGTACAGGTCAGCTTTATATGTGTCTGGGACAGGAAGACATGGCCGACCTGCGCGCGCCGCTGCGTGCCTCAGAAGGCGACGCTCTTCTGGAGCAGTCCATTCGCGACGCCATTGCGCTGAAACCTAAGGGCCATGATTTTGACTATTCCCGCCAAGAGGTTGACGGCCAGATGAGCCGCCACATGAGCCATACCGGCGGCTGACCCGTCTCAGTGCTTGTAAACAGAGCTAAAGGCCCCATCCATGCGAATGAGCATGCGCCGATCTTTTGGCGAAGCGTTCTACGATTTTTAACCCGCAGCGAATGGCAGGTCTGAGCCCAACGTGTAAGATACTACGCGATATACGGGTGACCGCTATGTCAATAAACAAGGCCTTGCCAATCTTACGCATTCGCTGCTTGGTATGTACATTGGTCGAAGAAGGGCAAAGCAACTTTGGAAATAAGAGATATTGTTGTCGGCGTTGTAGATGTAGGTGCGCCAAAGAATATTGGCTGGGCAATCAAGTTTCGCGGTAAGGATGAAACCGGCCAAAACCTAGATGACTTCATTGGCCGCTACCGAGAATTGATAACGCATCATCCCGGCGCTCTGGGTTTTGAATCACCTTTGTTCATTCCAGTTAATCGCCAATTGTCAAAGATTACCTCTCAGCGTATCGGAGAGGCTGGTCGACCTTGGTCAGCAGGGGCAGGTGCCACTGTCACAACTATCGGTCTCGCCGTTATGTCACATGTATTCGAAGGGCTTCGAGAAGACTTGGCGGGCACCCCCTTCTCACTTGATTGGCACGATTGGTCGCCCAAAAATTCGATTTTGGTTTTTGAGGCATTCGTCACCGGTGCGGCACATGCCGGCGTTGGGGATCATCATCTCGATGCCTTGAAGGCAGCTGACATGTTCTCTTCTGCATATCCTGATTTGTCAGCCGCCAATGCCGTGGAAGAAACGCGTGTTTTATCACTCGCCGGAGCCTGCCTGCTCCGCGCAGGTGTAACAGTCGTTGACCAAGACGCCCTTTCTGCCTCAGTACTCGTTATCAAACCTTAGGCGGGATTTCTGTGAGAGTGGCCTTATTAATCGCGGACCAATAGCAGCTACGTCCGCATAGCTGATAATCAACGCTTTCAACATTCAAGTTGAGGCCAATGCCAAATCAAGGATTTGGCAGCGCCCCATTGACCGACAGGGTCTTGCGCAGCAAGATCCCGAGAGGTGAACCGCCCCCGTCAAACCAAAGGTTTGCCTCTGGCAAAACGCGGGCGCTTTGCTTCCTTCCCCTCGGTTCGGACGCGGTCAGTTCCTATTCTGCGCGCAGGCCGTATTGTCCGCATCGCAAATCTCAGACGAGCGCGTGCGCCCACTCCTCAACGCTCTGATCAACGCCCACAAAAAAGGGCGGGCTCAAAACCCGCCTTTCCTATCAAAGTTAGCATCTTACGCCGCAGGCATACGCTTCTCTACAATTTCAGCCCACCAGCTGCACCCAGCCGGAATGGCCTCATCGTTGAAGTTGTATTCGGGGTGGTGCACCGCGGCTGTGTCGCCATTGCCCACCAGAATATAGGCGCCGGGGCGTTCTTCGAGCATAAAGGCAAAGTCTTCGCCGCCCATCACCAGCGGTGCGTCGTTGCAATCACCAGAAATCGATTTCGCCACATCAGCTGCAAATTCGGTCTGTTCTTCGTGGTTTACCATGACCGGATAGCCACGGTGATAGGTTACATCAGCCGTGCCCCCCATCGTCGCCGCCACACCGGCACAAATCTCGTTGATCCGCTTTTCTGCCAGATCCCGAATGGCATTGGACAGCGTGCGCACGGTGCCTTTGATCTGAACCTTCTGTGGAATGACGTTAAACGCTTTCGAGCTGGTCTCAAACGATGTCACCGAGACCACGATCTGTTCAACAGGGTCCGTGTTGCGGCTGGCAATAGTCTGCAACGCCAAAACCGCCTGCGACGCCATCACAGTAGTGTCGATGGTTTCATTCGGCTTGGCGGCATGACCGCCCTTGCCTTCAAAGGTGATGTCAAACTGATCGGTTGCGGCAAAAAACGCGCCCGGACGGATTGCAAAGCTGCCCACAGGTTGGCCGGGCCAGTTGTGCATGCCGTAAACTTCCTGAATGTTCCAACGCGCCATCATGCCGTCGTCACACATTTCCTTGCCGCCGCCGCCGCCTTCTTCGGCGGGTTGGAAGATCACCACAACCGTGCCGTCAAAATTGCGGGTCTCGCTCAGATACTTGGCGGCCCCCAACAACATGGCCGTGTGACCATCATGCCCACAGGCATGCATCGCACCGTCGGTTTTGGACGCGTACTCCAGACCTGTTTGCTCATGGATCGGCAACGCATCCATATCCGCGCGCAAACCAACCACCTTGCCGGCCGTGTCTGTCTTGCCTTGGATCACACCCACAACACCGGTGCGCCCGATGCCGGTGACGATCTCGTCACAGCCGAACTCTTTCAGCTTTTCTGCGACCAGAGCGCTGGTGCGGTGGGTTTCAAACAGGATCTCTGGGTTTTCGTGCAAATCACGTCGCCATGTTGTGATTTCATCCTGCAATTCTGCAAAGCGGTTCTTGATCGGCATTTTGTTTCCTTACTTAGTCCTGTTTCAGGCCGACGGCATACGCCGCTCGACCAGTTCGGCAAACCAGCTACAGCCTAGCGGGATTGCCTCATCGTCAAAATTATACTCAGGGTGATGGCACATCGCCGTATCACCATTGCCTAAGAAGATATAGGCTCCGGGCCGTTCTTCCAGCATGTAAGAGAAATCTTCTGCCGGCAGGATCGGGTCCACATTATCGTCCACCGCGTTTTCCCCGGCAACTGCCCGCGCGGCCTCCACGGCATAGCCGGTTTCATCCTCATGATTCACCGTGACGGGATAGCCATATTCCCAGCTGAAGTCTGCCGTCGCTCCAAAGGCAAGGGCGGTATGCTCAGCGATCGCGGCGATACGCTCTTTCGCCATATCTCGATTGAAGGGATCAAGCGTGCGCACTGTACCCTTCATTTTGACTGTGTGCGCGATTACATTGCTGGCCGCGCTATCTGTCTCAAAGGTTCCCACTGTCACCACAACGCGATGGATTGGGTCAACGCTACGCGCGACAACTGATTGTAGAGAAACAACAATCTGGGCAGCCACCAATGTGGTGTCAACCGCCTCATGCGGCGTGGCAGCATGGCCACCCTTCCCTGTCACGGTGATTTCGAACTCGTCTGCTGACGCCAACAAAGACCCTGGCCGAATGGCAAACTCCCCCACCGGCAAACCGGGTGTATTGTGCAAACCGTAAACTTCCTGAATGCCCCAACGCTCCATCATGCCGTCGTCGCACATCGCTTTGCCGCCGCCCCCGCCTTCCTCGGCAGGTTGGAAAATCAGCACTGCTGTTCCATCAAAATTACGCGTCTCCGCAAGGTATTTCGCGGCTCCCAATAGTATCGACGTATGCCCATCATGGCCGCATGCGTGCATCTTGCCTGCTGTTTTTGAGGCATAATCCAGACCGGTTGCCTCATGAATTGGCAACGCGTCCATATCGGCACGCAACCCGATCACCCGCCCCGACGTGTCGGTCTTGCCTTTAATCACCGCGACAACGCCTGTGCGTCCGATTCCCGGTGTGATCTCGTCTACGCCAAACTCGGCCAATCGCGCCTCAACAAAGGCCGCAGTTTCATGCACGTCATACTGCAATTCGGGATTTTCGTGTAAATGGCGGCGCCACCCCGTGATTTCAGCATGCATTTCCGCAAAACGATTTCTGACAGGCATCGTACATATCCCTTTATCGAGTTAGTTAAAGTGTGAAGCATTGCACCAGCAACAACAAGGCACCGAACAGCTAAAAACACGCGACGTCAGATAATTGGCCCAAGCTCGATTTTGCTGCCATCTTGAAAGCGGTTCATCCGGAAACGCGTCAAATCATGACCAATTTCGCCGCCAGTGATCATATCCGCCATGATCCGACCGAACGCTGGCCCAATCCCAAATCCGTGCCCGCTCATCCCCGTGCAAACACTTAGTCCCGGCAATTGCGACGCGCGGTCTACAACCGGCACAACATCCGGCATGGTATCAATCATCCCGCCCCATGCTGATTTGATTTCAAGACGCCCTAACTGCGGAAATAACCTTTCAAACTCGGTGATCGCGCGCTTCAGAGGGCCCATTTTGGCGCTTGGATTTAGCACGCGCATCGCCTCAAACGGACTTGGTGCATCCGCGCGCCAGCGCCGCGCTGTGCCCCAGCCATCTGGATATCCCTTTGGCGCGGCTGGCGAAAACCGCGTTCCCGCGAAATCCGCACGCAACTGCGGAATAAACTTGGAAAACGCGCGAAACGCATCCGGCCCGATGTGCAGCTGATGCCACCCGCCTGCCGCAATGGTGTAGCCACCATCCGCTCGCCGCCGGAAGGCCAACCCGCTCAGAGCAGCCGCAGGCGCTTCGATATCCGGCGCAGGCTGGGTCGCCAAAACCAATGCGTGAACCGAGAGCTGCGGCACCGACACGCCATGGCGGCGCAAGAATAGCGACGACCACGCCCCACCTGCCACCAACACCTCATCGGCCCGAATGAGGCCCTTCTCGGTCTGCACCCCTGCCACGCGGCCCGCCTGAATATCCAACGCCCGCACAGCGCAGTTCTCAAATATTTTCGCCCCCGCCCGCACAGCCGCCCGCGCCATTGCAGGCACGGCCACCCATGGCTCGGCCTTCATGTCAGACGGCGTATGCAAAGCTCCGGCAAAGCGCTGCGTGGCCTTGGGCATCAGACCTGAGACCTGCTCACCTGAAAAGATCACACTGTCGATTCCCGAACCACGCGCCTGCGTAAGCCACGCTTCATATTCGACCATTTCCGAGGATTTTTGCGTCAGATAGGTAATCCCAACCGTCTTCAGGCCCAAGTCTTCCTGACACTCTCGCTGCAGCTGTTCCCACAACTTGCGCGCCTCAAGCATAATCGGCAGCTCAGCCATGTCGCGCCCTTGTGCGCGCACCCATCCCCAATTGCGCCCACTTTGCTCAGCCGCCACGCGGCCTTTTTCCAGCACCGCGACCTTTAGGCCTTTTTGCGCCAGAAAATAGGCGCTCATCACGCCAATGATGCCACCGCCGACAATCGCCACGTCAACGGCATCGGGCAAAGCGCCATCATGTTCCACAGGGCATTGCAGCCCCAAAGGAAAAGCTGTCACGCCGAGAGCTCCTCAAGCAAGGCCTGCATAAACCGCTGCCCCGCTTCAAATTGCGCCACGCTCAGGAATTCATCGGGCTGATGTGCCTGCGCAATATCACCGGGCCCACAGATCACCGCAGAATAACCTGCATTCTGAAAATGGCCCGCCTCGGTACCATAACTCACAACCCGTGTGGCATTATCCCCCGTCAGGCGACGCACAATGGCTTCTGCTTCACCATCCGCTTCGGGCACCAAGGCCGGAACGCCAAAAAATTCAGCCATCTCTATGCGCGTATCTGGAACAACTGCGCGCATCTCTGCCTGAATTTCCCCAGCCTTACTGCGCGCCTTTGCCATCCACTCATTCGCCGAATCTCCCGGCACAAAGCGGAAATCCAGCCCGAAATGGCAATCCAATGCCGTAATATTATGCGCTGTGCCGCCCGAAATCGTCCCGACATGCACGGTGGTCCAAGGTGGTTCAAAAATCGCATCCACATCACGCGGCGCACGCGCCATATTTTCCGCGTTCATCTCATTGGCCCAGTCGATCAGCTTGGCACCATACATAATTGCATTCACACCCGTATGCATCAGAGAGCTGTGCACCTCAAAGCCGCGCACATGTACATGAAATCCGGTCCCACCTTTGTGCCCTGTAACAGCGCCCATCATCGAAGGCTCTCCGACAATCACAGCGCTGCCTTGTGGGAAAATCCCCTCAACGCTGTTGATGAGAGGCGTCGCACCCGTGCAGCCGATCTCCTCATCATAACTCAGCGCCAACTGCAAAGGTCGCAGCACGCCTCGTTTCTGAGCCTCAACCAGAGCCCAGATCGCCAACGCGTCAAAGCCTTTCATGTCGCAGGTGCCGCGACCAAACAGTTTGCCGTCTTTTTCGACGACTTCAAACGGGTCCGTTGACCACGCCTGCCCCTTTACGGGCACCACGTCGGTATGTCCCGACAACACCACTGCGCCTTCGATCATCGGCCCGACATGGGCAAATAATCCCGCCTTCTCGGGGTGCGTTTCATGCGGATGGCGATGCGTGGCAATGCCATGACCGTCCAGATACTCTTGCACCCACGCAATCAACGGCAAGTTCGTGTCGCTTGAAACTGTAGGGAAAGAGACCAGCTTGTCCAAAATTTCACGCGGCGTCAGCTGGTCGATCATGTTCAATACCCGCTATCCGTGGTCAGTACAAAATGTCCGGGTCCAACTTCTTCGTATTCAGACGGCGGGGCTTCGTATCCGACTGGATGGATCGGCGATGGAATCGGTTTGAAGTTCAAATCCTTTTCCGATTTGCGCTGCCGCGGGTCGGCAATTGGCACCGCCTTCATCAGAGCCTGTGTATAGGGGTGACGCGGGTCTTCAAACACCGCGCGCCGAGGACCAATTTCCACGATCCGACCCAAATACATCACGCCAACATGGTGGCTCACGCGTTCCACCACAGCCATATCGTGGCTGATAAAGACATAAGAGATGCCCCACTCTGCCTGCAACTCCATCATCAGGTTCAAAACCTGCGCTTGCACCGACACATCCAGCGCAGATACCGCCTCATCAGACACGATCAGTTTTGGGTTCAACGCCAAAGCGCGCGCAATCGCAATCCGTTGACGCTGACCACCGGACATCTCATGTGGATAACGACGCATGAAACTACGTGGCAGTTCCACGCGATCAAACAACATCGCCACGCGATCGGTCATCTCACTGCCCGAATGCGTGCCATAATTGCGCATTGGTTCAGCCACTTGATCCATCAACATCATTTGCGGGTTTAGGGACGCAAACGGATCTTGAAAGATCATCTGCATATCTTGGCGCACACGATGAAGCTCTTTGGGCTTCAGAGACAGAACATCACAACAATCAAACTCAACATGGCCCGACGTTGGCTCAACCAGCCGCAGCAATGACCGCCCTGCTGTAGATTTCCCACAGCCAGATTCGCCCACAAGACTTAATGTCTGGCCTTTGTTCACCGTAAACGACACATCCTCAACCGCATGCACATTAGCCACCGGACGGCGCAACAGCCCCCCGAGAACCTGAAAACGTGTGGTCAGGTTTTTCACTTCCAGCAGCGGCTCATCTGTGCCGGTAATTGGGTCGGTGCTATGGGTGGTGTCGCCAAAAAGCTTCATCGGGCTGGGCACATCGGTGCCTGTCATCTCACCCAGCTTAGGCACCGCCGCCAAAAGCGACTTGGTGTAATCATGTTGAGGATTCTCAAAAATTTCCGCGGCAGTTCCCTCTTCGACTTTATTGCCGCGGAACATCACCACCACCCGGTCCGCCATCTGCGCCACAACCGCCATGTCGTGGGTGATGAACATCACCGCAGTGCCGGTCTCACGCTTGAGCCGATCCATCAGCGCCAAAATTTCGGCCTGAATGGTCACATCCAACGCCGTGGTCGGCTCATCTGCAATCAACAAACGCGGCTCACAAGCCATCGCCATCGCAATCACGACGCGCTGGCGCATACCGCCGGACAACTCATGCGGATACTGCTTGAGACGGCGCTCGGGTTCTGGAATGCGCACTTGGCGCAATAAATCCAACGCGCGCTCCTCAGCATCCGCTTTTGATAGTTTTTTGTGCAACCGCAGCCCTTCAGTCAGCTGGCGACCGACCGTAAACACCGGATTTAGCGCGGTCATCGGCTCTTGAAATATCATTCCGATCTCATTGCCACGAATCGTGCGCATCAGGTTTTGGTCGGTTTTTGCGAGGTCCGCTTCGCCGCCTTCGCGACGATCAAACAACAGCCGGCCCCCCGCAATTTGGCCTCCGCCAAACTCGACCAGACGCATCAAAGACAAACTAGAAACCGATTTTCCAGAGCCGGATTCACCAACGATACATACGGTTTCGCCCGGATTAACCTTAAAGGACACATCTTCAACGCCCACCACCGGACCGTCTTTGGTCTGGAACTCGACTCTTAGGTTTTCAATCGACGCAATGGCATTGTCGAGCATCCCGACATCTCCCCGTATTCATTCTTTTTGGTCTTTGATCCTGACGCTACAGACAGGATCAAGGCAGTGTCAAACCCAGCACGTCGCAACTTTAACCTCCGCGACGTCACCATGAATTGAACGCTTGCAATTTTTGATCGGCTGGTCTGAACTAAGGGCAGTCGAGAGGGGACGAGGCTAAAAAACTAGCTCAGCAAGCTGGAAATCGCAGTTTGTGATCCCGTCATGACAACCAAAAAACGGGCGCGGCCAACGCGTCTGACAAGGCACAGCAATGTGCTCAACAAGGAGTGTAACATGAAAGCTAAGACCCTAATGCTGGGCGCTGCAGCTGCATTTGCGATGGCCCCTGCGGCGATGGCAGAGCGCGGCTCAGACGGCCACGTCAACATCATCTATTGGCAAGCCCCCTCGATTCTGAACCCGTTCCTGTCGAGCGGCACCAAAGACATCGAATCTGCATCGCTGGTTATCGAACCGCTTGGTCGCTACGATCCTAACGGCGCTTTGGTGCCTTATCTGGCCGAAGAAATTCCTTCCGTTGCCAACGGCGGTGTTTCCGAAGACCTGATGTCGATCACATGGAAGCTAAAGTCTGGTCTGCTCTGGTCTGACGGCTCTGCCGTGACATCGGCCGACGTAAAATTCACCGCTGACTACTGCATGGACCCCGAAGGTGGCTGCGCGCAATTGGCTAAGTTTGACGGCGTGGAAAGCGTGGAAGTGGTGGACGATCTGACTGTCAAAGTCACTTTCGATGCCCCGAAACCAAACCCCTATGGCCCCTTCATGGGCGGCCAGTCCCCAATCATTCAAGCGGCTCAATTTGCAGACTGCATGGGCGCCAAAGCCCCTGAGTGTACCGAGGCCAACTTTGCGCCAATCGGCACAGGCCCGTTTGTCGTAGACGAGTTCAAGACAAACGACGTAATCTCTCTCTCGGCAAACCCGAACTACCGCGATGCGTCTAAGCCTGCATTTGCGTCTGTGACCTTCAAAGGTGGCGGCGACGCAACCGCTGCGGGCCGCGCTGTTCTGGAAACCGGCGAGTTTGACTACGCGTGGAACCTCCAGCTGGCACCTGACGTTTTGGCGAAAATGGCCGAAGGCGGCAAAGGCACACCAATCGCGGCCTTTGGCTCGCTGGTTGAGCGCCTTGAAATGAACATGACCAACCCGTCCTCGGACCTGCCGGAAGGCGAGCGCGCCACTGTTGCGCACCCGCACCCGTTCCTGTCCGACATCAATGTGCGTAAAGCGCTGTCCATGGCCATCGATCGCAACCTGTTGGTTGAAATCGGCTACGGTCAGGCCGGTCGCCCGACCTGTAACCTGGTTCCAGGCCCTGCAGTCTACGCCTCTGACAACACTGGCTGTCTGACTCAAGACGTTGCAGGTGCAAACGCTCTGCTGGACGAAGCTGGCTGGGTCAAAGGTGGTGACGGCATCCGCGCCAAAGACGGCGTGCGTCTGTCGATCCTGTATCAGACATCAACCAACGCAGTCCGTCAGGACTTCCAAGCGCTGATCAAACAGTGGTGGAGCGAAATTGGTGTTGAAACCGAGCTGCGCAACCTGAACGCATCTGTGTTCTTCGGCGGTGACCCAGGATCGCCTGACACCTTCCAGAAGTTCTATGCCGACGTGGAAATGTACGCCAACAACTTTGACGGCACAGATCCACAAGCCTATCTGGCAATGTATGCTTGCGGCAACGAGCCTAAGCCTGACAGCCAGTGGCAAGGTGAGAACATCAACCGCTTCTGTGATCCAGCATATGATGCTCTGATTGACGAGCTGTCCGGCACATCTGATCTTGAGACCCGCTATGCGCTGGCCAAGAAGATGAACGACATGCTCACCAAAGATACATTCACCATCATCCCATTGGTTGATCGTGGTCGTGTATCCGCCCACGCCAACAGCCTGGGTGGCGTTGTCCTTAACACTTGGGACAGTGAGCTTTGGAACATCGCGGACTGGCACCGCGTAAAATAACCGAACACTGGATTGGGGCGAGCTTTACGCTCGCCCCTCTTCCCTTCGGCCCGTTCCCAACAATAAAAACAATGACCATTGACGCACAAAGGCGCCAATTATGCTGACTTTCACCATCAGACGACTGATCCTAGCGGTGCCCACACTGCTGTTCATCAGCCTCGTCATCTTCCTTTTGCTTGAACTCGCGCCCGGTGACCCGATGGCCCAAGTGCCATTGACCGTCCCGCCCGAGGTCAAAGAAAAAATGCGTCTCGCTCTCGGTTTGGGCGAGCCCGGTTATGTCCGTTTCTGGAAATGGCTGGTACAGTTCTTCTGGGTCGAACCACAGGTCTTTGTCGACCACATGTTCGGCACCACATTTGCCGAAGGCAAGCTACGCATCATCAGCTGGCAACACCGCTCTCCCGTGATGGACGTGGTTGTCGAGCGCCTGCCACAAACCCTGTGGGTTGTGGGCATGTCTTACATTGTTGGCATTCTGATCGCGCTGCCCATCGGCATCTATTCGGCTTACAAACAGTATTCCATGTTTGATCAGGTCGGCACATTTATCACCATGATCGGCTACTCGATCCCACCGTTTTTCACAGGCCCGCTGGTCATTGTGATCTTCGCGGTGAACCTCGGCTGGTTCCCGTTCATCTATGACACCACCCACGAGGTCGTGGATTGGGACAGCTTTGTCTATCAGCTGCGTCAGATGATCATGCCCGTGATGGTGCTTGCGCTGCAAACCACCGCCCAGATCAGCCGCTATATGCGTGCCTCGATGCTGGACAACCTCAATCAGGACTATGTGCGCACCGCGCGTGCCAAAGGTCTAAGCGAGAAAATTGTTGTGCTGGTGCATGTGCTGCGCAACTCGATGATCCCGGTTGTGACCGTGATTGCCCTTGGCCTGCCCGCCATCTTTGGTGGCGCGATCATTACCGAGCAAGTCTTCTCGGTGAACGGCATCGGCGCGCAACTCATTGGCGCCATTCAGGCCAACGATCTGCCCACCGTGCAAACCCTGACCTTTATGTTTGCTTTCCTGATCGTCTTCTTCAATCTGATCGCAGACGTGCTCTACGGTATTCTAGACCCGAGGATCCGCTATGACTGATCTCTCCAACGACGAACCAACAACACCCCACCGCAGCCAATTTGCGGATGTCTGGCACCAGTTCAAAGCCCACAAAGGCGCGCTGCTGGGGGGGATCATCTTCATCATCATCGTTGTGGGTGTCTATATCGGCCCATGGTTGTGGCCGCATGACGCTACCTTCATCGACATCCGTGCACGCAACCAAGGCCCCAGTTGGGCACATCCCTTTGGCACCGACCAATTGGGACGTGATACTTTGGCGCGCATGATGGCGGGCGGGCAAACCTCGATTGCAGTGGGGTTGACCGCGATGATCCTCGCACTTGGTCTTGGCAGCCTTGTGGGGGTTTGTGCCGGTTACTTCAAACGGCTCGACGGCATCTTGATGCGCCTCACCGACCTGTTTCTGGCCCTGCCCATCCTGCCGCTTCTGCTGGTGATGATGCTGCTCTTCCGTGACAGCCTGTCCGCCGCAGTTGGGCCGGAACGCGGTATCTTTATCCTGATTGTGGTCGCAATTGGTGTCACCAGCTGGATGCCCACCGCCCGGATTGTGCGCGGTGATGTTCTGGCAATCAAACAGCGTGAGTTTGTTTTGGCGGCGCGTTCGATCGGCACCTCCAACAGGCACATGATCACACGCCATATCCTGCCCAACGTGCTCTCGCCCATCATGGTGTCCGCCACGCTCGGCATCGCCAACGCGATTATCACCGAGTCCGCGCTGTCCTTCCTGGGCCTTGGTTTCCCGCCGGACTTCCCCACATGGGGACGCTTGCTCAATGACGCCACGCAGTATCTGCAAGACTACCCCGAGCGCGTCTTCTGGCCCGGCCTCGCGATTTCTTTGACCGTGCTCTCCGTCAATTACCTCGGCGACGGGTTACGTGACGCGCTAGACCCGCGTATTCGGGGGCGGTGAAACCCAAGACAAACGACGGGCTTGCCTAAAAGAAAGCTGCCGGAGATTTCCGGCAGCTTTTCTACTTCTGCCCCCCGGTAGTTACGCGCCCCAAGTCCTTGGACCCAGCAATGTATCACCGGTCCAGCGCGAACAACGACGGCCCCTTAGGTCTCGACGTCGACCGGCAATGCACCTGATACTTTCAACGGTCTCAATATAAAATTGGTCGAGGTGGTGCGCACAATTCCCAATCGCAATATCTTTTTCATGATAAAGCGCTCAAGGGCTTCTGGGTCGCTGGCGACGACCTTGAGAAAAAAGTCGAACTCTCCGGTAATCGATGCACAATCAAGAACTTGATCACTTTGAGCAACAAACTTGTGGAATGTGTTGATCGAATCTTCACTGTGATCGACCAGCGAAATTTGCACATAGGCAAATGCGTTCAAACCGAGTTTTTTGCCATCCAAAATGGCCGCATAGCGCGTGATGTAGCCGTCATCTTCCAGCCTCTTAACCCGCCGCCAACATGGAGAGGCGGACAAACCAACCGCCTCCGAAAGCTCCTGTGTGCTTGCACGACCGTTGCGTTGCAGTGTCTTCAGAATAAGGCGTTCGAATTTGTCCAGCATGATTTCACTCATTGGTCTTGCTTTTTAGGTAATTATTACCTGTTAACATGCAAAACGTGCATATATCAGAGATAATTTTCCGCAAATTGGCTGCCATCATTCCTCAGAGATATAGAGGGTTCCCAAGATGCCAAAAGATACAATCTACACTGCCAAGCAAACCGATGCGGCTGGGCGTATTGATTACACGCCGCAGGAAGATGCGGTTTGGCGAGATCTGGTTGCGCAACAACAACCCGGGGTGGATCGGCTGGCGTCCAGGCTTTTCTTGAACGGCCAAAAAAGGCTGAACTTGCCAAGTGACCGCGTTCCGCAATGTGTTGAAATCTCCAAAACCCTGCTTGAATTGACAGGATGGCAAGTGGCGCCGGTGCCCGCCTTGATTGGTTTCGAAAGGTTCTTTCGGATGCTGTCAGAGAAAACATTTCCGGCCGCATCGTTCATTCGCAGCCGCGAAGATTTCGACTATATTGAAGAGCCTGATATCTTCCACGAAATCTACGGCCACACGCCTTTGCTCACAGATCCTCGTTTTGCCGAGTTTTCCCAGACCATCGGAGACATCGGACTTCGGTGTGAGAAATCTGACTTTTCGTGGCTTATCCGGCTCTATTGGTTCACGATCGAATTCGGATTGATACGCGAAGGATCAGACGTCAAGGCCCTCGGGTCCGGTCTTGCTTCTTCCCCCGGAGAGCTTGCTCACTCGGTTCATGACCCATCAGTTATTCGCAAACCCTTTGATGTCATCGACATCCTGCGAACGCCCTACCGGATCGACATAAATCAACCGATCTACTTTGTTCTGGACGACGTGTCCCAGCTAATGGATGCGTCAAATCGTGATCTATTAGGGGATATCAAGCAAGCCAGAACCCTGGGCCTTCACGAACCAGTTTATCCCCCCAAAGAGAAGAAGTGAGCAAGACAAATGAGCGATCTAACACCTAAATCATGTCAAGCCTGCGAAAGCGGGACACCTCCGCTCAGCGAGCAGGATCAGGCAACACTGAAGGCAAAGCTGAATCCCGCTTGGGAGATCAACACCGAATCCCAGATACTGACCCGTACTTTCAAATTCCAGGCCTTTGCCAAAGCCGTCTACACAGCAAATCTGGCGGCTTACATCAGCGACAGCGAAGGCCACCATGCCGATGTTTCGTTTGGGTGGGGTTATTGCACAATCACTTATACGTCTCATGAACTCGGACGGCTTTCGGAAAATGATTTCATATGTGCAGCAAAGCTAGATGCAGTCACATCATAGAACCCAAGTCATAAAAAGTTTGCGGCACAGCAGCGCTCGCGTCCAGAGTACCTGATCCCAATTGGTGCACTAAACTCACTTGTTTGGAAATCGCGCCACCGATACGCTGAAAATCAAAATAATCCTCAGAAAGGACACGGAATGCGAACATCCCTACTTTCTGCGCTGTTTTTCGGGGCAGCAAGCATCGCCGCCGCAGACGCGCCACAAGTCCCATCGCAAGCCCCCTATATTGTCCTGAGCGAAAACCACGACGAACCGAACGGGTTTGGATTTTGCATCGATACATATGGACCGGGTCAATCCGACCTAATGCAAACCCATTCCTGCAAACCCGCCAGCGAAGGTGAGCCGCGCACCTATGCTGGCCATGACACACGTTTTCAATATGACGCCGACAGCTTGCAAGTCATGTCCTACGCCTTCGAAGGGTTCTGCATGCAGGTCTTGATCGCCAGCGAAAAAGCCGAATTTGCGCTTCTGGAATGCAGCGATCATCCGCGCCAAAAATTTGTCTACAACGACGCGGATCAAACCCTCAGACTGAATGAAGACCAAGAGATATGCGTGACCGTGGCATCAGAAACGGTCCCTGCGGGTCCATGGGTAAAACGGGCACTGACATTGGAAGCCTGCGACAGTGCGGACGCCGCGCGACAGCAGTGGAGTGTCGTCGCCGAGTGACTGCATCGCGGACGCGATCGGCTACATCTGCGCAAAACACACGAAACGGGGTTACGGGCCTTCGCCCTGCCCCATCAACACTCCCGTGTCCCTGATACGGTTAATGCATCTTCGATCGTATCCGCCGCACCATCCACCAGACCAACGCTACCACCGGCAGCGTGACAAGTGCTGTCACCATGCCTTTGGACAACTCTGTCGCCTCAACCAGCGGATAGGCTGCATAGCTCACCAGCGAGACCGCATAATAGCTGATCGCCACCACCGACAGCCCTTCAACCGTCTCCTGCAAACGCAAGGCCGTTTGTGCGCGCTGATCCATACTTTCCAACAAGGCCTGGTTCTGAGCCGAGCGCGCCACCTCGACTTTGGTGCGCAACAGCTCCCCTGCGCGACTGGCCCGATCCGCCAGAGATTGCAGCCTGGATCGCGTCGAGGCCACAGTGCGCATTGCCGGATCATAGCGCCGGCTCATGAACTCGCCAAATAACTGCCGACCCAGAAAACGGTCCTCACGCAATACCTTGATGCGCTGGTTCACAATCGCCTCATACGCCTCGGTTGCGCCAAAGCGAAACGAGGTATCCGCGATCAGCTTTTCAATGTCACTGGACAACTCCAATAACGTTTCAAGTGTCGCATCCGCTTCTTCCTCAGAGGACCGTAAATACCCCATCAACCGCGCGGTCTCAGCCTCAAGTTCCCCAAGCACATTGCTAATGGATTTGACCCGAAAATATCCCAACATCGACATCGTTTTATAGGTTTCGATCTCACATAGCCGCTGGACCACACGCCCCACGCGCCGTCGTCCCGTCTCGGCTGAGGCAAACACGGCCATGCGCAGATGTCCCGCCGGATCAATCCGAAAATCGGTGGCAACCACGCAAGATTGATCCAGCACATAGCTCACCGCCAGACTTTCGGGCACAAACCATTCCCCCATTGCCACGTCGATCACCGCATCTTCTGGCATGCGATCCACACGGATCAGCGCCGAGGTGATGCGCTTGCCAGGAGCGCGCGCAAGCCAGTCTTCCGGGAAAACTTCGAACTCTGCCGGATCAAACGCCCGCGCGCTTAATCCCTCGGTGAACACCGTATATGTCACAAATTCCGCATGCTGCTCCCATTTCAGCATATGCCGCCCGATCATTCCGGAATAATGCGTCGCGCCGGGCTGTGGATGAGCAGCCCCATGGCGGTCTAACAAGTCACACAAATGCGCCAAATCGGTGTCGCCAATTTGCCCAACAGCATCTTTCGGTTTGCGGATCGCCAAAAACACCGCGCCACACGGTACTTCCAACGTCGGAAATGGCCGCGCATGCAGTTCATTGGCCAATTTGTACCGCAACGGATGGTCCTGAATGGGCGTCATTTTACTCTCCTCATCCGCCGCACCCTATCCGAATTGGAAAACATGTAAAGAAATCATTTGTTTCAATGAGTTAGCGGAATACAACGGCATACAGTCGAGAATTTCGAGCACAGCCAGCACTCTGCGCCAAGGCGCAAGTCACCAAAGCCATTGAAAAAATTCGCAAGCCTATCTAAAACCACAAACGCATCTCATTAGAGGTGCACGTTCTCAGGGCGGGGCGAAATTCCCCACCGGCGGTAAGCAGCTCTCTGTAAGCCCGCGAGCGCCTCTCACCATGAGAGGGTCAGCAGATCAGGTGTAACTCCTGAGCCGACGGTCATAGTCCGGATGAAAGAGAGCGGAGAAGCGTCACGGCGTTCATGCGACCGTGCGCTTGTCCTGTCTGCCTTGGGTTATGTGCGTCAAGAAAGAAGGACAAAACGCCATGACTCGGTTTTTACCAACACTCACTCCGACCACCGCCGGAGCCATATTGATGATCGCTGCGGGGCTGCTGTTCGCGCTGATCAACACGCTTGTACAATACGGGGCCATGACGATGGGCCTGCCGCCAGCCCGCATCGCATTCTGGCAGTATCTCATTGCCACACTCTGGCTGCTACCTTGGGTGCTTTGGCGCTATCCCAACGCACTGCGAACACAGGCCTTCGGCAAACATGTCCTGCGCGTTGGCTTTGCCGTAATCGGTGTTCAATTCTGGATCACAGGTCTTGCATATGTGCCGATCTGGCAGGCTATCGCGCTGATTATGCTCTCGCCTTTCTTTGTCACCGCGATGGCAGGTCTCTGGCTGGGCGAAGAGGTCTCAGCGCACCGCTGGGCTGCGGTTGTCACAGGCTTTTTCGGCGGGGCCCTCATTCTTGCGCCTTGGTCAGATGCCTTTACCGTCCATGCTCTCCTGCCTGTTGGGGCCGCCATTTTCTGGGGATTGGTTAGCTTGATGACCAAAGAGATGTCTCAGCGCGAAAGCCCTGCGGCTCTTACACTCTATCTGCTCCTGCTGCTCACGCCGATCAACGCAGGTCTTGGTTTGAGCGTGGGTCTGATGTTGGATGCGACGTCCGCGACCCTGCTGCTTGGCGCAGGGCTGCTCACCGCGCTGGCGCAATACTTTCTGGCCCGCGCTTATAGCATCGCCGACGCCGCCTACCTTCAGCCGTTTGACCACCTTAAATTGCCCTTCAACGTTGTGTTGGGATTTGCTGTCTTCGGCTACGCCCCTCCTGGCAACCTCTGGCTCGGCGCGGCTCTCATTGTGGGGGCGTCAATGGCGCTCGTGCATCAGGAGGCCCGACTAAAACCTGCGTAAAGGCTTTAACATCTTCCCAATAAATAGGTCGCCCTTCACGTCATGGGGGGCGGCTCTAATAGATTTCTAGTGTCTCAACGGAAGTCTCCAGAAATATTTCACCGCCAAAGAATTCACCAGGAGTTTCGTAGCGGCGCAAAGCTGCCGGAGCCCCTGAGCCATCAAAGAAAACCACCGGCCAAGGCTATTTTCCTTTTCAATTGAAACAATGACGGCACTGGTTTCCAATTGCTTGTTCTGTAAAACAACATCACCACACAATTTTAAGGCTTCCCACCATGCTTCGCGACCTTTCCCCACCGGCGGTCTATATGGGACTGCTTGCCGCTTTTGTGGGCTATTCCGCCTCCTTCGCGATTGTTTTGGCGGGCATAACCGCCATGGGGGCAAGCGAAGCTCAGGCGGCAACCGGATTGTTCTTTGCCACTATCGGCATGGGCGTGGGTAGCATCTGGTTGCCTGCCGTGACCCGCATTCCAGCTGCGGTAGCGTGGTCCACACCCGGGGCTGCCTTTTTGGCCGCGACCTCAGCCTTAGTTGGCGGCTTTGGTGAAGCGGTTGGCGCGTTGATGTGCTGCGGCGCATTGATTGTCGTCACGGGATTTGTACCCGCCCTCGGGCGCATTGTCTCCGCCATTCCCAAACCGATTGCCAATGCCTTGCTTGCCGGTGTTTTGCTCAAATTATGTTTCGCTCCGGCCGTCGCGCTGGGATCTATTCCCCTGCTGGTTTTACCCGTTCTTCTGGCGTGGCTCATTGGTCTGATCTGGAATCGGCTTGCTGCGATGCCTCTGGCGGTAATCGCCTTCCTTGTGGTGCTCTATTTTGCAGTTGATACCTCACCCGCGGCTCTGCCCACCGACACATCGTGGTTGCCAAATTTAACACCCGCCGCCCCTATCTTTACGCTCCAGTCTGTCTTCTCCATCGCGTTGCCGCTCTATCTGGTCACCATGGCGGGTCAGAACATCCCCGGTTTTGCGGTACTGGAGTTGAATAGCTATAGCGTGCAACGCCAACCCTTGCTGCGTAAAACCGGCATTGTCAGCCTTTTGATCGCCCCGTTTGGCGCCATTCCTGTCAACATGTCCGCAATCACCGCCGCCATGATGGCTGGAGAAGACGCAGGGCGTGACCCTAAAACCCGCTACTGGGCCGCAATCATTTCCGGCATTGCCTATGTCTTGCTTGCCTTTGCCGCAGGGTTTGTCACCACATTGGCCAACCTCGCCCCTGCCGCATTGATCACCGCCGTCGCGGGTCTTGCCTTGATCCCTGCATTGGTGAGCGCCATCTCTGCGGCCTTTAGCGACCCCAAACAGGTAGAAGCCCCCGCCCTGACATTCCTGATCGCAGCAAGCGGCATGTCGCTCTTTGGTGTGAGCGGCGCGTTCTGGGCGGTCATTGTCGGCGCGATTGTCTGGGGCGCAAAAAACCTGTCTCGATAGAGTGGTCGGGGGCTGCGGCTTCAGACCAGCCCAGATACCCCAGCACAACGGCTCGATCCCCCCAACAAAAAAGGCGCCCCAATCGGGACGCCTTTATCTTTTTGATCCTCTGAGTACTTACTCAATCAGACCCAATAGTTTGTCCAGAGACGCCTTCGCATCGCCATAGAACATGCGCGTGTTCTCCTTAAAGAACAGCGGGTTCTCAATGCCCGAATAGCCAGTCCCCTGACCACGCTTGGACACAAACACCTGCTTGGCTTTCCAGCATTCCAGCACTGGCATACCCGCGATCGGACTGTTCGGATCTTCCTGTGCAGCCGGATTCACGATGTCGTTTGAGCCGATCACAATCGCCACATCTGTGTCCGGGAAATCGTCGTTGATTTCATCCATTTCCAGCACGATGTCATATGGCACCTTGGCCTCTGCTAAGAGCACGTTCATATGGCCAGGCAAACGCCCCGCAACAGGGTGGATCGCAAAGCGAACCTCTTTACCCTTGGCGCGCAAACGACGGGTCAGCTCAGCGACGTTTTGCTGTGCCTGCGCCACCGCCATGCCGTAGCCTGGAATGATAACCACACTGTCTGCTTCATCCAACGCAGTTGCCACACCATCAGCTTCAATCGCGATCTGCTCGCCTTCCACTTCCATGGCCGGACCCGTTGTGCCGCCAAAGCCGCCCAAAATGACCGAAACAAACGAGCGGTTCATCGCCTTACACATGATGTAGCTCAGGATCGCCCCAGACGAACCCACCAGCGCCCCAACGACAATCAACAGATCGTTGCCAAGGCTGAAACCAATCGCAGCCGCGGCCCAACCCGAATAGGAGTTCAGCATCGATACCACCACGGGCATATCCGCGCCGCCAATACCCATGATCAGGTGATAGCCGATGAACAGCGCCATGGCCGTCATCAGGATCAGCGGCAGCAAACCACCGGTGTTGCAATACCAGATCAAGCTGAGCACCGAAATCGCCGCCGCAGACGCGTTCAGCATATGCCCACCAGGCAGTTTGGTCGCATTTGAGGTCAGTTTGCCCGACAGCTTGCCATACGCCACCACAGAGCCAGTAAAGGTCACCGCCCCGATGAAGACACCCAAGAACAGCTCAACCCGCAGGATGCCGATCTCAACGCCGTCTTTCTTGGCCAGAAGCGCTGCAAAACCTTCCAGAGTTTTCTTGGTGGCATCATCCATTGCCATGACACGGCCCAGCTCAATATGCGCAATCAAGCCCACAAAAACCGCCGCCAGACCAACCAGCGCGTGCATACCGGCCACAAGCTCCGGCATCTGGGTCATCTCGACCTTGCTGGCCAGCTGATACCCAATCGCGCCACCGGCTGCGATCAGGATAATAGACAGCCACCACAGCCCCGCTCCAGGGCCAATGAGTGTGGCGAACACGGCCAATCCCATGCCCACGATGCCGTACCATACCGCGCGTTTCGCGCTCTCTTGTCCGCTCAAACCGCCAAGTGACAGGATGAAAAGGACAGCCGCAACCACATAGGCCGCTGTTGTAAATCCAAAGTCCATTTTCCCGCCTCCTTAAGATTTCTGGAACATGGCGAGCATGCGCCGGGTGACAAGGAAGCCGCCGAAGATGTTGATACCAGCCATAAAGACCGACAACGCCGCCAGCAGGATCACCAAGAAGCTGCCCGATCCGATCTGCATCAGCGCCCCCAGAATAATGATCGATGAAATCGCATTGGTCACCGCCATCAGCGGTGTGTGCAAGCTGTGCGCCACACCCCAGATAACCTGGAAGCCAACAAACACGGCTAGTACAAACACGATAAAGTGCTGCATGAAGCTGGCCGGCGCCACGAGGCCAACACCAAGGATCAACGCACCACCAACAGCCAGCAAAGTCACCTGCTGTTTGGTCTGCGCCTTAAACGCCGCAACTTCGGCCGCACGTTTTTCTTCTGCTGTCAGTTCCGGCACCACCTCTTTGGGTTTCGCCGCAATCGCCGCCACTTTGGGCGGTGGGGGTGGGAATGTGATCTCACCTTCAAAGGCCACAGTCGAGCCACGGATCACGTCGTCTTCCATGTCGTGATTGATCTGACCGTCTTTTTCAGGGGTCAGGTCGGTCATCATGTGACGGATGTTGGTCGCATAAAGCGTCGAAGACTGTGCGGCCATGCGGCTTGGGAAATCGGTGTAACCGATGATGGTCACGCCATTTTCAGTGACGATTTTCTCGTCCATCACGGTCAACTTACAGTTGCCGCCCTTTTCCGCAGCCAGATCGACGATTACCGATCCGGGCTTCATCGCGGCAACCATGTCTTCGGTCCACAGCTCAGGGGCTTCGCGGTTCGGGATCAGCGCCGTGGTGATCACGATATCGACCTCAGGGGCCAGTTCACGGAACTTCGCCAGCTGCGCTTCGCGGAACTCGGGGCTGGACACCGCCGCATAACCGCCAGTGGCCGCGCCATCGGCCTGCTCTTCTTCAAAATCGAGATAGACGAACTCGGCGCCCATCGATTCCACTTGCTCGGCCACTTCGGGACGCACATCAAACGCCAAAGTGATGGCGCCGAGACTTGTAGATGTACCAATCGCGGCCAATCCGGCCACGCCTGCACCCACAACCAGAACCTTGGCTGGCGGCACTTTACCGGCGGCAGTGATCTGACCGGTAAAGAAGCGGCCAAAGTTGTTACCGGCTTCGATAACCGCGCGATAACCAGCGATGTTTGCCATCGAGCTGAGCGCGTCCATCTTTTGAGCGCGCGAAATCCGTGGCACCATTTCCATGGCGATCACATTTGCGCCCTTGGCTTTGGCAGCCTCCATGCCAGCGTCATTCGCGGCAGGGTTAAAGAACGAAATGAGTGTCTTGCCTTTGGTCAGACGCTTTAGTTCTGTCTCATTGGGCTGGCGCACTTTGGCGACGATATCCACGGACTTCCACAAAGCTGCAGGTGTTTTGATCACCTCAACTCCGGCGTCCTTATAGGCAGCATCTGAAAAACCAGCCGCAGCCCCCGCGCCCGCTTCGATGGCGCATTCATATCCCAGTTTCATAAGTTGTTTGGCGGAATCCGGCGTCATCGCGACCCGATTTTCTCCGTCAAACACCTCCTTAGGTGTCCCGATCTTCACGTTTCAAGTCTCCCCTCGATCATGGAGCAATAATATTTCTCGCAACCCATGCTGCGCTTGCACAATGTTTTAACGTCAAGGCGTATGCAGCACAAGCAAACAGGTTACGCCCGTAGTTCTACGACGCAACGACATCACAACCACCGCCGCGTCTTTTGACAATAGCGCGCAAAATCTGCGCGAAACTTCCGCCGCAAGCGGTTCTCTTCTGGCACGACAAAGCGCCTCTCCAATATCCACAATAAGATCGGCACCAGCGCCAGCGAGGGCACGGCGTCCCAATACAAAATAAATCCGGTCAAGATCATCAGATCCCCCAGATAAATCGGATTGCGCGAGCGGCTGAAAATACCGCTCTGCACAAGGCTATCTGCCTCACGGTGCGGAATG
Organism: Rhodobacteraceae bacterium Alg231-30; assembly: GCA_900143615.1. GTDB lineage: Bacteria > Pseudomonadota > Alphaproteobacteria > Rhodobacterales > Rhodobacteraceae > Shimia. The sequence goes on from FREU01000005.1 coordinate 324,736, forward strand.
ACGGTGGTCTTCTGGCGGCGCATCTCATGCACAGCCAATGCCATCAGCACCACACCGCCGCCAACCAGCAAACCGCCCAAGAATTGTGACCACGCCCCACCAAGGCTTAGCCCCAACGAATAGTAGCTCGCCTGCACCCAAGCCAGCACCAAGGCAGCAATCAACCAAATGGGGGGAATGTCCAGCCAGCGCATCATCGTGGCCTCATCCTTGGCGCGCGGCACAAAAACCGCAGCATCCCGCACGTTTAGGCGCGGGTATGGGACAAGTCAGACAAGTGTCACGGCACATCATAGATCGGCTATGGACCAACCGCGCCTCCGTTTCAAGACGGCAGCGCGTCGCAAGGCCGGATAAGAGCAATCATGCCCGCTAATCCTGCAATCTTGGAAAATAATCCCTGATAATTCATCGCAAAAACACCAAAGTGACGGAGCGACATTTTCTTGTGTCACGCTTGCCACATCGCCCCCCTCCCCTAAGCTCATGAAAACATCTTTGGGAGAATGACATCATGGACACAGGTTCACTATCGGGCAAACACGCACTGGTCACAGGCGGTGGAACTGGCATCGGCCTTGCCATCGCGCGCACATTGGCGGACCAAGGCGCAACTGTCACCATCACCGGCCGCCGCCTAGACGTCCTGCAAGCGGCTGAGGGCAACGGCCTGCACGCGCTGGCAATGGATGTCGCGGATGAAGCCTCGGTGGTAGACGGTGTCGCCGCCGCCGTGGCCGCACGCGGGCCGATCCAGATATGTGTCGCCAACGCCGGCATCGCCGAAGGCCGTGCACTGCACAAAACCGATATGGAGTTCTGGCGCCGGATGATGTCGATCAACATTGACGGCGTGTTCCTGACCATCCGCGAAAGCCTCAAGTCGATGAACCAGACCGACTGGGGTCGCGTCATGGTGATTTCCTCCATCGCTGGCCTGCGCGGCCTCAAAGGTGCGCCCGCCTACTCCACCTCAAAACACGCAGTCATTGGCATGGTGAAATCTCTGGCCGCGGATTATGCGCGCAAACCCATCACCTTTAACGCCATCTGCCCTGCCTATGTGGAAACGCCGATCATCGATCAAAACATCCAAAGCATCATGGCACGCACAGGATGCTCCGAGGAAGAAGCCCGCCAGATGATGGTGGGTGTAAATCCCCACGGTCGCCTGATCACGCCCGAAGAAGTCGCCCATGCCGCGCTCTATCTCTGCTCTGATCTAGGCGACAGCGTACGCGGCCAAACCATTCAGGTCTCTGGCGGCGAGATGTAAGTCCACCACGCCTGAAGGCACTTATCATTTTCCATCGAACGCCTGCTCCCAGAACCGGAGCGGGCGTTTAACAGTTTAGCATCACCCTCAGCGCGCAAACAAAAACCAAAGCCCCTGGACATTCATTCATGTGCGTTCCCTTTCCGGAGATCGCCTCATTTTGGAACGGGAGTCTCCGTTTGGCGTTGGGTTGGTGTCAACGTGCCTTGGTAATGCACCAGCAACTCTTGAGTGATCGGAGCCAACAGCTTGACGTCAAAATGAAAGACCCCCTTCTCCACGTATTCGCGTGCAACAGAAGTCGGCATCAGAGCGCGCGGTAATGGCAGAAAGCCGAGCTTTCCAGATGTCACGGGGTAGTGCAGCGCGTTGTTGCGCACTTTTAGGCCCAATAGGAACGTAAACGGGCCAAAGCTCTCCGTCACCCCTGCGGGTGTGGCAGCAAGTCGAGAGCGAAAGCTGCGATTGCCAAAACGGCGCACCCAAGTTTCGCCTGTCGCTGTCACGGTCTTAACAACCGAAACTGGTATTTTGTCAGCAGCGTCTGGAAAGCCGAATGTCGCGCCAATGATGCGGCTCGCCATCCCCGTGCCGCGGCGCACACGCGCATCCCCCTGCCAGCGGCTGCAATCCGCGGTCAAATGGGTCGCCTGAACTTGGGAGGGCAGTTTTTCAAAATCCGCTCCAAGCACCTTTGGAAAAACCGACTCCACTAAATCACAAGACCGCTCTGTGCGGACTTTCAGCCCCGACAGGGCCGCTTCGGCTTCCTCCAAGCTAATTGCTTCCAAAGCAGGGCGCGCACCTACCGGCAAACTGGTCCGCCGCAACAACGCCCGCGTTGCAATGGCGGGAATAAAAGGTCCGTCGCCTTCTTCCGCCAGTAGCTTCCAATAGCGCCGCTCCTGTCCGACGACGGCCATCACAACCATACCGCCGCGACCACTGCCAAAAGGCGTCAAAAGTTCAGCTGCAAACTTTACAACTTGCACCAATGGCCCCGTGACGCGAAACGGCCAGATCCTGCGTAGACCCGCAAAGGCCGCCAATCCATAGCGCATGACCCCAAGCTCAAGCCCAGCTCGAAACAGCACGGAGTCAGCGCCAAAATGCGCTGGAAACAAACGTAAATCCGGCACCTCAATGAGCCAGCCTTGACGCACAAGCGCGTCCGGTAAAACGTAGTCTCTCGGGTTTGACCACCCGCTTGCCTTGCACCACTCACCTCCGCGCCAAATAGGTATTGAGCGGCCAGCCTGAGTGAGAATGGATGACATAACGGCACGGCCCCGCGGGCTGCGATTGCCGGGTAAAATTGCGCTTTCAATCACACGTGGTGTTTCATCCCCAACCAACGCTCGCACCGCCGCACTTGAGAGCGCGGGAACTGAAGACAGTCCTGAAAGGACGCAGACACCGGCCTCTCGGGCTGCGGTGTCCAGCGTCGCAATTCCGGCACAAAAGTCGGCATTGTCGGATAAGTCCAGATAATGCACTCCGACGTCGATCGCAGCTCGCGCAAGACGGTATGGGTCCTCGCCATAACTGTGGAACGGTCCAGCCGCATCGACAACCACTTCGAAATCGGCCAGCGCGCCTAGATCTGCAGTGCGGTCAAATAAAGCGGCGGCGCAACCCAGCTCTCGCGCCAGAGTTTGCGCTGATGCGATTTTTCGACCCGCAATACAAACCTCGTGCTCGTCGCGCACAAGCAAGCGGGCAAGACGCTCTCCAAAAACGCCATAGCCACCAACGATCAATACCTTCACTGCAACAACCTTTGTTGAAAAGCTGCATCCGGAAGCGCACACATGTCAGCCCGACCAAACACCTTATAGCGGTTTCGCGCGAGACATTGGTACAACCAGACGCGCAGCGGTTTTGGGACAATCAACAAAAGGGTGCACAGTCGCCCCCACCCTCCAAAGCGCCGCCCCGCATGAACAACAGCTTCAAAATCGATATGTGCAATACCGTCGTCGATAAACAGCCAGCTTGACGGGTCGTCTGGGCTCAAACCGTAGTGACGCAGCAGCGCCGCCCCCAAAGGCGTCTGGATTGGGCAAATCCGCACTGTCTTGGAGCGGTCGAGCCGATGTATCATCATCGCCCCCCAACTGCAGACGGCACATTGCGCATCCATCACGGCCACCGGCGCGTGATCCTCAAATTTTGGGACGTGAGGATCCTCACGAAAAGAAAATTGCTTTGTCATATTCGTTCGATCTTCTCGGGAACTTGAAGCGGACGCAATTGCAATCTGAGATTGTTGCTCAAAAAATCGGGATGCGGTTTTGAATTGGAAAATGCACGGCCAAAACTGGCTGATAGGCTTTTCAACGGTCGCTACCTGCTTTGCGAAACCCGTTCGCTGCGTTTAGTTGCAAATCAGCCTCTTGCGGTAAACCGCCCAGCGAACCTTCAAAAATGCCATTGCTCGCCTAAACCAACAAAGCAGTTTGGCCCCTCCTCACACAGGGAAACACGTCGTCGTTAAGGAATTTGGGGGCCGCAAAATGGCACCGTCGTGATACCGACGTAATACCGACGCGATACAGACAGGCAAAAACCGCCCAAAGCAGCGATTAACTTTTAAGCAGATCTCAGCATTGGCGAGGCAGACCGGTCCCGCGCCCATGCCCGCACCGCATCGCCAAACGCCTCAAACAAAGGCCGCGATACCGGATCATTTGCCGCATCCCATTCCGGATGCCACTGCACGGAAAGGGTAAACCCTTGGGCGCCCTCAATAAAAGTCGCCTCTGGCGTGCCATCAGGCGCATAGCCATCAATCACAACCCGCGCCCCCGCGCGTTTTATGCCTTGACCGTGCAGGGTATTGGTCAACACCTCCTGCGCACCCATGAGCCTATGAAAAACGCCATCTTTTGAGAAACTTACCTTGTGACGCAACGCGAACTTTTCTTCCAAAGTCCCATCCGGCGGCATGCGATGGTTGTCCCGCCCAGGCAAGTCTCGGATTTCCGGATGAAGCGCCCCACCCATAGCAACGTTAACCTCTTGAAATCCCCTGCAAATACCAAGAAACGGTTGTCCGTTTTCGACACAGGCCCGCACCAATGGCAGCACAATAGCATCCCGCGCCCGATCAAATGCCCCATGCGCCTCAGTCGCCGCCTCGCCATATTCTTCGGGATGCACATTAGGCCGCCCACCGGTCAGCAAGAAACCATCACAGCGCTGCATAAGTTCGTCGACAGAAACGAACCTCGGATCAGCTGGAATCAACAGCGGCATACAGTCGGAAACTGCTGAAATTGCTTCAGAATTCATGCTTCCGCCGGCATGGGCAGGATACTCATCATTGATCAGATGCTGGTTGCCGATGATGCCTACAACAGGGCGCATAGCGGGGCCTTTCACTTGTTCGCGTCAGACCACTTTAAGCCCGACGCGATCAGTAAGAAAGCCCCGTTTAGAAAGCTTCCAAGCGCCGATGCTAGATTTCACCAATCAAACCAGCAGCCTCAATCCCCGCCATCGCAGCAATCGCGTCATTGTCCGAAGTGTCTCCGGTGACCCCCACAGCCCCGATCACAGAACCTTTTTTGTCGCGCAGCAAAACGCCACCCGGCACCGGCACCACCTGCCCGCCAAACACACCGTTCACAGACGCCATAAAATACGCCTGCTGCTCAGCGCGCGCCATTTGAGCAGTCCCCGCCATTCCTAGCATGACCGCGCCGTAGGCCTTGCCTTGAGCAATCCCAAACCGCCCCGGCGCAGCACCATCCTCACGCTCAAATGCCTTCAGGTGGCCACCTGCATCCAAAACCACAACGGAAAGCGGTTTCAAATCCAACTCTCGTCCCTTTTCCAACGCCTTACGCACTATGGTTCGCGCCTTGCGAAGAGATACATCCATAATATTTTCCTCTTGCTAAAAATATCCTCGGGGGAGCGCGAGGGGGCAGACAGCCCCCTCGCTCTGAACCCTCACCCTAGGCTCGCGCCTTGAGTTCCAACCGCCGCGCATGCAACACGGGCTCAGTATAACCTGATGGTTGCACCCGCCCTTTGAACACCAAATCGCACGCCGCTTGGAAGGCAACTCCATTGAACTCAGGGGCCATCGGAGAATACGTCGGATCGCCCGCATTTTGCCGATCCACAACCGCTGCCATCTTTTGCATCGCCGCCATAACCTGCGGCTCGCTAACAACGCCATGATGTAGCCAGTTTGCGAGGCCCTGACTGGAAATTCGACAGGTCGCCCGGTCCTCCATGAGACCTACATCGTTGATATCAGGCACTTTTGAACATCCGATACCACTATCAACCCATCGTACAACATACCCCAGAATACCTTGAGCATTGTTCTCTATCTCGGCCGAAATTTCTTGATCACTTAGGTTTTGACCTTCCATGACGGGGATCGACAAAAGATCACTTAAAGACCCACGTGCGCCACCAGCCTTGATCTCCTGCTGGCGCGCCAGCACGTCGACTTCATGATAGTGCGTCGCATGCAGCGTCGCAGCCGTGGGCGATGGCACCCAAGCACAATTGGCGCCAGATTTGGGATGCCCAATTTTCTGCTCAAGCATCGCCCCCATAAGATCCGGCATTGCCCACATGCCTTTACCAATCTGGGCCTTGCCTTGCAGCCCACACGTCAAGCCAATGTCTACGTTACGATCCTCATAAGACAGGATCCACGGTGTGGTCTTCATCTCGCCTTTACGCAGGAACGGCCCAGCCTCCATTGAGGAATGAATTTCGTCTCCCGTACGATCAAGGAATCCGGTATTAATAAAGGCAACCCGTGACTTAGCTGCACGAATACACTCTTTGAGATTGACGCTGGTGCGCCGTTCCTCATCCATTATGCCGATCTTAACAGTGTTGCGTGGCAGCCTCAAAATGTCTTCAACCTTGTCAAAAATCTCGACGGCGAAAGCCACTTCCTCCGGCCCATGCATCTTAGGCTTAACAACATAGACCGAGCCATGCACCGAATTGCCACTGTCGCGCTGCAGATCGTGCATCGCGATCATTGCGGTGATCAGCGCATCCATCAGCCCTTCGCCAATCTCATTTCCATCACGGTCCACCACGGCCGGATTGGTCATCAAATGGCCAACATTGCGAACAAGCATCAACGAGCGACCTTTCAAAACCGTTTCGCTGCCGTCCGCCGCTGTAAAGGATAGGTCATCGTTCAAAACACGTGTGAAAGATTTGCCGCCTTTGCTGACCTCCTCAGCCAGATCACCTTTCATCAGGCCCAGCCAATTACCATAGGCCAGCACCTTGTCTTCAGCATCAACACAAGCAACAGAGTCCTCGCAATCCATAATCGTCGAGAGCGCTGACTCCAGCGTGATATCGTTGATTCCAGCCGCATCGGACGCGCCAATATTTCCATTTGGATCGACATCAATAATAATGTGTAAGCCGTTGTTTCTCAACAAGACGCGGGTTGGATTACTAGCTTCTCCAGCATATCCGGAAAACTGCGTAGCATCCTTGAGCGCAGGCAATAGAACACCATCACCTACAGACAAGCCCGACACATCGGCCCATGACCCATCAGCCAGCGGTACGGTGCGATCCAAGAAGTCACGTCCCCAAGCAATCACCCGTGCGCCGCGTTGGGCGTCATAGCCACCTGCGGCAGGTAAATCGCCCATAGCATCAGTGCCGTACAATGCATCATACAAACTCCCCCAACGTGCATTCGCCGCGTTCAACGCAAAGCGCGCATTGGTAATCGGCACCACCAATTGCGGCCCGGGGAGGCTGGCAATCTCAGGGTCCACATTCGTGGTTTCGATCGAAAAATCCGCACCTTCCGGCACTAGATAACCAATTTCCTGCAAAAATGCTTTATAGGCATCCGCGTCATGGGCCTTCCCGCGCCGCGCAATATGCCATGCGTCAAGCTTTTGCTGAATATCTTCACGTTTGCCGAGCAGTTCACGGTTCTTAGGGCCAAGCTCATGCGCCAGCGCACTAAGCCCCGACCAGAAATCATCCGCAGCAACGCCGGTCCCCGGTAGCGCCTTGGCCTCAATGAAGTTTACCAATTCCTCAGCGACCTGCAGCCCGTGCTTTTCGATCCGTGATACCATGTCTCGCTCCCTCAAGCATCTTTCACTCAGGTTTCCGAATAGAGCAGAAGTTTCCTATAGGCAACAAAACTGGTTATCTTTTTTTACCAAAAACTGTTTCGTGATTATTCGATAAGCGTTCATGCGCCTGACACCCTCTTGCGGGTGGCGCGCGATGCGCTACACCTTGGGGGGACAATTTATGCCGAGGTTTCCCATGTCAGACGCTCCCAAGACGATTTATCTTAAGGACTACACACCCTTTGGTTTTCTCATCGACGGAGTCGAACTTGAGTTCCACCTAAACCCCACGCAGACACGCGTTGTTTCCAAAATTCAATTCCGCCCCAATCCCGACGCCGCAGACAATCGTTTTTTTCTGCACGGTGAACAGCTTAATCTGATCCGCGCCAGCATTGACGGAGCCGAGATCTCCCCGCGCATCGTCGAGGGTGGACTTGAGGCTGATGTACCCAATGCGCCCTTTGTTTGGGAAGCCGAAGTTGAAATCAACCCCGAAGCCAACACCGCGCTTGAGGGTCTCTATATGTCAAACGGCATGTATTGCACCCAATGCGAAGCCGAGGGTTTTCGCAAAATCACCTTCTACCCTGATCGTCCCGACGTCATGGCCGTTTTCACCACGAAGATTTTTGGCGACGAAAAAATCAAACTGTCCAACGGCAACAAGGTCAGCGACGGACAATTGGCGGAATGGGATGACCCATGGCCAAAACCGGCCTATCTTTTTGCGCTGGTTGCCGGCGATCTGATCGCGCACAAAGACAGCTTCAAAACCATGTCCGGCAAGGATGTGCGCCTTGCCATATGGGTCCGCCCCGGCGACGAACACAAATGCGCCTTTGGCATGGAAGCCCTGAAAAAATCCATGAAATGGGACGAAGATGTCTACGGACGTGAATATGATCTGGGCGAGTTCAACATCGTCGCCGTCGATGACTTCAACATGGGCGCGATGGAGAACAAGGGACTGAACATTTTCAATAGCTCCTGTGTTCTCGCCAGCCCTGAAACCAGCACCGATGCCAACTTTGAGCGCATCGAAGCCATTATTGCGCATGAATATTTTCACAACTGGACCGGAAACCGGATCACCTGCCGCGACTGGTTCCAGCTCTGCCTTAAGGAAGGCCTAACGGTCTATCGCGACCAACAATTCACCGCTGACATGCGCTCGGCGCCAGTGGCGCGCATTTCAGATGTGCTGGCACTACGAGGTCGTCAGTTCCCTGAGGATCAAGGTCCGCTGTCTCATCCCGTGCGGCCTGAAAGCTTTCAGGAAATCAACAACTTCTACACCGCCACAGTTTACGAAAAAGGCGCCGAAGTCATTGGCATGCTGAAGTCATTGGTCGGGGACAATGATTACGCCAAGGCGTTGGATCTTTACTTTGAGCGCCACGATGGGCAGGCCTGCACAATTGAAGATTGGCTAAAGGTCTTCACGGATGCAACCGGGCGGGATTTAAGCCAATTCAGCCGTTGGTATTCGCAATCTGGAACACCTCGCTTATCGGTGCGCGAAGAATACGAAGGCGACACATTCACACTTCATCTGTCGCAATCCACCGCCGCCACGCCCGGTCAGGAAACAAAAGCGCCACAAGTCATTCCTGTCGCGGTTGGTCTCTTGGGCGCGAACGGCGATGAAGTAATGGGTACATCCATTTTGGAAATGACAGAGGCGTCACAGAGCTTCACCTTCTCTGGCCATGCCTCCCGCCCTGTCCCTTCAATTTTACGAGGATTTTCAGCCCCTGTTGTTTTGGATCAGGACATCAATGACGACCGACGCGCGTTTTTATTGGCCCATGACACGGACCCGTTCAACCGTTGGGAAGCGGGGCGCATGCTGGCGCGGGCCTCACTACTGGCATCAATCCGCAACGACGCCGCTCCAAACGCGGCTTATCTGAATGGTATCACTGCCGTTTTGCGTGACCAAAACCTTGATCCAGCATTCCGTGCACTGATGCTCGGCCAACCCTCGCAATCCGAGCTCGCCGCGCTATTGCACGAAGGCGGCATCACGCCGGATCCCGCAAAAATCCACACCGCATCAGAGGATTTACGCACAGCCAAAGCCGAGGCTTTGGCGGAGATTCTACCACAGCTTTACGCAGAAAATCAGGAAAGTGGCCCCTATTCACCGGATGCTGGCCCTGTTGGCAAACGCAGCTTAGCCAACGCGGCGCTGTCACTGATCACCCGACAAGACCACGGTGAAACCGCCTCCGCACAATTTGCGCGCGCAGATAATATGACGCAGCAACTGTCCGCACTTGGCGCACTGCTGGATAGCGATCGGGGCGAAGACGCCCTCAAAACCTTCTACGATCAATGGCGCGAAGACCGTTTGGTGATTGATAAGTGGTTTGGTCTACAAATCGCCCACGCCAAGCCTGAGGACGTGGCAGAAACGGCGCGACGCCTGACCAACCATATGGATTTTGACTGGAAAAACCCAAACCGCTTCCGCGCGGTGATGGGTGCACTGGCGATGCACCATGCGGGCTTTCACCATGAAAGTGGTGCCGCATACGAGCTGCTGGCAGATTGGTTGATCCGACTTGATCCGGTTAATCCGCAAACCACCGCGCGCATGTGCAGCGCGTTCCAGACATGGCGTCGCTATGACAGCGCGCGCCAAACGCTGATAGGCGCACAACTTGAGCGCATCGCGGCGCAAGAGACCCTAAGCCGCGATACCTCTGAGATGATCAGTCGCATAAGGGGAGCCTAAGAGATGCGCAAACTCTGCCTGATCACCGGTGCCAGCGCAGGTATCGGTGCGGCCACAGCCAAGCTTGCTGCCAAGGCGGGCTATGATCTCGCCCTGAACTACCGCTCTGATCAGGCCGGCGCGGAAGCCGTTGCTGCAGATGCGCAAAGCGACGGGGCGCAAACACTAATCGTTCAGGCCGACGTGTCAGACCCCGATCAAATCGAGAACATGTTTGCGCAAATAGATGCGCGTTTTGGAAAGCTCGATGCCTTGGTCAACAACGCCGGTATTGTTGATGTGGCAACCCGCGTTGAAGAGTTGACCTATGAACGGCTCCGCCGAATGTTTGACGTCAACGTCATCGGGGCAATTATGGTTGCCAAAGAGGCGGTGCGACGCATGCAGCAGCAACCTAGCGGCGGCGCTATCGTTAACGTCAGCTCGGTTGCGGCCCGGTTGGGGTCTGCTAATGAATATGTAGACTATGCCGCCACCAAGGCCGCTCTGGATACATTCTCAAAAGGCTTGGCAGAGGAAGTCGCCACACAGAACATTCGGGTGAATGTTGTCCGTCCGGGCATCACAGACACCGAGATCCACGCCAAGGGCGGCGCGCCGGATCGCGCCCGCCGTCTGGCTCACAGAATCCCAATGCAGCGCGCCGGAGCGCCGGAAGAAATCGCGCAGTCCATTCTCTATCTACTGTCAGATGAGGCATCATATGTGAGCGGCGCATTTCTAGACGTATCCGGCGGGCGCTGATGGGAGTTCCAATTCACTACCGCCGCGAAGGCCGCAATCGACGAACCTTTGTTGCCCTTGCTATCGCCGCACTTATTCTTGGTTTTCTATATAGCATCGGAACAATGACCTGGATTATTATCCTGCTAGGGCTGTTTGCAGTACCCGCATTCTTTGATGTGATGTTGAATCCGGTCTCAACCCTTGATCTGACGGACGAAACTCTTCGCTGGAAAAGCGCCACACAAACGGCAGAAATGCGACTGAACCAAATTAGACAAGCACGCCTCGACACAAGGCTGGACGTTTCGATCCGTGTGACCTTAACAATGGTAGATGGTAGTAAAATACGGATTCCAAACGATGTTTTGCCTCATCACAAGATTTTTGAAGCAGCCCTACAAGAGCTTAACATCCCAGTCGAGAGACATCATTTCCGGGTGATCTAGTCCGTGCCGTTAACATTTGCGGCGCAATATGACCCCAACATTTCAATTTGGTGCCCTTTTTTGGCCCGATTGGAAATTCATAAAGGGCCCAACCATAGGAGCAGGCCCAAAATGAAACTATTTTCCAGGGAAAAGGAAGAAGGCGCAGCAGTCGCGACCCCAGCGTTGCTGAAGCTATCGCAAAAGATTTACCCTGCGAAACGGGGCGAAGCCAATCTGCCTGCCGAAGGCAATAACACCTACAAACATTTGCAGGATCGCCTGCAAATCCCGATCAATTCAGCAACGCCAGATCAAGTTGAAAGCGAAAACTGTCGCGAACGAGGATTGTTCTTAGCACGTCAGGAACGCTGGGAAGAACTCGACGATCTCATCCGCACACACGACCAGAATCGGGCAACAACAACCGCTGGAACGCCGCTGGCTGATCTCATGTTGTTTGGTGCGCGCTCTGACGTTGTTCGAGCCGCAGAACACGCGCTTTTGCACGGAAAACCAGCCAAAGACTCCGATTTTTTCGCGGGAATTGAAGCGCTTGAGTATATGTTGGAAGAACATCCTGACAGCTACAGTTTAGCGCTGATTGTCGCTCACATGCACATCGATATTGGTTGGGCATGGCGAGGGGCGGTGTCCAACGAAGAAGTCCGTGAAGTGAATCGCGAGGCATTTCATGCCCACTTTGACCGCGCACGCGACATTCTGGATCGGTTTTGTCCTCAAGAACATCATTCGCCTGCGCTCTCGTCCGCGCGCTGCGCTCTTTTGCCGGGATGCCAGGATCCACTGGAGAAGCTCTGCTCATCTTTTGAGTCGCTGATAGCCCTTGATCCGATGAATCCGCGCCACATGCGCGCGCTTGGAAACTACCTGTTGCCAAGATGGTTCGGAGACTTTGAACAACTCGACCTTCAAGCGCGACGCATTGCGGCCCAAACCTATGATATTTGGGGCGCCGCAGGCTACGCTTGGGTTTGGTTTGACGCCTTATTGGTGGACTCAACCGGCTTGGAAATGGTTGAAATTGAGTACTTTCTTGATGGCGTCACCGATGCTTTGGAACGTACCGGTGACCAACACACCGCCAATCTTATGGCGGCGCATTTGTTCCGAAGCTGGCAGTTTTCTAGGCAGCAATATTATGACCAAGGCCTGCGTCCTGATCTCCCCCCGGCGCTGCGTCAAGGATTTGATATGATCGTTCACGAACATCTACGCGAAATTCATCCGTTGATTTGGGGGCATGCAGCCATTGGTTTTGAAAACACTTCGCGCATCATTTCCAAAGACCGATTGGCCAAAAAGGGCCTAGAAGTTGCGATGCATGCGGTCGCTATGCCGTTTTTGGCGGGGCTTCAGTCTGGTCAAACGATCTATTTTACGCCTGAAGGCATCACTCAGATCAATCCTTAAGCCTTGCCCTCTTGCTCCTGCATCCGCTCTGGCCTAGAACGCGGTTTAGCCTAGTATCCAAGGAGCCAGAGCCATGCTCGACCTGACATATGAAACCCCCAAGCCCAAAGTTATTGCGGGCGCCAAACATGACTGGGAATTGGTCATTGGTATGGAGGTGCATGCTCAGGTGTCCTCAAACGCCAAACTGTTCTCTGGTGCCTCCACAAAATTCGGGGCCGAGCCGAACTCGAACGTGGCTTTTGTTGACTCAGCAATGCCTGGCATGTTGCCAGTCATTAACGAGTACTGTGTTGAGCAAGCTGTGCGCACGGGTTTGGGTCTGAAAGCTGAGATCCACCTGAAGTCTGCCTTTGACCGCAAGAACTATTTCTACCCTGACTTGCCGCAAGGCTATCAGATTAGCCAACTCTACGAACCCATTGTTGGCGAAGGAGAAATCCTTGTTGATATGGGACCAGGTGTAGCGCGTTTGGTGCGCATTGAACGGATTCACCTAGAGCAGGATGCCGGTAAATCCGTGCATGACATGGATCCGAACATGTCGTTTGTGGACCTGAACCGCACTGGTGTGGCGCTGATGGAAATCGTCAGCCGTCCCGACATCCGTGGCCCCGAAGAAGCCGCCGCCTATGTCACCAAGATGCGTCAGATCCTGCGCTACCTTGGAACCTGCGACGGAAACATGCAGAACGGGAATTTGCGGGCGGACGTGAACGTGTCGATCTGTCGTCCGGGCCAGTATGAAAAATACATGGAAACTCAGGACTTTGGCCACTTGGGAACCCGTTGCGAAATCAAGAACATGAACTCGATGCGCTTTATTCAAGCCGCGATTGAGTATGAAGCCCGTCGCCAGATCGCGATTGTCGAAGCTGGTGGATCAGTGGATCAGGAAACCCGTCTGTATGACGCGGAAAAGAACGAAACACGGTCGATGCGCTCAAAAGAAGAAGCGCATGATTATCGCTATTTCCCCTGCCCTGATCTGCTACCACTGGAGATAGAACAAGGCTGGGTCGACGACATTGCCAAGACTTTGCCCGAACTGCCAGACGAAAAAAAATCAAGATTTGTCAATGACTTCGGCCTATCCGAATATGACGCATCGGTGCTCACGGCTGAGGCTGAGAATGCGGCGTTCTTTGAAGAGGTTGCTGAAGGGCGTAATGGCAAATTGGCGGCAAACTGGGTCATCAACGAGCTGTTTGGCCGTCTGAAAAAAGACGACAAGACAGTGTCGGATTGCCCAATCACACCGGCACAATTGGGTGGCGTGATTGAGTTGATCTCTAGCGACGCCATCAGCGGCAAAATCGCCAAGGACCTGTTTGAAATCGTCTACACCGAAGGTGGCGATCCTGCTGAAATCGTTGAGAAACGTGGTATGAAGCAGGTCACTGACACAGGCGCCATTGAGGCCGCTTTGGATGAGATCATTGCCGCCAACCCCGCACAGGTTGAAAAGGCTAAAATCAACCCGAAACTGGCCGGTTGGTTTGTTGGTCAGGTGATGAAAGCGACTGGTGGCAAAGCCAATCCCAAGGCGGTTAACGAGCTGGTTGCAAAAAAACTTAACGACTAGAACGGCTGTCTGTATCGCGACGGTATTGCGTCGGTATTACGTCGGTTCGTTTTTGGACGCGCCGACGGATTTTAATATTAACTTTTATGCCAATACCTGCCACGAAACGCCCTACATGACGGGCCATTTGACAGGCCGCATGGCAGGGCTTTTTCTCTACTTGATCCGCCCCCACGCCCTAGCGCATCCAGCTTAAATACCATTGGAAAGCCCCGTTCAGATGTCCCAAGCCCCTTTTATCTCGTCGCTCATGAAGCTTGAAAAAGGTTGGATCGATTATAACGGTCACCTGAACATGGCTTACTACAATGTCCTGTTTGATCGCGGTGTAGATGAGATCTGGTCTCAAATCGGCTTTGGCGCCGATTATCTGGCAGCCACAGGGTGCACGACGTTCTCAGCAGAATTTCACGTCTGTTACCTGAAAGAGTTGCACCTAGGCGCTAAGGTGCGCGCCAGCTTTCAGCTGTTGGACTATGACGAAAAGCGCATCCATTTTTATCAGGAACTGATCCACGAGGATGGATGGATCTCTGCCACAGGCGAAGGCATGGGGCTACACATTGACCAAAGCGGCCCCAAAGTGACAGCCATGCCAAACAACGTGCTAAAAAACGTGGCCACACTCTTTGAAAGTCACAAGTCTCTTGCCCGCCCCGAGCGCGCGGGCCGACAAATGGGCATTCCTCACAAGGCATGATGTTGCCGGACACACCGACCGTTGAGACAGCATTACAGACACTACGATTTGAGATTGATATAGTACCCGAGTTGCATTGAAGGCGATTAGACAAAATGAGTTACGAATATAAAGTTGTTCCAGCCCCCGTACGCGGCCTTAAGGCCAAAGGGTTAAAAGGCCCCGAAGCCAAGTTTGCCAATGCGCTAGAAGCCAAGATGAACGAGTTGGCGGCTGAAGGATGGGAATTTCAACGCACGGAAACCCTGCCTAATGAAGAGCGCAGCGGGTTGACCTCGAGCACCACAACCTACCGCAGCATCATGGTGTTTCGGCGCCGGCGCAAAGACGACATAAGCGCGTTTGAACCCCGTGCGCTGGAAGACCCCAAGGTTGCGGAATTGCCCGCACCTGCGCCCGTTGAGGCGTCAGAGGAGCACGCGGATACGTCAGCAGAAAGCAATGGCTCAACCGACACGCTTGAAACCAGCGATGGTTCAAGCGACGACATTGACGCGGCCATTTCGACGGCATTGAAGAAACGTGCTGAGGGTCAGGCAAAAAGCTGACCCTCTTGCCAAGGCATTAGGTATTGATATCCAGCGCTAAGGCGTGAATGCGCCCGACAAGATCAGCCCCCAAAGCCGCATGCACCGCACGGTGGCGTGCAATTCGCGACATGCCCGCGAAATGCGCAGCGCGGATGCGCACGTTAAAGTGGCTCTCGCCGCCATCCTGATAGCCAGCGTGGCCACGGTGGCTTTCGCTGTCATCAACCACTTGCAACTCGCTCGGGCTGAATGCCGCCGACAATCGAGTGTGAATTTCCTGCGAAACGCTCATTAATTTTCCTTCTGCCTCTTCAATCTGCTGACCGTTACGCTAAACTCTCGTCTCCGAGTCGAAAAGGTAGGAACATGGCCAAGTCAGATCCCTTTGGTTTTGATATGTCGATTAAATCGGCCAAGAAGAATAACCCTCGTGGTCGGCGGGGGATGTCGGGGGCGTCTGAGACCTCTCGGCGGCTGTGCGAGCATGATGGATGTCAGGAAGCAGGCCAGTATCGCGCGCCGCGCGCCCCTGATGTGCTGGACGAATTCAAGTGGTTCTGCAAAGACCACGTGCGCGAATATAACCTTAAGTGGAACTTCTTTGACGGCAAAACCGAAGCCGAGATGAACGCCCAGAAGTCCAAAGACAAGGTCTGGGAGCGAGAAACCAAAAAGATGTCAGACCCCGAGGCCCGCGCTTGGGCGCGGTTGGGCATCGAGGATCCACATCAGGTCTTGGGCGAAAACGCCACACAGAACCCCGGCAAAGGCGGCGGTGGCTCCAAACGGTTGCCGCCGACAGAGCGTCGCGCAATCGATATTCTGGAAGCCAAGGACCATTGGACCAAGGCCGAGGTGCGCAAAGCTTACAAGAAGCTCATCAAAGTGCTGCACCCCGACATCAATGGCGGTGACCGCAGCCAAGAAGAGCAGCTGCAAGAGGTTGTCTGGGCTTGGGATCAGATCAAGGAAAGCCGAAACTTTAAGTAGGTTTTGCCCCATCCCCCGTCAGGTTTGTTGCATTCACAAGGCATCTTATGTCTTATGAAACAACACCTTGGGGGATCGGGGACAAAGAGTGAAAAATCTTGGACGTTTTTTCGTAGATCACCCAGCTTGGGTTTCGGTCTTGGTTGTGGCAGGCTTGTTGGGCCTGCCATTGGCGCTTTGGCAGGATATGGACACGCTCAGCCACGAGGCAATGGAGCGTCAGACGAGATCCACAAATGCCATCCTTTCCGCTGTGCGGTCGTATTACTCGGAAAACGTTGTGGACCGTATTTTACATCACGACGGCGACACGCAGCCGTTGCACAACTACCGTGACATTGCAGGAGCGGTGCCCATTCCGGCCACCTTGTCGTTAGAGCTTGGGGCGCTGGTGGCGGATGCCGAGGGCGGAGTACGCTATCGCTTTGTCTCCGATTTTCCTTTCACCAATCGCGACGCGCATGTGCTGACGCCTTTTGAAGTAGAGGCATTACACCGTTTTCGCACCAATCCCGAAACACGCGAAATCGTCATGGAAGGCGGCCGCAGTTTTATGGATCACAGCCTGACTCTGGCGACACCTATTTTGATGACCGAGGCCTGTGTGGAGTGCCACAACAGCCATGGTGAAAGCACCAAGACCGACTGGAACATCGGTGATGTGCGCGGTGTGCAGAGCCTGACCATTCACCAGCCGATCGCAGCCAACATCTGGGCGTTTCGCTGGCTGCTGACATATCTGTTGTTGGCGGGATCTGCCGGATTGCTGTTTGCGGCGATGCAGTTTCGCCTTGCGCGCAACTTTAGTCAGATGAACGAGGAGCTGGCGGCCAATAACTCGTTTCTAGCAGATATCTCGGTGAAGATTTCCAAGTACATTCCACCGCAAGTCTACAAGTCGATTTTTTCGGGTGAAAAGGACGTCTCTATCTCGACAGAGCGTAAGAAATTGACAGTATTCTTCAGTGATATCAAGGATTTTACAGCCACAACCGAGTTGATGCAGCCGGAAGAGTTGACGGCGACACTCAACGAGTATTTCACCGAAATGAGCCGAATTGCAGAAGCGCACGGGGCAACGATCGACAAGTTCATCGGGGATGCCATTGTTGCGTTTTTTGGCGATCCAACAACCAAAGGCACAACCGAAGATGCACGCGCCTGTGTGGCAATGGCCTTGGATATGCAGAAGCGACTGCTCGAGCTGGAAGAAATCTGGCGCGGCAAAGGGCTCGAGCGGCCGTTTCGTGCGCGGATGGGCATCAACACGGGCTATTGCAATGTGGGCAATTTCGGCTCGGAAGCGCGCATGGATTACACCATTATCGGGGCGGAGGCGAACCTTGCGGCACGGCTTGAAAGCATCGCAGACCCCGGTGGCATCGTGATGAGCTATGAAACCTATGCGCACGTGCGCGACATGGTGCGAGCCGAGGCTCTTGAACCACAACATTTTAAGGGCATCTCCCGAGAGATCACGCCCTACCGAGTGCTTTCAGATACGCCTGCGGCTGGTGGGCTTAAGCATCAGAAAGACGGCGATCTATTGGTCGTGGACCTGCACGGCATAGATGAGAAGACCCGCGCTAGCATTGAGGCTGCGGTGCAGGACGCGCTTGATAAAACCGATGGGCGTGATCTTTAGACAATACTTTTCGCATTCGGTGACCCGTGATAGAAATCCTTGAATTATTGATCGTTTTAGAGTGACCTTTGAGAATGACAGATAAACCTAAGCACATTGCGGCCCTAGGTCGAGATTTCACACTGCATCTGATGCAGATGGGCTACTCGGAAAGCGACGTTCTGGATGGAATTAATGTCACGCTCGAAGGCATGTCGGAGGACGAAGCCAAAGTCCCCGTTGAAGATTTAGCGGCGATATTCAATCGTGGCGTCGAGCTAACAGGGGACGATTTGGTCGGGTTGCACTGGGGTCAGGCTAGACGTTTTGTGCGCATGGGGCTGATAGGCTATTTAGGCCGCAGTTCTCCCAATGTTGCGAAATTCATGCTAAACCTTGAGCGCTATCAACGCGTTTTTAGCGAACCTATGATTGTCGATCAAAGCAAACTGTTGAGTGATGGCATTTTCAGTTGGACATATGATCTGCCGGTTTCCATCGATCTCGCACAGTTGGTCGAAGCACAGACCTGCCAATTTGTGTTTGGGTTAAACAGGCTCGTCCCGCGCCCGATCACACCGGTCTCGGTCAATTTTGAACATCGCCGCTCGACCAATATCAAGGAAATTGAAAAAATATTTGGCTGTCCCGTGAATTATGGGCTGCCACGAAATCACGTGATTTATCACCGTAGAGACCTTGAATTGGAAATTATGACGTCAGATGACCGGCTCAACAAAATTTTGCTGCGTCATTGCGATATGGTCTTGGCCCAAACCCCCAAGTCGGCGCCTGATATTCAAATCAAGGTGGAGCGTATGATTGCCGACCACTTGACATCTGGACGCGCAAATCTTGACGACATTGCACGAGACCTTGGGATGAGTGCGCGCACTTTGGCACGCAGATTAAACGATGCGGGCACCAGTTTTCAGACTCTACTTGGCAATATTCGCCGCGCATTGGCAGAGCGCTACCTGAAAGACAAAAGCATGTCACAGTCCGAAATAGCATTTTTATTGGGCTATTCCGATGTCAGCAGCTTTGCGGCCGCCTTTAAACGCTGGACTGGCTACGCTCCTGGGGAAATTCGCCACAAGTCTGCCTGATTTCCGCTATATTGGCCACAATTCCCAAATCGCTGTCCGTAATCCTAAAGGTGTTAAGCGCCTTCCCTCCCTATCTAGGTTGTGTCAGAGGGACAGCACCATAACTTCTCCCGAAGACACTGAGAGCGCGCTGACAAGCGCAAAGGTTACCTGTGTATTTCTGGGGGAAAGACCATGACTACCTATGAACAAAAAAGCTGCCAGTCGCCAGAAATATTCATGGCGCAGATCGCAATTGGTGAAAAGTTATCTGAAATCTTTCAATCGATTACGATGAAGTTTCAAAAGAAAGACACTACCAAGCGTGATGAAGCGCTACAGGCGTATCGCAATGACCTGACCTATTTGATGAACACGGGCCGCGCGCCGGCGCCGCTGACGAAAGGAGTATAGACAATGGCAAACGTCGTTTTAGTTGATGATGATAGAAACCTTCTGACATCGCTGTCGATGCTGCTGGAAGGCGATGGACATAACGTCAAAAGCTTTACCGATCCAGAAATCGCCCTCCGTGATATCGGAACACGCAAGGCTGACCTTGCGGTGCTGGATGTGCATATGCCCCAGCTTGACGGATTTGAGATGCTGCGCCGTATTCGCACGACATCCAGTCTGCCGGTGATGTTCCTGAGCGGTGATAGCTCGGAGATTGACGAAGCCATGGGGCTGCGTTTGGGCGCGGATGATTATGTCAACAAGCCCTTTTCACCGCGAGTTCTGGTTGAACGGGTCCGCGCCTGTCTGCGCCGCAAAGACGCCGAACTGCCGGACGTCAAACCCTCGCAGATGATCGCGCATGGGGCTCTGGAAATGGACCGTGAATGCCACACTGTTCGCTGGAACGGCACCACTGTGCGGCTTACGTCCACAGAATTTGACGTATTGTGGATCATTGCGCAACGCCCCGGCCATGTGCACAGCCGTGCCAAAATCTTGGATGATGCTTACGGGCAGAACATCCATGTTACCGACCGCAGCATCGACAGCCAGATCAAACGGTTGAGATTGAAATTCCGCAAGGTAGACCCTGACTTTGACGCCATCGAGACGTTGTATGGATTGGGGTATCGGTTCGTGTCCTTTGAGGGGAGCGACGCGAACTAAGGAGGGTCCGGGCATTGCCCGGACCTTTTCTTTTAGGCCTCTTTGAACACCAATGAGACACCATTCAGGCAATGACGTTTGCCAGTGGGTTTGGGGCCATCGTCAAATATATGCCCCAGATGAGATCCGCAGCGCCGACAATGGCATTCGGTGCGCACCCGCAAAAGCTTGCGATCGGATTTGGTTTCAATCGCATTGGGCAAAGCTTTGTAAAAACTCGGCCAGCCTGTGCCGCTGTCGTATTTATGGCGTGATGAATAAAGTTTCAGATCGCAGCCGCGACAATGATACGTCCCGTCGTCATAGATTTTATCCAGCGGCGAGGACCCTGCCCTCTCGGTGCCTTCTTTGCGCATCACTTTATATTGCAGCGGCGTCAGCATGGCCCGCCACTCGGCATCGGTGCGGGTCACCAAAAAGGTCTCTTCGGCAACAAGCGTGCGTGGCATCACGGCAAGTGCGGCGCAGCTGGCAAGAAAATGACGTCGGTTCATTTTATGGTCCTCCTTGCGATCCAACATGGGACCGCAAGGAGGTGGGCGCAACAAACGTCTGCGCACAGCCGTGTGAGGCGTTGTAACACTCAAACGGGCTGTGCAATCATCGCCACCGTTTTACTGGGCAACCAGTTTTAAACGCGTGAGATCAGGGCCGATCACAACGTCGCCTTCATAACCGCTCTCGCGTACGGCTCCGATGTAATCATCTGCGGTCAGCCCCCCTTCTTTCACGGTGTAGGGCCCTTGCTTGGCCGCCCCGAGCGGGGGAATGTGGTGAGTTAACATCAGATGCTTAACACCTGCACGCATCGCCAAACCGCCAAGATCGGTGGCTGTGGATTGGCGGAAATAAATCGGCGGCGGAAAGCCAGACATGCCATCGGGTCCCATAATCGGGTGGATCACGGAATGCACCACGATATCAGCGCCTTGCGCCAGGGCTTCAACCTGGGCCGACGTCGAATTGTCCCGTGGTGGTGCAGGTGTGTCATTTCCCGCATCACCGCCGATGACCACACTGCCTGCGGGGGTATCGACACGATAGGATGCATGTCCCGCGACGTGGCGGGATTTTACAGCCGATACGGTGACGTCACCTTTTTCCCAAACGGTTTGAGGCGCGTCTGTGCCAGAGAAGGTCATGATGTTGAGCAGATCAGAAGGCCCGCCAGGCAAACGTTTGGGATTTTCCGCCAATCGTTGTGCCATTTCGCCCGAGGCGATCAAGGCGGCCCCGATGTTTTCGCCAAAAGCGCGGCAGCTCATTGTGTAGCCCTTTGGCGTGGTCACATCATCGCTGCAGACCATATCAACTTTGGGGCCCGCTGAGCCGAAGTGCCAACGCAGCTGCATCAGATCCGGCAGCCCTTCGCTGTGGTCGGAATGAATATGGCTAAAGAAAACCGCACTCACTTTGCCCGCTGGCACCCCGAGCTTGGAAAGCTGCTGTGTGGTGCCCCGTCCGGTGTCAAACTGAAGCACAACATCCGAGCAGTTGTTGTCTTCGCTGCCATAGCGCACCAATGTTCCAGCACCCGCCTGCCCCATAAACACTGGCGGTCCTCCCTGAACACCGGTCAGCACAACCTCAAGACATGGTGCTGCGAGAGCCATGGTTGCCCCGCCGCCCAAACAAAGCGCCGCTGCGCCCGCAATTTTGCTCAATCTGTTTAGCATTTCATCCTCCCTGAATGCGCTTTCACCCGCTTACTTTATCGATTTTCGGCATTTTGGATAGTTTTTATCGTTTTATGCGATTTGGGTCAGCCTCGTGGTGCTTTCCGAAATCATTTCACTTGTGATCCGAAAGATTATCAGGCACCAAAAGCGCGACTTATTGAGACGATGAACACAAGGACGCCTGCGATGACCGACATGAACGCCAAACCCACCGAAGATATCCTTGTTCGGGACGTGTTCGGCATCGATTCAGACATGAAGGTGCGCGGCTTTGAAGACCGCACCGATCGCGTTCCCGAAATTGACCCGACCTACAAGTTCGATGCAGACACGACTTTGGCCATTCTGGCCGGGTTTTCGCACAATCGTCGCGTGATGATCCAAGGTTATCACGGCACAGGGAAGTCTACCCACATCGAACAGGTTGCGGCCCGTCTGAACTGGCCCTGTGTGCGTGTGAACCTTGATAGCCACATCAGCCGGATCGATCTGATCGGGAAAGACGCCATTAAACTACGCGACGGTAAGCAGGTCACAGAATTCCACGAAGGTATTCTGCCGTGGGCACTGCGCAATCCAACCGCGATTGTGTTTGATGAATACGACGCAGGTCGGGCGGATGTGATGTTTGTAATCCAGCGCGTGCTGGAGCATGACGGCAAGCTGACGCTGCTCGATCAGAACGAAGTGATCACACCGAACCCGTTCTTCCGTCTGTTTGCGACCTCCAACACCGTTGGTCTGGGCGATACAACCGGACTGTACCACGGCACTCAGCAGATCAACCAAGCCCAGATGGACCGCTGGTCGCTGGTGGCGACGCTGAACTATCTCAGCCATGATGCGGAATCCGCGATCGTGCTGTCCAAAGCGCCACATTACAACACCGACAAAGGCCGCAAGATTATCAGCCAGATGGTGACGGTTGCGGACTTGACCCGCACCGCGTTTATGAATGGCGATCTGTCCACAGTGATGAGCCCGCGGACCGTGATCAACTGGGCTGCCAACGCCGAGATCTTCCGCAACGTTGGCTATGCCTTCCGCCTGAGTTTCCTAAACAAATGCGATGAGCTTGAACGCCAGACAGTTGCCGAGTTCTATCAGCGCTGTTTTGATGAAGAACTGCCCGAAAGCGCAGCGAGCGTTAGCCTCGGCTAACGCCATCTTCAGACTTTTAGGCAAAGCCGCTCCCATTGGGGGCGGCTTTGCTGTTTGCTGAACGTGGATTTTTCACCGTGTAATCACCTGCCACAAAGACAAATATACAATAGATATAATTATGCTATATTTTGTATATACGTTATTGACGTGAACACAAATTGCGGCGACGATAAGTCTATGAAACATTCAGCTATTTCCACCCTGTGCGGCGTGGCCATGCTGATCTCAAGCTCCGCCGCGCACTCCAGCACCGCTTGGCCTGAAGACCAAGCCGAATTTTTCGCGATATGTTTGGGACGTTTGTCTGCACTGGCAACGCATCAGCGAAATTTCGACAAACCTGGTGCCGATCAATCTTCATCACAGACGGAAGAGTTTGAGGCTCTTCTCAACGCGGTTCTTCCGCCGCATAGCACGCAAGCCGAAGTGCAAAAACAATCTGTGCGTTGGCGGTCGAGAGGGTGGAGTGAAGTTGCCATGTTGCTGGCAACAACAACCTACGGTCTGGATCTGCGGCGTGTTCAGCGGGCCGAACGCACGCTAGATGCCCGTATTGGGGATTGTGTAAGCCTGTTGCTGTGAGAGGCTGCCGCATTTTACCAAAACAAATAGTTTTCAAAACGCACACTTGATATACAGCTTTAATTGCTCAAAGATGAAACTATGGGCGCTTTAAGAACGAGTATCTTGGTTTTCCTGTGTGTTAGTGTGCTGCCCTTGGCGGGCAGATCTGTTCGGGCCCTGCCCGCCGCTTCCGACGATCCCCTACGTTTTTTTGCCACCTGTGCTGGTCAATTGTCGGCACAGATGGAGTTTCATTGGATGTTTGATACGCAAGCCGCGGAGGTTGTGGCCGCCGAGCGCGCAGCGGTCTTGGACATTCTGGACGCGATGATGCGCCCCGATCAGGGACGCCATGTTCTGAACTGGCGTATCGAAGCCAAAATGGCGCAAGCCGCGTTGCTAACACGTGCGACTTTTCTGCAAAATCAGAAAGAAGCGCAGCGCGCTAAGCTTCTAGCGATGCGCAATGTCGATACCTGCAAAGCTTTGTTGCTAAGCTAACGACCTAGAACTGATCAAAAGACGCATTCACGGCTTGCACCGAGGCGATAACCCGTGATTAATCGCCAGTATGATTTCGATGCCCCCAAAAACCGACAACCCCGCTGATCCATTTAAAAAGGCCTTGGCTGAGGCCACTAAAGTCATGGCCAATGATCCTGAGTTGAGTGTCACCTATACGGTTGACCCCTCTGGAGTCTCAGGGGATGCGATGCGCCTGCCTTTGGTCAGCCGCCGAATGACGCGCGACGAAGTATTATTGGCGCGCGGCACCGCCGACGCACTTGCCTTGCAGCGCAAATACCACGACGCGCAAACCCATGCGCGTTATGCACCGCAACAAGGGATTGCACGCGACGTTTACGAAGCGCTTGAGACCGCACGTTGCGAAGCGATGGGGGCACGCGACATGCCCGGCACCGCCAGCAACATCGACGTAAAAATCGAGCATGAAGCACGTGGGCGCGGATACGGCGACATCAAAGCCGCCGAAGATGCCCCGTTGGCTGTGGCCGCGGGCTATCTGGTCCGTCATTTGGCCACGGGACGCGATCTACCGCCAGCCGCCGCCAACGTGATGGAGCTGTGGCGCGGCTATATCGAACAGAGCGCAGGTGAGCATCTGGACGAGTTGCAAGACATGCTCGCGGATCAGAAGAACTTTGCCAAGTTCACCCGCCGGATCATCGAAGACCTCGGCTATGGCGACCAGCTGGGTGAAGACCCAGATGAGCTGGACGATGTGCAAGACGACAGCGAAGAGACAGCCGAGGAAGAAGAAACACCTGATAGCACAGGCGAGGACGACAGCGACGATCAAGAAAGCGAAGCCAGTGCTGAGCAGTCGCAAGAAGAACAGCAGGATATGTCTGAAGCCCAAGTCACCATGGATGACATGGCTGACGAGGAAATGGGCGATGAAGCCGAGATGCCGGACGGCGACGCCCCGCTTGAGCCTCCCCCACCGGCTCCGGTTTCTGATGCTGATCCAAACTACGTGGTGTTTGACACCACTCACGACGAGGAAATCTCGGCTGAGGAACTGGCTGAACCTGCCGAGTTGGAACGGTTGCGCGCCTATCTGGACCAACAGCTGGAACCCTTAAAAGGTGCGGTCAGCCGCTTGGCCAACAAGCTGCAGCGCCGCCTGCAGGCCCAGCAAAACCGCAGTTGGGAATTTGACCTTGAAGAAGGCATTCTGGACGCTGGTCGCCTAGCTCGTGTGGTGGCCAACCCGACCACGCCGTTGTCCTTTAAAGTCGAGAAAGACACCGAATTCCGCGACACCGTGGTGACATTGTTGTTGGATAACTCGGGCTCAATGCGGGGCCGTCCGATTTCAATTGCCGCAATCTGTGCCGATGTTCTGGCGCGCACGCTGGAGCGTTGCAACGTCAAGGTCGAGATCCTCGGCTTTACCACGCGCGCGTGGAAAGGCGGTTTGAGCCGTGAGCAATGGCTAAACGAAGGGCGCCCGCAACAACCGGGCCGCCTGAATGATCTGCGCCACATCATCTATAAACAGGCTGATGCGCCCTGGCGTCGCGTGCGGCCCAATTTGGGTCTGATGATGAAAGAAGGCCTGCTGAAAGAAAACATTGATGGCGAGGCGCTGGAATGGGCCCACCGCCGGATGCTGGCACGGCGCGAGCAGCGCAAGATTTTGATGGTGATTTCTGACGGCGCTCCCGTGGATGACAGCACCTTGTCGGTCAACCCCGCCAACTATCTGGAAAAACACCTGCGCGATGTGATCGCCATGGTGGAAAAACGCAAGATGGTTGAGTTGCTGGCGATTGGTATCGGCCATGATGTGACGCGCTACTATGACCGCGCCGTCACCATTACCGATGTTGAGCAGCTCGCCGGTGCGATGACCGAACAGCTGGCGGCGTTGTTTGACAATGACCCAAGGGCACGGGCGCGCATGATGGGGATCAAACGCGTCAGCTAATCCAACCGAGAGCAGGAGAAACGCGATGTTTCAGGATTTTCAGGTGACAGCCCGCCCGGAACAAGGGCCAGCACGGCTTGAAAAACTGCGCGCTGAGATGAAGGATGCCGGATTGGCAGGCTTTCTGGTGCCCCGCGCCGATGCGCACCAAGGCGAATATGTTGCACCGCGCGATGATCGTTTGGCATGGCTGACAGGGTTTACCGGATCGGCCGGATTTTGTATCGCGCTGATGGATCAGGCGGGGGTGTTCATTGACGGGCGCTATCGCACGCAGGTCAAAGAACAGGTTGCGGGCTGCTATAGTCCGGTGAACTGGCCGGAAATTTCGCCTGCGGACTGGATCAATGACAATCTGGACGCGGGGCAGGTTGGTTTTGACCCATGGCTTTATACCGTGGGTCAAATTGGTGACATCACACGCGGCCTGAAAGACAAAATCGAGCTGGTCCCAACCGACAATCTGGTGGACCGAATATGGGATGACCAGCCCGCGCCACCAATGGCACCGGTCAAGGCGCATGACATCACTTTTGCCGGTGAAATCCATGAGGACAAACGCAAACGTCTCGCAAAGGGGCTGCGCGACGCGGGCCACGAAGGCGTTGTTATCACCCTGCCCGACAGCATTTGTTGGCTTCTGAACATCCGTGGCGCAGATATTCCGCGCAATCCATTGGCGCATGGCTTTGCAGTGCTCAACGCGGATGGCTCGGTGGATTTGTTTATGGCGCAGGCCAAGCTTGCGGATGTGCGCGACCATCTTGGGCCGGATGTGCGCCAATATGAGCCAGAGAGCTTTCTTGAACATCTCGCGCTGCGCGAAGGCCCTGTGCGGCTGGATAAATCCAGCGCGCCCGTGGCCGTGTTGCAGGCGCTTGAAACCGGCGAAGTGCCAGTTGTCTGGGGACCAGAGCCCTGTGTGATGGCCAAGGCATTGAAGAATGCTTCGGAAATTGAAGGCATGGCCGAGGCGCATTTGCGCGATGGTGCGGCCATGTGTAACTTCCTCAGCTGGTTTGATGATCACGCGCTGGAAGGGCTAAGCGAAATTGATGTGGTCACCAAACTAGAGGAATGCCGCCGCGCCACAAATGCGCTGTTGGACATCAGCTTTGAAACCATCGCAGGTACTGGGCCGAACGGCGCCATCATGCATTACCGCGTCACCGAGGAAACCAACCGGCCCCTGACAGCGGGCGACATCATGGTTCTGGATAGTGGCGGACAATATGCGGACGGCACGACCGATATTACTCGCACGCTCCCCGTTGGAGATGTGAGCAATGAGGAAAAAGTGTGCTTTACCCGCGTGTTACAGGGCATGATTGCCGTGTCTCGCCTGCGTTGGCCCAAAGGGGTGGCGGGCAGCCATATCGAGGCCATCGGGCGGATGCCGCTGTGGATGGCTGGTCAGGATTTTGACCACGGTTTGGGTCATGGCGTGGGCGCTTATCTCTGCGTGCACGAAGGGCCGCAGCGCCTCAGCCGCGTCAGCAACGTGCCGCTTGAGTCAGGAATGATCCTATCCAATGAGCCGGGATACTATCGCCCCGGAGAGTTTGGCATTCGCATTGAAAACCTCGTGGTAGTGGAAGACGCTCCTGCCCTTCCTGGTGCGGATGATCATCGAGAAATGCTGCAATTTCGCACGCTGACTTATGCGCCCATCGACCAGCGCTTGATCAAAATCGAGATGCTCAGCTCCGAGGAGAAATCCTGGCTTAACGCCTATCATGAGAAATGCCGCGACGTTATTGGTCCGAGGCTGGCGCCTGCGGAAAATATGTGGTTGAACATGGCGACCTCATTCATCTGATATCTGTGCCAATGACGTGCGCAGATCCGGTGCGCGCTATATGCATGTGCTTGTCACATTTGACATCTATCGTGGCGCGACGAAACGAAAGGACAACCGATGACCAAACTGATCACTATTCGCAAAGCCGCAGGCAATTGGACCGTGCGCGCGGGTGGCGCAGTCATCGGTGAAAGCACCGCAGCGCTTGAGCTGAGCGAAGGTGAAATGGCTCCGGTGATCTATTTCCCACGCGGCGACATTGCCACAGCGTTTCTGGACGATAGTGATCACAGCACGCATTGCCCCCACAAAGGCGACGCGACGTATTTCTCGATTGTGACCAAAAGCCAGACGATCAAAAATGCCGCGTGGAGCTATGAAGCGCCGCTGGCAGATGTGGCGGCGATCAAAGATCACATCGCGTTTTATACAACCGATCTGGTAGCGGTTGAGCGTGTCTGACCCCATCTGAGATTGTTACAGTCAAAAAGGCGCCTCATGACTGAGGGGCCTTTTTTGTTGGGTATTAGCTGTGTTCTTCAGCAGCCGTCGCGGCCAGCGCCTTGTTATAAGCGCGCAGCGCATCGACCTGAAAGACCGCCCCTCTCAGCTCAGGCAGCTCATCTTCACCGCCAAGTGTCACCACCGGAATAAAGGACACATTGGAAGCTTCAAACATCGGCATCGCGCTCTCCAGTGTGGCGTTGCCGTCCACATAGGTTCCTTGCGACACCAGCTCCCAACACTCATCTTCTGGCGCGGCGCGCGGATCATCTTTGGCCCGCATCACCTTGGCAACACGACACATTGCCAGCAAATAGGCTTGGGGGCCCGCGGCGACATGCACATTGCGCCGCTCAAGTTGCGTCAGGAAGAACGAGCCGTCCACGAGCCGAGAGCTGAGGGCGGTGGAAATCGACACCGAGACCATCACCGCCAGTCCGATTTGCCAATCCCCCGTCATTTCAAACACAATCAACGTGGTTGAAATCGGCGCGCCAAGCACGGCAGCTGCGACAGCTCCGGTGCCTGCCAATGCATAAAGCGTTGCGGTGCTGGAGACATCGGGGAAAGCGGAAGTGGCGATAAAGCCAAACGCCAAACCAGTCAGCGCGCCCACCATCAAAGAGGGCGAAAACACCCCCCCCCCCATGCGACCGCCAACAGTGATTGAGACGGCGATCACCTTGAGAATCGCAAAGACAATCGCCTCATGCCACAAAAGCTGCCCGGTCAGCGCCGCCGAGGTGGTTTCATAGCCAACCCCAATGATGTGTGGGAACCAGATCGCCAAGAGGCCTAACAAGGCGCCAGCAATGGCAGGGCGCAGCCACCGCGGCATGCGCAGCTCGTCCTGCACGTGGTTGGCCATGTCATCGACCCAAAAGATCGTCCACATCAGCGCCACAGCCACAAAACCGCAAATCCCGCCCAAGAGCAGGAAGGCGGGCAATTCCCGATAGAACTCAAGCGCCGAAGTCATCGGCAAGGCGAATTCGGTCACATCGCCAAATTCCAGACGGTTGATGACCGTACCTGCAACCGAGGCAATAACAATCGGTGCAAAGGCGTGAATGGCAAAGTGGCGCAGTACCACCTCGAGCGCAAACAACGCCCCCGCGATTGGCGCGTTAAAGCTGGCGGATACGGCAGCCGCCACCGCACAGCCCAACAGATCACGCCCTGTAATCCCATCTGCCTTGATCTTGTCGCTGACCCAACTGGAAATCATGCCCGCCATATGCACCACGGGGCCTTCGCGCCCAGTCGAGCCGCCCGAACTGAGCGTGATAAGCGACGCTAGGGCTGAGGCGATACCAGCTTTACGTTCAACCCGCCCCTCATAGAGCGCGGCCCCCTGAATCACATCCGCCACCGAGCGCACGCGCCCATCAGGCGTAAAGTGGTGAAGGATCACGCCGACCGCTAGCCCCCCCGCGATCGGGATCAGCAGCAGCCAGTACCACGGCAAAGTATTGGCAAAGCTGTGGAGATGCGTGAGGTCCTCGGTGCCATAAAGCGTGGATTGCAGCCATGTGATGCCTTTGCGAAAGGCCATCGCAGCAAAGCCTGCGGCAATCCCGATCATGAGGGCAATTATCCAGAACTGAAACTGACTGGGCCCTTTGCGCAGCAACACAGACCATCCACCACGACAGGTGGCCGCTGCCTCTTGGGCGCTTTCTGACAGGAAGGATCCAACCGACTTTGCCATGGGGTCTCTGATTATTGCTTTTTCTCAGGCATAGTCTGAAAACCCTGCAAAGGCAAAGTGTTAACGTCGCAACTAGATGTAACTTTACGAATTACCCAAGAAGGGCGCGTGCAGCGGCGCGGGCTTCTTCTGTGATCGTGTCGCCCGAGACCATCCTGGCGATTTCATCAACCCGCGCATCGGCCCCCAAAGGCACAACACGGCTCAGGGTTTTACCCGCTTCAACCGACTTCTCAACTCGCCAGTGGTGCGCGCCCAATGCGGCCACTTGTGGAGAGTGGGTGACGACGAGAACCTGACCTTGCTGCGCCAGCGCTTTTAGCCGCCGCCCGACGGCATCGGCAGTTGCGCCGCCAACACCACGGTCAATTTCGTCAAATATCACAGTGACTTCGCCAATGTCATTGGTCAGGCATACTTTGAGCGCCAAGAGGAAGCGGCTAAGTTCGCCGCCAGAGGCAATTTTAGCCAAAGGTCCGGCCGGTGCGCCCGGATTAGTTGCCACCACAAATTCCACCGCATCGCGACCGTCCGGTCCTGCCTCGCCCTCTGAAACAACGGTTTCAAACACCGCGCGCTCCATCTTAAGAGGGGCCAGTTCTCTCATCACTGATTTATCAAGCCGGCCTGCCGCTTTGCGGCGATGCTCGGTCAGCTTGGCGGCGGCGGCGTTATAGGCGGCTTCTGCGGTCGCAAGTTGCGCCTGAAGCTCGGCAATATTGCCTACGCCCGCGTCCAAAGCGTTCAGGCGCGCACGCAAATCATTGGCAAATGTGCCCAACTCTTCGGGTACCACATCATGTTTGCGTGCCATTGCGCGAATGGCAAACAGGCGCTCTTCGGTCACTTCCAGCTCATGCGGATTAAAGTCCAGCGCCTGAATACACCGCTCGATACCGTCACTGGCTTCGGCCAATTCATTGAGCGCGCGTTCCAAGGCTGCAATGGGCGCATCAAGCTGCCCGCTTGTGTCTTGGGCCGCGCCTTCAAGCCAACGCAGCGCGTCGCCCATGGCACTCTCGGCGCCGTCTCCTGAAAGGGCGGAATGCGCACGGCTGACGTCTTCGCGTACTTTCTCAGCCCCTTGCATCATGCGACGGCGCGAATCCAACTCGGCCTCTTCGCCGGGCTGCGGGTCCAGTAGGTCGAGCTCTTCAACGGCATGGCGTAGAAAATCTTCTTCAGCACGCGCTGCCGCCAGCGCTTTTTCAGCTTTCGCCAAATCACGACGCGCTGACGATGCCGCCGCCCATGTGTCGCGTGTTTTGACTTTGAGCGCGTCTGCCTCGGCAAACATATCCAGCACATCGCGGTGGCCGCGCGGATTGAGCAGGCCACGATCATCATGTTGACCATGCAATTCCACGAGAGTTTCGGACAGTTGCCGCAACACATCCCCCGAGCAGCGCCGGTCGTTTACCCAAGCGGTTTTGCGTCCGTCCAGACGATTGACACGCCGCAGGATCAGCTCATCGCCATCCGGCAGGCCTGCGTCTTGCAAAATCGCATGGGCTGGATGATTGGGCGGTAAATCAAATTCGGCGACAACTTCGCCCTGCTCGGCCCCAGCGCGCACCAATTCGGCGCGGCCGCGCCAGCCTAGGACAAACCCGAGACTGTCCAAGAGGATGGATTTACCGGCACCGGTTTCGCCCGTCAGAACGTTTAGCCCCGGTTGAAACGCGAGTTCCAACCGGTCGATGATCAGCATATCCCTGATATCAAGTGTGCGCAGCATTCGCGCCTATCCCCGAACAGTGCGCCGCATCAGAGCCATCTACCTTGAAGGGTCTGGCGATACACTTGTTTGAGCCAACCATCGCTGGCCGCATCAAGTGTAAGCCCTTGGCCGGTCAGCAATGCATAGCTGTCTTCATACCAAGTTGTGCCTTGGAAGTTGTGCCCCAAAATCGCACCAGCAGTCTGTGCCTCAGCCGTAAGACCCAGCGAGAGATATGCTTCGACCAAACGGTGCAATGCTTCGGCGGTATGCGTTGTGGTCTGGAAATCCTCAACCACAACACGGAAGCGGCTAATCGCAGCGGTGTAGTGATCACGGCGCAGATAGTAGCGGCCGATTTCCATTTCTTTGCCCGCGAGGTGATCAAACGCGAGATCAAACTTGAGCACCGCAGAACGCGCATATTCGCTCTCGGGGTAGATTTCGATCACTTTGCGCAGCTCTTGTAGTGCATTGAATGTCAGGCCCTGATCGCGGCCAACTTCGTCAATCTGATCATAATAGCTGAGCGCGAGCAGATACTGTGCATAGGCCGCGTCTTCGTCCGCAGGATAGAAATCGATATAGCGTTGTGCCGCAGCACGGCTTTCCGGGTAGGCCTTTCCCTGATGGAAGGCATAAGCCTGCATAATCACAGCGCGTTTGGTGAATTCCGAATAAGGATACAGACGCTCGATTTCAGAGAAGAAAAATGCTGCATCGCCGCCTTTGCGTTTGGTCAACTCGTATTCGCCGCGTTCAAAAATCTGTTCCGCGGTAAAGCCATCCAGATCAATATCTCCACGACGTGCCCGCTCAGCAGTCGAACTGCTACAGGACGCCATCGCGAGAAAAGCCAGAACCGACCCGACCATACGAACCCGCCCTTTAAAGCCTGCCATCCTGCTCAACCTCTTGTTCGTCCTATTGGCATATTCTGCCCTTTCCCAAGCTGTTAGCATAGAAAATTCCGGTGCAAAACGCCTTTGGTGCGTTTTCCACAGGAAGGATCAATTCTCACGCATTTATGTAGGGGTCAAGCGACAGCCGGAAACTCGGCCAAATGCACGCCTGCGCCGGGTAATCGGGCTGCCATGCTGGGGGTGCATTCAACAAAACGCCAAGCGTCAGGGTCCGCAAAAAGCTCACGTAACAAGGCGTTTGTCAAAGAATGCCCTGCCCGATCACCGCTGTAACGTCCCAAGATAGGCGCGCCAGCAAGATACAGGTCGCCAACAGCATCCAGCATTTTATGGCGCACCGGCTCGTCCGTGTGACGCAAACCACCTGGGCTTAGAATTTTATCGCCATCAAACACCACCGCGTTTTCAGCAGGATCACCGCCCAATGCCAAGCCATTGGCCTGCATGGTTTCGACATCTGACTGGCTGCAGAACGTGCGGCTGTCACACAATTCACGAACAAAGCTGCCATTCGCCAAGGTCAGGCCTTTGGTCTGTTGGCCAATTGCTTCATCGTTAAAATCGATGTGGAAATCGATGTGCATTTCTGATGCCGGCGTCAATTCAGCCCGCGCATCACCGCGCACAACCGAAACTGGCTTGAGAATTTCGATGGCACGCACAGCCTGATTCTGTGAAATCAATCCGGTGCGCAGAAACGCCTGAACAAAATCGGCAGAGCTGCCATCAAGAATTGGCACTTCGGGGCCATCAATTTCGACCAAGGCGTTGTGGATACCACATCCCGCCAAGGCCGCCATAACATGTTCAATGGTAGAGACAGATACACCTGCCGCGTTCACGATCCGAGTGCAAAGCTGGGTTTGCTCAACCTGATCCCAACGGGCCTGAACCATTGTGTCGCCAATCAACACGTCCGTGCGGCGGAACCAGATGCCATAATCCGCAGACGCGGGTCGCACAACCATATGAACAGGTTTGCCCGAGTGAAGGCCGTTTCCGGTAAAGCGTACGAATGATTTCAGCGTGTTTTGCAAGGTAGTCCCCAAATGGCGCGGTCTACCCCATTTCGACCGCACCCTTGAAATAATGGCTTGGGCCGTCAACCTCAATTCAATCTTTGTAACGGTCTGAAACATGAAAAAAGTCCGTAAGCGGAAATCCGCCCAACCCTAGCTAAGCACTTATTTTTAAACAAAAAGAGCCGCCAAATCTGGCGGCTCTTTAAGGTTTTTCTGAGTGTCGTTAGTTGGCCTGACGACGCAGGAACGCAGGAATTTCAATCCGCTCCTGATCAGGGTCTTGCTCCATCTCAGGCTCAGCAGCCTGGACGCTGGGTTGCTGACGGGCTGGTTGTGCAACCGCCTCTTGAGCATGACCTGTCATGCGACCAATCAAAGAGTTAATCCCAAAACGGGGACGCTCTTCTGCAATGGGCTCAGGCGCAGGGCGCGCTGGAGCTGCTGCAGGGGATTTCTCCACAGCCGCTTGCAAGCGCTGCATCAACTGAGGTGTTGGCGCGCCGGGTGCCGGACGCTGAGGTGCCACATATTCCTGCGGCTCTTCTTCGACCATTTCAGGCTGATACATCTGAGCCGGCTGAGGCCGATACGCGGGGGGCGGCAGACCGTCATCCATTGCAGCAGGCGCATCAAACACGGGCTGCTGAGGCATCTCTTCTTCAAAGATGTCTTCCATTTGGTCTTCGGCAGCCACACGCTGATGATCCATCTCGGTGAACAGCGAAGGCTCAACGGGTGTTTCAACTGCTGCTTCTGCAACAACGGGCGCTTCCTCAACATACTCGGGCTCTGGCGCAACTTCTTCTGCGATTTCAGCAGAAACTTGCTGTGTCAGAGGTTGTTTCAGCGACCGACGCGGTACTGGCATGGCCGGTACAGATTCTGCTGCGTCAATTCCGGTTGCAACAACCGAAACGCGCATCGCACCTTCCAGAGAGCTGTCCATTGTCGAGCCGACGATGATGTTCGCGTCAGCATCCACTTCTTCGCGAATGCGGTTGGCTGCTTCGTCGAGTTCGAACAGGGTCAAGTCGTGACCACCGGTGATATTGATCAGCACGCCGCGTGCGCCGCGCAGAGAAATCTCGTCCAGCAGCGGGTTGGCGATGGCTTTTTCAGCCGCTTGAACCGCGCGATCTTCGCCTTCGGCTTCGCCTGTGCCCATCATCGCTTTGCCCATCTCATCCATCACGGCGCGAACGTCCGCAAAGTCGAGGTTGATCAGGCCCGGACGCACCATCAGGTCGGTGACGCCTTTGACACCTTGGTAAAGTACGTCGTCCGCCATCGAAAACGCTTCGGTGAAGGTGGTGTTTTCGTTGGCCAGACGGAACAGGTTCTGGTTGGGAATGATGATCAGTGTATCGACCATTTTTTGCAGCTGCTCCACGCCTTCTTCGGCTTGGCGCATGCGCTTGTTGCCTTCGAACTGAAAAGGCTTGGTCACAACGCCAACGGTCAGCACACCCAATTCACGCGCGGCTTGCGCGATGATTGGGGCCGCTCCGGTGCCGGTGCCGCCGCCCATTCCGGCGGTGATAAAGCACATGTGTGCGCCCGCCAGATGGTCAACAATTTGTTCGATGCTTTCTTCAGCGGCTGCAGCGCCGACGCTTGGACGCGCCCCTGCGCCCAACCCTTCGGTCACTTTTACACCTAGCTGCACACGGCTGCCGGATTGGCTTTGCTGAAGCGCCTGAGCGTCGGTATTGGCGACGACAAAGTCGACGCCCTCGAGCTCTTTTGCAATCATGTTATTTACCGCGTTGCCGCCAGCTCCACCTACACCAAACACTGTGATGCGGGGTTTCAGATCAGCCTCGTCGGGCATCGTCAGATTCAATGTCATAGAACTGTCCGCCTGTTGTTGCCCGCATTCGCGAGCGATTTTTCTGCCTACTCACAGAGTATTATAAGCGTAGCGCAACAGAATCGTCACCCAAAAAAGCGAAAAATGACACAAAATATAGGCAGATATTGGAAAATATCGCCTGCATATTGCTAAAACTTACAGATTTTGCGGAACACAACAGGTCCAATACAAAAAACATTTCCTGCCCGAGGCGAACACACCGCCACGGCTGTCTTGTGTCTCTATCTGTTCAGTGGCCTCTGCCCGGCCTGATCATTCGCTTTTGACGCGATTGGCGTCAGATTAGACCAGCCCCATTCCCGCTGTCACCCCCCAAAATGATCACCAATTGTCGCGAAACCATTTTAGTGTGCGCTTAATAGGCTGCATGGAGTAGCGCTCGACCGGAAGGTCAAAATCCCACCACTCGTCTTGGGGGTGGGTTGCGTAAAGACACATGCCCACTGCCGACGCAAACCCCGGCCCCGTCGCTGCCTGTGGCAAGCCGTGCACCCGCATCGGACGCCCCAAACGCACCTGCTGTCCCAGTATCTTTGTGGCCAAGCCATCAAGGCCCGGAATCTGGCTACCGGCCCCGGTCAAAACGATCTGTTGGCTGGGGAGATTGTCGAACCCTGCGACATCGAGCCGTGCACGGACTTCCTCAAGAATTTCCTCAACACGCGGGCGCATAATGCCGATCAACTCAGCGCGGCTAACTTTGCGGCTGTCATGCTCCCAGTCACCTGTCTCGCCCTGCAGCGCGATCATGTCGCGATCATCAATGCCTGTTGCCACAACACCGCCGTTGAACGTCTTGATCCGCTCGGCAATTGTGAGAGGCACCTGCAGGCCCATAGAAATATCACCGGTCACATGGTCCCCGCCCATGCGCACTGCATCCGCATAAATCATGTGTTTCTTGAGAAATACCGAGATGCTGGTCGCGCCGCCGCCCATATCAATGCAGGCCGCGCCCAGTTCCTGTTCATCTTCTACCAAAGCTGCCATGCCGGACACATAGGCCGACGATGCCACACCCGCGAGTTCAAGATCACAACGCCGCACACAATGGGCAAGGTTTTGAACCGCCATCGCGTCGACGGTCAACATATGCATGTCAGTCGACAGAGCCTGCCCCATCTGCCCGCGCGGATCAGCCAGACCCGAACGGTGATCAAGCGCAAAGTTCACCGGTTGGGCATGCAAAACTTCGCGCTGCGCGCCATAATCTGGTGCTTCGCAAGACGCCAAGACACGGGCGACATCCTGTTCTGAAACCGTATTGCCTTCCAAGGAAACCGTACCACCCAGACCATAGCTGCGCGGCTCGGCACCTGCGAAACAGGCAATCACATGATCCACCCGAATTTTCGCCATCTTCTGAGCGGCTTGAACCGCTGTGCGAATGGCACGTTCGGTTTCCTGCATGGCGTTGATCTCGCCAAAGCGCACACCGCGCGAACGGGTTGTGGCGGCACCAATCACGCGAAACCCGCTTTGGCCCGCCATAGAGCCAACACCGTCGGTCTCTTCCAGTCGGTCGGTGCCATCAAAACGCAAAACGAGGCAGGCAATTTTGGAACTGCCAACATCCAGAACCGCAACTACGCCGCGCTGCATCGCAGCCTTACGCATGGCGCGCATTGCACGCTGTGACTCATAAAGATCCGTCATTGCTGCCCATTTCCCATAGATATCTGGCTGATCTGCCACCATTCTTCGACCGCATGCTGAGCCATGCGAATTGTTGGCCGCGCCGACAGACGCATATCCACAATCAGCAAGTTTCGCTCAAGCATCGCCTGAGCTTCACTCAGCGCGATCACCCTCTCCAAAGCCTGAACCGCTCCCTGCTCAGGTAGTAAAATACGTTGATCGCGATCCAGCACCACGTCCCAGCGCCGCTCACCAACCCAGACCAATCCGCGCATGCGATCCGCCAAAGGACCAGCCGAGGCATAAATGTGGAGCGCTTCATTCACGTGATCAGACGCGCCTTTGCCCGCAATCAGAGGCAACTCGCTGCGCGCAGCACGTGCCTTAACCGCCGAGGTCACAACGCCGTCGCGATCAATCAGAAACAGGCCTTGGTGGGTGCGCCACATCAGGATGGGCTCACGCTCGACAATATTGAGCTGAAGAATCCCACCTGGACGCACACGCACAGAGGCAGTCTTCACCGCCGAGAGTGCAACAACGCGTCTCTGAATGGCCTCTAGATCAAGATCAAAGGAACTGGCGGGAAATTTAAGCGACAGAATTTCGCGCACATTCGCGGCAACTTCATCCGAGGCACCATCAATTGCCACAGCACTCACCAGAAACTCGGGCCGTGTCGCGATTTGAGTGCGCACATCATTGACAAGCAACATCAATTTTTCGCGCCGCGCCTCATCTGACAGCCAAACCCAAGTTACGACTGCCACAATCGTAAACGGCACTACCACGCGCAGCATCAGCCAGAACAACGGGGTCAGCAGAAGCCTTTGAAACTTATAGGCCCAACGTGACGGGGCGGGATCGTGAGGGCCGCTTACCTGTTGCACGTTGCATCCTTTACCATCCAAGCGCAGAGCTCGGGAAATGAAACCCCTACAGATTGCGCCTGTTCGGGCGTCAGTGAGGTGGGGGTCATACCGGGCTGTGTGTTGGTTTCAAGCAGGATCAACCCATCGAGACCGCGGCTCTCATCCCAACGAAAATCCGTACGGCTCACGCCGCGACAGCCCAAGACATCATGGGCGCGCTGCGCATAGTCCAGACAGGCATCAAAAATCTCGGCAGGTAGATCAGCAGGCAATTCGTGGCGCGACCCACCAACAGAATATTTGGCCTCATAGTCATACCAGCCATCGGTGATGATATCGGTCACCGTTAAGGCACGATCGCCCATGACCGTGGTCGTCAACTCGCGGCCCGGCGCAAAGGTTTCCACCATAACCATGTCAGGCATCGAGGCCTCAAGCTGTGGCGGGCTATTGGCGGCATCATGCACGATGTAAATGCCAACCGAAGAGCCTTCGTTGTTGGGTTTTACAACGTAAGGCGGGGGAAGCACATGGCGCTGGCACACATCTTCGCGCGCGGCCATCACACTTTCTACAACGGGCAATCCGACGGTTTTATAGATTTCTTTGCAGCGCTGCTTATCCATCGCCAAGGCCGAGGCCAGAACACCGGAGTGGGTATAGGGCAGCTGCATCCACTCAAGGATACCCTGAATGCAGCCATCTTCGCCCCAACGCCCGTGTAGAGCATTAAAAACGACGTCCGGCTTCACGTCTGTAAGTTGCGCAACGATATTGTGGCCTGCATCGACCTCTATCGTTTCAAATCCTGCGTCCCGCAGTGCGATCGCGCATTCGCGCCCCGTTGACAGAGACACCTCGCGTTCCGCCGAGGGGCCACCCATCACAACCGCAACTTTGGGGTTTGCCCTGCTCGACATAACCCTATGTGCCTCAATGTCCCGGTCCATTTGGACCTGTGCTTCAGATCTTAGCGACCTGATTTATCGTTATTTTTCTGACCGTTATTTTGCCTGTGGTCAGCGATTATTTTGCCGCCGGTTCGCCAACGCGCATAATTTCCCACTCTAGCTCTATTGAACTGTTTTGGAAAACCTTTTTTCGCACTTCTTCGCCCAATTTTTCGAGATCTGTTGCCGTTGCCCCACCCGCGTTGATCATGAAATTTGAATGCTTCTCGCTCATTTGTGCACCACCAATGCGTGCGCCACGCATGCCTGCCTCATCTATCAGCTTCCATGCCTTTAGATCGTGCACATCATCCTCGCGCCCCGTCGAGGAAAAGCCAGCCGGATTGCGAAACGTGCTGCCCGCGCTACGCTCTTTGGTGGGCTGGGTGGCGTCACGTTTGGCCAGTTGATCGGCCATGCGCGCCGCCAGTTCATCAGCGTCCCCCGACGGACCCTCAAAGACCGCTTCGGTCAAAACCCAACCGTCTGGCAGATCGGATTGGCGGTATTGGAAGTTCAGGTCATCAGCGCTGAGGCGCACAATCTCGCCTGCGCGTGTGACCGCCGTCGCTTCGACAAAAACGTCAGCAATATAAGAGCCATAGCAGCCAGCGTTCATGCGTACCGCGCCGCCAATCGCGCCGGGAATTGTGCGCAAAAAGGTTAAGTCAACTCCGGCTTCTGCCGCCTTGCGAGCGACATGCGCATCCAATGCTGCCACACCCGCGCGTGCGCGATTGCCTTCGATTGTGATCGTATTAAATCCGCGCCCCATACGGACAACCACTGCGCGCAGCCCGCCATCACGTACAATGAGGTTAGAGCCTACCCCCATTGGAAAGACGTCCACCTCGGTAGGCAAATCACTTAGAAATGCCGCCAGATCATCCTGATCCGCAGGTTGGAACAACCAGTCCGCCGGACCACCAACGCGCAGCCATGTCAAATCGGACAGCTCGCGGTTCGGGGTCAACTTACCGCGCGGCGTGGGCATGGGGGTCATCATTGCTCTCCTGCACAGGCACCAATTGCGCCCGTTTTGCAGGCACCACATGTGCCCGCATTCAAGTCAGATACCGATATAGAAGCTCTGGTTTACAGGCAAGCCACAGCGCGCGCCGCCTAAGGCTTTTTGCGCGACATACGCTGCCCCAACCAATGCGCAGCCCAACCAAGTGCGGAAGTTAGTGCGACGCCCCCAAGCAACCAAGGCCGATAGCTTTTCAACGCTTCCAGCGTATATAGCCGAATTGGCGACACAAAGGGCGCCAATGTCATTTCCATCACCAAGAGCAAGACCAGCAAACACAGGATGATTAACTGCGCACGCACCACCAGATCGCGGCGCTTTTTGTAACCTAGCACAAATCCGTAGACCGGAAAAATAAGGGCCGCAAACCAGACCAGTGCGTTAAGCCCAAGAGTAAAATCCAGCATCATGAGAATTGTCTTTTTATCCATCGTCCCAGATAGATCACCGGCCAGCGCATAACC
This sequence comes from Rhodobacteraceae bacterium Alg231-30, assembly GCA_900143615.1. GTDB lineage: Bacteria > Pseudomonadota > Alphaproteobacteria > Rhodobacterales > Rhodobacteraceae > Shimia. The sequence continues at coordinate 365,447 of FREU01000005.1, forward strand.
CAAGCCGCCATGACCAAGACAATTCCCGCGATCACCAATCCGTTTTGGATCGCAACCCAGATCAGGATCGGCACGCCAATCGCTATCATCACATAGGCAAAGGTCCAAAGATGGTCTTTGCTTGGAAACATTGCACGCAAGTTGGCGACAAACAGCCACACCAGAGCCAAAATCAACGAAGTGCTCATTTTGCTTTCTCCGCATCAGGCCCATCATCGGCGGGCATGCCCCAAGCGCGGCGCCAGAAATGGCGTAGCGGGCGGCGAAACATCGAAACAAAACCAAACAGTGCTATTGCGCCAAGCATTGCACCGTGCTGGACGAAAATCACGGCAATCAACACAAGCGCCGCCAACAACAGGGTGACACCGAGAAAATACTGCAATCGCATGGGCAGCATCGCCACGCATGTGGCGGCTACCACCCAGAGGCAGGCCAAAATCAACGCAAGACTCAAAATGCGACTCCCAGATTGAACACAAGGGCTGCGACAGACAGTAGAAATCCAGACACCGGAACGACCATCGGGACGCTAAACGGCGCGTCTGGTTCCCGTCCTTTTAGCACGATCAGAGAGAGGTTCACCAAAACAAAGGCGGCCAACAAGATCGACGCTGACATCTCTGCAAGCTGTGACACGTCCAAAATCAAAGCGGCCAGTATCACCGCCGAGCCGATCAGAACGGTGGCAAAAACAGGGGTGCCGCGTTTTGGGTGCGCATGATGAAAGATCTTCAGAAGCCCGTTGCGGCGCCCCAGACCAAACAGCACGCGGCTGGCCATCACAATCTGCGCCATAACCCCGTTGAGTGCCGCAAAAACGGCAATGGTCGACAGGAACTTGGCATCGCCGCCTTTGCCAGCCTGCCACACAAGCGCCAGTGGCTTTTCACTGTCTGCAAGGGCAGACACCGGCAAGGCGCGCACGGTGACCAAGGTCACAACCGCATAAAGCACCGTTGTGATTACGAGAGAAATAAGGATCGCACGCGGGATGTTTCGTTCGGGCGCCTCGACCTCTTCGGCCATATTCACGATGTCTTCAAAGCCGATAAAGGCAAAAAACGCCAACACTGCCCCTGCGCCGACCCCTGCCCAGACAAGATCAGGCGGGGATTGCCAATCCGCCACTGCAGGGGCCTGAAGTCCGGCCCAAACCACCAACGCCAAACCACCCAATTCGATCACCGTGAACACGGCGGCAAAGGCAAGGCTTTCGACCACGCCGTATAAGGCAATCGCGGTCAACGCGATGCCGATCATAATAATTAGCATGATTTCAGGTGCGTCGAGCACCACCATCAGGTAGCCAACACCGCCGCGCAGCACGGCGGCCGCGGAAACGGTGCCAGCCGCGACAATCGCCAATCCAATCACCGCCGCCAAAGCCTGTGAATTAAAGGCGCGCTGCACATAGGCAGCCTCCCCTGCGGCTTCGGGAATACGGGAGGAGAGTTCAGAATAGCTCAGCGCGGTAGGCGCGGCGATGAGACCCGCGAGCAAGAACGCCAAAGGCGCCCAAATGCCAGCTTCGCCAGCCACAGCCCCTACCAAAACGTAGATGCCAGCGCCGACCATCACGCCAACACCATAAGCTGTCAGCAGGCCTACTCCGACCCGTCTTTTTAGATGTTCACCCAAACCTGCCCTCTTCCGCCCGTCCGAAACACCGGATTCTACATTCCGAGAGCGGTCTTAGCAGATGTTTAACAGATTATGCGAGTGTTTTAGCTGAAAGCGAGGACATAAGCAGGCTGACAGCCCTGCCCTGCGCTTTAGGTTTGATACATCTTGGGGTAGTTCATGGCACGTCATGCCAGTCGGGCAGGCAATTCATTGGCCCAAGCGCTGATCGTGCCAGCGCCCAAACAGACGACAATATCGCCAGGTTTCGCCTCAGCGCGCACAAACTCGGCAAGCCCATCAGCACCTTCGATACCACTGGCATGTCGGTGTCCATGCGTAATCAGACCCGAGACCAAATCATTGCGCCCTGCGCCTTCAATCGGGTCTTCTCCGGCGGCAAAGATATCGGTGATCGCCACAACATCTGCATCGTTAAAACAGCTACAGAAGTCTTCAAACAACGAGCTGAGGCGGCTAAAGCGGTGTGGTTGGTGGATTGCTATCACGCGCCCGTCGCTGTCCCCCAGCGTTTGGCGGGCAGCTTTTAACACCGCTGCGATTTCAACAGGGTGATGGCCATAGTCATCAATGACAGTCACACCTCCGAGCACTTCGCCCACGCGGGTAAAGCGGCGGTTCACGCCACCAAACCCTGCCAGGGCGGCGCGGATCTCGTCCTTTTTCATACCCAAGTGACGTGCAACAGCCACCGCCGACAGCGCATTGGACACGTTATGATCGCCCGGCATAGGCAGGCTACAGCCCTCGATCACCATATCTTCGGCCTGAAGGGCTATGTCAAAATGCGCAACGCCACCTTTATAATGCAGGTTGATCGCGCGCACATCAGCCTGTGCATTAAAGCCGAAAGTCACCACACGACGATCCGTGATCCGCCCAACCAATGCCTGAACTTCGGGATGATCGGTGCAGCACACAGCGAGGCCATAGAACGGAATATTGGAGACAAAATCATGAAAGCCTTCGCGCAGGTTTTCAATCGTACCCCAATGCTCCATGTGTTCGGGGTCAATGTTGGTCACAATCGCAATCGTCGCAGGTAGACGGTTAAAGGTGCCATCGCTTTCATCAGCTTCAACCACCATCCATTCGCCATCACCCACACGCGCGTTTGAACCATAGGCGTGAATAATGCCGCCGTTGATTACGGTTGCATCGTAATGACCGTGATCCAGCAGGGCTGCGACCATCGTGGTGGTCGTGGTTTTACCATGCGTGCCCCCAACAGCGATGTTGGATTTCAGGCGCATCAATTCGGCCAGCATCTCGGCGCGGCGCACCACGGGCAGGCCTTGACGGCGAGCCTCATCCAATTCCGGATTACCGGGTTTGATGGCAGAGGAAATCACCACTACCTGGGCATTCTCGAGGTTTTCCGCACGCTGACCTTCAAAGACGCGCGCGCCTTTATCGACAAGCCGCTCGGTGATCTTGCTGGTTTTCAGATCAGAGCCCTGCACCACATAGCCATGGTTCAACAGAACCTCGGCAATTCCAGACATGCCAATCCCACCGATACCCACAAAGTGGATGGGGCCAACGTCGCCAGGAAGTTTTGTGGCTGCACTCATAACGATCTATTCCTTGTTTGCCAGGGTTTCGACCAAACCGGCCAAATCGGCGGCGGCCGTGGGTCGTCCCAATGCCAAAGCGGCATTTGCCATTTGCACAGCACCGGTCGGATTTCCCAGAACCAGCGCTATTTGCGTTGAAAGCGCCTCAACTTCAAGCAGGTTTTCCGGGATCACAATTGCCCCGCCTGCCTCGGCCAGACCGCGTGCGTTCACCGATTGATGATCCCCTGTGGCCGCAGCAAAGGGCACAAGGATCGAGGGCCGTCCGATCACGCTGATGTCGGCCACCGAGGACGCCCCGGAGCGGGAGATAACCAATTGCGCTTCGCTCATGCGTGCGGGCACATCGCGAAAGAACGGCTGCACCTCTGCTTTGATGCCGTGCTCGTTATAAAAGGCTGTGACGCGATCAAAATCTTCGTCGCGCGCTTGGTGGCTGACGCGCAGGTTGCTCAGAATATCGGCGGGCAAGGCGGCAATGGCTGCCGGAACCGTATCGCTCAGGATACGTGCGCCTTGTGAGCCGCCAATCACCAAGACAGACATCGGGTAATCACCCGGTTCGATATAGCCTGCGCCTGCGCGCTCAAGCACTGTGTTGCGCACAGGGTTGCCAACATGCTGGCTTTGCACGCCTTCGGGCAGCTCGGTCGGCCATGTGCCGCAGGCCACCAGATCAACCCGTTTGGAAAACAGTGCATTCACTCGGCCCAAGACGCCGTTTTGCTCATGAATCATGCGTGGCAGTTTCATCAAAAAGGCCGCGCCCATGGCCGGAATAGTGGGATAGCCGCCAAAGCCAACAACCACGGCAGGTCGGTCGCGGCGCATCTTGCGCATCGCACCAAAGACGCCCCCCAGAATACGAAATGGCACGGCCAGCTTGGCCAATAGGCCGCCACGCGCAAAGGTGGCGCTAGCCACCTGTTCGATCTCGACCGTATGGGGGAAACCACCAGTATAGCGCGCGCCACGGGCGTCTGTACTTAGTTTGACCCGCCACCCTTTGGCCAACATCACCTCTGCCAGAGCCTGTGCCGGGAACATATGTCCGCCTGTTCCCCCAGCTGCAATCACCAGAAGTGGCTGTTTTGTCATCTCACATGTCCCCGCAAAAGTTCGCCGATATCGCCCTGAGGCCGGCTGCGGGTAAACGCCAAAATCATGCCAACTGCAATCCCTGCTGCAATCAACGACGAGCCGCCATAGCTGACAAACGGCAAAGTCATGCCTTTGGAAGGCAAAAGGCGCACAGCAACGCCCATATTGACCATCGCCTGCACGCCAAAGATCGACACAAGACCGGTACCAGCCAGTCGAATGAACGGATCACGCTCGCGCATCAGACGGAAATAGCTGCGCAACACCACGGTGGCGTAGAGCGCAATAATGCAAAGCACCAGAATCAACCCGTATTCTTCGGCCGCCACAGCGATGATGAAATCCGTATGCGCATCAGGCAGCGACCATTTAACCTGCCCCTCACCAACACCGACGCCAAACAGACCACCTTCGCGGATTGCATTGGTCGCATAACCAATCTGCGTGGTGGGATCGAGCGAGCGATCCAGAAAGCCATCAATGCGGCGGGCAAAATGCTCGGAATTTGAATAGGCAAACTGCGCTGCCGGATAGATCGCAAACAGGATACCGCCGATCAAAAGCATCGACGCGCCTGAGACAAAATACATCACGGACCAGCCAAACAGAATGAGGCAAGCTTGACCAAAATCAGGCTGCAGTGCCAGCATGACAACAATTGTGATCATCAACAAAAACGACCACATCCGCCCCGGTGGGCCGTTGATCTCTTCATTGGCCGACATCAGCCAGGCGGCCACAACCACAAAGCCGGGTTTTAAGAATTCGGACGGCTGCACCGAGCCAAACCCCAGCGAGAACCACCGCGTCGCCCCTTTGCCAAAATCAGTGCCAAAAAACGGCAACAGCGCCATCGCCACCATGGCAATCACAAATCCGATCACCGCCAGCCGGCGCACCAGATTGGGCGACATCATCGACGTCAACATCATCGCCAGCATCGCCGCACAGCCAAAAATCGCTTGTTTTTTAACATAGTAAAACGGTTCAAACCCGTTTTTGGCCGCCAAAGGGGGCGAGGCCGCCATCCCCAAAAGAATGCCAATACAGAACAACAAAAGGATCGAGGTCATCGTCCATTTGTCTAACGTTTGCCACCACCGGGGAATCACCGGTTCGCGGTCCTTTGTGGGGACCACGCCATAAACCATCTCTGTCATCGGAAACCGCCGATCTCTGCCTCAAAACGCCCAGTTTTCTGGGTCTGGGAAAACTCTAACACCTCGCGGGACTCTTGCATAGCTCCCAAGCTCAAAGCATTTTCTTTAACTGACGCTTCCTCTTGCCCCAAATATCCCGGGGGTCAGAATTGCAAATTGCAATTCAGGGGGCTGCCCCCCTGCCCCCCCCCCCCTTGACCCCCCCCCCCCCCCCCCCCCCCTCCGCCACCATGGCCTCTTAGACCATTATCCCCGGGGCTGGCGCTTCCGGCATGGTTTGGGCTTCCCACCCACGGGCGCGGCCGCTCGGGCTGGGTGCTCCCCCCCGCCCCGGCCGACCAAACCGCCCCCCCCGTGGCCGGCGCCCCCATCCACCCCCCCCCCCCCTCCCCCCCCCCCCACCCCCCCCACCTTTCACCCCCCCCCCCCCCCCCCCCCCCCTCCCCCCCCCCCCCCCCCCCCGCCCTCTCCTCCTCTTCCCCCCCCCCCCTCCCCCCCCCCCCCCCCCCCCCCCCCCCCCCCCCCCCCC
>FREU01000007.1 GCA_900143615.1 Rhodobacteraceae bacterium Alg231-30
CGGGATTGAGCGTCAGCGTGTAGGTGCGGCGGCCGGTGTTGCCATGCGCATCCGTCACCGCCACCGAAACCGGAAAGTCTCCGGTCTCCGTCGGCGTGCCGCTGATCCGCCCGTTGCTTGTATCAAAGCTCAACCCTGCGGGCAGCGTCCCGCTCAACGCGCCAGTGAAGGGTGCAATGCCGCCGGTGGTGTCAATGGTCACCGTATAAGCATCGCCATAGGTGCCCACCGGCAATGTCGCAGGCGTCAGCTCAAACAGCCCGTCRACCGCATCAATGGTCAACGTATAGGCCTGCGCGCCGGTGTTGTCTTGTCCGTCCGTGACATTGGCTACAAAGTCAAACGCACCGGTCTGCGTGGGTGTGCCTGTGAGCGAACCATCGCTGGCAAGCGACAACCCCGGAGGCAAAGCGCCTGACCCGATGGAGAAGCTGTAAGAGCCATCCCCGCCGCTGGCCGTCAGGTTCTGCGCATAAGCCGTCCCAAACACACCGTCCGGCAGGGTTGGCGGTGTGATCGCCAAACTATCATCAGCCAGCACCAGCAGAAGGTAGGATTTCACACCGCTGTTGGACTGCCCATCTGCCACCGCAACCTGTATTTGGAAAGCGCCGGTTTGGGTWGGCGTGCCCGACAGCAGACCCGCCGCGCTCAGGCTTAGTCCGGTCGGCAGGCTGCCCGAACTCAAGCTAAATCCATAGCTCCCGTCCCCGCCCGTCGCGGTTAATTGTTGCGAATAGACCGCCGCGTATTGTCCTAACGGCAGATCGTCAGGCGCAATTGCCAGCGTCGTGACGGGATTGATCGTCAGCGTGTAGTTGCGGCTGCCGGTGTTGCCCTGCGCATCCGTCACCACCACCGAAACCGGAAAGTCTCCGGTCTCCGTCGGCGTGCCGCTGATCCGCCCGTTGCTTGTATCAAAGCTCAACCCTGCGGGCAGCGTCCCGCTCAACGCGCCAGTGAAGGGTGCAATGCCGCCGGTGGTGTCAATGGTCACCGTATAAGCATCGCCATAGGTGCCCACCGGCAATGTCGCAGGCGTCAGCTCAAACAGCCCGTCAACCGCATCAATGGTCAACGTATAGGCCTGCGCGCCGGTGTTGTTTTGTCCATCTGTGACAGAAACCGTGAAACCAAAGCTACCGGTTTCCAAAGCCGCACCCGTCAACGTGCCGTCTGCCTGCAGATTAATTCCAACAGGCAGCGCCCCCGCTGACAGCTGGAAGCTATAGCTTCCGTCTCCCCCCGAAGCCGTCAAAGATTGGCTATAAGCTGTGTCGTAAGTCCCATTCGGCAAGGTTGTGGGCGTAATTGTCAGCGCGGTTGTAGGTGCAATTGTAAGTGTGAAAGAGGTGTTGCCTGTGGCGGCGAGGCTGTCCTCAACACCCACCAGAAAACTAAACGTCCCTGTCTGTGTCGGCGTCCCAGATATGCTTCCATCCGAAGCCAAAGTGACCCCTGCCGGCAAAGCGCCGGAGTCCACGCTAAATACATAAGGCCCAACGCCCCCGGACGCCGTCAGCGTTTCTGAATAGGGAGCCCCATAGACACCATCTCCAAGCGTCGAGGGTGATATTGTCAACGAACTCAAGTTTGGCGCAATCAGAATAGAATAGCTCATCTCGCCGGTGTTGCCCTGACCATCGGTCACGCGGACGTCAAAATTGCTGGTCCCCAAGGCCGTGGGCGTCCCACTTATCGTCAAAGTGGCCTGCGAAAAGGTCAGTCCGGCGGGCAGGCTTCCTGAGATTATTTCGCCTGTATAGGCGCTATCACCGCCCGAGGCGTTCAAAACGGCAGTGTAAGACACAAGAGCGATGCCATCAGGCAATGTCGCAGGAGTGATCACCAGCAACCCATCAGAAGCCGCCACCGTCAAAGAATAGTCGCGCACGCCAGTGTTGCTTTGCCCATCCAGTGCTTGCACCGTGAAATCAAAGTCGCCGGTCACGGTCGGGGTGCCCGACAGGGTGCCGTCACTGGCCAAAGAAAGACCCGCAGGCAAGGCGCCGGAAATCACCGCCAGCGCATAGCTTCCGTCCCCGCCGCTCACTGTCAGGCTCTGCGAATAGGCACTGCCATAGGTGCCATCCGGCAGGGTGGCCGGTGCTATAGCAAGACTGTCGATACTTTCGATCCGCAAAGTGTAATTGCGCAGACCTGTATTGCCCTGACCATCCACAACGTCTGCGCGGAAGTTGAAGTCGCCCGTCACTGTCGGCGTGCCCGACACCAGCCCACCTGCCGACAAACTCACACCCGCAGGCAGCGCGCCAGACCCCAGCGAATAGGTATAAGACCCGTCCCCGCCGCTGGTCGACAAAGCCTGACTGTAAGCGGCTCCATAGGTCCCATCCGTCAGGCTGTCCGGCGAGATCACAAGGCCGGTCACCGCGGCGATCTGCAAAACATAGTTCCGCGTGCCTGTGTTGCCCAGCGCATCCACCACATCAACGGTTAGCGCGAAACTACCTGTTTGCACCGGTGTTCCGGTAAACTTGCCTGTTGCGCCATCAAAAGTCATTCCGGTCGGCAGGCTACCGGTCAATGAAAAGACATAGGGACCGACACCGCCATCGGTGGCCAAAGCCAAAGTGTAGGGCTCACCATAAAAGCCTCCGGGCATGGCGGGTGGCAAAATCTGGACAAGACCTACGATTGGATCAATCGTAACCGAGTAATTCTGCGTGCCCGTATTGCCAACCCCGTCCACAACGGCAGCAGTGAAATTGAACGTTCCAGTCTCGGTTGGTGACCCTGAAAGTGTCCCGTCACTGGCAAGCGTTATTCCGGGAGGCAGCGTGCCTGAGGACCGCGAAAACGTGTATGATCCATCCCCGCCACTTGCCGTCAAATTCTGCGTGTAGGTCTGTCGATACGCCCCGTCTGGCAATGTTGTTGGCGCAACTGTCAGAGTATCGATTACCGCCACGCGCAAAGTATAGAGTGCGGTTCCTGTATTTCCTGCCGTATCTATGACGCTCACCAGAAAGTTGAAATCGCCGGTTTGGGTCGGTGTGCCAGACAACGTGCCGTTGGCGTTTAAACTCACCCCGCTGGGCAAGGCACCTATCGAAACAGAAAAGCTATATGTCCCAGTCCCGCCTGACGCCGTCAGCAAGGCGGAATAGGCCGTGCCATATTGACCATCCGGCAAATCTTCAGGCGAAATATCCAGAGTATCGACGGGCGTGATCTCTAAAGAATAGTCCCCGCTTCCGGTGTTGCCGGCAGCGTCAACTGCATCCACAGTAAAATCAAACTGTCCGGTCTCTGTGGGTGTTCCGGAAATGCGCCCCGATCCGGCATCAAACGTTAAACCAATGGGCAAGCTGCCTGTCAGCGACAGAGTATATGGCGCCACCCCTCCAGTCGCATCCAAGTTGGCAGAGTAAGACACCCCAAATACGCCGTTCGGCACGGTGGCAGGGACGATATCCAAAAGATCGGGCTGAGCGTTAATTGTCAGCGTATAGAGCCTCTCACCTGTGTTGCCTTCGTCATCGCGCACCTGTGCGGTGAAAGTGAAATTTCCGGTCGCCGCTGGCGTGCCGGACAACGCTCCGTCAGCCGACAAGGTCATGCCACTGGGCAAGGGTCCACTTGTCTCAAACGTATAGCCACCAGCCCCACCGCTGGCCGTCAAGGTCTGAGAATACGCCGTCCCAAACGTACCCACTGGCAGCGTTGCGGGTGATATGCTCAGCGAAGTAATCGAAGCGATCGTGATAAAATACTCGCGTGTCCCGCTATTACCTTGAGTGTCAACGACATCAACTTCGAAGGAAAAATTACCTGTTTCTGTCGGTGCGCCCGAGACCGTTCCATCTGCGTCCAACAAGATGCCCGCGGGCAAAGCGCCGCTCGCCAGTCCAAAACTATACCCCCCGCTGCCACCAGACGCGGTTAGCGTTTCTGAGTAGGCTGCACCAAAGACACCATTGGGCAACCCAGCAGGCGAAATCGTCAGCGTTGTCACCGGATTGACAACCAAGGTGTAGTCGATCGAGCCCGTATTCCCCTGAGCGTCTGTTGCCTCCCCCGTCAATGGGAAGCTGCCGGTTTGTGTGGGGGTCCCGACAATTCTGTTTTCCACCGCGTCAAACAACACGCCTGCGGGCAATGTCCCACTCAAGGTGACTGTATAAGGGGCGACGCCACCCGCGACACCAATCTCAACACTATACGACACCCCGAACGTGGCACTTGGAAGGCTCGATGGTGTCAGCGTTAGCGCCCCGTCTCTTGGCACCACAATAAGTGTGTAGGAGCTTTGCCCTTGGTTGCCTTGGCCGTCGGTTACGCGAAGATCAAAAGCAAAGGTGCCGGTCTCTTGTGGGGTTCCGGAAAATGTCCCGTTTTGGGCCAGCGTCAGCCCTGCGGGGAAACTGCCGCTTGCGCGGGTGAAGGCATAGGACCCGTCACCCCCGCTGGCAGCAAAGGTTTGAGAATAAAACGACCCGTACTCAGCATCACTTAAGGCAGGCGGGGTGATCGTCAAATCGGTTAAAGGCCGCACTTGAACTGTATAGGTGCGCGTTCCTGAGTTGCCTGCGCCATCTAGAACTTGTGCTGTGAACTGAAAAGTTCCCGTCGCCTGCAAGCTGCCAGACACAACGCCCGCCGCACTCAACGTCAAACCGGTCGGAAGTGTGCCGCTTGAGACGGAAAACGAATAGTCACCATCGCCTCCACTGGCGCTCAGGGTTTCCGAGTACGCCTCGCCATAGTCACCATCAGGCAGGGAAGATGGCGCAACTCCCAGATCAGTGCGAGGGATGACAGACAGCGTGTAGTTCCGCGCGCCTTGGTTGCCATGGACATCGGTCACTACAATCGAAATCGGGAAATCGCCATTTTCGGTGGGGGTGCCGCTCAACTTGCCTGTGCCTGTATCAAACGAAATACCTGCGGGCAGAGCCCCTGTCAGAACGCCACTGAACGGCGCAACGCCTCCGGTGGTGTCAATGGTGACGTTATAAGGCGCGCCATATGTGCCCTGTGGCAACGTCGCGGGTGTCAGCTCAAACAGGCTGTCATCGGCCAAAATGGTCAGTGTATAGCTTTGCAGGCCGGTGTTGTTCTGCGTGTCCGTGACACGAATATCAAATTCAAAACTGCCCGTTTCACTGGGTGTCCCCGTCAATGCCCCAGTGTTATTCAGAGTGAGACCGGCAGGTATTGCACCATCGTCGACAGAAAACCGATAGGCACCGTTCCCGCCCGTCGCCGTAAAGGTGGCGCTGTAGCTCTGGTCAAATGTTCCGTCTGCAAGCGTCGCAGGCGCAATCGTCAACGATGTCAGCACTTCGATACGCAACACGTAATTGCGCTCACCGGTGTTGCCCTGACCGTCTTGGACACGAACTGAAAAATTGAAATCGCCGGTCTGATTGGCCACCCCTGACAAGGTGCCGCTTGCTGACAACGACACTCCGGCAGGCAAGCTGCCTGAGATCACCGAAAATGTGTCATTGCCGTCCCCACCCTGTGTGGTGAGATCTTGAGAATAGGCCTCTCCCCACCTTCCGCTTCGAAGAAGCTCCGGAAGAATGATCAGATCATCCTTGGGGTTGATGATGAGTGTATAATCACGTGTGCCGGTATTGCCGAGACTATCAGTAACAACCGCCGAGACTGCAAATGACCCTGTCTCAAGCGGCGTTCCGGAAATGCTTCCCGTGTCGACATCAAATGCAAGCCCATTTGGCAGATTGCCTGTCAATACGCCGGAGAAAGGCGACACCCCACCGCCTTGGGTATCCAACGTCACCGAATAGGCCGATCCATAGGTCCCTTCCGGCAGAGTACTCGGGATCACATCAAAAAGGTCGTCAACCGGATCAACCACCAAAACATAAGAGGCTGATCCCGTGTTCCCTTGCGAGTCGGTCGCTTCCACATCAAATGGAAATTGTCCGGTCAACTCGGGTGCGCCAGACAACAGCCCTGCGGGCGTTGTGCTCATCCCGCTTGGCAACGTGCCTTGAAAGTCAAAAGTCACGGCCCCGGATGCACCGCCGGTCGCGGAGAACTGCACCGAATATGGCGCAATGTATTGAGCGGTCGGGATCGATGGGGGTGCAATCGACAACAGGTTCTCAACGGGAACGATGTCAAAATCATAGCCGCTGGTGCCGGTATTGCCCTGCCCGTCTGTGACCTTGAATGTCGGGCTAAACGATCCGGTTTGCGTCGGAACACCCTGAACAAGTCCACTTGGGTCCAAGCTCACCCCGTCCGGTAAAGCCCCAGAGACCAATTCAAAGCTATAGGTGCCGTTCCCGTTTCGACCCTGCAGCGTGACCGAATAGGTTTGATTATAGACACCATCCGGCATCGAATCCGGATCAATTTCCAAGATTTCTCTGGGAGAGATGACCAATGAATAGTCGATGCTTGCGATCGTTTGCCCATTGTTGCGCGCTTCAACTGCAAAGTTGAACGTTCCGGTTTCAACAGGACTCCCAATGATAAGACCGGACTCTTCAACCACAATTCCATTGGGCAGAGCACCGCTGGTTTTGTGAAAACTTGGAGTGCCACCATACCCTTCGACCGCCAGCACTTGAGAGTAAGCCTCAACATACAATCCATCTGGCAATGTCGGCGGCACAATCTGCGCATTGGGCAATTCACAGTTCGGCCCGCCCCCCAGCATTTTCAGCTTAAACTGTTTGTTCCCGTCAAAATAACCCGCCTCACCTTCAGAGTCGGTGATCTTGATGTCGAGCAGGTGATTGCCATTCTGATCACAGGAATATCCTGTAATCAAACCGCCTGATGAGAGCGAGTAGCCCTCGGGCAGCTCGCCCCCGATCAGCTCAAATGTATAGGGTGGGACCCGACCGGTCGGTGAAATCTGAAACGAATAAAACGCGCCGCCTTGGGCGTTGGGAAGCACGGTTTCAACCGAAATTCCGTTATCTTCTTGCAGTTTGCGTATTCTAGCAGTGTCGCTCCGCGACGGTGAAAACGGAACCTCATCTTCTGCCGGAATAATCAGCGGCGCCACCACCGCTGTCCCAAACAACAGCTTGTACCAGTCTGGCGCTTCCACTTCGCGACCAAAAAGCCCGCGGCTCAGCATTGCATACTCAAAGTCTCGAGGCGGCCCGCGCGCGCCTGACACCCGAACCTTCCAACGGAAAGCCCCTTTGGCGGTTGGCGTGCCAACCAAACGTCCTTCACCATTGAGTGTTAGCCCGTCGGGAAGCGCGCCTGAAACAATCTCGAAACTTGCGTCATCGGATGCCAATGCATTGGCCACAGCCTCAAGGCGCAGATCAACAGGAACCCCAATAACCGAAACGTCCAATTCCTGAACGGGAAGATCAAGCGCCTCTTGCGCATTCGCTGGGGGAAGGGAGCTTGCCGAAACCAAAAGAAGAGCCGCGCAAATTAACCTACGCAAACCCAATCTCAGAAAAACATTAGGCCATACGCGCCCAATCATTACACAACTGCCCCCCGGCGGATGACAACACACACAAAGGCCACCCTCACAAAGAACACGATAATTTTATGTGTTAATCAATTCAAAACCTCTGGAAAAGAAATTCTCATTAACAAAAAACTCCATTCAGCCACCATTGTCTCCAATACGGAAACGCATTTCGATGACGATTGATTTCTTCAATATTCCCTCGGGAATGGGCCAAATCTCATTTTTTTATGTATCATTAAACGCTTAGCCGCTGTCGGCATCGAAGAACTGGCGGCATTCCGCCGAAACTATTAATCCGACTATTTTAGTCTACTAAATATCCCCACTTCCTTCTATCACCACCCTACCCCGATTCTGATAATCAGCCCGGTAGCGCGATGCCACCCCAGCCAGTTGATGAGGGAGTTACCCACATTACCGATCCCTCGCTGTTATCAACTCCACCGAAGTTTCGACTTCGACACTACAAAAGAACTGGCTATGAAAAATCCTTCCCCGCGCTTCGCGCTGCTCGCGGCGACCGCCCTCGGTACGTCCTTTTCCTCAATTGCCGATGCGCAAGAAGACGTCTTTCTGCTCGATGAAATCGTCGTCAGCGGCACCGGCCTTCCGACCGAAGTCCTCAAGAGCCCCGTGACTGTCACCGTCATCGGCGAAGAGGCTATCGAAAAAGTGCCCCCCTCATCCGTCGCCGCCATCCTCAAAGAGGTCCCAGGCGTGCGCGTCTCGGAATCCGGCATCGAATACATCTCGATCCGCGGAGAAAGCTCCACCCGCACAGGCATCATGATTGACGGCCAGGCGGTCAATGACCATGGAACCTACGGGGTTCCAGTTCTGATTTCTCCAACTGAAATCGAACGTATTGAAGTGGTGCGCGGTTCAGCCTCGGTCGTTGCAGGTAACCGCGCACAGGCGGGATCGATCAACATCATCACCAAACGCGGCGCAGACAAGCCGATGGAGGCCACAGTCAGCGCAGGCTATCTCGGGGCCACCGCAGGCTATCGCGCCTCAACCAGTTTGGCAGGCACCATCAACAATTTTGACTACCGCCTGTCTTATTCCACCATGGACCAAGGCGACTTGCGCTCCCCGCTTGGCACACTGGACAACTCCTCCAAATCCGACAGCGATTTGCATGCGTTCTTGGGATATCGCCATGAAAACCACTATGTTGGCTTCCGCGCACAGGATTACCAGTTTTCAGCAGACGTCTACACCGGCGACGAAGACTTCCTGATTAGCCTGCCTAAACGAGACCTTCGTAAATACTCGGCCTTTTATGAAGGCGAAGACCTGACAGATTGGATGTCGATGTTCAAAATCGGCGCATTCACCCAACAAGTGGATCGGATTTTTGAACATGACATGACGCTGTCTGACACGATGAAAATGTTGATCACCTCAGATGATGAACAGGTCACCAGCGGATTCAACATGACCGCGAATATGGAATTTGCCGCCAACCACCGCACCGTTGTCGGGTTCGAATACGAGCATGACAATCTGAAAACCGACAAGCTTACCCAAATGTTCATGTTTGGGATGCCTCTGACGCCAAGCACTCATTTCACCGATGCCACGATTGAGACCACCAGCGTTTTTGCCCAGCACGAAGTCACAATGGGCAACCTCATCGCCACATTGGGCGCGCGCTACTATCATGTCGATAGTCGAGTGAACAAACAACTCGACAATGGTCTGGCCTCTGGTGATCCGCTTGGCAAAACCTCCGATGACCGTCTTCTAGGATCATTTGGTTTGGTCTATGAGGTTGATGACGCAACAACTCTGCGCGCGAACCTGTCACAGGGTTATACCTATCCTACTCTCTCGCAGCTTTATATCGACACCGAAACCGGTGGTCAGACAATTATCGGAAATCCCGATCTGGCGCCTGAAACGTCCACTAGTTTTGAAGTAGGTGCGCGTATGAACCGAGGCGCGTTTATTCTGGATGCCTCAGCCTTCTACACCAAAGCGGACAACTATATTGCCTCAATTTACGCAGGCGAAGACGCATCCGGAAATGACTACTGGCAATATCAGAACATCAATGCTGCAGACACCCATGGCTTTGAAGTCGCGGCCGAATGGGACACCATGCACATGGGCGGGCTCCGCCCCTACGCGAGCCTTGCGCATATCTCGCGCAAGTTCAAATATGAGAATGGATTCTCGACCAGAGATAGCGGTACTCCAACATGGTCTGGCGATCTTGGCCTGCGCTCTGACTGGATGGCCGGCAATGTCACGGGCACATGGGATGCCTTTGTGCGCGGCGAGTCTGGCTCCGACTATCGCGACGACAGCGGTGTGGTCACCGACTCGTCCTCTGGCTGGGCCACGCTGAACCTGCGCGTCAGCGCGGAACTGCGCGAAAACCTTTCAGTGAACTTTGAGGCCAACAACCTGTTGGACAAAACCTATAGCGCGGCAAACACAGTGCTTTACGGTGCGGGCCGCCATGTCAGCCTCTTCATGACAGCCAAGTTCTAAGGAACACCCATGTTAAAAATAGCACTATTGACCCTCACCCTGACAGCTGACGGCGACCCGCGTTTGACGGTGACGGACTCAGAGGATTTGCAATCCTGCCGCCACTCCAAGGAAATGGTGGACATCCTGTTTGAAGATGGCGGGATCGAAACCATGGCCACAGTCTGCGGTACAACCGAACTCACGCTCAGCCCATTTGAGCATGGCGCGACCGCAGACCGGGAAATCCACCTCTACCGCGTCGAAATTCTGGACGAGGAAGCCTATTCGGTGACGCCGCTCACAAAAGGCGACGCCTGCACACCGACGGAAGGCATCGTGTTCTGTGCCCGCTCTTCTCAAGAGGTCCTCCAAGACGCTCAGGACTGATCTTTCGGTCCCCAAGACAAACGTGGGCGCACAGATCGTGCGCTCGCGCCTGCTACATTATATCTTAAATACGAATTCTGTTACAAAATTCAGCATGATTATTCGCAAATACGCTTGTGATACCCAGTCACGGTGCGCGGTAGGACAGTCTGCCCAGCCAACTAAGTGCCAGTAAATCAGCGCTTCGCCGCTGGACTTTGGGAGTAGCAATTATGAAATACGAAAACTTCACAACCTTCACCGTGGACGTCGCCGAAGCCATCGCCACCGTCAACTTCAACTTTGGCTCGGTCAATGTTCAGGGGCAGGAAATGCTTGCCGATCTCAACAGCCTCGCCATGCGGCTTGAGCGCGATCGCGACGTCAAAGTGGTGGTTTTCCAGTCCGCCAATCCCGAAATCTGGGTCTGTCACTATGACACAGAACTGCTCAAGGACATGTCCACCGAAGCTGCGTCGCGCGACGAAGCGCAACTGTTGGATTTGCAATCGGTTTGCGAGCGCATCAGCAAAGTGCCGCAAGCGACCATCGCAAAACTCGAGGGCTTTGCCCGTGGCGGCGGTCATGAACTTGCCCTCGCGCTGGACATGCGCTTTGCGGCACGCGGCAAATACAAATTCATGCAGATGGAAGTTGGCATGGGCATCCTGCCCTGCGGCGGTGGGGCCTCCCGCATGGCGCGCCAGACCGGTCTGGGTAAAGCCTTGGAAATCATCCTCAGCGCCAATGATTACGACGCTGAGGACGCCGAGCGTTTTGGCACCATCAACCGCGCGCTCGACCCTGATGAAATCGGCCCCTTTGTCGACGCGTTGGCCGCGCGCATCTCAAAATTCCCTGCCGAGTCGATTAACGCCTGCAAACAGATGGTCTACGAATCCATCGACAAGCCCATTGATCAGGCGCTCAAAGCCGAAGCCTACTGGCTCTATCAAGCGACCAGCAAAACCCCAGCGGTCAAACGCTTTACCATCGCGGACGAACAAGGCCTTGAGCATGACATCGAAAACCAGCGCAACTGGGGTCAATTGGTGATGAACGTGCAGGACATCACCTAAGCTCAGAAAACCGCCCGCGCCGATCGCCTCGGCGCGGTTGTATATCAGGAGGCGACGGCCTTCATGAACCGATCACGGATGACCACCGGATCCATTGTAATCACCGGCATCTTGGCATTGCCACTGTCACATTTCACAACGATCACATGCATCTGCCCGCTGTCGATGGCCGCCTGCAACACCTCACCTGTGTCGACATCTTGGCATTCCACCACGTTCTCACAGCCACAAGCCTGCGCCACCGCCGCCAGCGAGGTTTTCTTACCCGCATAGGTTGGCTGATCACCGGTGGAGCCATACGACCCATTATCGATGATCATCAGGATATAGTTGTCCGCCACATTGTTGGCGATCGTCGGCAACGTACCGAGGTTGGTCAGAACTGAGCCATCCCCGTCAATCACCACCACCGTCTTAGGCTGCGCCAACGCCAACCCCAGACCAATGCTGGACGCCAGCCCCATGGTGCCCAGCATGTAGAAATTGCTCGGCTGATCATCAATCGAATGCAATTCCTGACTGGGAATACCGATGTTACAGACCACCAGCTGGTCGCGCAGGATCGGGGCGATGTCTTTCAAAATCTCGGAACGGATCATTGGTCGCCATAGCCTCCCCAGAAGTTGGCATCCGTCAGGATCGCCACCGGTTTGTTGCACATGAAAGTATACTTCAAGATCATATCCAGCTCTTCCACGTCCGACTGTTTGTGAAAGTGATAGGTCGGAATGTTCATCTGCGCCAAGAGCGCCTTGGTGTGCACCGCCATCTCCACCTGACAGGCCACCGGCTCGCGCAGCTCGCCGCGATAGGAAATCAACATCGGCAGCGGCATCCGGTAGTATTGGATCAGCGTGGCCAGCGTATTTATCGTCACCCCGATGGCGGTATTTTGCATGATGATCGCGGGCCGTTTGCCCCCCATCCATGCACCAGCGCAAAGCCCCATGCCCTCGTCTTCTTTGTTGGACGGGATGTGAAAGATGTCGTCGCGCGTATCAATTTCGTCAATCACACCGGCCAGCTGCTTGCAGGGCACGGTAGTGACAAATGAAATGTCATTGGCAACAAGATCATCTGCGATCTTCTTGTCGATATTCATAAAGGGGCCTTTGTCTAAACGGTCAAACCGCAGGTTTCGGATTAATGGCTACGGTGAACATGCACCGCACAGGTCGCATGCCGCACCACGCGGGATGCGGTGGAGCCGAGGAAATAGTCGCTTAACCCCGGTTTATGTGAGCCCACGACAACACAGTCGACCGCGTTGGCCTCACAATAATCAATGATCGCGCGCGCCGGATGCCCCTTGACCATCACAGGTTGGATGTCGGGCAGATCCTTCAGTTTCTCTCGCAGCAGTTCCCAAGCGCGATCCACGCCTTCGCGCAGTGTGATTTCATCGACATAGGCCCGCACCGAACCGGGTGGTTCCTCATGAACATGCAGCCCGACAATCTCGCCGCCCTCTGCTAATAAGGCATGCGCAATCTTAAGCGTGCTTGGGGACACATCGTGATCCAGCGCCATTGGCACGAGAACTTTCTTGTACATTGAGGCTTCCTTTCCGTTGTTGCTCGGCTATGCCTACCAGAGAACGCGCGCTTTTGACCTCGGTCAAGGGGCTCTCTGCACTGACCTAGCCTGCGACGCTTACACGCTTGCACTCAAATCAAAGGTTTCATCGGGAAAGAACTTGGCCAATCGCACGTCTGCGGCGCGGGCATGGCCTTCCATCCCTTCCAGCCGCGAAATACGCGCGCTGGCCTGAGCCACATCACGCGACCCTTCACGTGTCGCGCGCTGCCAAGTCACGATTTTCATGTACTTATGCACACTCAACCCCCCCGTATAACTGGCCGCCCCCGAAGTTGGCAAAACGTGGTTTGTTCCCGTTGCCTTGTCGCCATAAGACACGGTGGTTTCCTCACCCAGAAACAGGGACCCGTAACAGGTCAGCCGCGCCAGCCACCAATTCAGTTCTTCAGCCTGAACCGTCAAATGCTCCGGCGCATACTCATCAGAGCAGGCCGCCATTTCTTCGCGGTCCGAACACACAATCACCTCGGCATAATCGCGCCACGCCGCAAAGGCGTTCTTGCGGTTCAACTCCGGCAGATCGGCAATCAAGTCAGGTACTTGCGCCATGACGTCCCGCGCCAAATCGCGATCATCCGTCACCAGCCACACAGGTGAATTATACCCGTGCTCGGCCTGACTGACCAAATCTGTTGCCACAACATGCGCATCAGCGGACTTATCGGCCAAAATCAAACTGTCTGTCGGCCCTGCAATCATGTCGATGCCCACGCGTCCAAACAGGATGCGTTTGGCTTCGGCCACAAACTGATTTCCGGGCCCCACAAGGATTTTGGCCTTGGGGAGACCAAACAGACCAAAGGTCATCGCCGCGATCGCTTGCACGCCGCCCATCGCCAATATCTTGTCCGCTCCGCAAATGTGGGCCGCATAAATGATCGCCGGTGCCACACCAACCTCTGGACGCGGAGGCGAGCAGGCAGTGATATGTCCACAGCCTGCGACTTTGGCAGTAGTGACCGTCATTATCGCGCTGGCGATATGGCTGTATCGACCGCCAGGAACATAGCAGCCCGACGCATCGACAGGGATGGCCTTCTGTCCGGCGAAAAATCCCGGTTGGATCTCCATCTCCACATCTTCCACCGTGGACTTTTGCAACTCGGCAAAGCGGCGAACATTGTCATGGGCAAACCGGATATCGTCTTTCAGCTTTTCCGGCACCAGCGCACAAGCGGCTGCGATCTCGTCACCTGATAACAACAGGTTGCCGTCATAGCGGTCAAACTTTAACGCATAATCGCGCGCGACAGCATCCCCGCCCAGCTCGATATCCGCAAGAATATCGCGCACTGTTTCATGCACCTCTGAGGCGCCGGACTCCGCCGTGAACACTGCCTTTTTCAGATACTCACGCGCCATGTTGACGCCACCCAAGCAAACAATCCGTAAGACCGATATGATTAATTCCAATTTTCAAAATAGGACACCCCGAAAGCAGCGATGAAATTCGGGCAGAAACTGCCAGAATCTCCTTTTAGCAATCGAAAATCGCACCGCATACACTGCGTCGCAAATTATGGCACAGTTTAAGGAAAATGAATTTGGAGCCAGAAGTTTCTTGAAAACACGCGCCTGTTTTGCGCTGTTTTCTTGACACGGCACCTAGCATTGAAGCAACCAATGCAGCGCAGCCAAGACCGCAAACGAACCGGACCTATCTAAATGCAGGCGGGTTGTGGCAAGCCTGACGCGCGAGCAAACACTATCTGCGGGCGCCTCAAGGCTCTTTCTGCATCGCCTCGATCACGGGTACGGCCACTTCCATAAGCTCTCGCATGTCTGCATCGACATCTTGCGGTGTCGCAAATCGAACTTCAAGCCCGTGCCCCAGCAAAGCCTTCTCCACCGCTGGCGCCCGCATGCTTTCTTCAAAGGCCTTGCGTAGCATCATTAAGACGTCAGGCGTTGTGTGGCGCGGAGCATAAAGCGCGACCGGCGAGCTGGGTAGCCCAACTCCAAGGCCCAGTTCCTGCAAAGTCGGAAACTCAGGGAACAAATTGCTCCGTTCCTGCCCCGTAACCGCCAGTGCACGCAGCTCTGTCGTGCCATAATGCATCTGCTGAATGCCCAGAACGGCAAAATCAACGTGTTCCCCCGTCACGGCTTCGCGAATAATGCCGCCCCCACCATAGGGTAAATCCCCGGCAATCAATCCAAGATTATCCAGCATGATACGCCCGGCAACATAGCTTGAACTGCCCCGCCCTGCGTGTGCCCAACGCAACATTCCTGGCTGCGCACCAATGGCCTCCACCAGCTCATTTGCCGTCTCATAAGGGCTGTCAGAAGGCACCACGACCGCAAAATTCAAAGGGCCCGCCTGCCCGATAGCATCAAAATCTTCTACTAGGTTCAAGTCCATGTCGCGAAACATTGCCGCGAGAACGATGGATGACGAGGCCGCCATCAGCAATGTAGCCCCATCCGGCTCGGCATTGGCAACGACCTCGGTCCCGACCAATCCGCCTTGGCCGGGGATATTTTTTAACACCACCGGAATATCCAGACGTGCGGACATGCCCCCCGCAGCAACTTCGGCAAATTCAGCAACCGCCCCGCCGTCCGCAAAAGGGATAACAATTGTGATTTGTTCAGGTATTTCCGTGGTGTCGGCCCCCACGGGCCACGCCACAGCGGCCACCACAGCGAAAAACGCTCCCAAGCCCCCGAGGCCCAGTTTCACGATCTGTCTCTGTCTCACCATTTTCTCCGCCAGCAGGACATCTCTCCCGACCTGCACCCACGTGGCATAGGTCTGAAAAATATGTATAAGATGCAAGCCTTTAACTGCTTGGCCAACTCGTTTTAGTTGCCCCTAAAATTCACATTCTCACCAGACAATCAATGCAAGTTTTTGCCGAAAGGCCGCACAAACGGCGACCTGTGCACAGCAAACACACCGAAACAGCATAGTCTCAGGGCCACATCGCGCGTAAATAGGCGGAATCCCCCTTATAAACAAGACACCACTCTCCGTTTTCCGCCCAAAACGCACCAACACCCAAAAATTATCTCGCATTTTATCCAATCATCGACACATTGATCAAATGACACAGAAAACCGAGAATTCCGCTGCGAGCAGCATTAAAGTGGAACACAGGGCCATGGATTTGACCCGCAAAGCCAATCTCTGGATGGGCATCGCTGGTGCGATTGCGGCTTGGGCCTCCAATTCTCAGGCACTGCTGATAGACGGGCTGTTTTCATTGATCGGATATGTGGCCGCCGTCTATGCCATGCGTATTAGTAAGACTGCGCATCTCGGCGCTGACCGCCGCCGCCCTTTCGGCTATGCCGCCGAGGAGGCGCTCTATTCTACCTTCCGCAGCCTTGCTCTAATTGGCTTGGTGCTGTTTGGCATTGCCCAAGCGGGCCTTGGTATCTCCGACTATTTTATCACCGGCCACGCCGAAGACATCCGATTGGTCCCCGTGCTGGCCTATACACTCTTTGTCGCAACAGCCTGCTTCTGGTTGGCCCATGTGCATCACACGGCCTGGAAACGCACAGGACAACATAGCGATATCCTAAAGCTGGAGGCCACCGCCGCAATTTACGACGGTATTATTACAATGACAGTCGGTGCGGGGCTGCTGGTTGCACCTCTCCTCTCGGAAACCTTCGCCGCGCCGATTGCACCGCTGATGGATTCACTCATTGTACTGATCTTGTGCAGCCTCGCCATGCGCAGCTATTTTGTATCCTTCGGTCGTGGCGTCGCTCAGCTGGCCGGTGCGCCAGCGGCGGCGCGCGACCACTTGGCTGTGCGACATGCGCTGAAACGCGCCATCAAAAACGATGGCGGCCGCATTGTCGATGTCGCCCTGATCCGCGCCGGTCGCAAGCTTGACGCAGTTGTCTACTATGACGCCCAACGTCCTGTGCAAGCAGAGGAAATCGACGGGATTACCGCAAAAATGAAACGCCAGTTGGAAAGTGATGTAGGACCATCCGCTGTTCTGGTTGTTCTGTCCGCGCTGGACCGCGCGGCTAAACACAAAACCACACCGTTCTCGGACATGACCAACAGCTCCTAGCCCTGCGCGGTCGGATCAGTCCAGCAAATCAGCCAGCTGTGCACAAGCGCGCGCGGCACGCTCGGTTTTTCCGGTTCGAATGAACTCTTCGATCCGACGCAACGCAGCCCCTGTGCCGATCGAGTCAAAGGTCAGCTCGGGGTTGTCCGACCGGCGGCGCACATCAAGGTAAGCCACCTCGCGCGCCTCAGCACCAAAGGAAAATTTGTAAGGCTCATCTCCATGGCAAAAGTCATACACCTCATAGCCGTGATCAATGGCCCATTGAATGGCGTGAAAGTGCAAGGCGGCCCCGAGGAACTCGTCACTGACCGACACATCCCGACCCGCAACAATAAAATGCACCGCCTCTCGCGTCGGATCCACGACATGACCCAGCGCGCCAAGCATCTGCTCTCCCTGTCGCAGCACCGGCAGGTAGAGCTTGTCCAGATCATGTGCCGCCTCTAACACATCCCGAAAATTTCGAGCCACTTTGCGTGCACTTTCCTCGCCCTTCTCTGGCCCCCATTTCTGCATCCACAAATCAAACAGGTCGTCCAAGTCTTTTGTCAGGCTCGCCTCATCCGCTATCGTGATCTGCAACTCGCCGCTTTGCAGGCGCTTACGCTGAAAGCGGCGAAACTTCTGACGTCGGTTGGCGCTGACCTGCTTGGCCAGATAGGTGTCAAAATCCGCAGGCAATGTCACTTGAGGACACAACAGATTATTGGTTTCGCCACCATTGATCATATAGTCGCGAAACCGCACCGCCGCGCCACGCGCTTTCATAGCGTTTGCAAACACCTCAGCCCGCCGTGGTTGCGCGACATAGCGCAGAGACAAGTTTACCCACGGCAACAGCCGCAGCTTATCGGCAATCGCCTGAAGGCCCTGCGCCTCAAAACTCGGGTGGCATAGAAATCCGGTGTATTCGCTCCACAGCAAGCGACCTCCCGCTTCTAGCTGAGTTTGAAACTCGCGCCGGCTTCTGCTCCAATGCACACGGTATTTTAACGGCAATATACACAAGGCTCGGTCCGGCACCTCCCCGGACCATGCAACCAAAACGCTCCAGCGAAACGGGTTGTCGGCAAAAGCCTTGGCCAGCCACTCCCAGCTCAAGAAAACGGTCGACTCCGGGTCCTGCGCCTGCAGCGCATCCCACGCCGGGCGCAAATCGTTGAATGCAGTTATCGTGTCCACCACTTCGACACGCAAGCCAGTTTGGCTGCCGCCTGTCATGCTCTGATCCGTCACGCGCCAATCTCCTCGGAATGCCCGCCGCTTGCCCCTATTGGCGGGTCTTGGTCTGCTTGGGTTAGCTTGGTCTCGACCTGCAAATGCCCCTGACGCAAAATGTCAGTAAACAGCCGACCTGCCTCTTCGAAATCTCGCGCAATTGGTTTGGTCAGCGCGTTCCGTGCCCCAAAATAAGCCCCGACGTTGCAGATGTGAGCAGCAAACTCGGGGTGCACCCCCGCATCATCATACTGACGTACTTTGGCTTTGCTCAACCAGCCCCGTTTACGGGCTTCTTTGACAATCAGCCCCAGCCTCTGGGCGCAATGCACCGAGACATACAGCGCCAGATAATCCATGTAATCGTCCAACCCGTGACCGCAGTTCGGATCAAAGGCGTCGCGCACGATCGCCTCCATATCCTGCCCAGACACAGGCCAGGCCTCATCACCAATCAGCCACGCCAGATCCTCTGCCCCATGGCGTGCCCCGCAATACTCAAAGTCAAACCATCGGACTTGATTGTCCTCGCCCACCGCTGCATTTCCAGAGCGGCAGTCCCATTTCACAAAACTGTGCCCCGGATACTCAAGTGCCGCGCAGAGATCGGTCTTGTCCATTGCCGCGGCGCGCCCTTGCGAGAATTGCGCCAGCATATCCGGCCCGGTGGCCAGGTTATCAATCCACGCCCGGTTCTGCCCCAGATGCGGTACAGCGTTGTGTAATCCGGCGTCACGGGCGGCAGCCTGAATGCGCAAAATAGAGACCACCGATGCGGCAGCCAGATCACGGCGTTCAGTGGCGTCAACCTGCGAGATATACAGGTTCAACCGCTTCCCGCCCACGTCGGACTGAAACAGAATGTCGTCATCCACGCCCAGACATTTGGGCTGAAGATCGCAGTGTTCACCAATCCCCTTAAGCACAAAGGCCTCAAGATGGGTACGCCGAAAATTGGGTCGCAGCGTCGCGATCATCACTTGATCGTCAAAATGCACACGATAGCTTGCGCGCCCCTCCCCGCCCGGTGCCGTGATACGACGCACCGGCGCACCAAAGGTCTTTTGTGCGCTTTCCACGATCCGCTCGATACGTGCCTTATGTTTGGCCTTGACCATCTCTTCACACCCTCTGCTGGGGGTCTGCCTGACATCTGATTGGCAAAGTGTAACCCATCCCACCTCCTTAGCGAAAGAATCAGCCAATATTGTGGAGAGCATCGGGCAGCTCCGCGCCAAAGTGATTCGCGCAAGTGTGGCGAATCCGTGGCGGATTGAATCTTAATTTGGCAGAAATACAGGCTCAATCACCCCGACTGTTTCCAAGAAGAAAACAAAGGCCGCCGTAATCCGTTAAAATTAGAGGATATTTTGTCAAAATTACGGCAGGCCCTTAACCTCTGTCTGATGGGCAATCTAAGCGCGCGCGCCACATTGTGCTGCTGAGGTTGCGGGGGACACAGGCCCACGGGCCGAGACAACAGGGAGACGCAAAATGCCAATAGATGGCTGGAATGTCGAAGACGTGGTCTATGAACCAACGGGCTCTGGCACAAAAGGATCAGGAACCGCAGGCTCCGGCACAAAGGGATCTGGGACCAAAGGTTCCGGCACCAAGGGGTCAGGCACCAAAGGATCGGGGACCAAAGGCTCCGGCACCAAGGGGTCTGGCACCAAAGGCTCCGGCACCAAGGGCTCGGGAACCAAAGGCACTGGTTCCAAAGGATCGGGAACAAAAGGTTCCGGTACCAAGGGATCAGGCACCAAAGGCACTGGTACTAAAGGATCGGGAACAAAAGGTTCCGGCACCAAGGGGTCAGGCACCAAAGGCACTGGTACCAAAGGATCGGGAACCAAAGGGTCAGGCACCAAGGGCACTGGCACCAAGGGCACTGGCACCAAAGGATCGGGAACCGGAGGCTCTGGTACTTGCGGCACAGGCCACGACAAAGCCAGTTCCACCAAAGCCTACCACAATGGGGGTGTCGAAGGTGATAGCCTCGCCGTTTGGTATGATGACAACCTGAAAGAAGGGTTTGAATCAGAGGACACTCCACAGACCCAGACGGTTCTTGATCTATCCCAAGCTGGATCGGCTTTTGTTATTGTTCTGGGTCAAAATCCAGACACCGGCCTGTGGGGCGGCTCTGTTGAATTCCAGGATGAAGACGGAAACGCCTTGGGCTGGGGACACTTCGGAGACGTTGATGAAGTCATCCTGCCAGAGGATCCTTCAAGCTTCCACTATACAATCGACGATCTGGACGTGATTGGCGAAAACTTCCCGGGGCAACCCCCCAAGGTCTCGCTTGATCCATGGTTGAAAACCGAGCCTGTCGAAGACCCAGCCGATGACGACGACTGTCACGATGATGATGACGGGTCGGGCACGAAAGGCACCGGCACGAAGGGCACTGGCACCAAAGGCACTGGTACCGCAGGGTCTGGCACCAAGGGATCAGGAACCAAAGGCACCGGCACCGCAGGGTCTGGCACCAAGGGATCAGGCACCAAAGGCACCGGCACCGCAGGATCGGGCACCAAGGGATCAGGCACCAAAGGCACCGGTACTGCAGGGTCTGGCACCAAGGGATCAGGCACCAAAGGCACCGGTACTGCAGGGTCTGGCACCAAGGGATCAGGCACCAAAGGCACCGGTACTGCAGGGTCTGGCACCAAGGGATCAGGCACCAAAGGCACCGGTACTGCAGGGTCTGGCACCAAGGGCTCAGGCACCAAAGGCACCGGTACCGCTGGATCGGGTACCAAAGGATCAGGAACCAAGGGCACCGGCACCGCAGGATCGGGTACCAAAGGATCAGGAACCAAGGGCACCGGTACTGCAGGTTCTGGCACCAAGGGCTCAGGCACCAAAGGCACTGGTACCGCAGGGTCTGGCACCAAGGGATCAGGTACCAAAGGCACTGGCACCGCAGGGTCTGGCACCAAGGGAACCGGTACCAAAGGCAGCACTCAAACCACTGCCGAACAATCTGGTCTGCCGAATTTCATACCGCATGCCGATGACCTGTCGGATCCGAACCTCGACGATATTCTGGCCTTGATGACCAAGAACATGGACGAGAACGGCTCTGGCGGCAGCGCAACAGCCGGTGGCACAACCGACGAAGAAGAATACGTGTCATTGTTCTAAGCGTCGCATTTCTATGAAACTCGATTGACGCCCCGAGCCCAGCTTGGGGCGTCGTCTTTTAAGATCAGAGAAGCGTTGCGACCTCATAGGGTTTCAAAGTCGTCTGATAGGTCGGCCCAAATGCTGCGATGTCTGTCACAATATCGGGAAACAACAGCGCAATTTCTTCGCGCGCGGCTCCGGATAAAGCAGCTTGCGCCATCTCAAATGGCATCAGGGTTTCACATTCTAACCCATTGGCAAAAACCGTGTGATGCCCATCCAGCAGTATATGATAATACCTCACCCCGTCACAGGTGACATCGGTCCGTATAGTGGCGTCATTCACCAGCGATTTGGCCGAGACCAAAACTTCGTGGCTGCCAAAATAAAGCTCGGCCCGCCAATCCTGCAATATCACTCTGTGTTGCGGCGACAAGCGCAACTCTTCTGTTGGCCGCCCGTCTCCCAATGCCCCGGCGCTCAATACGATAGGGCGCAACATCGGGTGGGACTTCAACTCTGCTTGCGTCAGGCTGCGCTGACCAATCCAGCGTATGGCGCGCGCTTGGCCGTCGCCGCAGCTGACAAAATCACCTTCCACCAAATCCTCAATCGGGACCTCACCATGAGGGGTTCCGATAAGACTGCCCTGCGCAAAACAAACCACCACTTTGGCGGTACCAAAACTTCCGTTCGTGGACACAGGATCGATTGTCACCTGATGGGGCTGACCGTCCGTGCCAGTGTAGAAGAACGTGTAAACCCCATCGGTCTCGCTATAGCTGTCAAAGCCTGTGAAAATAAAGCAATCGTCCTGATCCATACTCTTGACGGCAATGGAAAAATCATCGTCAAACCCGGACAGGTCGAAATGAAACTCGTCACTACCGCCACGCCCATCGCCATCTACGGTCGGCGTACCCTTGCCCCATTTTTCAAACGAGTAAGTCCCACTTAGATCTCCACCATCCGTGACGGTTACAATCTGGCGGTCGTCAATATCGCTGTCATCATTGTCAAGCTCATCAAGGATATCATCCCCTCGGATTTTGGAGCCCTCATACACCCCGTCATCGGCCTCACTTCCCAGTGGTATTGTAAGTGTCTCTATTGCCATGGCACAACACTTCGCGCGTCATCCGCAAAGGCGCGCGCGCAAAAGAGAATGCGTGAAACCAAGTTTAATTCTTCAACAATTAAGACCCCTCGGTGGGCCGATTGAAACCCGTCGGCATAGGCCGCCAGCACCTCATCCAACCGATCGGGAAACCGCTCAACCAAGCCAATGTTGCCTAGAATGTAATCCCAGCCACGCGGGCGCATCTGCGCCTTGTCAAAATCGAACCCCAACAGATGCCCTTCCGCATTCACCAGAAAATTATGCAAGGCTGCATCGTTGCGCGACAGCGCCCGTCCGCAAAGCGGGATCTCCATCAGCATGTCCTGCGCCGCAATCACGCGATCCAAATTCAGCTGATCGCCCAGTTTGGAAAGATAGCTGAACCAATTGCCTGACGCGGGTTCCGAAGGCGCGGCATTGTCCAGATGAGCCAGCCATTGCCCCATCTGTTGAGCAAAGCGCACAGGATCTTTCTCAAGGCGGAACACTTCACCAACATCGTCCAGCGCCCACTCCGACAAAATCAACCTCGGCCCGTCTGAAAACGCCAGAATGCGCGGCACCAGGCCGCTTTCACGCAGCGCGCAAAGCGAGGCCTTTTCTCGTTGATAGGCGGTGTCTGGCTGCTCTAGATCAAATAACTTTAGATAGGCCTGCTTGTCCTGAACGCGCACCTTGAAAGACAGTGCCGATCGCCCCTGCTTGATCAAATCCAAGTTCATCTCATCTGCCCGGGCGGCTTGGCGTCCGGCAACCAGTTTGGCAATCGCCTTGAACCGGCCCGCCAGACGGGACGTCACTAATGGCTGCCAAGACGGCAGTTGTGCCTCTGGCACAAGTCGGTCGCGCTCAAACGACACAGCCATTTACTTCGATCCCGCCATCGGCATTCAAATCCCTTTGCAGTCCGCGTTTCCAAGCATCCGCCCGATTAGAGACGGAGCACGTCACCTTTTTAGTGACAGGTAAATGTGGACAGCTTGAGCCTGAATTAAGTTAATTTTGGGTAGGAAATTCGCAGACGACTCGCCTCAAGGTGGAAATACGCCAATTCTTGGCCTCCGATTATCACCTTGCGTTCGGCATAGTTTCGCCGACTCCCGCCTCCTGAAACCTTTTGTCGCACCCCGCCGCCGCCTCTTCGCAGCCCAGCTTTCGGCCCCACAAACAGGCGGTCGCAAAAGGCGAGCGCTAACAGTTTCACACCAACGCATTGAAAATAAGTTATATTTACAAGAATAGCGCAATAATTTACATTATTCACAGAAATGAGGAAACAACTTTACAGAAAAACGCATGAGTTTCCGTGGCTTATTTATTTATTTTCACTACGGCTTATGATCTCCTCAACGCTGACTGCATCTCGGGAGGATCAGGTCAGCCACTGGGAGAGAGTTATTATTTGACCGAGGGAGGAGCCTTTGATGTCTTCAGAAACCGCCGAAATCCGCACCTACGCCCCATCTGCCGACTTGGCTGCGACAGCTTTGATCAGCAGTGATCAATATGATGCGATGTATGCCGCCTCGATGGCGGATCCTGATGCCTTTTGGGCCGAGCATGGCAAGCGGATTGACTGGATCGAGCCCTTCACCATTGTCAAAAACGTCTCTTATGAATTCGGCAAAGTCTCGATCAAATGGTTTGAGGATGGCGTGGTCAACGCTTGCTACAACTGTGTGGATCGCCACCTGCCCAAACGCGCCAACCAGACCGCGATTATCTTTGAGCCCGATGATCCCAACACGCCCGCGCAGCACATCACCTATAGTGAGCTGCACGACAAAGTCTGCCGTATGGCCAATGTGCTCTTGTCCCAAGGTGTGATGCGCGGTGATCGCGTCGTGATCTATATGCCGATGATCCCCGAGGCGGCCTATGCCATGCTGGCCTGTGCGCGCATCGGAGCGATCCATTCTATTGTTTTTGCAGGATTTTCTCCCGACGCTCTGGCCAACCGCGTGAACGACAGTGAGGCCAAGCTGGTGATTACAGCTGACACCGCGCCCCGTGGTGGCCGTCGCACGGCGCTCAAATCCAACGCTGATCAGGCGCTCTTGCACTGCTCAGACAAAGTGCGTCTGCTGGTGGTCAAACACACCGGTGATCAGACCACTTGGGTGCAGGATCGTGATGTCGATGTGCTGGCCTTGATGGAGCATATGTCACCGGAATGTCCGGTG
This sequence comes from Rhodobacteraceae bacterium Alg231-30, assembly GCA_900143615.1. Taxonomy (GTDB): domain Bacteria; phylum Pseudomonadota; class Alphaproteobacteria; order Rhodobacterales; family Rhodobacteraceae; genus Shimia. The sequence goes on from FREU01000007.1 coordinate 24,675, forward strand.
CGGCCGATGAATGCCGAAGACCCGTTGTTTGTGCTCTACACCTCTGGCTCCACCGGCAAACCCAAAGGGGTGGTGCATTCCACCGGCGGCTACATGGTGTATGCCAGCATGACCCATGAATACACCTTTGACTATAAAGACGGCGACATCTTCTGGTGTACCGCTGATGTGGGCTGGGTCACCGGCCACAGCTATATCGTCTACGGCCCGCTGGCCAATGGCGCCACCACGCTGATGTTTGAAGGCGTGCCCACCTATCCGGAYGCCAGCCGTTTCTGGCAGGTYTGTGAAAAGCACAAGGTGAACCAGTTCTACACYGCCCCCACCGCGCTGCGCGCGCTGATGGGTCAGGGCGACAGCTTTGTAGARGGCTGTGATCTGAGTTCCCTGCGCATCCTTGGCACCGTGGGTGAGCCGATCAACCCAGAGGCGTGGAACTGGTAYAATGACGTTGTCGGYGGCGGGCGCTGCCCGATCGTGGACACMTGGTGGCAGACCGAGACCGGCGGCCATATGATGACGCCSCTGCCTGGCGCCCATGCCACAAAACCCGGCTCCGCCATGAAGCCGTTCTTTGGCGTCAAACCCGTCGTGCTGGACCCGACCGCGGGCACAGTGATCGAGGGGAATGACGTCGAAGGTGTGCTCTGCATCGGGGACAGCTGGCCCGGCCAGATGCGCACCGTTTGGGGAGATCACGAGCGCTTTGAGAAGACCTATTTCTCCGACTACAAAGGCTACTACTTTGCCGGTGACGGCTGCCGCCGCGATGCGGATGGCGACTATTGGATCACCGGTCGTGTGGATGATGTGATCAACGTGTCCGGTCACCGCATGGGCACCGCCGAAGTGGAGAGCGCATTGGTGGCGCATGCTGCCGTGGCCGAGGCGGCTGTGGTCGGCTATCCCCATGACATCAAGGGCCAAGGTATCTATTGCTATGTCACCTTGATGAATGACCGCGAGCCCTCTGACGAGCTGATGAAAGAGCTGCGCACTTGGGTGCGCACCGAAATCGGCCCGATCGCATCGCCTGATCTGGTGCAATGGTCCCCCGGTCTGCCCAAAACCCGCTCCGGCAAGATCATGCGCCGCATCCTGCGCAAGATCGCAGAAAACGACTTTGGCGCACTCGGCGATACATCCACTCTCGCAGACCCCTCCGTCGTCGATGACCTCATCGAAAACAGAATGAACCGCTAAGAACTTCCCTGAGAATGGTGCTGGTCAGCGCTGCTCTCACTATTACGGGCTGGTCTCTACCAGCCCGTTTTTTTTGCGAATTACAAATCCTCAAGACAACCTTTAATTGCATAACACGTTAACACCCCCTAGCGTGATCCTATGGCTCAGGATCGCCCCCTTCTCGGAATTGTACTCATGCTGGGGTTTTGTATCCTGGCCCCTCTTGGTGATGCAGTAGCAAAGATCCTGTCGACAGCCGTGCCATTGGGGCAGTTACTGTTTGTCCGCTTTGCCATTCAAGCCGCAGTGCTCTTTCCAATAATTCTTGCCACGGGGCGTCCGTGGCGGATGCGCGGACGCGTCTTAAAACTCGTGTTTGTCAGAACCTTGCTGCACATGCTTGGCATCGGCGCCATGTTCACAGCTCTGCGCTATCTGCCGCTAGCAGACGCAGTGGCCATCGCGTTTGTCATGCCCTTTTTTATGCTGTTGCTGGGTCGCTTCATTTTACATGAAGAAGTTGGCCTACGTCGTTTATGCGCCAGCATTGTTGGTTTCATAGGAACTTTACTTGTCATTCAGCCAAGTTTTGTCTCTGTTGGATGGCCTGCCTTTTTGCCACTGGTGGTGGCCGTAGTATTTGCCTTCTTTATGCTCATCACACGTCAAATCGCAAAGGAAACTGACCCCATTTGCCTACAAGCAATAAGCGGATTAATGGCATCGGCCATGATCATTCCGGCACTGATCTTTGGGGCACACAACAATTGGCGTGAACTAACGATGATCCAACCGGATGTTCCCACAGTCTGGCTTCTCGTAATCATTGGCTTGCTGGGCACTCTGGTACATCTCTTAATGACCTGGGCGCTACGTTATGCCCCTTCAACAACACTTGCCCCAATGCAATATCTTGAAATCCCTTTCGCCGCTCTGATCGGCTGGCTATTTTTTGGAGACTGGCCGAACCAATTGGCAGGGGTTGGGATTTTGATCACTGTGGCCGCAGGGTTATATGTTGTTTTCCGAGAGCGGGCCACGTCGCGGGCTGCTCCGCCAATTCCTTAACCACGATCTCCAGCCAGTTTTTCGGCAGAATAGCCAACATCTTTGCGCTGCTAAATTGCAAGGTCACCTTGCCCTCTGCTTGATTGGAAGTCCCAATCCGTCCGTCCGGCGTAAACTTCAGCCCGTCAATCGGCCAGCTAAGCCCTTCTGAAACACCTTCAACCGGTCCCATAGGAAATAGTGACACCCGCGTGCCAGCCACAAGCGGTAACTCCAGCTTAGGAGGCGCTAGAAACGCAATGTCGGTATCGCTGATCAGAATACAGCGCTGCTGAGGTTGGGACACCAGCGCATTAAAACAAGCCAGCTGATGATCCAGACGCGCACCGGTAAATCCGACACCTAACAAAAGAGGTGATGCGACACTTCTGAGAGCCTTTTCAAAGTCTGTGCTCTCCTGTTCGGTAATATGCTGGATTCGTTCTGCAGGCACCTTTGCGATACTTTCAGCATGCAACGAATCCAAATCTCCGATAACCAAATCGGGCACAATACCATGGTGCAGCGCGTGGTCCGTGCCACCATCCACGGCCACAAGCCGCGGAGCAATCTTTAGACACCGAACGAAATCAGCGGCCAGTACCGGTCCAGCACCGACCAAAGTGATTGGCTCCAAATCCCGAACAATCGCGGCCATTTTCCTGCATTACCCTCAAATTGAAATGAGACGTCACATTTTCGCCCCAAAATGATACCCTGCTTTCCACAGAATCGGTCACGTTTCGACGCTCCTGTCGTGGTAAACAGAAAGTCGAGCAGCGCAAAGGACCTGAATTCCATGGTGACGAATAACAAAGTGCTAACGGTCTCTTACGGCACCTTCTCATGTACGCTTGAGGGGTTTGAAGAGTCCTTTGATACGATGAAAGCGATCGCGGAGTATTTTCGCGATCTGGCTGGCGACGATCGATATTTCGGCGCAGAACCCCCAACGCCCGACGCAGAAATGCTGGCACGTATTGCAGAGCGCGAGATTGAGCGCCGTGTAAGTGCTCGGATGGACTCTGGTGCGATTGTACTAAGTGCAATGCCCGGCGCAGCCGCGCAGGCAGAAGAGGTAAAGACACCTCAGTCAGAAGAAACATCAATCATTGCTAAAGATGACGCGAGTGTTGTTGCTGATTCTGTCAAAGAACCTGACGCATCCGAAGACCTGGACGAAACCGACTTTGATTCCGAAGTAGCGGAAGAGGAAAGTGCTGTCCAAGAAGATGTCGTGGAAGCCGTTGAGGTCGAGGAGACTCTTATTGAAACGCCCGTCGAAGCGGAAGACATCGAACAAGCTCAAGCCGATGAAGCCGACATCGAAATCACTGATGCCGTAGCAGCAGAAATCGCAGACGATTATGCGGACAGTGTTCAAGACATCGAGGACGTTGCTGAACCTGTTGCTGAAATTTCCGAAACTGAAGAAGCTGTTTTGGACGAAGCAGAATCCCTTGAGGACTTCGTTGAGGTTGCAGAAGACGAGACAGCATTCGCAATCGACGCCGAGCGCGCAGATGTTGCTGAAGAAACCCCGCTCGATGCTCAGCAGGAAGACCAGATAAAAGACGCCGCCGAGCTATTCGCTTTGGCAGATGAAGAAAACAGCGAGGACAGCTTTTTTGATGACTTCCCGGAAGCTCTTTCAGAAGAGGACGAGCTTCAAGCCGACAATAGCGCAGCGTCTGAGGACTTTGGCTTTTCGGATTGGGAAGATCAAAAAGACGACGTTCCTCCACAGTTTGAAGAAAACTCAATTGCGGCCAAGCTAGAGCGTATTCGCGCAGTGGTCGCCCGCGTTGATGCACAGCCAGACGAAGAGGATTTTTCTGAGGATGAGCATGCTGAAGCCGTTGAACCACAGGATGTGTCCAACGAAAAAACTCTAGAGCGGATCGAAGCTGCCGTTGCGGAAAACGTCTCAGAGCATGAAGAGCTTGAGGACGCGTTTTCTGCCGAACCTATTGGAGAGGACGTTGCTCAGGACGAGTTGCTGGACAAAACGGAAGATGAAGTGGACACACCAGCACCTCTTCGTGCCCGTGTCGTACGGATGAAAAAGGCCGATTTCGAACAAGCGGTTTCCTCCGGTCTGCTGGAAGCTGAACCTGTCGAAGATGACGAAGTCGAGCCAGAGTCTACGGAAACAGGGCTCACGGCAGAAGACGAAGCTGACCTCATGGCGGAACTCGCCGAAGTTGAAGCCGAACTGGCTCCAGAAACACTGGAGTTGGAAGAGGACACCTCTGCACAAGACGCGGCCTTTGAAGCGGACCCAATTGAGGACGCTGCGGAATTGGCAGAAACCGAGATCTCGGTTGATGACATCGACACCGGCAGCCAGGTTCTTGCGGACCAGCCCAGCGGTGACAAAGACATTTCTCGCCTGATGGACAAAGCAAACACGGAAATGGAAGAGCCCGAGGGCAACCGCCGTCGTCGTGCGATTGCACATCTTCGCGCCGCTGTTGCAGCTACGAGAGCCGAGAAAGAAGCCGGTCAGGACACCGGCCCCAAAGATGGCACCACCGCCTATCGCGATGATCTCGCCAGTGTCGTACGTCCCGTTCCCGGTGGAAACCCAGTTTCACAGCCAAAAAGCGAGCGTCCTGCGCCCGCCCCGTTGAAGTTGGTCGCCGAACAGCGCATTGACACTCCGGTCGAGGAGCCTGAGCAACCACAAGAGGAGGCTGTGCCCTCTGCTGCCGTGCGTCCGCGTCGCGTCTCTGCCGATCAAATCGATCGCGTAGAAGTCGCCCGCGCCGCAACTCCTGTCGGATCAAACGCGGCTATGCAAAGCGACTTTGTCGAATTTGCCAGCGACGTTGGCGCGACACGGCTGCCCGACACACTGGAAGCCGCCGCATCCTACCTCACCTACGATCAAGGTATGGATCGCTTCTCCCGCGCAATGCTGGTCCGTCTGGCACGCGAGTGTAACGAAGCCGAATTCACTCGCGAAGATGGCCTACGCAGCTTCGGGCAATTGTTGCGGTCTGGGAAAATCAAGAAAATTGCCGGTGGCAAATTCACCGCAGATCCATCCATTGGGTTTCGCCGCGACGAAGGCCGCGCCGTCGGCTAAAAAATAACAGATAGCCAAACAAAAAACGCCCGAACCAAGTTCGGGCGTTTTTTTGTATATGATCGTCAGTTGGCGCTTTTCAGCGATCCAAACTGTCGTCGGGTGCGTCAGGGTCTGCTTGCCCAATGCCCTTGAAAACCGACTTAAACGGCACGATCCAAACGATACCTAGCCCGATATAAATCGCCAAAGTCAGCAGAAAGGACTCAGAGGCGATTGTGGTCGCAAGAACGCTCGCCACAAGGATATAAATCGGCAGGCCAACCACTAGGATCACGATCGACCATCTTTTTCGAGCTTTATAACTTAACGCCATAGCGCAAACTTCCTAACCGACTAAGTCAATCAATCCGCGAAGGGATCAGTTACAAGAATGGTATCTTCACGCTCAGGCGACGTCGACAACAGCGCGACAGGGCATTCAATCAACTCTTCCACGCGACGCACATATTTGACAGCATTTGCGGGCAAATCGTTCCAGCTGCGCGCACCTTCTGTAGTTTCCGACCACCCTGCGATCTCTTCATAGATCGGCACACAACGCGCCTGCTGATCTGCCGCTGTCGGCAGGTAATCCAAACGCTTTCCGTCCAAATCATAGCCAACACAGATTTTCAGCGTGTCAAAGCCATCCAGAACGTCAAGTTTGGTCAAGCAGATGCCTTTGATGCCCGATGTAGCACATGTCTGACGCACCAAAGCAGCGTCAAACCAGCCACAGCGGCGCTGACGTCCGGTGGTGGTACCAAACTCATGCCCACGGGTCCCGAGCCGTTCACCATCTGCATCCGGTGTGCCATCATCTTTCAACAGCTCAGTCGGAAAAGGCCCTTCACCCACACGGGTTGTATAGGCTTTCACAATGCCCAACACATAGTCGATGGACCCTGGACCGATACCGACACCTGTCGCAGCTTGTCCCGCGATCACGTTGGAAGAGGTCACAAAAGGATATGTGCCAAAATCAATGTCCAACAGCGCGCCCTGCGCGCCTTCAAACAGGATACGTTTGCCTGCTTTGCGCTTTTCATTCAGCACTTTCCAAACCGGAGCGGCATAGGGCAAAATATCGACAGCGATATCTTTGAGCTGCTGGATCAACGCATCGCGATCAATGGGCTCCACCCCCAGACCTTTGCGCAACGGATCATGGTGCTGCAATGCCCGATCAACGCGCGCTTCCAGCGTTGTTTCATCCGCCAGATCCGCAACGCGGATCGCACGGCGTCCAACTTTGTCCTCATATGCCGGGCCAATACCGCGACCTGTTGTGCCAATCTTGGTCCCTTTGGACGCAAATTCCTCGCGCGCACGATCCAACTCGCCATGGAACGGCAGGATCAACGGGGTGTTTTCAGCAATCATCAAAGTTTCCGGCGTGATCTCCACACCCTGCTGGCGTACTTGGCCAATTTCGGCCATCAAATGCCACGGGTCTAAAACAACACCGTTGCCGATCACACTCAACTTGCCGCCGCGCACCACACCAGATGGCAGTGCATGCAACTTATAAACAGCTCCATCGATCACCAGCGTGTGGCCAGCGTTATGCCCGCCTTGAAAGCGCGCGATGATATCGGCTCGCTCACTCAGCCAGTCAACGATCTTGCCTTTTCCTTCGTCACCCCATTGGGCGCCCACAACGACGACATTGGCCATGGCTGAGTCCTTTTTTCGATGTCAAACCGCGCTCTTTTAGCCATGTTGGGCAGAACACGAAACCTCAAAGTCACCTCAAGACTAGACAGATGGCCCCTTTTTGCGCAAGGAAGGCACAAAAAAGATAAAATGCGAGGGGTATGAGATGGGGCTGTTGCTGCGTTGGGTGTTTGCGTTCTTGCTTTTAGCGCTGACTTTCAACCCGACCGATTACAATTACGTGCATTGGAGCCACGACAATTACGTCGAGGAACTGCCGCTGACCGTGTTGTTGGGGCTCCTGCTTGTCATTGGCTACATCATCTACCTGCGCGCCACGCTGCGCTCGATTGGCAGCTTTGGCATGGCACTCGTGCTCTCAGTAGTCGCTGCTCTGGCTTGGGTGCTTTACGATTGGGGCATGCTCAATCTGGACAATGAGGCGATCCAAATCTGGATCGCAATTGTGGCGCTGTCAATTGTGCTCGGAATCGGCATGGGTTGGTCGCATGTGCGCCGCATGCTGTCGGGGCAATATGACGTGGATGATGTGAACGGATAAAGCGACGGAAGAGGCTCAGAGCGGCGTATAAGTCTAAGCACTCACACAACGGACTTACGTCATGCGCCGAATACTCACTGCCCTCTCCCTTTTGACCTTCCCTGCCCTCGTCTCAGCGCAGCCCAACATTCTTCTGGTGATCGCAGATGACATGGGCGTGGATGTCAGCCCTTGCCATGCGCAAGGCAGTAACATGGTCCGCATGCCAACACTTAAGTCGCTCTGTGACACGGGGCTGGTGTTCGAAAACGCGCACGCCCATCCGACCTGCTCCCCCACCCGCGCCAATATTGTGACGGGTCAATACTCCAGCAACACAGGCATCGGCGCTGTCGTCTCTGAGCGCGCACCAGATGGGTTGAGCACTCAAACCCTCAGCCTGTTTGATGTGCTCAATGAAAATACCAACTACGCAACCGCCGTGGTTGGCAAATGGCACCTTGGCCCGCAAAAGCGTGACCTGTCTCATCCTGCAAAAATGGGGGTCGGCACATATTACGGCGTTCCCAGTGGCGGTGTAAAAAATTATTTCAGTTGGCGCGGCGTGCAAAACGGCCGCCCCTTTCAAAGCACCACCTATATCACCACAGATCTCACCAACTATGCAGCCGATTGGATTTCCAAACAGGATCAGCCCTGGATGCTTTGGATGGCGCACATCGCGCCGCACTCTCCGTTTCACGCGCCTCCTGAGGAATTGCACAGCTTTAAAGGGCTCAGTACTGCGGCCCTGCGCCCACGCGACGATCCCAGCGCACATTATTTTGCCATGTTAGAGGCTCTGGACACCGAACTGGCGCGCTTGCTTGACGGGCTCCCGAAAGCTCAGCGCGACAATACTGTGGTGATTTTCATTGGCGACAACGGCTCGCCGGGTCAAATCACCCGCCGCCTGAATACCTCCCGCGATGCCAAAGGTTCGATCCGGGATGGCGGCACGCATATTCCACTGGTCATTTCGGGGGGCGGCGTGCCGCGTGGGCGCAGCGACGCGCCAGCACAGGTGACCGATCTCTTCGCCACCATACTTGGGCTTGCAGAGGTTGGCGGGCAATACAGTGACAGTTTCGACTTGCTCAATGGCTCCCCCCGTGAGGCAACGTTGATTGAGCACTTCAACGCGGACGGTACGCGTGGTCAGGTGGTTCAAGGCTGGGCTATGAGTGACGGCAGCTACAGCCTGATTGCGCCCCAAGACGGCCCGCTTGAACTATATGACGTGGCGCGTGACCCTCGTCAGGCCAACAACCTGCTCAATAAACCCACAGCAGAGCACACATCTGTCGCTCAGCGCTTCAACCAGTTGCGCGACACGTATCTGCAGCCGTCAAACTAACCGGATCACCGTGGGGCGTGCTGAGATAGGCGCGCTCCCAAGCGGCGCGAGTCGCCTCAACCGCATCCCCTTCGGCCATGCCACGCTCTTGAAGGTACATCTCAAGCGTTTCCAGCCAAGCGTTAAAGTAGTCCTCGCCTCCATCCAGCTCTTTGTTCAGACCGTGGCGCTGTAAAGTTGCGCTAAATCTTTGAACCCACTCGGCCCATTCAAAATAGCCCGCCTCGTTCAAATGGACGGTCAATGCAAAGACCTGCGCGTGCCAAGGCGCGTCAAATGCTGGCTCTGGTCGGTTCATGACGTGGCCTCCAAATAGCTTTCCCACATATCCAGCACCACCTCGTCATGCTCTGATGCCTCAGCCCCCCACAATTCACGCGCAGTAAACCGCACCGCATACAACGGCTGCGCTGCCTCTCCCTGATAGTGCCCGTGGCTGTCAGGAAAGACATGCGCACCGTGATAGATGACAATTTCACCTGATGCGCCCGCAGAATACCCGGGTTGGCGGGTGTGGCCGCCATCAAAAGTCTCATTGCGCGCCGGCCGGCGGGTTTTCACCCGATCACCGACTGCAAAACTTGGCGGCGCGCCCTCCCGAACATAGGGGCTGCCTTTTGCCAGAACCGCCTGAACATTCTCTGCGCGTAGGGTTTTATGCGCCATTTCTGATACGCCGTCGCCTCGACCAGCTTTTAGCTCTTCCTCGGTGACCAAACCTCGATCCACCAACAAGTCAGCCAGCGCAGCCATCCATTTTTCATAATAAGAAAAGCGGCCATAATCCTTGCTTCCAAGCAATTCGCGCATGTGACGTGAACTGTCGATATTCCAAGCTCCGGCAGCCCCAGCCGCGACAGTCATAGCCAACGCGCGCTTATGCCATTCTTTTTCAAAAGTCGCGTTATCCTCGGGATCAACTGGCCCATCACCGAACCGCCCGCCCATATCATGTACGCGGCTCATGATTGCGGCTCCTTTGCCAGACCAGTGCCGATCATCGAATCGCGTGTCACCAAAGCGGCCAGCTCTTGTTCACTCAATCCTTCTGAGCCTTTGGGACGTTGCGGCACGACCAGATATCGAATTTCCGCGGTCGAATCCCAAACCCGTACTTTGGTCGTCTCCGGTACCTCGACACCAAATTCGGCTAAAACTTTGCGCGGTTCACGCACCACGCGTGCACGATAGGCATCCGATTTGAACCAACCCGGTGGAATGCCCAACAACGGCCACGGATAACAACTGCATAATGTGCAAACGACAAGATTGTGGACCGTATCGCTGTTTTCCAAGAACACCATGTGTTCGCCCTGGCGCCCATAAAGACCCATTTCTTCTAGCGACGGCATTGGATCGCTCAGCATTTCTTGGCGAAACGCTTCATCCATCCACATCTTGGCCACAACGGTCGCGCCGTTCTTTGGGCCAATTTGATTTTGGTAAGTATCGATTATCTCATCCAGCGCCGCCGGATCGATCAGACCTTTGTCAGTTAAAATTGTCTCAAGCGCGCGAACTCGCAGGGCAGGTTCAGGCGGCAAAAGCGCGTGCGGGTGATCATGGTCATGGTGGTCATGTGGCATGGCGCGACCTTGGCACCGCCGACTAATCATGTCCAGATTTCAATTCCTTGCATCTTATCTCCCGAAACAACCTTGCCCCTCGCGCGAAACTTGCCTACATAGCGCGCTGAACAAACCGAATGCTCGCTGTATAGGTCCAAATGGAAAACGTTGTCCTCATCATCCACCTTCTTCTCGCTCTGTCCCTGATTGGGGTAGTTCTGATGCAACGTTCCGAAGGCGGTGGCCTTGGAATGGGCAGCGGTGGCGGCGGCGGCGGCGCAATGTCAGGCCGCGCAGCAGCGACAGCGTTGGGCAGAATCACTTGGATTTTGGCCGCAGCGTTTATCTGTACGTCGATCGCGCTGACGATCATCGCGGCACAAAAGTCTTCTTCTAGCTCAGTGTTTGATCGCTTGGGCACATCGGCTCCGGCCCAAGAAGAAACAATTGATCCAGCTCTGCCGGGCGGCGACTCGCTGTTGCCGCCAGCTGAAGGCGACAACAGCCCGCTGGTCCCAACAGCCGACTAAAATGCGCAAATTTTGAACTACCAACGCGGTCCTAATCAGGGCCGCGTACTACTTTGGGGCCATCTTAGGGCCATCACCACAGTTTGAGGCACATATCCTGATCGCAACAGCATCTTGCGGTCCGGTTGCCAAATTGCTGCGAATCCTATATGACTTTAGTCCCGTGATGCTGGGGCAGTTTTTGCTGTTTTCGGGCTATTACAACATCTACAATCACGGGAGATGCCACAGGCATGGCACGCTATATTTTCATCACTGGTGGGGTTGTTTCGTCGCTCGGAAAAGGGCTGGCGTCTGCTGCTCTTGGCGCGTTGCTTCAAGCCCGAGGCTACACTGTGCGTTTGCGCAAACTGGATCCGTATCTCAACGTTGATCCCGGAACTATGTCTCCGTTTGAGCATGGCGAAGTATTTGTCACTGATGATGGTGCTGAAACCGACCTCGACCTTGGCCACTATGAGCGTTTCACTGGCGTGCCTGCGCGAAACACCGACTCGGTCTCTTCTGGTCGCATCTATTCCAACGTCTTGGAAAAAGAACGCCGCGGTGATTACTTGGGCAAAACCATTCAGGTTGTCCCCCACGTCACCAACGAAATTAAAGACTTCATCAACGTCGGCGACGACGAAGTAGATTTCATGCTGTGCGAAATCGGCGGCACCGTCGGTGACATTGAAGGACTGCCATTCTTCGAAGCCATCCGCCAATTCAGCCACGACAAACCGCGCGGCCAGTGTATCTTTATGCACCTGACCCTGCTGCCGTATCTGGCAGCCTCTGGCGAGCTCAAAACCAAGCCCACCCAACACTCGGTCAAGGAACTCCAGTCAATCGGTATAGCGCCTGACATTCTGGTGTGCCGCTCCGAACATCCGATCCCCGAAAAAGAGCGCAGCAAAATTGCTCTGTTCTGTAACGTGCGCAAAGAATCTGTGGTCGCCGCCTATGACCTCAAGTCAATCTACGAAGCGCCGCTAGCCTATCACCGTGAAGGCCTGGATCAAGCAGTTCTGGATGCCTTTGGCATCGCTCCTGCCCCACGCCCCGATCTGCGTGTCTGGCGCGATGTGAATGACCGCATCCACAACACCGATGGCAAAATCAACGTCGCCATCGTCGGCAAATACACCCAGCTTGAAGACGCTTATAAGTCCATCAAAGAAGCACTCACACACGGCGGCATGGCCAATCGCGTCAAGGTCAACGTCAGCTGGGTTGATGCCGAAGTGTTTGACGATTCTGACGCGACTCCCCATCTGGAAGGCTATGACGCTATTCTGGTCCCTGGTGGATTTGGCGAACGTGGAACCGAAGGTAAGATCAAAGCCGCGCAATATGCACGCGAGCACAAAATCCCCTATCTTGGAATCTGCCTTGGCATGCAAATGGCTGTGATCGAAGCAGCGCGCAATGTCGCCGGTATTTCCGAAGCTGGCTCAGAAGAGTTTGACCACGAAGCCGGCGGCAAACGCTTTGAGCCGGTGGTCTATCACCTCAAAGAATGGATTCAGGGCAACGCCAAAGTCAGACGCAAGGCGGATGACGACAAAGGCGGAACCATGCGTCTGGGCGCTTATAACGCCACGCTACAGGATGGCTCGCAAGTGGCAGAAGTCTATGGCGGCACCGCCATCGAGGAACGTCACCGCCACCGCTATGAAGTGGACACCAAGTATCGCAAACAGCTTGAAGAATGCGGCCTGAAATTTTCGGGTATGTCCCCGGACGGGCGTCTGCCGGAAATCGTGGAATGGGAAGACCACCCTTGGTTCATCGGAGTTCAGTTCCATCCCGAACTGAAATCCAAGCCGTTTGAACCACATCCCTTGTTCCGCGACTTTGTGCGCGCCGCCAAGGAAAATTCGCGTCTGGTCTGATTTCGCGCCTGAAATTTTCCACAAAAGCGACATTTGCCCCGTATCATTTGCCCCGAAACGCCGTTTCGGGGTAACTTTTTGATATGCGATGGATCATCAGTGTTGCCTTGCTCACAAATTTCCTAGCGCAGCCGGCACAGGCCTGCGACGCGCCCATATGTCTTGTGGACGCCGAGACCCTTGCCTTGACACGCATTGTGACCTTCGACGATCAACCCAGCTCCTTTGGGGTTGGTCGAGAAGTCAACACCATCCTTGTGCAACCCGGTGCTAGTTTCGGAGAGCGTTTCCTCGGTCAGACCCTCAGCTACGACGGCCCCTTTGATCAGGTGACAGGAACGCCCTTTGCGCCGCTCACATTGATACCCGGGTCACAGGGCCAAACCCTTGGCATTCTTCGCATGATGGCGACGACGGTATTGCACGGCCAAGGACCGATCGGTTTCCCTGACCCCAACGCAACTGGCGAAGGCGCGATTTCAGTCCTTTTTGAAATAGATCAATCGGCCCTCAGCTTTGAGATTCGCGGCGGCGAAGCCGGAACCGCACAGGTCGTTTTTTTGCGCCGCGACGGCAGCACGATCCACACAATGGACATAGGACCGCTCGCAGAAGCCAGCTATGGTTTTCAGCGCAGCAACGCAGTTTCCGACATCGCTGGATTTGTGCTGCAAAACACCGACCCTGACGGTATTGCGGTCGACAATTTACGCTTTGAAAGCGCACCCGTCCTAGGCTGGTTGCGGTGATTGGAAAACAGCAAATTCCCGCCTTCTTTTCAACAACGCTTGCCAAACCTGCCGCGCACAAGGCACGCTACAGTTGAAGCGTTATGTGTAAGGAATACCAATGCCCAAAGGTTACTGGATCGGGCGCGTCGACGTCGACGACGCCGAAACCTACAAAAAGTATGTCGCGGCAAATGCAAAACCATTCGCCGAATACGGAGCGCGGTTTCTTGTACGTGGCGGCGTATTCGAAACCCCTGAAGGCACCTCTCGCAGCCGCAATGTGGTGATTGAGTTTCCAAGTTATCAGGCAGCTCTTGAGTGCTATGCCTCTGCCGCCTATCAGGCCGCCAAAGCCATTCGCGATGCGGTCAGCACCGGTGATATTGTAATTGTAGAAGGGTATGACGGTTAATGTGGGAAAACTTAGTAAAGCGCCTTCGCGGAATTCCAGCCACCCCACCGCTGCCAGAGCCTGACGAAAAGCTCGCAGTTGGCGCGCTGATGGTGCGTGTTGCCAAATCGGACCACCACTATGATGCAGTGGAAATTGGCGAAATTGATCGCATTCTGGCCGCGGCTTTCGATCTCAATCCGGTTGAGGCCGCCAAGATGCGTGCCACCTGCGAACGCCTTGAGGCTGCAGCCCCCGGAACCCCCGATTTTGCGCTTATTATACGCCAGAATGTTGACTACCCGCACCGCCTCGAAGTTGCACGGGCATTGTGGCAGGTGGTTTTAGCAGACGGCAAACATGTCCCCGAAGAAGACGCCAGCCAGCGTGAAATAGAAGACATGCTGGGAATTGACGCCGCCGACAGCCCCTCTGTCAAAGCCTAAGCCTCTTCACGATCCAACAAAGAGTGCACACAGTTTTGTGGGCTGCCAACTGCGTGGTTGCAGCCCCAAAGCATGGAGACTACATCAAAGCCATGCTGTCTGATATTCTCAAGCGTCTCACGACCCCCGCCCCTGCCCCGCTGAGTGAAAACGATGCGCGTTTGGCTTTGACTGCCCTTCTGGTGCGCATTGCGCGCACAGACGGAGAGTTTGCCAAAGAAGAAGCTGACCAGATCGACCGGATCACGATGGAACGCTACGGCCTTAGCCCCTTTGAAGCCACCGCCCTGCGTCGCGAAGCCGAAGAGGTTGAAACCGAAGCACCGGACACCGTGCGCTTTACCCGCGCGATCAAAGACTGTGTTCCTCTGGAAGAACGCACCTGTGTCATAGAGGCGATGTGGAAAGTTGTCTTGGCCGACGGCCAGCGTGACGCAGAGGAAGACGCCTTGGTGCGACTGGCGGCCAACCTTCTGGGCGTGTCGGACCGCGACAGCGCTCTCGCCCGTCAAAAGGTTAGCAACGCCGAATGATCGCAGCACTGCCGATGTATGACAGGCCGGAAACGGCGGCGGCCAACGACCGACTTTGGTCGTTGGTGCGTGAACATCTCGGCGGTGGCCCCAAACAGCTGGTGCGCGACGGTGACCTCTGGGATATCTGGCGCGCGCCCGATCTGATGCTGGCCCAGACCTGTAGCCTCCCGTTTCGCGCACGCCTTGCTGGACAAGTCACAATCGTGGGAAGCCCTGAGTATCGACTCGGGTTTTGCCCGCCGGGGTATTACCGGTCAGTGATCGTCGCCCACAAAAGCCGTCAAGACGCCCCCATCAAAGATTTTGACGACGCGCATCTGGCCTATAACGAGCCGCTGTCACAATCCGGTTGGGCCGCTCCTTGGCAGCATTTTAAAGATCGAAATCTGCGAATCGGGAAACGCAGCGCAACCGGATCGCACCGGAACTCCGCCCAAATGGTTGCCAACGGCAGGGCGGATTTTGCGGCAATTGACGCGCTCAGCTGGCGTATGATGTGCGACTACGACCTTTTCACCTCGGATTTGGTGGAAATTGATATCACCTCAGCAACACCAGCCCTACCTTTCATCACCTCAAAACAGCGCGACCCAGTGCCGCTGCGTCATGCGCTCAATTCCGCCATAAGCAACCTCTCGCCACTAGATAGCGCCGTGCTTGGACTTAAAGGTTTGATAGAATTGCCGGAAACCGCCTATCTGGACATACCGATTCCGCCTCAACCTTGACCATTTGTGCATTTGCACCGACAAAACGGCAGATCACAGGTCTGCCTGCCCCTTTTGAAAGTTGCAATTGCGCAAATTTTCATCCCTATTGGGGCACCAGACCAACTAAAAGATGGGAATACCGTGCCCGAGACTGCGCCTGTTCTGCAAATACGTGACCTTCACAAAGCTTATGGCGAGCTCGAGGTGATCAAAGGTGTCGACATCACTGCCCATCGCGGCGATGTGGTGTCTTTGATCGGATCCTCGGGATCTGGAAAATCCACCATTCTGCGCTGCGCCAATCTTTTGGAAGACAGTCAGCAAGGCGAGATCCTCTTCAAGGGTGAACCTGTGAAGTGGAAAGGCACTGGCCATCACCGCCATCCCGCCGAACCCAAGCAGGTACTGCGCATCCGCACCAACCTCTCGATGGTCTTTCAGCAGTTTAACCTGTGGTCGCATATGACGATCTTGCAAAACGTGATGGAAGCCCCTGTTACGGTTCTGGGACGCGACAAAGACGAAGTCGAAGCCGCCGCACGTGGCTATCTCGACAAAGTTGGCATCGGCGATAAATGCGACGTTTACCCCGCACAGCTATCTGGCGGCCAACAACAACGCGCCGCAATCGCGCGTGCGCTGGCGATGGAGCCCGAAGCGCTTTTGTTTGATGAGCCGACGTCAGCACTTGACCCAGAGCTTGAGCAAGAAGTTGTGCGCGTCATCAAAGCACTGGCCGAAGAAGGCCGCACCATGATGATTGTGACACACGATATGAAAATGGCCCATGATGTTTCAGATCACGTTGTGTTCCTGCATCAAGGTCTGATCGAAGAAGAAGGCGCGCCAGCCACACTCTTTGGAGCGCCCAAATCTGAACGGTTGAAGCAATTCCTGTCTTCGACCGACCACGGATAACCGAAAAAACCACCTAAGGGAGCAAGACTATGAAAAACCTAGTTCTTTCGACTGCCATCCTCGCGCTCAGCGCAGGTCTGGCAACAGCACAAACTGTGCGTATGGGCACCGAGGGCGCCTACCCTCCGTATAACTTCATCAACGACGCTGGCGAAGTTGACGGATTTGAGCGCGAGCTGGGTGATGAGCTGTGCAAACGTGCCGAACTAGATTGTCAGTGGGTCACAAACGATTGGGATTCAATCATTCCAAACCTCGTGTCCGGCAACTACGACACCATCATCGCGGGCATGTCGATCACCGAAGATCGCGCACAGGTCATCGACTTCACGCAAGGCTACACGCAGCCAGACCCATCCGGTTACCTGGTGATGTCTGCAGACGCTGACGTCAAAGGCGGCGTTGTTGCAGCTCAGACCGGCACTATCCAAGCCGCGTTTATTGCTGAATCCGGCGCCACCTTGGTCGAATTCGCAACGCCTGACGAAACCGTTTCTGCCCTGCGCAGCGGTGAAGCTGACGCGGTTCTGGCGGATGATGCCTATCTGCAGCCAATCGCAGACGAAAACGATGACCTCATGATGCTTGAGCAACAGGAAATGATCGGTGGCGGTGTTGGCATGGGCCTTCGTCAAAGTGACGACGAGCTGCGCGCCAAATTTGATGCTGCTATCGACTCGATGAAAGCGGACGGCTCGCTGAACGCACTGATCGCTAAATGGGAAATCGGCCCTGGCTTCTAAGCCCGCCACCCCATCCCGAAACCAGGGGCCGACCAAGTGTCGGCCCCTTCATAAATCGGCGCCATGTTTTCATACTGTTCTGATCCCTCAACGCTAGAAGGTCTTAGCTGGATGTCGTGTTACCTCACGACGCCCAAGCACATGAACTTCTACACTGCCTTTGGCACCGTGCTGCTGCTGCTGGCCATCACCGCGCCGGCCTCTTTGCTATTTGGCTTTGGCGGCGCCATGCTCGCGCGACACCGCATTGCCCCGCTCAGTTGGATTGGAAAGGGCTACATCGCCATTGTGCGCGGCGTGCCCGACATCGCATTCTTCCTATTCTTTGTGATCGCGCTGGATCAGGGCATCGAATGGGTCAAACACAAAGTTGTCTGTTCCGACTGGGACCAACCCATCCGCCAAGGCAATGATTTTGTGGTCTGTGCTCAGGCCAAAGTACCGCTGGCCACCTCTGCCGAATGGATCCATGAATCATACGCTTTTGGCACCGCCGTTCTGACTTTTGCCATCGTCTTTGGGGCCTTTGCCGCCAATGTGCTATTTGGCGCGATGCGCGCTGTGCCCCGTCCCCAGATCGAAACCGCCGAAGCCTATGGCATGTCTCACCGCCAAGCCTTCTGGCGCGTCATGGTCCCGCAAATGTGGGTCTATGCCCTGCCCGGTCTGTCCAACCTCTGGATGGTGCTGATCAAGGCCACACCATTGCTGTTCTTGTTAGGGATCGAAGACATCGTCTATTGGGCACGCGAAATGGGCGGGTCTAAAACCGCGCGCTTCACCGACTACCCGCATGGCGATTGGCGCATGTGGTATTTCCTCGCACTACTGGTCTTCTACCTCGCCTTTACCCGCGTCTCTGAAATTGTGCTTGATAGGCTCATGGTGCGCCTCAGCCGTGGTCAAGCCACCGCCGCAGGCGAAGCGCAGCGGAGGGCTGACGCATGAGTTGCCTTATCACTATCCAAGACTACGGTCTGCGGGCTTTGGGAATAGGCGAACGGCTTCTACCCAAAGAAGACTTTACCCTGTGTCAACAGTTTACACTGATCGGCTCGGGCATGATTTGGAACGTCTACTTTGGCACATTAGCTCTGCTGGCAGGCTTCTTCTTTGCCATCACGCTGGCCATGGGCAAAGGCTCAAACAACACGCTGCTGCGCAAACCGGCTGAATGGTTCATCTTCCTGTTTCGTGGCTCGCCGCTGTTCATCCAATTCTTCTTCGCCTACTTCCTGTTTTTATCGCTCAAACAGGTCTCGCCGATTTTTAACCCCTTTACCTCGGCGTGGCTGGGGGCTTTGGTTGTCCTGTTCTGCAACACCGCCGCCTATTCAGGTGAAATCTTCTATGGGGCGCTCAAATCAATCCCACGCGGTGATCTGGAAGCTGCGGACGCCTACGGCATGTCAGGTTGGAGCCGTTTTCGTCGCATTACCTTCCCAACGATGTTGCGTTTGGGCTGGCCCGCTTACACCAACGAGGCGATTTTTCTGTTCCACGCAACCACGTTGGTCTTTTTCTCGGGCTTCCCCGCATGGCAACAACGCGGCGATGCGCTCTACTACGCGCGCTACTTTGCGGATAAAACCTTCAACCCGTTTATCCCTTATCCAATCTTGGCGATGTTTTTCATCATTTTGACCCTGATCGTGATCGCTATCTTTGGTGTCATCAACAAGCGGCTGAATAGACACTTGCCGCAATCATCGCGCCCCAAAATGAAGTTGCGCCCAAACTTGATTCGCTAATCTCTAACAGCATTTGACGGCTTCGCAGCGCTTCAATTTGGGGCGCTGCTTCTTTTTGAGCCGCCTTTGGAGCGCAGCAATGGGTCTCGCAGGCCCCTTCGCATGCTCAGCCACACCGTCGTGATACCGTCGCGATACCGACGTGATACAGCCTTCAATTTCCACGCAATTTTATCCACGGCAAGAATCCGCTGGACAAACGGCCTCTGGCTCGAGATATTTTGATCAAATTATTGACGACAGGTGATCCATGGACTTAGGCCAATTTCGTACTTTTCGTGTCGGTATCGCCGACCTTAACGGACAAATGCGCGGCAAACGCCTGCCCTCCGCCCAAGCTGGAAAACTTGAAAAGGGCGGCGTCCGCATGCCTCTGTCCGCCTTGAACGTCGACATTTGGGGCGAAGACATTGAAGATAGCCCGCTGGTTTTTCAAACTGGCGATGCAGATGGAATCCTTATGCCAACCAAACGCGGCGCTGTGCCAATGCCTTGGCTTGCGACACCCTCCGCATTGGTTCCCATGACCATGTTCACTGAAGACGGCGCGCCTTATGCTGGAGATCCGCGTCAGGCGCTCAAGCTGGTCTTGGATCGTTTCGCAGCGCGCGGTTGGTCGGTGATGGCCGCCACTGAAATGGAATTCACACTGGTGGATGACACTGGCGACGACTTACAGCCCCCTGTCGATCCACGCAGCGGGCGCCGTTTGTTTGCAGGAGACATTCTGGCGCTAGATGAGATCGACGCCTTTGATCCATTTTTCACCGAACTTTATGAAGCCGCTGATGCGATGGATATTTCCATCCAGACAATGACCGGCGAATGCGGGCTGGGCCAATTTGAAGTCACTCTCAATCATCAATCCGCGCTACGTGCTGCAGATGATGCATCTCTATTCAAACTGCTCCTGCGTGGGATCGCGCGAAAACACGGTAAGGCCGCGACATTTATGGCAAAACCCTATCTGGATGACGCCGGAAACGGGATGCACGTGCACTTCAGCGTGCTGGATGAAACAGGGACGAACGTCTTTGACAACGGCGGCTCTGAAGGCACCGACCTCTTGCTGAGCGCCATTGCTGGCTGCCTCAAAGCCATGCGCGCCTCGACCCTAATTTTTGCACCGCACGGCCCATCTTATGATCGTCTGATTCCAGGAAACCATGCGCCAACCTCCGTGTGCTGGGCTTATGAAAACCGCACCTCGGCCGTGCGCGTTCCGGGCGGACCTACCACGGCGCGGCGTATTGAGCACCGTGTCGCTGGGGGCGACATCAACCCTTATTTGATGCTCGCAGCCATTTTGGGCGCTGCGATTGAAGGCATCGAGGAAGGCCTCACACCACCGGACCCAATCACTGGCAACGCATATGACCTGGAATTGCCGCAATTGGCCGAAAACTGGAAAACCGCGATTGATCTGTTTGAGAGCGACGAGTTTATCGCGCGCTGTCTGCCTCGCGATTTGATCGTGAATATGGTGATGACAAAGCGGCAGGAATTGAAAAGACTGCAAGGCACCAATCCAACAGAACACTGGAAAACCTATCTAGAGCGCGTATGAATCTCTTGCGAGGAGTCCTTTGTGGCGCTACTAATAATTTGATCAAATATGGTGACCCATGAAAATCGGTATTTTGCAGACCGGCCACGCGCCAGATGCTCTGCTAGACGACTTCGGCGACTACATCTCAATGTTCCAAACCCTTTTGGGGCAACAGGATTTCACCTTCGGCGACTGGAGTGTTGTTGATGGCGTGTTCCCGGATTCTATCAATGACGCCGACGGCTGGCTGATCACTGGATCAAAACACGGCGCTTATGAAGACCACGAATGGATCCCTCCACTGGAAGACTTCATTCGCGAAGCGGTCACCCATAAGGTTCCACTGGTAGGTATTTGTTTTGGCCACCAAATAATTGCTCAAGCGCTTGGTGGCAAAGTCGAGAAATACGCAGGTGGATGGGCCGTTGGCGCGCAGAATTATGATTTTATGGGCACCTCCATTCCCATGAATGCTTGGCACCAAGACCAAGTAACCGAATTGCCCCCGGGGGCAACGACCGTGGCCCGCAATGACTTTTGTGAACATGCGGCCATTCTATATGGCGATCGCGCCTTTACCGTGCAGGCCCACCCCGAATTCGGGGCAAAGTTCATCGAGGGCCTGATCAACGCACGAGGGCGTGGCGTGGTTCCAGACGCGCTTCTGGACGACGCCCTGACGCGGCTGGATAAAGCTGACGTCAGCCAAACAATCGCCGACCAATTTGCGGATTTCTTCCGCCAAGAGAGGACCTGATGAGTGACTGGATCAAGAAACTGCCGCAAGCGGCGCAAGACTACTTAGGCGGACATCGCCTGGACGAGGTGGAGTGCATTATCTCTGACCTTCCAGGCATTGCCCGCGGCAAGGCAGTGCCAGCCAAGAAATTTGCCCGCCAAGGCTACTTTCACCTACCAGACTCGATCTTTTTTCAAACCATCACTGGGGATTGGGGAGAAGCAGCGGGCTCCGGAGGCTTTATCGAACGCGACATGACCTTGCGGCCGGATTGGTCTACCACCACTGCAGCCCCTTGGACCGGCGACTGGACCGTTCAGGTGATCCACGACGCCTTTGACACTGAAGGCGAACCAGTGCCATTCAGCCCACGCAATGTTCTCAAACGTGTGGTTGAACTCTATCGTGCCAAAGGTTGGGAACCTGTGGTGGCGCCAGAGATGGAATTCTATCTTGTGGCCCCAAACATTGACCCAGCGAAAGAGATCGAGCCGATGATGGGCCGCTCGGGTCGCCCCGCCGCAGCGCGTCAGGCTTATTCCATGACCGCCGTGGATGAATTTGGCCCCGTGATTGACGATATCTACGACTTTGCCGAAGCCCAAGGCTTTGATATCGATGGCATCACCCAAGAAGGCGGCGCCGGTCAGCTTGAGATTAACATGGTGCATGGTGATCCGGTCAAATTGGCAGACGAAGTTTTTTACTTCAAACGCCTGATCCGCGAAGCCGCATTGCGTCACAATTGCTACGCGACCTTTATGGCCAAACCCATTGCCGCAGAACCCGGCAGCGCGATGCATATCCATCACTCGGTGCTAGATATTGAGACCGGCGAGAACATCTTTTCCGGCCCGCAAGGTGGTGAAACGGATGCGTTTTTCCACTTCATCGCTGGTTTGCAAAACCACCTGCCCGCCGCGATTGCTGTGATGGCGCCTTATGTCAATTCCTACCGTCGTTATGTGCGTGACCACGCAGCGCCGATCAATCTCGAATGGGGTCGTGACAACCGCACCACCGGCATTCGCATCCCGATCTCGCCACCTCAGGCGCGTCGCGTTGAAAATCGCCTCGCTGGGATGGATTGTAACCCCTATTTGGGCATCGCTGCCTCTCTGGCTTGCGGCTATCTTGGGCTCGTTGAGCAAGAGCGTCCTGACAAGCAATTCAAAGGCGACGCCTATGATGGCGAGGAAGCTATTCCACGCATTCTCGGCGGCGCGCTGGATGTCTTTGATGAAGCCACAGCCCTGCATGAAGTCTTAGGCCCCGAATTCGCCCGCGTTTATTCCATTGTGAAACGTGCAGAGTACGAAGAATTTCTCTCGGTCATCAGCCCGTGGGAACGTGAACATCTGCTAATGAACGTCTAGTGAAAAAGCTTCCGGCTCCAACATAATGGGGCCGGACCATCTCCTCAGACACTCATTTGACCAAAAACAGGCATGGCCCCCATGGACCTTCTTTATGCAAACGACAGCAAAGGGGAATACCCCCAAAGCTGGTACGCCGCGACAACCCCGCCTCTGGATCCTTTTGCCCCTCTACTCGGCGAAACACGCGCCGATGTCTGCATTGTTGGGGGTGGCTTCACCGGGCTCTCTACCGCCTTGCATTTGGCCGAACGCGGCTTTGACGTTGTTTTGCTGGAAGCTCATCGCATCGGTTTTGGCGCATCTGGGCGCAACGGAGGCCAACTTGGCTCTGGTCAACGAATGGAGCAAGATGGCCTTGAAGCTCTGATGGGGCACGATGATGCACGAAAGCTTTGGGATCTGGCAGAAGACTCCAAAAATCTAGTCAAAGATTTGGTGACCCGTCACAACATTCACTGCGATCTTAAACCCGGCATTGCACATGCTTGCTTTAGCGACCGCGAAGTGCGCCATGAACATGACTATGTGCAACATCTGCGCAAAAACTACGATTATGAACCAATCGAAACTCTGGATCGCGAGCAGATGCAGGCGCTCTGCCCCTCCCCTAAATACGTCGGCGGCTCGCTCGATATGGGAGCAGGCCACCTCAACCCGCTTGCTTTGGCTTTTGGACTAGGTCGCGCGGCACGCGATGCTGGTGCCCGCATTTACGAAACCACGCGTGTCGATGGCATTGAACACGGCGACAAAGTCACGATCCATACAGCCCAAGGCCAAGTGGTGGCTGATCAGCTGGTCTTGGCCTGCAATGGGTACCTTGGAGATCTGGACAGCAAAGTTGCCAAACGCGTCATGCCGATCAACAACTTCGTTGCCGCGACTGAACCTCTAGGCGATGACGTCAAAAAGGTACTCACGCGCGACGTGGCGATTGCGGACAGTAAATTCGTGATCAACTACTTCCGGCTGTCTCCCGACGGACGTCTGTTGTTTGGCGGCGGAGAAAGCTATGGCTACCGGTTCCCGAACGACATTGAGGCCGTGGTGCGCAAGCCGATGATTGAGATTTACCCGCACCTCAAAGACATCAAAATCGACTATGCTTGGGGCGGCACGCTGGCCATTACGATGAAGCGTATGCCCTACCTGCGGCGCTTGTCGTCAAATGTGATCTCTGCCTCAGGCTATTCCGGCCACGGCGTCGGCACAGCGACACACGCGGGCCAGTTGATCGCAATGGCGCTCTCAGGCGAAGCCGAAGGGTTTGACACAATGGCGCGCGTACCAGCCACACCTTTCCCCGGTGGGTCAGCCCTACGTAGCCCTCTTTTGGCGCTCGCCATGACGTGGTTTGCACTCCGAGACCGCTTGGGCGTCTGATCTCTCAAAATCGTCAGTTTTTAACGCCCCGTCATGAAACATTCATGGCGGGGCGATGTTGTTTGACTGGATTTCACTTGCGCTTTGATTTACATTTTTGAAAGTCAAGCTTAAGAAAGTTGAAAACAATGACACTTCCGCCCAACGTATATGACGCAGAACCTATTCCTGCCTCTGCGCGCGAAGAAATTGAGCGCCTTTTGCAAACCGGTGATCTATTCCGCTACACCGCCGCCGAAAACGCCCCAGTCACACTGCTTGAACAAGAGTTCGCAGCTATGTTGGGCACTAAATATGCGCTGGCAGTGTCCTCCTGCTCGGCTGCGCTTTTCCTATCGATCAAAGCTTTGGGTCTGCCCCGTGATGCACGCATTCTGCTGCCCGGTTTCACCTTTGCAGCCGTGCCCTCTTCTGTAGTGCATGCCGATTGCGTACCAGTCCTATGTGAAGTGGGCGACAACTACCGCATCAACATTGCTGATTTCGAAGCACGTCTGAATGACAACATATCCGCCGTCATCATCAGCCACATGCGCGGCCATACTTCGGACATGGACGCAATCATGGCGCTGTGTGACGCACGTGACATTCCGGTTATCGAGGACGCCGCCCACAGCCTTGGCACGACGTGGCATGGCAAAAACATCGGTACTTTGGGTCGTGTTGGCTGTTTCTCATTCCAATCCTACAAGCTGGTGAACTCTGGCGAAGGTGGCATCATGGTCACCGATGATGCCGATCTGGTGGCCCGCGCGGTGATCATGTCTGGCGCTTATGAGCACACATGGCAGAAACACAAGGCGCCGGAAGGTGACAACACGGGTGATTTGGCCGCAGCCTTTGCCCGTTGGCAGAACAAGCTGCCGCTCTATAATCTGCGCCTCTCCAATATGTCCGCCGCCATCATCCGCCCGCAGTTAAACGAAGTTCCCCGCCGCGTCCGCGACGGCCGCGCAAATCACGACTATGTCGCGGGTCTTCTAAACGCCTCTATGTGGCTGCAAGTTCCTGAAAAACTGGCCCCCGAAGTACGCGCACCGGATTCAATTCAATTCAACACAGTTGGAATGAATGACGATCAAATCAAAGCCTTTGCGGCAGCCGCACAAGAGCGCGGTGTCAAAGTACAGGTATTTGGTCAATCCACCGACAACGCGCGCGCGTTCTGGAATTGGCAGTTCATGCCGGAAATGCCCGAGCTCCCAAATACGCGCGCCATGCTGATGCGTGCCTGTGATGTACGCCTGCCAGCGCGGCTAAAAACACCGGAACTGAACCTCATTGCAGATGCTCTGACCGGAGCCGCCGAAGACGTAATGGGCCCAATCAAAGCCTACGGCACCTAACGCATTGCCGATTTTCAAATAAAAAAGGGCGAGGTGTTTACCTCGCCCTTTTTCAGTATCTGATGTGCATTACTTAAGCTTGGACAGCTTATCTTGGAGATCAGCCAGCTGCTGCTTGATCGAGTCAAGGTCCTCGCCCTCTTTTGCTGCGTCTTCTTGCTGCGCATCAGCAGGTCCGGTTGCGCCCCACGGCATGCCACCGGTCATCGCTTTCAAAAAGGCTTCCTGTTGGGCTTGCATGGCTTCAAGACCAGGCACTTTCATACCCGTTCCCATGCTCTCCATAACCTTGCCTTGGCTTTCGCGTAGCATGTCAAACGAAGTCTGCAAAAACTGTGGCACCATGCTTGAGGCTTGGGTCGTATAAGCCCGCACAAGATCGTTTAACACATTGACAGGCAACATGTTTTCACCACGGCTCTCGTGCTCTGCAATAATTTGCAACAGATATTGACGGGTCAGATCATCACCGGTTTTCAGATCAACAATTTTGACCTCGCGACCATCGCGAATAAAACGGGCGATATCCTCCAGCGTCACATAATCGCTGGTCTCGGTATTATAGAGTCGACGACTAGCATACCGCTTAATCAGAAGTTGTTTTTTGTCTTCCGTCACGAAAGTTCCCCCGCAGATTCATGCACTGCAGCAAAGCTTATGCGAGTGCAGAACAAAAAGAAAGGGCAGGCCTAAAGACCCGCCCTCTTACGTCGCACCATATGGGAGGAGTGGTGCGTGATCGCCGTAGCGATTACTTAGCAGTTGCTTTTTTAGCAGCTGTTGTCACTTCGTCGGTTGCTTTTTTAACAGCAGCAGTCGCTTCTTCAGTCGCGTCTTTGCCTGCAGCCATCAGCAGCTCAACAGTTTCCATCTGAACTTTTTTCGCAACTTCAGCGAAAGCGGCCATGTTTTCAGCAGCAACTTCAGCCTGAGCAGAAGCGAAATCAGTCATTGCTTTGGCGTAGTCAGCTGGCTCAGCTTTAACTTTGGACATGTCGCCCAGTTTCGCCAATGTGTCTTTTGTCCACTTAGAAGAGATTTCCGAAGATTTCTCAGCAGCGTCCAGAGCAACAGTGCTCAGCTTTTCGTTCAGCGAAGCAGTGTTTTTAAACGCATCTTCCATTGCAGATGTGTCTACCGGGAATGCGCCCATCATGTCTTTGAGGATGGTAGTCATGTCCTGTGGTGCTTTAGCCATTTCTTCAGTCCTTAAGTCAATGTGCGGGCTTAGCCGCGTTTCAAGTTCTGGACCTAAAGTAGTTTCTGCATCGCAGCATTTCAAGATTTTTCTTGCTGCAATGCAGAAATTTTTATCATTTCCTTGATTTTCAACGCGTTGCCTTGGTCATCACATAGGGACCCGGCGCATCGGCAAGAACGGGATGTTCAGAATCACCAAACTCTCTTGCTTCAATCTTC
Organism: Rhodobacteraceae bacterium Alg231-30; assembly: GCA_900143615.1. GTDB lineage: Bacteria > Pseudomonadota > Alphaproteobacteria > Rhodobacterales > Rhodobacteraceae > Shimia. The sequence goes on from FREU01000007.1 coordinate 51,550, forward strand.
TTACCTGAACGTGATGACAACCATGTGTCCCACCGCGGCCACCACGAGCCCTCATGGAATGTCGCACCTTCCAGCCAATCCTCGGATGTCAGCTTGGTGTCAGCGTTGGCGTAATGCCCATATTTCTTTTTGCTGGGCGGGTTCACAATACCTGCGATGTGACCGGACTCAGACACGATAAAGGTTTTCGAGCGGCTCTTGGTTTTCTGAAAGCCCTGATAGCAATCTGCCCAACGTGCAATGTGGTCGGATTGGCATGTGATCGAACAAATCGGGATATCCACATCACTGATGTGCAATCGCTCACCACACAGCTCGATGCCCTCATTCACAAACTGGTTTTGCTGACACAGCTTCCGCAGATACTCATGCGCCATTTTTCCGGGTAAGCCCGATCCGTCACCGTTCCAATAAAGCAGATCAAACGCCGGAGGCGCCTCCCCCATCATGTAGCTTTTGATGGCGGGACCATAGACAAGATCGTTGGAGCGCAAGAAGCTAAAGGTGCGCTGCATGATAAACGAGCGCAGCAATCCTTCCTCCTCGATTTCATCGTCAATCCCGTCGATAAAGTCATTCTGCAAAAACGGAGTGAACTCTCCCTGATCCCCGAAATCCGTCAAAGTGGTAAAAAACGTCGCAGATTTAACCGATTTATCGCCGCGTTGTTTCATCAACGACAGGGTCAGGTGCAGCGTCGTTCCCGCGATACAATAGCCAACCGCGTTGACCTGCTTCTGCTTCGTGATTTTTTTGGTTTCATCAATCGCCGTCAGAAAGCCTTCTTCAATATACTCACTGATCCCAACATCCGCATAACTGCGATCAGGGTTGATCCAGCTGACGATAAACACAGTGTAGCCCTGATCAACGCACCAGCGGATCATGCTGTTTTGCTCTTTCAGGTCGAGAATGTAGTACTTGTTGATCCAGGGCGGGAAAATCACCAACGGTATTTCGTGCACAGACTCTGTGCTTGGTGAAAACTGCAACAACTCAAACATGCGATTGCGAAACACCACCTTGCCTGGCGCCGTGGCAATGTTGCGGCCAATCTCAAACGCATTTTCATCTGCCAATCGCACGATCAGCTCGCCATCATTAGCTTCCAGATCCGCAATCAGATTTTCCAAACCGTCTACCAATGATTGGCCTTCGGTTTCCACCGCACGTTCAAGCGCGTCGGGATTGGTTCCAAGAAAATTGGTTGGCGACATCATATCGATGATCTGGCGCGAAAAATATTCAATCCGCTGTTGGTCTTTGGGCTCCAGACCTTCCAATTCACTGACAGCGCGGGTGATCGCTTCGGAATTGAGCATGTATTGCTGCTTGAGAAAATTGAAATAGGGATGATTCTGCCACATCGGATTTGAGAATCGCCGATCGGTGGGCGTTTCGTCCTGCGGTGCAGAAACCTGCCCCTTCATCAGCACATTCTGCGCATCCACAAAGTGTTTGACCGACTTGCTCCACAGCTCCAACTGGTTCTCCAGCACTTTACCCGGATTGGCAAACATATCTTGCCAATACGCATTAGCCGCATTCATGAAAACTTCGGCTTCTGGGCCATTTAGCTCTTTTCTCAAAGGCTTACGGTGCGACAACACATCAACGAGACGCTTGGACAGGTCTTCAACCTTGGCCAGATTGGCGTTCATACGTTCTAAATTTTCGCCGGTTTCTTTCTCATTAGTTGTCATATCAAATTTATCGCCCTATTGTCGCTGCTGCGCAGCATAAAAAAATCTGCAGCCCTAAAATACTATAAGGGTCTTTTCAAAAGGGGGAATACCCCGACGTAAGGGAGACGCCTATGCGCTACATGGCCACGTATGATCTCATGGAGACATTTCGCAACACCAACCAATGGCTGGGTGCGACCGCCACAGCGATGGCCTCCTATCCGGCCTTTGCCTTGACGCCCAATCCCGCCCTTCAATGGATGGCAGCCTGGGGCGAAGTGACCGAAAGGGCATTTCAACGCATGGTCGCCAAACCAGACTGGGGTATCCGCACCTTCACCTGCGAAGACGGCAAGGACCATTTGGTAAGTGTTGACACTGTGGTTCAGCGCCCGTTTGGCGACTTGCTGCACTTCAACGTCGCGGGCCGCGAAACACAGCCGCGCAAAGTGCTGCTGGTAGCACCGATGTCGGGTCACTATGCGACGCTTCTGCGCTCGACTGTCAAAAGCCTGATTGTGAATTGCGAAGTTTATATTACAGATTGGCATAACGCGCGCGACATCCCGGTCAGCGAAGGTAAGTTCGATATCGAGGATTATACCCTCTATCTTGTCGATTTCATGAAAGAGCTGGGACCGGACACACATGTGATAGCTGTGTGCCAACCTGCCCCGCTGACCTTGGCCGCCACGGCCTATCTGGCCGAAGAAGATCCCAAGGCCCAGCCGCGTTCATTGACCCTGATTGGGGGACCAATTGATCCAAACGCAGCTGCGACAGATGTGACAGACTTTGGTCATCGCGTGACCATGGGCCAACTCGAAGAAATGATGATCCAGCGCGTCGGCTTCAAATACCCGGGTGTCGGCCGAATGGTCTATCCCGGTTTGCTACAGCTCTCCTCATTCATGTCGATGAATGGCGAGCGGCATTCCAAAGCATTCTCCGACCAAATTCAGCGTGTTATGCGCGGCGAAGCGTCTGATCATGACGCCCACAACCGGTTCTATGATGAATATCTCGCGGTTATGGACATGCCCGCCGAATTCTACCTCTCTACCGTCGAGCGTATCTTTAAGAACGGCGAAATCGCGGCGAATGAATTTGTGGTCGATGGCCGCAAGGTCGATATTGGCAAAATCACAACCGTCGCGGTCAAAACCGTCGAAGGCGCCAAAGACGACATTACCGCCCCTGGTCAATGTATCGCGGCACTTGATATGTGCACCGGCCTGCCAGACAGCAAAAAGGCCAGCCACGTAGAACCGGGCGCAGGTCACTACGGTATCTTTGCTGGCAAAAGCTGGCGCAACAACATTCGCCCTCTAGTGCTCGAATTCATCGACGCCAACAGCGATGCGCCTAAACCGGCGCGACGCGCAAAGCCTAAAATCGCTGCCGTTTAGGCATCGTTGATTATGTGAATGTAGCGGGGCTCTTTTTGGGCCCCGTTTTCGTTTAACCTCTAGCGCAGAACCAGCGGCATTTTTAGCCAATCTCGCAGCGCTTTCGTCGTGGCGTCGGGCTGCTCCAACACTGGCAAATGCCCAGCGCCAGCAATGACGCGCAACTCGGCATGCGGGATCAATTCAGCCATAAAACTGTGTCGTTTCAGAGGGGTTAGCCCGTCATGTTCACCGCATAGCACCATGGCGGGTGCCCGACATTGACGCAGGGTTTTTTGCTGATCGGGCCGCCGTTGCAACGCCCGCGCCTGACGCACCAAAATCTCGGGCCCCAAATCCATGCCCATCTCAATCATTTGAGCCAAAACCGCGCCGCGGTGCACACCCGGCGCGAGATAGTCAGGCTTCATGAAGCCACTCAAAACCTCCTGCAATCGCCCCGCTCTCGCGCCGACAATCATCGGTTCATACGCGGCGGCCCCTTCCGGCGTTTCCGCCAAAGGGCTGGTGTCCATCAAGGCTATGCGGGTCACGCGATCTGGGGCCTTGCGCAAGATTTCCATCGCAACAATTCCGCCCATGCTCAGACCTGCCAAGGCAAACTTGGCCGGCAATACCGAGAGCAACCCCGATGCAATTTCGCTAATCCGCTCACCCTGCGTGACGGGGGCGACGGTCACCGCATGGTCCGCCGACAAACTGGTTACTTGATGCGCAAAAAGGCGCGCGTCACACATCATTCCGGGGAGCAAAACCACGGGTTCTTGCATGTGACATCCTCATTTCAGTTAGCTGGTACGATTGCTGCACTCTGACATAGGGCGCGCGTGGGTCAAGTCCCTGAATATTATTCAGCTTTTTTAGGCTCACCATAACCATCCCAGCAAAACGCGCCCTCTTTGGACAAAGGCGCAAACGGATTGTGCGCCACTTCCCATACGTGTCCGTCCAGATCAGCGAAATAGCCAACAAACCCGCCCCAGAAGATGTCCTGCGCTGGCTTTAACAATCGCCCTCCAGCAGCAACGGCACGCTCGATAATAGGCGCCACCTCTTCAGCGCTGCGCACATTATGTGCCAACGTGATGCCGGAAAACCCTCCAATAGTATCAGCCGGAATTCCCAAATCTTCAGCCAAAGCCTTGCGTGGATACAATCCCAGCGTCTGCCCAATCAAATCAAATGCAATAACGCCATCTGGACTAGGCACCCGCAACCAACCCAAAGCTTCGTAAAACTGTGCTGACGCCTCAATGTCGGACACGGCCAATGTAATCAGACTTACCCGTTGCTCCACGTCTAATCCCCTTTCAAAATCACTTTAACTCTTCGATAAAACCCACCATTTCGCGCACCGCTTCTGCAGTCTCGCCAGGAGATAAAATATCCCCTGCAATCACATGCGAATGTGGATCGCCCGCTTCTCCAATTTCACGCACGCCCATCACCACATTACCACCCCAGCCCTGTGCAATTTCACGAGTCACAGCGGCGTCCACCACTTTGTCATCATCAGAAAACCAGAATAATGTTGGGATGAGATTGCCAGAATAATCTTTTTCGGCTGCAAATTTCACCAATGCGGCCATCTGCAAAACAGCTACCGTTGGATAAGAAGTTGTCCAATAAGTAGCATGCCCCTCATTTTGCGGCTCCCAACTGCGATCTGCGCCCCCAACCAGCGGCACCCAGTGGCGCGCGGCTGGCATGGTCAACAAAGCCGCCAGCGGATTGTTGATAGCAAAGTTGGGCGAGATCAAAACCAATCCCGCAACGCGATCCATGACCTCAGACTGATCCGCCATTGCGGCTACCAAGGTTGCTCCGGTTGACGTGGCCACAATGACCACCTCATCGCCGATTTTGCGCGCCACAGCCAAAGCTTCTGCCAGATCATCTGCCCATTGCTGAACCGACGCCTGCGCCAAAGCATCGCCATCAAGCCCATGCCCCGCCAGCCGCGTGAACACCAGATTGGCGCCAAGCTCGGCTGCCACCTGATCTGGAACAGGGCGAATTTCTTCAGAGGTCGCCGAAAACCCGTGCACATAGACAATCACTTGGTCACTGCGCGCACCTTCCTCGGCAAACCAAACTACCCGTTTCTCCACACCGGCCGTCAAACCTGCGATTTGTGCTTCTTTCGCATCCAGATGCGCGACCACATCCTCCGGTATGTCCGCATCCGTGATCTCTGAGGTCACCGATATCTTTTCATACGGTCCAAACACCCACATCAAGCCGCCAACCACGAACAGGACAACAATCAACCGTCCCAGAAATTTCCCCACCCCACGCATTTGCGCCTCACTTTCTCGCCAGAACCTTCTCAACACTTTTCTCAATCAAGCTCAGACAATTGTCGTCCGAGAACCTGTGATCCGCGCCTTTCACCAGTGTCAGCCGGATGTCATCCCCTTCGGAGTGCTCCAACAGACGGATCGCGGTTTCGGTCGACACAGCGGTGTCTTCGGTGCCCTGCAAAAACCGCACCGGCATGTCCAATCGTAACGGGGACCTTAGAACCAAGCGTTTGCGACCATCCTCGATCATCCGTTTGGTGATCACATAAGGCTCCATGTAATCTGACGGCAACTCAACTTGGCCTACACTCTCAAGCGTTGCTTTTTGCGCATCGTCAAAATTGGCCCAATAGCCATCTTCGGTAAAATCCGGCGCAGCCGCGATCCCAACCAAACCAACAACCCGCTCTGGCAACGCACGCGCCAGCAAGAGCGCCTGCCAGCCCCCCATGCTGGAGCCTACCAGCACCAGCGGCCCTTGGGTTAACGCCTCAACAGCCGCCACCGAATCCTCGTGCCAATCCCCAATGCAGCCTTCTTCAAAAGTGCCAGAGCTTTCGCCATGTCCTGAGTAATCAAAGCGCAAAAACGCCTGTCCCCGCGCCTTGGCCCAATCTTCCAGATGGATTGCTTTCGTGCCCTCCATGTCGGATTTCAGACCGCCCATAAAAACAACGGTTGGCCCGTTGGTTCCGCTTTTGTGATAGGCAATGCGGCGGCCCTGTGGGCTGTCAAAAAACTGCGTCGTGCTCATAGCGTCCTCGTGATCTATTTACCCAAACTCTACAGACGCCCGCACGCGTGGGAAACCCCGCTTGACTTGACTTGCCGCGAGGTTCAAAAAGCGCGCGAACCATATACCCGCAACCGGGCGTTCCGTGGGCGCCAAACTGACGAGGAGCTAGACGCCAATGGCCGATATTTCTCTTACTTTCCCTGATGGTAACGCGCGTTCTTACGCTGCAGGCATAACCGCTGCCGAAGTCGCGAAATCCATCTCGACCTCCCTTGCCAAGAAAGCAATCTCTGCAACCGTAGATGGTCAGCATTGGGATATGCAGTGGCCAATTGATGCTGACAGCGCCATCGCGATCAACACCATCAAAGACAATGACGGCGAAGCACTTGAGCTGATCCGCCACGATTGCGCCCACGTCATGGCGCGCGCCGTGCAAGAGATCTGGCCTGACGTCAAAGTCACCATCGGCCCAGTCATTGAGAAAGGCTGGTACTACGACTTTGATCGCAGCGAACCGTTTACTCCCGAAGATCTCACACTCATCGAAAAGAAGATGAAAGAGATCATCAACAAACGTGAACCTGTGACCACCGAGGTCTGGGATCGTGAGCGGGCGGTCAAATTCTATGAGGCCAACAACGAACCTTACAAAGTCGAGCTGATCGACGCCATTCCCGGCGACGAGCCGCTGCGCATGTATTGGCACGGTCACTGGCAGGATCTCTGCCGCGGCCCGCACTTGCAGCATACCGGTCAAATCCCAGCAGATGCCTTCAAGTTGATGAGCGTTGCCGGCGCCTATTGGCGCGGAGATTCAGATCGCGCCATGTTGCAGCGTATCTATGGTGTGGCGTTTAAGAACAAAGAAGACCTCAAAGCGCACCTGCACATGTTGGAAGAGGCCGAAAAGCGCGACCACCGCAAATTGGGCCGCGAGATGAACCTGTTCCACATGCAGGAAGAAGCCCCCGGTCAGATATTCTGGCATCCAAACGGCTGGACTGTTTATACCCAACTTCAGGACTACATGCGTCGCCAACAGTCGCGCGGCGGATATGTTGAGGTCAACACACCACAAGTGGTGGATCGCAAACTCTGGGAAGCATCCGGTCACTGGGACAAGTACCAAGAGAATATGTTCATCGTCGAAGTGGATGAGGATCACGCCCGCGAAAAAGCCGTCAACGCGCTCAAGCCGATGAACTGTCCCTGCCACGTGCAAATCTTCAACCAGGGTCTCAAGTCCTATCGTGACCTGCCTTTGCGCATGGCCGAGTTTGGCTCATGCGCGCGCTATGAGCCATCGGGTGCATTGCACGGCATCATGCGTGTGCGCGGCTTTACACAGGATGATGGCCACATCTTCTGCGCAGAGGATCAGATCACCTCGGAAACCAAGAAATTCATCGACTTCCTGTCCAACATCTATTCGGATCTCGGATTTGACGATTGGACCATCAAACTGTCCACGCGTCCCGAGAAACGGATTGGGACAGACGAAAGCTGGGACTACGCTGAGAAAGCGTTGGGCGACGCCTGTAATGCGGCAGGCCACGAGTTTGAAATTCTTGAAGGCGAAGGTGCGTTCTACGGACCCAAGTTGGAATTCACTCTGACTGACGCGATTGGTCGTAGCTGGCAATGCGGTACGCTCCAAGTTGATCCCAACCTGCCGGAACGTCTGGATGCGTCCTATATTGGCGCGGATGGCGACAAACACCGCCCCATCATGTTGCACCGTGCGACTTTGGGATCGTTTGAACGCTTCATCGGTATCCTGATTGAAGAACATGCCGGTAAACTGCCGTTCTGGATCGCACCACGTCAGGTGGTTGTCGCGGCCATCGTGTCGGATGCAAACGACTATTGTCTTGAAGTTGTTGAAGCTCTCAAGGCTGTGGGCGTGCGCGCCGAGGCCGATCTGCGCAACGAAAAGATCAACTACAAGGTCCGCGAGCACTCGGTTGGCAAAGTTCCGGTCATTTTGGCGATCGGAAAGAAAGAAATCGAAGAGCGCACCGTGTCGACCCGACGCCTTGGCGAGAAGCAAACCAAAGTCCAGTCTTTGGACGAGATCGTGAGCCAATTGTCACAAGAGGCGACTCCACCCGATCTGGCCTAAGAATTTTTGCAACAAATATACAGGCGCGACACATCTTTTGTGCCGCGCCTGTTTCATTTTTGAAAGAATCCAACCTTCCAGCGCTGTAATCTTCACGAAACCGTCACGCCAGCTAACGCGTCTGTGACACACAGCCCCGTGATTGGTCTGTGACGCTTCCCTGCCCCTAAGCTTGTCTCATGCCACATCGTAAGTGGCCGAGTTTAGTAACCAAAGGGAATATGAAGATGACCACAACAGTAAAAGCTTTCGCAGTCGCCGGTGCCGTAGCAGCAGCCCTGAGCGCCCACGCCACCACAGCCGTCGCCGCAGAAAAAGAGAAATGCTACGGCGTTTCTATGGCTGGTCAAAACGACTGTGCTGCAGGTGCTGGCACAACTTGCGCCGGCACTTCGACAGTAGATTATCAAGGCAACGCCTGGAAACTGGTTGACGCTGGTACATGCGCTGGCATGGAACTGCCTGCGATGGCTGACGGCTCTAAGCGTATGGGCTCGCTGGAAGCTCTGGACCGCGACATCCCTAGCTAAATCCCCCGAGAGGCCCCGACGTATCTTACGATACACCCCTCACGGGGCCTCTTACCCTCACATTCCCACGGCATCGTTGCTCTGTTTACCAATTTTCTGGCAGACTGGCACCATATCCATCTAACACGGAGACACGGCATGCCAATTTCCTCAAAAATTACCCCCTTCGCCAGCGCGGTTTTGACGGCACTTGCCGCACAAGCGCTTCCTGCCGATGCGGCCACCAAAGAAAAATGCTTCGGAGTAGCCCGTGCGGGGCTAAATGGCTGCGCCGCTGGCCCCGGAACCAAATGCGCGGGGACGTCGACCGTGGACTACCAAGGGAACGCTTGGACGTTGGTGGACAAAGGCACCTGTCTGGACATCGAACTTCCGGCAACGGCCGATGGATCGCCGCGCATGCCGTCACTTGAGGCAATTGATCGCGACCTCCCAGCCTAAACCCTTAGATTCAGCCACCTTGAAGGTCTGCCATGTTTGATACTGCTCCCAACCCAGACAAACTGCCCAATGGGCCCGGCGTGGGCTACAAGCCTCAACACTACTCCGAAATCATGCAAGATCCTGGCGCTGTTTCATGGTTGGAAGTGCACGCCGAAAACTACATGGGCGCAGGCGGACGCCCCTTGGCGCAACTGCGCCATCTCGCGGAACGATTTCCGATGTCGGTACATGGTGTAGGTCTATCCATTGGCGGCGAAGATGCGCTGGATCCCGACCACCTTGCCCGCCTCAAACACCTCGTCAGCTGGCTCAAACCAACAGTCTTTTCTGAACATCTAGCGTGGTCGACACATGACGGCGCCTTTCTGAATGATCTTCTGCCGCTGCCCTACACCAATGACACGTTGACGCGCGTTTGTGACCACATCGACCAATTGCAAAACACCATTGCGCGTCAAATGATGCTGGAAAATCCCTCCAGCTATCTGGCTTTTGAAGAAAGCACTTGGTCAGAGCCTGACTTTCTGCGCGAAATTGCCAACCGCACTGGCTGTGGTCTGTTGTTGGATGTGAACAATGTTTTTGTCTCTGCCACCAATCTCGACTACGATCCGCGCAGCTACATCGCAGACTACCCGCTTGATAAAGTGGGAGAAATTCACCTCGGCGGTCATGATGAAGACAAAGATGAACACGGTCATACCCTGTTAATTGACAGCCACGGCAAACCCGTTGTTGATCCCGTTTGGGCGCTGTTGGATCACACTCTGTCACTCAGCGGCCCTCGCCCAATTCTCATAGAGTGGGACAACGATGTGCCGGAATGGCCGATCTTGAACAATGAAGCTTTGCGCGCTTCTGCCGCGCTTGAGCAGGTCGCTCAATGAGCGTCACCCAAACCGAATTCCGTTCCGCTCTGCTGGATAGCGCGCAACCGCGCCCAAAAGGGCTGGCGGATGCTGAGGGCCACGCGGCAGGACGCCGCTTCGATGTCTATCGCAACAATGTAGCCGTGTCGCTGAATGACGCGCTGGCCACGGGGTTTCCAACAATCTCCAAGTTGCTGGGTGATGAAAACTTTCGGGCCATTGCCGGTGTGTTTTTACGTAAATCCCCGCCCACTTCGCCTCTGATGATGCACTACGGCGCCGAGTTCCCCGCGTTTTTGCGCGGTTTTGAACCGCTGGCACATCTCGGATACCTCGGCGACGTTGCGGAGATGGAATTGGCTCTGCGCCGATCTTACCACGCTGCAGATGCCGATCCGATTGCGCCGGATGCCTTGGCACAAATTCCACCAGATCAGCTGGGCAATGTCGTTTTCACTTTTGCTCCCTCTGTCGAACTGCTCTCATCGCCTTGGCCAATTCACGCGATTTGGGCGTTTAACATGGCGCAGGGTCCCAAACCCGCCGCTGTGGCACAGGATGCAATTATTCTGCGTCCCGAGTTTGACCCCAAACCCCATCTTCTGGGGCTCGGCGCGCTGGCCTGTATGAACCATCTCATTGCCGGAAAAACGCTAACCCAAGCTGCACAATCAGGCACTGCAGCGCACGGCGACTTTGATCTGGGACCCCTGCTCGCACTCTTACTGAGCGGCAACGCCATAACTTCACTCACACTCACGGACGAATAACACTCACGGACCGAATGGGAGGTTTCACAATGAACCCGATAGCATTGCATAACGAATTGGCTGACCAATTGACAAAAAAAACATGGCTAATTCCAACGCTTGCACGCGTCACATTTGTCGCGGTCCTATTCGTGTATTACTGGAATTCCGCCACCTTAAAAATCGACGGATCGATTTTCACACCGTCTTCAGGTGCTTTCGGTCAAATTTTCCCTAAAGCCGCCGAAGCGGTCTTGTGGGATGTGAGCCAAATGAACATCTTTCAGCGGCTCGTCATCTTTTTTGGCACAGTCGCGGAATTTGCACTCCCGGTGCTGCTGCTTGTCGGGTTGTTTACCCGTCTCGCCGCATTGGGCATGATCGGCTTTGTGATTGTGCAAACTGCGGCTGACGTTTTGGGTCACAACGTCAAACTTGGTACGCTGTTTGACAGTTCACTATCCCTAATAGATCAGCGCGCCATGTGGATATTTTTGCTGCTCGTATTGGTCGCAAAAGGCGCAGGCCCCTTATCATTGGACAGGCTGCTGCGCCTCAAGTGAGATTAAAAATGCGCCTTTGGTTCGTCAGGTTTCCCTGCCGCTATTGCCAAAACCCCACCTAGCGCGGCAAAGCTGATCGGGAACATTGTAAAGACGTTAAAGCCAAAGGCCGCATACATTCCCGCGGCTGAAGCCAGCAACAAAACGCCACCCCACAGAGCTCGCGAGCGCGCCATAGCGCCACCTGCAATTGCCAAAAGCGGTGCTAGCAAAGCCCCAGCGCGCACCAAATTGATGTTGTCGACCTGTTCAATCAGATCTGGCACTTCGCCGACGCGGTTCACCACTTCGGTGTATCCCCAGCCGAAAAAGCCCACAATCATGCCGATCACTCCGGCAATAATCCCCAACGTCAGTGCTGCATTGCGCATATTTAGTCTCCGTTCCTGTGCCCTTCACATAGGCTGCGCAATCAAATTATCCAAGGGCTGCCTGCACATCCTTGCCCCACCCCAGATAAAATGTGCCGTCCAGTTCAATCAGCGGTCGCTTCATCAATGTCGGGTGGTCCGCCAACAGCTCCAAGGCAGGTCTTGCACGCTCATCATCGCCCAGCTGACGCCAAGTTGTTGACCGCGTGTTAAGCAAAGCGCTGTCAAATTGCGCATGGGCTTGTGCCAGAACCTCAGCGGGTATGCCGTCCGCACGCACATCAACAAACGTGACATCCCCCAATGATTTCATGGCCTTGCGGCAAGTATCACAATTTTTGAGACCGTAGAGCTTCATGCTATCCTCCGTGTATCGAGGCATCTATAGCGAAGCATTAAATCGAATTCACGCTAGTTTTGCTTGCATTTTACAGTGTCCGTGCAATTCTTCGCACGGAACATTTGGTTTCAGCGTCCATTAGACGTTTTGTTTGGGTAGTTGATTTTAGATGTGCCTAGGCCCGCACCAGTAAATTTCTGGGTCTAGTAATTTAAGGTGAATAAAGGAGAACGGTATGCCACGTGGTACCGTAAAATGGTTTAATACAACAAAAGGGTTCGGATTTATTGAACCCGAAGAAGGCGGAAAAGATGTTTTTGTGCACATCTCCGCAGTCGAACGCTCAGGCCTCAAGGGGCTGGAAGACAACCAAAAAGTTGAATTTGAGATGACCCAAGGCCGTGACGGACGTGACATGGCTGGCGAGATCAAACTTGTCTAAACACTTGGGGCGCGACCATTTGTATGGCTGCGCGCCCCTCGTGATCTTTCAATAACAGCCCTTTTGGCCCTCAGCGCATGTCATCTGATAGCGCTTCTTTCCGCCTGCGCGGTTATAAAATGGCTCAGACGTTGTTGGCGTCCCACAACAGATCACGCCACCCAATGTGATGGGTTGAAGGCCTGACGGGCAATAATTTGCGCTGGCCGGATAAGGATGGATCATCACCCCCTCTGGCTGATTGACCGGGCCGATTTGAGGCGCATTACTGCTCCATGTTTGCGCCCAGGTTGGTGCTGCCAACATGGCCAACACACCAGCGACATAAAATGCTCTTTTCATCGGAAATTCACTCCGCTTGCTGCAACTTTTGGTTAATGCAGCAAGCCTAAAGCGCCATTCGGGAAACTGTCAATTTCTCGATAGGAAACAATGTGTTTCAATACTTGCTTGGACCACTCGCCTGAACACCTGTTGCTAAAGGCGCCGCAAGTATTCTTGCACAAAACACACAGGGTTCGCATCCTGCAAAACCCTCTTGGTGATCACGTGCCACCCAGCCGCATCAAATTGTGGAAAAAACGTATCTGCCCCGGCAATTTCAATATCTACTTCAGAGATCAACAACCGATCTGCCAGCGGCAACATTTCTTTGTAAATGCCAGCCCCGCCAATTCCGTAAATGCGATCGTACCCTTGTTCTTTGGCTAGTGCGACCCCTGCAGCCACCGACGGCACCACCGTTTCTGCTGCCTTTTCCCGAGATGACACCACAATATTCAACCGATTGGGCAGCGGTTTGAATGGCAGGCTATCCCACGTATTGCGCCCCATGATCACGGCACCGCCCAGCGTTTCACGCTTGAACGACTTCAGGTCTTCGGGAATATGCCAAGGGATCGTATTGTCTCGCCCGATGGCACCATTTTTTGCGCGAGCAACAATCAGTGTAATCATGTCTTACACCGCCACTGGCGCGCGGATACCGGGATCAGGGTCGTATCCATTGATCTCAAAGTCCTCATAGGTAAAATCAAAAATCGACGCCACATCGCGCTTGATACGCAGGCTTGGCAGCGCTTTTGGCGTACGCGACAGCTGCAATTCTACCTGCTCCATGTGATTGGAATAGATATGCGCATCCCCCAAAGTATGCACAAAATCACCCGGCTCATAGCCTGTCACATGAGCCAACATCACCTGCAACAGAGCATATGACGCGATATTAAAAGGCACCCCAAGGAACATATCCGCCGAGCGCTGATAAAGCTGCAGGTGCAATTTTCCATTTTGAATGCGCACCTGCCACATCGTGTGGCATGGCGGCAGCGCCATGCGCGGTACATCACCAGGGTTCCATGCAGAGACAATCAGGCGGCGGCTGTCTGGTGAGGTCTTTATCATCTCAACCAACTGCGCAATCTGATCCACGCTGCGCCCTTTGAATAGCGGCTCTCCGTCCATCATCTGGCCTGTCGGCTCAAGCGCAGGAAATGCACGCCACTGATAACCATAAACCGGCCCTAGATCGCCGTTTTCATCCGCCCATTCGTCCCAGATCGAAACGCCATTGTCCTTGAGATACTTGATGTTTGTATCACCTGACAAAAACCACAGGAGTTCATGAATGATTGAGCGCAGGTGCAGTTTTTTGGTGGTGACCAGAGGAAACCCATGCGCCAGACGATAGCGCGACTGAAGCCCGAAATAGGACAAGGTGCCTGTTCCGGTGCGGTCACTGGACTCTTCACCGTTCTGAAGAATGGTGTTTAATGCATCGTGATATTGCTGCATTTTTGCCCTCGCTCCTAGTTGCTCTGTATGGACGAGCCCCAGCCAAAATCTGAATCATCTCGCACGTGTTGCACCACCATATCTTGAGGTGTGATCCGTGAAAACCACAGGATTGTCCGCAGCTCTGCTTTTCTAACTATCGGGACCGTCCCTACCTCTTTTCGCCACCTGCACAGCCCGTTCTCTCGCCGGAGAATCCCTAAAACCAGAATAAGACTGGCAATCATCTCGCCTTGCGTGTTTTCTGTGCCAAACACGAGCAAAGGGACAATTTGATGCGCGTTAAATACCTCCACACAATGGTCCGCGTGGCTGACCTTGAAAAATCTATGGCATTTTACGAGTTGTTTGGCCTCAAACAAATCCGCCGCTACGACAGCGAGGCAGGACGATTTAGCCTCGTTTATCTGGCCTCTGAGGGTGACCACGATTGCCCCTTGGAACTCACCTATAACTGGGACGGCGACGAAGGCCTGCCATCCGATGGTCGCCACTTTGGCCACCTCGCCTATGAAGTCGGCAATATCTACGAAATGTGTCAGCATTTGATGGACAATGGCGTTTTGATCAACCGCCCGCCTCATGATGGCCGCATGGCATTCGTGCGCTCACCGGACAACATTTCCATCGAGCTGCTTCAAGAAGGCGACGCCCTAGCACCAGCGGAACCTTGGACCAGCATGGGCAACACAGGTCACTGGTGATTTGGCGCGCGATATCCATCGCGTTCATTCTCGCGTTTAACGGTGGCCCATTATGGGCCTCCAACTGCCGCCTCGCGCTATTATTGGCCTTGGATGTATCCTCGTCTGTCAACGAGATGGAGGACCAATTGCAAAGGCGCGGCCTGGCCGCTGCCCTATTAGCCCCCGAGGTTCAGAGAGCTTTTTTCGCGACTCCTCAAACGGTGGCGCTTTCTGTGTTTGAATGGAACGGGCGCAACAATCAGGTGATTCTACAGAACTGGCGTCTGATAGAGACTCCCAAAGACCTTTTTGACGTGTCAGCCCTACTCGCCCGATCCCAACGCAGCACCGATCAATTCCCCACCGCTCTGGGCCATGCACTTGGATTTGCGGCGACACATTTTCGCACGGCCCCAAGCTGTGCACAACATACGCTAGACGTGAGTGGCGATGGGAGAAACAACGAAGGCTTCAAGCCCAAACAGGCCTATTCGGCCTTCCCGTTTGCAGGCATCGTGGTCAACGGGCTCGCGATCAAAACGCAAGACAGCAGCAGCTCGGCACAAACCATGGTGCCGTTTGATATTGAGGCATACTACCGTGACGAGCTGCGCCACGGCGCAGGCGCGTTTGTCGAAGTTGCCGACGGCTTTGAGGACTATGAACGTGCGATGACGCGCAAACTCAAACGAGAGTTACAGGGCCTGACGCTGGCGTCAGCCCCTGTTTCCCCCGCGATCCGTACTTGGGATGCAAAACCTGCGCGTTAACATTGGATCGCGATACGCAGCTGGAATTTCCGTTAGTAGATATAGCGAATCTGGTCTGTCCAGTAGCGCTCAACCCGGCGCAAAGCATGGGTGATATTCTCAATCCCCTCTTCGCCCAAAACGCCTTTGCCACGCAATCCATCCGCATGACGCTCAAAGAGTGTCGCAACAACATCGCGGATGTGGCGCCCTTTTTCTGTCAAACGAACCCGCACTGACCGGCGGTCGATTTCGCAGCGCTGATGGTGCATGAACCCCATCTCAACCAACTTCTTCAAATTGTAACTGACATTGCTGCCTTGATAATATCCGCGCGATTTTAACTCGCCAGCTGTGACCTCATTATCACCAATGTTAAACAACAAAAGCGCCTGAACCGCGTTGATTTCCAACACGCCGACACGTTCGAACTCGTCCTTGATCACATCCAGCAACAAACGGTGCAGGCGCTCAACCAGCGCCAAAGAGTCCAGATAGTCTGCCATGAACCCTTGATAGGAACCGCTCTCCATGGATGAATGAAAGCTCATTTTCGTCTCCGTCAACTTAACTTGCACCGCAAATTGGCGGAAAATGAAGAACAATCAGTTAAGTATCCCAAAAGACGTTTTAAATGCGGTTTATTTTTATCCGCTGATCACTACTGATATGTCCTGAATCAAATTCCGATACTGCTCAGGTGCGGGGCGTTGTCCCGTAACCCATTGATATAGGTCCTGATCATTTTCATGAAGTAGCGCGTCGTATAGATCAAGCTCGTCGGCGGTCATCCGCTCAAGGTTGTCATCTGCGTAGCGCACTAAGATGATGTCCATCTCCTTGATGCCGCGACGCATTGACCGCATTTTCATACGCTTAAGACGGTTTTCGTGTGTTTCAGTCACTTTGTTTCATCCGAAGGCGCAAGGCTTTTTCAACCCGCCCCAATCGGTCCAATTCGTGTTTAACTTGCGTGCGGATATCTCGGATTTCGGTCATCAAGGCAAGCATGTCAGCGTCTTGAGACACGCCATCCATAGGCGAATCTACGCCGTCTCCATCGCCCGTCAGCAACCATCCGACAGACACATTTAAAAGACCTGCCATCATTTGCAGCCGATTTGCGCGCGGCTCGTTCAAATCGGCCTCCCAATCGGCCACGGTGCGTTTTTTCACACCCAGACGTTTGGCGAATTCACCCTGCTGAAGACCTGCGGCTTCACGTGCGGCTGCTAGCCGATCCCCAAAGGTTGCAACATCTCCGGAATACCAGTCCGTTTGCGGCAACTCTTCGACATAATCTTGCGGCATTTGCAGTCCCCTTTTGGTTCATCCTTGATCGGATATTGTCGGCACCCTAAGACATGGGGATATGTAATACAAACGAGGCCATTTATGTCTTTCCTGTCCAAGACTCTTTCACGCGTTAAACCGTCACCCACCATCGCGGTCACTACCTTGGCTGGTGAGCTACGTGCGGCGGGAAAAGACGTGATTGGCCTCGGTGCGGGGGAGCCTGATTTTGACACACCCGAAAACATCCGCGCCGCCGGAATTGCCGCGATCAACGAAGGCAAGACCCGCTATACGGCGCCTGACGGCATCCCCGAGCTAAAACAGGCGATCTGCGACAAATTTCTGCGCGACAATGGTCTCACCTATACTCCAGCACAGATCAGCGTTGGAACTGGTGGCAAACAAATCCTGTATAACGCGCTGATGGCCACGCTAAATCCCGGCGATGAAGTGATCATTCCTGCCCCCTATTGGGTCAGCTACCCCGACATGGTTCTCCTTGCTGGCGGCACACCCGTAACCGTCGCCGCGACTCTGGAAGACAACTTCAAGATCACGGCCGCCCAACTTGAGGCCGCGATTACCCCTAAAACCAAGTGGTTGATTTTCAACTCGCCTTCAAACCCCACAGGCGCGGGCTATTCTCGTGATGAGCTCAAAGCACTCACTGACGTCTTGATGCGCCATCCACATGTTTGGGTGATGACTGATGACATGTATGAACACCTCGCCTATGACGACTTCGAGTTTTGCACGCCTGCCCAAGTGGAACCGGCGTTATATAACCGCACATTGACCTGCAATGGTGTGTCCAAGGCTTATGCGATGACTGGCTGGCGGATTGGCTATGCAGGCGGCCCGACAGAACTCATTGGCGCGATGCGCAAAGTTCAATCACAATCCACATCCAATCCCTGCTCCATAAGCCAGTGGGCGGCAGTGGAAGCATTGAATGGCCCACAGGACTTTCTTGCGCCACATAATGAGATGTTTGTGCGCCGTCGCAACCTCGTGGTGTCGATGCTCAATGCCATCGACGGGGTCACCTGCCCCGTCCCGGAAGGCGCGTTTTATGTTTATCCATCGATTGCAGGATTGATCGGCAAGGTTACACCCGAGGGCAAAACCATTGAATCGGACGAGGATTTTTCAACGGCTCTCTTGCAGGACACGGGCGTGGCAGTTGTCTTTGGGGCCGCCTTCGGGCTTTCCCCCAACTTCCGTGTCAGCTACGCTACTTCAGATGATGCACTTAAAACCGCCTGCGAACGCATTCAGGCTTTCTGTGCATCGCTGAGCGAGCAGTAAGGCATAGGATAAAATTCCATGGGCGGAGATCTCCCAGACTATTATTACCGTGTGCGGGAAAACGGCGCTGCAGTGTTTCGGGTTGATACCGAAAACCGCCAGCGGCGGATCGAGATGGATCAAATCGCGGTTGTCAACATCAGGAACGGGGATATTCGCGCCCATGGGGACCGTGAACTCTCGACTGATGATATGGATGAAATCCAGTCGTGGATGGAGTATCGCCGCAATCTGCTGGCGGAACGCGACATCGACGACATCTTGCGCACAGTTGATCACCTCAATCTGACCACGCAATGGGCGCAATCCAAAGCTGAGCCTGATCAATTGGATGAAGTGACAGACTCACTCCTACTCGCAATGCATGATCTGCGTTCGGTGCTGGTGCGCAAAAAGGCGGATCGATTGCTCAAGGGGAAATAACCCTTTGAGCGATTTTTCTTAAGCTCTGGCGGCTTTTTGGGCTGCAAAAGACGCGCGCAGACCGCGCAGCTTAGGGCCCCAGAAGCGCCACATCAGCAAAATACCAGCCGCGGTCAGTCCCAAGACCAACCCCAGCCACACACCAACGCCGCCCATCCCAAATGTGAACCCCAACAGATAGCCACAGGGCACCCCGATGATCCAATAACTGAAAGCCGCGATGATCATCGGTCCGCGCGTGTCTTGCACACCGCGGAGCAATCCAAGTGCGATGATTTGCGCCCCATCCATAAACTGGAACAAGGCCGCAACGAGTAACAACGACACGCCAGCGGCCAAAATGACATCACGCTGCGGATCAGACGGATCAATGAATATCCCTAATAGGAACTCAGGGAAGCTCAGGAAAATCACCACAGCAAGACTTGCGAACACCACCGACATAACGATGGCCACCCAAGCGCCGCGCGCCATATGGTCCGCATCCTTGCGCCCCATCGCATTGCCTGCGCGCACTGTGGCCGCGTTGGACAATCCCAGATGCAGCATAAACGCCAGCGAGGCCAATTGCAGGGCAATCCCATGCGCCGCCAGCTGCACTGTCCCCAGCCAGCCCATCATTAACGACGAGGCGGCAAATAGTCCGACTTCCGCCAGATTGGTCAAACCAATCGGCACACCCAACCGGAAAACCCGTGCAAAATATTCCCAATCTGGCCGCCAGACCCGCTGAAACAACTCGTGCTGTGGCAATGCCATTACCGCATAGCCAACCACCCCGATCAACGAAACCGTTTGCACCGTGATCGAAGCTATCGCAGCACCGAGAACACCCAACTCAGGCATGCCCCAGTTGCCAAAAATCAACGCATAGTTGACAGCCATATTGGCAGGCACCGCGGCGACAGTGACCCAGAACACCACCCGCGTGCGCTCTAGTGCGGCCAGATAGGATTTCAGCACCATCACCAAAAGCGCAGGGATCAACCCCAATCCGGCAATCCTTAGATAGACCTGCGCCAACTCTGCCACATCCGGAACTTGCCCCAATCCCAATAGGATAGGGCCGGACAAAACAAACAACGGCAAAGCAACGACGCCGAAAATCACCGACAGCCACAATCCCATGCGCGTAATGCGACGCACGCCAACTTCATCATCTTCCGCATCAGCCTCTGCAACCAAAGGCATGACCGCGATGGCAAATCCGGATCCAAGGATGAAGATTACAAAGAAAAACGTCCCGCCCAGAACGACCGAGGCCAGTGCTTCAACAGAATACCAGCCAAGCATGATGGTGTCCGTCAACGTGATAGCAAACTGTGCAATGTGCCCGCCGATCAAAGGCAGCCCAATGCGCAACAACGCACGTACGTGATCTGGATAGCTCATTTGAGTCGACATGCCTCAGCCTTATGCCTGATAATTATGCAGAGCAAGCGAAGCATTTGTTAAACTCGCCAGCACTTTTGTGAAAAAGGAACCACAATGACGCAGGAATTTAATAGTCTGGTACCAGACGCCCGCGCCTTTCTGGAAGCCTTGGCAGCTAACAACTCTCGGGAATGGTTTCAAGAGCATAAAGCAGAATATGACGCCAGGCTCAAAGCGCCCGCATCTGCACTTTTGGATGTACTTAGCGCCGATCTACAGCGTCAAACCGGCAGGCCCGCAAAACCAAAACTCTTCCGCCCCCACCGCGATGTGCGGTTTTCCAAGGACAAAACGCCCTATCATCTCCATCTGCACATGCTTTGGTCAACACCTCCAACGGGATGGTTTTTGGGAATTTCAACTGAATATGTCTCTGTTGGTGCAGGCGTGATGGCGTTTGACAAAGCCCAACTTGACCAGTGGCGAGCAGCCATTGATGGTCACCATGGGTCAATTCTGGCCGGCGAGATTGCAGCCCTGACCAAGGCTGGCGCGCGCATTGAGGCCCCCGAGCTAAAACGCGTGCCCGCCCCCTTTGACAAAGATCACCCATATTCAGATCTGCTCAAACGCAAAAGCCTCACTCTTTGGCGCGATCTTGACACCAAGGAATTGGAAAACGGCCTGCTCCCTCAGGTGCAGGCCGTTTTTGCAAGTTTTCAATCTCTGGACACCAAGCTGCGTGCGATCTTTTGAGCGCACAAAGCATGCTCTGCGACTAACGCGCGGCTGGATGCAAAGACGAGCCCAAAATGTGATCGGAGCGATGGATTACATGGCTGGCCGTATTCACGATCAACGGATCAGGCGCGCTCACGATATTCAAATCCTTGCCCGGATAGTCCAACGAGTTGAGGAAATGCATCATACAGTTCAAACGCGCACGCTTCTTGTCATCAGACTTGATCACCGTCCAAGGCGCATCTGCTGTGTCCGTGTAAAAGAACATCGCCTCTTTAGCCTCGGTGTAATCATCCCATTTGCTTAGGCTGGCTTTATCAATTGGGCTCAGTTTCCATTGCTTTAGCGGATCGTTTTCACGGCTCTTAAAGCGACGTAGCTGTTCATCCTGTGTCACCGAGAACCAGAATTTATAGAGCCGAACGCCCGAGCGCACCAACATCCGCTCAAGGTCCGGCGTCTGGCGCATGAATTCCAGATACTCTGCTGGCTCACAAAACCCCATGACCCGTTCAACACCGGCGCGGTTGTACCAGGAACGGTCATAGAAAACCATCTCGCCAGAGGTTGGCATTTCCTGAATATAACGCTGGAAATACCACTGCCCCCGCTCCTCATCTGTTGGCTTGTTCAGCGCAACAACCCGTGCAGATCGTGGGTTCAAATGCTCCATATAGCGCTTGATTGTGCCGCCTTTACCTGCCGCATCCCGTCCTTCAAACAGGATAACAAATTTCTGGCCGGTTTCCTGTGCCCAGTGCTGAACCTTCAACAACTCAGCCTGAAGCTTCGCCTTGGTTCGCTCATAAGAGGCACGGCTCAGCTTCTTTGAATAGGGATATTCACCAGTTTCAAAGGCGTGATGCACTTCCTCAGGCGACGGCGTCCACAAACCATTGGCTTCATCGGATTCTGCCTTTGACGGAGCGGCCTCAGCCGACGCAGCCTCGCTGGTTTTTGCTTCATTCTCTGGCGCAATGTTGAACAGCTTGCCATATTCTGATGACATAAATATCCCTCCTGTTTTCCTTACGACTTAGAATAATTCAGATTATAAACCGCCACTTTGAGGCACATCAAGAAATGTAACATCTTCATGACATCAACCGCACTCAAAGTACGCGCGTGCACAGCACAACAGCGACTGTGCGCTTTCGGGCAGCCGCTGTGCGCGAACTGCCTTTCCTTTCCCAAGTGAGACGCCCATATTCCACCTAACACAGCCAGCATTACGCGAGCCGGAAATCCTCGATTCTCCCAAGGAGCTCTCATGTCCCATACAGGCACAGCAACCGCGTCCACCGAACACGCCAGCCGCTATCTGCAACAGCTTTGCAAACACTGGTCACACAAATGCGAAACTGACTTTACGCCAGAAAACGGCACCGTAACTTTCCCCGAAGACCGCGGCCAACTGGCGCTTAAGGCCTCCCCTCAAGCGCTCGACATGACCCTGACCGTGCCCGAGGGAGCTGACTTGGCAAAAATGCAGGACGTGGTCGACCGCCACCTTATACGTTTTGCGTTCCGTGAAGAGCTGACAATCCGCTGGTCCTAAACTGAGCTCATCAGTTCCACGCCCAAAAACATTCGCACACCGCCACCAGGTGTGCGCCCAAATTCTCGACGCACCCCGATCTGACTATTAAAATGAGATCGACGACTGTTCCGTCGCATGTTGAGCAGTCGAAGCGTGCTGGAAGCAAGCTTTGCAAATTTTGAATAATTTTACGCCATCAAGAGCGGCAAACATCTTCTCACTCAAGGAGAGAATCCGCTCTGAAAACCCCCGGTGTTTGGCCGGTCCATCGCTTGAACGCGGCTGTAAAACCGGACTGATCCGCAAAGTTTAGGAGAAAAGCAATTTCCGCCAAAGAAAATGCCGGATCTTTTAGGTAAGTCTTGGCGAGGTCTTGACGCAAATCTTCTGACACACGTCGAAAGTTCATGCCTTGATCGCTCAGCCGTCGGGAATAGGTTCGCCGACTCAACCCAAGGTCTTGCGCCACATCTTCGGCCTCAAGCCAGCGCTGTGGCAACGCGTCCACCAGCCTCTGCTCTGTCTGCGCCACAATATCTGGTTTGTCCCGAGACCTACTTGCCAACACAGCCTCGCCTTGCTGAACTAGGAACGACAGCAGGGCTTCGTCGCAGCTGAGCACAGGTAAATCCAAGGTCGCAGGCTTTAGAATGATTTCCGTGGCGTCGCAGCCAAATTCAATGGGAAAGCCCAACTGGCGCGCCAGATCCTGGCTGGCTGAACCACGCGAATGCGCAAACCGAACCTTGAGAGGCATGACGTTTGCGCCGGTCACTTCGCGAAACAGAGCAATCAGGCCAAAAGCAAAAAACTCGCGATGCTGAAACTGGGTCATCAGAAACCCGTCGTTGCATTCAATCGTTAAGACGCATTGATCCTCAAGGTGCTTCAATGTGAGGCTTGTCGTCGGATCAACAGCAGGCATCAGTCTGGCCCCCGCTGCCAAGCCGTTTCCCAAGGTGCGAGAGTATTTCAGCACAAAGGCCGCGACCTGAGGCGTATACTGGCCATTCATGGCGGACGAGGCGCCAAAAAACGTATATCCCGTCAGATCTGCGCAAGCCTGCAGAAAGCGCGCCTCTGCATGGATGTCTATTTTCGCATCGCTGTTGGACACATCTTCTATGGCGATCTTGGCACGCTTGGCGGCCTGTCGCACGGCCTGCTCATTGAGCTGCTGACGTAGGTCGGCGGCCCAATGGGGCACTTTGCGGTTTTGAACCAAGATGTGGTGTCTCAAAGCGTGCTCCTTGTTTCCCTCGCGGATCATCAGGCCACGAAACCCAGCCCAAGCGCAAATTGGTGTCCCGATGGCGGTTTGGCCAGTTGCCACTATAGGATGGCCAAACCGTGCAATACCAGCAACGGGCCCCCGCCTATATTTAGTAACAGAAGGCGACCAGATCGGAAGCCACACTGAGAAAAGGTTGGAAACCATGACATTTACATTGAAAACAAAAGCCATCACCACTTTCGCCGCAACCCTCACCGCTCTGAGCTTGGTCGCCCTCCCAGCCAGCGCCGGACATGTCGCTGACCAAGCTGTTAAAGGTGCCGTTGTTGGCGCAGTGGCCGCCGAAGTCACAGGTGGTGATGCTTCTGAAGGCGCAGCCAAGGGTGCCGCCGTTGGCGCAGTTGTCGGAACCGTTGAAAAGAATGATTTTGAAGATGACGCTCGGGATCGTCACGACGACCGTCACGACAATCGCAAGAACAAGTAACACACATCAACGGCCCAATGCCCTCGCCAAGCGCTCAACGCTTAGGCATTTCTCTGAAAAACCGGATAGGTTCTCCTTTCCAACCGACGCCAGAGTGTCTCTGGCGCACAAACCAAGCTCGGAGAGCAAGTTGCTCCCCGAGCTTGGTGCTTTAGAAAATGCGGTTGTTCGGGATATTGCACGGGCATCAATACTGACGATCGTTTTTGCTGTTTTGCGAGCGACAACAGAAAGTGACCGAGCTCTCTCGTATATTGGAACAGTTTAGTATTGCCAGAGAGGTATGTCCGCCATGGGCTGGCAGCCGCCATTAGGCACACGACAGACACTCAGGTTTCACCCCGCTCTGTTCCCTTTTTTTTTGCAATTATAGCCCCACCGGCAAACTTGCCCCCACTGACGCACTCTCCCCCTTCCCCCTTTCTCGCGCTCCTGCCATAATGGCCGCCAAACAACAGCAAGAATGAGCAGCCCGCGAATGTCCGACGACCTTTTGGCCGAAACACAGCCGACCGATTATGACGCCTCCTCCATCGAAGTCCTCGAAGGTCTGGAACCCGTGCGCAAACGCCCGGGCATGTACATCGGTGGCACCGACGAGCGCGCGTTGCACCATCTGGTGGCCGAAGTTCTGGACAACTCGATGGACGAAGCTGTGGCGGGTTTTGCCAACCGCATCGAGGTTGAGCTCAACGCAGACTACTCCATCACCATCCGCGACAACGGCCGCGGCATTCCTGTTGACCCGCACCCCAAGTTCCCAGGCAAATCTGCCCTCGAGGTCATCCTCTGCACCCTACACGCAGGCGGCAAATTCTCCGGCAAGGCTTATCAGACATCCGGCGGTCTGCATGGCGTGGGTGCCTCGGTCGTGAACGCGCTGTCAGATTCCATGGTTGTGCAGGTGGCCCGCAACAAAGAGCTGTATGAACAACGCTTCTCACGCGGCATCCCCCAAGGACCGGTTGAGAAAATCGGCGCGGCCCCCAACCGGCGCGGCACCACCGTGACCTTCCATGCCGATGAGCAAATTTTCGGCTCCCACCGCTTCAAACCCGCGCGTCTGTTCAAATCGATCCGCTCCAAGGCCTATCTGTTCTCCGGTGTAAAAATCCTGTGGAAGACGGCGATTGATGATGGCGAGACGCCTGCCGAGGCCACGTTCCACTTTCCAGGCGGTCTGTCAGACTACCTTAAGGAAACCATGAACAGCGCCACCACCTATGCCGACGCGCCCTTCGCTGGCACGGTGGATTTCAAAGAGCGCTTTAATGTCCCCGGCAAGGTCGAATGGGCGATCAACTGGACGCCCTCACGCGATGGTTTCATTCAGTCTTACTGTAACACCGTGCCCACCCCCGAAGGTGGCACCCATGTCGCCGGTTTCTGGGCGGCTGTGCTCAAAGGCATCCGCGCCTACGGCGAGCTGGTCAACAATAAAAAAGCAGCTCAGATTACCCGTGACGACCTGATCACCGGCGGCTGCGCATTGGTGTCGTGTTTCATCTCGGAGCCGGAATTTGTCGGTCAGACCAAAGACCGCCTTGCGACCGTGGAAGCCCAGCGTCTGGTGGAAAATGCTGTGCGCGACCACTTTGACAACTGGTTGGCAGCCGATACCAAATCCGCAGGCGCCATTCTGGACTTTCTGATCCTGCGCGCCGAAGAACGCCTGAAGCGGCGTCAGGAAAAAGAGACCCAGCGCAAGACTGCCACCAAGAAACTGCGCCTGCCCGGCAAGCTGGTGGATTGTTCCGCCACCAACCGCGCGGGCACCGAATTGTTCATCGTGGAGGGCGACTCTGCGGGCGGCTCGGCCAAAATGGGGCGCGACCGCAAGAAACAAGCCTTGTTGCCGCTCAAGGGTAAGATCCTCAACGTGCTCGGTGCCGCCAGCTCGAAACTTGGCTCAAATCAGGAAATCAACGATCTGGCCCAAGCGCTTGGCGTGGGGCTTGGCACGCGCTTTAATGTCGACGATCTGCGCTATGAAAAAGTCATCATCATGACCGATGCGGATGTCGACGGGGCCCATATCGCAGCCCTTTTGATGACCTTCTTTTTCTCGCAAATGCGCCCGATGATTGATGCCGGTCACCTCTATCTGGCCTGCCCGCCGCTGTTTCGCCTGACCCAAGGCGCCAAACGTGTCTATTGTCTGGATGAAGAAGAGCGCGATAAGTGGCTGGAAAAAGGTCTGGGCGGCAAAGGCAAAATCGACGTGAGCCGCTTTAAGGGTCTTGGCGAGATGGACGCCAAGGATCTGAAAGAAACCACCATGGACCCCGCGTCCCGCAAGCTGATCCGTGTGACCATTGACGAAGACGAGCCCGGTGAAACCGGCGATCTGGTCGAGCGTTTGATGGGCAAAAAGCCCGAGATGCGGTTCCAGTACATTCAGGAGAATGCACGGTTTGTGGAGGAGTTGGATGTTTGAGGCCTAGAGCTTCCCGTCTAACGTGAAAAAGATGCCCAAACTCCAAGGTTCCAACCCCAAGGTTTTTTGGATCTATCAGCTTTGCAATCTTGCCGTTTCGGCATTTCTAAAGATTTTCTTCCCAATGACTGTAGGCGGCATAAACCTCGCCTATCCGTTGTTTGCAGCCAAAGTCATGCTGCTGATCTGGATGACCGACTATCCTCAGCGCAAAAGCCTAACGGCGCGTGCTTTTTTTGCCGTGGCTTGCCTTGATGTGTGTGCGATGATGCTTACTGGATCATTTTCCATCTTTAGCTGGCTTTGGGTATTTCTGCTTTGATCCCTCTGATCCACTTATCTCTGTCGCAGATAGGCGCAAAGAGCGCCATCTCAAAGGATGCAGAGTGGCAATCGAGACCGTGGCGCGGCGCGCACGATAGAACCATGAACGGGCAGGTTGATGCGAAATGCCAACATTTCGCATGTGGTTAAGAAGTAGCCCCAAAACACAAGCCCCGCGCCTGACCTTGGGGAGGGGCAAAGCGCCTTCCCGGGGGGAAGGTCAGGCGCGGGGCGTGCCGCTGCGCGCCACGTCCCAGGGGGCATCCTGCCAACGCCGCTCTATAAATGTGCTCCGTTGGTTGCGAAGGGCTCCGCCCGTCCACGCCTCAAACGCTCCCCCCAGAGCGTTTGTCCCTACGGGAACCGGCGTGAACTCCCGAAGGGACGGTCAGGCGCGAGGCGGGTCCCGTGGGTCCCTCCCCCAAGACATCCGCACTCACCCCGCTTGCTCGATCGCACTGCACCCTTTACTCTTCAGAGATGCGCTTTGTCTTGATCCTTTTGCTCTGCCTACCCGCCTCGGCCCACGCCCAGGCTCGCGCAGATAGTGCGCGCCATCAGAACAACTTTATGTCCCCGCAAAGCCAGCAGGCCCGCCCGCAAAAACGCCAAACACCGCACCTACAGCAATGGCCGCAAGACCAACAACGCACCAAGCTGTTCTGTGACCAATACGCCCGCGCGGCCGGCGGCGAAACGGGCCGCAACACCGGCAGCCAGACAGGCAATACATTTGCCAAACAAACCGGCTATGTCGCCACGCGGGACCGCAAACAGGCGCGCGCGCTTGGCATGGTTGGCGGCGCGGTTGGATCATCTGCAGGGGCTGCGATTGACCAGAACTTTCAAGAGTTCCACTTTAACGAATGTATGAAGGGTGGTCGTCTGATCACCACGCGCGGGCGCTGACACCGCTCTGACCCAACCGTGATCCCTGTTTCACCCAAACCGCGCTAAACTCAGCCCATGGCCGAGTTCATCGACACCTATCAGCTGCAACTGATCCTCACAGCCTTTGGGCTGGGCGCGCTTTCGGCCCTCATGATTTATCGCCAGCCCGCCACCTCGCGCGCATGGGCCGTCGCCGACCTTGTCTGGGTGCTGCTTGGCGGCATCGGTGCGATCACCGCCATCGTGGCCGGCATCTATCAAGAAGACAGCACACGGCTTGAGCGGCAAATCACCGTGGCCTTTACAGCCTCGCACAGCTTTGACAGCGACGCCGCCCGCTTTCGGCTGCGCCACTGCGCCCCCGCCGATGATCCCTCGATCAAAGTGCTCTGTGAAAAGGTCGAATTCCTCTCTGCCTCAACCGCCGGCAATGCCGCCCTGCCGCTGTTTCTGTCGGTCACCCAACAGGCCGCCCCCCTAGAAGGGCTGCGCTTTCTGCTCGGCGGCGGTGATCTGGCCGAAATGCGCGCCAAAGCCAATCAATTTAACCCCGACGAGCTTTTGGTGTTTGATCCGCGTGATGTGTCCACCGTCATGGCGCTTGAGTATGTGATGCTGACCCAATCCGGTATCGCTGCCGACTACCGCGTGCTGGCGCTTAACTATGATGATCTGATCACACAGGTCTTGCGCCTCAAACAAGATTGGGACCTGCTGCAAACCGGTCGGCCGCTGCTGATCCTGCAAATCATCGCGCTCTGCCTTGTGGCCTTTGCGGCACCCTTCCGGTTAGGTAAATCACTGGTCTCTCTGGTCTAAACCCCTTGCTCCGCAACCTCACGCTGCTAGGCTCACCGCATGCGCGTTGCCTTTCTCTTCTGCCTTATGCTCACTGCCTGCTCGCGCCCGCTTTCTGAGGGAGAAGAGGCCTTTGCTGCCGATCTTACGGGCGACACCCTCAAGCCTGCCCCCGTGCGCTTTACCCGCGACGTGCCTCTGGGGGTGGCAACCTTCGCCTACACCAAACGCCCACGGCTTTCCTGTCGAGAACGCATCCTGCCTGAACCAACTGAAGAAGTTATAACCACATCGCCCGCAGGTGTTGTTGTGTTCAACCGCGTGTACACGTCCAAAGGTTGGTCTGCGCCCGACTACCTGCCCGACTACCCGGAACAACTGCATCTGACGGCCGCGATGTTTTTCGCCCACGAAATGGTGCACATCTGGCAATGGCAACAGCGCGAGACCACAGGCTATTCTCTGCGTGGTGCTGCGCGCGAGCATAAGGTCGAAGATGACCCCTATCAGTTCGAGTTGAAATCCGAAGTTGGATTTTTGGACTACGGCTATGAGCAGCAGGCCTCGATCGTGGAAGAGTATCTGTGTTGCAGCTTACTGGATCCGGACGCGCCACGGACTGCGCGTCTGCAATCGCTGGTGACCGAGGTGTTTCCAACTGAAAACCTGCCTCGTCCAGAAAGCGTTTTGTTGCCGTGGGACGGCGTCAAACTACAGGGAATTTGCAGCTAAAATCGCACCGTCGCGATACCGCCGTAATACCGACGCAATACAGACAGTGATTTTCGGGGATTTTCGGTCAGCAAAACGGGTCTGCGCCGCCCACAAAAGGGCAGCGCAGTTATGGTTTATTTCCGCTTTTTGGGCGGCATCAGATCGGTGATCGTGCCTTCAAACATCTCGGCAGCAAAGTTCACGGTTTCTGACAATGTGGGATGTGGATGGATGGTATGTCCAAGGTCCACAGCATCCGCGCCCATCTCGATGGCCAGCGCCACTTCGGCAATCAAATCACCTGCGTTTGGCCCAACAATACCTGCCCCAATCACGCGATCGGTCTCGTGATCAAATATGACTTTGGTGATGCCTTCCGAGCGCCCCAGAGACAGCGAACGCCCCGAAGCAGCCCACGGAAAGACGCCTTTGCCAACCTTGACACCATCCGCCTTGGCCTGCGTTTCTGTGACGCCCACCCAAGCAACCTCGGGATCAGTATAGGCCACCGACGGGATCACCCGCGCATCAAAGAAGCGCTTGTGCCCCGCGCAAACCTCAGCCGCCACCTTGCCTTCATGCACAGCCTTATGCGCCAGCATCGGTTGCCCCACGACATCGCCAATGGCGAAAATGTGTGGCACGCCAGTACGTTGCTGGCTGTCCACCGCGATAAATCCGCGCTCATCAACCGCCACACCGGCAGCCGCAGCATTGATTTTCGCGCCATTTGGACGCCGGCCAACAGCCACCAGTACTTTGTCAAAGGTATCGGTTTTCTCGCCGTCCGGCCCTTCCATTGTCACCTTGAGACCCTTCTTTTGGGCTTCAACAGCGGTGACTTTGGTTTTGGTCAGGATCGCCTCATAGCGACCTTCGATGCGTTTGTGCAGCGGTTTAACGATGTCTTTGTCCGCACCCGGAATGAGCTGATCCATGAACTCAACGATGGTGACATTGGAGCCAAGCGCATCATAAACGGTCGCCATTTCCAGACCAATGATACCGCCGCCCAAAACCAGCAGACGTTTTGGAATATCTTCCAGTTCCAACGCACCGGTACTGTCGATTACACGCGGATCATCATGCGGGATAAACGGAAGCGTGACCGGTTCAGACCCCGCAGCGATGATGCATTGATCAAAGCTGACAGTGGATTTTGCGCCATCGTTGTCAACTTCGATCATGTTTGGACCAGTAAAGGTACCAAAGCCATTCACAACCTGAACCTTGCGCCCTTTGGCCAATCCGCCCAGTCCGCCAGTCAGTTGATTAACAACACTTTCTTTCCAACTGCGCAGCCCGTCGAAATCGATCTTGGGCTTGGCAAACGTGATGCCATGCTCGCCCATCTCTTCGGCTTCCGTGATCACTTTTGCCGCATGCAGCAATGCTTTGGACGGAATACATCCAACGTTCAGACAGACACCGCCAAGCGCGCTATCCTTTTCAATCAGCACCACCTTCTTGCCCAAATCTGCCGCACGGAAGGCGGCTGTGTAGCCACCTGGACCCGAGCCCAACACCACGACCTCGGCATGAACGTCACCCGCACCAGTTGCTGCGCCGGTCGCAGCCAC
Organism: Rhodobacteraceae bacterium Alg231-30; assembly: GCA_900143615.1. Lineage (GTDB taxonomy): Bacteria > Pseudomonadota > Alphaproteobacteria > Rhodobacterales > Rhodobacteraceae > Shimia. The sequence goes on from FREU01000007.1 coordinate 82,492, forward strand.
AGCCTGAGGTGCCGTTGAAGCAGCGGGGACTGCAACCTCAGCTGGCGCAGATTTTGCACCGGCAGCGTCCAGAACCAAGATGAGCGATCCTTCAGAAACAGCATCACCTTCGGATACTTTGATCTCTTTGACCACGCCATCCGCAGGTGATGGAACTTCCATCGTGGCTTTGTCGCTCTCAACTTCGATCAACGGGTCTTCGGCAGACACAGTGTCGCCTACCGCAACCAAAACCGTCACAACCGGAACGTCGGAAAAATCACCAATATCAGGTACTTTTACATCCATCTTCACGCCCTCCCTTAAAGCATCAGACGACGTACATCGCCCATCAGGTGTTTCAGGGTCGCACAGAAACGAGCCGCCAGAGCACCGTCAATTGCACGGTGATCATAGCTCAACGACAGCGGTTGCATCAGGCGTGGAACAAATTCCTCTCCGTTCCAAACCGGAGCCATCTTGCTGCGAGTGAGGCCCAGAATGGCCACTTCCGGAGCGTTTACAATCGGGGTAAAGCTGGTGCCGCCAATTCCGCCAAGGCTGGAAATTGTAAAGGTCGCGCCAGACATATCGTCGCCTTTCAGCTTACCGTCGCGCGCTTTTGCTGACAATTCCATAAGGTCTTTGGAAATTTCAACGATTCCCTTTCGATCGGCATCCTTGATCACAGGAACCATCAATCCATTGGGCGTATCTGCTGCAAAACCAATGTTGTAGAAGTCTTTCTTAATCAGCTTATCGCCATCTGGATGGATCGAGCTGTTAACTTCCCAATGCTGTTTCAGCGCGCTCACCGAAGCTTTGACAACAAAACTCAGCAAGGTAACGCGATAGCCTTCCTGTTTGGCAACGCCATCGAGCTCGCGGCGATAACCGTCCAAATCAGTGATGTCGGCTTCTTCGTTATGCGTCACATGTGGAATGTTCAGCCAGCTGCGGTGCAATGCCGGCCCGCTGATCTTTTTAATGCGTGGCATCTCAACATCTTCGACAGGGCCAAATTTGCTGAAATCAACTGCAGGAATAGGCGGAATACCCATACCGCCGGATACCGCACCAGCACTGGCAGGCGCCGCTTTGGTTGCGGCTTTCAGATGCGCTGTGATGTCTTCGCGCAGAATGCGTCCTTTGCGGCCAGAGCCATTCACGGTCGCCAAATCAACTTCCAGCTGACGCGCAAACGCGCGTACAGAAGGCGATGCATGCGCCTTGCCAAAGCCTGCATCCGTCACAGCGGTTGGTGCCGGAGCCGCCTGCGCGACAGGTGCAGTTGCAGCCGAGGCCTCTGGGGCGGCCGCGGGCGTGGGGGCCTCGATGGCCCCTTCGGCCGCATCTGCCTCAAGCAGCAAGATCAGCGATCCCTCAGAAACCGCATCACCTTCGGCGACTTTGATTTCAACCACCTTGCCCGCTGCAGGGCTTGGCACTTCCATCGTGGCCTTATCGCTTTCCACTTCAATCAGCGGGTCTTCCGCGGCGACCACATCGCCAACCGAGACGAGCACGGTGACCACTGGTACATCCGAAAAATCGCCGATGTCGGGAACGTTCACTTCAATTGTCATATCAATGTCCTCCTGAATTCCCGATCACACCAGGCGCGGGTTCGGCTTGGTGCCGTCGATGTCATATTTTGCAAGGGCTTTGGTCAGCACTGCTTTGGTGATGGCCCCATCGCGGAACAAGTCCACCATGGCGGCAGCTGCAATGTGATTGGCGTCCACTTCAAAGAAGCGGCGCAGATTCACACGGCTGTCTGAGCGCCCAAAACCATCTGTCCCAAGCACTGTATAGTGGTTTGGAACACAGGTTCGGATCTGCTCGGCGTAGTTTTTCATATAGTCCGTCGCGGCAATCACTGGTCCGGTTGCCTTGGCCAATTGGTCCGCAACAAACGAGGTTTTGGGCTCTGCCAACGGGTTCAACCTGTTGTAACGTGCAGTGTCCTGACAATTACGTGCCAGCTCATTGAACGATGTGGCAGACCAGATTTCTGACGTTACGCCAAAGTCCGCCTCAAGCATTTCAGCAGCTTTCATCACTTGAACCAGAATTGTGCCCGAGCCCATCAGCGTCACATGCTTCTTGGTAGGCTTCTTAACCTCTTTCAGACGATAAAGGCCTTTGATGATTTCATCCTCTACCCCCATCGGCATATCCGGATGAGCGTAGTTTTCATTCATCAAAGTCAGGTAGTAAAACACATCTTCCTGATCTTCATACATCCGCTTCATGCCATGCTGCACAATCACCGCCACTTCGTGTTGGAAGGTCGGGTCATAGCTGACACAGTTCGGAATGGTCCCGGCAAGAATATGGCTATGGCCGTCTTCGTGCTGCAGACCTTCGCCGTTTAGTGTTGTGCGTCCTGCCGTGCCCCCCAGCATAAAGCCGCGTGCGCGGCTGTCGCCAGCGGCCCAAGCCAGATCGCCAATGCGCTGGAAGCCAAACATGGAATAGTAGATAAAGAACGGGATCATCGGCACGCCATGGTTGCTGTAGGCTGTCGCAGCAGCAATCCAGTCCGCCATAGCACCGGCTTCGTTGATACCTTCCTGCAGAACCTGACCCGAAGTGGATTCCTTATAATACATCATCTGGTCAGCGTCTTCGGGCGTGTATTTCTGGCCTTCAGGATTGTAAATTCCGACTGATCGGAACAAGCCTTCCATACCAAAGGTGCGACTTTCATCCGGCACAATCGGTACGATGTTTTTGCCGATGTTTTTATCACGCAGCAGTGTGGTCAAAATACGCACAAAAGCCATAGTTGTCGAAATTTCTCGCTCACCAGTGCTCTTAAGTTGTGCAGAAAATTTGGAAAGTTCCGGTATTTCCATCTTGGGAGAAACGCTTTCGCGTTTAGGGAATTCTCCGCCCAAAGCTTTACGACGATCAGCAAGATAAGCTTTCTGCGCGTTGTTAAGCTTTACAAATGGGGCCTTGCCAACGTCCTCGTCAGACACGGGAATTTGGAAACGATCACGGAAAGCGCGCAGTTGTTCCTCGTTCATTTTCTTTTGCTGGTGGGTGGTATTTTGACCTTCCCCAGCAGTCCCCATGCCATGACCTTTAACGGTTTTCACCAACAGGCAGGTTGGCTGACCTTTGGTATCAGTCGCGCGCTTAAATGCGGTATAGACTTTCTGAGGATCGTGACCACCGCGCCGCAAAGCCCAGATTTGCTCGTCTGTCCAGTCCTTCACCAGCGCGGCAGTTTCAGGGTATTTGCCAAAGAAATGTTCGCGGATATATGCGCCGTTCTTGGATTTAAATGTCTGATAGTCACCGTCCACGGTTTCATCCATCAACTGGCGCAGCTTTCCAGAGGTATCCTTCTCAAGAAGCGCGTCCCAGCCTTTGCCCCAAAGCAGTTTGATGACGTTCCAGCCAGCGCCTCGGAAATCGCCCTCAAGTTCTTGAACAATTTTGTGGTTGCCGCGAACAGGCCCATCCAGACGCTGAAGGTTGCAGTTGACCACAAAAATCAGGTTGTCGAGACCTTCGCGCACAGCAAGGTCAATCGCGCCACGGCTCTCTGGCTCATCCATTTCACCATCGCCAAGAAAACACCAAACTTTACGGTCAGCCATGTCGATCATGCCACGGTTGTGCATGTATTTCATGAACCGCGCCTGATAGATCGCCATCAGCGGACCAAGACCCATCGAAACGGTTGGGAACTGCCAATAATCCGGCATCAACCATGGGTGCGGGTATGAGCTAAGGCCACCACCGGCAACTTCAGAGCGGAAGTTTTCCAACTGTTCCTCGGTCAGACGGCCTTCCATAAAGGAGCGCGCATAGATACCGGGAATGACGTGCCCCTGGAAAAACACCAAATCGCCACCATGGATAGCAGACTTGCTGCGCCAAAAGTGGTTGAGACCAATGTCATACATCACCGCTGAGGAAGCAAACGAGGCAATGTGCCCGCCGTATTCCGAGGACACTTTGTTACGCCGCACAACAGTGGCCATAGCGTTCCAGCGGTTGATCGTGCGAATGCGCCATTCCATGTCCAGATCGCCGGGAAAATCTTCCTGATCATCAACCGGGATCGTGTTTTGATACGGCGTGGTTGCGGAAAAAGGCAAAGTCGCCCCAGCCGCTCGCGCCTGCTGAACCGCCTTATCGAGCAAATAATGCGCCCGATCAGGGCCGTCGCGGGCAATCACATCCTCAATGGCATCTTGCCATTCCTGGGATTCAATCGGGTCGATATCAGGAATTTCCGTGGCCATCAGGCATCTCCTCCACTGGTCGTCACAACATGTCAGGACTTATAGTTTAACATTAAACTATCTTGCTAGTCTTGTGAATGCATGGCTCCTATGCATCTCAGGAAACCCTATTTCAACAACTATTTCCAGCAATACACCGCTTATTTTTAGGGTCCTTGCGCACTCCCACGCCGATACGCGTCGCTAAACAGTTTTGGAGAAAGAAAAAAACCGGGCGTTTTTAGCGCCCGGTCAAAAAACTTGTATTTAGATTAGGTGTTACTCGGCAGTTCCATGTCCTGCCATACCGCCGGATACTTCCTCGGTTGCCTCATCCGCGAGTTCCGTTGGCAGGATCAAGTTCAACACAATCGCAATCAAAGCAGCAGGAAGGATACCAGAAGTCGCAAGAACCTTCAGCGTACCCGGCAGATGTTGAAGTGCGCCAGGCTCAAGTTGCAGCCCCAGTCCCAACGAAAGGGCGATGGCAAAGATTACCATGTTGCGACGGTTCCATATAACATCCGACAACATGGACACGCCTGCGGCGACTACCATGCCGAACATAACAATCACACCGCCTCCAAGAACTTCGATAGGCACTGTTGAAATGAGCGCTCCAATTTTGGGGACCAGTCCGCCAGCGATCAGGAAAATCGCACCAATAGTCACAACATGGCGGCTCATCACACCTGTCATCGCAATCAGGCCTACGTTTTGGCTAAACGATGTATTGGGCAATGCACCAAACAATCCTGAGACAGCTGAGCCAATACCGTCTGCAAAGGTTGCACCCTGAATTTCCTTGTCTGTCGCTTCCCGACCAGCCCCACCTTTGGTGATGCCCGAAACATCGCCGACGGTCTCAACGGCCGAGACAAATCCCATCAAGCAGAAGCCGATGATCGCAGCGACTGAGAACTCGAGACCGAAATGAAGCGGATTCGGCAACGCAAAACTCGCAGCGCGACCGATGCCAGCAAAACTAACCATCCCCATGAAGTAGGCAACGACATAACCGACGACCAACCCCAACAACACGGCAGAAACCGAAAGCATGCCGCGGGCAAAGAACTTCAACCCAAGCGTCACAACAATGACCACACAAGCCACGAACCAGTTTTGCGCCGAGCCATACTCTGGCGTGCCGATCGCGGGCACGCCCCCTGCCGCATATTGGATCCCGACCTTAACCAGTGCGAGACCAATCATTGTCACGACAAGACCAGTGACAAGTGGCGGCAATGCAAATCGAATGCGGCCGATAAAGAAACCAAGGCAAGCGTGGAACAAACCACCAACCAAAACGCCGCCCATCAAAACAGCGACGGCATCAACGCCTTTCCCAGCGACAAGAGGGATCATGATCGGAATAAAGGCGAACGAAGTCCCCTGCACAATTGGCAGCCGCGCACCGACTGGGCCAAATCCGATGGTCTGCATCAGCGTGGCGAGGCCAGCAAAGAACATCGACATCTGGATCATATAGATCATTTGCGGGAAATCCGGGGAATTGGAGCCAAATCCAAATCCTGCCGCGCCACAGATAATGATCGCGGGGGTAACGTTAGATACGAACATTGCCAGCACATGCTGGATGCCCAATGGGATCGCCTTGGCAAGCGGCGGTGTGTAATTCGGGTCTTTCAGCTGTTCAGCCGTCCCGATTGAAGTCTCAGCCATGTCTTCACTCTCCTGTCAGGGTTTTGTTGTGCCGCTTCTTTTTTGAGCGGCTACAATGGGGCAAGGCCGCATGGCCTTGCTTGCTTTTATGGTTCAACAATCCGGTAAGGCGTGTCGAACCAGAATTCTTCAAGGTTTGGGCCCTCTCCAATGCGATCAACCACCGCAAACAATCCAGGCGCGTGCAATGGTGTCAAAACGCCGTGCCAAGTATTGCGATGGTAATTGATGCCCTGCCCCGCTTGCGTCAGAAAGGCCTGTGGCAGCCCCGGCTTGCCCTGCTCGTCAGGCGCAACAATCACCAGAAACGGGTGTTGCGTCATTGGCAGAAATGTTTGTGATCCGGAAGGATGGCGCTCGACCATTTCCAACACGTAGGGCAGCTTGCGCGGTTGCGCGTCAAAAACAGACACGCCGGCTTGGCCGGAAATAAACTCCAATTGCGCAAGATCATGGTGTCGACCACATAGCCCCTGATTGATGAACTTATCGGGCGCGCCATCTGCTTCAATAACGTCGCCAAACAGGGCAAATTTTTTGGCGGTCAGTGGAGCAATTTTAAGGTCGATCATGGCAATAAATCCGCAAGACGGAAGGCTGCAATGCGTTCGACCTGTTTACAGGCCTCGTCAAACTCAACACCCGTATCTTGCCCCTTACGACGCTCAAATGCAGCCATAATTGACGATTTGTCGTGATCACGAACAGCAATAATAAAAGGAAATCCGTGCTTTGCCACATAGTCTGAATTGAGCTGTGTGAAAGCCGAACGCTCCTCATCCGTCAACAGATCAAGACCCGCGCTGGCTTGTTCAGACGTGCTTTCAGACGTGAGCCGCCCTGCTGCGGCCAGCTTGCCGGCGAGGTCGGGATGCGCTGTCAGCACGCCCAATCGCTCTTCTTGGCTCGCGGTGCGAAACGCGCGGCAAAGCGCGTTATGAAGACCAATGGCGCTGTCGTGCGCGGGGCCAAGCTCTAGGCCATGCGCTTTTTCTGCCACCCATGGCGAATGCTCAAAAATACCACCGTAGAGGTCCACAAACCGGTCAAGTTGCATCTGGCTTGGTCGTTCGATTCGCGCGTGTGGATGGGTCTGCGCCCAATGCGTGGCGATCTCAACTCGACGCGGGGTCCACACATCAGAAAACCCTTGGATGTACTCGATGAATTTCTTGAGCCCCGCGAGTTTCCCTGGACGGCCAATCAGACGGCAATGCAGACCAATCGACATCATCTTGGGTGCGCCCGACACGCCTTCCTCATAGAGCACATCAAAGGCGTCTTTGAGGTACGTGAAGAATTGCTCGCCCGTAATATACCCTGGCGCTGTGGCAAATCGCATGTCATTGGCTTCAAGCGTGTAAGGAATAATCAGCTGATCGCGATCTGCGACCTCAAGCCAATATGGTAAGTCGTCATCATAGGTGTCTGAGATATAGTCAAACCCACCTTCTTCTGCGACAAGCCGAACAGTGTTTTGCGAACACCGCCCAGTGTACCAACCGCGCGGCCTCTCACCCACAACTTCGGTATGCAGACGCACTGCTTCGGCAATGCTCGCACGCTCTTCATCCTCCGGCATGTCTTTATGTTCGACCCACTTCAAACCGTGGCTGGCGATCTCCCAATCCGCCGCTTTCATGGCGGCAACCTGCTCGGGGCTGCGCGCCAAAGCTGTGGCAACGCCATAAATCGTAACGGGGATATCGGCCCCAGTGAACAGCCGGTGCAGCCGCCAGAAACCAGCGCGCGCGCCGTATTCATAGATCGACTCCATGTTCCAATGGCGTTGATCTGGCCATGCGCTGGCACCTGCGATGTCTGACAAGAAGGCTTCTGATCCCGCATCTCCATGCAGAACACAGTTCTCACCGCCTTCTTCATAATTTAGGACAAACTGCACAGCGACCTTGGACCCGTTCGGCCAGTTCGCAGCGGGGGGATTGGGGCCGTATCCCCGCATATTACGAATGTAACGCTTCAAAATCGCGCTCCTTTGGTTTCATTAGGTAATACTGCAAGAAAATCGACAAGACTTTCGCGTTTTTATTGAAAGAGCTATTGGAGAGTGGTCTCTGCACATGCAATCTCATTGGGCGTTACAAGCGTCCTATGATGTAAAAAGGGGCAGACTATGGCTGGCTATCTCACGACTCACGTTCTTGACACCGCACGGGGCTGCCCCGCTGAGGGCATTCAAATCGCGCTGTTTAAGCTGTCGGGTAATTCTCACCGAAAAATTGCACAAACAGTGACCAACTCTGACGGCCGCACCGATTCTCCAATTCTGCCGCAGGATGATTTCCAAACAGGCTCTTATGAGTTGGTTTTCTTTTGTGGTGACTATTTGAGAGCCACGGGTCAGGCGCAAGATGACCCCTTGTTTTTAGATCAAATTCCCATCCGTTTTGGCATGTCGGATGCCGAGGCGCACTATCATGTACCATTGCTACTTTCACCCTTTGGCTTCTCCACATATCGCGGAAGTTAAGGCAGCTTTCCTAAGCGGTTGAAAGAGCGGCCTGAACGCGCGGCACCATAAAATCAATAAACAAACGCGTCTTGGGATCTTGATGCCGGCGGTGTGTGTAAAGCATCGCCATTTGGATCGGTATTGGCGGAGTCTCATTCAAAACCGGAACCAGTGCACCCGAAGACAGCAGCTCCGCAATCTCAAACTTCGGTTTGAGGGTGATGCCAAGTCCATCCAACGCCCAATCCGTTAGAACATCACCGTCATCTGTTTCAAATGGCCCCTTTACGGCAAACCGGCGCACCCCATCCGCAGTTTGCAGCGGCCACTGAAACTCCGGAGCTCCAGGATAGCGCAAATTGAGGCAATCATGGGTTCCGTCGACTAGCTCTGTCGGAGACTCTGGGGCTTGGCGGGCAGAAAGATAAAGCGGTGAGGCACAAAGCACCCGCGAACAATCCGCTATCTTTCGAATTTTGAGATTGCTGTCCTCAGGCACGCCGAGGAAGAAAGCGACGTCTATTCCTTCGGCAGTCAAATCAAGTTTACGATCAGACAGCCGCAAGCGCAGGTCAATCAACGGGTATTCTTGTTTAAACTCCGGGATCAGCGGCGCGATCAAACGCCGCCCCACACCTAATGGTGCAGCAATGTGCAACAGCCCGCGTGGACTTTGGGTTATCGAGTTTACGCCAGCTTCAGCTTCGTCAATGGCCTCTAGAATTTTACACGCACCACCGTAGAATACATTGCCCTGCTCAGTAGGATGCAGCTGACGCGTTGTGCGTTGGAAAAGCCGCACGCTAAGATATTCTTCAAGCTGCGAAATTCGCGACGATGCCACTGCGGCAGATATACGTTGATCGCGGGCAGCCGCAGACATACTGCCCAATTCATAGACACGCACGAAGGTTTTTATGTTGTCAAAGTAGGACATAAGCGATCTTCAGGATATTTTTGAAGCTGTTCGGATTTTTTCACGATAGAGAAGAAAACGACGCTGCGCTAGCTTGACGTAAACGGAATGACGGAGATCCCGATGACTGAATTTGCCCTAATGTGGGATTGGCTCGCATTTGCTGTTCGATGGCTACATGTCATCACTGCAATTGCCTGGATTGGATCGTCGTTCTATTTCATCGCTTTGGACCTTGGACTTCGTAAGGCCCCAGATCTACCAGCCGGGGCACATGGCGAAGAATGGCAGGTACACGGCGGCGGGTTTTATCACGTTCGCAAATACCTAGTGGCCCCTGAGGAGATGCCAGACCACCTGACGTGGTTTAAATGGGAGAGCTATTCAACATGGCTGAGCGGGGCGGCACTGCTCATGATCGTTTACTGGGTCGGCGGCGAGCTGTTCCTGATCGACCAAACCAAAACCGATCTGGTCTTGTGGCAAGGCATCGCGATTTCCGCACTCTCGCTCACAGTTGGTTGGATTATTTATGACCGCCTGTGCAAATCTGGTTTAGCAGAGCAACCCATCCTGTTGATGGTGCTTCTCTTTGCGCTTCTCGTGGCAATGGGTTGGGGCTACACTCAGGTGTTCACGGGCCGTGCTATGATGCTACACCTCGGGGCCTTTACCGCGACGATCATGACGGCCAACGTATTCTTTATCATCATGCCGAACCAACGCATCGTCGTGGCTGATTTGCAAGCTGGTCGAACACCAGATGCAAAATACGGCAAGATTGCCAAATTGCGCTCCACACACAACAACTACCTGACGCTGCCCGTTGTGTTCTTGATGCTATCCAACCACTACCCGCTGGCCTTTGCGACCCAGTACAACTGGTTGATTGCGGCTTTGGTGTTTCTGATGGGCGTCACCATCCGACACTTCTTCAATTCAATGCATGCTCGCAAAGGCAAACCGTATTGGACATGGGCCGTGACCGCCATTTTGTTTATTGTGATCATGTGGTTGTCGACAGCGCCATTATCGCACACCAGCTATGAGGAAGAGGAAGCGCGCGCGCTCACCCCAACCGAACAACGCTTTGTCAGCGCCGAAGGTTTTGAAGATGTGGCGGACATTGTGCTGGGGCGGTGCTCAATGTGTCATGCACGCGAACCTGGGTATGGTGGGATTCATCGCGCGCCTAACAATGTATTGCTGGAAACCCAATCTGAAATTGCGGCAGCCGCGCGCCAGATTTACTTGCAATCAGGCGCTTCTGAGGCCATGCCACCCGCAAATGTAAGTTGGATGGATCCCGAAGAGCGTGCTGCGATTGTTCGTTGGTACCAAGCAGCAAAAGGCTAAAGCGGTTATGCAGGAAACATGCGCTGTCATCTTTGATTTGGATGGAACTCTTGTAGACAGCGCGCCCGACATCCACGCTTCGGTGAATGAAATGCTGATCGATGAGGGTTTTGGCACTTTCACGTTGCCAGAAATCATCTCTTTTATCGGCAACGGCTTACCAGCTTTGATCGAAAAGGTCATGGCAGCGCGATCCATTGCGCCTCAAGAGTTCCAGAGACTGCATGACGATGTTTTGCAACGATATTTGGCCAGTGAAGGGGCCTTGACCCAAATCTATCCAGACGTTGTCTCCAATTTGCGCTCTTTGAAGTCTCAGGGCATAAAAATGGGGATATGCACCAATAAACCTGAGGGACCAGCTCGGCATTTGCTGGATATTTTAGACCTCACGCAGTTTTTTGACGTGATCATTGGTGGCGACACGCTAAGTCAACGCAAGCCAGCGGCACTACCTTTAAGAACAACCATTGAGCACCTCAGAGCAGACCGCGTATTGTATGTTGGGGACAGCGAAGTTGATGCAGCAACAGCCCAAGCGGCGGGCATAGCTTTCGCTTTGTTTACAGAAGGGTATCGAAAGACCGACGCTTCAGAGATCCCACATGATGTGCTATTTTCAAGCTTTACTGGATTTACGGAACAAGCGTTGAAGCTGCTGGCGGTTGCCCCAACGGATTGACGCGTCACACATTCGTTGCTTGCGATAAAGGTGAGTTTGAAACTACTCTATCTCTAAACGAGGTATTCGAAAGGGTGATTTCCATGAAATCCTTTATCTTCAGTGTATTGGTCGTAATTTCGATGGCCTTTTCTCCTGCAGCGACTGCGCAGGTGATCAACTTGACTCCAGCCAGCCCACAGCCTTCCAACGTGAAAAAGGGCTTGTCAGTCAACTACTTCTTCGGGGATAGATCCGTGCGCAACTTAGCGCAGGCCAAATCTAAGTTGAAGTGGGCCAAACCAGGCACTGCTTTGCCGGGATTGAATTTCCCTGACAAAGGCAAAGGTGCCCCAGTAATGACATCCGGCAAACCTGAACTGGTTGTTGCTGACATCAACGGCTACATTAAATTCCCAAAATCCGGCGTGTATGACCTTGAATTCTTTACGAATGATGGCGCGCAGATTTGGATTAGCGGAAAATCTGTGGGAAAATTGAACATGATAACGCCCTGCGCCAGCGCGGGTCGCCCCAAGGTGAATGTGCCACAAGCTGGATGGTATGACATCAAGGTGCTCTATTGGCAAAAAGAGGGAACCGCTTGTTTTGAAAGCGAATGGAAAGCACCCGGAGGCAGTGTACAACTCATCCCCGACAGCGCCTTCGGCCACTAACCAACACCGAATAGCACCTCCAAAGGCTCCATTTTTGGGGCCTTTTTCGCGCGAAGATCACAGGCTGTATCACGTCGGTAAAGCGTCGGTATCGCGACAGTGTTATTCGCCGCCTTTTCCGGGCTGATTTCCACAAGTTCTGACGTCCCAAACGCGCGCAAATCTCTTTTTGGTGCTCACAATACCTTGGGGTGAATGGCCGCGAGGCCAGAGGGGCAAAGCCCCTTTCCACACCGCCCAGAAATTAGAGCGGCCAGAAGATCGGGATCAATAGCGACGCCAAAATTCCAATTGAGAGGTTGAGCGGAATTCCAACCTTCATGAAGTCGGTAAAACGATACCCGCCCGGCCCAAACACCATCATGTTTGTCTGATATCCAATCGGCGTTGCAAAGCTGGCTGAGGCGGCGACCATCACGGCCACAACCAACGGTCGCGGATCAACGCCCACAGCACTTGCCAGCGCGACCGCAATTGGTGTCACCACAACCGCAACAGCGTTGTTGGACACAAGCTCAGTCAAAACCGAAGTCAAAAGATAAATCGCCCAAATCAACAAGAACGGCGGCAAATCTCCCAAGAACGGCGCAATTGCATTTACGATCAAAGAAACTGCGCCGGAGCTTTCCAAAGCGGCGCCAATGGCCAACATGGAAAAAATAAGGGCGAGCAAACGCCCATCAACAAAGGAAAATGCCTCGTCCGCGTCGATACAGCGGGTCAGCAAAACCAAGGCCACGGCCAAAACCGCAACGGCAAAGATTGGTGCGATCCCCAGACCGGCAATTGCGACCACGCCGACCATCGCCCCCAAAGCGATTGGCGCATGTCCGCGACGATATTCGCGCTCGGAAGGATGCGAAACGTCAGCAAGGTCCATCTCGCTGGCAAGGCGCTGGATATCTTCCGGTGCGCCTTCCAGCAGCAAGGTGTCTCCGACCCGCACCACCAGTTGGTCCAACTGTTGCCCGATGTTCTGATTGCGTCGGTGAACGGCCAATGGATAGACGCCAAAGCGACGGCGCAGTCGCAGCCCGCCAAGCCTGCGACCGACCATTTTGCATCCCGGGGTGATCAGAACTTCGACAGTTGTGGTTTCAACCGCCCCCACTTGGTCCAAACGTTTGAGAGATTTGTTACGCTGCAAGCTTAACAATTCAGTCATCTTGGTGCGCAGAACCACTCGATCACCAACTTGCAATTCGATGCCCTTGAGATCGCGCCGCAGTGATTCATCGCCACGGATCACATCGACCAAACGCACACCATCACGTTTAAACAACTGTACGCCCGTCACCTCACGACCGATCAAATTGGACTCCGGAGGAATGACAGCTTCGGTGAAAAACTTCATCTGGCTTCGGTTCGACAAGAGATCGGCCATGCTGGCCCGGTCGGGTAACAACCTTGCGCCAAACAACCACAAATACAGCATGCCCCACGCCACAATAATCAATCCCAGTGGGGTGACCTCAAAGATCGAAAATGGCTCAAGCCCCTGCCCACGCGCCACGCCATCAACCAACAAGTTGGTCGAGGTCCCGATGAGAGTCAGTGTGCCGCCCATTATGGCCGCATAAGACAACGGAATCAGTAGCTTTGAAGCCGAAGTGCCAAGCGTGCGCGCCAATTGTGTAAACACAGGTATCATCACAACCACCACGGGCGTGTTGGACACAAAGGCTGAGGCCGCAATGACAAAACCCAAGAGCATTGCAATCGCCATTTTTGGATTGGTACGCGCCTGACGATCCGCCATATGGGTAAAAGCGCTTAGTGCACCCGTGCGCACCAAAGCCCCCATGACAATAAACATCGCGGCAATTGTCCACGGCGCCGGATTGGACAACACATCCACAGCTGCGTCATAGGGCAACACGCCCGTGAACAGCAAAACGGCGACGCCCCCAATTGCCACCACTTCGGTTGGAAAAACCTCACGTAAAAACAATGAGAACATCGCAACCACCGTGAGCAACGCAATCACGGCTTGGACAGTCTGGGAAAACTCAAATAGTTCCATGCAAGTTCCACTGATAAAGCTCGCCAAGGTGTAACATGCCCGCGCGCTTGGGCAAGCCTTTTAGCCCTTGCGTGGCTGCACAAGAAACATCCCTACTGCAATGATGCCCATTGCCGCCCAAACCCAAAGCGAATAGCGTTCCCCCAACAGCAGCATGGACCAGATCACGCCTGTTGCGGTGACCACATAAGACACCTGAGCTGCGAAAACAGAGCCGGTTTGAGATACCAACCAAACATAGGCCGTATAAACTGTGACATGAATTAGGGACGATAAAACCAAAGCATATTCTGGAGCGCCCCAAGCAACTCGCAAATCAATGAACTGTCCGGAAATGAGCGCCAATGGCAAAGAAATAATCGCGCCCAACAACGACGCCCCGAACAACACATGCCCGGGCCCCAGACCATGCATGCCCCATTTCGCAACGATGTTGCCTTCAAGCCCGTAACACATTGGCGCAATCATCGCGATGGGCAGCCAAAGCACCATTGCGGCATCTGGCAATGCATCTGGCCCTGCAAGCAGCATAATCCCGATCATTCCAGCAACCAATCCGCCCAGACGCCACAAGTTGAATTTGTCCACACCAAGTATCAGTGCGATCGGGAAGGCAAAAATTGGCACCAGCGAGATTACCACCGACATCACGCCCGCCGGTAGATGCGCGGCGGCACGATAAGAAAAGCTGTTAGGCACCACAGTCCCCAGCAGCGCAATCAGCAAAAAGAACCAGACAAGACGCAGAGGAAGCGCGATCGGTTTACGCGTCAGCAGTCGAAAGCCACCCATCGCCACGGCGCCGATCACCATCTGCCAAAAAATCAAGCCAAGCGGCTGATACCCCGTGCTCACGGCAATCTTAGTCAGAGGTTGCGTGAGCCCCCAGCCTGCACCAATCAGCAATAAAACACCGATCCAGCGCAGATGAGACATGATCAGAGAGGTCCTGATTGCGACAGACGGCCACCCTGACGCACCATTTCAATGCGCGTGGCTTGACCAGTACGGTCGTCGGTTTCAACATAGACACCGGACAATGTAGCCTCGCCCAGCGCAGGGCTGAAGCGGGCTTTGGCCATACCGGTGACAAAGCGGCGCATGGGTTCGGATTTTTCCATGCCGATCACAGAGTTATAATCACCACACATGCCAGCGTCGGCCTGAAAAGCCGTGCCGCCAGGCAGAATTTGTGTGTCCGCAGTCGGTACATGTGTGTGGGTGCCCACCACAAGGCTGGCACGTCCGTCGCAGAAATGCCCCATGCCCATTTTCTCGGATGTGGCTTCGCAATGCATGTCGACGATCGCCGCCTGCACCATCCCGCCACGCGGATGCGCGCGCAGCACTTGGTCAACAGCTGAGAACGGATCGCCATAAGGCTGCTTCATAAACACTTGGCCCAGCGCCTGTGTCACAAGAACCTTGCGTCCGGCACGGGCTGTGAACACGCGATGTCCGCGCCCAGGCACGTCTCCGCGCCCCAAATTGAGTGGCCGCAGTACCCGGGGCTCATTTTGAATGAACTGCATCATGTCTTTTTGGTCAAAGGCATGATCGCCCAGCGTCACGCAGTCCGCGCCCGCCTCAAGCAATACTTTTGCATGTGCGGCCGACAGCCCCATGCCGTTGCTGGAGTTTTCGCCGTTCACCACGACAAAATCGAGCCGCCATTCGTCGCGCAGCTTGGGCAGGCGTTCCTGCACCGCTGCGCGCCCCGCGCGCCCCATGACATCACCAAGAAAGAGTATTTTCATGGGGGATGGTCCTAGGCTTCGGGGATCACCTTGGCAAGTGCAAGGGGCGCAAAATTCTTGGAAAACCACTTACAAGGTGCGCCAATTGGTGTTGCGAGAAATCACAGGTGACGTATCTTGGTCCTCAGTTTTTAATCAACGGGTGTATTTATGAAACCACTTTTCACTGTCGCTGCTGCCCTAAGTTCTGTTGCTCTTACAGCCTGTGACACCCCCAGCCCAATGGACCCGACCAGCGCGGCCAATCCGTCAGCCGAGTTCTGTGTCGCTCATGGCAACACATACGAAACGCGTGAAGATGCCGAAGGCAATGCCTATGGAGTGTGCATCTTATCAGGTGGTGGCGAAGAGGACGCGTGGGAATATTTCCGCGTCAATGCCACATAAGCCACAGGCGAAAACCGCATGATCATGTGCCAAATTCGATAATCCGGCTTTCGGTCACAACCAGATCCAGTGGTTGATCGGTCGCCTCAAGAGGCAGGTTTTCTGCCTCTTGTGCATCAAATGCAAACCCGATTGCCAACGTTGCCCGTCGCGCACGCAGCCTCTCCAAAGTGCGATCATAAAAACCGCCCCCATAGCCCAAACGCCCGCCGCTCAGATCAAATGCCACTAGTGGGACAATCACAATCTCAGGGTCGAAAAAGTCATCCACCAACGGAACCTTCGCGCCAAACGGCCCCTCTCGCAGCGCACAGTCAGGCTCCCAGCGAGAAAACTCCAAAGGCAATGCCTCACCTTGAATGACCGGTACGCCAACAGGCCCATGGGCTGCGGCTTCCGCCATGACGGCAAGCGGATTAATCTCGGTGCGGATCGGCATATAGCCCGCAAGCGGCACACCACGATAACCGGCCAGAACCTCGGCCAAATGTCCACTCTGCCCCGGCCCCGCCAACTCAAACGCTTGTTTGCGGCGTAGAAATGCAGCTTTGCGGGCGGCGGCTTTTATCTCGGTGAATGCCATGTGCCCTCCTAGAGCAGAATAGTTGCCGCCAGACCAAGAAAGGCGAAGAACCCGACGACGTCAGTAATCGTGGTGACAAACGGCCCAGACGCCAAGGCCGGATCAATGCCTGCTCGGTCCAAGGCCATCGGGATAACAATCCCCCCCAGAGCCGCCGCAATTTGCGTCATAACCATCGCGGCTCCAATCACCACGGCCAGCATCGGCACGCCAAACCAAAACCCTGCCACCAGTGCCATGATGCAGCCAAACAATAGGCCGTTAAGCGCGCCCACTGACAGCTCTCGGCGCACCACGCGCATGGCGTTATGTGCGGTTAAGTCTTTGGTCGCAAGCGCTCGCACAGTAACGGTCATGGTCTGTGTGCCCGCATTTCCGCCCATCGAGGCAACAATTGGCATCAACACCGCCAGCGCCACCATCTGATCAATCGTGTCGGCGAAACGGTCGATAACCAACGAGGCTAAAATCGCGGTCAACAGATTGACAAACAGCCAAGTCGCCCGTCCCCGCGCGGTTTCAAGGATCGCATCAGACAGGCTGGATTCATCACTTACCCCCGCAAGGCGCAGAATGTCCTCTTCATGTTCCTCATCCAACACAACCATCGCATCATCAATGGTGATCACGCCGACCAATCGCTCGTTCTCATCCACCACAGGTGTCGAGATCAAGTGATACTGGTTAAAGGCATAGGCCACATCGGCTTCGTCCTGTGTGACCGGAATGACCTGAAACTCATCTTCGGTAATGTCCTTCATCGGCGTATCACGGTGCGTGGCCATGATCTTGCCCAAGGTGACATTGCCTTTTGGCCGCATTTTGGGGTCGACCAAAATGACATGATAGAATTGATCAGGTAGCTCATCGGCGTTGCGCAGAAAATCAATGGTCTCGCCAACTGTCCAATACTCGGGTACCCAGACCGTTTCACGCTGCATCAGGCGGCCAGCTGAAAACTCTGGATAGCTTAGCGCTTGCTCAACCGCGACGCGGTCAGCGTCCTCCAGCTGATCCAGAATGGCTTCCTGCTGCGGCTCATCCAAATCCTCGACAAGATCAACAATGTCGTCAGATTCCAGCTCGCGCACAGCCTCTGCCAGAATATCGGGTTTCAGGACACCGATGATTTCTTCGCGGATGCTGTCATCAAGTTCAGAGAGAATGTCGCCGTCAAACTCACGATCATACAGCTGCACAAGCCGACGGCGGTCGTAGGGGTTTATCTGCTCTAAAAGGTCGGCAATATCGGCCGCGTGCAACGGCTCCATAAGCTCCTGCAGCTGTGCACGGTCGTTGGCTTCGACAGTGTAGAGAATGGCTGCAACGCGCCGCGGATCCAAAAGATAGGCATCGTCTTCATCCAGACTTTCGGGGGGAATTTGATCCTCAATATTGGTCATGGCACCCCTCATCCAACCTCAGGGCGACTTTAGGTGAAACTGCTTAATGGATTCAATGGGTATGGAGTGATTTACATGCCAAAGTCACCAAGATAGGCTTTGAGGCCTTGCGACATCTGAGGACATCATGCGCGACCAAACTCTTCTGCTCGGCCAAACCCTTTCTTTTGCCCAAAATCCGTTTGAAACCAGTCCTGATCAGGCAGCCGTGCATAACGCCCGCGGGGCGGTCTTGATCGAGAACGGTGTCATTTTGGCAGTAGGTAATGCAGATGAGATGCGCGCGGCTCACCCGCTGGTGCGCCAAGTCGACTATGCGGATGGCCTCATTCTGGCGGGCTTTGTGGATGCCCACGTCCATTATCCTCAAACTGCGATCATCGCCAGCTGGGGCAAAAGGCTGATTGACTGGCTTAACAGCTACACTTTTCCTGAGGAGATGCGCTTTGGCGAGAGGGCTTATGCTGACGAAATCTCTGCGCGCTACCTCAACCTGACGGCCAATCACGGCGTCACCACAATGGTGAGCTATTGTACGATCCACCCCGAATCCGTGGATGCATTTTTCGGCCATGCCCAAAAACGTGGACAGCGCGTTGTGGCCGGCAAAACCTGTATGGATCGCAATGCGCCCGAGCGGCTGCGCGACACGCCCCAATCGGCCTATGATGATAGCAAAGCCTTGATCAACACATGGCATGGGGTGGATCGGCTGAACTATGCGATTACGCCGCGCTTCTCCCCCACGTCGACACCCGAGCAACTTGACGCCCTTGGCCAGCTCTGGCGCGAACATCCGGATTGCTTGATGCAGACGCACCTGAGCGAGCAGACCGACGAAATTGAATGGGTGCATGACTTGTTCCCAAACGCGCGCGACTATCTGGACACCTATGAACAGTTTGGACTTTTGGGCGAAAAAGGGCTGTACGGCCACGCTATCCATCTGGAGCCGCGCGAAAAAGACCGCCTGCGCGAAGTGGGTGCTGGCCTGATCCATTGCCCCACGTCCAATACCTTTATCGGCTCGGGCTTGTTTGACATGGGCGGATTGATGGCAGAGGGGCAACGTGTGGGCTTGGCGAGCGACACCGGTGGCGGCTCAAGTTTTTCGATGCTGCGTACCATGGCGGCGGCCTATGAGGTGGCGCAACTGCGTCATACGCCGCTGCATGCGGCGCAATTGATCTGGCTAGCCACCCAAGGCTCCGCCCGCGCACTGCATATGGAGGACAAGATCGGCAATCTCGCACCAGGCATGGAAGCCGATGTTATCGTGCTGGATCTGGCCTCAACACCGGACATTGCACAACGCAGTGTACGCGCGGACAGCTTTTGGGAGGCACTTTTCCCGACAATCATGATGGGGGATGACCGCGCTGTGCGCGCTACTTGGATCAACGGCGTCGACGTCACGACGTCGCCATAAGTCCAGCTGACTCGGCCGCGTGAGCTGGGCTGAAGGGATCGCAACATATCCGAGGAGGCGCCCATGGGGCGCAGACGAGATTTCCAGCGCGCCGCCTTGCGGCGCACCTTTAAGTCACGTCTCTCAAAATGCCTTAAACGTCAACGTCGTCAGCGAGCGTTCGATCTCGGAAATGTCCAATAAATGATCGTTGATGTATTTCCCTACATCTTCGTCTTTGGGAATGTAGAGCTTGAGTAGCAGGTCATAGTCCCCGCTCGTTGAATAGAGCTCTGAATGGATTTCCTTCAGCGCAATTTCTTCGGCCACACGGTAGGTTGAGCCCGGTTTGCAGCGGATTTGGATAAAGACACAGGTGGACATAGCTTCCTCGCAGTCAGTTGCACCAAAGCTGGCACATTTGCCACCCGAGATACAATCTGAAAAACCGACCTCTTGGCCCCACGCCTGTGCCCGCCTATAAGGGCGGCGCACTACAGCAAAGGACACTCCCATGCGCAAGGCGAGCGTGACGCGGGCAACTGCAGAAACCGAGATCACCATCGACATCAATCTCGATGGCAGTGGCACATATGACAATCAAACCGGCGTGGGCTTCTTTGACCACATGCTGGATCAGTTGTCGCGCCATTCGCTGATCGATATGACGATCCGCGCCAAGGGGGATTATCACATTGATGACCACCACACGGTCGAAGACGTGGGGATCGCATTGGGTCAGGCCCTCACTCAGGCACTTGGGGATAAACGTGGCATCCGTCGCTACGCCAGCTGCCTGTTGCCCATGGATGACGCCCAAATTCGCGCCGCGCTGGACCTGTCAGCACGTCCTTTCCTGATTTGGAACAACGACATGCCAACCCAAAAGATTGGCACATTTGACACCGAACTGGTGCGCGAGTTCTTCCAAGCGTTCTCGACACACGGCGGCATTACTCTGCATGTCGACCAGCTGCACGGCTTTAACAGCCACCATATTGCCGAGGCGACTTTCAAGGCCGTAGCGCGAGCGTTGCGTGATGCAGTTGAGACCGATCCGCGCAAAGCGGATGCTGTGCCTTCCACCAAAGGGACGCTCTAGGATATGTTAACGGCACTGATTGACTACGAGAGCGGCAACCTGCACTCGGCAGAAAAAGCGTTTCAGCGTATGGCGCGCGAATGCGATGCGGGTGAGGTTGTTGTGACCTCTGACGCGGATGTTATTGCGCGCGCCGATCGCCTGGTATTGCCCGGCGACGGGGCGTTTCCCGCCTGCGCGCGCGAGCTGCGCGGCCACAAGGGCATCTATGATGCTTTGGTGGAAGCGGTGGAACAAAAAGGCCGCCCCTTTATGGGCATCTGTGTGGGCATGCAATTGCTGGCAACCACAGGCCATGAATATGAAGAAACTGCGGGTCTGGACTGGATTGGCGGCGACGTGCGCTACATTGACCCTTCCGACAAGAGTATGAAAGTGCCGCACATGGGCTGGAATGATCTTGTCGTAGATCATCCGCATCCCATTTTGGACGGGGTGAAAACCGGCGATCACACCTACTTTGTACACTCCTACAAATTTGAAGTTGCCCGTGCACAAGACCGGATTGCTCATGTAGATTATGGCGGTGATGTCACGGCCATTGTCGGACGGGACAATATGTTGGGTCTACAATTTCACCCCGAAAAAAGTCAGGGTGTCGGACTGCGTATGATTGGGAATTTCTTGGCGTGGGCACCTTAAAAAATCTTAAAGCGTAACTTTAAGATGCATCAATAAAACACTGATATTTAAGGCGCAGCCAGTTTATTCCGGCGCGCCTTCGCTTACCCCCAACATGTCAAACATCGCTGCTGTCGTCGTTGACAGATCATACGCAGGCGCCCAATCCCAATCTCGCGCGGCAGCATCGCTGACGACTACATCCGGAGAGGCATTTAGCATCGCCTCAACAGCTGCATTTGGCGCATAACCACATTCAAAGCCTTGCCAACGCGCTTTTATCGCCATCTCAATGTCCCGCGCGGATGCGTAAAAGCTGTGCAGGTTGTAAGCTGGCTGTCTCAAGCGCGATCGCTCCGCCAGACCAAGCTCCGCTAAACTGCGCACCACATCGTCAAGAAACATCGTCGACATGCCGACCTCGGGCGCAACGGGGAAGGTAAAGGTCTGCCCCTGCGCCGCTGCCAAGAACGCGTGAGATGGATAAGCCGTCATCGCACTTGGCGGGGCAAAAGGTGAGAGCACTAACGGGAAGCGCAAGCATCTGAAATCCAACCCGTGGCGCGTTTTGAAATAATAGCCGAGCCGCTCCACCGCGACTTTGGTGGCGCCATAAATACCGCGCGGCCACTGCTCGGCGTTTTCCGGCAATGGGTCATCGGCTTCAGGACCATATGAGGCGATCGTTGAGGCAAACACAAACGGGCCTGACATGCCGCGCTCCGAGGCAAGGTTCAACAACTGAAACGACGCGGTTGCGTTGATTTCCCAAGACGACTTGAGGTTATCTTCAGAACTGCCTGACAAAAGCGAGGCAAGGTGGATAACACTGTCAGGAGCGTGTGTTTCAAACAGTTTCTCAATCAACGCGATGTCGCGAATATCGCCCAGAACTTCCCGCCCTGCCCCATTTGGCGCCGGATTTAGGTCAAAGCGGATCACCTCAATGTCCGCTTGGTTCAGCCGCTCCGCCAACAACAGACCAAGGTTACCATTGCCACCGGTGATCAAAACCTTCTTCATTGCAGCCTCCCCGCAGCTTTAAGGGTTTACGATGGGAGCAACACAGCCATTTGATCAAGCAAAACCTGCGCCACGCAGCGCAGTAGGCGTTTGCCCGTAGGCGCGACGAAACGCACGTGTAAAGCTTTCGGGAGACCCATAGGCATATCGGCGCGCGACAGCTTCGACGCGGTCGCCACGCTGCACATCCTGACGCGCCAAAATCAAACGCCAACGACGCAGGTATCCTATCGGCGTTTCGCCAACAACATTTTGAAATAGCTCACTAAAGCGAGAGAGTGATAGCCCTGCGACCTGCGCCAGATCGGCGTTGCTCCACACCCGCCCCGGATGGTCGTGCATGGCGACTATTGCGCGGCTCAACCGCGGGTCTGCCATGCCGGCCAGCAGGCCAGATTCCGTGCTACCACGTTCAATTTGATCCCGCAGAAGCCGCACGATGAGCGCCTCCCCCAATCGGTTGATCACCGATTGCGCGCCACAGCGATTTGCTGCAGCTTCCGATTTCATCAGGTCAACCAAAGCATGAGTGTCCGCGTGACCGGTCAAATCAAACATCACCACATCCGGTAGCGCCGCCATCAGGGGATTTGTCGGGCCCGACCAATCCACAGCGGCCGAAAACAGCACCTCTCCCGCGCAAGACGCTTCGCATGCCCCACGCGTGAAGAACATCACCCGATCCGGTTTGCCGTCAGCCGCCGATTTGGCGATCAAATTGGCCTTACCCAAGGGCGCGCCCTGAACCTTCAAATGAAAGCGTTCAACAAGAGTGGTTAGACGGTCCATGACGAATTCCGGTGTTTATGTACGATTAATCGGATTTAATTGACACTAAACCCTGACATACACATCAACAAGCAAAAACACGGAAGGACCCCAAAATGCTGATGCCCCGCCAGAAAACCCCGAACCTCACAACTCCGCTTCTCGGAGGCGGCACGTTTGATCTGAGCGCTGAAACCGGCGAGCGCGGGACAGTCATCTGCTTTTATCGCGGCCTACACTGCCCGATCTGTGCCAATTACCTTAAAGAGCTGGAAAAGCGCGTTGGTGAATTTGCCGAGCGCGGCGTGAATGTCATCGCGATCAGCTCAGATGGTGAAGAACGCACCCAAGCAATGGCAGACAAGATCGAAGCCAAGAACCTGCGCTTTGGTTACGACCTATCACTGAGCGTTGCCAAGGAATGGGGCCTCTATATCTCGACCTCACGCGGCAAAACCTCCATTGGGATTGAAGAGCCTACGCTGTTCTCTGAGCCCGGCCTGTTCATGGTCAGCCCTGATCAGTCGCTCTATTATGGCTCAACCCAAACCATGCCGTTTGTACGCCCGCACTTCTCTGAGCTGGTTGGCGCGCTCGATTTTGCGATTGCCAACAACTATCCTGCGCGCGGCGAATACACTGGCGCTGTTTAAGTCAGGCTTCCTCCCAGCCTAAAAGCAAAAAGCGTCCCTCACTTGGGGGCGCTTTTTCGTATCCAGCGGGCGTCGATTTAATTGACGCGGCTCCATTTGCCGCCATCTCGGCATACCATCAACACGCATCCTTCGACTGCCAAGGTATTACCGCTGAGCGACATTTTGGATTTGTAGGTCTTGTCGCGGTCGGGCGACCAGATCTTGCCGCCGCCATAAGTGCCGTCGCCTTTGGCCGTCATATCCCAGACAATTTGTTTGCCATTATTGGGCGAATTCAGTTCTTTGCCGTCAGGACCGAAAGATTTTGCAAGCGTACCGCAAATTTTAGATCCGCAAGCTGCCACGTCAATATGACCATAGTTGCCATTGTCATCCGCAGCCGTTTTCCAAGTGCCGTAAACTGGGTCAGCCATGGCCATTCCGGCGCCAGTGATACCGATGGCTGCCGCCAAAAGTAGCTTTTTCATGTGATTTCCTCCTCTATTAAGAAAAATTGTGGGCCAGCACCGGATTCCGATCAAGCCTGACTTGGGGTCACATTGCATTTCATCGGGCCTCATGCGACATCACAGGCGACTGATCGACAATCCAAGGTGTTGCCCTATGATCCTCTACCCCGCCATTGATCTTAAAGACGGAAACGCTGTGCGCCTTGTGCATGGTGACATGGACCAAGAGACCGTGTTCAACGAAAACCCCGCCGCACAAGCGATGGAATTTGTCAAAGCGGGCTGTGAATGGCTGCATCTGGTCGATTTGAACGGCGCCTTTGCCGGAGAACCTGTGAACGCGGCGCCGGTTGAGGAAATTCTGAAACAAACCAAAGTGCCCGCCCAGTTGGGTGGCGGTATCCGCGACATGAAAACCATCGAGAACTGGATCGACAAGGGTCTGGCACGGGTCATTCTAGGCACAGTTGCCGTTGAAAACCCCGAATTGGTGCGTGAGGCGGCCAAGGAATTTCCAGGCAAAGTGGCCGTGGGCATTGATGCACGTGGCGGACGCGTGGCGACCAAAGGCTGGGCTGAGGAAACCGATGTCATGGTGACAGACCTTGCGCGCTCTTTTGAGGACGCAGGTGTGGCGGCAATCATTTACACTGACATCCTGCGCGATGGCGCGATGAAAGGCCCCAATGTCGAGGCCACCGCCGCCTTGGCCAATGCGGTGTCCATTCCGGTGATTGCCTCGGGTGGCGTAAGCTCGCTGGGCGATCTACGTGCTCTAAAATCCTGTGGCGCTCCCCTCAATGGCGCGATTTCAGGACGTGCGCTCTATGATGGGGCCATTGATCTGAACGAGGCGCTGGATGTTCTGAAAGCATGAGTGTTTGGCGCCGCATCACTCTCGCAGTGTTGGTGGCGCTGATCCTTCTCTGTCTGACCCCATTGTTTTTCTATCTTTGGGCAAATTGGGTCGCAGGTCAAAATGGATGCGAATTCGGTCTGGAAATGTATGAGCTCGGCTGCTGGGTCGATGGCAAAAACCTTGCTCCGGTTTTGGGGCGGGCCTATGGGTTTCTCGGGCTACTGGTCATCACCCTACCAGTTGCGTTTGTCGCGACTTTGATCGCGCTGGCGATACTGGGCCGTCGCAGCAAAACATAACCCCCGCAAGCATGTTGCTTACGGGGGTGGCTAAAAGAGACGTTTTAGTTCCCCGATGCTGCGCCAGTCAACTTGCCCAGCGCGCCAGTCATGCCCGCGACATAGGGCGCATCTGCGTCAATATCGAGATCTTCGAGCATCTTGGCAGGGTCTTCGTATGCCAGCCATACATCCCCCGCTGCATCCTGATACACGAGGACCTTCATTGGGAGGTACAAACCTGCAAGTGGATCAGCCTGCATCGCTGGCGTACCAACCTTTGGATTACCAAATACCAGCAACTCTGAATCCGCCAAGTCCATGTCCACGGTCGCAGCGCCTGCGCCGTGATCAACACGTGCGAAAATTGTAACTCCGGCGTTCTCCACCGCAGCTGCAAGAGCATCCATTGTCTCCGCAACAGGTTGAGATGATTTCACTTTTACGACAGGGTCATCTGCCGCCAGGGCCGTCGTGCCAGAAGCAATAACAAGAGCAATGGCTGGAAGAAGTTTTCTCATGGAAAGATCCTTTTTATCGTCTGCGGTAATTTGCAACTCTGGTAACTGGCAACATTTCTGAATAAACAGCGAGTAACGATTTTCTGAACAGGCAACTTTATGCTGAAAACCCGTCTAATCCCCTGTCTTGATGTCGCTGATGGCCGTGTGGTCAAGGGCGTAAACTTTGTCGGTCTGCGTGACGCAGGCGATCCGGTCGAAGCCGCGCGAGCCTATGACGCCGCTGGAGCGGATGAGATTTGCTTTCTAGACATCCATGCCACCCATCAGAATCGTGGCGTGATGATCGACATGGTCAGCCGGACGGCAGATCAGTGCTTTGTGCCCCTCACCGTTGGCGGCGGGGTTCGCACCGTCTCTGATGTGCGCAATCTGCTGCTCGCAGGAGCCGACAAAGTCAGCTTTAACTCCGCAGCGGTGGCCAATCCAGACGTTGTCGGCGAAGCTTCTGCCCAGTTTGGCGGGCAATGCATTGTTGTAGCGATCGACGCAAAAACAGTCTCGCCGGGCAAATGGGAAATTTTCACCCACGGTGGGCGCAAGCCGACCGGCATAGACGCTGTGGAATTCGCCAAACTGGTGGTCGCCAAAGGGGCTGGAGAAATTCTTTTGACCTCGATGGACCGCGACGGCACCAAGGCTGGTTTTAATCTGCCGTTGACCCGTGCGATCTCGGATGCGGTCAATGTACCGGTGATTGCTTCGGGCGGCGTCGGCACGCTGGACCACCTTGTGGAAGGTGTCACCGAAGGTGGTGCAAGTGCCGTGTTGGCTGCATCTATTTTCCACTTCGGCGAATACAGCATCCAAGAAGCCAAGGCCTATATGATTGACGCCGGAATTCCGATGAGGACCACATGAGCATTCTAGACAGCCTTGCGGCGACAATCTCGGAGCGCGCCAAAGCAGACCCTGACAGCAGCTGGACCGCCAAATTGCTGGCCAAAGGCCCAGAGAAATGCGCCGAAAAATTTGGTGAAGAAGCCATCGAAGCGGTGATCGAAGCGGTCAAGGGAGATCGCGAAAAGCTTACCTATGAAGCTGCTGATGTGCTCTATCATTTGCTGGTCATGCTCGAGGCGCGCGACGTCGCCCTTGAGGATGTTTTATCTGAACTGGCCCGCCGCCAAGGTCTCAGCGGGATCGCCGAAAAGGCTGCACGCCCCAAGACGTAAACTTGAGGCTCTGAGGAATTCATCCCGTCTGACCGCTCCTTTTAGCCGGATTATGCCCCGATTTAGAAAAGCTTAACCATAGGCAGGCATTAAAGCTATGCCGACGGAAAGCGAATCTAAAAATGAACAACCCCCTGATAGTTCACATAAAAAATTCATTTCTAGGATATTTTTGGCCGAATGATAAAAGCGATGACCGTAGCCTGAATATGCGGATTAGATTGCTGTGCGCGTTTTCATTTGTTATCGGCTTCGTTGGGGCAATTCACAATTTCATAGCTTTCACGGGCAGTTCCCAATTGCCCTTGCCGGTTGCGATCATGTCGCTTGCCTTTCTAGCGATCTACTTTTTGACGCCGGCCCTGTTTTTCCACACCCGCAATTTGTCAGCTGTTACGATCGGCATTCTCGTGGCGTTCACGATACACTCCAATTTGATGACGATCTATGATTCCCAGCCGGATTGGAATCGAGAGATGTTCCTTGTTGGCCCCGCCTGCCTCGCATCCATGTTGCTAAGCCGACGGTTGGCGCTAGCGACTTCTATTCTCATCGTCTCTAATTTGCTCCTATTAGGGCAATTTGTAGACAACGTGGACCCGAGATCGGCCCATATTTCGATTCTTGTCACAATATCTGTCTTCACCGGGCTTTGTTTGTTCCGTGACGAGTTTGAACGAAACGCTGCTGAACTTGCGATGCTGCAAAAGAACGAGCGAGATGCAAACCGCGCAAAGTCAGAATTACTCGCAAAAATGAGCCACGAAATACGCACACCGCTCAACGGAATGGCCGGTATTGCCCAGCTTTTGGCCGAAACCGACCTAACGGACGAACAAAGGAATTTGCTTAATACCGCGCGATCATCCGGCAACACGCTGGCAAGGTTGATCAACGACATTCTGGACTATTCCAAACTAGAAGCCGGAGCAGGCACACTAGAGGTCAGGCCCATTGTCCTGCGCGACTTCTTGCCCTCTGCTGTGTCCGCCTTATACGGTTTGGCCAAAACAAAAAACCTTGAACTGGTCAGCGAAATAGACCCGAGTTTACCCGAAGCGATTCAGGGCGACCCAATTCGTTTGCGCCAGATTGTCACCAATCTTTTGAGCAATGCGGTCAAATTTTCGGACAATGGAAAGATCAATGTCACTATGACACGCGCCTCCGATCAGGTGCGGGTCATAGTGTCCGATTGCGGCATCGGCATGACTTCGGAACAAAAGCTCCGAGTGTTTAACAAGTTCGAACAAGCCAGCGACAGCACAACTCGTAAATTTGGCGGAACGGGCTTGGGGCTTGCGATTTGTAGAGAGCTCGTTGACCTTATGGGGGGCGAAATTGGAGTCGACAGCCAACCCGATCAAGGCAGTGATTTCTGGTTTACCTTTCCCTTGATCGAAGCCACTGACGCTCCCAATTCACAAAAGCAAAAAAAGAAAATTGACACTGCGGGCATTGAGCGTCTGAAAGGGCGCCATGTTTTGTTGGTTGAAGACAATAAAACAAACCAAATGATTGCTGAGCGGTTTCTAAAATCCTTTGGTGTGTTCCCAAGCCTAGCCGAAACCGGTGAAACGGCTGTCAGACTGGCCAATATAGAACGGTTTGATGCCATTTTAATGGACATACAATTGCCGGGGATCAGTGGCTTGGAGGCGGCAAAGCGTATACGAAAAATTGCTGCGCCAAATCTAAAAACGCCAATTATTGCCCTCTCGGCCAATGTTATGCCGGACCAAGAACAGTCCTACCTTGACGCCGGCATGAACGATTGTCTGGGCAAACCCTTTAAAAAACACGCTTTGGCCGGAATACTGCTTGAACAGATTGAGGCATCCCAAGCTTCTCAGGAAAATGTGTAGAGGGCACGCCCTTTTGGGGCGAGTGGCAATTCGCCCAACTTAAGCGCAGCTTCGCGATTTCGGGGTTACCCTTTCAGTGCGCACTTTATAGTCTGACGCGAAGTCGACGAAGAAAGCCTGCCATGCCCCGTACCCTGATCTGGATATACACTTGTTTGCTCTGTGCTCTTGTCGCGGCCTGCTCTGTTCCCGAAGAGGTCAAGACACCGGATGTAGCTGGGCTGAGCACAACTCTGGCGGCTCTGGGACCTGATGTAAGCAATGACGAAGCACAGCGCGTCGCAGCGATCGCCTACAGTTACTCTCAGCAGTTGGCAGTTGAATATAACGTCACGGATTCCGCGCTGATCCATAATGCTAAAGTTAATCAAGGTCTGCGTCCGCGCGGGCTGTGCTGGCACTGGGCGCATGATCTTGAGGCACGACTAACTGCCGAGAATTTGCAAAGCCTACAAATCCACCGCGCCATCGCTAACGCCTACAACCTTCGCATCGAACACAGCACGGTCATTCTGAGCTCCAAGGGCGCGGCTATGGAGGACGGCGTCGTGTTGGATCCGTGGCGTTATGGTGGAAACCTCTTCTGGGCCCCTGTTGAGCTAGACACACGCTATGAATGGGTGCCACGCCAGAAAGTCTTTGATGACAAAGCCGCCAGAGAGAACCGCTCTTAAAGCTTGGACGAAATCACACCGGTGGCAAAACCGCCCATGCGCAATTCTCCAAAAAGCCGCTGATACTCAATTTTGGGACAGCGGTTCTGAACAACATCCACACCGCGTGCCTGCGCCTTGGCGGCGGCCTCGGCGTGTTCAACCCCGATTTGCATCCAGATGGTTTGCAGCTTGGGAAACTGCGCAAGGGCGGCATCCACAATCGGGGGCACGGCATCGGATCGGCGAAAGATGTCGACCATATCAACCGGTTCGGAAATCTCTGAAAGATCAGCCCGCACCGTTTGGCCAAACAACATCTTGCCGGCATGCCCCGGATTTACAGGAATCACTGTATAGCCCTTGAGCGACAGATAGCGTGCCACATAGTAACTGGGTCGCACGGAATTCATCGACACGCCAACAACAGCAACTGTTTTCGTGCGAGTTAGAATGGATTTCAAAAATTCGTCTGAATAAGTCATGTCGCCACGCTAGCGCGGTCTGTTTGGACTGTCCCACAAAAAAAAGCGCCCAGACAAAATGCCGGGCGCAGTGCGGAACGAGGGACAGTGAAGAAAAACACGAAAGTTCCGTTTTCGCGTTTCTTGATTAAGAGATGGGGCGCTTTTCGAACATTTAAAGGGAAAGTAAATAAACTGTGATCAAGAAGATAAAAGAAAACCATAGCTTAGCGCTGCGCACAAAAAACCACGCGATGAGAGCAACTTCTTTGCTGCGCGCGTCCAGCCATAAAAAATTGGGGTTTTTCACCTATTTATTGTGATTTTAAACCTTATGAAGCCACTAATCTAAATCACTGCACGGCTGTTCACCCGTGGCTGAGTGACTGCTTCGAAACTTAACAAATGTTTCAATTTACGTTGGGTTCGATAGATCCAGGGAGAATGTTCCAATGCAAGAGACACATGTTGTGAACCGACACCCGTGTCGTACGGGTGCCGATTGTCTGTTGGTCAAAAGACTAAGTCCCCGAAAACCGAGACCTATCCTCCAAAAGAGACCTGACCAGCGAGTTAGTGCCCTACTCCGAACTCGCGCGCGGCAAAGAAGCATAGAGCGCGACAGCCGCAGCATTTGAGACATTGAGCGAGCCAAAGGCGTCGGCAAAGTCGATTTTCACCAGCTTGTCGACGGTTTCTTTGGTCTTGGCCCGCAGCCCTGGCCCTTCGGCCCCTAGCACAAGCGCCACAGCGCGATCGCGACGGCCCTCTAGTGCGGTCTCGATGGTTTCCTCGGCCTCGCCATCCAACCCCAGCACAATGTAGCCCATGCCCTGAAGCTCAACGATAGTGTCAGACAGGTTTCGCAGACGCAGATAAGGTTGCCGCTCTAGCGCCCCGCTCGCGGTTTTCGCCAGTGCACCGGTCTCGGGGGCTGAATTATGTCGCGTGCCAATCACAGCTTGCGCGCCAAACACTTCGGCAGAGCGCAAGATCGCACCAACGTTATGCGGGTCTGTCACACGGTCCAGCAGCAACAGCCGCGGCGGACGTTCGCCATCCCCCATCGCGCGATCCAACAAGCCCCCCCAATTCAGCGGCTTTACCTCAAGCACAGCGCCCTGATGTACCGATTGCGGATCGATTGGCGGTTTGAAGTTCCGCGGATCCACCTCTTCCGGAGTGATTCCACAAAACTCGATCGCCTCGGCCAGTTTCGCAGCGGCATTGCGTGTTACCATCAAACGCAGTTTTTCGCGGTCGGGATTCATCAATGCATCACGCACCGCGTGCAGCCCAAAAAGCCAAACAGTTTCAGCCGCCGTTTTGCGCTTTTGCTGTTCCTTTTCGACAACCCACTTGGGTTTTTTCATGACCTAATATCCCTTGAATAAGCAGGGTTCTACCAATGCGCCGCCTACGCGCGATGTTCAAGCAATTTTGTGGTTGACGCCCCCCCAACATGTCATTAATCAGCCCCTCACACCACGACCGCAAGGTCATGGAAAGTGGGCGACAGGCCGCAAGGTGTGGCAGGGGACTGTAACTCCCTCGCGGAGACGCACGCCTGGTTCGATTCCAGGGTCGCCCACCACTTTCCACAACGTTTTTAGAAAGCAATGTGGGAACATATCTACGTCCTTAAAAGCTAACTTTTAATTTCCAAAGAGTTACGACACGGCCGCCCATCAATGCAGCCTTTTGTTTGGCAGCGACGATTCCAGGACTGACCACATACAGGCACCTGCACTGAGTCCTAATAAATCGATTATAGAACATAAAAAAAACAAGAGTTATGGGGCCCACCCAGTGGCGAAGCAGGGTTGATACCAAAATACACTGTATGAAACCACTCCGCCAATCACTCATGGCGAGGGACTTGGAAAGGCAGGTCGCGGAGATCCAATATGCATCGCCGTGCTGAACCACTACACTGCTCTTGGCTTACCTATCACTGCCCCCCTAAGCTAAATCCGTCTGCGGTAAAGGGAAGCACCTCCATCAACTAATTTGAGCAAAAAAGCCGTTCGATTTGAAGAAGTTGTCCAGCTTATTATTTAAACGGGCGGTGAATACAGTCCGCTAACAAAAAGGCTGATCGCCATTTTCAACGCGGGAAAGGGATACCACGTTTAACGGAGATTTTGATTGAAGATAGAGCCTATTTGGGATCCCAATGAGACTTGGAACTGGACGCGCGGCTTAGATATACGACCGAGGCAACCTGCGCAAAGAAGCAGAAAATCTCTTTCGTTGTGGGTGCCTATTCACCGCTCATGCGCATCAAGGCGTCACAACATCCGCACGCTCAAAACTTGCTTCTTCTGTCCCAAGATCGTCATACAACACCTTAATGTCGACGGTTTGAACGGTTCCCAACGCAAACGGTAGAAAAATCGTTGCATCATCGGGAATTGCGTTAGGGTTCGCAGGATCACACTCTGGCAACTCAAGTTCAAAGAACGGACTTTTATTGATCGAATAGTGCACTTCAAACAAAGCACAGCGCCAGCTGAGAAGATGTGTGAAATAGACCAAGTCCCTACTGTCATATTCGCGAACAGCAATCCAACTGTTCTGGGTTGCCTGCAAAATTGGGCGGGTCTCAGTTGCATTAAGAAATTTTCCGGTAGGCGTTTGGTCCTCCGCCTGCCGATCGCTTTCTGCAACAGCGTTGCTCGCGAAGAGGCAAAGAATGGCGGCGGCCCTCAACAAAAAACTCATAGCAAAACCCCTCACTCAAAACCAAATAAAGAAACAAGCCGATTAGCGTCTTTTGGAAATGCGCCCACCCGCCTATAGTCCCGATAACAATGGTGCAGGGCAGAGACGCTAATGGCAAGGAAAACGGGCAAAAGTAGCGATTTCAACATCGTGGTTGTTGGTCAGTCTGGGCGCCTGCAATATGAAGCGCTTCTATTTGCGGCGTCCTTGCGCGAAATGTCTCCTGACTTTCACGGACGCTTGTTTATTGCGGAGCCCCAACCGGGTCCAAAATGGGAAAAGGACCCGCGCATGTCTAATCCTGATGTCGTGGCTTTGCTTGACGCGTTTGACGCAGAAATCCTGCCTTTTGAGAGCCGACATTTCGGCCAAGCCTATCCCGAAGGCAACAAGATCGAGCTGTTACGTGCCTTGCCGGCGAACGAACCTTTTGTGTTCTTTGACACTGATACTTTGATCACCGGTGAGCTAGCCGATGTTCCCTTTGATTTTGACCGCCCTTCTGCCTCGTTAAAGGTCGAAGGCACCTGGCCCAT
The DNA here is from genome assembly GCA_900143615.1 of Rhodobacteraceae bacterium Alg231-30. Classification (GTDB taxonomy): domain Bacteria; phylum Pseudomonadota; class Alphaproteobacteria; order Rhodobacterales; family Rhodobacteraceae; genus Shimia. Next base: position 115,736 of record FREU01000007.1, read on the forward strand.
TCCCGAGATATACGGGCCCGGATATGCTGGCATCTGGAAATCGCTCTATGACCGGTTTGACTTGGATTTTGACTCTTCTCTGGATTTGTCTCAACCAGAGGAATACTGGCGCAGACACCTCTATTTCAACGCGGGTTTTTTCTACTACAAATGTCCGCATGAGTTCGGCGCTCTGTTTGAACGCATTGCTTTAAGTATCCGAGATAATCCCGGCGACGCGCTGGCCTGTCAGGCCCTCTATCCATGGCTGGACCAAATCTCGCTGCCTCTGGTTATCCATGCCTTAGGAGGCGGAAGAGATACACTTGAGGCAGGGTATTTGGACGACAAGACAACGTGCCACTATCGACTATTGCCGCTCTTGTATGCGCGCGAGACCGATCACGTCATTGATGTTCTCAAAGAAATCACAGCGCCGAACCGTATCAAAAAGGTGCTTAAGCAATATGAGCCGTTTAAGCGCATGATTTACCAAAACCGCGGCGAAAAAGTCCGCGCGCTGTTTGATCGCGACCACCTGCCCCGACGCGAACAAGCCATCCGCAACCAAATCAAGAAAAACGGGTTCTGGATGCGCTGACGGCTTGAAGTGATCAAACTGGACCGGTCCGGCTTTCGTGCCGCCCCAAGTGTTCGTTTAAGCCACCTTTCATTCGAAAACGACAGGGCTTTTCCAGCCCAGTTCTGAGTCGCGGCGTCGCGGATTGTAGATCCCATTGATGTACTCAAAGATCGGGATCTCAGCTTGCCTGCGGGTTTCCCAAGTGTCGCGCCAGATCAGTTCAGCCTTGATCATTGTACTGCAGTGAATTGCACAGCAATGTCGCGAGAGGTGGATTTGAAGAACGTTCCGAAGGCCGTGGTGTCAAAGCATTATAGGGGGCATGGAACATGGGCCAGATCCACCGTTGGTGCCAGAAGACGCCGGCGCTCCAAGGGGTCTGCTGATCAGCAGACCGAGCGCTGCGGTGCCCCTAGAACGGAATGGAAAACGTCCGTTCTATTGACGCCCTCCAATCAGATACTTTGATCTCTGGTTTTTCTTTATGAAGGTCCAAGCAATAAAGCGACTTGTTTTCTGCCCCTGCGCCATTTCAACCAAATTGAAATCTGCCACGTTGGCTTTTCCTAAAACTCTGCTAAGTGGCCGAAGGCTGTCTTTTTTTGAAACCAATGAAGTAAACCACAAACACTGATCAGCGAATTCTGTGCTTTGTTCAATCATGCTCGCGACAAACTTTACCTCGCCTCCAGGACACCAAAGTTCTGCGTTTTGGCCGCCAAAATTGAGCTTGCTTGAGCGCCCTTTTCCAAGGTTATTCCACTTACGTTGGGTACCCTTAGTCGCTTGTTCCATGGACGCATGAAAAGGTGGGTTGCACATAGTAATGTGAAAAATATCGCGGGGTTCAATCACGTTCTTAAAGATATTCTCAGGCGCATTTTGACGCCTGATGGCAATGTTCAACCGGTTGGCTTCACAAATCCGCCGCGCAGATTTAATCGCGCCTGCGTCTATGTCGACGCCAGTGAAATGCCAGCCATATTCGCTCTGGCCTAAAAGAGGATAAACCAAGCTCGCCCCAGTTCCCACGTCTAGCACCTTGATATGGCGCCCACGTGGGATGTCTTGGTTATTGCTGGCGGCGAGCAAGTCCGCCAAGTAGTGGATGTAGTCGACACGACCGGGGATTGGTGGGCATAGATAGTTGGCCGGAATATCCCAAAAATCGATGTTGTAGTGCGTTTTCAGCAAAGCCCTATTGAGCATTCGGACCGCTGCAGCGTCTTGAAAATCAATCGTCGCTCGACCCATAGGGTTTCTGATTGTGAATGTCTCAAGTTCAGGTGAATCCGCCAGCAGTCGCTCAAAGTCATAACCTTCTGCGTGTTGATTGCGGGGGTGCAGCTTGGAATTATTGGCCATTGGAACACCTTCAGCAAAGTTGATAGACGCCACGCGCCAGACCGTTTCTTTTACCTAAATCTTCATGCAAGAGTAGTAAAACCTATTACGACTTGCATTGGAGTGACGACTAGAGAGTCGTCGCACTCCACGGATGCCTTCAGCCCAAACTGTTGAAGCCAATCCATTCCCTCACCTTTGAGCGACCAATCCTAACACGACTTTCTGTGCTTGGATTTTTGGGATCTTCAGGCAACGCAACACAAAAGGCCGCCCATTTCTGAGCGGCCTTTGTCGTTTCAGAATGCAAACCTGCTTAATCAATAATCGCGTTCAGCGTTGTACTTGGGCGCATCACTTTGGCTTTTAGCTCAACCGACGGGCGGTAATATCCAGCGATTTCTGCAGCTGGACCTTGAGCAGCAGCCAGTTCCGCCAGAATTGCGGCTTCACCGTCGGCCAAGGCCTTGGCAATTTGTGCATATTCGGCGGCCAGATCAGCATCGTCAGTCTGCGCTGCCACGGCTTCCGCCCAGTAGCGTGCAAACCAATAGTGGCTGTCGCGGTTGTCGGGCTGCCCCACCTTGCGGCTGGGCGAACGGTTGTCGTCCAGTATACCCTGTGTTGCATCTTCGGCAGCACGGCCGAGAACACCCGCTTTGGCGTTGCCTTTAACGTCAGCCAAGAAGTTCAAGCTCTCTCCAAGGGCACAGAATTCACCCATGCTGTCCCAGCGCAAGTGGTTTTCTTCCACCAGCTGCTGAACATGCTTGGGAGCGGATCCACCAGCACCGGTTTCAAACAGCCCACCACCGTTCATCAGCTTCACAATCGACAGCATCTTGGCCGATGTGCCCAGCTCAAGAATGGGGAACAGATCGGTCAGATAGTCGCGCAGCACGTTGCCAGTGATGGCGATGCTGTCGTTGCCTGCTGTGATGGTTTTCAGCGATTGCGCTGTTGCTTCGCGTGGTGCCATGATCTGGAATTTGCCGGCAACACCGGCGGCTTCCAAAGCAGGCTGAACATATTTGATCAGCTCTGCATCATGTGCGCGGTTGGCGTCTAGCCAGAAGATCGCTTCCGATCCGGTCAAACGCTGACGATCCATCGCCAGTTCGATCCAGTTCAAGATAGGCGCTTTCTTCACAGTACAAGACCGCCAGATATCGCCGGCTTCCACATCATGGGAATGCAGAACCTCGCCATTGGCCAGAACGATGCGGATCGCACCGTCTGCTGCGGCTTCAAATGTGGTTGGGTGACTGCCGTATTCTTCGGCCTTCTGCGCCATCAAACCAACGTTAGCAACAGAACCGGCGGTGGTCACATCCAGAGCGCCATTGGCTTTGAAGAAGTTAATCGCCTCATCATACACAGGCGCGTAGCAACGGTCAGGGATCACACAGTTGGTGTCGCCTTTTGCGCCGGCTGCATCCCAGCCTTTGCCGCCAGCACGAATGATGGCCGGCATGGATGCGTCGATGATCACATCGCTTGGCACGTGCAGGTTGGTGATACCACGGTCGCTGTCGACCATGTACATACCCGGACGGTCTGCAGTCACCGCATCAATTGCGGCCATGATATCTGCGTTCTCTTTGACACGATCCAGCAGATCACCCAGACCGGAATTGGCATTCACGCCCAGCGCCGCCATTTCATCGCCAAACTGCTCAAACACCGGCGCCAACCATGCTTTGACCGCGTGGCCAAACAGGATGGGATCGCTGACCTTCATCATCGTCGCCTTCAGGTGCAACGAAAACATGGTGCCGTCCGCTTTGGTGTCTTCAATCGCGTCCGCCAAGAAAGCCGACAGCGCTTTGGCCGACATGAATGTCGCGTCTGCAACGGTACCTTCTTCCAACGGCCATGCGTCTTTTAGAACGCTCACGCTGCCATCTTTTCCAACAAATACGATTTTGGCAACACCGGCCTGAGCGGCGGTGATGGTTGCTGATTTTTCGTTGGCAAAGAAATCATTGCCGGACATTGATGACACTTTGGTTTTGCTATCGGTTGCCCATGCACCCATAGAGTGCGGGTTTTTCTGGGCAAAGTTCTTCACCGCACGCGCCGCGCGACGGTCGCTGTTCCCTTCGCGCAGAACCGGGTTCACAGCGGAGCCTTTGATTGCGTCATAACGCGCCTGAATGCTCTTCTCTGTGTCGGTTTGCGGATCGTTCGGATAGCTTGGAACGTCGTAGCCCTGCGCCTGCAACTCAGCAATTGCCGCGCTCAGCTGCGGGATAGAGGCCGAGATATTTGGCAGCTTGATCACGTTGGCACCTGGTGTCTTTACCAGCTCGCCCAACATGGCCAGATCGTCGTTCTGACGCTGCGCGTCCGTCAGATTGTCTGGGAAGGTCGCAATAATACGCCCTGCCAGCGAAATGTCCGGCGTTCCAACCGTGATTCCAGCGGAAGAAACGAACTTACGCACGATCGGCAGAAAGGAAGCCGAGGCCAATTCTGGAGCTTCGTCTACAATGGTATACAATATGTCTGGTGAAGTTTGATCTGCCATTTGTGTCACAACCTTTTTTTCGTCTGGGATCGTTTGCGGCTTGCAAATAAGGGGCGAACTGCCCGCACTATGCGTGATTTTCTCTGTTCGGAGCACACGGTTTAAGTCGCGCAGTCCGACACGAACACCGCTCCTATAAGCTGAACTTCGCCAAAGATCAATTCTCAGAACAGCTCTAATTCAGCGCATTTTGCCGCGCCGCCTGCAAATAGGCCTCAAGTGCGGCCACTTGATCACTGCTAAACCGCAATCCCAGCTTGCTGCGCCGCCATAGAATGTCCTCTGCAGAGTGCGCGAATTCATTGGCGCACAGCCAGTCTACCTCGCGCGCGTTCAGACCCGCACCAAAATCTTGACCCAAATCTTCAGCCCTCAAAGCGGTGCCCAACACATCAGTTGCCTCAGTGCCATAAGCGCGCACCAATCGGGCCACCGTCCTTTCTTCCAAAAACGGATAGGCCGTCTGCAAGCCCTCGATCAATTCCCCCACGCCGGATACTTCAAAATCACCACCTGGCATGGCGACCCCCGCTGTCCAACGCCCCGACGCTGTTGGGAAGAAGGGCGCCAACTGGGCCAAAGCGGACTCAGCCAAACGTCTGTATGTAGTGATTTTACCGCCAAACACATTCAGTACTGGTGCGACATCACCATCAAGCTTCAACACATAGTCCCGCGTCGCGGCCTGAGCAGAGCTTGCTCCGTCATCATACAGCGGTCGCACGCCTGAATAGCGCCAGACGATGTCACTCATTGTCACTGGCTTGGCAAAATACTGTGACGCAAATTCACAAAGATACTGCGCTTCCGCATCAGTACATTCAGGTGCTGTGTCCGCATCCGTGTGATCCTGATCGGTGGTCCCGATCAAGGTAAAATCCTGCTCGTAAGGAATAGCAAAAATGATCCGCCCGTCCCCACCTTGGAAGAAGTAACATTTATCATGGTCAACCAACCGCTTGGTCACGATATGACTGCCGCGCACCAACCGCACGCCATGACGGCTGTTCTCACCAACGACGCCGCGAATAACATCCGCCACCCAAGGACCGGCTGCGTTCACTAAGGCGCGTGCCTGCGTGATCGAACGCGCCCCGCTTCCCCGCTCCTCGGTCTCGATATGCCACAGATCTCCCTTTCGGTGCGCCGAGATTACCTTGGTGCGCGTTCTAATACTTGCGCCCCGCGCCTGCGCATCCCGCGCGTTCAAAACCACAAGTCGGCTGTCTTCCACCCAACAATCGGAATACTCAAATGCACGCTCAAATTTGTCCTGAAGCGGCGCACCTTCTGCGCCAGCCTTTAGGTCCAAAGACCGCGTCCCAGGCAAAATCTCGCGCCCCCCAAGATGGTCATACAAGAACAACCCCGCACGGATCATCCACGCCGGACGTCGCCCTTTCATCCAGGGCATCACGGTGCCCAACAACTTGGACACCGGCGTGTCCGCCTCAAAGCGCATGTCTTTGTGAAACGGCAGCACAAACCGCATGGGCCAGCTAATGTGCGGCATCGCCTTCAGCAATGTCTCGCGCTCTTTCAGAGCTTCGCGCACCAAACGCACCTCTAGATACTCCAGATACCGCAAACCGCCGTGAAACAGCTTGGTCGACGCCGAAGAGGTGGCCGAGGCCAAATCATTCATCTCCGCCAATGCAACGCTCAATCCCCGCCCCGCCGCATCCCGCGCGATACCGCAGCCATTGATCCCGCCGCCAATCACAAACAGATCAACAATGTTTTCGCTCTTTTCCGTCATCAGCGTACCCACGAACAATTTCGACCACAAACGAAACCAAAACCGAACACAGGTCAACCCGATTCCTCAGCGCAAAGCCGCACAATTTGGTCTAACATATGTATTGAATGCGTTCGAAGTGCGTCTTATACCTCACAAAACCGAAGAGAAACGAACATGAACCAAAGCCTGCGCGAACATGAGATCCTTGAAATTGCCCGTCACACCGGCAAGGTCACTGTTGATCAACTTGCCGCGCATTTTGATGTGACTGTTCAAACCATTCGCCGGGATTTGACCGATCTGGCCAACGCCGGACGGCTCGAACGGGTTCATGGCGGCGCGATCCTCCCGTCAGGCGTGCGCAACATCCGCTACGAAGAACGCGGGCGAGTGAATGCCGAGGCCAAACAGGCGATGGCCCAAGCCTGTGCCGCCGCCATCCCCAACGGATCTGCCCTGTTTATCAATATCGGCACCAGCACCGAAGCTTTGGCGCATTCGCTAATCCATCACGACGGTCTGCTGGTGGTGACCAACAATCTGAACGTGGCGGCAATCCTCGCCCAAAACGAACGGTGTAATGTCTTGCTCACCGGCGGGCGCCCGCGCCCCGAAGACGGTGGACTTGTCGGACCTGTCGCCGCGGCAATGCTACAAGGCTTTCGGTTCGACATTGCGATTTTGGGCTGCTCAGCCGTATCTGACGTGGGTGATGTTTTTGACTATGATCTCGATGAGGTAACGGTCAGCCAGACCGCTATGGCGCGCACCTCTCAAACATGGCTATTGGCCGACAAATCAAAGTTCCAACGCCATGCACCGGTGCAGGTGGCACCCCTGTCGCGCATCAATCGCCTTTTTACAGATCACATCCCTGCCGACCTGTCCGCCCTGTGCCAAGATGCCGGTGTCGCTGTAAGAAGCACATAATCACATCGGCTTTTATGCACGCTGAGCGCCAAAACCTTTAGCGATCCCCTTCCCAAGCCACAGACCGCAACAGCGTCGCACGCGCATCATTTAGGTGTAGCTGAAAATACGCACTCGCCTGCGCCTCATCGCCTGCCTTCAACGCATGAATTACCTGCAAATGCTGTTTGACCGCATTCAAGTTGCGGTCTTTTTCATCCTGCTTGTTCCAACGATAATGGTAGTGGAAAATAACTGACACCAGTTCAAAGAAATCTTCCATAAAGCGGTTCTGCAAATCATTCATCAAAACCCGATGGAACTGCTCGTCCAAGCGCGGAAACTTCAGGTACTGCGCATCAATGTCGTCAATAATCCGCAGGTGCACTTCCTCTAAGGCCAACAGCCCTTTCCAAGGTGCACCATCACAACCTTTGGCCAGCAAATTGCGAAATGCACGTTGCTCAAACATCTCGCGCACGTCAAACAATTCTATTGCAAAATCACGCGTAAACCCGCGCAACACCCAATGCCGGTTGGGTTCCTTTTCGATCAAACCGAACCGCGAAAACCGGATCAGAAATTCACGCAAGACCGACGTACTCGCGCCAAACTCGCGCACCAAATCGCTCTCATGCAAGATAGTCCCCGGCTTCAAATCCCCGCCAAGGATGAAATCCATAAATGCGGCTTCTACCCGTTGCCGCGTCGACATGGTTTCGGCCTGCGCGAAATAATCTGAGCTCTTCGGCCGTCGCAGCACGGTTTTTGTTCGGCCCGACCAAGAAATCACACCCGTTTCATTCAAATGCGCCAGAACTGCTCGCACTGTTGTGCGACTAATCCCCCACGTCTCGGTCAACTCAACTTCGCTTGGCAAAGTCGCCTCAACACCCAGCTTGGCCACATGATCCAAACTGCGGTTATAAGACTCTTTGTAGGTCGAATTGTCTCTGGACATTGGCGGTTTAGGTCTCCTGTTTCGCGTTGTTTGGTCATGACAGGTTTGTCACATCACGCCAAACGTTTCAAAGGCCTGTTGCGTTGACATGCCGCCACCAATCGCAATGGCCACCTTATTTTCCATCGCCGCCTTCTCTAGAGCACCTGTGATCGCTTGCTGCTCAACAGCCTGTGGAATGATCAGAACACCCTCGTCATCGGCAAAGATCAAATCACCTGGCGCAATCTTGACACCATCCAAAACAATCGGCACGCGGTAGTCTAAAACCTTGCCGCGCACGCCTTGATCTTGCGCGTAAGACCCGCGCGCGAAAACAGGAAACCCTAGCCGCTTGATTTCCTCGGTGTCGCGCACATAACCGTTCAAAACTGCCCCTGCCGCACCCAAGACCTGCCCCCGCAGGGACATCAGCCCACCCCATAGCGCATAGTCAAACGACGACCCGGAAGCGATATATATTTCGCCCGGTTTCAGGTCATCCAAAGCTTCAAACATCACCCCAAACGGTTGATCATTCAGCGGCCCGTTACCCGCCCCCTCAGGGTAATCTGCTTCCAAGACCGGCATCGCGCGCCCCACCAAACGTGTCTGTGCCACCAGAGGCTTGATGGGTTGCGCCAGAAACTGCTTCTGATAGCCCAGTGTATCCAAGACATCCCCCACAACTGCCGTAAACAGCTTGTCGCGAATGAGGCCAAACAACTCATCATCGGGCATTTTCAGCTCCTGTTTCAAAATCCCGTAGCTCCGCCGCCATCCACCAACAACACTTGCCCCGTGACGTATTTCGCGGCTGGTGACGACAAAAACGCGCAAGCCCAGCCAATGTCTTCTGGCGTACCCAACGTCCCCATCGGGATACGGCTCATGATCTTGTTGCGCCGCTCGGGATCGCCCTGCGTTGCCTTGCGATACACATCCGTATCAATCCACCCCGGTGCAACCCCGTTGATCCGCACACCTTGGCCTGCAAATTCTGCGGACAAGGCGCGGATCACGCCGTTAATGGCTGTCTTGGACACTGTGTAACCGGACACCAGCGGCTGTCCGATATAGGCCGTCATCGAGGACGTGAACAAGACCGACCCGCACCGATCCTCCGCCAACATGCGCTTTAATACTGCGCGTGTTAGTTCAAGAGCGCCGCGCACATGCACGTCAAAAACCGCATCAAATTCTGCCATTGTGGACTCCGCAAAAGGCTTTTTGATGGTGTTGCCCGCGTTATTGACCAAGATATCCAAGGGGCCAAATCGCGCATTAAACCGCGCCTCAAACGCGACCAATCCCGCCACATCTTCCAAATCCAGAGCGATCCATTCTGCACCGTGTCCAATCTCTTCGCAGGCCGTACGCAGAACCTCTTCGCGCCGCCCCGCGATCACCACTCGCGCGCCACTTTGCGCCAGACAGGTTGCAATAGCCTTGCCCAATCCGGTGCCACCTCCAGTCACCAAAGCCCTCTGCCCCGAAAGGCCATAGACCTGTGTCAAATGCTCTGAAACACTCATTGTGACTCCTCGCGTAGATCGATCATAACTTTAAACGTCTCGCATCGACTAGCCTCCCAATAGGTAAAGGCTTGATCTGCCTCCCGCATGGGAAACACCTTGGAAATCAACACATCCGCCACGTGGCTGTGACGCTCCAAAAACGCGACCACGGCTTCGAAATCCACTCGCGTCGCGTTGCGCGACCCCATGATGTCGAGCTCCTTAAGGTTAAACAGCGACGTGTTGTAGCTCACCTCGCTCTTGGCATAGCCAACATAGACCACACGTCCGCCGAAACAGGCCAGATCGACCGACGCGCGAAAGGTTTCCGGTAGCCCGACCGCTTCGATCACCACATCCGCCCCTTGGCCGTCGGTACGCGCGTCGATTTCGGCCACCAGATCACAGGTTTCGGGGTTCAACACAGCGCTAACGCCTAACGCTTCCAGCTGTTCGCGTTTGGCCTCGCTGACTTCGACCACGACCACCTGTGCACCGCGCGCCAAAGCCCCTAAAATAGCCCCAACCCCAATCATTCCCCCGCCGAGCACCACCACAACGTCCTGTGCTGAGACACGCCCTCGGGCCACCGCATGAAATCCGACGGACAAGGGTTCAACCAACGCGAGCTGTTGCGATGCAAGACGATCATTTAAGATCAGGCGATCATGCGGCACGGCAATCTGTGCACATAAACCACCATCGCGCTGCACGCCCAGCGTTTGATTGTTGCGACAGGCATTTTCCCGCCCTGCACAACAGGCAGAACACTGACCGCAAGTGGTATACGGGATCACAATTACAGATTGCCCCCGTTTGAATTCTTTGGGCGTCCCCGCCCCGAGGTCACGGATCACCCCACCAATTTCATGCCCTGGAATCCGCGGCAGTTGCACCAGCGGATTGGCCCCGCGAAATGTATTCAGATCACTGCCACATAGCCCTACATGATGCACATCCAAAAGCACCTCACCGGCACCTGCCTGAGCTGGCGCGACGGTGCGAAATTCCGAATGTCCAATTCTGTCAATGACAAGGGCTTTCATGAGCGGTGGTTTTCCTTTGGCATGGGAGTGATTTAAGGTCGCCCGACATCGCCGGACGACCTTTGGGAGATTGTTTATTTGAACTCGCCAACATTGTCGGCAGTGATCAAAATTCCATCAATCGGTGTAAATGCAGGAACGCTTTCGCCTTTGATCAACCCGATGAGATTGGCAACGGATTCTTGCCCCATACGGGTGTTGTCCTGTTTGATAGTGGCCGCCTGTTCGCTCTCTTCAATGGAGACAAGGTTAGCGGGGTTACCGTCAAAGCCCACAATCACAAGATCGTCCAGCTTGCCCAGTTCTTTGGCGGCTGACACTGCGGCCAGCGCACCGGGATCCCACGCCGAGAAAATGGCTTTGATGTCAGGGTTGGACTGCAAAAAGTTAATGGTCGTTTCATATGCACAAGCGTCCTGCCAGTCACAGATTTGAAAGATCACTTCGTGACCTGCCGCTTCGGCAGCATTCAAGACGCCATCACGGCGCGCATTTCCGGTCTGATGCCCCGCCGAGCCACCAAGGATCAGAACCGATCCGCCATCCAGCTGCCCCACGATGTATTCGCCGGCAATACCAGCCGCCGCAAGGTTGTCGGTCTGGACAAGGCTGGCCACATGGTCATGCTCGATCCCCGTGTCCACAGCCACAACCGGAATGCCTTTTTTGGCCGCCATATCCAGCGATGCATCAAAAGCGCGGTTGTCCACAGATCCGATGATGATCCCGTCCACTCCCATGTTGATCGCGCGATCCACAGCGTCTTTTTGAGCGGCGGCATCCGGTGACGATGCGGTCAAATCGACCAACTCGACACCCATTTCTTCGGCGGCAGCCGCCGCAGCATCTGCTACACCAATCCAGAACGTATTGTCTGTGGAATAGCCCGTATAGGCGATTTTCATTTCAGCATAGGCCGCACTGGCCATGGAAACGGATACAGCAACCGCTGCGACCATTCCTTTCAAGTGATTGAATTTCATAATCTCTCCTCCGTTGATGGTTCAATTGGCCTTTGTGTTTTGGCCAGCCTTCTCCTGTCGTGGCCTCCCCGCCCCGCCAGTATTCAATTTGGAATTAACTTCAGCGCGTCCCGCGTCGCCACACGTCCCAGTAGACCGCCATGATGATGATCGCGCCGATCGCAATGCGCTGCACCGACGTGCCCACGCCCATATAAGACAGCCCGACAATGATGGTCTGCATGATCAGCATCCCAATCAGCGTTTTGCCAACACCACCACGCCCACCAAACAGGCTTGTGCCGCCAATGACGACCGCCGCAATTGCAAACAGTTCATAGCTTTGTCCGCGGGCTGGCATGGCAAAGTTGAGCTTGGACACCTCCAGAATGGCGGCTGTAGCCGCCATCAACCCACCAATCATATAGTAATAAATTCGGCTCTTGCGCACATTCACACCTGAAAGGCGTGCCACTTCTTCGTTGCCACCAATGGCGAACGCATGATTGCCCAACTGCGTCTTTGTTAGAAACAAGCCCGTCAACAGCGCAACCGCAAACATGATCAGCATCGGCACCAGATACCCCGATCCCAGCATCTGAAAGCTTTCGGGAAAGCGCGACAAATCCCGCCCACTCGCCAGAATTTCTGCGACGCCTTTGTATGCGGTCAAACCACCTAACGTGACGATAAAGGCGGGCACGCGGGTAAACACCTGTAACGTGCCATTGATTGCCCCCAACACCGCCCCTGTCGCCAGTCCGATCATCACGGCAACCGGCACTGACAATTGGTATTCCGCCAGAACAATCCCGACGACGACGCCTACAACCGCAAAGATTGACCCCACTGACAAGTCCAAGCCACCTGAGATCAAAACCACGGTAGTGCCACAGGCAAGGATTGCCAAAATAGACGCCTGACCAAAAATCGACAGCAACGTATCAAGGCTGCGAAACGGTTCAGACAACGTGAAAAACACCAAATAGATCAAAACCAGCGCAGCCAGTACTTGCCAGATTTGTTGGAATTGATGTTTGAGCACATCCAACCCGCTAGAGTTCGCGGTCGGCGTTGAAACCTGCGTTGTGCTGTCTTGAGGAACACTTGTCATACTATGCCGCCCTGTCTTCGATTGCGCCGGTGATCAATCCCACCAACGTGTCGCCATCCACATCTTTGACATCGCGCACCGCCGCCAGTTGCCCCAACCTCAAAACCATCACCCGATCGCAATATTGCAGCACATGTTGCATGTTGTGGGTGATCATAATGACGGACAAACCGTGGTCCTTTAAGGAGCTGACCAAATCCATCGCCATCTTGCTTTCGCGCACACCCAGCGCTGCAGTTGGCTCATCCAGAATGGCAATCCGCTTGCCAAACATCACTGTTTTGGACAAGGCAACCGCTTGGCGCTGTCCACCGGAAAAGGCCTCGGCTTCCCGGTAAATATCGGCAATCCGAATGTCGAGCTTCTGAAACAGATCCCGGATTTCGCGGTCCATTTTCGCAAAATCCAACGCGCCAAACACCCGCCCCAATAGGTCTTTTCGCAGGATTTCGCGGCCCAGAAAAACATTCTTGGTAATCGAGAGCTCATTCACCAGCGCCAAGTCCTGATAGACGGTCTCAATACCCGCGTCTTTTGCAGCGGCTGGACTGTCAATCTGAACCTCTTGGCCATCCATATGCGTGGTGCCGCTGGTTTTAGCAATTGCTCCGGTCAACGCTTTGATCAAGGTCGACTTTCCGGCTCCATTGTCCCCGACAATGGCCAAAACCTCACCTTGTCGCAGCTCAAGGTCAACACCTTCTAACGCAACAACTCCGCCATAGTGTTTGCTAATGCCTCGCGCCTCAAAAATAACATTCGGGCCATCAAATTGGCTCATTTTTTCCTCCCAAAACACTCTCTCCTGTCTCCTCACAGGCAAGCATTTGTCTTTTATCTATTAAAAACACAACAGGACGGCGGTCAAATGTTTTTTTTGCAATCAGTACATTTTAACTCACCACCACCTGACGCGTGCCTGTATAAATCTCACTTAAAGAACTGTTTCTAAAGCCAAAAACTGACAGGCAATCTCCCCAAACATTTCCAGGCTCACATTCCAAGAGACGTTTCTCTTTCCGCCAAACTCATCCACGTCAAACGAAACTGTCTAAGAATCCCCCTATCTAGGCGCCACCCCAACACCTTCGCGAGGGGCGACAACACAGCCACAGCGTCAATCGTCCCATTCGACCAGCCATTTGATGGGAAAAACACCTGATTGTGGGGAAACTCTCGGCGTAGTTTTGCCGGCAATCGCTCTGCGCAAATTTTTGCGCAGCCGATGGATATATCTCCGGATTTTTCCTCATAGCATGCCGCACTGTACGATTTGCACAGCTTTCACTGGCGGAGTAACATGAAAACTCTCGCAACCCTTGCAGCCGCAATCGCGCTGGTCGCCGCGCCAGATATTCCACAGCAAACCCTAAAATTTGCCCGCGTAAATGAGGCCAGCACGCTTTTTCACGAAGCTGCGGAATGGATCGCCGAACAAATCGAAGAACGCACCGACGACAAGTACAAAGTCGACGTTTTCCCGAGCTCGCAACTAGGCAACGAAGAGACGATCACCGAGGGCCTGCAAATTGGCAGCTTCCAAATGGCCTATACTGGCCCAACTTTCCTGAGCCAATTCCACCAACCGATGGCAATCTCGGAAGCGCCCTTTATCTGGAACTGCTACGAGCACTGAAAAAGTACCAAGACAGCGACGTTTTTGCAGACGTCCCCCAAGGCTACTTTGACAAGACCGGAAACAAGGTCACATCCATCCTTTACTTCGGCGCGCGTCAAACCAGTTCACAAAAGCGCCTCGAACCCCAAAGATATGCAGGGGATGAAATTGCGCGTTGCAAACGCTTCGCTGCGGCGCATCTACCCTGACGCGATTGGCGCTAATGCCACCCCGGTATCCTTTGGCAAAGTCGACCTTGCGCTTCAGCAAGGTGTTGTTGAGGGACAGGAAAACCCGATCACAATAATCGATTCCAACAAATTCTACGAAGTTCAGAACTTTGTTGCGCGCACCGACCACATTACCTCCTCTGTTGTGTCAGTCTTTGGCGGTCTGATGTGGGCAAAACTGTCCGCTGACGAGCAAGAGCTCTTCACCTAGATCACGCGCGAAGCTTCCGCCCTCCAAAGCGAAAAAATGGCTGCCCACGAAAACGACCTCTTCGCCAAATTCCGCGCTGGCGATCAAGTCGAAATCGTTGATCTGGACCGCGTGCCCTTTGCCGAGTTGCTTATCCCAGCCGTCAAAGCCGAATAGGGTGAAGACCTGACCAACCGCGTCAGCGCCCTGGACGACTGATAATCATGCGTCGGGGACCAATGGTCCAGTATATCTACAGGCTGTTTATCCACATCGAAGAGTATTGGATTTTGGTCGTATTCTGGGCTTTGGGCAGCGTGGTATTCGCTCAATTTTTTTCACGTTATGTGTTGAACGCCCCTTTGGGTTGGACCGAAGAGTTGGCTCGCCACATGATGATTGCAGTCGTCTTTCTGGGACTTTCGGTCGCAACCCGTCGCGGCGAACATATCGCAATTGAACTGTTTGTTTCCTACCTCCCCCCCCCGCGCCGATGGCTTGATGTGGTAGCAAGCCTGCTTCTGGTGATTGGCATCACCGGCGCCAGCTCGATCATCGGGCCGCTCAACCATAAATTTGACATCCGCCGTGTGGCCAGCCGCGCACGCTATGCGTTCTTTCCACTGCTGACGCCAATCATCATCATTGGCGGCATCACCATAGGTGTCTTTACCCCCACAGAAGCGGCGGTGGCGGCCTCCGCCTATGCCATCATCCTCAGCGCAGCGTGTTTCGCTCGATGAAATAGACGAATTTCTTACGCATCAGCCGCGAAACCGCCACCACAACCAGCTCAATTCTGATCATCGTGGCGGGCTCGGCGATGTTCTCATGGTTGCTAACCGCAAACAATGTCGACCCATTGGTGCGCAACCTTGTTACTGGTCTTACAGACAGCCCGATCCCGTTCCTGTTTGTAGTCGCTAGCATCACTCTGGTTGTCGGCTGCTTTCTCGATATGATCGCCGCCATCACCATTCTTGTGCCGGTGTTGCTGCCCACAACCAATGCGCTGGGGATTGAGCCGATCCACTTTGGCATTTTCTTCATGTTCGACCTCATGATGGGGCTTCTGACCCCGCCTGTGCCATGGTGATCTTTGTTCTCGCCAAAGTTGCCGACGTATCACCGCAGGAAGCTTCCGACTTCATCGCGTCCAACACGATGACAACAGCAGAAAATGCCTAAACCATGGCGCGTGTGACACTGAGTGAAGCCTTTGAGGGCCTTGGCAAAGACGGCGGAGCGCTCGCAGGCGTTGTTGTGCTGGGCTGGGAGGATGCTTGTGCCATGTGCAAGCCGCAGAAGCCGTCGGCGGCCCCTTAATCCTTCAGGCGGGTCCGGTGTGCCGCGCCTACATCCCGATCACCGTGCTTGCCGAAATGTTCAGGGTTCTGGCCGACCGAGCCACGGTCCCCATCTTGGCACATCTAGACCACGGTCAAAACCCGGAGGTCTGTTCGCAAGCTATTGAGGCCGGACTTTCTTCAGTCATGTATGATGGCTCGGCGTTGCCACTGGCAGAGAACATCGCCAATTACAGCCTCGTACTGCAAAAATCGTGCCAGAACGGCGTCAGCGTCGAAGTTGAGCTGGGTGTCGTCGATTATGTTGGTGAAACCGCATCCGTCGGCATCAGCCCTCAGGATGCGGAATGCTTCATTGCACAAGCCCCCGTCGATGCATTGGCAATTTCGGCAGGCAACACCCACCTGAGCCAATCCGATACCATTCCGGCAAATATTGACGCGATCGGTGCCATCCAAAACGTCATCGACACACCTTTGGTTCTGCACGGCGGCAGCGGCATCCCCACCGCTCAGAGGCGTCAAATTGACTTGGAGACCTCCGTCGGCAAATTCAACATCGGCACCGAGCTGCGTCAGGTCTTTGGCCAATCTCTGCACGCGACGATTGCGGACAATCACGCCGAATTTGACCGCAACACCAACCTTAAATCGCTTATAGAGCCAATTTCCAAAGCAACTGCGCCGATCCTGAACAATTTGCTGGTGCAGGACTAAAACCAACCGCAGAAAATCCAATACAAGAGGGGCAAAATTCATGCCCCTCTTTGTCGTTGTGCTGACAGCATGTCCCGCCAGCGTCAAATGCTCCCGCATTCCATAAAACCTCGGCGCGACTTGTCTGCACGACGATCACAGCCGCCACGCCTGTTGCTTTGCGCTTTTACAATGTGACGCGGCGCTCTAAACACCCCCTATCTTTGCAAGGTCGGGAAAAACCATGGCGCAAAAAGCCACCATTTACAAAGTTGAGCTCTCCGTATCTGATATGGACCGCCACTATTACGAGACCCACAAGCTCACTGTGGCCAAACATCCTTCGGAAACAGACGAACGCCTCATGGTACGCCTGCTCGCCTTTGCCCTGAATGCCCATGAGCATCTGGAAATGACTAAGGGTCTTTCGACCGACGATGAGCCCGACATTTGGCAGAAAAGCCTAAGCGGCGAACTTGAGTTATGGGTCGCACTGGGCCTCCCAAGCGAGAAAATTGTGCGCCAATCCTGTGGCAAGGCCAAGCAGGTGATTGTCTATAGTTACGGCAGAACAGCCGAGGTTTGGTGGGACAAACTCAAAGGCGCCACTACGCGGTTTGACAACCTTAGGGTCATCAATCTCTCAGAAGAAAACACCCGTGATCTGGGCAACCTTGCAAGTCGGTCGATGAAATTGCAGGTCAACATTCAGGACAGTGATGTGATGGTCAGCTTGAATGACAACATTGTTTACGTCACCCAGACCATTTGGAAAAAGGTCCAGTAGGCAAAGCGGAAATCAGGTTCGCTCAACCTTGCCATAACCTCCGCCAGATTTTCTTGCGCTAAGGCACATTGCGCTAAGCGCTCTCTGAAACCGTCTTTCTTTCACGATACCCGGCAATATCTTTTTCTCTTTTTTGGGGCTACTGAATTGAAATTGCATGATAAATGTAGCTCACCTCAAACTATTCCTTCACTATTGCGACAAAATCGAAATCTAAGTTTGGTAATTTAAAATGTGAGACCTTTTGATTGCGTAAAACAGTGATCTACTTGCCTATCTAACCCAAACTGTCACGGAGGCGCTCTAACATGAAATCTCGTACCAAAGTTGTTGTTATCGGCGGCGGAATCGCTGGATGTTCAACCTTGTATCATCTGACACAAGAAGGCTGGAACGATGTTGTTCTTGTTGAGCGCAACGAGTTGACCAGCGGAACCACTTGGCATTCCGCTGCGCAGGTGACCAATTTTGGTGGCAATCAAACAATGGTCGGGCTGAAGACGCATTCGATCAACTTGTACAAAGAATTGTCCGAGAACCCCGATTACCCCATTAACTACCATCATGCAGATGGCGGTATCCGACTGGCCAATACCGAAGAGCAAATGCAGGGATATCGTCACTTTGCGTCGATGGCCCGCGGCATGGGGGTCGAGTTTGAGGTTCTGGATGCCGAGGAATGCGCGCGGCGCCACCCCCTTATCTCTACGACGAATTTATTGGGCGGGCTTTGGGACCCCCTCGATGGTGATATTGACCCGGCACAGCTGTGTCAGGCGTTGGCGTTTCATGCACGTAAAGCTGGCGCTGAGGTCTATCGCAACACACCTGTAACTGCGTTGACCCAGCACAAAGACGATACTTGGACCGTACACACAGAAAACGGCGATATCGATTGTGATATCATTGTCAATGCGGGCGGTTATCGGGTGAACGAAGTCGGTGCCATGATGGGTGTGCATCACCCGGTCGCGTCGATGGAACATCAGTATTTCTTGACTGAGGACATCCCTGCAATTGCCGAAGCCGGTCACCGGATGCCGCTGTTGCGGTGTCCGATCAGCGACTACTACAGCCGTCAGGAAAAGGGCGGGTTGCTTGTCGGTTTTTATGAGCAGGATTGCAAAACTTGGGGCATGGACGGAATAGATCCGAACTTTGTTAACGCACTCTGCCCAGATGATTTGGACCGTGTCATGGACGTCTTGGCCGGAGCCTTTGAACGAATGCCCGCACTTGAGGAAACCGGAATTCGATCCATCGTGAACGGGCCGATTACCTATACAATCGATGGCGCGCCTCTTGTTGGGCCAATCCCGGGTAAACGCAACGCCTTCTGTATTATTGGACTGCGAGCCGGGCTTGGAGAAGGTGGCGGTCATGGTTGGCTGTTGGCGCAACAGATTGTGCATGGCGAGGCGGTCTATGATACGTGGTGCATCGATCCGCGCCGCTTTAGCGGCCACGCCAATGTTGAGCTGACATCGCTTAAGGCGATTGAGGACTATCAGAACGAATTCCGCTTTCATTTCCCTCATGAACACCGCCCTGCAGCGCGTCCCGCCAAAACCACCGCCTTGACGCCGGTTTTGGCGGCTGAAGGCGCTGAGTTTACCGTTGTAAATGGTTGGGAGCGGATGGAGTACATAAAACCAACGCCCGATTTCCAACCGTCGCTGTCATTTAACTTTGATGAGACCTTTGATCTGGTCGCCGCGGAAGTAAATAACGTACAAACGAATGTCGGCCTGTGCGAGGTCAATGGCTTTAACCGCTTTGAGATCACCGGGGCTGACCGTCATACTTATTTGGACCGGATGGTTTGTGGGGCTGTGACCAAACGCACGGGGCGTGTTGGACTTGGCTATCTGCTCAATCAGCACGGTATGATTAAAGGCGAAGCCACCATTGCCAACTTACCAGCTAGCGACCGGGGGCCGGATCGGGTTTGGTACGGCTCTGCGGCGGCAAGTGAGGTCCATGACATGGACTGGCTGCAAATGAATTTGCGCGACAATGAAGACGTGCAGATAAAAAGCCTGACCAACGATCAAACCATCCTCGTCTTAGCCGGGCCTAAAGCACGGGATGTGTTGTCGGCCTGTGCGCGCGGCGATTGGTCAAAGGCGGCCTTTCCTTGGCTGTCGGCACGTGAGTGCTTCATCGGTTTTTCGCCCGCAACCGTTTTAGGCGTCAGCTTCTCAGGTGAATTGGCTTATGAGATCCACGTCCCCAACGCTTCGCTGTATGCAGTTTATCTTGCGCTACGTGAGGCCGGCAAAACCCATGGTCTTAAGTTGTTTGGCGCCCGCGCAGTGGACTCTATGCGCATGGAGAAAGGCTTTTTGCACTGGAAGGCTGATTTGCTCACCGAATTTGATCCATTTGAGACGTCTCTTGGTCGATTTGTGAAGCTGGAGAAGGATGACTTCATTGGCAAAGACGCCTTGGTAAAACGCCACGAACAAGGCCCTAAACGCAAGTTAGTAACACTGAGGATCGATGCCACACATGCGCCAGCACATGGCGGTGGTTCGCTGATGCACAACAACAAAGTGGTTGGCACGATCACCTCTGGAGATTGGGGGCACCGGGTCGGAATGAACCTCGCCTATGCCTTTGTTGAACCGGGCCATGCTGAGATAGGTAACACCATGGAGCTTGATCTGTGTGGAGATTTGGTGGGCGCCGAGGTCATCACTCCGTCGCCTTATGATCCCGGTTACGATTTGATGCGTGGTTGAGCCTGCCATGATCGCTGTCTAGGTCACAATTCTCACCGAGCGGTGTATTGCCGCTCTTCTCGACACGTTTAAGCACCCTCAATCTACGTTGAATGCCACGTGCTTCGGTCGTCATGAATGCATCCTCCCCCACAAATGTGGGAATTAATGGAAAGTGACCCAAGAGCTTTTACATATCTACTGTCCCACAACTTTATCAGGCCGTACGACATGCACTATGCGCGGACGCTTTATGATATCCGTTGAGACAAGCTACCGCGATAGGACAAGTGTCGCGCGGATTCATCAAAGCTACACTTGCTGATTGAAGTGAAACGCTTTTGTCAGGATTGGGTAAACGATCATGGCGCCCCTCGACAGAGCTGTTACTGCCAGTAACGGTGAAAATGGGGTTGCGTTTGAAGTAATCATTCTTGGGCAGGATGGCAGAAATCGCCATATCGGCAGACGCGCCGCAAATTGTGGCCATCCTATTCGCTCAACAGACCGAAACGCATGGCAAGTGAGCGAAACTTTGCAATCCAGCACTCAATATGGCTTTTCTTTTGCCCTAATCTAAGTGGCCATTGGGAGGGGATCTATCGCGATTTTATGCAACAAATAGATTTTCCAACCGGTTTTCTAAGCGCCGATATCGCATAGACACCACCCCCAATCGCAATTTCCAATCAGGCTTGGCCGCTCTGTTCCCATTCCCAAGGCTGAACATACGCCCCCAAGACCTCGGCAACTTTCGCGTCGTCCACGTCTCCCGTGGCACTCAATTGTGCAACCAACCCGCGTTTTTTGTCGTCCACAACCAACGAAACATGTGCCGCCACACCGCTTGCCTTCAGGGCAGCGTCGTAGATACGTGTGATCGCCTCTTTGCGAAGATCAGGCTTAAACACCTTACCAACAGCTGTCTTGGGCAGCTCAGGAAGAATTCCGATATGTTTTGGATGGGCTGCACGCTCATGCACATGCACTTTGGCGTGTTGCATCAACTCTTCAGCCGTCACCGTGGCATTTTCAATCAGCTCTACATAAGCACAGGCCACCTCTCCAGAATGGCTGTCAGGCTGGCCAACGGCGCCAGCGAACGCTACGTCGTGATGCGCCAACAGAGCCTCTTCGATCTCGGCGGGATCAATGTTGTGGCCACCGCGAATGATCAGGTCTTTGGCACGTCCGGTAATCCACAGGAAGCCATCCTCATCGATCCGGCCCAGATCGCCGGTGCGCAGGAAATTTCCATTGTGATAAAGCCGCTCGTTCTTTTCTACCTCGGTATAGGTTGCGCCGTCATTCACACCAGGGTTCGAAATACAAATCTCGCCGACTTCGTCAATGGCACAATCCACTGGCTTGCCGTCAATTTCTTTGTAAATCCGCACATCCGTATAAGGCAGCGGAACACCAACAGAGCCAACCTTCTTGGCCCCGGTCGGAGGATTGCAGGACACAAGACAAGTCGCTTCCGTCAGGCCATATCCTTCGGCGATATCCACGCCACAGGTGCTCTCAAACCGTTTGAACAATTCCATCGGCATGGGCGCCGAGCCCGAGAAAGCGGTTTTGACGGTCGAAATATCCGCATCCACCGGACGCTGCATCATCGCAGAGACGGCGGTTGGCACAGTGATGATAAAGCTGATTTTCCAGCGCTCGCATAGCTTCCAGAAGTTGTCGAAAACGCCTTCCCCGCGATAGCCTTGCGGTGTCGGGAACACCACATGTGCGCCCGAGGCAATGGCGGCTTGCATAATGACGTGAACCGCAAACACATGGAACAGGGGCAGCGGACACATGATGTTGTCTTCTTCGTTGAACAACAAGCTCGCTCCGAGCCAACCATTATAGATCATGCCTGAATATTTGTGCTGCGCCACTTTGGGCATGCCGGTTGTGCCGCCCGTGTGGAAATACGCGCCCACACGATCCCCCTTACTGTCGGCAAACGCCAATGTAGTTTGGTGCTTTCTCATCTCACGACGGAAGCTCTTCACGTCCGCGTGGTGATTGCCGGGATTCTTGGGACGGATCAGAGGCACGATCCAGCTTTTGGGCGGTGTCAGGTAGCGATTCAGGTCCACTTCAAGAACCGTATGGACACGTGGCGCGTGACGTACTGCTTCTGCAACTTTCTCCGCCACATCCGTCTTGGGGAAGGCCTTGAGGGTCACAACAACCTTGGCATTAGTTTCCCGCAAAATAGCGCCGATTTGCTCCGGCTCCAGCAGGGGGTTGATCGGGTTCACAATGCCCGCAATCATACCGCCAAGCAGCGCAAATAGCGTCTCGTTACAATTGGGCAGCACATAGGCAACCGTATCGTCTTCACCAATACCAAGATCGCGGAACAAATTGGCGGCCTGAACCGATTTGTCATACAGCTCGGACCAGTTTAGCGTTTCCGCCTTGTCTGTTGCTCCAGACAACAATTGATAGCTGACGGCAGGGCGGTCAGAGAACCTGTCACGCGCAGAGGCTAAAAAGTCGTGAACCGTGGTTGGTAGTCCACGTTCGGACCAAGGCATTTCGGCTTCAATGGCCTTGATATCTGCAAGCGACTCGAAACTCATGGATATATATCCCCCCTTTTTGGTCAGGCGCGTCTCCTCGCGGCCCTAACGATACGATGAATTCAAAAACACGACCCGGCAAGCGTTTGGCTAGGCGCGACCTAAGGTCAACTTCCTCAGACGTTACGTCAGAATGCTACAACACCCAAGTCAATCTGTCGCAACAGGCAAAGAACCACCAACGCCCCGCTGCAAGGCAACGGGGCGTAATATTACGCCATTCAAAAGATAAAGCGGTCAATCCGCCCCATGGGTGAACTGCAAACGGGCCAGCTTAGCGTACAATCCGCCCTGCGCGACCAGCTCGTCGTGGCGGCCTTCGGCCACAATGCGACCTTCTTCCATCACGATGATACGATCCGCCTTTTTCACCGTCGCCAAACGGTGTGCCACAATGATCGTGGTGCGGGTTTTAGCCAATTCATCCACCGCCTTTTGCACCAGACCTTCACTCTCTGCATCCAGCGCCGAGGTCGCCTCATCCAACAATAATACAGGCGCGTCGCGCAGGATCGCGCGCGCAATAGCGATCCGTTGTTTTTGTCCACCGGACAACATCACGCCCCGCTCGCCCAATGGGCTGTCATAGCCATCAGGCAGTGCAGAAACAAACTCATGCGCTGCAGCAGCTTTGGCCGCAGCTTTAACATCATCATCGCGAGCATCGGGACGCCCAAAGCGGATGTTTTCCATGGCCGATTTTGCAAAGATCACCGGATCCTGAGGCACCAACGCCATATGTTGGCGGAAGTGGTCACGCCGCATGGATGTGAGCGGGACACCATCAAGACGAATTTCGCCCTGCGTAGGATCATAAAACCGCTGCAGCATTTGAATTATTGTGGTTTTTCCAGCCCCGGACGGCCCAACAACCGCAACGGTTTCACCTGGTTGAATCGTCAATTTCACCGCATCCAACGCAGAAACCTCGGGGCGCGACGGGTATTGGAACGACACGTTATCAAAGGCGATTTCGCCACGCACCTGCGCAGTGAACTCCTGTGCAGGATCAGCGTCTTTGACGCTGTCATTCGTTTTGAGAAGCTCTATCAAACGCTCGGTTGCGCCGGCGGCGCGTTGCAATTCGCTCCAGACTTCAGAAAGCGAACCAACCGCACCTGCCACCATGACCGAGTAAATCACAAACTGCACCAAAGCACCGACGCTCATACCATCTGCGCGTACATCTCGCGCACCAATCCAGAGCACAACCACAACACCTGTGAAGATCAGGAAGATCACGATCATAGTCAAAAGTGCACGGGTATTGATCCGGCGCATGGCCGCGTCCAAAGACAAATCCGTGACGCGCCCGAATTCCGACCGCGAGGCCGCTTCGTGGGTAAAGGCCTGTACTGTCTGCACCGACAGCAAAGCCTCGGACGCGTTGCCCGAGCTTTCCGCGATCCAGTCTTGGTTTTCACGGCTCAGCACCCGCAGGCGGCGCCCCAGCACCAGAATTGGCACAAGCACCATAGGCACGACGAGCAGCACCATCAGAGTCAATTTGGTGGATGTGTAAAGCATCAGCGCCGTGCCACCGATGGTCAAAAGAATGTTGCGCAACGCAACCGAGACCGATGAGCCGATCACAGACTGAATAACAGTCGTGTCGGTGGTGATCCGGCTCAGGATCTCGCCTGTCATTGTCTTTTCGTAAAACGCGGGGCTCATCCCGATAACGCGGTTGAACACCGCCTTACGGATGTCTGCGACAACCTTTTCACCCAAACGTGTCACCAAGAGATAGCGCAGCGCGGTGCCCACAGCCAACAAACCTGCAAACATCAATGCCGCAAGGAAATATTTGTCCAGCAGGACTTCGCTCTCGGTGTCAAAATTATCGACCACCCGACGCACAGCCATAGGCAGCATCAAAGACACGGTTGCCGTTAGGGTCAGAGCCATCAAGGCAGCGACAGCCAGTAGGCGATACGGTTTGATAAACGGTCCAAGTTCGCGCAATGCGCGTACGTTTTTGGACTTTTCCCGGTCCTGCTCGCCGTTTTGGGGCTGTGGTCGTCTGGCCATGTTTGATCCCTAAAGTGAGTGTCAAAGCGTTCTGACCGCGCCAGTCCCAAGCGTCAAGCACCAGATGCCCTAGACTGCGTTTTGTCAGGCGATAGCTCGCCAAAATAACGCGATTTTTGAAGCCGAGGCCACAATTTCAATTTTCTGGAAATCTGTTGGAGCGGGCGGCGGGAATCGAACCCGCGTCATTAGCTTGGAAGGCTAAGGTCTTACCACTACACAACGCCCGCTCAACTGAGGCACTACCTAATTGAGTGGTTTTTGAAGGTCAATAGCCGTTCTGGCAGAATTGGCCAAACATCGCGCGTCAAGACGTCCACTGTTGAGTAAGATACTGAGCCCCGTGAATTCTAAGGTCCGCCACCGCCCCGTTATTGGTCTGAGGAAACAGCTAAATTGGACGTGATTTTGGACAACCGAAAGGACATCGCCTCAAGTGAGGAGCGTTTTCATTCACACACAATGACAAAGGCGCGGAACGTTGGGAACGTCTACGCTTAATCTTGCAGCAGATCATAACGCAATACCTGTGCACGCACCCGCGGACACTCGAAATGCGCCAGATCTAGGTTACCGCAGCACGCACCTGATATTTAGGATCACGCCACAACTCTTCCGTCAGCACCTCCTGTATGATCTGTGCTGCAGCCATGACGTCATCGTGATCCAGATAAAGTGGTGTAAACCCAAATCGCATGACATTGGGCGCACGGAAATCTCCGATAACACCGCGATCAATAATTGTCTGCATCGCTGCATATCCATGCTCAAAGGCAAACGAGACTTGGGAACCGCGCTCAGATGCATTGCGCGGGCTTGCAAGTCGCAGCTGGGGGCAGCGCGCTTCAACCTCCTGAATGAACAAATCCGACAGCGCCACTGACGCCGCGCGCAACTCGCACATATCCACACCGTCCCAAACCTTAAGTGCTTCTTGCAACACCGCGAGCTGCAAAATCGGCGGCGTACCCACCCGCATGCGCTCGGTCGCCATTGCAGGGCGATAGTCCAGATCCATCGCAAACGGCGCCTCATGGCCCAACCAGCCGGACAAGGCAGGCTCAATGCCATCCACAATGTCGGGGCGCACATAGATAAAAGCAGGCGCACCTGGCCCACCGTTGAGATATTTGTAACTGCAGCCCACTGCAAATTCGGCGTTGCACGCCGCTAGGTCAACTTCAACCGCGCCAGCTGAGTGCGCCAGATCCCAGATCATAACCGCACCAACGGCATGCGCACGTCGCGTGATTGAATCCATGTCATGCATGCGTCCCGTGCGGTAGTCGACCTGCGTTAGCATCACCGCCGCAACGTCATCGGTGATCGCTTCCAACACATCTTCTGGCGCAGGTGTGCGCAATTCATAACCTTGCGCCAAAGTGCCTATGAGCCCCTGCGCCATATAGAGATCAGAGGGAAAATTTCCATTGTCAGACAAAATAACTTTGCGCTCTGGTCGCATTTTTAAAGCTGCCGCCAACGCCTGATAAACCTTTATCGACAAGGTATCACCGGTGGCAATCGACCCTTTAGGTGCCCCCAGAAGAGCTGCGATGCTGTCCCCGACAATTTGGGGCAATGCCATCCAGCCAGCGTCGTTCCACGCACGGATCAATTGGTTGCCCCACTCTTGCGTGATCACCTGCCCCGCTCTTTCGGCGGCACCGCGCGGCAGCACACCCAGAGAATTGCCATCCAGATAGATAACCCCCTCAGGGATTTCAAAAAACTCTTTTCGGGGAAGCGCTACGCCCATTCCTGTCTCTCCTCGCAAGTGCCGTCTTCTATCTCCAAGGTCTAAGCCTATTAAGCTGCCTGCGCAAAGATCAAATCGGTGCAAAACGCTTCAACGCAATGCACCACAAAAAAAGCGCCCCGCAGGGCGCCTTTTCTCAGATACAGATCAGCGATGAACTTAGTTTTTGGCGTTTAGGAAATCCTGAATTTCTTTGCCATTGGCTGCAAAATCCTGCGTCTTGGGCAGAAGTGGCGCAGCACTGGCCTCAAGCTCTTCAACCACACCGCGGTAAGCTTCCAAGTAGTTCGGAGGCAACTTATGCGCGATACCTTGGTGGCAATCGATACAAGTCATATCGTTGTCCAAGGCGCGTTGATGCTCTTTGGAAGCGCGAGTTTCCTGAATGGTGAAATCCATGAACTCAAAGTTGTGGCAATTGCGGCACTCGCGGCTGTCGGACTTCTTCATTTTTTTCCAGACCAAAGACGCCATGTCCAGACGGTGCTCTTCGTATTTCTCAGGCGTATTGATTTTGCCAGTAATGGTGTAGAACACATCTTTTGACGCGACTACTTTGGCCTTCATCTTGTGGGACCACTCTTTGGGCACGTGACAATCGGCACAGACCGCGCGCACACCCGAATGGTTATTGTAGTGCACCGTATCTTGATACTCGACATAGTTCTTCTGCATCTCATGGCAGGACACGCAGAATTTCTCTTTGTTGGTCATCTCTAGGGTCCAGTGGAAACCGCCCCAAAATAGAATACCTGCCACAAATCCGACAATCAGCAGCGTGCCCAGCGAATAGACCCCAGAGGGCGACCACAGGAATTTCCAAAGTCGTTTGATGACCCCCGGCTTCGCGCCATTGTTCTCTTGATCTGACATTGCCTAGATCCTTTCTGCGCTTAGTTAGAAGGGGTGAATTCGTTGTTGACCAGCGCCGGAGCATTGACTTGGGGCACGTGGCATTGATTACAGAACCACCGCGTGCCTGCGACGCGATCCAATTGTTCACCTTCGCGGTCCAGATAGTGGGTCATCGACAAGGTCGGCGCGCCGCGATCTCCAGCGTTAGTCCAATCGTGACAAGCCAAACATTCATTGGTGCGCAGATCAATCTGATGCTGGTCGATCGAGTGCGGGATTAACGGCGGTTGCTGGCGATAGTTGCGCACAAAACGACGCGTGTCCTGTTTGTGGATTTCATCAACAATATTGGTGGAATCGACTGACATCTCGCGCAATGCTTTGACAGAGCCATCGGCAATGGCAATGCCGCCGCCCAAACCAAGAGCAGCGACGAGTATTGCCCCGATAAGATTTTTAATTTTCATTTTTCTATCTCCTTGCTGGCTTAGGCCGCGTTATCGACCTTTTGGGCAGGTTTGGTGCGCGTCCGGACACGTCCAGGTGCGGGCGTGTCATCAAAACGGTGCGTAAAGTTAAATACATCAACCGAGCATACATCGATGCAGCGGCCACAGTTTGTGCAGTCGGGCGACAGGATCAGCGGTGTGTCCGCATCCTTGCCGCGCAACGCGGGGGTAATGACTTGGTTTTCGGGACAGACGTCAAAGCAATCCATGCAATCGTCGCAGGCTGCCCGCTTTTGTGCGGTGACCCGCAACAGTGATTTGGCCCCCAGAAGACCATAAAAAGCGCCTACTGGGCAGATATGACCACACCAGCCACGTCGGGCCAGAGCGAAATCAAACACAAAGACACCCAGCACAAAGGCCCAAGCAAAGCCCATGCCAAAGATCAGTCCACGATGCAGCATCGAGATCGGATTGATCACTTCCCACGCAATGGTGCCGCTCAACGCTGATACGCCCAGAACCATCGCCAGCATAAAGTACTTGGTGCCGCGCTTGGGCTGCCAGCCCTTGGGCATGCCCACTTTGGCATGCAGCCAATGTGCCATGTCGGTGACTGGATTGATCGGGCAAACCCAGCTGCAATAGACCCGCCCGCCAATCAGCGCATAAGCAACACCGACAATCAGCGCTCCGAGAATTGCCGTCATTTCAGGCCAATGACCTGCGGCCATGCCTTGCAGCAGAATAAACGGATCTGTCAGGGGCAGAATGCCAAACGTGAGAGAGCCGGACAGGTTGCCTTGCACCCACCAGATACCAAACCACGGCCCGAGCAAAAACAGGCTGAGAAAGAAAAACTGACTTGTACGGCGCAGCAATAGAAACCGATGCGCCATGATCCAGCCTTTGTCGCGGATCGCCTCATAACCTACTGGCAGGCGGGTTTTATCGCTCATTGCCCCACCTCCCCTGTCGGCAGCTGGAACGTTGGCTTAAAGCCACCTTCATAGCCGCCCGGTGCCACCAGATTATCAGTCCCTGGTCCCGGTAAACGATCTGGCAGATCGATGATCTGATCCACCAGAGGATTGTTCTCTTCCCAACCGCGCCGGTAGTGCTCGGCAGACTGTGCACTGGCCATCCGCATCGGCAAAACCTTGATGGCGGACTCTTCCGGCAGCACACAGGATTTCTCACATTTGCCACAACCCGTGCATTTATCTGCGTGCACGGTCGGCATGAAGATCGCGTGATGGCCTCCTGAAGTGGCGTTGGACGACAGCTCAAGCGTAATCGCTTCGTCAATTAGCGGGCAGACCCGATAACAGACGTCACACCGCAGTCCTAACGCATTCAGACAATTTTCCTGATCGATCAAAACCGCCGTGCCCATACGGGCATCGTCGATATTGGTCAGACCCTTGTCCAATGCCCCTGTCGGACAGGCCACAACACACGGAATATCTTCGCACATTTCGCAAGGGATATCGCGGGCGTCAAAGAAAGGCGTGCCGGTTGCCGCCCCGTCCACACCCAATTCGGCCAGAACCAGAGTGTCATAGGGACAATCACGCACACACAGACCGCAGCGGATGCAGGCGGCCAGAAAATCATCCTCGGCCAAAGCCCCGGGAGGCCGGATCGCGCGAGCAGGAATTGCGCGCGCGTCCTGTACCAGATAGGCCAACCCAGCGCCCGCCAAAGCACAGCCTGCCACCCCGCGCGCCGTGTCCTGAAGGAAACGGCGACGGGCTGGGTCCATTGGCTTTGTCGGCATGGGCGCGGACATGGCTGGGCTCCGGTTAGCAGGTTTGAGCGCGCCGCTTAGGCGCGTTCGATTTTACAGGCACATTTTTTGAAGTCGGTCTCTTTGGACAGAGGACAGGTCGCATCAAGCGTCAGCTTGTTGGTCAACTGGCCTTCATCAAACCACGGCATGAACACAACACCTTCCGGCATTTTGTTACGTCCGCGGGTTTCGACACGACTGTGCACTTCTCCACGACGGGTCGAGATCACGATCTCTTGGCCGCGACGCAGCCCCCGTGCCTTGGCATCTTCAGGATGCATATAGATCACGGCGGTTGGATAAGAGCGGTGCAGCTCAGGCACACGACGGGTCATCGACCCTGAATGCCAATGCTCAAGCACCCGTCCGGTGACCAGCCAAAGATCGAACTCCTCGTCCGGCACTTCCGGGGCGGGTTCAAACGGTGCGAAGATGATATTCGCACGATTGTCTTTGTTGCCATAGAAGCTGACGCCTTCCCCCTCTTTCACGTAAGGGTCATAGCCTTCGCGGAAGCGATACAGTGTCTCTTGACCGTCCACCACCGGCCAGCGCAATCCGCGCGCTTGGTGATAGACATCAAAGTCCGCCAGATCATGCGCTTTGCCACGCCCGAAGGTGGCGTATTCTTCAAACAGACCCTTTTGAACATAGAAGCCAAAGTGCTCTGACTCATCGTTGTCATAGCCTTCTTCGATGTCTGAGAGTGGGAACTGATCCACCTGACCATTGGCAAACAGAACCTCAAACAGGGTTTTGCCTTTGTATTCCGGATTGGCATCCAGAATTTCCGCAGGCCAAACCTCATCGGTCATAAAGCGTTTGGAGAATTCCATCAGCTGCCAGACGTCCGACTTTGCCTCACCTGGGGCTTTCACCTGCTGGTGCCAGAACTGGGTGCGTCGCTCGGCATTGCCATAAGCGCCTTCCTTTTCGACCCACATCGCTGTGGGTAGGATCAAGTCCGCCGCCATCGTGGTCACGGTTGGATAAGGATCGGACACAACGATAAAGTTATCGGGGTTACGATATCCCGGCCAGCCTTCCTCGTTGATGTTGGGCGCGGCTTGCATGTTGTTGTTACACTGCACCCAATAGGCGTTGATGATCCCGTCTTTCAGCTGGCGGTTTTGCAACACAGCATGCGCACCGGTTTTCGGGTTCAGGATACCCTCGGGCAGCTTCCACTTTTTCTCGGAAATTGCGCGATGCTCGTCATTTCCGACAACCATATCAGCAGGCAGACGGTGGGCGAATGTCCCTACTTCGCGTGCAGTCCCACAGGCCGACGGCTGACCGGTGAGCGAGAATGGCGAGTTGCCGGGCTCGGAAATCTTACCAGTCAGCAAGTGGATGTTGTACACCAGACCATTCACCCAAGAGCCGCGTGTGTGCTGGTTAAAGCCCATAGTCCACAGGCTCATCACCTTGCGATCTGGATCAGCATATTGCTGCGCCAATTGCAAAAGTTTGGCTTCTGGCACACCAGACAGCGCGCTCACTTTTTCAAGTGTGTATTCGCTGACGTGCTCTTTGTAGGCTTCGAAATCGATCTCTGCCATCGCGCCGACATCTGGATTTTCCGCGGCTTGCTGCAGCGGGTGTTCAGGACGCAAACCATAACCAATATCGGTGGTCGCCAGCTTGAAGTTGGTATGCTTCTCGACAAAGTCCCAATTCACCGCATCGTTTTCGATGATGTAATTGGCGATATAGTTCAGGATCGCCAAATCGGTCTGCGGTGTGAAAATCATGCCATTATCGGCCAGCTCAAACGAGCGATGCTCAAATGTCGACAACACATGAACCTGGGCGTTTTCTTTGGTCAGGCGTGTGTTGGTGAGACGCGACCACAGGATCGGGTGCATCTCGGCCATGTTGCTGCCCCAGAGCACAAACGTATCAGCATGCTCAAAGTCGTCGTAACAGCCCATCGGCTCATCAATACCAAAGGCGCGCATAAAGCCGACCACGGCTGAGGCCATACAGTGACGCGCATTGGGATCAATATTGTTGGACAGGAAGCCAGCCTTCATCAGCTTGGCAGCAGCATAGCCTTCCCAAACGGTCCACTGACCAGACCCGAACATGCCGATGCCTGTTGGGCCTTTTTCTTTGAGTGCGCCTTTGAACTTCTCGGCCATTACGTCAAACGCTTCTTCCCAGCTCACAGGGGTAAAGTCGCCTTCCTTGTCATATTGACCGTTGGATTTACGCAGCAAGGGCTGGGTCAGGCGATCTTCGCCATACATGATCTTGGACAGGAAGTAGCCTTTGATGCAGTTCAGACCACGGTTCACTGGCGCCTTGGGGTCGCCCTGTGTGGCGACCACGCGATTGTCTTTGGTACCGACCAGAACAGAACAACCTGTGCCACAGAAACGACAGGCAGCCTTGTCCCATTTAATGTCAGGCGCGCCGACTTGGGCTTGGGCGGTTTGCGGCAGCGTGATGCCTGCAGCAGAGGCTGTGGCGGCGGCAGCAGATGCTTTCAAAAAGGAACGGCGGGAAGTTGGCAATGTCATGGCTAGGCCTCCTTAGAGCGCTGGCGCCGCGGTCTTGTCAGACTCGGGCGTTTCGAAATGGTGATAAGTCAGCGTGACAGTGATCACGCCGGGAATTTGGTGCATGTCCATAATTTGTTCTGACGCACGCTGGGTTTCGGTATCCTCGACGGTGACGACGATCTTACCGTTTTCATGCGCGTGCACTTCACCACCTTCGGTGGCATTTATCGCTTTGATCACGCTGTCTGCCTTTTCAGGCAGAGCGTGAACCAGACATCCGCAGATGTTCAACATGGCTGGCCTCGCTGGCTTGCTGCTGGTGTTTAAAATGAATTGCGTCGCTGGGACAGGTGGCCGCGCAGGCCCCACATCCGGTGCAACGGTCGGTATCTATAAGCGGGACAGATCGCCCCTCAGTCATGAGACGGAATCGGATCGCAACCTCATCGCATTGGTCTTCGCAAGTGCGGCAAGTGATGCCCTGCAGTGACAGGCACTGCTCGGTGACATTCGCACGCCAATCCCATCCCGTGGCAGGTTCAATGGCACCCACCTCGCAAGCCGTGGCGCAGTCCCCGCAAAAGGTGCACGCGCGGTGCGACAGATCAACTTTGGGAAACCCGTCTTCATCTCCCACAATGATGGCTTGAGGACAGGCGGCGGCGCAGTCGCCACAATGGGTGCATGTTTGGGAGAACATCTCGGGGTTAAGCGCACCCGGAGGCCGCATGATTTCTGACCGGTCAAATTGACCTTTCAGAAAAATACGCCGCGAGGGCTGATGTGAAACCTGATTACCCACGATACTCAACTTCAAAAGACTTAGATGAAAATGATCCAATCATCTGTGGCAATCGTAACGGAGTATTAGAACTTGTAAACGCCTCTAAACATTCTCTTTTTGGAATTTGTATTCCAACACATTGTGAAAAAGTTTGAGGTATTGCGGGCCCCTGAGCAGCTCTCTCGCTCAACGAGTGTCGGCTCCGCCAAAACCGCGCTGCCAAAAAGGCGCTTTTGTGTGTTTGGTCTGCTGTGCCCATCAGAGCAAAGCAGCGCGTGATAGTCCAGTCGAACATGGGTGTTTGCTCTTAGAATCGCCCGAACGACCAAATGGAAGAAAACGAGCCTTGTTAAAATTTGATAGGCAGAATTTCGCTCACCAACATTGACCTGCATCAAATTACCAGCATCTCAATTACCCCTTTTGCGTGAATGGTTTCAAAGCTCGGCACCCAACTTGTTACTCAAAATAATGAACTTGATATTTTCGTAACAAATTGTTGCCTCGAATCGCGCCTCAAGATAAACCAACCAAACGGTCGGGCTTTCATCTTCCGACGGGAGGAGACCCAATGGACGCTTTTGTCTGCGACGCAACGCGCACCCCAATTGGACGATACGGCGGCTTATTGTCTTCCGTGCGCACCGATGATCTGGCCGCCGCCCCCATCTCGGCCTTGATGGCACGCAATCCCAATGTCGACTGGACCCGCCTTGACGACGTGGTTTACGGCGACGCAAATCAGGCCGGCGAAGACAATCGCAACGTGGCCCGCATGGCCGCTCTATTGGCGGGGCTACCCGTCGACGTTCCCGGCAGCACCATCAACCGGCTCTGCGCAAGTGGTCTGGATGCGGTCGGATCTGTGGCCCGCGCGATCCGTTGCGGCGACTATGACATGGGGATCGCCGGTGGCGTCGAAAGCATGAGCCGCGCACCTTTTGTGATGCCCAAAGCAGGCACCGCCTTCTCCCGCGCTAACGCAGTCTATGACACAACAATTGGCTGGCGGTTTGTGAACCCCGAGATGAAGGCGCTCTACGGCACGGACTCAATGCCTGAAACCGCCGACAATGTGGCCGATGACTATGACATAAGCCGCGCAGACCAAGACGCTTTTGCCGCGCGCAGTCAGGCCCGTTGGGCAGCGGCGCATGCGGCTGGTGTCTTTGCCGATGAAATCACGCCCGTCACTATCCCCCAACGCAAAGCCGATGCCTTGGTTGTGGACACCGATGAACATCCCCGCCCCGAAACAGATGCGGTTAAGTTGGCAAAGCTGCGTGGGATCAATGGCGCAGAGCTTACGGTCACCGCCGGTAATGCCTCAGGCGTCAACGACGGTGCCGCTGCGCTATTGATTGCAAACGACGCGGCGGCTGCCCAAAACGGGCTGACTCCGATGGCACGCATTGTTGGCATGACCTCAGCCGGAGTAGAACCGCGCATCATGGGCATTGGTCCTGTGCCAGCCACCCAAAAATTACTCGCGCGCACCGGCCTCAGCATCGATCAGATGGATGTGATAGAATTGAACGAGGCCTTTGCCGCACAAGGATTGGCCAGCCTGCGGGCTTTGGGCGTGCCAGACGATGCAGCGCATGTGAACCCCAACGGCGGTGCTATCGCGATTGGCCACCCGCTGGGCATGTCCGGCGCGCGTTTGGTCCTGTCCGCCGCATATCAGCTAAAACGCACTGGCGGGCGCTATGCGCTGTGCACCATGTGCGTCGGCGTTGGTCAGGGCACTGCCTTGATCCTGGAACGCGTTTAGGAAGGAGTTCGTCATGTATGCTCAAATGGTTCAGTCCACAGGCCAAGGCGCAAAGTCTCGCGAAGACATGTCGCCTGAGGAACGCGCCTTTCAAGATCGCATTGATGCTGACCAGAAAATCGAGCCGCGCGACTGGATGCCAGATGGTTATCGCAAAACCCTGATCCGCCAGATCGGGCAGCACGCCCATTCCGAAATCGTCGGCCAACTGCCCGAAGGCAACTGGATCACCCGCGCGCCCACTCTAGAGCGTAAAATGATCCTGCTAGCCAAAGTGCAAGACGAAGCGGGCCACGGCCTCTACCTTTATGCTGCTGCTGAGACACTGGGCATCAGCCGCGATGAGCTGACCGAACAGCTCCTATCTGGCCGGATGAAATACAGCTCGATCTTCAACTACCCCACCTTGAACTGGGCCGACATCGGCGCGGTCGGCTGGTTGGTGGATGGGGCGGCAATCATGAACCAAGTGCCACTGCAACGTACCTCATACGGGCCCTACTCACGCGCCATGGTGCGTATCTGCAAGGAAGAGAGTTTCCACCAGCGCCAAGGCTACGACATCATGATGAAGATGGCGCAAGGGACTGTGGCGCAAAAGAAAATGGCGCAGGATGCGCTGAACCGCCTCTGGTACCCGTCCTTGATGATGTTTGGCCCCTCTGATGCGGACTCGGTGCATTCCGCACAATCCATGGCGTGGAAGATCAAGATCAATTCAAACGACGAACTGCGCCAGAAATTTGTCGATCAGACCGTGCCACAGGCCAAATACCTCGGCCTCACGATCCCCGACGACAATCTGGTGTGGAACGAAGACAAAGGCGGCTGGGACTATTCCGACCCCGACTGGTCCGAATTCTTTGACGTGCTCAAAGGCAACGGGCCCTGCAACACCGAACGCCTTGAGGCCCGCAACAAAGCCTGGGACGACGGGGCATGGGTGCGCGACGGGCTGATGGCGCACGCACAAAAGAAACGCGCTGCCGCAGCAGCAGAGTAAGGAGGCAATCAATGTCCAAAGAATGGCCCCTCTGGGAAATCTTCATTCGCGGCCAGCACGGCCTGAGCCACCGTCACGTCGGTAGCCTGCATGCACCCGATGCCGAAATGGCGATCAAAAACGCGCGCGACGTCTACACACGCCGTAACGAAGGCGTGTCGATCTGGGTCGTGGAGGCCAACAATATCGCCGCCTCCTCGCCCAGCGCCAAAGGCCCGCTTTATGAGCCATCGGAGAGCAAAATTTACCGCCACCCGACATTCTTCGACATCCCCGACGAAGTGGGGCACATGTAATGGCCGCTGATCGCGAGATGCTCTTTCAATTCCTGCTGCGCATGGGCGACAACAGCTTGATCTTGGGCCACCGAGTCAGCGAATGGTGCGGCCACGCGCCTGTGTTGGAGGAAGACATTGCGCTGGCCAACACCGCGCTAGACTTAATCGGACAGACGCAATTCTGGCTGGGCTATGCAGCCGAGGTGCAAGGCGATAACAAAACCGCCGATGATCTGGCGTTCCTGCGCGACGTCTGGGATT
Organism: Rhodobacteraceae bacterium Alg231-30; assembly: GCA_900143615.1. Classification (GTDB taxonomy): domain Bacteria; phylum Pseudomonadota; class Alphaproteobacteria; order Rhodobacterales; family Rhodobacteraceae; genus Shimia. Next base: position 152,030 of record FREU01000007.1, read on the forward strand.
TCCGAAATATCCTGCTGGTGGAATTACCCAATGGCGACTTTGGCCAAACCCTGATGCGTCAGTTCCTGTTTGATGCCTTCCAATCAATCCTGCTGCCGCGTCTGACGAAATCCAGCGACAGCCAAATCGCCGCGATTGCCGAAAAAGCCAACAAAGAAGTCGCCTATCACGTCGAACGCTCAGCGGACACAGTTGTCGGACTTGGCGATGGCACCGAAGAGAGCCACGCCCGTATGCAGGCCGCGCTGGATCGCTTGTGGCCCTATGTGGGTGAGATGTTCGCCTCCGACGACGTAGACAGCGCGATGGTGGCCGCGGGCATTGCCCCCGACCCCGCCACGCTGCGCGCAGAATATGATGCGCTGGTCGGCCAAGTTCTGACAGAGGCCACGCTGAGCATTCCTGACAGCGATTTTGCCCACAAAGGCGGGCGCACGGGCAAAACCCATACCGAACACCTCGGTCATTTACTAACACAGATGCAGTGGTTGCAACGTGCTTATCCGGGGGCGACGTGGTGAGCAAATGCGACCTATGAGGACAATAATAAAGGGTATCTCCCGATCCGAGGGTGGGAGCAAAGCGCCCGCCCGTGGGGGCGGATCGGGCGCTGCCCGACGCATCCGTCGGGCAAGACCTGCGCTATGACACTAAACTCTATTCCCTCCATAGACAGCATCTGGAACTGGCTTGACGCCATACCCGACCCCGAGATTCCCGCGATTTCACTCACCGATCTCGGAATTATCCGCGACGTGACGTATGAGGGCGATACCTTGATCGTCACACTCACGCCGACCTACTCCGGCTGTCCGGCCACCAGCATCATCAATCTGGACATCGAAACCGCCCTGCGCAGCCACGGCATCAAAAAGCTGGAACTACGCCGCCAGCTCAGCCCCGCATGGACCACCGACTGGATGACCCAAGACGGGCGCGCAAAGCTTGAAAAATACGGCATCGCGCCGCCTCAACCTTCAGGCGGCCCCACAAAATGTCCGCACTGCGGCAGCCAAGCCGTTGAAAAACTGAGCCAGTTCGGCTCCACCCCCTGCAAATCCCAATGGCGCTGTACCGCCTGCCTTGAACCCTTCGACTATTTCAAGTGCATCTGAAGAGAGACCTACATGGCGCATTTTCATGACCTCGAAGTCACCGACATCCACAAAACCATCCGCGATGCCGTGGTGCTCACGCTTGCCCCCGTGAACGGTGCGGCAGAGCACTTCGACTTCATCCAAGGCCAATATTTGACCTTCAAGCGCGACTTTGATGGTGAGGAACTGCGCCGGTCATACTCTATCTGCGCCGGACGTGATGACGGCGTGCTGCAAGTGGGCATCAAACGTGTGGAGGGTGGTGCCTTTTCCACTTGGGCCAATACCGAGCTGCAGGTAGGCGACACTCTGCAAGCCATGCCTCCCATGGGTGGATTTTTCACCGACCTAAACGCGGACGCAGCCAAAACTTATCTGGGCTTTGCAGGTGGGTCGGGCATCACGCCGGTGCTGTCGCTGATCAAGACCACTTTGACACGCGAACCCAACTCGAGCTTCTCACTGGTTTACGCCAACAAAGGCGTCGCCACGATCATGTTTCGTGAAGAGCTGGAAGACCTCAAGAACTACTTTATGGGACGCTTCAATGTCATCCACATATTGGAAAGCGATGCGCAAGAGATTGATCTGTTCACCGGCCTTGTGACCAAGGAAAAATGCGCGAAACTGTTTAACACCGGATGGATTGACATAGCGGCGGTGGATACAGCGTTCATCTGCGGGCCCGAACCGATGATGCTTGGCATCGCAAGCGCCCTGCGTACTGCAGGGCTGGACGAGGCTCAAATCAAATTCGAGCTTTTTGCCAGCGCCCAAACCGGACAAGCCAATCGCAACGCGACCCCGCAGAGCGAGGCCGTTGAGGCACAAAAAACCACCGTCTCCATAACTTTGGACGGTGCCACCCAAACCGTCAAAATGACGCGTTCCTCGACCATTTTAGAAGCTGCGCGCGACAATGCGATGGATGCGCCCTTTGCCTGTACTGCAGGGGTGTGCTCAACCTGTCGCTGCCGCGTTTTGGAAGGCGAAGTGGAAATGGCAACCAATCATGCACTCGAGGACTATGAGGTCGAAAAAGGCTATATTCTTTCCTGCCAGTCGCGCCCGCTCAGTGATCGCGTGGTAATCGACTACGATCAATAGCCCATCTCGGCCGCACCAAAAGACGCGCCGCCATGTATCCGAACTCTCACGCGCCCGCGACCTAACAGATTACAAATCTGTATCGGGCGTTGTCGGCGTTGTTGGAGGTGGAGTTGGTGTTGTGGTGGTTGTCGTCGTCGTGGTTGTCGAAGGCGCCTTTTTTTCTTTCTCAACTTCAAACGTGGCCCCGACACCTATGCCATAATCCAACTCGGCTGCATTGGTGTCGTAGCCCAAACTAAGATCGATATAGAAATCCTCATCCAAATAGGCGATGCCAACATTTGGCCGGAAAGACTGTGCCTTAAATTTATAGTCCAGCCCCAGCGCCAAAGCACCGCTTTCTGCTTCATCTGTGGAGAAAATACGAGCTCCAACAGCCACGTCGCCGCCAAAGATAAAGCTTACTCCAAATCCAAATGACGGATCGGCAACCGCTGGCAAAGCGCCCCCGAATGAAACGGCAAAACAAACAGCTTTCAAATACTTTTTACGCAAAACAAAAACCTCAAACAAAACTGAAACACAGGGCCACTCAAAATACGCGACCACCACGCAATCATAAAACCTAATACGCTATCTTACAATTGCATCCAAATTTTGCATCCTGATGTATTGGCAATTACTGCGCATTGAAACACTCCTAAAGAGTGTGATGTATGACTGCCATCATAACGGATATGGCTGCGCCCCGGCGCCTCAGAAGCGCGCACTTGAATTTTCATCGCGCATTTTTGCTGTCATCAAGCGCTAGGAAACCAGGCTTTTGACCGGCTGGACTTAAACTCCGCGCAATCCGCCAAGTGTTAGGTTCGTCACAAGCGCCGCATACTCTTCACGCGCTTCAGTCGCAGCGCCGGGTTGCCACATATAGTACCAGTTGAGCATACCGAAAATCGACATGGTCACGCTACGCAGCTTGGCCTTGTCGGCATCCATAACGTCGGGGGCATTTTTCCTCACAACGTCAGATACAAACGACACCATCTCACGCTGATAGCCCCGCAACACCGCCTGTTGCTCTGCTGGCAGCATAGCCACCCCACTAGATTGGACGCGGTGCTCGTCATCCGCACCTTGATAGGCCAACAGAATCTCACGGGTCACACCCCGCAGCTGATCCTCGGGGGACAATCCACCAAGATCGATATCACAGACACGATCTCGCAACCCCTTCAGGTAAGTCTCAAGAATACCAAACAGAATGGCATCTTTGCTGTCGTAGTAATGGTAGATATTGGCTTTTGAAATCCCGCATTCCCGCGCCAAAACGGCGACTGAAGCACGATCAAACCCTTCATTGGCAAACACACGCGCCGCCACCTTCAGGATGTGGTCACGTTTCTGGTCGTGGTCTTTGGCAATTGTGCGCGCCACTAGGTCTCTCCCAAGCTGCGATTGTCGATCACGCGCTTGGCTTTGCCTTGGCTACGCTCAACATCTCCGGGGTCCCCTACGATGATTTCGCAGCTGACGCCAACCATGTCTTTGATACGTTTGCCCAACATGCGGGCCGCCGCCGTTTTAGACAGGTTATCTGCTGCTTTTGGCATCGCTTCCACCATGATGCGCATCGCATCCATTCGCCCTGAACGATAAAGCTCGATCTGATAGTATGGCGCCAAGCCACCGGTTGCGAGGACCTGCTCCTCGACCTGACTTGGAAACACATTCACCCCGCGCAGAATGATCATATCGTCGCTGCGTCCGGTGATTTTCTCCATCCGCCGCATGCTGCGCGCAGTGCCAGGCATCAGGCGGGTCAAATCACGCGTGCGGTATCGGATCATCGGCAGGCCTTCTTTGGTCAGCGTGGTAAACACCAACTCGCCCATTTCGCCATCTTCGACCACCTCACCGGTCTCGGGGTCGATAATCTCGGGATAGAAATGATCCTCCCAGATCACCGGACCGTCTTTGGTTTCCACACATTCATTGGCCACCCCCGGCCCCATGATTTCCGAAAGCCCATAGATATCCACCGCGTGCATATCAAAAGCAGCCTCGACTTCACGCCGCATCGCATCTGTCCAGGGTTCCGCCCCAAAGACACCCACCGACAAAGAACAGTCGCGCGGATCCAGCCCCTGTTTATGAAACTGCTCCAAAATATTCAGCATATACGACGGCGTCACCATAATACCGTCGGGCTGAAAATCTGTGATCAACCCGACCTGCTTTTCGGTCTGACCGCCCGACATCGGCACCACCGTCGCACCCAGCCGCTCGATCCCGTAGTGTGCACCCAAACCACCAGTAAATAACCCATAACCATAGGCGTTGTGGATCAAATCCCCCGCCCGCAGACCGGATGCGCGCAGACTGCGCGCCATCAAATCCGCCCAGACATCGATATCGCCTTTTGTATAGCCCACCACAGTTGGTTTGCCCGTCGTACCAGAGGACGCATGAATGCGCGCAATCTGCGCCCGCGGTACAGCCAACATGCCAAAGGGGTAATTGTCGCGCAGATCGTCTTTGTAGGTGAACGGAATCTTGGCCAGATCACTCAGGCTTTGCAAATCATCAGGATGCACCCCTGCAGCCTCACATCGTGCACGATACATCGCCACGTTGTCATAGGCGTGGCGCAACGACCATTTCAGCCGCTCCAATTGCAACGCGCGGATTTCATCAATCGAGGCTACCTCGATCGGGTCTAACTCTTCCCGCCTCGGGCTCAAATCTTTCATGGCGCACGCCTCCCCTCGTTTGCCTAAGCTTTCTTATTCTTCAAATAGGGCGCCTTTAATGGCCCGTGATGCGCCTCGAAACTCGGCGACAACGGCACCTTCTTGGGTACGAACCGTCACATCATACAGCCCACTGCGCCCTGTCAGACTGACTTCACGCGCCTCGGCCATCAGCACATCGCCTTCATGGACCGGCGCGAGATAGCTGATCTGGTTATGCTGCGCGACAGTGGCCTGATTGCGGCTATTGCACGCAAAGGCAAACGCGCTATCGGCCAGCGAATAGGTCACGCCACCGTGACACATCCCATGCCCGTTACAGTGATGCGCCTGCACCTTCAGGCTCAGCACCGCACGCCCCTCATCCACCTCGACAATCTGCATCCCCATATGCTGGCTCGCAAAATCGCTGGCCCACATTGCGGCGGCGGCCTTTTGGGCACGCACCTTTGACGTCAACTCACTCATGAAGCCTCCCCTCCGCAAGTTCGCATTGTGACTCTTTCGTTGCATAAACCGAACGGTTGGTCAATAAAAGTCATACAGCCAGCGGGGGACACGGCATGACACATCTTATGGTATCCAGTTTTGCAGCAGGCCAATGGATTGCCCCCGACAGCGGCGCGCGAGAGATCGAGAGCGCCATTACCGGCGACGTGATCGCACAGGCCGGCAACGATGCTTTGGACATGAGCGCGATGCTCGACTATGCGCGCACCTCCGGCGGGCCTGCCCTGCGCGCCATGACATTTCACGACCGCGCGCGCATGCTCAAAGCGCTTGCCTTATATCTGCGCGAGCACCGCGATGCGCTTTATGAGCTCTCGTTTAACACCGGCGCCACGCAAGCCGATCATCTGATCGACATCGACGGCGGCATCGGCACCATGTTGGTCTTGGCTTCCAAAGGCCGTCGCGAAATGCCCGATGCGCAGGTTTACGTGGATGGCGAGGTTGAACAGCTGTCGCGCAATGGCAGCTTTCTGGGCCAACACATCTGCACACCGCTGCAAGGCGTCGCCGTGCACATCAACGCCTTCAACTTCCCTGTTTGGGGCATGCTGGAAAAGCTCGCCCCTACCCTGCTTGCGGGGGTCCCAGCTATTGTGAAACCTGCCACATCAACCTGCTATGTCACCGAATTGGCGGTGCGCATCATGCTACAAAGCGGCATCTTGCCTACTGGGGCCTTGCAGTTTGTCGCCGGCGGCCTTGGCGATATGCTCGATCAACTGACCTGCCAAGATGCCGTGGCTTTCACAGGCGCGGCCCAAACCGCACTGAAATTGCGCGCAACGCCCGCGATCCTGTCAAACTCGGTGCGTTTCACCGCCGAAGCCGACAGCCTGAATGCCTCCATTCTTGGTCCCGACGCCACGCCGGACACACCCGAATTTGACCTCTTCATCCAAGAGGCCGCGCGCGAAATGACCACCAAGGCGGGCCAGAAATGCACAGCCATCCGCCGCATAATAACACCACAGTCTCAAGCCGACGCCGTGATCTCGGCCCTGTCCGCCCGCCTGTCCAAAACGGTGATTGGCGACCCACGCCTTGCCGACACCCAAATGGGCGCGCTCGTGTCCAACGCACAGAAAGCCGACGTGCTCGCCAACGCCCTACGGATCGGAACCGAAGCCGAGAGGGTCTTTGGCATTGCGGAGGATTTCACCGTTCAAGGCGCGGATGCCAGCAAAGGCGCTTTTGTCCCCCCGATGCTGTTTCACTGCACCGATCCCGATGCGGCCACACATGTTCATCAGACCGAAGCCTTCGGTCCCGTGGCAACCGTGATGGGCTACCGTGACACCGATCACGCCATCACACTTGCCAATCGCGGCCAAGGTTCACTTGTAGCCTCCGTCATCACACAAGATACCAACTTCGCCCGCGACGTGACGCTGGGGGCCGCCGCCTTTCACGGCAGGCTCTACTTTAACAATCGCGACAGCATGGGTGAAGCCACAGGTCACGGCGCGCCGCTCCCACATATGACCCACGGCGGACCGGGCCGCGCGGGCGGCGGTGAAGAGTTAGGCGGCATCCGCGCCGTGAAACACTATATGCAGCGCACCGCCGTGCAAGGCAGCCCTGCACTCCTCGCCTCCCTCACCCAAAGCTGGATCAACGGCGCGCCCGAAACAGAGCGTGGCACGCACCCGTTTACGCGCCGCTTTGAGGATCTCACGATCGGCGACACGCTGAACACCCCCTCGCGCCCCATCAGCCTAAAAGACATCGAACATTTCGCTCATTTCACAGGCGACACCTTTTACGCCCATATGGATGATGCCGCCGCCAAGCGAAACCCGTTCTTCCCCGGTCGCGTAGCACATGGCTACCTGCTGCTCTCCTTTGCCGCTGGCCTGTTTGTAGAACCCGACGAAGGGCCGGTCCTCGCCAATACGGGTCTGGACAATCTGCGTTTTATGAAACCAGTTCAAGCAGGCGACGCCATCAAAGTGCGCCTCACCGTTATGCGCAAAACCCCCCGCAATGCCGAGTATGGCGAGGTGCGTTGGCACGTCAGCATAAGCAATCAGGATAACGACAAAGTCGCGGAATACGAGTTGCTGACAATGAACGCAATCTAGGCGTGTTTGCATCTTGCAACATGAAAGCTTAAATCGCCTCTCCACCAGTTTGGCTGTCACAGGAAACGCAATTGCAGAAATAGATACAAACTGGCACCGCCTAACATATTTTTGACCGGAAAACAAAAGTTGGCGGCGCGTATGTGCAGTAGTTCGGAACCGGGCTTTCCCCGTTTCCTGACTTTCCATTTCTCAAAAGGATGCACATTGTGAAAAGAATACTCCTAGCGATTACAGCTCTGGCATTTGTCGGAGCTTGTTCCAAAACTGCCGCACAAATCGAACCTTCTTACGTGTCCAAGAACACGTTTTCAGGGATGTCATGTTCTGCCCTTAACAATGAACGGGCAGAAATCATTCATCAGGTTAACGAATTCACTGGCAAGCAAAATGACGCTGCCAATACTGATGCGGTCTTGATGGGCGTAGGGTTAATTTTGTTTTGGCCTGCTCTTCTTGCGATGCCAATGGGCGCCGACCATGCAGAACAACTCGCTGCGGCCAAAGGGTCTTATGACGCAATCACCACCAAAATGGTAGAGAGCGGTTGCCAGCTTACCGCCGTCCCTGCCTAAATCCGAAGAAACGTCAGTTGGAAAGACGGGCGAACCATCGAATTTTGTCGATATGTCGTCTGATAGGCAAAAAGGGAAGGCCGCACCTATTTGCAGGTGCGGCCTTCCCCTGCTGTGTCGTTGCAGATACTCAAGGTTCAGCTTGGAACCGGACACCTTCAAATGCCAATCATGCTCAGCTTACTGTCAGATCTCGCGTCCTTACCTTTTGACGATGTGATCGACGTGCGCTCCCCCGCCGAATTCGCCGTGGACCACATCCCCGGCGCGATCAACCTGCCCGCGCTCTCCAATGCAGAGCGTGCCGAGGTCGGCACAATCTATGTGCAAGAGGACCCGTTCAAGGCACGCAAAATTGGGGCTGCTCTAGTGTCACGCAACATGGCCGCCCATCTGCAAGGCCCGCTGCTGGACAAAGACGGCGCGTGGCGACCTCTGCTCTATTGCTGGCGCGGCGGTCAACGCTCAGGCTCTTGCAGCATCATCCTCAAGGAAATCGGCTGGCGGGCTGAGACAATCGAAGGCGGCTATCTCAGCTATCGCCGCATGGTCGCCCGCGCGCTCTATGATGCGCCGATGCCCTGCCCCGTTGTCGTGATTGACGGCGGCACCGGCACAGGCAAAACCCGCCTGCTGGCACATCTCGCCCACCAAGGTGCACAAACACTCGACCTCGAGGCCATGGCCCAACATCGTGGCTCACTGTTTGGCCCGATGCAGGACACACAGCCCAGCCAAAAGGCCTTTGAAAGCCAACTGGCGATGGGGCTGGCAAAATTAGCCCCCGACCGTCCCGTGTTTGTCGAGGCCGAGAGTTCCAAAATCGGGCGACTGATCGTTCCGCCAACTCTGTGGCAAGCCATGATCGCCGCGCCAAGCCTGCGCCTCACCGCGCCACTTGCTGCGCGCTGCGAACATCTGATCACTGCCTATCCGGACATGTTGTGCGACCCCGACAAACTTGAAGCGGTCTTAAAGAAGCTGCTGCGCTACCACGGCCACGACAAAGTCAGGGCATGGCAGGCACTTGCCACGAGCGGAGAGTATACCGCCTTGGTCGGTGAGCTTATTCAAACCCACTACGATCCGCGCTATCGCCGTTTCTCGCGCGACAAAAGCGCACAAACCGCACCGATAGATTTGAGAGATCTGACAGACGCGACGCTGAAAACCACCGCAGAGCAGATTATCGCAAAGTACTCAACGACGGTGTGCCCCTGATCACCCGCCCGATCACGGCCGCCGCGTGACCTTTGGCGCGCAATTGCGCCACCAACCCGTCCGCCTCGGCAGCCGCCACAGCCGCCAACATGCCACCCGAGGTTTGCGGGTCATGCAACAAAGCCCCCCGCGCGCCTTCCGCACCAAAAACCGGCGCAGCATCTGCATTAGCTTGATAAATTGTGCTGCGATGCCCCGACTGCGCCAATTCCAGCGCACCGCGATAAATCGGCACCGCCGCCAGATCGAGTTCCGCTGCCACATCAGAGGCACGGCAAATCGCCATCAGATGCCCAGCCAAGCCGAAACCCGTGACATCGGTCATCGCATGCGCACCCTGCAAAATTTCGGCAACATCACCCTGAGAGCGCGCCATGCTTTGCAAAACCTCAGCCACATCCGGCCCACTCGCTTTGCTCTGCATCTCGGCGGCCAAAATGGTTCCCGACCCAATCGGGCGCGTTAGGATCAGCGCATCGCCCACTTTTGCACCCGCATTGGTGATTGGAGCGGCGTCCAACAAACCTGTCAGAGTGAGGCCGAGTGTCATCTCGGCCCCCATCGTGGAATGCCCCCCGACAATCTCGGCACCTGCCGCACTCACAACCGCGCCCGCTTCGCGCAGGATTTCCGCCATGGTGCGCGCAAGCAAAGCCTCAGACATACGCGGCAAGGTTACTGATAACAAAGCACTTTGCGGCGCCGCCCCCATGGCCCATATATCACCCAGCGCATGCACGGCGGTGATCCGCGCCATCAGCCCGTAGTCATCCGTAAAAGCGCGCAAATGATCCGTGGTCAGCACCTGCGTGACCGTCCCTGTCCGCAAAATTGCTGCATCATCGCCCGGCCCGGAGAGCACATCACTGCGCCCAATCCGTGGCATCTCTTGTAGCGCTGCAGACAAGGTTTGCGGCCCAACCTTGGAGCCACATCCTCCGCATAAAGGCTGGTGCAGCCCATCACCCAAAGCTACCTCTCTTGGTGCATCGGCTGTCGCCATCGCAGGCAAGCTGCGAAACTGCTCCATGAACTTCTGGTCAATGCGATCTTTCCAGCGCCACAACGCCGCGCCCGCTTTGGCATGGCCCCATTTTTCGACAATCGCGCGTTTTTCACCCAGCGACACCAGCTTGAGGTAATCTTTTTGCGGACGAAACGCTTTCAACGCTCGCCCCGCCAGAGTGGCGCGCAAATTATGCGCCAGAACAGGCGCTGCGCGCACTGCAAACACTCCCGCTTTGGGCCGTGGGGTGTCGTTGATCTCAGCGCAATCGCCCACTGCAAACAAATCTTCAAACCCTTCGACAAGCAACTGCGCATTGGTACGGACAAACCCGTCTTTGGTGGTGGGCAACGCTGCCTGCGCCAGCCATTTATGTGCAAAAGCACCGGCCGCCCCAACGGTAAACTGGCTCTCAACCATACGGCCATCCGCCAGCAGAATACCACCACCATGAATGCTGAGCACCTTGGCGAGCGTCATCGGCACGACGCCCAAATCGCGCATAGCGCCGAGCAAGAATTCCTCTGCCGCTTCGGTGCGCGCCGTGATGCGCGGACCGGCTTCAATAACGGTAATCTCTGGCGTCACCCCAGCGTTGTGCAACGCATGCGCCATCGCCAGCGACAACTCAGATCCGGCAACTCCGCCTCCGATGACCGCAACCTTTGGCGCAACCTCTCCGGCTTTGGCGCGAATAACAAACCGTGCCCATTGGTCTGCATAAGTATCCAGCGGCTTGGCCCCGATGGCATGCTCTGCAAATCCTTCGATATTTGGCATCTGCGCATGAATACCGACGTCGATGGACGCCACATCGTAGGCGATATCGCCACGTCCCTGCACAGTGATTGTCTTGGCAACCGGATCAATCCCCGTCGCCGGAGCCATGATCAGGCGCGCGCCCGCGAAACGCGCCAGCTTGACCAGATCGATATCCAATGCGTCGCGCGAATAGTGCCCAGCAATATACCCTGGCAACATGCCAGAATAGGGTGCCATCGGCCCCGGATTGATCAAGGTCAGCCGCGCGCCTGCCAGCGGCTTCATACCCCACATCCGCAAAGCCAGAGCATGAGCATGCCCGCCACCTACAAGGACCAAGTCGCGGCTCAGAGGGTACAGTGGGATCATGGGCATAAACCGGCTCTAAAAACAATCACACCAGAATAGCGCAATATCAATCACTTGGCTATGTGACGCGACGCCCGGCACCGTCGCGTCCATTCAAATTAGCGTGCTATAACAACCCACGCTCGCCGAGAACCTTGCGGGCCACGCGAAAGCATTCCAGCCCCTGCGGCACACCACAATAGATCGCCACTACATGCACAATCGCGCGAATTTCCTCAACGGAAACACCATTATTGATCGCGCCGTTGCAGTGGATTTCCCACTCATGCATCTTGCCCAGCGCACCGATCATCGACAGGTTCATCATGCTGCGGGTTTTGGCGTCAATGACATCGTCGCCCCAGCCAAACCCCCAACACCACGCCGTCATCGCCTCTTGAAACGGGCGAGTGAACTCATCCGCCGCTTCGAGATTCTTTTCGACATACTCTGCACCCAGCGTCCCTTTACGCTGCTCCAACCCCGTCAGGAATAGGTCTTCATCAAACAGGCTCATCTTGTCTTTCCTTGTTGGTCTTATCGCAGCTTGATCGCCACGTTTTTGGTTTGCACATAATTCCATAGCGCCTCACGACCCTTTTCGCGCCCGTAACCGGATTTACCATATCCCCCAAAGGGCGTTTCCACGCCCCCCGCGTACCATTCATTGACAAACACCTGCCCCGCACGCAATTGGCTGGCGGCCTTGGTGGCACGGTCCAGATCGGCGGTGAACACCCCCCCGACCAAGCCATAGTCGGTGGAATTGGCGATCTCGATCGCCTGCGCATCATCGCTGAATTTCAGCACGGATAACACCGGTCCAAACACCTCTTCACGCGCAATGGTCATGTCCGGCGTCACCCCCGCCACCACCGTTGGCTCAAAAAACGCTCCGGGCGTGTTCAACTTGCGCCCACCAGTGGCCACCACGGCCCCTTCGGCCTCCGCCACTTGCACCATAGCTGCCGCACGATCACGTTGGCCTTCGCTGACCATCGCGCCCATATTGGCGCCAAACTCGGCCCGCTCAATCCCAGGTCCAACCGACAACGACCGCGCCACGTTCACGGCCCGCTCAACCAGCTCGTCATAGCGGCTTTCGTGTACAACAACGCGGCTCATGGCAGAACAGACCTGACCGGCGTTGAAATAGATGCCCCAGCGGATGTCATTCTCAAACGCCTCAAGGTCCGCATCATCATGTACAATCGCTGCGGATTTCCCGCCCAACTCCAGCACACAAGGCACCACATTCTGCGCCGCCGCCGTGGCAATCGCCACCCCTGTTGGCACCGAGCCTGTGAAAACAATCTGGTTCACATCCCGATGCCCCGCCAAAGCCGCCCCCGCAGTGCGGCCCAAACCACAAAGCACATTCACCGCCCCCTTGGGCAGCCCGACATGTTCCGCCGCCAAAGCAAACCAGCGATTGGTGATCGGCGTCATTTCGGGGCTCTTGATCACAACACTATTGCCCGTGGCCAAAGCCGCCGACAGTGAGCGCGCGGTCATCTCAACCGGATAGTTCCAAGGGATAATCTGGGCTGACACGCCAAATGGTTCGTTTTCGGTCCAGTCGAAATAACCTGCTCCCAGCGGAATAGAACGCCCTTCCACCGTGGCCGCCTGATTGCCGTAGTACTCAAAGTAGAGCGCCGCACCTTCCACTTCGACCCTAGCTTCCCAAAGCGGCTTGCCCTGCTCCAGAACCAACTCGCCTGCGATGGCGTCGATATTGTCGAGCAAAAAACGCCCCATTGCCTGCACCAGACGTCCACGCTCAATCGGACGCATTTCGCGCAGCGCACCCTCGCGATGCACCCGTTGCGCGGCCATGACGGCGCGGTCCACATCTGCCACATCCGCCAAAGCATGGGCACTTAGCACAGCACCGGTGCCGGGGTTGATCACATCAATACGCCCCTCGCCACCATCAACCCAAGCGCCATCAATATAGTTCTGCCAATACTCTCTCACGACGTTTTATCCTTTGTCGCGCGCGTGCCCCTACCCGGAAACCGCCTCACGCATCCAATGTTGCAGCTTTGCAATCGAGTGCTCACTCATCACGCCACAGTTGGGATCCAACACCAAAGGCCCCGGCACATAGCCACGTGATTTGAGCCCACGATGCACAGATTCCACCAAAGTGATATCCTCCGCCACGGTGGTGTTGCGGTCTTGCAGCGACAAATTCCGGATTACCTCCGACTCCGCGCCCTGCGGTGTGAACCAGCCACGCCAGACCGTGCAATTGTCGACGTCATGCGCGCGCCAATGATAGGTGTTCAGCACATTGCCCGGATAACATTGAAACGAAAACATCGGCCACAAAAACCAGCTTTGATAATCCCCCGCATGGGGAACAGACATATCAATAGGATAGGTCATTTTCTCGTGGCACTGGCACTCGGTCACATGGCGTAAAACATAGCCACCTCCCGCGTCGGGTTGAATGTCATAGGTTTCCGGCTTGACCACGCCTTCTGCAAATGTCGGGTGGTTGGACGGACAGTGGTAACACTCTGAATAATTCTCAATGGACACCTTCCAGTTACACCGCTCTGGCGCATCCACCCATTCCAGCGGCGCCAGCTCGGCAATATGGGGCACATAGGCCGCGATTTCTGCGCGCACACCGGGGTACCAGTCATCCATTGGGGCGGCGTCATTGTCTAAATTGACAAACAAAAACCCGTGAAAATCTTCACACCGCACCGAGGTCAGACAGATTTTGTCGCGCTCAAACCCTTCGACACTCTTGATATTTGGCCCAGCGCGCAACCCGCCGCTCAGCTCATAACTCCACTGATGATAGGGACAGACAACAACCCGTGTGCGCCCCGTGCCGCTGACCAACTCATGGGCGCGGTGCTGGCACACATTGTAAAACACCCGCACCACCTCATCGCGCCCGCGAATGGCAAACAAGCTCTGCCCTGCCACGTCAAAGGTAAAATAGTCCCCCACCTCGGGGATCTGCTGCACATGTCCACCAAACTGCCACGTTCGGCTCAAAAGCCCCTGCATCTCCTGCTCAAAAATCGCAGGATCTGTATAGTAGCGCGCGTCAAGCGAACGTGTCAGCGGTGCGGTCATGTGGCTTCGTCCTTATAGATGCCCAGTTGATGGCGACGCTTGTGAAACTGCTCGACCCGCCCGACAATTTCGGGGCTGGCCACGGCGATGACAAAACTCAGCAACGTTTCGAGCAAGGCGATTGTGGAAACCGAGCTTGGGAAAAACTGCGGCGTGTCCGCACGTACCACAAATCCATGATCCGCAGCGCGAATGATCGGACTGGCCGGACTATCCGACAGCCCAATCACCGTCATGCCCTGCTCACGCGCGATCTGCACGGCCTCGACCACTTCGGCGCGATACGGCTTGCAGGTGATGGCGATCAACACATCGCGCTTGTCCGCCCATGCCAGATCATCCACCGGAGTTGATCCCGCGCGCGGAATAGCGTGAAACTGCACCATGCCCGTGCTGGCCAAATAGGTGAAATTGCGCGCGTTGGAATTGTTCACGCCAACCCCCAGCGTGTAGACATTGCGCGACTGCCACACGGTTTCCGCAGCTGCCCGTAAATCGGTCTCGGAAATGGTGGCAAAGGTCTCTTCGATATTACGAATGGCGCTGCCCATCATATCCGCATAAAGCCCGCCCAATTCGCCGGATTTTCGAATATCCTGCAGCCACCGCGCCCGATCGGGAAAACTCACGGCTCCAGCGCGAATGGCGTCGCGAAACGGCGCGCGGAAATCCTCATAACCTTCAAAACCGACCTGACGTGCCATGCGCACAAAGGTGTTGGGCTTCACATTGGCAGCGTCCGCAATTTCGCGCACGGTCGACACTCCGACATCGTTGGGGTTTTCCAGCACATAGCGCGCCGCCTTTTGCGCCTCGGGTGTCAGGCTGTCCCACTCAACGGACAGCCGGTCCAAAACTGATTCTGATACATTTGTGTCATTCATGATTGACGATGGTATATATGTTTGCCTAGCCTAACAAGACCAAACAAATGTCCCAAGCGAGTCGAAAAATGGCACAGAAAGATTTCCCAACTCAGGCCCGCGTTGTCATTGTCGGAGGTGGCGTTATGGGCGTCGGCCTTGCCTATCATCTGGCGCACGAAGGTTGGGGCAACGACACTGTATTGCTGGAAAAGGCCGAACTGACGTCCGGCTCCACATGGCACGCTGCCGGACAAATCACCCATTCAACCTCTTCTTTTTCTTTGGGAAAATGTGTTGACTACAACATCGACCTCTATTCCGGAGCCTTGGAGCAAGAGACAGGTCAAGCCGTCACATGGCACGGCTGCGGCTCCTTCCGCCTCGCCTATGACGAAGATGAGATGGACTGGCTGCGCCACACTCTCTCTGTCGGGCAAAGCCTCGGCTTCAACATCGAGATGGTCACACCTGAATTCGTGGCCACCAAACACCCTTTCTACAATCTCCAAGGCGTCATCGGCGCGCTTTACACGCCGGATGACGGCCATGTGGACCCCACCAATGTCACCATGGGGCTGGCAGCTGGTGCGCGCAAACTGGGCGCACGGCTGATCCGCCGCTGCCGCGCCACCAACATCACGCAGGCCGAGAATGGCGAGTGGATTGTTGAGACCGAACAGGGCACCATCCGCTGCGAACATGTGGTCAACGCTGGCGGCACCTATGCGCGTCAAATGGGCGAATGGTCGGGTCTGCAACTACCGATGACCTCAATGACCCACCACTATTTTGTCACCGACGAAGTCCCCGAGTTTCAAAACCTTGAGCACGAACTGCCCGTCATCCGAGACGACAAAAAGGTCTCCGGTTACATCCGCATGGAGCAGAAAAAGGGCCTGATCGGCATCTATGAGAAGGACAACGTCAACTCTGTCTGGCACGATGAGTGCCCTTGGGATTATGAAAACTGGCTGTTTGACGCAGACTATGACCGCGTGATGCCGTGGCTTGAAGAGAGCCTCAATCGCATGCCGATCTTTGCCGAGCTTGGCATCACCCGCGATGTACACGGGGCCATTTCGCACCCCCCCGATGGCAACCCGCTGATCGGCCCTGCGCCGGGGGTGCAAAACTATTGGTGCTGCTGTGGCACGCAGATCGGCATCGGCTGGGGTCCGGGACTCACCCGCGAACTGGCGCGCTGGATGGTGCACGGTGCGGCCGACATTTCGATGCGCGACTATGACCCGCGCCGCTTTGGCAGCTACGCCACCAAAGACTGGCAGGTCACAAAGGCGCATGAGGATTACAAACTGCGCCACGAAATCCCTTTCCCGCATTTCAACCGCCTCGCAGGCCGCCCGATCAAACCCTCGCCGCTCTATGCGCTGCTCAAAGAGCAAGGCGCTGTCTACGAAGAAGTCTACGGCTTTGAGCGCCCCCGCTGGTTTGCCCGCGATGGTGTAGAACAGCACGACCACTACGGCTTTGGCCGCACCGCCACCCACGACATGGTTGCTGCCGAATGCCGCGCTGTGCGCGAACGCGTTGGCATCATGGATGTGACCGCCTTCACCAAACTCGAAGTCTCTGGCCCCGATGCCTATGCCCTTCTGGATCGCTTGACCGCCAACCGTATGCCGCAAAAGGTCGGCTCGATCACTCTCACCCATATGCTCAACCGCGCAGGCACCATCGAGCTTGAAACCACCATCGTGCGCTTGGCGCAGGATCGCTTCTATCTGGTCTGCGCCGCCTTCTTTGAACAGCGCCTGCTGGACCACCTTGCCCAGAACCGCACCGAGGAAGACGTCACGATTGCGGCCCTCTCCAGCCAATGCTCCGCTCTCTCGCTCAACGGCCCGCGCGCGCGGGACGTGCTGGCACGATGCACCGACGCCGACCTCTCCAACGCTGCTTTCCGCTGGCTCTCGGCTCAGGAAATCACCGTGGCAGGCCACAAACTCTGGGCCCTGCGCATGTCTTATGCGGGCGAACTTGGCTGGGAGCTGCACATGCCCAACCATGCCTGCCTCGATGTCTACACAGCCCTTTGGAGCGCAGGCCAAACGCATGGCATCGCCAACTACGGCTCATTCGCCATGAACGCGCTGCGCATGGAAAAAGCCTTCCCCGGCGCAGGCGAGCTTACCAACGAAGTCACCCTGCCCGAGGCCAACGTTACCCGCTTCATGAAGCTTGACAAAGACTACCTCGGCGCCGCCCCAACCCGCACCAGCGCACAGGCTGCCAAAGACGGCTCGCTGCCGTGGATCTGCGCTTATCTGGAAATTGAACCTGACGGCCACTACGACGGTCACGGCGGCGAAGCTGTCCTGCTCCGCGGCGACGTTGTCGGATCAACCGCCTCGGTGGCCTACGGCCACACCGTCGAGAAAATCCTCGCCTTTGCCTATATCAAACCCCACGCTGCCGCCCCTGGCACCAAGTTACACGTGGTGATCGCAGGCTCCCCCCGCGCCGCCCGTGTCCTGGGCGAAGCCGCCTACGACCCTGCCTCACAAAACCCGCGCACGGATGTCGCTCTTGAGGCCGCACAATGAACGGCCTTTCGCTTCTTCTCTGCAAAAATACTTCGGGGGAGTCGCGCCGTGCGCGACGGGGGCAGTGCCCCCTTCCCCCTCCTCCCAAGGACTCCTGCCCATGACGAACTCCCCCGCGCTGCCCACAACAATGAATGCCATGGTCCTCACCGGCCACGGCGATATCGACGCTTATGAATGGCACCCAGACTGGCCCGTGCCCACGCCTGCGCGCGATCAGGTCCTGATCCGCGTGCGTGCCTGTGGTCTCAACAACACCGATGTGAACACCCGCTCCGGCTGGTATTCCAAGGCGGCTGACGACGCGACAACTGGCGGCGCCTTTGCCAAAGTGAACGACGAAGACCCCACTTGGGGTGGCCGCCCCCTCACCTTTCCACGCATTCAGGGCGCGGATGTTTGCGGAGAAATCGTCGCGGTCGGGGCCGATGTTGATCCCAACCGCATTGGCGAGCGCGTGATCACCGACAACTGGCTTCGCGATCCTGATGATCCCACCAGCAAAGACAAAACCGGTTATTACGGCTCGGAACTGGACGGTGGCTATGCTGAGTACACAGTCATTCCCGCCACCAACGTCCTACCCGTGGTCTCAGACTTCTCCGATGCGGAACTCGCCACGTTTTCCTGCTCCTATTCCACCGCCGAAGGCATGCTCACCCGCGCCAATGTCACCGCTGCGGACACGGTGTTGGTCCCTGGTGCCTCCGGTGGTGTCGGCGGCGCTCTGGTGCAACTCGCCAAGCGCCGCGGTGCACGCGTCATCGCCTTGGCGTCTGAGGCCAAACATGCCGATGTCGCAGCCCTTGGCCCCGACCTCATCCTACCCCGCGCACCTGACAATCTGCGCGCCGCCCTTGGGGACGAAAAAATCACCGTGCTTGCGGATGTGGTTGGCGGCCCCTACTGGTCCAAACTGGTCGACGTGCTGGAACGCGGCGGGCGCTATACCTGCTCCGGCGCCATCGCCGGCCCGCTTGTGAACTTCGATTTGCGTACCTTCTATCTGCGCGACCTCACGTTCACAGGCTCCACGGTGATTGACCCACAAGTCACCGCCAACCTTGTGAAATACATCGAGGCAGGCGAGATCAAACCAGCCTTGGCCGCCACCTACCCGCTGTCTGAATTGCGCGAGGCGCAAACCGCGTTCATCGCCAAACAGCACACCGGCAATATCGTTGTGATCCCGTGACAGTTGGCGGCTGGCATAAACTTTGTGCACCAGTCTGCACTGCGCAAGAGCCCCATCATCATCGGGCTTTGAGCGATTTTGCATTGTGCAATCAATTTACCACCGCCCCCGTTTTGGCACAGCCCGAGACAGTCTCATGACAGACGCGATCACAGCCTATATCTCAGACCTCCCCCCCGAGGCGCGCGCCCGCCTAGAAGAGTTGCGCACCATCATCCTTGAGGCTGCCGTGCAAACGGACACCGCGCCGCTCACACAAACTCTCAAATGGGGCCAGCCTGCGTTTTTGCCTGCGCGGCGCGCAGGCACGACCATTCGCCTCAACTGGTCCCCCAAACATCCTGAGCGCTGCGAAGTCTTGGTGCATTGCCAAACCACACTGATCGAACACTGGCGCCACCGCTACCCCGACGCGTTCACCTATGATGGCAACCGCGCCGTGCAGATCCCAACAACCGGTCCCATCGCGCAGGACGTGCTGCATCAAATGGCCGCCATGGCGCTCACCTATCACCGCAACAAATCTTCGAAAGCCGTGTCATGAAAATCACTTGCATTACCGTGTTTCACCAGGACCTGCCGCTTGAACATCCCTACTGGCTCTCCGGCGGGCGGCTGAAATTTGAAGTTCTCGATGCAACCTTTGTGCGGATCGACACCGACGAAGGCCTGATTGGTTGGGGCGAAGGCACCCCATGGGGCCACACCTATGTACCCGCCCATGGCCCCGGCATTCGCGCAGGCATTGAAACCATAGCCCCCTTTGTGCTTGGCCTTGATCCCCGCCGCATCTTGGATGTGGAACGCGCCATGGATCTTGCCCTGCCCGGCCATCTTTATGCGAAATCCCCGATCGACATGGCCTGCTGGGACATCGCCGGTCAGGCCGCAGGCCTGCCGATTGCGGAGCTGATGGGCGCAGGATCCCGCACCCCACGCCCGATTGCCTCCTCTGTCGGTGCCAAAACCGTTGACGAAACCCGTGATGTGATCGAGCGCTACCGCGCCCGCGGCTATGTCGCCCATTCGGTGAAAATCGGCGGCGATGTAGAACGTGACATCGCCCGCATCCGCGATATGGAAAGCCTGCGCCTACCGGGCGAGATTGTGCTCTATGACGTCAATCGCGGCTGGAGCCGCCAACAGGCCTTACGGGTGATGCGCGCCACCCAAGACCTCAACGTGATGTTTGAGCAACCCTGCGAAAGCCTCGATGACATCGCCGCCATCAGTGCCAAACACGCAGCCCCGGTTTCTGTGGACGAAAGCCTCGTCACCCTCCAGGACGCCACACGCATCGCGCGCGATGGCCTCGCAGAAGTCTTTGGCATAAAACTCAACCGCGTCGGCGGCCTCACCAAAGCAGCGCGCATGCGCGACGTCGCTTTGGCGCATGGGATCGACATGTTTGTTATGGCAACGGGTGGCTCGGTGCTGGCCGACACCGAAGCGTTGCATTTGGCCGCCACCATTCCCGATGCCAATTGCCGCGCCGTTTGGGCCTGTCAGGACATGCTCACCACCGACGTCGCAAATGGCCGTGGCCCGCGCAACATCGACGGCCACCTGCACCTGCCCAAAACCCCGGGCCTGGGCGTACACCCTGACGAAGCCAAGTTAGGCGCCCCCACCGCCACCTACACACTCCCCTGATGCTTCCTCTTGCCGCAAATATCCTGGGGGAGTCGCGCACGGCGCGACGGGGGCAGCGCCCCTATCCTGTGCACGTCTCTGCGGCGACGCCAAAGGCGGCGCAAACCCTGCGGACGGACACACAATGAAACTCACCCGCATCACCCTCTGGCACGTGCCGCTCACCAGCCATGCCACCTACTACATGGCCAACGGCAAAACCTGCGATGCCACCATGAGTGTCATTGTCTGTCTGGAAACTGATGCAGGCCTGTCAGGCTGGGGAGAAACCTGCCCGATCCCGCACTACCTGCCCGCTTATGCCAACGGCGTGATCCCTGCTGTGGCGGAAATGGCCCCCGTCTTGCTTGGCGCAAACCCAATCGGCCCCGAGGCAATGATGGAACGGCTCAACACCCATCTGCAAGGCCATGACTACGCCAAATCCGCGCTGGACACAGCGCTTTGGGACCTCACCGCCCAAGCCTCAAACCTCCCACTCTTTGCGCTTCTAGGCGGTCGCGCTGTCCAAGACATGCCGCTTTATCACTCCCTCACCTGTGTGGCACCGGATGAGATGGCGCGTATGGCGCGCGACGCCCAAGATCAGGGCATGCAACAGTTTCAGGTCAAGCTTGGCGCCGATGATAACTGGCAAGCTGACGTCGCACGCCTGAGCAAAGTGCGCGAAGCGGTTGGCGTGGGCCCGCTGGTTTATGGCGACTGGAATTGTGGCGCCAACGCGCTCACTGCCATTCGGGTGGGCCGCGCAGTGGCGCATCTGGATGTGATGCTTGAACAACCCTGCGCCACGCTCAGCGAATGTGCCCAAGTGGCGCGCAGCACCGGCTTGGCAATGAAACTGGACGAAAACGCCTTTGACATCGCCTCGCTGATTGCTGGCCATCAAAGCGGCGCCATGCAGGCCGCCGCGCTGAAGCTCTCTAAAATGGGCGGTCTCTCGGCAATGAAGCGATGCCGCGATCTCTGCCTCAGCCTTGGCACCCAGATGTGTATTGAGGACACTTGGGGCGGCGACATCACCACCGCCGCCGTGTTGCACCTCGCCGCCGCCACTCCTGCGCGCGGCCTGCTCAACACCTGCGATCTCGCCCATTACGTTGGCCCCCGCCTCGCCCCGGATGGGCCAACCCGCCATATGGGCCGCATTGCACCGCCCACATCAGCGGGCCTTGGCGTCACGCCTGATCTCGGCATTCTCGGCCAACCAGCCGCCATATTTGACTGAGGAATTTTCGCTATGATGAACGATCTCTCCAATGCGTTCCCCACCCACGATCCGGACTGGGTGCGCGACATGCATGCGGATCACTATCTACAGAGCTGGGCCAAACAAGGCAGCCGCCCGCGTGTCATCACAGGCGCCCAAGGCTCATGGTTCTGGGACAGCGACGGCAAGCGCTATCTCGATTTTCAATCGCAACTGGTGAATGCCAACCTCGGCCATCAGCATCCCAAAATCATCCAAGCCATCAAAGACCAAGCCGACAAGCTCTGCTACATCGGCCCCGCCATGGGCAACCAAGCCCGCTCTGAACTGGCCGCCCTTATGGCCCAGATCACACCGGACGATATCACCTCGACGTTCTTTACCACTGGCGGAGCTGCGGCCAATGAAATGGCGATCCGGCTGGCGCGGCACTACACTGGCCGCTCCAAAATCATCGCGCGCTATCGCAGCTATCACGGGGCCACCGGTGGTACGCTCTCGCTCACGGGCGATCCTCGCCACCACCTGACTCGCGCCGACATGCCCGGAGTGGTGCGCATGCTGGACCCCTATGTCTATCGCCTGCCCACCGGTCATACCGATCCGGCCAAATGCCCCGTGGCCAAAGGCGGTCCGCATCTCGAAGAGCTTCTGATGTATGAAGACCCCAGCACCGTCGCCGCAGTCATTCTGGAACCTGTTGTCGGCACCAATGGCATCATCGTGCCACCAGACGGTTATCTGCAATCCATCCGCGAGACCTGCTCCAAATACGGCATCCTGCTGATCGCGGATGAGGTCATGGCCGGCTTTGGCCGCACAGGGAAATGGTTTGCGCTCGACCACTGGGGCGTGACACCTGACATCCTGACCTCTGCCAAAGGCATCAACTCGGGCTATGTCCCATTGGGCACCATGTCGGTGACCTCCAAGCTACACAATTGGCTGCGCGACACGCCCCTACCTGGTGGCCTGACCTATGCCGGCCACCCGCTGGCCTGCGCCTCTGGCGTCGCTGCGATCCGCGCGATGATGGAAGAGGACACGCTCTCCAACGCCACTGAAATGGGAACTTTGATGCGCGCGGAGCTTGCCAAACTTGCAGACAAGCATCCCGCCATCGGTGACATTCGCGGCCTTGGCATGTTCAACGGCATCGAACTGGTGAAAAACCGCGCCACCCGCGAGCCACTGGTGCCCTTCGCCGCCAAAGGCGACGCCGCCAAACCGATGAGCGATATGATGGCCTTTGCCATGAACAAAGGGCTGTATCTGTCATTCTTCTCCAATGTTATCCGCCTGACCCCGCCGCTCAACATCACCCAAGCCGACCTGATGCATGGTTTGAGCATTCTCGATGAAACCCTGAGCATCGCGGACGACCTCTGTACGCCTTAAATCTCTCTCGCTGGAGACCCTCAGAAGACGTTGGCAAGATGTGTGAAAATTCTGGATCAGGTTTATGCTGCCAGTCGCAGAAAAAGCATAAAACTTAAGACGCCTCAGATTTCCAATTCTTTTGGGTTTCGTCGCAAAGCAATTGCCGAACCCATTTGTGTACCGGATCGCGGTGCTTCAATTCATTCCACATCATGCTGGTTCGTACTTTTAGCAATTCAACTGGACATGGGATCGCTTTTAGGGGGCGATGCCGAACGGACTGAAATGCAAGTGTCTCTGGCAGAAAAGCAATTTGCCTTGTTCCCTCAATAAACGGAACCTGCAGTTGCAAATTGTCCGTCGTCGTTACGATGTCACGAACAAGGCCGTTGTCGCGAGCATATTTGTCCAACTGATCACAGTAGCTGTCCGAATAACTCATGCGAGAATGAGGATACTCAAAGAGGTTTTCTACAGTCAAATTATCTATCGCTGGGTGCTCTTCATCTAGCACACAGAAAATAGGTTCTTCAAACACTGGGCGGCGCCGAAAATTCAGACTGGCACGGCGCTCGTTCGCGATAACCATATCCGACAGACCGGCGTCCAAGTCACGAAAGCTTTCAGGTGAACACATAACAAAATTGAAGTTCAGTTTTGGGGCCAATAACCTAATTCGCCGAATAGGTTCAGCCAGAAAGCTTGCGGCAACATACTCATGGGTGTCGATGCGAAATGTACCCTTTGCCAAGTCTGGGTGAAATTCGTGACTAGTGTGAAGCGCTTCGAGTTCATCGAAAATGACCGATAAGCTCTGGCTGATTTCCTTCGCGCGCGATGTCAGCTCCATCTCATTGCCGACGCGCACCAAAAGCGGGTCCTCAAAGTGCGTGCGAAGTTTTTGCAAGGCTTGGCTCATCGCGGGCTGAGAGACATTTAACTTCGCAGCTGCATGACTTACATGCTGCTCTTGGATCAACGCTTGGAGCGACTTTAGCAGATTGAGATCAAGGTTATAAATGTAGCTCATAAGGCGGGATAAGTAGGCGTTATTTCCCATCAGGAAAAGCCCTCTCTACATTATGCCGCAGCAAGGAGAGCTTAGCGCCATGGGCAATCAGACGGTCACCATAACCAAGAGCGGCAAACCAGACATGGTTTGGGGTGGCTTCGTCTCTGATCATGCACTGCAGCCTCTTAGATTTCAAAGCTTGCCCGTTCATTGGGAGAACTGGCTCATTCGAGACAGCTGGGTCACCCGCGGCGCGTTGCACACTCGACAATAAAACAGGCGACGCCTGAGCAAGTCACCAAAGCTAAAGCCAATAAATGGAATGCCACTCTACGGGCATTTCACAGATGGAGTTTGCCCTCTGCCACCGAAAGAGCGCTCGAATGTCAAACACTCAAGTCCCCACATACGCACCCGCAAAATCGCAAAAAAACAAACCTAAATCGCGAGTTATGTTGCCCCTTAGCCTTCTTGCTTTGGTGCTTATCACTTTTTCCTGGCTTGCTGTTCCCTACGTCGTGAATGGAGCGAAGCTCCTGCAAAAGTCGGGTGAGGCCGTTCAGGAAGATCGCCGCGCTTATCAAGGAACGATTTCGGATTTTTTGTCGCGTAAATGGACATTTCCAGGCGGCATCGAGGTGACGTCGCTCTATGCCACACCCGAGTATTTTGAGCGCGCTGATCGCGGCAATCTCACAGAATTTTACGACCCCGAGAACAATTTCATCTTTTTCGTCTCAGAGGAGGTGCACACCGGTGAACTCCCAAGTGGGCAGCCAGCTGCCACGCTGCGTGTTGGAGACATGATTGTTCGACCTAATTTCGTAGAAGGCCCCCAAGACGCATCACATCACCGGCTTTCGATTGTGTCCTTTCCGAAACTGAACGACGACGGACACCCTTATCTGGGCGATGGTGCTGCCGAGCTTCGCCTGATCCTGCGCCATTCCTGGGACCGCTCGCTTGGGAGCCCAGAAGACGCGCTACCAGTTGTGGCTAACCTCTCATGGCAAGCGCCAGTGGCAATACCGACCGAATTGTTAGATCGCCCAGCGATCGGTGGCGCAATAGCAGCCTCTTTGTCTGTCGGGTTGCTCGCAGCTGTACTCACGCCCTGCTTATTGCAATTGGCTGTTGTGTTCATGGCCACAATGAGCGCGTCCGGTGCTGAGGCTGTTAGCACGTCCAAAGGTGTCACCCGCGCCGCACAACGCCGTATCCTTGTGGCCGCATCCGCCTTTGTGTTGGGTTATCTCATTCTCTTCACTTTGGCTGGCGCTCTGATCGGTGGACTGGGGAAACAAGCACAAATTGCGTTCTCTATGTACTCACGCCCTGTGGCCATTGGATCCGGCATTCTCGTGATCTTGTTTGGTATCTGGCTCGGTGTGCGTTCAAAGGCGCCACTGATGTGCAAACTACCGGGCGCGGCACTGATGCAGCGACTGAAAGGCGGGTCCACCTTTGGCAACGTGATGATCGCCATTGTCTACAATTTGGGCTGCATGAGCTGCTTTGGCGGGGCGATCATTGCCACCCTTTTCATATACGTCGGAGCGCTTGGATCGGCGTTTACTGGCGCGGTCACCATGGGGGCATTTGCCCTTGGATTGGGCATTCCCTTCATGGCGGCCGCGCTCTTTTTTAGCCGCGCAGAACCTCTGATCTTGGCGGTGGCAAAATACAGCCGCGGCATCGGGCTGGTAAGCTCCCTGATCATCATCGCTTTTGGACTGCTGCTGGTGACAGACAATTTTCACACTCTTTCAGACAGGCTTTATCCAATCTTGGGGCTGAGCTCATGAAACCCACTACATCTTTCAGCCGTCGCCACTTTTTGGCAGGCACAACCGCCGCTCTAACCGTCCCTCTGTTGCCACGCACATCGCTTGCGAATGCCCAACTGTGGGATGGCGCACGCTATGCGTTTCTCGCCTCTTCCTCACAACCGAAAGTCGCCGTTATCGACGTTGATCAGCAACGTTTTGAAACAACTTTAGACCTGCCGTTCATCGCAAGCTCAATTATCGCATCACAGGAGCAAGACAGGCTCTACGTCATCGACCGTCTTGGAAAGTCCGTTGGTGTCATCAACCTGCATGACCGTAGCTTTCTCGGGACCAATCTCTTGGGTCTGACACCGGACGCTGCGGTGATAAATTCTGCAGACTCTCATATTGCTTATGCCGGACGGGAAGGCATCCTCTCGGTTTGGGATTTGCAAGCGAACCGAGAAGTTCGGCGCATGCGTAACCTACCCGCAATG
Source organism: Rhodobacteraceae bacterium Alg231-30 (assembly GCA_900143615.1). Classification (GTDB taxonomy): domain Bacteria; phylum Pseudomonadota; class Alphaproteobacteria; order Rhodobacterales; family Rhodobacteraceae; genus Shimia. The sequence continues at coordinate 178,681 of FREU01000007.1, forward strand.
GACAACCTGACATTCAGTCGCGAAGGGCATGCGCTCTTGTCAGCCAACTCCGAACTTATGCAGGTTTTGGCCATAAATCTGCAGCTTGGCGAGGTGGTGCGCCAAATCGATTTGCCCGGCACGCGTGGCGCAGATGTCAGTGCCGTATCGCGCACACTTGATGGCCTGTCCGGTGCAGTGTCTTTGCCCCAAGACGATGCGCTCATCATCCTGAATTTCCAAACATTGGAAGTTTCAAAAATCATTGACGTCGTCGCACAGCCGGGGCGTGCCTATGCCAGCGGTGACGGAAGGCACCTGCTGGTGCCCCATCACGCAGGCCAAGCCGTCAGTATTATTTCGGGCCCCCGGTTTGATCGGGTCGACGTCGTGAATGTCGGCTACCCGGTATCTGAGGTGGTGACCGGTTGGCTTGATACTGTTGCCTTCGCACTCCCCGCTGAAGGCCACGAAATGGCGGCAATCGATCTGACAACGCGCAAAGTCGTTAACCGGATCGAGCTCGACGCAACACCGGCAGGCGGCCTTGTTAACGCGGATACCCGGATCTTGGTTCTGCCGCAAAAACACGCAGACGACGTGCTTCTGTTTGAAACTGGCGCGATGGCAATCAGCCAAAGAATTGCAACAAACGTCCCAAATCCAGGGCCACCAATCATGGCGGTCGACGGCACTATTTGCCACTGACCTCTGCTCTTTAGCAGTCAGGGCAACACACGAATACCTCGCAACCCCGCGCGAGGAACAAGGTTCGCGGATGGCACGCGAAGGACTCAGACCGAAGCTTTGCGGTTTCGAAAACTGTCCAAAAAACGCCAAACCCAATGATTTCGCATCCACCTAAGTGGGCGTGAAAAACAAAAAATACTAACGGAGAAAATAAATGAAACACTCCTTGTTGCTGTCCTCAGCAATAGCTCTGCTGGCTTCTGGCGCTCTCGCCATGGAAGAGGGCGCTCAAATTGACATGGACACCGCGATGGAACGTGGTGCCGAGATCTACAACAACGTCGCAATCTGTTCGGCATGTCATGCCGAAGACGGCACAGGCGGCATCGGCCCAAATCTGGAACAGTTGCCCTACAATCCGACGGACATCGTCTATCAACTTCAAACCAACCCGCAAATGGCTGGCTTGGATGAGATGATGGCCCCCATTACCGCAAACGATTTGTTTGCGCTGACAGTCTATATCGACAGCTTGTACGGAAAATCTGCAGACGAAGAACAGCAGGCCATGATTTTCGCTTCGGCCGAGGCTGGCGTGCGCGGATTGCAGGTTGTGGAACAAGACATCCCAATGACCGACTATGATAAGCTGGTCGAGCAAGTCGAAACTTGGGAGTCGCTTGTGAGCGGTTGGGAGCGCAAAGCAGCAACCGGTTCCATTAAACACGACTATCAGGTCAAGGTTCTTGAAACCTTTGAACCCGGCGAGCAAATCTTCTTTCCGGAGCCTGGCAAAACCTACTGGTATGAAAATACCGGCGCGCATGTTCCAACCTTCGCCGGTGCCCACCCCAACGATAACCTGACAGCTGTGACATCGCAGATCGTCGTGGGCGATGCCGAAACCAAAGAGGTTCTGGCACATTACGAGCTTCCGATTGAACTGAAAGGCGCGGTTCACACCACAGCCATGACGCCCGACGGAAAGCATGTGTACATCATCGGCAACAAGCCCAATGAGAGCATGGGTGGTGAGGCGACACTTGTCTCCCCATCAACACTCATCAAGGCTGATGCTCTCACCCTGCAACCCGTTGTGAACTACGACATTGGTGCGCGTATCCACCATGGTCAAATCTTCCGCGACAAATACATTCTGATCGACACCTTTGCGCGTGATGACGATGGCCTTGATGTCATGCTGTTTGATCCGGAAACCGAAGAAATCATCGGTGGTGTGCGCAATGAAGAATTGGGCGGCGCAGCTTATACGTCCTTCACCGACAACGAATTCATCTACATCCTGATGGAGCCGCGTGGATATGGTGCTGATGCATTGACGGGTTTCCGCGCAGGATTGGCCATGAGCGCCGGCGAACTTGTGACAGCGCGTCCATTCTGGATTGCCAAAGTTGACCCGGACACTTGGGAAGTTGTCGACGAATACCCCTTCCCCGGTTACCGCGGCAACTGGATCACCATCGACAGTGCCAAGGAACATTTGTTTGTAGCTGCAGGCGCCTCGTCGCTTGTAACAAAAATCAATCTGGCAACAGGTGAAAAAGTCTGGAGCCAGCGCAGTGGCATTGGCCCGTATGGCATGACACTGAATGCTGACGAAAGCGAGATTTGGGTTGCTGACAAAGGCGAAACAACTGGCATGTACGGTCGGACTGTGACCGTGATCGACAACGAAACCGGCATCCAAAAAGCGACCTTGTTTGCCGGCTACAAGATCGACCACCTCCTGTTGTCACCTGATGGAAAAGAAGTCTGGGGAACATCCAATGGCGAGGGCAACGTCTATGTTTGGGATGCGCAAACTCATGAGCAAACTCATGTGATCGACATGCCCGGCGGTGGCGATGCTCATGGTCTGGTGTTTGTCCACTATGATGAAGATGGCGAGTCCAAGGTTGTGCGCGACCAAGGTGGCTTCCACAATGGCATCCACCCGGCAAAGGGTCTTCCACTGAATTAATTGGATACCTGAATTGATACGGTCGGGGGCGCGAAGTTACGCGCCCCCGTTATTATTTTGGGTGCGTTCAGAGGTGGCTGACCTCTTCTCCAATCATAATGCCTTAAGCGACGGGGGACGGCACACATAGCGGCGCTTTGCAGGGATTAGCTGAGCTGCAAGCGAGGGACCGGGCCTTCTGTACTTTGGCCGCGACCTGCTCAACACTGCAATCTCACAGTAAGTTTTTCCCCACAGTCAGCCTTTGTGCGGCCTCCAACGGGCAGAGCGTGCAGTACTTTGGTCGCTTCCTGCTGACGGTCTCAATCTACAACTCCGCCAAACGCGGTTTAGGCGCGCATCCGATCAACCCGCGCCCCAGCGGCGGCAACCGCGTTGAAGCAGGCGAACACACGCTCTACCAAGTCATGGCCGGTGCCCTTCTTGGATGGGTCACGCAGTTTGCTGCCTTGGCTGCTTTCGACCGCGCCGTCCAGCGAGTCTGGAGTGGGTGCGGGCGCTTCATCCGCTTTGGGGCCATAACATTTGTGATGCTTTCGAAACCGACACGACGTCGCGCCGTTCTGTATTGGAGGTATCTGCGTCGCAAACCCTTTCCGACCAGACTGCGGCACGCTTCACGCACTGTATTTCGTCCACGCTACGCTGGTTGAGAGACCGCAACCGCATGGCCACATTGACCGCAAAGACGGGGCCATCCTGTTTGTCGTTGGCCAAAAACCACACCGTCGCAAAACCGACGCTATACCGACGCGTTACAGACAGTCGTTTTGTGCAGTTTGTCCAAGACTTCGGCGACCACAAAAGCGGCAATGATTTCGGGCCGTTTGTCCCCCAAACGCGCACTGGCCATGGGGCATATCAAACGCTCAACGCGCGTTCCATCGTTTTGCTCTCGTAAAAAGCGGACAAATTTAGCGCGTTTGGTAGCCGAGCCGATCATCCCCACATAGGCCGCATCTTTTCGCCGCAACGCCTCAGCGCTTACTAAAAAGTCCAACGCATGATCATGAGTTAAAACGATAAAAGCACTCTGCGGTGGCGCGTTTCTTACAACGGCTTCGGGCAGTGGCGTGAGAAGCTTTTCAACACCTGCGCAGCTCATATCCAATTCCGCGACACGACTGTCCACCAGCATGCATTTCACTGGCAAATGCTGCATTTGATCGGCCAGCGCTCGCCCCACATGTCCCGCACCAAATACATAAACATGCGGCAAAGCACTGTCTTCGCGATATAAATTTGAAACCGCACGCTGTCGCATCGCATCATCCATCCGCGTCAGCACAACTTCGACGCGCCCGCCGCAACACTGACCAATCTCCGGCCCCAAAGGTACATCCATAAAGCAGGTTTTTGCGCGCTGCATCAGCAGCTTACGCGCCTCATCTAAAGCCATATACTCGAGCTGACCGCCGCCAATTGTGCCTGCCATACTTTTTGCGGAGACATACATCACTGCGCCTTCTTCACGCGGAGAAGACCCGCGCACACGGCTTAGGGCCACGCAAACAACTGCATCCTCACGCTCTAGAAACGATATGATGTCGCGCAGGCTCATCGACGCAGCCGCTCAATGGCCATCAAAACACGTTCCGGCGTTGCCGGCGCATCCAGCCTCGGGCACTCCGCGTAATCCTTCACAGACGCTACCGCCATGCCCAGTGCTTCAAACACACAGATCGGCAACATAAACGGCGGCTCGCCCACCGCTTTTGAGCGCTTGATCGTCAATTCACGGTTCTCAGACCAATCTGCCAATTCCACATTAAAAATGCGCGGTATGTCACTGGCCAGCGGTATTTTATAGGTACTGGGGGCATGCGTGCGCAGCCGTCCATCGTCATCCCACCACAGCTCTTCGGTGGTGAGCCAGCCGAGGCCTTGCACAAAGGCGCCTTCTACTTGTCCTACGTCCAAAACGGGGTTCAGCGACCGTCCCACATCATGCAACACATCCGCACGATCCACTGTGTATTCACCGGTCAGCGTGTCGACGCTGACCTCTCCCACAGCAGCACCATAGGCATAGTAATAGAACGGACGCCCCTGACCCCTTGCGCGATCCCAGTGAATATCGGGGGTCTTGTAAAACCCTGCCGCCCAAAGCTGCACCCGCGCCATATAGGCCCGCTTTATGAAATCCCCAAAGGCAAAGCTCTCGCTACCAACAACCACCTGATTGGGCAAAAATGCGACGTCACCTTCACTTACGCCCCATTCTTCACAGGCCCACGCCACCAGCCTCTCTTTGATCTGATCACAAGCGTTTAGCGCGGCCATACCGTTTAAATCGGTGCCGGACGAGGCCGCCGTGGCCGAGGTATTGGGCACCTTTTCTGTGGTCGTTTTGGTGATTTTAATGCGCGTCACATCCACTTGAAACGCTTCCGCCACGACCTGCGCCACCTTTGTGTGCAACCCTTGTCCCATCTCGGTGCCACCATGGTTCAGCATAATTGAGCCATCGTTGTAAACATGCACCAAGGCGCCCGCCTGATTGAACCATGTCGCCGTAAAGCTGATGCCGAACTTCACCGGCGTCAACGAGATACCTTTGCGAATGATCCCGCCTTTGGCGTTATGCGCAAGCACCGCCTTGCGCCGCGCCTGATAGTCCGAGCGCGCTTCAAGATCGTCCACCAATCGCGCCAGAATATTGTCTTCAACCTCTTGGTGATAGGGCGTCACATCGCCCTGAACGCCATAGAAATTCGCCTTGCGGATTTCTAGCGGATCGCGCCCCAACTCATAAGCAATCTCTTCAATCATCCGCTCAGCGGCCACCACCCCTTGGGGTCCTCCAAAACCGCGAAACGCAGTATTGGACACGGTGTTGGTCTTCATCGGCCGCGATGTCAGACGCACATGCGGATAAAAATAGGCGTTATCCGCATGAAACAGCGCGCGATCGGTCACAGGGCCGGACAGATCCGAGCTCCACCCACAGCGCGCGGCAAACTGGCCTTCAACCGCCTGAATGCGTCCTGCGTCATCAAAGGCCACATCGTAATCGACAACAAAATCATGCCGCTTGCCGGTGCTTTCCATATCCTGATCGCGGTCAGGGCGAATTTTGACAGGACGGTTCCATGTCTTCGCCGCCAGCGCCGCCACAGCGCAAAACAGGTTCATCTGGCTTTCCTTACCACCAAACCCGCCGCCCATCCGACGCACATTCACCACCACCGCGTTAGACGGCACACCCAAAACATGGGCTACCATATGCTGGGCCTCGCTGGGGTGCTGTGTGGAACAATGCACCACCACATCATCATCTTCACCCGGAATGGCAAAGGCAATGTGGCCTTCTAGATACATGTGGTCCTGACCACCGATGCGCATTTGCCCGGCAATACGATGCGCTGCTGTCTGACCCTCCGCCAAATCACCGCGCTCAAGCTTCAGCGGCTCGGTGATATGCGGATAGCCCGCCGCCATCGCCTCGGCCACATCAACGTGATGGGGCAATTCCTCGACCTCGACCTTGGCCAACTCAGCCGCACGGCGCGCCGCATCGCGGCTTTCTGCCACCACCGCAAAAATCGGCTGGCCCCAAAACTCGATTGTATCAGTCGCAAAAACCGGCTCGTCATGGCGCCCCGTCGGGCTGACGTCATTCTCACCGGGAATGTCGGCGGCCACGAGCACCCCCAGCACGCCAGGTGCCTCTTTGACCTTGCTCAGGCCAATCGATGAAATCCGCCCATGCGCCACATTGGATGTGCCCAAATAGGCATGCAACGTACCTGCGGGCTCAGCGATATCATCGCAATATTCCGCCCGCCCCGACACATGTTTGACCGCGCTGTCGTGCTGCAAGTCCTGATGTGCCGCGCCTTTGATCTCAACTGTTTGTTTCATGCCGCTCCCTCACACGCGCTCAAGCCGCGCCTGCGCGCCGGAGTGTTCCATCCAAAAGCGGCGAAACAGGTTTTGCGCCACTGTCATGCGATACGCGGACGATGCACGCATGTCGCTAAGAGGCTGAAAATCCTCAACCAACATCTTCGCTGCAGCCATCACGACGTCTTCGCTAAATGGCTGCCCGACCAAGGTAGCTTCCGCCGCCGACGCACGTTTTGGCGTCGCCGCCATTCCCCCAAAGGCAATCCGCGCAGATGTAACAACACCGCCCTCACAGGCTAGATTGAACCCCACCGCAACAGACGAGATATCCTCGTCCCGCCGCTTGGAAATTTTATACGCTGCCATCACACCACTTGAGCTACGGGGGATGGTAATCGCCTCAACAAATTCGCCCTGCGCACGGTCTTGTTTGCCATAGGCCACAAAGAAATCCTCAAGCGCGATCTCGCGCCGCACGTCCCCTTTGCGCAACGTCAATCGAGCCCCCAAGGCAATCAACACAGGCGGCGTGTCTCCGATCGGCGAGCCATTGGCGATATTGCCGCCAATGGTGCCCATATTTCGAACCTGCCATCCTGCGATGCGATCCCAATAGGCACCCAGATGCGGGTAATGCTGGGCAATAACGTCCTGTGCATCACTATAAGTGACACCTGCCCCCAAAACCACGGCATCTTCGCGCACCGTAATCTGACGCAACCCGTCCAAATGGCCGACCAAAACCGCCGGAGAAATATTGCGCAGAAACTTGGTCACCCACAGCCCTACATCAGTTGATCCTGCCACAATCATCGCCTCTGGCTCGGCAACCAGCACCTGTGCCAAATCATCCACATCGACAGGCAGAATGGTGCGACTTGTGCCTTTGCTCACCACCACACGACGCCCATCACGCAACGCCAATAGCTGCGCGCTGACGGCTTCACGTTCACGGTTGAGATGCGCCTCGGTCGCCGAGCCAAATTCGGTCATTGCCTGTGCGGCTCGAATAATGGGCGCGTAGCCCGTACAGCGACACAGGTTGCCCTGAATGGCTGTTTCAATCTCAGCTTCAATAGGCTGCGCGTTCTGCATCCACAGCGCATAGAGCGACATCACAAAGCCAGGCGTGCAAAATCCACATTGACTGGCGTGATGCGCCACCATCGCCTCTTGCACGGGGCTTAGCCGCCCATCGGGACCGGAGAGATGTTCAATCGTGACAATATGACAGCCATCCAGCGAGGCGACAAACCGGATACAGGCGTTTACCACCTCATAATGTAAACCAGTCTCGCTCAACCGCCCAACCAGCACTGTACAGGCGCCACAATCGCCCTCTGCGCAGCCTTCTTTGGTGCCCATCAGCCGACGTTCAAGGCGCAGAAAGTCCAGCAATGTGTCCTCGGCGGCCACCTCGCGCAGCGCAACATCGCGCCCGTTTAACAGAAAGCGGATTTCTTCTCTGTGCTGCATTCTGTCCTCTTGAGGTTGGTTCATTTGCCCTGCGCCATCGCGCCTTTGGCGCAGTCTAGCAAGGCTTTAGTGTTGGTCGATAGCAGGCTTTTGGCAAATCTATTTCAATAAATCATTGAAAATCTCCTCTCAATCCTGTCGATATGATGCAAATATCAGCGCAGAACACCGCACCACAAGGAGATCACCATGCCCTACCTAGAGAGTCTCAAGGTCTTTGTGCGCGTGGTCGAGTTGGGCTCGATCACCTCAGGCGGGCGGGACTTGCGTCTCACACCTGCTGTAGCCTCAAATCGGGTCAAGGAGCTTGAAACCCGACTGGGTGTGCGCCTGTTTAACCGCACCACCCGCAATCTGTCTCCTACCGAAGCGGGCAAGACGTTTTACGATCACGCTCGCACCGTGATTGATGCACTGGAAGAGGCCGAAGCGGTGGTTGCAGGCTTTTCCGACAGCCCACGCGGCACCATCCGTGTCACCGCCCCGCTGGGGGTTGGGCGGCGTATCATTGCGCCGCTGATTCCGCGATTTGCCGAAAAATATCCGCAGGTGGATGTGCGCCTCAGGCTGTCTGACCGCAACGTGGACTTATTTCAAGACGGGTTGGATGTGGCTTTTGTGCTGGGGGAACTCAAGGATTCTGATCTAAAACTCCGCAAGATTGCAGACTGTGCCCGCGTGTTGGTCGCCGCCCCCTCTTATTTGGCGCGCGCAGGCACACCGCAGTCGCCGGATGATTTACTCGGGGATCACAACTGCCTCTTGCTGCGGTTTCCACGCTCGCCCGAATACTACTGGACGCTGCAAACCGACACCGGCCCGCGCAAAATCGAAGCCTCAGGCCGCTTTGATGCTGACGATGGCGATGTGTTGACCCAATGGGCGCGCCAAGGCTCAGGCATTGCCAACCGCCCACGCTTTGATGTGGTCGCTGATCTTGCCTCAGGGGATTTGGTAGAGGTTCTGCCTGACACGCCGCCCTTGCCGGCGAGCTTTGGTTGCCTTTACCCGCATCGCAAACTTCAAGACCCCAAAATCCGCCTGTTTGTCGACTTCATGTGTCAGGAAAGCCGACCGGCGCTGGATCGGCTAAACCGCGTCTAATGCGCCAGCGGTCCAGTTTCGCGCAACGCACTGTGAAACAGCGTATAGGTCGCCCGCCCCTCGTGTTTAGAGGCGTAAAGCGCCGCATCCGCATCTGCCATCAACTGATCGACATTGTTCAGCCCGCCACCATCATAGATCGAAATCCCGATACTGGCCGAAATCCGACAAAGCGTATCTTTATAGGCCACTGGCTTTTCAACTTTGGAAATGATCCTCTCTGCAATTCGCGACAGCTTTTCAGGGTTTGTCGTGCCATTGATCACAAGCACAAACTCATCTCCGCCAACGCGCGCGACACAGTCGGCATCACGACTGGACTCAACCAGCACCTTCGCCACATGTTGCAACACAGTGTCGCCCGCTGCATGCCCTTTGGTGTCATTGACCGCCTTAAAGAAATCCAGATCGACATGCATCAATCCAAACGGCATGTCATCGCGCACCATACGCGGCAAAATATGGTCCAGCGCGCGGCGGTTTTTTAATCCCGTCAACGTGTCGGTATAGGCCTGTTCTTCCGCCGCAATCTTGGCGCCTTGCAATCGCTGATTAAGTTTGCGGGACGCTTCCATCGCCGCCGATTTCGCCTCAACCAGATACAGCATCTCAATTGTCAAATCCGTGGCGGCAAAATCTGCTGCAGTGAGCTCATATTCTTGTACCGCATCAAGGATCGAGATCCCGAAACTCATATTGATAATTGCGCCACAATCATGTGGCAAAGGCACGACTATCGCCTTTAAGTCCGTGCAGGGCTTCAGCTGTTTGCGCAGATGCAATTTTTGCCCAGTCGCGGCCAAAAGTTCTTTCATTGATTGGATTGATCGCGGCCTGCGCAGCTCAAAAATGCTCAGAAAATCCTGCCCGACAAGATCCCAATCGGGGTGCAGCTTGCGAAGAGTTGGCCCCGCATGAACAATATCGCCATGCTGATCAACAATCACATGCATTGGCGACAACGCATCTAGAACGGTGGCTATCTCTTGATATCGATCCATCACGCTCCCTCCGCTTTACCCGGTGCGCGCGCCAAGCTCAAAGCGACGCCCACTTGCAAAAGCAGTTTCCACCAAAGCGATCTCGATGATCTCTGTGCCGCCTTCTTCACCTTTGTGTTCCAAAAAAACAAGCGCACCATAATCGTCCGCCATAGTGCGCAGAACCCCCATCACAACATGGCCAAACCCCGGATGTTCGTGCGTACACAACAGTTTAAAGTGGCTAGCTTCCAGCTCTACCAATTCCAGGCGGGGCAGGTTCAAATCGTCTACCGCCAATCTGGCGCGATCATGCAAATCATCCAGAGAATGTAGAAACTCGACAAAGGTCACACCGCCGAAACGCAGCAAACGTCTTAAGGCCTCAACATTTGGATGGGACACCAAATAAGTTCCAAGATCCTCAAGCACCGTTTCGCTAGGAACCCCAATAACCTGAGCTGCCGCCTCGACAAGCTTGTGGGTTGTGCTGTCATCATAATGCAGCATCGCTTCAAATTCGGTTATTTCAACGTCCGCAGCCCGCGAAACGTCGACCCAACGTGCCTGTCCATAGCTATCGCGGACAAAACACTGGATTGCTCTATTGATCAGACCGTGCATGGTCACACCCCTTACGCTTCATCCCAATATGTGTCGCTGGACATTAAGAAAATACCAACGATCTCATTTCGACGGGAAAAGCTCTTTGTTTTCAATCCATAACGACTTCTTACTACTTGGCGCGATTCGGTATTCCCCCACCAACATCGCCCGCATATCCTCAACGGTAAGCGCCGCACCATTTGCCACCGTCAAATAGGCCCCAAAGAACAACTGACCTTCTCGGCTAACCACCGCCACCGCATCATACCGCCCCGCACGTCCGGGCAAGAAGAACACGCCTTCCTGTTCGGGATGGTTGGGGTCAAAATCGGCAATCACCAAAATACAGCCGGGATCAGAGCGTTCCGCACACCGCGCGGTCCAGTCGTTTAACCGAAACTCGGGAACCCGCGCCAATACATCCGAACTTAGGGTTACATCTTCTGGCAAAACCTGAACCAGCGCCAACAACCCCGCCCCCCGACTTTGATCAGGTGCGATGGTCTTACGGGTCTCAAACGCGTAACGGTCCGAATTCGCGGCCGCCAGCAAACTTGCCTCGCGGATCGCTGCGTGCTCATCCCCTTCAAGGTCATGCAAAATCGCCAGCCCCTCGCGCCCCGGTTTGCCCCATTGATGCGCCATTTCCCAAACCGCGCTTTCATCGACATCAACCTGATTGTCCAAATACCGCGCCAATTGACTGCTGGTAGACACAGCTTCAGCATTAAACAGAGGAGTCAGCCAAATCGCGCACCCGACAAATATCAAGGCAGCAATGCGAATATTAGCTTGTCGGATACGCGCCAGCCATCGGCCGCGTAAAATAACAGACCCTGCATAGGCGGCACTGTATAACGATACCACTGCGGCCACCGATGCCGCTGTCAATCGCGATGGCGTCCATCCAAATTCCGCAACCCGCAGCCAGATGGCATAGGCCGCAAGCGCCGCCAAAACCGGCAACATCAGCGCCAAAGCGGCTGTCGCCCACCGCATCCATCCGGTTTTCACCGCATCTGCATCTTCTTTGTCCAGCGCGATACTAACAAGGCTCACACACCCCAATGCCACAGCCAAAAGCGTAGCGGCGGGACTAAGACCGCCAAACCAGTCTTGCCGGTCTTGCAACAACAGCGCGGCAATAAACACAACCACGACCACAACCATGACCGGCACCAGCATGCGCAACAACCGCAGCACCAGAAACGGCGACAAGACCGCGCGCAATTCATGCACAACCGACAGCCCTAGCCCCAAAGCCATACCGGTGAAAACCTGCGGCACAGCATCAATGTCTAAAAGGTCTTCGATGACCGTCACGCCAACAATCTCAAGCAAGGCGTTGGACAAGATCAGCACCGCCCAGACCACGGCCACAAAAAGCCAGCTGGCGCTATAACGCACAACAATGCTCCAACTGGCCTCAAACAGACGCGCATAGTCGCGGAAACTGGCGTGATCCTGAATAATCACTGCAGCAAACGGCGTGCCAATGAACAGAAAAATTGCCCAAGCATACACCGGGTGTCCAGCTTGGAAAAACGCTTCCAGCGTTTCAAAACGCATTCCGGCCCAAGCAACCAACGCCGCCGCAACCAGTGACAACAGCCCCGCAGACGGGATCGCGCGCATCACCTGAGCCGGACCGCTTAGCGCCAGAAGAACCGCGAAGAAGCCCGCAACTGCGGCAGACGCGCCCAAAAACAGATGCGGCGCAATTGCCACATCCTGAGCCTTCTCCATCAAAACCCAAATCGACAGCCCCGCCAATGCGCCAATCAGCGCAAGTTCGGCCCGGCCCGCCATGGTCCGTCCTTCCCCAGAGTGCATGAACCCCTCCTGCATCCCAGCAGCAGTTTATGCCAGAAAAGGTATAGAAAACAATATGGTTTCGCGGCCGCTAGAAATCAGTGGGCGCGCCACCTTCCTGTTTGCGCCGCGCAACAAAATCCGCAAGCTCCTCTCGGATCGCGTCATCCATCGGCGGCGCTTCAAAACTTGCGATGATTTCCTTGTAGATGTGATGCGCCCGTTCTGGCGTCCAAGTCCCGCCCGCCGCCTCCCATGCTTCATAATTGCGCCAATCAGACACAAAGGGCTGATAAAACGCAGTACTATAACGGTCCTGCGTGTGCTGTATGCCAAAGAAATGTCCCTGACTGCCGACATCTTTGATCGCATCGATGGCGATGTCTTCTGGATCCGTGGCCCACAACGCAGGCTCCATGTAGCGCTGGATCATCTGCAAAATCTCACAATCCATCACAAATTTCTCGGGACTGGCGATCAGCCCGCCCTCAAGCCAGCCAGCCGCGTGATAGACCATATTGGCGCCGGACTGCACCGCACTCCACAGACTGTTGGAGGTTTCCCACATCGCCTGCCCGTCCGGCACATTGGCCGCACAGACCCCGCTGGCGCGCATCGGCAAACCGTAAAACCGCGCCATCTGTCCGGTCATCTGCGTGGCGCGCATATACTCCGGCGTGCCAAAAGCCGGCGCGCCAGATTTCATATCCACGTTTGAGGTGAAGGTCCCAATCGCACAGGCCGCACCGGGGCGGATGTATTGCGCCAAAGCCACCGCACACAAAGCCTCAGCCAAAGACTGCGCCACAGCACCTGCCATGGTCACAGGGGCCATCGCGCCTGCCAAAGTAAACGGCGTCACCACAAGCCCCTGATTGCGCCGCGCCATGCGCATCCAGCCATCCATCATCGGCTCATCATGTTTGAGCGGCGAGGTGGAATTGATGTTGGTGTACAGCTTGGGGCTGGCCTCAAATTCTGCGTCACTCCAGCCGCCTGAAATCCGCACCATTTCCATGGCGTCTTCCACGCGCTCTTTTCCCAGACTGTAGGTATGCGCCACCTTGTCGGTCAGCGTCAGCTTGTCATAGAGAACATCCAAATGGCGAATGCTGGCGTGAATGTCCTGCGGCTCGACAGGATAACCACCGACAAAATGGATACAGTTGAAATACTGGCTGAGCTTGAACAGATTGGCACACATCTCGCGCGTCCCCGGCACTTTGCGCCCGATTTCCATGTCCCAGAAATTTGGCGGGGAACTCACATTGCCAAACAGAATGTGGGTTTCCCCCATGACGATCTGCCGCTCCGGATTGCGCGGCGTCAGCGTCCAGCTGGACGGCGCTTTGGCGACCATCTCCATAACAAACTCACGGCCCATAAACACCGTATCATCCACCACGCGACAGCCAGCTTCTTTTAGAATGTCGCGCGCTTCGGTGTTGTAAAACTCAATCCCGATTTCTTCCAGAATGCGCATCGCGCCGTCGTGAACCGCCTGCACGCCCTCTTCAGACAAAGGCTCTGTGGGGCGATCGGTATTGACCGGCAAGCGCCATGGCATTTGCTCGATCACACCCAACCCGCTGCGCCGCGCCGCATTCCCAGCTCGCCCACCACCGCGCCGTCTGCGCCCACTTGCCACTGCCATGATCCACTCCCGCTGTATACCTCCCCAGCAAAGCGCAGCTATCCGCAACAGAAATGCGCCTTTGCGACACAAGCTGTCGTTTTCCTCACAAACCCAAGCGCTCCCGCCCGCTGCGTGGCCTAACGGCCCCACCAGCCGTTGGGCCCGGCTCAGCTGCGCTGAGCCTGAGAAAGCCGCACACGCAGTGCACACCAAAAAAGGCGCTCTCAACCGAGAGCGCCCACATCATTGTCTTTTTGGTGCTAAAAATACCTCGGGGGAGCCGTCGCGTGCGACGGTGGGGGCAGCGCCCCCGCCTGGCCCCTTAGCGGATCTTCAGCGTCGCCAGACCAATCATCGCCAAAATCAGCGAGATGATCCAGAACCGGATTACGATCTGCGGCTCAGCCCAGCCCTTTTTCTCATAGTGATGATGGATCGGTGCCATCAGGAACACCCGTTTGCCGGTGCGTTTGAAGTATAGCACCTGAATGATCACCGACAGCGCTTCCACAACAAACAGCCCGCCGACAATGCCCAGCACCAGTTCATGTTTGGTGGCGACTGCGATCGCGCCCAAGGCACCACCTAATGCCAACGACCCAGTGTCCCCCATAAACACCGCCGCAGGCGGAGCATTGTACCACAAGAAGCCCAATCCGCCGCCGATCAACCCAGCCACAAAGACCAGAATTTCACCTGTGCCTGGCACATAATGCACGTCCAGATACTCGGTGAAATCGACCCGCCCAACCGCATAGGCAATCACGCCCAACGTACCAGCCGCAATCATCACCGGCATAATCGCCAGCCCGTCGAGCCCATCCGTCAGGTTCACAGCATTCGCCGCCCCGACAATGACAAACATGGCAAACGGCACATAGACCCAGCCCAAATTCAGCAGGACATCCTTGAAAATCGGCAAGGCAAGTTGCAGCTGCAAACCTTGTGGCTGCAGATATGTCGCCCAGACTGCTGCAATCGCAGCAATCACAAAACCCAGCAATAATCGCACCTTACTAGACACACCCTTGGTATTTTGCTTGGACACTTTGGCATAATCATCGGCAAAGCCAATCAACCCGTAGGCCATGGTCACAAACAGCACCAGCCAGATAAACCCGTTGTCCAGCCGCGCCCACAACAGCGTTGAGGTGAGCAAGGCCCCCACAATCAGCAAGCCGCCCATTGTCGGCGTGCCCGCTTTGACAAAATGCCCCTCAGGACCGTCATCACGGATCGGCTGGCCTTTGCCCTGCTTGCGGCGCAAAGCATTGATCAGCGGCGGCCCAAACAGGAAGCCAAAAATCAGCGCCGTCATAAACGCCCCACCTGCACGCAGCGTGATATAGCGAAACAGGTTGAAAAAATCCCCGCCGTCCGACAGTTCGGTTAACCAAAATAGCATTACGCGTCCTCATCCTTGGCGTGCGGGGCGGGATGACCCATTTTGCGGATCGCGTCAACCACGCGCGCCAATCCCATCGACAGTGATCCTTTGGCCAAAACGCAATCCCCTGCATCCACATGGACACGCGCCTCTGCCGCCATCTCGTCACTGGTCTCGGTCCACAGACCGCGTTTTTCCACCGGCAGGGCCTCATGCAAATGCCGCATCAGCGGCCCAACGCAATGCACGACATCGATTTGCGCCATCGCGGGGTGATCCGCTATCTCGGCATGCATCTGCGCTTCTTGCGGGCCCAACTCTTTCATATCCCCGACAAAGGCGATCCGGCGTCCCTTGGTGATCCGGCCAAGGCCATCAATTGTCTCTGCAGCCGCCAAAACATCCAGCGCTGCACCCAGAGAGGTCGGATTGGCATTATAGGCGTCATCAATCAATTCCAGCGTCTGATCACGCTCAACAGGATCTAACACCAATGTCTCACGTGCCCCGCGCCCGACAAACGGCGTCCACCGTCCCAGATAGCTTGCCGCCAACGCCAGATCAGCGCCCAAGGCTTCCACTGATGCCAGCGCGCCCAGCGCATTCATCGCAAAATGCACGCCTGCGCTGTTGACCTTAAACAACAGCGGCGCCCCCTGTGCGGTGGCCCGCGCCACGGTGGTATTGCCCTTTACAGTCACATCTCCCAAACGCCAGTCACTGGCCTCACGTCCAAAATCTTGGCTGGCCACGCCCAAAACCGCAACCTGCGCACGCAAAACATCCGCTGTCTCGATGTCAGCGTTCACAATCGCCACACCGTCGGCCTCCAGCCCGTCAAAAACGGCGGCCTTTTCCCGCGCAATCCCTGCCACATCGTCAAAGGCTTCCAGATGTACAGCCGCCACTGTAGTGATCAGCGCCACATGCGGGCGTGCCATGATGGCCAATGGACCGATTTCTCCGGGATGGTTCATGCCGATCTCGATCACGGCATATTCCGTATCCTGCGGCATCCGTGCCAGCGTCAGCGGCACGCCCCAATGGTTGTTATAGCTCGCCACACTGGCGTGGGTGCGCCCTTGCGCGCCCAACATGTCGCGCAGCATTTCCTTGGTCGAGGTTTTGCCAACCGAGCCCGTCACCGCAACCACACGCGCCTGCGTGCGAGCGCGTCCTGCACGCCCTAGCGCTTCCAGACCGGCCAAAACATCATCCACAATCAACAGCGGCGCATCCGCCGCCACGCCATCCGGCACATGGCTGACCAAGGCCGCGCCGGCCCCGTTTTCCAATGCCTGCGCGACAAAATCATGGCCATCACGCGCCGCCTTAAGCGCGACAAATAAATCGCCCTGCTGCAGGGTGCGCGTGTCAATCGACACACCATCCACAACCCAGTCGCCAACCGCGCGTCCACCCGTGGCCGCAACTGCGTCTTCAGAGGTCCAAAGGCTCATGCGATCCCTCCATCAAGAGCAGCCACCGCGACGCTCGCCTGCTCACAATCATCAAATGGCAACACATCGTCTCCAATGATTTGCCCGCTTTCATGCCCTTTACCGGCAATCAACAACGCATCTCCGGGTTGCAGCGCATCCACAGCGCGCAAAATCGCCTCGGCGCGATCTCCAACCTCAGCCGCCTCAGGCGCACCTTCCATCACCGCTGCACGGATCATGGCAGGGTCTTCGCTGCGCGGGTTATCGTCAGTAACAAAAACCACATCCGCATTCTGCGCCGCCGCCTGCCCCATCAAAGGCCGCTTGCTTGCGTCTCGGTCACCACCTGCACCGACAATGGCAATCAAGCGCCCCATCACGTGGGGCCGCATCGCCTGTAGCGCGGTTTTTACCGCATCCGGTGTGTGGGCATAATCCACAAACACCGCCGCGCCATTTTCGCGCGTCGCCGCCAGCTGCATCCGCCCCCGCACTGTGGTCAGATCCCCAAGCGTTTCGAATACCCGCTCAGGTTCCGCGCCACAGGCAATCGCCAGCCCGGCGGCCAACAGCACGTTTTCAGCCTGGAACCCGCCAATCAGCTTCAGCCGCGCCATGTAGGCTTTGCCACGAAAGCTGAATCGGATGTCCTGCCCCGTGCTGTCAAAGCGCTGTGCGGTCAACTCTAGGTCGGCCCCACTGCGCCCCACAGTGATAACATCTTGCCCACGTGCGGTCGCAATCGCAGCCATATCCACGCCGCGCGGATCATCGGTATTGACCACCGCAACACCATCTTCGGACAATACCCGCGCAAACAGGCCCGCTTTGGCGTCAAAGTAGTCATCAAAGCTGTCGTGATAATCCAGATGGTCCTGCGTAAAGTTGGTGAAGCCAGCTGCGCGCAGCTGCACACCGTCCAGACGTCGCTGCGCCAATCCGTGGCTTGAGGCTTCCATCGCCGCAAAACCTACGCCCGCGGCGGTTGCCTCGGCCAAAACGCGATGCAGGGTGATCGGCTCAGGTGTCGTGTGGTGCAGCGGCGCTTGGAAATCGCCTTCCACGCCAGTGGTACCCAGATTGACAGCCTCCAGCCCCAAAGCCTGCCAGATCTGGCGCAAAAACGTTGCCACCGAGGTCTTGCCGTTGGTGCCGGTCACGGCCGCCATGATACCGGGTTGTGCGCCAAACCAGATCGCGGATGTATAGGCCAGCGCCTGACGTGGGTCTTCGGCAATAACCAGCGCAGCCTCACTGCCTGCCAATTCTTCTTCAGCAATCCGTGCGCCTTCAGGGTCGGTCAGAATCGCCGCCGCCCCCATGCGCAGCGCATATTGGATGAACTCGCCACCATGCACTCGCGTGCCCGGCAAAGCAGCAAACAAAAACCCGTCGCGCACCTCGCGACTGTCCACAGCAAGCCCCGTAATTGTAGGGTTAGTTCCTTTGGCGGCTGTCAGCCCCATTTCGGATAGTCGTCGCGTGCCCAACGCCATGTGCTCTGCCTTTTATGGCTTAATTTGAAGTCAGCGTTATATCAGCCATCAGAGCAGGTTCAACTTCCGGTCTGAGCCCCAGCAGCGGCGCAATGCGCGCAATCATCTCAGCCGCCACAGGCACTGCGGTCCAACCCGCCGTGCGACGTGGCTCGGGGCCGGTGGTCTCCACTGGCTCGTCAAGCGACACAATCAGCACGTATTTGGGATCATGTGCTGGGAACAACGAGGCAAAAGTGGCAATCACCTTGTCATCATAATACCCGCCGCCCCGCTCTTTGGGCTTATCCGCAGTGCCGGTTTTGCCGCCCACCGCATACCCCGGTACTTCGCCAAAGCTGGCGGACCCTTCGGTGACCACCTTGCGCAGCATCTTCCAAGACGCCTGCGCGCTCTTCTCCGACATCACACGAGGACCTTCTTGTCGTGTGTCGCGTTTCAAAATGGTCGGCAAGACTTGCGTGCCCCCGTTAGCAATGGCCGCATAAGCAGCCGCCAAATGCAGCGGACTAGAGGACAGGCCATGTCCATAAGATATTGTCATTGTTGATAGTTCCGACCAATTGGGCGGCAACAAGGGTTGCGAACCTCTGGCCTCGACAAGCTCAATCGGCGTGGGTTCCAACAACCCCAGACCGTCCAGGAACTCGCGTTGCCGCTTGGCACCGATTAGCTGGGCAATCCGCGCGGTTCCGATGTTAGAAGACTTTGCAATCACCTTGGTCAGGGTCATTTCCGAGCCATAGTTGCGGAAGTCCCGAATGCGGAACTTGCCCCATGTCAGTGGCCCACTGGTGTCCACCATTGTCTCAGGATGCGCCAGCCCCAACTCCATCGCCTGCGCAGCCGCAAAAATCTTGAACGTCGAACCCAGTTCATACAGCCCCTGAACAGAGCGATTGAACAACACGCTGTCAGATGGGTTGCCTTCGGTCGGCGGCCGTGGCCGGTCATTGGGATCAAAATCCGGCAGACTCACCATCGCGACGATCTCGCCAGTGTGCACATCCATCAAAACCGAAGACGCCCCTTTGGCGTTCATCAGCTTCATACCACCGTAAAGCACCCGCTCAGACGCCGCCTGTACGGTCAGATCAATCGAGAGCGCCAAAGCTTTACCGCCATTGGCCGGATCGCGCAGCGCTTCATCAAACTGTTTTTCAACACCCGCAACACCGATCACCTCGGCGGCGTGAACATCTTCCTTACCAAAACTGGATCCACCCAGAATATGCGCCGCCAACTTGCCGTTGGGATACAGCCGCATTTCGCGACTGCCAAACAACAGACCCGGATCGCCGATGTCGTGCACCGCCTGTTTCTGCTCAGGGCTAATTTTCTTCTTAATCCACAGGAACTTGCGCTTGCCGGTAAAGTCCTTGATCAGGCGTTCTTCGTCCAGATCAGGGAACACCTCAACCAATTCGCGCGCCACACGTTCACGATCAATCATATGCGGCGGCTGCGCATATAGAGCATGTGTCTCAAGGTTGGTCGCCAGAATACGCCCTTGCCGATCTACGATATCCGCCCGCTGTGCCTGAATATTGCTGACCGAATAGCTAACCCGCGGCTCCATCGCTTCAGAGGCGCTGACAATCCCCATGCGCGCGCCGATGGTGGCAAACCCGCCCAGAAACAGTACCGCCATAATGAACAGGCGGCCCTCGGCACGGGCGCGGCTGTGATTGCGCATCTCTTCATGACGCTGACGGATATTCTCACGCTCGATTGCATCGGGGTTTTGCCCTGTCGCGCGGGCACGCAGGACCGAAGCCAAAGGACGCAGCGGTGTGCGGATCATGGGCGCGCTCCTTTCGACATCACCTCAACCGTGCCGTCCAGATCGAACAAATCATCGCGCTCAGGAAAACTCACCTGATCCACACGACCAAATTGCGCCGGACGCAATGGCAATAGCTGCAATTCATCATAGTTGATTTCCGCCAGATCGCGCAGACGGTCAGGCCGGTTCAGATAGGCCCATTCCGCCTTAAGCACCGCCAAACGCGCCCGCTTTTCGCCAATCTGACGCTCTAGTTTCTCGGTTTGAACAATGACATGCTGTGTGCTGTAGTTTTCCTGATAAGCCCAAACCGCCAGCGCAATCACTGCAGCAGTTGTGACGAAGAGAATAACGCTGCGCATCAGCCCTTGCCTCTCAAACTCGGCATGCCAATGGCCTTGCCTGATATTTCATCTCCAGCCGGCGCCTCGGTGCGCCGCGCCACCCTCAGCTTGGCGGATCGAGACCGCGGGTTCACTGCCAGCTCATCCTCATCCGGCCCAACGGCCTTGCGGGTGATCAACTCAAATGTGGGCTGTTCTTTTTCAGTCTCAGGCGCGTAGCGGTTCACATTACCAGTCCGTCCGGCGCGCGACTGCATAAAGCGTTTGACCATTCGGTCTTCAATCGAATGGAACGTTACAACCGCCAGCAACCCACCAGGTTTTAGCGCACGCTCTGCCGCCATCATGCCGCGGAATAGCTCGCCATATTCATCATTCACCGCAATCCGTAGCCCTTGAAAGCTCCGTGTCGCCGGATGACTTTGGCCCGGCTTAGGACGCGGCAGGCATTTTTCGATGATCTCGGTCAACGCCAGCGTTGTGGTGATCGGCGCGGCCGTGCGTTCGCGCACAATCGCGCGCGCAATGCGGCGGCTGGCCCGTTCTTCACCGTAGTGAAACAGAATATCTGCGATTTCGGCCTCAGACGCTTCATTGACGATATCCGCCGCCGATTGTCCGTCTTGGCTCATCCGCATGTCCAGCGGGCCATCTTTCATAAAGGAAAAGCCACGCTCGGCGAGATCCAACTGCATCGAGCTGACACCTAGGTCCAGAACCACGCCGTCCAGATCCTGCGCATATTCATCCATCTTGGAGAATACACCTTCGACAAGCTCTATGCGCGCGCCATAGTCGCTGACCCAAGGGGCGGCCATTTCAAAGGCCAGCGGATCACGATCCACGCCATAAACCTTGTCCGCACCAACCTCCAACAGGCCACGCGTGTAGCCACCGGCACCAAAAGTGCCGTCCAGCCAGCGTCCGCTGACCGGTGTAACCGACCTTAGCAAAGGCGCAAGCAAAACCGGAATGTGAGGAGCATCATCAGAGGGAGGGACCGCATCGGTCATGATTTATTCCCTTCCAGCATCATCCAACAGACTCATTGGATCGAAATCATCTGGCATTTCCTCAAGGAACTGCTCGATTTCGGCGGTCTCAAGCGCATCATAAGTTGCGCCGTTCCAAATCTCGAAATAGTCGCCCATCGCGACCATCACCGCTTCGCCGTCCAGATCAATCTGGGCGCGGCGCTCTTTGGGCAAAACAATGCGCCCATCGCGGTCAATCTCGGTTTCCCAGGATTTCCCAAGGATCATCCGGCTCGCCATCTGGCGCTGCTTAGAGCCGCGCGGCATCGCTTTGATGTCGGCTTCAATCTCAGCCATCGCCTCGATGGTATAGGCATGCAAACAGTTCTTTAGGTGCGGACCATAAAGAACAACCATGCGCGGATTAGGAGTTTCGGGGCAGTTCGGGTCGCCGGATTCAAGCACGCGACGAAAATCAGCAGGGATCGACATGCGCCCCTTACCGTCAACCCGCTGGTTGAATTCGCCTCTAAAACTCAGACCCACTGTCTTGGCCCGTCCTTTGTCCCTGCCCACCCAGATTGTTTCACTGTGTCGCCCGCGCCCTCTTGCGGGGCTGAAAGGCGAAACGGCGGGTTGATCTGCTGCCACTGATCAACCCGCCGCCCTCGTCCCGCACTTGCGGGGATTGTCCAGCTGCGCGCGCCACCTGGGGGGATGTTCTGCTCGCCCGCGCGCCGGATCTCTAATTTCGATGAAGGCGGGTGCCTGTATGAAACCTGACTTGGGATTTTATTATTTGAGGTCTTTGCCTCTTAGTGTCCCCGTCCTCATCGTGTCATCAGGGATGCCATGGGAATTCATGGAAATCAACAAATAAATTCCCCTCACTTAAGACTCCATTGCAAAAATTTGACCAAACGCGCACGACATTGACAGCAACCATCCGCCTAAAACCACCGCATCTAGACTCGACAACACCACCAACCCCCATATATGGCACACCAGAGAATCACCCACGATTTCCCAGATTCATTGAAGTTTTTTCAAAACCGCCTCAAGACTTTTCTAATGAGCCCCCACCGATTCGCGCAAGTAAGGGCGATCCCCCTAGGTGATTCGGGTGATTTCCCACTCAAACCCGTTGCCCGTACCATGAAATCCCAATCTGCCCATAAATTCCCACGCCCAAGCAGGAAATCCCTCATCTCCAAGCCCGCCCTTGAACCCAAGCCACCAACCGCTAATGTGCGGCCTGAATGAGCACCCAAGATAACGGACGAGCCGATGGCCCATTACAACCGAGCCAAAGTCGCCGCGTTGATCCAGAAATCCCGCAAACGTGGAAAACTGGTGCAATACGCAGCTCTTGTGTACCGAATGCGCGATGGCAAGGTTCAGGTGTTACTGGTCACCTCACGCAAATCGCAGAACTGGATTCTGCCCAAAGGGTCTCCCATCGCGAACCTCAAGCCCCATCAAACGGCCGCACAGGAAGCTTGGGAGGAAGCAGGCGTAAAGGGGCGCGCAGACAAGAAATGTCTGGGTCGTTTCCGCTTTGACCGCCAAGGGCGCGGCAATCGCCGCCAACTTTGCGTTGGATTGGTCTACCCTCTGCAGGCAAAAAAACTTGCCCGCAATTTCCCCGAGGCAGGTCAACGCCAACGCAAATGGCTCAGCCCCAAAAAAGCCGCCCGCCGCATCGCAAACCCCGAGCTGTCTGAAATTGTGCGCAGTTTTGATCCGCGCAATCACTAGACACCCCACTGCGAACTTGATCCGCCGACCCGACAGGATTATCTCTAACTGGATCCGGCGCGCAGCGCCTTACTAGGCCCGAATATGATTAGCTACACTTTAAAATGCTCTCACGACCACCGCTTTGACAGCTGGTTTCAATCTGCGGAAGCTTATGAAAAACTCAAATCCGCCGGAATGGTCGCCTGTGTGGTCTGCGGTAATACATCGGTTGAAAAGGCGATGATGGCCCCGCGCGTGCGCCCCGCCCGCTCGGCCGCAAGCCCTGCGCCAAAAGAGACGGAAACAGAACAGGCACCAGCACCAAAACAGGAGCGCCCGCTGTCCACCCCGGCCTCCCCCGCCGAACAAGCCATGAGTGAATTGCGCCGTAAAATCGAAGAAACCTCAGAGAATGTCGGCGACAACTTCGCATCCGAAGCCCGCGCCATGCACGACGGCGACGCGCCCGAGCGCTCTATTTATGGTCAAGCCCGACCGGAAGAGGCCAAGGCGCTGATTGATGACGGCGTGCCTGTTACACCTCTGCCCTTCACCATTGGGCGCAAAACAAATTAGCCGATAAATTTTCCCAAGGAACTGCCCATGCATGTTGTGATCACCGGCGCCAATCGCGGTATTGGCCAAGCGCTCGACCACCAGTTCCGCGCCCGCGGCGACGCCGTGACCGGCACAGCGCGCAGCGGCGACGCCGTGACCGGCACAGCGCGCAGCGGCGATGAGTTTTTACAACTCGACGTCAGCGATCCCACCAGTCAGGCTGCCATGGGCCGTGCGCTTGACACGCGCCCTGTGGATCTCTTGGTATGCAACGCAGGGGTTTATCTGGACAAACGCGAAAACCTCGCGGACGGGTACGCGCCGCAAATGTGGGCCGACAGCTTTGCGGTCAACGTCACCGGCGTGTTTCTCAGCGTTCAAACCCTGCTGCCCAACCTGCAAATGTCCAAGGCGCCCAAGATTGCGATCATTTCCTCACAAATGGCCTCAGACACCCGCGCGCCGGGTGGGTCGTATATCTACCGCGCCTCCAAAGCCGCCGCGCTCAATCTGGGCCGCAACCTCGCCGCGGACCTAAGACACATCGGAATCGCGGTCGGCATCTACCACCCCGGATGGGTGCGCACCGATATGGGCGGAGACAAGGCAGATATCGACGTTACTGAGGCCGCATCTGGGTTACTCCAACGTTTTGATGCGCTCAATCTCGACACCACCGGATGTTTTGAAACCTGGGACGGCCGCCCTCACGCCTTTTAAGTGCCCAAATCCTCTCGTGCCTTGAATGCACAGCAAGCTGCGCCGCCAAGCCTTGGGCCAAGCGGCTTCGCCGCGGGCCACGCAAGGCGTGTCCTGTTTCAAGTATTTGTACAGAGAAGAAGATCAGGAACCGCACTTCCAGCCCTTCTTCTTTGCAAAAATACTTCGGGGTGAATGCGCCTTTCGGCGCAGAGGGGCAGCGCCCCTTTTCTTGTTCGTTGACCACGCGTTTTCACCCGCCCTTTGAGAAAATCAATTTCAAGGGAGGGCAAGCACTTGGCCGTGAAAGGCGCCTTTGTCGGTCTCGGGTTTTGAATGGTTTGCTTAGACGCTTAAGGCCATGTTGGACCCAGTCGTGGTGTGTGCGGCCACACATGTGTGTTGAGACAACCGTTCATTCAAAGACGACACGACTTTTCCACCTAAATGAAGAGTGACGAGAGTTGCGGTTCAGCCCTTTATGCATCCCATCTTTGCGAAATTCATCCGTTCGTTTAACCTTCCAGTTCGTCTCCGTTGTTTGTTGCGAAACGTGGCATCAAAAGCGCAGAAGCTTGGAAATGGTCGATCCGATTGCCCCAAAGGGCAATATGCTCAGTTAAACTGGCAGACACGAGAATTGTTGCGCACGACGTCCTGCATGGTTTAGCCTTTCGGAATGCCGAAAAGGAGCCGGCGAAGCCCCTACAAAGAACACAACATGGGCAGAATTCACACACGTGACCGGCAGTAAGGGATATTTGTTTCTTTTAGGAGCAGCGTTCATTTGGATCGCGACGGTAATCGGGCTGTTTGAGGTCTTTTCACGAATGCCATACGTGGGCGGACGCTTTGAGGCTGATATTTCAAGTCCCGCGATGGTGTTGACGCAACTCACACCCGGTGACCCGCTGGCATTGAGCGGTATTCGGCTGGGCCAAAAAATTACCGCTGTAGAAAGCACATCCGGCGCCTTCATTCAGCTCACCGGCTTAGAGGCCGTTTTGGGACGTCACCAAACCCACACGTTCGAACAATATAACCAAACTTTGGTTGCAAAAGACCACTTGTTTTCGCTTCTGCAAGAAGGGCAATTCACGTTGATCAGTCTAGATGGCGAGAGGTTTGAGGTCACCGCGAATACAGAGCCACCGCCCTATGAAATGGCTTTTTCGACTATTCTAAAAATGCTCTTGGCGCTCGTGGTGGTTATGGTTGCTGTGGGGATTTGGGTGTTTGCGCCTCCGTCGTTTTCGGTTGGAATGCTTGCCCTCAGCGGCTTGGGGTTGGCGACAAATATGATCTGTGGCGCTTATCTGGAGCTTACCGAGATCACCGTGGCGCCGCAGGTGTTTCACAACGCTATCTCGATTGCGTCTTGGGGGGGAGCCACATTTGCTTACACCCTGCTCGCGGTAATCTGGACCTTTCCAAAACCAATCACGCGATTTCCCTGGGCGACTATTTTGGTGGGCGTTGGGTTCATTCTCCAGCTAAATATCCTGTTTCAAGCTGTAGAACTCCCGATCAACTCGTTTGAAATCGCCCACCTCATTCCTGCACCCGTGGCCGTTGTCGCAAGCACCCTTCAGTGGTTGCGCACCCGCGGCCAGCCGCTGGAGCGGGCCTCTGTCATTTGGTTTTCTATGTCGATTTACGGCTTGGTGACCATCGTTTTGGCCCTGTACTCAATACCCGTCATTCTCGACGTCCCGCCCATATTGGGGCCGTCCATGGCGAACGTTTTCCTCGCCTTGATCTTTTTCGGCATCGCGCTAGGGACTTTGCGTTACCGCCTTTTTGATGTCCATAAGATATGGCTATCCGTTATTTTATGGATTTTTGCCGGGCTGTTGTTCGTCGTTTTCGACGTCGCTTTGGTTTTCACCATGAACCTTAATCAATTTCAGGCCGCGCCATTTGCTCTTCTCGTTGCAGGATGGGTTTACTTTCCGATGCGCACCAAAATCACCGAACTCGTTTTGGGTCATCGGGAAATCCGTGTGAGCGATTACATCCCCGACATGCTTGAGCGGTTCAATTCCGTCCGCAATCCAGAGGAAATTGATGGCCGATTTGTCAATTTTTTGAAGACCACGTTTAAGGTACGCGAAATTGCCTCCATTGATCCAATCCACCTTGATGAAGCCAAAATCGAAAACCATGGTCTTTTTCTACGTGTTCCAATGGTGACGGATGGACGATCTGTGAAACTCGTTGGCCGCGCCAATGGACGTCAGCTGTTCTCCAGCTCAGAAAAGACCGCTGCTGAGACCTTTCTACGTCTTGTACGCTCTATTCATGCAGGCAACATCCGCGAAATAACGCGGCTGGAAAACGAGCGTCGCCGCATAACAAGAGATCTTCATGACGATGTCGGAGGACGTCTACTCAGCTTGATCTATCAATCACCTGACACCGCCACTGCCGAACGCGCACAGGATGCACTCCAAGCTCTAAAAGAGACCGTTTATGTGGTTGAAAACTCTCAACAGGTGGAATTTCAAACCGCGTGGGAAAACCTGATCGATGACGTGCGCGATGTATTTCCCGACGTAACTTTATACGGAGAGGATGAGGTGATCAGCCGCGTCCTGAATGCCCGCGAATACATCAACCTGAAACGGATTTTTCAGGAATTGATCTCAAACGCACGCAAATACGCGCGTCCTGGAACTTTGGAAGTCAGCCGCCGCACCGATGCGGCCGAAGACATCTTTATCAGTTTTTCCAACGAATCCGACCAACTCGCGGACAAAACCCTGAGCGGTATGCGCGGGCTAGTGAACATCAAAGAGCGAGCCATGGAAATGGGGGGCTCGGTCTTGGTCGAGAACGCAGACGCCAAAGGCCATCACTTCACTCTGGAACTCTGTCTTCCCGGCCAGCCTGTAGAGGACTAAATGATGCCGTTTCGTTGTGCGTATATGGCTGCCTCGCTCCTGCTTGAGACTTCCAGCTTTTCATAAATCTTACCAATATGTGTCGCAACTGTATGGCGCGAGATGTCAAGGAAGCCGGCTATTTCCGGGCGAGAAAACCCCCTCGCAATTAGTGCCAATACCTCTCGTTCGCGTTCTGTGAGCACATCTGGCGCGATGTCCACATTGAGTTCGGAATGCCTGACTGGAGCGAAATCATGCAGCGTTTTTTGGTTCATCAACTCAATTAGGCGCCGCGTCATAGAAGGTGTTATCGCTGGGCGCCCGTCTTGAATGCCGATGAAGTTCTCTGTGAGCTCTTCAATACTGCGCTCCTTAAGCAGGTATCCTTTAGCACCATTGGCCAAGGCCGTCGCCAAACGGCTGCCTTCATCGTGAATTGTCGCGATAATCACATAGGCCTCCGGATGATGCGAAAGTATCTCCAACAAAAAGTCTTCACCGGAGCCATCAGGTAAATTCAGATCCAGAACGACCAAATCATAGGGCCCTTCCGGAAGAAACATCCGTGCGGACGCCAAAGTTGAAGCAATCGAAATATCGACCTCTTCATATGCGCGAGACAACACCTCCGTAAGACGCTGTCGCGCACCCTCATGATCTTCAATAAGCAAAACACGGCGCATTGTTTCAGGATAATGAACAATGCGGTGATTCCACTAGCCCACCTGAACTAGTCCAACCCTTCGAATGAGGGATATCGTCAAATTTAACACAATTTAAACTTTAATTTTAAGGCGTTCGCTGGGTAGCGCCCGTTCACATATTGCATTGGAAAATTTCACATGACCGATTCCTATGATCAAGACGGCTACGATTCTGTGCGCGAGATGCGCGGTGACAACGAAATCGATGTAGGTGACGGCGGAAGCAGTATCAAAACGGGCAATGGCGATGACACAATCACCGCGGGCGATGGGTATGACAAAGTCAAAGCCGGAAGCGGCGACAACCTGATCGACGTTGGTGACGGCGGCTCCTCTATCATCACAAAGAACGGTGACGATACGATCACGGCGGGTGACGGCTACGACGTGGTCAAGGCGGGTAGTGGCGACAACGTCATCAACTTGGGAGACGGCGGAAGCCGCGTTTACACTGGCCACGGCGACGACGTGATCCTCAGCGAAGATGGCTATGATGTTGTTTTTGCAGGCAGTGGTGACAACCTTGTCGATGTCGGCGACGGCGGTGCCTTCATTGTGACAGGATCCGGCGACGACACGATCCGGACCGGAGACGGTTTCGATTTCGTTTATGCAGGCTCCGGCGACAATGACGTGGATGTTGGCAAAGGCGGTTCCAAAATCTTTGCGGGTAATGGTGATGACACAATCGAAACCTCTGACGGCTGGGATTTTGTCAACGCAGGACATGGCCACAATACAATCACCATTGGCGATGGCGGCGGCTTTGTGGTCAGCGGCTGCGGCGAGGATGACGTCACCCTAACCAGCAGCGGATCGGCTTTTGTCCATACCGGCAGCGGCAATGACCAGGTGACGTTTGTCGTTGAGGAAACTCAGAGTTTTTCCCGTCTCTATGGCGGACATGGTCAAGACACACTGGTGCTTGATCTGCCACTCAATCTCTATAAAGACGCTCATTTCCAAGCTGAAATGGCCTACTTCCTTGAGAACAAGGCACCGAACGGCCAAGCCTTCTACTTCTGTTCTCTGAATCTATATGTTCATAGCTTCGAAGATGTGGAAATCGTTGTAAATGGTGTCGCTCTTGACCCAATTGATCGCGATGTCGTTGCTGTCTCAGACGCTGCGAGCTTGCGTGAAGATGATGGTCCAACCCTGCAATCTTCCGTGCTAGACAACGACGACGCCCCCAACGGCGTCGCCAGTGTGGTCTTGGAAACCGCGCCAGCAAAGGGCGTTTTGGTATTCAACTCAGATGGAACCTACTCATTTGATCCAAATGATGAATTCGAGACCCTCGCACAGGGCGAGCTGGAAGAAGTAAGCTTCACTTATAAAGTCACCGACCTCGATGGAGATACCTCCATTGCAACGGTAACCCTCACTGTGATCGGCGACAACGATACGCCTTTCGTGGCGCCAGGCGCGCTCGCCGCCACGGAAGACGCCTTGGCGGTCGCATTTGATTTGTCCCAGATTGGCGACGACATCGACAGCGACGACGATGGCAACTCGCTGACCTATTCGATTTCCGCAGCCCCTTCCGAGGGCACAGCCGCCATCAGCGGCACAACCCTGACCTTTGATCCAAACGACGAGTTTCAGGACCTTGCTAAAGGCGAGACCCGCAACGTCACGGTCACCGTCACAGCAGAGGACGCCCATGGCGCCACTTCCAGCGCAAACGTAACCGTCACCGTGACAGGCACAAATGACGCGCCAACCATGACCGCAGGCCTCGCTTCGGCTGATGAAGACGGCAGCGCAGTGACCGTAGACCTCGCAGCGCTTGGCGACGACRTCGACAGCGACGACGATGGCAACTCGCTGACCTATTCGATTTCCGCAGCCCCTTCCGAGGGCACAGCCGCCATCAGCGGCACAACCCTGACCTTTGATCCAAACGACGAGTTTCAGGACCTTGCTAAAGGCGAGACCCGCAACGTCACGGTCACCGTCACAGCAGAGGACGCCCATGGCGCCACTTCCAGCGCAAACGTAACCGTCACCGTGACAGGCACAAATGACGCGCCAACCATGACCGCAGGCCTCGCTTCGGCTGATGAAGACGGCAGCGCAGTGACCGTAGACCTCGCAGCGCTTGGCGACGACGTCGACAGCGACGACGATGGCAACTCGCTGACCTAYTCGATTTCCGCAGCCCCTTCCGAGGGCACAGCCGCCATCAGCGGCACAACCCTGACCTTTGATCCAAACGGCGAGTTTCAGGACCTTGCTAAAGGCGAGACCCGCGACGTCACGGTCACCGTCACAGCAGAGGACGCCCACGGCGCCACTTCCAGCGCAAACGTTACCGTCACCGTGACAGGCACAAATGATGCGCCTGTTGCTGTGGCAGATACAAACGCGCAGGATGCCGTTGTTGAAGAAGGCGCACTTGTTGCGGGTGACGCAACCGCACAGGGGAATGTGCTTGGAAATGACGGCGATATCGACACCACCGACACGCTTGTCGTGGCCTCTGTGGTCGCTGGGGCATCTGCAGGGATTGGCGGCGTAGGATCGTTTGTCAGCGGAACCTACGGAAGCGTAAAAATCTCGCAGGATGGAACCTACATTTACAGCTTGGACGACAGTCGTGCTGCAACGGAAGCTTTGGCACCAGGCGAGGTTGTAACCGACGTATTCACTTATCAGGTAAGTGATGGCAATGGAGGCATCGCCAGCGCCAGCTTGACGATTTCCATCACCGGCTCCGAAGACAACCGCACACCTGTGGCCCAAGCGGACACAAAAACGATCGGCGAGGCTGATCTGGTGGGACCATCCGCTCCGGCGACTTTGACATTCAACGTACTGGCAGATAACGGCAACGGCGCTGATAGCGACGCGGATGGCGATGCCATTTCGGTTACAAAGGCCGGCGGTGCAAATGCTGGTACCGCCTTCCAAGTCACGACAAGCTCTGGCGTGGCGGCATTTAACGGCTTGATCTTGATGGCAAATGTCGCGGCCAATGGCGATGTTACCTTGGAGACGCGCGATGGCAGCGGTGCGTTCCTGTTCGATGGTCTCGGTGGCGACGAAACTGCAAGCGTGAGTTTTGGCTACACAATTGCCGACACACTTGGGCAAACGTCCTCGGCTACGGCAACAATCACGATCCAAGGCTCCGAAGACACGCCAGTGATTACCGGCTCCACAAGTGCTAGCGTTTCCGAAGATGGTACGCTCACCGCATCGGGCATCCTGGCGGTGACCGACGCAGACGTTTCGGACGCGCCCGAATTCACCGCAGCAACAACAGCCAGCACCTATGGCAGCTTCTCGATTGATGCGGCAGGAAACTGGGACTACGCGCTCAACAACACGGCGGCCCAGGCGCTTGACGGCGACACGCCCGTTCTCGAAACCTTTACCGTTGCGGCGACCACCGCTGATGGCGAGAGTGTTCAGACAACATTTACCATCACCATCCTTGGCAAAGAAGATGGGCCGGTCATCACGGGCGCGACCAGCGGCGCGGTAGTCGAAGACACGTCACCGTCTGCCTCAGGTAGCCTCACAGCGGCAGATGCTGACGCCGTAGATACCGCCACAATTACACCCCAGACCGATACAGCAGGCACCTACGGCACCTTCTCCGTAGACAACGCGGGCAATTGGACCTATAGCCTTGGCGCCGCAGCCCAAGCCTTGGCCGATGGTCAAACGGCCACGGAAACTTTCTCCGTCTTTGCAACCACAGCTGATGGTGAAAGCACAAGCGTCAACGTTTCCATCTCCATCTTGGGACAAAACGATGGTCCGGTGACAAGCATCGTCGATGCCGGCAGCGTGCAAGAAGACAACGCAACGGTCACCATCGATCTCTTGGCAAACGCCTCGGATGCAGAAAGCAACACCTTAACTGTTTCGGGAATTTTGCTGTCGGATGGCAGCGGTACGCCGGTCAGTTTCACCGACAACGGTGACGGCACAATCGATATCGATCCCAGCCAGTATAGCGCTTTGGAAGGTGGGGAAAGTGCTTCAATTACCGTGACATATACGGTGAGCGACGGCATTGCTTCCGTTGCGGGCACGGCAAAGCTGGTCGTGAACGGTATAACTCCGCCAACGCCACCGGCGGCCATAGATGACGACTTTACAACCAGTGCTTTGACAGATGAAGACACAACCTACGTCTTTAGCGCGACAGAGCTGGTGGGCAACGACACTGACGTCAATGGCGACGCTCTGTCTGTGTCTTCCGTATCTTCCCTCAGCACCCTAGGAGCCACGGTTGTTCTAAACGGTGATGGCACCGTGTCTTACTCCCCCGCTTCGTCGGCCACGCTGGATGAAATGGCCGCAGGGGACTTCATGGTGGATAGCTTCACTTATGTAGTCAGCGACGGAAACGGTGGCACCGATACTGCGACAGTCTCGCTGCGGATCTCCGGTGTGAACGATGCCCCCATCTTGACCAGCTCAGTGGTTGCTCAGTCTGGTTTTACCGCGGATGCATTCAGCTACACCCTGCCTGCGGATCTCTTTACCGATCATGACGAGAACGGCGCTATCACATACTCGGTAACCTTGGACGACGGATCTCCTCTGCCTAGCTTCATGAGCTTTGACCCAGTGAGCCGGACACTTTCCTACGACGCTAATGCGCCGTCGGTTAGCGACATCGGCCTGTATTCTCTAAAAGTAACAGCGACAGAGGTCGACGGGCAGTCAAACTCCACAGGGTTCACCCTTACGGTTCTTGACGGCACATTGATCGAAGGCACGTCGGCCAGCGAGGTTCTCAACGGCACGATCCAAGGCGACCTTATGCGCGGCTTGGGCGGCAATGACACGCTCAACGGTCTCACCAGCTCGGACGTTATGGATGGTGGCGCGGACAATGATCGCCTCTATGGCGATGCGGGCGACGACGTCCTGATTGGCGGCAGCGGCTCTGACTACCTTTATGGGGAAGAAGGAGACGACAACCTGTTTGGTGGCGACGACAATGACTACCTTGATCAGGGCGGCGGAAACGGCGTTCTGGATGGCGGGTCAGGCAATGACACGCTGCGGGCTAGTACAGATTCGTCTGGCTTTGCGGAAACCTTGATTGGCGGTGAGGGTAACGACACCTTTCAATACGTGGGCTGGCGCTCTGTTGACGTCGTCGACGCAGGCGCAGGCGACGACTATGTCGACCTACGTGGCTACGGCTTTAACGGCGGCGAAGGTGGCGCAACAATTTCGCTCGGGGCCGGAGAAGACGTTCTAAACCTCACCAATGGCCACAACATTTCGCAATATTCGGTCTTTCGGGTCACCGATTTCAATGTAGCCGATGATGTTGTCCGTATTGACGACTTCCTCAATAGCCGTTTGTCCGGCTGGGACGGCGTCACCAACCCGTTTGCTGCTGGCTTCATGCAGCTGGTCGATGATGGAGCAGGCAACGCAGTACTGCAGATCGATACAAACGGGGGTGGAAACAGTTATCAGGATGTTATCGTCTTTGAAGGCTTGGCGGCGTCGAGTTTCACCGGTCTGAACTTTGACAGTGCATGGCCGCCTGATGGTAGTTTGCCTGCCGGTCAACTCATCACCGGTACCTCTGGCAACGACAGTATCACCGGCACCATTGGTGGAGATACAATCGAAGCTCTGGAAGGCAACGACACGCTTAATGGTGCGGCCGGTTCCGACAGCCTGGACGGTGGCGACGGTGCGGATCAGATCCGTGGCGATGCTGGCGCTGATACGATACTGGGCGGAGATGGCAACGACTTCCTTTACGGACAGGAAGGAGATGACGATATCTTTGGCGGCGATGGACGCGATTACCTCTTCCAGGATCGTGGCTACGGCACACTCGACGGCGGCGCGGGAGACGACTACATCTACGCGTCCACTGACAGCAGTGTCAACAATGGCACTCAGACGTTGATCGGAGGAACCGGAAATGACACCTTCTACAACGTAGGTTTCTACTCCATCGACACTGTGGACGCAGGAGCAGACAACGACACTGTCAACCTATATGGCTATGGGTTTAGCTCTACACGTATGGGTGGTGGGACTGTCACTCTAGGCAGCGGCGCAGACAAGCTTGTTTTGGGGTCCAATACCTATGTGAATGCCTACGTGACCTTCACCGTCACTGATTTTGATGTGGCAGAGGACGTCCTTGACTTTGACCAGTTCCTTGAAGGTAATCGCATCTCCGGATGGGATGGAGCCTCCAACCCGTTTGGCCCTGCAGGCTATTTCCAGTTTGTTGATGACGGGCTTGGCAACACGCTGTTCCAAGTCGACAGCAACGGCGGAGCAGACAACTTCTATACACTGATAACCTTTGAAGGGATCTCATCTGGAGATCTCCTGCCCTCCAACTTTGCCAATTACTGGGACCTCTCAGGTACGGCACCAGTGGGTATATCTCTATTGGGCACTTCGGCTTCCGAAACGCTCTATGGTGAAAACGGGGCGGACACAATTATCGGCGAAGCCGGAAGGGATTTCATCTACGGAGAAGCTGGCAACGACAATCTCGTCGGCGGGGCTGGCACAGACTACATCTATGGCGGTGTGGGCAATGACAGCATCACAGGTGGCACAGACACTGACCGGTTGTACGGTGAAGATGGCAATGACACCATCTATGGCAACGAGGGTACTGATTATCTCTATCAGAATGATGGCTCGGGCCTGTTAGATGGCGGCGATGGCAACGACTACATCTATGCGTCGACACAGTACCAAGGAATGAATGCGTTCGAGACGCTCATTGGCGGGGATGGCAACGACTATATCTATGATGCGGGCTACTATTCCACCGACATGGTGGATGCAGGAAGCGGAGATGACTACATCCGCCTGCGGCTTCAAGGCAATTCCGTCGCAGAAGGTAAGGCGACAATCACCTTGGGGTCCGGCGCGGACCAGATAGAACTCTATCAATATTCCTCCGCCCCATCGAGCTATGTAATGGCGACGATCACCGATTTTGACGTCGCCGAGGACAGCATTGTTTTCGATGACTTTCTATCGCGAAACCTGAACGGTTGGGATGGTTCGTCTAACCCATTTGGTGCAGGCTACATGCGCGTCATAGATGATGCATCCAACCCGGGATCGTCGATCCTGCAAGTGGATACAAACGGTGGCGGAAATAGCTTTATCGACTACATTGTCTTCCAAGGTGTCACCCCGGAGTCGTTCACCGACAACAACTTCATCATCGATGCGCTAACATCCCAAGGCTACGCGCCTGACGGGTCTGGCGTGAATGGCGGAGCTCAGATAGCAAACGCCAGCGGAGAAGCGTTGACCGGCAGTGTCGGTGACGACACTTTGCTTGGTGCGGCCGGCGCGGACACACTCTTGGGCGGCAATGGCGCTGATGATCTTTCCGGACAAGGCGGCGCCGACGTACTCGAAGGCGGATTTGGCAACGACACAATGCAAGGGGGGGCCGGCGCGGACCAATTTGTCTTCTCGGTGGGATCTGGCAGTGATGAAATCACTGACTTCCAAGTTGGAACGGATCAACTGGTGCTCAACGGCGGGCAATCGATCGACAGCCTGACCGAGGTGGACACGGATGGTGTCGGCGGCGTGGATAGCTTGCTGGTTCTGTTCCAAGATGAAAGCAGGCTGTTGCTCGACAATCTACTGGGAGTAACGGACTATAACGATCTGCTTTGATCCGACGGGCGCACGCCGCCCTGAAAGACAGCGCGCTTGGACCTATCCAGTAAAGAGGTTCTAAAGCCGTGACCACTGGTCACGTAGTCCAAGCGCCGCAGCCAACTCTTGTCACCTGCAGTCACAAAGGCGCGGCCAGGGTTTTGAGGCAAACGACTTGTTGGCCTGTCGTCAAACATCACCAAGGTGCATTCAACGCCTTGGTGACGCCGCTTTTTCCAATAAACTCGCCTGCGACACCCCACCCCGCTTGTCAGCACCGCTACATTTGCTTAAACCGCGCGGGAACTACAATTGCTGGGATTAAACCATGCCCGTTCTCGTGATGAAATTTGGCGGCACCTCTGTTGCCAATCTCGACCGCATCCGCCGTGCCGCCAAACGTATTGGTGTGGAAGTGTCCAAGGGCTATGACGTGATTGTCATTGTCTCGGCCATGTCCGGCGAAACCAACAAGCTGGTTGGCTATGTTGACGAAACCTCCCCGCTCTATGATGCGCGCGAATACGATGCCGTGGTCAGCTCGGGCGAAAATGTCACTGCCGGCTTGATGGCGCTGACTTTGCAGGAGATGGATGTGCCCGCGCGCAGCTGGCAAGGCTGGCAAGTGCCGGTGATGACCAGCGCAGCCCACAGTCAGGCCCGCATTGAAGACATCCCCACCGCCAATATCACCGCCAAGTTTGCCGAAGGCATGCGTGTCGCAGTTGTCGCCGGCTTTCAGGGCGTCAGCCCCGAAGGCCGCATCACCACTTTGGGGCGTGGCGGCTCTGACACCACCGCTGTCGCCTTTGCCGCCGCCTTTGAGGCCGAGCGCTGCGACATCTACACCGATGTGGACGGGGTCTACACCACCGACCCGCGCATTTGTGACAAAGCGACCAAACTAAACAAAATCGCCTTTGAAGAAATGCTGGAGCTGGCCTCGCTGGGAGCCAAGGTCCTGCAGACCCGCTCGGTTGAGCTGGCGATGCGCAACAAAGTCATCCTGAGAGTGCTGAGCTCTTTTGAAGAACAATCCGACGATGCAGGCACGCTGGTCTGCGATGAGGAGGAAATCATGGAATCCAACGTCGTCTCCGGTGTCGCCTATTCGCGCGACGAAGCTAAAATGACTCTATTGTCGGTGGCGGATCGCCCCGGCATCGCCTCGATCATCTTTGGCTGCCTGTCAGATGGCGGCGTCAATGTGGACATGATCGTGCAGAACATCTCGGAAGATGGTCGCACCGACATGACCTACTCGCTGCCCACCGACCAAGTGGCACGCGCCGAAAAAGCGCTGCTGGCGCTGAAGGCTGAAGGTGGTCTGAACTATGGTGAACTGGTCACCGACATGGATGTGGCCAAAGTCTCTGTGGTGGGCATCGGCATGCGCAGCCAATCCGGTGTGGCCGCCAAGATGTTCAAAGTGCTCTCCGATGAAGGCATCAACATCAAAGTCATCACCACATCCGAGATCAAGATTTCCGTGCTGATTGACCGCAAATACATGGAGCTGGCGATCCAGTCCCTGCATGATGCGTTTGAGCTGGAAAAGCTTGGATAATTCCCTCCCGCGTCCGGGAGGATAAACTCTTCGCTGCGCCCGCGATAATGGGCGCAGCTGCGCACCTCACGCGCTTACATGCGCGCCGCAATGAAAAATTCAGCACATTGAGTCAGCTTTGACACAGATCGCAAGCAGTCGAACTCTCAATAAACATTTTTCTTTCGCGCAGGTTGTGGTCTATTCAAACCCATTGGTGATTTAAGGACCTGTTTTCTGTATGGCGCAAGACACACAATCCGAAAGCCGCAAGCTGCTGCAACGCCTGCGCGATGCTTTGGCAGAAGACAGCGCCGGACAGGAACGTCTGGACAAAATCACACATCTTATCGCCACCTCGATGGGCGCGGAAGTGTGCTCGATCTATCTGTTTCGCGATCAGGACACACTTGAGCTCTGCGCCACAGAAGGTCTGAAAAAAGACGCGGTGCACCAAACCCGCATGAAGGTTGGCGAGGGGCTTGTAGGACGGGTGGCCAAGGCCTCCAAAGTGATCAATACCGACGATGCGCCCAGCGCCAAGGGTTTCCGTTATATGCCTGAAACGGGAGAAGAAATCTTCTCCAGCTTCTGCGGTATTCCGGTCCAGCGGCTTGGCGAAAATCTGGGCGTCTTGGTGGTCCAGTCCAAGGAGCGCCGCAGCTTTTCCCCCGATGAAGTCTATGCGCTGGAAGTGGTGGCAATGGTGCTTGCCGAGATGACCGAGCTTGGCGCCTTTGTCGGTGAAGGGGCTGCGATGTCCGCCCGCCACCAACAATCGGTCCTGCTGCGCGGCACCTCGGCTCAAGAAGGCGCAGCCGAAGGCCATGTCTGGCTGCACGAGCCGCGCGTGGTTGTCACCAATCCGGTGGCTGATGACCCAGAGGTTGAGCTCGTCCGCCTGACCGAAGCCGTGGATGAGCTGCGCGTTGGGGTTGATAAAATGCTCAGCGGGGCGGTGCGCGGCGACAAAGAACAGTCCGAAGTGCTTGAAACCTACCGCATGTTTGCCAACTCCAAGGGTTGGATGCGGCGCATGGAGCAAGACATCGCGCGCGGCCTTTCCGCCGAAGCTGCGGTCGAGAAAGAACAGTCCACGGCACGCGCGCGCATGGAGCAGGCCACAGACGCTTACCTGCGCGAGCGACTGCATGATCTGGACGATCTCTCAAACCGCCTGCTGCGCATCCTAACAGGGCAAGGCGCGGAAACCGGCGCCGAAATGCCTGCTGATCCGATCCTGATCGCGCGCAACATTGGCCCGGGGGAACTCTTGGAATATGGCCGCGGTCTACGCGGTATTGTGCTGGAAGAAGGCTCTGTTGGCAGCCATGCCGCAATTGTGGCGCGCGCGCTCGCAATCCCCTTGGTGATCCACGCGGATCGCATCACCACCGAGGCGCTCAATGGCGACCACATCATGGTGGACGGCGATCAGGGCATTGTGCATCTGCGCCCAGATGACACCGTGGTCACAGCCTTTCGCGACAAAATCGCTATGGCTGCCAAAGCCCAAGAACGCTATGCCTCGATCCGAGACAAAGCCGCGACATCGACTGATGGCATCACCATCGAGATGCATATGAACGCAGGCCTGATGGCGGATCTGCCCTCGCTTAACTCTTCCGGCGCCGAGGGCGTCGGCCTGTTTCGCACAGAATTGCAATTTCTGGTGCGCAACAAAATGCCCAAACGCACCGAACTGGCCCAGCTCTATTCCCGCGTGATGGAGGCCGCTAACGGCAAACGGGTGGTGTTTCGCACACTCGACATTGGCTCAGATAAAGTGCTGCCTTACATGGCCCCGCAGGATGAACCCAACCCCGCTCTAGGCTGGCGTGCTGTGCGCGTCGCCTTGGACAAACCCGGCGTTATGCGCATGCAATTGCAGGCGCTGCTGCGCGCGGCCAACGGGCGTGCTTTGACCGTGATGTTCCCCTTCGTGGCGCAATATAGCGAATACCGCGATGCTCACGCCGAAGTGCTCAAGGCGCTGGAACGAGAACGCATTTTGGGTCATCCCCTGCCGGAGGACATCCAAATTGGTGCCATGCTGGAAACTCCCAGCCTCGCCTTTGCGCCTCAAAAATTCTTTGAAGAAGTCGATTTCCTCTCCATCGGCGGCAACGATCTGAAACAGTTCTTCTTTGCGGCAGATCGTGAAAACGAACGGGTGAGGCGGCGCTATGACACGCTCAACGTCAGCTTCCTGACCTTTCTCGAAGGCATCGTGAACCGCTGCGCCAGCACAAATACCCCGGTCAGCTTCTGTGGCGAAGACGCAGGGCGCCCGATCGAGGCCATCTGTCTGGCTGCCATGGGGCTGCGCATCCTGTCGATGCGCCCCGCGTCAATTGGTCCGGTCAAAAGCCTGATCCGGCGGACGGATTTGGGCGCGTTGCGCGCAGTCATCCACGAAGCACGCGAACGTGGCGAACAATCGGTGCGCCATTCGGTGATGGAATTCCTGCGAAACAGCAGCTGACACCGAACAAAAAGGCTAGTGGCGCCCTGACGTCTCCCAGCATTAAAGACCTGCCGACATTGCTCATCCATGTAGGGCGGTGATCCAAGCGCGTGATTTCTCCGTATCTCACTATGGAGGAACAAAAAATGGAATTGAAATTTGTAAAAGAATCTTGGTCCGGGGTTATGGAGATCGACCATAATCCTACGCGCAACATGAACCTCAGCTCAGCCCATTTGCTGATGCAAATTCTAGCATGGATGTGGAGCGTGATTTTCTCGCTTTCGCTCGGCAGCTATCTCGCGTTCGGGATTTCGTCAATCGCACACACTCTGCTTCTCGGCGGCGTCTTTGTGACCCTTGCCGTGTTTCAGGCAAGTGAAAAGAGCAACGGGTAAGCGTCAGGCAGCGATAGAGGGCTTCATGCGTTCGCGCAACTCCGCGACCAGATCATTATGATCCAAATCGCCATCTACCGACAGGCGGCGCAGGCCAAAATGCACATGCGCGATTTCGCTATAGTAGCGCGTGTACACATAATTGGTCGCGGCCCCCGCCACGGCGCCTAAGACTGGCACCGACTGCGCCGCCAATTTTTGGCCCAAAACAACTGCCAAACGCGGGGCCACCCGCGCGATCAGCGCCTGCATGGCCGCCCCCGTCAATGTCAGCCTTGCGCTGACAAACCCAAGGTCTGCGCCATCATCGCGCGCCAGCGGACCCGCCGCCGAAAACACCCGCACGCAGTCAAACTTGATATTTTCCGCCGCAGGATCAAATCCCAGCCCAATGGCCTCGTCCTGAATGGCGCGCAGCAAAACGGTTGTGGTGATGGGGAGTTCCGCTAACGCCCCAGGCAAACCGCCTGCACCACCGGCTGCACCCAATGCGGTGGCCATCGCCGTGTTCAACCAGCTCTTTTGCTCGCCAACCACTTTGCGCGATCCGTCTGCAGCCCGCATCGCTTGGGTCAAGGCAAGCTCTGTTGCGTCCCCGATCCGCTCTTGCACGTTGCTGGGCAGCCGATCAATCAGCCCTTCCGCCTGTGCGCCAATTGTGTTGAGCAATTCGATCCCCAACCCACTGGCCCCGCGATAGCGCGCCGCCAGTCGATCAAGTTCCGCCTCGGGGTTCAGATCGGCAGTATGGCCAATCGCATAAACATCCTGATGTGACATGTCTTAAAGATTGGGGCGCAAAGCCGCTTCGTCAAGTCTACTCTGCCGGATCGGTGATTGCGCGCACGTCCCCGCGCACCTGTTCCCAAGCCCCATCCGCCAGCGCGCGTCCTAGTACTCGATCGGGGTTTGTCGGCGGTGGCATGACCACACCCTCAAGCTTTTCAAAGCCGAATTTTCCGTAATAAGGCGCATCGCCCACCAACAAGACGCGCGCCCAGCCAAGCTTTTGCGCCAATGGCAGGCTTTCCGAGATCAAAACCCGCCCAAGACCTTCTCCCTGATGGGTTGGGTGCACAGCCACAGGCCCCAAGAGCAACGCTTGATGATCGCCTACACGCACGGGCCAGAACCGGATCGCGCCCCCCACGGTATTGTCGGTATCTCGCGCCAACAGGCACAGCTCTGGCACTGGCGGAATGCCGTCTCGCAACCGATAAGAGCTCAGCGCTTCACGCCCCGGTGCAAAGCACAGGTCATAGAGCGCCTCCACCTCCCACCAGTCGTCTTTTGTCTCCTGCGAAAGCGTAAACATCTGCCCTCGCGCCCCCTCGTGCCTTGGATCGTCTTTTACGGTGGAAACGGGCCTAACATGCCGTTACCACTTGGGCAATTCCAAAGGAGGCGCAACATGTTCTACCAACCCAAAGATGGCCACGGACTGCCACACAACCCGTTTAATGCCCTGATCACCCCCCGCCCGATTGCGTGGATTTCCACCCGCGATGCCGAGGGAGTTAACAACCTTGCGCCTTACTCGTTTTTTAACGGCACCTCTTACACGCCACCGCAGCTGATGTTTGCGTCCACCGGCACCAAACCCGATCAGGCCGAGGGCAAAGACAGCCTCGCCAACATCCGCGCCACCGGAGTCTTTTGCGTCAACATTGTTCAATCCTCGGCACGCGACGTGATGAACATCTCCACCGGCAACTACGACAAGGACGTGGACGAGTTTGAGCGCGCAGGTCTTGAAGCGGCAGACTGTGAAATGATCGACTGTCCGCGCGTGGTCGGCGTGCCCGCCAGCATGGAGTGCCGCATGACCCAGATCATCCCGCAGTTGGGGGAAAACAACTTTATCATCATGGGCGAAGTGGTCGGCATCCATATGCGAGACGACTGCATTGTGGACGGTAAATTTGACGTCACCACATTCCAGCCGCTGTCCCGTCTGGGCTATCGCGACTATGCTGTGGTGGAAAATGTCTTCTCCCTCGCGCGTCCGGATGACTGATGCCCCTGCCCGCCATGAAACTGCCCGGCCCGGATAATCCTTATCCCATCACCCTGCCCGACGGCACAGCGCTGAAAAGCACTGTGCTGTTGCGTGCGGTGCTGGATCATCCACAGTTTCAGGTAGGCGCCTTCACCTACGCGTCAGACTTTGATACGCCACAGGATTGGGCCACGCGACTGGCCCCTTACCTCTTCCCGTTTTCTCAAGAGAGACTGCGCATCGGCAAATTCTGCCAGATCGCCCACGGGGTGCGCTTCATCACATCCTCTGCCAACCACGCCACTGACGGGCTGTCGTGCTATCCCTTCCAGATTTTTGACTTAGATGCCCGCATGGCGATGGACCAGCCCGACACGCGCAACACCACCGTCGGTCATGATGTCTGGTTCGGTCATGGCGCCATGATCCTGCCCACAGCCACCATCGGCAACGGTTGCATCATCGGCGCAGGTGCGGTGGTGCGGGGGCACATCCCCGACTATGCCATCGTCTCCGGCAACCCCGCCACGGTGGTGCGCAAACGCTTTGATGACTCAACGATTGCCCGCCTTCTGGCGTTGGCATGGTGGGACTGGCCCACCGCCAAAATAGAAGCAGCGATCCCTGCCATTCTGGCCGCCGACGTAGACACATTGGAAACGCTCGCGCCCTAAAACAGCATCTCCGCCACGGTGATCCACACCGGCAGTGTCGCAGCCCCCAGCAAAGTGGTCTGCGCGACCAAAGTGGCCGACAACTCGCGATCCGCCCCGAACCCGCCAGCCAGAACATGCGCCGCGCTGGCCGTGGGCAAGGCCGCCCAGATCACCACCACCATCGCTATCGGCGCGCTCACGCCCAAGACCATAACCATCGCCACAGCCCCCAAAGGCATCACCAAAAGCTTGGTGGCGCAGATATGCGCGCTGAACCGGTCCATCCGCGCCAAAGCGCCCCAGTTCATCGTCGCCCCCACAGAAATCAAGGCAATCGGGATCGCCGCCACCGCCAGCATTTCCAGCGGGGCCATCACCGGCGCAGGTATTTTCAGACCGGAAATCCCCACGGCAACACCGGACAGAGACGCCAGCAAAAA
This sequence comes from Rhodobacteraceae bacterium Alg231-30, assembly GCA_900143615.1. Lineage (GTDB taxonomy): Bacteria > Pseudomonadota > Alphaproteobacteria > Rhodobacterales > Rhodobacteraceae > Shimia. The sequence goes on from FREU01000007.1 coordinate 221,959, forward strand.
CGGGTTCAACGCGACTTTCTTTGCGGCCCCCCAAAACCCCAAGCCCCCACCGCGTGACAGCGCGGACACAGCGAACAGATTGGCCATCGGCACAGCCATCCCGATGATCACGGCCATCATTGCCGGGTCCGCGTCCGCCGCTGTCCCAACGGCAATAAAGGCCAGTGCCGAATTAAACCGCCAGCTGGTCTGCCATGCGCCTGCGAAATCCAAAAATCGCTCGGGGCCAGCGCGGCGCGCAAACCATCCCGCCACCAAGCCCAGCCCCAACAAGGCCCAGACGATAGGGGCGATGACCACGATCGCGGCAATCTCGATCTCACGTGTAGACGCCGCGACAAACAACAAGGCCGGAAACAGGATTTCAAAGTTCAGCTTGTCCAAACCCTGCCACGCATTTTCTGACAGCCGCTTGCGCAACAGCCCGCCAAGGCCAACCAGTAGGAACGACGGCATCAGCCCGATCAGAATGGCCAGAAATGTCAATGTGTCGTCCCCCGTCGCAAACGCTTCTTCTTGCGCTGAACCCCCGCAAAAAACAAGGGGCTGGCACCCGCCAACCCCTTTTGCATTTCAACAATTGTTCAGGCGTTAATGCCCGCCGCCAAACACCCCGGTGCGAACAGGATAATCCACAGCGATCTGATAATCAGGGTCGTCATCACTGTCGACCATCAGATTGCCAGCACGGTGCAGCAACTGGTGACAATCACGGCTCAGGTGGCGCAGCACCAGCTGCTTACCTGCTGCCTCATATTTCGCGGCCACAGCCTCAATCGCCTGCAAGGCTGACTGATCCACCACGCGTGAGCGGACAAAGTCGACAATCACATGATCTGGATCACCCGCCACGTCAAACAGCTCGGTGAACCCATCGGACGAGCCAAAGAACAGCGGCCCCTCGATTTCGTAAACCTTCGCCCCCGGATCGCTTTCGCTTTCACGGGTATGGGCATGGATGCGACGCGCGTTTTGCCACGAATAGGCCAGCGCCGAAACAATCACGCCGACAACCACAGCCACCGCCAGATCCTCCAGCACGGTCACAACCGTCACCAGAACAATTACAAAGGCATCCATCCGTGGCACCTTGCGCATGATCTTAAAGCTGTTCCACGCAAACGTGCCGATCACCACCATGAACATCACGCCTACCAATGCGGCCAGCGGGATTTGTTCAATCAGGCTGCTCGCCCACAGGATAAAGGCCAACAGGAACAGCGCCGCTGCAATGCCAGCGATCCGCGTACGGCCACCGGATTTCACGTTGATCATCGACTGACCGATCATCGCACAACCGCCCATGCCGCCAAAGAAACCCGTGGCCACGTTGGACGCACCCTGCGCGATACACTCTTGGCTGGCCCCCCCGCGCTTGCCGGTCATCTCCCCGACAAGGTTCAATGTCAGAAGGCTTTCGATCAGACCAATCGCGGCCAGAATAACGGCATAAGGCAAAATGATGCGGAAGGTTTCATAGTTCAGCGGCACCTGCGGAATGTGGAACATCGGCAGACCACCCTCGATCGACGCCATGTCACCCACACGCGGCACATCAAAGCCAAAGATGATCACCACCAAAGCGGTGATCCCGATACCGGCCAGCGGCGCGGGAAAGGCTTTGGTCACTTTGGGCATCAGATAGATAATGCCCATGGTCAGTCCAACCAGACCCAGCATCATCATCATCTGCGGCAACGCCAGCCATTCGCCCCCTGTCATGCCATGGCCATCACTGACCATGCTACCAGGCACTTTGAACTGGCTCATCTGCGCAAGGAAAATCACAATCGCCAGACCGTTCACAAAGCCCAACATCACCGGATGCGGCACCAATCGGATGAATTTCCCCCAATGCATGACACCCGCTATGACCTGCAAAATGCCCATCAGCACCACGGTGGCAAACAGGTACTCGACCCCGTGCTGTGCGACCAAGGCCACCATGACCACAGCCAGCGCACCGGTAGCACCGGAAATCATCCCCGGACGGCCGCCAAAGATCGCGGTGATCAAGCCAACCATAAAGGCCGCATACAAGCCCACCAGCGGATGCACTCCGGCGACAAAAGCAAAAGCCACCGCCTCAGGCACCAGCGCAAGCGCCACGGTCAGACCGGACAGCACCTCGGTTTTGATGCGGTAGAATGTGAAGCCTTCGTCCTGCATGATCGAAAGGTTCGGGGGGGACATATTTTTGGCCAACATAGCCAGCGCCGCGCGTCTCATCGGGAACCTTTCAAAAGGGAAGTCCATTAGCGGATTTTTGCCTACTGGCTTTTCTGCATCCGCACAATAGGCTTCACACATTTGCCCCCTGTGCAAATCCGGACAATTCGCTCTGTGCCGCCCTAAATGGCAAAAATCGCCACCACGTTAATCTTTGGCCGCACGCGAAATCGCAAAAATGACACTGTCGCAATACCGACGTAATACCGACGCGTTACAGCCTGCCGTTTTTGCCAAAATCCCCTAATTAATCACCCGTACGGTGGGGACGGGCATTTTCACGGCCTTGTGCACCCACATCGCATCACCATGGTTGCATTTTGCCCAGAGCCCACCCAAGAATGCCGCAACATTTACTGCCACAGGAGCACCCCAATGACTGACACCATAATTGCCGTGATTGGCGGCTCGGGCATCTATGACATCGACGGCCTACAGGACGCCACGTGGCAAACCGTTGAAACCCCTTGGGGAAATCCATCTGACCAGATCCTCACAGGTACTCTGGACGGCGTAAAGATGGCCTTTCTACCGCGTCACGGTCGCGGCCATGTCCATACACCTACTTCCGTGCCCTACCGCGCCAATATCGACGCGCTCAAACGCCTTGGCGTTACCGATGTGATCTCGGTTTCGGCTACCGGTTCATTCCGTGAAGAAATGGCACCCGGAGATTTTGTTGTTGTAGATCAATTCATTGATCGCACTTTTGCGCGCGAGAAATCCTTCTTCGGCCCCGGTTTGGTGGCGCATGTCTCCGTCGCCCACCCCACCTGCCCCCGCCTCTCGGACGCCTGCTTCACCGCCGCCACAGATGCTGGCATCAAGGTGCACAAAGGTGGAACCTATCTGGCAATGGAAGGCCCGCAATTTTCCACTTTGGCGGAAAGCAAAATGTACCGCGAAAGCTGGGGCGCGGACGTCATTGGCATGACCAATATGCCCGAAGCCAAATTGGCCCGCGAAGCGGAGCTTTGCTATGCATCTGTGGCTATGGTGACCGATTATGACAGCTGGCATCCGGATCATGGCGAAGTGGATGTTGCTGAAATCATTCGCACTTTGACCGGCAACGCGCAGAAAGGCCGCGACTTGGTCGGCCGCCTGCCCGCCCTGCTCGGCGCGGACCGAAGCCCTTGCGAGCATGGCTGTGACCGCGCCCTAGAGTTCGCCATCCTGACCGCACCCGAAGCGCGTGACCCAGCGATGATCGCCAAACTCGACGCAGTGGCCGGTCGGGTTTTGGGGTAAGAAACCTCTGGACCTTGGTAAAATCCTCCTGTCAGATATCCAACTGATTGTCTGACAGGATTTTAGCGATGTCTTTTGAACTCTGGACCACCTTTGTCGCCGCCACCGTGGTGTTGCTTATGATCCCGGGCCCGACCATCCTGTTGGTGCTCAGCTACGCCCTCACCCACGGCCGCCCCGTCGCCCTCGCCACCGCCGCCGGCGTCGCCGTTGGTGACTTTATCGCCATGACAGCCTCGCTCTTAGGATTGGGCGCATTGGTGATGGCCTCAGCCACAGCCTTTAGCGTGATCAAATGGATTGGCGCGATTTATCTTGTCTGGCTTGGCATTAAAATGCTTCGCAGTGCAGGGAGCGCCAAAGCCGCAGACCTAAACGCCACCGACAACCTGCCCGCACGAGGCGTGTTTGGTCACGCCGCGGCGGTCACCGCCTTAAACCCTAAAAGCATTGGGTTTTTCATTGCTTTCGTGCCGCAATTTCTAAGTCCAGATAAACCTTTGCTACCGCAATTTTCGGTTCTAATTGTCACCTTTGTCGGTTTGGCCGCGCTCAATGCGCTGGCCTATGCGCTGCTTGCAGATCAGCTACGCACACGGATTTCCAAACCTTCAGTCTTTCAGTGGCTGACTCGCATTGGCGGCATCACACTGATTGCAATGGGCGCATTGACCGCCACACTCAGACGCGCAGCTTAGTCAACAGAACCTTCATTTTTCTTCATGAACTGGCGAATAAATCCACGGATTTCGCGCGCAGCGCTGGTGTCCATTTCCTTGCAAAGATCCACAAAAGCATCGCGCTCGGATTTATCCAGACGCAAAACTAGTTGGCTATCTTTCTTAGATTTAGACTTGCTGTCTTTTTTCCCCACCGGCGTCCCATTCCCAGAGTTTTCTTGACTAACCTTTAGTGTATATACGTTAGATATACAAACAACAGACAAACCCTAGACGAGAAGGAGCCGAAAAGGAATTGAAAAATTAACCTTTTCGCAGCAAAATCGCTCCGGATTATCGCCTAAACGGATTGGCACAAACCACATACAAGTTAATTGTCAAACTCTCCGTACCGCTTACGGCGCTTCCGAGAACCTAAAGGCCATTAACAAGCCTCTTGCCTCAGAGCTTGGCATCGGCCAAATGTGTCTTGATTTTACACCCCTCAGGTCGAGACAGCTGATGCCACATCCCAAATCCAAAAGCGCCGATATCAAAGACTATATTCGCACCATTGTTGATTTCCCTCACGAAGGTATTCTGTTTCGCGATGTAACCACGCTTTTCGCTGATCCACGTGGTTTCCGTATGGCAATTGATCAGATGTTGCACCCCTTTGCCGGCGTGCGCATCGACAAAGTGGTCGGGCTCGAAGCGCGCGGCTTCATTCTTGGCGGGGCGATTGCGCATCAATTGAGTGTTGGGTTTGTGCCTATTCGCAAAAAGGGTAAGCTACCTGGCACCACCATTTCAGAAGAGTACAAGTTGGAATATGGCGAGGCAATTGTGGAAATCCATGACGACGCCATCCAACCTGGAGAAGTGGTACTGGTTGTGGATGACCTCTTGGCCACCGGCGGCACCGCCGAAGCAGGAATTAAACTGATCGAACGACTAGGCGGCCAAATCCTTGGCTGTGTGTTCATCATTGATTTGCCAGAGCTTGGCGGCCGCAAGAAATTGGAAGACATGGGAATGGATGTAACCGTCTTGTGTGAATTTGACGGGCTTTAAGATTGGATGCAGCAGCGGGAGGGGCCAGCCCCTCTCGGGCCGCACGCGGCCCAATTCACCCCGAAGTATTTTCAGTACCAAAAAGTGTGAAGTTTAATCCGCGCGCAGAACGGCGCCCGGATTCATAATTCCATAGGGATCCAACGTATTCTTTATCGCGCGCATGGCTTGCAATCGAACAGGATCAGCGTAGCGTTCAAGGTCTTTGGCTTTCAGGCGTCCAACCCCATGCTCTGCGCTGAATGACCCGCCAAATTCATGCACTAGGTCATGCACCAAACGACTGATATCAGAGCGTTGACTGCTATAGTCGTCTCGTGATTCCCCAACACTCGGAAAAACATTGTAATGCAGATTACCGTCGCCGAGATGACCAAAACAATTGATGCGAAAGTCACCGACCCGCGCAAGTTTTTGTCCCGCCAGATCAATGAACTTAGGCAATTCTTCTAAAGGCAGCGAGATGTCGTGGCTCGCAATGGCACCAATGCGTTTGTTGGCCGCCGGAATATGCTCACGAAGGCTCCAGATCATATTGCGCTGAGTCTCGCTCTGCGCAATGACGCCGTCCGTCACAAGGCCTTTTTCTGCCGCATCTGCCAACACATCTTCTAAAACGCTATTGGCTTCTCCGAGCGCGCCAAGTCCTAGGTCTATTAGGACCGACCAATCGGGGACCTGATCAAGCGGGATACGTACATCGGGCAAGGTTTGCGCCACAAACTCAACGCCTTGTTGATGGATGAGCTCAAAGGCGGACACTGCCTCGCCGACCTGAGATCGCACCAATGCCAACAATTCCAGCGCTGCAGAAGGTGTGGGAACCGCCAGCAAAGCCGTGACGCGTGAGGACGGGCGAGGATAAAGCTTAAGCGCGGCAGCAGTTATGATACCAAGGCTTCCCTCAGAGCCGATCAGCAAGTTTCGCAAATCATAGCCGGTGTTGTCTTTCCTGAGGCGTGTGAGCCCGTTCCAGATGTCACCATTTGGCAGAACCGCCTCTAACCCAAGGCAGAGATCACGTGCGTTCCCGTAGCGCAGCACGTTCACCCCCCCTGCGTTGGTCGCAAGGTTGCCCCCAATTTGGGCGGATCCCTCTGCCGCGAGAGACAATGGAAACAAGCGATCCACAGCTTCGGCGGCGGATTGTACATCTGCCAAAATTGTGCCCGCTTCAACGACAATGACGTTTTCCAGAGCGTGTATTGCCCGCACACGGTTCAGACGTTCAAGCGACAGGATCAACGGTTCAGGACCATCCGCGATCACCTGCCCCCCGACAAGCCCCGTCCCACCACCATAAGGCACAACGGAAATTTTGGCCTTCGTGCAAGCACGCAGGATGATCGAAACTTCCTCTGCCGAGCGTGGCAGCGCCAGAATACCGCCCTGCGCAAAAAAACGTCCGCGGGGTTCTTCCAAATAGCGCGGATCCGGCACACGCAAACTGTCCGAAGGCAATTGCGCCGCAAGCGCAGTTACAAAACTATCATTGATCGAATTCAGAGCCATTATTCAGACTTACGCGGCAAACTTCGCTTGGTCTAGGGCTCCAAAAGGTAACCGGGGCGCAAAACCATTATTGTGGGTCGATTTGGTAAAGTTCGCAAACTCAGCTCGACATTCGTTTCCCCCAGACGCTTGATCTCGTAAGCGTCCGACATGCCCGTGAGAAAGCTGTCTAAGGTCCACCCCTCAAACCAATGCATCGGAATCACCACCTGCGCCTTCACCCGCCTCAGTACGCGCATCATTGTCGCAACATCCAAGCTCATACCACCGTCAACTGCGGCCATCACCACGTCCATACGCCCGAGCGCGGCGTATTGCGCATCATTAGGTTCGTGATGCAGATGACCTAAGTGGGCGATACATAAGCCCGCAACCTCAAACACAAAAATTGAATTCCCGTTTTCCTCAATCCCACCGAAAGAGCGAATATCCGTTGACACATTTCGCACCAGCATCGCGCCGAGATCAAGGTGGTGATCTATCCCTTCCCCAAATTGCCCCCAACCGGGCAAAACATGCGTGATGCGCGGGTCGGGTGTCGCAGTCCAATGGGTACTGTGAGCATGGTTCATCGTAACCACGTCGGGGACAAAGCCAACATCCGTCGCAAATCCGGTGAAATCCGTTACGACAGAAAGGCCTTCGTGACTTTGAATTAAGAAGGAGGCATGCGACACATAGCTGATACGCACAGTGTGTTTTTCCAGCGGCTCGCGGTAGGACGCTTTGTGAATGTAAGACAATCCGGGTGCGGACGCCAAAGCGATGCAATGACTTGGCCGTCTGTCTTGGGCACAGGCCATTCCCGCAGACAGAATAAGAACAACAAACAAACGCAGCATGGACTTGCCCCTTTTGGGCACAAGTTAACAGCTTTTCAGCCGCGGCGCGCGAATTCTGTGATTTTTTGCTAAGCTTGACCTGCCATCGTGCGGCCGCGACGATCATGGCGTAGTGCCGAATAGAGGACATGTGTGCGCCAGCGACCATTGATTTGCAGATAGCTTTGCGCAACGCCTTCATACTTGAAACCGGATTTTTCCAGCACCCCGCGAGAGGCTACGTTTTCGGGCAAACACGCGGCTTCGATCCGACTCAAATCCATATTCTGAAACGCATAATGCACAACAGCTTCAATAGCTTCTCGCATATAGCCCTGGCGTGCGTATGGCGCACCGATCCAATAGCCCAATGTCCCTGCCTGCGACGGGCCGCGACGGATATTGTCCAGTGTAATTGCGCCCATCAGGTAATCATCATGGCGCCGTATGATAAACAATGGCAGCGCGCTGCCACCAGCAATCGAGCGCTGCGCCCAATAGACGCGATTGGTAAAGCTTTTGCGGCTCAGGTGCGTTGCAGCCCAAACCGGCTCCCAAGGGATTAAAAAATCTGCACTGGAACTGCGCAACTCCGCCCAGCTTCGGAAATCGGAGTGCACCGGAGGCCGAAGAATCAGCCGCTCGGTGTCAATCCGGACCCTGCGCCGGTTCAGAATCATCAGGCTGCGCGCCTTTGTTGCAATACAGCGAGCTCAGGCGCTTGCGAAACCGGACCATAGAGCGCCATAGCAGGACGCGCAGCAACCGCCATATGTTCGGCAAAGGTGCGAACATCTGCATCCGTTACGGCATCAATTCGCTCGACAGTTTCACTGAGCACCGGAACGCGGTCCCATATTGCAAGCATCCGGGCCAAACGTTCGGCGCGGCTGGAGGGGCTTTCCAAGCCCATCAGCATGCCCGCCTTCATTTGAGTCCGCGCACGCGCAATTTCAGCGGCGTTCATATCTTCTGCTGCACGCTTAAGCTCATCAATCGTGATCTGCGCCAACTCTTCGATTTGCCCACCCGACGTACCGGCGTAAATCGTGGTCATACCTGTGTCGGCATAAGCCCCCGTTTGCGCAAAAATCGAATAACACAAACCGCGTTTTTCACGCACTTCCTGAAACAGGCGACTGGACATTCCGCCGCCCAAAGCGGTGGTGTAGATCTGGGCCGTGTAAATATCAGGGCTGCAATAGTCCGGGCTTTCAAGGCCAAGCGCAAAATGAGCCTGTTCCAACGCTTTTTCAGTGCGGCATTCACCACCAGCAAATTGGGCGGGGGCAATCAAGATTTCCGGCCCCTTTTCCAGGTGCCCAAACATCTCTTCGGCAAGGCGCACGATTTCTTCGTGATCAATACCGCCAGCCGCAGACAAAATCATACGATCAGGGCGGTAGTGCTCAGCCACGAATTTGGACAGATCATTTCGTCCAAACCCACGCACATGTGCGCCCTCGCCCAAAATTGTGCGACCGAGAGGCTGGTCCGGATATGCACGTTCCTGTAGCCAGTCAAAGATCACATCATCAGGCGTATCCAGCGCCTGACCGATCTCTTGCAAAATCACACCACGTTCGACTTCGATCTCATTGGGATCAAAGATCGGGTTGAGAACAATGTCACCAACAACGTCCAATGCCAGCGACACATCATCCTTGAGCACACGCGCATAATAAGCGGTCACTTCGCGCGACGTGTAGGCGTTGATATAGCCGCCCACGTCCTCAATCGTTTCAGCAATCTCAAGCGCGTTGCGCCGCTCAGTTCCCTTAAAGGCCATATGCTCTAAGAAATGCGCGATGCCGTTCTCTTCGGGGCGCTCATGACGCCCACCAACATTGACCCAAATTCCAATCGCAGCGGATTCCAAACCGGGCATGTGCTCGGTGACAATACGAAATCCATTCGAAAGTGTGTGCAGTTTTACCGTCAAACTAGGCAATCCGTTCTTTGATAAGGGCCATCAAATGACCTAAGTCGTTTGGAACCCGTGTCACGCGCTCTGGTTTGTCCATCATATCCGCCATATGCGGCGGCAGATCAGGACGGTGCGCCACAGCCTGTTCCACAGCATCGGGGAACTTGGCGGGATGGGCCGTTGCCAAAGTGATCATCGGGATCTCGTTGAGATTTTCATTCGCGACTTTTACCCCAACGGCGGAATGCGGGCAAAGCACTTCTCCACAGTTGGCAAATTCGCTCGAAATCGTTTGCATGGTTTCATCTTCGGACGCACGTCCGGAGGTGAAATTTTCCCGCAGCACTTCCATCGCACCTTGGCTGATGGTGAAAGAGCCGTCTTTTAGCTCATCCATCAGCTGGGCAACCGCATTCCCGTCACGTCCGTAGGCATCAAACAAGGCACGCTCAAAGTTCGAGCTCACCTGAATGTCCATCGAAGGGCTGATCGAAGGTGTCACACCTTCCTTGGTGTAAGCGCCGTTTTCCATCGCACGGTGCAAAATATCGTTCTGGTTGGTGGCAATCACCAGCTTTTCGATAGGCAGGCCCATTTTCTTGGCAATATAGCCTGCAAAAATGTCCCCAAAATTGCCGGTCGGCACGGTAAAGCTGACTTTGCGATGTGGCGCACCCAGCGACACAGCAGAACTGAAATAATAAACAACCTGCGCCAACACCCGCGCCCAGTTGATCGAGTTCACACCAGCGAGCTTTACGCCATCTCGGAACTCGAAGTCGTTGAACATGTCTTTGAGCGCAGCCTGACAATCATCAAAATCACCATCCATTGCCAAGGCATGAACGTTTGAATCCTCCGGCGTCGTCATCTGTTTACGTTGAATGTCGGAAACGCGACCATGCGGAAACAGGATGAAAACATCCACATTGCTTAGACCGCGAAACGCCTCGATAGCGGCCGATCCTGTATCACCAGAAGTCGCACCGACAATTGTCACACGCTCGTTTTGGCGTGCCAGCGAAAATTGAAACAACTGGCCGATAAGCTGCATCGCAAAATCTTTGAATGCCAGCGTTGGTCCGTGAAACAACTCCAAAAGGAAGTGGTTTGGCGCCAGTTGCACCAAAGGCGCGCGCGCGTCATGGCGAAACCCTTCGTAGGCCCGCGCAATGATCCCGCGAAATTCATCATCACTAAAAGCCTGCCCAACAAAGGGGCGCATGATCTCAAACGCGATGTCCTCATAGGACTTCCCAGCCAGATCCGCGATCTGCTCGGTGCTCATTGTCGGGATGGTCTCGGGCACATACAAGCCGCCATCCCGAGCAAGGCCCGTTAGCATGGCTTCTTCAAAACTCAGTTCGGGGGCGTTACCACGGGTCGAGATATATTTCACAGCTTTCAGGCCTTTTTGGTTTTGCGCATCCGGCGCAGGTAATAGAGCGTCATCGCCACCCAGACAATGGCCAGACCAAACCAAGTCAAGACATATTGCAAGTGGTCATTAGGAATGCCCGCGCTATCTACAGGCAAAGGCATAACTTGAGGCGGGTTTTCCGACGTCTGTCGGGCAATTACAAGCACGGGTTCAGCGTTCAATGCCTGCGCCATTGTCTCTACGTCGCGCGCGAACCAGATGTTTTCGTCCAGATCATTTTGCGGTGTAAAGTTGTCGACTTCGTCAGGCCAATGCAGATTTCCGCTGACAACCGCTGCACCGCTTTCGCGCAAATTATTTTTCGCAGTGGTCGGAATCCATCCGCGATCCACCATCACCCGACGTCCGGCCTCAGTTTTAAAGGCAGAGACAACGCGGTACACCGCGCCGACGTCGCGCGTGGAGGCCAGCACATGTAGTTCTTCGCCCGCAATGAATGTACCCGATATCTGAACCGCTAGAAACCTATCATAGGCTGGGTCCAGCGTGTCAGGCAGCGCGACGGGCTCAGCGGCAATCTTGGCATCAATCTCGGCCAAGACGGCCTCTTTCCATGCTAGCCGCTGCAACTGCCAAACGCCAAGAGACACCAGCACAGCCGTGCCGACGATTCCAAAAAACAGGGGCAGAATGAGTCGCCGCAAACGCGAGGCCTTTCAAATGCAAATCGCGGCGGAAGTCCCGCCGCGATATGGTTTAATCGCATTGTCTGAAAAGGTTCAACCTTTAGCAGACAGGCTTAGCCGCCCCAGATGTAAACAGCTAGGAACAGGAACAGCCAGACAACGTCCACAAAGTGCCAGTACCAAGCAGCCGCTTCAAAGCCGACGTGCTTTTCTTGGGTAAAGTGCCCAGCTTGCAGACGCATCAAACATACAAACAAGAAGATAGTGCCGATGATCACATGTGCACCATGGAAACCCGTGGCCATAAAGAAAGTGGCGCCATAGATGTTACCAGAGAAGCCAAAGGCCGCGTGGCTATATTCATATGCTTGGAAGACAGTAAAGATTGCACCCAATGCAATGGCAATAATTAAACCCCATTTCATATCTTCGCGGTTGTTTTCATGCACCAGAGCATGGTGCGCCCAAGTGGCGGCACAGCCTGAACACAGCAGGATCAACGTGTTGATCAGCGGCAAGTGCCAAGGATCAAAGGTCTCAATACCAGCGGGGGGCCAAACACCATCTACAGCTGGGCTAAGTGGCCCCATAGGGTACATGGCGTGTTTAAAGAATGTCCAAAACCATGCCGAAAAGAACATAACTTCGGACATGATGAACAAGATAAAGCCGTAGCGCAGCCCGATCTGCACCACAGGGGTGTGATCGCCAATTTTGCTTTCGGCCACAACTTCAGCCCACCAGCCGAACATGACATAAAGAACCCCGACCAGACCGATCAGGAACATCCACGGACCACTGTCGTGGAACCAAAGAACCGCACCGAACAGCATGATAAAGCCACCCAGAGCGCCCAGAAACGGCCACCAGGATGGTGGAAGAATGTGGTAATCGTGATTTTTAGCGTGCGCCATTGTATTTCGTTTCCCTCGTTGGAAGGCTTGGCCTTAATTTACTTTTTTATTGGGTTTCTGCGCCAAAGAAGCGGTCTCTTCAGGCAGGTCGGTTTCGTAGAAAGTGTAGCCCAAAGTGATCACTTTGACGTATTTTGCGTCGCGGTCATCCACCATTTCGGGGTCCACATAAAAGCTGACCGGCATCGTGATACGTTCGCCGGGCTGCAAAACTTGTTGTTCGAAACAGAAGCAGTCGATTTTCGTAAAAAAACCGCCAGCTTCGTAAGGGGCGACATTATAGCTGGCAGTGCCGGCAACAGGTCGATCAGACGGATTGTAAGCCTCGTAAAAAGCCAATCCAGTTTCACCGATACGAATTTCCATCTCACGCTGTAGCGGCTTAAACTCCCACGGCATGTCGCGCTCTTTGCTCGCGTCAAAGCGTACTTTGATGGTTTTCTCCAAGATCACATCAGAGCCGGCGTCCGCGACAGCAGTCACGCCCCCGAATCCTGTCACGCGGCAAAACCAGTCATAAAACGGCACCGACGCCCATGCCAGCGCCCCCATGGTGACCACAACGCCTACCAAGCCAAGAACGGTTTTCTGAGTGCCTTTCAGTGCCATCAGTTCACGATCCTTGCGTTTTCCGGCTCATAGTCGCCACGTGTGACCTTGACCACAGTCAGGCCAAACACGATTGCGATAAAACTCACCAATACCAATGCCACACCGACATTTCGGCCAAGGCGACGTTTGTGAATCTCGTGATCTACGCGAAAGCTCATGCTTACCATCCTCCGATGCCATAGGGGGCCAAAGTGGCCTCTGCCAAAATCGCACCAAAATGCAGGAACAGATAAAGCAAAGAGAGGGCAAAAAACGCGCGTTCACGTTTGTAGCCATCACTTTCAGAAATTTCTTCATCACGGCGCCAGATCGATACCGCTCCAGCCACAAACAAACCGTTCAAAATCAGCGCCGTCACCAAATAGATCGGTCCGCCGACACCGGTGAAGGCCATGCCAATGGCAACAACCGCCAAAAGCAAGGTATAGACCAATATGTGATTGCGGGTCACGCGGCGACCATGTGTAACGTGCAGCATTGGCACGCCTGCGTCTTTGTAGTCAGACTTCATAAACAGACACAGCGCCCAAAAGTGCGGAGGTGTCCACATGAAAGTCAGGGTGAACATAAGAACGCTTTCAACGGATATACCGCCTGTCACCACAGCCCAGCCGATCATCGGAGGAAATGCACCAGCTGCCCCTCCAATGACAATGTTCTGCGGTGTCCAGCGTTTCAGCCACATGGTGTAGATCACCACGTAGAAGAAGATCGTGAACGCCAGCAAACCAGCCGCAACCCAATTGGCCGCCAAGCCCAACATGACAACCGAGAAACCCGATAGCGCAACACCAATCGCCATCGCCTCACCAGGCTCAACCTTACCAGCGGGGATCGGGCGCGACTGGGTGCGTTTCATAACCTTGTCGATGTCGGCATCCCACCACATGTTCAGCGCGCCAGAGGCGCCGCCACCAACTGCGATGAACAATATGGCGCAAAACGCCACAAACGGATGCACGCTTCCAGGTGCCGCCAACAGGCCAACCGCGGCCGTAAACACAACCAAAGACATCACGCGGGGTTTGAGCAAAGCGAAATAATCGCCAAATCCTGCTTCACCCGTATCGGCCCGCGTTGTGTCGGCCTGCGTGTTAATGCTTACGTCGCTCATTCAGTTGTTCTCCAGTGCCGAGGCACGTCTTAGTCTTCGTCTTGCAGTCGGGTGCGCAGTGTCCCGCGCACCGCTCGATTTTAGTCAGCCGAAGCCAGCTTTACGCCCGGAAGCGTTGATGGATCGCCGGCATATTCTTCAATCGCGCCCTTGAGCCAGTCATCGTAAGCTTCTTGGGAAACGACCTGCACTGTGATCGGCATGTAAGCGTGGTCTTTCCCACACAGCTCAGAGCACTGACCAAAGTAGATGCCTTCACGCTCTGCGTTGAACCAAAGTTGGGCGATACGACCCGGCACGGCGTCTTGCTTCACACCAAATGCAGGGATCGTCCAAGCATGGATCACGTCAGCTGCGGTCACATCCATGACTACAGTTTTTCCAATTGGCACAACAACCTTGGTGTCCGTCGCCAGCAGATATTCATCTTCATTGTAGCCGTTCTCCGCCAGATCCTCTTTGTCCAGCAAGAAGCCCTCAAATCCAAAATCATGATCTGTGTACTCGTACCCCCAGAACCACTGATAACCTGTGACCTTTATGTGAATGTCACCTTCAGGAATTTCTTGCTGGTTAAACAGCACAGGCAAGCTGAACGCGCCGATGAAGACCAGAATCACAATTGGTCCCAATGTCCACGCCACTTCGATCGGTGTGTTGTGGGTAAAAGTCGCCGGTGTCGGGTTGGCGCGACGGTTAAAACGCACAAACGTGTAGAGCATCAAGCCCGCGACAAAAATCACGATACCCGTGATGATCACGAGAATCATAAAGTCCAAAGACTGGATTTGGCGGGCCAGTTCGGTAGCAGCCGGCTGAAAATCAGTGCCGCGCGGGATCGGCTTGCCAACGGTTTCAACCTGCTGTGCAAAGGCCGGAACGGCGGTAAGTGCTGTCAAAAGACCCAGCATTTTCAAGAGAATTCGCATATTTCACCCTGGTCGGTTTCGGTGTTGTTCTTAGATCTCAAGCAGAATCCCGCTCGGCGGAATCTTGCTGTTGTTTCGCGCCTTAAAACCATATCCTTGCACACAAATAAAGATCGAAGCTTGCGGCAAACGGCCGCTTTTTTGATTTAGATCAAATATCGAGGACCTAACGCCAATGACCGAAAACATGTTTCGCCCCTTTGATACAAGGCTCGACGAGGGGTCTGCGCTACGTCTTTTGCGTCAAGCAACCGAGGGTGCAGAAGATGGTGAGATTTTTCTAGAACGCCGCAGTTCGGAAGCTTTGGTGTTTGATGACGGGCGTCTCAAGACAGCAAGCTACGACGCCGCAGAAGGCTTTGGATTGCGTGCGGTCAACGGCGAAGTATCTGGTTATGCACATTCTTCCGAGATCTCAGAAGCAGCTCTTAAGCGGGCTGTCGACACGGCGCGGCTGGCTGTCGGCAATGGTGGCGGCACACTTGCGGATGGACCCGCGCTGACCAACCGCCGTCTCTACACGGATGCTGACCCGATCAGCGGTATTAGCTTTCCGGTCAAAATCGAAACGCTACGCGAGATTGATGCGTTTGCCCGCGACATGGACAAACGCGTGGTTCAAGTCTCAGCTGTGATCGCGGCCAGCCATCAAGAGATAGTCGTCCTGCGTCCTGACGGCACCTCAATTACCGACATCCGCCCAATGACACGCGTCAATGTCTCCGTAATTGTTGATCAAGACGGCCGACGCGAAAGCGGAACCGCTGGGGGTGGCGGGCGCGTTGGCCTTGACGGTCTACTCGATCCAAATGACTGGCAAGACAAAGCTCGTGAAGCTCTGCGCATCGCGCTAGTCAACCTCGAGGCGGTCCCTGCCCCCGCGGGCCCAATGCAAGTGGTGCTTGGACCTGGCTGGCCGGGTATCTTGCTGCACGAAGCTGTCGGTCATGGGCTAGAAGGCGACTTTAACCGAAAAGGCAGCTCAAAGTTCTCGGGCATGATTGGCCAACAAGTCGCCAGCAAAGGCGTCACAGTTATTGACGACGGCACAATTCCAGACCGTCGTGGATCAATAACCGTGGATGATGAAGGCACACCTTCAAAACGCAATGTTTTGATCGAAGACGGAATTCTTGTTGGCTACATGCAAGACCGTCAGAATGCGCGCCTGATGGATGTCGCGCCCACAGGCAACGGTCGACGCGAAAGCTATGCCCACGCACCGATGCCACGGATGACCAATACCTTTATGGAAGGCGGGGACAGCGATCCTGCCGATTTGGTCGCCTCACTCAAAGACGGCATTTACGCCGTTGGCTTTGGCGGCGGGCAAGTTGACATCACTAACGGCAAATTCGTGTTTTCCTGCACCGAGGCCTATCGGGTTGAAGATGGCAAAATTGGTGCTCCTGTCAAAGGGGCTACTTTGATCGGCGATGGTGCCACTGCTATGTCGCAAATCCGCGCGCTTGGCAATGATATGGCGTTGGACCCTGGCATGGGAAATTGCGGCAAATCGGGCCAATGGGTGCCCGTCGGTGTTGGACAGCCTACCGTGTTGATGGGCGGCCTGACCGTGGGTGGGTCAGCCACCTAACCGCAAGAGCGCACAGCCAACCGCCGCCGCATGTAACCAAATCTCAAGCTTGCCAACCGGCGGCAGGCTTGAGAAATCAATCATGGTTTACGCGCAATTAACCAACATCCAATAGATATGATTCCGTAAGCAGGCGGAGCCACGGATGACTGAAGAACACACCTCTTCCACTCACCCCATACTCCCACCCACCACGGAAGCGGACCGTGTTGCGTGGCTTTGCCTCTTACGATCCCGCCGTGTCGGGACGCGTACTTTTTTCCGCCTCATACAAGAACATGGTTCCGCTCCGGCCGCACTTGCCGCCCTACCGGACGTCGCCCGCGCCGCCGGAGTGACCGACTATGTCGCTTGCTCAGCCGAAACAGCCAAAGCAGAACTTGCTGAAGGACGTGCCAGCGGAGCTCGTCTAGTCGCCTTCAATGATCCTTTCTATCCAGCGCTTCTCTCGGAGCTTTCAGACGCTCCTCCACTCTTTTGGGCGCGCGGTAATTTAGATCTTTTGCAGCAGCCTATATTGTCGCTCGTTGGCGCGCGAAATGCCTCGTCCCTTGGAACACGTATGGCACGCGCCTTGGCGCGTGACCTCGGGCGCCAGGGTTTTGTAATCGCGTCAGGCCTCGCGCGCGGCATTGATGCCGCCGCACACATTGCAGCTTTGCCGCACGGCACATTGGCCGTTTTCGCGGGGGGGCTCGATGTCATCTACCCCACAGAACACGCAGCCTTAGCGCACGACATTGCAAAATCCGGGCTTTGCATCAGCGAACACCCCCCCGCCACCACTCCGCAAGCGCGCCACTTCCCGACTCGCAATCGCATTGTTTCAGGACTTTCCCGCGCTGTAATCGTTGTGGAGGCCGCAGCGAAATCCGGCAGCCTCATCACAGCGCGCAACGCTTTGGATCAAGGACGTGATGTATTGGTTGTCCCAGGGCATCCGTTTGATGCCCGCGCATCCGGCTGCAACATGCTCATCAGGGATGGGGCAACGCTGGTGCGCAGCGCCGAAGACGTATTGGAAGCGCTCGGCTCCCTGTCTGGTGACATGCCACAACAAGCAACTCTGCCAAACCTCCTTTCTGAGGCGGCTCCCCCCAAAACCAAACGTAGTCTGCGTGACGTCTCAAAGCTTCATATGATGATTCTAGACCGCCTTGGCCCCTCGCCATTGTCAGAAGACCAATTGATCCGCGACACAGGACAAGATGCCCAAACGGTGACACCCGCCTTGGTTGACCTTGAGCTTGACGGCAAGGTCATCCGCCACTCCGGAGGCCTTCTCAGCCGAAAATAGCGAGCCGCCTGATTGTTAAATCCACAAAACAGTTCCTTAAAAACGAGGGAAAAGTGCTACAAACGGCACAAACTTGCCAGCAACTTGCACATTAACTTTGATCGTTTTTGCACTGTCCATTGACATTACCCCCTTTCGCCCCACATTTTCCGCCGCCATAAGCTCGCCACGAGTCGAGAGGAAAATTGCATGCCAGTTGTTGTTGTCGAATCCCCGGCAAAAGCCAAAACCATCAATAAATATCTGGGATCCGATTATACGGTTCTGGCATCCTATGGTCACGTGCGTGACCTGCCCGCCAAAAACGGTTCGGTCGATCCGGATGATGATTTCGGCATGACTTGGGAGATCGGCACCGACAGCCGCAAACATGTCAAAGCCATCGCCGACGCGCTTAAAGAAGACAACGCATTGATCCTCGCGACCGACCCCGATCGCGAAGGAGAAGCGATCAGTTGGCACCTTGAGGAAGCTCTGCGCAAACGCCGCGCCATCAAGAAAGACACCCCTGTCAGCCGTGTTGTGTTCAACGCGATCACCAAAGCGGCCGTGACAGAGGCGATGCAAAACCCGCGCCAAGTAGACCAACCATTGGTGGATGCCTATCTGGCGCGCCGCGCGCTGGACTATCTGGTGGGCTTCAATTTGTCGCCCGTATTGTGGCGCAAGCTGCCCGGTGCACGCTCGGCTGGTCGTGTACAATCGGTGTGCCTGCGCTTGATCGTTGAGCGCGAATTGGAAATCGAAGCGTTCAATGCGCGTGAATACTGGTCCGTAAAAGCGCTCTTAGCCACACCGCGTGGACAGGAGTTCGAAGCACGCCTCACCGTTCTGGGCGGTGAGAAGCTCGACAAGTTCTCGCTTGCGAACAGCACAGCTGCCGAGCTTGCGGTACAAGCTATCAATTCACGCGATCTGTCCGTGGCCCGCGTTGAGGCCAAGCCTGCTTCACGAAATCCCTCTGCGCCGTTTATGACTTCGACGCTGCAGCAAGAAGCCAGCCGCAAATTCGGTAT
The DNA here is from genome assembly GCA_900143615.1 of Rhodobacteraceae bacterium Alg231-30. Classification (GTDB taxonomy): domain Bacteria; phylum Pseudomonadota; class Alphaproteobacteria; order Rhodobacterales; family Rhodobacteraceae; genus Shimia. The sequence goes on from FREU01000007.1 coordinate 240,978, forward strand.
GGGCGCGCGTCAATGTATGTCAACCGCTCAGCGTCTCTATGAGGCCGGATACATCACCTATATGCGGACCGACGGCATCGACATGGCCCCCGAGGCCGTGACCGAGGCCCGTGATGCAATTGCCGAGCTATATGGTTCTGAGTACGTTCCCGCCAAGCCACGTATCTATAAGAACAAAGCCAAGAACGCTCAGGAAGCGCACGAGTGTATCCGCCCAACGGAAATGATGCGCAAGCCTGACGACTTGAAGGTTACCGAACCTGATCAGCGTAAACTCTATGATCTGATCTGGAAGCGCACCTTGGCCTGTCAGATGGAAGGTGCCCGCCTTGAGCGCACGACCGTCGACATCGCCTCACAGGACGCCCAAGTTGAGATGCGCGCCACCGGTCAGGTTGTGTTGTTTGACGGCTTCCTACGCATCTATGAAGAAGGTCGCGACGATCAGGTTGTCGATGATGATGACAAGCGCCTGCCCCAAATCATGCAGGGCGAGAAAACCGACAAACGCTCTGTGTCGCCTGAGCAGCATTTTACCCAGCCGCCACCCCGTTATACCGAGGCCACTTTGGTCAAGCGTATGGAAGAGCTTGGCATCGGTCGCCCCTCGACCTATGCCTCTGTTATTACGACAATTCAGGACCGCGAATACGTCCGCAAGGACAAGAACCGCCTATTCCCTGAGGACAAAGGCCGCATCGTTACGATCTTCCTGCTGAATTTCTTCCGTCAGTACGTCGGATATGAGTTCACCGCCAACCTCGAAGGCGAGTTGGATGATGTTTCTGCGGGCAATCGCGACTACAAAGCAGTGCTCGGAAACTTCTGGAAAGACTTTTCCGCCGCTATTTCTGACACGTCGGAATTGCGAATTTCCGAAGTTCTAGACGTCCTTGATGAAGCACTTGCGCCGCAACTTTACCCACCACGCGAAGACGGCACTGATCCTCGGATCTGCCCCAAATGCGGCAATGGCCAACTGCACCTGAAGAGCTCGCGCACTGGCGGTTTTGTCGGCTGTGGCAACTATCCAGAATGTGTCTACACACGCCCGATTTCCGGCGAAGGCGCAGAAGGCTATGAGCGCGTTCTTGGCGAAGACAATGGCGACGAGATACACCTGAAATCCGGGCGCTTCGGCCCCTATGTTCAGCGCGGCGAAGCCACCCCAGAGAACAAAAAACCGCCGCGTTCTTCGCTCCCGAAACAAGGCAAAGAATTCCTGCCTAGCTGGGGACCTAAAGAGGTCACCCTAGAGCAAGCCGTTACGCTTCTCACTTTGCCACGGGAAATCGGTATGCATCCCGATGGCGGCATGATCGCATCAAATCTTGGACGCTTCGGCCCCTACATTATGCATCAACTGCCCGATGAGGAAAAACCGGTCTATGCCAACCTGAAAGAAACACTCGACGTTTTTGAGATCGGCATGAACCGCGCGGTAGAAATGTTGGCGGAAAAACGCGCCAATCCGGGACGACGTCGCGGAGCAGCTGCGGCCAAACCGCTGCGTGAATTGGGCGAGCATCCGCAAGACGGCGGTGCCATCAACATCATGGACGGTCGCTATGGCGCTTATGTCAAATGGGAAAAAGTCAACGCGACTATTCCTAAAGACGTTGAAGTTGCCAACGTAACAGTGGAACAGGCCGTCGAATGGATCGCTGAAAAAGCCTCCAAGTCTGGCACCAAACGCAAGGCACCCGCTAAGAAAAAGGCACCCGCCAAAAAGAAAGCCGCTCCCAAAAAGACAGCTGCAAAAAAAGCCTAGTATTCACCGCGCCCGTCTCAACGGGCGCGGCCCGACCTCCTCGGCAATTAATCGCGACTCACGTACGTCTAACGCAGACGTGTATTGCTTACGGTGGCGAGATTTCGCACATGCATTGTGAACCGTATGAGCAGAGATTATTCCATGTCCGACACCAAGTTTTCCCGCCGTCGTCTTCTCGCAACAGGTGCTGGCTTTATCGCCATGCCTGCAATTTTGCATGCTGAAGATAGCCCCGCGGAATCGCTCGAACATCCCGACGCTGCTCGCGACTACGATGTGGATCCAGTGCGCCGCAATATCTCTAGTTTCCGTCAGCAGAAATGGCAGGATCACTTTGACAAATTAGGCGTCGCTTCCATTGTCGCCGACACCACATCGCGCGCGCTGCACTATTGGAACGCGGATGGTACGGACTATCGCATCTACCCAACGTCTGTTCCAATGACAGAAGACCTGACCAAACGCGGCTATACCAAAGTTGTTCGTAAGCGGGTTGGCCCCGATTGGACACCGACGCAAAACATGCTCAAGCGTGACCCTACGTTGACCTACATGAAGCCTGGTCCTGACAATCCACTAGGCACGCATGCCATGTACCTTGATTGGCCGGCCTATTTGATCCACGGCACACAAGATACACGAAAAATTGGGCGCCGGGCGTCTAGCGGCTGCATCGGGCTGTACAATGAAAGCATCGAACAGCTGTTTGAAATCACCCCGATCGGCACCCAAGTTCGCATCATCTAAACAGGTTGACCGCACCTGTTGCGGTCACTTTTTTACTCTCCCGTAGAAATACCTGACGCTCCCAAGTTGCATTGACTTCGTCTTTGGTGTGGTCAAAAACTCTGGCAATTCCGGATCATGAGGAGAGTTCCATGAAGAAGGTGTATCCTAACGCCGCAGAAGCGCTGGACGGACTGCTTAGCGATGACATGTTCATTGCAGCAGGCGGCTTTGGCCTTTGCGGCATACCCGAGTTGCTGCTGGACGCGATCAAAGACAGCGGCGTCAAAAACCTGACCTTCGCGTCCAACAACGCAGGCGTTGATGATTTTGGCATCGGCATCTTGCTGCAAACCAAGCAAGTCAGAAAGATGATCAGCTCCTATGTAGGTGAAAACGCTGAATTTATGCGTCAGTACCTGTCTGGCGAGCTTGAACTAGAGTTCAACCCTCAGGGCACATTGGCCGAGCGCATGCGCGCCGGTGGCGCTGGCATCCCTGGCTTCTTTACCAAGACGGGTGTCGGCACAGTGATTGCCGATGGCAAGCTTGAAAAACAGTTCCCAACGGGCGCTGATGGCGCCATGGAAGATTATATCATGGAAGAAGGCATCTTTGCCGATCTCGCCATTGTGAAGGCTTGGAAAGCCGATGAAACCGGCAACCTCGTGTTCCGCAAAACCGCGCGCAACTTCAATGCTCCGGCGGCCACATGCGGGAAGATTTGCATCGCTGAAGTTGAGGAAATCGTGCCTACAGGCTCGTTGGACCCCGACTCTATTCATCTGCCCGGCATTTATGTGAATCGCATCGTCCAAGGTACGCATGAGAAGCGGATCGAACAGCGCACCGTGCGCCAAAAGGAGGTATGAGCCATGGCATGGGATCGTAACCAAATGGCCGCCCGCGCGGCCCAAGAGCTGCAGGACGGCTGGTATGTGAACCTCGGCATTGGCATCCCAACGCTGGTGTCAAACTTCATCCCCGAAGGCGTCGAGGTGACGCTTCAATCAGAAAACGGCATGTTGGGTATGGGCCCCTTCCCCTATGAAGGCGAAGAAGACCCCGACCTGATCAACGCTGGCAAGCAAACGATTACCGAGCTGCCTCAGACCGCTTATTTCGACAGTGCGCAGTCTTTCGCAATGATCCGCGGCGGCAAAATCGCCATGGCGATCCTTGGCGCAATGGAAGTGGCCGAAAACGGCGACCTCGCCAACTGGATGATTCCAGGCAAGTTGGTCAAAGGCATGGGCGGCGCGATGGATCTTGTAGCTGGAGTCGGTCGCGTGGTTGTTGTGATGGATCACGCCAACAAACACGGCGTGTCCAAAGTTCTGAAGGACTGCACTTTGCCGCTAACCGGCAAAGGCGTTGTTGATCGCATCATCACCAACCTTGGTGTGCTCGATGTCGTCGAAGGTGGACTGAAAATTGTCGAACTCGCAGACGGCGTGAGCGACGAAGAATTCCGCGCAGCCACGGAAGCGACGCTGGTCGACTGAGCTGACAAGTATTATTGTTTTGTGAAAGGCCTGCGCTCCGCGTGGGCCTTTTGTTTTGCTTGGCCTCTCGCTCGGCTTGTGCAATTTAGAGCTATGGAACTCGCTGCACTTGCTTTTGAAAACGCCCCCGTAGGGCTCTGTATTTTAGACAACCGTGTCGTGCGGCGTTGTAATAAACGCTTCAGCGACATGTTTGCGGCGCAAATAGAGGACTGCCAAGGCCGCTCAATCGAAGACTTCTACGCCTCCGAGGAAGATTTCCAGACCATCGGTGCCAAAGTCTATGCCGCGATCCGCGAGACAGGCCACTATCACGATGAACGCGTCATGCGTCGCTTTGATGGCACCATGTTCTGGTGCCGCGTGCGAGGGCAATCCGTGTCACCAGAAGCGCCGTTCCAATGCGGCATCTGGAGCTTTGCTGATCTCTCTGACGAACGCCCGATGGTGGAACTCACCCAACGGGAGCGCGAAGTCGCCATCCTGACCTGCCGAGGTCTCACGTCAAAAGAAGTCGCAATTGAGCTCAACCTTTCTTATCGCACTATTGAAGAATACCGCGCCCGCCTGCTACGTAAATTCGGTGCACGAAAACTGGCAGAACTGGTTGCAAAACTTTCGGGAATGCCGCTTTGATCCTGAATGAGCACGTGAATGTGTGACCGGCAACCTTGGAAATTTGTGGCGAAAGTCCCCATGTGGGATATGTAGTACAGCTTTCACTAGACTTGGATTTCACCTATAAGCGCCGCTAGGTAAACCAAGAAGACTCAATCGCGCAGCGCGCGCAGAGGATAGACACTGAAATGAGCAAAAAAAATCACGACTCGGATGTGGCCTTTATTCGGGCATTGGCAGAATTGCTGCGTGAAAACGACCTGACTGAAGTTGAGGTCATGCGCGACTATGGCGAAGACGACAGCCTGAACGTGCGTGTGAGCCGTCAACAGCCAGTTGCAGCCCCTGTAGCCGCAGCACCTGTTGCCGTAGCCGCAGCCCCCGCTGCTGCACCAGTTGCAGCCTCTGCGGCTCCTACCACTGAAGCGGAAACAGACCCGGCCAACCATCCAGGCGCAGTACCGTCGCCTATGGTCGGTACCGTCTACCTTCAGGCCGAACCAGGTGTGCCTGCGTTTGTGTCTGTAGGCGCTCAAGTGACCGAAGGCGACACCATCCTGATCGTCGAAGCCATGAAAACAATGAATCACATTCCCGCGCCTAAATCCGGCACGGTGAAGCGCATTCTTGTTGGTGACGGGGACACTGTGGAATACGGCGCTCCGCTGGTCATCATCGAATAAGGGGCCGGCATGTTTGAAAAAATCCTGATCGCCAACCGCGGAGAGATCGCCCTGCGCGTGATCCGCGCCGCGCGTGAAATGGGCATCAAATCCGTGGCCGTTCACTCGACCGCGGATTCCGATGCCATGCATGTGCGCATGGCAGACGAAGCCATCTGCATCGGACCCGCCCCCGGCAGCGAAAGCTATCTGAACGTCGCGTCCATCATTGCGGCGTGCGAAGTGACCGGCGCCCAAGCAATCCACCCCGGTTATGGCTTTCTGTCTGAGAACGCCAACTTTGTGCAAATCGTTGAAGATCACGACCTGACCTTCATCGGACCGACTGCTGAGCATATCCGCGTCATGGGCGACAAGATCACCGCCAAGGACACGATGAAAGCACTTGGTGTGCCATGTGTGCCTGGCTCAGACGGTGGCGTACCTGACCTGGACAGCGCGCTGAAAATTGGTGAAGAATTCGGTTACCCGGTCATCATCAAAGCCACGGCTGGCGGCGGCGGCAAAGGTATGAAAGTCGCCAACAGCGCCGAAGAGATGAAATCGGCGTTTCAAACGGCGCGCGCTGAAGGCAAATCCAACTTCGGTAATGACGAAGTATACATCGAGAAGTACCTCACCACGCCACGCCATATCGAGATTCAGGTCTTTGGCGACGGTAAAGGCAATGCTGTACATCTGGGCGAGCGGGATTGCTCACTGCAGCGCCGTCACCAGAAAGTTTTTGAAGAAGCTCCTGGCCCAGCGATTTCGCCCGAAGAGCGCGCTAGAATCGGCAAGGTCTGCGCGGATGCGGTTGCGCAAATCAACTATATCGGCGCTGGCACCATCGAGTTTCTTTACGAAAACGGCGAGTTCTATTTCATCGAAATGAACACCCGCCTTCAGGTCGAACACCCTGTAACCGAAGCCATATTTGGTGTCGATTTAGTTCGTGAGCAAATTCGTGTCGCCGAAGGGCTGCCGATGTCGTTTGGTCAAGACGATCTGCACATCAACGGCCATGCCATCGAAGTGCGCATCAACGCCGAGAAGCTGCCGAATTTTGCCCCGTGCCCGGGTCACATCAGCCACTTTCACGCCCCCGGTGGGCTGGGTGTGCGCATGGATTCGGCCTTGTATGACGGGTATTCTATCCCACCATACTACGACAGTCTTATCGGCAAACTGATCGTACATGGTCGTGATCGGCCCGAAGCACTGGCGCGCCTGAACCGTGCGTTGGGTGAATTGATCGTGGATGGTATCGACACCACGATTCCGCTGTTCCACGCACTTCTGGAGGCCGAAGCCGTTCAGACAGGGGACTACAACATCCACTGGCTGGAACACTGGCTAGACGCCAACATGGCCGAAGGCTAAGGCTTTGGCAGGCACGCTGACCATATGTCCGAGCTAACGCCCGACTTATTGATGCGCGCCTATGGCATGGGCGTTTTCCCCATGGCGGAACATCAGGACGACCCAGAAATTTTCTGGGTCGACCCTATTCGTCGGGGCGTGTTTCCTCTGGATGGGTTTAACATCTCGCGGTCGTTGGCACGCGCAATTCGACGAGAAGATTTCGATATACGCATCGACAGTGATTTCGAAGCGGTTTTGGATGGCTGTGCGGACCGGTCCGAAACTTGGATAAACGCTGAAATCCGCAGCCTTTACATGGACCTACATATGCGCGGTGAAGCGCATTCGCTCGAAGTTTGGCGAGATGATGCTTTGGTTGGCGGCGTTTATGGCGTTACGCTCGGAGCTGCATTTTTTGGCGAAAGCATGTTTTCCCGCCAAACAAACGCGTCCAAAATAGCACTGGCCTTTTTGGTTGAGCACCTAAACCGTTGTGGCTTTACCTTATTTGACACACAGTTCATTACCGACCACCTCGCCTCGCTAGGCGCAGTGGAAATCTCCCGTGTAGATTACCAAAAATTATTAACATGGGCCGTTCGCCAGGATGCGAATTTTCTGGCTCACTCAGTGCCTTCAGCTTCCGAGGTCTTACAACGTAGAAGCCAGACGTCATAGCGGGCATGGTCCAGCGCATTCAACGCAGGTGACGAAGCAATCATCCACCCTTGAAAACGGGTTTGCCCTTCGCCTTGCTCATCCAGAATACTAACAAAGGCGTAGGCTTCACCTGTCGGGTTGTCCGCAGGGTAACGGCATTGCGCCATATCGACCCGCAGCGGTCCCACATTGGCGCTATAGCCGTTGGGAAGGTCCAAATCGACATGCTCACCTGTCAATCGATCCAATGCGCGTAACAACGCCCCTTCGCCTACAACAGCTTCCACCACCGTTTCATTGGTCACATCGCCAAGTGGCACCTCTAAAGGCACAAGCGGCTCGGACGTCAGGGGCGCGATATCCAGTGTTTCGATTATGATGTCCTGCGCATAGGCCGCCGGAGCGGCCAGTATTAGGGCCAAAGCCATCAAGGGTTTCATTCAGATCCGCTCCCGCCGCTGACAAACTTCAGCAACAACGACACGAGACTCACCGAGCTTTGCGTGTCTTCAATTTCATCACCTGGGCCAAGGTTGAAAGGTGACCCGCCCGGTAGGATTTCCACAAAGTTTCCGCCTAACAACCCTTCAGAGGAGATCACCACTGCGCTGTCATCAGGTAGGTCAATGCCTTGCAACACAGAAAACGCAGTTTCTGCTCTAAACGTGGCGGGGTCCAAATCAATACCTGTGACACTGCCGATTTTCACACCAGCCAGTCGAACATCAGTCCCAACGCTCACGCCTTCAATAGACCGAAAAGACGCCCTTAAGGGATAACCGGTGGAATCGGAACGTAGGCTGGTAAACTGATTGGCATAGACCAGAAATCCAACGGCCACTGCAACAACCGCTGCCCCCACAAGAGCCTCTGTACGCACAGCTGACATAGTCCTACTCGGGGCTCCACGCCTCATAGTCGCGCCGATCTGCGGGCGCAGCGTTGCTGCGAATACTGCCAGCAGGCGCATAGGCCATAGCGGTACCGGTCAAATTGTCCTGATGAGGTTTCTCCCAGTCTTTGCGCGCCAAAGGTTTTTGGCTTGGGACATCATCAAAAGTATTGTGCAACCATCCATGCCACTCTGGGCCGATCCGGCTGGCTTCAACCTCACCGTTGAAAATCACCCAGCGCTTCGAATCATTGGCGGTGCGATAATAGACATTACCCTGATCATCTTCGCCCATTTTCACACCTTGGCGACGTGTAAATAGACGGGTGTTCAAGGTCGCGCCGTTCCACCAAGTCAAAACGCTATTAACTGTGCTCAGAATGCCCATCGATGCCTCCGCAAATTCTTCTCTCATATGAACCATTCTGCTTCAAAGGTCCAGTGTGGGAAACCTCAACCACTTGGAAACAAAACATAGAGAATAGCGAGCCCTACCCCGAGCTTGAACGCAAAAAACATCAACCGCCAGAGCAGAAAGATCATCCCTTTGCCTTTTCCGTAGGCTCAAACGAAAAGAGCGGCGCAAACGCCGCTCTGAAGCCTTGTGTCAAACAGCTCATCCCGCTGTCGCTGGTTCCTTGTCAGCATCAGCATGGATCATCAACGGTTGGGCAGTGCCTGTGGCAGCCTCTTCGTTGACAACCACCTCGGTGACGCTCTCCATGCCGGGAAGATCAAACATCGTGTTCAGCAAGATATCTTCCAGAATAGAGCGCAGCCCGCGTGCACCTGTTTTCCGCTCAATCGCACGACGCGCGATGGCAGTCAGCGCATCATCAGTAAAGGTAAGCTGGGTGTCTTCCAGTTCAAACAGGCGTTGATATTGCTTGACCAGCGCGTTCTTGGGCGCGGTCAGAATGATCACCAACGCGTCTTCGTCCAGATCTTCCAGCGTGGCCAGAACAGGCAGACGACCTACAAATTCAGGGATCAGACCAAATTTCAACAGGTCTTCAGGTTCAAGGTCCTGAAACACTTCGCCAACGCCACGTTCGTCGTTGTCGCGCACATCGGCGCCAAAGCCCATTGCGCTCCCTTTGCCGCGCGCGGCAATAATTTTATCCAGACCGGCAAAAGCGCCGCCACAAATAAACAGGATGTTTGTGGTGTCTACTTGCAGGAATTCCTGTTGAGGATGTTTACGCCCACCCTGAGGAGGAACGCTGGCAACGGTGCCTTCCATCAATTTCAACAAAGCCTGCTGCACGCCTTCGCCCGAAACATCGCGGGTGATCGACGGGTTTTCAGACTTACGTGTGATTTTATCAACTTCGTCGATATAGACGATGCCGCGTTGTGCGCGCTCAACGTTATACTCAGATGACTGCAACAGTTTGAGAATGATATTCTCAACGTCTTCACCAACATACCCAGCTTCGGTCAAAGTCGTGGCGTCCGCCATTGTGAACGGCACATCCAGGATACGCGCCAAAGTCTGCGCCAAAAGCGTTTTACCACAGCCGGTTGGGCCGATTAGCAAGATGTTAGACTTCGCCAGCTCGATGTCGCCGGATTTGGCAGCATGGTTCAGACGCTTATAGTGATTGTGTACAGCGACCGACAAAACGCGTTTGGCGGTGCCCTGCCCGATGACATAGTCATCAAGCACATCACAAATTTCCCGAGGGGTCGGCACACCGTCAGAAGACTTTAGCCCGCTGGCCTTGGTCTCTTCACGGATAATATCCATACACAGCTCGACACATTCGTCGCAGATGAACACTGTGGGACCGGCAATAAGCTTGCGAACCTCGTGCTGGCTCTTGCCGCAGAAGCTGCAATAAAGGGTGTTCTTGCTATCACCGCCAGAGTTGTTCGACATATCTTACCTTTCAGGCCCTATAGTGCATTCCAACCAAGGAGCACCCCGCGTTTGCGCCAGATTAGGACAGCCATTTCGCAGGCACAATGCGAAAGTGTCCGGCAAAGGAGATCCTATGCCGGACAAAGCTATCATTTCTCGTCGTCGTCTTTGGCACGGTTGGTGACGATCTCGTCAATCAACCCCCAATCTTTGGCTTCTTCCGGCGACATGAAATTATCGCGCTCAAGGCCTTGCTCAACTTCTTCATAGGTTCGGCCGGTGTGATGAACGTAAATTTCATTCAAGCGCCGCTTAAGCTTTAGCGTCTCTTCGGCGTGGATCATTATGTCAGTTGCCTGCCCCTGATATCCACCAGAAGGCTGATGCACCATCACGCGCGAATTGGGCAGCGAGAAACGCATGCCTGCCTCACCAGCGGTCAAAAGCAGCGACCCCATCGAAGCCGCCTGACCGATTACCAAAGTGGACACCTTGGGCTTGATGTATTGCATCGTGTCATAGATCGACAGACCGGATGTCACCACCCCGCCGGGGCTGTTGATGTACATTGAAATCTCTTTAGAGGGGTTTTCCGCCTCCAGATGCAACAGCTGTGCCACGATCAGGCTGGACATGCCGTCATGCACCGGACCGTTTAGAAAAATAATCCGCTCCTTAAGCAGGCGCGAAAAAATATCATAGGCGCGCTCGCCACGGCTGGTTTGTTCTACCACCATGGGCACGAGGGTGTTCATATATGTCTCGAATGGGTCGTTCATATCCGCCTGCCTGTTGTTCGCATCAAGCCGGAAACCGGCCTACCCTGTGAGTCTTAGAGGTGGACCAAGGGGGCTGCAAGACCAGCAAACGATTTTCGGATAAACACGAGGTAAAACCACCGCGATACAGCAACTGGACGATTAAACAGCCGCGTTGCTTCCAAAGCCCAGGGCCAGCCCCGGCCCCCCGAAGAATTTTCTGCACGCAAAAGCCGTGATTGGCCGTATTCCAAATGGCGCTTTTCACATCATCTCTATCGTGTCAGGCTTAAGTGGTCGAAAAAAAAATGAGAGCAGCATGCGAGAGTTTAGCGAAATTTTCACCATCGCAGCAGAGCGCAAGGGCGGTCACGATGCTTTGGAGAAACTTCTGGTCAAGCCATTGAACCCAGACGAGCTTGCCAAAATCCCGGAAGATCGTTGGTTGTCCCAGCTGACCAAATGCGTGTTTCAAGCTGGGTTTAATTGGAAAGTCATCGAAATTAAATGGGATGGCTTTGAGAACGCCTTTCATGGATTTGATGTGGATCGATGCGCTTTTTTGCACGACGAGGACATGGATGAGCTGATGTCAAATGCCGCGATAGTACGCAACGGACCTAAAATCCGAACTGTGATAGACAACGCGCATTTCCTAAAATCCCTTAGAGATCAAGGCGGCGTCGGTCGCGTGCTTGGGGGGTGGTCTTCATCCGATTACATCGGCCTGCTGGACATGATGAAGCTGAATGGATCACGGATTGGCGGAAATACCGGACAATACGCAATGCGTTTTATTGGACGTGACAGCTTTATCCTAAGCCGCGATGTTGTGGCACGCCTCATTGCGGAGGGCGTCATTGACAAGCCACCGACGTCCAAAGGGGCGCGACGGCAAGTTCAGGATGCATTCAACACATGGATGGCTCAGTCGGACCGCAGCCTAACCGAGATCAGCCGCGTGTTGGCTATGAGCGTGTAAAGCTGCCCTTGAAGATCGCAAGCAGCTTTAACGCAAGCTAGCCAAACACGTCTTTGACAAAACTCTCATACCAATCCAGGCTTTCGAGATAGGTTTGTTTGCGAAGCTCTGCATCTTCGTCTGTTGCGGACAAAAACCCGTCGACAATCTCAATTTGCGTCTCACCCGCCTTGTAGCTCGCACTCACCTTCACGCCATCGTTATCAAACAAAAGCGACCAACACGTGTTGGAATATCGTGGAGGGAAGGCGCGGCTGCCCGTCAGGGCGGCCCGGATTGCCATCGCGGCGGCCTTGGCTTGCGAATTGGCCGAGAACGCGGATTTCGGCATGTCACCTTGATTGGCAGCATCGCCAAGGATGTGAATATTCTCGTCCACTGTGCTCTGCATGGTTGTCGGTACAATTGGTGCCCAATTGCCTTGGTTGACCCCGGCAAGATCACAGATTTGCCCTGCTTTTTGTGCTGGAATGACATTGCAGACATCCACACCAATTGTTTCACCATCAATGGTCACGCTCATGGCATTTGCATCAACCGAGACGTTGCCGCCACCTGCATCCTGTCCGACCCACTCAATCATACCGTCGTAATGTTTGGCCCATGCTTCCCGAAACAATGCTTCTTTGGAGAAGCCACTTTTAGGGTCAGCGATGATGATTTTTGCAGTCGGGTTGGTATGTTTGAGCACACGCGCAACCATCGACACACGCTCATATGGACCAGGTGGACACTTATAAGGATCTGGCGGCGCAACCATTGCAAACACGCCACCTGCGGGCATTTCAAACACCTGTTCGCGCAACACTTCGATCTGGCTTGCCGATTGCTTGTAGGCGTGCGGCATACGATCGCGCTGTTCCATTTCCCAACCCGGCACTGCGCCTTCAATAAAATCGACTCCAGGACTTAGCACCAAACGATCATAGCTAAAGCTCTCGCCATTGCTGACAGTCACAGTCCGCAAGCTGCGATCAATCCCAACGGCGCGGTCATGTATGAACTTGATGCCATAGGCATCTTTGAGGTTTGTATAACTTTGTGCCAGACTATCGCCTGTGCGAAAGCCGCCCAGATAAAGGTTGGAAAAGAAGCAAGTGTGATAGATCTGAGACGGCTCAATAACCGTCACATCAATTCCACCATCACTGTCTTTGGACAAATACCGCGCCACCGTAGCGCCACCTGGACCACCCCCAATAACCACCACCTTGGGCCGACCAGAACTTGCGCCCCAAACCACAGGCGCTGCCAATGCTGCTGTTGCGGCTGTTCCGGCAGCTAAGAAGGCTCTTCTGTCAAAGGTCATTTTCTTTCCTCTCCCGCACAGCTCATTGCTTGGCGAAATAAGCCGCGAGCGCGGCAATGGCTTCATCGTCGAGATTGCTGACCGAAATCTGCATCACCGGATCATCACGCAATCTATCTTTGTAAGCATGCATAGCGACGATAAAATCTGTCTGTCCCAGTCTGGAAATATCTGGAATACCATCAGCTTCACTTTCAGTGAGATGACACGCCATACAGTCCGACGCGAGGTACTCACCATATTCGACATCCCCGACAATTTCGAGGAGTTCGCTGGGCAAGTCGTCTTCCGCGCGCACCACTGATAGAACCGCGTCTTTAGACGCGGCATCACTGGGCAATTTCGCAAGGCAGGAATGGTTGACCGGTTCGTCATCGGCACGGTTTTCACCATCCGCAATCGGGGACATCGCCAAGTCAGCAAGTTCCGGTGAGTTCATCTCCATGTCGGCGAGCATATCGCTGAGACCATTGTCCAGCACATAGATAACGCCCCCTAAAAACATGACAGACGCGACCAAAACGCCAATCCAGAATTTCATCCAGCCCAACTCCACAAAAGGTCAAAGCGCAAATAGCTTCGTGACACAGATAATGCCCGCGCTTAGCACTTTTTAGACGGTCCTGAACCTTCCTTGTAAAGACAGGCAGAAGATGCGCCATTTCCCGCCGAAAGAACCTAGGTTGGCTTTTAACGCTGAAGAAGAATAAGGTAGTCGACCAAGTTGGACAGCCGCCTATCGTCTTGAGACAGCGTTTTTGAATAGTCAGGCATTGCGCCGCTAAAGCGGTCGCCGCGCGCATAACCATTGATCACTTCGACAACATAGTCATTTGGAAACACCCCCCCGCTCCGAGACGCCAAATTCGATAGATCCGAAGGCGACTTGAGCAGATCATCGGCAAATGGTCCATCACCAAGCCCCTCAGCTCCATGGCACTGTGCACAAGCGTCATCATAAGTCGACTTGCCTGAAGGCCCGAAAGCAGCACAGGCCGCAATCAAACACAGGCAGGTTGCGCAAATCCCCCCAATAATTCTAGACCAAACCATTTTGTTAATCCTCCCCACATTCCAACTTAAGAATTTGAGGTAAAATTTAACGGCCAACATTGATCTCGGTCAGGTCCTCTCACGTTAGGGCATCCGCCACCACATCAGGCGGCAACCATTTTGCCATCCTCTAGGCGCAAAACACGATCCATGCGGGCCGCCAGTTCAAGGTTATGCGTTGCAATCAATGCAGCCAAGCCAGTACCGCGCACCAACATCATCAGAGCCTCAAACACTTGATCAGACGTCCCGGGATCCAGGTTTCCCGTTGGCTCATCTGCCAACATTATCCGCGGCTTATTGGCCAATGCTCGACAAAACGCAACGCGCTGCTGTTCGCCCCCCGACAAAGCGGCCGGCCGGTGATCGGCACGGTGCCTAACGCCTACATTCTCAAGCAACTCTCGCGCACGCTCTTCTGCAGCCGTTCGCGAAATTCCATTAGCCATCTGCGGCAGAACGATATTCTCAAGAGCATTAAACTCTGGCAGCAAGTGGTGGAATTGATAAACAAACCCGATATCCTGCCGCCGCGTGGAGGTCCGGAGACGATCCGGTTTACCGCTCAAAACTTTTCCGTCGATCTCAACTCTGCCAAGGCTGGGATCATCCAGCAGACCGGCTATATGCAACAGCGTCGACTTCCCTGCCCCTGAAGGCGCAACAAGCGCCACCATTTCACCTGGCATCAGCGTCAAATCTACGCCGCGAAGCACATGCACTTCGTTGGCTAAACCTTTGTTATAGTACTTTTCAACGCCCTTAAGGCTCAAAACAGGGTCACTCATAGCGCAGCGCCTCTACAGGATTCAGTCGCGCCGCACGCCGCGCTGGAAAGATTGTTACGACAAAGGACAACCCCAAAGACAGAAAAACCGCGCTCAAGACATCCCCAAGTTCCAGCTTAGCAGGTAAATGATAGATGCCTCGAATGGCTGGATCCCACGTTCCCCCTCCCATCACCATATTTACAAATCCGAACACCGGATCGATGTAAATCGCAAACAGACACCCCAACAAAACACCTAAGGCGGTTCCAATAAGGCCCGTAAATGCGCCACATATAAAGAAAACCCGCAAAATGGACCCTTCGGTCAAGCCCACAGTGCGCAGAATGCCAATGTCGCGCCCCTTGTTCTTAACCAACATTATCAATCCAGAGACAATGTTCATTGTTGCGATCAACACAAGGATCGACAGGATGATAAACATCACGTTGTCTTCCACCTCAAGCGCGCGCAAAAACCCCCCTGACGCATCCCGCCAAGTCCAAAGCAAAACCCGTTCCCCGCCGGCCTGCATCAAAGGCACCATCAAGTCAGAAACCTGCTCCGGTGTCTCCACCATCACTTCGATCTCATCAGCTACACCATCGCGGTCAAAAAAACTCTGCGCCTCCGAAAAGGGCAAGTACACCCGCGTGCGGTCTATGTCATATCGCCCCGCCGAGAACACATAGACAACTTCATATGAATTCACACGTGGCGACGTCCCAAAGGCCGTTTTTACGCCGTTTGGCGAAATCACTTTGATACGATCACCAACACCCGCTCCCAATTCGCGCGCAACCCCTGCACCAATCGCGATCCCTTCTCCAAAGCGGGAGATATCACCATCTCCTGTCTCCGGGTCCGCAATTCGCGGCAATTCCAACAGGTTTTCTTCTCGGATACCAAAGACTTCCACACCTGCGTTCCGACTGCGCAGATTTACCATAACCTGCCCTTTTACCAATGGTGCCGCCCGCGTGACACCATCTACCTCTCGCAATCGCGCGGCCATGCCTTCATAGTCATGAATGGTGCGATCCAGAAGACCGGTCTCGCTCACCTCACCGGTCTGATAGATCGTGACATGTGCATTAGCACCAAGAATGGTATCGACAAATTCGGCGCGAAACCCCGACCGAACAGCCAAAGTTGCAATCAATGCAAACACCGCCAGCGTAATGCCGATCAAACTGATCCAGGTCATAACACTTACACCACCTTCGGCGCGCCGCGCTCTTAGATAACGCCAAGCAATCATCCACTCAAAAGGGGCAAAAGGGGTTCTCATCACTGCTCCGGTCTTTTTGTTATCGCAAACCTAAAACTGTGCCCTAAGCGGGTCAAGCATGCCACACGGACAGGCAATTCAATTTTTGGTGCTGAAAATACCTCCGCCGGAGGCACTCCGAGGCCCTTAGGGCCGAGACAGTCTGCGCGCCGCCCTGTAGGGGCGGCGCTCATTCAAATCACGATTTAAAACGCGCGGGTCAGATGACCTTCATAGATACCCGCGATCTTGGCCACGGCGGCTTCTGGCGGCATCTCTTCGCTTTCATTGGTTCTGCGACACGTCACTTCGACAACGCCGTTTTTCAATCCGCGCGGACCTACTGTGATGCGCCATGGCAAACCGATTAGATCCATGGTCGCAAACTTGCCGCCGGCGCGTTCTTTGCGATCATCATAAAGCGGATCAAGACCCAGCGCAGTCAGTGATTTGTAGAGTGCTTCACAGGCTGCATCCGCGTCCTCGTCGCCTTGTTTGAGGTTTACAATACCACAGTGGAACGGCGTCACACCTTCCGGCCAGATAATCCCCTTGTCATCATGGCTGGCTTCAATGATCGCGCCCAGCAGTCGGCTTACACCAATGCCGTGGCTTCCCATGTGCACAGGAACAGGCTTGCCGTCCGGACCTTGAACCGTGGCCCCCATCGGCTCAGAGTATTTGGTGCCAAAATAGAAAATCTGGCCCACTTCGATCCCGCGCGCGACCCGGCGACGCTCTTCGGGAACCGCGTTGAACAGCGCCTCATCATGTGTCTCATCCGTACGCGCGTATTTGCTAGTAAACTCTTCCAGAATGGCCTGACACTCTGCATGCGATGTATAGTCTATCTCGCGATCACCAAAGCTCAGATCGGTCACAGCACTGTCGTAGAAAACTTCGCTCTCGCCAGTCTCTGCTAGCACCAGGAATTCATGCGTATCATCGCCCCCAATCGGGCCGCTGTCGGCACGCATCGGAATAGCCTGCAATCCCATACGCTCATAAGTACGCAGATAGCTCACCAGATGGCGGTTATAAGCATGCAGCGCGTCTTCCTTGGTCAAATCAAAGTTATAGCCGTCTTTCATATAGAACTCACGGCCCCGCATCACACCAAACCGAGGGCGGATTTCGTCGCGAAACTTCCACTGGATTTGATACAGTGTCAGCGGCAGGTCTTTATACGAATTCACATGGCTGCGGAAAATGTCGGTGACCATTTCTTCCGCAGTTGGCGTAAATAGCAAGTCCCGTCCCTGACGGTCTTCCATCCGCAGCATTTCAGCGCCGTAGTCATCATAGCGTCCGCTTTCACGCCACAGATCAGCCCCCTGCAAGATCGGCATCTGCACCGGAATATGCCCCGCACGCGCCTGTTCCTCATGCACAATGTTCTCCAACTTGCGCAGAACTTTAAAACCCATCGGCAACCAAGAATAGATACCGGCGGCTTGCTGTTTGATCATACCAGCACGCAGCATATAGCGGTGGCTGACTATCTGGGCTTCAGCGGGAGTTTCCTTAAGTACGGGCAGGAAATAACGGGACAGGCGCATATGCGATGATCTCTCGGTTGCTCCCCTTTTCAGGGGTCGGTGTGAAGATTTTGCCTTTCGCTAGCCCAAACAGGAGGGCGAGGCAAGCTACACAGGCCATTCGCACCTTCACAGAAGCTTTTTCGCGCCCACTCATCCCCCTTTCACACTTGAAACCTCGTCCCGTTTCGTCAATGTGGACCCAGATGCGAGGTGAGGGTTTTTCATGACGTTGCCAGTCAACGATCAATTAAAATACTGGGGTGTTGTTGCTGTTGTGCTGTTTGGCACACTTTGGTTTTTGGGCGATATCATTTTGCCTTTCGTGCTTGGCGGCGCAATTGCGTATTTCCTCGATCCTGTTGCGGACCGGCTGGAAACCATGGGCCTGTCGCGCACCACGGCGACGGTGCTGATCACGCTGGGCGGCATTGTGGTGTTTGTCGTCGCCATGCTTGCGATCGTGCCGTTGCTGATTGAGCAAAGCATCGCGCTCATCGACACGATGCCTCAGCTTTTCCGAGATCTGCAAGCTTTCGTAACCACAAATTTCCCCAGCTTGCTGCGACCAGATTCAGTTGTCCACCAAACTCTAGTCAGCTTTGGCGAAGCCATTCAGGAACGCGGTGGCGCGTTACTGCAAGGCGCCTTGAGTTCAGCGATGTCCTTGTTCAATGTGGTCATGCTAATTGTGATCGTTCCCGTGGTGACATTTTATCTGCTTCTGGACTGGGACCGTATGATTGCAGAAATCGACAATCTTTTGCCTCGCGATCACGCCCCTGTAATCCGCACGCTTGCCAAGGACGTGAACCATACATTGGCATCCTTTGTACGCGGGATGGGCACGGTTTGCCTGATTCTCGGCACCTATTACGCCGTCGCGCTCATTGTCGTAGGACTCCAGTTTGGATTGGTCGTTGGTTTCATTGCTGGTCTGGTGACTTTCATTCCCTATCTCGGGGCCCTCATCGGTGGAGCACTCGCCATTGGGTTGGCCTTGTTTCAATTCTGGGGAGATTGGGTGTCCATCGGATTGGTTGCAGGTATTTTTGCGTTGGGCCAAGTGGTTGAGGGCAATATCCTAACCCCCAAATTGGTCGGTAGCTCTGTCGGTCTACACCCGGTTTGGTTACTCCTTGCTCTCTCGGTTTTTGGAGCTCTCTTCGGCTTCGTCGGAATGCTGGTCGCTGTCCCAGTTGCTGCCGCCATTGGGGTACTGGCACGTTTCGCCACAAGCCAGTATACGGCCTCACGGCTCTATCGCGGCTCAAGCGGCGCGCCGGATCACGAAGAGTAAGTTTATGGCCGAACAGCTTAGTTTTGATTTGCCGGTGCGTGCTGCACTGGGGCGGAATGATTTTTTCGTTAGCCCAAGCAACGCTATGGCGTTGGGTCTGGTTGAGATGTGGCCCAATTGGGCGGGGGGCAAACTAGTCCTTTCAGGGCCCAAAGGATCCGGAAAAACACACCTGACGCACGTCTGGGCAACCCAGACCAACGCGCAGATCATCTCTGCGTCCACGCTAACCAAAGACCAAGTCCCCGATTTGGCACGTGGCCCTGTTGCCGTTGAAGATGTGCATGACATTGCAGGTAACCCGGACGCCCAAACCGCTTTATTTCATTTGCACAATCTTGTCCTTGCCGAGGGGCACACGCTTTTGCTCAGCGGCGTTGGCGCCCCGCCTCAATGGGGGCTCAGCCTGCCCGACCTTCTCAGCCGCATGCAAGGCACCACAGCCGCAACACTCCAAGAGCCTGACGATATGTTGTTGCTAGCTGTATTGGCGAAGCAATTTGCCGACCGCCAGTTAACACCGGCTCCCGATACACTCACCTATTTGGTCAAGAACATGGATCGCTCCTTTGGTGAGGCCACGCGCATCGTCACAGCACTCGATCAACTCTCGCTAAGCGAAAAGCGCCCTATTACACGGCTTTTGGCCAAACGAGTTCTTGAGCGAGACGCGCTATAAATCTTGAAAAAACCTTCCTTTTTTGAGCCGTATCAAGTGCGCGACACATTGCCTGCATTAACATGCAACCTGTTGTTATTTTTAACCTGCATGTTACCACTTATCTGCCCTCCAATCATATTGTGTTTGCCATGACCCAAGCTGACTTCCTAAAATCCGAGTTTCCTGCCCCTGTTGAACTGCCAGAAATCGATCTGACGGGACCAGGGCGTTTTCATAACCGCGAACTCAGCTGGCTAAGCTTTAACTGGCGCGTTTTGGAAGAAGCCGAAAACCCCCGAGTTCCTTTGCTGGAACGGCTGCGTTTTCTATCGATTTCTGCGACTAACTTGGACGAGTTTTACACCGTGCGCGTTGCGGGCCTGCGCGAACTCGCTCGCGAAGGCAACGTAACACCGGCTCAGGATGGGCTGACACCTGCCGAACAACTGGTTTTGATCAACGAGGATGCACGCAATTTGCTTCAAGAACAGCAGCGTATGTATAATGCGCTGCGCACAGAAATGGAAAAAGAGAATATCCTAATTCTCGACCACAAGTCAGTGACCGATGAAGACCTACCGTTTCTAGAGGATGTATTCCTCAACAAAGTCTTTCCCGTGCTGTCTCCGCTAGCGATTGACCCAGCACACCCGTTCCCCTTCTTGCCCAACACCGGCTATGCGTTGGCGTTGCAGTTGGAAAAAAAGAAAAACAAACGCCCTCTTTTGATCCTGCTGCCCATTCCCCCCCAGATTGGCCGCTTTGTGTTTTTACCGTCGCCTGACGGCACAATCCGCGCCTTACCTCTGGAAGAATTGCTCTTGCTTCATTTGCACAGCCTTTTCCCTGGCTATGTAGAAAAAGGACACTGCGCCTTCCGCGTACTACGCGACAGCGATCTCGAAGTAGAAGACGAAGCCGAAGACCTTGTGCGCGAGTTCGAAGTTGCGCTCAAACGTCGCCGCCGCGGTGAAGTTGTGCGCATGAAACTCTCAGCCTACGCACCAAAAGCGTTGAAGTCCCTGATTGTGGACGAGCTGCATGTAAACGATGATGAAGTTGTCGAAATTGACGGAATGATAGGCCTCGCGGATCTCAAAGAGCTTGTGGTGGACGAACGCCCCGACCTCCTGTGGCCTTCGTTTGCGCCGCGTGTTCCCGAACGCGTCCAAGACTTTGACGGCGATATGTTTGGCGCGATCCGTCAAAAAGACATGCTGCTGCACCACCCATATGAAACCTTCAATATGGTGGTGCGCTTCCTGCAACAGGCTGCGCGTGATCCCAATGTGGTTGCGATCAAACAAACGCTCTATCGCACCTCCAAAGATTCCCCAATTGTCAGCGCGCTTTGCGAAGCCGCTGAAGACGGCAAATCTGTCACCGCCCTTGTGGAACTCAAAGCACGCTTTGATGAAGCCGCCAACATTCACCAATCACGTCGCTTAGAGCGGTCCGGTGCCCACGTTGTTTATGGCTTCCTTGACTTGAAAACCCACGCAAAAATCTCAACCGTGGTGCGTCGTGAAGGCGATCAGCTGGTGACCTACACACACTATGGCACGGGCAACTACCACCCGATCACGGCAAAAATTTATACGGACCTAAGCCTGTTCACCTGCGACGCCGATCTGGGGCGCGACGCCACCAAAGTCTTCAACTACCTGTCTGGATATGTGCAGCCGGAAAAGTTGGACAATCTGGCGATTTCGCCCATCTCGCTCAAACCGCGTCTAATCGAAATGATTGGCCTTGAAACCGAAAACGCAAAAGCTGGCAAGCCTGCCGCGATCTGGGCCAAAATGAACTCGCTGATCGAGCCCGAAGTCATTGATGCACTCTATGCAGCCTCGCAGGCTGGCGTGAAAATCAGCCTCGTTGTGCGTGGAATTTGTGGCATCCGCCCGGGCATAAAGGGATTGTCTGAAAATATCCGGGTAAAATCCGTGGTCGGCCGCTTTCTTGAGCATTCTCGTATCGTCTGCTTTGGCAATGGCCACGAGCTGCCCTCCAAGAAGGCAAAAGTGTACATTTCTTCTGCCGACTGGATGGGGCGAAACCTCAACCGTCGCGTGGAAACGTTGGTGGAAATCACCAATGCTACTGTGAAGGCTCAGATCGTGTCTCAGGTAATGGCTGCCAATCTAGCAGATGTCGCTCAGAGCTGGGTGATGAAACCTGACGGAACATTTGAACGCGCGACAGTTTCCGAAGGCGAATTTGCATTTAACTGCCATCGTTTCTTCATGGAAAACCCATCGCTGTCTGGGCGGGGGTCCGCCGGAGCATCAGATGTTCCCAAACTGACCCATACCGAAGATTGACCGCGGCCATTGGCTGGCGCAAAGTAAAAACACGGACGATCTTTGAGAGTTGAAATGGACGCGACTTCCGACCCTTCCGCGCAGGAATCTGGGCCTTTCGAACGCCCCTTGTTTGATGACCCTGACGCTCGGGCCCTCTCTCGGGTTGGTGTGGTTGATGTAGGCTCAAACTCCGTACGCCTTGTGGTGTTTGATGGGGCCGCACGAAGCCCCGCCTATTTTTATAACGAAAAAATAATGTGTGCCCTTGGCGCAGGCCTTAGCGAAACCGGGCATCTAAACCCCCAGGGGCGGACGCGCGCCTTTAATGCAATCAAGCGCTTTCAACGTCTTGCCGAAGGTATGGGCCTGGATCACCTCACTGCAGTGGCAACCGCCGCGGTGCGCGAAGCCGACGACGGCCCCGAGTTTTGCGAAGACGTATTACGCGAAACAGGCGTTGTTATTCACATTATCGATGGCACAGAAGAGGCCCGCCTCTCTGCCCAAGGCGTCTTACTTGGTTGGCCCGGCTCGTACGGCTTGGTCTGCGATATTGGTGGTTCGTCAATGGAGTTAGCCGAGATCAATCATGGTGAGGTTGGCCGCCGTGTCACGTCCTCCCTTGGGCCGCTCAAACTGCGCGACATCAAGGGTGGCAAAAAAGGCCGCAAGGCCTACATCAACGAAACGCTTGACCAATTGCGTTCCGAAATGGGCAGCCAGCGCAATCGACTGTTTCTGGTAGGTGGCTCATGGCGCGCTTTTGCCCGAGTGGATATGGACCGCTGCAACTACCCGCTAAACGTATTACACGAATACCGTATGACGGTTGCCGACATCCACGCCACGGCAAAATACATCGCGGCAAATGATCCCGAGGAGCTGCGCCAACGCTGCGGTATTTCCGCCTCACGCATGGACCTACTCCCGCTTGCCACCGAAGTCCTTAAAGGCGTGGCCCGCCGCTTTAAACCGCGCGATATCACCATTAGTTCCTATGGCATTCGCGAAGGCATGCTTTATGAGCAGATGTCCCAGCGTCTACGTGATCGCGACCCGTTGATTGAATCCTGCTTGTTTGCCGAGCGCAAAGATGCTCGTCTACCCGGTTTTGGAAAATCGCTATACAAATACATCCTGCCCCTTTTTAAATCCTCGAAGCCCGACCGCCTGCGCTTGGTCAAAGCTGCCTGCCTTCTACATGACGTAAGCTGGCGCGCGCATCCCGACTATCGTGCTGAAACCTGTTTTGACACAGCGACACGTGCCAATTTAGGGGGTCTCAAACACCCCGAGCGAATTTTCCTCGGGTTGGCGTTGCTCCACCGCTATCGCAACAAGCGCGACGGAACGAGCTTTGAAGACCTGTTCCACCTAATAGATAATAAAACCATTCATCAGGCAGAGATTTTGGGCAAGGCAATGCGCTTTGGTGCGATGCTCTGGATACAAGACTATGAAAACATGGGCAGCCTTCGCTGGTTCCCCAAAAAGCGCGAACTTCACCTGCTGCTTCCACGACATGCAGGACCGCTTTATGGAGAAGTTGCCGAGGCGCGGTTTCATTCTCTTTGCGACACCTTGGACGCCACGCCAGTAGTGAAAATAAAACGCTGACTTAGATATCGATTTCGCCTTCTTCCGGCACCTCTAGGCTCTCGTCCTCAACGTCTTTGCGGCGAATGATTATGTCCCCATTGGGCAGCATTTCCGGCGGGTGATATGCACTCCAGTCCTCAACTTTTGCCGCCAAATCACTGAGCGCAGGGCCCATCTGCATCCAAAAACTCTGCATTTCAGGACCAATTTCTTCTGCAAACTGGCGCAACCCCTCTAGCGCCGGCTCCATTTCTTGCTGAAGACCTTTGAAAAACAACTGCGCGCCCTGCTCCATCAGGCTTGGCCCGTCCTCAATGACTTCCTCTTCAGCCGCCAACGGCAAGGCTACAAGACTTGCGCAAACCGCAATTAGGATGAGTTTTCGCTGTGCCATAGGGATCTCACTCCGTTATACGCCCATATCTAAGATGCGCCTGCCGCGCTTAGATATCAATGTCCAGAACCACAGGAAAATGATCCGAGGCCAACAACAAGGCTTCACGCAGCTGCGGTTCTCGGAAACAAGCGTGATCTTCAAATGGGTGCCAAATGCGCCAGCGTGGATTGGCGTCTCGTAAATCTTGCGAGATCATCACATAGTCCAGCAAAACCTGAAGATAGCGCTCTGTTTGAGGAT
This sequence comes from Rhodobacteraceae bacterium Alg231-30, assembly GCA_900143615.1. Taxonomy (GTDB): domain Bacteria; phylum Pseudomonadota; class Alphaproteobacteria; order Rhodobacterales; family Rhodobacteraceae; genus Shimia. The sequence goes on from FREU01000007.1 coordinate 265,224, forward strand.
TATAAAATCGCGCCGAAGTCGGCCGTGCTCCCAGTTTATTCTGCAAGGCGACACTTGCATGGGGATCATACAGCGGCGCGTCTCCTCGGTCCTCAAGCAAAATTTCAACAGACGAGCGCCCAAACAAATACTCGTATTCATCCAAACCCGGGCCGTCGTTCAGATCTCCAAGCAGGATCACCGACGCGCCATCCTCTAGATGTTGCGAAATCCTGCGCCTCAGCCAAATCGCCTGCGCCAGCTGTTTACGGCGGTTGGCAATCGACAAACGCATAACCTGATCACGTCCACGTGCGCCATGTGGGGCCTTTGACTTTAGGTGTGCCCCGATCATGCGCAGCACCGTACCCTTGGCAGTTTGCACGCGTAGTTCTAGCGGAGGTTTTGAAAAATTCACAAGGTCTTCGGTGGCATCAATGTCCAGATCAATCCGAAATACGCCGTCAAAACGCGGCGCATCGCGCGCGCCTTTCTTGCCTGTCTCCTGCCCTTGCGGATCATGCTCTGCGCTCATTGTGTCCGGATCATACAACAGCGCTATTTCCTGCTGCGTATCATTGGCGAACCCAATGATTGCCTTGCGCGCTCGCAACTCAAACGCCGCGGCAAAATTCTCAAGCGCAGGTACAGTGGCGCGTCGTTTGTTCTGGTCCGGAGCTTCGACAATCATCACGGCATCCGCATCTAACGCGGCAAACACAAGCCCCAACGCCTCAATCTGCTGTGCGCGTGTCACGTCATGGCGCCCGGACCAACCATCATCAGGCAACAATTGATCGCGCGCATCAAACAGCGCGTTGAACCATTCCACATTATATGTGGCAATCCGCATCAGGCTTTCCTGTTGATCTGCTCCCAAGCGCGATTGATATCAATCATACGCTTTTCCGCCAGCTTAACCGCTTCTTCCGGCACCCCGCGCGCGATCATGCTATCGGGATGGGTTTCGCGCACCAGACGACGCCAGACCCGCCGCATCTCTTCGCGCGGCATCTCCGGATCAACTCCCAACACGCTATAGGGATCTGGTTCTGCATCCGGCACATAGCGCGTGCGCATAGACTTAAATTCATGCTCCGGCATGCCCAAAATTTCCGCGACCCGTTCAAGGAAAATATCCTCATTTGGGTGGTATTCCCCATCCGCTACTGCGATGTGGAACAACCCTTCCATAAGGTCATCTGGCCCTCCCTTGCGCTGGGATGTGCCAAACAGACCGCGAATACGATAGGCATATTCTTCAAAGCCGGCCACGTCGTGACGCGCCATGTTGAATACATGCGCCGCATTGGCCTCATCATCATGGGCTATGTGAAAGACTTCGCGAAACGCCGTCACTTCATCACGTGTCACCAAACCGTCCGCCTTGGCCATTTTTGCCCCCAGCGCGATCACCGCAATGGTAAAGGCCACCGACCGTTCAGGCGGTGTGCGTAGATGGTCAAAAACATCCGACAGCGTCTCACCACTAGAGAGCGCGGAAATAGCATTTGTGATACGGGTCCAAATCGACATAGGCTCACCTTACAGTTCGCTTTCGCGGAAGTCAGCGAGGTTCACAGCATTTTTTGAACCAATATCAAATCCATCCAACGGTTAAACTTACGCCCGACTTGCGGCAAAGTTCCAACCACCTCAAACCCCAGTTTTTCATGGAAATCCACACTTCCAAGATTCTCGCCGCTCACGCCCCCGATCAGCGTATGAATAGCATGTTTCCGCGCATGGTCCTCAAGGGCTGCCATCAATTTACGCCCCAAACCCTGACCTTGCGCTGCCTCACTCAGGGCAATCGAATGTTCTCTTGTGTGGGCATAACCTACCCCGCCGCGAAACCGGAAATACGTCGCATAGCCAACAACCAGCCCCGCATAATCCTCCACCACCCAAAAAGGCTGCCCTGCTGCGATCAACCCCTCATAATGCGCCTGCGCACGCTCCTCGCAGTTAAACGTTACTGCCGTGTCACGAATAAGCGCGTTAACAATCTGCGCAACCGCCCCAGCATCATCTAGCGTGGCATGGCGTACCGTCATGTCAAAACCCGCTCGCCATGGGGTGTATCCAAAACCGCCGCCAGCTCTGCGCGACCCTGCTCAATTTTCACACGGTCGTCGTCCAATGCAATCGTTGCGGCCAAAGCCTGCGCTTGCGGATGTCGCACGATCAGCTGACGCAACCGGCATCCGGACGCGGGTAACAACTCTGCAGGTGTCTTAGCAACATCCCACTGCATCAGCGCGGGAAACAAATCATCAAAGGGCAGAACACCATTTTCTGGAACCGCCATGCGCCAACTCAAATCACCACGCTGCAAGGACACCGGCTGACCAGCCTCAACGTCAAGCTGCGCCAGTTCACCAACCAGGTCTTCACTTCGGCAAATCCAGTTCCCCAATCGCGGCGCCCCGCAGAAACGGTCCAGATCAAACCATCGCGCATACCCAAGATCATCCACTGCTGGATCAATGGAAATCGCCTCCAGATACAATCCGTCCGCCAAGCCCAGAAGCTGGTTATGCGTGCCAAAATGGGCATGCTGGCCACCAGACGCCATTTTCACTCCGAGCGTTTCCTCGACATGTGCCACAGCCGCCTCCAGCGTTTCTCCTGCCACAGCCAAATGATCCAATAGCATATTGTTCACTCCAAAATCTGGCCCTAACAAAACCCAATCCTTGGGCCACCTCAACGACAAAAGGGCGCGCGCGCGCCTTCTTCTCTGTTGAAATACTTTCGAGGGGTGCGGGGGGCAGACAGCCCCCCACACTTCTTAGCCGCGCGCGGCCCGGATCAGTCTCAAAATATCCTGCGCTGCTTCAGGGATATTGGTGCCGGGACCAAAAATCGCTTTCACACCGGCATTTTGCAAGAATTCATAGTCCTGCTGCGGAATAACCCCGCCACAGATCACCAGAATATCCTCCGCATCTTTGTCCTTTAGCGCCGCGATCAACTGAGGCGCCAATGTTTTATGCCCCGCAGCTTGCGAGCTGATGCCCACCACATGCACGTCATTGTCCAACGCATCTTGGGCGGCTTCTTCCGGTGTCTGGAATAAAGGTCCGACATCTACATCAAAGCCGATGTCGGCAAAGGCCGTCGCAATCACCTTGGCGCCCCGATCATGGCCATCCTGCCCCATCTTCACAACCAACATGCGCGGACGGCGGCCTTCTTCTTCGGCGAAGTCTTCCACAGATTTCTGGATCGCCGCAAAACCTTCGTCGCCTTCGTACGCTGCGCCATAAACCCCCGCGAGGGTTTTGACTTCGGCGCGATGCCGGCCAAACTCTTTTTCCATCGCCATGCTGATTTCCCCTACTGAGGCCCGCGCACGGGCGGCTTCGACAGCAGCAGCCAACAGATTGCCGCCTTCTTTGGAAACGCGCGTTAACTCGTTCAAGGCAGCTTCACAGGCCGCAGTATCGCGCTCACCACGGATTTTCTCCAACCGTGCAATCTGGCTCTCACGCACTGCCACATTATCGACGTCCAGAATATCAATGGGGTCTTCGCTCTCTTTGCGATATTTGTTGACCCCAACGATAACCTCATCACCTTTGTCGATCATCGCCTGACGCGTTGCCGCACTTTCCTCAATGCGCAGCTTGGGCATGCCGCTGGCCACCGCCTTGGTCATGCCGCCCATCTCTTCGACCTCTTCCATCAAGGCCCAGGCTTTTTCGATCAGATCATTGGTCAGAGCTTCGACATAGTAAGAGCCTGCCAGTGGGTCGACCACATTTGTCACGCCGGTTTCTTCCTGCAACACCAGCTGCGTGTTGCGCGCAATGCGGGCCGAGAAATCCGTGGGCAGCGCAATCGCCTCATCCAAAGCATTGGTGTGAAGAGACTGTGTGCCGCCCAAAACCGCGCTCATCGCTTCATAGGCAGTACGGATCACGTTGTTATAGGGGTCCTGCTCCTGCAGGCTCACACCAGACGTCTGACAGTGCGTGCGCAACATTTTGGAGCGCTCGCTCTTGGCACCGAACTCGGTCATCACTTTGTGCCACAAAAACCGCGCCGCGCGCAGCTTGGAGGCTTCCATGAAGAAGTTCATGCCAATCGCAAAGAAAAAGGACAGGCGCCCCGCGAATTTATCAACATCCATGCCCGCATTCATCGCCGCGCGCACATATTCGCGCCCATCCGCCAGCGTATAGGCCAGCTCTTGCACCAAGTTCGCGCCCGCTTCCTGCATGTGATAGCCGGAAATCGAAATGCTGTTGAACTTTGGCATCTCATTGGACGTGTATTCAATGATGTCGCTGATGATCTTCATCGAAGGTTCTGGCGGGTAAATATAGGTGTTACGCACCATGAATTCTTTCAGAATGTCGTTCTGAATGGTGCCCGCTAGCAGCGCTTTGTCGTGGCCCTGTTCTTCGCCCGCCACAATAAAGCTGGCCAAAATCGGGATAACCGCCCCGTTCATGGTCATTGACACCGACACTTTGTCCAGCGGGATACCGTCAAACAGGATCTTCATGTCCTCAACACTATCAATCGCCACACCGGCTTTGCCAACGTCCCCCACCACGCGCGCATGATCACTGTCATAGCCACGGTGCGTGGCCAAATCGAACGCCACCGAAACACCCTGCTGCCCAGCCGCCAGATTGCGACGGTAAAACGCGTTACTCTCCTCAGCCGTTGAAAACCCTGCATACTGGCGGATCGTCCACGGACGCCCTGCATACATCGTCGCCTTGGGACCGCGCGTAAACGGACCAAAGCCAGGCATGCTGCCCATATGGTCCAAACTTTGCGTATCGTCTTCTGTATAGACCGGCTTTACGTCGATGCCTTCCAGCGTCTTCCACGTCAGATCGTCCAGCGGACGCCCGCGAAGTTCCTTTTCCGCCAGCGCTTTCCAGTCCTCTTTCTTGGTCATTTCCAAGTCCCCTCTGCGTGACCTCGCCAATCACATGGCTTTAGTCCGTTTATCCCTATGAATCGCGCCAAGCGCGCTTATATTAGTGCTAACCAGGAGACCTATATGCGCCGCCTAGCCTTTGTTTTAATTGCGTTTCTCGCAGGGCCCGTCTGGGCCACCGATGCCGATATGCCCGAGGACACGCTGATACTGGATGGCACCACCGCCGTTCTGGAAGACTTCCACTGGCTAAAACGCCCGCTCGCAGTTTTTGCCGACAGTCCGCAGGATCCCAACTTCATCCGCCAGATGGAATTGATCGACGATCTCGCCTTTGAACTGGAAGACCGCGATGTGGTGGTACTGGTAGATACCGATCCTGACCTTAAATCCGAGTTGCGCCGCGAATTGCGTCCGCGCGGCTTTGCGATTGTGCTTCTGGACAAGGAAGGCCGACGATATCTGCGCAAACCTTCCCCGTGGTCTGTACGCGAGATATCCGCATCCATTGACAAGATGCCCCTGCGCCAACAAGAAATCCGCGAACGTCGCTGAACCCGGCCATAGCGCTTTTGGGTGCAGAGAGTTTTCCCTCTGCACCACTGCACCTGATATGACCGGACTTCAGCCACCTTATTCGAATTCCATGATCACATCGTCCACCGCAAGGCTGTCGCCTGCTCCAGCGTTGACCTTGGTGACCACGGTTGTTTTCTCGGCGCGCAGGATATTCTCCATTTTCATCGCCTCGACTGTGCACAGTGCCTGACCTTCCTGCACTTCATCACCAACCGCCACGTCGACCTTCACGATCAGACCCGGCATCGGGCAGAGCAGCATTTTGGATGTGTCTGGCGCGACTTTCTCGGGCATCAGCTTGGCCAACTCGGCTTGACGCGCAGTGCGCACATGCACCGTCAGATCAGCCCCACGCGTGCGCAGACGGAAGCCGCCGGACACTTTGCCAACCTTCAGAACCAAAGGCGCATCGCCAACACTCAAACTTGCCAACTGGTCGCCCGGCGTCCACTCCGACGCCACGCGCAGCTTGCTTCCATCGGAAAACTTCACGGTTGAGCCGTCTTTGTCGGCCTTCACCTTCACCGCGAATTCTTCACCCTGCAGGGTCACAACCCAGCGTTTGCCAACGCGGCGCTCGTGATTGTCCATCCGTCCCGACACACGTGTGCGGCGAATTTCGGCAACGCGGTGCATCGCAGCCGCCGCAGCCGCCACCCGTTTCAGCTCTTCCTCAGCCAATGTCACTCCGTCGAACCCGTCAGGATACTGCTCCTCAATAAAGGCCGTGGTCATGTCGCCAGCTTTGAAGATATCGTGATCCATCACAGCACTCAGAAACGGCAGGTTGTGACCAATGCCTTCAACTTCAAAGCTGTCCAGCGCAATACGCATGGCTTCAATCGCCTGATCGCGTGTCGGTGCCCATGTGCACAGCTTGGCAATCATCGGGTCATAATACATGCTGATCTCGCCGCCTTCATAGACGCCGGTATCATTGCGCACCACAACATCCCCCGCGTCTCCGGCAGCTGTGCCAGGTGTATAGGCTTTTGTCTCGGCAGGCGGACGGTAACGGGTCAAACGGCCAATCGAGGGTAGGAAGTTGCGATAAGGATCTTCCGCATACAGTCGGTTTTCAATCGCCCAGCCGGTCAGCTTCACATCATCTTGCGTGATACTCAGGGGCTCACCATTGGCCACGCGGATCATCTGCTCCACCAGATCAACACCGGTGATCAACTCGGTCACGGGATGCTCCACCTGAAGCCGCGTGTTCATCTCAAGGAAGTAGAAATTCTTGTCGCCATCGACGATGAATTCCACAGTCCCTGCGCTGGCATAGCCAACCGCTTTGGCCAAGGCGACCGATTGCTCGCCCATGGCTTTGCGGGTTGCTTCATCCAAAAACGGTGACGGAGCCTCTTCGACTACTTTCTGCTGACGACGCTGGATCGAACATTCGCGCTCGCCCAGATAAATGCCGTTACCATGCGCGTCACAAAGTACCTGAATTTCAATATGACGCGGCTGGGTAATGAACTTCTCAATAAAGATACGGTCATCGCCAAAACTGTTGGCCGCTTCGTTTTTGGAAGACTGGAACCCTTCACGCGCTTCGTCATCATTCCACGCTATGCGCATGCCTTTGCCGCCACCGCCGGCGCTGGCCTTGATCATCACCGGATAGCCAACCTGATTAGAGATTTTTACTGCGTCCTCAGCGTCCTCAATCAACCCCATATATCCGGGAACAGTAGACACATTTGCCTCTTGAGCGATCTTCTTTGAGGTGATCTTGTCACCCATCGCTTCAATCGCACCCTTTGGCGGCCCGACGAATGCAACACCCTCAGCCTCAAGCGCCTCGGCGAATTTGCTGTTTTCCGACAGGAAGCCATACCCCGGATGGACAGCCTGTGCGCCTGACTGGCGGATCGCATCCATCACCTTGTCGATGACAATATAGGACTGGTTCGCAGGGGGAGGTCCGATGTGAACGGCCTCATCCGCCATCTTCACATGCAACGCCTGACGGTCTGCATCCGAATAGATCGCAACTGTCTTGATACCCATCTTGCGAGCAGTCTTAATCACACGGCAGGCAATCTCGCCCCGGTTGGCAATCAGGATCTTGTCGAACATCTCTTGTCCCTTCCACTTCTTAGCGTCCGCGCTCACCGCGCCGACAAATTGGCAATAAAAAAACCACCGCTGCCGGACTGGCAACGATGGTTTTGATGTTTCCGTGAGACCGCCATTAGACGGTCAGAAATCAGTAAGTCAGCACTTGCTGGAAAACTCTTTGCAATAGACAACATTGGCCGCACTGCCAATGATCGCGCCGGCCGCAAGGTTGCCGCCAACCACCGCAGAGGCTGCGGTGCCCGCACCAGCACCGATAAGCGCTTGCTCACCAAAGGTGTTGCCACAGGCTGAGAGCCCCGCAGCTGCAACCAGCGCAAGCGTAAATTTCGTAAATCGATGCATAGTCTTCTGTCTCCTGCGCGACCGGGTGTTCTACCCAAGGGCTCCCGTTCAGTGGAGCCCTGACTTTGGAATGAAAAAACGGGTGATCCAGCGGGGACGCCAATGGACCACCCGAAAGGGGAAGGGTAACTGTTTTCACTGCTACAGGAGAGGACCCGAGTAAGTCGCTGCTCCATGACTAAGATATTGCCACGCGACCTCGAGTTGACAAATGCTACGCACCTGCCCGCACTGGTTTGAGCAGATTTCCGCTCATCGTATGGCAATATCGGCGACATCACGCCCAATCATCCTCAAAGGCATCCGGAAACGATGCGCGCGCCACGTTTGCATCAATACGCAGCAATGCATCATAGCTTTCCGGATCAAACGGGTCGTCCACAGCGACAACCTCGCGACCAAACAACCAGCTCAGCCGCCCCGCATCCAGGTTGCCGCGCTCAAATGGCTCTTCGCCAAAGTGCTCCCACAGGGCTTTCATAAACCCCTGATCTGCACGGCGATCCGGCGGCCTGCGATCGCGAAACCGCTCCCGCGCCACCAAAGGCACAACGCCTTTAGGATTGGCGCGACGAATAACAAACTGAAAATCCGTTCCGGCAAGACGTCCGGGGAACCCACGATGCTTGATCATGCCGCACCTCCTTGGATCATTGGGGTGCGAAGGTGGACAGGCCGCGCGGCCTGCCCAAATGTTGCGCCTAAACGCTTACTTGTATTTGCCGGTGTAAGTCGGCTCGGTCGAGATCGGCTCAGGGTCAACCACGACGTATTCTTCAACCGGGGCGTTGTCCCCACAGGCCGCGACAAGTGCCACGAGGCCAACGGCCAGCAATGCTTTGATGCTTTTCGACATCTGTTTCTCCAACTGTTATTTTTCGTTGCAACAAGGCCAATTGACCCTGCCTGCCTCAAGACCGCATCACTGCGATCCAGCCGGAGACTAGCGGAATCTGCTGCAAAAAGATATGGATAGAGCGCGCGGCTAATGTGTTGTGGCCACAATGTCGCAGTTTGTCGAGCGCTTTGCGCACGCGCCCCAATATCTAGTGGTGACATTAAAATCCCTCCCAGATGCAGGTGCCGTTTTCGACACGAAAAGCTTCGAAATACTGCGTTGCAAGCGAGGTCGTAACCCCGAAATCGGTTTCCCGGTCCGCCATAGAGATGATTACCTGATCTACTGTTTCGTTCTGAACGGCGAGGTACGGCACCGCGACGCCAATGCAAAGGTGAAAGAAGTCTTCTTCAATCTCTGCAAAGCTCAATCCCTGTCGCATCAACGGCATCACATACCGAAAACGCGCCACACGGCTGTCATCTTGACGAACTTCAAATAGTATTTCCTGCAACGCAATCTCGTTGCCAGAGGGCACGGCCGGTGTCTCCTCCAAAACCCCGGCCGTGGCCGCGCCTGAGATAGCCCCTCCTAACGCGGCGAATCCTAAACTTGCGAAGCAGATCATGCACAGTTTTTTGGCAAAGGCCCGCATAAATGTGCGGTTTGAAAAAATTTTAGCCTCAAACAAATTCAACTCAAATGGGAAAACCATCACGATCCCCCTTTGTGCATTGCGTTTTGCACCCACCGCAGCCGTTTTTCCGGATCGTTCAATAGTTTTTCGATCAACCGCTCCATTTTGGCGCGGGGCACCTTTCCGAGCACATCACCACCCGCAGTGACCTGCAAAACGCCCCCATCACGCCGCAACTGAACGGCAGGCGAAAAGCCGCGAATATCCTGCAAGGCGCGCCATACATCCTGTCTGATCTGATGAGCCAGCCGCCCACGTGCGCCGTCCGGCAATGTGGTTGTCACCGCAACATCAAACCGCACCGGCAACCGCCGCGCCAAGGTAAGGGTTTCCCCGTCCCGCCGGATATGCCAACGCACTTTACTCACTCGGGGCATCCTCATCCCGTGTTGGAAATTCCGCGGGGCTGATGATCTCGATCAGCTCCAAGTCGTCGGAATGGCGGACTTCGCGATGTTTGATGCCGGGCGGCTGCAACACGCAAGAGCCCTCACGCAGCACATGCTCACCCTGATCTTCGTATTCAAACACTACCCAGCCGCGAGTCACATAGACCATCTGAAACTCAAGCTCGTGACTATGCCACGCCGCCGGACTCTCCATTCCCGGCACTGCACGAATTACATGCGCACCAAACTTGCCACTGGTCGCATCTTTGATTCCCAAATCCCGATACTCAAAAAACGCCCGCAGCCCGTGGCCCACGAATTCTCCATGATCGGCATGGGACACTACAAACGCCTGATTTTTCCAAAGTTGGGTCATCATCCCGACCTTCTATACCAGTGGACTATGGCCACTATATTAGGCGCAGAGCCCCCGACCTTTGGCGATCGGGGACGCTTCGTAACGTGATATTTCCGCTTAGTATGTGACATTGCCGAAAAAGCTGAAACCTTTGCACTTAGCCGATGAATATCCGCCCTCCAACTCTCCGCCGGCTTTTCGCCAATCCATGTACAGAATTGTCCGATTGTATTTCATATCTGAAAATTGTGCCTTCACCTCGGATTGCATCGCCTTACACATAGCCAGCATCTGCTTTTTGATTGCATTACGATTGGCGGGCAGTGGTCCGGTCATGGCCGCCGCCACCAATGGCTGCGCCTGCTTACGTTTTGAGGAACTAGCCCCGTCGTCTCGGTTCGTTGTCGTCGTTATTGAATTCATTTCAATCGCGACAACACAGGCCGTTGTCCCCCCGCCCAAATCAAGAGATTGGAGGCCACGACAACTTTGCGCTTGCGCCGCCATAGGCAGCGCAAACAACAAACAGGATGCCATCAATAGTACACGCATATTTCAATTATTCCTTGCATTTGATTCATAACAAATCAACCAATACGGCATTACAGTGGAATATTGTCGTGTTTTTTCCACGGGTTCTCGAGTTTCTTGTTACGCAGTGACGCAAAGGCCCGACTGACGCGCTTGCGGGTGCTCTGCGGCATAATCACCTCATCGATAAAGCCGCGCTCAGCAGCGACAAATGGCGTCGCAAAGCGATCCTCATAATCTGCCGTATGGGCCGCAATCTTTTCTGCGTCACCCAAATCCGCACGGTGAATGATCTCGGTCGCACCTTTGGCGCCCATCACCGCAATTTCCGCAGTCGGCCACGCATAGTTAAAATCCCCGCGCAGGTGTTTGGACGCCATGACATCATAAGCCCCGCCATAGGCTTTGCGCGTGATCACGGTCACTTTAGGCACAGTCGCTTCACCATAAGCAAACAACAGTTTCGCACCGTGCTTAATGACGCCGCCATACTCCTGTGACGTCCCTGGCAAAAAGCCCGGAACATCGACCAACGTCAGGATCGGAATTTCAAAACAGTCACAGAAGCGCACAAACCGTGCGGCCTTGCGTGAACTATCAATGTCCAGACATCCCGCCAGCACCATCGGCTGGTTTGCGACCACGCCCACGGTCTGCCCCTCGAGCCGCATGAAACCGGTTAGGATGTTCTTGGCGAAATCTTCTTGGATCTCAAAGAAATCACCTTCATCGCCAATCTTGGTGATGAGCTCCTTCATGTCGTAGGGCGTATTGGGATTATCCGGTATTAATGTATCCAAAGACGCCTCAATACGACCCGGCTCATCAAAGAAAGGACGCACTGGTGGCTTTTCACGGTTATTGAGCGGCAGGAAATCCACAAGGCGGCGCACTTCGGCCAAAGCCTCGACGTCGTTTTCAAACGCACCATCGGCGACCGAAGACTTTTTCGTATGCGTGCTGGCCCCGCCCAATTCTTCTGCTGTCACCACCTCATTGGTCACTGTTTTCACCACATCAGGGCCTGTGACGAACATGTATGAAGTGTCTTTGACCATAAAGATAAAGTCAGTCATCGCTGGCGAATACACAGCCCCGCCGGCACACGGCCCCATGATCACAGAAATCTGCGGAACAACGCCTGACGCCATAATATTGCGCTGGAACACTTCGGCATAACCGGCGAGCGAATCGACACCTTCTTGAATACGCGCACCACCGGAGTCGTTTAGACCAATGATCGGCGCACCATTTTGCACCGCCATATCTTGGATCTTACAAATCTTTTCTGCGTGGGTTTCTGACAGCGAGCCCCCGAAAACGGTGAAATCCTGACTGAACACATAGACCATACGGCCATTGATCGTGCCCCAGCCAGTGATAACGCCATCACCTGCTGGTTTCTGCGCCTCCATACCAAAATCGGTACAGCGATGCGCTTTGAACATGTCGAACTCTTCAAAGCTGCCTTCATCAAGCAACAGCTCAATGCGCTCGCGCGCCGTTAACTTGCCTTTGGCATGCTGACTGTCGATGCGGCGCTGTCCTCCACCCAAACGAGCGGTTTCGCGACGGTCTTCCAGTTGCTGGAGAATATCTTTCATGGCGGGTCCCCTATGATTTGGCGAGACCATAGCTTTTCGCTGCGGCGCAACAAAGCGCTAAACCGCAAATTTGCAAACCCCAAACCAAGGACAGTAAGCTAATTGCAAATTAGCAAACATTTTGTATTTTAACAAACTGATAGACTTTCCGGTATCCATACCGTAGCCGTCAAAAGGTTCCCTGCGAGGTTTCCCACATGAGCACCGCGTCCGAAAAAAAATTTCTTGACCGCACCAACCCGCCAAACATCATAACTCTGGTGCTCTTGGCCGGGGTTTCGGCGCTGTCGATGAATATTTTCCTGCCCAGTCTGCCCAGCATGACCGAGCATTTCGAGACCGACTACAGCGTTATGCAACTGTCTATTGCGGTCTACTTGTTGGTCAATGCGGCGCTGCAAATTGTCATTGGACCAATTTCGGATCAACTGGGACGCCGTCCTGTAATCCTGGGCGGTATGGCGATCTTTCTGATCGCGACAATTGGTTGTATTTACGCTCAAAACGTCACGATGTTTTTGATCTTTCGCATGATGCAGGCCGCCGTGGTCGCTGCCATGGTACTTAGCCGCGCGGTTGTGCGCGACATGGTGCCTGCGGATCAGGCCGCTTCGATGATCGGTTATGTCACCATGGGGATGACCATAGTCCCCATGCTTGGCCCCCTAATTGGAGGCACTCTGGATCAGATGTTTGGATGGCAGGCAAGCTTCTGGATGCTCTTTGCAGTTGGCGCACTGATCCTGCTGTTAACTTGGATGGACCTAGGCGAGACCAAAGCCTCCAGCGGCCTGACCATGGCGCAGCAAATGAGGGAAATCCCCGAACTGCTACGCAGCCAGCGGTTTTGGGGCTACTCCCTAGCTTGCGGTTTCAGCTCGGGCGCATTTTTCGCCTATCTCGGCGGAGCCCCCTTTGTCGCCACAACCATTTTCGAAATGTCTCCCTCCAAAATGGGGCTTTATTTTAGCGCCCCTGCATTGGGATACTTCGCCGGCAACTTCTTGTCTGGACGATATTCCGCCCGCGCAGGCGTTAACAAGATGGTCATGATCGGCTCCTCTATCGCCGTCTTTGGTGTTTTCTTGTCACTCACCACATTCCCACTTGGCTTTAAGTCCGCCGAAAGTTTCTTTGGATTGATGATCTTTGTAGGCCTTGGCAACGGTCTCTGCATTCCCAATGCCACCTCAGGGGCCATGTCCGTGCGCCCATCCCTGGCTGGTACGGCTTCTGGTCTGGCGGGAGCGATCATGATCGGCGGAGGCGCTGGATTATCCGCCCTTGCCGGTGTTGTCCTGACACCAGGCTCCGGTCCCTATCCGCTCTTATGGTTGATGTTTGCCACAACTTTGATGGGAGTTCTCGCCATTCTTACGGTAATTCGACGCGAACGGCAGCTTAACCGTTAGCTTTCCAAGGCGTTTCGCCGCATGCGGCATGTGCCACTAGCATACTGCGATTTGCAAAGCTATGTTTGCAGTTATGCAGATCGGGAGGCCGCATGCCGACACAAAAACTTTACGCTGGCGCTAAGTTGCGCGAAATTCGCACGCGCCTGTCGCTGACACAAAAAGAATTTGCTCAAAAACTCGGAGTCTCACTTCCCTATTTAAACCAAATGGAGAACAACAACCGACCTGTGTCCACAACGGTTGTTCTCGCGCTAGCACAAGAGTTCGGCCTGGATGTGACCGAACTTTCCACCGGCGACAGCGAACGCCTTGTGTCTGACATGCGCGAAGCCCTTGCAGATCCGGTTCTCGCTGAGACCTCCGCCCCGCTTGCAGACCTGCGCCTGACGGCGTCCAACGCCCCTGCTCTGGCCCGCGCTTTTCTCGAGTTGCACCGGGCCTATCGCCAGACGCACGAAAGGCTTGCCTCACTTGACGAGGCACTGGGGCGGCAGGATGTGCAAACCCAGGCCAGCCCATGGGACGAGGTCCGCGACTTCTTTCACTATTGCGACAACTACATAGACGCCGTGGATCGGGCCGCTGAACGTTTCTCGAGCAAGGCTCCCGAACAAGGGGGCGTGCGCGCTGCGGCCATCATAGCACTGCGCAATCTTGGCATATCGGTAGAATTCACAGACATAACCACCCTGCGCCAATATGATACCCGCGCCCATAAACTGTCGATCTCACGCTACGCCCAACCCGCCACACAGACCTTTCAGCTACTTCTTCAAGTTGCCCTACTACAGAGCGACAAGCTGCTGGAAGCCACTTTGGATCTGGCTCGTTTTCACACCGACGCCGCACGCTCTATCGCGAAAATAGGCCTTGCCAACTACTTCGCAGGCGCTGCGCTCATGCCTTACGGAGCTTTCTTAAACGCCGCACAGGAAACCCGCCACGATCTCGAACTGCTGTCCAATCGGTTCGGTGCCTCGATTGAGCAAGTCGCGCACCGGCTGTCGACTATGCAGCGTCCGGGCGCCAAGGGCATTCCCTTCTTTTTCGTCCGTGTAGACCAAGCAGGCACAATTACCAAACGCCACTCAGCCACCCGCCTGCAATTCGCCCGTTTTGGCGGAGCATGCCCGTTGTGGAATGTGCACCGCGCCTTTGAAACACCGGGACGGTTTTTGCGCCAACTGGCGGAAACACCGGACGGTGTGCGCTATATTTCCCTAGCGCATGACGTCTCTAAATCCGGCGGCCACTTTGGTGCGCCTGTGCGGCGCTATGCGATCGCTTTAGGCTGCGAGATCCGCCATGCTGACGCGCTGGTCTATGCCGACTATATGGAGTTGGATAATCCACAGGCCTTTGAACCCATTGGTATTTCCTGTCGAATTTGTGAACGCACAGATTGCCATCAACGCTCTGTGCCACCATTAGAGCGACAATTGAGCATCGACGAGAACACTCGCGGAGTATTACCCTACGAGGTCAGGTGATAGATTTTGTGCCTCCGGCGGAGGTATTTGGAGCACCCAAAAGATGCGATTTCTGATCCGAATTATAGCAATTTTGGCAGTTATTTCGCTAGCAACTGTCGCCCTGAGTAATCTGGCGGAACGTTGGCTGATCTATCCTTTTGACGGCACGCGTGTTTCCCCAAACGACGCCGGACTTGAGGACGTGACTGAACATGAAGTGCGCAGTAATGACGAAACGCTGATTGTCTGGAGCGCTCCGCCGAAAGCAGGCCAGCCGGTGATCTTTTATCTACATGGCAATGCAGGCAATCTGGCCGCGCGGGCCGGACGTTTTCAACGCTTTCTGGAGCGCGGCTACGGCATGATTGCTTTGGCCTATCCGGGCAGTAGCGGGAGCACCGGTACGCCGTCCGAAGACACCCTGTCCAAGGCAGCAGCACACCTATGGCTGCTCAAAGAAGAGTTGCTACCGCGCGCTTACCTATCTTCGATGCCAAGTAAAACGCTTGTATACGGTGAAAGCCTCGGCAGCGCGGTGGCCATTCACCTAAACGCCGCAACCGCATCAGACCATATGAAGGGCGCAGAGCCCATCGCTGGCATCATCCTCGAAGCCCCGTTCACCTCCATCGCCGATCTCGCTGAACACCACTATCCGGGCACCGGCGTGCTGATGACAAAGCTGGACAATAAATGGGATAGTTTGCGATGGGCGTCACAAATGCACCAGCCGTTGCTGATCCTGCATGGCACCGAGGATGCACTTATCCCATTAGAAATGGGGCGGCAAATACACACTGCCACCCCATCCGGAGAAAACTCGTTTCTCGCCATCCAAGGTGCTGGCCATACCGATCTGTGGCGATCAGACAGCCTTTCGCACCTATGGCGCTTTATCGATCAATTCGCCCGCAGATAGGCATAGATTTCATCCTTTAGAGCACCGCGGCGTTTGCGCAAATCCACCTCGGAGAGTTCTTCACGCGGGGCCACATTGGTTTCGGCGGCATGCACCTTACGGTTTAGCTCGTGATAGTCGCTGGCCAGCTTCGCGAAATGCTTGTCACTGACTTTCAAGGCGCTCATTTTTTCAACAAACTCTGGAAAATCTTCGGCCAGTTCATGTGGTGTGTTTGACATTGGGGGCGTTCCTTCCTCTTCACACACCAAATCTATCGGCTGAAAATTGCCGACACTTTGACTCCGATCAAATTGCCGCATTTTCCTAGATTAACGCTGCGCGTTTTCCCAATTCGCATGCCTCCACGGGGCCGCGTTTGAGCGCGCCAGACAGCGCCCCAAAATGTGATCTGACGCTTTCTCGCCGGTCATAATCGACGGGCCGTTTAAGTTCCCGTTGGTGATGCGCGGGAAAATCGAGCTGTCCGCCACGCGCAAACCATCCACGCCAATCACACGACATTCGCTATCCACAACCGCCATTGGATCATCTGTTCGCCCCATTTTACAGGTCCCACAAGGATGATAGGCGCTTTCTGCGTGCTCGCGAATGAAACCATCCAGCTCATCATCGCTTTGCAGATCAGCCCCGGGTTGGATTTCGTGTTTCACAAAGGGCTCAAACGCCTCTTGCGCAAAAATTTCACGGGTCAAGCGCAGGCATGCTCGAAAATCCTCCCAGTCCTGCGCAGTGGACATGTAGTTGAAGAAAATATGTGGCGCGTCGCGCGGATCGCTTGAGCGCAGCGTCACCGCCCCGCGCGAGGGCGAACGCATCGGGCCAACATGGGCCTGAAATCCGTGGCCCTCCGCCGCAACCTGTCCGTCATAACGCACAGCAATTGGCAGAAAGTGATACTGAATATCAGGGTAATCCACACCCGCGCGCGAGCGTATGAACGCCGCGCTTTCAAACTGGTTTGAGGCCCCTAAACCAGTCTTGGTGAACAACCACTGCGCCCCGATCATACCTTTGCCCAATAGGTTCCAGTATTTGTACAGCGTGATGGGCTGCTTACAGGCCATCTGCATGTAGACTTCCAAGTGATCTTGCAGGTTTTGGCCGACACCGGCGCGATCTGCGACCACATCAATACCATGCTCCACCAGATGCGCGGCCGGACCAATGCCTGAGAGCATCAACAGCTTTGGAGAATTCAGCGAACTGGCCGCAAGGATCACCTCGATGCGCGCTTCAATCACCTGCACCTGTCCGTTGCGTTCAATCTCAACACCCGTCGCGCGCCCGTCCTCAATGATCACCTTGCGCGCTAATGCGCGGATCAAATCACAGTTCTCCCGCTTGAGTGCAGGTTTTAGATAGGCATTGGCGGCCGACCAACGCCGCCCCTTCCAGACGGTCATCTCCATCGGGCCAAAGCCCTCTTGCTGCTCACCATTGTAATCATCAGTGGCGGGATAACCTGCTTGCTGCCCAGCGCTTACAAAGGCGTCATGCAGTGGGTTATTACGCGGCCCTCGGCTGATGTGCAGCGGGCCGTCTTTGCCGCGCCAATCTGCATCGCCGCCATGGCCACCTTCATGCCATGTCTCCATGCGTTTGAAATACGGCAACACATCCGCATAGGACCAGCCATCCGCACCGCTCTCGGCCCAATGGTCGTAGTCGCCTGCATGACCGCGCACATAAACCATACCATTGATCGAGCTTGAGCCCCCAATGACCTTGCCACGTGGACAGACCAATTCGCGCCCGCCCAAATGCGGCTCGGGCGCGGACTTATAGCCCCAATCATAGGTGCGCATATTCATCGGATAGCTCAATGCGGCGGGCATTTGGATCAACGGACCGGCGTCGCTGCCGCCATGCTCGATCACCAGCACTGACTTTCCGGCTTCGCTCAACCGATACGCCATCGCGCACCCAGCAGATCCAGCGCCAACAATCACATAGTCCGCTCGCATCAGCTAAATCCCCACAACGCCAAGACCAAAGCCGGCCTTTTGTCGATCGGGGTGGGTGGGTGGGCGAGCGGCAAAAGGCCGATCCACCCCCTCAAAATGGAGACTCCACATCGCCCATGCGCACATAGACCGATTTCACCTGACTGAAATTCTTGATGGCTTCTTTAGAATTCTCACGCCCAACTCCGCTCATTTTCACGCCACCAAAGGGCGCTTCAACAGGCGCATCATTATAGGAATTGATGAAACAACTGCCCGCTTGCAGTTGACCGATCACGCGATGACCGCGACTTAAATCTTTGGTGAAAACACCTGCGGACAAGCCGAACTCTGTCGCATTCGCCCGCACAATCACTTCTTCTTCCGACTCAAAATCCAGCACAGACATCACGGGCCCAAAAATCTCTTCGCGCGCGATTGTCATGTCATCGCGCACATCCGCAAAGACGGTTGGTTCTAGGTAAAATCCGTCCCGATCCAACCGGTTCCCACCCGCAACCAGACGCGCACCCTCTTCAACACCCTTGTCCATATAGCCCAGCACGATATTCATTTGCGCTTCTGACACCATCGGGCCAAAACTGGTTGCCTCATCCAGTGGATCACCGATCACCGCATCTTTCAGACGTTCCGCCAGGCGGGTCAGAAATGTCTCTTTGATGCCCCTCTGCACAAACACCCGCGTCCCGTTAGAACACACCTGCCCTGAACTGTAGAAATTGCCCAGAATAGCCCCGCCAACGGCATTTTCCACATCCGCGTCATCAAAAATCACCAACGGGGATTTGCCGCCCAACTCCATGGTGACGTATTTCATCTCGCTTGCAGCGGCGGCGTAGACCTTCTTGCCGGTTGGCACCGATCCAGTCAGCGACACTTTGGCAACCCGTGGATCACGCACCAAGGCGGCTCCGACCTCTCCCATGCCCTGAACCACATTGTACACACCGGCTGGTAATCCGGCCTCATGCAGTATTTCTGCCACCTTCAGCGCACAAATAGGGGTGGTTTCGGATGGTTTGAACACCATTGCATTTCCACACGCCAGCGCAGGTGCGCCTTTCCAGCACGCGATCTGCGTTGGATAATTCCACGCACCGATACCCACGCAGACCCCCAAAGGTTCACGCACCGTATAGACCCAGTCTTCGCCGAGCGGGATATGCTCACCGGTCAGACTTCCCGCCAGACCGCCAAAATACTCCAATGCATCCGCGCCACTGGTCGCATCTACTGCCACAGTTTCCTGATAGGGCTTACCTGTATCGTGGGTTTCCAAAACCGACAGCTCATGATTGCGCTCACGCATAATCATCGCCGCACGGGTCAACACACGGCCCCGCTCACGCCCTGACATTTTGGCCCAAACGCGCTGCCCCGCCTCGGCACTGGCGAGTGCTTGATCCACGATCGCTGGCGTTGCCGCGTAGACGCGACCAATCACAGCGCCGGTCGCGGGATAGATAATATCAATCGGCGTGCCACTGGTGTCTTCGACATATTCACCATTGATAAAATGGCTTGCGGTTGGTTGCAGCTGCATCTGCGCGCTCCTGAAAATGCTCTCCGGTCCCTCCGGCAACACGCACGGTAACACCACCTTTTCATTTTTAAAATGGTCATTTAAGTTTTTTATTTGAATAACAATATTGCCTCTGACGTCCATCAACGTCACATTGGCCTCATGGGCCGCACACGTATTAGAGACATTCGCCACGAAGAGTTGATCAACGCCACCATCACGGCGGTGCACAAACGCGGCTATGCTGTTGTGACTATGGCAGAAATAGCGGCCGAAGCGGGGGCCTCAGCCGCGTCGATCAACTACTATTTCGGCTCCAAGGAAAAGCTGATGGAAGCAACCATGCGCCGTCTGCTGACCCTCCTAAAAGAGGCCATGCTTGAGCGCTACGCCGAAGCGAAAACACCACACGATCGCTTAATGGCCGTAATTGACGCCAACTTTTCGGATCGACTCTATACCATTGAGCAATGCTCTATCTGGATGCAGTTCTGGGCCAACGCGCCCTATGCACCTGCCCTACAGCGCCTGCATCGCATCAACCGTGCCCGCGTCACCTCACATGTGCGTGCCGAACTACACGCCTTGGTCGCACCAAAACACCGTGAAACTGTCCGTGAAGCCCTGCAAAGCTATATGGACGGGATCTGGCTCGAAGCCGCACAATCCGCGACCTCCCTCAACCCGTCACAAGCCCGCCGCGACGCGCGCGACGTGGCCAATTTGCTGCTTGCGTCAAAGACTTAAGCCCGATTAGGGACGCACATACTTGTAAAGCGCACCGTCGCCTCCTGCCAATTCCACAATCAAAACCTCCGAATCCAATGCGTGGATCAACAGGCATGGCGGCTCGTTCCACGGGTCAATATGCGCAATCAACACCGGCCCACGCCCGCCCGAGGCATCACAGCTGTCTGCCAACTGCATGACATATTCCATGCTAAACTCGCCATTCAGGCTTTCTTCAACCACGGTGCCCATCACATAAGTCCGATCCCCCGGATTGTCAGACCGCACCCATGCACCTTGCAAAAATCCACGATCCTCGGAAAATCGATCGAGTTCAGGTTCGTGGCGCAGCGCGGTCACAGCGATTTCGGCCGACATATCGCCCATGCCGACGATGTCAGCTTGCAACCAAATCGGATCATTCACATTCAAAGTGCCCAGCGCGTCCAGCACATACCCCGGTGTCGGATTTTCCCAGTTTAGAAAATAGGTAAACCCGCGCGATGTCAGCGAACAATACGGCACCTCCTCCTCAAAGATGCACTCTTGCAGCAACGCCCAATCTTCAAGCTCTTCACCGTATGTGCCTGGCGCAACGCCCGTTTCAATCATCATCTGCGCCGATGCAAGGCCTGTACTCAGCACAATAACGCTCGCTGCGACCACTGTTCTCAAAGTCAATGCTACTCTCCCTGTCCTCTGTTTTTCAGGCACCCTAATTGGGAGAGTCTTAAAAATCTACATGCACGGCCCGCGTGTTATTCGCCGCGCGGAAATCGCTGATTTTCCTCCACCACATTCAAATCCATATGATTGCGCATATAGCGCTCGCTCGCCTTTTGCAGAGGTTGGTAATCCCACGGATAATACCCGCCTTGTTTGAGCGCCTCATAGACCACCCAGCGACGCGCCTGACTCTCCCGCACCTCCGCATCAAACTGCGCCAGATCCCAACGCGCTTCGGACTTGGCACGCAAGGTTTGAACTGTTCCTTGATGCGCGGCCACCTCGGCCAAATTCGTCGTCTCATGCGGATCTGTCTCCAAATCAAACAGCTGATCAGGGTCCAAAGCACAACGCGTGTACTTCCACTTGCCATAGCGCAGCGACACCAGCGGCGCATAAGACGCCTCTGCCGCATATTCCATCGCAACCGGACTGTTGCGCTCGCCCCCCTGGCCCAAATGCACAAGGCTTTCTCCGGTGGTCCAGGGGCTGATCTCCGCCATACTTACCCCCGCCAGCTCACACAGCGTCGGACATACATCAATTGTACTGACAGGGGCTTCTACCAATCCCGCGTCCATCGAGGGTGCCGCCACCATCAATGGCACGCGCGCTGAGCCCTCATAGAAGCACATTTTGAACCACAACCCGCGCGCGCCCAGCATATCACCATGGTCTGACACAAACAGGATGATCGCCTCCTGCCGCGTGGTCTCCAACGCCTCAAGAACTTCACCAATTTTGTCGTCCAGATAGCTGATGTTGGCGAAATACGCGCGGCGCGAACGGCGGATATCCTCGTCGGTTATGTCAAAACTGCGCCAATCATTGGCGTCAAAAATGCGCTGGCTGTGCGGGTCTTGTTCTTCATATGCGATCGCGCCCACCTCTGGCATCAAATGCGCACAATCCTCATATAAATCCCAGTATTTCTTGCGTGCCACATAGGGATCATGCGGGTGGGTGAAGCTCACCGTCAAACACCACGGCCGCGCATCATGTCCACGCGCCAGATCATAGACCTTGCGCGTCGCGTGATAGGCAACCTCATCGTCATACTCAAGCTGGTTGGTAATTTCGGCCACCCCAGCACCTGTCACCGAGCCCATGTTGTGATACCACCACTCAATGCGCTCGCCCGGTTTGCGATAATCCGGCGTCCAACCAAAGTCGGGCGGATAGACATCCGTAGTCAGCCGCTCTTCAAACCCGTGCAGCTGATCCGGCCCCACAAAATGCATCTTGCCGGACAAGCAGGTCTGATAGCCTGCGCGGCGCAAATGATGCGCATAGGTCGGGATGGAAGAGGCAAACTCGGCTGCGTTGTCATATACCCCCGTGTCACTGGGCAACAAACCCGACATAAAGCTGGCCCGTCCCGGCGCGCACAGCGGACTGGCAGTATAAGCATTGGCAAAGCGCGTACTACGCGCTGCCAGCTTCTTCAGGTTCGGCGCATGCAGCCACTCTGCCGGCCCGTCGGGAAACAATGTGCCATTTAACTGATCCACCATAAAAATCAGAATATTGGGGTGGGACATGGCATCGCTCCTGTTACTGCACACAGCGCAACTCTAGGCCCCTCCCCGACCGCCAAGCAAGCCCCGCCCGCGACACCTCAACGTCGGTAAACGAACGGCTCGGGGTTACCAAAATAATAGAGCACCAATTCTTCGTCCGTAGCCCGATCAATCAAATAGCAAAACGGCTCACGATCCTCGGGATTGGTCTGTAACAAAACCGGACCACCCGGCCCATCGTTGCAGCCCGGTGCAATCTGCAAGAAATAGGTCGCCATCTGCTCACCGCCATAAATGTCGGTCAACTCTGCCCCTTCAATGTAAATCTGCGCATTGCGATCACCTTGATCGACCCACTGCCCCTGCATCGCCATGCGAATCTGGTGATAGGGATCAAGTTCGGGAAAATAGCTCACCTCACGCACGACCACATCCGCCGTGATGTCACCATAGCTGATCATATCACCGGCAAAGGACACAGGCGTACCAACCGGAAGAAACTCCAGTGCGTCCAACAACGCATCTTCGGTGCCGTTGCCGTAGTTTGCATAGAACTTCCAGCCCTCGGCATGAAACGCGCAAAACTCATCCTCATATTCAAAAGCGCAGCCCTGAAAAATGCCAACTTGAGAGAACGGCTCGCCAAAGAACCCCGCATTTTCCATCGGCAGATATAGCGGCAAAATCCGCCGCGCCTCCGAAGCCACCGAATACTCAATTTCCGCGGGCGGCGTGGTACCCGCGCCTCCAGAAGATCCATTGCTCAGAGCCGTGAAAATACCATCTTGAATATTAAGCGTAAAATTCTTGGCGGTCTCTCCGGTGTCAATCTTGGCAAACATACTTTCCTGATAGCCGCGTGCCACGCAGTCCTCATCGCCCTCAATCGAGAACCCGCTCATCTCGGTGCAAAAACTGTATCGATTTTCCGGATCAAACTTGTATCCCGAGGCGATCGAAAAAACGTAATAATACCGTCGCTTCAAATCGCCCGTCACGGGTGTATCGCATTCCGCCGGATCAAGGTTCCACCAGCCGCGCGAGCGATAGCTGTCCCCATCTTTGTACGCCACGGCGACACTTTGTGAAAAGGCAGCATCGTTGCAGATTTCCAGCCCCGCATGCCCCGCCATAGGTGCACCAAGCACCACAGCAAACCCGATTACTTTGAACCAATTACACCACATAAGCCCCTCCCGCTTTCACACAGGATAGGCGCAGAGTTCCGCGTTGCGCAAATCAGAGTTTGGTTTGCCCGACCAATGGCGTGATCTGGCGGCGCTTCAAAACAGCCTCGCGCCATGTGATAAAGCTGATCGCCGCGATGATCAGCCCTGCCCCGACAATGACCCAGACATCCGGCTGCTCTCCAAAGGCCAGCCAGCCCAACAACACCGCCCACACCATTTGTAGAAAGCTCACCGGCTGCGTGACCGTCACCGGAGCTGCCGCAAAGGCCAGCGTCATTGTGTAATGCCCAGCAGTGGCAAAACACGCCACAGCAAACAAAATCACAAGCTCGGTGATGTTGGGCGGCACCCAAACGGACCACGCCAGCGGCGCCAGCCCGATGGTCACGGTCACCGACAACATCCCAACCACCACCACTGCAGGCAACTCATCACTCAGCTTTTTGGCAATCAGATATCCGCCGGCAAAGGTGATCGCAGTGACCAACATCGCATAATGCCCCGAACTAAGTTCCCGAAATCCGGGCCGCAAGATGATCAACACACCTATCAGTGCGACAATCACCGCTCCAATCCTGCGCATCGCCAGTTTTTCGCCCAGAAACAACGCCGCCCCGATCGTAACGTAGACGGGCGCAAGGTAATTCATCGCCGTGACTTCTGCGATGGGAATACGCGCCATGGCAAAGAACCACAGAACCACACCGCCGGTATGCAGCACGCCACGCAGGCCAAACAGACGCAGCTGATGCGCACTCATTTTGGCATTCAAAATCGGCTTGATCATCGGGATGAGAAACACAATCCCCAACGCATATCGCAGAAACGCTGACTGCGATGCGGGGATCCGCGTGCCCACCATTTTGACCAATGCGGTCACCGCCACAAAACACAGGCCCGTGACCAGCATCCAGAAAATACCCGCAACAGGCTTATGCAATTTTGTATCGTCCATCCCCGACATGAACCATGTCGCACAGGATATGTCGAGGTAACAAACAAGTTAACAACATTGCATCTTAAACATAGCCCCAGTCACGGCAGCGGAGTAAATTCATCCGTATCCCCGGGCGGCAATCGGAACAGACCACTTTCCCAATCTCCCGCTGCCCAGGCTTGTTTGGCCTCTTCGATTTTGTCCCGACTTGAAGACACAAAGTTCCACCAGATATGGCGCGGTCCGTTCATCGTCTCGCCCCCCAGCGCCATCAGCCGCGCACCCTGTGGCCCTGCTGTGACTGTGATCGCATCACCGGGGCGAAACACCATCATTCGCCCCGCCTCAAAGGTGTCTCCCGCGATGGTGACAGATCCCTCGCTGACATACAGCCCGCGATCTTCGTGGTTGTCCGGCATCGGAATCTTGGCCCCGGCCTGCAAAATCACATCCGCATAGAACGTTTCCGACATCATGCGCACTGGCGCCCGCTCCCCCCAAGCACTCCCTAGGATAAGCCGCACCTCTTTGCCTTCTGCCTCAAGCAGCGGCAGCGCATCTCGTCCGTGATGCTCAAACATTGGTGCGTCATCTTCACGATCTTCCGGCATCGCAATCCACGTCTGAATGCCAAACAGATTTGATGGCGCACGTCGGGTTTGCTCACTGGTGCGCTCGGAATGGGTCACCCCCTTTCCGGCCACCATCCAGTTCACTTCGCCGGGATAGATCATTTGGTGTGTGCCCAAACTGTCGCGATGCTCAAACTTGCCTTTATACAGATACGTCACAGTGCCCAGACCGATATGCGGATGGGGACGCACGTCCACACCTTTGCCTGTGATAAATTCTGCAGGCCCTGCTTGATCAAAGAAAATAAACGGTCCAACCATCTGACGCTTGGGCGCTGGCAGCGCGCGCCGCACTTCAAAGCCCCCTAAATCACGCGCCCGCGGGATGATCACGGTGTCAATTGCGTCTAGGCTAGTGGTGTCCGGCATCACCGGATCAAGGGTAGGATTCCAACTCATCTGGCAAACTCCTCTGTTCACCTTGAAGATAACCCCTCCTCAGCGACGCACAAAACCCCAAGCATTAAACAGCTTCTGTGCGGCTTCTCACACACCCCACAACAGCTTGGCGGCAATCGCCCACATGGTCAGCCCAACGACGATATCCAAACCCCGCCACGCACGTTCACTGGTGAACACCGGGCGCAAAAGCTTTGCACCAAACCCCAGCATGAAAAAGAAGGTAAAACTCGCCACAGCAGCCCCGATGCCAAAGGCCCAGGACGGATCATACTGCGCCGAAATTCCGCCCAGCAAAACAACCGTGTCCAGATAAACATGTGGATTGGCCCACGTCAGCAGCAAACAAGTGGTCAGCGCTGCCCC
This sequence comes from Rhodobacteraceae bacterium Alg231-30, assembly GCA_900143615.1. Lineage (GTDB taxonomy): Bacteria > Pseudomonadota > Alphaproteobacteria > Rhodobacterales > Rhodobacteraceae > Shimia. The sequence continues at coordinate 291,326 of FREU01000007.1, forward strand.
CAAAGAACCGGCCGTTCCGCCTTTGATGTCCAGCTTATCGCCGCCCACCCATGCCGCGCGAAAGTTCATCGCGCCATATACGATCAAAAATGCCGCCCCGCCCCAACGGACCACCGTCAACAGCGAAGGATTGGCCGACACCAGCGCGCCAAAGCCGCCAACTCCGGCGGCAATTAGGATTGCATCTGATGTGGCACAGGTCAGAACCAGCGGCAGGACATGTTGTCCCCGCAGCCCTTGGCGCAACACAAACGCGTTTTGGGCCCCGATCGCCATAATAAGTGAAAATCCAAGGGCAAATCCAGCCAACGCTGCTTCTGTCATAACTCTCTCCTGCTCTAAACGCTTGATTAGCCAGAACAGATTAATTACTCAAATTAAATAATCTTGCATAACATTAGGAAATCTAATGAACATCGACTACACGCAACTGGCTGCGTTGGCAGCCATCTTGCGCAGCGGCAGTTTTGAAAGCGCGGCCACTGCGCTTGGAGTGACCCAATCGGCTATTTCCCAGCGGCTCAAGTCGCTCGAAGAACGCGCGGGCACGCCGCTTGTGTTGCGCGGTGCCCCCTGTCGCGGCACCGAAACCGGACGCAGGCTTGCGGCGCATTTCGATCAGGTCGGCCTCTTGGAAACCGCCCTCTCCAAAGACCTCACAGCGCTGACGCCGCGCACAGCACGCCTGCGCATTGCGGTCACAGCAGATAGCCTTGCCACATGGTTTTTGCGCGCGGCCGAACTGGTGCCGGATCTTTTGTTTGATTTGGTTGTGGATGATCAGGACTTCTCAGCGGACTGGCTGCGACGGGGCGAAGTTGTTGCCGCCGTCAGTGCTCATAAAACGCCGATCGCCGGCTGTGACAGCTTTGCACTTGGGGCGATGCGCTATCAGGCCACCGCCAGCCCCGCCTATATGACGCGCTGGTTCCCCAATGGTGTCACCGCGCAATCCATCGCCCAAGCCCCGATGCTGCGCTTTGACGCCAAGGACCAACTCCAGCAAAACTGGATGAAACATCACCTTGATGTGACGCCGTCTCCGCCCAGCCATCGCCTGCCATCCTCGCAAGGTTTTGTCGAAGCCTCCCTGCGCGGTCTCGGCTGGGGAATGAACCCCGACCTCTTGGTGCGCGACGACATCATGGCCGGGCGCCTGATGCCGCTATTGCCCAACTCGGCCTATGATACACCACTCTATTGGCAAGCCAGCCGCATTGTCGCGCCTGCACTTGCGCCTTTAACGGATGCGGTGCGCCGGATCACGCGCCAGCGTCTCGCAGCGCTAGGGCCAATCTGAAAAACTGCGCCGCAATTCCACTCGATCTTCACCATCAACCCGCGAAATAATCGCGCGATAAGCGCCCGGTGCCAAATCTGTGCGCCGCTTGAAAAAATGGCTGAACCGCGTGGCATCCGGAAACCCGAGGTCCGCCGCAATTTCTTTTAGTAGCGATCCGGTGTTCTCAAGCCGCGCCTTGGCCTCGGCCGTCAGCCGTTCATGCACCAACTCGCCTGGGCTGCGTCCGACCTCACGTTTGCAGGTCCGGTGCAGCCGATCATAGTCGACCCCCAACTCGTCCGCATAGCGCGCCACGTGCCAATGCTCACGGTAGTGCAACTCAACCAGATGCCGGAACCGCCGCAAAATGTTGGTCTGCTCAACGCCTTTTTCCGCAGGCTCTGGCTGGTAGACCCGCAGCGCGCAAATCAGCAACAGCCGCAAAAAGGCCGACAAAGACATCGGTGATTGCCGCTCTCCTTGAGCCATTTCGACCGCGAACCACTGCACAAGTGTTCGCACCTGTTCCTGTACGCCAACCTCACCAAGCGGCGCACCAAACGGCTTTTCAGTCAGCATGCGCAGATGCACGAATTCCGCCCGCGCGCCCACGGCGTCCAGCATAATTGTGCCGCTCAACCCCAACACCCGTAGACTACTGCCCGCGTCAAGACACAGCGTTGGACGTTGCATTGGCGGCCAGAAACACAACGCAGGCCCTTCAATTGAGATCACCTCTTCACCAGTGCTCAACCGCCCCTATTCCAGGAAAAGCAGGGGCGAAAACGACTCAGACTGGCGCAGGCGCACCACGCGGCTGTGAGGCCACCCTAATTGATGGCGCAGCTCCGGGTATGCTGATCTATGATGAAGAAAGCTTTGGGCCGGTAAAGCCGATCATCCGCGTCAAGGATGACGCCCAAGCCATCCGTGTGGCGAATGATACAGCTTACGGCCTGTCCGCAGCGGTTTATTCACAGGATATTCAACGCGCGATGTCTGTGGCGGATCAGATTGAAAGCGGCATTTGCCACATCAACGGACCGACAGTGGCGGATGAAGCCCAGATGCCCTTTGGGGGTGTCAAAGACTAGGGCTACGGCCGTTTTGGCGGCAAGGCAGCAATCGACGCCTTCACCTCAATCCGCTGGGTGACCATCGAAGCCCCCCACCAGCACTTCCCGTTCTAAGCTATTGCGCGGTGCGGCAGGATTTCAATCCTGCCCGCCACCTCATAACCCGCTTTAGGTGGCTTTCGGATGCACATCACCTTTTGTTTTAGACCGCGCGTGGTTGGGACGTTTCATCCACCAATCCACGCCAAGCGGCAACACCATAAACACGAGCTGCAAAACAACTGCCACGCTCAACTTCATGGTCGCGCCCCACCCTTCATGGAAGTAGAAAAAGAAGGCGATCAGATAGACGTGAATGACAAACATCTGAATGGCCCACACGCCACATAACCGCAAAAGTTTAAGCGTGAAATACCACTGCACCACTCGCTGCGCCCAGCGCGTCACCGGCGTGGAATGCGCCAGCAGCAGCCCAAAGAACGCTGTCACCAACAGGGTACGCAGCAAGTGAACCGGATGCAGCTGCATCCGAAACCAAAGCGCGTGCGCCTCATCCGGCAATGTGCCAAACGGTGGATACACCCACAGCCACCGCTGCGACAAGGCCAACACACCGGCGGTCGCCAGCAAACCCAAAAACTGACGATCTGGCAGGCTGCGCAACCAGCGGCAAATTTCATGGTATTTGCTGCCCACCACATAAAAGATCGCAAACAGAAACTGCCATGCGGCAATATCAAACATCATAAACTTCTGGCCCAAACCAAAAAAGCCGGGCGCGTAATTGGGCTGGCTCAACAAATAGATCAAAGCAGACGGCACCAAAACCCATATGGTTCCGAACCGCACAATCGTCACGGTCGCGAGCCACAGCAGAGCGAAACAATAGATGTAAATCGGTAAAATGTCGGAAAAACCGCCGCCGTTCTGGATCAAAAGCACCTCAAGCATGCCCCCAACCATGTCAGGCAACCCCACGCCTGGCGACAGCGCAAGCAAAATCAAAAACGGCCCAGTCGAATAGAGATAAAAGCGATAGATCTTCACCAAACGCGAGCGCAGAAATCTGGCTTGTTTCTGCGGCCCTTTAAATTTGTCCACGTACAGAATGCCCGCCAGAAGCCCCGAGAGCAGAACAAGAAATTCAGCATCCCAAAGACTAAAGATGACCGCATGATGAATATTGAGCAGATAACTCATGCCCGGCACAGCGGACATATGCGTGATCATCATCATGAACAGCAAATGACCCCGAATTCCATCCAGAACATCAAACCGCATAACAAATACCAACCAACCAATGCCCCTACGTCAACATTACTCCATAAGTTGCATTTCCATTAACCATTTTTACAAAAACCACTGAAAAACACTGTTTCTGGGACCCTTCTCACAACGAAAAAGGGCGCTACCATCTTGGTAACGCCCTGAAATTTCAGATGTGCCCCCGTTGCTTTGGACACTCGCCAAACAGCTTATAGCTGCTCCATCACCTCGTCGCTGGCCTCAAAATTAGAGGTCACTTCGCCTTTACGATCAAACATAAAGTCAACCGAGCTGGTTTCGCCAAGGTTGCCGCCGTTTTTGGTGAAGGTTGAACGCACAGTGGATGCCGTGCGATTGCGGTTGTCGGTCTTTGCCTCGACAATCACCGCCACGCCATTGGGGCCATAGCCCTCATAACGGATTTCTTCGTAATCGTCGCCTTTGCCCGCAGTCGATTTCTTGGCAGCGCGATCAATCACGTCCTTGGGGGCAGATTGGGACTTGGCTTCTTTAACAGCCAGCCGCCTCATGCCTCCTGCCCTTGCGCCGTTGACCAAGGCTGTCCGCCGACTTGCACTACCCAGACTTGAGTGCATTGGCCGACCTACCTACTTTTTGATTGTTTTCTTCTCAAACGTCGAGCCTTCGAGTAATTGAGAACCGGGGTAAGCATTTGAATGAGCGCTCGATCAAGTACACTGTTGCGTTTACCGTACCAATCCAGCTTACCAACTAAATCCTCAGAAAGTGACAACTTTCCTTTGGTCAAACCGACAGCGTCGCAAAGATAGTCGCAAACCTTGTTCATAGAAATCACGTCGTCCCAATGATACCGGCCTGCCGCAAATTCTTCTCCAAGGTTCTTAACCGACTTAAATTTCCTCTTGATACATTTAAATTCTTTGAACACAGGCGATTTTGTTGAGATGGCCATTTGAAAATCGATTAAAACAGCGTTTCCATCTCTATCTACTATGACATTTGCAGGTCTAATGTCCCGATGAACAATACCCGCTTCATGCAGACAGGACTGTATTTTATGCAGCGACGTAGAGATTTTCTGCGCAGCCTCCTGATCATTCAAACCATCAGAAACCAATTCATCTAGCCGCTGCCCTTCCACAAACTCAATGACGAGAATATTCGTATCTTCATTCGAATAACTGATTGGCTCAGGGAAGAAATTCGGTTGCATCCCGTTAAGCTTTTTTAACAGCTTGTATTCACGACGTGCAGAGCCTTTAAGGCCGCCACACTTGATAAATACAGTCCGTCCGTCCGCTATCCTCCCGACATAATAGGATGACTTAAACACATTTTTCCACGCTTCCAAAAAGGCTGGCTCAACATCTTTGATACCCAACCTATTTATTTCACGAACCTGGGTGCTTATTGCACTTGGGAAAAATCGATCATCAAAAAAAACACTCGAGTCTTCTGGTCGCAGGGTCGCGTACCTATTTTCTGCCAAAAAGGCGAACAATTCTTGACGATTTTGAGCCCAAGTGATTGTGCCTTCACCATCAGTTTTACCAGTGAGCAGACGGGTGTAGTCGGGCGACACTTTTGCCTTGTGAAGCAAAGCATGATAAATCAGTGAAAATCGAAGGTCTTCGTCATTGGGAATATAAAAACCATTGAACTTGACACGATTTTCTAGGATCCGCTGCTGCCACTCTGGATCGTAATAGTTATCGCCAACAGATCGTAAATCTATGGGAAGCTTTTCGCCCGATTTCATCACGAGGTGAAAGTGACGTCTGTCGTCACCTTCGAAAACAGGAACTGCGCTGAGCAGGCTAGCGGTGTACCGCCATGACTTCGTCAAAAAGTCGATATCACCGTGCTCGACAAGGCTAACTTTGTCAGGGAGATCCTCAAAATTTCGCATGACGACATACTCATCGCAGTGGTTGAGAACGTCTAAAATCTCTTTGACGTTCTCCCAACCGCGGACGCCAGGCAAGTCACCACGCGGCTGAAATCCATCTACTCCTCTTAGCGTCAGTTGCTCGTAACACTCGCTATAGATCAGGAACAAATCACGGCGCGCTTCGTCGGCACTGTTAGTTCCGTGAACAAAGTTCGCCCCCAAAATTTTCTCTCGAAAGTCTGCTTTCAAGTCGAAGACGCGGGAATTCACAAATTGAAACCCACGCGTGGTTTCGCGGAACTCGTAAAGAGGCGTATTATCCCAAAACGTCACAACACAAAATGGACCCACGCCAATTGCTTTGACTTTGTTTTCGGCCGATGAGCCCTTAATCGCGTAGAAGCTTTCGATATTCTGGTTGAAGTGAGACTCGCTCCACTCGGCATCGTGTACAACGATCCGCTCGAAACCTCTATCTTCTAACTCCTGCAGCACTGTAGACTTAGACGAAAGACCATTTTGCCAAATAATGAACATGTGTAGTTCAGGGGCGAATTCGGAGCAAGACGTCATTGCTGCATTACTTCCTGGAGCTAGGGTTGGAAAGATTGATGACATGCATATTCGCGCGGGTTTGCAGCATCTTTTCGAATAGTAGCGCAGCGAAGACTGGAGCCTTCGCAGACATCAGTTGCCCGATCGATAGGTATATTCCGGCAAAACTCGCCGCGCTAATGTTCTTTGACAGCCTCACAGCTGCTCCATCACCTCGTCGCTGGCCTCAAAGTTGGAGGTCACACGCTGCACATCATCGTCATCTTCCAGCGCATCAATCAGCTTCATCAGCTTCTGCATCCCCTCAAGATCCATGTCCGTGGTGGTGGTCGGCTTCCACACCAGCTTAGTGGATTCACTTTCGCCGAGGGTCGCTTCCAAAGCATTGGACACGTCATTCAGATCTGTGTCTTCACACCAGATAACATGACCGTCTTCGGTCGATTCAACGTCTTCCGCACCCGCTTCGATCGCCGCCTCAAATACCGTATCCGCATCGCCAACGCTGGCCGGATAGGTCACTTCGCCTTTACGATCAAACATAAAGCCAACCGAGCCGGTTTCGCCAAGGTTGCCGCCGTTTTTGGTGAAGGTTGAACGCACAGTGGACGCCGTGCGGTTGCGGTTGTCGGTCATTGCCTCGACAATCACCGCCACGCCATTGGGGCCATAGCCCTCATAACGGATTTCTTCGTAATCGTCGCCTTCGCCAGCAGTCGATTTCTTGATCGCGCGATCAATCACGTCCTTGGGGACAGATTGTGATTTGGCTTCTTTAACAGCCATGCGCAAACGCGGGTTTTTATCTGGATCGGGGTCGCCCATTTTGGCGGCGACGGTGATCTCTTTTGACAGTTTCGAAAACAGCTTCGAGCGAACGGCGTCCTGACGCCCTTTGCGATGCTGAATATTTGCCCATTTACTATGGCCGGCCATGTTTTGCCTCCGGGTATCTCTGCGCTCATCTACATTCTTGAAGGTTTCTATACGGCAAGCAGCCCAAGACCTGCAAGGCTTGCTTTATGCGCCCACCTGGGCTTGGATCATCCAAAACATAACAAACCCGCAGGGCCATCAATGACCACCGACCAGATTATCCTCTTTTGCCTGTTTGGCGGTGTCTTTGGCATGCTGCTCTGGGGGCGGTTTCGTTACGATCTAGTGGCCTTCTCCGCCCTGATGTTAGGTGTCGTCCTAGGTGTCGTGCCTGTTGATAACGCCTTTGCAGGCTTTGGTCACCCTGCCACCATCATCGTCGCCCTTGTGTTGGTGGTCTCCGCAGGCCTTGTGCGCTCAGGCGCTGTGTTTCTTATCACCCGCACACTGGTGGACAGCACCCGCGCCCTTGGCAGCCACATTGCAATCATTGGCACCATCGGGGCTGTGCTGTCGGCTTTCATGAACAACGTGGCTGCGTTGGCCCTGCTGATGCCCGTGGACGTACAGACCGCCCGCAAGGCCGGTCGCAGCCCCGCCAAATCTCTGATGCCGCTCAGCTTTGCCACCATACTCGGCGGCATGGCCACACTCATCGGTACACCGCCCAACATCATCATAGCCTCGATCCGCGAAGAGGCATTGGGCGAGCCGTTCAAGATGTTTGATTTTGCCCCTGTGGGTGGCCTGACCGCGATTGCGGGCCTTGCCTTTGTTGCCCTCATCGGCTGGCGTCTGATCCCTGAGCGCGAAGATGCAGGCAAAAAGGTCAGCGAGCTGGGCCAATATATCGCCGAACTCACCATCCCCGCCGAGAGCAAACTCATCGGTCAACGTCTGTCCGAGTTGGACAAAACCGCCGAAGAGAGCGACGTGGCCGTGATTGGCCTGATCCGCAAGGGCGAGCGGATGTATGGCGCCTCGCGCAATCGCGCGCTGCGCGAGGGCGACGCGCTGGTGATCGAGGCACGTCCCGACGCGCTGGATGAATTCCGCTCGGCGCTGTCGCTGAATTTCTCAGATGAGAAGCGCGAGGAACAGCTCAAAGCCGCAGGCGCAGGTCTGGAAGTCATCGAAGTTGTGGTACCGGATCACGCACGCATTGCAGGCAAGACCGCTCAGGCTGTGGGGCTGGCATGGCGCCAAGGTGCGATCCTGATGGGGATTTCCCGCGAAGGTCGCCGCATCCGCACCCAAATCCGCAAAACGATTGTACGCCCCGGTGACATCCTTCTGATCCTTGCCCCCAAAGATCGTGGCGCAGATGTGACAGACTGGCTCGGGTGTCTGCCACTTGCCGATCGTGGCCTTGTGGTCACTGCCAATTCCAAAATCTGGATGGCAATTGGCATGTTTGTCGGCGCGGTCGCCGCCGCTTCAGTGGGCCTCATCTATCTGCCGATCGCGCTGGGACTGGTCGTTATCGCCTATGTGCTGACCAAGATTGTGCCGATCTCCGAGCTCTACACCCACATCGAATGGCCGGTGGTTGTGCTGCTCGGCTCAATGATCCCCTTGGGCGCTGCACTCGATAGTTCTGGCGGCACAGCATTGATTGCCAACGCGCTGGTCTCTCTGACAGCAGGCTTCCCTGCATGGGCTGTATTGACTGTCTTGATGCTGGTCACCATGACGCTGTCCGATGTGCTCAACAACACCGCCACCACCATCGTCGCCGCCCCTGTGGGCATCCAGATGGCACAGTCCATGGGGGTGTCGGCTGATCCCTTCCTGATGGCAGTGGCTGTGGCAGCCTCATCGGCCTTCCTCACCCCCATCGGGCACAAGAACAACACTCTTATCCTTGGACCTGGCGGCTACAGCTTTGGTGACTACTGGCGCATGGGACTACCTCTGGAGATCCTCGTGGTCGCCGTCTCGATCCCATCCATTTTGGTGTTCTGGCCGCTATAAATCGCAGCCAGAGTGCAGCCTCAGCCCGCAACCTGTCGCGCATACTCCTCAGCATCAAACCAGCCACGTGAGGCGGCAACTTTGCCGTCCTCATTAAGCTCCCATTCTTCCCAGCCACGAATGTTTAAAGGATTACCAGTACCAGCATCATGTCCCGTGAACGTCCAGACAAAGACCGCATGATTTCCAGCAAGCCGAATATCATCACAGCTCAGAACCAGATCCGGCACATCCGCATAGAACCCCGCGGCCATATCCTGCACCCGCGCGCGCCCTTCCCAAGGCTCACCGCGGTTAATCACGATCCCTCCGGCCTCGGCGTAAAAACTCGCCACCGCCGCTGGATCACCGGAATTCCACGCTGCTGTATAATCTTGTGCCGCTTGGGCCACGGCCTCAAAAGTCAGTCCCATTTTACCCCCTCCACTCACAAAACCCGACCACCTTGCACCATTTCGGCACAAAACGCTTGAGACAATTTGGCGGAAGTTTGAGAGGCGAAAACCGCACCGTCGTGATACCGACGCAATACCGACGCGATACAGCCCCCGAAATCCACCGATTTCGAGGGCCTATTTTTAGCCGTAAGTCGACACCGTGGTGCCCGCCAAGGCCGCGATATTCAGCAATCCACGCACAGTAATGGACGGCGTCACAATCTGCGCACGGTTGCCCATGCCCATCAGGATCGGCCCCACTTCCAGACCGTCCGCAACAGACTTCAAAATGTTGCGCGCAGCCCCTGCCGCATCAGTGTTTGAGTAGACCAACACATTGGCTTTGCCCGTCAAACGACCACCAGGGAACAGACGTTCGCGCAACTCTGGATCAAGTGCCGCATCAGTCTGCATCTCGCCCTCATACTCAAAATCAACGTCGTGCTGATCCAGAATTTCCAACGCACCGCGCATAATGCGACCCGAGTTGCTATCCAGATTTCCGAACTGGCTGCCTGAACACAATGCAATCTTTGGCGTCACCCCAAAACGACGCACATGCCGCGCCGCTGCAATCACGGTTTCCGCCACCTGCTCAGACGTAGATTCCATATGAATATGAGTGTCCGCCAAGAACAATGGCCCCTTATCAAGAATGATCAGAGACAAGGACGCGGTTGGATGAAGCTTTTGGTTTTGAAGCACTTCCGTGACATAGCGAAGGTGCCAGCGGTACTCACCAAAGGTACCACAAATCATACTATCCGCATCACCGCGTTCCACGGCAATGGCGGCAATCGCGGTGCTGTTTGTGCGCAAAATCGCCTTGGCACTGTCAGGGCTCACGCCTTGGCGGCGCAGCTTGTTGTGATAGGTTGTCCAATAGTCGCGGTAGCGCTCGTCAAACTCTGGGTTGATCAACTCAAAGTCTTTGCCGGGGCGGATTTTCAAACCTGTACGTTTGAGACGATGCTCAACGACTTCCGGACGTCCGATCAGAATTGGCGTATCAAGGCTCTCTTCGATCATAGTTTGGGCGGCCCGCAACACACGTTCGTCCTCGCCTTCCGCAAACACAATCTTACGACGGCTCATACTGGCCGCTTCATAGACAGGGCGCATAATCATCGAGGAACGGAAGACCTGCGCCTCTAGTCGCTCTTCATAGGCCATCAAATCAATTTCTTTGGTCGCCACACCGGACTCCACAGCAGCACGCGCCACAGCAACCGCAATGGTTGGCAACAGTCGCGGATCAAAAGGCTTTGGAATCAAATACTCAGGACCAAACAAGAGCTGCTCACCACGGTACGCCTGTCCGACCTCCGCACTGGTCGTTTCTCGCGCCAGACCGGCAATTGCCTCAACGCACGCCAGCTTCATCGCATCGTTGATCTCGGTTGCGCCAGCGTCCAGCGCCCCACGGAAGATAAACGGGAAACACAAAACGTTGTTCACTTGGTTCGGATAGTCTGACCGCCCCGTCGCTATCAAAGCCCCTGGCGCTGCTTCTCGCGCTTCCTCGGGCATAATTTCCGGCGTCGGGTTGGCCAACGCAAAGATGATCGGATCATCGTTCATCTGCGCAACCATTTCTTTGGTCAGCAAACCCGGGCCAGACACGCCAAGGAACAGATCCGCGCCTTCCATGGCTTCCATCACCGAGCGTTTTTCGGTGGGCTGCGCGAATTCTTTTTTCTCAGCCGTCAGATCATTGCGCTGGGTATGCACAACACCTTTGCTGTCCAACATTAGGATGTTTTCATGCTGCACGCCCATGGTCATCAGCATCTTAAGACATGCAATGCCCGCAGCCCCCGCGCCTAGCGCGACAACCTTGATATCTTCAACGTTTTTCTTGGCCACAATCAAGGCGTTATAAGCCGCTGCTGCAGCAACAATCGCCGTGCCGTGCTGGTCATCATGAAACACCGGAATATTCATGCGTTCCTTGCAGATACGTTCAACCAGGAAACAGTCCGGCGCCTTGATGTCTTCGAGATTCACCGCGCCAAAGGTCGGCTCCAAACGGCACACCAGATCGGCCAGCTTCTCGGGATCAGGTTCGTTGACCTCAATGTCAAAACAGTCAATGCCCGCAAACTTCTTAAACAGAACAGCCTTACCTTCCATCACCGGCTTACTGGCCTGAGCGCCAATATTGCCCAATCCCAAAACGGCAGTCCCATTTGAAATCACGGCGACCAGATTGCCCTTGGCCGTATAGCGCGAAGCATCTGCTGGATTTTTTTCAATCTCAACGCAGGCTTCCGCAACACCGGGGCTATAGGCATTACTCAAATCGCGGCCAGTTGTCATCGGCTTGGTTGCACGGATCTCCAGCTTACCCGGCTTGGGGAACTCGTGATACTTTAGCGCCTCTTGGCGTGCGTTTTCAGCTTTGGTCTTCTTGTCGCTCATCGTTCTCTCCAAAAGTCCCCTCGGCAGGCGTCAACGCCGCCCCATATTTCTGGCCATATCCAACATGCGGTTGGAAAAGCCCCATTCATTGTCATACCAGCCGAACACCCGCAGTAGTCCGCCAACGGACACCGATGTTTCGCGCTCACTAATAATCAAGGATTCTGGTCGTGCGCGCAGGTCCGTGGACACCAGCGGCTTTTGCGTCCAGCCAATCAAATGTGCGCGCGCGGCTTCTGCGCGCAGCACTGTGTTCACCCGCTCAGCAGTGACATCGCGCTCTGTCTGAATGGTCAGATCAATTGCGGACACGCTCGCCGTAGGGACACGAATTGCCCGCGCTTCAACCCGCCCTGCCAGATGTGGCAAAACACTTCCGATCAGCTTTTGCGCGGACGTTGTCGTCGGCACCATCGACAAAGCCGCCGCACGGCTGCGTTCAAGATTAGCACGCGGTTTGTCCACCGTCGGCTGACTACCGGTATAGCAATGAACCGTTGTCATATGCCCGCTGATAAGCCCAAAACCTTCGTCCAACACGCGTAGCAAAGGCGCAAGCGCGTTTGTGGTGCATGACGCATTTGAAATTATTTTGTGGTCGCCTAACTGCGCCTCATTTGCGCCCATGACCAACGTCACATCCGCTTCATCCGATGGGCCGGATATCAAGACAGACCGTGCGCCCGCCGCCAGCCCGCGCTCAGCGATGGCACGAGAACCGGCCATTCCCGTGCATTCCAAAACCACATCTACCTGCGACAAATCCAATTGGCTGAGGTCCCGTTCTGCCGAGAACGGAATTTCCAGACCGTCAACCGACAAGAAACCCTCCCCGACAGCCACATCGCCGTTATAGGCGCCAAATACGCTGTCAAATTCAAACAGATATGCGCAGGCTTCAAGACTCTCGATGTCGTTGACACCAACGATTTCAAACTCTGGATGGTGTCCTTTGGACAGAATGCGCAACAGCGTCCGGCCAATACGACCAAACCCATTGATGAAAATCCTGATCTTACGCTCGCTCATGGCGGATTTCCTACAACTCCCCGAGCGGCTAATTGACTGGTTTTACCCCCAAAAGGCCAGCCCAAAAGCAATGGAGAAGCGGCCTCTTGCGCAATGTTAACGCTATCAATCGCAAGCAAATTACCCCAGACCAGTTTTCATGTGCGAAAACTGGTCAAAGATCCACAACCACGCCCTTTCCAAACGCCAAATTCCCGCAGCAAAAGGACTTAATAATCGCCCGATGCGCGTGACCACGCTCAGATGAGGGATCAACGCAATGTCATATGCCGGTTTACGTCTTTGTACAGCAAATAGCGGAATTTCCCGGGTCCACCTGCATAACACGCCTGCGGGCAAAACGCGCGCAGCCACATATAGTCTCCGGCCTCGACCTCTACCCAGTCCTGATTAAGCCGATAGACCGCTTTTCCCTCTAACACATACAAACCGTGTTCCATCACATGGGTTTCGGCAAAAGGGATAACCCCACCAGGTTCAAACGTGACAATATTCACATGCATATCATGACGCATGTCGTCCGGTTGAACAAAACGGGTTGTGGCCCATTTTCCGTCCGTGTCTGGCATCTCGTTTGGCGCGTGGTCCCGCTCGTTGGTGACAAATGGCGTGGGGGCTTCGATGCCCTCCACCGGCTCATATGCCTTGCGCACCCAATGAAACTTGGCCACAGCATCACTTTCATTGCGCAACGTCCACTGACACCCCGCAGGCAGGTAGGCATACCCCCCTTCGCCCAATTCATGCTGCACGCCCTCAATGGACACAACCACCTGTCCCTGAACGACAAACAATACCCCTTGTGCTTGTGGGTCCAATTCGGGGCGTTCACTACCGCCCCCAGGACTGACCTCGGTAATGTAGTGCGAAAACGTTTCTGCAAATCCACTGAGCGGACGGGCTATCACCCAAGTGCGTGCATCGTCCCAAAACGGCAAATTCGATGTCACGATGTCGGTCATGGTGCCACGCGGAATGACGGCATAAGCATCTGTAAAGACAGCGCGGTCGGTTAGCAGCTGGGTTTGGGGCGGTAATCCGCCCTGCGACGCGTAATATGTGGGCTTGGACATAGTCTATCGATCCTAAGGGAGTACCGTACAATCAAACGCTGATCCAACAGAGAGTCCAACATCAAAGCAGGTGATTGCCGCTAAAGGAGTGTCACGTTTTTTTTGAAAATACGACGGACGTTTTCAAACCAACACTTAAACCCAACCGATGTCCTACAGTGGCTCAATCAACTCTGAACCTGAAGCCCGATTAGAGTTCACCGCCCGATCCACTTGATGAAAGGTCAACAGATCCTCATCCGCCGCAGCCATCAATTTGGCCGCCCCGTGCCCCTCTTCGCCAAGCCACAATGCCCAGTCTTCCGGCGACACAATCACCGGCATACGGTGATGAATACGCGACATGCTCTCGTTAGCCCCAGTCGTCACCATCGCGCAGGTTGTGAAGTGCAAATCATCTTGATGCCACTCTTGCCAAACACCTGCCATCGCCAATGGGGCATCACCACGAATGTACCAAGGCCAACGCACGCCAGCGTCATCTTTGGTCCATTCATAAAACCCGCTCACGGGGATCAGACACCGCCGCTCGCGACAGGCTGCTGAAAACGCGGGCTTTTCAGCCAAGGTTTCAGAACGCGCATTGATCAACAGCGGGCCATCGTTAGGCTTTTTGTACCACTTGGGAATAAACCCCCACCGCATCGCCACCAGCCGACGTCGCGCCGCATCTCCTTGCCCCAAAACCACATGAACATCGTTGGTCGGGCAAACATTATAGTTCGGAACGTTTGGCAAATTGTTGGCAGGACTGGCGGCAAACAATTGCGCCATTGCGTCGGTTGGCAAAGTAATCGCAAAGCGTCCACACATCAGCGATACCCTTTGCGCGCCATCCCGATACGCGCCTCCATCATCGACATGTCTTTCATGATATCCTGCCGCTGTGTGCGATCCCCTGTTTCGCGTAGTTCCTCCCGCAGTTTCGCCAATTGTCGGGACAAGGTCACAAATTCCGGCGCACCGCCACTGTCTTTGACCAAACGGTTGATCAGCGCATTTTCCGGATCATCTTCGGGTGGCAAAGGCCGCCCCGCGCATTGCAGGTTTTGAAACTCACCCGCCGCCTCGGCCGCGCGGATGCGCTGTTCGATCAGATCAAAAAGCGGGTGTTCCATTCCATCTCCAAAAGAAAACGCCCCGCCAGTTTCCGAGCGGGGAGTTCAAAGGTCAAGCCATCGCGCAAACGACGCTTATTTAACGACGATACGTCCATCAAGATAAGGCTTAAACGCGCCTTGGGCCGCCATATACTCGGCGGTGACATCGGCCAGATCAGGGCCGTAGTCATAGGCATTTTGGGCCGAGCGGAACATTTTATAGCCGTCGCCACCGTTGCGCACATAGTTGTTGGACACCACGCTATAGAGCTTACCCAACTCAATTGGCGCATCCCCAACGAGAACGTCACTGACGCGGCTGCCAACCGGACGGCTCACGTCAAAGGCATAGCTCATGCCGGCAACTTGCGGGAAACGACCGGCCCCGTCTTCGTGCTGGCTGACGCCGTTTTCAAGCGCGGCCATTATGGTTTCCCCAGTGACTTGGAACGTGGACAAGGTGTTTTGGAACGGCAAAACCGTCAGCACTTCGCCCATGGTCACTTCGCCACCGTCAATAGACGCGCGAATGCCGCCGCCGTTCTGAATGGCGATTTCAACACCTTGATCCTTGACGCGATCCAGCATCGCATCAGCAATCAAATTGCCCATTGCACATTCTTGAGCCCGGCATGACCCACGCTCGCCATCGATCGGCTCGGCGGTTTCCGCCACCACACGATTGCGGATTTCATCCAGAGGAGCAGCCGCCTCTGCGATACGCGCTTTGGTCGCATCATCTTCCATGATGGCTGCGTCCATGATGATCGGCTCACCCGTTGCCGAAACTACATCACCGGCATCGTTGAATGTGACGTTCAATTCGCCCAGGAACTTGCCGTAGGCATAGGCCGACACAATCGCTGTAGAACCTACCATTGTCGGATAAGGCCCTTCCGCACGATCAGAGGTATTGGAAAGAAGGGTGTTTGTATGCCCTCCAACGATCACGTCCACCCCTGTTGTTTTGGCGGCCACATCTTGATCCACAACATAGCCAGAGTGGCTCAACACGATAATCTTGTTCACACCCATTTCGGTTAGTTTGTCGACTTCGCCCTGCACTGCCGCACTAGGATCAGAGAATTTGACATTTGGACCGGGGCTGGCCAACTCATCGGTATCCTGCGGCGTCAGGCCAATGAGACCAAGCTTTTCACCGCCGCGCTCGATCACTGCCGACTTAGCCAGTTTGTCGGCCAACAGCGGCTCGCGGCTGACATCCGCATTTGACATAAGAACTGGAAAATCTACCGCATCCATAAACCCGCGCAGCACTTCGGGGCCGTCGTCAAACTCGTGGTTGCCCACGGTCATGCCGTCATAGCCCATTTTGTTCATCATCTCAGCGGCAAGTTTACCCTTGTAGTAGGTGTAAAATAGCGTGCCTTGGAACTGATCCCCACCATCCACAAGGATGGAATTGTTGGACCGTGCGCGCGCCTCTTCAACGGCTGTCACCAAACGTGCTGAACCGCCAAAGCATTTGCCTTCGGCATTGTCTTCTTCACCGCAACCGGAATCATATTTGGAAATTGGCTCAAACCGAGCGTGGAAATCGTTGGTGTGCAGAATGGTTAGCGTATAGTCCGCCGCCGCCATTCCTGCTGTTGTGGCCAATAGCGCGCCACCAAGCAAAAATCGTTTCATATGGGAATCCCCTCTCTGTCTTCTTATTTTATGCCCCGATGGTGCCTCTCAAATGCACCATCTGTCAAAACCAAACATTCAAATGTGCGACTTGACGTTACCGACCGCCCATTGCATGTGAAGACATGCTTATTTTTAAAATACTTCAGGGCGAAGAATGGGCAGCATTGCGCGCCGCCGGTCAAATCGCCGGAGCGCCGATCGACATTGCCGATGGCTATGTGCATTTCTCAACCGCCGAGCAGGTTGCAGAAACCGCCGCTAAGCATTTTGCAAATGCGGAAAATCTGTTTCTTTTAGGGGTTGAAAGCGCGCCCTTAGAGGACGATCTGAAGTGGGAACCCTCCCGCGGCGGTGCGCTGTTCCCCCACCTGTATCGAGAGCTCAGGCTTTCGGATGTCACATGGGCGCAACCACTGCCGCTGGCAGACGGTGTCCATCAGTTTCCCGCAGGACTAGGCATATGAGATTTCTTGAACCCATCGGCATCAAAGTGATGCACCAATTTGACCCCGAAGTGGCCCACGGCCTTGCGATCCGCGCGTTGCAAACAGGTTTGATGGCGTCACCCGGTCCAATCACGTCCTCCCGCCTGCGCACCAATGTTGCCGGACTAGATCTGCCAAACCCCTTGGGGCTTGCGGCCGGATTTGACAAAAATGCGACCGCTCTCAAAGGCCTGTCGCGAAGCGGTTTTGGCCATATCGAGGTCGGCGCAGCCACCCCGCGCGCCCAGCCTGGCAATCCTAAACCACGTTTATTCCGCCTGACACCAGAGCGGGCTGCTATCAACCGCTTTGGCTTTAACAACGACGGTATGGACGCGATTGCAGCCCGTCTTGCTAAACGCCCCCAAAACGCGGTGATCGGCCTGAACCTTGGTGCCAACAAAGACAGCGACGACCGCGCAGCCGACTTTGCCCGTGTCTTAGCGCATTGTGGCCCGCACATTGACTTTGCCACCGTCAACGTCAGCTCGCCCAATACCGAGAAACTGCGCGACCTTCAGGGTAAGGCGGCGCTCTCGGCTCTGCTTGCTGGTGTCATGCAGACCCGCGACGAACTCGACCGCGCAATTCCGGTGTTCCTGAAGATCGCACCTGATCTGAGCGACGCGGAACTCACAGAAATTGCCGAAGTCGCTCTGGAGAGCAAAATTGACGGCGTCATCACAACCAACACAACCCTGTCGCGCGACGGGCTGACCAGCCCGCACAAAGACGAAAAAGGTGGGTTGTCCGGCGCACCGCTGTTTGAACGCTCCACCCGCGTCTTGGCGCGTTTCTCTCAACTCACAGACGGCAAGCTGCCCCTGATTGGTGTGGGGGGCGTGGCGAATGCCGAAGATGCCTACGCCAAAATCTGCGCCGGTGCCTCGGCCGTGCAAATGTACACCGCGCTCGTATATTCCGGATTGTCGCTGATCGAAGATACGGTGCGCGGCTTGGATGCGCTCCTGGAACGCGACGGCTTTGCCAATGTCGCAGATGCAGTGGGCAGCAAACGGGACGATTGGCTGTGATCACCATCTGGCACAATCCGCGCTGCTCCAAATCTCGCCAAACCCTCGCTTTGCTGCAAGAGCGGGGGGATGTCACCATCCGGCGCTATCTGAAAGATGCCCCAACCGTGGCAGAGCTCAAATCTGTTTGCGCCTTGTTGGGGGGCACGGCAATCGACATGATGCGCCCCAAAGAAGCACAATTTCGCGAGTTGGGTTTGTCAAAATCAGACAGCGACACAGCCTTGTTTGAAGCCATGTCCACCAATCCGATCCTGATCGAACGCCCTATCGTATTCATCGCAGCAAAAGCCGCAATCGGCAGGCCACCCGAGGCGGTTCTGGACATCCTTTAACTCAGCGCGACCTTCACAGGTTGTGCAAAAATGAACCTATGCTTCTTTCAATTCATCGAAAAAAGGTGCGTTTTTGCAGCACTCAGGTGCCTGCGTTGCTGGGCAAACCTGCGCACCAAGCCAAGTTTCGCAATCCCGGACACGTCCGCAACTTCGACATTGCGTGACCATTTTTTCATACGCTGAGGCTGAAAGCCGTCCCTCTGCCATGGCTTCGCTGAGCGACACTCCCATCGCACGTGCAACACTGCGAGTCATCCAGAAATGTTTTACCGGATCCCCCAGCTGCAAAACACTCGCCATCTCAATGCCCTTTCAATGCTTGCTTTAACCTGTTGAATTCTAAGAGGTTGTCGCAGGTATCCGGCGCATCGCAAGCTTGATCGCGTCGATGAGCGGTCAGCCATCGTTGGCAACCGTGATCCCAGCTGCACCCACGACAGGTCGAGACCATCTGAGCCCAACCATCCTGCGTAAGCTGATTGCAGGCAGTCGCGGCAACCAAATCCACCTGCGTGATCCGTGCCATATTCTGAGCACGCCAGAAATGTATGTTACTGTCGCCAAGCGGTCTCATTGGGAAACCTTTCTCAGACGTTCAAACATCGCTCCGTTGCGGCAATAATCGGGCAAAGACGATGTCGTATCACTGGCGTGCGCGAGACTGCGGGCGCATTGCCCCGGACTCGCACAATCCATACAGCGCAGCACCATGTCGGCAATTTCTTCGTAGCGCAGATGCCCGCGAATGGCGGCCTCTTGCAAATCCACCCCCGCCTTCGCCGCTGTTTGATCAACCAACGAAGCGTGCACTTTCTTGCGTTCGGTCTCGATCATGCCCGTCTCCCTGTGCTGGCCAAAACAAGTACCGGCACAATCGCTACCATAGGCTTCTCTACGAGCCCTTGACCTGCATCAATGGCTGGTTTCCAAATAGGCTCTCACGCAATCCTGAACCCGGCGAAATCGATCGCCCCCTAATTTTACACCGCCATACCAACGCGTTACGACAACGATGTGATCTATCAGCTCCGCGCGTTCCAGCATGCGCAAAATTACAAGACCCGCGCCACTTTCCCCATCGTCGCCCTTGAGCGGTGTTCCATCTGACAATATTGCCGCCCATGTATTGTGAGTCGCTTTGGCAAATTTCTTGTCGCGCTTGAGTTGTTTCAAAAACGCATCTGCGGATTTTCGATCCGTTACCGGCCCGCCCGAAACCGCATATTTTGACCCTCGGTCCGTCAATACATTGCGTATTTGGCGCATGCTTTACAGTCCGGCCGCCGTGCGCCGCACGATCTCCATTCGCGCCGCATTGGGTGGGTGTGTTCCTAGAAAACGATCACCCGGGTCGGCAATCCGATTAAAGAACTCGGCACCACGCACGGGGTCATAACCCGCCTTATGCGCAATCACAGTGCCCAACGCGTCCGCTTCCAGCTCAAAGTTTTTCGAATAAGACCGCGCACCGACCCCTGCGCCCAAATCCATTGCGGCCTCGACCGCATCCGCATTTCCACCAAGCGCCGCGACAAGAATGCCACTCAACGCAGCGCCGGTCATAGCGTTGTTTTGCTGACGCGTCAGATGCCCCGCAATATGATGAGCCGCCTCGTGTCCCATGACAAAAGCCAGCTCATCGGCATTACCGGTCTGAGCGATCAAAGCGGTGGTGAACACGATCAACGGACGTCCGTTTTTGTCCACGGTTTGATAGGCATTGGCCGCCAGCTCAGTACGACTATCTACCGAGATCAGATAATCACAATCGGTTCCCGAATTCGTGCGCGCCCGACACTCCCGTTCTGCCACAGGCTCAACGCGCGCGGTAATGGGCGCAAGACGGCTGCGCGCCTGACTGTGCGAAATGTTAGCCGCCTGTTGACGTGCCGCCGGAGCAGCCGTTGGCGCGCTACTGCTGGTCGTGGACACACACCCCGCAACAAGGCCGCCCAGCAGAACCAAACACACAAGTGAAGACCCGATTGAGGATAACTGACGCATGCCCGACCTCCCAAAAGCCATTGCTTATAACACGTTGCCCCACTGTATTTTCCACGGACCAAGGTTTCCAGAGGGAAAAGCTTGCGCCTTCTCCCCGGCGCGTTAGGCTAGAGGTATGTTTAGCATCGAACACGAATTTGACGCGACGGTAGTGACCCTTGTGGATGAGGGCACTGCGCCGTTGGCAGAAGATGTGGTCATCAACCTTTTTGAAGATTGCATCACGCTTGAGCAATATGATCCGCGCAGTGACAGCGTTGTGAAAATAACCCTGTCAAATGGTCAATCGCGCGACCTGGCCGCGGCTTTGGATCTGCCCGAAGGGGTCTATACTATGAAACAAGACAGCAGCTAAAGCGGCCTAGTTCCCAATCTATCTTTCCACGCGAAACACCTTGTCGCGTGCCGTTTGCCCTCGGATCAAGGTCAGGCGCGACTTCGCCACACCCAACGCCTTGGCCAGCTGCTTTTGCACAGCTGCATTCGCCTTGCCCCCTTCTGGCACACTCGTCACGTAAACCCGAATACTACCGTCTTGCAGCTTGACCATATTACGTGACGCCTTAGGCGTAACCCGCACCGAAATCTCGGTCCCTGGTACCGCCAGGTCATTCAACTCATCGTTCATTTGCGCTCTTTCGCCGCTCGGTCATTTACAAAACTTTCCTACCCGCCATATTTACCCTGAGAACGAAACAGGAGTAAGTGGGCATGAGCACAGGTTTCTTTTGGGATGAACGTTGCTTCTGGCACTCAGGTGGTAATTACGCGCTGACATTGCCCGTAGGAGGCCATGTCCAACCCCTCGCATCAGGTGACCTGCCAGAGAGCCCCGAAACCAAACGGCGCCTCAAAAACCTCTTGGATATCACCGGATTGGCGGCCGAGCTGGACATGCGCCACGCCCCCCCCGCGACACACGACATGTTGACCCGCGTGCACCCGGAAAACTACCTCACTGAATTCAAAAAAATGTCAGACACAGGTGGTGGTGAAATTGGACTTCGCACTCCATTTGGTCAGGGCGCCTATGAAATCGCGGCCGTGTCCGCCGGACTGGCCAGCGAGGCCGTTCGCACCGTTGCCCAAGGTGATTTGCAAAACGCCTATGCGCTCTCACGTCCACCGGGACATCACTGCCTGCCCGATTGGCCCAACGGTTTCTGCCTGCTTGCCAATATCGCTATTGCCATTGAAAACGCCCAAGCTGACGGGCTGTTCGAACGCGTTGCCGTCATTGATTGGGACGTTCACCACGGCAATGGCACCGAGGCAATTTACTATGAGCGCGACGACGTCTTGGCGATCTCGCTGCATCAGGAACACAACTACCCGCTAGACACTGGCGACATGGCAGATCGCGGCCATGGTGCGGGGCTTGGCTACAACATCAACATCCCTCTTCCGCCTGGCAGCGGCCATGCCAGCTACTTACGCGCAATGGAGAAAATTGTTCTGCCGGCGCTGGATCAGTTTAAGCCAGATCTCATCATTGTCGCCTGTGGTTTTGACGCCTCAGCTTTCGATCCACTGTCACGCATGCTTGCCAGTGCGGACACCTACCGCCAAATGACACAACAACTCATGTCAGCCGCTCACAAACACTGTGACGGCAAACTTGTCCTGGTTCATGAAGGTGGTTACTCCGAGGCCCATGTGCCGTTCTGCGGTCATGCCGTATTGGAAACATTGGCAGGCTCAGACATCCGCGCACAGGATCCAACTGTCGACACTCTGATCAAACGGCAACCCTCAGACCGCGTGCAGAGCTTTTTCAACGAGCTCATTGACGAAATGGCAGCCGAGTTCAACAAACGGCCCTAGCCCATCCAATTTCAAAGTTTTAGCCGAAAGAATATTACATGCTCGATCCGAAGCCCGAAGCGCTTGAATTTTTACTGTCGCGCCGCTCCCGTCCTGCCAAGACGCTGACCCTGCCGATCCCCGATCGCGCACAGCTTGGACCAATGCTAGAGGCCGCTCTACGTAGCCCCGATCACGGCAAGCTTGAGCCATGGCGGCTGATGGTTTTAGAAAAGGATGCGCTACAACGCCTTGCAAGCCTCGTGCCAGACCGTGGCGCCGCTCTTTTGATGGATGAGGACAAAATCACCAAGGCACACAATCAGTTCGCCAGTGCTGAGCTTGCTGTCGCCGTCATCGAAGCGCCCGTGATTTCCGACAAAGTCCCCGAGATCGAGCAAACCTATTCTGCTGCCTGCGTCTGTCTTCAGCTGCTCAACGCCGCCCTCGCCTCAGGCTGGGGCGCCAATTGGCTTTCGGGTTGGGCCAGCCATGACCGCCCCTTTGTCGAGCGCGGCCTTGGCCTTGCACCACATGAACGTGTTGCAGGGTTCATCCATATTGGCACCGAACGCAGCGCCCCACCAGAACGCCCCCGCCCTGACGTAAAGGAGAAGGTCACATGGGTCTCTCAGTAGTTGTCAGCTCATTTTTCAAGGCCCTCGGCCAATTGGGCGATCGCCGCTTCCGCCGTGTTCTATGGCTCGGCATCGGGCTCACCTTTGCGCTCTTGGTGGCCGCCTACGTTTTGTTTTTGATGTTCTTAAACTGGCTTGGCGCCGCTGAAACCGTGCAAGAACTGATTGGTCCAGTTAGCTGGCTACCCGATCTCATCACATGGAGCTCGTTCTTTGTGATGATTGTTTTGTCAGTTTTCCTGATGGTGCCCGTGGCCTCGGCGATCACATCGATGTTTCTTGATCAGGTCGCGCATGCGGTTGAAGACCGCCATTACCCGCATCTGCCCGAAGTACCGCAAGTGCCGTTTTGGGACGGGTTCCGCGACACAGTGAACTTTCTGGGCGTATTGATAGCCGCCAACATTTTGGCGCTGATCGTCTATGCGATCTTTCCGCCCATGGCCTTGTTCATCTTTTGGGGCATGAACGGCTTTTTGTTGGGACGGGAATATTTCATGCTCGCCGCCATGCGCCGCATCGGGCGCGAAGGTGCCAAACAGCTGCGCCGCAAACACGCTGGCACCATCTGGTTGGCGGGCACACTTATGGCGATGCCCCTGTCGATTCCGCTCATCAACCTGCTGATACCAATTTTAGGGGCGGCCACCTTTACCCATCTGTACCATGGGCTTCAGAAGTGATCGGAGCCATTCGGTCAAACCAGTCAAAATCGCGCACCGATATCGCACCGGATGTGATGATCCAAAACAGGATCCCCCACATCACCGCCGCCAAAACGGTCGTGATCTTGGCTTTGGTTTTCAAGTTGTGATGTTCGGGGGCACCTGCATGGGTGCCCTCAAGCACCTCCCCGACGTCTCCTTGAGTTTGCAGACGAAACGGGATCACAACCAAAAAGGTCATGAACCAAAGAACGGCATAAAGCACAATTGCTGACGTAAACGCCATGGGCACCTCCTTAAAGTGCAGGCGACCTTTAGGACGCCTGAGTTGTCCTCTTATACTTGTTCGAGCTCCACCAAACAGCCGTTAAAGTCTTTGGGGTGCAAAAACAAAACCGGTTTACCATGGGCTCCGATTTTGGGCTCGCCTGTGCCCAACACTCGCGCACCGGTTTCTTTCAGATGATCACGCGCCGCAAGAATATCTTCGACCTCATAACACACGTGATGAATGCCGCCCGATGGGTTCTTTTCAAGGAAACCGTTGATCGGGCTGTCATCGCCCAAGGGGTACAGCAGCTCAATTTTTGTGTTGGGTAATTCAATAAACACGACCGTTACGCCATGGTCGGGCTCATCTTGTGGCGCACCGACATTGGCACCCAGCGCTGTGCTGTACTGCGCCATTGCGGCCTCAAGATCTGGCACCGCAATCGCGACGTGGTTTAGTCTTCCAATCATCTCTCACTCCCTCAGGGGTTCACTCTCTCCAGTTGGCTGGCTTTATGAAGCTGTGAACGGCCTCGCGCAAGCGCCCCACCATCACGCCGTTGCGGCAAACCAAGATCAATCCAACACGCTTTTGATCCGTTGTCAGCGTTCCTGCGACTTAACCCTTCGTTAGTCACGATTGGCCTAGCCTGTCTGAGTATTGTTTATTCATGAGTTTCTCAGGAGCTGCCAAATGGTTGATCGCTCACCTTTTTCTCCTCTTTCCACGCCGACGACTCAGCGCCCGCTGCTTGGCCTGACGATTCTGGTTGTCGAAGACAGCCGCTTTGCCTGTGACGCGCTGCGTCTGATGGGCATGCGGTCGGGTGCGCGCATCCGTCGCGCTGACTGCCTCGCCTCGGCAAGACGCCATTTGCGGGTCTACCGCCCCTCGGTTGCCATGATCGACATGGGATTGCCGGATGGCTCAGGGGCCGAATTAATCGAAGAGCTCGCACAGGCCAGCCCGCGTATCGATTTGCTTTTGGCGATGTCAGGAGATGACTACAACATCCCTGTCGCAATTGCTTCCGGTGCGGATGCATTTTTGGCAAAACCGCTCACCAGTCTGACCAAATTCCAAACGACCATTCTGGAAGGTCTACCCAAAGATCAGCGTCCGACCGGCCTGAGAGAGGTTCTCGATCCCCCAATTTGTCCCGATCCGGCAGCGTTTCGCGATGATTTGCGCAAGGCCGCAGAAGCGCTGCAAAACAAACCGGACGAGGCCATAGTCGACTATGTGGCGCAATTTTTGGCGGGCATCGCGCGCAATGCCCAAGACGCGCCTCTTTTGGATGCGGTCCATGCGGTGTCACGCGCCCGACGCGCCGGGCGCAAGCCGGCACAAGATGTAGCGCTGCTCAATGGATTGGTCAAAGCGCGCCTCTCCGAGAACATATGGATCTAGGAGGCGGGGGGCGGACGGTTCACCTAAGCTGTGGGTCGCTGCTTGTACGCACCAAACCGGTCAAATCACTCAGGCGTTCAATCTGGCGGCCTTGCGTGTCAAAATTGCGAGGCGACAACCAGACATCAAACGCCTGTTTAAGCGCGGACCATTCTTTGTCGATAGCAGCAAACCAAGCCGTGTCGCGGTTGCGTCCCTTGTAGACCAAAGCCTGACGGAATACGCCTTCATAGCTTAATCCCAATCTCTGTGCGGCGCGCCGTGACGGCAGGTTCAGAGCGTCACATTTCCATTCATACCGACGATAACCCGCTTCAAACGCCCATTGCATCATCAGATACATCGTTTCCGTCGCCGTAGGTGTGCCCTGCATTTGCGGCGCAAAATTTATGTTGCCCACCTCAATGCTTCCCGCTTGGGGTTTTATCCTCAAATAGGAGGCCACACCGGTGTAAGCCCGCGAAGTTTTGCACCAGATCGCGTAAAAAAAATGGTCCTTATTGGCCACCGTATCGCGCACCCATCGATGGTACTGTGCCGCAGAATGAAACGGCCCATAGGGCAGATAGTCCCAAATCCAGTCATCTGCCTGATAGGCCCGAAATAGCAACGCCGCGTGTTTTTCAGCATTCAGAGGTTCTAGTCGGGCATATTGCCCCTCCAACACGTCCCCCATTGGTGCAGCGGGCGGCGTCCACCCTAGAACGGCATCACCGACAGGCCTTTGGTTTTTCATAGGGTATGCTCCATGTACTGACCAATTGGTCGCACAAAGCAGCGCGCCCGCCAAGCGTCTCAAAGCTAAAAGTTAGGCGAGAAGACCTGGATCGTCCTTCATTTCCAGTCCAGGAAAAACATCGCGCTCTAAAACAGATGCTGAAAGGCCAAAACTGGAGCGAATAGCCCAAGCCGCATATCTGCGTACATCATCGGTCGGCATCACATCGCGGCGTTGGTAGAGTGCCGCCTCATCCAATCCCAGTGCGTGCCCCAAAACACGCCCCCCCCGCAGCGCCCCCCCCGCCAACACCATCGCACCACCAGTCCCGTGATCGGTCCCGCGAGAGCCATTTTCACGCACTGTTCGGCCAAACTCGGTCATGGCCAGCACGGTTGTTCGTTGCCAGGCAGCCCCCCCGAGGTTGGCTTTGAGCGTCAGAATCGTTTGCGCCAACCTCTTAAGCGGCGCGACCATCGTGTTTTTCTGATTATTATGCGTGTCCCAGCCGCCAAGCGAGAAACACGCTATTCGTGCGTCACCACGCAATTGTTCGGCGGCAAACTCAGCCACACGCTTATGTGCCCCACGCGCGCCCTGCCCCTGCGTCGACATTTGCGCATCCATGCTGGCCTCCAACATCGATGCGTCAGTCTCCACAATGCTCTCGCCGCCATCTTGCGATGACAGGCGAACAGCTTGTGCCATCGCCAAAGCCATTTCTGTATCGCTCTGCATCACCTCTTGCAGCAACCGCGCGCCCTGCGCACTCATCACAAAGTCCACATCCGGAGACCAGCTTGAGACCGGTGCAGAACCACGGCTTAGCAACATTGGGTCCGCACCGATCGCGTAAGCAGTATGCGCCTCGACCCCCTGCATCCCTTGCAACATCCTGTTCAACCATCCATCACGCTGAGATGTTTTTCCTAAATTTGCAGTGCCTGCCTCTAACAAATCCTGCCCGTCAAAATGGCTGCGCTTGTTGCGATAGGGGGTCGAAACCGACTGTACAAAACTCAACTCTCCGGCATGCCAAAGCGGCAGCAAGGGCGCGACCGCCGGATGGATCCCATATCCGTCTTGCACTTCCAGCGTCGGATTTCGTTGCTGCGCAAGCGTGGGTCGTGCAATGGCAAACGCAGGATCATGCCATGGACGCAGCAAATCCAAACCATCCATGCCCCCCCGAAGGAGAATAACAACCAGCCTGTTATCCGATGGGGCCATGGCAAAGGACACCGGTGTGAGCAAAGGACTTGCGGCCACTGAACAGCCAACAAGCGCACCACGCGCAAGGAACTTTCGACGAGACAATCCTGAATGTGTCAAAAAACCACCTCCTCAACAGCGCTGAAATTCAGGAGACATCAGCACCAAGGCAACACCTTCCCGTCGGTTCTCGGCCGCCCGAGCGGCAAACATCACTGCGTCGCTCGCCCTTGAGCCCAACACGTTCACAACAAACTCTCTGGGGTCGGGAAGTTCACCCGCAAAAGCAGTGGGCGCGGCAAGAGACCACTGCAATCGTGCGCCCATCCCCTGTGGCGTAAGCCAATATGAATCGTGCTCTTCAAAACCGTCGGGGCCCGCCGGCTCGCCCCAAGGCTGGCCCATTTTTCGCAGCGGCAGTAAAAGATTTCTGTTGATGGTCGCGCTAGAGACATTCTCTATTTGCTGATCGCTCACAGCTAATGCTCTTAGAGCAGAACTCACAAAGAGGTCGGGTTGTTTGAAATTAGCGCGGCTCTCATGCCAAGCCGCCGGATGGCGCAACAAAGCTTCGGACACGCGCATCAAATCACCATCGCTCGCGAGAAACTCCATTTCCAAAGCTTTGACGAGATCTTTCGGTGGCGCATCGGAAATGAAATGCGTCGCAAGCTTATTTGCAATATGACGTGCCGTGTCCGGATGACGCGCCAAGTCATTTAGAACATCCGCAATACTTTCTTCACCATCGCGCGCGCCGCCATAAAGCTTGCCAAGCACCTTCGCCTGTCCTGGTTCGGACCTTGTTTCGATAAATCGGGCTTCCCCACTAGAAGTCACCCATAAACCGGTCAGAAGCTTCGCCAGTTCCCGCACGTCATTTTGAGAATAGTGTCCATTCACACCAAGTGTGTGCAATTCCAATATTTCCCGCGCGAGATTTTCGTTTAAACCACGTTTCTGGGCCGGATTTTTTTTGGCAAAGCTGCTGTTTGGGCCGACCGACGCAGGTTGATCCAGAAACTTTAACATCTGTGGGTGCAACACTGCCGCGAGCAAAAGATCAGAAAAGCTCTTTGTGACATTTGGTCTGATCGCCGTTTCTACGTAGGAGGGAAACGTAAAACGATAGTTATACGTCTTGCCAGGTGCCGAAAAATGATCTGTCCAGAATGCGATCAAACGCTCTCGTAAAGCATCCTGCGTCCAAACACGACGCATCAACATGCTACCTGTTCTCTGAACCGATTGTTTACGCCAATTTGACCGAAACTGCTTCATCTCCTTAACAACAAGGCCGACATCCTCTTTCGGGTTCAGCTTGCGTGCTATTCGAAGGCGCCTGCTAAGGTCCGAAAACTCCTTGAAAGAAGCGCTTATTTGGGAGGAATCCTTAATTACAAACCGGCTTGCGATTTCATCCTTAGTCCGCAAACGTGCTAGCATTTGATCCACAGAAACAGGCGCTTGAACAGACGGAGAATACCCGTAACCAAAGCGGCTTTCTGCAATTTCGGGATCAAAATGAAGCATGCGCTCTGCAATCCTCGTCAATTCGACTCTTATTGCAAGTATACCCGCTCCGACAAATCCTACCAATTTCTTTCTTGTGATCGCCAGATGTTCAAGACGCGGACGCGCTACTAAAAAGGCCGCCTCACAATGAGGCGGCCCTTTGCTTCAGACTTGCAAGACTGCGACTATTCTTGAGGAATAACCCGCAGGCCCAATTCCATCAGCTGGTCACTGGATGGATCAGACGGCGCATTCATCATCAGATCTTCGGCGCGCTGGTTCATCGGGAACATCATCACTTCACGGATGTTTTGCTGATCCGCCAAAAGCATCACGATGCGGTCCACACCAGCCGCACAACCACCGTGGGGAGGCGCACCATATTGGAACGCATTAACCAATGCGCCAAAGCGCTTCTCAACTTCATCCTTGCCATACCCAGCAATTTCAAAGGCTTTGAACATGATCTCAGGCTTGTGGTTGCGGATCGCACCGGACACCAATTCATAGCCGTTACAGGCCAGGTCGTATTGATAGCCCAGAACCTCAAGCGGATTGCCATTCAGCGCATCCATGCCACCTTGGGGCATCGAGAACGGGTTGTGTTCAAAGTCGATCTTGCCGCTTTCTTCGTCCGCTTCATAGATCGGGAAGTCAACGATCCAAGCAAACGCGAAACGGTCCTTGTCAATTAGGCCCAGCTCTTCGCCAATCACGTCACGCGCACGGCCTGCAACCTTTTCAAACGCCTTGGGTTTGCCGCCCAAGAAGAACGCCGCATCACCGACACCCAGACCCAGCTGTTGGCGGATCGCTTCGGTTCGTTCTGGACCGATGTTTTTGGCCAATGGTCCCGCGGCTTCCTCGCCCAAAACGATTTCACCGGCTTTGATCTTGGCGTTGACTTCTTTGACGCTGATGCCTTGCTCTTGGGCAATGGTGTCGGCGGATTGCTTGCGCCAGAAGATATAGCCCATGCCCGGAAGGCCTTCGCCTTGGGCGAATTTGTTCATGCGGTCACAGAACTTGCGGCTGCCACCTGTGGGCGCTGGAATGGCGCGCACTTGGGTACCTTCCTGCTCCAGCAGTTTGGCAAAGATTGCAAAACCAGAGCCGGCAAAATGCTCGGACACAACCTGCATTTCAATCGGGTTGCGCAGATCGGGCTTATCAGAGCCGTATTTCAGCGCAGCCTCAGCATAAGGGATCTGTGGCCAGTCATGTGGCGCATCCACTTTGCGGCCACCGCCGAATTCTTCAAAAACACCGGCCAACACTGGCGCGATGGTGTCAAACACGTCCTGCTGCTCAACAAAAGACATCTCAAGGTCAAGCTGGTAGAAATCTGTGGGCGAACGGTCCGCACGCGGATCTTCGTCACGGAAACACGGCGCGATCTGGAAGTATTTGTCAAAGCCGGCAACCATCATCAGCTGCTTGAACTGCTGCGGTGCTTGTGGAAGTGCGTAGAACTTACCGGGGTGAATACGGCTTGGCACCAAAAAATCCCGCGCGCCTTCAGGGCTAGAGGCCGTGATGATCGGCGTCTGATATTCGCGGAATTCTTTGTCCCACATACGCTTGCGCATAGACATCACTACGTCGCTGCGCATCTTCATGTTGTCCTGCATCTGCTCACGACGCAGATCAAGATAGCGATACTTTAGGCGGGTTTCTTCAGGGTATTCTTGATCCCCAAACACCATCAGTGGCAGCTCGCCCGCATCGCCCAGCACTTCGAGGTCACGCACAAACACTTCCACTTCGCCGGTGGGCAAGTTGGGGTTCACAAGGCTCTCATCGCGCGCTTTGACGTTGCCATCAATACGGATACACCATTCGCTGCGCACCTTTTCCATGTCCGCAAAAACGGGGCTATCTGGATCACACAGAACCTGTGTGATGCCATAGTGATCACGCAAATCAACAAACAGAATGCCGCCGTGGTCACGGATGCGATGCACCCAGCCGGACAGGCGGACGTTGTCGCCCACGTTGGATTTATTCAGGTCGGCGCAGGTATGGCTGCGATAGGCGTGCATGATCGGGCCCTCTCAAAGGGTGAAAAACTAAGGTCGGGCCGATACACCTTTTTGGGCGACTAAAGTCAAGCCAACAGCGCCGGATAATGCGCCTAAAAAGGCCGAACCACGTTGCCGGAATAGAAAAACACGCCCAAGCCCTGTAAAATGAGGAAGTTGACCACACTTATAGTCAGCCCATCCAAGAAACCAATGGCACATCACGCCGTTGTCACAAAAGCAATCTCGCACGCTGTGGGCACAGATCATCCCAAACAGCAGGCATCGCGCCGCGCAGTGAATTGGTCACAAAAACGCGGCGTGCCTGAGCCAAATCAGATGGTCGCAAAACCGCCTCACGCACCTCACCCTGCTCTAGCAAACTCTGACGATACACCCCCGGCAAACAGCCCGACGCCAGAGGAGGCGTTAGCCAATCGCCTTCCGACGTCACCACAACAACATTCGTGATCGTCCCTTCACAAACCTCGCCGCGCTCATTCAGAAAAACCCACTCCTGCACGCCCTGCGACAGGCCGGCGCGCCAACGGTCATAAACGGTGCGCTGCGTGGTTTTATGGCGCAAGAGCACATCCTCAGAGGACAGTCTGTCCTCGGCAATGCGAAACACCCAAGCGCGACCGCTTGCCTCAGGCATAGGGAAAGTCTCAAGCTCAACCGCGCCATCTTGCGCCAGCGTCAACCGACACCGCAGAGAGGTTGTGCCCGCAAGGGCTTCAATGCGCGCTAGGACACTTTCCAGATCACATTCAAATCCCAACGCCTGCGCTGACCGCTCAAGCCGTGCCAAATGCAACGCCAGACGCGCAACCTCCTGCCCCGGCACATAACCAAAGGTCTCGATCAGCTTGGTGTCTTTGCCAACTTGTTGGCAAACCGCGTCTTCCATAACGCTTCCTCATATTCGGCCTCTGCGGTGCTGTCCCAAACAACGCCCCCGCCCACGTTTAACGTGGCCTGCCCATTCTCAACCATCAAGGTGCGAATGGCGACGTTAAACTCGCTGCGTCCATCCGGCGCCGCCCATCCAATGCTGCCACAATATATCTCGCGTGGCGCAGGCTCTAAATCATTGAGCACTTCCATCGCCCGCAGCTTTGGTGCGCCCGTGATGGACCCACAGGGAAACAACGCCCGCAGAATGTCCCCAAGCCCCACATCAGCGCGCAGTGTCGCGGCCACGGTCGACACCATCTGATGGACTGTCGCAAAGCTCTCGACCTTAAACAACTCGGGCACATGCACGCTGCCGGGTTGCGCCACACGGCTGATGTCATTGCGCAGCAAATCCACGATCATCAGGTTTTCAGCACGGTTCTTTTCATCGCTGCGCAAAAACGCGCGCCGACGCGCATCCTCGTCGGCATTAGAACTGCGCGGTTGTGTGCCTTTCATAGGGCGCGTTTCGATGCCCCATGCCGCATCAGTGCGGAAAAACAACTCAGGTGAGCGGCTCAGGATATCGGGGCCATCGTCTTGCAAAATCAACGTACCATATCCAACCGGCTGATCCGCACTTAGCTGGGCATAGAGCGCTTCCGAGGTTCCTGAACAGGCTGCCGTCAACGGAAAGGTCAAATTTGCCTGATAAATATCTCCGCCCCCAATCAACCGGTGCACAGTATGAAACGCCTCACTATAACGCTCAGCGTCCCACTCAGGTTCAAACGAACGAATATTCCCGCCCGCGCTCAGTGGTGCAGCTTCACTTGGGGCGTCATATATTCCAAATCGCAGCAGCGGCAGCTTACGCTCCTTGGACAATCGCGCCTGCAATCGTGGCTCAAACACATAGCCCAACTCATAACTGGCATAACCCGCAAGCCAATACCCGTCTTTCCGAGCAACTTCGATTTCCGCCAGCGCGGCGTCAACCTCTTCGGGTTCACGCGCAACGATTTCAGCCACTGGCGTGGAAAACCAGACCGGCGCACCCTCGGCCCCATTATCGAAACGAATCTGCACGTATGACCCCAAAATCAGAACTGCGCCCGTTTAACGACATTCGGGCTGCAACAACACCTTTGAAAGCGTCAATTCAATATCCTTTTGCGATGCCCCTTGAACCTTGGCGTTTCATCACTATAACCCACGACAATTTGCGCATTCGAGCGACTCCCTGCCCATCGCTCTCCAGTCCGAGGTCCACCATGCCAAAAAGAACAGATATTTCCTCGATCATGATCATCGGGGCTGGCCCCATTGTGATTGGTCAAGCCTGCGAATTTGACTATTCCGGCGCCCAAGCCTGCAAAGCCCTGCGCGAAGAAGGCTACCGCGTGATCCTCGTGAACTCCAACCCCGCGACCATCATGACCGACCCCGGCCTTGCGGATGCGACCTACATCGAGCCGATCACACCGGAAACTGTCGCCAAGATCATCGAGAAAGAACGCCCCGATGCGCTTCTGCCGACGATGGGTGGCCAGACCGGCCTGAACACCTCGCTGGCACTAGAAGAAATGGGTGTGCTTGAAAAATTTGGTGTCGAGATGATTGGCGCAACGCGCGATGCCATCGAGATGGCCGAAGACCGCAAATTGTTCCGCGAAGCCATGGATCGCCTTGGCATCGAAAACCCGCGCGCCTCGATTGTGACCGCGCCCAAGAATGAAGACGGCAGCGCCAATCTGGACGAAGGCATTCGCCTCGCTCTGATGGAACTGGAAGACATCGGCCTGCCCGCTATTATCCGCCCCGCCTTTACCATGGGCGGCACCGGCGGTGGCGTGGCCTATAACCGCGAAGACTACATCCACTTCTGCCGCACCGGCATGGACGCCTCACCGGTGAACCAAATTCTGGTGGATGAAAGCCTGCTCGGTTGGAAAGAATTCGAGATGGAAGTGGTGCGCGACAAAGCGGACAACGCCATCATCGTCTGCGCGATTGAAAACGTCGACCCCATGGGCGTGCACACAGGAGACTCGATTACTGTGGCCCCTGCCCTGACGCTGACAGACAAAGAATACCAGATCATGCGCAACCATTCGATTGCCGTGCTGCGTGAAATCGGCGTCGAAACTGGCGGCTCAAACGTTCAGTGGTCGGTGAACCCGGCTGATGGGCGAATGGTTGTGATTGAAATGAACCCGCGTGTAAGCCGCTCTTCCGCGCTGGCCTCCAAGGCGACGGGTTTCCCAATTGCCAAAATCGCGGCCAAACTAGCCGTAGGCTTTACGCTGGACGAGCTCGACAACGACATCACCAAGGTCACACCGGCTTCCTTTGAACCAACGATTGACTACGTCGTCACCAAAATCCCCAAGTTTGCCTTTGAGAAATTCCCAGGCTCCGAGCCCTACCTAACCACTGCGATGAAGTCAGTAGGTGAGGCCATGTCAATCGGCCGCACAATCCATGAATCGATGCAAAAAGCACTGGCATCTATGGAAAGCGGCCTGACTGGCTTTGATGAAATTATCGT
Organism: Rhodobacteraceae bacterium Alg231-30; assembly: GCA_900143615.1. Lineage (GTDB taxonomy): Bacteria > Pseudomonadota > Alphaproteobacteria > Rhodobacterales > Rhodobacteraceae > Shimia. Next base: position 325,503 of record FREU01000007.1, read on the forward strand.
CGATGGCATGCCCGAGGCCGAGCGCATCGTGCGCGAAGATGGGGCGCATGTGAACTTGCCCACAATCTTGCGCGGGGCTGACCCTGTCGCTCAGGAAATGATCGACAAGGCCCTGACTCGTGCGGTTGCGCTGCAAACGCCGGACCGGATCCGCATCATCGCGCAAACCATGCGCCACGGGTTCACCAACGATGAGATTGTCGAGCTAACCAAATTTGACCCATGGTTCCTTGATCGCATCCGCGAAATTGTCGAAGCTGAAGAAGACGTGCGCGTTCATGGCCTGCCGACATCTGAGACAGCGCTGCGCCATCTCAAGATGCTGGGCTTTACTGATGCCCGCCTCGCCAATCTCACAGGTCAGTCCGAAACCGATGTGCGCAAGGCCCGCCTGAATCTCGGCGTCAAAGCCGTGTTCAAACGCATCGATACATGTGCGGCCGAGTTCGAGGCGCAGACACCCTACATGTACTCCACCTACGAAACCCCGATGATGGGCGAAGTGGAGTGCGAAGCGCGACCTTCTGATCGCAAGAAAGTGGTGATCCTTGGTGGCGGCCCCAACCGGATTGGCCAAGGCATCGAGTTTGACTACTGCTGCTGCCACGCCTGTTTTGCCCTGACCGACGCCGGTTACGAGACCATCATGGTAAACTGTAACCCTGAAACAGTGTCGACCGACTATGACACCTCGGACCGTCTGTACTTTGAGCCGCTGACCTTTGAGCACGTCATGGAAATCCTGCGCGTCGAGCAGGAAAACGGCACATTGCATGGCGTGATCGTTCAGTTCGGCGGTCAAACCCCGCTCAAGCTGGCCGATGCGCTGCAATCCGAAGGTATTCCAATTCTGGGCACCAGCCCCGACGCCATCGATCTCGCTGAAGACCGCGAACGTTTCCAAGCACTTGTGAACCAGCTCAAGCTCAAGCAACCCAAAAACGGCATCGCCTCAACCGATGCCGAAGCGCTTGCCATTGCCGAAAACATCGGCTTCCCACTGGTGATCCGCCCCTCTTATGTGCTGGGTGGCCGCGCCATGGAAATCGTGCGCGACATGGGCCAGCTTGAACGCTACATCGCCGAAGCGGTGGTGGTGTCTGGTGACAGCCCCGTGCTGCTGGACAGCTACCTCTCCGGCGCCACAGAACTTGACGTGGACGCATTGTGCGATGGCAAAGACGTGCATATCGCCGCAATCATGCAGCACATCGAAGAGGCCGGTGTACACTCAGGCGACAGCGCCTGTTCCCTGCCGCCCTACTCACTTGATGAAACCACAATCAACGAGATCAAGCGCCAAACCCGCTCACTGGCGCTGGCCCTCAATGTAGTGGGCCTGATGAACGTGCAGTTCGCGGTCAAAGACGGTCAGATCTTCCTGATCGAAGTGAACCCGCGCGCCTCGCGCACCGTGCCGTTTGTTGCCAAAGCCACTGACTCCGCAATTGCCTCCATTGCGGCGCGCATCATGGCCGGAGAAAAGCTCAGCAATTTCCCACAACGTCCACCCAACACCACCGGCGCACCACAACCGGCTGGCGACCAGATGACTTTGGCCGATCCGAACCTGCCATGGTTCGCGGTGAAAGAAGCCGTGCTGCCCTTTAACCGCTTCCCTGGTGTGGACACGATCCTGGGCCCAGAAATGCGCTCCACAGGCGAAGTCATGGGCTGGGACAAATCCTTCTCGCGCGCCTTCCTTAAGGCACAAATGGGAGCTGGCATGGATCTGCCACACGGCGGCAAAGCTTTCTTCTCGATCAAAAATGATGACAAATCCTCCGCCATGCTCGATGCAGCACGGCTGTTGATTGAAGAAGGTTTTGAGTTGGTCGCCACGGTTGGCACCTCCTCATGGCTCAACGACAACTCTGTGGCCTGTGAGCGGGTGAACAAAGTTTATGAGGGTCGCCCCAACATTGTTGATCTGATGAAAAACGGTGACATCTCTATGGTGATGAACACCACCGAAGGTGCTCAGGCCGTTGAAGACAGCCGCGACATTCGCGCTGTCGCACTTAACGACAAGATCCCCTACTTTACCACCGCCGCGGCCTCACATGCCGCCGCGCGCGCCATGAAGGCACGCAACGAAGGCGACATCGAAGTGCGCAGCCTGCAAGAAGGCTAAAAGCGCCAAAACACTTCCAAGGGCGGTCTTTTTTGGCCGCCCTTTTTCATGCGCGGTTCATAGCGCCCCCACACTTCCTCTTGCCTGAAATATCCCGGGGGAGTCTCGGCTTTACCGAGACGGGGGCAGCGCCCCCTCTTCTTCCCGTTTATCCTCCAACTGATGCTTGACACGACCGCGTCCACGCCATAATTCCGCTCCCTTCCAGCTGCGCACAGGAGAGATGAAATGGCCACTAAGAGCACCGCCTTGGGTATTGATTTTGGCACGTCCAACTCCGCCGCCGGTTTTATGCGCGACGGCAGGCCGCATTTGGTGACGTTTGCCAATGGTCAAACCACGCTGCCCACCACGTTCTTTTTTGACTATGACACGCGCAAGACCCTGCTGGGCGAGCCCGCCAACCGCGCGCTGCTCGCCGGCGAGGAAGGCCGCTTTATGCGCGCACTCAAACGCGTTTTGGGCACCACATTGATGCATGAGAAGCGCCAGATCTTAAACCAGCGCGTGACCTTCGTGGAAATCATCGCGCGTTTTCTCAACCACATTAAAATCCAGGCCGAAGCTGAAACCGGCCTCACATTTGATCGCGTACTCTCAGGGCGACCTGTCGTCTTTCACGGCACTAATGATCCGCGCGAAGCCCAAGCGCAGGAAGATTTGCGCGCCTGCTACCTTGCCGCCGGATTTTCCGACGTCGCCTTTATGGATGAACCCGAAGCTGCCGCCATCGCCAGTGGTGCGCTTGAAAACACCGGCGAGACCGGTCTGATTGTCGACATCGGCGGCGGCACGTCAGATTTCTCTCTCTTCAAAACATCTTCTACAGGTGTTGAAATTCTCGCCAACCACGGTGTGCGCATCGGTGGAACCGACTTTGATCGTGCGCTCAGCTTTTCGCAGGTCATGCCGCTGTTTGGTCGAGACACCCTACTGCGCAATGCCATCGGCGACGGTACATTGCCCGCACCCAACGCCATCTTTCATGATCTCGCAACTTGGGAAAAAATTCCGTTTCTCTACACGGCCCAGACCCGCCGCATGGTGGCAGACATGCACCGCCAAGCCCAAGAGCCTGCCAAAATTGGCCGCCTTGTGTCGGTCCTTCAAGACGAGCTAGGCCACGAATTGGCCTTTGAGGTCGAGCGCGGCAAAATCGCCGCCAACAATGGTGAAGCGGCCCCCAGCATCAACCTGCAAGAGCTTGAGTCCGGTCTTATTCTGCCCTTGGCCAGCGATGTGCTCGACGACGTTTTGGCCGCCCATACAGCCAATTTGCGTCAGGGTGCGCTCGACGTATTGAACATGGCCGGTCTGGGCGCCAGCCAAGTGGATCGCATCGTCTATGTCGGCGGCTCAAGCCTCCTGAAAGTGGTCTCTGGCACGATGGCCGACATCTTCCCACAAGCGCAGCACACTGTCTCCGAGGTCTTCACGGCGGTCACCGACGGTTTGGCACTCGCCGCAGAGCATCACTGACCGACAAGCCACACTACAACAGATCGTAACAAAGCTTTGGTTGACGCTTCGCACGTTGCGTTTCACCTTGCTTGGCAAAACATAACAACATTGAGGCTAATCATGCGTACCATTTTTGCTTTGTCTGTTCTGCTGGCTCTATCCGCTTGTGGCGGCGTACCATTGGTGCCGCTGATCTAGCGATTTTGATGAAAAAGGGCCCCCAAAAGGCCCCAAAATCACACCGTCGCAATACAGTCGCGATACCGACGCAATACAGACAACGATTCTAGACCTTCTGCTGGGTGTATTGCTTTAGCTCTTTTCGGGCCACCTGACGGCGGTGCACCGCATCCGGACCATCCGCCAAACGCAGGGTTCTTACCCCGGTCCACGCCCGCGCCAGCGGCGTGTCTTGGCTGACGCCCGTACCGCCAAACATCTGCACGGCTTCATCGATCACCTTCAGCGCCATGTTGGGGGCAACCACCTTGATCTGACTGATCCACGGAGCGGCTGCGCGGGCATCGCCTTGATCCATAATCCATGCCGTCTTCAGGCATAAAAGCCGCGACATTTCGATCTCCATACGAGCATTGGCGATGATGTCATAATTCGCCCCCAGATGGGCAATCTGCTTGCCAAAGGCTTCGCGTTCCAGCGCGCGCTTGCACATCAACTCCAGCGCTGCCTCGGCCTGTCCAATGGCACGCATACAGTGGTGAATGCGCCCCGGTCCAAGCCGCCCTTGAGCAATCTCAAAGCCACGCCCCTCACCCAGCAAAATAGCGTCTGCAGGCACGCGCACGTCGGTGAATTTGATGTGCATATGCCCATGCGGCGCATCATCATGGCCATAAACTTCCATCGGTCGCAAAATCTCAATGCCGGCTGTGTTTGCAGGCACGACGATCATCGACTGACGCTTATAGACGGGTGTGTCCTCATCGCCGGTTTTCACCATAACGATATAGACTTGGCAGCGCGGATCACCTGCGCCGGAGGACCAGTATTTCTCTCCGTTCAGGACATAATCATCACCGTCGCGCACACAGCTCATCCGCACGTTTGTGGCATCGGAACTGGCCACATCCGGCTCGGTCATCAAATAGGCCGAGCGAATATCGCCATTCAGCAACGGCTTGAGCCACTGCTCTTTCATCGCTTCCGAACCGTAACGTTCAAACACTTCCATATTGCCGGTATCCGGCGCCGAACAGTTGAACACTTCTGCGCCCAATGGCGTCTTGCCCATCTCCTCGGCGAAATAGGCATATTCCACCGTTGTGAGTCCGAGACCTCGTGCGCTGTCGGTCAGCCAGAAGTTCCACAACCCACGCTCGCGGGCTGTAGATTTGAGCCCTTCGAGAATCTCTTTCTGGCGATCAGTGTAGGTCCAGCGATTCTCCTTACTGATTTCGGCGTGATATGCCTCTTCTAGCGGAATGATCTCGTCTCGGATCATGTCTCGCACCTGCCCCAGTAATTCTTCGATTTCGGGTCGCATTCCCAGAAACATCGCTCAAACTCCCTGATTTTTAATTGTTTTCAGCATGCCTCTGGCGACATCAATTTGTCCATCACCCTGCATGAAAAGTGACGCCATGTTCATCGGCGGAAAAAGGAGCATTTTTTTGCCAAAATCCCAACACCCCCCCTTGCGCACATCTCCCCCCTACATTAGACAGCCGCTCACAGTTGGGGTGTAGCCAAGTGGTAAGGCAACGCTTTTTGGTAGCGTGTACCGTAGGTTCGAATCCTACCACCCCAGCCACTTTTCTTAGAGATCCTCAAGAAAACAACGGCTTAACCCAGCCTGAAATAACCTGTGTGTCACAGCATTCTGGAACTGTAACACAGGGTGTAACACATGACCTGATGCGTTACGCTCAAAAGCGGCGCGCGTCAGCCCCGCAAAAACCACGCCAAAAGCCCAAGTATCACGCCGGCCCTTACCTGATGCGCAGGGGCCGCATGTTCTATTTCCGCAAGCGCCTATCAACCCAGCTATCAAACCCCGCCTCAAACCAATTAGTGCGCATTTCCCTACGAACCCACCTCCCGCTCGACGCCGTGAAGCGCGCCGCAAGGCTGCTCACGGTCTACGAAGAAATGGAGCGGGAAATCGTGGACGCAGTGATTGAAGAGAGCTTGAGCCCAGAAAACACCAAGGCAGTGTTGATCGAAACCATGCGCAGGGAATTGAGCCAGATGCTCGCCGAGGAAAGAAAGGCCTCCCCGGCGAGTGATGCAGAAATTGATCAACGCATCGCGGCTCTGGAAATGGAAAACCGGCGACTGCGTCAAGCAGCCTGCAACAAGCGATGGGACGACCAACAATCTTTGCTTCAACAAGCCAGCGAGTCTATTGGCTTGGCCCTCCCAGCCCCGTTGCCAAGCGAACTCGGTCACCGTGCCAACACTCTGAAACGTAGGCTCAACGAAGCAAAAATCGCCATTAACGAAGGCGATAATGTGCGCACCGCAAGCCGGGACCTGTTGACCGAGCACGCCATCGACGACTTTGACGCCTTTGTTCAACCTCCAGTTCTTGTCGCGCAGGCTAAGACCAAAACAGATGAGTTCTATCCTTCTAAGGACATGAAAAGGATCAAGGCGGGGTTTCATCGGCTTCTTGAAGAGTTTGTCGGCAACGTGCCTGTCACGACACTTACGAAAGAAAGACAGAAAGAGTTTCTGGGCTGGGCGTCACGACTTCCAAGAACGCAAGGCAAGAACCACGGTAAGAACCGGTATCAGCAAGTCGGTCGGGTCGTCACGAAGGCAGAAGAAATATCAAGAGCGGACGCCGAAGACTTGTTGATATTGGAAGAAATCCGATCAATCGCAGGAGTTTCGGATGCCGAAAAACGGGCCATGTTGGCCGAGCGTCTCGTGCCACGCGTCACGATAACAACACTCAAGAAATATCGAGACGCGATGAACCGGATGTTCAAGTCAGCAAAAGAAATGGGTGTCGACACGCCTGAAGCGATCTCATACCGGGAAATGGAACGTCATATCAAATCTATTGCACCGGATGACGAACTCTATGTCAGAGTGACTAACCCCAAAATACGGTTGCCTTGGACCAGGGAACGGATTGCGGCGCTTTTGACCTCCCCAATTTATACCGGCTGCGCATCAAAGCATCGCCGGTGGAAACGGGGAAGTCTCATAATCCGCGATGCCGATTACTGGGTGCCTTTGATTGTTCTGACCATAGGCTCCCGTATCGAGGAAATCCTCCTACTCAAACGCAGTGATGTCCGGTTCCGTGATGGCCTTTATTTGCTGGCAATCGCATCTGGCGTGGACAACAAAGGGAAAACGGAAGATGCCAAGCGTCTCGTGCCTGTTCCTCAAATGTTGATCGATCTCGGGTTCATCGAATGGTTCAAAGCACTGCAAGACGATCATGGCGTCCTGTTGTTTTGCCCGGTGAATTCGTTGCGGGAGGCGCGAGATATCGAGACTGAGACTCGCTTCATCTGTTGCAGGGTCAACGAGCTCCCGCAGTCGATCCAGCATTCCCAGCGCCAAGAGCGCCATAGCAAGTGTTTCGACCCGCACACCACCATCGCCGCGCTCGAGTTTTTTCAAAGTCTTGTCACTAACGCCAATGCGTTCGCAGAAGTCCGCAACGGACATCCGCCGCTTCTTTCGCGCGACTTCGATATCGCGGCCGAGTTGTCTCAGCGCTGAATTGATTTGAAAAGACGCCATGCTCCCGCTCTAAATCGGAGTATACTCCGGGTTAAACTTCGATAATGGTAGAATTATCCGACTTCCAGTCCGACACAACAAATAGTCTGTGTTGGACAGCATTTTCTCTTGAGCGCCGCTCGGGTTCGTTCGACTATTACGCATGGCAGCAGAAATAATGACAGACCGTGAAGTGCGATCTCAGATATTAACTCACGCTGAGATGCTGACCAAAGACGATGTGCCAGACGCCGGCGCCTGGTGCTTCGAGATCGATAGCGAGCCGGCATACCCTGCGTTGCAGTTTGACGAAGACAATGCCCGCGTCTTCCCGGTTGTCCAGGACATTCTGGACGCGCTGCCGGAACACTGGAGCCATTTGCACTTACTCTATTGGTTCATGCAGGAGCACTACGACTTTGATGGCCCGACGGCGGATGCATTCGCTAGTGATCCCGAAGGGGTAATGGCCACATTTAAACGCAATTCAGTAAGACCGACCCACGGCTGACAAACTGCCTTTCAATCATGACGACGGATTGTGATTCTTAGGGCATAGGGAGTTCGGCAACTCTTTTTGCTTGGACATTTCCCAAGATCGTAACCGGCGGTCCGCGAGTTCAACCAGCTGCACAAATAAGCTTCCTGCTCACCGTTATCGCAATACGAAGGCCTGTTCCGGACATAGCAACAACTAAGCGAACATCGTGCACCTCCAAATCCACCCTGGAACATATGGCGACCTCGCAGTCACGGCAGATGATCCGGAGGGACTATTTATTGATTCAGCTGGGAGCCAGTTTCCCCCTTTTACCGTGGGACACCCTTCTGCTAACCCATTGACTTTCATAAACCGAACTACGCGCTCTCGTGGGACACCCGCCCTCTGTTTTTACTCAATTTTTCGGACACCTGCGCTTCCCCTACGGGATGCCATTCACACCCTTGGTAACGCCTATCCTCGGAGCCGAAGGAGACGCATCTCCCGGCGCTTTGTTATACCAGTCGACCTCATTGTCTTGCACCAATAGCATAATGGCAATTTTGGTAATTCGGTGCCGTTGCCTGAAACGACTGTCCCCGGCGCCCCGCGTTCGGAAACGACCCGGTCCAACTCCTTCGAGCCTCGCAAGCCCGACCGCGACGTTCCTCGTTCACTACTGTGCACGGAAAGTGAGCATCATGGCCCATCCAGGGAAACAATCTTCCGATCCCAAAGGCGTTGAAGGCTTGTCTCTCTGTCTTTCAGTATTGCCGAGTTCATAGTGAAGATTGAAGGCCCGTCTTAAAAACGCTGGTACAAGCTTGAAGAACGCTTCGGACTTGAGAGCTAACACCGCTCCAACTTTTCCTCAGAAAAATCAATTCAGATTGTGCACTTGGTCAGCCGATTTGGTGCCCCCTTTTGGACGGTAGCCAAACCGTAACACATAATGACTACCAAGCCCGTTTTTCGGCAACAAGGATTGACCCCATATCCTTAGGTTTATATATAATTCAATATGTTAGAACGAAATCCCACCACCCCAGCCACTTCTCATAGAGATACTCAAGAAAACATCGGCTTAACTCAGACCGAAACGACCTATGTATCGCGGTATTCTGAAACTGTGACACAGGACGTAACACATGGCCTACAGAGCTACGCTCAAAAGCCGCATGTTCTATTTCCGCGAACGCTAACCAACCGGTCCCGCACATTCCGCTTCAAACCAATTTATCTGTATTCCCTTACGAACCCACCTCCCCCTCAACGCTGTAAAGCGTGCCGCAAGGCTGCTCATGGTCTACGAGAAAAAGGAGATAGAATTCGTGGACGCCGTGACCAAAAAGAACTTGAGTGCTGAATCGACAAAAGCGCTGCTGATGGAAGCAACACGCAGTAAACGAAGGCCATGAGCCTCTCGGTTCTGCATATGAACCAGCCTGTAGGCAGAACATGCGTGCCACATATTAATAATCCTCGTAAACGATCAACCGCGTTAAACAAACAAGGTGGTGGCAGAGAGCTCGTCAATGCTGGCGAGACCTTCGAAGAGGACCTGATCGCCGTTAACATTGTATAGCACCCCCTGTGTGGTGACGCTTGCGAAATCAGTGAACATCTGCGCGTCTGTGCGCCCGCCAAGTGTGGAGAAACTGACGATATCGACCCCGGTTTCGAAATCGACCACCACGTTACTGCCCGACAGATCGGTGAAAACAAAGCTGTCATTCCCCGCGCCGCCTGTGAAACTGTCGTTCCCTGCTCCGTCTGTTAAATGGTCATCGCCTTGGTCGCCTAGCAGGTGGTCGCCGCCATCTCCTCCCTGCAACGTATCACTGCCATACCCGCCATAAAGGCTGTCGCTGCCATCTCCTCCCTGCAATGAATCATTGCCATACCAGCCATAAAGGCTGTCGTCGCCATCTTCGCCCTGCAACGTATCACTGCCATACCCGCCATAAAGGCTGTCATTGCCTTCACCCCCGTTTAGCCGGTCGTTATCGTTGCCCCCGTCAAGGCGGTCATCACCGGTTCCACCAAACAGCACGTCGTCATGGTAGCTGCCATCCAGCGTGTCATCGCCGGCGCCGCCAAAAAGCATGTCTTCGTTGTAGGCACCTCTCAGCGTGTCATCGCCGTCATTGCCATAGAGGCTATCTGCGCCCGATCCACCATACAGGTAATCGTTCCCGGTCCCGCCGATAAAACTGTCATTGCCGATGGACCCATAGAGTCTGTCATTGCCTGCACCGCCCAGGATCGTGTCAAAATAATTTCCGCGGGACCAGCTGTAACTATCGGAATAATAATCATCGCCATCCCCCAAATCGACGAGGTCGTTTCCCGCCCCGCCGTAGGCGTTGTCATCGCCCGCCCCGGCGGAAAGCGTATCATCGCCGTCACCGCCGTAAAGAGAGTCGTCGCCATCGCCCCCGTTTATCGTGTCATCACCTTCACCGCCATGGAGCCGATCATTGTTCAAGCCTCCGGTTAGGCTGTCATTGCCTTCACCACCGAACTGCGTGTCATTGCCACCTGCACTGATCAGAGTGTCATTGCCAAGCCCGCCAAAAACAGTGTCGGTTCCCAGCCAACCAGTCTGCGCGCCATCTTCGAACAAGTCATCGCCTGCGCCAAGAAAAACCTTATCCCGGCCTACGCCGCCCAGAACAGTGTCATTGCCATCCCGTGCATGTAATTCGTCGTGGCCATCACCGCCAATCAGGCTGTCATCGCCGGCGCCGCCAAAAAGCGTATCATCGCCACCTTGCCCGTCAATTGTGTCATTGCCTGCAAGCCCCGCACCGCGGTCGTTGCCGTCGCCCAGGGTGAGTTTCTCGGCAGTCGAAGTGCCGATCCTGGATTGTGCGGCGGCGATGTTTTCCACCTCGAGATACAGCTGGTAACTACCGATGTAATCCCGATCATAGGCTGCGGCTTCGATGTAAATGGTTTGATCGCTATCGGCGACAAAGGTAAACTGGCGTGGCTGGTAATAGGTTACGTAATTGTCATCATCAATAAAATTGCCCATTCCGTCATACAGCCAGGGGTCGCTGCGATACAGCGTGCCTGAGCCGTGATTGGCATCAAGCATGTAGATGGTATAAGTCATCCCCGACAACAGCGACAGCGCGACAAAATCGATATCGGCGCGGCTGCTGAGCGTGCCGCTGAACAGATCCCCTCCGTTTAGTGTGTAAAGCGGGGTGCCGGGAGTGAACTTGTCAGGAGCGTCCGTGGTTTCGATAATGAAATTCGGCATAGCGGCAATTCCTTTGAAATCGTTAAGCTGAAAATAATACACGTAAAAAAATATGTCGTTATGCTAGAGCATATTTAAGGTTGGGCAAAGATGAATTGCCCAAAGCGGATGGAAGATGGCTCCCAAAGGTCGACAAAGACGTTGCAAGGGACGTTCACCGGCCCCTTTTCGCTGCGACTGCGCGCGTCATCAGGCCTATTGTCCGAAAAAGATGACCAAAGTCTGTGAGTGATGGGTAAATGGCTGATCCGCGTCACTACCATGTAGGCGGCTCTGGCCCGCACCAGAAAAACCGCCTCTGACATGGTTCAAAAACCTGTCATCCTGTCGTGCAATCTCGCTCAAGGCTCTGCGCTGGAGGTCAAGGTCACACTCGGCGATGACTCCGGAGCCGATGCCATAACTGCGCGTGACCCAAAATTGACTGAACCTCTTTTTGAGCAGTCCAAACTTGGAAGTCTTCCCAGAGATGCACTAAGCCACATGGCAGCTAACCTCCGGGAAGTGACGGAAATGCGCCCCCGAACTTGCCCAAAAACGCTTTGAAATGCGCAGCCCTCGAGCAGTTGCAAGCGCTCGCGCAACATACCAACCGGTGACGGCAGGTACGACATACAAAGCGCCAAACTTGCTAAGCGTTTTGGACACCAGCTTTGGCAGCGACGATCCGGTGGCGCATACCCTCGAAAGCTGCATCACAGACCAGATGTGCAGTGGACCAACAAACACTCGCTATGCACTCTATGAGGCGCAATAGACCGGTCTCGCCCAGCATGTGGGCGAGAGAGCTTTCCAAGGTTTCAATCCGCATCCGGTTACCTGGCAAGATGCTCGAAAAGGCGCGCAACAGCTTCGGCTCCGGGGTCGATGTGGCCATCCAGCTGATCTGCGCTGATATAGCTGGCGCGTCCGGCCTTGGCAGAGGTGATTGTGGCCGTGTAATTCGCCCCCTTGCGCGCGGCGATTGCGGCTTGCGGAATGCCAGCACTAAGGTCTTCCAAGGCAGGCATCAGCGCATCAACCATCGTGCGATCACCGAGATTGGCGCCGCCGATTTCCCGCATACGGCTCAAGCCCGTCAGCAAGGCGTCCCGCATCGGCAGACCAGAAGAGGACGCATCCCCTGCCGCGGCAAAGAAGATTGCCAAAAGCACACCGGATGATCCGCCCATTGTCTGGCTGAGTTCCAAGCCGATGGCGCGATAAAGTTGGGTATGATCGGCAAGCGGCAATGTGTCCATTGCGTCAATCAAGGCACGCGATGCGGTCGCCAGCGTTGATCCTGTATCCCCGTCACCGGATTTGGCATCAAGCAAGTTTAGATCCGCTTCAGCCTCGATCAGGATGTTGCAGCATGACGTCAAAAAGACCTTTGTCGCCTCATGCGCGGATGCAGGTGCCCGGATCGGAGACAGCCCGTCAGGTAAGGGTATCACAGTGGGCTCTATAATCTGTCCACAACCGGGCCAGGCCGAGACGTTTACGTCTTGCGTCAGCAGAATCTCGTCGCTGTTTGCAAGCTCCATCACCGAGATTGAAAACCCATGCATGTCCAATGCCGTCATCATGGCACTTGGCCCGATCACTCGCCGAATGTGCGGCCCGATGTCCGACTTTGTCAGGGCGTTCGTCAGGATTGCCATTTCAAGACAGGATGCACCACCGAGATTGTTGATCAGCGCCACATGCGGCGTCTTTGGCATTTCGGCGGCCAGTCGCTCGACCATTTTCTCAATTGCATCCTCTGCACCGGCCGAGGCGACCTGTTCAATCCCTGCTTCGCCATGAATGCCAAGGCCAAGCTCAGCCATACCCAACGGAATACGATCTTCCTTCAACGATCCCGGCACTGAACATGTATCCAGCGACATTCCGATGGAGCGTGTAGATTTTATGACCCGTTCGGCTGCAATCGTGCAGGCTTCTAGATTGGCGCCGTTTTCCGCCATTGCGCCCGCGATCTTGTGCACAAACAAGGTCCCCGCGACGCCGCGTGCCTGCGGCAAATCCGGTAAAGCCACGTCGTCATCCACAATCACCATGGACACCTTGTGTCCAAAAGCCCGCGCGCGCTCTGCAGCAAGGCCGAAATTCAGCCGGTCGCCAGTGTAGTTTTTAACAATCAATAGGCAGCCTGCAGAGCCCGTAACCGCCAGAATGCCCGCCAACACCGCGTCGACCGATGGCGATGCAAAGACATCCCCGCACACAGCGGCCGTCAGCATTCCCTTGCCCACAAACCCCGCATGCGCCGGTTCATGGCCGGATCCTCCGCCAGACACCAGCGCAACCTTGGATTTGTCCCAATCGGCGCGTGTGACGACACGGATATGTGGATACCCGTCCAGCCGCGTTAAATTTCCCCCTGAGGCCGCGATAGTACCGTCGATAGCCTCGGTGACCATATCTGCTTTTTCATTGATAAAATGGTTCATGGTAACTCTCCCTCAGGCCACGCGCGCGCCAGCGGCGTCAAAGTAGTATGGATTGTTCGGACGGATCTTGACGATATCGCCTTGGTTCAATGTCGTATGTGCGTCAGTCACTGTGATCAGGTCATGGTTTTTAAACGCCAGATGAAGCCGCGTTTGATCACCCAGATGTTCCACACGCACCACCATGCTGTCTTCGCCTTCGCCCTGAACAATATGCTCGGGGCGCAGGCCGATAGAGGCCGCCGTATTCGGGGCACCGCCAAAAATATCGGCTGGCAGCACATTGATACGAGGCTGTCCCAGGCGGCTAGCGGCATAGACGCTGACCGGATTTTCATAGATCTCGCGCGGGGTGCCAAATTGCACCAGCTTTCCGTTGTCCAGAACGCCCACATGGGTTGCCATGGTCATCGCCTCAATCTGGTCATGGGTTACATAAAGCAGTGTCGCGCCCGAATTGGCCTGAATCCCCTTCAGCTCGATGCGCAAATCAGACCGCAGCTTGGCATCCAGTGAACTGAGAGGTTCGTCCATTAAGTACACCGAGGGCTGGCGCACCAGCGCACGACCAATCGACACCCGCTGCATTTCACCACCGGACAGGGCCGTGGCCTTGTTATCCAGCTTGTGGCTGATCTGCAAAACCTCCGCCACTTCCCCCACTTTTTGGTCAATTGCGGGCTGCGGCGTACGCAGAACCGGCGATTTCAGAGGGAATTCGAGGTTCTGGCGCACGGTCAGGTGCGGGTAGAGCGAGTATTGCTGAAAAACCATTGCGATGTCGCGCTGTGCGGGGGTCAGGTTTGCCATGTCGCGCCCATCGATCATGACCGATCCGGCATCCGGTTTGTCCAGACCGGACACCATCCGCAACGTCGTGGTTTTGCCAGCCCCGGTTGGCCCCAGCAGCACCACAAACGATCCGTCAGGCACCGTCATCGTAACGTCGTCCAATGCAATATCCGGCCCGTATGATTTTGAGATATTTGTCAAAGAAACTTCAGCCATTGGTCAGCACCTTTTCGTTGGCCGCGCTGCGCAGCGCTTGGCCGGTATCCGCATTGAAGAGGGTGATCGTACGTGGATCGAACCGCAAACCGGTTGTCTCACCGACGATAACTTTGTCGGCAGATGACAGCCGCGCCTTGACGTCCCCACTTGCTGTTTCCAAGGTTACAATCTGTGTTGTTCCCAGATATTCCGTCGCCCGGACGCGACCGCGGTAGGGGGCGGCATCGTCGAGCGCGACATACTCTGGCCTGATGCCAAAACTGAGCCGCCCATTCATGCCTTCGCGACTTTGCGGCACCTCAAGTGCGACATCGCTTAGTTGCACCTGCGACCCACCGGTTCCGATCATCCCGTCAAAATCAAGAAAATTCATCGAAGGTGAGCCGATAAATTGAGCCACAAACTTGGTGGCAGGCCAATCGTAGATATCTTGTGGCACACCGAATTGCTCCACAACGCCGTGGTTCATCACCACAATTTTGTCACCCATTTGCATCGCCTCAAGCTGGTCATGGGTTACGTAAACCGTAGTGGCGTTCATCCGGTCATGCAGTGCGCGCAATTCCTCGGACATGTGCTCGCGGAATTCGGCATCAAGCGCGCCAAGAGGTTCATCCATAAAGAAGGCCTTGGGATCGCGCACAATAGCGCGGCCCAGTGCAACACGTTGGCGGTCCCCGCCGGACAGGCCGCCGACAGGGCGATCCAAAATGTCGGAGATGCCAAGAATATCGGCAATCTCGCCCACTTTCTTTTTGACCTCAGCCTTGGGCATGCCTTGGCTCAGCAGAGGATAGCTGATGTTTTTGCCCACATTCATATGCGGGTAGAGCGCAAACATCTGGAACACAAAGGCGATATCGCGCTGGCTGGCGGGTTTCATACCCACCTCTTCGCCATCAATGTAGATCTCGCCGCTCGTCGGCAACTCTAACCCCGCCATCATCCGCAATGTCGTGGTCTTGCCGCAGCCCGACGGCCCAAGCAGCATAAAGAATTCGCCATCTTCGATCGTGAAAGTTGAGGACTTCACGGCATTAAAGCTGCCAAAATCCTTGCGCACGTTTTCAATCCGTATTTGTGCCATGTGCGCTACTCCGGGAAATGGCTGACGATGATGAACATCACCGTGCCGATAAGGGTTACAATAAAAGAGTAGCTGTAGAGCCCGATGGCAAAGGGCTGCATCAACATGATGACACCCAATGCAATAAGGATCGAAGCCAACATTTCCCATGCGCCGCGTCGCATCCGCAGCAAGCCTGAAATAAAATCGGTCATTTGCGAACAGCTCCAAAGGTTATGCCGCGCAGCAGGTGTTTGCGCAGAAGCACGGTGAACACCATGACGGGGACAAGGAAGATCGTGGCGCCCGCAGCCACAGCGGGCCAGTCTTTTCCGTTCACACCGATGATGTTGGGGATGAAGGGCGGCGCAGTCTGGGCGGTGCCGGATGTCAACAGAACCGCAAAGGCGTATTCGTTCCACGCAAAGATCAGACAGAAGATCGCCGTAGATGCGATGCCTGTGGCCGCCTGAGGCAGCACGACTTTGTAAAAGGCTTGGAACCGCGTGTAGCCGTCAATCAACGCAGCTTCTTCATACTCCATCGGGATTTCGTCAATGAAGCCTTTGAGCAGCCAAACCGACAAAGACAGATTCACCGCCGTGTAGAGCAGGATCATCCCAAGATGGGTGTCGTTCAAGCCCAGATTGCGGAACATCAGAAAAATCGGGATGGCGACAGCAATCGGTGGCATCATCCGTGTAGACAGGATGAAGAACAACAGATCGTCCTTCAACGGCACACGGAACCGGCTAAAAGCATAGGCTGCCGCAGTGCCCAACACCATGCACAGAAACGTGGATCCAAAGCCGATGATGACCGAATTCAAAAAGCGTTCACCATAGCGCGACGGGCCGGAAATGATTGTGCCCCTTTCGCGGACAATCTCATCATACCACGTCTGGGGTGGGCCCTCGGCCTCCAGCATATCATCGGTGGCGCGTGTGCGGTCGGTGAATAGGTTCACATACCCTTCAAGCGTCGGCTCAAACACCACGACAGGTGGATAGGCAATTGAATCTGTTGGAGATTTAAACCCGGTTGCGATAATCCAAAGCAACGGAACCAAGGTGATGATCGCGTAGGTGATGACCAGAAAACCAGCAAACCACTTGGTGCCCTTGGTCGGTTCTGTGACGGAAAAACTCATCTTTCTTTCACCTTATTAAGTGCCTTCACGTAGATCGAAGCCAAGCCGAACACGGTGACAAAGAGGATGACGGCGTAAGCAGAGGAATAGCCTGTGCGCCACTTCTCAAACGCTTCGCGCTTCAAGTCGATTGAGGTCAGCGTCGTGGTATTTCCCGGACCACCGCCCGTCAGTTGCACAACCAAATCGAACATCTTGAAGTTCTCGATTCCGCGGAACAGGACAGCCAACATCAGGAAGGGTAAGGCCATGGGAATGGTGATCGTCCAAAACTGTCGCCATTTGCTGGCCCGATCACATTCGGCGGCTTCATAGATGCTGTCGGGGATGGACCGTAGGCCCGCCAAACAGATCAACATGACAAAGGGCGTCCACATCCACGTATCCGCGATAATGATGGCCCAAGGAGCAAGGTGCACATCCCCGATCATCGAGAAACTGGCCGGATCAACACCTGTGAAAAATGCGATCACGTAATTGAAAAGGCCGATCTGTGGCTGGTAGAGGAAGGTCCAGAAGTTGCCGACAACCGCAGGTGACAACATCATCGGGAAGACAATGATCGTCGTCCACATGTCGTTGCCTTTGAACTTCTTGTTGATCAGGAAGGCCAGAAAGAAACCAATGATCACTTGCAACGCAATCGTCCACAAAAGGAAATGCGCAGTCGCCTGCATCGTGTTCCAGATATCGGGATCATTGAGGATACGCTCATAGTTGCGCAGCCCAACCCACTCGACGGCATTGTTGGGGCGATTGACCCGAAAATTGGTAAAACTCAAACGGATCGTCCAGATAAGTGGGAAGATATTGACCGCGAGCAATAGAAAGATTGTGGGCGCCACAAAGATCCATGCAATCGTGCGATCTGACAGGCCACGAATCTTTCGGGCAACCCCGTCAGGCGTAACTTGAGCCGCCTTTTGAATAGGAGAGGATGTCATGTCTTGTTTCCTTCAAGGCCAGCACAAAGCGCCGCCTGAATTCAATAATGCGAGAATAGGCTCTCTAGCCGATCCTTGACCGGCTAGAGAATGTCAGATCCTTGGAAAGGACGGATCCGACGGGGAGGAGCTTTTTACAGCTTGCCTTCGTCTTCAAAAACTTCTGTCCAGTCGCGCACCAGACCGTCTAGCGCGTCTTGCGCTGTACCGTCACCGGCGACGATATAGTTGTGCATCCGTTCCTGCATCGGGATTAGAAGGTCCGCATAAGCAGGCTCTGCCCAGAAGTCTTTCACGATGGCCATGCTGTCCAAAAATGTCTGCGCATAAGGTTGGCTGCTGGCAAAGCCCGGATCTTCGACCACGGCTGACAGGGCCGAATACCCGCCCAGTTCCCACCAACGAGACTGCACTTCAGGCTGAGCGAACCACTGAATGTACTCCAGTGCCGCGTCCTGCTTCTCCGAGTAGGCCACAACCGAGATACCCTGACCACCCAGCTGGGCAAACTGACCTGCAGGACCAGCGGGGTTGGGGAAATATCCGGATTTTCCACCACCGACGTTTTCGTCCGCCTCGACGCCAGGCCATATGAAGGCAAAGTTCATCTGCATCGCAACTTGGCCCGACCGGTAAGCGTCGATGTTTTCGCCCATATACCAGTTTGATGCGCCCGGAGGAGTACCTGTTTCATAGAGTTCGCGATACGCCTCAAGACCGGCAACAGCGCCCTCCGAGTTTACAAAACCATCAACTGAATAAGGCTGCTCTGGGTTTTCATATTCAAAGCCATAGTTGTAGAGCCAGTTTGTGACGCCCATGGTGATCCCTTCGGACCCACGCTCAGTGTAAATCGCGGCACCATATACGTCCGTACCGTCAATGTCGCGTCCTTGGAAGAATTGCGCGATTTCAGTGAGTTCCTCCAGCGAGTTTGGAACACCTAACTCACGACCGTATTTATCCATGAATTCGGCTTGTAGGTCAGGACGCTCAAACCAATCTTTACGGTAGGTCCAGCCAACCACGTCACCAAAAGCAGGCAGGGCATAATAGTTTGGCGTGTTTTTGGGCCATTCGGCATACCCTGTGACGGTTGCCGGAATGAAGTCGCCCATATCAATACTATTGGCGTCAAAGAAATCATTTAGCTTCACATAGTGGCCGTTTTCAGCACCGCCACCGATCCATTGACTGTCACCGATCATCAGATCGCAAAGTTGACCACCCGAATTCAGCTCGTTCAGCATACGATCGGCAAAACTGGTCCAGGGCACGAATTCAAAATTCATCGTGTGTCCGGATTGTTCTTCGAAATCCCGGCTCAGTTCAACCAGTGCGTTGGCCGGATCCCAAGCAGCCCAACACAGCGTCAAATCGGTAGCGTGGTTGTCAGCTGCGGCGGGGGTCGACAGCCCGGCGGCGATCGCCGCGCTCACTGCCGTAGTCGTCAGAAAACGTTTGGTCATAAATGATCCTCCCTTGGTGAGTCCGGCCTCCTCGCCACGACTCGTTATGGCTAAAGGTGTATTTGAGACACGTGCATCATTGCAAGAATTTTTTGAGACACGTGCCTCAAATTGCTTTAGAACATGTCAAGCACAGAGATTCAAAATCCGCCGCAACGCCGTATTGCAGCAACCCAAAGGCCTGTTATGCTAACAAAAAACCCGCCCCTAACCATCGAGAAACCAATGCCGCGCCCCACAACAAAAGATTTGGCAAAAGCCGCGGGCGTCAGCCGCGCGACAGTCGACAGGGTCTTGAATGGGCGTGAAGGGGTGCACCAGAAAACCGTAGATCGCGTCACCAAGGCCATCGATGAGCTTGGGTTTGAGCGCAACATTCAGGCCGCGAACTTGGCGCGCTCCAAGCATTATCGATTTGTCTTTGCGCTGCCCCGTTCCGGAGATCACTTTCTCGATGAGATCATTCACCAGATCAACGAAGCCGGCCCTTCATTTACGTCTGACCCAATCGTCTGCGACGTTCAGCACATTGATGAAAATGATCCGCATAAAATCGCAGCGTTTCTTGGCCAATTGAATGCTCCGGACATCAGCGGGGTTGCGATCATGGCACCGGAAACACCACAGGTCCGCGACGCAATCTATCGCCTGCAAGAACGCGGCGTCGCGTCTTTGCCCTTTATTTCCGGTCAATCTATGGCGAACCAGCATTGGGTCGGGATGAACAATCATGCAGCAGGGGCCACGGCCGCCATGTTGCTGGGGCGCTTTAACAGGCAAGGCGCCGGTAGCATTATGGTCGTTTCGGAAAGCATGCAATCGCGTGACAGCCTAGAGCGCAGACTTGGCTTTGACGCCGAAATCAACGCCCATTTTCCAGAACTCAGCAGCCTACCTTCGCTGGAAACCTATGGTGACAAAGATCGCGCCGAGGTGATTATCTCAAATACTATCCAGAACAATCCCGACCTGCGCGGCATCTACGTTCTGTCCTCTGAGGCGCGCATTCCAGCGTCCATTCTTGCCGCCGATCCGCAGGTGCAACATATCCCCACAGTGGCACATGAACGAACGCCATTCACAGAAGAGGCACTGAAATCCAGATCTCTCGACGCTATCATCGCCCAAGATGCGGGCCACCTTGTGCGCAGTGCAATCCGGAAACTAAAGGCTATTAGTGATGGCCGCACAAAGCATGTTCCTCAGGAACGGATCAGAGTGGAGGTTCTTTTAAAAACAAATCTTTAGAGTCAATGTCATCGTCTGAGGACACGTCTGTCTAAAAGGCAAGACGGTCAAGACTGTGGCTCGACAGCTACGGTACTGCGAGTCCGATTTTTTGACGCTCATCCCATTCAATTGGTAATCCAGAAAAATACACCGTTTTTGTATCGCCGTTTTTCAACTTGCGAGGAGGCGAGATTCCGATCACCCAATAACAGCCACTGGCAAAGGAGCCGAGAATTTGCCCATTATCCCGCATTTCACTCCTTGCATCTGCCGTTCTTTGTGTGGTGCCCCAAGTGCTCATTTTGAGGTCTATCCCGGCACCCTGGCTGGAAACCTAATGCTTGTTCAAATTCACTTCACAAATTGGCCCTTGCGGTAACTTGTCAGGTTTTCACACCTAAGTAGCGAAACCAATTGAGACAGAATTCAAAATCTGGCGTTTGGGAGAGATGGAGGCAAAAAGCTGGCATAGATGCAGGGAAGCAGACGTCCACACGACATCAGGAAACGTCTGCAAAGTCCCGCGCTCCAGACCTCCCCCCCCAAAATGCTACCCCCAGTACGCCAACGACCGGTTTGACGAAGCTGCGCTGCGGTTTGAGAGGTGATGAACGGCAGTTTTGGGCCGTTCGAGCTTCCTTCCCGCCATCGACAACTCTTACTTTGCAAATCCGCGATCTGCGCTTCAGCGACACCTGGATAAATTACAAAACCGTATGTCTGCGGGAGTATCTGCGACACGCCCATAGCAGGGCGCCTGAGATCAGACAAATGGAACACGTAAAAAGCAATCTGCTCTACGCTTGAACCCCGTTTTCTTGGCGTGTGAACAGTTTACTAACTTCCAAGCAGTCTTCAGCCGTGCCCAAGGCACCCTCTGGCGACTTGTATGCCAGTTCAATTGCCGGGCGCGACATCCACGCTTGCGCATCCGCGCCAGATCCAAATACCGCAACACCTTGTCCCCAGATTTCGTCACAATTGGCCAAGGACCTCTCCTGATGTCGCCCGTGCACATAGTCCGAGCATTGGTAAACACCCTGCGTCGACCTCAGTTCCCAATCTCAAGCTCAGCGATTTGCTGTTTGAGCTGCGCGATCTTTAGGGCGCGCTGTTGGTCGTCGAGCATCTTCAAAAAATCTGCCTCTTGGCCCCCTTTGTCATACCGAAGTGCGCCGCCGCGAGCCGATAGAACACGTCTGCCGTCTCTTTAGGAACTTGGAAAAAGAAGTTGACCGGTTTTTTGTCGTCATTGTCTCGCATGTCAGCCCTCCCAACTGGAGTGAGAGAGCAACAGATCCACGCACCCTTTGCAACCTCACCGGCAGCTTAGCTGATCCGCGTCATACCTGACGGGCAAGGCGGCATGAGCATCGAACTCGTTGGAGAGTTGGCTGGATTGTTGGGCTTGGGAGCGTCCCAAAACGAACAAAGCCGCCCGAAGGCGGCTTGTTCGACGACATTGGTTGCGGGAGCTTGATACCACCGAAAACTACACAGCAATTATCCGTCCCTTTTGGGCGGAAAACAGACATTCGATGCGACATGAATTAGACGATTTCGCAGCCTTCTAAGACCCTCTCAGCATCAATTTTCAGCCCTCAAAGCACCGGTTTATCAAGCAACGATGAACTGTCACGATGTCAGATCTCGCTGGAGGATTCAGTGTAAGGCACCTCAAAAACTATTGGCGGGGCCAGTATCAACTGGACCCCACCTTCAGGATCAGCAGTCGCCCCCATTCAAACACTGCTGGACCGCCTCTTTGTCAGACTTCCGCGGCCCATAAAAGAGCGAGCCACCGCAAGGCCGGACTTCAACAAAATACTCGCCCTTCTCCTTGCGAAGGAAGGTGATCAAATTTTCGCCCGGTAAGATTTTCTCACATATGTCTTCCACACACCCGACTTCGAAGGTAACCGGGTGCTCGAACTGAGAGGACTTGCTGCGCGAACCCAACCACCGGCCTTTGAACGATCCAGATGTAAGCTTTAGCTTGCCCGGCTCTGCTGCAAACTCCGGATCCTCCAAAGTAAATTCGCCTTCCACAACAATATAGCTTTTCTCGGAAGCATCCGCCGAGTGAAAACTGTCCCGAATGTCAGGTGGCAGGCAAGACAGTGCCATGGCGGCCCCAGGCAACATCACCACGGCAATGGGCGCAAAAAATTTCCGGTTCAGCATTTCTCACAACTCCTTTGTGCCAAACCAAAGCTCTAATGGTGGGCCGCTGCCGCGCTTGTGATGGTGTAAAGGTCAGACATGCCCGAGCTGCCCTGACCATACAGAATCTTGCCCCGATGCAGATCCAGTTGGATTTTTACGTCACGAGATTTGTCATAGAGATAGACCGACCATTCGTCTCGGTCGCTCTCCTCAAACTGGAAGCGTGGATTTCCATCAGCTCCGCCCTCATCCCATGAAGTCGCGCCATCCCATGTGAACATGCCGCCATCAAAGAGCACCTGCGCAACATTGAAGCCGTTGGCCGCTCCAAACTTTCCTGCCGAGGTCGCTTCGGGTTCGCCAACATAGGGCTGCAACGCAGCGCATTTGTCGAAAACCCCGACCAGATCGTGTTGAGAGCACATTATCCCACCCCACTGAAACCCTGTTTTTCCGTTCGACAAACGAACCGCAAACCATTCGTAGCCATTCATCGTGACACCGGTTCGACCCAGGATGGTGAGATCGTCGTTTAGTCGAAGAGAGCCGGTCTGCGCGTAATTCATTCCCGGTCCAGAACGCACTTTGCCGCCGTAAGACAGTCCAGCTTGTGGCAAGCTTTCAGCATGAGACATAGATGCGACTATTCCGAGAGTAGCTATGGCGGCAAGTACCAATTTCATTTGTATTATTTTCCAAATTGTGGGTTCCGGTAGAGTTGCGTCGCTAAGGCGGGCAGTCAAATTTTTTGAGCAACCAAACTGTGTTTGGTTGCCTTTTCAGACCAGTATCACCTGATCGGTTCAAGTTAGAGTGAAGGATGTTTAGCAATCATCCGCAGGTAGCATTACGATATTTGAGTAACGTCCATCAGACGTCGTAACTGCAGCGCAGGCGCCGGTGTCACGATTGAACCAGTAGTTTGTGAGGCCGTCGTTTCGGATGATTTCATAGCCGAGGTTTTGAATTCCGAGTTCCGCTTGTCCCGCGCGAGCGCCTTGAAAGGGAGTGAGATCGGTGCTGCTCCCTACAGCTGGTGCTGAGCTGGTCGTGCCTTCGTCGCATGCGGCAAGCATGAAAAGCGGAATTGCGATGGCAGCGGTGCGCATTTTAAACATGTCTTATTCCTTGAAATAGCGATTGGCAAAAAGTCTAGCGGTTCCACGATTGAATTGTGACGCGCCGTGGTCAAACGTGAGCCCTTCTTTCGCACCGGTCAAGAATTTTGCAGCGTGCAAAATCCGACCGTGATCCCAATTTTTCATAAGCAGGGCAAAAGATGCCACGCATCAAAACGGCAGGCTTGGAACTTAGCCGTCAAAACGCGGCAGGCATTCGTACGTGGATGTCCATCAAGGGAATCAAAGCGTTGTCAGATGCAATATTGATGATAACGTGAGGTGAATTGGGAAAGGATAACTACACTTCTTGCCATAGGAGATTTCTATGAATTCAAAGATGTTCTGCTGCACAGTTTTTGGCAGCGTGATTGCTACAGCCACTCTGGCGATGACAGACGCGGATAACGCCTGTATTGACCATCTCCGCGAAGTCGGAGGACCGGATGGCAAGTCTGGAACAATCGAGAGTTCAATGGGATCAGAAGCCGGCACGCTTGTGATGATGCGGGACGCGGGCAATACACTGTGGCGGTGCGTTGCGTATAAGGACGGAACAATTGGAGAAATGTCCGTCGTCGACGCCGCGGATGATGGCCAAGGAGCGATGTCTGGATCAGACGGTGCCACTACCCAACAACATGTCAAATTCGCGGCTGGTTCGACTGGCGCTGAGTTGACAGGCACACTGCAACCTGGCGCATCCAGCCAGTATGTCCTTGGCGCAAAAAACGAACAATTCCTCTACGTCCGTGTGGCTCCACGCAACGGCGCACTTGACTACGTAATCCGCAACCCTGATGGCTCAGATTTGCTGGGTCTTATGACGTCGGAGAAGGAATACCGTGGACAGCTCTGGCAAACTGGCGATCATGTTGTGGAGGTGATTAACCGAGGCTCGTTTTCGGTAGATTACAACGTGATTTTTGGCATTGAATAATCCAAATCCGAGTATTGGCCATTCGCTGAGATGAATGAACTACCGGCAAACACGCAATGCAAGTGTAAGGGAGAGCGAAATGCATTTTGATCTTGTTCACGCCGCTGTAATCGTTGTGGCTTTGGTGCTGACCAACATCGCCTTTAAGGCGACAGGAGTGGTTGGCGATGACGATACACATCGTTGGAGCTGGAAGCGTTTCCTCGCATATTTCGTTGTTATCGCGCTGATAAACATAGTTTGGCCTATGTGAGCAACGGTTCGGGTAATATTGCAGCACATTAGTCTTGGGGAGTTGGGCATTGAGATTGGTTACATTGATTGCATTGATGATTGCGACGGCGTCTGCATCTCTTGCGGATGTGACAAGTCGCAGCGGAGGGCCGTCTGAAAAAGCGATGATTGCGCGTGGCGGAGATGGCGGGATCGAGGGTGTTGCGTTCTTCCGACCGGTATTGAGCGGAGTTCTTTATCGATCTGGCTTCAAGGGGGGCGACAAGGCCCGCACGGGCCTTTCCGACACTCAAAGAAGCGCTTTGTGCACCGCGGGATTTTCAAGCGGTTTTTACGCCGACTTTGGCAAAAACACCGAATACGGCGCGACCGATTGCACAACCGGAAACTTCGACTATCAAAGCGCCCGATCTTCCAGACCCGCCAACGTCATGCAGGCAATCTATGACGTCGTGGAAAACCCTGAAAAGGGTCCAGTTCTCGTGCATTGCATGTGGGGTGTACATTCTTCTGGTGCTCTGTCGGCCATGGCCTTGGTGCAATTCTGCGACTGGTCCGAAGATCGCGCGAAAAAGTATTGGGACGAGGCCCGCAATGGAGCGCCCTGTTCTGGAGGCTGTGATCAATGGATAGACGCGAAGTTTTCCAAGTTCTCTGTGAGCCCTAATTTGACAATTTCAAAAGAGCAACAAGCCGCCATTTGCCCTGAGTAGGACAACAAATGCTCCGATATATCGCACTAGCATGTCTTTTCCCGACGTTAGTTTCGGCCAATGACATGGTGGTCGGATCTGAAAGGACCTTCACGAGCCCTAGCGGGCTGACTGAGAGATGTGTTGCGATAGCCGCGATCCCAAGCGGCGTTTACTCCGAACATGATCTGAAGCTGGAAAAGTCCTATTGCGGCGTCGATTTTTATGCGCCGGACATTGCGCTTTGTCCGAAAACCTGGAGTACGAGTCCGGGGACAGCGGTTTATGATATTTCAGAGGGCCCCTACGTTGGTCAGCGTGCCGAGTTCGAACGCAACGCCTGCAAAGAGGGAAAGTCTGCCAGTAGCCTGTCCAAAGATAGAATTCTGAAATTCAAACAGACAATGAACCAAAAAGGCACCAGCGGCACATTCTCGACCTCGTCGCTATTATACTATCATTTTTCGCGTTACTTCGACATGACAGTTAAGATCCCTGTTGCAGTTTGGAGAACCATGGACGCCCAAACGCATCTAACCGAAGTCGCCTCGACTGGCCTTGCAATATCAGGTGGACGTCATGGTGGGCGCATGAACCATGAGGGCTGGCGCATTCTCGTTGCCGCAGAGGAAAAGCCGGAAACCTATCAACCCACTGACGAGCTGTTTACAGCGGACAGACAGCAGATTTACGGCGTGCTTCTTGATAGCCCCGGACATCGATATGGGTCTGAAATCAATGGCACCCGTAAATCAGGTTGGGGTAAGGGACAGAACAGGGATTTTCAGCAAACGCCTGCGTTTTTGGCATTGCGTTCCGAACTACTGCTTAGAGAAGCAATTGTGGAAGGCGTACATGAGGGCCGCAAGGATCGCCAAATCAACAAGGATCTTGGCGAAGAGTTGGATGACCGTCAAATGGTATTCTGGATGCAGGAATTGACTGAAATTGTCCTGTTGGATTTCATTTTTAGTCAGCAAGACCGCGTCGGCAACATCGACTTCACACCCTATTGGTACTGGGTCGAAGGAACAGATTTGAAGCATAAGAAGGCCAAGCACCATGCAGCGGGCAAAGAGGGCATTCCAGACGCAGCGATATTAGTTCGACGCACCAATTTGAACGATAATGATGCTGGTGGAAAAGTCGCCTATGCCAATTTTGCTAAGTCGACGCAAATGCTTGAGAAGTTGCGTCATTTCAACGCCGAGACGTACGGCAAACTGATCAAGTTAGATGCCGACTTGCAAAATGGTGGAGCGATATACAACTGGCTTTCGACGAGCCTCGGGTTGAGCGAACGGCAGGTTCAGCAAGTTGTTCGGAACACGCGCTTGGCCACTTCAATCCTGCAGGAAACATGTGCCTCGGGTGATATGATTTTTGACCTCGATGCCGCGGCATTCTTTGTGAGTGGCCAAGCCGATGCGGCGGAGGTTCAGTGTCGTGCGAAATAGACTAAAGACGTTGCGGGTCACGCTGTCGGTTTTCCTTTTGTCTTGCAATCCCTTGCTGGCGCTCGACGTTGTTGTCATTTCCGATTTGAACGGCAGCTACGGCTCGACCCGATACAGCGAACGCGTTGGTGCGGCCATTTCGCGGATAATCGAACTTGACCCGGATCTTGTCATTTCGACCGGCGACATGGTGGCAGGGCAGCGTAAACCTGTGTTGTCTGAGAATGAAGTTTTGGCCATGTGGCGCTCTTTTCATGCGCAGGTTTCAGATCCGCTACAGAAGGCAGGTATTCCTTTTGTTGTGACACCCGGAAATCACGATGCGTCTGCGTATGGCGGTTTCGAGCGAGAGCGGGAGATATTTGAACTGGAATGGAAAGCGCGAAAACCGCGCTTGAATTATCTGGACGACGCAGATTTTCCGTTTTTTTATGCCTTTGAATTGGGCGGTGTTGTGTTTGCATCGTTGGATGCAACAACTCTGGGGCCTTTGTCCGGCGGACAAAATGAACGTATCGCTCGCCTTTCCGAAGGAAGAAAACCAATTGTCACTTTTAGCCATCTGCCGCTCTGGCCATTTGCACAGCAACGGGAGAAAGAGATCATCGGTGATCCGCTCCTGGAAAGCGTCTATCAAGCAAATGGTGTCGTCTTGCATCTTTCAGGTCATCACCACGCCTACTTTCCTGGATGGAAAAATGGCGTTGCCTATATCTCGCAGGCTTGTCTTGGTGGAGGTTCACGAATGCTAATCGGTGAACAAAAACGTTCCGAACATAGCTTTACGCAACTAACCTTTGCACCAGATTCTACATTTTCGGTAACAGCACTTAAAGCTCCGAACTTCCTTGAAGCTATTGAGAACGAAACACTTCCCAGCCAAATTCGCTCGCCTAAAGCTGTTTTGCAGCGACTGGATCTAATCTCTCCCTAAAATGTTACTTTGACCTCGACGGTATTGGAAACGGTCTCCGCAATCTTGGTTTCAAGCTGAGCTTCCTGTACTTTTTCATTTGCCAAAAACAACAAATCAACGCGCGACTTCCCCGGTGCTTGATGCTTGTTGATGAGTTGCCAGCCAGCGGCAGAAGCAAACAGCTGTATCGATTGTGCGGCTTTTTCAGTCTCCGCAAAATCTTGCCCGCGGAGGGACAAGCTGACGCTGGTTTTCCGCCCACCCAGCCAGATAAAGCCCCATGCCGTCAATGCCACGCACAACGCCATTACTGGCAAACCCAGCCCGACAGCCAGACCAAGGATAGTCACCAATATCATCTCAACAGTATCGATTGGGTCATCCAGATTGGACCGAAAGCGCAAAAGTGCCCCAATACCAAAAACGACGAACCCAATCATCGAACCGTGCTGAACAACCAGAAAGCCGACAACCATCCCAATGAGGGCGTAAAGGAAGAACAGCTGAGGCATCATTAAGTCGTTCACGTTCCGGCGGCGTCCCCGCCGAACCGGATGGAAAACCAACAAGGCAGTGAGTGCGACGACCACGGCCACGTTGAAGAGAAAATACAGCAACTCTTCCGGGCCCTGAAATTGAGCCCAGCTCTGTCCTATCGATATTTCCTCACTCGCGGAGTCTGCCAAAAACTCTGCTGGATCCATCTGCGCCATGAGCAAAGCTGGACAGGCTGAAAGTATCACTGAAACCAGAAGTCTTGGTGCGTTCATATTGCGTTCTCCAACCTTTCTGAAAAACACTACCTGCACATTGAGCCTCGCTCCAACAGTTTCCATTCTCCGCTCGACCATGCGTTGCTATTTTATGCGCCGTGCACCAAGCTAACGACCGACCAAACAGGATCTGGAACGTCTGAAAAACAAAAATGAAAGTAGCTTCTTCTATCCCTCTTGGACTTACTTTGTTCAGCTTTTTCATGTTTGCCTTCGTTGGCTCCGGCAAAGGAGAGCCGTTACGATTAATTGGCAGTTTCGAAGTGAGGAACAAGCACAAGGGCTATTCTGAACCATCGGGTTTGTCTCCATCATCGGTTGAAGGTCTTTTTTGGACAGTCAGCGATGCGGATGCCAAGTTGCATTTGTTGACCAGTGATGGCCAACTTAAAAACGCATTTCATTTACCTGAAGCTTTGGGGGCCGATCTTGAAGCCGTTGCATCACGCCTGGACGGTAGCGTCTTGCTTTTGCAAGAGCGGGATTGGGCAATCACTGTCTTAAAGCCGACCACTCCTATTTCACTTGAAAGGATCCTCATCAAGCGGATGCGTGGGTTCGGGAGGTACTCACACTTGTTTCGCGCCAATCCCACAAACAAAGGTCCCGAAGGCATAGCTGTGGATCCCGAGACGGGAACAGTTTTTCTTGCGATAGAAGGCGAGCCACGCGTTTTGCTGACTCTCTCACCTCAACTGACCGAAATCGTCAACGCAACTAGTTTGTCCAAGGAAAACGGGTTTGCGTCACCCAAAGCAAAGGACGGAGAACTCGACGTTAGTGGTTTGGCTTGGTCCCCATTTAGCAACACACTTTGGATGCTGAGTGACACCGGTAAGTGCGTCTTCGTTTACAACCCAAATACAGGCATAGCTGAACGGATTGATTTGAAATTCCACAATTCAGGGGAAAAAACTTGGGTAAAAAACGCTGAAGGCATCGTGGTTGATGAGGAAGCTCAACGGATTTTCGTCCTTACAGATGACGGAAAAGACTCTCGCCTGTTTGTGTTTGAAAGACCTTAGCTCGTCCTGTGGATCAACGTCTGGTGGGCTTGTTGGTTCCGCACGAGCGACCCTCTCCCCAAGCGGGTTTTACTAAGTGGGTGGTCGACTGTCCGGTTTGGGCCGTTTGCATCAGTTTCCCTTCTTCTGCGCTTTTGCTCGCAGCGCATTAGATTGGAAAGGCCTCCCTTGCCCCGCTACATCACTCTTAGTCCCGCTCTTTACGAACATCTCCGTCACGAAGCAAAGGTTCACGACCGGACGATCAAGGCTCAAGCTTTACACTGGCTCGTTATCGGCTATTCTGCGGAACCCAGAAATCGTTCAGCGCGCCCATGAGGCTCTGGCAGACATGATCGAGACGGCGGTCCTAACGCCTGATCCTGAAGCACAAGACGGCTATGCGATCACGCTGCATGGCGATTGTACTGGAATCTTAGGAGCTTACGGGGGTTCTCAAAAAGAAAAACTCCCGGGCGCTGTTTTGCGAGCCGGGAGTCAATTTTCATTGGTTGCGGGAGTAGGATTTGAACCTACGACCTTCAGGTTATGAGCCTGACGAGCTACCGGGCTGCTCCATCCCGCGGAACCGGGCCAATTGTATTGGCCTGAGTTGCCTCATCTAGATTTTGGTGAGGCATTGATTTCATCGTAGAGAGATACGTTTTATCCTGAAGTCGTTTACTAGGTTTGGCGATGACCTACTCTCCCACACCTTAAG
>FREU01000004.1 GCA_900143615.1 Rhodobacteraceae bacterium Alg231-30
ATCTAATCTAACGCGGGCCAATCTCTCGGCGATAAATCTTTCCCCCGAAGGGCGTATAAGGTATTACTCTCCGTTTCCAGAGGCTATTCCTTACCAAAAGGTATGTTCCCACGCGTTACTAACCCGTCCGCCGCTCACTCCGAAGAGTGCGCTCGACTTGCATGTGTTAGGCCTGCCGCCAGCGTTCGTTCTGAGCCAGGATCAAACTCTCAAGTTGAAAAGCAATTACTTGCTTATCCTTGACGTTCGAACCTCTGCACATATCGTCCCAACCGGCTGGTCGGGACATCACATCTTGGCCTTACTGAAACCAAGATGCGGTTTCTCTGTTTGTTGTGCTTCTGGTTACCAAAGTAACCGGAAAGCCGTCCAAACAGTGAAGCTGACTATCCATCATCGCTCAGCTCCGAAAAGCCTCGCTAGGTAGTTGAAATATGTGCAGTTGTTTGTTCATCGAAATGAACCAAACCGCCCACATATCTCTTCAGTATTATCACAATGTCAAATAGCGTCGGGATCCATCTAAGAACCCCAGAGACAAAATCAACCGGAAGCGCCAAATCTTTCTGGCGCAACCCGCTTCAGATACCTCAAAATCTCTCTGCCACCTTCGCTGTCCGAACTCTCGTCCGCCGCTCCGTATGGCGTCCCGTTGTGCGCCTCAGCGCCGCCGGTGAAGGGGGTTCTAAGGTTATTACCAAACACCCGCAAGCGCTTTTTTCAAAAAACACACCGTTTTTACAAATAATCTTCATACACAAACAAAATCAATGACTTACACTAACATGAATTCCCCAAAATCCGCCGTTTTCCCACAAAACAAAGCCAAATCTACACCACAGAACATATATCCACAGTGATACCCACAGACTCAGACACAAAACCCCTTAACACAGCCAGCAAATTCCCCCTAGTCACACCCGAGTCACCCCAAAAACGAGTCGCAAACCACGGCGCGCAACGGAATCGTTAATCAAAAAATCACCACACTGTATCGCGTCGGTATGACGTCGGTATCACGACAGTGCAATTTGAGCAGATCCCAAACCCTTAACCAACCGAAACGCGACGGTGCCTTAACCGCAACGGTTAACGCCTACCCTGATCGACCTTAAGACCACTGGGCACAGACGCAGGGATTCCCATGCGGCCCGAAAGAGCCGTTGGATCGCTGAGCGTATTGAGGAAAGCAATGATATCGGCGACATCACGATCAGACAGGGGCGGCAATGAGATATCCACGAAGCGGGAGCGCCGCGCCGTCTCGCGTGCATTGGACAGGATCAGAAAGTCGACCTTCTTCAGATGTGCCACCTCAGGCAGCAGGGGCATGTCACGCGACCATGTGGCCGCGCCCAAAACAGGATCGCGGTGATGGCCAATCATGTCTTCCAAAGTCCGGTACGACCCATTGTGACCATAAGGGCCAGTATGGGCCACGTTGCGCAGCATGGGCGTGCGAAAGCGATAGGCATCCTCAAGCGCGTCGCTTTCCCCCATGCGCCCCACGTCCCGCGCCATCAGATCAAACTTGCGCGTCCGACCCGGACCAAAAGCCGGAAGGCCCAGCGCATGGAACTGCTGATCACTCAGCAGGGTGCCTGCATGACAGGTGCTACAGCCAACCTCTCCCATAAACAGCTGCATGCCACGCATGGCCTGAGGCGGCAGCTCGGCAATCTCGCCGCGCAGATAACGATCAAATGCACTGTCGATGCTTTGAAACTCATGGGCCATAAAGGCTGCCAGCGCATTGGCGATCTCGACAATGCTCACATCCTCAGGACGGTCGATATGGTCAAAGGCCGCCACAAAGCGCGCACCGTACTCTGGAATGATCCGCACCCGTTTGGCCAGAATGGGCCAGCCGTTATCAATCCGGTCGTTCACAGCCCCCGCGATTTCGTTTTCCTCAACATCACCCGCCATCTCGGTCTCTGATGTCATCGGGAACAGCGCCTGCGCGGCCAGCACCGAATCCAAACCCTGTGGCAGCCATTCTTCGGCAGGGGTGTTAAAGCGGGTGCCATACATATCGTCTTCGCTGATGCGCCCGTCATGCATCACCTTATCAATCGAGCGCGCGCCGAGGTTCCAAAGTGCGGGTGCGTTGCGTGGCACACGACGTTTGATGTGGTCTGCCGGACGGCGATCCGGCCCCAGACCTTCGCCGCCCTCACCCAATCCAAGCGACAGGCCGTCAGATGTGCCAAAATCGGGATGATGACAGGTGCCACAGCTAATATTGCGGTTGCCTGAAAGAATCTTGTCGTAGAACAATAGCTGACCCAATTCGGCCTGTTTCATATCCACAGGCGGGAAGTCCGCCGCCGTCAGTGGCGCGGGTAACTCTTGCGCCATCAGCGGTGCGGCGAAAACGATGGGGAGCAGAGACAGAGGGAGGGATCTGTGAGACGACTTATGGGAGCAGCCGCATTCATTATGCTGGCCAGCGGCGCGATGGCCGAAATAGAAGCAGCGCGTGATCTGATGGACGCAGGCCGCTTTGAAGAGGCGCGCGAGGCGCTGATGCCTGCGGCGATTTCCGGCAATGCCGACGCCGAAGAGCTGATTGGTGTGATGTATGCGATGGGGCTGGGGGTGGAGCGCGACGATGTGCGCGCCTTTGAATGGTATCTGCGCAGCTCGCTCAAAGGACATCCCGGCGCGCAATCCGGCATCGGTTGGTACTACGAGGTTGGCCGCGGCATGCCCGCGCCGGACCTGACGCGGGCCTATATGTGGTACACATTGTCCGCCATCGGCGGTGACCCTGATGCGGCGATCAGCCTTGAGGAAGTGGTCAAGAAGATGACGCCGGAGCAGATCGAAAAGGCCCATATATTAGTCGCCGATTACAAGAGCTGGATGTATCCGTTCCGTTGAACGGGCTGAAAAATGTAGTTTGACGTAAAAAGGGCGTCGGGATCAAACCCGACGCCCCAATTGTTTATTGAACGTCCGCGCCGCGTGCGGCCGCAATATCAGCTTCGGCAGCCGCAACCGCATCAGTCAGGGCTGTGAAGATCTCATCCCCACGGGTCACGTTGCCTTTGAACCAGTCATAGACAGGCGCCGCTGCTTCTTTGAAAGCGGCCTTCTCGTCTGGTGTTGGCACATAAAGGTCACCACCACCGGCAACAAAGTCTTCATAAGCCTGGATCGACTTACGCTTGGGCGAGGCAAATGTGGCCTGCTGCAAGGCGTAGAAGCCATCGACAACCACGCGACGCATGTCTTCCGGCATCGCCATGAAGTTCTGGTTGCTCATCCACCACAGCGCACCCATGTAGGCGTGACCGTCCAGCGTGACATACTGCAGACCGGCATCCGGGAATTTCATGCCCATGATGTCGGTGATGCCGTTTTTAGAACCTTCCACAACACCGGTCTGGAACGATGTGAACAACTCAGGCCATGGGATCGGCGTTGGAGATGCACCCAGCGCCTTGACCAGTTCCTGTGGCAGGTCGGCAACCACGGTGCGGATCTTCAGACCTTCCATATCAGCCGGTGCTGCCACACGGCGTTTGGTGTTGGCAAAGTTGCGCCAGCCGCCGGTGTTGCCGATGGTCATCAGACGAATGCTATCGCCGCTGTCTTCCAGCGCCATCGCCCGCATCTGACGGGTAAAGTCGCCGGACAAAACATGCTCGGCCACGCGGTCGTCGGCCATCAGATACGGCAGATCAAGCACCTGCACATATGGGAACAGACCCGAAGCACCGCCCGAAGTCGAGATGTAGACGTCGATTGAGCCATCCGCGACACCTTGCAGACATTCCGCACCGTTTGAGCACAGCTGGGTGCCGATGAAGAGTTCGACTTCGATGGCGCCGTTTGAAGCGGCTTCGACGTAGTTTTTGAAAACCACCAGACCATCATAGTCTTCGTCATTTTCGTTCGAGTTGGCAGTGGCGCGAATTTTGTAATCTGCGGCCACGGCGCTTGTCGCCAAGCTCCCCGCCACCAGCGCGGCGGCCGTTGCGGTTTTGATGAACTCCTTGAACATGCTTTATCCTCCTGTTGCGCAGTTCGTTGTTTTCTTGGTTATTCAGCGAACCCAGTTAGTCTGGGTACGGTCATGGATATTTCGGGGATGAAGGTGATTAAGAATATCACGATCACCTCAACCATCAGGAATGGCAGAATGGCGCGGGCGATGGTGGACACGCGTTCGCCCGACACGGCCGCCGCCACAAACAGCACCAGCCCCATCGGCGGCGTGGCCAGACCCACGGTCAGGTTCACACACATGATGATGGCAAAATGGATCGGATCAATGCCGAGGCTGATAAAGATCGGCCCCAAGATGGGTCCGAGAATGATAATCGCGGGGCCAGCGTCCAGAAACATACCCACCAGAAACAGCAGCAGGTTGATCAGGAACAACAGCACCAGCGGGTTTTGCGTCAGCGACAGCACAAACTCGGCCATATGCTCGGGCGCATGACTTAGGCTGACGACGGTTTTAAACGACATCGCCGCGCCTACCAGCAATAGCACCACAGCCGAGGTCAGCCCCGCGCGGGTCAGAACATCGGGCAGCTCGCTCATCTTCAGGGTCTTGATGACAAACAACCCGATGAACAGCGCATAAGCCACAGCAATCGCGGCGGCCTCAGTGGGGGTAAAGACCCCGCCCAAAATACCGCCCAGAATGATGACTGGTGTGAGCAACGGAAAGAACGCGCGCAGGCTGGCCTTGCCTCGTTCGGGCCATGTGTATTTGCGCGACGCAACGGGGAAATCATAACGATCCGCCATGACCTTGATCATCAGCATCAGACCCACGCCAACCATGATACCCGGCACAATGCCTGCGAGGAACAAGGCCGCAACGCTTTCGCCCATGACATAGGCATAGATAATCATGATGCCCGAGGGCGGGATGATCGGGCCGATGACCGAACTGGCGGCGGTAATGGCGGCGGCAAACTTGCGGGAATAGCCCTGTTTCTCCATCGCGGGGATCAACATCGAGCCCAGCGCCGAGGTATCCGCCACAGCCGAGCCTGACAGCCCAGCAAACAGGATCGAGGAGAGCACATTCACATGTGCCAACCCGCCGCGCAGATGGCCGATCAACGCTTGGGAAAACTCCACCAGACGGATGGTGATGCCACCGCGGTTCATCAACTCGCCCGCCAGCATGAAGAACGGGATCGCCATCAAGGGGAAGCTGTCCATGCCGTTATAGAGGTTGCGATAAAGCAGCGTGATGTCACGCTCTTGTCCGCCCAGCCACAGAATGGCACCCGGCGCGGCAAGCAGCGCAAAGAACACCGGCAGGCCAACCATCAACAGAACGAGAAAGAGCGGAAGGAACCAAATCAACATCACTCACTCCTCGCCGAATTTGCATAGTCGGGACTTGGCAGCAATTCATCGCGGCCAGAATAGCTCAGCAGATTGCGGATGATTAGCTCAACATTCACCAAGATCAGCAACCAGACCCCCACCAACAACGACATCATCATCCAGCTGCGCGGGATACGGTACCAGCTATCAAAGCTAAAAGAGGTCGGCAGATACAGCGACGCCGTGGTGAAGCGCCCGCCAATACCGGTCACTTCTTTAAAGCCGATCTGTGCTGCCATCAGCAGCACGACCAGACCAATAATCATCAGAAACAACTGCAACACACGAAGAATGTTAGACGGCAGCAGGGTCTCGACTGTGTCGATGGCAACAAAGCTGCCATTGCGCAGCGCTGTGGGCGCCATCAATCCGGTCATCCAGAGCATGCAGAACCGCGCTGCCTCATCCGGCCACGGTAGGGCCGAGTTAAGCACATAACGAAAGAACACCTGAATCAGGATTGCCGCCACCATAATAGCTATGGCAACGACCCCAATGGCGCGTCCAACACGAAGCAGGCGTGAATTGATCCAATCCAGCACCCTTGCGAGCGCAAGCAATGCGTCCAAACGTTATCCTCCCTAAACGCCCCTCCCAGAGCGTCCTCCTAGTTTACGGCGATGGTCCCCATCTGGCCTTTAAAAAACGCCAAGGCGTCGCCGTCCTCTTTCACCTCTGCGCGCATCACTTCGCCCAGCACGATCGCATGATCTCCTCCATCATAGACCGCGCGGCGACTGCATTCGAAACGCGCCAGACACTCTCGCAGGATTGGCACGCCCTCGTTATTGATCTCCAGCGGCAGCTCGCGCAGCCCATAGGCATCTTTGCTGATCTGAAAACACAGATCGCTCTGATCGGCGCCCAACACGTGGATGGCGTAATGCTGCGCGCCCTCAAAATGCGGAAAACGGCGCGAGTTGCGATCCGGCGACCACAACACCAGCGGTGGCGTCAGCGAAACAGATGAAAAGCTGCTGGCCGTGATGGCGATTGGTCCCTGCTCGGACGCTGCGGTGACAATGGTCACACCCGTGGCAAAGCGTCCAAAGGCATCGCGCAACAGACGGGTGTTGTCTGCATCCGGCACAAAGCTGCGCCGCGTGGGGGCAAATTCATGCAACGACATTACGCAACCTCCTGACCTAACGCGGCCTCGTACAATTTGAACCAAGTGGGCCGATCCAGAGAAACCTTCAGGGCATCACTGATCCGCGCGATCCGCTCGATGTTGTTGGTGCCCATCACCGGCAGGATTTTGGCCGGATGGCGCAACAGGAACGCCACGGCAACCGCCGCGCGGTCAACACCCTGATCGGCTGCAATCGCATCTAAGCGATCCGCCAATATGCCGGATGCGGTCATCAACCCGCCGCCACCCAGCGGCGACCACGCCATCAGCGCATCGCCCTGTTGCTGGTGAAACGCCAGATCGCCATTGGTAAACGGCGAAATCTCCGAGAGCGAAATCTCGATCTGGTTGGTCACCAGCTTGTTCTTCATCGCCGACTGCAGCAGCTTCCAATCCCACGGACGGAAGTTGGACACACCCACAGCGCGCACCTTGCCCGAGGCCACCAGATCATCCAGCGCAGCACCCGTTTCGTGATGGTCCATCAACGGATCAGGGCGGTGAATGAGCAGCAGATCGATATGATCAATCGCCATATCCCGCAGCGAGTGTTCAACCGAGGCTTCGATATGCGCGCGCGAGGTGTCGTAGTATTTGACGGTTGCATCCGCATAACGTCCGGCGGGCGCAACGATGTCACATTTGGTGACAATTTCCATCTGGTTGCGCAGAGCCGCATTGCCGCGCAGCGCGTTGCCCAGAATGGCCTCGGCTGTATAGCCGCCATAAATGTCGGCCTGATCAAAGGTGGTGATCCCCTGATCCAGCGCGGTCTGAATTTTGCGGGTGACATGTTCTGGGGAGGTGTCAGTATCGTCACCCACGCGCCACATCCCGTAGATGAGGCGGCTGAAACTTAGGTCGTTATTTAGGTCTACGCGGTTCATTAGCGGCGAACTCCGGCGGCAAGTGGGGTTGCAGGCGCTGCAGCAGGCACACGGCCATAGGCCTGCGGCAGCGAGCAGGTTTTCATCTGAGGCAGCACGCGGCTGCCAAAATGTTTGGCTTCGTCAATGTGCGGATAGCCTGACAGGATAAAGGCGCGGATACCCATCTTCTGATAGTTTTCCAACTTGCTCAGCACCTGATCGGTTGAACCAACCAGCGCCGCGCCACAGCCCGAGCGTGCACGGCCGACGCCAGTCCAAAGGTTGGGTTCGATATAGCCGAGATCATCGGCCACATCACGGTTCTTGGCCTGATGGCTGACGCCCAACGATGTCGCATCCAGTGCCCGTTCACGGATCGCGCGGCCCTGCTCGTCATCCAGTTTGGAGACAATATAGTCTGCATATTCGCGCGCCTCAGCCTCGGTATCGCGCACAATGACATGCACCCGCAAACCATAATCCAATGTGCGATTGTACCGTTCTGCCACCGCATTCACGGCTTTCATCCGGCCAGCCAGTTCTTCAACCTTTTCCGGCCACATCAGGTAAACATCACAATGCTCGCCACATAGCTCCAGCGCCGATGGGCTGTAGCCGCCAAAATACAGCAGCGGACCGCCAGTTTGATAGGGGCGCACCGGATCGGTAGTGAGGCCTGCAAAATTATAAACCTGTCCCGCGTGATTGATTTCATCGCGCGTCCACGCCTGCTTGAGGATCTCAACCACTTCGCGCGAGCGCTGATAGCGGTATTCGCTGTCCGCCTTCTCGCCCGGAAAGTCGGACGAGATGATGTTGACGGTCAAACGCCCTTCGAGCATGTGGTCCAGCGTGGCAATGGTGCGCGCCAGCATAATCGGCTGCATTTCCCCGCACCGCACAGCGGCAAGCATGTTGATCTTGTCGGTGATCGGTGCACAGCCTGCCACAAAGGACAGCGTGTCTTGGCCAACCTGATAAGACGACGGGCACAGGATATTGCGAAACCCCTGATCCTCGGCGGTTTTCACAATGTCGGAACAATGCTTCCAGGAAGAGCGCAGATCCCCATCCGGCATGCCCAGAAACTGATAGTCATCCGAGCAGAGCGCGGAAAACCAGGACACTTCGGCCGCGTCCAGATCCGGTGATGTGATGGGAACAACGCTCATAAATTTCCTCCCAGAAAGCGTTCCAATTTCCACTTGCGTAGCAGCCGCTTTGATGTAAATCAATGGTGCATCAATTTTTTCCGCGACAAGGCGTCACACCTATGAAGCCCCCCAAAGACACGCCCACGGCCCTGCCAATTTACTTGCAGATCAGCGAGACGCTGAGCCGCGAGATTGCCGCTGGCCGTCTGGCAGACGGTGAACGCCTTCCACCCGAACGCGAACTGGCCAAACAATATGGCACCACCGTGCGCACCCTGCGCAAATCCCTTGATAAGCTCGCAAACGAAGGTTTTCTGAAACGCATTCAGGGCTCGGGCAACTATGTGCAGCACAAGCCTGACGCCAAGAGCATCTATTCGATGTTTCGCCTTGAACTGCACGGCGGCGGCGGCCTGCCCCATGCTGACATTCTGGACGTGACCGAGTTGGACAAACCCGCAGACCTGCCAGAATTTGGCACATCAGACCGCGGTACCCGCATCCGGCGGCTGCGCTATCTGGATCAAACGGTGATCGCGGTCGAGGAAATCTGGCTTGATCGCAACAGCGGCGCCATCGCGCCTGAAGCGCTGTCTGATTCGCTCTATCGCTTCTATCAGATGAAGCTGGGCTTCTGGATCACACGGGCCGAGGATCGCGTGTCGATTGACACGGTTCCGGACTGGGCGCCCGACGCCTTTGGCAAGGCTGCGGGCACAACCACCGCCTATATCGAACGCTTTAGCTGGGCGCAGGAGGCCGCTCCGGTCGAGTTTTCACGCACATGGTATGACACGGACAAGGCGCTGTATATTCAGCGTCTGATTTAGGGAGCGAAAATGGCACAGACCATTCACTATGGCATCATCGGCTGCGGCATGATGGGGCAGGAACATCTGCGTAATATCGCGCTGCTGGACGGCGCAAAAGTCAGCGCGATTTTTGAACCAGACGGCGAAATGGCCGCGCGCAGCCAGACGATTGCGCCAGAGGCCACTCTGGTGGACAGTATCGACAGCTTGCTGACAATCGACACACTGGATTGTTTGCTGATCGTCAGCCCGAACTACCTGCATGTCGATCAGTTCGCCCAGATCGCCGCGACCCGCCCCCTGCCGTTGCTGATCGAAAAGCCGCTGTTCACCAACGCGGATGACGCAACACGGCTGGACGATATTCTGGCGACCTATCCCGCCCCCGTCTGGGTGGCGATGGAATACCGCTATATGCCGCCGGTCGCTGCGTTTTTGAAAGACGCCCAAGCGGTCACAGGCGGCATTCGCATGCTCAGCATCCGCGAGCACCGTTTTCCCTTCCTTGAAAAGGTCGGCGA
Source organism: Rhodobacteraceae bacterium Alg231-30 (assembly GCA_900143615.1). Taxonomy (GTDB): domain Bacteria; phylum Pseudomonadota; class Alphaproteobacteria; order Rhodobacterales; family Rhodobacteraceae; genus Shimia. The sequence goes on from FREU01000004.1 coordinate 9,850, forward strand.
CTGGAACCGCTTTAATGATCAGACCGGCGGCACCTTTGTGGAAAAATGCTGCCACTTCTTTGATTTGATGCGCCTGACATTGGGATCAGAGCCGGTTCAGGTCATGGCCAGCGGCGGGCAGGATGTGAACCATCTGGATGAGGCTTACGGTGGACGCCCCAGCGACATCTTGGACAACGGCTATGTGATTGTGGATTTCGAAAACGGCGCACGCGCGATGTTAGAGCTGTGCATGTTTGCCGAGGGCGCGCAGTATCAGGAAGAGATCACCGCCGTTGGCGCACAGGGCAAGATCGAATGCCTTGTACCCGGACCGGGACGGTTCTGGCCGGATCATTTGGGCGCCGCGCCAACCCCGCAGCTGATCGTCAGTCCGCGCAATCCAAAAGGCCCTGAAAAACGCGACATTCCGGTGGACCCCACCCTGCTGGAAGCGGGCGACCACAACGGATCAACCTTCTATCAACACCAAGGTTTTCTGGAACTGGTGCGCGGGCAACGCGCTGCACCCGATGTCTCTGCCCAAGACGGCAAAATTGCAGTCCTCATGGGCATGGCCGCGCAGCGGTCCATTGCAGAAAAACGCGCCGTCGCCATGTCCGAGATGACAGGATAAACAGCTCCCTCGCGGTCACAGCACCGCGAGGTTCTCCATCGCCCAGTTGGCGCGCCACACGGCGTCACTTGGCAGATCTTCGTCGGCTGCGATCAAATCATCCACCGCCTTGATGCGCGGAAACATCCCGCGCCCGTTGGCGACCTGAATGGCCAGACCGGGGCGCGCGTTCAGCTCAAGAACCTGTGGCCCCGCTACGCGATCCAACACCACATCAACACCCATATAGCCCAGCCCGCTGGCGGATTGGCAATGCGCGGCGAGTTCCATCAGTTCGGCCCATTTCGGCACAGCGATCTGGCTGAGGTCCGCGCCGGTGTCAGGGTGCTGCTCCACGGGACGGTCATATTGCACCGCGCGCATCGCTTTGCCCGTTGCGATATCCAAACCAACCCCAACCGCACCTTGGTGCAGGTTGGCTTTGCCGTCCGAAGACGCCGTGGACAGCCGCGTCATCGCCATAACCGGAAAGCCTTTGTAGACGATGACGCGAATGTCAGGCACGCCCTCAAAGGTATAGCCGTCAAAGACCGGATCGAATTCGATCATCTCTTCGATCATCGCCACATCGTTTTTGCCACCCAGCGAAAACAACCCGCTGAGCGTGTTGTTGATGTGACGCGCCACTTCTTCAAACGCCACGACCGCGCCGGAAGGCTTCAGATAGGCATCGCCTTCGCGCCCCGAGATCACCAAAATACCTTTGCCGCCACTGCCCTGCGCGGGCTTGATGACGAACTTGGGATGGTCTTTCAAAAACGCAGCCAACTGGCGGATTTGCCCCGTCTGTCGCACCACCCCGATCAACTTAGGCGAGGCCAGCCCATGTTTGCGGGCCAGCTCTTTGGTCTTCAGCTTGTCATCCACCAACGGATAGAGCGCGCGCGGATTGTTCTGCGCGATCAGCTCGACATTGCGCCGGTTCATCCCGACGATGCCGGCACGTCGCAGCGCAAAAGGAGACGCCCAGCGCAACATCACTTAACTCCGCTCAGCGGCTCAAAGCGGCGCAACTCGCTCAGCCGGAAGCCGGTGTATTGGCCGATCATCAGGATCACAGCCAGCACCACCAACAGCAGTTCGGGGAAGGCGAAAGTCAGATAAGCCACCTGATTGTTTGTCATCACCAGATAGGCAATCACCGCCGTAAACAGGCTGCCGCCGCCCTGCATCAACACATCGCGCATGCCTTCCTCTTCAGCCAGAACCGACATCCGCTCAATCGTCCATGCGATGATGATCATCGGGAAGAAGGTCACCGACAGCGCCGCCTCAAGCCCAAGCCGGAAACCGATCACCGACATCGCGAGATAGAGACAGATCACCACAATCAGCACCGCCGCTATGCGCGGCACCAGCAACAGGTTGAGCGAGGACAGATACCCCCGGATCACCAGGCCCACGCCCACAATGGTCACAAACAACATCAATCCGGTGATCAGCTCGGTCTGGGTAAACACCAGCGCGATCAGGATCGGCATGAATGTCCCCGAAGTCTGCAAGCCCACAAGGTTGCGCAAAACCACTACCACCAGCGCGCCAATCGGGATCAGCAACAGCACCGCAAATGTGTTTTGCACATCCACCGGCAGCGAGAAAACCGACAGATACAAAGCCGACGAGCCATTGTTGCGCGCGGACTGAATCGCCAGAGAGCGCGCCGAAATCTGGTCTTCGATCACCGAGAACGACAGCTTGGAATTGCGCGCACCTTCGACCTCGTAAAGGAACTCGTCACCGCTCTGCCATGGCAGAAACTGTGCGGGCATTCCCGCCACGCGGGTGCGCGGGTCGATCACAACCCAGTTGTCGCCATCCCAAAGCTCGACCAGCGTTTCCAGATCCATCGCACGTTTGCTTTGGCCCAAGGTAAAACCACGCAGCGTGTGCGCAGGGATTTCCGCCGCGCGCAGCAGGCTCACAATCATTTCCGCGCGCAGTTTGTTGGTTGAGACTTCGCCCAACAGCGTGCGCACATTGGCGTCTTCTTTGGCGTGCATAATTGTGTCGCTCAGACGCAGCGCAAATCCAACCGCATCTGCCGAATAGCGATAGGCCTCTTCCAGCAACTCATCCGCCGCATCCGCGCCAACGCTGTCAAACGTAGGGGGCACGGGCAGCCCTTCTGGCTCTGGTCGTTTCGGGGGAAGCCCCCCACCTTTGTAAATGCGCGCACTGTAAATCAGGCGCACATCCCCCATCGGCCCGCGCGATTCCCAGACGCCCAAACGGTCGGTGCCGCTGGTCTCAACGTGAAAGCCAAAACCACGCGGAGCCGAGCCCTGATCCACCACATAGAGCGATTTGGTCATATCGGGCATATTGAGCTTCACCCGCGTCGGCTCGCCGGTGGTGCGCATTTGCACCTGTGCCTGCACGGTCCAGACCTGCTCTTGCTCGCCTGGGTTCAAAGGAAAGCCCAACAGCAGGTTTTTATAGGCTGCAAAGCCAAGCCCAAGAACAAACAGAACGGTCACAATGACCCGCAGTTGAAGCTTCGGTGACATATTACCGTTCCTCGTCGGGTGAGCCGTGTAAATAGGTGCGGCTCACGTCAATCAACGTGATGCCTTCGAGATAGTTTCTCCCGATCAACACCGGAAAATCATAGTTTTCCCGATCATTGAGGTTCACCTCAATCAGCCGTGACACACCGCCGATAGCAACCTCCATTCTGATCACCGGGCGACGCGTGCTCTCTCCCTCTTCGCCGCGAATACGCACGTATCGGCTAAGCGGTTTTTCCATCTCAACGCTCGCGTCCAGCTCGTCGTTGCGCGCGACAAAACGCACCCATTTGGCGCCGTCACGCTCGAACTCTTCCACATCTTTGGCATAGATCGAGGTTGTGTTGGCCCCGCTATCAATCCGCCCACGCCAAACTACATCCAGATCAGGCAATGCGACCATCTCCGCCTCGCCGACAACGAGATAACTGCCAATTTGCAGCTTCTCTTCCAGACGCAGGACTTTGGGCACATCTTGAGCAAAACTGGGCGGCGCTATCACAAAAGCAGCACCAAGGGTAATGGCCAAACAGTTATAGCGAAAATTCACGACACGCCTCCAGAAACGCTAAGGAACAAGAATGGGAATTTGACGGACACCCCCATCCAAGGGCCTGCGTCAAAGCATGAGAGGTTCAGCTTATCAGATACGAACAGTAAGTCACAAAATGCATTGTTAACAATAAGTGTCCGCGCCAATGAGCATTTGAGCGTGTGTTACACCCGCTATCCATATTCTGCAAAGCAAAAGAAAAATCGGGACGAAACCCGCGCATAGCCATCATAAACTTCTGTAATATAGAAATTTTTCTATTTTCCGCCGTAGCGCGCCATAAACGTCTCAACCGCCCCGTTGACCACTCGCTCAATCTCTTGGTCGGACACTTCGGTATCAATACCAAACAACAGCCGGAAATGAATCCCTGCTTTGCAGAGTTCAGGGAACTGATCCGCCGCCAGCTCCAAATCTTCGATCTGCAACTCGCCGCGTTGTGCCGCACAGCCCAGAAATTCAACCATCCGAGCATGCATCACACCGGGGCCACTCTCAAAAAACTGCCGCCCCAACTCGGGAAAACGCTCTCCCTCAGCCACACAGACGCGAAACATATTGCGACCGAACTCTGACAGGATAATCCGCAAAAACCCCCGACCAACGCCCCGCAGCACCTCATCAATCGGGCGCGTTTCATCAACCTCGGCCTCAAGTCGCGCAGCATGGCGGGCACATTCAATGCGGGCCACTTCCATGAACAAAATGCGTTTGTCGGGAAAATAACTATACAGCGTCGCCTTGGACACCTCGGCTTTGCGCGCGATGTCATCCACGCCAATGCTTTCAAACCCATGGCTCAAAAATAGCACACGCGCGCTCTCAAGCACTTGCTCATACTTTCGCCCCTTGCGAATTATGGGTCGAACGTCATTCATTCATCACTCGCCATCCTAGAGCGGAACCATAGCCTGCTGTCGTCACTTGCGGCAAGACATAGTGTGTTTCGAATATTTGACAGCCAGCCGTGATGCTACGGCGTTGACCTGCCCCGCAAAACTGCTAACACATTCGCATGCTCGCGATCTTTCTGAAAACTCTACCGTTTTTTGCCATCATCGGCCTTGGCTATTGGGCTGGGCGCACGCGATTTTTCAGCCAGGAAGCCACCGCCTACCTCACCAAATTTGTGTTCTACTTCGCGCTCTCCGCGATGTTGTTCAGCTTTTCGGCCAATCTATCACTGCATGAGGTGCTGAACTGGACGTTGGTTTGGGCTTATCTTTTCGGCACGGCGGCGGTCTATATCATCGCCACCATTGTGGCTCTGATCCGCAAGCTCGATATCCCCACCGCCGCCATGGAAGCGCAATGCGCTGTCATCGGAAACGTTGGTTTTCTGGGTGTTCCGATGCTCGTGCTGTTGCTGGGAGAGGACGCGATTGGGCCGGTCATGCTGGTGTTGGCCGTGGACTTGATTGTTTTCTCCAGCCTGATCGTGATCCTGATCACCGGCGCACGGGATGGCCGTATGAGCCTTGGTATCCTGCGCACCGTTGGTCTCGGGCTTCTGCGCAACCCGATGATCATGGCGATCAGTGCTGGCCTGATCTGGTCGGCTCTGGAAATCCCGATCCCTGCCCCAATGAACGAATTCCTCACCATCCTTGGTGCTGCCGCCACACCTGGCGCGCTATTTGCCATTGGTGCGTCCTTGGCCAGCAAAACCGCCGAACGTGTGCAAATCGCGCTCTGGCTTAGCTCCTGCAAGCTGGTGCTGCACCCGATTTTCGTCGCCATTGGCGCGCTGCTGCTGTTCCCTATCGACACCTATTCCGCCGGTGTGATTATCGCCGCAGCCGCCCTGCCCGTGGCCGGAAATGTCTTTATTCTGGCACAGCATTACGGCGTTGCGCCACATCGCGCCTCGGCGGCGATCCTCTTCTCCACACTGTTCAGCGTCGGCACGGTTTCAGTGGTGATTGCATGGGTCACACAACTCTGACATCGTGAGCAGGTTCCAATTACGGAGTCGGAGGTCCCCATGGAAATTATCTCACAAAACCGCGCCTTTGGCGGCACGCAAAGTGTCATCAGCCATCGCTCGTTCAGCTGTCATTGCGACATGACCTTTGGCCTGTTTCTGCCCGAAGAGGCACAATTCGGCGATGTTCCTGTGCTCTGGTATCTCTCCGGCCTGACCTGCACCCATGAAAACGCCATGGTCAAAGCGGGTGCGCAGCAGTGGGCAGCGGAACAAGGCATTGCCTTGGTTTTCCCCGACACCTCACCGCGCGGCGAAGACGTGGCAGATGACGAGGCATATGATCTTGGCAAAGGGGCTGGTTTCTATGTGAACGCCACCCAAGACCCTTGGGCCAAACATTTCAACATGTGGGATTATATCGCCGAAGACCTGCCGTCGCTTCTGCAGGAAGAATACCCGTTGGACATGACCCGCCAAGCCATCACCGGCCATTCTATGGGCGGCCACGGCGCGCTGACTTTGGCGATGTCGCTTCCGGGCCGGTTCCGCTCGGTGTCAGCTTTTGCACCGATCTCCAACCCCACTGCGTCGGATTGGGGCCGCAAACAACTGGCCTCCTATCTGGGCAATGACGAGTCAAAATGGACGGCCCATGATGCCACGCTGTTGATGGCCGAGCGCGGCTTTGGTGGTCCGGTTCTGGTGGACACCGGCACCAGCGATCAGTTCATCGACCTGCTTAGGCCCGAAGCCTTGGCAGCCGCCAGCAATGCGCGGCGCCAAGAGGCCACGTTGCGCCTGCAAAAAGGCTATGACCACAGCTACTTCTTTGTGTCCTCCTTTATGGAAGAGCACATCGCGTTCCACGCCGAAGCGCTGTATGCGGATTAAGCCATGACTGCGATCTATGTGGATGCCGATGCCTGCCCTGTAAAAGCCGAAGTGGAACGTGTCGGCACCCGTCACAAGGTGCCAATCTATGTGGTGTCCAACGGCGGGCTGCGCCCGTCGCAAAACCCGCTGGTGGAAAACGTGATTGTCCCTGAAGGGCCGGACATTGCCGACATGTGGATCGCGGATCGCGCCAAAACCGGCGATGTGGTCATCACTGGCGATATCCCTCTGGCCGCCAAATGTGTTGAGGCCGGTGCGCGCGTGCTCAAACACAACGGCGAGGCGCTGACGGCGGCCAATATCGGCAACGTGCTAGCCACCCGCGATCTGATGGCCGACCTGCGCGCTGCCGATCCGTTTCGCCAAGGCGGCGGCAAAGGCTTCACCAAAGCCGATCGTTCGAGATTTCTGGAAGCGCTCGAGCGCGAGTTGCGCGCCGCCAGCCGCCTCTAACCTGCCCGCGCGCCATTGGGCATGTCCCGCTCTGGCATGGCCAGCGCAGGCAGCAATCCGTCCGCATAGCCGATGTCAAACAACATCGCCTCAGACAGCACGCCGGCCATTTTGCGTGGCGCAAGGTTGACCACAAACAAAGCCTGCTTCCCGATGACCTCTGTCGGATCGTCACGCTCCTGTTTCATACCGACAACCACCTGACGCACCGCAAATCCAAGATCCACGCGCAGCCGAACCAATTTGCGTGAGCCCTCCACGTCCTGAACCTCCAGAATTGTCCCGACACGAATGTCGATCTTTTCCAAATCGTCAAAAGACATTTCGGGTTTGGGATCTGCGATCTGTTCCATCGTTTCTGACCTTTCCAAAACAGGGATCTCCCCAAGAGAGCAAGGTGAACATCGACAAAATGCACCCCATGCGCAACCAGTTCCCGACTCCCCCAAGCCCCCTTGGGCCACGGGGGTAGGCGGGCGGGCCGTGGACCAAGGGGGCGGATGGCGCTGGCCCCGAAACACGCACAATTTAAATCAACGTCGTTTTCAGACTAGACCTACGCCCGCCTCCCGCGCCACATGGCGCGATGAGCACACGCCTTCCCCTCGGCCCGCTATCGGCCCTCGTTGCAACGTTTTTCTTCTCGATCAACGATGCGGCAATCAAATTCCTGTCTGGCGATTATGCCCTGCATCAGATCGTCCTGACCCGCTCGCTGATCGGGCTGGCGGTGCTGGCCGTGATCATCCTGCCGTTTCAAGGCGGGTTGCGCGTGTTGCACACCCAACGTCTGCCCATGCATATGCTGCGCGGCTTTTGTGTGGTGGCTGCCAATACCACCTTTTTCCTTGGCCTCGCCGTGCTGCCACTAGCCGACGCTATGGCAGTGTTCTTCATCTCCCCACTGCTGATCACTGCCTTCTCAGCCCTACTTTTGGGCGAACACATCGGCCCACGCCGCCAAATGGCGGTGGCCGCAGGCATGGTAGGCGTGTTGATCATGATCCGCCCAGGTGCTGGCGATTTCAACATCGCTCTGCTGCTGCCGCTCTTGGCCGCTTTTGCCTATGCCATGCTGCATGTACTGACCCGTAAAATCGGCGGCACCGAAAGCGCGGCCACCATGTCGATCTACATTCAGGTGACCTTTATTCTGGTGTCCAGCCTCGTCGGACTTGGGCTCGGACACGGACATTTCGCCGGACGCGGCCCCGAGCTGTTTGATTTCCTTCTGCGCCCCTGGGGCTGGCCCGCAGCCAGCGACTGGCCGCTGCTGGTCTTGCTGGGCGTGGCCAGCGCGGGGGGCGGCTTTTTCATCTCGCAAGCCTATCGTCTGTCCGAAGCCAGTCTGATCGCACCGCTGGAATATATCGCCCTGCCCATCGCCGTGGCGCTCGGCATCATTATCTTTGACGAATGGCCCGCCCCGACCACATGGATTGGCATGGCGCTGATTATCGGCGCTGGCTTGTTTGTCTTCTGGCGGGAAAGCGTCACTGATGCCGACACCGGCCCCGATCGCCCGCGCACCCGCCGCTGATCCGGAAATTGTTTCTTCCCCGCAAGCCTGACCCGCACTAGGGTCGCGGCAAGACTTCAATTGCGGAAAACCACCATGCCCAATATCGACGCCGTCATCTTTGACATCGGCAATGTGCTGATCCAATGGCAACCGGAAAACTTCTATGACCGCACCATCGGCGAAGACCGCCGCCGTGCGTTTTTTGCACAAGTGCCCCTGCACGAAGAACACCAGAAAGTGGACGAAGGCGTGCCCTTGCGCGATGTGATCTATCCGCTGGCGGACCGCTTCCCCCAATGGGGCGATGAGATCCGCATGTGGCACGACAACTGGAACGCGCTGGCGTCGCCCGACATCCCACATTCGGTGCGCCTGCTGGCAGCTCTGAAAGCCCGCGGCGTGGCAGTGTTCACCTTAACCAACTTTGGCTGGGACAACTTCCCACGCTCCCAAGAGGCGTTCCCCTTCCTGAAAACCTTTGATCGCGAATATGTCTCGGGACGTCTGAAGCTGATCAAACCCGACCCCGCGATCTATGCCCATGTCGAAGATGACTGCGGCATCGCCCCCGAAAAGCTGCTGTTTGCCGATGACCGCGCCGAAAACATCGCCGCCGCCGCCGCACGCGGCTGGCAAACCCATCACTTCCTGCACCCCCAAGGTTGGGCTGACCGTTTGGTCACCGAAGGGCTGTTGAGTCCCGAGGAGGCCGCATGACCACCATCATCCCCTTTGCCGAAGGTCAGGCCAACCTCGACTGGATCGAGCTCACCGAAGCTTTGGCCGCAGGCCACGCCCTGCCCCGCGCTGAAATCTCTGACAACTTTCTCTACCGTGGCAAAGATACGCTGTTGCAGCGCCAAGCCTGGATCGACGGGCTGGGCATCGCGGTCAAATCCGCCACCGTCTTTCCCGACAATCCGTCCCAAGACGTGCCGATGATCCACGGCGCCGTGACGCTGTTTGATGACGCCCACGGCATTCTCGCCGCGCTTTTGGATTTCCACCTTGTCACCAAATGGAAAACCGCAGGTGACAGCCTACTGGCGGCGCGCCGGCTGGCGCGCCCCGACAGCGAAAACATCCTGATCGTTGGCGCGGGCACCGTTGGGCGCAATCTGCACGCCGCCTATTCGGCAGCCTTCCCCAACGCGCGCTTTACCGTCTGGAACCGCAGCCCAGTGAACGCCGAAAAGATGGCGGCAGAAATTGCGGGCCTGAACGTGGCCACCGACCTAGAGGCTGCTGTCGGTCAGGCCGACATCATCACCTGCGCCACCATGTCGACCGAGCCGACCCTGCGCGGCGAGTGGCTCAAGCCGGGCCAGCACGTTGATCTGATCGGCGCCTATCGCCCTGACATGCGCGAAACGGATGATGTGGCCCTGCAACGCGCCCGCGTGTTTGTCGACAGCTTTGCCACCACGCTCGATCATATTGGCGAGCTCAAAATCCCGCTCGCGTCCGGTGCCATCCCTCGCGATCATGTGCTGGCCGATTATTATGACCTCGACAAATTTGTCCGCCACTCGGATCAGGACATTACGCTGTTTAAAAACGGCGGCGGTGCGCATCTGGATTTGATGACGGCCAACTACATCCTCAGTCGCTGGAAAACCGCACACTGAGACGGGCGCAGCCGGAACGCTCCGCGTTCCGGACAATTTTCGGCGCGCGCAACGCCCGTTGTGTTTACAAACCCACTGACCACAAAAACCGCACCGTCGCGTTGCCGACGTAATACCGACGCGATACCGACGTTCTATTTCGTCAAATCATCAAATTAACCTATGCCGCAACGGGAACGCGGTTCTCTCGGATCGGCAGATGCACAATCGCGCTAAAGGCCCCGACACCAACTCCGATCCACCACACCGCCGTATAATCGCCATAGCTGTCATACATCCGCCCGCCCAGCCAGACGCCCAGAAAGCTGCCAAGCTGATGAGAGAAAAAGACAATTCCATAGAGTGTGCCCATGTAACGCACCCCATAAAGATGCGCGACAAGACCCGAGGTCAGCGGCACAGTCGCCAACCAGAGCGACCCCATCACGACTGAGAAGACAACCACGCTCATCGGGGTGATCGGCATCAGGATAAACACCGCCGCTGCAATCGTGCGCCCCGTGTAAACCGCTGCCAGCAAATACTTTTTTGAATACCGCGCGCCCAGCCAACCAGCCAATAAAGTGCCGCCAATATTGGACACGCCAATCAACGCGATGGCCACCGCCCCAAGCGCTGAGGTTGTCGCCACACCAACGCTGGCTAGCATCGAGCTTGGATCAATCGCGGCGCACATCTCGGTGATCATCGCCGGAAAATGCGCGGTGATAAATCCCAACTGATAGCCGCAGCTGAAAAAACCCACAAAAATCAACGTGTAAGACGGATCGCGGAACGCTCTTTTCAGGGTGTCACCCATGCTCTCTTGCAACGCGACTTTGCTCGCCGCAGGCGCGCGCATCATTGGCAACAACAGCAGGATCATCAAAATCGCCGCAGCAAATATCAGGAATGTATTCTGCCAACTCATAAAGCTCAGCATCCACTCAGCCGTCGGCGGCCCAACAATCTGCCCACCAGACCCTGCCGCCGTGGCAATCGCCAGAGACATCGAGCGGTTTTCCTCGGAACTGGCGCGCCCGACAACCGCCAGGATTACGCCAAAACCCGTGCCCGCAATGCCAAATCCCACCAATATTTCATAGACTTGATGCGCCTCTGGGCTGACTGCATATGACGACAGAACCAGCCCCGTCGCATAAAACAACGCGCCCAGCACAATAGCTTTTCGATCCCCGATTTTTTCGGCAATTGCGCCAAAAAATGGCTGTCCAAATCCCCAAGCAAGGTTCTGAATGGCAATCGCCAGAGAAAACTCGGACCGCAGCCAGCCAAATTCCTGCGCAATCGGAATCTGAAATACCCCAAAGCTCGCCCGAATGGAAAAACTCACCAAAATGATGGCACAGCCGACCAGCAAGACCGGCGTGAACAGCGGGGGTTTTTGAACCATGTCGGCCTCCTGTTGCGCGGACCTTAGATTGGATTGTGCAGCGCCTTCGGTCAATTCAGCATTTGTTTAGATGCACATCACATACTGTTATCAATGCAACCACTCTCTTTCCCTTCCTCGCGTCATTAGCTAATGGGGGAATATGACCACGTTGCCACAAATATATGCCGCCCGCGTCGCCTCTGGCGATTTAGTCGCAGATGACGCCCAAGAAGCGGTGTTGCCAGAGTTCGAACGCATTCGTGCAGAGTTAAGCGTGCCCGCCAAGAAAAGCTGGTTTCGCAAATCCACCCCTGCGCCTGTGCGCGGGCTGTACCTTTGGGGTGGCGTTGGGCGCGGCAAATCCATGTTGATGGATTTGTTTGTGGAACATTTGGATGTGCCCGTGCGACGTGTGCATTTTCACGCCTTTATGCAGGAAATCCACGAGGCGATGCACACAGCGCGCAAAGACGGTGTTGAGGACGCCCTGCACCCTGTCGCCAAGTCCGTCTCAGACACTGTACGTGTTCTGGCGTTTGACGAGATGCAGATCACCGATATTACCGATGCCATGATCGTCGGACGCTTGTTTGAAAAGCTGTTTGAGGCGGGTACGGTTGTCGTCACCACCTCAAACCGCGTGCCGGACGATCTCTACAAAGACGGTCTAAATCGCCAGCTTTTCCTCCCCTTTATCAGCCTCATCAAAGAGCAGATGCGGGTCTGGGAATTGGTGAGCCCGAATGACTATCGCCAAAACCGGCTTGCGGGCAATCAGGTCTATTTTGTCCAAGCCGGCACCGAAGCCCGCAGCGAAATTCGCGCGATCTGGGAAGACCTATCCGGAGGTCATGCGGAGCCACTTGCGTTGACCGTAAAGGGTCGTCAGGTCACCCTCCCCGCGTTTCGCAACGGCGTCGCGCGGGCGTCTTTCTTTGATCTCTGCGGCAAGATGTTGGGGCCGGGGGATTACTTGGAAATCGCCAAAACGGTTAAAGTATTGATCCTGGAAGACATTCCAGCATTGTCGCGAACAAATTTCAACGAAGCCAAGCGCTTTGTAACCTTGATCGACGCGCTCTATGAGGCCCAAGTCCGTCTGATCTGTTCCGCAGCAGCACAGCCGGAAATGCTCTATCTCGAAGGCGAAGGCACATTTGAATTTGAACGCACTGCCTCGCGCTTGCGGGAGATGCAAGATGCCGATTGGGGGCAGAAGACCTAGCCCTAAGAGATCCCTGACACCAAAAAACGCATCGCTGCCCATCTCCCTACCGGCCCATCCAGCTACGCAGAAAGCTTGGAGTCCGTCGCTTAAAAATAAAATTTTTCTTCGACGGACTCCGCCCCCATCCTTGTTTAACCCTCTGAAAAGCAAGCATTCAATTCGTGATGCGCGCATCTGAGAGAAAGAGGGACACCATGAAAAATATCAAAATTGCACTCTGGGGTACCATCGTCGGCTTGACCGCATTATGGCTGGCCGCCAACCCGATCATGACCGAAGAGTTGAGCTTTAAAGCAGTGCGGGACTTTGCGGTTCAGTATTCCGGCGTTCTCAGCATTGGGGCGATGAGCATTATCATGGTGCTGGCCACACGCGCCAAATGGATCGAGCCTTGGGTGAACGGCTTGGATAAATCTTATCGCTTGCACAAGTGGTTGGGCATCACAGCCGTGATCGCCGCAGTTCTGCACTGGATCGCCGCAATGGGACCTAAATGGCTTGTCTCTGCGGGTCTTATGACACGCCCCGAACACGGACCAAGAGGGACAGGAACCGCAGTTGACCTTCCCACCCTCCAGCAGTTCTTTCGGGAGCAACGCGGGTTGGCTGAGCATGTTGGCGAATGGGCGTTCTACGTAATCGTCGCTCTGGTCATTCTCGCATTGATCAAACGCCTACCTTATAAATTATTTGTCTCGACCCACACAGCGATGGCGATCGCCTTTTTAGCTCTGGCTGCGCACTCTGTGGTTCTTTTGGGCTATGAGATGTGGACTCAGCCTGTCGGGGTCGTATCGGGGACCCTCTTGATCGCAGGTGTTGTTTCAACGGTAATGTCGCTGGCGGGTTTGATTGGAAAACGTCACCGCGTAGCAGGACGCATCGACAACATCCGCACTTTCTCGGAGACCAGAACCACCGAAGTCGACATCGCAATGAACAAAAGTTGGGAGCCGCATCGCGCGGGCCAGTTCGCCTTTGTGACCTTTGACGAGAAAGAGGGCAAACACCCGTTTACCATTGCATCCGCTTGGGATCCCACCACAGCAAAGGTTACCTTTATGATCAAGGAGCTCGGCGACTACACCAACACGCTTGCCAGCACACTTAAATTGGGCGCAGACGCTCAGGTTGAAGGGCCTTACGGCCGCTTCACATTCCAAGACCAAAAGGACCATCAAATCTGGATTGGGGCTGGCATCGGAATCGCACCTTTTGTGGCTCGCATGAAAGAACTGGCTCTCGCTGGCGGCACCAAAACCGTTGATTTTATCCACAGCACCAAAGACATTTCCAAAGAGGCCATGGACAGTTTGATGGCAGACGCCGAAGCCGCTGGCATTCAACTGCACGTATTGGTTGACGACCGTGATGGATATTTGTCTGGCGAGCGGTTGCGTGCCATGGTGCCACAATGGAAAGCTTCTAGCGTTTGGTTTTGCGGACCCAGCAAGTTTGGTCAAACACTCAAAAATGACCTGACGACACGCGGCTTGGCAAAATCAGACTTCCATCAGGAAGCTTTTGGAATGCGCTAATTGGTATCGCCTCTGACTACTGTCCGGGATGCCAAGCAGGCTTCGTTTGGCCCCAAGCATCTCGGACAGGCCTCTGAGAGACACAGCCCCAAGATCATGCTGAGAATATTCGTGAAATAATAGTAGTCAGCAATATACCATTTGCTTAGGTTTGAGAAAACCGAGCGGGCACCCTAATGATTTCAGACGATCTCTCAGTTATTTTCATTGTAGAGGGAGAAAATCTACAGGCGCAATCTGTCCTTCTGGCAGCGACTCTCAAGACGCATCTAGCGCAGGGCACTCGGAAAATTGCCTATGTTCCTGAACACTATATCGACAAGCTCTACCCAGAGGTTCTGCAAGTTTATCAAAGGTGTGGAGTGGAGGTGGCCCCCCTTCCAAAACTCTCTCAGGAATGGCGTAAGCCTTACCCCCATGGCAACAAAATAATTGCCTGCACAGCCCCTCGAACCACATCCGCAACCGTCTTTTTAGACACCGATATCGTTCTCGCAAAGACACCCGACTTTGAAGAACTCCTCAAGGATGTGACTGTTGCCTTGGTCCCCGAAGGCACTCCAACATGGAGCAAGGATCAAGAGCGCTGGGAGCGGGCATATGCTTTCTTTGATCTCCCTTATCCTAAAGAGCGTGTGCAGCTGGTTCGACGCAGGCGCATTGAGTTTGTACCCTATTTCAATGCTGGCATGGTGGCCTTTAAGGACGTCGAAATCCAAGATGGCAAACACTTTGGGCATCTTTGGTTGGAAACCGCGATGGAATTTGATCATAGAGCGCCCATCGGCGGCAAAAGACCCTGGCTGGACCAAATTACGCTTCCTCTCACGCTCAAGCGATTTGATGTTCCGTATCGCGTTGCTTCGGAACTTTATAATTTCTCGATATCCAGCCGCATCTTTCAAGACGGTTTGGAACCAAGTATCGTCCACTATCACCGCTGGGGATACCTGCGCGCATGGCCGCATTATTTAGCGACGCATCAAGCATTGCTGGAGGTTTGCGGGCCGGTTTTGGCGATGGAGCTGCGCGCGCGATTTGACGCCATTTGGAGTGCGAGCGTCTAGTTGGGAAACCGACGTCAACAAATGACCATTTTCCGATGATTCACCGCAAGACCATGCTCATGTGGCCTCTCGATAATCAGAACCCGATGATCAACTGCCAAGTGACACCGCCATAAACATGCTGTGCAGTAATCCCTTGAGGGCCTCCGCACTAAAACAGCTGCACCAAATATTGAGAGCAGGTCTCGTGCGCACTCCAAATAAGTCAAATCTTCGGCGAAACCCAAACTTACATACTGGTGTTCTTTGGCGTCGCCGCGCCACATTGGACGACTGCCCTTGACGCCACTTCAATATCGCGGAAGAAGGGGCAGACTGACTATTAGTGCTACATTGCCTAATAATTGCCCTGAACAGGTGCCCTATGCACGAACCCGATATCTCTGTTGTTGTTCCCGCCAAAAATGAGGAACTCAATCTTCCAACGCTGATCAACGGCATCGCCGATGCTTTTGAAAACAGCGCTGAGTCCATCGAAATCATCATCGTGGATGATGCGTCAGACGATGGCACTTTGACTACGCTGGAAGAGATGCAGAAAGAAATGCCGATCCTGCGTGTTTTGCGTCACCCTGTGTCTGGGGGTCAAAGTGCCGCTGTGAATTCAGGAGCACGGGCTGCTAAGGGGCGTTTTATCTGCACATTGGATGGAGACGGGCAAAACCCGCCTTCCGAGTTGCCCAAGCTGGTTGCGCCACTGCTTGCGCCTGACGCGCCTGAAACTCTTGGCTTGGTCGCTGGGCAGCGCGTGAACAGACAGGACACAATGTCCAAAAAGCTGGCCTCTAAATTTGCCAATGGCATTCGCTCATTTGTGCTCAAGGACAAGACACGCGACACGGGTTGCGGTCTCAAGGCGTTTCGCCGCGCAGCTTATCTTGAACTGCCCTATTTTGATCACATGCACCGTTATCTGCCTGCATTGTTCTCCATGAACGGCTGGGATGTGGCGCATGTGGATGTGTCACATAAGGCTCGTGAGGCTGGGGATTCGAAGTATTCAAACCTGCAACGCGGATTGGTCGGCTTGGTTGATTTGTTTGGCGTGGCCTGGCTCATCCGGCGGCGCAAAAAGGCGCAACCAACCGAAATTGAGCACTCACAACGGAATGGATCGCTCTGATGGAATGGCTGCTGTCCTTTCTTCGCGTGGAAAACTGGGTTGAGTTCTGGTGGGTCATCTTTGGTCTGTTCGGCCAGCTGATGTTTACCGGACGGTTTCTGGTGCAATGGATCGCCTCGGAACGCGCGCGCCGATCAACCATTCCTTTGGCTTTCTGGTATTTCTCTCTGGCGGGGGGGATCATTCTGTTCACCTATGCGCTTTACCGCCAAGATCCGGTTTTCATCCTTGGTCAATCGATGGGGCTGTTTATATACTCGCGTAACCTGTACCTAATTTACCAAGAGCGCCGGGAAAATGGCTCCAACTAAAACCAGCCTTTGGTTCATGCCCGCGCTGATTGGCGTCGGTTTGATCACGCTGACCCGCATTCTTGTGCTTTGGGTCAGCCCAACCGATCTCTATGTCGACGAGTCCCAATATTGGCTTTGGGGCCAAGATATGGATTTTGGATACTATTCCAAACCTCCAATGATTGGGTGGGTTCTGCGGGCCTTTGACGAGATGGCAGCCCAACGCAGCGCCTTTACTGTCCGCCTCCCCGCACCGCTGTTTCACGGCGCGACCGCGCTAATCCTTGGCGCCTGGGCGCAGCGCTTTCTGCCAGAGAGGCCCTGGGCCGGTTTTTGGGTCGCGATGACCTATCTCAGCTTGCCGATTGTGGCTGTGGGCAGTTTCCTGATCTCGACCGACACAATTATGGCCCCCTTTCTTTCGGGGGCTTTGCTGTTCTATTGGCGGATTTGCGAAGGCGGCTCGGCACGACACGCCGTCGCGGGCGGCGTTTTGTTGGGACTAGGTTTCCTGTCAAAATACGCCGCAGTTTATTTCCTGCCCGGTGCGATTATCGCCTATATCCTGTTCCCATCCATGCGCCCCAATGCGCGGCTGTTGGGCCTATATGCGCTGGCCTTTTTGCTGGCAGCTTCGCCAAACATCATCTGGAACATCGCCAACGATCTCACAACCGTCAGCCACACAATGGACAACATTGGTTGGGTCAAAGAAGAGAGCGTCGGGCCAACGCTTAACTTTGCTGGTTTCTTTGAATTCACCCTCTCGCAATTTGCCGTCTTTGGTCCTGTCTTCATGGGCATTTGGCTGATCGCGCTGTTTTCCGCAGCCCCTGGTCGGCGTCGCGCTCTGCTTTGGTTTTCAATTCCTGTCTGGTCGATCGTTCTGCTGCAAGCCCTGTTGTCGCGCGCCTATGCAAACTGGGCGTTTGCGGCCATTTTGCCCGCCACGTTAATCGTTGTTTTGTGGGCTCTTGAGCGGCGGCGGTTGCGCCTGCTGTGGTCCGGCCTAGCCATCAACCTCGCGATTTGCCTGATCATTCCCGCGCTCGTGGTCTTTCCGATGGCTTTTAAGTCCGGTGACGGACAGCCCGTCGCCAAACGGTATATCAACGTCGCCGCCATCAGCCATGCAGCCTTTGATCTTGCGCACGAAAACGGCCTGAAAACTGTGGTTGCATCCAATCGTGGTATCTTGGCTGATTTCTTCTTTACCGGCGCTGAGAGTGATCTAAATCTCCATTCCACACCGCCCAAAGGCCCGCCGCGCCACTATTATGAACAAGAAAAATTCCTACCTGCCGATTTGTCTGGGGACGTGCTCTATGTCAGCTATGGCGGCTCGCTAAGCTGTGACGGCCAGACAATTGAGCCTGTGGCAGATCTGGCTCAGGGTATTGGAACCTGGTCAAATCGCGCCCTACCCGCCTATATCGTTGACGCCGAGTGTTTGAGATGAGCGCGAACCGGAAAGCCTTGCGAGACTGCGTGGTCTTGCTGGCCATTATGATGATGATCTTCACCGCTTGGCCCAGCCTGGATATTTGGGCTTCCAGCCTGTTTTTCTCATCTTCTGATGGTTTCTGGCTCGCGCGCCTGCACTGGATCGACGTGTTGCGAGAAACAATTTGGCTGCTGATCATCCTAGGCTTTGTCGGGGCCTTGGGCATGCTTGTCTTCACCAAGGTTTTTCGCTCGACAGCCCCAGTTCTGGACAAGGTTTGGGAAGTGATCGTGCTGACATATCTGGCAGGACCGATCATCCTCGTTGACGCGATCCTAAAGCGTTACTGGGGCCGCGCACGCCCATCAACTGTCGAAGAGTTTGGCGGACCGTTGGACTTCACTCCAGCCTTTATGATTTCGGACCAATGCCCCAAAAACTGTTCGTTTGTGTCTGGCGAGGGATCGGGCGTCACCGCGTTATTGATCGCGGTCCTACTGGTCACCCGCAACATGGTGCCAAGCAAATATTCACGTTTGATAACCATTGGCGCGTTCGCTGTGGCGGCAACAGGGCTGAGTCTGCGCATCGTGATGGGACGGCATTTCCTGTCAGACACCGTGTTTGCGGTGTTGTTTGTCACGCTGATCGCTTTGGGATTGCTACAACTCAAACGCTACAAAAATCTCAGGCTATTCTAACGCTTAAAGACACTCAGAGAATTCCGCGAGCACCTGTTCGTACACAGCGCGTTTGAACGGCACGATGGCGCCCACCAATTGATCAACGGGCAGCCAGCACCATTCGGAAAACTCTTGATGGTCAACCTCGATATTGACCTGAGAGTCTGTGCCATGAAAACGCATCAAGAACCACTTCTGCTCTTGGCCGCGATAGCGCCCTTTCCAAATTCGCGGCACGATGTCATGTGGCAAATCATACGCGACCCAGCCATCTGTTTCGGCGATCATCGTTACCAGATCAGGTGAAACGCCTGTCTCTTCCTCAAGCTCACGTAAGGCTGCGTCTTGCGGGCTCTCGCCTTTGTCGATCCCACCCTGCGGCATCTGCCATGCCGGTGTTTCACTGTCCAATCTTTGGCCAACAAAAACGCGGCCGTCCGCGTTGATCAACATCACACCAACATTGCGACGGTACGGCAATTTTGCGATTTCTTCAGGGGTCATGGATTTACCTCATGTCTTGGCACTTCTGTCCTAGCCAAACGACACTACTGGTGCAATCACATCACTTGTAAACCGCGCATAAAAAAAGCGCCCCTAGGGGCGCTTTTCTCAAAGTTTGTGAGGATATCTTACTCGGCGGTCGCGATGGCGGACAACCCTTTCAGGATATCGATCGCATAAGCCAACTGATAGTCTTGCTCGCGCAGCTCTGCAGCCGCTTGTGCCTTGGCGCGATCTTCTTCGATCTGACGCACCTCGTCTTCGGTCAGGCTGTCGTTGTTCAGGCTTCCACGCAAATCAGCTTCGCCATTAAAGCGGCGGCTCGTGTTTTCGTCTTCCTCTTCCTCATCGACGCGGCGGCGCGGTTGTTCAACAACGATATCGGGGCTCACGCCCAGCGCCTGAATAGAACGGCCAGATGGTGTGTAGTAGCGCGCTGTGGTCAGGCGCATCGCACCTTCGCCACGCAGAGGCATCACAGTTTGAACAGAGCCTTTGCCAAAGCTCTTGGTCCCCACAACAATCGCACGACGGTGATCTTGCAAAGCGCCTGCAACAATCTCAGACGCAGACGCAGAACCGCCGTTGATGAGAACCACGATAGGCTTACCCTCAGCCAAGTCACCGGGTGCAGCATTGTAGCGCTCGCCATCTTCAGGGTTGCGGCCGCGGGTCGAGACGATTTCGCCTTTTTCAAGGAAGCTGTCGGACACCGAAATCGCCTGCGTCAGCAAACCACCTGGGTTATTGCGCAAGTCCAGAACAATACCGTTCACATTCTCCATGCCGCCCAGCTCTTCGACCTCTTTGGCAAAGTTGGCTTCCAGATTGGATGTGGTTTGGTCGTTAAAGGTTGTAACACGCATCACCACTGTGTTGCCTTCGGTGCGAGAACGCACGGCGGTCAATTTGATCGTGTCGCGGACGATGGTCACATCAAACGGCTCAGTTTCGCCATCGCGCACAATTGTGATGACAATTTCAGACCCGACAGGCCCGCGCATTTTCTCGACAGCCTGATCAAGCGTCAGGCCCAGCACGCTTTCACCATCGACATGTGTGATGAAATCACCTGCTTCAACCCCAGCTTCATCGGCAGGTGTCTCATCAATCGGCGACACGACTTTGACAAAACCTTCCTCTTGGGTGACTTCGATACCCAGACCACCAAACTCTCCGCGCGTCTGCACGCGCATGTCTTCGGCATCGTCGGGAGATAGATATGATGAATGTGGATCTAGCGACGTCAGCATTCCGTTGATCGCAGCTTCGATCAGATCAGCCTCATCGACATCTTCGACATATTGCACACGGATGCGCTCAAAAATATCGCCAAACAGGTCTAGCTGCTCATAGACATTTGTCTTGCGCGCGCTTTCCTCGGCCAACAGTGGCCCCGCCACCTGGGTTGTCACCACCAATCCGGCCAGTACACCACCTGCGGCCGCCGCGAAGAACTTCTTCATCGTTTATCCATCCTTGTTCGTTCGGAACCACTTTTCCGGGTCCACAGGCGCTTTGCCTTCTCTGACTTCTATATAGAGCGTTTCTGTGCGGCCATGACCAGAGCCATCACTTGACTGTGACAGGATTGTACCGATTTCGGGATCGTTTCCGCCCATCAAACCAACTGGCGCGCCCTCTGGCAGCACCTGCCCTGCCTCACCAAACACCTGTTCCATTCCGGCCAAGACAAAAAGCAGCCCCGGTTGTGGCTCGAGAATCATCACATTGCCAAAATCCAACAGTGGTCCACGATACCGTATCGTTGCTGCGGTTGGACTTACCACCAATGCGTTTGCCCGCGTCGCCAGCACCAATCCTGGGCGGCGAATACCGGCAGCGTCGGCCTCATTCGCTACGCGTAGAATTTGGGCTTCGACGGGTAAATCAATCTCGCCTTTGCGTTGCATGACATCTGGCAAGTCAATTTCACGCATGCCTTCGACCTGCAAATCAACCAATGCGCTGGCGAAACCTTCCAGTGTTTCCGTGGAAGCTATCAATAGGGCGGTCTGAACCGCGTCTTCCTCAAACCGTTTCGGCAGGTCTGTTCGATCCGAGATCGCTTTGCTTAGTCTGGTGCGCGCATCTTGCACACCAGCCAGCCCGTCTTGAAGAGTTTCCGCGGCACCCTCCTGAAGACTGCGCAGAATTGTAACTTCTTCTAAATCCCGACGCAAATTTGCAGCTTCTGCTTCCAGCGCGGGCGTCACATCAGCCAAAATCATACCAGATCGCGCGGTTCCTGTTGGACCACCCGGATGCAACAGCAACACCGGCGGAGGACCCGCCCCCATGGATTGCAGCGCCCCCAGCAGTTTAGCGATCTCCACCTCCTGCGCCTTTAGTTGCTTTGAAAGTTGTGCCTCACGAATAGCCGCACGTCTTAGTCCTGCACGTAAGGCCGTAAGCCCTGCTTCGTAAGCATGGACAACTTCGGTCAGAGCAGACACTCGATCCCGCGATTTTTGGGCCTTGGACAAGCTAACAGTGGCAGCCTCAAGTTGAGAGGCCGCTTCACGCGCCGCAGTTGCCGGGTCAACTTCTGCCCAAACCGGCGTACCGCCGAGCGTAAGCACCAGACATGCCGACAGAAGCTGGGCGCGCAAACTCATTAACCTATCAAACTCTTGCCGGTCATCTCGGCTGGCGGCTCAATATCCATAAGTTTAAGCAGTGTCGGCGCCAGGTCAGCCAAGCGTCCTTTGTGCAAAACCGCCCCTTCTGGCCCGTTCACAAGGATCACAGGCACCGGATTGGTGGTGTGCGCCGTATGTGGTCCCCCTGTTTGGGGATCCACCATGGTTTCGCAATTGCCATGGTCGGCGGTGACAATCATCGCCCCACCCACTTTTTCCAGTGCGGCACGTACTTTGCCAAGCCCTTGATCTACTGCAGAACATGCAGCCATTGCAGCTTTAAGGCTACCGGTGTGGCCAACCATGTCAGGATTTGCGTAATTGGTCACGATCAGGTCATAGCCCGCTTCAATTGCCGCAACGAACTTCTCTGTGACCTCAGTGGACGACATCTCGGGTTGCAAATCATAAGTCGCCACTTTGGGCGATTTGGGCATAAAGCGATCTTCGCCGTCTGACGGGGTTTCCTCGCCGCCATTTAGAAAGAACGTTACATGAGGGTATTTTTCGGTCTCGGCCAAACGAAACTGAGTCTTGCCGTGTTTGGCCACCCATTCACCCAAAGTGTTTACGATTTCCTGCTTGGGATAGGCTGTGGTCATGTAGGCGTTATGCGCAACCGAATAGTCGACCATTCCCAAAAGCGCCGCCAGCTTTGGCCGCGCTCCTATGTCAAACTCTGCAAACGTCGGATCGCCAATTGCGGCAAGAATTTCGCGTGCACGATCAGCACGGAAATTCACAAAAAACACACCATCGCCTTCTGCGATTCCGCTGTAGTCTCCGACAACAAACGGTTGGATGAATTCGTCGGTTTTCCCAGCATCATAATTCGCCTTGATACCGTCCAGCGTGGAAGGCTGGCTGTCTGCTTTGCCTAAAACAGACGCATCATAGGCCTGAGAAACACGCTCCCATCGGGTGTCGCGATCCATCGCATAGTACCGACCGGATACCGACACGATACTGGCACCTTGAGGTAAGGATTTTTCAAAGACCGCAACCTGATCCAAGGCTGAATCAGGTGCCACGTCGCGCCCATCAGTGATGACATGCATGGCAACCTTGAGGCCTTGGTCCGTCAACGCCTGACAGGCCGCCAAAAGATGATCGCTATGCGCATGCACGCCTCCATCCGAGGTCAGCCCCATAACATGTGCCACCCCACCGGAGGCTTTCATTTTTTTGACAAAATCAAGCAGGGCGGCATTGTCAAAAAACGATCCGTCTTCAATCGCCAGATCAATCTGGCCCAAATCCATTGCCACCACACGCCCTGCGCCGATGTTGGTGTGGCCAACCTCGGAATTTCCCATTTGGCCGCTTGGCAAACCAACATCCGGCCCGTGCGTGATAAGCGTGGCATTCGGGCACCCTGCCATCATTGCATCAAAGTTTGGCGTGTCTGCTTGGTATGGTGCATTGGACTCTGTCTCCTCAGACAGACCCCAGCCGTCCAGAATGCATAAAACGACAGGTTTGGGCGTGATCATCAAAAGCTCTCCGTAGATGTCGCAAGACTTCTAGCCTGCGCACCCAAACGGGGGAACCGCCTTTTTGCGGCAAACGTCCATATAGTGCGATCAAGTCTCAGCGGCGCCCCTCTCGCAACCACCCAGCGAGGATCAATCCCGAGGTGAGAAGTAGTACAATCCACGCGGGCAACAGCGGCGCACGCGCAACATCCAGTGTTTCAAATGCTTCCCGTGGCATCACACCAATCCAACCACGTCCCACCGCGGGGCGACCCTCGCGCACCGCGCGAATAGACGGCAGCCCATCCTCAATGGCAAAAGCTCCGCCTTTGGTTGCCTCCAGCAAAGGCGCCAGTGCGTCACCCGATGCAATCGTTTTCTCAAACTCACGTGGCGCTGCAGGCCCCAACCCAATAACGGACTCTTTGTCCCCGTTTTTGAGCCTGTACAAACCTATTTCGCCGCCAAGATAATTTGCTTCAAACCGGCCCGGTAGGGTTTCCACCAGTTGTCTTTGAACCTGCTCTCCGGTTGGCGTAGTAATAGAAACCTCGCCAGCGTCCTCTTTCAGAGTGCGGCGAATGATGCGCATGTCTTGGCCGTTTGCCTCAGCCCACAGGGCTTCTTCCTCAAGTTCAGGCTCGCCCATCATCCAATGCGCCAACCGTCTTAACAACTCTAGCTGCGGCCCACCTCCGTCATACCCGCGCGCCCACAACCATGCGTGATCTGACGCCAACAAAGCGACGCGGCCTTCTTCGACGCGATTTAAAACCAACAACGGTCGGTCCTCGACACCTGTCATCAAAACATCACCCGCATCCGGTGTCACTTCGATTTGACGCAGCCAACGCCCCCAGCTTGCCTGTTCTGGCAGACCTGCGGTCACCGGATGACGATTGCCAAGATCAGACACTGTTGGCACAAACTCCTGATCCACCACACGTGCCGTCGGGCTTGCCGGCAAGACCTGCGCCAAAGGTGATCGGTAAATGCTCTCTGCGGCAGCATAATCAGGTCCGGCCGCGACCAAAACCGCGCCGCCCTTTCGGACATAGTCCGCGACGTTTTCGAGGTAGATAGACGGCAAAATTCCGCGTCTCTGATAGCGATCAAAAATAATAAGATCAAAGTCTTCCACCTTCTCTAGAAACAGCTCACGTGTCGGGAAGGCGATCAATGACAGCTCACTGACCGGGACGCCATCTTGCTTCTCCGGCGGCCTCAGAATGGTGAAATGAACAAGGTCGACTGAGGCATCAGACTTTAACAAGTTGCGCCATGTACGACCGCCGGGATGAGGTTCGCCGGACACCAAGAGAACACGCAACCGATCGCGCACACCATTGATTTGCACTAAGGCCGCGTTGTTTCGGTCGGTTAATTCACCTTCTTCCGTCGGAACCGAAAACTGAATCACATTCCGCCCGCTGTGCGGCAGGGTCACAGGCAATTCAATATCGCGACCAAGCGGAACGACGAAGGTTTCCGGCTCAGATCCGTCGACAGAAATGTCCAAGGTCGCCTGTCCGCTGCCTTCCGGCGCTGCCCCCATGTCTTCGATGCGCAGCGTTAAGGTGATTGGCTCGCCAATGATGGCAAAAGCTGGCGCATTTCGCACGCTTAGGCGACGATCCCAATCACTGGACAGCCCACTATGAATCAAATGAAACGGCGCAGGCAGGTCCGGCGCGGACGGAAGGTCGTGCACAATGCCGTCGCTGAGAGCGACCACCCCGGCAATGCGGCCTCGCGGCTCTTGCGCCAAAGCTTGATTGAGCGCCGCCATCATCTCTGTGCCCGCGTCCCCTGCGCCATCGAGCACGTTGATACGCCGCACTTCGGTATTGTCGCGCGCACCAATGCGTGCCGCCATTGCCTCTGCGGCGGCCTCGGTACGCTCTGCACGGTCTCCCAGCCGCTGGCTGGCACTTTGATCAACCAACATCAGAACAATATCACTTAGAGGTGCGCGGCTCTCGGTTTGCAGTACGGGTCCCGCAAGGGCTGCCAACAGAACCAAGCCCGCCAGCCCGCGAAACCCCCAGCCAGCCAAACCGCGCCACAGCGCAACAGACATCGCCAAGGCGCATAAAAGCGCAAGGCTAATCAAAAGCCACAATGGGACAATTGGATCAAAAAGGACTTGCCCGCTCATTGGCCCAACCTGTCCAGCAACGCAGGCACATGAACCTGATCGCTTTTGTAGTTTCCGGTCAAAACATGCATCAACACATTGACACCAAATCGATATGACAGCTCGCGTTGCCTTTCGCCCGCACGCCCGCGCCCTACAGGATAGAGCGGTGTTCCCCGTTCATCTGTGGCCCAAGCAGCAGCCCAGTCATTGCCACCAATGACAACCGGCGTAACACCGTCGTTGAGATTGCGAAACGGCATGCCGTCGATGCGTTCGGCGTCTACAGGGGCCGCTTCGACCCAAACGTCACGGCTGACATAACGCCCAGGAAAGTCTTGCAAAAGGTAGAAAGTGCGAGTCAAAACGTGGTCTTCAGGCAATGGGTCCAACGGAGGTATGTCCAAGCCTGCTGCCAGTTTCTGGAGTTTCCGACCGTTCGGGCTAGAAGCGCCAAAGCCTGCGACATCGGCATCGCGGGTGTCAAACAGGATCATTCCGCCAGACCGCAGATAGGTGTTTAACTTGCAATAGGCTTCTCTAGAAGGCGTGGGCTGGTCCGGCGTGATCGGCCAATACAAAATCGGGAAAAACGCCAATTCGTCCCGTTCAAGATCAACAGACACTGGCGCGGCAGGTTCTATTGATGTGCGAAAGTAAAGTACATCTGACAATCCACGCATTCCGGCAAGCGCGGTCTCATCTATCAAACGATCCCCCGTAATTACATGCGCAAGCACAACTTCACGCGCATGCTCCAGATCTTCCAACGCGGATGATTGCGCCAATAGTGGAGCTTCTGGCAATACCATCAACATGACGGCCAAGACTGTTGCAACCCCGCGTGCGCGCCACAGTCTGCCAGAAACAGCAAGCGAGGCAAGCACATCTACGGCCAACAGGACCAGCGCCACAGCCAACAAAATTCCTGACAAATCACGACTGATTGCCCCACGTAACCCTTCAACCGGCACGTCCGAGGGCCACCGTACGGCTTCAAGCACTGTATCGGGGCGCATCACATTAAGTGCCAGCAATCTATCACTTCCGCGATACAGACCAGGCTGCATGTCGGCTCCCAGTGGGTTCTCCAACACTTGCTCACCGGCGATCCCTTGCAAAGTTTGCCCATCTTGCAAACGTCCAAATCCGTCGAGCACTTTGACGGGTTGCCAAGTCGTTCCAGCGAGGCGCTCGGCATTGTCCATCTCGGTCGCACTTAACACAGCCAATCGATCAAGCATCTGCACAAACAGGCCCGAGAGCGGCAGACCTGACCATTCGGCATTTGCCGTCACATGCACCAACACAACCTGCCCTTCCCCTACTGCTTTGCGTGTCACCAAAGGTGTCCCGTCGCTCAGGCTGGCGATCACCCGATCCGCCAATGTTGGATCTGGCTGCGCCACGACCTGCGCCGTCACCGTCACTTCATCAGGCACCTGCAAACCGTAAAAAGGACTATCTACAGGGAAGGGGGCAAGAGACTTAGGTTCACCCCAGCTCATCGCCCCGCCCACGCTGCGTCCACCGGCGCGTAGTCGCACAGGCAGCAGTGGATCTTCTTCACTTCGGCTAATTTCACTGGCGGCAAGGCGCGGTCCGGCAAAACGCAAAAGCAAGCCACCTTGATTCAACCAGTCTATGACCGCAGATTGTTCGCCCTCCGACAGCACAGCAACATCAGCCAACACGATCACATCTGGATTGGCCGGCAATACATCCCCGAGAGAGCCGTCAAAAATATCGGCGCTCGGCTCCAATGCCTGACGCAAATAGTGCAGGGGAGACAACAATTGCAGGCCTTCCCGATCCTCACGTCCGGCAATCAGAGCAACTTCTCGTCGGCGCAAGCTGTCATCGCTTAGGCTGACAGCCCCCGCGGAGCGTACCCCTTGGACCTCAAAGCGTGACAAGCGCGCACGGAGCTCTGATGGCAGCACCAGTGCATTCTCCGCCCGCGATTGGCCTGCTTCAAATTGCAATGGAAGCGTGGCCAAAACCCGCTCAGCCCCAGCCGGATCCGGACCAATGGCATGCACCATCACATCTCTTGCCAACCCGGCTTGAGTGCGCTGTGCTGCCAAAACAATTTGGCCGTCATCATAGCGTGCGGCCTCAAGCCCGATGACACCAAGACCGGTCTGAACTACGCGCAATTCGCCACGGGCTTGGAATGCCTTGACCAGAGCCTCGCGACCGGACCGTTCCACCCCGTCGGATAGCCAAATCGTGTCAAATCGAGTGTCTCCCAAGCTATCAGAAAACTGTACCGCCGTTTCAGCATCCATGACCCAGGGCATTGGCACAACACCGGCCAAGCCCGCCTTCCAAGTATCCGCTTGCCGAAATTGCAGCTCCTGCATCGCGGTCAGACGTTGCAGCGCAACTGGCCGGCCTTCTCGCGCAGCCTCATCCAGCAAAGCCGAAACCATTGTACGTCGGGCTTCCCAATCTGATGCGGACGCCCAAGTGGCGTCCATTACAATCAAAAGCGGGCCATTGCCCGATTGCTTTTGTTCAGGATTTAGAACCGGCCCTGCAAGTCCGAATATTACGGCAGCCAACGCGAACATGCGCAGCAAAAGCAACCACCAAGGGGTGCGGTCCGTAACACTGTCTTCGTCTTGCAAACCCAACAACAAGATCACGCCTGGGAACATCCGGCGCACCGGGGCGGGCGGTATTGCACGCAAGATGAACCACAGAACGGGTAAAAGCCCGAGGGCCAACAACACCCAAGGTGCCGTAAATCCAATTGGCAGACCAGCGATCATGCGCGATGCTCCAATGCTCTGTGCAACCACAACAGCGCGGATTGTGCGCTTTCGCCGGTATGATGTTGCCCGTATTGCCAACCTGTCGCGCGACATAGAGCTCGCAAGCGCTCTTTGCGCTCCGACAAGCGCTCGATGTAGCGTGCGCGCAGGTCTCCGGCCTTCTTGGTTTCGTGACTGACGCTCCCCCCCATGCTTTCAAAGATTGCCCGTCCTTTGAACGGAAAATCCTCTTCAGCAGGGTCTAGAACCTGATAACACACACCTTGAACGCCCCGATCTGCGGCTTTGGCCAACGCCTCTTGAAAAGAGTCAAAGTCGCCCATGAAGTCTGACACAAAAAGCGCTCTCGCATGCGGCAACATCGCGCGCGCTTCCGGCGCGCCATAGTCACCGTCTTCCTCAAGCAAAAACATTTCGGTGAGGCGTAATATTTGCCCTTCTCCGCGCCGCGGCGGCAAAAGTGTTCCGGTCAGCCCAACGCGTTCGCCATTGCGGATCAATAAAATTGCGACCGCCAAAGCCAATACCCGCGCGCGATCTCCCTTAGTCGGCTGCCCATCTTCACTGGAAAATCCCATTGAAGGTGATTGATCGAGCCAAAGCATCACGGATTGGGCAACTTGCCACTCACGCTGGCGTACAAATTGCGCGTCGGTTTTGGCCGACCGACGCCAGTCTATCAAGCGCAGACTGTCTCCGGGTTGCACTGGACGATATTGCCAAAAATCGTCACCAAGACCTGATCGACGCCGCCCGTGCTCTCCCAACAGAACCGTACCGGCCAGATGCTCGGCCTGCGCCAATAATGGCGGCAGGCTCGCGGCTTCGGTTTCAGCCTTGGCTCTGAGTTGGGAATAAGTGCTCACGCAGCAACTCCAGCCTTATCCAGTTGCTTCGTGGCTTGAGAAATCAATGAGGCCAGCGACTCGCCCCGTGCACGCGCCGCGAACGTCAGGGCCATTCGATGGCTTAAGACAGGCAAAGCCATATCCAAAACATCCTGAGCGCTTGGCGCCAGTCGACCATGCAACAACGCCTGCGCGCGCACGGTCATCATCAATGCCTGCGCTGCTCGCGGACCTGGGCCCCAAGCCACATGATCCCTTACAGCGTCCGATGCGGTTTCGTCATCCGGTCGACACGCCCGAACGAGATCCAAAATCAACTCCATCACACTGTCTCCGACCGGCATACGTCGCAGAAGTGTCTGAGCCGCTATCAATTCCTCAGCGCTAAAGACCGCATGGGCATCGTCTTCGCTGACCCCTGTTGTTGCCAAAAGGATGTCGCGTTCGGTATCGCGATCCGGATAAGGCACATCAATTTGCACAAGAAATCTGTCCAACTGGGCTTCGGGCAATGGGTATGTGCCCTCCTGCTCGATCGGGTTCTGGGTGGCCAAAACATGAAACGGTGCCGCCAAATCGCGGTCTTCTCCAGCGACTGTGACCTTTTTCTCCTGCATTGCTTGCAGTAGAGCGGATTGCGTACGCGGGCTGGCGCGGTTGATTTCATCGGCCATCAAAAGCTGGCAAAAAATTGGCCCAGGGACGAATTTGAACGTCCGCGCACCGTCTTTGCCTTTTTCAAGGATTTCAGAGCCTAAAATGTCGGCGGGCATCAAATCCGGCGTGAATTGTACGCGATTGCCGTGTAACCCCATAACCGTCGACAACGTATCCACCAAACGGGTCTTTCCCAACCCGGGTAGCCCGATCAGCAAGGCATGTCCGCCACACAAAAGCGCCGACAAAGTTAGATCGACCACTCGTTCTTGTCCAATGAACCGTCGGGTAATCGCCGCCTTGGCCTCGGCCAGTTTACCGCCCAAGATTTCGATGTCCGCAACAAGATCCACGTCTTCGGCCATGACAAATTTCCCCGTTTTCATTTATGCTTATGAGAACCTTAGCGCGCAGATATGAAATGGCAAAAGCAATGAACGGACAATTTCCCGTGAAACCCGATTTAGATGGCCTCGCCGCTGCCGCCAATGCGGCCCCTAAAGGCCAAGGCGCAGCGCCTGTTCACCTATGGAATCCTCCCTTTAGTGGCAATTTGGACATTCGGATCGCCCGAAATGGCACCTGGTATTACCAAGAGTCTGCGATCACGCGCCCCGCTATGGTGCGGCTTTTTTCATCCATTTTGCGCAAAGATGGGGACAAGTTTTTTCTGGTGACCCCCGCCGAAAGGGTGGGAATCACTGTCGATGACGCTCCTTTTGTGGCGGTTGATGTGGATATTGAGAGCTCTGGGGCAGGCCAAATTCTCACGTTTGAAACCCAAGTCGGTGACCGAATTTGCGCCAGCGCAGAAAATCCAATTCGTATCGAGCACAGCACAGACCGCGCAGAACCAGCGCCCTACATTTTAGTCCGCTCCAACTTGGAAGCCCTGATTGATAGAAAGACTTTTTACAGAATGATTGAGATGGCAGAACATGCTCCATTCAACGGAGAAGATTGGTTTGGGCTGCACAGTTGCGGGCACTTTTTCCCGATTATGCGATCAGATGCGTTGCGCTAACATGTTTTGACAATGTAAAATAAGCTGCTGTACTCCTTGTGCTTGGGAGAAACGAAAACATGCCAAAATTTGCCGCGAACTTAAGCATGCTCTTTGCGGAGCTGCCGTTCCTTGAACGATTTGAAGCCGCGCGGATGGCTGGCTTTGACACCGTCGAAATCTTGTTCCCCTACGACGTACCGGCGCGCGAAATCCTTGAGGCGCTGTCGCACAATAACCTTGGTCTGGCTCTGATCAACAATCCGCCCCCCAATTACGCAGGCGGACAGCGCGGTTTCGCCGCGGTACCGGACGGACAAGAGCGCTTTCGCTATGACTTCAAGCGCGCTCTTCGCTACGTTGAGGTTCTTGGCGCGGATTTGTTACACATCATGTCCGGCGCAGCCTCCGGACCACAAGCACGCGCAACGTTTCTCGAAAATCTCAATTGGGCCACGCAATACGCCCCCAAGCAGCGCCTCACAATCGAGCCCATTAACAATGTCGATATGCCGGGGTATTTCCTAAACTCCTTTGACCTTGCCGCTGAGATTTTGGACGAGGTCGCGGCACCAAATCTTGCCCTGCAATTTGACACCTATCACGCCTATCGCATCGATGGTGACGTGTCGGCGTGCTGGGGGCGACATAGCGAGCGCGTTGGGCACATTCAAATCGGCGGTCTCCCAGATCGTCATGAACCAGCTGGCGGCCCATTTGACTATCCGAATTTTTTTCGCCAACTCGACGCCTCAGGCTATGCCGGCTACGTCAGTGCCGAATATAACCCCGTGGGCAGAACTGCCGCGGGCCTAGGCTGGCTAAGCCCACGCCCGCTCTGAAAAAAGCTGGGTAAGGCTTAGTGGGCTTCTGCCCAGTTGGCACCCTGTCCAGCATCGACAATCAGCGGCACATCCAGTTTTACCGCAGGTTCACAAGCACGTTCCATCACACCACGCGCCGCCGCGATTGTGTCCTCGATGGCAGCATTATCGACCTCAAAGATCAATTCATCATGCACCTGCAGAAGCATTTTCGCTGGCAGGTTTTCAATCGCCGCCGGCATCCGCACCATCGCACGGCGAATGATGTCTGCTGCTGTGCCCTGGATCGGCGCATTTATCGCGGCGCGATAGGCAAAACTCGCCCGCGGCCCTTTGGCATTGATTTCCGGCGTATGGATTTTTCGGCCAAACAACGTCTGCACATAGCCGTGCTCTTTGGCGAATTCCTTGGTCTTGTCCATATAGGTACGAATACCCGGGAAACGCTCAAAATACCGGTTGATGAAATCCTGCGCTTCACCGCGTGGAATACGCAAATTGCGCGCCAAACCAAAACCTGAAATCCCGTAAATCACACCAAAGTTGATCGCCTTTGCGCGACTACGCACGTCTGGAGTCATCTCCTGCATGGGCACGCCAAACACTTCTGATGCCGTCATCGCGTGAATATCATGCCCGTCGCGGAAAGCTTGTTTAAGTGCGTCAATTTCCGCGATGTGAGCTAGAATACGCAATTCCACCTGCGAATAGTCGAGGCTAATGAGCGTTTTACCCTCTTCGGCAACAAAGGCTTCGCGAATACGGCGACCTTCTTCTGAACGGATCGGGATGTTCTGCAGGTTTGGATCGCTGGAGGCGAGACGCCCAGTGTTGGCACCCGTCTGCACATAAGACGTGTGAACGCGGCCGGTGTCCGAATTGATGTGTTCCTGTAAGGCGTCGGTGTAGGTGCTCTTCAGCTTTTGCAACTGGCGGTATTCCAGAACCCGTGCGGCAAAATCATGCTCGGTTGCAAGGTCTTCCAAAACGTCAGCTGGCGTGGACCATTGTCCGGTTTTGGTCTTCTTACCACCTTCCAGTGCCATTTCTTCAAACAGGATCGCGCCAACCTGTGCTGGGCTTTGTACGTTAAACTCATGGCCCGCCAGCTCATATAGTTCGGCCTCAAAACCGGCCATTTTCTGAGCAAAGGCATTGGACATGCGACTAAGCGTGTCACGGTCCACTTTGACGCCGTGTCGCTCCATCTGCGCCAATACTGGAACCAACGGGCGTTCCAGCGTTTCATAGACCGTGGTGACCTGTTTGCTATGAAGGCGTGGTTTGAACAGCTTCCACAAACGCAAAGTAACGTCCGCATCTTCAGCTGCATATTTAACGGCATCCTCAATTGCGACTTTGTCAAAGGTGATCGCGCTTTTGCCGGTTCCCAGAAGGGTCTTGATCGAAATCGGCTTGTGATCCAGATACCGTTCGGACAGGGCGTCCATGCCGTGATTGTGCTCACCCGCGTGCAAAGCATAACTCAGCAGCATGGTGTCATCTATTGGCGCCACTGCGACGCCGTAGTTGGCGAATACTTTGCTATCGTATTTGGCGTTCTGAAAGATTTTCAAAACCGACCCGTCTTCCAAGACTGGTTTCAAAACCTCCAACACCTCGGTCAACGGCATCTGATCCGGCTGCAGCTCATCTCCGCCAAACAAGTCGTCGCTCGCGCCTTTTTTATGACCCACTGGAATATAACAGGCCTCACCAGGCTCAACGCTCAAACAAATCCCGGCCAGCTCGGCCACCATTTCATTGAGCGAGTTGGTCTCGGTATCCACCGCCACATAGCCGCGTCTGTAAATTTCCTCGACCCAACGATCCAACGCCGCGCGATCGCGCACGCATTCGTATTTCTCCGCATCAAACGGCAATGCCTCTTGGACGATGCCGGATAGCTCGGCCCCCACAGATGGCTCTGCAATCGCAGGCGGTTCAACCCCCATCTGCTCCGCGACACGTTTTGAAAGTGTGCGAAGTTCCATCTCGCTCAAGAAACCCAACAAGGCCTCAGGTTCAGCGTCTTGCACCTCTAAGGCCTCAATCGTGAAATCCAACTCCATTTCACAATCCAGCTGCACCAAACGCTTGCTCAACTCGATCTGATCGCGGTTGTCGATCAGAGTTTGGCGGCGTTTGGGTTGCTTGATTTCTTCAGCGCGATCCAGCAACTCCTCTAGCGAGCCATATTCGTTGATCAGCAGTGCCGCTGTTTTGATACCAATGCCCGGCGCGCCGGGCACGTTATCGACACTGTCACCCGCCAAAGCCTGAACATCCACAACACGCTCGGGTCCAACACCGAATTTCTCATGCACACCGTCGCGATCAATGCGCTTGTTTTTCATCGCGTCCAGCATTTCAACGCCATCGCCAACAAGCTGCATCAAGTCCTTGTCCGAACTGATGATCGTGCAGCGCCCACCGGCATCGCGCGCCTGGCAGGCCAGTGTGGCGATAATGTCATCAGCTTCAAAGCCTTCGACTTCCTTGCAAGCGATGTTGAAGGCCCGCGTCGCATCCCGCGTCAGAGGAAACTGCGGCACAAGGTCTTCGGGGGCAGGTGGGCGGTTGGCCTTATACTGATCGTACATCTCGTTGCGAAACGACTTGCCAGAGTAGTCAAAAATGACGGCAACGTGGGTTGGCGCATTGGGGCCTGTGTTGCTCTCGACATAACGGTGCAGCATGTTGCAAAACCCAGCGACGGCCCCCATGGGCAATCCGTCTGACTTGCGCGTCAGCGGCGGCAGCGCGTGATACGCTCGGAAAATGAAAGCCGATCCGTCGATCAGATGAAGATGGCATCCTTTGCCGAAACCCATGGCGCGCTCCTTTACTGGTTTTATACGTTTTGCCACGCAAGCGCGGGTTCCACCACCCAGAAAGCAGTAGAAATTGCCGCATCAATCGGCAGCTTCCAACATCTGCGATCAACGCCTTAAGCCACGCAGTATTTTCACATCAAACCTTTGTTTCTTGAACCAATTAGGCTCAGCTTGCTGAGCCATGCCCAACGGGAGGCGCTGGCCCGAATAGGGTCAGCAACGACGGGCGGGAGCATTTGTGCGCAAGCTCTTGCCAAGAAGGAAAATGGCTGGTCTATGGAAAAGCGGTTTTGAGGGGATCAAAAATGACACATATTTGGGTAAGGGCTGAACAGCGCCTCAATGAAGAACGCGTGGGGCTGACGCCCGAAGGTGCGCGCAACCTTTTAAGCAAAGGTATTCGCGTCACGATTGAAGAAAGCTCGGTACGCGCGATCCCGCTCCAAGGCTACGTAGACGCTGGATGTGACATCGCACCAGAAAACAGCTGGCCTGACGCCCCCGCTGATGCCATCATATTTGGCCTCAAAGAACTCCCCGAGGATGGCTCCCCCCTGCCCCATCGCCACATCATGTTTGGGCACGCATTCAAAGGCCAGCATTCTGGCAAAGCGCTGCTCAAAAGATTCAAGGCAGGTGGCGGCACGCTGTATGACCTGGAATATCTGGTGCATGAAAACGGCCGTCGCGTCGCTGCATTCGGCTATTGGGCGGGATACGCTGGCGCCGCCGTAACCCTTAAATCATGGGCCGCTCAACAACGTGGTGAAATTTGCCCACCCGTCGGCGTCTACGCTGGCAAAGATGCTTTGTTGGCAGAGCTTGGCGACGAATTGGATACACTCACCACAAACCGACCCAATGCCATTGTGATTGGCGCGCTTGGTCGTGTTGGAACCGGCGCAGCGGATCTCTTAGAGGCAATGGGCTGTACCGTGACCAAATGGGATATGGCAGAAACCGCAAGCGGTGGACCGTTTCCGCAAATCTTGGACCACGACCTGTTCCTCAACTGCATCTTTGCCCGCCCTGGCACACCGGTTTTTGTTCCCCAGACGGCTCTGAATACTCAACGCCAGCTCACCGCGATTGGTGATGTCGCTTGCGATCCTGACAGTGACTATAATCCCGTGCCCGTTTATGACCGCGCAACAACTTGGGATGCGCCCGCGTTGCGCGTCGCTGATGATCCGGTTTTGGATGTGATGGCAATCGACAATCTGCCATCCATGTTACCGGTGGAAAGCTCACAAGATTATGCCGAACAGCTGTTGCCAACACTCTTGACTTTGGATGATCTCTCGGGCGGCGTTTGGACGCGCGCGAAAGCGGATTTCATCACACATTCTAAAGACCTCTGAGGGGAGACAAGACATGACAATTCATTGGTGTGGTACCGGCCTGTCGGCCATTCCCGGTCTACGTCGTCTGATTGAAGGCGGA
Organism: Rhodobacteraceae bacterium Alg231-30; assembly: GCA_900143615.1. GTDB lineage: Bacteria > Pseudomonadota > Alphaproteobacteria > Rhodobacterales > Rhodobacteraceae > Shimia. Next base: position 45,851 of record FREU01000004.1, read on the forward strand.
TATGACGTGGTTGTTTGGAACCGAACCGTCGATAAAGCCACAGAGGCTGTCGGCGACATTGCCAAAGACATTCGTGCCTTTGGCATCGAAGCTCTTGAAGCAGAACTCGCCCCAAAAGACATCGTTGTCTCCATGCTGCCCGGCGATTGGCATGTACCTTTAGCTGAACTTTGCATTGCCAAGCAGGCCAACTTTGTCAGCTCTTCCTATATAGCGCCGGAAATGAAAGCGCTTGCGACCAAGGCCGAAGCAGCCGGTGTGGTGTGCGTAAACGAAGTCGGTCTGGACCCCGGCATCGACCACCTGATGGCGCACGCGCTGATCGCAGATTACCGCACCTCTGAGGCTTATGACGCGGGGAACGCGTTGTCGTTCATTTCCTACTGTGGTGGCATTCCCAAGACGCCGAACCCGTTTCGCTATAAATTCAGCTGGTCGCCGTTGGGCGTGCTGAAAGCACTGCGCTCGCCATCACGCTCAATCCGCGACTTTGCGCCACTGGACGTCAACCGACCGTGGGATGCGATCTCAAGCTACGAGGCCCCTTTACCCACGCCAGAGAGCTTTGAAGTCTATCCAAACCGCGACTCGCTGCCGTTTATGGAAGACTACAAATTCGACCCTGCGTGGCAGGTAAAAGAATTTGTGCGTGGCACCTTGCGGCTTAATGGTTGGGCCAATGCATGGGCAGATGTTTTCAGCGAGATTGAGACTCTTTCTGGCCCTGAAGGCGACGCGCGCCTTAAAGAGATGTCGGACCAGTTCTGGGCGGACAATTCCTATGACGAAGGCGAGCCGGACCGCGTTGTACTTTGTGTGGGCCTAAAGGCCGAGAAAGATGACACCACTGTATGGCATAAGACATACGTCATGGATGCTTGGGGCGATGAGAAGGGAACCGCTATGGCGCGTCTTGTATCCGTGCCTGTGTCATTGGCCATCGAAGCGGTTCTGGAAGGTAAAATTGCACCTGGCGTACACGCTGCCCCATCCGACCCCGCCCTGTTTTCTGCTTGGCTGGATCACATCGGCACTCTGGCGCAGCACTTGCAGGTGGTTGATCAACGCGCCTAACCATTTTTGTGCCCGCCACTTACCTTTTGGGGCGGGCACAAGTCGCTGACCTTATGCGCCTTGCGCGCCGAAACGCGCGGCGGTTTTCATCCATTTTCTGACTTGTTCAGGCTTGGGGTGGCTTGCACCATTAAAGTGGCTGAACTTTAAAGGTTTGATGCCGACGAACCCCAAAATTTGCCCTCTTAGCTGAACCATCAAAGCGTTCCGGTAAAACAGCCGGAAAAACCACTTTGGTGTATCAGACATCAGAAGCACTCTTCCGGTGCGCCCTGTTAACAAAGGTGCCGGCAACCCCATCTTGGTTGTGCGTGTGTCAAACGTCCGCCCTGGAAGAAATGCGCGATCAAAAACGCCCTTCAGCTTTGCCGGCACACCGCCCCACCACATTGGCGTCGCAAGAACCACATGCTCTGACCATTCAATGTCTTGCAGGATTTTTTCCAACGAAGGCTCAAGAGGTTTGACATTCACGTAACCCCCAATGCCGTAGTCTGGGTCAAAATCCAGATCATGAAGATTGGTCATACGCACCTGATGGCCTGCTTGTCTTGCAGCCGCCGCATAACTTTCAACAACACTGCCCGTCAGAGATGTCTGAGCGGGATGTCCATTCAAAATGTAGATTCGTTTCTGAGCCACGGGCCCCTCCATTAATTGACCGTGGTCACTTTAATTTACTAAAAAATGACCGCGGTCAATATTAAATTTGACCGCGGTCAGCTAAAGTGCCAAAACGAGACATGGCAAGAGCGATCCAAAAACGAACACTCCAAACGCGGGCTAAACTTGTTAAAGCAGCCCAGACCGTCATCGACACGCAAGGCTATGAAGCCCTGCGCGTCGAGCAAGTTGTCCAGCTTGCTGGCGTGGCCAAGGGGACGTTTTTCGCGCATTTCTCTGACAAAGATGCGCTGATGGACCAATTGATTGGAGCAAGAATCGATGCTCTGCTGGATGACATCGCCGCTCAAACTTCTCCACAAGACATCTCAGGTATGGTCGACGCTCTAATGCCGTTGATGAACTTCATGACATGTGAGCGGTATGTATTTGATCTCATAATTCGCCACTCAGGGGCGGCAGCCCGAGAAGAAATCGGGCCAATCGCCACAACGTTTGGACGCCATGGTGAGGTCGTGTCCCATTGGCTTGAAGGCGGGCCATTCCGCCAAGACTTGAGTGTCGAGCTTCTCGCCGAGGGCGTTCAAGCTTTCTCGATTCAAGCTATATCACTCGTCTTTTGTGCACTTCACAACGAGATTTCCCTGCGCGACAGGCTGACGCTGTATTTAACGGCTTGGCTTTTACCCAAGCCCTGAATTCGAAGAAAACATGAGCGACGCGACCTTAACCGCGCCGGATCAGATCGTCCTCGGCATCACTCAGCGACATGCCCAGCTCTTCCATACCGTTTTCAAGATGATCTGAAAGGTGGGGGGACCCTAAAAGATAGTCGGCCGTTGGCACGCTGGCATCGCGCTTGGCTGTGAGGATCGCTTCTCCCAGCTCTTCAGCCGCAAAAGACTCTCGCCCAACCCACATGACCGCCACCAGGCTGGCCTGTTCATCCTCGTTCAGCCGGTCAATAAAGCCGCGCAATTCACCTTCGGCCCGATCCAATTCGCGGGACATCAGAACCACTTGCGCTACCTTCCACGGTGTAATCTGCAACATGACGCGCCTCCTTTTTGTCTGGTGTCGCGCTTCATCACACACCGCATCATGCACCCAGTCCTTGATTTCGCGCAAATGGTTTTGTGGCGCAATCTTGTGTCATGCCACAGACTCAGCACTAGCATCATCTCCACTTAATGCAGCCCATGCGTCATACTGAGACAAAAATACCGTGCCATTTAAATCGGTTAGGAACTCGCTTCGCTCCAAACGATCCATTACCGGACCTTTGACCTCTGACAGATTCAGCGAGATTTTCATTTCGCCCAAACGCCTGTTTATTTCTTCAAGGCTTTCCAGCGCGCTCATGTCGATCTCGTTCACCGCCGAGCACATCAAGACAACATGCGATATCGGAGCGTCACAGACCACTCGGTCATAAATCAGATCTTCAAGGTAGCGTGCGTTGGCAAAATACAGGCTTTCGTCAATCCGCAACGTGACCAAAGACGAAATGGTCTTTACATCATGCCTATGGATATTTCGAAAATGCTGCGTGTCTGGCACCAAGCCCACTTCGGCGACATGTGGTCGGGACGTTTTATATAGAAACAGACCAATCGACAGGATCACGCCAGCCGAAACGCCAACTTCCACACCAAAGCCCAGCGTTAAAACAACAGTTCCCGCCACGGCGGCAAAATCCACCTTAGAGTACGCCCATGTTTTGCGCAGGATCGAAAAATCAACCAGCGACAGAACAGCCACGATTATGGTTGCCGCCAGCGTCGCTTTCGGCAGAAAAAACAGTAAAGGTGTTAGGAAAGCTGCCGCAAGCGCGATGCCAACAGCAGTGAAAGCCCCTGCTGCTGGTGTTTCCGCACCAGCATCGAAATTGACCACTGATCTGGCGAACCCGCCCGTCACCGGATAACCACCGGAAAGAGCCGACGCAATATTGGAAGTTCCCAAGCCTACCAGTTCTTGGTCCGGATCAATCCGCTGCCGCTTTTTGGCGGCCAACGTCTGGGCCACAGAGACAGACTCGACAAATCCAATCACGGAAATCAGAACCGCAGACACAAACAAAGACGACCAAACCTCGCCCGAAAAACTGGGCAAACTTAAAGGGGGCAGACCTGTAGGTATCTCGCCTACAATTCGCACGCCAAGCGTTCCCAAATTAAATAGCCAAACCACAATAGTCGTCAGCGCCACAGCCGCAACCGGCCCCGCTTTGGTCAGGATGTCAGCAAGCCGCGGCGGCACATTGGTTGCCAGCAACAATGGCTTTAAGCCCTTTCGAACCCAAAACAGAAAGGCCAGTGTCGGGATACCTATGGCAACGGTCAACAAATTCACTTGGTTTAGATGGCTGCCAAGTGACATGAAAAGCTCCGGCAAGCTATGCCCATGCGCATCGATACCCAAAATGTGCTTGAGCTGGGATGCCGCAATTAAAATGCCTGACGCTGTAATGAAACCTGCGATCACTGGATGCGACAGGAAATTTGCCAAGAACCCTAGGCGCAAAAGCCCCATAACGGTTAGGATCAGCCCGGATATAAACGCTAGTGTAATTGCCGCCATCGCATATTCCGCGCTACCTTGCAGCGCCAAATTTCCCACTGCTGCAGCAGTCATAAGAGACACTACCGCAACCGGCCCGACAGCTAACACGCGTGACGTGCCTAAGATCGCATAGGCCACAAGTGGCAGAATAGAGGCATACAATCCCATTTCTGGCGGTAAACCAGCCAACAGCGCATACGCTAAAGATTGAGGAATGAGCATGATCGTCACAATGACAGCCGCGACCAAATCCGACGCTAGCGTTTCATGGTTGTAACGGCGTCCCCACGACAAGATAGGAAAGTGGCGTTCTATTGAACGGCGTTGGGAATTATTTGGCATTAGAATCTCGCTCATCACTCTCGCAACCATACATATTCATTTTTTTGAATAAATAAACCTCTGATTTCCCGATTGTCGCTATTGCGCCACGCATATGGATACGCTGACATCCCTGAAAATCGCTGCAAGCCCTGTGCACGACTTTTAGGAAAGAGCATGTCATTAGCGGCGCATGGGAATTCTGGATCGGTCGTGGCGAAACATTCACCGGCATCGTCGCGCACCAACCCGATAGGCATGTGAAGACCCACTAGCTTTTCAGGCGGACACGCAAAACGTTGTGCCGATGCCGCGGTCCAAGGCATTGGCGAGTTGATGGCAGTCCAGATTTCGAGTTCCCAGGTCGATTTGAAAACTCGTGGAAGCGTCGAAGCTTTCAATCTGGCTCAAGGCACAGCCTTGAGCCATGCCCAACCCGACCAGATGCTCGCAAGCATCGCAGTCGGGGCGGGAGGATTTTGGTCATGCAGCAGCGAACCCCGCATCCAATGACGCTAAAATAACGTCCACTTCCGCTTCGGTAATCGTCAGCGGTGGAGACATCAGCACGTTGTGCGCCCCCAAACGCACCATTGTGCCCGCCTTATAGGCGTTCTCGTGAATACGCTTCATTGTGGGCATGTCCATCGGCGTCTTGGCGGCCTTGTCAGACACAATTTCGATGCCTGTCATCAAGCCGTGCCCGCCGCGTACATCGCCGATTATATCGTATTTCTCGGCCAGCTTTTGCACTCCATCAAACAATTGTGTGCCGCGTGCTGCCGCATTTGACTTCAGATCCAATCGCCGCGTTTCGGCCAATGTTGCAACCACAGCTGCTGCTCCTACTGGATGAGCAGAATAGGTATAGCCGTGGAAAATTCCTGCCTCACCGGAATTGTCCTTCTCGAAAACTTCCGCGATTTTGTCGTTCACCATCAATGCCCCTACAGGGAAATATCCCGAGGTGATGCCTTTCGCCGTGGTCATCATATCCGGTTTCACCCCCCAGTGACGCGCCCCAGACCAATCACCGCTCCGACCAAATCCGGTAATAACCTCGTCAGAGATCATCAGAATGCCATGGCGATCACAAATATCACGCATCAATCCCATAAACGACGCATCCGGCACAATGACCCCGCCTGCACCTTGAATGGGCTCCATGATAAACGCAGCGATAGTACCCGCGCCTTGAAACTCGATCTCATCCTCAAAAGCGGCGGCAATGTTTTGCGCCAATTGTACTGGATCGGTTTCGTGGAATGGATTGCGATAGCTGTATGGCGACGGCAAATGGAAACAGCCGGGCAAAAGCGGTTCATAGTTTACCCGGAACCGATTGTTGCCGTTCACGGATGCCCCCCCAAAATGCGTACCGTGATACCCTTTTTTAAGCGAGATATATTTGGTCCGCGTCGGCTCCCCCCGTAAGCGATGATACTGGCGCGCCAAGCGCAGCGCCGTTTCCACGCTGTCGCTGCCGCCAGAGGTAAAAAACACCCGCTCCATACCATCTTCGGCAAACAGTTCTTGCACTGCATGTGCAGCTTCGATCGCTGGCGGGTTCGAGGTGCCGGCAAAAGCCGAATAATACGGCAACTCGTAAAGCTGTTTTGCGATTGCCTCTTTGACCACGTCGTTTGAATACCCAAGGTTCACACACCACAGTCCCCCAACGGCATCCACAGTAGAGTGACCATCCAGATCCGTGATGCGCACTCCTTCAGCGCGGGTAATCACCTTGGGCGCATTGGCTTGCATGTCGCCAGGCGCGCCCATGGGGTGCCACAGTTGACGGGCATTGTTTTCACGCAAAAAGCTTTCGTCTTTCATGGGAGCCTCGAATCTCAAATCAATAATTTGATCAAATAATGCGACCATCAATGTGCCCTGTCCAGTCGTGTATTCTAAGTTGAAGGCGCGACCGGAGTTCTACGGTATTCAATGTCGTAGTTTCAGTCGCTCACAAGGTCGACGGCGCTGGCAGAATCAAGGCGCTCCATGCTAGATTTGGCCCCATGCCTGTGGATAACCCCAACATAAGCCAACCTCGCCCCGTCATTCGGCAGCTCGACGATGCCGCAATCAATCGCATTGCCGCAGGTGAAGTTGTGGAGCGCCCGGCCTCTGCGGTCAAAGAACTCGTGGAAAATGCCATCGATGCTGGCGCGCGCCGGATCGAAATAGCCTATGGGGACGGCGGCAAAACTCTTATCCGTGTCACCGATGACGGCTGTGGCATCGAAGCCCAAGCTTTACCGCTTGCTCTGTCGCGCCACGCCACGTCAAAAATTGACGGCAGTGACCTGCTAGACATCCACACCTTTGGATTTCGCGGGGAAGCCTTGCCCAGTTTGGGTGCTGTTGGCCGCTTGAGCATCACATCCCGGGTCGGCCGCAGCGAGGCAGCATCCATCTCCGTCGAAGGCGGCGAAATGAGCGCCATCAAACCCGCTGCACTTTCAAGTGGCACGATCGTCGAGTTGCGCGATTTGTTCTACGCCACGCCCGCGCGCCTGAAATTCATGCGCTCTGATCGTGCCGAAGCGCAAGCCATCACCGATGTCGTCAAGCGTTTGGCGATGGCCGAACCTTTTGTCAGTTTCACACTGCGTGACGTCAGTGGGGGGGGCGATGGCCGCGTTTCTTTTCGCGCCGAAGCGGAAAACGGCGATCTGTTTGATGCGCTGCATGGACGTCTGGCGCGCATTCTGGGGGCAGAATTTGCCGAAAACGCATTGCGCATTGATGCCGAGCGCGAGGGCCTGCGCCTGATCGGCTATGCCGCCCTGCCGACCTATTCTCGTGGCTCCAGCGTCGCGCAGTATCTGTTTGTGAATGGCCGACCGGTCAAAGACAAACTGCTGGTCGGAGCCTTGCGTGGTGCCTATTTTGACTTCCTGAGCCGCGATCGGCATCCGGCGGCTGCGCTGTTTATCGATTGTGATCCTCACTTGGTGGATGTGAACGTCCATCCGGCGAAATCCGAAGTGCGTTTTCGCGACCCGGGCCAAGCGCGCGGATTGATTGTTAGCGCACTGCGCCATGCTTTGGCGGAGGCTGGCCACCGCGCGTCGACCACTGTCGCGGGTGCCACATTGGGCGCATTTCGCCCTGAGCCAACTGGCGGGCCTGCACGCATCTATCAAATGGATCGCCCGTCCCTTGGGGCAAGGTCGGCGTCGTATGCTGCACAGGCGCCAATGGCCGCGCCTGGATTTAGCGATTTGAACGATACCTACAGCGCACGCGTCGAGCCGGTCTTTGACCAAGACCTGCAACAAGCTGCGCAACCCAACGACAACACGCCGGTGCCAGAAGCTTTGCCGCTTGGCGCCGCGCGCGCTCAGGTGCATGAGAACTATATTATTGCTCAGACCCAAACCGGCATGGTCATCGTCGATCAACATGCCGCGCACGAACGACTGGTTTATGAAAAACTAAAACGTCAGATGGCCGAAAACGGCGTCGCCGCCCAAGCTTTGTTGATACCGGAGATCGTGGAGTTATCAGAAGGTGATTGCGCGCGTCTATTGGCGGTTGCGGATGAGTTGACCAAATTCGGTCTCACACTAGAAGCTTTCGGCGGCGGTGCCGTGGCGATCCGCGAAACCCCAGCTATTTTAGGCGAAGTAAACGCACGCTCGATGGTTCTCGATATCCTTGATGAATTAGATGATCAGGGAGAGAGCATGTTGGTGCAGGCCAAGATCGAAGCGATCCTAAGCCGTGTCGCATGTCACGGATCAATCCGGTCAGGCCGTTGGATGCGCGGCGAGGAAATGAACGCTTTGCTGCGCGAAATGGAAGCAACCCCCCATTCAGGACAATGCAACCATGGTCGCCCGACCTATGTCGAGTTGAAGCTGGCCGACATCGAGCGGCTGTTTGGAAGAACATGACAAAACGCGTCCCCCGCCCCCGCGGAGGGGCCGGACAACGCGGTCCGACAGCAGTCGGACGGAACAGAAAGACAGGCTAAGATGATTACGATAGGGCAGACACAGATCAGCGCCATTGAATTCACTGGGCTGTGCCTTGCCGTGCTGGTGATTGCACTACTGATCATGGCTGTGCGCGCTGCGGGGCGTTCCGCACGCATGGCTGAGCCTTTGGCGCATCAAATTGGTGCCTTGGGCGGTCGTGTTCAGGCACTGTCAGATGGGCAACAACAATTGTCAGGCGGATTAACGCAAGTTGCCGAAGGTCAAGCCGCGGCGCAAGCCAATCTGCTGCAGCACATGGAAAAACGCCTCTCGCAGGTGAACTTGCAGATGACAGAAAACCTGCAAGGCTCCGCCCGACGCACGGCGCATTCTTTGGGCGAGTTGCAAGAGCGGCTTAAAACAATCGACAAAGCACAGGAGAACATCACGCGTCTTTCTGGAGATGTTCTGAGCCTTCAGGACATTCTGTCCAACAAACAAACGCGTGGTGCCTTTGGCGAAATTCAACTGAACGACATTGTCACCAAAGCGCTGCCTGCTGACAGTTTCAAGCTGCAGCACACCCTGTCTAATGGCAAACGGGCTGACTGTTTGATCCATCTTCCCAACCCTCCAGGTCCCATTGTGATCGACAGTAAATTCCCTTTGGAAGCTTATGAAATGCTGCGCAATGCGGACACAAAAGCGCAAGCACAAGAGGCCGCGCGTCTGTTGCGCAATTCGGTTAAGAAACACATCAAAGACATCTCTGAACGCTATATCATCGAAGGCGAAACCGCCGATGGCGCTCTTATGTTTTTACCTTCAGAGGCGGTTTATGCCGAACTCCACGCCAATTTCCCCGAGTTGGTCCGCGAAGGCTTTGCTGCGCGGGTTTGGATCGTGTCACCGACAACCTGTATGGCGACGCTCAACACCATGCGCGCAATATTGAAGGATGCGCGTATGCGCGAACAAGCAGGTGCCATTCGCAAAGAGTTGGGCATGTTGTATTCTGACGTCGAGCGGTTGGGCACACGGGTCGAAAACCTTGATCGTCACTTTGGGCAGGCCGCCAAAGATATTGCCGACATCAAAATCAGCGCCGACAAAGCTGGACGACGTGCGCGCCGGTTGGACAATTTCGACTTTGAAGAACTGGCTGCGGATGATGACAAGGTTGTGCCGCTCGCCAAGCCAGATATCTAAGTGTTTTTACGCCAAACGAAGATCTGAGGCCTCCGGCGGAGGTATTTTCGGCCCCCAAAAGGCTTAAGTCGATGGCGCACCAAGGCGGGTGCGGCAAGGACCGAAAATCGCTGTAAGGGCTAAAATAACACCCGAAACGGTGGCAATCATGCCTGCGGCACTAACGGCGTTTTGGCTGCCCAGCCAAAGCGGACCGTATCCTGCCAGCACATAGCCAAGCACAGCGGACACAATGGCAAACAGGACACTCCAGGCAATTTGACGCTCCAGCTGGTTGGTCATCAGACGGGCCGCAGCCGGCGGACAGATAAACATGGCAATCACGATGATTGACCCAACCGCGTCAAAGGCCGCCACCGCTGCGACCGCTGCCACAATGACCAAGGCAAGGCCAATCAATCCTGTCGGCAAGCCCATTGTTTGCGCAAAGCCTTCATCAAAGGTCGACAGTTTTAGTGGCCGCCAGAACACCCATGTGAACAGGCTTACACAAATCAATGTGATCGCAATGCGCGGCAATTCGGAAGGAAGCCCCGACAGAGCCGCAGGATCAAACAAGCTGTGCCATCCCATAGCATCCAGCCAAATCAAACTTTCGAGGTTGCCATAAAGCGCGTGTTCCACGTCTAGATGGACGCTGGAAGTATCGGTTTGCTCAAGCACCAAAACACCCGCAGCAAACATGGTTGTGAACACCAACCCCATAGCGGCGCCGGGTTCGATACGTCCCAATCGGCGCACGGCTTCTATCAGGACAACAGCCACAACAGAGGCAGCGGCGGCCCCAATCATCATCGGCCAGGCAGCCACGACACCGGTCAACAAAAATGCGACAACAATACCGGGTAAAACAACGTGCGAAATCGCATCGCCAATAAGCGCCTGTTTGCGCAGAACCAAGAAATTTCCGGGCAAGGCGCAGGCAATCGCGGAAAAAACACCAATCAACAGTGGCGTCAGCGAAAGTGCGACAAATTCCTCACCGATCATACCAACGCCCCCTTTGGGCCACCGATACGTTGATCGATCTCGGCAATCTGGTCTTGAGTCAGCACCGTTTCGATTTCGCGTAGCCCATCATACAGTGCGGCCGCGCTTTCAAAGGCTTGGTCCGCACGTACCAACTCCCAGCGTTTTTCATCCCGCAGCGCCTTGGCGGCCCGTGCGCGCCCCGCCGTAGTGGCGACCCCATCCGCATGCGCCAGCCCGGCGCGTCGAAGCAGCTTTAGGGTGAAACGTTCGTAAATTGGTTGGCTTTGCGCCAAGGCTAACAACCCCTGACGCATGTGAACGCGTCTCTGGAAACGAAGCTGCCTAAGCACTGCCGCCATAACTCCGCGGTTGGGCGCAAAAAACAGTGACACAGCAAATAGTGCAAAGCTCGCCAAAACAATGACCGGACCGGTGGGCAACGCGGGTGCTGTCGCACTAAGAGCGGCACCAACCCACGCGGACAGCCCTCCGCATAAACCGGAAATCAGCGCCATATGATCTGTGCGGTCGGTCCAAAACCGCGCGGTTACCGGCGGGATAATCAACATTGCCACAATCAGGATAAGGCCTACGATCTTTAACCCGACAACCGTGACCGCCATCGCCAGTCCCATGATGGCCAAGTCAATACGCTGGACGTTCACGCCACTTGCGGCTGCAAATTCGGCGTCAAACGCGACCAACCCCATAGGGCGGCGCAACAGCACAACCAACGCCAGTGTCAGCGCCCCCCCAACAGCGATCACCAATGCATCGTTCCGCAACATACCCGCCGTTGAGCCAAGCAAGAAACCTTCTAACCCCGCAGCACGCCCCGCGCTCATGGTCTGAATGATGGTAAGCAGCACAATACCGAAGCCGAAAAACACGGACAAAACAGCGCCAATCGCGGCGTCTTCGGCCAGTCGCGTGCGTCGTGTCAGCCAACTCACGCACAGCAAGCCAATGCCAGCCGAAATCGCCGAGCCTAACAACAAACCCGGAAGCGAGCGGCCGTCTCCGCCCAGCGCCACCATCAACATGAAGGCAAGGCCCACACCGGGCAGTGTGGCGTGCGAAATCGCATCGCTGACCAAGGCACGTTTTCGCAAGAATAGAAAAGTGCCGGTAACACCCGCTGCCACGCCTAAAAACGTGGCTCCGATGGTGACAAGCGTGGCGTTATAGCCCAACTGAAGCAGAAGCGCGTCGCGGATCATGTCTTAGACCGCCGCCAGATCCAGCTGGTCTATCTGGCCTGTCGCCAACCGCCCGCCATAGGCTTTACTAAGGTTTTCAGAGGTAAAGGCCTCCTCAACACTGCCCTCTGCGATCTTACGGGTGTTAATCATAAAGACGCGATCAAAGTATTCCGCGACCGTGGTCAGATCGTGATGTACAGCCACGACGGTTTTTCCCTCGGCCTTCAGCCCTTTAAGCACGTTGATAATCGCCTTTTCTGTGGCGGCATCGACGCCTGCAAACGGCTCATCTAGAAGGTAAAGGTCTGCCCCTTGTGCCAGCGCACGTGCGAGAAAAACCCGCTGTTGCTGGCCGCCAGAGAGTTGCCCGATCTGGCGATCCGCAAAATCAACCATACCGACCCGCTCAAGACAGGCAATTGCTTTGGCTTCGTGGCTTTTACGCACACGGCCCAACAGTCCCAATTCGCGGTAAAGTCCCATTAACACAACATCAATGACGCGCGTCGGAAAGTCCCAATCCACGCTGGCCCGCTGTGGCACGTAAGCGATGCGATGGCGTTGCTTTGCAAGGCTGTTTCCATAAACGAATGTCCGCCCTGCCAAAGGTTTCACGATCCCCAATGCCGCCTTAAGCAAAGTCGACTTGCCTGCTCCGTTCGGGCCGATTATCGCCGTCATCGACTCTTGGTGCACGGTCAAATCAACCGAAAAAACCACAGGCTTTTGACCATAAGACACCGTCATGCCACGCACCATTAGTGGGCAATCTTCCGGCTTTAAATCTATTTGGCTAGCGCCTTGCTCTGTGATCAATTCAATTGTCATATTTTAAAATCCCGCCGAGAGCTTACCACTCATGCCACGCGATGGCACCGTGCCACCAAGCGCTGCGGCAATCACTGTGACATTGTGATCAATCATACCCACATAAGTCCCCTCATAGGTGCCTGCCGCCCCCATGGCATCTGAAAACAACTCGCCGCCGATGCTCACATCATGTCCTTTGGCCGCGGCTCCTTCACTGAGGGCGCGGATGCTACGATCAGACACGGAACTTTCAACAAAGACAGCTCCAATTTGGCGCTCCACCAGCATATCAACCAAGACGCCAATCCGGTTTAATCCAGCTTCGGATTGCGTAGAGATGCCCTGAATACCCATCACTTCAAACCCATAGGCCTCGCCGAAATAACCAAATGCGTCATGCGCTGTCAGCAAGACCCGAGACTCTTGAGGCACAGTCGCAAGCGTTTCACGCGCATAAGCCGACAGCGCATCGAGTTCTGCCAACAGCTGCTCTGTGTTGCCTTCAAAAACCACGGCTTGATCAGGGCGCTGCGCACTCAAAGCATCTCGAATACTCAGCGCGACAGGTTTCCAGAGCTCGGGGTTCATCCAAACATGCGGATCAAATTTGTCGGCATAGTCGTCATTTCCCCGCAGAAGATCCCGCGGCAAAGTATCTGTAACCGCGACCACTGTATTGCGGTCGTTCAACTTGTGGAAAAAGTCTTCCATCTGCGCTTCAAGATACAGCCCATGCCACAACACTAAATCGGCGCGGGTCATCGCAACGATATCCGTACGAGTCTGGCGATAAGCATGCGGATCCACACCCGGGCCCATCAAGCCCTGCACCTCAACCACATTTCCGCCAATGCGCTCTGCTGTGTCCGCAATCATCCCAGTGGTCGCGACCACGCTGAGCTTGTCCTGCGCCATAGCAGGTGCAGCGCCAATCATTAGCCCCGCTACAGCCGAAAAAAGAAGTCCGGAAAAGCTTCGTCGAGAGATTCGCATGTTTCACCTGTTGTTCGCTTTTGAAATGAATATGAGAACCATTCGCAGGTTTGTCAATGCAATTGCGAATGACTTGCAAAAACTTCCTGACCAAACGATCAAAAAAACGGCATTTTCTATGTTCAACAACTTGCCAAAACCCCACAGGACATGACACGGTGGGGCCTGCCTTTGAACAGGAAAGACGTGATGGAAACGCCAACCATGACACAAGCCAAACACCAGCTGCCCCAAACTTTAGAACCGCGCAATCCGGGGATGGACCTTGATCTTGATTGGGTGCGCAGTGCGCAGGCCAATACCTCCGCTATTGAACGTCGCGCAAAAACTCTGCCTGGTCGCCGCTCGGTCAAGAAAGATTATCAAGCTGCATGGCTGTGCCGTGCGATTTCTTGCATCGATCTGACCACACTTTCTGGCGACGACACAGAGGGCCGTGTACGTCGACTTTGCGCCAAAGCAGCTCAACCGGTACGCGCAGATGTACTGGATCAGCTTGGCATGGGCGGACTTACGACTGGCGCGGTCTGCGTCTATCACGATATGATTGAAACTGCCGTTGATGCGCTTCAAGGCACGGGCATTCCCGTCGCCGCCGTCTCAACCGGCTTTCCGGCGGGCCTGTCTCCCTATCATCTGCGTATTGCCGAAATCGGTGAGAGCGTCAAAGCAGGCGCGGAAGAAATAGACATCGTCATTACCCGCCGCCACGTTTTACAAGGCAACTGGCAAGCGCTTTACGACGAAATGAAAGAGATGCGCACCGCCTGCGGAGACGCCCACGTCAAAGCGATTTTGGCAACTGGCGAACTTGGCACCTTGCGAAACGTTGCCCGCGCTTCGCTGGTCTGCATGATGGCCGGCGCAGATTTCATCAAAACGTCGACAGGTAAGGAGGGCGTTAACGCAACACTCCCCGTGAGCCTCGTAATGATCCGAGCCATCCGCGACTATTATGATCGCACCGGATATCGCGTCGGCTACAAACCGGCGGGTGGCATCTCCAAAGCCAAAGACTCGCTCGTATACCTCAGCCTTATCAAAGACGAGCTGGGCGACCGTTGGCTACAACCCGACCTCTTTCGATTTGGCGCATCTTCGCTATTAGGCGACATTGAACGCCAACTAGAGCACCATGTCACAGGCCACTATTCGGCCTCCTACCGCCACGCCATGGCCTAGAAGCGGGACCCAGCAGATGCTGATCAAAACCATGCTTGCGGCCGTTATGATTGTTGGGCTGCTCCATAGCGCCAGTGCCAAAGACTACACCTGCCAAGACTGGGCGCACAACGACATGGCTGTGCCTGCGCTCAAGCAGTTTTCCGTCATGAAACGGATGATTGTCTACAAAGACACAGGTGCCAGTGAAACGGTACGCCTGTCGTTTGGCACTTTGCGGCAAAACACTTATCTCGAAGAACACTCCGCTTTTATCGTTTACGGAAATACTCAAAAACGCGGTGACGGTACGCCAGAGTTTGGCCCGAATATCACTGTTCAGAGAGTGTTCTACGATCCCGAGAAGCCAGAAATGGTTTCCACGACTTGCGAGGCAACACAATGACCGTCAAAGAGATTTTTGAGACCATGGATTATGGCCCTGCCCCCGAGGACGCCAGCGACGCGCTGGCATGGATTGTCGACCAAGGCGCCGCATTTGGCCATTTCATCAACGGTGCATTCACCGACCCGCGCAAGGATTTTCAGTCCAAGAACCCGGCCAATGGAGAAACGCTGGCCGATCTGACCCAAGCCTCGCAGGAAGAAGTCACCGCTGCCGTCAAGGCCGCCCGTAAAGCGCAGCCAAAATGGGAAGGACTTGGCGGCCATGGCCGTGCCAAATATCTTTACGCAATTGCGCGCCTCCTCCAGAAACACGCCCGTCTGTTTGCTGTTCTGGAAACGTTAGACAACGGCAAGCCGATCCGGGAAGCACGCGACATCGACATTCCATTGGCACAGCGCCACTTCTATTATCACGTGGGCATGGCCCAACTGATGGCAAGTGAGATGCCAAACGCTCAAGCATTGGGTGTTTGCGGCCAGATTATTCCTTGGAACTTCCCGCTGTTGATGCTCGCATGGAAGATTGCGCCCGCGCTTGCCACGGGCAACACCGTGGTGCTCAAACCTGCCGAATATACCTCGTTGACGGCGCTTTTGTTCGCCGACATCTGTCAGCAGGCCGGCTTGCCTGAAGGCGTGGTCAACATCCTCACAGGTGATGGCGCTGTTGGCGAAATGATTACTGCGGCTGACGTGGATAAAATTGCTTTCACCGGCTCATCCGACGTGGGCAAACGCATCCGCACGGCCACCGCAGGAACAAGCAAGTCGCTCACCCTCGAACTCGGTGGAAAATCTCCCTACATCGTATTTGACGACGCAGACATCGATTCAGCCATCGAAGGACTGGTGGACGCCATCTGGTTCAACCAAGGCCAAGTCTGCTGTGCAGGCTCGCGCCTCTTGGTGCAAGAAGGTATTGCCGAGCGATTTCATACCAAGCTCAAAGCACGCATGGATGGGCTGCGGATTGGCAACCCGCTCGACAAATGCATCGACGTCGGCGCGGTTGTAGATCCAGTGCAACTGCAAACCATCACCGACATGGTCGCAGCCAATACCGAAGGCGAAACTTACCAGCCCACACTCGACATGCCCGTCGAAGGTTGCTTCTACCCACCAACCCTGATCACTGGCCTCGCCCCCTCTGCGCGCCTGATGCAAGAAGAAATCTTCGGCCCCGTGTTGGTCTCCACCACCTTCCGCACCCCATCTGAGGCGGTGCAATTGGCAAATAACACGCGCTACGGCCTGGCCGCGACCCTGTGGTCAGAAAACGTAAATCTCGCACTGGATATTGCCCCCAAATTGGTGGCAGGCGTGGTCTGGATCAACGCCACAAATCTGTTTGATGCCGCCGCAGGCTTTGGCGGCATGCGCGAGAGCGGCTATGGCCGTGAAGGCGGCTGGGAAGGGCTATCCGCTTACACCAAACCCAAAACCAGCAGCAAGCCGCTCAAACCTATCGAAGCTTTCCGCGGCGACAATGGTCCGGCCGATCCACTCGATCGAACGGCAAAGCTATATATCGGCGGCAAACAAACCCGCCCCGATGGCGGCTATTCGCAAAACGTCTACAGCAAATCCGGCGACTTGCTTGGCCAGGTGCCAATTGCCAACCGCAAAGATCTGCGCAACGCGGTCGAGGCCACCCAAGCCGCTAAGGGCTGGTCTAAAACCACAGGCCACCTGCGCGCACAAATTTTGTATTACATCGCTGAAAACCTATCCGCGCGAGCTGACGAATTTGCCGCCCGCATCAACGCTCTCACAGGCGCGCGCAATGGGGCAAAAGAAGTTGAAGCCTCCATCAGCCGCCTTTTCACCTATGCGGCTTGGGCTGATAAATATGACGGGCAGGTGCACGGTGTGCCTATTCGCGGCGTAGCCTTGGCTATGAAGGAACCCTTGGGTGTGATCGGCGCAATTTGCCCAGACGAGGCCCCCCTCTTGGGACTCGTTTCAACCATGGCACCCGCCATCGCCATGGGTAATCGGGTCATTCTGATAGCTTCCGAAGCTTTCCCGCTCGCGGCCACCGATTTCTATCAAGTGCTGGAAACGTCTGATGTCCCTGCCGGCGTGGTGAACATTTTGACTGGCACACATGCCGAGCTGGCCAAACCTTTGGCTGGTCACATGGATGTAGATGCGGTCTGGTCGTTCTCCTCCACCGATCTTGCGAAAGACATAGAAGCAAACAGCGCTGGAAATCTCAAACGCACTTGGGTCAACAACGCGCAGTCCCGCGATTGGGCCTCCACAGACGGCGAAACCCACACCTTCCTACAAGCCGCAACCGACATCAAAAATATCTGGGTGCCCTACGGAGAATAATCCCTGCGCGGACGACAAAACTGACCCCGCGACTTTTTGGTGCTCAAAATACCTCGGGGGAATCACAAGCTTGCTTGGGATGGGGGCAGCGCCCCCGCCCTCTCACCTCTTCTCCTCAAAAATCAATGGCGATACCTTTTTTCTCCCAATCGCCATAACGCACGGGCTCCGGTCCGTCGCGCCCGCCCAATTCTGTGGGCATATCAACTGCCTTGGCGGTACGTCGCCGTTCTTCGGCTTCCGCCAGTGCGCGCTGCGCCGCAGGTGGCAGATCAGAAATGTCGTCTTTGGATGTTTGATCGCTCATAGCGGTTTTTCTCCGGTCGGGGTTCCTTTCGGGGGTCCCCCTTGATATACGCGCCCGTCCACCATCGGCAAGCCATCAAGGAGCCGCAGGCAATGTCCAAGCCAACACAGCACAAAAACAAAGCCAATGCTGGCCCCAAAACCACGGCCAGCGCGGGAATGCAACCCCGACGTACTGCGGTCTATTTGCTGGATCAGATTCTAGGCGAAGGCCGTATGCTCTCCGAATTGATTGGATCGGGAGCGCTGGATCGGCTTGACCCCGCCGAGCGTGCCCGCGCGCAGCGGCTGACAACAGACACTTTGCGCGGCCTGGAGCGCGCAGATCGCGTTTTGCAAAAACACCTTCAAAAATCTCCGCCGCTGACCGTGCACAATGTCTTGCGCCTTGGCACGGTTGAGCTGTGTCAGGGTGGTGCCGCACATGGTGTGGTAAACGATGCAGTCGAAATCATGGCGCGCGGCAAACGCACCAAGGCCATGAAAGGTCTTGTCAACGCCGTCTTACGCAAAGTCGCCGCCAATGGCGCTGAAACTTGGGACGCCCTGCGCGTGCCACGTCTTCCTAAATGGCTGCGTAGCCCGCTGGTCAACGCGTATGGCACAGAGGCGATGATCACCATGGAGGCGGCCCATTTTGCTGGGGCACCGCTGGATCTATCAGCCAAGGGTGACGCAGCACAGCTTGCGGAACTGGTCAACGGCACATTGCTCCCCAATGGCTCTGTCCGGTTGCTTGACGCAGGTCAAGTCTCCACGCTCCCTGGTTTTGAAACAGGCGATTGGTGGGTCCAGGACGCGGCGGCGGCAATTCCGGTACAGGTTTTGAACCCACAATCTGGCGACTCTGTTTTGGATCTCTGCGCCGCCCCGGGTGGCAAAACCATGCAAATTGCAGCATCCGGCGCCAAGGTCACAGCGGTGGATGATAACCCGGCCCGCATGGAACGCGTGCGCGAAAACCTTGCGCGAACCGGTCTTAAGGCCGAGGTTGTGGTTGGCGATGTCATGGCGCAATCCGGCCAATGGGATGCGATCCTGCTGGATGCACCATGTTCAGCCACCGGCACGTTGCGCCGCCACCCAGACTTGCCGTTTGCCAAAGATGGCAGCGAGTTTGGCGAACTTATCGAGCTTCAATCTGCCATGTTGGATCATGCACTTGGTCTGCTAAAACCCGGTGGGCGTCTGGTATTTTGCACCTGCTCACTGCTGCCTGATGAGGGCGAAGTCCAAGTCGAAGAAGTTCTTGAACGGCACAAAGATATCTCCGTAGACCGCGAGGCCTTGATGATAGGCGGCATTGACGCCGCGTGGATCACCGAAGAAGGCGGTTTGCGCCTGCGCCCGGACTATTGGACCGAGCTCGGCGGCATGGATGGTTTCTATGTGGCCTGTTTACGCAAAGCCGTTTAATGCCTTCCTAAGTATCGCCGTGATTGAATCGGTGACTTGAGCAATTAAGCCAGCTAAGCTCTGCGCAAACGCCACAGAGCGTAGAGGCAGAGCTTATGTCTAAACCAGATCGTCTTTCCGCGCGCTGGACTCGCGCAATGCACCGTGTTCACGCACGCATCAGTACGCGTGCGCGCCCTGCTACCGGGTTCACATCCATGCCTGAACCACGCACAATCGGGCTGTTTGCGCGCGGCAAACAATTGATGGCAGGTAATTTTTTGTTTGCCGGGCATCTCATTACCGCCCCTGATACCTCAATGTGGAACGTCACACCCCCCGATAAAACATTCGCACAAGACCTGCATGGTTTTGCGTGGATGGACGATCTGGCAGCAGTAGGCGATGCCGCGGCGCGCGACCGCGCGCAAGCTTGGCTCTGGCAATGGATAGAGCAATATGGACGTGGGCATGGTCCAGGCTGGACACCTGATCTAACAGGTCGTCGCGTTATCCGTTGGATTTCACATGCTCTTTTTCTTCTACGTGCGCGCGATGTCGATCAATCGGAAGCTTTCTTTCGCTCCCTTGCACAACAAACCATTTTTCTCAGCCGACGTTGGCAAAAAACCCTACCCGGATTACCTCGTTTTGAAGCGTTGACTGGGCTGATCTACGCTGGTCTTGCGCTGGAAGGTATGGAGCACCACGTCGCCCCCGCCTGTAAAGCCTTGGATCGTGAATGCCTCAGACAAATTAGTGAACAAGGCGGCCTGCCCACGCGCAGCCCCGAAGAATTGCTCGAGGTGTTCACCCTCCTGACGTGGGCAGCTTCTGCCCTCACTGACTCCGGCCTCACCCCATCTGAAACTCTCAAACAGGCCATTGAGCGCATTGCCCCAACCCTGCGCACATTACGCCACGCCGACGGCAGTCTCGCACGGTTTCACGGTGGTGGGCGTGGCATGGAAGGACGCCTTGACCACGCACTTGCAGAAAGCGGTAACAAATCTCGTCAGGCCGACGGTTTGGCAATGGGGTTTGCTCGACTCAGCGCGGGTCGCACCAGCGTCATCATCGATGCCAGCCCGCCTCCAAACGGTGACAACTCCGTCAACGCACACGCCTCTACATTGGCATTTGAACTCACAAGTGGTCGTCGGCCAGTTGTGGTCAATTGCGGTTCAGGCGTAAGTTTTGGCGAAGACTGGCGCCGCGCAGGCCGCGCCACACCATCGCACTCCACCTTATCCCTAGAAGGACTTTCCAGCGCGCGTCTCGGTCAGGCCGGCGCAGGTTGGCGCGAAGAAAAACTGGTTGATGCTCCCAAGGAAGTCCCGATCGAAATGAGCCAGGCTTCGGACGGGGTACGGTTTCAAGGTGGTCACGACGGATATCTCAAAACACACGGCCTGACCCATGCCCGCACGCTCGAACTAACATTTGACGGACGCGGAATGGCGGGGGAAGACCTTTTGGTTGCGCTTGAAGATTCTGCAAAGAGGCGGTTTGACAAAGTTCTAGACGCTGGAGCACTGCAAGGCGTACCGTTTCAAATCCGCTTTCACCTGCACCCCGAGGCCGACGCTACCGTCGATATGGGGGGCGCTGCTGTTTCGATTGCACTCAAAAGTGGTGAGATTTGGGTGTTTCGCCATGACACAGTTGCGAAAATGGTGCTGGAACCCAGTGTTTTTTTAGAAAAAGGCCGATTAAAGCCCCGAGCAAGCAAACAAGTCGTTCTATCTGGCGTAGCAATGGAGTATGCGACCCGCATCCGGTGGTCTCTCTCCAAGGCGCATGAAACGTCTATGGCGATCAGAGACCTAAACCGGGATGAGCTGGACCTGAACACCTGACGCAAGGACGCCTGACCTGATGACCGAATTGTCTCCTATTCGCCGTGCACTGATTTCTGTATCCGACAAAACCGGCCTGATTGAGCTGGGCACCGCGCTCGTTGAGCGTGGCGTTGAACTGCTCTCCACCGGTGGCAGCGCCAAAGCGCTGCGCGATGCTGGCCTCGCGGTTAAAGATGTCGCCGATATTACTGGTTTTCCCGAAATGATGGATGGTCGCGTGAAAACTTTGCACCCAGCGGTGCATGGCGGCCTTTTGGCGCTACGCGACAACGATTCTCACGTGGCAGCTATGGAAGAGCACGGTATCGGCGCAATCGATTTGCTGGTCGTGAACCTCTATCCATTTGAAGCCACCGTTGCTGCGGGAGCCGATTATGACACCTGCATCGAAAACATCGACATCGGCGGGCCCGCAATGATCCGCGCGGCCTCTAAAAATGCTGCGTTTGTGAATGTCATTGTTGATGTTGAAGACTATGACAAACTGCTGGGCGACATGGACCAGCACAACGGCGCGACCTGTGCCAAGTTCCGTCGTAAACTGTCACAGAAAGCTTATGCGCGCACCGCAGCCTATGACGCTGCCGTCAGCACATGGATGGCAGATCAGTTAGAACTCGAAGCGCCTAAGCGCCGCGCCTTTGCTGGCGAGCTAAAGCAAACTCTGCGCTATGGCGAAAACAGCCACCAGAAAGCTGCGTTTTACACTGACGGATCAAACCGCCCCGGCGTCGCCACCGCGACACAGCTGCAGGGCAAAGAGCTCAGCTACAACAACATCAACGACACCGATGCGGCGTTTGAGCTGGTATCTGAATTCGCCCCAGAAAACGGCCCAGCCGTGGCGATCATCAAACATGCCAACCCTTGCGGTGTCGCCGTAGGCGCAACTTTGGTCGAAGCCTACCAAAAAGCATTTGACTGCGACCGCACCTCCGCTTTTGGTGGCATCGTTGCGCTAAACCAACCACTGGACGCCGACACCGCCAAAAAGATCACCGAGATCTTCACCGAAGTTGTCATTGCACCGGGTGCTTCAGACGAAGCCAAAGAAATCTTTGCCGCCAAGAAAAACCTGCGCCTTCTTCTGACCGATGTGCTACCTGATCCGCGCAAACCCATCACGGCGTACAAACAGGTCGCCGGTGGCGTGTTGGTTCAGGACAAAGACGTGGGCACAGTGGCTATGGAAGACCTTAAGGTTGTCACCAAGGTTGCACCAACGGACGCTCAAATGGCTGACCTTTTGTTTGCGTGGAAAGTCGCGAAACATGTGAAATCAAACGCCATCGTTTATGTCAAAGGCGGTGCAACTGTTGGTGTTGGTGCAGGCCAGATGAGCCGCTTGGACAGCGCTAACGTCGCCGCCTCCAAAGCCGGTCGGATGGCTGCGGAACTGGGTATGGATGAGAGCCCTGCAAAAGGTTCGGCTGTTGCATCAGATGCATTCTTCCCATTCGCCGATGGCCTGCTCGAAGCCGCAGCAGCGGGCGGTACATGCGTCATCCAGCCAGGCGGCTCGATGCGCGATGAAGAAGTGATTAAGGCCGCTGACGAAGCAGGTCTGGCAATGGTCTTCACCGGCATGCGCCATTTCCGCCACTAATCTGGCGTCATAACACGTCCTGCGTCGGCACTTGGCGCAGGACAACTACAAATGGGTGCAAGACCGATCAACGGTCGTGCGACCGGCAGGAAGGCAGAAAGGACGCAAACCATGCGCTTGATAGTCTGGGCGGGGCTTTGGGCCTTGGTCACCGATCAGCTCAGCAAATTTGCTGTGCTGCAATGGCTGAACCTTGAACAAATCCGCCACATCGAAGTCTTTCCGCCATATCTTGAATTCCATATGGCTTGGAATTACGGCGTGAATTTTGGTCTCTTTTCCAACAGTGCCGGAGCCGCCAAGTGGCTCTTGATTGCCTTAGCTGCCGGTATCATTGCGTTTGTTCTAATATGGGTGCGTCGTGATCCCCCCGGCAAATTGGGGCTCATTTCTGCGGGCCTTTTGGTTGGTGGGGCCATTGGCAATGTTGCTGACAGGCTTATCTACGGCGCCGTTGTGGACTTTCTCAACATGTCTTGTTGTGGCATCAATAACCCCTATTCGTTTAATCTGGCAGATGTCTGGATTTTCGCAGGAGCTATTGGCTTAGCGGTCTTTGGTGGAACTAAAAGAGAGGCGTGACCTTGCGCAGACAATGCGATAAAGCTTGGCCCAAGGTTGCAGGAGGATTGCAATGCGCTTGACGCGATTTCTGATTGTTGGATGTATTCTGGGGCTTTCGGCCTGCAGTAATGATGGACTTCGCCAATTAAGTCAGGACGGAGAAGGCCCGGATGAATTCCTGATTCTTCCCGGACAAGAGCTGACGCAACCGGAAAACTATACAGCCCTCCCAACACCGGTTCCCGGTGCCAGCAATCGTGCGGATGTTGACCCGCTTGGGGCGGCTTCCGCAGCGCTTGGCGGATCGTCCACTGCACGCTTTAACACCGCATCAATCGGTAGTTCCGACGGCGCGTTGGTGAACCACACCTCTCGACTGGGGCGTGACGCCGACATTCGCAGCACATTGGCCGCTGAAGATGAAGCTTTTCGCAAGCGGCGCGGGCGTTTCACCAACATCCGCATCGTGAACTACGACGTTTATAACGAAGTTTACAAACGTGAGATCCTTGCCGCCTATGATGAATGGTGGCGTTGGCGCCGCGCAGGTGCGCGCACCCCTGCGGCCCCTCCTACGGGCGGCTGAACAGACAGTTTTCCTCACAATCCCGTATGTCCTCTTGCGGCGTCCGGCAACGGGCGTAAGTATCACACACAGATATAGGACAGGGAGTCTCAAACATGTTGAGAACCATCACCCTAGCAATTGGGGTGGCTTGCGCCGCATTGCCGGCATTCGCCAGAGATCAGGTCTCGGATTTCACACTCGATAACGGCATGCAGGTCGTCGTAATCGAAGACCACCGCGCGCCTGTCGTCACACATATGGTATGGTATCGTGCCGGATCGGCAGACGAACAACCCGGCGTCTCAGGCGTTGCGCACTTCCTTGAACACCTTCTGTTTAAAGGCACCGAAACCTTGGAGCCCGGTGAATTCTCAGCCACTGTTGCGGCCAACGGTGGGCGTGACAATGCCTTCACCAGCTATGACTACACAGCCTATTATCAACGCGTTGCCGCCGATCGTCTTGAGTTGATGATGACCATGGAAAGCGATCGCATGGTCAACCTCCAACTGTCAGAAGAAGACATCCTGACAGAACGTGACGTGATCATCGAAGAGCGCAATCAAAGGGTTGAAAACAATCCCGGGGCGTTGTTTCGCGAACAAATGAGTGCCGCGCAATATCTCAATCATCGTTATGGGGTGCCTATCATCGGTTGGCGCCACGAGATGGAAACCCTCGATTTGCAGGATGCGCTGGCCTACTACACACAGTTTTACGCGCCCAACAACGCCATTCTTGTCGTCGCAGGTGACGTTCAACCCGACGAGGTTCTCGATCTCGCTCAGAAATACTATGGTACCATCCCCGCCAACCCTGATCTGCCGGAACGCACCCGCCCCAGCGAGCCACCACAGACCTCTGCGCGGCGCATGACCTTTAGCGATCCGCGCGTGGCGCAACCCTATTTGACACGTTCCTATCTTGCGCCTGAACGCAATTCCGACGACCAAAAAACCGCCGCCGCCTTAACGCTACTGGCGGAAGTCTTGGGCGGGGCGCAGACCTCCGTTTTGAACCAAAAACTGCAGTTTGAGCAGCAAAAAGTCGTTTATGTCGGAGCGTGGTACAGCGGCACCTCGCTGGACAAGACCACATTCAACCTCACCGTGGTCCCCGTGCCGGGCCTGTCGCTCGAAGAAGCGGAGCAGGAACTCGATCAAGCTGTAGCTGACTTCATCGAAACCGGTGTCGACGAGGAGCAACTAGACCGCATCAAAATGCAACTGCGCGCCAGCCAAATCTATGCCCGCGACGATGTTGAGAAGATGGCCAACCGCTATGGTCGCGCGCTCACCTCGGGTTTAACGATCGCCGATATTCAGACATGGCCCGACGTGCTTCAAGCGGTGAGTTCTGAGGAAATTATCGCGGCCGCAGAGATGGTTTTTGATAAACGCAAGTCGGTCACAGGCTGGTTGACAGCCACCGATCTGACCGCAGAGGAGATCACCCAATGAAGACTCTGGGACTGCGCACCGCGCTTGTGATCGTTGGCTTTTTCATTGCACTGCCCGCATCCGCCGAGATCGACATCAAGGAAGTGACCTCTGCGGGTGGCATCAACGCATGGCTCGTGGAAGAGCCGTCAATTCCATTCGTGGCATTGGAGCTACGCTTTCGCGGTGGCACATCGCTGGATGAAGCTGGAAAACGTGGTGCCACAAACCTGATGGTGGGTTTGCTTGAAGAAGGCGCCGGAAATCTGGACGCTCAGGGCTTTGCCCGAGAAGCCGAAGCCTTGGCCGCACAATTCAGCTACAGCAGCCATGGAGATGGCGTGTCTGTCTCGGCGCGGTTTCTAACCGAAAACCGAACCGAAGCACTAGAACTTCTGCGACTGTCTCTAATAGAACCCACCTTTCCCCAGGACGCTGTTGAACGGGTCCGCGCCCAAGTACTCTCGGGCCTGCGCTCGGGCCTCAAAGATCCCAATAAAATTGCTGGTCGCGCCCTCAACGCTCAGGTCTATGGCGACCACCCCTATGCCACCTCTGGCGATGGGACCATCGACAGCGTTAGCGCACTAACGCGCGATGATTTGGTCACAGCACATAAAAACGCTTTGGCGCTTGACCGCCTTTATGTGTCCGCGGTGGGCGACATCACCGCAGAAGAACTTGGCCCGCTGCTTGATGCCCTCTTGGGCGCACTACCAGAAACCGGTGCACCTTTGGTAGGGCCCGCGGATTTAACGCTGGCAGGTGGAACGGCGGTCGTGGATTTTGACACGCCCCAGTCTGTGGCCCTTTGGGCACAACCCGGCATTGACCGAGAAGACCCTGATTTCTTTGCAGCTTACGTGATGAACGTGGTGCTTGGTGGCGGTGGGTTTGAAAGCCGCCTGATGACCGAAGTGCGCGAAAAACGCGGCCTGACCTATGGCGTTTACTCTTATTTGGTGGGCCGTGATCAAGCCAATCTCTACATGGGCAGCGTTGCCAGCGCCAACGACCGTGTGGGAGAGGCCATCACAGTAATCCGCGACGAATGGGCCAAGCTAGCCACCGAGGGCGCAACCGAAGACGAGGTATCGCGCGCCAAAGCGCTGCTCACCGGAGCATACCCTCTGCGCTTTGATGGCAACGGTTCGATCGCGGGTATCATGGTGGGAATGCAGGTTGACGGTATGCCCATTGACTATATCGCTACCCGCAATGATCAAGTTAATGCAGTCACGGTCGAAGATGTAAACCGTGTTGCCAGCGACCTTCTGGACCCTGACGCGCTGACCTTTGTGGTCGTTGGCAAACCCGAAGGTATTTAAACTTTAGACCAGTTCAAATGCCGCGATGCCTTAAATGCGCATAAAACCACCAGCCACTCAGCACTGGGCTCGCCCGCTCAGTGCTGAAAAGAAGCAGTGAAAGCGCCGAACCCTCCGCGGCGGCCTTGTCTGTTACATGATCTTAACCGCGCCCCAGACCCGAGACCGCAAATTTCATGACTGAGAAAACCCTGCCTTTCACTATTTTCGGCAGGAGGCACGGGTGAATTGAGTTTACCACGGTTCCCGTTCACGCCTGTTCACTGCTCAACCAGGCTCTGCCGCTCTATCTACTCTGAGACAAATGGCCAGTTTGATGTTTTCTGTTTAGACGCTAAACAAGAGGCATGATGAAAATTGCATACACAATGGCGCATGGGCGTGGCGAGTTGGATCTGTTGCTAGCAGAATTCGCCTTGCGCTTAAAAGATCGCGATGTGACGACCCGTGGCATCGTGCAGACGAATTCGGGTTGTGAAACCGATCATCGCTGCGACATGGATGTGCAGATCCTGCCAGATGGCGACATCATTCGAATTTCGCAATTCTTGGGTAAAGAAGCAAAGGGCTGCCGACTGGATCCAGATGCGATGGCACGTGCTGTGGCTGAGGTAGGGCGCAGCCTGAATGCGCCATATGATGTGTTTCTACTCAATAAATTTGGCAAACAAGAATCCGAGGGGCGCGGATTTCGCGACCTACTCGGAGAAGCTGTTGACAGCGGCGCAGCGGTTCTTGTCGGTACAAACCCGATGAATGCCGAGGTCTTTGAAGAGTTTTCCGGCGGTATGGCCACGCAGGTTGAGGCCAATATCGACGCTTTGTTGGCGTGGTATGACAACAGTGGCGCGACGCCAGAAGCCTAAGGGGTCGGCGCGTTATCTGTTGTTGTCACAGGCCCGTCCCAGTCGGGAATTTCGCCATTGTTTGTCAGCATGATCGCCAAGGGGCGAGTCACTCGGAAGAACGACAGGATGGTCATGATCCCCGAGGTTAGGATCACCGACAGAAGCGCGCCGATGGGACCCCAAATCGCGGCCCATGAGGCCAGAGACACCATGACAATGACAGGGCTGAGGTTCATGGATTTACCCATCAAGCGGGGTTCCCAGAAATAGCCGATGCCAAATTGAGCGGTGGAAAGCGCGGCAAACAAGAGGCCAACTTCCATGCTGAGGCCAAATTTGCCAACAGCGAAGAGCATCGGCAGCGCCATCGCAATCCATGAGCCAACGTAAGGGATATAATTGAAAATCGCCGTCATGAGCGCAAAGAAGGCCGCAAATTCGACGCCAAAAACCACAAAAATGACCCAACAGATCGCGCCAAGCACCACGTTGATCAGGGTTTTGGTGACAAAATAAGTGCCGATCTGCTCGGTGATCAGATCAATTGTGCGCCAGACGTTTTCCTGAAATTTTTTGTCTGGCACAATGGCCGCGATCTTCACTGCGATGCTTTCGCGCTCGATCAAGAACAGGATCGCATAAAGGAAAACAAGTGCCAGATATCCAGCGGAGTAACTGACCGAGTTGAGCGTGTAGCGGATCACAAATTGCAGATCTATGTTGTCAAACACCAGACGGTCGAGCGACTGCCACGAGGCTTCCAGTTCATAGTCATAACGCGCGGCCACATCGGACACGATGGCCGAGAGAGAATCGGCGTACTCAGGGATGGCACGCACAACAGGTTCGAGGTTGCGCGCAAAGAAGCTGACACCTGCAATGAGCAGAATGAACAAAACCACAGTGGTCATGGTCATGCGCAGCCATCCGGGGATGATGCGCGAATAGAGCGGCACACGTTCTAGTTCACGCGAAATACCATCCATTAAAAACGCGACAAGCGCACCCAAAACGATGGGTACAATAATGGGCTGTGCGGACTTTAGGAACCAACCGACTGCAACGGTGGCAATGACCGTCAGGCTAATGGCCGTGACCCTAAGGGATATTAACTGAGAGGTCTGCGGATCGGGCAATTTGCGGCTCCTGGCCAAGGGGTGCGGGCAGTGTATCGTCTCCCCCGCCCTGAGCAACATTAGATAGTCGGGAAAACAGCTCTTTCCAAACCCATTGGAGAGTTCTTGCCTGTATGTCTAGCCGATCAGGGCGCGTCGGATGAGATTTAGGGCGGCAATCACCAGAATCACCAAAGTCGCTTTGCGGAAGGTAGCTTGATCAATTCGATCTTGAACCTTGCCCCCCAACCACATGCCGGCCACTGCCGGTGGCACAAGCATCAGAGAGAACAGCGCCGTATCTGCACGCAAGATGCCGGAACCCAAATGCGCGGCTACCAACAGAACCGCGCCCAGCCCGTAGATGACTCCCTGCACACGCATCTGTTCGGTTTTTTCGGTGCCCAGAGCGGTGAGATAGGCCACAGTTGGCGGCCCCCAGACACCAGAAATACCGCCAATTACGCCCGCAAATCCGCCAACCAGAATTTCGCTGCCCAAAGTTGGTTTTTCCAAGTGAAACCGCACTCCGAAAAGCTGCATCAACGCAAATAGAGCGATTGGAACGCCGATGAGCAGTAAAAAGACATCGGCAGACACAAACCGCACGAATTGCGCGCTTATCAACAAAGTGATGGCCCCGACGCCTAGAAACACCCGAAATTGCACTACCGAGCCAGCCGCCGCCCGCAGTCCATATCGAAAAGTCTGCATGGCGTTGGTGACAACTGTCGGCAGGATCAAGCCTGCCAGCGCCAACTCCGGGGATAGGAAACTGCTCAGCCCTGAAATCAGGATCATCGGCATTCCAAATCCGACCATGCCTTTGATGATGCCCGCCAAAATCGCAATGATGCAGGCAACGAGTAAGAGTTCGGGAGTGAAAGAGGTGAATAAGTAATCCATACTCCGCTATACGCCGTAAATGCTGCACCAGCAAAACTTCCGAACGCAAGAAACATTCAAATACTTAGCTTAATGAGTATTTTTGTTGCGCTGCAACTGCGAAAGGATTATGTCACAGTGCAGCAATAGAGGAAATTGATTCATGGCGCATGACGGACAGGACCTGACAATGACACCTTCGGTTATTCTTCCCGAGCTGCTGAAATTGACCGGCGCGACAATTGCCCCAGTTGAAGCAGTGCTTGAAACAGCAAAGTCACACGTACGCGAGATGGTGACTGAAGGCGAACGCGTTTCCGGCAAGCTGATTGAACAACACCAAACTGCGGCTCATGGGCTGGCGTGGCTGGCAACTTATGCGCAATCGTTGACACAAATGCAGGCTTGGGCCGAGCGGCTGCAAGACGACGGTAAGTTTGGGGAAATCGAGCAGATCATCCACCAAATCGCGTTTGGCGAATACCTGTGGCAGGTCTATGGCGGCATTCCCATGAGCCAAAATGAAATCATTCGCCTGCAGGATCTTGGTCTGGGTCAGGACGAGATGCGCGCGCTGATGATCCCCGAAGTCATGACGCTGTGTGACAAAGGCAATTCGCAAGAGGCACGCATGCGTCTTGTCGAGCTGATGCAGGAACAGGCCGCCAATGCGACCTTTGGCGCCAGCGGGCTGGATGAAGAGCTGGAAATGATCCGCGATCAATTCCGCCGCTTTGCAGCAGAGCGCGTCGCGCCACATGCCCATGAATGGCACCTAAAAGACGAACTGATCCCGATGGAGATCATCGACGAGCTGGCCGAAATGGGTGTCTTTGGTCTGACCATTCCTGAAAACCTTGGCGGCTTTGGACTGTCCAAAGCATCGATGGTGGTTGTGTCTGAGGAACTGTCGCGTGGATATATCGGCGTGGGCTCTTTGGGCACACGATCCGAAATTGCCGCTGAGTTGATCCTTGCAGGCGGCACCGATGAACAAAAAGAAAGCTGGCTGCCCCGCATTGCCAGCGGAGAAATCCTGCCCACAGCAGTGTTTACCGAGCCAAACACCGGATCCGACCTCGGCAGCTTGCGCACCCGCGCCGTGAAAACCGAAAGTGGCGATTACGAGGTCACAGGCAACAAAACATGGATCACCCACGCGGCGCGCACCCATGTGATGACCATGTTGGCGCGCACCGATCCCGACAGCAGCGACTATCGCGGGTTGTCGATGTTCCTAGCGGAAAAGACACCCGGCACTGACGAGGACCCCTTCCCCACTGACGGTATGACCGGCGGCGAGATCGAAGTCTTGGGGTATCGCGGAATGAAAGAATACGAGCTGGCCTTTGATGGCTTTGCAATCAAAGGTGAGAACCTGTTAGGCGGTGAAGAAGGCAAAGGTTTTAAGCAGCTGATGGAAACCTTTGAAAGTGCGCGTATTCAAACCGCAGCGCGTGCGATCGGTGTGGCCCAATCTGCGATGGATGTGGGCATGCAATATGCAATCGACCGTAAACAGTTTGGCAAATCGCTGATCAACTTCCCCCGCGTTGCCAGCAAGCTGGCGATGATGTGCGTAGAGATTATGATTGCCCGTCAGTTGACCTATTTCAGTGCTTGGGAAAAAGACCACGGCCATCGCTGTGATCTTGAGGCAGGTATGGCCAAACTTTTGGGTGCGCGGGTTGCTTGGGCGTCTGCAGATAACGCGCTGCAAATCCACGGCGGTAATGGTTTTGCACTGGAGTATTCCATCAGCCGCATTCTGTGCGACGCGCGCATCCTGAATATCTTTGAGGGTGCGGCAGAAATTCAAGCGCAAGTGATTGCACGCCGCCTGCTTGGCTAAGACGCCGAATTACACTCCCGACTGCTCCGCGCTGCCCCCTGGTGGCGCGGCTTTTTGTGAGCTGCTGGGTAAGATGGGGTTTTCCGGCAACGCTGCAATGCAGCAATAAATGCTGCACTTGCGTAATACCTTAAATCACCCTACCACTAAGCTATGTCAGCTAACCGTCTCTCCACCGATCTTTGGATCGCCGCCGGTTTCGAAGCCCTGATTGATCAGGGGCCGAAGACGCTGAAGGCCGAGTCTCTGGCGCGGCGATTGAACACCACCAAAGGATCGTTTTACTGGCATTTTAAAGATGTGGCGGATTTTTATGCCGCCATGCTGTGTCAGTGGGAAAATCAGGCCAAGGCCGATCTTGAAGCGGCACAAGATGAAGATGTGCCCCCCGCACAGGCCTTGCGCACATTAAGCCAAACCATCGTCGCAGGAACCCAAACCGGCACTCAGTCCCGGTCTGCTGATGCTGCGGTGCGAGCTTGGTCGCATGATTATGCGGTGGCGGCAGAGGCCGTATCACGGGTGGATGCCGCGCGCTTGGAGCATTTGAATGCGGCCTTGATCGCACTTGATCTCTCGAACCCGGAATTGTCGCGTATTCTGTATGGCGCCAGCCTAGGCATGACTGAATTGACGCAAAATACGCAAACAAGTGACGCGGCCGCCATGGGCACCCTAGTCGATTTGATTTTGGCGCTGTATCAATAAGCCATGCGTATTTTTATTTCAGTAATTGCTTTCACCATTTTAGCTGCTTGTACCAGCGAGGATGAAACTGTCGCCGCTTATGGTGGGGACATACACACTTGGCGCCTGACCGAACTTGACGGGGTTGAGATCACTTATGCCACCCGTATGACGTTTGCCCATCAGGGTAGCGTCGATGGCGAAGGGCCGTGTAATCCGTTCACAGCTACCCAGCGCTCGCCCTATCCATGGTTTGAATTGGATCCGTTTATCTCGGTGGATGATTTCTGCAGCAAACTGGATCAAGAAACCGAGTTCTTCGACGCTTTGCAGGCAATGAGCGTGTCTGAAGTGGTTGGAGACACGATGATCCTGAGCAATGATGCCGGTCGTGAGATGGTGTTTAAGGCGACGTCAGGCGACGTTTAAGGAGATCGACATATCGGCCCCGTGCGTCGGGCAACGGCTTGTAGCCAATTTGAGGTGCAAGTTTTTCAGATAGAAAATATCCTGTTGTGACAAGGGCTTGCACGATCTCTTCGTCAGAAGACGCACCTTTTCCGAGCATCACTGGGGGCAATGGCAACAAGCGATCCACCCATTCTCCTGCACCTTCTGCTGATACTGCGCGACCTGACTTAGGCGAGACATAGTCCAAATGTTCATTTGTTCCGTGGACAGCGCAGGCACTCAGGTCGAGACCAAATCCCATTTCATCGAGCAGAGCCATTTCCCAGCGCAGGTAAGCCAGCGGCCAAAGGTCGTTCTGCCCTAAAAGATCCAACAATTGTTCGCTGCGTTTATACAGATCATTAAGAGGCTCACGTTCGGGCAAGCAAAACGATAAAAGCGCTGTGACCGCATTCAGTCCTGCAAGCGCCATGCGGTCGCTCAGGACCACAGCACGCGAACGCAGCGGTTCTACTGTGAAACTGCCAATGTGATCTTCAAGTCGGGCGCGCCAGCTGACATCTAGCTGGGTGCCTGGTTGGAGAATCGGTGTCATTTTGCGCGACACGCCCCCGCGCACGATGCCCGTATGACGGCCATGCGACTGCGTGAACATCTCAAGAATGACCGAAGTCTCACCATGTTTGCGTGTATGTAAAACAAATCCCTGATCGCGCCAGTCCATGTCACCTGTCCTTTGCGCTATCCAACCGTGATGCGGCGGGGATTTCCAGCTAAATCATTCCGCCAAACCGGGCTCATCCAACAGATGACGCCCCGCGCGATCCTCCACCTCGATTACCCACACATCGGTGTCAAAACTGCGTTGCCGCGCTAGAGATTGATCAACCTCTGATTCTTCCCCATCCGCCAAAACGACCCATTTTCGGGTGCCACTCATCAAATCGAATGTGCGCTGGAATACCCGAGCGTTGCCGTCAAGCGTATTGAGTTTAATCAACACTGAACCGGCTGTGTTATCACCGTGCGCGACAACAAAAGCCGGAATTTCCAATAACCGCAATCGCGCGATATAGGCTTGAACCCAGAATTCAGCAGTCAAATTCATGATTTCCGTACTACCCTTTAAGTAGATTTTATATTACACCTAATCCATTGCGGGAGGGGTTGGGAGAAAATATATTGAATACTGAATTTAAAACACCACGCGGATCACGGTTTTTCATCTTTGCCGGAATGTCGCTATTTGCCTTAGATGTCACGGGGATCATTGCCCCCGAAGCACGGATTGGTGTGCGCTTTGCCATTGGCCTGTGCGGCATAATTGCCGTCGGCTGGTTTTTGGCTTCGTTCATGCGTTCCCGTCGCTGAAATCCAAACCCATTTCCGAATATCGTTCCTTTTCTTCAAGCCAATTCGGGCGAACTTTTACCTGCAAAAACAAATGAATACGTCGACCCAGGAACTCTTCTAGTTCCTCGCGCGCGGCTTTGGAGACCGCTTTGATGGTCTCGCCCTTATTGCCCAAAACAATGCCTTTATGCCCATCCCGCATGACATATATTAATTGGTCAATTCTAGCGGAACCGTCTTTGCGCTCTTCCCAATTTTCAGTTTCCACCGTCAATTGGTACGGCAACTCCTGATGCAGACGCAACGTCAACTTCTCACGAGTAATCTCGGCGGCGATCATGCGCATGGGCAAATCCGCGATCTGGTCCGCAGGATACAACCATGGGCTTTCAGGCAGCACATCCGCCAGCCATTTACGGAGCGCATCACACCCAAAACCCTTTTCAGCCGAAATCATAAATGTATCGGTAAAAGGAAAACGCTCATTGAGATCTTTGGTTAATGCCAACAGAACTTCGGATTTCACACGGTCAATTTTATTGATCGCCAAGGCAATTTTCCGGTTTTCACCAATTTGCTCGAGGCGCTCAAGAATTTTTTCAACGCCTTCGGTAATACCACGGTGCGCTTCAACTAACAGAACAATCACATCAGCGTCCGCGGCGCCCCCCCATGCTGCGGCGACCATCGCGCGATCTAGCCGGCGGCGCGGGACAAACAAGCCAGGAGTATCCACAAACACCAGCTGGCTGTCGCCTTCAAGTGCCACGCCACGAATGCGCGCGCGCGTGGTCTGAACCTTATGGGTCACGATCGACACTTTGGCCCCCACCATCTGGTTGGTGAGAGTGGATTTGCCCGCGTTGGGCTCTCCGATCAGGGCGACGAAACCGGCGCGTGTGGTCATAGAACAATGCCTTTGTGTGTTTGAAGCGCTGTCTGTAGCCCAAAAGAACGGCAGGGGCCAGCCTTTGTGAAAGACTCGCCAGTTAGCTACTTTTAAACATCTTGGGAAGACGAAGCGTTAGATTGTCTCAAGCTGCTCCAAGAGAGCTTTGGCGGCGGCCTGTTCGGCTTTGCGCTTGGAATTATCGATTGCTGAGGCCGACATGCCATTTTCAAGGCGCGCCGCAATGGTGAACACCGGCGCATGATCTGGGCCAGAGCGTTCAACCAACTCGTAACGAGGGGGCGGCAACTTGCGTGCTTGTGCCCATTCCTGAAGAGAGGTTTTAGGATCGCGCGCGTCCTCCTCGACGGCGTGCACCCGCTTGCCCCACAATCGCAGGATCATGGCGCGCGCCACATCAAATCCCCCGTCTTTGTAAACTGCCGCGATGACAGCTTCCATCGCATCCCCCAACAAGGCCTGCTTGCGACGTCCACCAGACATCATTTCGGAACGGCCGAGTTTAAGCGCGTCACCCAATTCGATCTCGCGTGCAACATCAGCACAAGCCTCTTTGCGCACCAGCGCATTGAAGCGGGGAGCAAGCTGCCCTTCGGTGGCGGATTTGTCATGCTCCAGAAGGGCTTCGGCCATCACCAGCCCAAGGACGCGATCGCCCAAGAACTCCAGCCGTTGATTGTCATCGCGATTGGGCGAGGACATCGACGAATGGGTGACTGCGCGCACCAGAAGCTCGGGGCGGCTGAATTCATGCCCCAAGCGCAGCTGAAGTGCTTTTAAATCCGCAGATAGCTTCACTCGACCCTCTTAAAGAAACGATCCGAACGCCATGTCCAGAAGGCAAACATCGAGTTGCCCGCCGAGGAGAACATAATCCGGTCCGCGCGGCCAATCAGGTTTTCATAAGGTACGAACCCCACCCCACGCGCGGCTTGTGGTACACGGCTGTCGGTGGAATTGTCACGGTTGTCGCCCATAAAGAAGTAGTGACCTTCAGGGACGGTATAGACACCAGTGTTGTCAGAAGCCTGATTGGTGATGTTCAAGATGGGATAGGTCACGTCATTTGGCATGGTTTCCATCTTGCGCGACTTCACACAAAGCCCTCCGTCACCAACAGGTCCATTCTCGCAGCGCGGACGCAACTGCTGTGGACCTTGCGGACCTGCGATCTCTTCGAACACGCCCGCATCTTCTTGCTTAAGTGGGTCGCCATTGATGTGCAGCACCCCCGCGATGACTTGGATTTTGTCACCGGGTTCACCAATCAGACGTTTGATAAAGTCCAAACCTGTCACCGGATGGCGAAACACCACGACATCGCCGCGCTCAGGCTCACCACCAAAGATGCGATTGTTGTCGCCGCCAAGCCAACCACAGATGTTTTTGGCATCAATATTGAGTCCAACTGCAGGGATGCGCACAGATGGGCAGGACGCGTAGGAGTAGCCATAGGTCATCTTGTTGACGAAAAGGAAATCCCCGATCAACAGAGTTTCTTTCATAGATCCTGACGGAATCCAGAAGGGCTGAAAGAACAATGTACGAAATACGCCAGCGATCAGCAGGGCATAGACCACTGTTTTGATCGTCTCGACGATACCGCCGTCTTTTTTCTTGGCCTGCTCTGCCATCGTGTCTCTCCGAATGCGTGTTGGGGCGTTACATGAGGGGGTCGGCGCGGGGTGTCAAGCGGAGGTGTCGTTAATCCGCCGCGCTTCTATGACGACAAAGGCCTGCGCCCAAGGATGATCGTCGGTTAGGGTGACATGTATGATGGCCTCGTGACCTTCCGGTGTCATATCCTCAAGCCGCTTTTTGGCCCAGCCTGTGACCTCCATCACCGGCTGTCCGGTACGAAGATTGCTAACCGCCATATCTTTCCAGCTGATGCCCATGCGAAGCCCTGTTCCCAGAGCTTTGGAGCAGGCTTCCTTGGCGGCCCAGCGTTTGGCATAGGTGCCTGCCACGTCGCGACGGCGCTCTGCTTTAGCTTGCTCTACATCGGTAAAGACACGATGGCGAAATCGGTCACCAAACCTCTCAAGCGTGCGGGAGACGCGGTCTATATTGGCCAGATCGGTTCCAACGCCCAAAATCATTTGTCAATCTCCAGGTCATAGACGCGTATGCCTTCCGCGCCACCACGACACAGCGCGACCAGACGGGCACCAAGCTTTTGATGCATAGGATGCTCCGCGTAGACTGCCAGTGCGGACGCATCCGCAGCATCAAGCGTAAAACCGTAGCTGTGATCCGGTGTTTTGTTTTCAAAGTCACGGTTTGGACCGGCGCAAAATCCGCCTAGCCCGTCAATTGCGGCCACAAGATCCGCGAGCCCAGCCATGACGGTGGCCAATTCCGCCTCGCCGTCAGGTAGCAGGTTCAGCATGACGCAATGACGGATCACGCGCGCGCCTCTTCCATCAGACGGCGCATTTCGGCGATGGCAGGTTCCAGACCGAGGAATATCGCTTCGCCGATCAAGAAATGCCCGATGTTGAGCTCCATCACTTCAGGTAATGCAGCGATCGGCTGAACAGTTTCGTAAGTTAGCCCGTGGCCCGCATGCACCTCAAGACCCAGCGAGTGGGCAAAAGTGGCCATCTCGGTGAGACGCGCCAACTCCGCGTCGCGCTCATCAAAACGGCCTTCGGCATGAAAATCGCAATACGCGCCGGTGTGCAACTCGATCACCTGCGCACCAATGCGGTTTGCCGCCTCGATCTGGGGGCGATCCGCAGCAATGAAGATCGACACACGACAGCCGACATCCCGCAGGGGTGCAATGAAATGTGCAAGCTTGTTTTCCTCGCGCGCCACTTCCAGCCCACCTTCGGTAGTGCGTTCTTCGCGCTTTTCCGGCACAAGACAGACCGCGTGTGGCTTATGGCGTAGCGCGATGGCCTGCATCTCGTCTGTCGCAGCTATTTCAAAGTTGAGCGGCACCGTCAGCGCCTCCATCAAACCGTCGATATCGCTGTCGGTGATGTGGCGGCGGTCTTCTCGCAAATGGGCTGTTATGCCCTCCGCTCCGGCCTCTTCGGCCAATTTCGCAGCACGCACAGGATCGGGATAGGCACTACCGCGCGCGTTTCGCACGGTGGCCACATGGTCGATATTCACACCAAGACGCAACATATTCAGAGCCTTCTGACAGAGCAAAGTTCAAGGTCGAACCCTATGCCGCGATAGCACTGGTGAAAACCCGTTTTTTAGTCGTTCGACTTTGTCTTTTGTGCATGGCGCGCCGCATGCTTGACGGCCTTTGCGCGTGCCTTGGTGATTTTTTTTTGAATTCTGGCAGCGCGGCGTTTTTGATAGGCGCGCACCAAGGGCACCGTCAGATAATAACAAACCGTTGCCGCAATGATCCCGGGGACAATTCCGCCAATCATATAAGGCCAAAGAACTTCATCAAAAAAGCGGCTCAGCCCGCCCCAATCAGCAACTTCTTCGCTGGAAATGGCCCAAAAGTTGAACCACAAGTCCGACCCTGCATCGGCAAATTTATGTGCAAACGACAGATGCTCGCCTTCGCGAAATTCCGTCCCCAACAGGTAATGGCCCGTTTTGAGACAAATCACCCCAATCGGAACATAAGTCAAAGGATTGCCAAAAAACGTCCCCAACAAGGCCGCCAGCAAATTTCCCGACAGCAGTCGCGCCAAAATGAAGGCAATTACAAAATGCAGCCCATAAAAGGGGGTAAAGGCGGTGAACACCCCCGCCCATATCCCGCGCGCAACCGTTTCAGGCGTGCCGGGCAACCGGGTGAGCCGGTGCTTGACGTAATGAAACGCCCGCGTCCATCCACCACGAGGATAGAAAAATTCTGCCACAGCTTTTAAGACAGATCTTCGATCGCGGCGCTTGAAAACCAAGGCGTGTCTCTCTTTACGTCAGACGTCCGCTGAGGGGCGATCCGTCTCGGGGTTACGGTAGCGTTCGATCTCGGCGACGTCATTTTCCGCTTCTAGTGCCATCATCACTGTGTGAAGGTGTTCGGCGTCGGCCAAATCTACACTGACAAGAAGGCGGAAGAAATCGGGTTTCCGGTCAACAAACTTCAAGTCAGAGATATTGGCCTTAAGCTCGCCAATCAATGTGCAAATACGTCCCAATACGCCTGCATCGTTGCCAATTGTCACCCACAACTGCACCGTGAAGATCGGCTTGTGTTTTCCGGCATCCCAATGGAGGTCCATCCACCGCTCGGGCTGGTCTTCAAAGTTAGAGAGCGTGTCACAATTGATGGCATGCACAACGACACCTTTGCCGCGATAGGTGATGCCAACAATACGCTCGCCCGGAAGCGGCTGACAACAGGGCGCGCGGTCAAAACTCTGACCCGGAGTGAGGCCAATCACAGCTCGCTCACCAGCAACTTCTTCGCTCTCGTCAGGCGCCAGATCGGGATAAACCGCCTGTATAACAGACTGAGTTGTGATCTCAGCCGAGCCAAGTCGGGCAAGCAGTTCGTCGCGCGAATCTAGGCGCAGCTGTTTCGCAGCGGTGCCCAGCACTTTGTCCGTGGCTTTCTTGCCAACATGTTCAAAAGCGACACGCGCAAGTTCAGCTCCAAGTTTGACAAAACGTTCGCGGTCCATCTCGCGCAGGGCGCGGCGAATGGCGGTGCGCGCTTTGCCCGTCGTGGCGATATCAATCCATGTGGCCTGCGGGGTCTGACCTTCTGCGGTGATAATCTCAACTGACTGGCCATTTTTGATGCGCGTCCAGAGTGGCACCCGCATATGGTCGATTTTTGCACCAACACAGGCATGCCCGATACGTGTGTGGATAGCATAAGCAAAATCCAGCGGGGTTGCGCCACGCGGCAGCTTTACCACCTCACCCTTGGGGGTGAAGCAGAACACCTGATCCGAGTACATCTCAAGTTTAACGGCCTCGAGGAAATCCTCATGGTCCTCTTCTGCGTCAAACTGCTCGGAAAGACCCGAAATCCATTTTACCGGATCGACAGCAAAGGGGTTTTCGCCACGCACACCGTCTTTGTAGGACCAATGTGCTGCCACGCCGCTTTCGGCGACATCATGCATTTGCTGAGTGCGGATCTGCACCTCGACACGGCGGCCATTACGGCCGGAGACAGTAGTATGAATGGAGCGGTAACCGTTTGATTTCGGCTGACTGATATAATCCTTAAAGCGCCCCGGCACGGCGCGCCAGCGCTGGTGGATCGCCCCCAGAACACGATAACAATCCTGCTCGTTGGCGGTAATGATGCGAAAGCCGTAGATGTCGGACAGGCGCGAAAAGCCTTGATCCTTTTGCTGCATTTTGCGCCAGATCGAATAGGGTTTCTTGGCGCGCCCTACGACCTGAGCATCAATATCGCTCTTTTTCAGCTCAGATTTCATATCCGCAGTGATGCGCTCGATCACATCACCGGTTTCTTTTTGCAACGTGATAAAGCGGCGCATAATCGAGGCGCGACCTTCGGGATTGAGCACTTTGAAAGACAAATCTTCCAGCTCGTCTCGCATCCACTGCATCCCCATACGCCCTGCCAGCGGCGCATAGATATCCATGGTTTCACGCGCCTTCTGCGCCTGCTTTTCGGTGCGCATCGCTTTGATCGTGCGCATGTTGTGCAAACGGTCAGCCAGTTTGACCAAGATCACCCGTAGATCCTTGGACATCGCCATAAATAGCTTGCGAAAGTTTTCGGCCTGTTTGGTCTGGGTCGAGCTGAGCTGCAGGTTTGTGAGTTTGGTGACACCATCTACAAGCATGGCGATTTCACCGCCAAATTGCTCGGACACGCCGCCATAAGAGGCATTGGTATCTTCAATGGTGTCATGCAGTAGCGCAGTGACGATAGTCGCATCATCGAGGTGCTGTTGCGCCAAGATCCACGCCACCTCGATCGGGTGCGTGAAATAGGGCTCCCCCGAATGGCGGAACTGGCCCTCATGCATCGCGCGGCCATAGTTGTAGGCCGCAGCGATCAGTTTTCCGTTTGATTTCGGGTTGTAGGCGCGAATGAGCTCGACAAGTTCGTCAGCAAGGATCATTTGGCCTCACCGTTTCAGGGCTTAGCCCTGCCCCTGTGCTTCCATCAGAGCGCGCAGAAGCTTCTCTTCAGATAGGTCATCTTCGGCGGGTGCGTCCGCTTCACCACCCATCAGAAGCGCCATACGATCTTCTTCTGGTTCATCAACTTCGATCTGTGTCTGGTTGGCTTCGATCAGACGCTCGCGCAGCTCATCCGCTGTTTGAGTTTCTTCAGCAATCTCGCGCAGCGCCACAACAGGGTTCTTATCGTTGTCACGGTCCAAGGTAATGGCAGAGCCAGCAGACACTTCACGCGCACGATGAGACGCAAGCATTACGAGCTCAAAACGGTTCGGAACCTTGTCTACACAGTCTTCTACGGTAACGCGGGCCATCAGCCACTCCATATTTTACGATCGGGTCGGAATTGGTGTACTTAAGCGCCTTTGCCCCCCTTGACAAGCGCGTTTCACAAAGGCCACAGCGCTTTCTGATCGGTTTCGGGCAAATTTTCATACATTTCAGCCACAGTTAGCCCCAACAACGGGTGTTGCCAGTGCGCCGCAACGTCCATGAGCGGTCCCAGCACAAATGCACGGTCCTGAAGACGCGGATGCGGGAGAATCAGTTGCTCAGGGGTGGCACGGACCTGTTCGCTAAGAGCCAGATCGCGCCAACCTTGCTGAGTGGCCACATCGGGCAAAACCTGCGCCCCCATCGCAATAAGATCGATATCCAGTGTCCGCATCCCCCAACGCTGTTCGCGCTCTCGCCCAAACGCCGCTTCTATGCTATGAAGGTGGGATAGAAGATCGGTGGCACTAAGATGTGAACGCAGAGTTACCGCAGCATTGATATAATCGGGACCTGCACCAGCCGGAAAGCAAGGGGTTTGATAGAATCGGCTCACGGAACATAGGCGCAAGTCCGCCACATTCAGCCGTTTTAAAGCTTCTGAAATCGTGAATTCAGGCGTTCCGACCGAAGAAGGCAGGTTACCACCCAAAGCTAACAGACAGAGTTCATTCAACTTTTACACTCCTAACATCAATCAGCGACATTCCGCACACCTCAAACGGTTGATAATTGGGCAAATAACACTAATTTGATACAGGTGCAGCGTCCGCACATTTTTTACTCACGGGACTTTGATCGACGCGGCACGATTAGAAAGGACATTATTGATGTTTTACAAGGACGAACGGCTTGCGCTGTTCATTGATGGGTCGAATCTGTATGCCGCAGCAAAGTCGCTGGGTTTCGATATCGACTACAAACTGCTTCGGCAAGAATTCATGCGCCGTGGTAAGTTGCTGCGTGCGTTTTATTACACCGCGTTGCTGGAGAATGACGAGTATTCGCCCATTCGCCCGCTGGTGGACTGGTTGCACTATAACGGCTTCACCATGGTGACCAAGCCGGCCAAAGAGTACACAGACTCTCAAGGCCGTCGTAAAGTCAAAGGCAACATGGACATCGAGTTGGCTGTCAACGCGATGGAATTGGCGCCGCATGTAGACCACATTGTGCTGTTTTCGGGAGATGGGGACTTCCGGCCGCTTGTGGAAAGCCTGCAACGCCAAGGTGTACGTGTTTCGGTGGTTTCGACCATCCGCAGCCAACCTCCGATGATCAGCGACGAGCTGCGCCGTCAGGCCGATAATTTTATCGAACTTGATGGTCTGCGCGACGTCGTCGGACGACCACCACGCGATCCGATGCCGGAGCAGAGCGAACGTGAAATCGAGTTCAGCGCGAAATAATGAAAAAGCGAGGCAGACACTGTCTCGCTTTTTTGTTGCGAGCGGTCACTTGGATGAGCGCGCATTATGCGCTTCTATAATGTGCTTTGGCCACGTGCTTTTGATATAGCCTAGCACATCGTAAATTTGCTGATCGCTCAGCACATCTCCAAACCCAATCATATTGCTTTGATAACCCTGCCCGACAATCTGGGCCGTGCCAAGTTTGGTGATGTCAAACAGCTGTTGATCAGGATGATGCCATGTGTGCCCGCTCGCATCATGCGGTGGAGCCGGCAATAGACCGTCAGGCCCGCGTTGACGCCAGTTCGCTTCGCCTTCCAGATCCACACCATGACAGCTGGCGCAATAGTCCTGATAGATTTCCGCCCCACGCGCGACATTTTCGGCCTTGTTGTATGGCAGTTTTGCGTTGGACGTTGCGCTCCCACTCCATAGAACGACCGCAATTGCCGCAACGCCGGCCACACCGGAAATCCCCCAAATGATCTGCTTCATTTCGCTCCCTCCTGATTGGATTTTTCCCGCCTAGAGAGTTCCCCCACTGGAAGGTCAAGCCTCTGGACGCGGCAAGCGTGAAGAATTAGGTCTGGGGCAGACTTTAAAGGACGCGCCATGACCAAGCCCCCCCTAACCATCCACCTAGCCGCCCCGCGCGGATTTTGCGCTGGCGTGGACCGCGCTATCAAGATCGTCGAAATGGCGCTGACCAAATGGGGCGCTCCTGTCTATGTGCGCCACGAGATTGTGCACAACAAATTTGTGGTCGACGGCTTGCGCGACAAAGGGGCGGTGTTTGTCGAAGAGCTGGATGAATGTCCCGATGACCGTCCGGTAATCTTTTCGGCGCATGGCGTGGCCAAAGTGGTGCCGGCGGAGGCAGAGCGGCGCAACATGGTTTATGTCGATGCCACCTGCCCTTTGGTCAGCAAGGTGCATGTCGAAGCCGAGCGCCACGCCGAGGCCGGATTGCAAATCATCATGATCGGCCACGCGGGTCATCCCGAGACAATCGGCACGATGGGACAACTGCCTGCCGGAGATGTGCTATTGGTGGAAACCGAAGCTGATGTCGCCACGGTCGATGTGCGCGATCCCAACAAGCTGGCCTTTGTCACCCAAACCACACTATCCGTGGACGACACGATTGGCATCATCGCTGCGCTGAATGCACGCTTTCCCAACATCGTCGCCCCCCACAAAGAAGACATTTGTTACGCCACCACCAATCGTCAGGAGGCGGTCAAGGCCGTTGCCCCGTTGGTGGATGCGATGCTGGTAGTTGGCGCGCCCAATTCGTCAAACTCGCGTCGTCTGGTCGAAGTCGCCTCCCGCGCGGGCTGCAAATACAGCCAGCTAGTGCAACGCGACACTGACATCGACTGGCGCGCCTTGGAAGGTATCCGCGCCTTAGGTGTCACGGCAGGCGCAAGCGCACCGGATGTGTTGATTTCAGAGGTCGTCGACGCGTTTCGCGACCGCTTTGAGGTGAGGGTCGAAGTGGTGGAGACCGCCGTGGAGAAAGTAAACTTCAAAGTTCCCCGCGTTTTGCGCGAGGTCGAACAGGCAGAAAGCGCCAAGCCATGAGAGGCGTTCCAACTTCCGCGTTGCTGCTGGGCCTTGCCGGCCTAATCCCCTTTGTTTGGGGCGCGCTCACCCAGCTGATGCCGTCACTGGCCAGCTGGGGGATGAGTAATCTCGGTGCACGCTATGTCGGCGTGTCGCTGGTCATTTTCTACGGCACCATCATTCTGGCATTCATGTCCGGCGTATTGTGGGGCTTTGCCACCAAGACCAGCGGGCTAAAGGCCACTGTCTGTTATGCGCTGTCAGTGGTTCCAGCGCTCTGGGGGTTCATCATGACCGGTTCGGGTGCAACCACGTCAGGTTTGAACCTGATCTACGGTTTTCTCGGGCTCCTTGCACTTGATTTTGCCTTTTGGTCATGGCGCTTGGCGCCAAGTTGGTGGATGCGGCTGCGCATAGTGCTCACCGTAGTGGTTGTGGCCTGTTTGGGCGTGGGGGTTTTTCTGTGAGTGATCGCGAAACACTATCGGTCTATGCCGAAGCAGCGAGTGAATATGCGCAGAAGTTTGCTCGCATAGATGACATCG
This sequence comes from Rhodobacteraceae bacterium Alg231-30, assembly GCA_900143615.1. Lineage (GTDB taxonomy): Bacteria > Pseudomonadota > Alphaproteobacteria > Rhodobacterales > Rhodobacteraceae > Shimia. Next base: position 90,480 of record FREU01000004.1, read on the forward strand.
ACATGGATCAGCTTTCTGATCTAAAGGCGTTTTTCGAGGGCCTCCCTGAGGGCGGTCTAGTTTTGGACCTCGGCTGCGGGCCTGGCCAATGGGCTGCCAAGATACGGGCCGCTGGCTATAGCGTTGAAGCTATGGATGCCTCACCCGAAATGGCAAAACTGGCCAAAGATGCCTTTGACCTTGATGTCACGGTAGCCACCTTTGATGATCTGAAAACCGAGGCGCACTTTGACGGTATCTGGGCCAACTTCAGCCTGCTTCATGCGCCGCGTGCGGATTTTCCAGCCCATTTGGCGCGCATCAAACGCGCGCTCAAACCTGCTGGCAAGTTTCACATAGGTATGAAATTGGGAGCTGAAGAGGGCCGTGACAAGCTGGGCCGGTTTTATGCCTACTACGGCGAAGACGAGCTGAGCAGGTTGCTGAAAGCAGCCGGTTTCACCGTCACCCGCAGCCGGCGCGGAAATGGCGCAGGATTGGCTGGTGGTGTTGAGACTTTTGTCATACTGACCGCGCATGGCTGATTTGATTGCATATACTGATGGCGCTTGTTCAGGAAATCCCGGCCCGGGCGGCTGGGGGGTTTTGATGCAGGCCAAAGACGGCGACACCGTTCTTAAGACACGCGACCTAAACGGTGGCGCGGCGGGAACAACCAACAATAAAATGGAGCTTATGGCCGCAATCATGGCGCTAGAAACGCTTGAGCGGGCCAGCAAGATTACCATCGTGACTGACAGCAAATATGTGATGGACGGCGTGACCAAGTGGATTTTCGGCTGGAAGAAAAACGGCTGGAAAACCGCGGCGAAGAAGCCTGTCAAAAACGTCGAGCTCTGGCAGCGGCTGGATGCGGCCCAAGCCCGTCATCAGGTGACATGGGAATGGGTCAAAGGTCACGCGGGACACCCCGAGAACGAACGCGCCGACGAGTTGGCGCGCGAAGGCATGGCACCGTTCAAACCGACAAAGTAGGCTCGGCCCTTAGCGTCGGAAATGCGTGGGCACAATGATCAACGCGCCCACGGACGCGATGATCGCATTTAGACCTGGGCTGCCAAAGCCGATATTAAACATGCGCGAGATCATAAAGAACAAAAATGCGCCGCCGATACAGATAATGATCGAGGGCACATAACCATTGCGGGTAAAGTTTGAGCGCTCGGCTGCGTAGCCGATGATACCCGCGATAATCACAGTGCCAAAAAACGCAAAAAACACGCGCTGCTCCTAGATTGTTTGCCCAGCCTTGAGAGGAAAGCCCCTCAGAAAGACATCTGCATCCTGCGCGCCTTTGCCAGCGCGTTGCAAGCGTAGAAGCTGCACAGCCCCCGATCCGCAGGCAATGGTGAGCGCATCATCCAGAAATGTGCCAGCAGTGCCCTCAGCCGGAACAAGACGCGAGGCTAGGATTTTCACACGCTGCCCGTCGATTTCCGTATAGGCTCCGGGAAAAGGCGACAGGCCACGAATTTTGCGATCAACCTCAACTGCGGACGCGGTCCAATCGATGCGCGCCTCTGCCTTATCGATCTTTTCGGCATAGGTCACGCCGCCCTCGGGTTGAGGTTCTGGCGTTAATGTCTCAAGTTTGGACAGGGTCTCGACGATGGCCGCGCTGCCAATTTCAGAGAGGCGGTCATGTAGCTGCGCCGTGGTTTCCTGCGCCCCAATCGGGGTCGCGGCCCGCAGCAAAACAGCACCCGTATCAAGCCCCGCGTCCATCTGCATAATACACACGCCGGTTTCAGCATCCCCCGCCATGATCGCGCGATGGATGGGGGCGGCCCCGCGCCAGCGCGGCAGAAGGCTGGCGTGAATGTTCAGACACCCTAGCTTTGGCGCGTCTAAAATAGCTTGGGGCAGGATCAGACCATAGGCGACAACAACCGCAACATCGGCGTAAAGTGCGGCGAACTCGGCCTGTGCAGCGTCGTTGCGCAAAGACACCGGATGGCGCACCTCAAGGCCCAGCGCGTCGGCCCGGGCATGCACCGGTGTAGGACGGTCTTTCTTGCCGCGCCCCGCAGGGCGGGGAGGCTGGCAATAGACCGCAGCAATTTCGTGGCCCGCATCGATCAGCGCGTCCAAAACCGACACGGAAAAGTCAGGTGTTCCCATAAAGATAATGCGCATCACGAGGTCCTTGTCAGTTGCGCAGCTTGCGCGCCTTTTTGATCAGCATGTCACGTTTGACCTTGCTGAGGTGGTCGAAATACATCTTGCCATTGATGTGGTCGATCTGGTGCTGCACCGAGGTCGCCCAGAGCCCGACAAAGTCTTTCTCAACCGTCTCACCGTTCTCATCCATATAGCGCACCGTCACCGCACGAGGACGTTTGATCTTGGCGGACACCCCGACAAGATTGGGACTGGCTTCGTCATGCTCGCGCGGCTGTACCGAGGCATGCAGCACCACCGGATTGGCCAGACGGATCACCTGATCGCCCTCCTCGGAGGCATCCACCACGCAGAGCCGCAGCATCTCGCCAATTTGATTTGCACCCATACCCACGCCGGGCATGGCATACATGGTGTCGATCAGATCGGTCCAAATCTGGCGCACCTCGTCAGTGATCTCGGTGACGTCTTGTGCAGCGATGCGCAGGCGTTTGTCGGGCCATGGCAGGCAGGGGCGTACGGTCATGGGGCGGGGTATCCTTGCAATATCTCGGCGCGTTCTTCGCCGGAAAGATGATCCAACGTCACGCGACCATGCAGGTGGTCAATTTCGTGTTGAATACAGCGCGCGGCAAATCCGGAAAAATCCGCCTCTTGGATTTGGCCCTCCAGATTCCGCCAGCGCAGTGAAATTCGCTTGGGGCGTTCAACGGCCACCATCAAATCAGGGATCGACAGGCAGCCTTCCTCGGCGGTCTCCGTGGTTTCGCTGCGCGCAATGATGGCCGGATCTAGAAACACCATCGGGTCCTTGTCTCCGTCTTTCCACGTGCAATCCATCACAAAGATCGCCTGCAATACACCAACCTGAGGTCCGGCCAATCCGCGACCGGGCGCGGCATACATGGTGTCCAGCATATCACCAGCGAGCTGTTTCACATCTGCCAAACCAACCATCTCGCAGACCTGTGCCAATCGCGCGTCAGGCCACTGAACAATCGGCAGCACGCTCATCCGCGGGCCCGTTCGCGCTTCATTTTTTGCGACTTGCGCGTCATCATCTGACGCTTCATCGGCTTGAGATAATCGATGAACAGCTTGCCGTTGAGATGGTCGATCTCATGTTGCACACAGGTTGCCCAAAGCCCGTCAAAATCTTTCTCACGTGGGTTGCCATCCATGTCGATCCAGCCAACCCGCACCGAAGCGGGGCGAGTCACATCGGCGAATTGTTCGGGAATGGACAGGCAGCCTTCTTCATAGACGTTCTCGTCATCTGAGCTGGACAGCACTTCGGGGTTGAACATCACCGTCGGCTCAGGCGTGCCCTCTTTGATGCAATCCATCACGATCAGCCGATTCAGCACGCCCACTTGTGGCGCGGCCAGACCGATGCCAGGCGCGTCATACATAGTTTCCAACATATCATCCGCCAATTTGCGCAATTCATCAGACAGATCAGTCACTGGCGCGCAGAGTTTTTTAAGGCGGGGGTCGGGGTGGATAAGAATAGGTTTGATCATGTCCTTCATCTAGGACAAGCCGCGCGTGCGCGCAACGGGGTTGCGCTTGTCTGTGGTTCGTCTAGCGTCCTGTCAGAACAAATTAAGAGGATCTTCCCATGAGTTTTGACGACATCATCGACCGCTTTGGCACCCATTCCGTCAAATGGGACATGATGGAAAAGATTTATGGCGTTCCCGCGCAAGATGGCATTTCCATGTGGGTGGCTGATATGGATTTCCGTCCCCCTGCTTGTGTCAGCGGCGCGCTGCAAGGAATGATCGATCACGGCATCTATGGCTATTATGGCGATGAGACCGCCTATCGTGCCGCGATCTGCTGGTGGATGAAAACCCGCCACAGCTGGGACATAGACCCCGAAATGATTTTCACCACGCATGGGTTGGTCAACGGCACGTCGATGTGCATCGACACCTATACCAAACCCGGCGATGGGGTTGTGCTGATGACACCAGTCTATCATGCGTTCTCAAAGGTCATCAAAGCGTCAGGCCGCGAAGTTGTGGAATGTGAGCTGGTCAATAACGATGGCGGCTATGAGATGGATTTTGACGCATGGGATGCGCAGATGCGCGGGCATGAGACCATGTTTGTGCTGTGCTCTCCCCATAATCCGGGCGGGCGTGTCTGGACGCGCGACGAGCTGCAAGGGGTGGCGAATTTTGTCAAACGACACGACCTGATTTTGGTGTCCGATGAAATCCATCATGATCTGGTCTATGCGGGGCACACACACATCCCGATGTCGCGCGTGGATGACAGTATCGCGGATCGACTGGTGATGATGACCGCCACCACCAAAACGTTTAACATCGCGGGCAGCCATTCGGGCAATGTCATCATCCCCGATGAGGCACTGCGTGCAAAATTTAGCGCCCGCATGATGGCGTTGGGGATCTCGGCCAACTCATTTGGGCTTTATATGGCGGAGGCAGCCTATTCGCCGGAAGGTGCGGCCTGGGTGGATGACCTGGTGGTCTATCTGGATGGCAACCGCCAGGTTCTGGATGCGGCCATCGCCGACATTCCAGGATTGAAGTCGATGCCGCTTGAAGCAACCTATCTCAGCTGGGTGGATTTCAGCGACACCGGCATGGCGCGGGAAGAATTCACCGATCGGGTGCAGAAAACTGCGCGTATTGCGGTGAACCACGGGCCAACTTTTGGCAAAGGCGGCGAGAATTTCCTGCGCTTTAACATCGCCACGCCGCGCGCGCGCGTTGAAGAGGCGGCACAACGTCTGGCGGCGGCTTTTGGTGATTTGCAGTAAAAATAGGACGCGAAGGGGGCGCTCCCGCCCCTTTTAGCTTCATCAAAGATGAATCCTAAAAGCCTTGGGCGAGGCTCAGCTGCGCTGAGCCTGCCTTAGGTATTTTCAGCACCAAAAAGTGAAATGTTTGCGCACCTCAACTATCGTCGGTGAGCAGGCCAACGGGGGCGTTTTCACCACGGTAAAAATCAACCGGCGCCTGATCGGCACTGGGGGTGGCGCGTTTGAAATCATAACGCATTTCGCCGTTCAGCTCTTCGCTGGCGATGATCAGACATTGATAGAGATGTTTGCCCCCATCATAGAGATCGACAAGCCCGCGCAGGCGTGGCGTGGTTTCCGCGTCCAATGTGAACCCGTTGTCGCGAAACCTAAGAACTCGAAAGCTTGCATCATCCGCCTGCACACGCAAACGGTGGCGGCTTTTGAGGGCTTTTTTTCGGGCGGCATCAAGTCCGGCCTGAACTTCGGGCGGTATATAGGTGGTCATCAAAAGCTCCGTTGTTGTCTCTAGAGTTCCGGTTTCTGAGGCTACGGTCAAGCAACGACTTCATGACGTCGGCGGCAGTGTGCGCACACGCGCAATCCGCCTGCGCAAAGTGGCATTTGAGAGCGGCAGCGGATGCTCTACCTTCTTGCGCGAATAAGGAGTGCGTCATGGGACATCTATTGGACGGGAATTGGGTAACTGAACCCATTGATACCAAAGCTACAGGCGGTAAATTTGTGCGCTCGGCGGCGCAGTTTCGCAACTGGATTACAACAGATGGAAGCGCCGGCCCATCGGGAGGCGGCGGTTTCAAAGCTGAAAGCGGTCGCTATCATCTATTCGTGTCTTATGCCTGCCCTTGGGCGCATCGCACCCTCATTTTTCGCGCTCTGAAAGGGTTGAGTGAACATATTGATGTGTCTGTTGTGCATCCCGACATGCTTCAAGATGGCTGGACCTTTGCACCCGATGCTGCAGGTCTTGTCAGGGATCGCCTGTTTGGTTCAGAGTTTGCCCGCGACATCTATCTGCGAGCGGATCCGCAGTATAGCGGGCGGGTCACGGTGCCAATCCTGTGGGACAAACAGCGCGCCACGATTGTATCCAACGAAAGCTCCGAGATAATCCGTATGTTCAACAGCGCCTTTAACGCGCTGACAGGCAACATCACGGATTATTGGCCACAAACGCTGCGCGGCGACATAGAGGTGGTGAACGCGCGGATTTATAGCACGCTTAACAACGGCGTTTATAAAAGCGGTTTTGCGTCCTCCCAAGAAGCATATGAGGCCGCAGTGCACCCCGTCTTTGACACGCTGGAGTGGATTGAGGCGCGCTTGTCGCACCAGCGCTATTTAATGGGCGACACCGTGACCGAGGCCGACTGGCGGCTGTTTCCCACATTGATCCGGTTTGATCCGGTGTACCACTTGCACTTTAAATGCAACCGCGCGCGGATCATCGATTACTCCAACCTGTGGGCTTACACACGCGAGCTGTATCAGACGGCAGGCGTGCGCAACACGGTCAATCTAGACCATATTGTGCGCCACTATCACTACAGCCATGAAAGCATCAATCCAAACCGGATTGTGCCAATCAATCCAGTTTTGGACTATGATGCGCCGCACGGGCGCGGCTGAGCCTAAGCTGCGCGTCTAAGTGTCCCGTAGTGCTCAACCATAGCGGCGAGATCGGCCGGAGGAGTTGCTGTGGGCACAAGCGCGCGCGCATTGGAACAGAAATTGAAAATTGAACCGTCCGAGAAGAATGTACTGTCGCTGACAAATACCACTTCGGTATCAGGATGGCGAAAGGACACATAGTCCGACAGGGCCAATGTCCCATTTTCCAGAACCAAATTAAGAACAATCACGTCGAAGAATTGGTCGCGCAGTAGTGACAAAGCCTGAGCTTGTGACGTCACAAGGCTAGTTTCAACACCAAGGCGCATCATATGGCGCTGCCACAATCCACCCAAATTGGCATTATGTTCCACTATAAGTGCGCGCATGGTCCCCTCCTCAATTAGTTGAGCGACTTAATCCCTCAGAAGAAGCCTATGTAGGGAGGGCGGATATGAAAAAGAAGTCAGGCCAAAATCGCGAGGCGGTTCCCCGCTAAATGCAGGGCGAAACCTTGCCAAGAGAAAGAAATTACGTTTGAACCGCCCCAACAGCTAGGAGCGCGCGCGATGTCATCACCGCTTGAGAGTTCAAAAGATCGGGACCACGGTGGCGGGGTTGATGCGGCCGTGCTGAAATGGGGTGGGCAACGCTGCGACTGGCTGGATTTATCCACGGGCATAAATCCCGTGCCGTACAATATGCCGCCCATAACAGTTGCCGATTGGGCCGAATTGCCGGACAAAAGTGCCCAGAGTGCGTTGATCCAATCGGCCCGTAATTTTTGGCAAGTTCCTGAGAATGCGCACATTTTAGCCGCTCCAGGCGCGTCAGCGTTGATTGCCAAGCTCCCAAGTCTCGCCAAAATCGGACGAGTCGACATCCCCGCGCCCACCTATAGTGAGCACGCCGCCGCCTTTGCCGCGGGTGGCTGGACCGAGGCCAAGATCAACGCGGATGCGCGCGTTTTGGTGCATCCTAACAACCCAACCGGGCAGTTTTGGACCACCAAAGACCTAAACGCGCCGTTCACCATCGTTGACGAGAGCTTCTGCGACATCGCGCCTAATCAAAGCTTGATCGCGAGCACGGCCAAACCTGGTCGGATTGTGCTTAAAAGTTTTGGCAAGTTTTGGGGCTTGGCAGGCTTGCGACTCGGGTTTGCTATCGGCGCTCCAGAGCTTATCGAGCGCCTTGGCGCAATGATCGGCCCTTGGGCCGTGTCCGGTCCGGCCCTGCGTGTCGGGACCGCAGCTCTATCAGATCAGGACTGGGCGACAGCCACGCGCGCGCGGCTGAAAGACGATGCCGCCCGGCTCGATGCTTTACTGATGGCGCAAGGCGCAACCCTTGTGGGCGGTACATCCCTGTTTCGTCTGTATGAGGTGGAGAATGCAGCCCGCTGGCAAGACAAGTTGGCTCAGGGTCACGTTTGGTCGCGCATTTTCCCCTATTCACGTACATTTTTGCGATTGGGCCTGCCTGCGCCCAACCGCTGGGACCAGCTGGAGGCAGCCTTATGAGCACCGCATGTATCCTTGTCTTTGCCATGCTGTTGGACGCCGCATTGGGTGAGCCACCATGGGTGTGGCGTCGCCTACCACATCCCGCTGTCTTGATGGGGCGATTGATCAGTTGGGCCGATGTCCAGTTCAACAAAGATAGCGCCCGCCAAGCCAAAGGCATTGTTTTGGTCGCTGGTTTGGTTTTGGGCGGATGGCTTCTGGGGGTCGTACTAAGTGCTTTCGGCTGGGTGGTCGAAATCCTCATTGTCGCCGTCTTGCTGGCCCAACGCTCGCTGGTGAGCCACGTCCAAGCTGTTGGTGATGCGTTGCGGGTATCGTTGGGAGACGGGCGCCGCGCGGTTGGACAAATCGTCAGCCGCGATACGGGCGAGTTGGATGAGACAGCGGTCGCACGCTCTGCAATTGAGTCAGGCGCTGAAAACCTAAGTGATGGCGTGATTGCCCCCGCGTTTTGGTTTCTGATCGCGGGACTACCGGGTTTGTTGATCTACAAAGTTATCAATACTGCCGACAGTATGATTGGATATCGCACCGAACGGTACTCAGATTTTGGTTGGGCTGCGGCACGGTTGGACGATGTGTTAAACTGGGTTCCCGCCCGCATTTCTGCCGCGTTGATCGCGTTGGTGCATTTGGGGCTTCGCGACTGGAAAGCCATTCGCACCGACGCAAGCTTACATCGTTCCCCGAACGCGGGATGGCCGGAATCCGCGATGGCACGCGCCCTGAATGTGGCAGTTTCAGGACCACGCAGCTATGGTGGGCAGTTGCGTGATTTCCCTTATGTCAATGAATTTGGTCGCCGCACGTTAGGTCCGGATGACGTGGACGCAGCCTGTCGCGCGCTATGGCTCAGTTGGTCGGCGGCTCTTTGCATAGTCTTGGTCTTTTCCCTGCTATAGCGCTTGTCCGAGACGGAGGCTCTGCTAACCTTAGGGTGTATTTTCACCTGAGGTTATTGCCACATGCGTCTGCTCCCTGCCCTGTCCGCCTTTGTCCTTCCCACTCTGCTCTCCGCAGGGATGGCAGTGGCAAAAACCCCTTGTGGCGGCTCATTTAACAGCTTTGTCAACGGTTTGAAGAACGAGGCGATCTCTATGGGCCATTCGCGTGGAAGCGTGGATAAGTTCTTTGCAAGCGTGCGCCAAGACTCAGCGACAATCAAAGCCGACCGCTCACAAGGTGTGTTTCAATTGCCTTTTCTGGAGTTTTCCCAACGGCTGATCAGTCAGAACCGCATTGATGTGGGGCGCAAGAAAGCGGCGCAGTATTCTGCCGTGTTTGATCGGGTGGAGCGCCAATATGGCGTATCGCGCGGCGTGCTTCTGGCGTTCTGGGCGTTTGAAACCGATTATGGTGCCTTTCAGGGCAACTTTAACACGCTCAACTCACTGGTGACGCTATCGCATGATTGCCGCCGCCCCGAGCTGTTCCGCCCACAAGTGTTCGCGGCGCTAGAACTCTATGAAAGCGGCAATTTCAATCCCGCCACCACCACCGGCGCGTGGGCGGGGGAGATTGGCATGGTGCAAATGCTGCCTGCGGACATCATCGAGAACGGTGTGGATGGTGACGGTGACGGCAAGGTTGATTTGAAGAACTCCGCCCCTGATGCGCTGATGTCGGGTGGCAAAATGCTCAGTCATCTGGGCTGGCGCAAGAACGAGCCTTGGATGCAGGAAGTCACCGTGCCCCAAAATCTGGATTGGTCCAAATCGGGATTGGACCAGCAGATGAGCACCCGCGAATGGGCTCGAATGGGCGTGAAGCCACGCGAAGGAAAGCTGGCCAATCTGCCCGCGTCGCTGCTGCTGCCGCAAGGCCGCAAGGGACCTGCCTTTTTGGCCTATCCCAACTTCCACGTCTACTTTGAATGGAACAAAAGCTTTGTCTACGTGACCACAGCGGCCTATTTCGGCACGCGGCTGGAGGGCGCGACGCGCTATGCGGCAGGCAACCCCGATCCGGCCTTTTCCGATGCCAAAATGAAAGAGCTGCAACGTAAGCTGAAATCGCACGGGCATGATGTGGGCAAGGTGGACGGAATTTTGGGCAAGCTCACCCGCGCCGCCGTGCAAAAAGAGCAAATCCGCCTTGGACTGCCCGCCGATGCGTGGCCGACACAGGATCTTCTCAACAAGCTTTAACCGAGATCACGCCAACATCGTGGCCCGCGCTTTTCATCGCAGGATGGCGCGCGGGGACCTCTTCAAAAAGCTGACGGTCGTGGCTATTTGAAGTGGAAATACGCTGTTGGGGAATGAACCATGTCACATCCGTTAAACCCCGCCATAGAAATGGCGCTGCAAGCCGCAGAGAAGGCAAACGAATTTTCTGACCTCCCGGGGGCGGGCAAGCCACTGGAGTTTCTTTCGCAACCCAAAGACGCCGTGATCGACCGGATTATGAAGGAAAACCAAGCCAAACCTCTGGCCGTTGTGTTGAAGAAAAAAGTTGCGGATCTGCGCAAAGCTTTACAGGCAGAAACGGATGAGACCGCGCGCAAAGCTTTGATGCGCGAGATTGCGGATCAACAGCTGCGGCTGGATTTGGAACTTGAAGCGATGACCAAATACGGCTGAGGGGTGTTGGGCTTGGAGGATTGGCCCCGCTGTGCCCTACAATTCGTCCGCCCAAGGGGGCTGTGCACCTGCGCGTGAAACAGTCACAGCGGCAACCTTTGCGCCATGCTCCAGCGCTTGGCGCAGCACATCCTCAGGCAAGCTGCGCAATTGATCTTTGCGCAGCGCGCCCAATTCAGAGAGCTTAGCCAAGACCCCTGCGTTAAACGTGTCGCCCGCGCCAACCGTGTCGACAACTTTGGCCTTCTGCGCCGCGACTTGCACCTGTGAGCCATCCGCAAGATAGCCAATCGCGCCGTCACCACCGCGCGTCATCAAAACCACCGACGGCCCCTGATCCAGCAAGATATCAACCTTCTCGCCCAGCGACAGCGGTGCAGGATTAATCCAATTCAGGTCTTCATCTGACACTTTGACGATATCCGCCTTAGCGATCATCCGATCCAGTCGGGCGCGATACCGCGTGTGATCGGGAATAAACGATGGCCGGATATTGGGATCAATCATCACCGCGCGCTCACCTGCGTGACGCTCCAAAAGGTCCGCATAGGCATCGGCACCTGGCTCACAGGCCAAGCTGATACCGCCAAAAAATAAAGCCGAGATATCGTCGCTCAGCGCAGGCATGTCAGCGGCTTGCAACATCCGTCCCGCCGAGTTTTCATCAAAAAAGGAATAGCTGGCGTGCCCGTCGACCAGTTGGACAAAGGCCAATGTGGAAGGGCGCTCCGACAGGATCGCGCGGGAGGTGTCGACGTGGCTTGTGCGCAGCGCATTTGCAAGCAGCTCTCCGAACAAATCTCGTGACAGCCCCGTCAGCAGCCCTGCCGGAACTCCAAGGCGTCCCAAGGCGATCGCGGTGTTAAACACAGCGCCACCCGCATGCGGGACGTACCCATCTACCCCAGAGGAGGTGGGGGTTGGGATCATATCAATCAATGCTTCGCCACAGCATAGAATCATGTCAGCGCGCCTCCTGGTCCAGATAGTCCCGCAAAACCGTGCGCGTATCAGAATGCCACAAGCGCGTAATCTGCGTTTCAAATGCGCGGGCAAATTCCGCGTCATCTATCAATGGACCAAAAATCTCGGTGAGTTCAAGAAACGCATGAGGATTGGTGAGTGAATTCTGCGCAGCTCGGCGCAACGCAACTGCGCGGGGATCATCCAGCTCCTCTTGGGTGGCGCAATAGCGGCACCAGAGTGCAACCTCTAGGGCCAAGCCTTCTATGGGACGTCCTGCCGCCAAAGCCTCAGAAATCGTTGGCAAAACAAACTTGGGCTGACGGTTCGAGCCGTCCTGACACAACCGCTCGATCGTGTCGCGCACCTCGGGGTTGGCAAAGCGTTGCATACACGTCGCCAGATAGGCGTGGTAATCCTCCCCGGGAATGGGCTCCAATATCGGGATCACTTCGCGGTGCATAAGCTGTTGCAACCACTCAGCGATATCAGCATCTTCCATGGCTTCATGCACGCACTCAAAGCCCAGCAAAGCCGCCGGATAGGCAATGGTGGCATGCCCCGCATTCAGAATGCGCAGCTTCATGGTTTCATAAGGCGTCACATCAGGGACAAACTGCACGCCCACGTTTTCGAGCGCTGGCCGCCCAAGAGGAAAGTTATCCTCCATCACCCACTGACGGAATGGTTCGCATACAACGGGAGCAACGTCATCAATGCCCAATTCTTCACTGACACGTACTCGTTTGCTCTCCGAGGTGACGGGCGTAATCCGGTCGACCATAGAATTTGGGAACACCACGTTTTCAGACACCCAATCGCGCAGTCGAGGAGAGATCATCGCGGCCAGACCTTCGACTGCCTGGCGCGTCACATGGCCGTTTTCCGGCAGGTTGTCACACGACAGAATAGCAGGTGCTGCGATGCCACGTTTGTGGCGCAGTTGCAGCGCTGCGAGGATAATTCCGAACACTGTATTAGGCGTCTCAGGGTTCGCGGCATCGTGCACAATGTCAGGGTTGGTGGTGTCAAACCCATCCGTAGTGGCGTCGATATAATAGCCGCCTTCGGTAATGGTTAGAGACACAATCCGAATGGCAGGATCCGCCATCCGCTCGATGATGGCATGGGTGTCGACTTCGCAGAAATCGATCATCGCTCCGGTAACGCGCGCTTCCATCTTACCGGGGCTCATTTCCACCACGGTGCCTAGCCAATCCTGTGTCGCAAGGGCTTCGCGCCGCGCGGCGTCAAACGGCATAATGCCCGCGCCAACGATGGCCCAGTCGTGATCCAGCCCTAGGTTAAACAGGTCTTCAAGATAAGCTGCCTGATGGGCGCGGTGGAAATTCCCCACCCCGATATGCAAGATACCCGCACTTAGGCCAGAACGGTCATAGCGCGGTGTCCCCACGCGGGAATCTAAGTCTTTCAAGATGTTATCCGACAGTTTCATTAGCTCATCCACTGTCCGCCATCGACGTTGTAGCATTGCGCAACGACGTAGTCGGACTCACTAGAGGCCAGAAAAATGGCCATACCGCACAGGTCGTCGGCAGTGCCCATGCGCCCATAGGGCACGGCCTCGCCGACTTCGGTTTTCTTTTGCCCGGGGGCTTTATTCTCATATTTGGCAAAGAAGGCATCGACGCCATCCCAATGCTCGCCATCCACCACACCGGGGGAAATGGCATTCACATTGATGCCGTGCTCAATCAGATTGAGGCCTGCAGATTGGGTCAGGCTGATCACGGCGGCTTTGGTGGCACAATAGACCGCCACCAAAGCTTCGCCGCGACGCCCGGCCTGGGAGGCCATGTTGATGATTTTGCCACCGCCGCCACGTTCGATCATATGGCGTGCCACCGCCTGCATCATGAACAGAGTTCCCAAGACATTGATGTCAAACACACGCTGGGTGTCAGTGCGATCAATTTCCACCAAGGGAGCTGCGGAAAAGATCGCAGCGTTGTTGATCAGAATGTCTATCTGTCCAAGCTCGGCGATAGCACGCGCCAGCCCAGCATCAATGCTGCTCTGGATTGTTACGTCCAATTGAATGGCAAAAGCGTCCGCGCCCAAATCCTGCGCCGAGGCTTGCGCGCGGTCGATGTCTATATCGGCGATCACAACGCGCGCACCTTCGGCCACATAGGCACGGGCAAAGGCAAGGCCAATGCCGCGCGCCGCGCCGGTAATAAGCGCCGTTTTTCCCGCCAACCGCTTCATTCGAAGCGCAATCCAGATGAGTCGAACTTGTGGATGACGTCATCACGGGGTGTGAGATGAATGGTGTCGCCGTGACGGAACCCGACTTCGCCCCCTGCACGCACGGTGATGGTTTCAGCCAAACCCGTGTCATGCACATGGAAGAACGAGTCCGACCCAAGGTGTTCCGAGACGCTGACCACACCTTTCCAGGCACCACTGCTTGCAGAGACCTCGATATGCTCGGGGCGTACCCCAATTGTGTGTGCACCATGTTTGGCGGCCTCTTCGCCTTCGATGAAGTTCATTTTTGGCGATCCGATGAAACCGGCAACAAACTTGTTCCTTGGAGCGCGATAGAGATCAAGCGGGCTGCCAACTTGTTCAATAACACCAGCCCGCAGAACGACAATCTTGTCGGCCATAGTCATAGCTTCGACCTGATCATGGGTCACATAGATCATCGTGGTCTGCATGCGTTCGTGCATTTCGCTGATCTCAAGGCGCATGCCAACCCGCAGAGCCGCGTCAAGGTTTGACAGAGGTTCGTCAAACAAGAAGCCCGAGGGGTTGCGCACAATAGCCCGACCAATCGCCACACGCTGACGCTGTCCACCCGATAGGGCGGCAGGCTTACGCTCCAGATAATCATTCAGGTTCAGCGACTCCGCCGCGGCCTCGACCTTTTTGTCGATTTCGGCTTGTGGCATTCCTTCCATACGCAGCGGGAAGGCGATGTTCTTGCGCACCGACATATGCGGGTAGAGCGCATAAGACTGAAACACCATCGCCAGACCACGTTTGGAAGGTGGAACCTGTGTCACATTCTCGCCGTCGATCTCGATATCGCCAGAGGTCAGATCCTCAAGCCCCGCGATCATGCGCAACAGGGTGGATTTCCCACAGCCCGAGGGGCCGACAAACACTGCGAACTCGCCATCTTCAATGGTCAGATCCAGCGGTGGAATAACTTCGACGTCGCCGAATTTCTTGCTGACCTTATCAAGTACAATACGTCCCATTGGTCTTTTCCTTATTTCACGGCGCCGAAGGTCAAGCCTTGGACCAGTTGTTTCTGACAGAACCAGCCCAAGACCACGATGGGTCCGACGGCGGCTGCGGAGACCGCAGAGAGGCGGCCAAAGAACAGACCTTCCGGGGCGCGGTTGCCTTCGATCAGTTTGGATAGGGTCGCGGCCTCAGTGGTGGTCAGGCGAACGGTCCAGTAAGCTTCGTTCCAGCAGAAGATGAAGCACAGAAGCGCGGTTGAAACGATCCCACCCCAGGCAAGCGGCACAAGGATCTCCTTGAATTCACCCCAGGTGTTCACACCGTCCATCTGTCCCGCTTCGATGATATCCTTGGGGATCTCCTTGAAGTAGGTGAACAGCATCCAGACCACGATCGGCAGGTTGATGAGACTCAGCACCATGATGACCAGAAAATGGGTGTCAAACAGGCCCAAGCTTTTCGTCAGAAAAGTCATCGGATAGAGCACGGCCGCCGCTGGCAACATCTTGGTGGACAGCATCCACATCAGCACATCTTTGGTCGCTTTGCTGGGGTTAAACGCCATTGCATAAGCACAGGGAATGCCGACAAACAGCGTAAATATAGTGGCCGAAACCGCGGTGATGACCGAGTTCTTGGCAAAGCGCCAATAGTCATAGTTCTCGGTCATGTTGAGATAGTTCTCAAGCGTCGGCTGGAACACAAACAGATACTCGGGTTTGACCGCGTCTGCGTCTGACTTAAAGCTGGTCAGGATCATCCAGAAGATTGGAAAGAAGAACAGTAGTCCAACAGCCCAGGCCAGAACCGGCCGTCCGTATTTTGAGAACCTTGAAGGGGGTGCAACAATAGCCATGATTGTCTCCTCTATTCCATCAATGTCTTGCCAATCATGCGCAGCAAGAAGATCGCTACGATGTTGGCAAGGATGACTGCAAAGATGCCCGTGGCACTTGCGGCCCCAATGTTGTTGTTGGCAAATTCACCAATCAGATACGGCAGGTTTTTGTTGCCGTTACCGCGACTTACGATTTCGATCTCGGCATAAAGTGAGAGGTGGAAAATCGCCTGGATCATCACCACGATCGCGATCGGGCGTCCAAGGTGCGGCAGCGTCAGAAAGCGGAACTGAGACCATGTGCTCGCGCCATCCAGAATGGCGGCTTCTTTCTGCTGCTGGTCCTCAGATTGCAGCGACGTCATGAAGATCAACACTGCAAACGGGGTCCACTGCCATGTGACCATCATGATCACCGCATAGGCTGATGTCTGGGTGGCACGGAACGAGATCGGCTCAAATTCAGGCCACATCGAGAAGAACCACCCAACCAGCGGTGCGTCTCTGAGACCTTCTACCAAACTGTTGATCCCGCCGACGGCCAAACCGTTCAGGCCAAGTACCGGATCCAAAATCATGTTGATCCACAACACGGCGTTCACGGCAGGCATCACAAAGAATGGCGAGATCAAAAGGACGCGCACGATACCTTGTCCGGGGAACGTCTTGTTAATCAGGACAGCGATCAGGATGCCTAGGATAACGGTGGCAAACAGGATGCTGCAGACAATGAAAATACTGTTCTGAACGGCGAACCAGAAGTCCTTGGAGTTCAGGACAAATTCGTAGTTCCCAAGTCCGCGCCAGTTGCTAAGGCTTGGAGATGTCCATTCCGGACGACGAAGGCTGTTCAATACGTAGCGGATAAAGGAGAAATACAGCGTCATCCCAAGTGGGACCAGCATCCAGACTAAGAGCAGCAAGACCGCGGGGGACTGAAGAAGGCGGGGGAGCGTTCTTTGTGACATAAGACTATCCTTCCAGCAAAACGGTTTTCGTTGAGCTTGTGAAGTGTGAGTAATAATTTTCGGGTTTTGAGTGTCGCTAGATCAGCTGCATAAAACAAGCGACTGAGGTAAAGATGGGGCCCAGACCAGCCGGGCCCCTCTTAGAACGTAAGCTTAGTAGTAACCTGCTTCACGCATGATCGCGTCAGCAGCGGCCTGTGATGCAGCCAAAGCGTCGTCAACCGACTTGGCACCGGACAGAGCGGCCGCCATTTCCTGAGCGACGGCAGAGCCGACTTCTGGAAACTCAGGGATCGCTGCGAACTGAACACCTACGTATGGCTTCAGATCTGTTGCTTCAGGAGCGGCAGATTCAATCGCGGCCATTTCTGCGGCTGCAAAAGATGCGGCTGCCTGGAACTCAGGATAGGCATATGTTGATGCACGTGTTCCAGTTGGAACAGAACCCCAACCGAACTCTGGGTGATCAGCAACAGCTTTGATGTACTCTTTGGATGTGGCCCACTCGATGAAAGCATGTGCTGCTTCAGCGTTTGGTGATCCTGTTGGAACAGCCATTGCCCAAGCCCACAGCCAGTTCGCACCAACTGGATTACCAGCGTTTGGCGACTGAGCGTAAGCTACGCCTTCAACTTCCAGGAACGAAGCTGCGATTGTGGCGTCAATCCACATGCCGCATTTGCCTTCGTTATAAAGCGCAAGGATTTCGTTGAACGAGTTACCTTCAGAACCGGGAGGGCCGTAGTTGCCCAGCAGATCAACGTAGAAGTTGATCGCCGCTTTCCACTCGTCTGAATCGATGGTTGGTTTGTAGTCTGCATCAAACCATGCGCCACCAAAGGAGTTCACAACCGTGGTGATGAACGCCATGTTGTCGCCCCAACCGGGCTTACCACGCAGACAGGCACCATAAACACCTTCGTCTGGGTTGTGGATTGCAGCCGCAGCAGCTTTGACGTTGTCCCAGCTGTCGTTGTCAGCAATCGAGACGCCCGCCGCGTCGGTCAGATCCTTGCGATACATGACCATCGAGCTTTCACCGTAGAACGGTGCCGCATACAGCGTGCCTTCGTGAGACAAACCGTTGCGCATAGCTGGCAACATATCGTCTACGTCGTATTCAGCACCAAATTCCAGTGGTTCGATCCATCCGGCAGCACCCCAAATCGGAGCTTCCTGCATGCCGATGTTGATGACATCGTACTGACCACCGCCAGTTGCTGTATCTGAGGTGACCTGCTCGCGCAGAACGCCTTCTTCCAGAGAAACCCACTCAAGCTCGACACCGGTTTCAGCGGTATAAGCTTCAGCAACTTTCTGCATGTTGATCATATGGCCGTTGTTTACAATCGCGATTGTAAGACTTTCGGCGTGTACGCCACCGGCTGCAAGCAGCGATAGAGCCGTGGCTGCACGAAATGCACTCTTCAAAGACATCCGTTTCCTCCCGTAATTGGATGTTACCCCACTACGCTAGCGAAAAAGGTGCCGCGCCGTCAAATACTTTTTGACGCGCGTAAAGTTTTGTAAATTTTCCGTTTATATACAAAAGTCTAGGCGGACTTTCTCATAACCAACCGGCCCTGAAACATGGTTGTTCCCCGCGCTTCGCGCCGATTCTCACTCTCGATGATCGAAAAAAGCGACTCAGCGCTAGTGCGCGCTATGGCGCTATAGTCCTGCGAAACCGTGGTCAGCCCGGGGCAGGTATAGCGCGCAAAAGGGTGATCATCATGGCCCGCGATGCGCAATGTACAATCAGGGCTAATCCCAACCTTCTCTCCCAACTCAAACGCAGCCGACAGCATTCCAATGGCCAATCGATCATTCGAACACAGGATGGTCCGGCTGGGCAAAGCCGGATCCGACAAAACCCGTGTGCCTTCGCGAAAGCCAACTTCTTCAAAGTCCCAGCCTTCGCCCTCGACCTGTAAAAGATGCGGTGTATGTCCTAGCTTTTCCATCACCGCCATATAGGCCGTACGCCGCTTGATCGCGTTCGGGTTTGCAGGCGTTTTCATCTCAAAAAACACCGGTGGTGTGCCGGTGCGGCACAGATACTCGACGATCAGCGCGATACTTTGGTCATTATCAGAACCAACAAAAGCTTCCCCCACGCCATCTAGATTGGCATCAAACAATACCGTTGGCACATCTTCGCAAAACGCCTTGATCCGCGCCCTATCACTTGTGCGCCCAAGCGGCGCGAGCAAAACACCCGCCGGTTTGATGGACCTGAGGCTTTCGATATTGCTCAGTTCCTGCGCAGGATCACCATGTGAGGACAGCATGATCGGACGAAACCCCGCATCAATTACCAGTGTCTCAACGTTGCGCGCGATCTCTGCAAAAAACGGATCGGCAAGATAGGGCACGACAATTCCGATGTTTTTGGTCTGCCGACGGTTCTGATTAATCGCATAGATGTTAGGGCGATAGTCAAACTTCTCCAGAGCGGCTTCGATCTTCTTGCGCGTCGAAGCACGGACACTGTCCGGATTGTTAAAATACTTTGACAGAGTTGGTCTAGAAATTCCGCTGACCGACGCAAAATCATCCATATTTCGGATTTGAGGATCATCCATAACGCGCGCCTACGTCCTTCATTCGGTCTATACCCAAGCTCAAAAGCCACGGCGGGCATCGAATTAACTTTCGCTTCCCCTTATCAATACTTGACGCGCGACAATTTTTCTAGAAAAACCACCCGCAAGAATAAGCATTAAAATTTTACATTTAAAAACAAAGATATAGGTCGCTCTTTCGCTGCACCTTACATCCCCAAAACTCAAAATGAAGCTTCAAAAGCTGCCTGTCTAGGGGCGCACAGGAAACCGCGCGCCCTGATCTGTGAGCACGACCAACCTGCCATCGTTTTCCACAATTTGGTCACAGCGCTCCACCCCCGTAACAAAAGTCACGCAAACAAAACTGCCGTCTTTTACGTCCCAATACCCATACCATGTGCCCCCGCCACCATAGGTATACTGATACTTACCGTCAGCCTGATACACCGACTGACCATCGTCAAAAAACACCAGGGTTCGCCCAGAAAGCCGCGCACTCAGCTCCGCATTCCCAAACAAAACATCCCCATCGCGCGCCCTATAGTCCTGAGCCACCAGCGGTGTGGCCACTATAACCGCCAATAGCGCAGGCAAAACTCCAAAATATGTCATCCCACGTCCTCCCTGCGGCCACCTTAGCCGCAGCACCGCGCGCGCCTCTGTCACTTTGCGGTGACTTGCTCTATTTGGTGCCGAAAATACCTCGGGGGAGTCGCAGCCTTGCTGCGGCGCGGGCAGCGCCCCTTTACGCTAAAATGGGCAGAGCCCGCTCAGGCGACCATCGTTTCCGCCGCCTTCAAATCGACCGAGACCAATTGGCTCACCCCTTGCTCAGCCATCGTCACCCCAAACAGGCGATCCATACGCGCCATGGTCACCGCATGGTGCGTGATAATCAAAAAGCGCGTGTTGGTGCGGCGACACATTTCATCCAGCAGATCACAGAATCGCGTGACATTGGCGTCATCCAGTGGCGCATCAACCTCGTCCAGCACACAGATTGGCGCCGGATTGGCCAGAAACACCGCAAAAATCAGCGCCATAGCGGTCAAGGTTTGCTCCCCACCGGACAACAGGCTGAGTGTCGATAGCTTTTTACCCGGCGGCTGGCACATAATCTCAAGCCCTGCGTCCAGCGGGTCTTCACTTTCCACCAACACAAGATTGGCCTCGCCACCACCAAACAAATGTTTGAACAATAGCGAGAAATTCGAGTTCACCTGCTCAAACGCGGTCAAAAGACGCTCGCGGCCTTCGCGATTGAGGCTGGCAATACCATTGCGCAAGGTACGAATGGCCTCTTCCAGATCGGTTTTCTCCCCGACCAATGTGTCATGCTCTTCCTGCACGTCTTTGGCATCTTCTTCGGCGCGCAAGTTCACCGCCCCAAGGCTATCGCGTTGACGTTTTAGCCGGTTAACATCGCCCTCAACTGTCTGCGCATCCGGCATTTTTTCAGGGTCCACGTCCAAGCTCTCAAGCAAAGCAGCCGGGCTCAGCTCCTGCTCTTCCATGATCCGCTCGGCCGCATAAGCCACGGTTTCGCGCGCCGCATCCGCACGCGCTTCAGAGCGCGCTCGGGCTTCACGTGCTTCACTGGCCAGCCGCTCCGCATCGCGCGCCGCATGTTCCGCCTCACGCGAGGCAGTTTCGGCTTCTGCCAGAGCATCCGCAGCCGTACGGCGACGACCTTCGGCTTCTTCGATGGCATCGGTCAGCTCTTCACGTTTGGCGGCGATCTCTTCAGGTGCGGCGCCCGCCTCCATCAGTTCTTCCTCTGACACCTCTTTGCGCTCGGCCAGCTCATTTGTTCGCTTTCCAGCCGTTTCCAAACGATGTCGCCATCCGCTGACTTCCTTGGTCACTTCTTGTGATCGCTTCAGCCGCGCTTCACCTTCTCGGCGCAACTCATCATGGGACGAGCGGCGTGACATCATCATGATCCGCGCGCCTTCCACGGTCATTTTAATCTCTTCAACCTGATGGCGTGCCGCGTCCAAATCCCCCAAATCGGCAATCGCGCGCTCTGCCTCTAGCAATGTGGTGCGCGCCGCCATCGCCTCTTCTTCATGGCGTGTCACGGCAAGGCCCAGCGCCTCAAGGCGACCTTCCGCCAAATTGCGATCCGCCTCAGCACGGCTCACCGCACGATTCGCATCTGCCATCGCTCGATCTGCACCGCGACGCGCTTCCCTTGCAGCTTGGTCGATTTGCGCCAATTCGCGCAGACGCGCTTGAAGGCTTTCATGAGCATCCACTGCCCCATCTGCCCGTGCTGTGGCCTGCGCCATCGCCTGTTTCAGCTCTTCCAGACGGTTAAGCTGTTGCAGGCGCAGCGCGGCGGCACTTGGTGCATCCTCTGCCCAAGCACGATAGCCATCCCAGCGCCACAAATCACCTTCCAGAGATACCAAGCGCTGTCCCGGCTTCAACAGCGGCTGCAATCCCGGCGCATCTTCATTGGAGACAAGGCCGATTTGGCTCATGCGTCGCTCTAAAACTTCCGGCACCGACACATGCTGTACCAGCGACGTCACCCCATCAGGCAGCGCCTGATCAA
This sequence comes from Rhodobacteraceae bacterium Alg231-30, assembly GCA_900143615.1. Lineage (GTDB taxonomy): Bacteria > Pseudomonadota > Alphaproteobacteria > Rhodobacterales > Rhodobacteraceae > Shimia. The sequence continues at coordinate 112,232 of FREU01000004.1, forward strand.
CATCATAGGCAGGCATGACAAACCACCCCGAAGGGCCGTCTTCTTCCACTTCCGGCGCGCGCAGATCATCGGCAAGTGCTGCGCCCAGCGCCTTCTCAAAGCCTTGCTGAACTTGCAGGCGATCCATGATCTGCCCACCTTCGGCGGTGTCGCGTTCCACCAGTTTAGCCAATGCCGTGGTTTCTGCGCGCAAGGCATTGAGTTCACCCTCAGCCTCTGATCTCTCCGCGCGGGCATCCGCTTCACGTGACTGTGTTTCGGCGCGATCTTCTTCGGTGGCCGCCAAACGTTCCTCGGCCATCTCGGCAGCTTCAATCGCTTCCTCTTCGGCCTCACGCGACAGTTCCAACTCTTCTGCTGCGCGCTCTAGCGCGGTTTGAGACTCAGACACTGCCAGCCGCGCCTTTTCAGCTTCCGCTTCGCTTTTGTCGCGGGTTTTGTGGCTATCGTCCAACAGACGTTGCGCCGATTGATGCCGTGCCGCCAAACGCGCCACATCTTCGGTCAACTCCGAGAGCTCGGTTTCACGCTCTTGCAGCACACTGGCGGCCTCACGGGAATCTTCAGCTGCCGCCTCAAGCCGCTCTGCCTGACCTTCGCCCGCTTTGGCCAACTCACGGTTTTCCCATTCCAACCGCTCAATGGTTTCCTCCGCATCGCGGTTCAGCCCCGCTTCGCGCTCCATATCCAGCCCGAGCTGCACAATCCGGTTCTTCAGCGTTTCAATAATCTGCAGCGCATGCGCTTCCTGATCGTTCAAACTGTCTCGCTGCACTTGCAAGCGTTGCAAAATAGCGGCTGCAATGGCCTCTTCTTCGCGCAACGGTGGCAGCGCATCATCAAGTGTCACGCGGTTTTTGGCCGCTGCACGCGCGGCCCCTTCCGCTTGAGCGGCAAAGGTTGTGCGCTCGCGCAACTCGTCTTCGGATTTGGCACGCCCATCATCTGCTTCACGCCAGCGCCGATACAGCAACAAACCTTCGGATTGGCGCAGCTCTTCGCCAATCGCGCGATAACGTGCTGCCTGTCGGGCCTGCCGCGCCAGTTGCGCCAACTGGGTCGCCAACTGTTCAATCACGTCATCAACCCGCGCTAAATTTGTCTCCGCCCCTTTGAGCTTCAATTCCGCCTCGTGGCGTCGTTGATATAACCCTGAAATACCGGCAGCTTCTTCCAGAATACGCCGGCGTGCCTTGGGTTTGGCATTGATCAGCTCGGAAATCTGTCCCTGACGCACCAGCGCCGGAGAATGCGCGCCCGTCGAGGCATCCGCAAACAGCATCTGCACATCGCGCGCACGGACGTCTTTGACATTCACTTTGTAGGCGCTGCCGACATCGCGCGTGATACGGCGCACAATCTCCAAACCGTCGTCATCATTAAAACCGGCCGGCGCCAGCCGTTCCGAGTTGTCGATCTGCAACGAAACTTCGGCAAAGTTGCGCGCCGGACGGGTGGCGGCACCCGCAAAGATCACATCTTCCATACCACCGCCGCGCATCGCCTTTGGGCGGTTCTCGCCCATCACCCAACGCAACGCTTCCAAAAGGTTAGATTTGCCGCAGCCATTGGGACCCACCACACCTGTCAGACCATCCGCGATGATCAGGTCGGTCGGATCAACAAAGCTTTTAAAGCCGGTCAGTCTGAGTTTGGAAAAGCGCAATGTGCGGGCGGTCCTGTGATTCCTGTGTCTGAGCAAGTCTGCAAAGCCCAAATGCGCTGAGTCAACGGCAAACCACCGGATATGGCCCGGTGACGCCAGTTATCCACAAGATATTGAAGTTTTTTCCTGCGCCCTTGGTGTGGAACACGCCGTTTGTGATGAAAACAGTGTCGGAAACAGCCTTGACCTGAACAGCACTTCACAGGCAAACAGGAACAGTACGGTTTTTCGGCGACCAAAAAATTGTCGGAAAACAGGGAATGTGGAAGAGTCATAAAAACCTTGAGCCACAGCCGCCCCCGCGACTGTATGTGGCGAGCGCGCGTTCAATACCACTGAGGCTTTGTCCTTGGGAAGGGAATGCACCGCGTCGACCCACAAGCCAGGAGACCTGCCGTGCACACAATGGACCCCTAGCCGCCCGTCGGGTGTGACGGGAAAGGAGAGAAGATTATGACGACTCAAACAGCGAATATCACCGCAGTCCGCAGCAATGGCTTTGCTTTCATCATGGCCCTGACAGTGGGCGTAGCTCTGCTGACCGTGTCTGGCATGGCGCAAGCCACTGTTCTGCACGACGCCGCACACGACCAGCGTCACGCAATGGCATTCCCCTGCCACTAAGCGCGCACGCTCTGTCACAATGGCCAAAAATTTGTTGTCCAGCGCTGTGTTCGCTGGCCTGATAGCAGGGCTGATTGCCGCCCTGCTACAGTTCGTTTTTGTCATCCCGCTTTTGCTGGAGGGCGAACTTTATGAAACCGGTGCTCGGGTACACTTTGGCGCCGACGGAACCCCTGTGTCTGAGCGCGGCGCACCTGGGTTGGGCGGCGAATGGGGCCGCCACATGATGACCGTGGCCTTCAACGTGGTCACCTACACCGGCTATGGCCTGCTTTTGGCAGCAGCGATGGGCTTTGCGCGCGAACGCACTGGCCTTCTGATCACTGCAAAGAATGGCCTGATCTGGGGTCTGGCCGGATTTATCGCTGTGCAACTTGCACCAGCGGTTGGATTACCGCCGGAATTGCCCGGCACACCTGCGGCCGAGATCACACCGCGTCAAATTTGGTGGATATGCTCTATTCTGGCAACGGCAGGTGGGCTGGCGCTGATCGCCTTTGGGCAGTCTTTGCTGATGCATGTAGCGGGCCTGTTAATCATCCTTGCGCCGCAGCTGATCGGCGCGCCGCATCTGGATACATTCTGGGGTGTTTCTCCACCGGAACTTTCAGCAGAGTTTGTCACTCATAGCCTCGGCTATGCGGCCATAGGCTGGGCGACACTCGGATATTTCGTCGCGTTTTTCCTGGCCCGCGGCGAGACCGACTAAATCTCTTGCGGGGGGGGTACCTTCCCCGCATCACACCGCCGGAATGCGGCCCGTGAGACAAAACCGCAAACGCCCCGCCGACCGTGCATCTTCGATGACGCCATCTTTGGCCCGCGCGTATAGACGCAACAATTCCACCGCATCGGCAATATCAATTGCAGGCCGCACGCCTGAGAACAGATAAGCGACCTTGTCTGGCGCGCGCAAAGCCAGCGACAGCGGTGTATCGCACATATTCAAACAGCTCACCAAACGGACCTCGGTGTTTGCAAGATCCTGTTGATCTGCCACGCGTTCCCGCAAGGCCTGCGCGAAAGCTGCACCTTGAGGCTGCTCACCTTTTGAGCAGCATGTCTCGCAGACAAAGACAGTATCTGCCATTGCACATCCTTCTGGTTGGTTTTTCTGGACTAGCGCCCACAGCAATGCGACACAAGAGCCTCGGGCTTGCGAGACGCAAGAACTGAGGCTTTCGGGGAGGACAGCCTTATGAACACCACATCACCACAGGTTCGGGTTGTTCCCGGATCTCCGCGAGAACGTCAGGCCACTGCATTGCTGCAGGCGAGCCATGCGCTGATGCAATCTCTGTTTGCGTCAGAAGACAACCACTACCTGTCGATTGACGATCTATGTGTGCCCGAAATCAGCTTTTTTATCGCCAAAGAAGGCGAGACCACATTGGGCTGCGCCGCATTGGCCAATCGCGGCAGCTATGGCGAAATCAAGTCGATGTTTGTCGATCCAAATGCCCGCGGCAAAGGCGTGGCACACAAGCTGATGCACCGTTTGGATGCTCAGGCGCGTAGCCTTGGTCTGGCAGAGCTCAAGCTTGAGACCGGCGACAAATTGGAACAGGCCCACAGCCTGTATCGCGCCCATGGATTTGTCGATTGCGCCCCTTTTGGCGACTATGAAGCCAGCGACGCGTCCGTATTCATGACCAAAACTTTAACCGAAAACGTCTAATCGCACTCGGCTTCCAGATACCCGGTTCTGGAGTTTTTGGGCACAAAAACATCCACAACGTCGCAATCCTGCGCGCGCACATAGGCCGCCAAAGGAAGCGGGCGCGCATCCCCCTCACAGCGTAAAATACCCAATATCTGCGCAGCATCGCCGCGCAATTCGATCACGTCACATCCACTTACAACTTCCATGGCAATCTCGGCGCGCCGTGCAATCGGCCCAAGACGTGGCGCATACTCACCGTTCAAACGTACCGCTTCCGCCAATCGGCCTTTTTGGCGCACATCAAACGTGCTGCCCCCCACCGAGATGCGCGTGGTATCCACACCGCGAAAATGCGGGCTTGGGGAATTGCACCCGAACAGACAAACAAACAGCAACAAGATCACCATACGCATAGGCCAGCCTTGCACCTCATGGTTAATCATCGCTTACCAAGCCCCCAAACCACCCTGCCCCTTGCTCTCGCCCCGTCAACGTGGTCAAATCTTTTGACCAGTTGCACGAGGTCTGCTTATGCCATTTCAGAAAGTCCAACCCGAAAAACTCTCGACTTCTGTGGTGCGCCAGATCGAGCTGCTGATCCTGCGTGGCATCCTGCGACCCGGTGAACGTCTGCCTGCCGAAAGAGAACTCAGCGAGCGCCTTGGTGTGTCGCGACCCTCGCTGCGCGAAGCAATTTCAACGCTGCAGGAAAAAGGCCTTTTGACCTCACGTGCGGGGGCCGGGATTTTTGTGGCTGACGTTTTGGGCAGTGCGTTCTCGGAGTCTCTGGTGCAGCTATTTGCGGCTCATGACGAGGCGGTATTTGACTATATTTCATTCCGCCGCGACCTTGAGGGCTTGGCCGCTGAGCGCGCCGCGCGCCTTGCCTCGGACACTGACCTATTGGTGATTCAGACTGTGTTTGAAAAGATGGAAGCGGCCCATCCCAAACGTAATCCGACCGACGAAGCCCGCCTTGATGCGGACTTTCACCTTGCCATCATCGAAGCCAGCCACAACGTCATCATGTTGCACATGATGCGCTCCATGTATCAGCTGCTGCGCGAAGGGGTGTTTTACAACCGCTCGATCATGTTCAAGCAACGCACCACACGCGCCGAAATTCTCGAGCAACACCGCGCCATCAACAGCGCGCTGCAAGCACGCGACCCCGACGCCGCCCGCGCCGCAGTCACCGCGCATCTGGATTATGTGGAACAGGCGCTTTCGGACCACAAAAAATCCCGGCATAACGAAGACATTGCCAAACAGCGTTTTGAACATGAACAGAGCCGCTGAGCCGATGCCCAACGGCTCTGATGCATTAAGTTAGCTGACGTCCAAAACGATCTTACCAATGTGCCCGCTGCTTTCCATGCGCTGATGCGCAGCCACGGCCTTGGATAGAAGGAAGGTGCTGTCCATCACCGGTGCGACGCGACCTGCTTCCAGTAGTGGCCAAACCTCTTTGCGCAGCGCCTGCGCGATCCGCGCTTTGGCCAGATCACTCTGGGGACGCAGAGTTGAGCCGGTGATCGTCAACCGTCTCATCATCACTTGGGCAAAATTCAAATCCGCTTTGGGGCCCTGCAAAAACGCGATTTGCACAAGCCGTCCGTCATCCGCCAGCGATTTTACATTGCGCGCGATATAGTCGCCCCCCACCATATCAAGGATCAGATCCGCACCGCCTTCGGCACGCATCACATCGACAAAATCCTCGGCGTGGTAGTTGATCGCACGCTCCGCACCAAGCTCAAGACAGGCAGCACATTTTTCGTCCGATCCCGCGGTGGTAAACACCCGCGCGCCCAGAACGGACGCCAGTTGAATGGCAGTGGTGCCAATACCGCTTGAGCCACCATGCACCAAAAACCTCTCTCCTGCCTGAAGACCGCCGCGCTGAAACACGTTGGACCACACGGTGAAGAAAGTTTCCGGCAGACAGGCGGCTTGCTTAAGCCCCATGCCACGCGGCACCGGCAGGCAATGTGCAGCGGACGTGAGCACATATTCGGCATAGCCCCCACCGGGCAGCAGTGCGCAGACTTCGTCGCCCTCAACCCAATCGGTCACACCCGCCCCGATGGCCGCGATTGTGCCCGAGGCCTCCAGACCAGGCAGGTCAGAGGCATTGGCGGGCGGCGCATAAAGCCCCGCGCGTTGCAACACATCTGGTCGATTGACACCCGCATAAGCGACTTTGAGAAGAACTTCACCCGGCCCCGGCTGCGGGATGGGGCGATCCACCATCTGTAAGACATCCGCCGGACCCGGCTTGGAAATTTCAATGGCACGCATGGTTTGAGACATCAAACCCTCCCCTAAAATTCGATTGTGCTGCCTGTGTTTAACACTCACGCGGCATCATCGCACAGGACTTTTTGAATGCGGACGTGGTGAAAAGAGCAAAAGGGGCGTTGCCCCTCTGCGCGCCTTAGGGCGCACATTCACCCCAAGGTATTTTAGCACCAAAAAGTCGTTTAAGAGGTGGGCGGTGTCCAACGTCCGGGCATGGCGTCAGAGTTTTGCGGCGCGCTGATCTGGCCGAAGAGTTCCAAAGGCGCGGCCAACAGCTTGCCAAATGGGCTTTGCTTAAGCTGAGCTTTGACTTTCTCAAACTGCATGACATTTTCGATCCGGCGGTCTAAAAATGCCCAAGTCGCCTCGTGGCCTTCGCTGTCATCGCCCAGCCAATAGAGCACTGTGGCACCGTAAACCCCGCTGAGGGTCGCGCGTTTGGTATACCAGTTCACATCCTCCGATGTGTCGCCAATGGCGGTCCAGATGGCATCAGCCGTGCCCCAAATCAGTTCGGCGCCAGCGGCGGCATGTTGCGGCAACGAAAACAAGGTTGTGCCGCGCCGAACGGCTTCGCGATCATGGCACAGTTCTAGGCGCGCGCGCACCGCATGGGTGATTTTCTCGCGAATTTTCAGCGCAGAAATGTCATCTTCGGCCAGTTTCGCCAGCATCTTCGCATCCCCGCGTTTGTGATACGCCACGGCCAGATCAACCGCACCGCGCGGGCAGACCGCATGTGCCACAACCGGCTCTACGCCGCTGTCCGCCAAGGCGGCTTCAAACGTAGCGTTAGACCACCCGTCAAAGGCCACATGAATTTCGGCGGCCTCCAAAAGGCGGGTTTTTACGTCGTCGTGGGGGGCGTTTGTCATCAACAGTCTCCTTGCGCGCACATACTAGACAAGTCTGAGCCGGTTTGCTATACGGCGCGCTCCTGCAATTTCATTGCAACTTAAACTTAGAAAGGTGGTGAAAACCACATGCAGGTTAGTGTTCGTGACAACAATGTCGATCAGGCGCTTCGTGCCCTGAAGAAGAAGCTGCAGCGTGAAGGCGTTTTTCGTGAAATGAAGCTTAAGCAACATTTCGAAAAGCCGTCTGAGAAAAAAGCGCGCGAGAAAGCTGAAGCGATCCGTCGTGCCCGTAAATTGGCGCGCAAGAAGCTCCAGCGCGAGGGAATGCTCTAAGCACACCTCTCCAGCTTTGGACACAAAATTGATGACCCCCGTAGCCCTGCTTCGGGGGTTTGTCATTTCCTTCAGCCACCACCAATCGCCGATCCATCTACCGCCGCCCCTCTGAGCCATCTAAGGCCGCCCACGATAGGCAACGGAAAACCTGCCAAAGAACGTTCAATGTTGGAGCGCGTTCTAGCGCGCAGGGAGACAAGAGAATCCATGCAAAACCGCAACCTAAACAATTTTCTTTTTGTCATGGTCTTGGGCACGGCCATAGGCGCACTCTACGGGTATCTGGTCGAAGATCTTGTGGTCTATGGATTGGGTGTAAAAGCACTGTTTATTGGCGCTCTTCGCGGTGCGGCTGTGGTTATCTGCGCTCTGTGGCTGAGTTTTCTGGTGTCCTCCACCCCTGTTGAATCATGGCTGCGCATGCTGCCTTTTTCTCAGGCTGTCGTCCTGCGGAGCCTCCTGCTGACCCTCGTTCTTCTCTTGGCGCTGGTAACCTCGCACCTTGGATTAACGATGCTCTTCATCGAGGACAAAGGGCTCTATCTGCAATGGCTTCAAGGTAGTATGGTCCGGGATTTTTTTGTTGCGGCCGCAACCGGGTTTGTCATCCAGATCTTGTTACAGGCCCGCCGCCTGATTGGCGCACGTACTTTGCGCAATTTTGTGTTTGGCCGCTACGCGCGCCCGATCCGGGAAAAGCGGATTTTTGTGCTGGGCGACATGATGGCATCCACAGAGATGGCCGAAAAGCTGGGTGATGAGCGGGCGTTAGAACTGATTTCACGGTTTTATCTGGACATAGATCCGGCGATTTCGAAACACGGTGGCGAAATTCACAACTATATCGGAGATGAAGTCGTCCTGAGTTGGCCGCTTCGCGAACCAAGGTCAAACGCGGCTGTCATCGCGTGCATTCACGACATGCAAACCATCATAGCAGCCCGCTGGCCGTTCTATCTTAAGTCTTTCGGAGTGGCGCCAGATATGCGGTTTGGCGTGGCCGGAGGGTTTGTCGCCGTTGGAGAGTGCGGTTGGGAAAAACGTCAAGTTCTGCATATCGGAGACACTATCAATACCGCCAAGCGTCTGCAGGAACATTGTAAAATCACCGGAGATCGGGTGCTGATTGACGCAGAAACAGCAGGGCACATCCGCCTACCCTCCAAGCTTTTTTGGCGGGATGCAGGCGAGACCCAACTGCGCGGTCGCAGCGGGACCACGCAGTTGATGAGCTTTACGCGCTAAATCAGTTAGTGCGCGCCGCCCTTTTTCTTGGCCCCTTTTGCAGCCGCTGCACGAGCCTTGTTCTTCTTGCTGTTAGACTTGCCTTTGGGGGGTGGTGGACCTTTGGGCTTATCACCTGGCTTGCCGCTTGTGCGCGCTTTGAACGGTGGTTTGTCTCCATCCGAGCGACGTTTGGCTGGGCCGTGGCCACCATCATTGCTGCGCGCGGGACCTGCTGATTTGTTGCGCGGTTTCTGTCCTTTGGCCGCATCACCGCCTTTTGGCTTTTTCGCGCGTGGCGCAGGATCATCGTTCCAATCAATCGGTGCTGCCGAAGGTGCCGCAGCGCGCACGGGCTTCTCAGACTTCTCAGGCTTGGGGAAAGATTTCGCGCGTGGCTTGTCGTCATATTCTGGCCGAGGCTTGCCGCGGTGCGGTTTTGCCGGACCGTTGCCGCCATAGCTCTTGCCACCTGGACCACGTGCACCGCCCGGGCCGCGACCGCCACCGGGTCCTTTGCCACCGGGGCGCGGGCCACGATCCAAAACCGGCGCTTCGTCGAGCTTTTTCACATCAGACCCTTCGACTTTCATGGCCTCGCCCAAGGTTGCGACAAATCCGGCAACGCTGGCGTCGCGGATCTGGAAGAATGTCTCGTTCTGCTGAATGCGAATCGCACCAATATCGTCTTTGGTCAGATCGCCGGATTTGCACAGCATCGGCAACAGGCGACGCGGATCAGCGCCCGCCTCACGGCCTCCGGCCAGCGAGAACCACTGGCTCGAGCCAAAGTCCTTGCGGGCCACCGGTTTGGTGTCGACATGCGAAATCTCTTCCGGCGCAGTGTGTGCGTCGCGATAGAGTTTCAGATAGGCTGCCGCGATCTGCGTGGGCGTAAACTGCTCAACCAATTTTTCCACGGTGGCCGCCTGCGTGTCAGACATCGCTTCAGTCCAAACCGGATCGGCCAGCATGCGCTCTTCATCACGTGCCATAACTTCTTCAGCAGAAGGGGCACCGCCCCACTCAGCCTTCAGCTTGGCCCAGTTCAAAATGCGCTGTGCTTTCTTCTGCGACTTCTTGGTGACGATCAACGCACTCACACCTTTGCGACCTGCACGGCCTGTACGGCCGGAACGGTGCAGCAAAGTCTCGTGGTTTGACGGCAACTCGGCATGCACAACCAGATCAAGGTTGGGCAAATCGATTCCACGCGCCGCAACATCCGTGGCCACACAAACCTGTGCCCGACCATCGCGCATCGCTTGTAGCGCGTGGGTGCGCTCAGCTTGGGACAACTCACCTGACAGAGACACCACCTGAAACCCGCGGTTAGACAGGCGTGTGGTCAAACGGTTGACCATGGCGCGGGTGTTGCCAAACACAATCGCGTTGGGCGCTTCATAGTAGCGCAACGTGTTGATCACCGCGTTGTCGGCGTCACGCTCGGCCACTTGCATGGCGCGGTATTCGATATCTGCGTGCTGACCGGCTTCGGATTTGGTAATCACACGTTCCGCATCGCGCTGATAGTTTTTCGCCAGCTGCGTGATCGACTGCGGCACGGTTGCGGAGAACAGCAAGGTCTGACGCTCTTCAGGTGCTTCGCCCAGAATGAACTCCAGATCTTCGCGGAATCCCAGATCCAGCATTTCGTCCGCTTCATCCAGCACCACAGCGCGCAGTTGGCTCAAATCGATCGAACCGCGCGAGATGTGGTCGCGCAAACGGCCTGGTGTGGCGACAACAATATGTGCGCCACGTGCCAGCGCACGACGCTCATCGCGCATGTCCATACCACCGACACAAGACGCCAGATGCGCACCTGCATTGGCATAAAGCCACTGCAACTCGCGTTTCACCTGCAACGCCAATTCGCGCGTTGGCGCGATCACCAACGCCAGCGGCGCATGCGCGGCATCAAAAACGTCGGCGTCGCCGAGCAATGTTGGCGCAATGCTGAGACCAAAACCAACGGTCTTGCCCGATCCGGTCTGGGCCGACACCAACAGGTCACGGCCTTCCAAATCAGGGTTCAGAACAGCTTCTTGAACGGGGGTAAGTTTTTCATATCCACGCGCATCGAGCGCATCACGGAGAGCTTGTTTCACAGCGAAATCTTCTTTTATCTGAGGGCATGCTCATACAACGCAACCTTCAGACCCGCACCTTGGCAGGGCCGCTCACACGTCATTTCAGAGCAACAAAGCAGGCCATCTATGACATTTGAAAGGGAATGTATAGCGCAGAAGTGTCATGACAGTGATGCGTTGATCGTTTAACTGCCTTGTACGCCTCTCACACAGATGTGTGATTGCACCGCTTCCCCCCTGCACATCCCGTTCCAAGCCGCCTAAGGTGTGCGCAAACACCATAGTGAACAGGGTCCTAAAATGAGCGAAACATACACTCCCCCCAAAGTCTGGACTTGGGACAGCGAAAACGGTGGCCACTTTGCCTCCATCAACCGCCCGATCGCTGGCGCCACCCATGACAAAGAGCTTCCAGTGGGCGAACACCCTTACCAGCTGTACTCACTGGCCACCCCCAATGGCGTCAAAGTCACTGTCATGCTCGAAGAGTTGCTGGCCGCAGGTCACAACGGTGCGGAATATGACGCATGGCTGATTAACATCGGCGAAGGTGATCAGTTCAGCTCGGGTTTTGTTGAGGTGAACCCCAACTCGAAAATCCCCGCCCTGATGGATCGCACTGGTGACGCGCCCACCCGCGTGTTTGAATCCGCGGCCATCCTGATGCATCTGGCCGAGAAATTTGACGCCTTCCTAGGTCCGGCAGAAAACCGCTCAGAAATGCTCAGCTGGCTGTTTTGGCAGATGGGCAGCGCGCCTTATTTGGGCGGCGGTTTTGGTCATTTCTATGCCTATGCACCGGAAAAATTTGAATACCCTATCAATCGCTTTGCGATGGAAACCAAACGTCAGCTGGACGTGCTGGATCGCCAGCTGGCCGAGAACACTTTTATATCAGGTGAAGACTACACCATCGCCGATATGGCGATCTGGGCTTGGTACGGCCAGCTGGTTCTGGGCCGTCTGTATAGCGCTGCAGAATTCCTTGACGTGGAAAGCTACGAGAACGTTCAACGCTGGGCCAAAGCCATTGATGCGCGCCCTGCCGTACAACGTGGCCGCATGGTCAACCGCGCCTTTGGCGAGCTGCACACCCAGCTACGCGAGCGCCATGATGCAGGTGATTTCGACACCAAAACCCAGGACAAGCTGGAAGCCGAAGACAGCAAGTAAGCCCAAAACACAGCGCGCATATTTTGCGCGCTGTTGCCCTTCTGTCTTACCCTCTTGTTGCAATCCGCGATTGCTGCCACCGTGGGGCATTATTAGCCGCGAACAGAATCCGGGTGTTTTATTCCGGATCAGACACAAGGAATTTTCACATGAAAACAGCCCAAGACTATCTCGACGAAGCCAACGCCGTTGTCCCCAAGATTTCGCCGCAAGAAGGCATCGCCAAACACCAAGCTGGCGGAACCGTATTTGTCGATGTGCGTGACAGCGGTGAGATCGCCGCCACAGGCACCATCGCAGGCGCCGAAAAAATCACCCGCGGCATGATCGAGTTCCGTGCAGATGGGTCCCACGCCTTGCACAACCCTGCCCTTCAAAAAGACGCCGATATTGTCTTGATCTGCGGTGCCGGTGGCCAAGCTGCATTAACCGGCAAGACCCTCAAAGACATGGGCTATCAGAACGTCTCAAACGTCGGCGGCTTTGCCGATTGGAAAAATGCAGGCGGCCCTGTTGAATAAACCCGCCTAAACCGGCAGCGCAGTGGTCTTAAACACCGTGCGCAACGCAAAACTGGACTGCATCTGCGCCACGCCGGGCAGACGCGCCAAATGCTGGCGGTGGATACGGGCAAAGTCCTCAGTATCTTCCGCCACAACTTTCAAAAGATAATCCGCAGTGCCCGCCATCAAATGACACTCCAGAACATGCGGCACCAACGCAACGGCCTTTTCAAAGGCGTCCAGCACCTCATCTGCCTGACCGCTTAGCGTGATTTCCACAAAAACCGTCGACGGCAGCTGCATTTTGCGCGGATCCAACAACGCCACATAATCGCGAATATAGCCTTCACTCTCGAGTCGACTGACCCGCCGATGACATGCTGAGGCCGATAGATTGACACGTTCGGAAAGCTCCGCATTGGACATCCGGCCTTGCTTTTGCAACACCGTGAGAATGCGACGATCTGTCTGGTCTATTGACATAATAAGTACATTTCCTTTCGCGTTTTTCTGGTTTATCGCAAGATTCTTCGAAAGACCAGTTTTCAAAGCGCCCAAAAAAGCAGCACCTCCTAAAGAAGTTCCGTCATATTGGATGGATCACCAGTTTTTAGGAGACAACGATGAAAATCGGCTGCCCCACCGAAATCAAACCTCAAGAGTTCCGCGTCGGCATGACGCCAGATGCCGCCCGCGAAGCGGTTAACCACGGTCATGATGTGATCATCCAGAAAGGCGCCGGTATGGGCGCTGGCTTTGCGGATGAAGACTATGTTGCAGCCGGCGCTGCAATCATCGACACCGCTGAGGAAATCTTTGCCACCGCCGACATGATCGTAAAGGTCAAAGAACCCCAAGCAGGCGAGCGCAAGATGCTGCGCGAAGGCCAGCTTCTGTTCACCTACCTGCACCTCGCACCAGACCCCGAGCAGACCCACGACCTGCTGGCCTCAGGTTGTACTGCAATCGCCTATGAAACCGTGACTGATGATCGCGGCGGACTGCCGCTGCTCTCACCGATGTCCGAAGTGGCGGGTCGTCTGGCCCCACAGGTGGGCGCATGGACCCTGCAAAAGGCCAATGGCGGCCGTGGCGTGCTGATGGGTGGCGTGCCAGGCGTGGCGCCCGCCAAAGTTGTTGTGATCGGCGGCGGTGTGGTTGGCACACATGCAGCCAAGATCGCCGCAGGTATGGGCGCAGACGTCACTGTTTTGGACCGTTCACTGCCGCGTCTCAAGTATCTTGATGACGTCTTTGGCGGCACGTTCAAAAACCAATATTCCACCGCTGGTGCCACCGCTGAACTGGTGCGCGAGGCCGACATGGTTATCGGTGCCGTGTTGATTCCGGGGGCCGCAGCGCCCAAGCTGATCAGCCGCGCACAGCTGTCGGACATGAAGCCCGGCGCCGCGCTGGTGGACGTTGCGATTGACCAAGGCGGCTGCTTTGAAACATCACGCGCAACCACCCATGCTGATCCGATCTACGAAGTGGACGGCATCATGCACTACTGTGTGGCCAACATGCCCGGCGCTGTCGCACGCACCTCAACTCAGGCGCTTGGCAATGCGACCCTGCCCTTCTTGCTGAATCTGGCCAACAAAGGCTGGCGTCAGGCCTGTGAGGATGATCCGCATCTGCTCAATGGTCTGAACGTGCACGCGGGCAAGCTGACCTACTACGCCGTTGGCAAAGCCCTCGGCATTGACGTTCTGGCACCGTCGCTGGCGCTCAAAGCCTAAGCAATGCTATTTCGGCAGGGTCCAGATCGGTGCCCTGCCGATTTTCTCCAACAGATAGTCCATAAACACGCGCACCTTTGCGCTCAGAACATTGGACTTGGGATAGACCAGCCACAGCACGCTCTCATCCGACATATGATAGTCTGGAAAAATCTGCACCAAACTGCCGTCCGCCAGCTCCTGATGCACACTCCACAGTGAATTCGCCGAAATCCCCGCCCCCGCCATCGTGGCGCGTTTCTGGCTCTGCCCATCGTCCAAAATCAAACGACACTGGGGCGCTGCGGGGTCCAAAACCCACGTATCGCCATCTTCGTTTTCAAACCTGCGCCCACGCTCGCCTTGAAACGCAATCACCTGATGGGATTGCAACTCTTCTATCGTCTGAGGCGTTCCAAACCGTGCCAGATACGCGGGGGCAGCACATAATATACGCGTATCACTGGCCAGCTTGCGCCCCTTCAGGCTGCTGTCCTCCAGCATCGAATTGCGCAAGGCCAAATCAAAACTGCCTTCGATCAGATCCAGCTGCACATCAGAGAACCGCAAATCCAGCTTCACCCCGGGATAGCGATCCAGAAACTCGGGCAACAGGGGCGCAATATAAAGCTGCGCAAAGGTCGACGGCGCGGTAAAACGCAGGGTGCCAGACACCTCCGCCTGCCCGCGCCCCAAAGCCACAAGCGCAGCATCTTCCTGCGCCAGAATTTCACGCGCAAACGGTAGAAACTCGGCCCCCTCCAGCGACAGCGCGACCTTGCGCGTTGTGCGGTGCAACAGATCAGCCCCCATCTGTTGCTCCAACTTGGACAACCGCGCGCTGGCCACCGCAGGTGCCAACCCCAGAGCACGGCCCGCCGCGCTGATGTTAAGTTTGTCCGCAGACAAGACGAACAGCCGCAGCGCTTGGGTATCCATGCCGATTATATCCGTTTTCTAAATTGTGAAGCTACATCTTGGCCATTTTACGGGTAATCGCAATGATTATTGTTATGGCACGCCCAACGAAAAGGGCAGCTTTCACAACCAAAGGACATTCAAATGTCGTTTTTTTCAGTTCTTGCCGTCACCCCCACCACAGATGCTTGGGTGGCCGATTATATAGGGCCGGCAAACAAGCTTGTCGCAAAACATGGCGGCCAATACCTCGCCCGCACCTCCAGCCACGAACAGGTTGAAGGGGCTGAAACTCCGGCGGCCCTGCGCATCGTTATCCAATGGCCCACCCGTGAGGCCGCGCTGAATTTCATGGCCGACCCCGACTATGCGCCGCATCTCCACGCCCGCACCCAAGGCTCCGAGAGCTCTCATTTTCTGATCGAAGGCAAAGACGACCTCGCCTAGCGGCACATTTCACAATTGATGGCGGAAATGCTCACAACAAAAAGGCGCCCCACGGGCGCCTTTTTCTCTGCGGATGTGGCGCGTAGCGCCATATCCGCCATGCCCAACATCTGGCAGTGGCCGCAAGGCCACGAAGATGGCGGGAGCACTTGGATCACGCTTCGCGTTTGATTTCCACGGTATGTGGGTAAGGAATAGAAATCCCGCCTTTATCAAAGCCCTCTTTGACAGACTGCGTCAAAGCAAACTTCAGCTCCCAGTAATCGGCTGCATTACACCAAATACGCGCTGTCAGATCGACCGAGCTGTCGCCCAGATTTGTAACCCGCACCCAGCTCTCGGGATCTTTCAGCACCCGCTCATCCGCTTCTGCGGCGGCCAGAATGATGTTTTTAGCTTTCTCGGCATCATCGCCATAATCGATGCCAAAAACCAAATCCACACGACGGGTGTCATGCGCGGAATAATTGGTGATGATCGCACCCCACGCCTGACCATTGGGGATAATGATCTGAACGTTGTCAGGTGTAACAAGCTCGGTCACAAACAGGTTGAGATCCACAACAGTGCCCGCCGTGCCACCGACATCCACGTATTGGCCCAATTTATAGGGCCGGAACAAGATCAGCATGAAGCCCGCTGCCAGATCACTCAACGTGCCTTGCAGCGCCAGACCAATCGCCAAAGTCGCCGCACCCATGATCGCAACCAGTGATGTCGCCTCGATGCCGAACAATCCCAAAATGGCGATCAGAACAATCAGCAAAATCACCCAGCGCACAATGCTGGCGGCAAAATTGCCCAGCGTCTGGTCAATCTCAGGTGTCGCATTCACCCGTTTGCGCACCGTCCGGCTCACAAGACCAGCCACGATCCAGCCAACCACAAGCACAACCAGCGCTTTAAGCGCCGCAACGATCAACGGCGCATATTGCTGCGCCTGATCAACAACCGTTTCCATTGGCTCAATTCCTTTTTTGACAAATATCATGCATTTCCAAACACAAAAAAATGGCACGAAGCAAGCCTCGCGCCACTTTGGTGTCTGTTATGTGATCTATTTTTTCAAAGAGTCGCGAATTTCCAGCAACACATCCAGCTCGCTGGGACCAGCTGGCGCCTCTTCCGCCGCGGCCTCTTCTTGTTTTTCGGCGGCTTCTTTGACCTTTTTCACGTAGCGCACCAGCATAAAGACCACGAAGGCGATGATTAGGAAATTGATCACGGCCATTACAAAGGCTCCCCAAGCAAACACAGCGGCCCCCGCTTCGCGCGCAGCCTCAAGGCTTGCGCCTTCTGCGACCTCTCCGGCCAGCACGACATAGAGATTGGTGAAATCCACACCTCCCATGAACAGGCCGACAAACGGGTTGATCAAATCACCCACCATTGATTTCACGATCGCGGTGAACGCCGCCCCGATGATGATCCCCACAGCCATGTCCATGACATTGCCCTTGGCTATAAAGTCTTTGAATTCTTGCATCATGTCTTGTCTTCCCAGTGTTGTGCGCGATTGTTTTCTCGGCGCTAATACGACTTACAGCATTGCATTTTGCATGAATGCGAAGTTGGCAGCAGGGGAAAAGCCGCATATCTTCCCCCCATTCGAATTCCCAGAGTCAAAAAGGCGTCTGGCGGCGGACCGAATGTGGACACGCGGGAGCTGCTTCGGTGTGAGTAAAAGGTGAAGAAAAAGGGGGGCTGTCTGCCCCCCTCTTGCCCCTCACGGGCCAATTCACCCCCCGAAGGTATTTTCAGCACCAAAAAGTCATAGGTCGGCGCACATCTCGTCGGCGATCTTTTCCGCCATCATAATGGTTGGCGCATTGGTGTTGCCGCCGATCAGTCGCGGCATCAGCGAGGCATCCACCACGCGCAAACCATCAAGACCGTGAACCCGTCCCGATGAATCCGTCACGGCCATCTCGTCAACACCCATCCGGCAAGTGCCAACCGGGTGATATATGGTGTCCGACCGCGCCCGGATATCAGCCTCGATGGCGGCGTCGCTGCCATCGTGTGGATAAAGTCGCTGGCCGCGCCAAGGGGACAGGGGGGCCGCCTCCATAATTTTCTCTAATCTGCGTGCCCCGCGGAGCAGATCAGGCAAGTCACGAGGATCGCTCAGAAACGCCGGATCGATGCGCGGCGCATCCTGCACGCGATCTGAGTTCAGACCAACATGGCCGCGGCTATGGGGCCGCAGAGCACAGACATGACAGGAATAGCCATGCCGAAAATGAATTTTGTGCAAATGCTGGTCCAGAATACCGATCACAAAATGCAGCTGCATGTCCGGCTTGCTCAGGCATGGGTCGGATTTGAAAAACGCAGCCCCTTCGGCAAAGGGCGAAGAGAGATCCCCTCCCTTTTTGGCACGCCACTCAAAGGCCGCGCGCGTAATGTCCCAAGCGCCGCGGGGATTGATCGCCAACATATCCTTGCGTGGAGAGCGATAAGCCACCGTGTAGTCCAGATGATCCTGCAGGTTTTGCCCGACCCCAGCCAATTCGTGCACAACCTCAATACCCTGAGCGGCCAACTCATCGCGCGGTCCAATCCCTGAGAGCATCAACAATTGCGGTGAGCCAAATGCACCGCCGGACAGGATCACTTCACGCCGCGCCGTCAGTGTCTGATGCTTCCGGCCCCGCCGAGTTTGCAGGCCAGTTGCGCGCTGGCCGTCAAAGGTCACCTTTTGCACCATTGTATGCGTCAGAATAGTCAGATTGGACCGCGCATTAAGCCCCCGCAAATAGGCGGCTGCCGCCGAGCAGCGCTGCCCGACCCGTTTGCCTTTGTGAAACTGGGTCACCTGATACAGGCCAGCGCCTTCTTGTTGCGGGCCGTTAAAATCATCATTGTGCGGGATTTGCATCGCCTCACAGGCCTGCACAAACGCCTGACTGATTGCACGTGGCGTGGCCTGGTCGCGCACCTGAAGCGGGCCGTCGCCACCATGCAGCGCATCCGCGCCATGTTCGTTATTCTCTGATTTGCGAAAATACGGCAGCACCGACTGCCAATCCCAACCCTCACAGCCCAGATCGGCCCATTCGTCATAATCACTGGGGTGGCCGCGCACATAGAGCATCGCGTTGATCGCGGAACTGCCCCCTAAGGTGCGCCCGCGTGGCTGATAGCCGCGCCGCCCGTTCAACTCGCTCTGTGGCACCGTGTGAAATGCCCAATTGTTGATTTTCGGACGGCTTCTGATCATCGCTGCGCCCAACACAGGCACGCGGATCAACGGGCTGTTGCCAGCGCCGCCGGCCTCAACCAAACAGACGCTAACGTTAGGGTCCTCGCTCAGCCGTGCAGCCATCACACAGCCAGCAGACCCGCCCCCCGCGATGATATAATCAAAGTCCATATTTTCCCCTCGCTCGGGCAGTAGCCTAGGAGCGAGGGTTGGTCATCGGCAAGCCTGACGCGGCGTAGCCAGTTAAGCGGGCAGTTTGCCGCTGAGCACATAGGTCAGGATGTCCACCACCTGACGCGGCTCATCCGCCACGGCCAAGGCGGCGGCATGCACTTCTTTGAGCGCGTGTTGATGGTCCGGCTGGCTCAGCACAATCACCGACTTGCCCAATGCCGCAGCATACCCCGCATCAAAAGCGGCATTCCATTGGCGATACTTCTCGCCAAAGCGCACCACTACGATATCGGCATCCTCGATGCCTTTGCGGGTGCGGATGGCGTTGAGCTTGGCACCTTTGTTGTCGTGCCAGAACTTGTCGGGTTCTGCGCCCAAAATGGCCACGCCACAGTCATCAGATGCCGCGTGATCGGTGACGGGGCTATTAAAGCTCACGTCCAGCCCAGCGGACCCTTCGATAATCTGCTCACGCCAATCGGTGTGGATTTCACCGGAAAGATAGATTTTCAGGCTCATGTGATATTCCCTCGTTTCACTGTTGTGCCTTTGATAGCGAATAGCATGCCCCACACCAACACCTGCTTTCGCGATTATCCCGCCCACCACGTCAGAGGCGGCGCGCCACCAGATAGCGGCTGGCAGGGTCCACCGGGAAATTTCCTGACTCGATGATCTCAAATCCGGCTTCTGTGACCTCGCGCTCCCAGTCAGCAACGCTGAGAAAACGCACAAATGGCGCCTTGCCAATCAATTGCAGCAGCGGCAGCGCAAACTTGATCATTCGGAATTTGAACGACTTCATGCTTTGCCCGATGCAGGGGGTTTTGGAAATAAACAGCCCGCCGGATTTAAGCCGCTTGTGCACCTGTGCCAATGGCTCTTCCGCCGGATCAATCAAATGAAACAGGTTAAACCCCATCACCACATCAAATGGCCCCTCAGGTGCTGTGGCAGCTGTGGCCTGTGCCAAAGTGATATTGCCAACCTCGGCCTCTTTCAGGCGGAGTTCTCCCTGTGCAAGCATCCCATCAGAGATATCGCTCGCAAGATAATCTGCCACCGCATCCGCCAACCGCAAGGCTGTGCTGGCTGTGCCGCAACCCAGTTCAAGCACACGATCTGTGAGAGTTAGATAGGATCGCGTGCGCCTCAACGTGTATTCATAGGCGTCCATGTCGCTGATTGGATTGCGGGCATATTTTTCGGCGATCCCGTCCCAGAATTTGGCTGATGTCTTCATATCGTGCCTCCTTGTTGGCGCAACTTTATATATGCATCAACCATATAAGAATTGCCGAAATTTGCAGTTTGCTTATACAAATATGCATGAACTCACCCATGACGCCTTTTGACTGGAACCATATCCGCGCTTTTCTTGCCACCGCAGAAGGCGGCTCTCTGTCGGCCGCCGCGCGCAATTTAGGCCTGACACAACCGACGCTTGGCCGTCAGGTGGCCGCCTTGGAGCAGGACCTTGGCGTGATGTTGTTTGAACGCGTCGGACGCAGCCTGACCCTAACAGCGGCGGGGCATGAATTGCTGGAACATGTGCGCGCCATGGGCGCGGCCGCCGACAAGGTGGCGCTGGTCGCCTCGGGACAGTCCCAAGCAATTGAGGGCCGCATTGCCATCACCGCCTCGGATGTGTTTTCCGCCTATCTGCTGCCCCCGATCCTAAAACGGCTGCGCACATTGGCGCCGCGTCTGGTGATCGATGTGGTGGCCGCCGATGATGTACGCGATTTGATGCGACGCGAAGCGGATATCGCCATTCGCCATGTGCGCCCCACGCAACCCGATCTGATTGCACGGCTGATTTGCGAAGCCACAGGGCATTTTTACGCCGCCAGCAGCTATCTTGATCTTATGGGACGTCCTGAACGTCTGAACGATCTTGCGCTGCATACCTTTATTGATATGGGCGACACCGAGCGCATGCTGGAGTATCTGCATCCTTTAGGCTTCCCGATCACAGCCGAAAACTTCCGGATCGGATCAGCAAGCGGATTGGTGACATGGGAGCTGTGCAAACAGGGGTTTGGCATTGCGCCGATGGCCGATCTGGTCGCCGCAGGCACCCCCGAGATCGAGCGTGTCTTGCCAGACGCAGCGCCCGTCACCTTTCCGGTCTGGCTGACCACCCATCGAGAATTGCACACCAGTCGCCGCATCAGGCTAGTCTATGATCTGCTGGCCGAAGAAATCGCTAAGACCATGTAGAGATCACAGCGCTCGCGTCATCATCACACGCATCCCGTCACGCCCGCATTCCTGCCAGCCAAGATGGGTATAAAGCGCAATATTGTCAGCCAAATCCCGATGTGTCGCCAGATCAACCGCCGTGCATCCGGCCTCTTGCGCCAATGCCACGCCATGTCGGATCAGCACCCCGCCAATACCCTGCCCTTTGGCCGATGTGGCCACGGCAACATTCATCAAATGCGCATTGGGAGGCGTGAGGCGGATCATCAAAACACCCTGAACAGGCGCGCCAATGACCCAAACTTCACCTGCAGAAATCGCTTCGGCAATGCCGCCGCTGACATCAGGCAGAGCAACCCCCGCATCGCGATAGGGTTGATAGGCCGCGTCAATCAATTGCGTCAGGGCACCGGCGTCACTGTCCTGTGCCCTGCGCAAATCCATCACATCACCCGCGCAGCGTGCCGCCGGTGGCTTTGCCGACTTTCTCGATGATCTTGCTCGCCACCGCTTCGATGTCCGCTTCTTTCAGCGTCACATCTTTGGGCTGCAAACGTACCGTCAGGGCGATAGACTTTTTATCATCCCCCAGCGAGCCGCCGATGAATTCGTCAAACACCCGCACGCTTTCGATCAAAACCTTGTCCACGCCAGCCGCAGCATTCACCAGCGTTAGTGCTTCGACATCCGCATCCACAACAAAGGCAAAGTCACGCTCGACTGCCTGCAGATCAGACATGGTCACAGCACCCTTGGTCGCTGATTTCTTGCGGGGCAGCGGGATTTCAGCGGTGTGAATGGCAAATGCCACAACCGGACCTTTGACATTCAGCTCAGACAGCACCTTGGGGTGTATCTCACCAAAGGCGCCCAGCACCTTTTTCGGCCCCAGACCCACTTTGGCGCTACGGCCCGGATGCCACCAAGCATTGGTGCCACGGTTATAGGTCAGCTTGGTTGGCGCGCCCAAGGCTTCCAACACCGCTTCCATATCCGCTTTGGCGTCATAGATATCCACGCCACGGCTCTCGCCGTGAATGTCCTTACCCACGGTGCGCCCCACCAGAATACCGGTCAGGATATTTTCCTGCTCACCTGGTTCGCCACCATGAAAGACCGCGCCGCATTCAAACAACGCCATATCCATGAAACCGCGTGCTTGATTGCGCGCAGCGGCCTGCAACAAACCGGGCAACAGCGACGGGCGCATGTGGCTCATCTCGCTGGAAATCGGGTTTTCCAGCATGGTCGCATCGCTGCCACCGCCAAACAGCGTCGCCGCCGCCTTGTCGATGAAACTATACGTCACACATTCATTGTATCCCAACGCCGCCGTAGTGCGCCGCGCGATCTGTTCGCGTTTCTGCATGGGCGACAGGATTTGTTTGGGCAGACCCGCCTGCATGCGTTCCAGCGGACGCCCAACCAGTTTAGTCAACGAGGCCACGCGGGCCACTTCTTCCACCAGATCAGCTTCGCCGCGCACATCAGGGCGCCAGCTTGGCACATGCGCCATATCGCCCTTCAGCTCAAAGCCCAGAGCCGTCAATGTGGCGCGCTGGGTTTCAGCAGGAATTTCCATGCCCACCAGCGACTGAACACGGTCGGTGTCCAGTTTAAAGGCGCGGCTTACGTCAGGCACTTGGCCTGCGACCACAACCTCAGAGGCTTCGCCGCCGCACAGATCGATGATCATCTGCGCTGCATCTTCGATGGCTTGCATGTTGTAAGCCGGATCAATGCCACGCTCGTTGCGATAGCGCGCATCGGAATTGATCTTCAATCCACGCCCTGTATAGGCAATCTGAATGTGATCCCAAACAGCAGCTTCAAGGAAGACATTGGTGGTCTCCTCGGTACAGCCTGTGGCCAGACCACCCATCACGCCGCCGATGGATTCCACCGCGTTGTCGTCAGAGATCACCACCATACCGGGGGCAAATGTGTATTCTTTTTCGTCCAGTCCCACGAGGGTCTCGCCGCCCTTGGCGCGATGTACGCGCAGGTTGCCCGACACTTTGTCAGCATCAAACACATGCAACGGACGGTTGCGATCAAAGGTGAAGAAGTTGGTGATATCCACCAGTGCGGAAATCGGGCGCAGTCCAATGGCGGTCAGACGATCCTGCAGCCACTCGGGACTGGGGCCGTTTTTCACACCTTTGATCAGACGACCGGCAAAGACTTCGCAGCCATCGGTGGCCGCGTCTTCGTCAATCGTCACAGTGATCGGGCTGGCAAAGCTGCCCGCAACCTTGGCCGTCTTGGCAGGCTTCATTGTGCCCAGACCCCGCGCAGCCAGATCCAGCGCAATACCACGCACGCCCAAAGCATCAGGACGGTTTGGCGTAATCGCGATTTCAATCACCGGATCAACTTTGGAGGGTTCATTCACCGCCAGCCAGTCAACAAACTTGTCGCCAACCTCGCCCGAGGGCAGCTCGATGATGCCGTCGTGATCTTCGCCCAGCTCCAGCTCGCGCATCGAGGCCATCATGCCAAAGCTTTCGACCCCGCGGATATTGCCAACCTTGATGGTGATATCCAGACCGGGAATATACATGCCCGGTTTGCAGACAACCACGGTGATGCCTTCACGCGCGTTGGGTGCGCCACAAATGATCTGCAACTCGCCTTCATCGGTCGCCACGGTACAGACCCGCAGCTTGTCCGCATCAGGGTGCTTCTCGGCATGGACCACCTTGCCCAGCGTAAAATCGGCCAGACGGTCGGCGGGGTTGGAAACCTCTTCCACCTCAAGTCCAAGATCGGTGAGTGCATAGACGATCTCATCTACGCTTGCATCTGTCTCAAGATGGTCTTTCAGCCAGGAAAGGGTGAACTTCATCGCGTCATTCCGCCAGTCAAAAAAGGGTCAGACTGGCGTTTAACGGATATGGCGCGCTGGGGAAAGGGGCCATTGCCGCCTCAACGCCGAAACCCTCGCTTTCAAGCTCTCACAGACACCTGCCAGATGGCCTAATCCAAGCCGATTTTGAATTTCAGCAAAGTTGACGCATAGTAAAGCAACGGGGGTACGGGTTGCGCCCCTGATTATCAGGGGAAAATATATGCTTAACAGTGATAACGGCGTCAAAACGGCCTATTTCGTCATTGCAGATATCTCGGGCTATACCAAATTCATGGCCAAGACGCCGATTGAACACGCCAAGGGAATATTGGAATCCCTGTTTGGCGATCTGGTTCCAGCAATCCGCGCACCGCTGGCCGTGTCAGGCCTGCAAGGCGATGCGGTCTTTGCTTACGCCTTTGAAAGCGATGTGATGTCCAAACAGTTCATTCTGGACTTTGCCGAACAGCTGTACTGTGTCTTTGCGCGCGCCAAGGAAAAGATGCTGCTCAACACCAGTTGCCCCTGCGACGCCTGCGCCAACATTGGCGATCTAGAGTTGAAGATTGTCGTGCATCATGGCCAATGCGTGATCCAGCAAACAGGGGATCGCGAAGAACTTGCCGGACAGGATGTAATCACCGCCTTCCGATTGCTCAAGAACTCGGTCAAGGAACGCACAGGGCTGAACGCCTATACGCTGATTTCCTGTGACGCGCTGCGCGCCATGGAGTTGGGCGACTATTTTGATAACAGCGAGTTTCACAGCGAAGACATCGAGCATATCGGCGAGGTCGAATATGTGGTGCGTGACATGCGCAGCGCATGGGAGCGGCGGCGCACATCAGAGCGCACCTTTGTTGAGCAAGGCGGTGATTTGTTGATGGAGGAATGGATCATTCCCCTGCCCGTATCGCCAGACGTGGCCTTTACCATCTGCACGCGTCCGGATTTGCGAGCGGAATGGCTGGGCGCGGATCAGGTGGATCTGTTCAATACCAACAACAACAAAATCGAGCCGGGCACGCTGTATCACTGCCACCACGGCGACGACATTTTCCCATTTGAAATTGTCGACTGGTATCCCGGAGAATATGCGACCGGGCGCTATAATATGCCAATGGGCCTCAGCATGCTGGAAACCAACGAGATTGTTGAAATGGGCGATGGCAGTCTGGTCAAAATCCGGTTCACAAATCCC
Organism: Rhodobacteraceae bacterium Alg231-30; assembly: GCA_900143615.1. GTDB lineage: Bacteria > Pseudomonadota > Alphaproteobacteria > Rhodobacterales > Rhodobacteraceae > Shimia. The sequence continues at coordinate 137,394 of FREU01000004.1, forward strand.
AAATCCGCCAAGCTGATGGGCAAGATCATGACCGGCATGGTGAAGAAAAAGCTGATGGGCATCATCGGGCCGGACAAGCAAAACCGCATTGACCGGATGCAGGCGTTGGGTGCCAAAATGGCTGCGAGTGTGGCGAAAGTCGCCTGAGTTTGTGTGCGCGGCGGGCGAAATCCTCCCGCCCTTGTCGCCGCCCTGCGGGCCGCTGCCAGAGGTTGGGCCACGCTCAGCAAGCTGAGCCTTATAAAGGAAACTGGGGCGCTGCCCCACCACAAGCAAGCTTGTGGTCCCCCGAGGTATTTTAAGCACCAAAAAGAGATTGGGAGCGCTCAATGCGTTGGCCGCCGACATAGGTGAGCCAGTTGGACAGTTCTTTGGCGCGTGATGCAATGGTGAGCTCTTGCACAGAGGCGCCCAAGCGCGCAGCCGCTGCGGCGTCAGTTTCGGCGGCTACCAGATCATGGATAAGCGCGGCGGATACGTCGTCTTTGGACGCGAGCCAGCCAGCCATATCGGACACGGAGCATTCCGGATGGTATTGCACACCCCAGAAATCGACAGCGCCGCTCTGGTACGCGAAGGATTGCACCTGCGAATGCGCGTTGCTGGCAAGTAATTCAGCCCCGTCTGGTAAACGCTGCACCTCGTCACGATGCACGCAAGGCGACGCGAATCTGGCGGGTTTGGTGGCAATCATAGGATGGGCTTGTCCGGTATCAGTGAGCGCAATATTGCGTGCTAAACCCATCTCGGTACCTTTTGGCGAGGCCCCCACTGAGCCGCCAAGCACCACGGCGGCCAATTGCATCCCGTTGCAAGACCCCCAAACCGGCCGACCGGTGTCAAACACCAATCGCATCGCGGCGCGTTGTGGGGCGGCCTCGGGCGCATCGGTCGCCCACGCCACACCTGCGCCGGTGAACACAACGCCATCCGCCTGTTCAATTTGATCAGCCGTAAGCGCCCCTGCATAGGGGTTGGCCACGCCAAGCGTCACCGTCGGGTCCAGCGCCATCAGCGTTTTCACAAATGGCAGCGCATCCGATCCGCCCTGCGCAACCATCTCGACGGAATTGCCTTCAAGGATGAGAATATGGGTCATGCGCCGCTCCTTCTGTGTGAAGGAATGCTACTCGGTGTGATGATGACTTCTACACACTTGCCGACACGTAAGGTCCCGTTTACGGCACAAAAAAGGGCGCTCAAGAGCGCCCATTTTCAAGAGTATCAATCCGCTTTAGCGGCTGAGACCGCCGTGCAGCGTTGGTTGATCCAGCGAAGCAAAGCCATAATGGCGCAGCCAGCGCAGGTCGCTATCAAAGAAGGCGCGCAAATCAGGAATGCCGTATTTCAACATCGCCAGACGGTCGATGCCGATGCCAAAGGCAAAACCCTGATATTCGTTGGGATCGATGCCACCAGCTTCCAGAACCTTGGGATGCACCATGCCCGAGCCCAGAACTTCGAGCCAATCGTCACCCTCACCCACTTTCACAGTGCCACCTTCCCAGCTGCACTGAATATCCACCTCAGCCGAAGGCTCGGTGAACGGAAAGTGTGACGCGCGGAAGCGGGTTTTGACTTCGGTGCCAAAGAAGGCGGTGAAGAATTCTTCCAGCACCCATTTCAGGTTGGCCATGGACACATCGCGGCCCAGCGCCAGACCTTCGATCTGGTGGAACATCGGCGTGTGGGTCTGGTCATAGTCCGCACGATACACACGACCGGGGCAAATAATGCGGATCGGCGCGCCGGTTTTCTCCATCGAGCGGATTTGCACGGGGCTGGTGTGCGTACGCAACACATGCGGCGGACGCTCGTCGCCTTCGGCGCGGTGCGTGTAAAACGTGTCCATCTCGGCGCGTGCAGGGTGGTGACCGGGAATGTTGAGCGCGTCAAAATTATACCAGTCGGTTTCGATCTGCGGGCCTTCGGCCACAGCAAACCCCATGTCAGCAAAGATCGCGGTGACCTCTTCTGTAACCTGAGAAATCGGGTGGATCGATCCCACACGACGGTTGCGTGCAGGCAGGGTCACGTCCAGCCATTCAGTGGCAAGACGCGCATCCAGTGCCGCATCGGCCAGCGCAGCTTTTTTGGCCGCCAGCGCCGAGGTGATCTCGTTCTTAAGCGCATTGAGCGCAGGGCCGGCAACCTGACGCTCTTCTGGGGTCATCTTGCCCAGCTCGCGCATTTTCAGGCTGACTTCGCCTTTTTTGCCCACAGCCTGAACGCGCAGCTCTTCCAGCGCGGCCTCATCGGCTGCTGCCGCAATCGCTTCGATGTATTTATTGCGCAGATCGTCCATGACAGGGCCCGTCCCAGCTGAGAAAATTACCGCAGTTCTCCTACCATACGGCCTTGCAATTGCAAGCCGTATGGCGGGATCACCTTACTTCCAGATTTCGCGATCGACACCCTGAGCAATCTCAGGGTGATCGCCGATATGGAATTCCGGCGTCTTACCGGCCTTACGTTGGGCGACATAGTCTTTGCCCAACCGGATCACCACGCCAGACAACAAGGCCAGCGCGATCATGTTCAGGATCGCCATAAAGCCCATCGACACATCAGCCAGCGCAAAGACCTCAAGCACGGTGGCAACCGAGCCCCAGATGACAAAGCCCATGACCGCGACGCGCATGGTCGCCAAGCCCCAGAAATTGCCAAAGCCCATATAGATCAGACCGTTTTCCGCATAGGTGTAACAGGCGATGATCGTGGTAAAGGCAAACAGCAGGATCGCCATAGCGATAAAGTATTCGCCAAATGGGCCCATAAAGTGGGTCGCAGCCGCCTGAGTCATGGCAATACCGTCCAGACCTTCGATCTGATGGGTGCCCGCCAGAATGATCATCATCGCAGTTGCCGTACAAACCAAAATCGTGTCCACAAACACGCCCAGCATCTGCACATAGCCCTGAGCGGCTGGGTGGTGCGGAACAGGTGTCGCCGCCGCTGCGATGTTAGGAGCTGAGCCCATGCCCGCTTCGTTTGAGAACAAGCCGCGTTTCACACCGTTGATCAGCGCGGCGGTCATACCACCGGCCACGCCGCCGGCAGCCTCTTGCAGACCAAATGCACTCAGAACGATTTCTTTCAGAACCCCTGGCACTTCGCCAAAGTTGGTCGCAATAATCCAGATCGATACGCCCATAAAGCCCAGCGCCATAAACGGCACAATCACCGATGCCACGCGGGTGATCGAGCGGAACCCGCCAAAGATCACAAGACCAGTGACCAGTGCCAGCACAACACCTGTGCCCAGCTTGGGAAATTCAAACGCGCGGTTCATACTATCGGCAATGGCATTGCCCTGTACCGCGTTGAAAATCAGACCGAATGACAGGATCATGAAGATCGAAAAGACAAAGCCCAGCTTGGGCATCTTCAGGCCGCGATCCATGTAGAACGCCGGACCACCACGATAAACACCGTTGGGACCGTGACCCTTGTAGACCTGCGCCAGCACACCTTCGGCAAAGGCTGTGCCCATGCCCAGCAGGGCCACAACCCACATCCAGAAAATCGCACCCGGTCCGCCAAGTTGCAATGCAACCGCGACACCCGCGAGGTTTCCGGTCCCGATCCGCGATGCAAGGCTCAGGGACAAGGCCGCAAAGGGGGAAATACCCTCTTTGTCATTCTTGTCGTTTCCAGTCACCGTGCGGATCATCTCGCGCCAGCTGATGAACTGTACAAACCCGAGACGGACGGTGAAATAGAGCCCTAAACCAAGCAGGGAGTAGACCAGCAAGTGACTCCACAAAAGTCCGTTAACCGTGTCAATCAGTGTCGTCATAGCAGCCCCACATATAATCTGGCGGGGACTCTAGCACGAGTTATAGAAGACGCGCGTAAAGTGAGTCCCAGTTTGGCTTTATGTAAACTTTGGGACACCAAACCAAAATGCCGTCGGGTCAGTTTTTTTTGGCGAAAAGGCGCGTTTTTTTGAGATTTTCCGTCACGCCTCTTTTCATCCCGCCATAAGCAGCGGTGCAAACTTCGGCGGGCAGACCAATCGCGCTGTTTCGCCGTAATTTGGCTGGTTTTGGCGCAGTTCAGGGAACAGCGCAAACAGCTCATCTCGGGTCTCACACGACAGGCCACTCAACGCTTCCTGACCGGGGAAAAAGCTCTCGCTGGCGACGCCGTCCCCCATGACCACTTGGTGGCTGTCAAACATGACATGGAAATAGGTCACCTCGGCCATCGGACACAGGCTCACGCCGTCGGCCTCCAGCAATGCTTTGGCGGGCACCAGAACTTCGCTTTCACCAAACATCAACTCGGCGCGCCAGCCGCCCAGCAACATACGATGGTTTTGAGACACATAATGCGCCCGCTTCGCGCCAAAGGCCCCACGACTAAATTTGACCGGCGCATAAGCCCCCTGCCCGACAACAGTGCGGTGCGCCATCCAACGAATGGGCTGATAGCCACAATCGCGCGTCCATAGCTTGTCACCGGTTTGAAGGCTTTCGATTTGCCGCGCACCCGCGGGCGTTAACAACCGCGTTCCAGCCACGAAACAGGCCAGACCTGAGTCCCCTTCAGACACGGTGCCGTAAGTCAAAGTGTCTGGATCGGGCTGGTTGAATTGCAATGTCGTCGTGGTCGAATTTGGTCCAACGAGCACAGGGAGATTTTCGGAAACAGCGCCAGCTGCTGCGCCGTCCACAGCCATAATATTCTGCGTGCCACCGCCAATATCGTAAAAATCAACCACCTCTCCGGCGGCCGTATTCGTCAAAGCATAGGCCTCATAGTTACCAGAACTACCGCCATCAGGGTCTGTCAGCAGGATTGGGAAATCATCTGCGGAAATAACATAAATCGTTTCACCGTTATCGGGATCAACCGTCACCTGAACGTCAGGATGGGTCAGAGGGATTTCAACGCCAACCGATCCGTCAGCCTGGTAGAACGACACAATAAAGTCAGCGGGATCATCGCCTGGGCTTAATGCGATTTCCAAAAATTCACTTACGCCGGAACTATTGGCGTACGCATTGGAATAATGCAGTTCACTGATACGGGCCATGGGACCTCCAGCTGCTCAACTCGAAAAAACGGACCTCTTAAACCGGCCCTTGAAACACTTGGGACTCACCAATGCCCCTCCAGCCACTTTCTCAGCCAAACCGCTAATTTTTGGGAAAAGATCGTGGCAATTTCGCGCCACGCACCTTGGTTGCAACGTCAATTCCCGCACCAACCACGTCAAAACTGTGGCGCAGGTGTGCTCTCCGGACCGGGGTTCGCCGCAGGGTTGTCCTCTCAACCTGCGACAAGTTGACAGCCCGGCGACGTAAACTTTGAACCAGCTCGTACAAAGATCAATAAAAACACTTCACATCGGGACACATGTCATGCCCATCAGAAAAATCATCTTCTGGAGCCACCTCGTCGTAGGGGTCGCAACCGGTCTTGTCATCTTTATGCTCGCCGTCACTGGCGTGCTTTTGACATACGAAGCGCAAATCATACGTCTGGCCGAAAGCCGCTATGACGTGCCCGTTTCCTCCGCAGCACCGCTCAGCGCGGACGCTTTGGCAGAACACGCCATGGCCGCAACAAACGGTCAAGCCACCTCTCTCGTATACAAAAATGCCCCCGGCGGCGCGGTTTTGGCCTCTGCAGGCCGGAGCGGGAAAACCTTCCTCGATCCTTACACGGGAGAGGTTCTCGCCACGGGCGCAACCGGAACCCAACAGTTTTTCTCCAAAGTAACCAGCCTGCATCGCTGGCTCTCGTTTGACGGGCGCAATTCAACCGGTGCCGCCATCACCGGCGCGTCCAACTTGTTGTTCCTGTTCTTGCTGGTCACCGGCGCCTACCTATGGCTACCGCGCATCTGGAAATGGGGCATGTTGAAAACTAAAATGAAGCTCCGTCGCAGCTACCCCAACAGCAAAGCACGCGACTTTTCTTGGCACCATGTCTTTGCGTTCTGGGCTGCCATTCCTCTGGTCGTGATTGTCGTCTCCGGCGCCATCTTCTCCTACTCATGGACCGGAAATCTTCTATTTGCCGCCTATGGCGAAGAAGCCCCCGCCAGAAAAAACCGCACCAGAGGTGCAGCCGGCACTCCACAACCGCTAAACATCGGCGAAGCTGGCCTTCAGCAGGCTTTGACAACGGCCGCTGCGCAAACACCAAACTGGAACCGTATGACGCTGACCTTACCCAAAGGCGCGCAAGCTGAAACCGTCAGTGTCATGGTCGACACTGGGATGGGGCATCAACAATCCCGTCAGGAAACTCTAATGCTTGACCAATCCACTGGTGAAATCGTTGCCCCCGCAGCGGTCGCTGAGCGCTCGCCTGCTATGAAGGCGCGCATGTGGATGCGCTTTGCCCACACCGGAGAATACTACGGGATTGTCGGGCAAACCATCGCAGGCTTGGCCTCTCTGGCCGCCGCGATCCTCGCTTATACCGGGCTGGCACTCAGCTATCGCCGCCTGATCCAGCCCAGACTCCGAAGAGCGACGTCTCTTCATTGACCTCCGCAAAAGGCGTCAACAACCGGCGAGTAGCGATGTGCAAGTCACACAACACTGTTCGCAAATAAAGTGATTGGAAATCAGCAAGAGCAACTATAAGTTGTTTTTGCTGATTTGTTTTTTGCTCAGGCCCGACAAGATTTACCACATCGGCTTGGCCATAGAATTTTGTAATTTTAATGATGGAAATTCCGCATATGGAAGTGGCACTAAAACCTACCAAAGAAATCATTTCAGAAGCCAAGAAGCTTATTGATCAACAGGCCTTTGACGCGGCCCTAGACCTGCTGAAACCACAGTTGGAACAGCGTCCTGACAATGTCAGATTTCATCTCCTCATGGCACGTGCTGCAACGCAAGCTGGAGAGCTGGACCTTTCGACACACTCCTTGAACATGGCAAAATCTCTTGGGGCCAACTCTTCCCAAATTTCCAAACTCTCCATCCTGCTCGCAATCAAGAAACGCGCCTGGCACGAGGTATTGGAGCTTTCCGAGTCAATTTTGACACCAGAAAAACAACCAGGGAAAGCCATCTTTTTAGGCATTCTTCAGGCCTTTCACGCACTCGGACTGCCAGACGCTGAAGAGGCATTTACCAAGACCGCTGCCGACCTCTATCCCCAGAACACAATGTACAGGGCAGCCTATTATCAAGCCATTTGTGCACATCATGCGGTGACGGACCTTCCGGCATTATTTGAGCGCGATATTTTTGACGGCGAAGGGAGACCTGAAAACATCATCGCACTCATGGTCTATGCGCGGGACAATGGCGCCTTTCCGGAACGTTTGATCCAGCTGTTGCAACGCGCGATCGCGAAGTGGCCCGACGATCAAAACGTTCTGCTCGTCTGGTCAAATATCCGCAGTTCCGGTCTGTTACTGGACGACATGCCCCATGTGTCGGTGTCAACATTGGATCCCCAAGTCGCTATTCCTAAACTTATGCAGGCCTATCGACCTCAGCTGTGCCTTAAACCTAAGTTAATGACCGATGAGTCGATGCAAAACCTGGAAAAAGTTTTGTTGCAAACCTTTGACACCCAGAGTTTCAAGCGGCCGCTGGTCGAAGATGTCACAGACTCCCCTCATATGATTTCACCGGTCGGCAGCAGTGGCAAAACGGTTCTTGTATTTGGCGGCCTACGCGGGAGATTTGGGTTTCCGGTTGGACTGCTGGACATGTTTTTTGCGGCCCGCGACGTCACAGCCATTTATCTAAAAGACACCCATCGGAACCTGTATTTGACCGGCGTAGATGGTTTGGGGGCGACGTATTTTGAATTCGTTGAATCGCTCAAAGGCATGTTGGATCAAATTGCAGGCCATCAGAGACTGTTTAGCCTCGGTGCATCCGGAGGGGGGCTCGGCGCGCTCAATACAGCTGCGGATTTAAACGTAGAGGCCATTTTGCTGTACTCTGCGGCGACCAACGCCTCTGCCGAATTCCTCAGCAAAAGCGGCGACGTGCGCGCGCGCGCATTGCAAAAAAGGCTCACGTCAATCGACCCACCCCAGCTTTTGGAACCCAAAGCCCGCCTGCGAGAGTCCGGCCATTCACCGAAAGTGCAGTCCTGTTTTTCCAAGGAGATCGAAATTGACCGCTTGCACTCCGAGGATCTTCGGGATTTGCCAAATGCCACGATCACCGAACTTGTTGAGTGCGAAACGCATCCTCCGTTTACCGAGCTTATCGTGGATCAAAAATATGGCGCGCATCTGGACTGGCTCATTACATAACACGCATTCCGGTCGGCCGAACTGCACAGATGACCCCGCAACGGAAAACCCCGCCAGAGCAAGCTCTGACGGGGTTTAAATTTTTTGCTTCCAGCTGGGGCTTATGCAGCCAGCGCAGCTTTCGCTTGATCTACGATCGCTGTGAACGCATCGGGCTCGTGAACGGCCAGATCGGCCAGAACCTTACGGTCTACTTCAATACCAGCCAAGTTCAGGCCGTTGATGAAGCGCGAGTATGTCAGAGCTTCGTCGTGCGAACGAACCGCAGCGTTGATCCGCTGGATCCAAAGCGCACGGAAATTGCGCTTACGATTCTTGCGGTCGCGTGTTGCATATTGGTTCGCCTTATCGACGGCCTGACGTGCTACCTTGAAGGTATTTTTACGACGGCCGTAGTAGCCTTTAGCGGCTTTGACGACTTTTTTGTGACGGGCGTGGGTTACGGTACCACCTTTAACGCGGGACATATTTCAATCTCCTCTTAGCGATCGTAGGGCATATAGCCCTTGACGGTCTTGGCGTCGGGGGCGGACAGGGTCGTAGTGCCACGGGCATCACGAATGAATTTACGGGTTCTTTTGATCATGCCGTGGCGCTTACCAGCTTGGCCAGCCAGTACTTTGCCTGTGGCAGTGACCTTGAAGCGCTTTTTAGCGCTCGACTTAGTCTTCATCTTAGGCATTTCCGTCTCCTTTTATTCGGTCGGTGACAAACGCGACTCGGCATGCCATCAGGCCGGTCGCGCGAATAGAGGGGCCATATAGTCGGCCCCGCGCCCCTGCGCAAGCGCTTAATTAATTATGCTGGCAATAACGCGCACAACCACATTGGGCAGCTCTGCGAAACTATAGAGCTCGGGGTTTGCGCTCCACGCCAGAGCGATTATGGCGGCTGACAAAATGAAAGCCGCCATAGCTGCGCGCGGAAAGCGTTCATCCGCATAGCCAGACACCATCGCAGGAATAGAAAACAGACCGATCACCAGTCCTACTGTGATCGCATAATCTGTACCCATACTTCGCCCCCTGCATTTGTCAGGTGGCAGGTTACTCTTTTTCCATATTAAAAATCAAACGCTCGTCGCAGGGCGCAACCCGAACAATGTTGGTCGTGCCCGGCACATTGAACGGCAGACCCGCCGTGACCACGATGTGATCCTGCTCCTCGGCATATCCCAATTCACGCGCCGCGCGGGCAGAGGCAACGACCGCCATCTTAAAGCGCGAGACTTCAGTGGTGATCACACAATTGGTGCCCCAGGTCAGAGCAAGACGCCGCGCGGTACCACGCAGCGATGTCATTGCGATGATAGGCACCCTCGGGCGCTCACGCGCGACCAACAGAGCGGTTGTACCCGATTCGGAGAAACAGCAGATCGCCGCCACTTCAGTGGTTTCCGCAATCTCGCGCGCCGCAGACACAATTGCATCCGCAACGGTCGAGTTCGGCGCGGTGCGCGACGCTTCGATGATTTCGCGATAGTTTGTGTCGCTTTCCACTTCGATTGCGACATTGTTCATGGTCGAAACCGCTTCGACCGGAAAATCACCCGCAGCCGACTCTGCCGACAACATAATCGCATCCGTACCTTCATAGATCGCCGTCGCCACGTCGCTGACTTCGGCGCGGGTTGGCATCGGGCTTTCGATCATGCTCTCCAGCATCTGGGTTGCCACAATCACCGGCTTGGCAGCCGAGCGGCATTTGCGCACCAGACGTTTCTGAATTGGCGGCACATGGCTGACCGGCAGCTCCACGCCCAGATCTCCGCGCGCGACCATAATACCATCTGACGCTTCCAGAATGGCCTCAAAGGCTTCAACAGCAGCAGGCTTTTCAATTTTTGAAAGCAGAGCCGCACGCCCCTGCGCCAGCTCACGCGCTTCGTGGACATCCTCGGGACGCTGCACAAAGCTCAGCGCCAGCCAGTCCACACCAAGACCGCAAACGAATTCCAGATCGTCGCGGTCTTTTTCACTCAGCGCCGCCAAAGGCAGCACCACATCAGGCACGTTCACGCCTTTGCGGTTGGAAATCGTGCCGCCGATCACAACCTTACAGTTGGCATGATCTGCACCACAGCTGTCGACTGTCAGGCGGATTTTACCGTCATTCACCAACAGTGACGCGCCCGGTTCCAGCGCTGCGAAAATCTCGGGATGTGGCAGGCAAACCCGCGAGACGTCGCCCTCGGCAGAATCAAGGTCCAGACGGAAATCAGCCCCGACAACCAGCTCTTCTGCGCCATTGGCAAAAACACCAACCCGCAGTTTTGGCCCCTGAAGGTCCGCCAGAATAGCAATCGGGCTTTGAAGATCTTTTTCGATCTGGCGAATGATCCGGTGTTTCTCGCGGATTTCGTCGTGGCTACCATGACTCATGTTCAGGCGGAATACATCCGCGCCCGCTTCGTGCAACGCACGGATCATGTCATAGGTTTCAGACGCAGGCCCCAGCGTGGCCACGATCTTGGTATTTCGAAGTCGTCTCATGTGATCTCACCTTTGCTGCAGTCTGCATTGAAAACGCGCAAAATTCAGGGTTTCGTCTAGATGTTAACGCTAACACAGTCAAGTTTTGGATTTGTGTATTTCCCTTTTGGGCGGATTTGCACTAATGCAAACAGAACAATTTTGACAGGCTCATGACATATCATCCCTTTAGCATTTTCGGAGCGGAACGCCGCTCACGCTGGCTCATCACATGTGACCACGCTTCTAACTTTGTCCCGCACGATATCAACGGTGGCGACCTCGGGCTGGATCCGGCAGATATGAACCGCCATATCGCCTATGACGTTGGCGCGCGGGGCACCTCTCTGATACTGGGTGAGCTGTTAAATGCGCCAGTGATCTGCTCAAATTTCTCGCGTTTGGTGATTGACCCCAACCGCGGCGCGGACGACCCGACACTGGTGATGCGCCTGTATGATGGCACTATTATTCCCGCCAACCGTTATGTGGACGAGACCGAACGCCAGCGCCGGATCAAAACCCATTATCAACCCTATCATGACGCCTATGCCGAGCTCGCCGCAGCTCATGAAGATATTATTGTTGTCGCCATGCACAGCTTCGCCCCAAAACTCAACGGCCGCGCCCTGCGCCCGTGGGAAATCGGCATCCTGCATGCACCGCAAGAAGACCGCTTTGGCAAAGCCCTGCTGTCGCGCCTGATGGACGAAATCGATCTGACCGTGGGGGACAATGAACCCTATGCGGGCCATTTGCCCGGCGACGCGGTCGATCAACACGCGCTGCGCCAATGCCGCTTGAACGCGCTCATCGAATTGCGTCATGACGTGATTGCTTCCGAAGAAGGCCAAGCCCATTGGGCAGAGCGACTGGCGACACTTTTGACAGAGACCCAAACCCGCAGCGGATTGTGACAGCGCGACACCAACGCACCTTGATGCAAACCCTTTGAAACCCCATATATCGGGGGAACATCAATAGGTTCCGCTGCAAGGAGGCCTCCTATGTCCCACGCCGCACTGACCACGGTTTTCGGCTGGATGAGCGTCATCAACCTCGCCATCCTGATTATCTCTGCACTGTCCATACTCAGCTTTCGCGACAGCATCTCGCGCCTGCATGGGCGCATGTTTGCGATAGAACCTGCGGATGTGCGCATCGCCTATTTCAAATGGCTGGCCGCCTATAAATTGCTGATCTTTGTGTTTGCCATTGTGCCATGGCTCGCGCTGACTCTGGCCTGACCCCGTTGCCCGCCTCTGCTCCACCTGCTAGGCCTGTTGCATAGTTTACGCATTCGGAGCCCATCATGGACAAGCAAACCCAGATCGAACTCGAAGCCGCCGCGTTTCGCACCCTGCGCGATCACTTGATGAACAAGCGCACCGATGTGCAAAACATCGACATGATGAACCTCGCAGGGTTCTGCCGCAACTGCCTGTCACGCTGGTATCAGGAGGCCGCAAACGAGCGCGGCATCGAGATGAGCAAAGATGAGGCGCGCGAAATCTACTACGGCATGACCATGGCCGAGTGGAAAGAAAACTACCAAACCGACGCCAGCTCAGACCAGCAGGCCGCCTTCAAGGTCGCGTTCAAAGAAAACGTCGGCGAGGGCTAACACCTCTTGATCTGCGCATCACCAATCATCGCGCGATGAGTGCTCTATATTGGTGATGCGCACAATACATTGAAATGCATCGTAAAAACCGAAAAATCGGCAGGAATATAGCTTCAACTGCCTTATTGTTTCCAAATTTGCGCCCCACAAACCACACCCTTCCACGCTCTTTACAATTTTAAGGGTATTTAACGGATTGGGACGGGCAAATGATTGGCGCATTGGCATTAGCAACAGTTTTAGGTGGCAGCCTCGCAATGGTTGCAATTGACGACGCACTTGATGACACCACAGGCGATGACACGTTAGACGGCGATCAAACCGACGAACGATTTTTTGGCGGCGAAGGCGACGACCTGATCCACGGCGGCGCTGGCAATGACCATATATATGGCCAGACCGGCAGCGACACCGTATCAGGCGGCGAAGGCCAGGACACCATCGCCATGGGCGAGGGCAATGATTTTTACGGCTTTGACGGAACAGACGCCACTAACGAAGCTGGTGACGATCTGGTGCGTGGCGGTCAGGGGAATGACTGGCTGCAAGACGCAGATGGCAGCGACACACTTTATGGTGGGTTAGGCGATGATATCCTCATTGGCGCTGGCGAGGAGACCGATGCAGACGCTGACCTATTGGGCGGCGGCTATGGGGATGATGTGATCATTGGCGACAATGGCGACACCATCAATGGCGGCGCGGGGGATGACACATTTGGTGTCTTATTCACGTTTGGCAATGGCGCCGATCCGGTGACACTCTCCGACTACGATCCCGCCAACGAAGCCCTCACCATTGCTGTTTCCGACGATCTTGAACTGGATTCCTTGGAATGGCTGGTCAACTTTGATCCACACACAGGCACCGCGACAGTAGATATCTGGGGCGTGCGCCTCACCGAAGCGGGTCCCGTCAACGTGACCGCTGAAACCGCCGTGGTGTTGCAAAACATGACCGCCGAGTCAGCCGCCGCAGTATCGCTAACCCTGTCTGATTCAATGGACGACATCACAGCACCGGATGACAGCCCACAACAGCTCAGCACAGGCGACGACAGCTTTGACGGCACGGCCGCAAATGAAGTCGTCCAAGGCAATGGCGGCGCCGATACACTTAACGGCGCGGCTGGCGATGATACATTGATGGGCGGCGACGGCAACGACAGCATCAATGGCGGCGCTGACGATGACCGGCTGGTCGGGAATTCCGGCAACGACAGCTTTTCCGGCGGTGAGGGCGACGACACCCTCGTGATGGGCGAAGGTCATGACACCTATGGGTTTGACGGCACCAATGCGACGTCTGAGGCGGGTGATGACATCGCACGCGGTGGCACCGGCAATGACTGGCTGCAAGATGCTGAAGGGGAAAACACCCTTTACGGCGGGCTCGGAGATGACACCGTCATTGGCGCGAGCGAGACAGGCAATGATACCACGGCTGATCTGTTGGGCGGCGGCTACGGTGACGATCTGATCGTGGGCGACAACGGCGACATTATGAATGGCGGCGAAGGTGAGGATGCCTTTGGTGTGGGCTTTACCTTTGGCGCAGGCTACGCACCGGTGACAATCACTGATCTGGATGCCGAAAACGAAGCCATCACAATTGCACTCACCGATGACATGACGCTGGGATCAATGGATTGGTCGGTTGACCACGATCCCGAAACAGGTGTTGCGACAATCGATATCTGGGGGGCACAGGACATCGGCAGCGGGCCAGTGCTGCTGCCAGTTGAAACCGCCATCGTGTTGCAGAACGTGACCGCCGCAGACGTCGCCAATCTGTCGATTGCGTTCAACTACTGACCGCTCTCTTCTAAGACGCACATCACCTGTTCGCAGGCGGCCATTCCCGCCTGCGTCTCGGCCCGCTACTCTCCGGACTGATCACGTTACACTGGAGAGACACCATGGCCGCCCGCATGCCCACCTATTTTATCTCCCACGGCGGAGGACCTTGGCCTTGGCTGCCCGACATGGCCGAGGCACTGGCCCCTTTGGCGCAGTCTCTTAGCGCCATGCCCAGCGAGCTACCACGCCCACCCAAAGCCATCCTGATGATCTCGGGACACTGGGAAACCGAGGATGTCTCGGTCATGAGCGCGCCCAACCCGGCGATGGAATACGACTATTTCAACTTTCCCGCCCACACCTATGACATCACCTACCCTGCCCCCGGTGCGCCCGATCTGGCCAAACAGGCCGCCGAACTGATTGCCCAAGCAGGCCTGCCGGTGCGTCTTGATCCCTCCCAAGGCTTTGATCACGGAACCTTTGTGCCCGCCTACGTGATGTATCCCGCCGCAGACATCCCGCTGTTTCAGGTCTCCCTGCGCCACAACTACGATCCGGCCCAGCACTTTGCTCTGGGCCGCGCGCTTGCCCCGTTGCGCGATCAGGATGTTCTTATCATCGGTTCCGGCCTCAGCTATCACAATCTGGCAATGTTCGGCCCCAAGGCGCGCAAACCCTCCACCGAATTTGACACATGGCTCACCCAGACGCTGGCCCTGCCCGCCAGCGAGCGCACCGCCGCCCTTCTGAATTGGGAGAGCGCTCCCTCCGCCCGTATCTGCCACGCCAAGGAAGACCACCTCGTCCCCCTCTTTGCCGCATTGGGCGCTGCCGAAGACGCCACGGCAACCCGCACCTATCATCAGACCGAAATATTTGGCGGCGTCACCGCCTCAAGCTTTCGCTTTGGTTAAGGAGCATACAAAATACCCATTATCCCTCTAGGCACGTCAGCCTGTCGTAAGCTAAATCATCCATAAAGCACCCGCCGCAAAGAGCGGGGCGCAACGGGATGGTCGTAGGATGAAGAAAACTGGTTTGGCTCTGGTCGCTTTGGCGCTCTGTGCGCCTTTCATTTGGTGGCCCTCAATCGCACAGGGTCGCGACGGAATTGCCCTGTTTAGCCAATATCTCGGCCTTGGCGCCTTGATTGCGATGGCCTTTAGCCAGCTGATCGCCACCCGTTGGCGCGGGATCGAGGCCGTTTTTGGCCCCTTGGATCAATCTTACCGACTGCACAAATGGCTGGGCATCGGCGCGATGGTCGCGGTGTTGCTGCACGACACTATTGATGCTGAAATGCGTGGCCTTGGGGCGGAAACCGCGTTGGTGGAACTGGCTGAAACCTTGGGCGAGATAAGCCTCTATGGCCTCTTGATCCTAGTGGTCATCACCATCGCCACCTTCATCCCCTACCACCTGTGGAAATGGACACACCGTTTTATCGGCATTTTCTTTGTGATGGGGGCCTTTCACTACCTGTTTATCCTGAAACCTTTCAAAAACGGCGACCCTTTAGGCCTCTATATGGCGGTTGTTCTGATCATAGGCCTCGCAGCCTATGTCTGGACCTCGGCCCCGCGCCGCTTTCGGCCCTCCCGCCCCTATGAAATCTCCAAGATTACCCCGCAGGGCGACGCCATCGCGGTGGATCTGCGCGCCCAAGGTCGTCCACTGCACCACCAAGCAGGGCAATTTGCATTCTTCCGCTTCTCTGGCGCAGGTGTGAACGAACCCCACCCTTTCACCATTTCAGCAGCCCCTCAATCAGACGGCGATCTGCGCCTCACCATTGCGCCGCTGGGCGATTTGACCGCGCGTATCTCGCGCGCTCTGGCGGTCGGACAATCGGTTACGGTCGACGGACCTTTCGGGCGCTTTGGTCGTGCCAAAGGCGCGCAAGTCTGGATCGCGGCAGGCATCGGCGTCACACCTTTTGTTGCGCTCGCGCAGGCCATGACAGAAACCGCCGATCCCGTCACCATGATCTACTGCATCCGCGATGCGGCCTCGGCGGCCCATGTGGACGAGCTCACCCGGCTTGCCGCCGAAAACCCGAATCTGACACTGGTGTTATGGCAAAGCCGCGAGCGTGGCCGCTTCTCCGCTAAAGCCATGACAGAATTTGTAGGCGAGCTGTCTACGAAAAAGGTTCTGTTCTGTGGCCCCGTCGCCATGCGCCGCGATCTGTCGCGCACCCTGCCAACTCTGGGTGTGTCGCAGAAAAACTTCCACTACGAGGAATTTGAAATCCGCACCGGCCTCGGTCTACGCCGCTTTGCAGGCTGGCTCTGGGAGCAGCGCGAGAAACGCCAAAGTAGCTAGGCTGGGCACATAGGCTTAGACATCACACGGCTTTAAGCCGCTGAACTCCCTGCCGCACTAAGCGCCGCACGCATGGCCATCTCGGGGGACGCCAAAACCGGCAGACCGAGATCGGACAGCAGCGGCGCAGCCGCAGCCATGCTGGCTTGGGCCAACACAATACATGCAGGCTTGTCGCGCAAAACCTGCGCGCGCACGCCTCCGGCAATACAGGCAGCAAAAGCTTCGGTTTCCCCCGCCTCAAACAGCGGCCAGAACTCGGACAGATCCAGCATCGTAACCTCCGCCGCCCCGCCCTGCGCGGCAACCGCCGCATTCAGCAACGCCAGCGACGGCGCGCGTGTGCTTTCAAGGGCGTAAACCATCAACAGTGCCCCGCCGATCCGCGCAGCCGCCTCCATCATAGGGGTGTCGATGCGGATGGCCCCCGCCTGCGCGGCAACCGGCCCCAAGGTTGTGCAACTGCACAAGACCACGCCGTCCGAGGTGGCAATCGCCTCGGTAATTTCATCGGCCAAAGCCGCATCAATGCCGCCTTGCGCGCGCGCCAACCAATCCTCGCGCACAAGATGGGTCAGCTCGCATTTTGGCGAGAGCCGCTCGCGCAGCGTGTCAAAGGTGGCAACATGCGCCGCAGAGGTATGCAATAACGTGATCATGGCAAAGATGAACCATAGAGGCGCTGTGACGCGCAACAAAAAAGGGGCCACCAAGGCCCCCTTTCATCACCTGTACCTGCGCTTTAACCTGCCGCAATCAGCTCGGCCTGCGCCACAACAACTTCGGCCTGCTTGATCGAGGCAATGTCCACAAGGCGACCTTTGTAAACGGTGGCACCTTCGCCATTTGCCTTGGCCTGTTCCATCGCCGCCAAAATCTCACGCGCCTCGCGCACAGCTTCCTCAGACGGTGTGAACACCTCATTGGCCAGCGCGATCTGTTTGGGGTGGATCGCCCATTTGCCAACCATACCCAAAGTGGCCGAGCGTTTGGCCTGTGCGATATAGCCCTCATCGTCTGAGAAATCACCAAACGGCCCGTCCACTGGCAACACACCATGCGTGCGGCACGCGGCAACAATCGCGGCCTGCGCCCAGTGCCAAGGATCAGACCAGTGTTTTGCGCCGTCGCGCACCATATAATAGTTTTCCTGCGTACCCCCGATCCCGGTGGTCTGCATGCCCATCGAGGCCGCAAAATCTGCCGCCCCAAGGCTCATCGCCTGCATACGTGGCGAGGCGGCGGCGATTTCTTCCACATGGGCAATACCGGCCGCAGATTCGATAATGACTTCAAAGCCAATCGGTTTTGTGCGCCCCTTGGCGCGCTCAATCGCGGTGACCAGCGCGTCGACCGCATAGATGTCTGCGGCGCAGCCCACTTTGGGGATCATGATCTGATCAAGGCGATCGCTCGCCTGCTCGAGCAAATCAACCACGTCACGATACCAATACGGCGTGTCCAGACCGTTGATGCGCACGGACAACGTCTTGGTGTTCCAGTCAATTGTGTTGATCGCCTCAATCGCATTGGCGCGGGCAACGTCCTTATCCGAAGGCGCAACCGAATCCTCGAGATCGATGTTGATCACATCCGCAGCCGAGGCCGCCATTTTCGCAAACAATTTGGTGTTGGAGGCAGGGCCAAACAGCTGACAACGGTTCGGGCGGGCTGGCGCGGCAGGCTGGATGCGAAAGCTCATGTGAAAGACCTTTGGGTAATGAAGTTGCGTGATGTTCGCGTAAATCGGTATGAAATTACGCGGCGATACGCAAGGAAATTTTGCGATTGCAGCAAATTTGCCGCTGCGTCGCAGCGAATACCGCTAAGACAGGCTGATTTGAGCAAGGGATCCAGCATTGCGACATTTTGGTCATTTTTACGGCGCAATGATTGACCTAAAATTTCAAGACCCTTCGCCCATATAAACAAGGCACAGCTGGATGGCACATGAGTATGCTCACGCTAAAACGGGGCCACCAATTCGTAATTGGATCGCATTTCGCGTGCCTGGCGATACGAGTCGGCGAGCGAGCGCGGATGCGGTAAATATTATACACCACTTACTGACCTAACGGTGAAATCTTCGAGCAAAGCAATAAATGTCACAGAAATCTTGCGCATAAATTTTGAGATGCCCTCAATTCGCGATGACATTGCGCGATCAAGCGAGGAAGATTTCGATCAAGACATGGAAGGACTCCGAGATGATTGAAACACCGTATCTGCTTTTTCTGGGCGACGCGCCTGACCAACTGGCCGCCAAAGTTGCAATTGGCATCAAAGACTGGCGTCCGGAAAACGCTGTCGGGCAATTGCGTATGGACGGCTGCAAGGCTGATCTGGGCTTGGCCGATATGACCCTGCAAGACGCCAAGGCCGCTGGCGCCAAGACGCTGGTGATCGGCGTTGCCAACCGCGGCGGTGTGATTAGTCAGGCCTGGAAAAAAGTTCTGGTGATGGCGCTGGAAGAAGGTTTTGATCTGGCGTCCGGCCTACACAACCTGCTGCGCGACGAAGCCGATCTGGTGGCTGTCGCTGAAGCCTGCGGCCGCAGCCTGCATGATGTGCGCGTGCCCGAAGTGGACTACCCGATTGCCAACGGTGTCAAACGTCGCGGCAAACGCTGTCTCGCCGTGGGCACCGATTGTTCAGTGGGCAAAATGTACACTGCCTTGGCGATGGACCGTGAAATGCGCGAGCGCGGCATGAAGTCGACCTTCCGCGCCACAGGCCAAACCGGTATCCTGATCACTGGTGACGGCGTGCCGCTGGATGCGGTGATTGCCGACTTTATGGCGGGATCAGTTGAATGGCTCACACCTGACAATGACGACGATCACTGGGATCTGATCGAAGGTCAGGGCTCGTTGTTTCATGTGTCCTATTCGGGCGTGACCATGGCTTTGATCCATGGTGGGCAGCCTGATGCGTTGATCCTCAGCCATGAGCCGACACGCGAACATATGCGCGGCTTGCCGGATTACACGCCCCCCAGCCTTGAGGCGCTGCGCGATACGGCGTTGACGCTGGCGCAGGTGGGCAATCCGGACTGTAAGGTGGTTGGGATTTCGGTCAACACACAACACATGGGTGAAACTGAGGCGGCGCAATATCTGGCGCAGCTTGAGGCGGATATGGGCCTGCCGGCCACCGATCCGTTCCGCTTTGGTGCGGGCAAGCTGGTGGATGCACTCGCAGCCGTGTAAAGCGCGCACAACACAGTCAGGACGCGGGGGGCCAGCCCCCCGCACCCCCCGGGATATTTAGAGCAAGAGGAAGACGCGCGATTATGGAAGTCTCTGTCACACGCGATGTATTTAAGTTGGCGCAGGTGTTTACGATTTCGCGCGGCTCGCGCACCGAAGCCAAAGTGCTGACGGTGCGGATTGCCAAAGATGGTTTTGTTGGCACAGGCGAATGTGTGCCTTATGCGCGCTACAACGAGACTTTGGAGAGCGTAACCGCCGAGATCGAGGCGCTGCCGGCAGAGTTTGATCGCGAGGCGCTGTATGATCTGTTGCCCGCGGGTGCGGCGCGCAATGCGGTGGATTGTGCGTTGTGGGATCTGGAGGCCAAGACTGCGGACAAGCGCGTTTGGGAATTGGCTGGACTGCCGGCACCTCTGCCGGAAATGACCGCCTATACGCTCTCACTGGACACACCCGAAGCCATGCAAGCGCAGGCCGCCAAAAACGCGTTTCGCCCGCTGCTCAAAATCAAACTGGGCACGCCGGATGATATGGTCCGCTTGGAAGCCGTGCGCGCCGGTGCGCCGGATGCCACCATCATAGTGGATGCCAATGAAGGCTGGTCCGCCGAAGTTTACGCCGAGCTGGCACCGCATTTGGTACGCCTTGGCGTGGCGTTGGTGGAGCAGCCCCTGCCCGCCGGAGAGGATGATGCGCTGCTGGGTATGGAGCGTCCGGTGCCTGTCTGTGCGGATGAGAGCTGTCACGACCGCAGCTCGCTGGCCGGATTGAAAGGCAAATATGATGTGGTCAACATCAAGCTGGATAAAACCGGTGGGCTGACCGAAGCGCTGCGCCTTCGTGATGCGGCCATCGCTGAGGGCTATCAGGTGATGGTTGGCTGCATGGTCGGCTCGTCTCTGGCGATGGCGCCGGCAACTTTGGTCGCCCAACGCGCGATGGTCACCGACCTTGATGGGCCGCTGTTGCTGGCCGAGGACCGCGATGTGCCGCTGGTGTTTGACGACGCCGGAGTGCACGGCCCTGACGCGGCACTCTGGGGCTAAACCCACGACGCAGGCCGTACAGATCAGGCCAAAACAACAATGAAACCCCGCATTGCGTGCACGCCACGCAACGCTCTGCGCCGAACTCTCTGGTTTTGATGAAAGCCAGTTGCGATTCTCTGCGCCATGGCCCAAACCGTGGGCGATTTATTGAGGAAGGAAGACCCCGATGACCCGTACCGTTTATGTGAATGGCGATTATCTGCCCGAGACCGAAGCAACAATTTCGATCTTTGACCGTGGCTTCCTGATGGCGGATGCGGTCTATGAGGTGACCAGCGTGCTGGACGGCAAGCTGATTGATTTCGAAGGCCACGCGGTGCGGCTCAACCGCTCACTTAGCGAGCTGGACATGGCCAGCCCCTGTGACAAAGACGAATTGCTCGCAATCCACCGCAAACTGGTCGAACTCAACGACATCAACGAAGGTCTGATCTATCTGCAGGTCAGCCGCGGCAGCGATGGCGACCGCGACTTTGTCTTCCCAAGTGCTGACACCAAGCCAACGCTGGTTCTGTTCACCCAGAACAAACCCGGCCTCGCCAACAGCCCCGCCGCCCAGAAAGGCGCCAAGATCATCTCGATCGAGGATATCCGCTGGGGCCGTCGCGATATCAAAACCGTACAGCTGCTCTATCCTTCGATGGGCAAGATGATGGCCAAGAAAGCCGGTTGTGATGATGCGTGGATGATTGAGGACGGCTATGTCACCGAAGGCACGTCAAACAACGCCTATTTTGTCAAAGGCGGCAAAATCGTCACCCGTCCGCTGAGCAACGAGATCCTGCATGGCATCACCCGCAAGGCAGTGCTGCGCATGGCAGCCGAAGCCCAGATGGAAATCGAAGAGCGCCTGTTCACCATTGACGAGGCCAAGGAAGCGGATGAGGCCTTCACCACTTCAGCGTCCGCCTTTGTGATGCCGGTTGTGGAAATTGACGGCGCCGTGCTGGGCGACGGCACCCCCGGCCCGATCGCCAAACGCCTGCGCGAGATCTATCTCGACGAAAGCCGCAAGGCCGCCATCTAAACCAAACAGATCAGGGCCGGAGCCCACACTCCGGCCCATTTGCTGTCCGTCATTCAAAGTTTGGATTTACGCCCGTTCATCTTTGGGTGAGCCCATGATCACATAGGATTTTATCGTGCTCACCTGCGGCAAGTCCCCCAAAACATCAGTGTGGAATGCTTTGTAGGCCTTTAAATCCGCCACCTCGACCCTGAGCAGATATTCCACCTCTCCCGTGATGTTGTGGCATTCGCGCACTTCCGGCGCGATCGACATCGCGCGTTCAAACGCCCGCTGGGCGCTCTTGGTGTGTTGGTTCAACCCCACCGTTAAAAATGCCGCAAAGCCTGTCCCCATGGCGGCTGGGTCCAACACTGCGCGGTATCCGGTGATCACGCCCGCAGCCTCAAGCGCGGCCACGCGGCGTAGGCAAGCCGATGGCGACAGGCCCACTTTGGTGGCCAACTCAAGATTGCTGACCCTTCCGTTGCGAGAAAGCTCACGCAATATCGCGTCACTTATGGCATCAATTTCCGTCATTAATTGCATTTCGTGAAACAAAGCGCTGAAAAAAGCAACTAAAATGCATAATATATCATGCAATATTGCATGATGACTTACGAAATCTTCCTTGCTCTCTGCGGTTTTGCCTTGGTGTCCTCGATCACGCCGGGGCCCAACAATCTGATGCTGATGGCGTCTGGTGCCAATTTTGGCTTTTGGCGCACCATCCCGCATATGCTGGGCATTGGCATTGGTTTTACGGTGATGATCGTTGTGATTGGTTTTGGGTTGATCCGGATTTTTGACCATTTCCCAATCGCCACAACCGTGCTGACAGTGTTTTCCGTCACCTATCTGCTCTGGCTGGCGTGGAAGATTGCCCATGCCTCCTCGCCGCGCACGGCTGAGAGTGCGGGTACACCACTGACCTTTTTGCAGGCGGCCCTGTTTCAATGGGTGAACCCCAAAGCCTGGACAATGGCACTCACCGCAATCACACTTTATGCGCCGCAACGCTCGGTGTCCGCTATTGTTCTGGTCGCTGTGATCTTTGGCGCGATCAATTTGCCAAGCGTGTCGTGCTGGACGGTTTTGGGTCAACAAATGCGCCGCTGGCTCAGCTCGCCGCGCCGTTTGGCAGCGTTTAATTGGACCATGGCCACGCTGTTGGTGCTGTCGCTCTACCCTGTGGTGCTAGCGTCATGATCAGCGCGGCCTTGCGCATCACCCCCAGTTTTGCGATCACATGGCTCAAACCGTTGCATTTGGCCCCACGCAGGGTCATATAGCGAAGGCGCTTGGCAGACCGGAGAGCTTTATGACCAACTATCTCGACTTCGAAAAACCACTGGCCGAAATTGAAGGCAAGGCGGAAGAATTGCGGGCACTGGCCCGTCAGAACGATGAGATGGATGTGGCTGACGAAGCCGCAGCCCTGGATCGCAAGGCGTCCGAGCTGCTCAAGGATCTGTACAAAGACCTGACACCATGGCGCAAATGCCAAGTGGCGCGTCACCCCGACCGCCCGCATTGCCAGCACTATATCAACGAGCTGTTCACCGAATACACGCCGCTGGCAGGCGATCGCAACTTTGCCGATGACCTTGCGGTCAATGGCGGATTGGCGCGCTTTGACGGCCAGCCAGTGATGGTGATCGGCCATGAAAAAGGCAACGACACCAAGTCGCGCATTGCCCATAACTTTGGCATGGCGCGCCCCGAAGGCTATCGCAAAGCCGTTCGCCTGATGGAGATGGCGGCGCGCTTTGGTTTGCCGGTGATCACCTTGGTGGACACGGCAGGCGCCTATCCGGGCAAAGGTGCGGAAGAACGTGGCCAGTCCGAGGCGATTGCACGTTCCACCGAGATGTGTCTGAAAATTGGCGTGCCGCTGATTGCCGTGATCATCGGCGAAGGCGGCTCGGGTGGGGCCGTGGCGTTCGCGACAGCCAACCGCGTGGCGATGCTGGAGCATTCGATCTACTCGGTGATCTCGCCGGAAGGCTGCGCGTCGATCCTGTGGAAAGATGCCGAGAAAATGCGCGAAGCCGCCGAAGCGCTGCGCCTGACCGCGCAGGATCTCAAGAAGCTGGGTGTGGCTGACATGGTCATCACCGAGCCGATGGGCGGCGCCCATCGTGACCGCGCGGCCACCTTTGACTCGGTGCGCAATGCCATTGCCTCGATGCTCAAGGACCTTGGCAAACTGGACGGAGCGGCGCTGGTTTCTGAGCGGCGCAAGAAATTCCTTGAGATCGGCTCCAAAGGGCTTGCGGCCTAAAGAGGCCCAAAAGCTCCCGCCCATGGAAACCGCAGCCAAGCTGCGGCCTCAATTGGTTGGGCATGGCTCAGCAAAGCTGAGCCTGTCTCCCGATGTCGCCGCCGAAAACCTGCGAGTCGTTCGCGCTTGCCGTGCAAGACATCCCCTCTAAATTGCGGGCATGATCGAGATTCTGAAGCACCCGATTTTTGCCCGCCTCTTTGCCGCTCAGGTTGTCGCCCTTGCCGGTACGGGATTGTTGACCATCGCCTTGGGCCTGTTGGCCTATGATCTGGCTGGGGCCAACGCAGGCATCGTGTTAGGCACCGCCTATTTCATCAAAATGATCGCCTATGTCGGCCTCTCGCCGATCACCGGTGCCTTGGTTGCCCGCCTGCCACGCAAGATGGTGCTAATCGCTGCCGACCTGATCCGCTTTGGCGTCGCGCTCTGCCTGCCGTTTGTCGACAGCGTCGGCCAAATCTATGTATTGATTTTTGCCCTTCAGGCCGCCTCGGCCACCTTTACTCCGGCATTTCAGGCGCTCATCCCCGACGTATTAATCCGCGAAGAAGACTACACCCGCGCACTGTCCCTCTCGCGCATGGCCTATGATCTGGAAAACCTGCTCTCGCCGATGCTGGCGGGTGTCTTGCTGCTGATCATGCCGTTCAACTGGCTGTTTGTCGGCACTGCCGCAGGATTTCTAGCCTCCACCTACCTCATCTGGCGCACAGAGATCCCGGCCCGCGCCCAAGAGCCCGCCCGCCCCTTCCTCGCCCGTGTCACCCGCGGCAGCTGGATCTATCTGGCCACGCCCCGCCTGCGCGGCCTGCTCTCGTTCAACCTCGGCGCGGCGGCCTTCTCGGCTTTTGTGCTGGTCAACACCGTGGTTCTGGTGCGCGAAACATATGGCCGCGAAGACGCCGGACTTGCGCTGGCGATGGGCGCCTATGGCATGGGCAGCATGCTGGCCGCCTTTGGTCTGCCGTGGCTGCTGGATCGCCTGCCCGACCGGCGTGTGATGACTTTTGGCGCCGCCTGCCTCGGCGCGCTGACAGTTTTGCACGCGCTTTGGATCGGAATTGCCGGCCCGCTAGACTGGTCCGGTTTTCTGTTGATCTGGGCAGTGTCCGGCGCGCTCTATGCCGCCATTCTAACCCCCGCAGGTCGCCTGCTGCGCCGCTCAGCCCAACCCGAAGACCGCGCCTCGGTGTTTACCGCACATTTCGCGCTCAGCCACGCGTGCTGGCTGATCACTTATCCAATGGCCGGCTTTGTCGCGGTCTGGACCTCACTTTGGATCTCTATGGCACTGATGGGCAGCATCGGGCTGGGCAGCGTCGTGCTGGCCCGCAAACTATGGCCTAGGACATCCGCTGAAATCGAGCATGAGCATCCTGACCTGCCGTTGGATCACCCACATATTGTTGCGCACGGCGGGCGTCGTCACAGCCACGCCATTGTGATTGACGATGAACATCACGTCTGGCCCACGCACGGCTAACAATCGCGTTAAATTTCGCTAACCACCGCGCCCGCAGGCCTAACGATGACGGCTTTACCAAAACCGCGTTTTTTGCACCGTCGCAATACCGACGTAATACCGACGCGTTGCAGCCTGCTCAAATTGGCAGGGCGGTAAACGTTAATCTGTGCCCGGCAAAGCGATAGAGGGCCCACCTCTAAAGGCTCTTTAGCTCGCCAAGAGACGCAAGCCCTGTGTCACATCCGAGCGCACCGCCAGCCGCAATCCCGGCTCATCTCCGGCCTTCAGCGCCGCAATAATCAGGCGGTGAAAATGCGGCGGCTCGGTCTTGCGCAACCGCCCATAAAGCGCGCGCATTGTCGGCCCAAGTTGTAGCCAAACGGTCTCGGCCATCGCCAACATCGCAGGCGCCTGCGCACGCAGATAAAGCGTACGATGGAACTCAAGGTTGGCGCGAATATACCCCACCGCATCGCGGCGCGCGACAGCCTCAGCCACCGTGCCATTGATCGAGGTAAGCCGGTCAATCAGCGCCATATGTGCCCGTGGCAAAGCGCGGCTGGACAGCTCAACTTCGATCAAGGCGCGCAGCGCCGCCAACTCTTCCAAACGCTCGCTGGTCAACTCAGGAGTGGATACGCGACCTGAGGTGGATAGGAACAGCGCGCCCTCGGCCACCAACCGGCGCACCGCCTCACGCGCCGGCGTCATCGACACCTCATATTCGCGGCCAATGCCACGCAGCGTCAGTGCCGCACCAGGAGCCATTTCACCATACATAATGCGAGCACGCAAAGCGCGGTAAACGCGATCATGTGCGGAACTGGCAACGTCTTGAGAAACACGGGTTGTTGGGATCATGCCTCTATGTGATCACAAAACACGCAAAGGTCAATTGCATCTCGCTTCTCAATTGAAACGATAACGGTGTAATTCCTGCCCGTGCGTCTTGAGCCACTTGCGCTCAGTCTCATAAGGGCCGTGAATTTTGTCCACCAGCGCCCAGAAATTGCTGGAATGGTTCATCTCGCGCAAATGCGCCACCTCATGCGCTGCGACGTAATCCAGCACCTCAGGTGGGGCCATCACCAAACGCCACGAAAACATCAAAGCCTTTGAAGAAGAACAAGAACCCCAGCGCGAACGTGTGTCGCGCAGCGTCAACTTGGAGGGCTTGGTTCCCAGAGCCAACGCATAATGATCCACCGCTTCCGCCAGCCGATGACGCGCCAATGTACGCAAATACGCCTGTACGCGTCTGCCAGCTGTTTCTGCCGCTCCTGGCACGGCGATCTCTTGCTGACCCAGCACCACCGAGCGCCCCGTGGCCTGCGTGATCTCACGCATGCGCCCCCCAATAGGCACCGCCTCCCCCATCGCCACGTCGACATGGTCGGGTATAATTTCAAGCTGGCGCCGCAACCAATCCTGCTTCTCATGAGCAAACTTGAGCCCTTCCCGCTCGGACACGCCGGTCGGCAACGTGAGCGAGACCTTTCCGTCCAGACGAGACACCCTCAACGACAGCCGCCGCGCCCGCCCCGAGCGCCGCAAAACCACCTCGATCGGAGGTGTTCCGGGGATGAAATGCTGCGTCATGCATGCTCCTTGGCGCTATTGGCCGTGATATGGGACGATACCCTTTGACTCCGCCTTACTGATATGGCAGGTGGCCCTGATCGTCGAGAGAGACACAACCGATTTAAAGGGGAATTCCCATGCCCAAAGAAGAATGGGGCGTCAAACGCGTATGCCCAGAGACTGGCAAGCGATTCTATGACATGAACAAAAACCCCGTCATCAGCCCGTACACGGGTAATGTCGTGGAAGTCGAAGCCGGCAAGAGCCGCATGATCGCGGCTGATGCCGAAGACGCCGAAACATTGAAAGCCAAGAACGCCGAGACTTCGGATGACGTTCTTGAAGATGATGACACTGTTGATCTGGACATCGATGATGATGTGCTGGACGACGACGATGATGACGACAACGTTTCGCTTGAAGAAATTGCGGATGTTGCCTCAGAAGACGACGACAGCTGATCGTCAAATATTCTTTCCCGGGGCGGAATTTTCCGCTTGAACCCGCCTCGGGATACGCCTAAATAGCGCGAACAAGCCGAGAAGCTTGTGGATGGGGCCTTAGCTCAGCTGGGAGAGCGCTTCGCTGGCAGCGAAGAGGTCAGGAGTTCGATCCTCCTAGGCTCCACCAATTTCTCTTAACATATTGAAATTAAAGAATAACCTTATTCACTGGGCTATCCAACCGTGGTTGTCGCAGTGATGTGTTACAGCGGCCGCCTTAAACAAAATGCCCGGACACACCCGTCTCCACCGCCGAAGTGCCACCTACGATCACCGCGCAGCGGTCCCTCAGGACATTGTCGCGACTTATCCCAAGCGGGACGAGACCTTCTCTCTGACGACCAAGAACGACCAAGAAGCCCTGCGGCGCGTGAGGCACGCAGCCGTGGAGGTAGATCGGCGGTTCGAAGACCACCGCAGGGGGGGAGGTGACCGCGACAGTTCAGGACGATCTGTCGGTAGAGCAGTTGAAGATGCTGCACGACACTTACTATCGACACCTGCCGCAAAAATGCCATCGCCCCTCAAGAGCAATGGCCAAATTATCATGGTCAAAGTTGCAGCCCAAACTGGTCACAGTGCAACCTATTTTCAGCTTTCACACCCGACAGCCCCTGTAGAGTGCTCCATAGCCTTACCATTTCACTTCTGTCAGCCTTTGAATTCATTCAACCCAGATTTCGGCATTGTCAGTGATTTTGCGTTTCATGGGCCCGTAAAACTGCCATTCAAGCGCAAAATCCGAAATTTTGATCAATTCCCTGTACTGAATGGGTATCCCTGCTCTTGAAGCGCACCAATTGCTTTCAGCATGGTTTCAAGTTCCGCTCTGACCACATCCAGGCTGGCAAACACATGCGCCTCGCCGCGTCCCGCAAGAGAGAGCACCGCTAAAAATACGGCGTCAGAGTTTCTCATCAGCTCGACCAGATGTTCTCCTGCCGGCGCATGCGTGCCCGAAATCCAATTTCTCGCGGTCCGCTCGCTTACGCCAGTCCAGCGCATAGTTGTCTTCGTCGCCTGATGTGTTCCGCCTAACTCACTCGTCAATGCTCTCCAAACTGCGTCACGGTATTCTATCTGCGCGTTTTCTTTTCTGCCTCCATTTTGAAAAGTGTTGCCTGTCTTCGGAAACATCTTGCCGCCCTTCCCATGCTAACAATGTGGAACAAAGAGTCGCAAACGAACTGCGCAGTTTTAAGAATTTGGATGATGGAGGACAGCAACATTGAGCTGGCCAGATGCTGATCAAGAAGAAGAAAGTCGCCGCAAAGCAGCACAATACGTGCGCATGTC
This sequence comes from Rhodobacteraceae bacterium Alg231-30, assembly GCA_900143615.1. Taxonomy (GTDB): domain Bacteria; phylum Pseudomonadota; class Alphaproteobacteria; order Rhodobacterales; family Rhodobacteraceae; genus Shimia. The sequence goes on from FREU01000004.1 coordinate 166,263, forward strand.
GACCGAGCATCAGCGCTACTCGACAAAAAACCAGGCGGATGCGATCCAACGATACGCCGATGAGCGTGGATATCAGATTATCAAGACATACTCCGATGCTGGGAAGAGCGGTTTGCGCATTCAAGGCCGCGCTGGTCTTACGCAGTTGATCGACGATATCGAGAGCGGTCGCGCCGACTTCAAGACAGTTTTGGTCTACGACGTCAGCCGCTGGGGTCGTTTCCAGGACGCCGACGAAAGCGCCTACTACGAGTATGCCTGCAAGCGCGTGGGCATTTCAGTCGAATACTGCGCCGAGCAATTCGAAAACGATGGCAGTACAATGTCAACTGTCGTCAAAGGCCTGAAGCGTGCGATGGCTGGTGAATACAGCAGAGAGCTGTCGCAAAAGGTTTTCGCAGGTCAGTCCCGCCTGATTGAACTGGGATACCGCCAAGGTGGCGCGCCAGGATTTGGTCTAAGGCGCATGCTGATTGACGAAGCCGGCAATGCGAAAGGCATTCTAGCGCGCGGCGAACACAAAAGCATTCAAACAGATCGCATTACTTTGGTACCGGGGCCGGATAATGAGATCGCCGTTGTAAACCAGATCTTCCAAAGTTTTGTCCACGACGGTCAAGCCGAGGCTGAAATCGCCGCGAACCTCAATGCGCACGGGATCAAAACCGATCTGGACAGAAGTTGGACACCAACCGTCGTGCGCCAAATCCTCTCCAACGAAAAATACATCGGCAACAACATCTGGAACCGCAAGTCATTCAAACTGAAGAAGCGTCATGTCCGCAATGATCCCAGCAATTGGGTGCGTGCTGTCGGTGCCTTTGAAGCTATTGTCAGTACAGACCTGTTCGAGGCTGCGGGCATGATTATCGGTGCCCGCTCTGAACGGATGTCTGACGAGGAAATGCTTGAAGGTCTGAAAGAGACGCTAAAACAACACGGATTTCTCTCAGGCTTTGTGATTAACGAAGCTGCTGGCCTGCCATCGAGTGGTGCGTATCAAAGCCGGTTCGGTAGCCTGCTGCGCGCCTATAGTCTTGTTGGTTTCATGCCGGATCGAGATTATCGCTACATTGAAATCAACAAACGTCTACGTGGTGTTCATACTGATATCATTCGTGATGTTGTCGCCGGTGTCGACGCAGTCGGTGGAGCGGCTGATCGAGATGCGCAAACAGACCTCTTAACGATCAATGACGAGTTTACAGTGTCTATCGTCATTGCGCGCTGCATGCAGACCGGCGCCGGTGCCTTTCGATGGAACATTCACCTCGATACCGGGCGCTTGCCCGATATGACGATCGTCGTTCGTATGGGGCAGTTGAATAAATTGCCACTGGATTACTATTTGCTGCCGACCTTCGACTTGACCCAGTCCAAGTTGCGCCTGTCGGAGAACAACGGCCTGTCTCTTGACGCGTTCCGTTTTGATGACCTGGCAAATTTTTTCGCGATGGCGGCACGCGCACCGCTTCTGGAGGTGGCTTGATGAGCGACACCGATCCCAAACAGACGGTACTTGTTCCGATCGATGCGATCACCGTCGTTAACCCAAGGGTCCGCAATCAAAAGGTCTTCGAAGAGATCAAGGCCAATATTGCTGACCTTGGGCTCAAGCGGCCGATCACAGTTGCGGTGCGCGAAACTGAAGCTGGGAACGAACCCAACTATGAGTTGGTGTGTGGCCAGGGGCGCTTGGAGGCGTTTAAGGCCCTCGACCAGTCCGAAATTCCAGCGATTGTCATCAACGCAAGCAGCGAAGACTGCCTTGTGATGAGCCTTGTGGAAAATCTGGCGCGCAGGCAGCACCATTCGCTGGATTTGCTCCGAGATATTGGGCGCCTCAAGGAAAAGGGATACTCTGAAGCTGAAATTGCCGCCAAGACCCAGCTGTCCAAGAAGTATGTCCACGGCGTTGTTAAGCTTCTGGAAAGTCATGAACACCGCCTCCTACGGGCGGTGGAGAGCGGTAAGATTCCTGTCAGTGTTGCTGTCGATATTGCTGATGCGGACGACGTCGGTGTTCAGACGGTTCTGCGGCAAGCTTATGAGAAAAAGCTCTTAAGAGGTGGAAAACTCCTGCGTGCTAAGCGCCTAGTCGAGGCGCGCCAAAAGCATGGTAAGGGGCGGGCAACATCGGACAGCCGATCACGGAAAAGCCTGTCGGTTGAGAGTTTACTGAAGACCTATGAGAACGATGTTGAAAAGAAGAAGATGCTCTTGCGCAAGGCGCATGCCACCCGTAGCGAAATGCTCTTTCTGCTGCAATCGCTCAAGGCACTGATGGCAGATGAGAACTTCGTCACGCTTTTGCGTGCAGAAGGCTTGGCTAGCCTGCCAAAGACAATTGCTGATCGGCTTTCGCATCTCGGAAGCGTGCCGACATGACCACGACTTCAGTAGAAAAAGAGGTCGTTGCTGCCTTTGAGAAAGAGCTCCTAACGGTTCGGTTTGATCAGGTCGCGCCGCTGTACATTGTTACACCGCAAAAGAAGGCAAGCATTAAATTCAAACAGATCGTCGCCTCGATTCACGAAATTGGTCTTGTCGAACCCATCGTCGTTGCACCGGACAAACATGAGCCGAACCAATACACATTGCTGGATGGTCACCTGCGTCTGGAGGTGCTGAAAGATCTTGGGCATGTCGAGACACAATGCTTGATTTCAACCGACGACGAAGCCTTCACATACAACAAGCGGATCAATCGTCTCGCCACTATTCCGGAGCACAAGATGATCTTGCGGGCGTTGTCCTTGGGCGTCCCCGAGGAGCGCCTGGCCAGTGCCCTGAATATGAACATCAAGACGATCAAGGAGAAGCGTCGCTTGCTCGACGGCATCTGCGACGAGGCCGCAGAGCTTCTGAAAGACAAGCAGGTTGCCCTGACCAGCTTTCAAATTCTCAAGAAGATGAAACCCTTACGCCAGATCGAGGCGGCACAGCTCATGGTCGCAATGAATAAGTTCACGATCAACTATGCCCGCTCTCTTCTGGCTGCGACACCAGAAAGCCTGCTGGTGTCGTCCGCAACACCAAAGAAAATAAAGGGGGTTTCGCGTGAACAACTGGACCTGATGGAACGCGAATCGGCCAATCTTGAGCGGGAAATCCGCCTTGTCGAAGACAGCTACGGCGCGGACCATCTCGATCTTGTTTTGGCGCGTGGGTATATCTCAAAACTGATGAGCAGTGAGAGGGTCACGCGTTACTTATCGTTGCACCATGACGCGTTCTTACCTGCATTCGAAAAGATCACCGAGACCGAGGCCTTCGCATCATGATCTCTCGCAACTGATTGAAACGGCTATTGGGGACCCGGCCCCATGAAGCGCGGGGACCGCAGGAGAGGCCGCACTGGGGGGCGGATCAAGTGAGGTGATGGGGATGGCGACGGACCCGCCGGGGCCATCGCGCCGGGCCACATACCCGGCCAATTCTGTTCCCACCCGTCTGTGCGTGCTCATCATATTGGGAGTACGCACAGGCAACCTCTGGCAGAAACCATCTGTCGCACCAAACCGTGAACGTCGCTGAACGGGTGTTATGTAAACCGCCTTCGAGCTGTGTCCCATGACCGTGGCAGGCTTCGGTCGGGTTCATAAAAATTGGAAAGGCTCAAACAACAGCGTGAATGTCGGCGTCGATGTCTGGGGTTTCATGCCAGTGTGGTTTGAAGGCGTCGCCCGCCGAGCCCGATCTTTGCCCGCCAACAAGTACTGGGCAGATGCCGAGCACAACGCAAAGGAATTGGAGTGATCCTTCGGATCTAGGCCAACATGTCCGGCATCAAAAGCCCAAGCGTCCAGCATATGAAGTTCGAGGTAAAATTATGGTGGTTTCCGTTCTTGAAGCCCTTCAATCCAACCCAAAGCGCTTGCTACTGACAGACACACCCTAAAATAGAGAGCCACCGCCCCTTTGAGGGCGGTGGTAAACTTTTAGTGGTCAAAATTGCAATCTGAGCTGGTCAAATTGCAAACTGTTGTTGGTTGTCACAGGTGCGTGCACAGCCCCAGCTGCGACGCCTCAGCCGCACTTACTATGGCCGCAGCTACCGCAGGTCATGCAGCCTTCAACCATACGCAAATCAAACTGGCCACAGCTTGGGCAGGCTTTGCCACGGGGCGCTTCGCCCACAGCCATGACTTCGGCTTGTGGGTCCGCTTTTAGCCCCATGCCTTCGCCCTCAATAAACCCGATCGAGATCATGTGGCGCTCCAGCACACCGCCAATCGCGGCCAGAATGGACGGGATGTATTTGCCTTCCATCCATGCCCCACCGCGCGGGTCAAACACCGCCTTGAGCTCTTCGACAACAAAAGACACATCGCCACCGCGACGGAACACTGCCGAAATCATCCGTGTCAGCGCCAGCGTCCAGGCGTAATGCTCCATGTTTTTGGAGTTGATGAACACTTCAAACGGACGGCGGTGCCCGTTGATGATCACATCATTCACCGTCAGATAAATCGCATGCTCGCTGTCAGGCCACTTCAGCTTGTAGGTCGCGCCTTCCAGTGACTGTGGCCGCTCCAGAGGCTCGGACATGTAAATCACTTCGCCGCCATCTTCGACATGATCCGCTGGCTGCTCACCTGGCGCCTTGTCAGTGCTCTCAGACACGGTCAAAACCGATCCGGTCACATCATTGGGGCGGTAGGTCGTGCAGCCCTTACAGCCGGTGTCCCACGCCTGCATGTAGACGTCTTTAAAGGCCTCAAAATCAATATCTTCAGGGCAGTTGATTGTCTTGGAAATCGAGCTATCAATCCATTTCTGCGCTGCCGCCTGCATGCGCACGTGGGCTGCTGGCTCCAAGGTCTGCGCGTTCACGAAATAATCCGGCAGCTCTTTGTCGCCAAACTTGTCACGCCACATCTGCACCGCGTAATCCACCACTTCTTCTTCGGTGCGCGAGCCGTCTTTTTGCAAAACCTTACGTGTGTAAGCATAGGCAAACACAGGTTCGATGCCCGAGCTGACGTTGCCCGCATAAAGACTGATCGTGCCGGTGGGCGCGATCGAGGTCAAAAGCGCGTTGCGAATACCGTGTTTGGCAATCGCCTTTTTCACATCATCATCCAGATCCTGCACCAGACCGCCGTTGACGTATTTGTCTTTGTCAAACAGCGGGAAGGCGCCTTTTTCTTTCGCCAGATCAACCGACGCCAGGTAAGACGCGCGCGCAATTGCCTTCATCCAGACTTCGGTCTGCTCGGCGGCTTTCTCGGTGCCATATTTCAGACCCAACATCAGCAACGCATCGGCCAGCCCAGTGACCCCCAAACCAATCCGGCGTTTGTTTTGGGCTTCTTTTTCCTGCTCGGGCAGCGGGAAGCGTGACGCATCCACCACGTTGTCCATCATGCGAACAGCCGTCGCCACCAGATCGGTCAGCGCGTCACCGTTCAGCTCGGCATTTGCTTCAAACGGATTAGACACCAAACGAGCAAGGTTGATCGAGCCCAAGAGGCACGCCCCATAAGGCGGCAGAGGCTGCTCACCACAGGGGTTGGTGGCTGCGATTTCTTCCACATAACTCAGGTTGTTGCGCTGATTGATCCGGTCGATGAAAATCACGCCGGGTTCGGCGTAATCATAGGTGCCCTGCATGATCTTGTTCCACAGATCACGCGCTTGAACCGTGTGATACACGCGATCCTTAAAGACCAACTCCCACGGGCCATCTGCTTTGACGGCTTCCATAAACGCGTCCGTGACCAGTACAGACATATTGAACATGCGCAGACGTGCGGGATCAGATTTGGCTGTGATAAACGCCTCTACATCTGGGTGGTCACAGCGCATGGTCGCCATCATTGCACCACGACGCGAGCCTGCGGACATGATGGTGCGACACATCGCATCCCACACATCCATGAACGACAATGGGCCCGAGGCATCCGCCGCCACGCCTTTGACGTCAGCGCCACGCGGACGAATGGTTGAAAAGTCATAGCCGATGCCACCGCCCTGCTGCATGGTCAGCGCGGCCTCTTTGAGCATGTCAAAAATGCCACCCATGCTGTCAGGGATCGTGCCCATCACAAAACAGTTAAACAGCGTCACATTGCGCGCTGTGCCTGCACCGGCTGTGATCCGGCCCGCTGGCAAGTATTTGAAGTCTTCCAGCGCTGCGTAGAACTTGTCTTCCCAGACCTTCGGGTCTTTTTCGACCTTGGCCAAATCGCGCGCAATGCGTCTCCAGCTGTCCTCAACCGACTGATCGATCGGCGTACCGTCTGCTTCTTTAAAACGGTACTTCATATCCCAGATCTGCTCAGCGATGGGGGCAGCGAAACGACTCATTCTTAGATTCCCTGTAGTTGGCGTATATTTTGGCGCGCTATGTTCGAAAGAGGTTCCTTCCTATACTATCACAGCGCTGTGACACAACGGAGAAGATCACTTTTTTCGGCAAAAAACCCCTTGCCAACCACAATAGATTGCGGTCCAACCTTGGATTGATACAATATACAGCAAAAAAAACGGCCCCGACAAATGACGAATCCACGAGATATCAAGTGACTAACCATGTGAACCTCATCAAGCTTTCTGTTGGCTCGGAAAACGTCGAAACGCTGGAAGCATGGCAGGCCACGCGCATTGCACAGGCAGAAGATGGCCTGCCGCGCCATGTGACGCGCATGTGGCCTAAACGCGAGACGGAAATTCTCAACGGCGGCTCAATTTATTGGGTTATCAAAGGCACTATTCAATGCCGTCAGCGAATCCTACGTTTAGACGAAGTCATTGGCGCCGACGGTATCCGGCGCTGCGCGATTGTGCTGGATCCGACGGTGCACCGCACCAACACTGCGCTCAAACGCCCGTTCCAAGGCTGGCGCTACCTCAAACCGGAAGACGCCCCTGCCGACCTTCCAACGCAGCGTGACACAGATGATGTTCTGCCGGACGAACTCAACCGCGCCCTCGCGGAAATTGGCGTGCTTTAGTGCTGCAAATGCGCACAGCAAGACCTCTCTAAATCTCTATTTATGCGATCCCGCACAACTGTCACCTTGACTGCACCTCAAGGAGACACGAGATGCCCACCACACACACCCAAATAGAGACCGCCGAAACTCTCGACTTTCCCGGCGCCATCACCTTGCGCATCTTGCTGAGCGGAAATGACACCAACGGCGCGCAGGAAGTGTTTGAAGATATCGTCCAGCCCAACATCGGCCCACCCCGACATATCCACGAGCACCAAGACGAGACATTCTTTTTTCTAGAGGGCGATTTTATCGCCGAAATTGACGGAACCCTGTATGAGATGTCGGCAGGTGACGTGGCCTTCATTCCGCGCGGCACGGTGCACGCCTTCAAAAACGTCGGCAGCACAGCGGGGCGCTTGCGCTACATCTTCACGCCTGCGCTTAAGATGGAGAAGATGTTCCGCGCCTTTCACGCCGCCTTGGACGGCGGCGCACTTAGCGCGGACGATATGGCAAAGATTGCACACCAAAACGGGCAGACCATGGTCGGCCCGCCGCTTTAATCCGCTTTGCCGTCCAATTCCAACTGGGTCAACAAACAATCCAACGCGGTACGGTCCGCAGCCGTGAGAGGCGCAGTGCGAGACCGGAACAGCGTCGCTTGGCTCTTAAGCATCAAACCATCGCTGAGGATTTTCAAATGGTTGGCGCGCAGCGTATCACCGGTTGAGGTAATATCGGCCACACCTTCGGCGGTCAGGTTTTTCACCGTGCCTTCGGTTGCGCCCTGACTGTCGACCAACTGGTAATCCGCCACGCCATTGTCGCGCAGAAACTCGCGCACTAAGCGATGGTATTTGGTGGCGATCCGCATACGGAAGCCATGCTGGGCGCGAAACGCCGCCGCCGCCGCATCCAGATCATCCAGTGTTTCCACATCAACCCAACAGGCAGGCACGGCGATGATCAAATCCGCCCCGCCAAATCCAAGCGGTGCAAGCTCTTCGACCTGCTGTTCCCACTGGCCCAGCTTTTCGCGGACCAAATCCGTGCCTGTCACACCCAGATGGATGCGACCGGCGGACAATTCGCGTGGAATTTCTCCGGCAGACAGCAGGACCAGCTCAACGCCTTCGACACCATCAACAACGCCAGCATATTCGCGATCCGATCCAGTCCGCGACAAGGTCACACCCCGCGCGCCAAACCAGTCGAAAGTCTTCTCCATCAGCCGACCTTTGGACGGCACACCCAACTTAAGCGTCATGACTGCGCCTCCAACTCGACCAACAGATCGGGGCGGATCACACCGCCCACGGCCGGAATTTCACGCCCCTGCCCCAACACACGGGTCAAAGCATCATAGCGCCCGCCGGTCGCCACAGGCGGCAGATCAGGCCGTCCGGGTGCGTAGAAGCCAAAGACAAACCCATCATAATATTCCATCGACGTGCGGCCATAGCTGGCCTCAAATTCAAGTGTCTCCACATCAACACCACGTCGGTGCATCGCATCAATCCGGTCGCGCAAACGCTGCACGGCTGGCCCGATGGCGGGCATGTCCACCGCCAGATCGCGGATATGTTCCAGCGCAAAGGGCAGCGCCTCGCGCACATTGAGCAACGCATCGATCAGATCAACGTCCAACGCGCTGATCGGTGCCGCCTCAGCTTCGGCGCGCAAAATATCAATCCGCGCAGCTACTTCTTGCTGCGAGCGTCGGCCGATATCGGCAAAGCCATGCGCCATCGGGTCGTCCTGCGCCAACAAAGCCACACGAGATGCAGGCATAGGCGTGCGACCTGCATAGCGATCCAGCAAGGCGCGGAACCGCCGTGGCCGCCAGATGTGGCGCGTCAGCGCGCGTTTGCGCGCCTCGGTGGTTTCAAGCCCCTGAATGGCCGCCGCCAGAATACCGATGTCACCGGTGGCAGCGCGTAAGCTTTTGTCACCCAACGCTTGTTGAATCAGCGCAAAGACTTCCGCATCAGATTCCGCAGGATTGTCCCGCTCAAAGACTTCATAGCCGACCTGCAGGTATTCGTTGGAGCGGCTGTCGTCGTCTTCCTGACGGCGGAAAACTTCCCCCGCATAGGTATAACGCGCAGGCTCGGCCCCTTCGGCCATATGCATTTGCACCACCGGCACGGTAAAGTCGGGGCGCACCATCTGCTCGCCACGCAAGGCGTCGCTGGTCACATAGGCACGGCCACGGATATCTTCACCATAGAGATCCAAAAGCACCTCGGCAGGCATCAAAACAGGCATCTCGACACTTTGCGCGCCCGCCTGCTCAAACACCGCATGCAGCTTGGCTGCACACGCTTTCACTTCAGCTTTTTGTGGCATCAGTCGTCCTGCCCCTCAAGGATTTCACGCACTTTGGCGATCAACTCGCCACGGGGCACTTCAAACTGGCTGGGGCGCTCACGCCATTCTTCCAGCGTTGCGCTCTGCGCAATCTTGGCCCCAAGGATCAGATCCTTGATCTGCACCACACCGCGTTCTTTTTCGTCGCCGCCTTCGATCACAGCCACAGGGCTCTGACGTTTGTCCGCATATTTCAGCTGATTGCCAAAGTTCTTGGGATTGCCAAGGTAAACCTCAGCGCGAATGCCAGCATTGCGCAGCTCGGCCACCATTGTCTGGTAATCCGCCATACGGTCGCGATCCATCACCGTGACGACAACCGGACCTTCAACCTTGCCACCCAGACGACCTTTTTCGCGCAGCGCAGCCAGCAGACGGTCAACCCCAATCGACACTCCTGTGGCAGGCACTTGCTGGCCGGTGAAGCGTTTGACCAAATCGTCATAACGCCCGCCGCCGGATACAGACCCGAACTGACGCTTGCGGCCCTTCTCGTCCAGAATGTCAAAAGTCAGCTCGGCCTCGTAGACCGGTCCGGTGTAATAGCCGAGGCCGCGCACAACGCTTGGGTCGATCTCGATGCGATCCGCACCATAACCACCAGCGGCCAGCAAATCCCCGATCTGTTCGAGCTCGGCAATACCCTCGGCACCAACGGTCGAAGCTCCGACAGCCTCGCGCAGGTTCTCAAATGTCTTGGCCACATCATCCGCTTTGGAGGTCAGGAAGGCCAACACAGGCGCGGCCTGATCGTCGCTCAGACCAATGCCGTCGATGAAAGCACCAGAGGCATCCAGACGGCCTTTGGTCAAAAGCTCACGCACGCCAGCCTCGCCCACCTTGTCAAACTTGTCGATGGTGCGCAGCACGTTGTCGCGCGCGGCTTGGTCATCGCCCAAGCCCATAACTTCCAGAACACCATTCATCACTTTGCGGTTGTTCACCCGCACCAGATAGTCGCCGCGCGGAATACCGACGGTTTCCAATGTATCAGACAACATCGCGCAAATCTCGGCATCTGCCGCCATGCTGGACGTGCCGACCGTGTCCGCATCACATTGATAGAACTGACGGTAGCGACCCGGTCCGGGTTTTTCATTGCGCCACACAGGCCCCATCGCATAGCGGCGATAGGGTGTGGGCAAATCATTGCGGTGCTGTGCATAAACCCGCGCCAAAGGCGCGGTCAGATCATAGCGCAGCGCCATCCAGTCGCCGTTATCCTTTTCGTCAAACTCCTGCCAGGCAAACACGCCTTCGTTGGGGCGATCCACATCGGGCAGAAACTTGCCCAGCGCTTCGACAGTTTCCACAGCCGAGCTTTCCAGCGCGTCAAAGCCGTAGCGATGATAAACCCCGGCAATCTGATGCAACATCTGGGTGCGTTCGGACACCTCAGCGCCGAAATAGTCGCGGAAACCCTTTGGCGTTTGCGCCTTGGGGCGGGGGGCTTTTTTCTGCTTGGCCATCATCACTGGTCCCTATGGGCATTCATCTGCCTTGGCCTTTACCCAATGCCCCGCGTCGGGGCAAGGCGCTGGCGACACAGAAGGTCACAACAAACCATCGCATTTGTCTGATCTACGCCCCAAAGTCGCCGCCTCAGAGAACGCGCAGCGGTTGACGGGCCAGCAGGTCGGCGTTAGCCAAGCGGGATGGAACAGCTTGAAGAGAAAATCGCCTATTTGACCCGCACAGTGGACGAACTGAGCGATGTTGTCGCGCGCCAAGATACCGAGATCGCCACCCTCACCCGCCGTGTGCACATGCTGATGCAACGCGAAGCCTCGCGCGAGGCCGAAGGGTCCGGCGGCGTGGTCCTCGGCAACGAGCGCCCACCGCATTATTAATAGGCCTAGCGCTCCCGCCCATTGAAGCCACAGCAAAGCTGCGACAGCAATTGGTTGGGCATGGCTCAGCAAAGCTGAGCCTATTGGCGCACACCGCAACCGCACGCCGCGGCCTATCACACATGCATTAACCTCACTCGATCGCCTCTAGGCTCGCGCCGCAGGCGGGAGCCTAGAGGCGCTACTAGAATTCCTCGACCGCCATCACGCCTTCCAGAGACTTTAGCGCCCCTTTGACCTGTGGGCTCACCGCAAAGCCGGACCCCGCGTCGATCTCAACTTCGCCCGGCAATTCCGCGTTGGTCAGGCAAAACAGCACCGGCCCGCGTGGAGCATTCTTCATGTTTTGTGTCGCGCCTTGCAAAATATTGGCCACCGGTCCCACCGCATTGACGTCATCAAGATAGATTTTCAGCCCCGAGTTCCCAGCATCCGCCACAACCTTGTCAACCGGCACCATAGACTGAGCCAATAGCTTAAGCTGATCGCTTTCCATTTCGGCTTTGACCGTCACGACAACCTTTGATCCCGTCTCCAGATGCTCACGGCATTTCTCCAATGTGTCGGAGAAAATTGTGACTTCATAAGCCCCTGTCGGATCACTGAGCTGTGCAAAAGCAAATCGGTTGCCGCGCGCCGACTTGCGCTCCTGACGCCCTGCCACTCGCCCCGCAAGCTTGGCAATACATGCCCCGCCGCGCGCTTTGTCTGTCAACTCGTCCAGCGTCAGAACCTGCTTGCGTTTGAGCGCAGGCATATAGTCCTCCAGCGGATGACCCGACAGGAAAAAGCCGATCGCCTTGGCTTCTTCATCCAGCCGCTCCGCAGGCAACCAATCCCCCGCAGGCGACAGACGTGGTTCGGGCAGATCATCGCCCGCTTCGCCAAACAGCGACACCTGATCGCTGGCCTTTTGCTCATGGATCGCTGCCGAATACCCGACCAGAGAGTCCAAACTCTCCATCACACGGCGCCGATTGCCGTCCAACTGGTCAAACGCGCCAGATCGCGCCAACATTTCCAAAGGCCGCTTGCCGACTTTCTTCAAGTCCACCCGACGGGCAAAATCAAACAGCGTGGCAAAAGGTTTCTCAACGCCGTCAGTCTTGCGCCCGTCCACCACCAGCTTCATCGCCTCGATACCGACATTCTTCAGCGCGCCCAGCGCATAAACCAACGCGCCCTCAACCACCTTAAACGTCGCATCCGAGCGGTTCACACAGGGCGGCACATAAGGCAGCTTGAGCTGCTTTTTCACTTCCTCGAAATACACAGCCAGCTTATCCGTGAGATGGATATCGCAGTTCATCACACCAGCCATGAATTCAACCGGATGGTTCGCCTTCAACCACGCGGTTTGATAGCTGACCACCGCATAAGCCGCGGCGTGAGATTTGTTGAACCCGTAGTTGGCAAACTTCTCCAGAAGGTCAAAGACCTCATTGGCTTTCTTCTTGGGAACGCCGTTTTCAGCCGCGCCTTTTTCAAACTTTGGACGCTCGGCATCCATCGCCTCTTTGATCTTCTTACCCATCGCACGGCGCAACAGGTCCGCACCACCAAGGCTATAGCCCGCCATCACCTGTGCAATCTGCATAACCTGTTCTTGATAAACGATAATGCCTTGCGTTTCTTCAAGAATATGGTCAATCAACGGATGCACCGATTCGATTTTGCGCTGCCCGTTTTTGACTTCGCAATAGGTCGGGATGTTCTCCATCGGACCCGGACGATAGAGCGCCACCAGCGCTACGATATCCTCGATACAGTTGGGCTTCATGCGCTTAAGCGCATCCATCATACCCGTGGATTCCACCTGAAACACCGCCACCGTCTTGGCACTGGAATAGAGCTTGTAGGTTGGCTCATCATCTAGGGGAATGGCGTTAATTTCGTTCTCCGCCCCTTCGGCGGGCTCATAAAGCTGCGTCCCATCAGCGGCCACATGCAGCGGACGGTTGGAGCTGTGGATTTGCTCAATCGCGTTTTGAATGACGGTCAGCGTCTTCAGACCCAAAAAGTCGAACTTGACCAGACCCGCCTGCTCAACCCACTTCATGTTGAACTGCGTCGCAGGCATATCGGAGCGCGGATCCTGATAGAGCGGCACCAACGCATCCAGCGGACGATCACCAATCACAACTCCGGCCGCGTGGGTCGACGCGTTACGCAACAAGCCTTCGACCTGCATGCCGTATTTCAACAGCCGGTCCACAACCTCTTCGCTCTCCGCCTCTTCACGCAGACGCGGCTCGTCCTGCAACGCTTTTTCGATGCTGACCGGCTTCACGCCTTCCACAGGGATCATTTTGGATAGGCGATCCACCTGTCCATACGGCATCTGCAACACCCGCCCGATGTCGCGCACCGCAGCCTTTGAGAGCAACGCCCCAAAGGTGATGATCTGACCAACTTTGTCGCGCCCGTATTTCTCTTGCACGAACTTGATCACCTCCTCGCGGCGATCCATGCAAAAGTCGATGTCAAAGTCGGGCATCGACACACGTTCTGGGTTCAAAAACCGCTCAAACAGCAAGCTATACCGCAGCGGATCAAGGTCGGTGATTGTCAACGCATAGGCCACCAACGAACCCGCACCAGACCCCCGCCCAGGCCCCACCGGAATGTTGTGATCCTTGGACCACTGGATAAAGTCCGCAACGATCAGAAAGTAGCCGGGAAACCCCATGCCTTCGATGATGTTAAGCTCAAAATCCAGCCGTTCCTGATATTCCTCCAAGCTCACCGCATGCGGGATCACCGCCAACCGTTTCTGCAACCCTTCATTGGCGATACGGCGCAACTCGGCGACCTCATCATCGGCAAACTTGGGCAGGATCGGATCGCGCAGATAGGTCTTAAACGCGCATCGACGTGCAATTTCTACGGTGTTTTCAATCGCTTCAGGCAGATCCGCAAACAGCGTGATCATTTCTTCCTGAGATTTGAAATAATGCTGCGGCGTCAGGCGGCGACGGCCTTCCTGCTGATCCACATAGGCGCCTTCGGCAATACAGATCAGCGCATCATGCGCCTCATACATTTCCGTATTGGGGAAATAGACGTCATTGGTGGCCACCAACGGGATATCCATCGCATAGGCCATTTCAACAAAGCCACGCTCACTCAGACGTTCCGCCTCAGGCAACCCGTTCTCACCGGGGTGGCGTTGCAATTCCACATACAGACGGTCGCCATAAATACGATGGAACTGCTCCATCATCTCTTGGGCTGCGGGCCGCTGTCCCATCCGCAACAGACGCCCGATCGGACCGTCGGGTCCCCCCGTCAAACAAATCAACCCCGCCGAATTTGTCTGTAACTCCTCAAAGGTGACCTGCGGCAGCTGCCCGCCTTTGTCCACATAGAGACAAGAGCTCAGCTTCATCAGGTTCATATACCCTTCTTCCGTCTGGCTCAGCAGCACAATCGGCGCTGGCGCTGGCGCAGGATTGCGCCCCGATGTGTCCGGATTGGGCATTGTCACAGAAACCTGACATCCAACGATAGGCTGAATGCCCGCCCCACTGGCGGTGACCGAAAACTCCAATGCCGCAAACAGGCTGTTGGTGTCGGTGATCGCCACCGCGGGCATACCCATTTTTTCGCAAATACCGGGCAATTTTTTAGCCCGCATCGCGCCTTCAAGAAGGGAATATTCGGTGTGGGTGCGGAGATGTATGAATCGGGGTGCGCTGCTCATCCAGACAAACTATCGCAGCCCCGCAGTCGCCGCTATCCCTGATCGGCGCTCTTTTATGCAAATTGCATCCCGCAGTTTCGCGCGTTCGGTCACACCACTAACAGGCCTTAAAATCGCAAATCCGCCACTAACCCTCTTTGATAGCGCTGAAAAAACAGGCAGCATCGACAACGATAAACTGCGACACTTTCAACATCTTGTTGAAAATTGAATTGATTTAACCATTAGAATCACAGCAATTTATTCTTTGCACCTTGATGCGCGGATGGGCATAACCCGCCCCATGATGCACAATAACCCCAAGTTTCTCTTGCAGAAACACGGTGACGCTCCCTAGGCTGACGCCGGAATAAACAAGCGCGCCCGCGAAGGGTTCACCGCGCGAACAACAGCGCAGATGCGCAGGGGACACACAACGATGACCAAACCGCTGCTGGCCATTTCCGGGCTCACCAAGGCTTATCCCGGTGTGGTCGCAAATGACGATGTATCGTTTGAAATTGGCGAGGCCGAAGTACATGCCCTTCTGGGCGAAAACGGCGCAGGCAAATCCACTCTGGTCAAAATGATCTACGGTCTTGTCAAACCAGACAGCGGCTCGATGCTGTGGCAGGGTTCTGCTTTTGCCCCCTCTGATCCCAAAACCGCTCGTGCCTCCGGTGTGGCCATGGTGTTTCAACACTTTTCCTTGTTTGAGGCGCTCAACGTTGCGGAAAACGTCGCGCTTGGCATGGAAAACCCGCCCCCGATGCGCGATCTGGCGCGCCGTATTCGTGAGGTGAGCGAAACCTACGGCCTGCCGCTGGACCCTGACCGCACCGTTGGCGACCTCTCCGCAGGCGAACGTCAACGCGTCGAAATCATCCGCTGCCTGCTGCAAGACCCCAAACTCTTGATCATGGACGAACCCACGTCGGTTCTCACGCCGCAAGAGGTTGAAATCCTGTTTGAGACCCTGAACAAGCTCAAAGCCGCAGGCACCTCAATCCTGTATATCTCTCATAAACTCGAAGAAATCCGCAAACTCTGCGATCACGCCACTATCCTGCGTCTGGGTAAAAACGTCGGCGAGTGTGTTCCCGCCGAAACCTCCGCCCGAGACATGGCCGAATTGATGGTGGGTGACACGCTGCAAACTCCAACTCGCAGTGCCGAGAAGGCAGGCGAGGTTGTCTTGGATGTCGCGGATCTTTCGCTCACCCCGTCCAACCCTTTTGGCACCAGCCTGAAAAACATCACCTTCGACGTGCGGGCTGGTGAAATTCTGGGGCTTGGTGGCGTAGCGGGCAATGGACAGGACGAGTTGCTGGCGGCACTTTCCGGCGAAGCGCGCACGCCCGAGAACACCCTCAAGGTCAACGGGCAATCGATT
Source organism: Rhodobacteraceae bacterium Alg231-30 (assembly GCA_900143615.1). Classification (GTDB taxonomy): domain Bacteria; phylum Pseudomonadota; class Alphaproteobacteria; order Rhodobacterales; family Rhodobacteraceae; genus Shimia. The sequence goes on from FREU01000004.1 coordinate 182,502, forward strand.
GGTAAATTCGGCCCTAACCGACGCCGCGAACTGGGCATTCTTGCCGCGCCGGAAGAGCGTCTGGGTCATGCCGCCGCGCCGGACATGAGCCTGACCGAGAACGCCCTGCTCACTGGGCGCATTCGCGAAAACCTGACCAGCAACGGCTTTGTCAAATGGGCCGGCGCCACCAGCTTTGCGGAAAACATTATCAAAGCCTTTGATGTGCGCACGCCCGGGCCACATGTGGCCGCCCGCGCGCTCTCCGGCGGGAACCTGCAGAAATTTGTGATTGGCCGCGAAGTGCTGCAACGCCCCACAGTGCTGATCGTGAACCAACCCACTTGGGGCGTGGACGCGGCAGCCGCCGCAGCCATTCGCCAATCATTGATGGATCTCGCTGCCGAAGGCGCGGCCATTGTGGTGATCAGCCAAGACCTGGATGAACTTATGGAAATCTCCGACCGATTTGGCGCGCTCAACGAAGGCCGCCTCTCTGACATCCGCGCCGCTGCAGGGCTGACGATTGATGAAATCGGTCTGATGATGGGCGGAGCCCACGGGATGGAAGTGGCCCAAGTCCAAGACGATGCCGCGCAGGGAGCCTCCGCATGATCCGCCTTGAAAAACGCCCCATGCCCTCACGCACCCTGCCGATGATCACTCCTGTGATTGCGGTAATCATCACCATGATCGCAGGCGGTGCGCTGTTTGCGGTTCTGGGCAAAGACCCGATCGAAGCCATTCGTACCATCTTCTGGGATCCGGTCTTCGGCGAATTCGCCTTCTATTACCGCCCGCAACTGCTGGTCAAAGCCGCGCCACTGATCCTGATCGCCATAGGTCTGTCTCTGGGCTTTCGCGCAGGCATCTGGAACATCGGCGCCGAAGGTCAATACATCATGGGCGCGATCACCGGCGCTGCGGTCGGTCTGGCGTTCTATCCCACCGAAAGCATCTTTATCTTTCCACTGATGGTGGTGGCCGCCGCCATCGGCGGCTGGGCTTGGGGTATGATCCCTGCCTTTCTTAAGGTGCGCTTTGGAACCAACGAAATCCTTGTCTCACTGATGCTGGTCTATGTGGCGCAAAATCTCTTGTCTTCCATGGCGCTCGGGCTTCTGAAAAACCCCGAAGGTATGGGCTTTCCAGGGTCACGTAACATCGCCACAAACGCATCCACCTCCAGCTGGATCAACGAAGCCGCAGGCCTGCACTGGGGCATCGTCTTTGCCTTCATCGCCGTGATCTTTGCCTACATCCTGCTCTATCGTCACATCCTGGGCTTTAACATCCAGCTCTCTGGCGAGGCGCCCCGCGCCGCCCGTTTTGCGGGGGTGAACCCGACCCGTTTGATCCTCTTCTGCCTTGGTGTTTCAGGCGCTTTGGCAGGTATGGCCGGATTGTTTGAGGTCGCAGGCCCCGCAGGCCAGATCAAAATCGGCTTTAACGTCGGCTATGGCTTTACCGCCATTATCGTGGCCTTCCTGGGGCGTCTGCATCCCGTTGGCATCGTGCTGGCCGCGATGCTGATGGCGCTGACCTACATCGGCGGCGAACTGGCCCAAGGCACGCTCGGCCTTCCGTCTGCCGCCATTCAGGTCTTTCAGGGGATGCTTCTGTTCTTCCTTCTCGCGCTCGACTTGCTGACCAATTATCGCATCGCCATTCTACCACGGAGGGCTTTCTGATGGATCTGTCCGCAATTAATCCCGTCCTCTTGATCGCATCCCTCATGGTTGCCGCCACACCGCTCTTGCTGGCGGGCATTGGCGAGCTGGTGGTGGAAAAATCCGGCGTGCTGAACCTTGGCGTTGAAGGCATGATGATCGTCGGCGCGATCTGTGGTTTTGCCATTTCTGTGGAAAGCGGGTCGCCCTTTGTCGGGCTCATCGCTGCCATGGTCGGCGGCGCAGTGCTCTCGCTGCTGTTTGCCTTCCTGACCCAATATGCGCTGGCCAATCAGGTCGCCTCGGGGCTGGCGCTGACTTTGTTTGGTCTGGGCCTCTCAGCCCTGATGGGGCAATCCTATGTGGGTATCAAACCTCCGGCGATGGCCAAACTCGACATTCCGGTTCTCTCCGACATTCCCGTGCTGGGCCCCATCCTATTCAGCCACGACCCCGTGCTTTACGTCGGCATTGCGATTGTGGCGGCAACTTGGGCATTCCTCAAATTCTCCCGCGCCGGCCTTATCCTGCGCGCCGTGGGCGAAAGCCATGATGCCGCGCATGCGCTTGGCTATAACGTCATTCTGGTGCGCTGTTTGGCGATCATGTTTGGTGGCGCCTGCGCAGGCCTTGGCGGCGCCTACATCAGCCTGATTCGTGTCCCGCAATGGACCGAGGGTATGACCGCAGGCATCGGCTGGATCGCTCTGGCTCTGGTGGTTTTTGCCAGCTGGAAACCATGGCGGGTTTTACTAGGTGCTTATCTTTTTGGCGGTATTAGCGTTTTGCAGCTAAACCTACAGGCAGCGGGTGTCGCGATTCCCGTCGAATACTTGGCAATGTCACCGTATCTGATAACCATCCTCGTGCTGGTGATCATGTCAGCTGACAAGAGCAGCGCACCTGCCTCGCTTGGCCGAAGCTTCCACGCCTCTCAATGAGGCACCTACGACAATACTTTGAAGAAACAGGGGGATATCCCAAATGAAACTAACCAAAATTCTGACAGGCGCAACGCTCGCGCTGGGTCTTGCGACCACTGCCATGGCCCAAGACAAAACCAAAGTAGGTTTTGTCTATGTTGGCCCCGTGGGCGACGGCGGCTGGACCTATGAGCACAACAAAGGCCGTCTGGCCGTTGAAGAAGCCTTTGGCGATAAGGTTGAAACCACCTTTGTTGAAAACGTTCCAGAAGGCGCCGATGCTGAGCGCGTGATCACACAGATGGCGCTGCAGGGTGCTGACCTGATCTTCACCACCTCGTTTGGCTACATGGACCCGACAATCAACGTTGCTGCCAAATTCCCTGATGTGAAATTTGAGCACGCCACTGGCTACAAGCAAGCTGACAACGTTTCGATTTATTCGGCCCGTTTCTACGAAGGCCGCGCGGTTCAGGGCCACATCGCGGGTCAAATGACCAAGACCAACACCATTGGTTACATCGCGTCGTTCCCCATCCCCGAAGTTATTCGCGGCATCAACTCGGCTTACATCCACGCCAAGGAAGTGAACCCCGATGTCGAGTTCAAAATCATCTGGGCCTACACATGGTTTGATCCGGCCAAAGAAGCCGACGCTGCAACTGCTCTGATCGAGCAAGGCGCTGACGTGATCCTGCAACACACCGACTCAACTGCGCCTCAGGCGGCAGCTCAGACAGCCGGCAATGTTGTGACCTTTGGTCAGGCGTCTGACATGAGCGAATACGCTCCGTTCCCACGCGTTTCCTCGATCATTGATGACTGGGCACCTTACTACATCGCCCGTACCCAAGCTGTTATGGATGGCACATGGGAATCGGTGTCCACATGGGACGGCATCGGCGCTGGCATGGTTGGCATCGGCGAATTCTCTGATGCAATCCCAGCTGATGTTGCGGCATCTGCTATGGCTCTGAAAGAGTCTCTGGCAGATGGCTCATACCACGCCTTTACCGGCCCACTGAACAAGCAAGACGGCTCCGCCTGGTTGGCGGAAGGCGAAACAGCTGCTGACTACGGTGATGGCGGTCTGGCTGGCATGAACTTCTATCTGGAAGGCATCGAAGGCTCGATCCCACAATAAGGATCGCTCTCGATAGAACAAACTTAAGGGCTCGCAGTTTTGCGGGCCCTTTTATTTCGCCTGCTCTATTTCTTGCCGCCCACCCTTGGTTTGGCCGAGCGTCACGATGCGCGGGCTACATCCAAAAACTGAAGTAGAACTTGCTCAACGTCTGCTTTGCGCACAGGCTTTGCCAGAAAACCATCCATCCCTGCCGCGTTGCTCTCGGCCCGGGTTTCAGGTTGCGTCGCGGCCGTCAGGGCAACAATTGAACTGCGTGGCAAATCATAGTCCCGCTCCAGATTGCGAATAGCGCGACTGGCATCAAACCCATTCATGACGGGCATGGTTATATCCATGAATATCACGTCGAAGAACTCGCTTTCTCTGGCAATAACCGCGTCTTGGCCATTGCCACATGTCTTTACCGTCGCGCCATAGCGCTGCAACAATTTCTGCATGACAAACTGGTTGGTTCGGTTGTCGTCCACGATCAATATCTTTGCGCCAATAAACTGCATTTCCGAGGTCAAAGGCTTGGTGGGGCGGGCAGTCTCATCTGGAATACGCGCATTGAACACTTTGCTGAGGCAGCTATGCAATTGTTCGGACGTTGCGGGCTTGGTCAAACAGCCGGCAAATCCGCTCTCCTTGAGCCGCGAGGCGGACCAATGCTGATCTACCGACGAAAACAGAATGAGTGGAAATTGAGCCCCGTCCACGGCGCGTAGTTCTTTGGCAAGCTCCACACCATTCACATGTGGCATCTGAAAATCGATAACCGCCACATCAAAGCTTTGCTGCCTTTCAGAGCGGACCGCGTCAAGCGCAGCCTCTGCACTTTCGGCGGAAACCGTGTCCAATCCCCATCCCGCAAGGCGGTGTTCCAGAATGCGACGATTGACCAGAACATCGTCCACAATCAAAGCCCGCAATCCATCAAATCGACCGATACCGTCCTTGTCGCGCGGCAATGGCACCTCGACCTGCGTCAAAGGCACTGTGATCTCAAACCGACTGCCCTTGTTTAGTTCAGACTCAAGATGAATCTCTCCGCCCATCAGGCGCACCAGCCTCAGCGCAATCGCCAAGCCAAGTCCGGTCCCTTCAAATTGACGGGTGCTTGCACCATCAACCTGCTCAAAAGCACTGAAAACCTGGGTTTTCTTTGCCTCTGCAATGCCAATTCCGCTGTCCTGAATCCTCAGCCTTAAACCATCCTGCGCAGCGCGCACCGAAATTGCGACATATCCGGTTTCAGTAAATTTGACGGCATTCCCGACGATATTGGTCAGCACTTGTCTTAACCGCAACGCATCGCCCATGTAGCCGCGTGCAAGCTCGTCAGGGAAATCGACGCAGAGATCGAGGCCTTTCTTGGCGGCCTTGGGCGCCAGCAAATTGACCACTTCATATATCGTGTCATGCAAGTCGAATGCTTCATTAACCAAGCCGATCCGCATGGCTTCGGCTTTGGAAAAGTCTAATACGTCGTTCACAATCCCCAGCAACGCATTGCCCGAATGGACAATCGTTTTCGCAAAACTTTCCTGTTCTTTGGTGAGGTCGGTTTCGCGCAACAATTCACTCATCCCGATGATGCCATTCATTGGCGTGCGAATTTCATGACTCATGTTTGCCAGAAACTGGGATTTTGCAACCGAAGCGGCCTGCGCACGCTCAGCCTGATGTTCAGCCTCTTCGCGGGCTTGGCGCAGCGCCGCGTTTTGCTGTTTGAGTTCACGGTTGTTGGCGCTTAGCATGCGGAAAATTGGCAAAAAGATAAAAACCATCTCTAAAATCAGGACAATGAGCGCGATCACATAGCTGAGCGTCCCCAACCCAAGCGCTTGTTTGGTCAGGCGCACGGCCTTGTCCTCAAATAGGCCAACCGCCGTATTGAGCCCTTCCAAAAGGGCTTCGGCGTCATAGGTATCAAATTGCGCAAGCGCCACAGACATCTCATCCGACATCTCATCAGGCCGGGCATCCCGCACCACCTGAGCCAATGCAGCAAATTCCTGGGATTGGCGATCAAGCCCCCCCAAGGCCCCAATGTCATAATGTGCAATCAAATCTTCATCGCTGGATTTGGACGCATTCAAACCCGAAGTCAGCGCATCATGCGCCGCGCGAAACTGTGTAATCGCATCGCCTAACATCGCATGGGCATTCGAGGATGTTCCCGCCGAATCAGCATAACGGATCGCCGCCAACTGAATGCGCTGGCTTAACATCCGCTGCCGGCCGCTGACGTTAATCGCTTCAGCCACGCCGTCCTGCGCCGACAAGGCAAGCCTCGACAGGAAGTGCGAGGCCGAGACCGTGAGAATGACAACCAAAATCGCAAGAATATAGCGTCTCGAAATTTTCGACACGGCACCACCGTCAGTTTTGAAAGAACCGCCCAACATTTCAACCAAAGGCCACCAACAAACACATTTCAGCAACCGTCACACAAGGTCGCTAATTTTTGTTTTACAACCAAGCGACAAACCTGCGCTGCAGGCATGATAAGCGCCTTATCGCCTAAGGCCGCCGTTGGCAAAACGCGCATGCCATACTCAATCAACGGGGGCGCTCCCGCCCATTTGCGACCTGACGGTCTAAAATAGTTGGGCGTGGCTCGCCCAAATGGGCGAGCCTATTTCGCGAGATGGCGTGGTTTGGGCCCCTAGCATGTGTTGCGCAACGTGCGCAGGATTAACCGGCATTTTCGGCCAGATCCTACCGTCGCATTACCGACGTAATACCGACGCAATACAGAAACAGAAATTCGGAGGTTCGCCCCACGTTAACGATTTCCCGCGCACGACCGCACATTTACTGCGCGCCGACACCCATTCGCGGCGCCTAGCGAAAAGTTTACACTGCGAAAATCCAAGGGAGGAATAGAATGCGCAAGATTCAAGCTCAAGGCGTCCATCACATCACCCTGACCGGCGCAGACCGTCAGACGTCAATTGATTTTTGGGAGGGCCTGCTGGCCATGCCCTTTGTGTTTGATCAACCCAATTTGGACGATCCTGACGAAGGCCATCTCTACTTCGACCCAGGCGATGGCAGACTGATCACCGTTTTTACAAATGAAACGCGTAGCCCCAATCCGCGCCGTACCCCGACCGAACCGGGTTGCGTGCATCACCTCGCCTTTAACCTCAGCCGGGCAAGTCTTTTGCAAGCCATTGAACGCCTTGAAGAAAGAGGCATATCCCATTCCGGAATGAAAGATCGTGGTTTTATGGATTCGATCTATTTCACCGAACCTATGGGCCTGCTGATCGAGCTTGCGTGCTACAAGTTTGAACCGCCTTTTGGCTGTTCTCATGCCGATGTTATGATCCGTGCTCATCAGCTACGAGTCGCCGCGGGAGACTATAACATTCAGGAAAAACATCTTGCCGATGCCATCGAGCAGCTGGTTGAAACGCGGCAGGCGTCATTGTCCGCAAACCGCGCCCCAGCCAATCCGTACTAACTCGACAGCATCCCACTCACCATGGCCACCAAAGCGACCGCATGAATCAGAATGATCGCGCGGTCGCGCCAGAGAACTCCAACGGCAAACCAACCAGACAGGCCGATGATAAAAAACACCATATTCCATGGTGTTAACCCATATGCGGTCGCCCCGTAACCCGCAATTTGCGCGCCTGAAGCGACCCATTTTAGCACATCCACATGGCAGAGTGGTCCGCGGAAGACTGTGACTTCAGACATGTGCCGTCAAACCGCCATCAACCCGCCAGTTCTGGCCTGTGACATAGGTGCCTTCACCTGCCAAATACGACACAAGCGACGACACTTCCTCGGCACGACCATACCGCTGCATCGCAATCCGTGCGCGGCGCTCTTCCGTTTCGGGAAGGCTGTCGATGAATCCCGGCAAGATATTGTTCATACGTACATTTTTCGCAGCCATTTTATCTGCAAACAGTTTTGTAAAGCTCGCCAGACCCGCGCGAAATACGCCAGATGTTGGGAACAGTGGATCGGGCTCAAAGGCTGCGAATGTTGAGATATTGATGATCGACCCACCGCCTTGTTCAGCCATGATTGGAGCCGCCAGCCGAGCCGGACGGATCACATTCATCAGGTAAAATTCCATACCTAAATGCCAATCATCGTCGCTGATTTCCAGAATATCGCCCTTGGGTCCATGACCTGCTGAGTTCACTAGAACGTCTATACGCCCCCAAGTCGAAACCGCTTTATCAACAAGCGCTTGCAAATCATTCTGGACAAGGTTCGAGCCCGTAACGCCCACGCCGCCCAACTCTTTCGCCAAGGCTTCGCCCTTGCCGGAAGAAGAAAGGATTGCCACCTCAAATCCATCTTGTCTCAAACGACGTGCCGCATCCGCGCCCATGCCGCTACCGCCCGCTGTGATTACTGCTACTTTGGTCATATCAGCCTCCATTTGTGTTACGTCAATGTTGGTTAAACTGCGCGTTTTGACTAATCATCATTCATCGCTTAGCCTGTAGATAATCTACTGGCTTAGTTTCATGCTTCCACCCAACTTGAATACGCTAAAAATGTTTGATGCTGCCGCACGCCACCTGAACTTTAGGCTGGCGTCCCAAGAGTTGAATTTGACGCAAGGCGCAGTTGCTCAACAGGTTCGACAACTAGAAAACTCCATAAATACAAAGTTATTCGAGAGACTTCCCCGTGGTTTAGCGCTCACAGATACGGGCCATGAATTTCACGCTGAAATCCGACGCGCCCTCGATATCATAGACACCGCAACGGCCCGGCTTGTACCGGCATCCCATTCGGTAACCCTATCAGTGCCACCGTCTTTGGCTGCAAAATGGCTGGTTCCTAGATTGACAGACTTTGCAAAAATCCACCCGGATATCACCCTGCAAACGCACGCCAGCGCAGATGTCTCTGATTTTCGTCGCGATGGCATAGACCTTGCGATCAGACAAGGCCCACCCCCCTCGGACGAAAGCGTCGTATCAACCCTGCTGGCGCCGATAAACCTTATGGCTGTCGCAAGCCCCGCATATATCGGGCCTACCTCTGTTCCTAAAGAACTCGGCGATTTGGCACAGCACCAATTAATTGAAGATGGCCATCGCAGATGGGAGGCTCTTTTCTTAGACAATCAGCTGCAAACACCCGCCCGAAAGCTGAGCTTTAACCAAACAGCCCTTGCGATTGATGCAGCGGTGAACGGGCAAGGTGTCGCAATTGCGCCCCAACTGTTGATTCAGGATGCCTTGGATCAAGGCTTGCTTAGACCTTTTTGGACCCCTCCCGCGCCTGTTGAATGCTTTACACTTCTACACCCTAGATCCCGCCATCCGGCGCGAACCAAAGTCATCAAGTGGTTGTTAGATCAATCCCCTATCTCTCAGAAATAAATGAACTAATCAGAATTCTTAGCGTTGTAGAAAAGCCATGAAACCACGCATTTAATCTCTTTCACAAGTCAATAAATCGTGGCAACGTCACGCCATGATGACCAAGATCTCAAGCCCCAACGGCACGCCTGTCAGCCGCTTCGCGTTTGGTGCGATGCAGTTTGGCACAACAGCCGACGAAGCCGCCTCAACCGAGATGTTTGAGGCCTGTCTAACCGCTGGCATCACTCACTTTGATACGGCATTTGCCTACACAGGTGGGCAAAGCGAAGAAATCCTTGGGCGCCTCATCGCCCCGCATCGCGACAAGTTGGTTCTGGCGACAAAGGTCGGCTATACGGGGGGCGCCATGCCTTCTAATCTGCGCGCTCAGTTTGATACATCGCGCCGCCGTCTGGGCTTGGATCACATCGATATCCTTTATCTGCACCGTTTTGATCCAGAGGCAGATCTCGCTGAAACCCTTGCGTTTTTTGCCTCTCTCAAACAGGCCGGTCAAATCTCCTACGTGGGCCTTTCGAATTTTGCAGCTTGGCAGGTAGTGAAGGCGCTTTGGGCCGCCCAAGCCTTGGAGCTGCCGATTGCCACGCTTCAGCCGATGTACAGCCTGATCAAACGACAAGCCGAGGTTGAAATATTACCGATGTGCACCGACATGGGCTTGCTGCCAGTGACCTATTCACCACTGGGCGCAGGACTACTCTCCGGCAAATATTCGAGCAACGCAGCAAATGGCCGATTGACAACCGACGCAAGATACGCCGCCCGATACGGCAAAGGTTGGATGCATCATGCCGCCAAAGAGTTGAGCAATATTGCGGTGGACGTAAATGTTCATCCCGCAACCCTGGCCGTCGCATGGGCTGCGCGCCACCCAAGCCGCCCCAGCCCCATTCTGTCTGCTCGCAATGCCTGTCAACTCGCGCCGTCCTTGGATGGCATCCTCTATGAAATGAATGATGAAACTTACGCGCGACTGTCAGCCTTGACGCCAACCCCGGCGCCGGCGACCGATCGTTTGGAGGAAGCATGATCGATTTTCTAGTCATTGGCGGCGGCATCGCCGGGACCTCGGCTGCCGCACGGTTGGCCCCTCTGGGAAAAACCTGTCTGCTAGAGCGCGAAACAGCGCTCGGTTACCACGCCTCGGGGCGCTCGGCGGCTCTGTTTGAATCCAACTACGGGCTTGCGAGCACAGTGGCTCTGTCCAAAGCAAGTGCTGACTTTCACGCAACCGCCCATGGTGGCTTCCTAAGCCCGCGTGGTTTGATGTTTGTCGCTGGAAAGAACAAACAAGCCGCCTTTGCGACCGCTTGTGAGCACTTCAATGCCTCTCCAATCACCGTGGAGACAGCACAAGACATGGTCCCGATCCTCAACCTCGAATCCGTCGGGCAGGTCGCTTACCATGAAGCAGCCTATGATATTGATACAGATCGTCAAATTCAGTGTTTTGCGCGTGATGTACGCGACAATGGCGGCTCGGTTCTGACGGGGCAGACCGTTTCGGCGATCACCAGAACCGACCACGGCTGGCGTGTCACGGCCAATGGTGAAACCTATGAGACGCGAATGGTGTTTAACGCGGCCGGCGCGTGGGTCGACCCAATTGCGATGATGGCTGGCATCGCACCCTTGGGCTTTACTCCGCTACGGCGCTCCATGGCGCGCATTCCCGCACCAGGTGGTCACGACCTTAGCAAGTGGCCGATGATGCTGGACATCGAAGAGACATGGTATGCCAAACCTGATGCGGGCAGCTTGCTGGTCTCTCCAGCCGAGGAAGACCACATGGAGCCGTTTGATGCTTGGGCAGACGACATGGTTCTCGCCGAGGGGCTGTCGCGTTACCAAGACTATGTCACAGAAGAAGTGACGCGTCTGGAAGCCAGCTGGGCGGGGCTTAGAACTTTCTCCCCAGATAGGAACCTGGTCTTGGGTCCATCGGTTGATGACCCAAGTTTCTTCTGGGTTGCAGGACAGGGCGGCTACGGATTCCAATCAGCGCCGGCAGCTTCACAGCTTGTGGCTGACATCGTGCAAGGACGCGCGTCAGAGTTGGACGCAGAAACACTTGCTGCGCTTGATCCTCAGAGGTTTGCATAATGCCGCGACGTCTCAACCTGCCTGACAGCGCATCGGTGGCCACACCAGCAGAAGATGGCAAGCTTTTCGCCCCCTCTGCTGACCGCAATACCAGCGCCATTGTTGAACTTGTTCAATCTTTAGCGCCGACTTCGGGCAAAGCCTTGGAACTGGCCTCGGGCACAGGACAGCACATCGTCGCATTGGCAACATCCCTGCCCGATCTTATGTGGCAGCCCAGCGAAGTGGACCCGACGCGCCTCAGCAGCATCCGCGCCTACGTCACATCAGCCGATCTGCCAAATATCGGCGAGGTTCAAACAATCGACGCCACCTCTGATGGCTGGGGGGAGCAACAACAGGGGCAGGACTTAATCACCCTGTCCAACTTGCTGCATTTGATTAGCATGCCCGAAACTAAAACCTTGATCCAAGAAGCCGCCCACGCGCTCTCTACCAATGGGCAACTGGTAATTTACGGCCCCTTTAAACGTGACGATGCGCTGACAAGCGAGGGCGACATTCGTTTTGACCAGAGCCTTCGACAACAGGACCCCGAAATTGGTTATAAATCGGACCAAGACGTCATCAAATGGGGCGTTGATGCGGGATTGAGTTTAACTAAATCCGTGGACATGCCCGCCAATAACCTTGCGATCTGTTGGCGCAAAAATCTCTGACATCCAGAATGTCCCTTTTCTGATCTTGATCAAAGATCACATTCCATTTTTGTGATTTGTTTCTGCAAAGCGAAACACAGGAGACGTAGATGAGCTGGACAGACAAATTAGACGACACACGCACACAACTGCGCGGCCTTAACAAAACTATTCCGGACACGACACGTGCCTTTGGCGCACTTGGCAAATCCGTGAAAGAAGGCGGCGCGCTAGACTTTAAGACCAAAGAATTCATCGCGCTGGGTATTGCGGTTGCGATGCGTTGCGAGGCCTGCATTGTACTGCACTGCCAAGCCTTGCTGAAAGCTGGCGCAACAAAGGAAGAAGTTGGCGACGTGCTGGCGATGACCATCCAAATGGGCGGTGGTCCTTCAATGATGTACGCCGCCAAAGCACTTGAGTGCTTTGAAGAGCTATCTGCGGGCTGACAGCGACCAAAAGAGCACGTAGGGTCGCAGGCAAAAGACCATAACACCGACTGGGAATGCCTTAATGATCAAAGCTCTTTCTTTTGCCACCGCCATGCTTGTTGCCACGACTACTGCACATGCCTCAGAGACAGCCTTTCTCGAAGTTTGGGATATGGACGCCGACGGCAAAGTGACCATGCGCGAAGTGGACGAAATGCGCATCGCCATCTTTGAAACCTTTGACAAAGATGGCGATGGTGCTTTGAACAGCGAAGAATACACCGCCTTTGACAAAGCACGCGGTGACGCTGCGAAAGACTCAAACTCACCGCTGCTCAAGCGTGCCGTACATGGGCTGCGCCGTGAAAGCATGGACACCAACCTCGATGGTATGGTGACCCGCAACGATATGTCCGCAGCACTGCGCGATTGGTTTATGTCACACGACAAAGACAAAGACGGTGTACTCACTGACGGCGATTTCTAAAGCTGCTATTTAGTCCGGAGTGCCCACCAAAACAAACGGCGCCCAATAAGCGGGATGAACCCATTCCGGACGTGGGGCATTGTCCAGAATCTCCAAGATTGCTTGGCGTTGTGCTTCGGCCATCGTCAGGTTTTCGTCCTGTGCGCGGCGCGCAAACATATCCGTCATCAATGCAACCGCCGACTGGCTCTCAACCGGCCAATGCGACACCAACAACGCCCGAGCTCCTGCATAGGAAAACGCCTGCGCCAAGCCCGATAACGCCTCGGCTCCAGGTGTGCCGCCGACCGCTGTATTGCAAGCGGACAAGACAACAAGGTCAGCGTTGAGCTTTAGCTCGGCAACTTCGGACTGGGTCAGCAACCCGTCCTCCCCACCCCCAGCAGTCAGCGCCAAAGCAGGTTCTGCCAACTCGCCGTCGCGTACCATGTCGCCCGCCACCAAACCGTGGGTTGCGAAATACAGGATTTCATACTCAGCCAGCGTCTGTTTCTTAAGTTCAGCCTCAGAGGCGGAAGTCCCCTCAAAAAGCGCCGTGCCCTCATGGTTCAAAGCCCGCGCCACCGCGCGCACTTCATCACGGGTTTCAGGCAAAGGCGCCAGTGCGCCACGCAATGCCCCCTCTCCCGCACTCAACGATGCGACTTGGATTGTGTCCGTTGGCTTCTCGCCAAAATCAGGGTCGGCAAAAGCCAACAGCGCCTTGCGATCCGGAGGTGCTGCGCGGGCAAGCTCGGTGACCTTTAGGGCAAAGGCTGACGGTATCACAGTTATTGCATGATCCCGCACCAGCCAGTGAATGGTTTGCCAAGTTGTTTCTTCGCTCAAAGGCCGCTTGATCAACAATTGAGGTGGCAGACCTGAGAGAGGCCCGCGCAGGTCCACAAACCAGTGAGTTTTTTCTCCAATGACGTCTTCCAACTCTCCAAACGTGGTGTCGTACAGATACTCCGAAGCACCGAAGTGAAAGGTCATGTCATCACCTTGAGAGCTGTCTTCATCCAAAGATTCAGCTGCCCTCAGCCCAAACCTTAGATCAATACCCTCGCGCGCGTCCGCCGCCGCAAGCGACATGTTCTGCAAGTTGCTGCCTGTTAATCGCCAGACAACACGCTCTTTGGTCACCGCGACCATAAAATGATTGCCGCTGTCATCTTCCGCCAGATCAAAAACCACCAATGCCTCGTGCGGCAATAGCAGACGTTGCGCCTCATCCACCGACAACTCAGCATCCCCCAACATCGCTGCACCCGCTGGTTCATTGTCTTTCAAATAGCGGCTTAGCCGTCCGATTTCTGCGGAATTTATCGCCAGTTTAGATTGCATTTCTCGTTCAAGCGCGGGGTCACGGTCACCTTTTGGCAGATTGACCATTCCGGCGAGTTGGGCCTGCATTTCCTGTTCAAAACTCTGGAGATCAGTCAATTCCCGATAAGCCTTGCCCAAATCACCCGTCCCGAATTCAAGCCGCAGCCCCTGACTTTGCGCCGCCGCTTTGAACTTGCCATTGTGCGTTAGCTGCGCGATCCGAAATGCTTCTTTCGCGCCGTCTTCGGCACTCAAGACACCTTCCTCCACCGCAGTCCACAGTGTAAAATACAACGTGTCTCGGCTGTTAACTCCTGCGGCTTCCGCATTCAACGCAGCCTCAAGCGCACCGGCATGATCCCCTGCATCGGTCAACATAGGTGACAAATCCAGCCATGCCCTACCGGTTCTATCAGCGTTTTGACCTAAAGCCTGTTCATAGTATTGAGCCACAGCGCGCATGTCCTTGGCAGCTTTCAGAAACCCTGGACTGCCTTTTTCGCTGATCGTGGCCTGAAACAGCGCGCGCCGCTCTCGCAGCAAATACATATGTGGGCTATCCGGCCCAAAGATTTCGGTGACGCGCGGGAACAGATCTATAATCGCCTCATCCAAAGCATCATATTGCCCCATCCGGTAAAAATGTATCAGCCGGTTAAGCTCTGCCTCCAAAGTCTGTGTGTGCTGTAGCCCGAAACTTGACCGCAGCCTTTCAACACTACGTCGCCAATATGGTGCCGCGCTTTCGGTTTGCCCTGTGTCCTCGTAAATTTGCGCCAGTGTATATGAGTAGACTCCGGCACGGCGCCGTGCGAGTTCGCCATCACTTGTGTCAAAAAACGCGATAATGATTTTGTGAGCTGCGATGGTTTCAGCAAGATAGCCCAACTCATAGTAAATACCTGCAAGTGTTGCGCGCCAAACATGAGTGACTTCTTCGCCTTCGCCAAACACCTGTTCGGCAAATCGCACGGCCTTTACTGCCAACGGCAAGGCCTCTTCCATCTGCCCCGTAATCGACAGCGCTCTGGCGAGTTCAATCTGTGACAGCATCCTGCCCGGATGAGCTTCGGGATAGTGCGCCGCCCATCTGGCATGGGCGTCACGAAAATGAACCAGCGCCTCGAGCATCCCGAACTTGTGGGCCGCCGCCTGCGCAAACTTCAGGCGTAGCTCCAAAGAGACAACAGCGTTTTCGCCATAGGCCGCCTCTGCCACTTGTACTGATGCGTCTGCAATTTCCAAAGCGGCATCAATATCGCCACTTCGATATGCTTCATCAAATAACACCTTGGCAGCTTCCAAAGCTTCAAAGGTGTCCGCCTTTTCCTCTTGAGCTAGAACTGGAACGGCAAACCAACACAAAAACAAAAGACAACAAACACGCATGTCATACCCGAAAAAGACTTACTAAAAAGGCAAGTCTGCCTGTGTCTGGGCTACATGGCAAGTTGGCGAAACTGTTGGGAGGTCCAACTACACATTGAACGTCCCAAAGAACGTCCCAAAATCTTCGCAGTGGAGCCTAACCACAACTACCGAATCTCGGCTTGCAAAAAATAGGCTCTGTGCGAGATGATGTCCGTCATGAAAAAGGGCGGCACCCAGTCCCGATGCCGCCCTGATGCTCTTATCTGGCGTGGATCACCCGTCCTTGCGGATCGTTTCGTTTTTGGAATCGTAAGGACTGTCGCAGGTCACAACCGCATCCCACAGTTTGTCTTGCAGCTTGACCTTCAACTTGGTGCCTTCAACTGCCAAATCCGGACGGACGTACCCCATGCCGATGGACTTCTCAAACGCCACAGAATACCCACCAGATGTCAGACGACCTACACGAGTGCCATCTTCCATATACAACACTTCGCGCCCCCAAGGATCAGCATCCGCCGGACCGTCAATCAACAGAGTGCAGCATTTGGACCGGATGCCTTTGGCTTCCATCTCCGCTTTGCCATGGAACTCTTTGGACTGATCGATAAAGCGCGGCAAATCCGCCTCGGCAGGGGTCGCATCGCGGCCCAACTCGTTGCCAAACGCACGATAGGACTTCTCCTGACGCAGCCAGTTCTGCGCCCGCGCACCAACCAGCTTCATACCGTGTTTCTCGCCCGCTTCATTAAGCAAATCCCACAGGTAGTTCTGCATCTCGATCGGGTGATGCAGCTCCCAACCCAGCTCGCCGGTGTAGGCTACACGGATCGCGTTGACCGGACACATGCCAAGCTCGATCTTGCGCGCAGACAACCACGGGAACCGCTTGTTGCTCAGCGCTGTGTCAGGATCGGCGTCCTTGATAACTTCTTTCAGAACATCGCGCGATTTGGGTCCAGCAATGGCAAAAACCCCCCACTGGGTCGTCACATCCTGAATTTCGATGTAGCCGAACGCGTCCATCTTATCTTCCGCAGCCTTGCGCAGATAGTCGGCATCATATTCGGTCCAAGCCCCTGCCGAGACGAGGTAGTAATTGTTCTCGCCGTTGCGCACGATGGTGTATTCGGTGCGTGTTGTTCCATGGCTGGTCAGCGCATAGGTCAGGTTGATCCGGCCAACCTTGGGCAGTTTGTTACAGGTAAACCAGTCCAGAAATGCGGTCGCGCCGGGGCCTTTAACCACATGTTTGGTAAAGGCAGTCGCGTCCACCAAACCAACCCCTTCACGGATCGCCTTGGCTTCGTCAACCGCATATTGCCACCACCCACCGCGGCGGAAACTGCGCGCGTCGTGGTCAAAATTCTCTGGTGCATCAAGCGGGCCATAGTAGTTCGGACGTTCCCATCCATTGACCCAGCCGAATTGTGCACCTTGCGCCTTTTGGCGATCAAACGCAGGCGCTGTGCGCAAGGGGCGGCAGGCAGGACGTTCCTCATCAGGGTGGTGCAGAATATAGACGTGATCGTAGCATTCTTCGTTTTTGCGCGCGGCAAACTCGGTGGTCATCCAGTTTTGGGAATACCGCTTAGGATCAAGGCTCGCCATGTCGATCTCGGCTTCACCATCCACCATCATCTGCGCCAGATAATATCCGGTGCCGCCCGCAGCAGTGATCCCAAACGAGAAGCCCTCAGCCAGCCACATGTTACGCAGACCGGGCGCTGGACCAACCAGCGGGTTGCCGTCCGGTGTATAACAGATCGGGCCGTTGAAATCATCTTTGAGACCGCTTTCTTCACAGGACGGCACGCGATGGATCATCGCCATATATTGCTCTTCAATCCGCTCCAGATCGAGCGGGAACAAATCAGCGCGGAAACTGTCGGGCACGCCGTATTCAAAGCAGGCTGGTGCATTTTTTTCATACACGCCGAGGATCCAGCCGCCACGCTCTTCGCGCACATAGGACTGCGCATCAGCATCGCGGATCACAGGATGCTCCGCCCCCCCCGCTTCGCGGTATTTCACCAACTCGGGATCCTGATCCATCACAATGAACTGATGTTCGACCGGAATGGCCGGGATCTTGATACCCAGCTTCTTGGCCGTGGTTTGCGCGTGGTTACCCGAAGCTGTCACCACATGCTCTGCACTTACAATGATCTGCTCATCGCTCGGCACCAGATTGCCGCCCTTTTCCACCATCTTGGTCAGAGTGACGTCCCAGTGATCGCCTTTCCATTCATAGGCATCAGCCTGCCACTTACGCTCGATCACCGCGCCATGCTGACGCGCACCTTTTGCCATCGCCTGTGTAACGTCTGCAGGGTTAATGTAACCGTCAGTGTTGTGATAGAGTGCGCCCTTTAAGTCTTCGGTGCGGATCAATGGCCAGCGCGCTTTGATCTCATCCGGTGTCAGCCACTCATAAGGCACACCACAGGTCTCGGCTGTTGAGGCATAGAGCATATATTCGTCCATACGCGCATCGGTCTGCGCCATGCGCAAATTGCCCACCACCGCAAAACCCGCGTTTAGACCGGTTTCTGCTTCCAGCTGTTTGTAGAAATCGACCGAATACTTATGAATATGCGTTGTTGCATAAGACATGTTGAACAGCGGCAGCAATCCAGCCGCATGCCACGTTGACCCCGACGTCAACTCATCCCGCTCGATCAGCATCACATCGTTCCAGCCCGCCTTGGCCAGATGATACGCAATCGCGGTCCCAATGGCCCCGCCACCAACAACAAGCGCTTTGACATTCGTTTTCATAAGCAGACGACTCCCGCAGAGATGCAATTTCCCAAAGTTTTAGCGCATTGGCCACAAAACGCACGGTCCAGCCGACGCTTGAGAGTGCGAAACCGACCCCAAGATCACTCACGCACAGCTTTCTGCCCAATTCGCCCCACGCCGCGTCACCGCTGAATCTCCTTGCTGCATCGCAGCGGACCCATTACACCGGAAAGCCACTTTGGGAGACGACCGCGAACATGCAAATTTGCCGTAGCATTTCTGACTGCCGAGCCACGTTGGCAACGTTTCGCGCTAACGGCGCGCGCATCGGTATGGTGCCCACCATGGGGTATCTTCACGAGGGGCATCTGTCGCTGGTGGATATCGCTCGCGCACAGGCTGATCGCGTCATAGTGTCGATTTTTGTGAACCCTTCCCAATTTGGGGAGGCCGCTGATCTCGACGCCTATCCGCGCAATGAAACCCGTGACCTTGCCTTGCTCAAAGCTGCGGGAGTCGACGTGGTGTTTATGCCCGACGTTGCCACGATGTACCCCGAAGGTGACGAAACAATTGTCGAAACCACCCGACTGGCCAATATGCTGCATGGTGAAGTGCGCCCCGGCCATTTTCGAGGTGTCAGCACAGTGGTGACACGCCTGTTTAATATCGCCCAGCCGGACGTGGCGGTGTTTGGTGAAAAAGATTATCAGCAGTTGCAAGTGATCAAGCGTATGGTGTCCGACCTGCATATTCCTGTCGACATCATCGGCGGTCCAACCGTGCGCGAACCCGACGGGCTGGCCATGTCATCGCGCAATGTGCGCCTCTCCAAAGACGACCGCGCAGATGCCAGCGTTCTGTCACGCGCACTAAATGCAGCACAGGCCGAAGCTTTGGCGGGCGCAACCGTCGAAAGTTTGCAGAAACTGATCTCAGACATGATCGCGGATGTGCCCAGCGCCCGCCTTACTGGACTGGACATTGTTGCGGCTGAGACCCTCAATCCCCTCACGGGGCCGCTCACAGGCCCAACCGCCATCATGATTTCCGCCGCTTTCGGCGATGTATTGTTAATCGATCAAAAGGTCGTATCCCCATGAGTAAACAAGCCCCCATCCGCCGCACAACTGTGCCCCAAATCGCGGCTCGCAAAGGTGGTGACCCGATTGTCTCTCTGACATCATACCACGCACATACCGCCGCAATTGTGGATAAATATGCAGACTTTATTCTTGTGGGTGACAGCCTTGGCATGGTCATGCATGGCATGGAAAGCACCGTGGGCGTGCCGCTTGATCTGATGATCATGCACGGCAAGGCAGTTGTGCGCGGCACCAAACAGGCGCTGGTAGTTGTGGACATGCCGTTTGGCACCTATGAGGAAAGCCCCGCAGTGGCATTTCGAAACGCGGCGAAAATCATGAAAGAAACCAGCTGCGGCGCGGTCAAACTCGAAGGCGGCGCGCGCATGGCCGAGACCATCCGCTTCCTCACCGAACGCGGCATTCCGGTGATGGCGCATATTGGCCTCACACCCCAATCGTCTCACGTCATGGGCGGGTTCAAAACCCAAGGCCGCGACGAGGACAGCTGGGGCATTCACGAAGCAGACGCACAGGCCGTGTCCGACGCTGGTGCCTTTGCAATCGTATTGGAAGGCATGGTTGAACCGCTTGCCGCCAAGATCACCAAACAGGTTCCAATCCCCACCATCGGCATCGGCGCGAGCGCTGAATGCGACGGGCAAATCCTCGTGCTTGAGGATATGCTGGGGCTGAATGAATGGACCCCAAAGTTTGTCAAAGTCTACGGTGACCTTGGTCCCGCAATTGAGCGTGCTGTCAGCCAATACGCAGACGAGGTCAAGGACCGCACATTTCCAAGTGAGGATGAAGTGTACCGCTGAGGGTTTCAGCGGTACCAATCTTTCAGATAATCTTGCCGGGGTTCATGATATTATCAGGGTCGATTGCGGCCTTGATCCCCGCCATCACATCCACGGCCCCACCTAGTTCTTTGATCAGATAAGATCGCTTGCCCTGACCAATACCGTGCTCGCCTGTGCAAGTGCCCTCCATCGAGATCGCCATATCGTTGAGCCAGCTGACAAATTCTTCGCCCGCCGCAACCTCGGCGGGATTGTCCATGTCCAACAGCGGCAGACAGTGGAAATTGCCGTCCCCAACATGCCCAACGATAGGCGACAACAACCCCAATTCGGTGGCCTTGTCCTGCGCCGCCGTCACGCATTCCGCCAGACGCGAGATCGGCACACAAACATCCGTCGACACGCCCTTGGCACCGGGGCGCAGCTGAAGCGACGCCCAATACATATCGTGACGCGCTTGCCAAAGCTTGTTGCGATCCTCGGCCTTGGTTGTCCATTCAAACCCAGAGCCGCCAAATTCTTCTGCAATCTGGCCAAATACTTCGGATTGTTCGGTTACACCGGCCTCGGAGCCATGGAATTCTAACAGCAAAAGTGGCGTGTCCGGCAAATCCAGATTTGAATAGGCATTTGCCGCCTTCACACTCATCGTGTCCAGCAACTCGATCCGCGCGACCGGAATGCCATACTGAATGGTCGCCATCACTGCCTGACAGGCTTCGGTCACCGTCTCAAACGAACAGCGTGCCGACGACATTGCCTCGGGAATACCCTGCAATTTCAGCGTAATTTCTGTAATGATGCCCAGCGTGCCTTCTGCACCGATCAGCAACCGCGTCAAATCATACCCCGCGCTGGTTTTCTTGGCGCGGCTGGCTGTGCGGATCACCTCGCCTGATGGCAAAACCACCTCCAACGCCAGCACATTGTCTTTCATTGTGCCATAGCGCACTGCGTTGGTGCCGCTAGCCCGTGTGGCTGCCATACCGCCCAATGACGCATTAGCTCCCGGGTCAATCGGAAAGAACAGACCCTGATCACGGAGATGCGTATTTAGCTGCTCACGCGTCACGCCCGGCTGCACCACGCAGTCCAAATCTTCAGCATGCACGGCCTTGATTTCGGCCATTTCGGTCAGATCAATGCAAATCCCGCCCGCTGGCGCATTCACATGCCCCTCAAGCGATGTGCCGGTCCCATAGGCAATCACCGGCACCTTATGGGCGGCACAGACTTTTACGATATCGGAGACTTCACTCGTAGAGCGCGCAAAAATCACCGCATCCGGCGCCTGAGTGCGAATCCATGTGGTGGTATGGCCATGCTGCTCACGCACCGACTGGCCAGTCTGGCATTTTTCGCCGAACTGCTGCTTTAATATCCCCAAAGCAGCGCCAATTCCTTCTTCGTTGCGCGGCAAGTCCACAGCGTCGACCATATCTTCCTCCAAAATTCCCCGAGGAACAGCTACCGAAGCTCTCAGCGATGCGCAATCACCCTACTCACCATAAGCCAGCCCTTCGCGGCGCGGATCAGCGCCTCCAGACAAGCGATCCCCAATTGCGATCGCGTGAATACCAGAGTTCATATCCCGTACCGACACCTCAAACCCCATAGCGGACAATTCTTCGGACAGGGCTTCGACCTCGACATCATACCGCCCAAAGCGATTGTTGCGATTGGGCAGCTCAATTGCTTGCTGCACATCCAATCCCCACTCCAGATAGCCGATAATGGTCTTGGCTACATACCCGATGATCTGGCTACCGCCCGGACTTCCAACCACCAAAACAGGGATCCCGTCTTTCAAAACAATCGTCGGCGCCATTGACGAACGAGGCCGTTTGCCCGGCTCAACCCGATTGGCCACCGGCACGCCATTATTGTGTGAGCGAAAAGAAAAATCCGTCAGCTCATTATTGAGCAGAAAGCCCCGCGTCATCACCCGACTGCCAAAGCCGTTTTCAATGGTTGTGGTCATGCTCAGCGCGTTGCCATAACTGTCGACAATCGAGATATGTGTGGTGGACGGCAATTCTATCGCATCGTCATCTGCCCAATTCAGCGCGTGATGAAACTCGGGGCTTCCTGGAGCCACCTCGGGCAATGCATCATCGCCCTCCAACAGTTTGGCACGCTCCGCCAAATAACCTCGGTCCAATAGGCCTTTGGTGGGTACCGGCACAAAATCCTCGTCCGCCACATATCGACCGCGGTCGGCAAACGACAGCCTCATCGCATCCCCAATGATCCGCCAAGTTTCGGCATCTTGCGCGCCCAGAGACGCCAAGTCGAACTTTTCGACCAACCCTAATATTTGCCCCACGGCAATCGCACCGGATGATGGTGGCCCCATTCCGCAAACATCATGCCCCCGATACTGCGCACAGGCCGCCGGACGTTCTTTGACTTGGTACAGTGCTAAATCGACGGCGCTTAGCACCCCGGGATTATTCGCGCCTCGCACAGCCGCAATGATGTCCGTCGCAATTTCGCCGCTATAAAATGGCGCCGCCCCCTGTTCAGCCATCAGCCGCAAACTTTGGGCATATGCAGGGTTTTTCAACAACGTCCCTTCTGTCACTGCAACACCATCCGGCATAAAATATGCCCCCGTCACAGGATGAGACGCCAACCGCTCTGCATCGCGCGCCACTGAGGCCGCCATGCGCGGAGACACAGAAAACCCCTCCTCAGCGAGTGACACTGCATGATCAAACAGGCTTGGCCACTGCGCACGCCCCCACTTGCGATGCGCCACCTCCATTAGCCGAGGTGTACCCGGTGTACCGACAGAGCGCCCACCAACGACCGCATCCCAAAACCCCATGGGAGACCCGTCTATGTTTTGAAACAGTCGTGGTGTAGCAGCAAGCGGTGCAGTTTCACGCCCATCAAGCGTGGTCAACTCACCGCTTTCGGCGTCGTACCAGACCAAAAAAGCACCACCGCCCAACCCGGAACTTTGCGGCTCCACCAACCCCAACACAGCCTGAACGGCCACCATCGCATCAGCGGCAGTGCCCCCATCGCGCAGCACGTCCGCACCCGCCTCAACAGCCAGCGGATGCGCCGCAGCCACCATCCAATTGTCCGATACATAGGGCTTACCAGCTTGGCGTGCTTCAAACGCTGGCTGCAAAACATCGGGCACTTGGCCACCCAAAGCTGTCGCCCCTTCGGGCGCGACAGCATCTGCCGCGTCTTGTGCAAGACCTGCCCCCGCAAGCCCCATCACCAATATTCCAGCCACACTCCAATTGCGCATTTACCCGACTCCCCGACACCTAAGATACAAGCAGCCTAAATCAGTCGTGCACCTACACCAAACTTTGAAATGGATAGTCCGCAAGTTCGTCGTAAACCGGCCCGTCAGGCGTTAAGGTTGACCGCATAAGGGAAAACCCTTCAACGGAGAGTTCGCCTGCGAAAAAATTGCCATATGCAGACACAAACCGTTGTAGCTTTTCCGGCTGACTCGGCGGTTCATTACGACCAAACCGAGCTATGGTGACATGCGGTTGAAACCGCCGCCGCTCCAATGTGATCCCAGCCATCCGAGCCGCGCGGCGCACTGCGTCGTGAAGATCCAAAAGAGACGGCACCTTTTCAGCCATCAGCGTCAATGCGCGAACACCGCGGCCACTGCCAATCACATCCAGCCCCTTTAGAGACACGTCAAACGGCAGCATGCGCAATTGCGACAGCTCTTCATCTAACGCCTCAAGGGCCGAGATTGGTTGATCATCCAGAAAAGCCAAGGTGAGGTGCAAATTATCTTCAGGCACCACGCGCCCAACACGCAGGTTTTCCTGCATGTGCACAATTGCCCCGGCAACGTCTCCGCTCACCTCGATGCTGACAAAAGCCCGCATCAAGAAGTCAGAGCATCGCCGGAACCACCAGATCAGGTGGTCGGTGGCCATCGTCAAAGGTTTTGATATTGATCAAGACTTTCTCGCCCATCTCGATACGCCCTTCCACGGTGGCGGAACTGATATGCGGCAGCAGAACGACGTTGGGCATATCACGCAGGTCCGGATTTACTTCCGAACCATGCTCATACACATCCAACCCGGCGCCTGCGATCTCGCCCGCTTTGAGCATGCGGGTCATCGCGTTCTCGTCAATCACCTCGCCGCGCGATGTGTTCACAATCACCGCCGTGGGTTTCATCAACTTGAGACGACGCGCATTCAACAAGTGAAATGTCGAGGGCGTGTGTGGACAGTTGACCGAAATTACATCCATTCGCGCCAACATCTGGTCTAGGCTTTCCCAATATGTGGCGTCGTATTCCGCTTCTATCTCGGGGCGCAGGCGACGGCGGTTATGATAATGGATTTGCATCCCACACGCTTGAGCACGACGCGCCACGGCGGTGCCGATGCGGCCCATGCCCAAAATGCCCAAACGCTTGCCATGTACACGATGGCCAAGCAGCGCGGTGGGCGCCCATCCATCCCAAGTTCCCGATTGCATGCGCGCCAACCCTTCGGGCACACGTCGGGTTGCCGACAAGATCAGCGCCAGCGCCATATCCGCTGCATCATCTGCCGAGACACCAGGCGTGTTGGACACCAAAATGCCGCGCTGCCGCGCTGTGGCCACATCAATATGATCGACTCCTGCGCCATAGTTGGCGATCAGCTTTAGGCGCTCTCCTGCTTGCGAGAGCATTGCGCTGTCAATCTTGTCCGATAGCGTCGGAATCAAAACATCCGCCTGCTTCATCGCGGAAACCATTTCGTCACGCGTCATAGGTGTATCATCGTCGCGCAACACGACATCAAAAAGCTCCGACAACCGTGTTTCCACCGCCTCAGGCAAGCGTCGCGTAACAACAACACTCAGACGTTGCTTTGCCATTCCAAGCCTCCCAGTCCTTTTCAAATCAGCGCGTCGATGCCACAGTGCCCCACAGGTCCACGGGGCACAAGAACCTGGGACAAAAACACGAGTAGAAAATCAGGCGATATGCTGGACTTGCGGAAATTACACCTTGTTGGGTTGGCCGTTGCACTTTGCGTCACGCTCAGCGGTATGGCGCGTGCCAATGAGGTACGTGGCCCTGTAACCAATCTCCCGATGCCGCGATTTGTGTCGCTTAAAGCCAGCGAAGCCAATGTGCGACGCGGCCCTTCGCGCACACATCGCATCGATTGGGTGTTCAAGCGCCGCAATATGCCACTGCAAATCACCGCAGAACACGGCCACTGGCGACGGGTCCACGACATCGAAGGAGTCGGAGGCTGGGTGCATTACTCCCTTTTGTCGGGCGTTCGCACCGTCATCGTCGAAAAAGACATGCTGACATTAACCGCGCGACCGGAAGCAAATACACAAGAAGTTGCGCGCCTTGAGTTAGGCGTCGTTGCAAAGCTTGGGGAATGTGGCATTGATTGGTGCCACCTCAATGCTGGCGGCTACAAAGGTTGGGCACCCAAAGCGGACCTTTGGGGGGTAACTCCTGAAGAACTGCGAGAGTAGCCGCAAACAGAAGGCACCAAACATTGCCTTCCGTTCAATATCTTAACGACCATTTAGTCCTGTGCGGCTTGCGCCGCAGCGCGGATCGCACGGATGTTGTCGCCATAGACGTCAGCTTTGCCCACCGATCCACCTTTGAACACCGCTGATCCTGCGACCAAGACATCCGCACCTGCGGCGGCAACCAGCGGCGCGGTCTCAGTGGTCACACCACCGTCAATCTGGATGTGGATTTCGCGATCCCCGATCATCTCGCGGCACCGACGGGTTTTTTCAACACCAGAATGAATAAACTTCTGCCCACCAAATCCGGGGTTCACAGTCATAATCAGAACCATGTCGAGCAAGTCCATGACATGTTCAATCGACTCAAGCGGTGTACCGGGATTCAGCGACACGCCAGCCTTAACGCCCTGTGCCTTGATCGCCTGCAATGTTCGGTGAATATGGGGGCCTGCCTCAACATGTGCCGTGATCATATCCGCGCCCGCTTCCGCATAGGCTTCGATGTAAGGATCCACTGGCGCAATCATCAGATGCACGTCCATGAAGGTCTTCACATGTGGGCGGAACGCTTTCACTGCCGGGGGACCAAACGTCAGGTTTGGCACAAAATGCCCGTCCATTACGTCGACATGCACCCAATCGGCACCTTGGTCCTCAATGGCGCGGATTTCTGCACCAAAATTGGCAAAATCCGCCGACAGGATCGACGGGGCGATCTTGATTGAACGATCGAAAGACATGTGTGTCTCCTTGGATGTGAGCCCCTGATCCGGTTCGGCCGCGATTTCGGCGGTACCATATCAAAGTGATTCGTGTTTGAGCGGAAAATGGGGCCGATACGGCGGAAATTCAATCCACAGCATTCACACGGGTGAATCCTGAGACATCCCACTGGCTTGAAACTAATGTTGCCTAAAAATTAGACACCAACCATCACTCGCGACGTCATTTGCATCAAAATTGAACAATTCGCCATTTTTTCAGGCACCTCTTCTTTGGTCTGTCACATGTGCAGGGCATCCTGCTGTCAAAGACATGGAGGCGCCCAATCTCTGCATTGGCAAAATACGAAGAACCTGCACCACAGGCCGCGCAACCGCGCGCCCGTGGTACTGCGCTGTTGCAAAGCAAGCTTAGAGGAACCGCCAGCGTTTTGGACGACTTCCGACTGTCCGGCTCAAGTCGCGTTCTATTCCCGAAACGGGCAGATCAAACGCTCGAAGCAGTACTTCTCAACACATCTGGCGGGCTGACTGGCGGAGATGTTTTTGCCACTGAAATCATTGCTGGCGAAAACAGCCACTTGATTATGACAACCCAAGCGGCCGAACGCGCTTACTGCAGCAACGACATCCAGCCCGCGCGCGTGCGCACAAACCTGACCCTCAAAGCTGGTTCCAAGCTGGACTGGCTCCCACAGGAAACCATCTTGTTTGAGGGCTCTTCAATAGATCGCGAGCTTTCCATCGATATGGCATCTGACGCACGGCTTTTGCTGGTTGAGCCGATGATTTTTGGCCGCTTGGCCATGGGAGAAACCCTGCGCCAAGCAAACCTCTTTGATCGCATTTCATTGCGGCGCGATGGCAAACTAGAGTTTGTTGACCGCGTCCGGCTATCCGGCGACATCCACGCGCAACTGGACCGAACCGCCATAGCGACCGGTGCACGCGCCATGGCCTCAGTTTTGATCGCAAGCCCTGATGCCGAACGTCATCTCGATCCGCTTCGCGCACTTCTACCACCATCGTGCGGCGCGTCCCTGATACAAGACGGCCTGCTGTTTGCCCGCCTGCTGGCCGTGGATAGCCACGCGCTGCGCCAAATTCTCATTCCCGCATTGCGCCTTTTGCGTGGTGCCGACCTCCCCCGAACATGGATGCTTTAAAAGATGCAACTGACCCCGCGTGAAAAGGACAAACTGCTGATTGCCATGGCTGCCGAAGTGGCGCGCAAACGCCTCGCGCGTGGCGTGAAGCTCAACCATCCCGAAGCCATCGCTCTGATCACGGATGCCGTTGTTGAAGGCGCACGCGACGGGCGCTCGGTGGCCGATATGATGCAAGCTGGCGCTCAAGTGATCAACCGCGACCAATGCATGGAAGGCATCGCTGAGATGATCCATGAAGTTCAGGTCGAAGCCACCTTTCCGGACGGCACCAAACTGGTGACCGTGCACAATCCCATTCGCTAATTCCAAAATACACGGGTCACGCACCCGAAAAATGACCTGAAGGAGACCACTATGTTCCGCCTCGCCACACCAGCCTTGATGCTCATGTCCACACCGGTTTTGGCGCATTCTGGCCCGCACATGCACCCCCATGCCAATGACCCGATGTGGATCCAGCTTCTCGTTGGCACATTGGTTGTGGCCGCCTTGGGCTATCTGGTCTGGACGCGCCAATGATACCGGGGGAACTCTTTGCGGCAGACGGAGACCTGACGCTCAATGAAGGCGCGACGGTAACCACCTTGATGGTTGCCAACACCGGAGATCGCCCAATTCAGGTAGGCAGTCACTATCACTTTGCCGAAACCAATCCTGCGCTCGATTTTGATCGCACGGCTGCCACAGGCCAACGGCTTGATATTGCCGCAGGCACTGCTGTGCGCTTTGAACCCGGGCAACGCCGCGAAGTGGCGCTGATCCCGATCTCCGGCGCCCGCCGGATCTATGGCTTCAATCAAAAGGTCATGGGCCCCCTTTCATGAGTTTTACCAATTAATTGAGGAGACTGAGATGCCACCTTTAGTGACAACCCCGATGACAGCTTCCATCAACAGCTTTGTTCTATTCTCACATTTGTTTGAGCGCCAATTGCGTCTGGCCTATGCGATGAGCAACGCCATGTTGGACGCCACGCCTTTTGGCGCACGCACGCCTGATGCACCTGTTCCTGTCACCCGCAAAAAGGCAGCCTCCAAAAAGCCCGCTGCGCGCAAATCAGTCTCGGCACCCAAAGTCACAGCCGTCAAGAAAACAACCGTAGCCTCAACACGCAAAAGCCCCCCACCCAAGGCGGCAAATACACAGCCCGCAGCAGTAAAAGCCGCGCCAGAACCTGCGATCAAAGTAAAACCAGCGGCCAAGAAGTCGGTCGCCGCGCCAAAACCCAAAACAGTTCCCGTTGCCGACACGATAAAGGCCAAGCCAAGTAAAAAGGTTGCCGCCCCCGCCCCAAAAGTCGAGGCGGCCAAGCCAAAAGCTGCGGTTTCCGAGCCGGCCACAACAAAGCCGACACCGCGTAAACGAACGCGTCAGCCGTCCACACCGCCGATCTTGCCTACCAAAGGTAGCCCCAAGTCCAAAACCTGACAAAAATTACAAAAGCTCTGTATCAACCTTTGATCCAGAGCCTTCACAACCAATTCTCAATTACCACAGAGGCCTGCCAAAATGCCCGCCAAAATTTCCCGCCACGACTACGCTGCCATGTTTGGCCCCACCACTGGCGATAAACTGCGTCTGGCCGACACAGATTTGATTATCGAGGTCGAACAGGATCTTACAGCGCTCAAGGCTGGGCAAAACACGCCAATGTATGGCGAAGAAGTCAAATTCGGCGGCGGCAAAGTCATCCGCGACGGCATGGGCCAAGCCCAAACCACTCGCGCCGAAGGGGCTGTGGACACCGTCATTACCAATGCGCTGATTGTTGACCACACCGGCATCTACAAGGCGGATGTGGGTCTGAAAAACGGGCGCATCGCAAAAATTGGCAAGGCGGGCAATCCGGACACCCAACCCGGTGTCGACATTATTGTCGGACCCGGCACCGAAGCCATCGCAGGCGAAGGCAAAATTCTCACAGCCGGTGGTTTTGACAGCCACATTCATTTCATTTGCCCGCAACAGATCGAGGATGCTCTGCATTCGGGCCTCACCACCATGTTAGGCGGCGGCACTGGCCCCGCGCACGGCACACTCGCCACCACGTGCACTCCTGGACCTTGGCACATTGGTCGCATGCTGCAATCCGCAGATGCCTTCCCGATGAACCTCGCCTTTGCAGGCAAGGGAAACGCCTCGCTTCCGGCAGCACTTGAAGAACAAGTCAAAGGTGGCGCCTGTGCGCTCAAGCTGCACGAAGACTGGGGCACCACCCCTGCGGCCATCGATTGCTGCCTTTCCGTCGCAGATGCGATGGATGTGCAGGTGATGATCCACACTGATACGCTCAATGAATCCGGCTTTGTCGAAAACACCGTTGCTGCCATGAAGGGCCGCACCATCCACGCCTTCCACACCGAAGGCGCCGGTGGCGGCCATGCACCTGACATCATCAAAATCTGTGGCGAAGAACATGTGTTGCCGTCGTCCACCAACCCGACGCGGCCGTTTACGGTCAACACGGTGGACGAACACCTCGACATGCTGATGGTCTGCCACCATCTGGACAAATCCATCCCCGAGGACGTCGCCTTTGCCGAAAGCCGCATCCGGCGCGAAACCATCGCTGCCGAAGACATCCTGCACGACATGGGCGCGTTTTCGATCATCGCCTCGGATAGTCAGGCCATGGGCCGCGTCGGCGAAGTGCTGATCCGCACGTGGCAGACCGCCGATAAGATGAAGAAACAACGTGGGCGCTTGGCCGAGGAAACTGGCGAGAACGACAACTACCGTGTGCGCCGCTATATCGCCAAATACACCATCAATCCCGCAATTGCGCACGGCCTCAGCCAAGAGATCGGCAGCATTGAAGAAGGCAAGCGCGCGGACTTGGTACTCTGGAATCCAGCGTTCTTTGGCGTAAAGCCGGAAATGGTGCTGATCGGCGGCTCGATTGTTTGCGCCCAAATGGGGGATCCGAACGCCTCGATCCCAACCCCGCAACCGGTCTATTCCCGTCCGATGTTTGGCGCCTATGGTCGCGCGGTGGAAAACTCTGCGGTGGTCTTTGTCTCCGAGGCGGC
Source organism: Rhodobacteraceae bacterium Alg231-30 (assembly GCA_900143615.1). Taxonomy (GTDB): domain Bacteria; phylum Pseudomonadota; class Alphaproteobacteria; order Rhodobacterales; family Rhodobacteraceae; genus Shimia. Next base: position 212,965 of record FREU01000004.1, read on the forward strand.
CCAAGCAGACAATATCGGCAACACTCTGGGGCTGGCCAAACAGACCATAGCTGTCCAGAATACCCGTCAGATTGGCAAGTCCGACCTACGCCTGAACGACGCCACTCCCGAAATCGAGGTCAATCCAGAGACCTATGAGGTACGCGCCGACGGTGAACTCTTGACCTGTCAGCCTGCCGAAGTGCTGCCCATGGCGCAGCGCTACTTCATGTTTTGACCCTTCGGAGACCCTATGCGCGCCCTGTTTTTCCTAACGACCCTGCTGGCTTCGCCAACATGGGCAGACTGCCCGTCCCAAGCTGATCTACGCCACGGAATCCGCTTGACCGACACTGACGGCGGCAGCGAGGTTTTTCAACGGCATGACCAGTATTTCGTCCGAGTCACCTATGACGACGGTGACGGCTTTGGTGCGCAGTATCTGTTGCTCAAAGGGATTTACGTCGTCGAAGTTTTTGACTTGGAAAATGGTGATAGCGTCCCCGGGACACGTATCACACACGCCTATCCGCTCAAACCCGCTCTCGCGCCGCTACCCGTTGCTGGCGGCAGCTGGGACACCGAAGTGATCACATTGGATCAGGGCGAGGTACTTAATGGCGCGGAAAGCTATCGATTTGGTGCGCACACACAGGCGACAATCGGCGGATGCAGCTACGAAATGCTCAAAATTACGGCAGTTTATCACGACGACGACGGGTACACAGAGACTCTTAACTATCTTCCAGAGCTCGGAATTTCTTATCTAGTGGAGAGCCGCGAAGCCAGTGATCCTTTAGAAACATACACTTACACCTATGTCCGCATAGAAGCAGAATAACCATGACTTTGCTGCATTGCAGCAAACGCAAGACGGATATGACGAGAGAGGCCCTAGCAATGGCAATACCTTTGACCAATATTCAGCCACAGGGAAGGAACAACGACTCTTTAATGTCCGAGGTTCAACATGGCACTGACAGATACACACAGCACTACACACACTATTTCAGCAGCATCCATTGGCACAGTCTTGGTTGCTCCGTTCAAGGCAATCGGCCGCTTTTTCGTTCAGATCATGGAAAGCAACAGCCGCCTGCACCAAGTCGAGCAACTCAATGCTCTGACCGACGAAGAACTGGCAAAACGTGGCCTGCGTCGCGAAGACATCGTGCGCTTCGTATTCCGCGACTACATGCACTTCTGATTTCTTTGGGCAAAGGGGGCGCACAATGACTGCGTTGCTCACCGCCCGGACCTATCACAATCACGCCCACGCCCCAGAAATGGGGCGCGTGGCGCTCTCCTACGAAGACCGGTTTCTACGTCGCAAAACGCTGACACTTGAAGATGGAACCCGCCTTCTGGTCGATCTCCCCCAAACCACATCTCTGGATCATGGCGGCGTATTGGTTTTGACCGATGGCCGTGAGATTGGCGTTATTGCCGCGCCGGAAACTCTCTTGCAGATCACGGCTGAAGATATGACGCGTGTCGCATGGCATGTCGGCAACCGCCACACACCCTGCCAGATCGAAGCCAACAGGCTACTGATCCAACCCGATCACGTGATTGCCGATATGCTGGCCTTGCTTGGCGCATCAGTCACCGAAGTGACCGAGCCATTTACGCCCGAAGGCGGCGCCTATGGGCATGGCCGCACACATGGCCACGATCATTCGCATGTGCATGACCACGCACATGATCACAGCCACGACCACCAACATGACCACTGACCCGATCCTAACTTTGACCCAATGGTTATCTCCTGCCTATCCGGTAGGGGCTTTCAGCTACAGCCATGGGCTGGAAACTATGGTGGAACAGGGCGCTGTTACCGATGTCGCCAGCTTTCGGGACTGGTTGGGGGACATTATTGAACATGGCGCAGGCCACAGCGATGCAATCCTTTTAACCGCCGCCTATAACGCAAATAACAACGATGAATTGGCCGAGATCGATGCCTTAGCGCGCGCTTTGGCACCATCGCGCGAACGGCTTCTGGAAACCGACCAACAAGGCGGCGCGTTTGCACGTACCACGGCAGATATCCTTGATCTGCCGCTTTTCTCGCTCACCTATCCGGTGGCCGTCGGCCGCGCGGCAAGGCTGCAAGATCTGCCCCTCGCAGAAACCGCGCGTCTGTTTTTACATGCTTTTGCGGCCAATCTCACCTCGGCGGCGATCCGACTTGTTCCGCTTGGACAAACCGAAGGACAGCTGGCCCTACATCAATTGACACCGCTCTGCCAATCCATGGCGGACAAAGCGATCACCGAAACAATTGACGCTATCGGGTCATCTGCATTTGCCGCCGACATCGCGTCGATGAACCACGAAACCCAATATTCAAGGCTATTTCGCTCATGACTTCTCCAAACGGACCACTTCGTATCGGCATTGGCGGCCCTGTTGGTGCTGGCAAAACGACCCTGACCGCCAATCTCTGCCTTGCGCTGCGCGACAAGCTGTCGATCGCTGTCGTCACCAACGACATTTACACTCGCGAGGACGCCGAAGAACTGATGCGCCGTCAGGTGTTACCATTGGATCGTATCAAGGGTGTCGAAACAGGTGGTTGCCCACACACTGCGATCCGCGAAGATGCCTCGATAAACCTTGCCGCAATTGCCGAACTCAACGCACAGATCCCTGATCTCGATGTCGTGCTTATTGAATCTGGCGGCGACAATCTCTCCGCCACTTTTAGTCCGGAACTGGCGGATATCACCATCTATGTAATCGACGTGGCAGCAGGCGAAGAAATCCCCCGCAAGGGCGGACCCGCGATCACCAAATCCGACATCTTGGTCATCAACAAAACCGATCTCGCCCCCCACGTCGGCGCCTCGCTCGAGGTCATGGATCGCGACGCCACCCGCATGCGCGCGGGTCGCCCGTTTGTGTTTGCCGCGATGCGCCACAATCAGGGATTGGACAAACTGCTTCCATTGATTGGTGAAATTGGTGGCCTGCCGGAATTGATGTCTAAGGCTGCAGAATAGCCCATCGGCCCCAAAGCGCCTTCTCTCCCTGCACGCTTTGCGTTATCAGCGCGCAAGCTCGTGTCAGGGGGATTCCATGATTGAAATTCGCAATGTCAGTCACAGTTTTGGCGACCAGCCCATTCTGCATGACATTTCACTCACGCTCTCTGAACGCCGCATCGCTATTGTTGGCGCAAACGGCTCGGGAAAATCCACCTTTGCGCGCCTACTCAACGGCCTCTTGCTGCCCACGTCAGGCGAAGTGCTTGTTGATGGCATAAACACCGAAAAAGACGGCAAACACGTGCGCGCCAAAGTTGGTTTTGTGTTTCAGAACCCCGACAATCAAATTGTGTTTCCAGTGGTCGAAGAAGACCTTGCCTTTGGCATGAAAAACCTCGGATTTTCCAAAGAAACGATCGAGGAAAAAACCGTCGAAATCCTTACGCGCTATGACATGAACCATTTGCGAGAGCATCCCGCCCATCTGTTGTCCGGCGGCCAGAAACAGCTGCTCGCCATCGCGGGCGTACTGGTCATGGATCCCGCTTATCTTGTACTGGACGAACCCACGACCTTATTGGACTTGCGCAATAAACGTCGCGTTGCCGCCGCGCTGGACGCTTTGGAGCAAACCGTTATCTTGGCCAGCCATGATCTTGACCTGATTGCGGATTACGATCGCGTTCTGGTTTTTGAAAATGGCCAAGTCGTCATCGATGATGTGCCGACCAATGCGATCCCCGCTTATGAAAAGCTGATGTCCTGATGCTGGATATGTACTCCCCTGGCACCTCGGTTCTGCACCGTTTGACACCCGGCCCGAAAATCTTCGCCCTGATGGGGCTAGGCACGGCGCTTTTCCTGACGGAAAGTACCTATGTCGTCGCCGGTGCCCTGATGTGTGTGCTTGCGCTTTATCGGCTGGCAGCGCTCTCGCTGCGTCAGGTATGGAACCAAATCCGCCCCGTATTGTGGCTACTCATCCTATTTTTCGCGCTGCAATGGTGGCTAAGTGGCCCAATGCTGGCCGCCTTCGTGGTCTTACGCCTTGCAACGCTTTTGTTGCTGGCCGGTCTTGTGACATTGACCAGTCGCGCTAGCGACATGATCGACGCGATATCGCATGGTCTGAAATTCCTGCGCCCTATCGGCGTAAATCCCGCCAAAGTTGGTCTCGCGATTTCCCTGACCCTGCGCTTTATTCCGGTCTTGGCACAGGTGACCGCCGAAGTCAGAGAAGCCCAGAAGGTGCGCGGATTAGAGCGCTCAGTGATCGCGCTTGCACTTCCTGTTGCAATCAGGACGTTAAAAATGGCCGAAGATATTTCTGACGCGATCGATGCCCGAGGATTTAAATCTTAAAATTTAACTAACGAAACGTATTTCTTGCTTTTGTGCAAGTGCAGCATTACCACCTGCAAAATCCTCCACGTTGCCGCTCAAAACGCACAGAAGGAAACGCGCACTATGAATACCAAGAGCATCGTCTATATCGCTCTTTTTGCTGCCCTCACGGCGGCGCTCGGACTTTTCCCACCGGTCGCCTTTGCTGGCCTTGGCCTGCCGCCAATTACTGCGCAATCGCTGGGCGTTATGCTCGCAGGTGCCATCTTGGGCGCAAGACGCGGTGCTCTGGCCATGTTGCTGTTCGTGGTCCTTGTCGCAGTTGGCTTGCCACTGCTATCTGGCGGACGCGGCGGATTTGGCGTTTTCCTCAGCGGATCCGGTGGCTTCCTTCTGGCTTGGCCGCTCTCGGCCTATGTGATCGGCTGGTTGCTGCAGCGCTACAAAGGCGCCAATTTCGCCATGCAATGCCTGTTTGTCTCCTACGGTGGTATTCTTGTGATGTATGCGATCGGCGTTCCATGGATGGCCGTCATCGCCAAGCTGGAACTCAGCAAGGCCATGACAATCATGCTCGCCTACATTCCAGGAGATCTCATCAAAGTGGTCATTGCGACAATCATCGCGCGCGGCGTACGTAAAGCGCTGCCAAACATCTAGGTCACTGTGCCGCTCGGCTCAAATCTCTGGACCCATGCTCGCCAGCGCCCCGACGCGCTGGCGGTTGCACTCGCCGAGCAAAGCTGGACATATCATGATCTGGCACGCGCAACTTCTGGCTTGGCCGGTTGGGCACGCAGCCTCCCCAAGAAACACCATAACGGCCTCACACTGCCGCCCCATGGCAGACTGATTGCGCTTTCTTTGGGAAACCACGCATCGGCAGCCCCCGCCCTGACGCTGGGATTAGCGACAGACCATGCTATAGCCGTATGTGATCCGGCTTGGCCCGAGGGGCTTTTGTCAGAAACACTGGCCAAACTACGCCCTGACGGCCTTGTTGCACTCTCTCATCAAACCGCCTTGCTCGACAGAGCCCATGCGCTAAGCATCCCTGTCTTGCTCGGCGATCAGGCCTTACCGACAAGCCACAGTCTTCCTAACGTCACGACCTGCGGCAACCTCAGCTTTCTCGTCGGCTTTACGTCCGGAACGACCTCCTCCCCCAAAGCTTTTGCCCGCAATCGTGCCTCATGGCGGATTAGCCTGCGCGAAGGCAAAACGGCCTTCAACCTCTCTGATCAAAGCCACACCCTTGCGCCCGGTCCGCTGTCTCACGGCATCACTCTTTATGCTTTTGCTGAAACACTGTCGCTAGGTGCCGCGTTTTACGGCCAAGACACCTCCAACAGCTTCAAAACCGCGCGCCTTCTTCTTGAAAACACCGTCTCACGCCTCGTTGCAGTGCCAACCATGCTTCAATCCCTGACAACGCGCGGCCCATTTCCAATTCTTAAAAACGTCACCACGGCTGGAGCCAAACTTGCTCCAAGGACACTGACCCAGCTCTATGGTGCCTTTCCAAATGCAACCATCCACGAGTACTTTGGCGCATCGGAACTAGGCTTCGTCAGCCACGCTGAACATCGCAGAAATGCCTCAAGTGCCGCGGCCGATACTGTCGGCCACCCGTTCTCTCACGTAGACATGCGCCTGCTCGATGCCAACGGCGCGCCGTCCCAAACCAACCAAGGCACTGTTTACGTCCGCGCGGACTTGGCCATCGAGGGTTATCTGTTCGGACAGGACAATTCCGGATTTCGCCAGCACGAAGGCTGGGCAACCGTTGGAGACATCGCGCGCCGCAACACCGATGGCAGCCTGACACTTCTGGGGCGCGAAGGCGGCATGGTCATTTCGGGCGGATATAATATCTATCCTCAAGAGGTTGCGCACGCCCTTCAATCTGCCCTTGGTGTTTTGCAGGTGCATGTCACCGCACGCGGAGATGAAAACCGCGGTCAGTCTCTGATTGCGCTCCTCAATGTTGATCAACACTTTGATGCACAGACGCTAAGAGCCCATTGCGCCGAGCACCTGCCGCGCTACAAAATCCCGCGCAAGGTCTTTACAGTGGAGACATGGCCAACCACGAAAAGTGGAAAAACCGCCATTAACACGCTGGAACACTGGCTAGATCAAAAGGATATGCGGCTTGTCCCACTTCACACTCCCGCTTGACCGCCAACCGGTGATTATCGCCGCGCGGCGTAGTGCAATCGGACGCGCGGGAGGGATGTTTGCGGAGGTGGAGGTAGAAGATCTCGCCGCCTCTGTAATGCGTGCCGCGATCGCTGATGCGGGTATACCAGCTGAAGACATTGACGATGTCCTTCTTGGCAATGCTTCGGGACCGGGCGGAAACGTCGCGCGCCTGTCACTGCTCAGCGCTGGACTTGCGCACCACATCCCCGGCGTCACAATCGACCGTCAATGCGGCTCGGGGCTTGAGGCCGTTAATCTCGCCTGTCAAAAGATCGCCTCCGGCGCAGGTCAGATCTTTGTCGCAGGCGGTGTTGAGAGCCAAAGCCGGGCTCCCCTTCGTACCCTACCCGCCAGCAAAACACTCCCTGAACAAAACTATTCCCGTGCGCGCTTTTCCCCCGACTCAATTGGCGATCCTGAGATGGGAGTTGCCGCTGAAAATGTCGCTGCAGCTTTTAAGGTTTCCCGCGCACGCCAAGACGCCTTCGCCCTGCAATCCCAAGCCCGCGCCGTCGCGGCCGCGGCAGCCGGTAAATTCAACGCTGAAATTGCACCTGTGGCGGCTCAGAACCAAGACGAGTGCATTCGCGCGGATATGACAGCACAACGTCTTGCACGTCTGCGCCCCGCGTTTGCCAAAGATGGCACCGTGACTGTCGGCAACGCCTGCCCTTTAAACGATGGTGCCGCAGCAATTGTTGTGACCTCAGCCCAGCGGGCCCGCGACCTTGGCCACCGCACCGCACTGGCCTATCTGGACAGCGCCAGCGCCGGAGTGGATCCAAACCTTCTGGGCATCGGCCCTGTTGCCTCAACCCACAAACTGCTGCAGCGCAATCCCAACCTTTCGCTCAACCTGCTGACACATCTGGAATTCAACGAAGCCTTTGCGTCCCAAGTATTAGCCAGTCTTGATCAACTCGATCTTGCGTCTGATTTTGTAAACCAAGACGGCGGGGCCATTGCTTTGGGGCATCCCTTTGCAGCCTCCGGCGCCATTCTCGTCACGCGGCTTTACAGCCAACTGATGCGCGATACGGTCACCCAAAATGCGCTTGCCATGGCCATGATCGGCATCGGTGGCGGCCAAGGCATCACCACCGCTTTCGCGCCAATGACCCTTTAATCCGCGCTTCCTCTTGCTCTAAATATCCCGGGGGTGTCGCGGCGCGACGCGACGGGGGCTGGCCCCCAAATGCAAAACGGGGCCGCCATCGCGACCCCGCTCAATTCTCTCAACTGACGCAGATTTACTCGTCTTCATCCAACACCCGCACAGCTCCAAGCGACGCGTTGGAAACATGTGCTGCGTAGACTTTCAGAGCCTTAGACACCGCCCGAGGACGCCCTTCGGCCTTCCAGACTTTCTTGTCGGCCTGCGGGTGGTTGGCGCGACGTTCGGCCAGAACCTCTTCGCTCACATCCAGATGGATCGTCCGGTTTGGCACCGAAATCTTGATCTTGTCGCCATCTTCCACCAACCCGATCACACCCTTCTCAGCCGCTTCCGGCGAGGCATGACCAATCGAAAGCCCCGCGGTTCCGCCCGAGAAACGGCCGTCCGTCAAAAGCGCACAGGTCGTGTCGAGCTTCTTGGATTTCAGATAGGCCGTTGGGTACAGCATCTCCTGCATACCGGGCCCACCCTTGGGGCCTTCATATCGGATGACCACAACGGAATATGGCTGCACTTCGTTCTGCAAAATCCCGTGCATTGCGTCGTCCATACTTTCAAAGACCTTCGCTGTGCCTTCAAACTCATACATCTCTTTGATGACGCCCGCTGTCTTTAGGATACAACCCTGCTCGGCGATATTGCCAAACAGCACGCACAATCCTCCTTCTTCGGAATACGCATTGTCAAAATCGCGCACACAACCGTCTTCGATATCCAGATCAAGCTCGGTGTACATCCGTGACTGGCTAAACGCCTGCGTGGTGCGCACACCACCGGGCGCTGCGATAAACAAATCACGTGCCTCATTACCCGCAGTTTCACGGCGAATATCCCATTTGTCGATAAACTCGCCCACGGTCTTTTCATGCACAGTCGCACACTCTCGGTGGATTTTGCCTTCTCGGTCCAATTCCCCCAAAATCCGCGCAATACCGCCAGCACGGTGCACATCTTCCATGTGATATTTCGGTGTGGACGGTGCAACCTTGCACAGATGCGGAATCTGGCGGCTCATGCGATCCATGTCCGCCATGGTAAAGTCCACTTCACCCTCATGCGCAATCGCCAAGAGGTGCAGCACGGTGTTGGTGGACCCTCCCATGGCGATATCCAGCGCCATGGCGTTTTCAAAAGCTTTGAAGTTGGCAATCCCGCGTGGCAGCGCAGTCTCGTCACCGTCTTTGTACCACCGCTCACACAACTCAACGATCTTGTGGCCAGCTTCCTCAAACAGCCCACGGCGTTTGGAATGTGTTGCCAGCAACGACCCGTTGCCCGGCAGGGCCAGACCCAACGCTTCAGCCAGACAGTTCATCGAGTTCGCGGTAAACATCCCCGAGCACGATCCACAAGTCGGACAAGCCGAGCGCTCAAGCTTATCGACTTCTTCCATCGAACGATCTTCGTCGGTTGCGCCCACAATTGCCGTCACCAGATCAGCCTTGTGCTCGCCGTCCTGCAACAGAACCTTGCCCGCCTCCATTGGACCGCCGGAGACAAACACCGCCGGAATGTTCAGACGCATTGCCGCCATCAACATACCGGGAGTGATCTTGTCACAGTTGGAGATACACACCAGCGCGTCCGCGCAATGCGCATTCGCCATATACTCAACACTATCCGCGATCACTTCGCGCGACGGCAGCGAATACAGCATCCCGTCATGGCCCATCGCAATGCCATCATCCACCGCAATGGTGTTCATCTCTTTGGCAACACCACCGGCTTTTTCGATCTCGCGCGCGACCAGCTGACCCATGTCTTTGAGGTGTACGTGACCGGGCACAAATTCGGTGAACGAGTTGACCACCGCCACAATCGGTTTGCCAAAATCTTCCGTCTGCATGCCAGTTGCACGCCACAGCGCGCGGGCAGCGGCCATCCGGCGGCCAAAGGTGGAGGTCTTGGAACGAAGATCAGGCATCTGGTGCACTCCTGCAGTGGCTCGGGCACAACGATGCTGCACCCCTTATGTCTCTGAGCAGAACGGGTGCCATTCCGAATGATAATTTGCAAGGGCGTCTGGCAATTTTGTTGCCAATCCCCCCCCCGCCGGGTTGCAAAAAGATCGCAACTCTACCGTCTGGTGAAACCTGATGGCTGACAGAGGGTGGTTGCTCCTGGCCGCTGCGCAAACTAACGTCGCGCCAAACCCCAAGCCTCTGGACCTCAGTCACTTTACCATGCGCCAAATACCCCAAAACATCTTCCAGACTTGGAAAACCAAAGACCCCGCCCTGATGGAACGCCCCATGCGCCGCTGGATAGCGACATGGCCTGCGCAAAATCCGGATTGGCGTGTCGAGTTCTGCGATGATGACGATTGCCTGGATCTCATCAAGACGTATTTTCCCGACCATCTTGAGACCTATCTAGCGCTCACACCTGTCGAGCGCTCTGACCTATGGCGCTTGCTTGTTGTACTGCAGCACGGCGGCCTCTACTCGGATGCCGACACAATTTGCCGGACACCGCTTTCGGATTGGATCCAGCCCGACGACGAAGCCGTGATCGGCATAGACGGCGACTACCTCAACAAATTCCCGAACTGGCAGCCCGAGGGTCATGTGCAATCCGGCGGAGCCTATAACATGTCGCTGTGGTGGCATGACAATGTCGTGGCCTTTTCCAACTGGACCTTTGCCGCCCGCGCTGGCCATCCGATTCTGGCAGAAACCGCGCGACGTATCGAACTTAACGTGCGCGATCCGTTTTTCACCGAACAACACCCCGATTGGACCATCAAGAAAACCGGTCCCGGTGTGCTGACCGACGTCATCTATGATTGGTTGGCCGAACGCGGCCATTCCGCGCCGGAACTGGTCTGGAGCCTGCGCAAAACCCGCTCTGTGGTGATCGATGGGGTCCGTTTTGTTGACCGCCCAACGCTGCATTGGCGTCAGGTCAAACACTTTGGCATGGGCAGCTGGAAACCAATGTCCATCGTTGTTGCGTGGCGGAAACTGTCGCGTCACTGGCAATAATCCGACGTTCCAATTCTAGGAATCAGCCTCAAATTTTATGGATCGCGCCCCACATCGGACGCGTCAAAATTCGGGAATTCCCGTCTCCCACACCAAAAGCCGCTTTCAGGATGCACATTAATTTGGCGAAACGCGTCTTTATTGCACAACATTTGCACAGTCCGACGCACTCGCTCAAAAAGTGGGCACATTAATTTGGCATTTCCGCTGCGTCGCAGAAGGGTAAGGGCACCCGAGGCGCGAACAAATTTCCAAGCTCGGGTGTGTGACGACCAGCGAATTGGACCTCGACACGGCCGCCACACGGATTGCAACAACAAGTTGCAGGGCCGAGTTAGGGTTTCCGGCGCATTTGCGCAAGGGAAACCGCCCTAAGCCCTGCTGGAGGATGCACATGAATTTCCTGAAAACCACTCTTGCTGGCGCGACAATGCTGGCTGGCATGTCCGGCGCTGTACTTGCAGCTGAAGACACAATCAAAATCGGTGTTTTGCACTCGTTGTCCGGCACAATGGCGATCTCTGAGACCACTCTCAAAGACACCATGCTGATGCTGATTGACGAGCAAAACGCCAAAGGCGGCGTGCTTGGCAAACAACTTGAAGCCGTTGTTGTCGACCCGGCGTCTGACTGGCCACTGTTTGCGGAAAAGGCCCGCGAACTGCTGACCGTGGAAGAGGTCGACGTGATGTTCGGTTGCTGGACTTCGGTATCTCGCAAATCGGTTCTGCCGGTAATTGAAGAGTTGAACGGCCTGCTGTTCTACCCCGTTCAGTACGAAGGCGAAGAGAGCTCTAAAAACGTCTTCTACACAGGCGCAGCCCCCAACCAACAGGCGATCCCCGCCACAGATTACTTCCTTGAAGAACTGGGCGTCGAAAAATTTGCCCTGCTTGGAACAGACTATGTCTACCCGCGCACAACCAACAATATTCTCGAAAGCTACCTGCAAGACAAAGGCATCGCCGCTGACGATATTTTCGTGAACTACACACCATTTGGACACTCTGACTGGTCCAAAATCGTCGCCGACGTGGTGGCTTTGGGTGCTGACGGCAAAAAAGTGGGCGTGATCTCGACCATCAACGGTGACGCAAACATCGGCTTCTACAAGGAACTGGCAGCGGCTGGCATTTCGGCTGACGACATTCCGGTTGTGGCCTTCTCGGTGGGTGAAGAAGAGCTTTCCGGTCTGGACACAACCAACCTTGTTGGCCACTTGGCTGCTTGGAACTACTTCCAGTCTGCTGAAAGCGATCTGAACGAAGAATTCATCGCTCAGTGGAAAGCCTTCGCGGGTGAAGAGCGTGTGACCAATGACCCGATGGAAGCTCACGTGATCGGCTTTGAAATGTATGTCAAAGCGCTTGAAGCTGCTGGCACCACAGATGTCGATGCGGTCCGCGAAGCCATGTATGGCATCGAAGTTCCAAACCTGACCGGCGGCACCGCCGTGATGCTGCCAAACCACCACCTGGCCAAACCAGTGCTGATTGGTGAAATTCAGGACGATGGTCAGTTCGACATCATCTCCCAGACTGCAGAAGTACCTGGTGATGCATGGACAGACTACCTGCCAGAATCAGCTGTTCTGAAGTCCGACTGGGCTGAGTTGGACTGCGGCATGTACAACACCGACACAAGCTCCTGCGTACAGATCAAATCCAACTACTGATCTGACAGTGACGCAATATGGTCAGGCGTAATCACCGCCTGACCACCTCTTAAATTCCCAGAATAAACTTAGGTCCTCGCAATGCGGCACATCCTTTTCTCTCTGTGCGCAGCGATGCTGCTCGCCCTGACGCTCCCGGCAATGGCACAAACGCCCTCAGGTCCTGTGCAAACACTTCTGCAAGAGCACAGCGCGCTGATCGAAAAAGCCTCGCGCAAAACCGTCCAACCGGCCATCGATGCTTTGGCCACTTCTGGCCTGCCCGCCGCGCAGACTGTTTTGCAAAAATGGCAATCCAAAGACATGTGGCTGCGCAAAGACCAAGACGGTTTTTTCTGGGCCGAAGACCTCGGCGACAAACAATACCGCCTCTATGATTTTGATACGGACCAGCCTGTTGGCGACTACGACAAAAAAGCCCTTAAACAACTCAAACCCAACAGCGGTGTGCGCGCCCTGATCGGTGTGGCCCTTGTTCAGTTCCAACTCAGCGACCCGGACCCAATCCGCCGCCAAGAAGCTTTGACGGCTATCAAACGGGACTCCGCTCCGGCCCACCTTGCCCCTCTACGGGCATCAATCGAGGGCGAAACCGATCCCGCGATCAAGGCTCGCAAAGAACAACTCGAAGTTCTTCTGACGTTGCGGTTTGACACTGACGACGCCGCCCGCGTCGCCGCGATAGAGAGCATCTCCAAGGACATCTCCCTAGATGCCCGCGCCGCGTTGAATTCCCTGCTAACCAGCTCAATCAAATATGCTCCGGCGGAGACTGCGAACATCGCGGGTCCCGTCGAGCCAGGCAGTGCAGACCTCACTGTCGAGGCCGCCTATGACATGATGGTAGCCGAAAATGCGGCAACCGCGCTGCCCTCAGCCGTCGAACGCAAAACCTTCCTTAGTGAAAACATCCAAGGTGGTCTTGTTGGCGGTATCCCCGTTGCGCAGTTGTCGACCCAAGAGGCACGCGACCGCGCCTATGCTACACTCAACCCGACCTGGTCGGCCGACGTATCCAAAGCGAGCATCGTCGCCAACGCCCCGTTTTTCCGCGTCTACGCCGAGCCCTCCTCTGCGGTGACCACCGCCGCAGAGAAAGCCCTCAACAGCATCAACACCCGTGTCGGCTTTAACCAATCGCTCGATCTCTTGCTTGATGGCTTGTCACTGGCCTCAATCTTCTTCCTCGCTGCCATCGGCCTCGCCATCACCTTTGGTGTGATGGGCGTGATCAACATGGCGCATGGCGAATTCATCATGATGGGCGCCTACACCGGCTATGTCGTGCAACAGATGGTGCCCAACTACACCGTTTCGATCCTGATCGCGCTGCCGCTGGCCTTTGCCGTCACATTCGCAGCAGGCGTTGCCATGGAGCGTCTGGTGATCCGCCACCTCTATTCCCGTCCGCTGGAAACGCTTCTGGCCACCTTCGGGATTTCCATCGCCCTGCAACAGATCGCCAAGAACATCTTTGGCACCCAGGCCCGCCCGCTTACAGCCCCCGGCTGGCTTGACGGCGCGTGGGTTCTGAACGACGTAGTCTCCATCAGCTACATCCGCATCGCGATCTTCGTGCTCGCCCTGATCTTCCTTGCGGTGTTCCTCTTTATCATGAACCGCACGCGCCTTGGCCTTGAGACCCGCGCGGTCACCCAAAACCCGCGCATGGCCGCCTCGATGGGCATCAACCCCGACCGCGTGAACATGCTCACCTTCGGCCTTGGCTCGGGTATCGCAGGTATCGCAGGCGTCGCCATTGGGCTGTTTGCCAAGGTCACCTCCGAGCTCGGCTCCGACTATATCGTGCAATCCTTCATGACCGTGGTTGTCGGCGGCGTTGGCAACATCTGGGGCACGCTTGCGGGCGCTGCAATGATCGGCTTCCTGCAAAAAGGCATCGAATGGGGCAACCCTTCCAATACGCTCGCCGCCCAGACCTATATGATCGTCTTCATCATCATCTTCATCCAGTTCCGCCCCCGCGGCATCATCGCCCTCAAGGGCCGTGCGGCAGGAGATTGATCCAATGACCCAACCGTTCTTTCGCCAAATATTCGTCGGGGGTTTCACCCAATGAGAAAATCACTCTTCGCCCGCAATCCTTCGGTGCTGATCTTTCTCACCTGTCTTGCGCTCTTCACCCTTGGGGTGACCGTGCTGTCCGAAGCATTCGGCACCGACATGATCTCCACCAGCTTTGTCAAAACACTGGGCAAAACCCTCTGTCTGTGCCTGATCGCTTTGGCGATGGATCTGGTCTGGGGCTACACAGGTATCCTCAGCCTTGGCCACTTCGCCTTCTTCGGGCTTGGTGGCTATATGATTGGCATGTGGCTGATGTATGAGCGCACGCGCGACATCATTGTGACCTCCATGGCCAACAATCCGATCCCACCGACAGATTCCGAAGTTGTCGCGGCCATCGGCAACCAGATCTTCGGTGTGGTCGGCAGCTCGGACTTTCCGCTGATCTGGGGGTTCTCCCACAGCCTGACGTTACAGCTGATCCTTGTGGTCGCGGTGCCCGGCCTTCTGGCGCTGATCTTTGGCTGGCTTGCCTTCCGCTCTCGCGTGACCGGCGTCTATCTGTCGATCCTGACCCAAGCCATGACCCTCGCGCTTGCCCTGTACCTTTTCCAAAACGACAGCGGCCTGCGTGGTAACAACGGACTCTCCGGTTTGCAAAACCTGCCCGGACTGGATGATGTACCCCAATCGGTGGTCTCGATCTGGTTTCTTTGGGCTTCGGCTCTGGCGCTAGGCCTTGGCTATATCTTTGCGGCTTGGGTTGTCTCGGGTAAATTCGGCTCGGTCCTGCGCGGTATCCGCGACGACGAAGCCCGCGTGCGCTTTCTCGGCTACTCCGTGGAGGGCTACAAGCTCTTCATCTTCACCGTGACCGCGATCATCTCGGCCATCGCCGGCGCGCTCTATTATCCGCAGGCCGGCATCATCAACCCCGCCGAAATTGCCCCCATCGCATCAATCTATCTCGCTGTCTGGGTCGCCATTGGTGGACGTGGACGGCTTTATGGCGCCGTCATCGGTGCTGCCTTCGTTAGCCTTGTCTCAACGTGGTTCACAGGCGGTCAGGTGCCGTCGATCCCACTTGGGTTCTACACGATCGATTGGGTTGACTGGTGGCAGGTTGTGCTGGGCCTCAGCTTTGTGCTGGTCACACTCTTTGCGCCCAAAGGCATCGGTGGGTTGTTTGACCTGATCTCGGGGCGCACTTCCCCCAACCGCCACGGCCAGGACCTAGGGCCAGGCGCAGGATCCCTGCAAGAACAGGAAGCTGAATCATGAGCACCCTTCTCGAAGTCTCCGGCGTTTCGGTCAGCTTTGATGGTTTCAAAGCCATCAACAACCTCAGCTTTCAAATTGGCAATGCTGAAATGCGCGCCATCATCGGACCCAACGGCGCAGGTAAAACCACCTTCATGGATATTGTCACCGGCAAAACCCGTCCCAACGAGGGCCGTGTGATCTGGGGCGAAAAATCTGTCTCGCTGCTCAAGATGTCCGAGGCTCAAATCGCCCGCGCAGGTGTGGGGCGCAAATTCCAGCGCCCGACCGTTTTTGAAGACCAGAGTGTCTTTGACAACCTGCTTATGGCCCTCAAGAAACAACGCGGCCCGCTGTCTGTACTGCTCTATCGCAAGTCCGAAGAAGACACTGCCAAAGTCCAGGAACTGGCCGCCGAAATTGGCCTTGTCGATCAACTGCCGCGCAAATCAGGCGAGTTGAGCCACGGCCAAAAACAATGGCTCGAAATTGGCATGTTGCTGGCGCAGGATCCGCGGCTGTTGCTGGTGGATGAACCCGCCGCAGGCATGACACCGGAAGAGCGCGAGCACACCACTTCGATCCTTGTAGAAGCGGCCAAAACCCGCGCGGTGGTCGTCGTCGAACATGACATGGAATTTGTCCGCCGCCTCAATTGCAAAGTGACCGTGCTGCATGAAGGCTCTGTCTTGGCCGAAGGCTCGCTGGACCATGTTACATCCAATCAGGACGTCATCGACGTCTATCTGGGACGCTAAAAAATGTTGAAGATCGAAAACCTGAACCTGCACTACGGTGGCTCCCAAATCCTCTATGACATTTCGATGCTAGCGGAACTGGGCAAGACCACATGCATCATGGGCACCAATGGTGTGGGCAAAACCAGCCTGCTCAAGGCCATTTCCGGCACGCATGGTCGCAGCTCTGGTGGCATCACATTCAATGGTCAAACCCTCGGAAAGCTACCCGCCCACGCAATGGCGCAACTTGGCGTTGGCTATGTGCCTCAGGGGCGCGATATCTTCCCCTTGCTGACAGTGCGCGAAAACCTGGAAATCGGATTTGCCTGCCTGCCGCGCTCTGAACATGTGATCCCCGATGAAATCTTTGAACTGTTCCCGATCCTCAAGGAGTTTCTCAACCGTCGTGGTGGCGATCTTTCCGGCGGCCAACAGCAGCAACTCGCAATCGCCCGCGCGCTGATCACCAAGCCGAAACTCTTGCTATTGGACGAACCCACCGAAGGCATTCAGCCCAATATCATCAAACAGATCGGTCGCGTGATCGACATCCTGCGCGATCGTGGTGATATGGCGATTGTTTTGGTCGAGCAGTTTTTTGACTTTGCCTACGAGCACGCCGACGCCTTTGTCATCCTGCGACGCGGCGAAGTGGTTAAATCCGGCGCCGCAGGCACACTTAGCCGCGACGAGCTGCTGCAAGCGGTCTCTGTCTAGTCCGATCCGTCTAAGGCGCACCGATTGTCAAACGTGACAGCAATTCAGCTGCGTTTTTGACACTGAAGCGCTTCAAAAGGCGCGCGCGCACGTCTTCAATCGTGCGTGGTGACAGCCCCAGCTCCCGAGCGATTTCTTTGCTGGTCAGCCCGCGCCCCAGACCACTCACCACCTGACGCTCCCGCGCACTTAGGGAGACAGGCGGCACCTCCATGATCTCGGCGAAAGTCATCACAACCTGCGCCAGCGGTGTTTCCGGCGTCAATGAATGCGCCCGAAAACGGCACCAAACCTGCCCGCCATCCCGTCGGCGCATCATGCGTTCGTCGGAATACACGCCGTCCTGTTGCAATAGCTCCAGACCAATGTCGCGCACCCGCTCAAACTCTTCGTTAGATGCATAAAGCAGGCGAAACGACTGCCCCAACAGGTCTTCGCGGCTGTAGCCAACCATATCCGCAAAGGTCTGGTTGCAGGCAGAAATGACCCGATCCTCTGTTAGTACAATACCTGCAGGCGCCTGATCATAGGCAACGCGATCCAAATCCATTTTAAGGTCCCTCAACCGTATTCATACGGTGTTGATACCGTATCCCCTGACTGTCAGTCTACGGTATTAATACCGTAGCATACCAACCGTAATCTTACGGTATTGATACCGTAGTGCCGTCTACGTCACTCTGATCGGGCTGAAAAGGCCATGATCGGGCGTCGTGCACTCGGCTGCATATTCCGCCTCTCCCTCAGGAGGCCAACGCCCCGTCCGGCAAATCAGCTGCCCGCGAAAGGAACCCGATGACCCACGCCTTGCCCGAGACCCTGCAAACGCCTTTGCCTGCCCACCTCCAAGGTCTGATGAGCCGAATTGATGACCTGCGCGACGATCTGATCGCCCTGACACAGGATCTCATTCGCATTCCTACGCTCAATCCTCCGGGTGACTGTTACCGCGACATCTGTGATTATCTGGACAAACGCTTGGGCCGTCACGGGTTTGACACCCAACTGATCCGCGCCCACGGCGCACCAGGCGACAGCGAGAAATACCCCCGCTGGAATATCATTGCCCGCCGCGAAGGCAAAAACCCCGGCGAATGCGTGCATTTCAACTCCCACACCGATGTGGTCGAAGTTGGATTGGGCTGGACCAAAGACCCCTTTGGCGGTGAAATAGAAGACGGTAAAATATACGGCCGTGGCGCGTGTGACATGAAAGGCGGTCTCGCCTCATCCATTATTGCCGCCGAAGCCTTTATTCGCGAATTCCCCGACTTCAACGGCGCCATCGAAATCTCGGGGACAGCAGATGAAGAATCCGGCGGCTATGGCGGCGTGGCCTACCTTGCCGATCACGGCTTCTTTGCGCCCGAGCGCGTTCAACATGTGATCATCCCAGAACCGCTGCACAAAGACCGCATCTGTCTAGGGCACCGCGGCGGCTGGTGGGCCGAAATCGAAACCTTTGGCGAAATCGCCCATGGCTGTATGCCCTTCTTAGGCGATTGCGCTGTCCGCCACATGGGCGCGGTGATCGACAAATTCGAAACCGATCTCTACCCTGCAATGGCTGCGCGTCACACCGACATGCCGGTGGTGCCCGAGGGCGCGCGCAGCTCGACCATGAACATCAATTCAATCCACGGCGGCCAACCCGAACAGGCGCCGGACTTTGACGGGCTGCCGGCACATTGCGTGCCCGACAGCTGCCGCATCGTAATTGATCGGCGGTATCTCGCCGAAGAGAATCACGCCCAAGTTTCCGGCGAAGTCGAGGCCCTGCTAAAAGAACTTGAGACCAACCGCGATAACTTCCGGTATGAGATGCGTGAATTGAACCACGTCGCCCCGTCCATGACTGACCGCTCAGCACCGGTGGTGTCCACTGTTGACCGGTCCATCACCGAAATTCTTGGCAAAGCGCCTGAATACGTGGCGTCCCCCGGAACCTATGATCAGAAACACATCGACCGCATCGGCAAGCTGAAGAACTGCATTGCCTATGGTCCCGGCATTCTGGAAATGGCCCACAAGCCTGATGAGTACATTGATATACAAGACATGATCGACAGCGCCAAAGTCATGGCGCACAGTCTTGCACAGCTATTGCTACCGGCAGACCGCCAATAAATCTGAGAGACATCGGAAAATAGGGAGTTAGAGACATGACATTTCAAGGAACCAAACTGGCATTTGCCAGCGCATTGGCCCTCTGCGCGGGGCTGGGCGTCGCGCAAGCACAGCAAACCGACATCACCGTCGCCTTGCAGCTTGAACCGCCCCACCTTGACCCCACGAGCGCCGCCGCTGGCGCCATTGATCAGGTTCTCTACTCTAACGTTTTCGAAGGCCTGACCCGTTTTATGGGCGATGGTTCTGTCGTTGCGGGTCTCGCCAAAAGCTGGGACATCTCCGAGGACAACCTTACCTATACATTCCACCTGCAAGACGGCGTGACGTTTCATGACGGCTCGGCGTTTACAGCAGACGATGTAAAATTCTCGCTTGATCGTGCACGCGCCGAAGACAGCGTGAACGCCCAGAAAGCGCTCTTTGAAGACATCGCCAGCGTTGAGGTTGTCGACCCGCTGACCGTCACTGTGACGCTGGCACAGCCAAATGGCAGCTTCCTCTTCAACCTCGCTTGGGGTGATGCGGTGATTGTCGCCGAAGAGTCGATCGAGGGCATTAAAAACGCTCCGGTTGGCACGGGCGCGTTCCAATTCGCAAACTGGGTACAGGGCGACAAGGTCGAGCTCACCCGCAACGATGCATACTGGGGCGACGCCCCTGCGCTGACCGAAGTCACTTTCAAGTTTATCTCGGATCCGACAGCAGCGTTCGCGGCCATGATGGCACAGGATATCGATGCCTTTGTCAGCTATCCAGCGCCCGAAAACCTGCCACAGTTTGACGCCGACCCACGTTTTCAGGTTCTGCGCGGCAGCTCTGAGGGTGAAACCATCCTGTCCACCAACAATGCCCTGCCCCCGCTGGATGATGTAAAGGTCCGCAAAGCGATTGCCCACGCCATCGACCGTCAGTCCATCATCGACGGCGCCATGTTTGGCCTCGGCACCCCGATTGGCACACATTTCGCGCCGCACAATCCAGACTATGTCGATCTGACAGCAAATTCGGCTTACGACCCCGAGCTCTCCAAACAGCTTTTGGCAGAAGCGGGTCTGCCGGATGGCTTTACAACCACGCTGAAACTGCCACCGCCCTCTTATGCGCGTCGCGGTGGTGAGATTGTCGCCGCACAACTGCGTGCGGTTGGCATTCAGACCGAGATTACCAATCTGGAATGGGCACAGTGGCTAGAACAAGTGTTCCGCGGCAATGATTTTGGTCTGACCATCATCAGCCACACCGAACCCATGGACATCGGCATCTACGCGCGTCCAGATTACTACTTCCAGTATGACAATCCAACTCTGCAGGAATTGATTGAAACGCTTGATGCAACAACAGACCCGGCCAAGCGCTCTGAATTGCTGCAGCAAGCCCAGACGATCATCTCAGAAGACTACGTAAACGGTTATTTGTTCCAACTCGCCGTCCCGACCGTTGCCGATGCGCGCATTCAGGGACTTTGGGAAAACGCTCCAACGCAGGCCACTGACCTGACCGGCGTTTCCTGGGCTGAGTAAGACCGTCACCGGCCTGCTTGGCAGGCCACCCTTAATCACCGCCCCGCTCCGGCGTATTCTCGTCGGGCGGGACATTCTCGGATGACTGCCCCTTTATGCTTCGCTACTCCCTGAAACGGTTGCTGTCGCTCATTGTCAGCCTGGCCATTGCCTCGGTGGTCATCTTTCTGGTGATCGAGGTCGCCCCCGGCGACCCGGCCTCCTTTATGCTGGGCATCAATGCCCAACCCGACACCGTCGCGGCCTTGCGCGCCGAGCTCGGCCTCGATGTCTCAAAAACCCAACGCTACCTGTCGTGGGTCGGCGGCATGCTTCAGGGTGACTTTGGCACATCCTACACCTATCGCACTCCTGTCACCCAAATGATCGCAGATCGGGTCTGGGTCTCACTGCCCTTGGCGCTCTACGCCCTGACGCTCTCGACGCTGATTGCCTTTCCTGCCGGTATTTACGCCGCCTCTCGTCGCGGCAAACCCGGCGACATCACCGTTATGGGAGCAACTCAACTGGGCATCGCCGTTCCGAACTTCTGGTTCGCGATGCTGCTGGTGCTGGTGTTTGCGATCAACCTACGCTGGTTTAGCGCGGGCGGATTTCCGGGCTGGGACGAAGGCTTCTTCGTCGCCCTCAAGGCTCTGACTCTGCCCGCCATTGCACTGGCCCTGCCACAATCTGCAATCCTTGCCCGCGTCATGCGCTCCTCGCTGCTGGATATCTTGTCCGAAGATTTTATGCGCACCGCCCGCGCCAAGGGCCTATCGCGCCGTCAAGCTTTGTGGCGGCACGGCCTGCGCAATGCTTTGGTGCCTGTGCTGACCATCATGGGCCTGCAGTTTTCTTTCCTGCTCGCAGGTGGGATCATCATTGAACAGGTGTTCTTCCTGCCCGGCCTTGGGCGTCTGATTTTTCAAGCCATTTCCGCGCGTGACCTGATTGTTGTGGAAAGCGTCGTGATGCTCTTGGTGTTCTCTGTCATCCTTGTGAACTTCCTCGTTGATCTGGCCTACGCCGCCGTTGACCCCCGCCTAAGGAGCCGCACATGATCCGCTCGCGAAATCTCCTACTAGGTGGCTTGCTCTGCCTGATCGTCGTCGCTGGCGCCCTCGTCAGCTTCCTCTGGACCCCTTATGACATCACGGTCCTCGACATCCCTAACAAACTGCAGACCCCGTCTCTGCAACACCCGTTTGGCACCGACCACTTCGGCCGTGACATCCTGTCGATGATCATGATCGGCGCGCGCACATCACTGGCTGTGGCCATCGTGGCCGTGGGCATCGGCATGGGCATCGGTGTGCCACTTGGTCTTTGGGCGGCCTCCAACAAAGGCGGCTGGATTGATGAGATCATCATGCGCGGCAATGACCTCGTCTTTGCCTTCCCATCGCTGGTCATCGCCATTCTGATCACCGCTGTGATGGGCGCCAGCGCTCTTAATGCGATCATCGCCATCGGGATTTTCAACATTCCAGTCTTTGCCCGCCTGACCCGCTCCGGCGCGCTATCCCTGTGGGAGCGCGAGTTCATCCTCGCCGCCCGCGTGGCTGGCAAATCCAAAGCCCGCATTAGCTTTGAGCACATTCTGCCCAACGTCGGAAACCTACTGATCGTGCAAGGCACCATCCAGTTCAGCCTTGGCATCCTCGCCGAAGCGGGCCTCAGCTATGTCGGTCTTGGTGCGCAGCCCCCGATCCCCTCGTGGGGCCGCATGCTGGCGGACGCCCAAACCATGGTCAGCTTTGCGCCCCACCTCGCCATGGTGCCCGGCCTAGCCATCATCACCGCCGTTCTGGGCCTTAACCTGATGGGCGACGGTCTGCGCGATCTGCTCGACCCCCGTATCCGCGTGGTGCGCCAATGACCCTGCTATCCATTGAAAACCTTTCGCTCTCTATCGGCGAATTCCCGATCCTCAAAGGTGTGACCTTTTCCATCGCCCCCGGCGAGATCGTGGCTGTGACCGGCGAAAGCGGCTCGGGCAAATCCATGACGGCGCTGGCCACCATGCAGCTCTTGCCCGACAGCGCGACAACCTCCGGCTACATCATGCTCAGCGGCCAGAATATTCTGGACCTGAGTGAGCCCGAGCTTTGCGCCATGCGCGGCAATGATGTGGGCATGGTCTTCCAAGAGCCGATGACGGCGCTAAACCCCGTGAAAACCATCGGCGCGCAGGTGGCCGAAACCATCCTTGTGCATTCTGACACACCCCGCGATCAGGCCATGGAGCGTGCAGGCGAAATGCTGCGCCGCGTTGGCCTGCCGCCTGAACGCTTTCCGCTGTCGCGCTATCCACACGAACTCTCCGGCGGTCAACGCCAACGCGTGGTCATCGCCATGGCCATTGCTCAGCGCCCCCGCCTTTTGATTGCGGACGAGCCGACAACCGCACTGGATGTCACCACCCAAGCCCAGATTCTCGACCTGCTCAAAGAGCTGGTGGATGAATTTGGCATGGGCCTTCTGATGATCACCCATGATCTGGCGGTGGTCTCAGATATGGCGGACCGTATCGTCGTGATGCGCCACGGTGAAATCGTCGAGCAGGGCGAAACCCGCCAGCTGTTTGCGGACATGAAACACCCCTACACCAAAGCGCTGTTTGAAGCCTCAGGCCATCAGGTCACACTGCCCGATGTCCCCGAGGCCCCCGAACCGATCCTTCAGGTCGAAAACGCGGTGCGCGAATATGCCCTGCCGCGCAAAGGGCTGTTTGGCGCGCGCCAGTTCCACCGCGCCGTGGATGGGATTTCCTTCACTATCCACCACGGTGAGCGCGTCGGACTGGTCGGGGAATCCGGTTGTGGAAAATCCACACTGACCCGTGCACTCTTGGGGCTGGAAGCGCTTCAGGGCGGTTCCATTACGGCCTTTGGCAAACCCGTTGGCCCCGGCACAGATCCGGGTCTGCGCGCGGGTCTACAAGTGGTGTTCCAAGACCCCTATGGCAGCTTCAATCCACGCCACCGCGTAGATCGCATCATCACCGAGCCATATCACCTGATCTCTAATCCCCCCACGGGGCTTGAGCGTCAGGAAGCGATTTCCGAAGCGCTCATTGCGGTGGGCTTAAAGCCGTCTGATGCGGATAAATACATCCACGAATTCTCTGGCGGTCAGCGCCAACGGATCGCCATCGCCCGCGCCCTGATCATTCGCCCCGAACTGATTATTTTTGACGAAGCCGTGTCTGCGCTGGATGTCTCGATCCGCGCGCAAATCCTTGATCTTATTGCGGATCTGTCTGAAAGCCACAACCTCGCCTATCTCTTCATTTCACACGATCTTTCGGTCGTGCGCACTGTGACCGACCGCGTTCTGGTGATGAAGTCAGGTGAAATTGTCGAACAGGGCGAGACCGAAGAGGTCTTCGCCAACCCGCAACACACCTACACAAAAACTCTGATTGAGGCCGCTCCGGTGCTGCCCGATATGTCCCATCTGAAAGAAGCTGCAAATGTCCCTGCCTGACCTCTGGTTTGACCCTTCCCTCTGCCTGATCAACGGCGAATGGCGCGCCCCGGCCTCCGGCGATACAATCGATCTGGTGAACCCTTCCGACGGCAGCACGCTCTGCGCCATCGCCCGTGGCACCAAGGCGGATATGGACGAAGCCGTCGTCGCCGCTCAGGCTGCGCGCGCAGGCGTCTGGGGCCGCACCACCGCGCTGGAGCGTGGCCGCATCCTGACACGTCTCGGCCAACTCGTGCTGGAAAACGTCGAAACCCTCACACTGCTGGAAGCTCTGGATGTGGGCAAACCGCTGACTCAGGCCCGCAATGATGTGATCGCCTTCGCGCGCTACATGGAATTTTACGGCGGCGCCGCTGACAAGGTGCACGGCGAAACCATCCCTTATATGGACGGCTACACGGTTTACACCATCCGCGAGGCCTTTGGTGTCACTGGTCATATCGTGCCGTGGAACTACCCGATGCAAATCATCGGCCGCTCGGTTGGTGCAGCCCTGACAATGGGCAACGCCTGCGTGCTAAAGCCTGCTGAAGAAGCCTGCCTGACCGCGCTGGCCTTTGCCGATCTGGCCAAACAGGCTGGGCTGCCCGATGGCGCGCTCAACGTGGTGCCCGGTCTTGGTGCCGAAGCGGGCGCAGCCTTGGCCGAACACCCCGGCATTCAGCACATGTCGTTCACAGGCTCGGTGGCCACAGGCAGCTTGATCCAAGCGGCCACCGCTAAAAACGTTGTGCCTGTGACGTTAGAACTGGGTGGAAAATCCCCACAGCTGGTGTTTGACGACGCGGACATCGACGCGGCCCTGCCCTTCCTTGTGAACGCAGGTATTCAAAACGCGGGTCAGACCTGCTCGGCCTCTTCGCGCATCCTTGTGCAACGCGGCGTCTATGATCAGGTTGTCTCGCGCATGTCTGAACGCTACGCCGCCCTGCGCTCGGGTCCGGCCACCGATAACCTCGAACTTGGCCCGCTGATCTCGGCGCGCCAGAAAGCGCTGGTCAATGGTTTCATTGAAAAAGGCACCGATCTTGAGCTGGCCGCAACTGGCACCATTGTCGATCACGCCCCTGTAACGGGTGCCTATGTCGCCCCCACGCTTTTTGCCAACGTCAGCCCCGATCATGCGCTCGCACAGGACGAGATTTTTGGCCCTGTTCAGGTCGTCATCCCGTTTGACACTGAAGAAGACGCTCTCGCCATCGCCAATGGCACCGACTACGGCCTCGTCGCCTCGGTCTGGTCACGTGATGGTGGCCGCCAGATGCGTTTGGCCCGCGACCTTTCGGCAGGTCAGGTGTTTCTCAACAACTACGGCGCAGGCGGTGGTGTTGAGTTGCCCTTTGGCGGCACCGGAAAATCCGGTCACGGTCGCGAGAAAGGCTTCGAAGCCCTCTTCCATTTCTCGCAACTCAAAACCGTGGCTGCCCACCACGGTTAAGCCTTCTTCTCTGCAAAAATACTTCCGCCGGAGGCGTCCACCTCGCGCCACCGCGAACCAGCCAAATCAAGGAGAGACCCCATGCGTCTTGCACATAAAACAGCCATCATCACCGGCGGCGCTCAAGGCTTCGGCGCAGGCATCGTCGACAAATTCCTCGCTGAAGGTGCCAAGGTTCTCATCGCCGACATCAACGGCGACCTTGCAGCGACCAAAGCAGCGGAACACGAAAACGCGCGGTCCTGTGCCGCCAACATCGCTGTTGCTGCCAGCGTTCAGACCATGGTCGACACCGCGATTGCAGAATTCGGCCATGTCGACATTCTGGTGAACAACGCTGGCACCACACACCTGCCCGCGCCAATGGAAGAGGTCAGCGAGGACGACTTTGACAAAGTCTTCGCGGTCAACTGTAAATCGATCTATCTGATTGCCCGCGCCTTGGTGCCCCACATGAAATCCCGCGCCACAGGAGCAATCCTGAATGTTTCCTCCACCGCCGGTCTGTCGCCACGCCCCAACCTCAACTGGTACAACGCCTCCAAAGGCTGGGTGAACGTCGCCACCAAAGCCATGGCCGTGGAACTTGCCCCCGCAGGCATCCGCGTCAACGCCATCAACCCCGTGGCCGGAGAAACGCCGCTGCTCAAATCCTTCATGGGCGAAGACACCCCCGAAGTGCGCGCCAAGTTCATCTCCACCATCCCGCTGGGCCGTTTCTCTACCCCAGAAGACATGGGCAACGCGGCGGCTTTCCTCTGCTCCGATGAGGCCAGCATGATCACTGGCGTCTTGATGGAAGTCGACGGCGGTCGCTGCATCTAATTTCGCAGTTGCGCCATTCAAGTCGCACAATAAAATAGCAAACGCCCAAAAATCGCACGGATTTTGGGCGTTTCGACCTCTTAGCCCTATGGCCAATCTGGCCCATCGCAACGCGCCCCCCGATACTGACGCAACACTCATGACTATCGGAATCTAACGCGCGTGCCAGATAAACTCACCATCATCATCGTCGAACCCGACAAGACCCGCGCCGAAGCCATGATCGACAGCCTGTCCCAGACAGGGGATCATCACATTCAGGTCCTCGCTGAACGCACCGGACTGGCGCGCTCTGTTGCCGAAATGAACCCCGATGTTGTGCTGGTGGACATCACCAACCCCTCACGCGACGCAATCGAAGAACTCACGCTGGCTTCTGGCCCTCTGGAACGCCCCGTGGCCATGTTTGTCGACCGCTCCGATGACCGGCTGACCAAGACAGCGATCGAAGCAGGCGTATCGGCCTATGTCGTCGACGGATTGCGGGCCGATCGCATCAAGCCGGTTCTGGACGCCGCCATCGCGCGCTTTCATATGTTTTCACGGATGCGCACCGAACTTGCCGCCACCAAACGCGCGCTAGAGGAACGCAAGATCATCGATCGCGCCAAAGGCATCCTGATGCGCGCACGCGGCCTCACAGAAGACGAAGCCTACGCCTTGATCCGCAAAACTGCGATGAGCCAAGGCAAAAAGATCGCCGACGTCGGCCAAGCTCTGGTCACCGCATCGGAGCTTTTGTCATGAGCACATCATCTCTGTCAGCAGGCTTTATTCCCCTTATCGACGCCGCCCCCTTAGTCATTGCACACGAACTGGGCTTTGCCGAAGAAGAAGGCCTCGCCCTGACCCTTCACAAAAGCCCAAGCTGGTCCACCCTGCGCGACCGCCTTGTGCTCGGGCAAATCGATGCCGCGCATATGCTCTCAACACTGCCTGTGGCAATGGCTCTAGGGTTGGGGGGCATCCCGACACGCTTGGATGCGCTGTCGGTCATGTCGGTGAACGGCAATGTCATTGGCGTGTCTAATGCACTGGCAGACAGGCTTCGCGGATCTGGCTTCACGCCTGACTTCCGCGACGCCGCGGCCACCGGACGGGCGCTCACAAATCTTGGCGGCACACTCCGCGTCGGCGTCCCCTTCCCCTTTTCTATGCATTCCGAGCTGCTCTACTACTGGCTTGGCGCATTGGGAGGCACCTCCCAAAAACTGGATGTCCGCACAGTCCCTCCGCAACTGATGGCCGAAGCCATTGCCAAGGACGAAATCGACGCCTTTTGCGTCGGAGAGCCATGGGGATCGATCACCGTTGAAAACGGTGGCGGGGAATTGATCCTCCCAGGTGCCGCGATCTGGCAGTTTGCGCCGGAAAAGGTGCTGGCTGTGCGCCACGATTGGGCCACGGATCACGACGATCTGGCCGGCCGCCTGATGCGCGCGACTTGGAAAGCCGGCCGTTGGCTGTCGCGTCCTGACAAACATTCCACAGCCGCAGAAATCCTTGCATGGCCGGATTATCTGGGCTTGCCCGCCGAAATTTTGGAACGCGCTTTCAGCGGCAATATGGTCAATGCGCCACATGGGCCAACCAAACACGTCACACGCATGGTCGAGTTTTTTGAAGGGGCCGCAACTTTCCCATGGAAATCACAAGCCGCCTGGATGGCGCAACAAATGGCGGCACGTTTTGACATCGATCCCGACAACGCCACACGCGCGGCCGCCAATGTGTTTCGCACCGATCTATACCGTCGACACCTGGGGGCACTCGGGGCTGACATGCCCGGCGCATCCGAAAAACTCGAGGGCGCGTTGCCCGCCCAAACGCCCGCGGCTTCGGACAATGGCATTTTGATTCTCGGCCCGGATTGCTTTTTTGATGGTCAAATCTTTGACCCATCCGCCCCCAAGTGATGATTTTTTGTGCAAATGCAGCATCTAGCTCGCCGCATTGCAGCAAAAACAACGATTTTCTTTCAGCACATCCTTGCCGACCCGCCCCCCAACCCGCCTAATGGTGTCAAGGCGGAGCAAGGGCGCTCCGTTTCCTCCCCCCCGATGTCGGGGACCACTTTGAGCAAAGCCGCTCGACCCACCGATTTCATAATCGGCGCTGGTCAGCGGCTTTTTTTCGCTTTTCGCCCTCTCCTCCAATCAGGGCAAGACACAGGACATTGATATGAAACGCATCACATCCTTACTCGCAGCAACAACCATTCTGGCGACCCCCGCCATGGCGGAAATGCTGGATCTGGAAAAAGACGAACTCACGTTTGGCTTTATCAAACTCACTGACATGGCCCCATTGGCTGTGGCCTATGAGCAAGGCTATTTTGATGACGAAGGTCTCTTTGTAACACTCGAAGCCCAAGCAAACTGGAAAGTACTCTTGGACGGTGTGATCGACGGCCAACTCGACGGCGCCCACATGCTGGCAGGCCAGCCGCTGGCCGCCACAATCGGCTACGGCACCGAGGCCCACATCATCACACCTTTCTCGATGGACTTGAACGGCAACGGCATCACCGTCTCCAATCAAATCTGGTCGGAAATGAAGCCACACATCCCACATGACGATGCGGGCAAGCCGATCCACCCGATTTCTGCCTCTGCACTCAAGCCAGTGGTCGATGACTACAAAGACCAAGGCAAGCCGTTCAACATGGGCATGGTTTTCCCTGTGTCGACCCACAACTACGAACTGCGCTACTGGCTCGCCGCTGGTGGGCTTGAGCCGGGTTTCTATTCTCCTGAAAACATCACCGGCCAGATCGGCGCTGACGTTCTGCTGTCCGTGACTCCTCCGCCCCAGATGCCAGCCACCATGGAAGCCGGCACCATCTATGGCTACTGCGTGGGGGAGCCTTGGAACCAACAGGCCGTCGCCAAAGGTATCGGCGTGCCCGTGATCACCGACTACGAGTTGTGGAAAAACAATCCTGAGAAAGTGTTCGGCCTGAACGCAGAGTTCGCCGAGCAATATCCTAACACCACACTGGCTGTGACCAAGGCCCTGATCCGTGCCGCGATGTGGCTTGACGAAAACGACAACGCCAACCGCGAAGCTGCCGTGGAAATCCTCAGCCAGCCTGAATATGTCGGCGCTGACTATGATGTGATCGCGGCTTCCATGACAGGAACCTTTGAATATGAAAAAGGCGACGTGCGCGCGGTGCCGGACTTCAACGTGTTCTTCCGCTACAACGCCACCTACCCGTTCTATTCTGACGCCGTTTGGTATCTGACCCAGATGCGCCGTTGGGGCCAGATCTCCGAGGCCAAGCCAGACAGCTGGTATGATGAAGTGGCCAAATCAGTCTACAAGCCCGAGATCTATCTGGAAGCCGCAAAAATGCTGGTTGATGAAGGTCTGGCCAATGAGGCTGACTTCCCATGGGACAGCGATGGCTACAAAGCGCCAACACCCTCTGAAGATATCATCGACGGCATCGCCTATGACGGTCGCACACCAAATGCCTACCTCGAAAGCCTGCCAATCGGCCTGAAAGGTGACCAACGCGTCGTAGGTACCGAAATCCAAGGCTGAAAGTAACACGCATACTGGATGGCGGGCGGGGCGATGTTGCCCACAGGGCGACGAGCGCCGCACCGCCATCCCACCCTTAAAAACCCGTTAAATCGCGAAAAACGACACAGTCGCGATACCGACGCAATACCGACGCGATACAGCACCCGATTTCAAGCCTTCTAGGACCCGACCAACCATGACCGCAATTGATCCCCAAACTCTTAAAGATGAGGACCGCGAAGCCCGCCGCGCCCGTCTTTTCACCCGCATCAATAAGGCCGACACCTGGTTTCAGGTCCTTGGCCTCAGCTTTATCACCCCTCTTCTCAAAGCCGCCGCCGGAGACAATCCGCGCGCCCAAGCCGCTGAAATTTGGCGCCTTTTAGGCGTACCCCTCCTCGCGATCCTGTGCTTTTTGGTTATGTGGGGCACGCTTGCGCCCAAAGTTCACACCTCTCTCGGCGCGGTTCCCGGCCCCAAAGAGGTTTGGACCGAAGCCGTCAACCTGCACCACGACGCGCAGGCAAAGGCGGAAAAAGAGGCCAAATTCTACGATCGCGTAGACGCGCGCAACGCCAAGTTCATCGCCAACGGACAACCCGAAAAAGTCAAAGATATCAAGTACACAGGCTCTCCCAGCTACTACAATCAGATTTGGACATCGATCAAAACTGTGTTCTTTGGCTTCCTGATCGGCACCGCCATTGCCGTACCACTGGGTATCCTATCCGGCCTCTCGCTTTACGCCAATGCCGCGATCAATCCGCTGATCCAGATCTTCAAACCGGTCTCACCATTGGCATGGCTTCCGATCGTTACAATGGTTGTTTCGGCCACTTATACGGTGGATGACGGACTGTTCACCAAGTCATTCCTGACCTCCGCGATCACTGTAACGCTTTGTTCTTTATGGCCAACTTTGATCAATACTGCGCTTGGCGTGGCTTCCATCGACAAAGACCTGATCAGCGTTTCCAAAGTTCTCAAGATGAATACTTGGACTAAAATCACCAAACTGGTGCTGCCGTCCGCCCTGCCGCTGATCTTCACCGGCCTGCGTCTGAGCCTCGGTGTTGGCTGGATGGTTCTGATCGCCGCAGAAATGCTGGCGCAGAACCCGGGTCTTGGAAAATTTGTCTGGGATGAATTCCAGAACGGCTCTTCCAGCTCGCTGGCCAAAATCATGGTAGCTGTCTTCACCATCGGCATCATCGGCTTCCTGCTAGACCGCCTGATGTATGCGATCCAATCGCTCTTCACCTTCAGCTCTAACCGGTGATCGACATGAGCATTCTTAAATTCGATAATGTTTCCAAAAGCTTCGGTGAGGGCACCGCCAAAACCGAAGTCCTCAAAAACATTGATCTGGACGTCAAGGAGGGCGAGTTCCTCGTCCTCCTCGGCTTCTCCGGCTCTGGCAAAACCACTCTGATCAACCTCATGGCTGGTCTGGAACAGCCGACCAAAGGCAGCGTGACCTTCAAAGGGAAGCCGATCTCCGGCCCCGGGCCGGAGCGCGGCGTGATCTTTCAAAGCTATTCGCTGATGCCTTGGCTCACCGTGACGGGCAATGTCCGCCTCGCGCTCGACTCGGTCTTTCCCAAAATGCCTAAAGCGGAAAAAGAAGAGAAAGTTTCCCACTATATCAACATGGTAGGCCTTTCTCATGCCACCTCTCGCCGTCCGGCAGAACTGTCCGGTGGCATGCGTCAGCGGGTCAATGTGGCCCGCGCTCTGGCCATGAGCCCCGAAGTGCTCCTGCTGGACGAGCCCCTTTCGGCACTCGACGCGCTTACCCGCGCCAATTTGGCAGATGAGATTGAGGCCATTTGGGACACCGAAAAGAAAACCTGCGTCCTGATTACCAATGACGTGGACGAAGCTATCATTCTGGCGGACCGCATCATTGCCCTGAACCCTGACGGAACCCTGGGCCAAGAGTTCAAGGTCGACATTCCGCGTCGTCGCGACCGAATGGAGATGAACCACCACGAGGGTTTCAAGAAACTGCGCGCGGAGGTCACCAAATATCTGATGGATGTTGGCATCGCTTCCAAGTCCGACACCTCTCGTAATCTTCCCAATGTGACCGCCATCCACAACCTGCCAAAGGCGCAGGCAGATGTGAAAGCCTCGCAAAGCACGCGGACCGACAAATATCTGGAATTCTCACAACTCCACAAAGTTTATCCGACACCCAAAGGGCCGTTGACCGTCGTGGAAGACTTTGACCTCAAACTAGAAAAGGGTGAGTTCATTTCCTTGATCGGGCACTCAGGCTGTGGCAAATCCACTGTCCTGACCATGGCCGCCGGCCTTAATGAAATCTCCAAAGGCGTCATCAATCTCGACGGTCGCGGCGTCTTTGGCGCAGACCCCGAACGCGCCGTGGTCTTTCAGTCTCCCAACCTCTTCCCTTGGCTCTCAGCCAAGGAAAATGTGGCGATTGGTGTAAACAAAGTCTATCCCAAAGCCAGCCAATCTGAACGTCAGGATGTGGTCGAATACTATCTAGAACGTGTCGGGTTGGCCGATGCCATGGACCGCCCAGCGCATTCTATGTCCAACGGTATGAAGCAACGTGTCGGCATCGCGCGTGCCTTTGCACTCTCCCCGAAACTTCTGTTGCTCGATGAACCTTTTGGCATGCTCGACAGCCTGACCCGCTGGGAGTTGCAAGAGGTTTTAATGGAAGTCTGGGACCGTACCAAAGTCACCGCAGTCTGCGTGACCCATGATGTCGACGAAGCCATTCTTCTGGCTGATCGCGTGGTGATGATGACAAACGGCCCGCAGGCCACCATCGGCAAAATTGTCGATGTCGACCTGCCACGTCCGCGCAGCCGCAAGGCGCTTTTAGAACACCCCGACTACTACAGCTTCAGACAGGAAGTTCTCGATTTCCTCGAAGAATACGAGCACGGTGCGAAGCCTAAGGCCAAAACGGCCAAGGCTATCGCAGCGGAGTAGG
This sequence comes from Rhodobacteraceae bacterium Alg231-30, assembly GCA_900143615.1. Taxonomy (GTDB): domain Bacteria; phylum Pseudomonadota; class Alphaproteobacteria; order Rhodobacterales; family Rhodobacteraceae; genus Shimia. The sequence goes on from FREU01000004.1 coordinate 245,953, forward strand.
TAATGGACGACACCCAGATTATGATGATTCAACAAAGCTTCTCAAAACTCGCGCAGAACGCGCCGCAGGCGGCAGAGACATTCTATGCCCACCTGTTTGAGATCGCGCCCGAGGTTCGACCGCTTTTCAAAGGCGACATGGACCATCAAGGTGCCAAGCTGATGACCACACTGGGTGCCGTTGTAAAAGGGTTGCGCGATCCCGACACCATCGCGCCGGTGGCACAAATGCTAGCCCGCAATCATGTGGGTTTTGGCGTTGCCGCCGATCATTACGAACCCGTTGGAGCAGCGCTGCTCCACACGCTGAAAGCCGGGCTGGGCGACGATTTCGACGCTGAAACCGAAGCCGCCTGGGCAACCGCCTACACGTCCCTTGCGGACGTGATGAAAGAAGCCGCCTATGGTGGCTCACCAGGACACACATGACCCAGAAACTCATTATTATCGGGGCTGGGATGGCCGCGGGCCGCGCGCTCGAACATCTCTTTGAAACTGCCCCAGACGCTTATGACGTCACCCTGTTTAACGCAGAACCACGCGGCACATATAATCGGATTATGCTGTCTCCCGTTTTATCCGGTGACAAGAATTTCCAAGAAATCGTGACCCATACCGCCCAATGGTATGAAGACAATAACGTCACATGCCGTTTTGGCGAAACGGTCACCAATATCGATCGTGCCGCTAGAACCGTCACATCCGACACCGGTGAGACCCTAGCGTACGACAAGCTTATCATCGCCACCGGCTCTAACCCTTTCATCATTCCCCTACCCGGCCATAATCTGGACGGAGTGATCGCCTATCGCGATCTGGAAGACACCAACGCGATGATTGCGCTTGGTGACAAGCCTGACGCCAAAGCCGTTGTGATCGGTGGCGGCCTTCTGGGCCTTGAAGCTGCCGCAGGTCTCGCTCTGCGTGGGGTCGACGTTACTGTAGTGCACATCATGGGCCACTTGATGGAACGCCAGCTGGATGAAGCCGCGGGTTACCTCTTGCGCAAAGCTCTGGTGGACAAGGGCATCACCGTCAAATGCTCGGCGAACTCCAAGGAAATCCTAGGCGAGAATGGAAAGGTTCGCGCCCTTTTGTTGGATGACGGAACCGAGTTGCCTTGTGATCTTCTGGTCATGGCGGTTGGCATCCGTCCCTCCATCGCTTTGGCGGCGGACGCGGGGCTTGCCACAGGTCGCGGTATTCACGTCGACGACCAAATGGTCACTTCCGATGAAAACATCCTGTCATTGGGTGAATGTGTAGAGCACAATGGCGATATCTTTGGCCTTGTCGCGCCCCTGTACGACCAAGCCAAGGTGCTTGCAAAAACACTTACGGGCGAAGACGCAGCCTTTGTGAACAAAGACGTCGCCACCAAGCTTAAAGTCACGGGCTGCGATCTCTTCTCGGCGGGTGATTTTGCAGACGGCGAAGGCCGCGAAGACATTGTGTTTCGCGACCCGGCACGCGGCGTCTACAAGCGCTTGGTCATCGAAGACAACCGCATCTGTGGTGCTGTGATGTACGGCGACACCGCTGACGGCAATTGGTTCTTTGGCCTGATCAAAGACCGCACTGACATCTCCGAGATGCGTGACACATTAATCTTTGGCCCCGCCTTTCAAGGAGGGGCAGCGCCGGACCCTATGGCGGCCGTTGCAGCCTTACCGGCTGACGCAGAAATCTGCGGCTGCAACGGCGTATGTAAAGGTCAGATCGTGGACGCCATCGGCAATGGCGCGACCACGCTAGAAGACGTAAAAGCCGTGACCAAAGCGTCCGGTTCCTGCGGCACCTGTACCGGATTGGTGGAACAGGTCTTATCCGTCACATTGGGTGATGATTTTGTGCTGCCTGCGGCCAAATCGGTCTGTGGGTGCACCGATCTCACGCATGAAGATGTACGCCGTCTCATCAAGTCTGGCGAGCTGAAATCCCAGCCCGCAGTTTGGCAAGAGCTGGGGTGGACCACCCCCAATGGCTGCCATGTGTGTCGGCCCGCAATCAACTACTACCTGCTGGCGGATTGGCCGCTGGATTATGCCGACGATCCTCAGTCGCGTTTCGTAAACGAACGCAACCACGCCAACATCCAAAAGGACGGAACATATTCAGTTGTGCCACGTATGTGGGGCGGGATCACCACACCAGAAGAGCTGCGCGCGATTGCAGATGCTGCAGACAAATATGCGGTGCCGACGGTCAAAGTCACTGGTGGTCAGCGCATCGATTTGCTCGGTGTGAAGAAAGAGGACCTACCCGCAATCTGGTTTGACCTAAACCAAGCCGGACTGGTGTCGGGACATGCCTATTCTAAAGGTCTACGCACGGTTAAAACCTGCGTTGGCTCCGATCACTGCCGCTTTGGCACACAAGACAGCACCGGTCTTGGTGTGAAACTTGAAAAACATCTCTGGGGGTCTTGGACGCCGCATAAACTCAAACTGGGCGTCTCCGGCTGCCCGCGCAATTGCGCCGAAGCAACGTGCAAAGACATCGGTGTGATCTGCGTGGACAGCGGCTATGAAATCTCAGTCGCAGGCGCCGCCGGCATGGAGGTGATTGAAACTCAATTGCTGTGCAAGGTCGCTACCGAAGAAGAAGCCATGGAAGTGATTTCGGCGATGACGCAGATTTATCGCGAAAACGCGAAATACCTCGATCGCATTCACAAATGGGTCGCCAAAGTTGGCTTGGATTGGGTCAAAGAACAAATCGTAGACGATCTAGAGAACCGTCAGACCCTAGCTGAACGCTTCGAGCTATCCCAATCGGTCTATCGCAACGATCCGTGGGCCGAACACGCCCGTGAAAAAGCACAAATTTATCAACCCGTTGCCAACCTAACACTGGAGGCCGCAGAATGAGCTGGATTGATATTTGCTCCGTCGCCGAGATTCCCCTGCGTGGCGCGCGTATCGTAAAAACGTCGGTCGGCTGCGTGGCGGTTTTTCGCACCGATACTGAGGAAGTTTTTGCCACTTCCGATCGCTGCCCACACAAAGGCGGACCGCTGTCAGAAGGTATTGTACACGGCAGGAAAGTCACCTGTCCGCTGCACAATTGGGTCTTTTCGCTGGAAACCGGTGATGCCCAAGGCGCCGACGAAGGCCAAATTGCCACCTACGCCACACAGATTGTCGATGGACGTGTCATGCTGGATGGCTCTGAACTAACCGCAAGCGTAGCCGCGGAATGAGCGCGCCTATTTGCACCACTTGCCCCTACTGTGGCACTGGCTGTGGCGTCAAAGCATCGCCTGACGGCGCGGGTGGTGTCACAATCAAGGGCGACCCCGAGCACCCGGCAAACTATGGTCGGCTTTGCTCCAAGGGATCGGCGCTCGGAGAAACCATCACTACGGATGGTCGTCTCCTCGCGCCGCAGATCGGTGAGCGGGCCGCGCCTTGGGATGAAGCACTTGATCTGGTTGCCAGCCGGTTTCAGGAGACCATCGCCAAATACGGCCCAGACTCAGTGGCCTTTTACGTCTCAGGCCAACTGTTGACCGAGGACTATTATGTGGCCAACAAGCTGATGAAAGGGTTCATCGGCTCGGCCAACATCGACACCAATTCCCGGCTCTGCATGGCCTCAAGCGTGGCTGGACACAAACGTGCTTTTGGCACCGACACGGTTCCCGGAACCTATGAGGACCTTGAACAGGCCGATCTGATTGTGTTGACAGGGTCCAACCTCGCTTGGTGTCACCCGGTCTTGTTTCAAAGGATAATTGCCGCGCGCGAGAAGCGTCCCGAGATGAAACTGGTGGTGATAGATCCAAGGCGTACCGCAACCGCCGAAGCTGCCGATCTCCACTTGCAAATAGCGCCAGGCACAGACGTAGCCCTTTTTAACCGTTTGCTGACAGAAATTCATGCCCGAGGCGCAACCGACGCAAATTTTGTAGCAGAAAACATCAATGGCTTTGCAGAGGCAGTTGTTGCAGCACAAGCTTCCGAGACCAACTCTGAGCTGCCACATGACAAGATAAGCCAATTTCTTGATCTCTGGATCAACACTCCCAAGGTTGTCACCGTCTACTCACAGGGCGTGAACCAATCGGACCACGGAACCGACAAGGTCAACGCTATCTTGAACTGCCATCTGGCGACCGGACGCATCGGAAAGCCTGGCTGCGGGCCGTTTTCGGTGACGGGCCAACCCAATGCGATGGGTGGGCGCGAAGTGGGCGGATTGGCCAACATGCTGGCGTGCCATCTGGACATTGAGAACCCCGATCATCGTGCGTTGGTCGGAGAGTTTTGGTCTGCACCCACTATGCCGGAAAAAGCTGGCCTCAAAGCCGTAGACATGTTCAACGCCGTTGCAGTAGGCCAGATCAAGGCCCTGTGGATCATGTGCACAAACCCTGCCGTCTCGATGCCTAACGCAGATTATGTGAAGAGCGCGATCAAAGGCTGTGACTTCACAGTCGTATCAGACCTTTCGGCAAATACTGACACAGCCAAACTGGCTGACGTCATACTGCCTGCAACAGGTTGGGGCGAGAAGGACGGCACTGTAACAAACTCCGAGCGCATGATCTCGCGCCAACGACCGATCCACCCACCCGCTGGCCAGGCCCGTCACGATTGGGATATCATTGCCGATGTCGGCCGCCGTATGGGATGGCATGACGCGTTCGACTATGCCTGCCCTGCCGAGATATTTCGGGAATATGCAGCTCTTTCTGGACTTGCAGCAACGCAAGGAAAAGACTTCGACATCTCCGGCCTCAGCGACCTATCCAACACCGACTATGACGCTTTGCGCCCAACACGATGGCCAATTAAATCCGATGGCTCTACAGGCGGGCGCATGTTTGGCGACGGGCGCTTCTTCACACCGTCCGGTCGCGCAAATATGCTGGCGGTAACACAACCAAGTCAGCCAGTTACTACAACGAGCAGCTTGCGCCTAAACTCGGGTCGCATCCGCGATCAATGGCACACAATGACACGCACGTCGCTGGCACCACGTCTCAATCAACATTTTGGAGAACCATTTGTTGAGATTCATCCGGAGGACGCAAAGGCAACCGGATTGCAGCCAGCAGATCTCGCCGAATTAACAAGCATCTATGGTCGCGCTGTCCTGCGTGTTCTGATCACAGATCGCGTGCGTCCGGGCTCAGTTTTTGCCCCAATTCACTGGACTGACGAATATGCCTCGACTGCACGAATATGCTCGCTACTACCTTCGGTGACAGACCCCATTTCAGGACAACCTGACAGTAAAGCGGCCCATGTGACCATTCAAAAACTCAAGCCCCGTTGGTATGGTTTTGCCGTCTCAAAAACCTCGTTGACGCCAAAAACCGAGTATTGGGCACACGCCCGCAGTGCCCAGGGTTGGCGCACAGAGCTCGCAGGCCTTTCGCAACCTGAAGACTGGGAAAGCTATGCACGAAGTCTGTTTGAGATACATGATGGCGAAGCTGTTTGTGTTACAGATGCCGCGCGTGGAGCAGCCCGAATTGCGTTTCATAAAGATGGACAGCTCATAGCAGCGCTTTTCGCCTCCCCTCAGCCCGTTGCCGTCTCCCGCAACTATGTCGCTGGGCTTTTAGGCGGCGACGTTATTCCGTTGGCGGGTCATCCCGGCGCGGATCAGCCTGATCCGGGGGCAACAATTTGCGCCTGTTTCAATGTGGGTGTGAACACGATTTTACGTGCCATCGACGAACAAGACCTCATGAGCGTCGAGGCGATTGGCGTGGCTCTACAAGCGGGTTCAAACTGTGGATCATGCCGACCTGAATTGGCGGCCTTGCTCAACTCAACCCAAGTTCGCCAAGCGGCGGAGTGACAATCAGCTCAATGCTACAAGGTGGTTGTCAAAAGCCATGTCATGGGCCGCAGCAGTATTGCGGCCCAACAGTGTAACTCGGCCTCTACCTGTTGTGGCGACAAACCCGCCAACGGCTCGCGCCAATCCACAAACATCCGGCATCTCGATCCAATCCAACGGCGCGGCGCTGTTCGCGTCAAAAATTTGTACACGTCCGCCAACCGGTGAAGAAATCGCAACACCCGCACCGTCTCCGGAAAACGACACGCTGCCGGCATAGCCTGTTAGTGCTGTATGCGCTCCTAAATCCGCTTCAGCAAACCGCACCTCTTCACCGCGCCTATGCAGCCCCAACAAAGCAGGAGCATCGGCAACATCCCCCTGCCACTGCATCGCAAAAGCGACCAATCCGTCATCCCTGATGGCCAAATGGCGAATTGAATTCCTGTGCCACTCTTGGGGCAATTCCACTTGCTCCAGAAGCTCACCATTGCCGCTGAAGTAGCTCAGATTAGGACGCATTGTGCTGATATTGAGCTTTGTGCGCCCGCTCTCTGGATGAGTTTTGATCCCCCCATTGGCTACAACAAATACATTTAGGTCCGAGTGGCGTAGAATGTCATGTGGCCCTACCCCGCCGGATCCAAACTCTGCCAATCTATTGTATCCGTCTTCAACATCCCACACGCTGATGACACCACGTCCAGTTTCATAATCGTTTTCAGGCGTATACAGCCGCGTACCATCTCGCGAATACACACCGTGACCATAAAAGTGTCGCCCTTTGGGGCTCTGCATCCGCGCCAATACCGAGCCATCAGCACAATCAATCACCAAAGCGTAGGTGCCTGGACGGCGCGCAAAAGCAACGGCCTCGGCGCGTTCGGGATGCGCAGCGGCTGCGTGTCCACGCGCAGGCAAAGCGACGCGAAATGCCTCACCGCCATCTATAGTAAGCCCCAACAAGGCGTAGCTCTGATCGGGCAACCTGGCAGCATTCAAATAGGCCGTCTGCCCCAAATCGGCCCAGCTGTGACCCGGCACAACACTGGCCGCCATGGCGCCAATCAGAAATTGCCGACGCGATGACATCGCTAATCTCCATCCAATGCATTGAAACCCGCAGCCACGCCCAATGCTGGCCCAAGCTCTAGACCAACACGTTCCTTCAGACCATCCACGGCTTGCCGCAAAATATCCACCCGAAAACGCCCCATTGGATCAGACACACCGGAGAAATCTGGGTCATCCAGTTCTGACGCCAATTCAAGAGCATACGCAAAAGACGCGTCCAGACTATCCGCTAATTCACCTTGATCCTGCGCCAAGATTGAGACCAAAGCGCGCAAACTCTCCAACGACAGGACAATATGATGCAGAGAACGCTCTGATCTCCAAGCCTCGGCACGTTTCGGACGTGGTCGATCAAACGTACCCAAGGGACGCCCAAGACGACTGTCAGCGGTGAATTCGAGACCCGTCAGTGCCGCCTTATACAATTCTTGCAATGCTTCACGGTCGGTTCGGTAGTATTGATCAGAATTCGGCGTCATCAAAAGCGCGCTATAGTCCGAACTCCAATCTATCTCGATTGCCACGGCACGCGCATAGATGCCATCTGCAATCGAGCGCAGGAGATCACAACGATAGGCATCCCGCCCCTGATTTGAAATCACCTCATCAAACAGCAGGAACTCCATTGCATAGAAGCCTTGAGCGGCGATTGAAAACTCCGAGAATGCCGCTGGATCCTGTGCAATTGGGTTTTCCTGCTCAATCAAACCCGACAATGCCTTGGGTGTTTTCCCTCGGCTGTCTGGCCAGAACGCCAGCGCGAAGGCGCGATTGTCCTCTTCGGTGGGGCCAAACCTTAAATGGCTGACGCGAACCCAAGCATCAAAAGCAGCGGCCCATGACTTGCGAAGCGCCACGCTATCCGCACCACAATCATTGGCCGCGGCCCGTTTCAACTCAAGCGTCGAATCCGCCAATTCAACAAACCCTGGGAGAACATGCTGCATGACCGCCGATCGCACAGGTGCGATCATATCCTGCTCTTGCGCCTGTACGCCCACAGTTGTGAACAGCAATGCGGCCACCAAACTGCCAATTGTTTTCTTCATCACAAGCTTTCCAGAAATTTAATGAGCGCGGTCCGATCCGGCGACGACATCTCGACCACCGCGTCCCGCGCAAATTGCGCCTCGCCACCATGCCACAAGATGGCCTCAAGCAAACTGCGTGCTCGCCCGTCGTGCAGATAGTTTTCTCGCCCCCCGACCTGAGCGGTCAACCCAATGCCCCACAACGGTGGTGTGCGCCATTCTTGTCCTGTCGCAAGGCCATCGGGGCGCCCATCGGCAAGTGCGGGTCCCATGTCGTGCAAAAGTAGATCCGTGTACGGCCAAATGAGCTGAAAACTCTGCTCCGGTCGGTCTTTTAACCGATGCGTTACATGTGCAGGAACATGACAGGCGGCACATTGGCTCGCATGAAACAACTCCTTACCGCGCAGCACGTCAGCATCGTCTGCGTCACCTCGCTCTGGGACACCCAGATTTCGGCTATAGAAAACTGTTAGGTCAAAGCCTTGGCTGTCGACCTCCAATCCTTCACGTTCCGGGTCGCCACCGTGCACTGCACCCCGGCAGTTTTGCTGAGCAACCGTGCAATCGCCCCAATGCCAAGGAAAAACTGGCGTGGACAACCCTATATCTGCCGAAAACGCTGATGCCACCTGTTCGGCCACTGTAGGCAGAGTCGCCTTCCAGCCAAACCTCCCTACCATCGGAACACCAAACTCAGCAGATTTAACAATGTTGGCGCGTCCGGAAATCCCGTTTCCCGACGAGTCTTCCGGATCTGCAAGGGCGACGATGTCCTTTGAGGGGATTGCTTCAAGTAACCCCAGTCCAATCATGGGAGGCGCCAATCTGGGGCTGATCATGACCGCGTCGGCCAAAGGACCATAGGCCAAATCCGCAATCTCATAGGAAGGCTTGCGCAAACTAACGCGCTCGCCATCAGAAAGATCGACGTCAAATTCTTCGTAGCGAAGGTTCATCTGATATTCGGCAGCCATTCCCGGAGCCGCACGGTTCTGCAATTGGCCGCCATACATCGGGTCAGGCTGTGGAGTTGAACCATCATCTAGGGCAGACACGGATAGCCGCAGCAGCAACCCTTCCCCATCTGCAAAACCTCGGCCATCATTGTGGTGGCAAGCCGCACAGGATCTCGCGTTATAAAGTGGCCCAAGCCCGTCGGAGGCGCGTGTTGACGACGGTGAAGCCACCCAAAGCTTTTCAAACATCGCGCGGCCAAGTTCAAAGTCTAATCCAGCTTCGGCGGCCACATTCGCTCCGGCAAATGAGAATGCTCCTTCGTCACCGCGCCGTACAACTGTTGCGGCTCCAGCACTTAAGCGTTCAAAACTCTGCGCCGTGGAAAAGTCAGATGGCGGCGCAGTCGCTTTGGCGATCCGCTCAATTTCTTCCGCTGTACGCGCAACTAGTGTCAAATGTGGATCAGCCAAAGCGCTTGGAACAAGCTCAGCTTTGGATGGTCCTGCAACAACCAACGCAGCAATTAGCAGCGCGGATTTAGATGAAGTCATGGCGTTGCGCCTGATTGAAAGAAATTGGGTATCTCAAGAGTGTCGAGCCAACTAAAACGCACGGCTCGACACTATCAAATCATTCACCTGAAGCAATGCTTACTGGAAGACTGCTTCCGGGTTGTCCAGACTATCGGACCCCTCCACTTCGGGAGCATCAAGCCCCAAAGCGACGACCACACGTTCGATGGATTGTGTTTGGTCAACCAAGCCATTGACCCCGCCCATAATCAAAGCTTCGCCTTCAGCGTTACCTGCCTCCAGCATCATGTCATAGGCAAAACCATCGTCGGCCGCCGCTTTCAACGCAGCCAGAGCAGTCATTGTAGCTTCCAGTTTTCCGGTCATTTCAGCATCCAGATCAGCATCAACTGCTGCGACCAAGCCAGACAGTGAAGCCCCCGAAATCTCTGTGCCATCTACACGTGTGTAGCTACCCAAATAGACGTTCTGAATACCTTGTCCGTCGTAAAAGTGGCTATTGTGGGTATTGTCTGAGAAACAGTCATGCTCTTCCTCCGGATCGTTCAACATGAGCCCCAGACGCATGCGCTCACCCGCCTGCTCGCCGTATGACAAGCTGCCCATACCTGTCAGGATAGCAACTAATCCGGCGCTCTCGTCTTCCAACACAGCTGCCCGCGCGGCACCGCCGTCAACCCACTGAGCTGCCATCCACTCAAGGTCACTCACAAGCAATTCTGTTGCAGCCATCAGATAAGCCGCACGACGATCACAATTTCCACCAGTACACTCGTCGCCCAATGCAAAGTCGCTCGCGGGGCGTGCGCCAGCACCGGCACCGTGACCATTCAAATCTTGCCCCCACAGCAGGAACTCGATGGCGTGATATCCCGTCGCCACGTTGGATTCGACACCATCAACTTCGTGCAGAGTGGTTTCCAACAGCTCCGGCGTAATATTGGTGGCATCAATCTCAACGCCGCCAACCATCAAAATCGGGTTCGCGATAATGTTGGCCGCCGCCAAAGGGTTCTCATCAGTTGCACCGCCATATGCTGCGTCCACGTAATCGATAAGACCTTCATCCAATGGCCACGCGTTTACCTTGCCTTCCCATTCATCGACAATAGCATTGCCAAAACGGTAAACTTCCGTTTGCTGATACGGTGCGCGTGAAACAATCCAAGCCTGCTTTGCAGCCTCAAGGTTTTCGTCACTTGGCGAAGAGATCAACGCATCTACCGCCGCATGCAAAGCACGTGCTGTGATCAAGCTATCTTCATATTTCGCTGCAGCGATGTCCGCATAGTTGGTCAAGACATCGACATCTGCGGTCGCTGCACTCGCGCCAAGACATACCGCAATAGCAGATACATTTAGAGTGGGGAATTTCATCAGATAGAGTTCCTTGTTGGATTTTTTTATGTCTGCCAAAGCATCATTGAGCGTGCTCTAGTCACATGAAAATGTGTGATTCTACTTTGTCAGAATGAGTTTATTCGCCTTGGTGATACGCAACGTGTAGACCTGCCCATCCAATAAAATCTGCGCCTGAACGGAGCCTTTGGTTAGATCTTTGGCTTGGTGAATTGGATGTGTTTCGATGGAATCTTGAGTGTTGGTCGGTTGCATGTCTTCGTCCGCGAGATTGCTGTTCAGCTTACTCATTATCTGACTAAAACAATCGGATTCGTCAACCTGACTTTTTCACTAAACTATATTTTTGACAAAAAATGGCGGCAGACCGCAGCCCGCCGCCAACTAAAACGTCAGATTCAGTTACCTGATTACAAAGACTGATTGTTTCGCGTGCCGGGCGATTCGTGCCGCATTCGGTCCAATTAGGTAGTCTTTGAGCTGAGACTTATGCGCCCCGACAATGATTGCGTCAGCCTTCACTTTCTTGGCTTCTGTTAAAACCAAGTCATAGATGGTTCCTTGATCGACATGTAGCCGAACGTTTTCGACGCCGTCAAACCGCCCCACAGCCCAGTCTTCTAATGCAGCTTTCGCCTGCGCTAAAATTTCCTTGTTGTGGGTCGCGCTAAAATAAGCCCCGACAATGGCCATGCCAAAGTCGGGCACTACATTCATTACATGCAACTCGGCCCCTTCAGCCGAGGCCAGATTTGCGGCAGCTTCGGCAGGTCTTTCTGATCCTTTCAGATCATTCACGTCCACGGACAACAAAATGGTCTTGAACATAGGCTTGCTCCTTAGAAAGCAGGTTGCGTTGCCCGACGGCGCTGAATCGCCATCAGACCAAGCATCAACAACAGAGCTGGGATAAAGAACAGCTCCTTAGGCATGCGATCATTCTCCACTTCTACTTGGGCAATCGTAACAGGATCATCTCCGTAGTAGTCATACTCGGTTCCGAGCGAGCCAAAATACGGAGTTCCAGGGAAAGGTTCTTCTAACAACAGAACGCCGTCCTCTTCGATCACCAACAGTCCATTGTCTGACAATGCGGTCTCGGCATCGCCGCCCGGGTGCATCATCGTGATCGTTGTGCGTCGCATATCCCCAGTGTCAAAATCCGGACCATTTATGATCATCCGAACTTGGCTTTCTTCCGGCAGTTCAGAGATCAGCGCAATCGCATCGCCACCACTCACCGTGCGGTATTTTTCACTGACTTGATCCAAGAAAAAATCAGGTCGGAACAGCATGAACGAGATCACCAACAGCAAGACCGTTTCCCATTTCTTGGACTTGGCGATGAAATATCCCTGCGTTGCCGCTGCAAACAGCAGCATCGCTATCAGGGCTATAAAGAACACCATAACCGCCTTTAACGGCCCAACATCGATCAACAACAGATCGGTGTTAAAAATGAACAGGAACGGCAAAAGCGCAGTCCGGATGTCATAGGCAAAGCCCTGAATACCGGTCTTGATCGGATCACCTCGGCTGATCGCAGCGGCAGCATAAGCCGCAAGACCCACCGGCGGTGTGTCGTCCGCCAAGATCCCAAAGTAGAACACAAACATGTGCACAGCGATAAGAGGCACGACCAGACCAGATTGCGCACCAACGGTCACAATCACCGGTGCCATGAGCGAGCTGACCACAATATAGTTCGCCGTTGTCGGCAGCCCCATCCCGAGGATCAGACTGAGGATCGCAACAAGGAAGAGCAGAACCATAAGGTTGCCGCCCGAAACGGTCTCGATAACCTGTCCGATCACCTGATGCGCGCCTGTAAGGCTGATCGTCCCAACGATGACACCTGCCGCGCCGGTCGCAACACCAATCCCGATCATATTGCGCGCGCCCATGATGAGCCCCTGCACAAAATCGGCCCAGCCTTGCATAGTAGCCCCGCCTAAGGTTCCTTCACCACGGAAGAACGCTTTGATTGGACGATGTGTCAGCGCGACAATGATCATAAAGATAGTTGCCCAAAACGCCGACAGCGCAGGCGACAGACGTTCCAGACTGTCGGTTTTCACCATCAGGTTCCACACCAGAATGAAAATTGGCAGCGCATAATATAAGCCACCCAAGAGCGTTGGCGTGAGACGCGGTGCCTCAAGCGGCGCGTCCGGATCGTCCATCGCAATGTCTGGGTACTTTGAAGCCAAATACAGCAAGGCCACATACATCGCTGCCACAATCGCAACTGCGATGTAAATGCTGTCGCCCACAATCGGGTCAAGGAAACCACGAATGGCGATCAGTACAAACGTGATGCCTGCGAGCAGAATAAAGCCTGACAGGAAAAGGATCAGAATCAAGACCGGCCCAATGTGTCGCCCCGCTTTCTTCAACCCCTGCATCTGCATTTTGAGAGCTTCGAGGTGCACAATATACAGCAGCGCGATGTAGGAAATCACGGCTGGGAGAAAAGCGTGTTTCACAACTTCTATGTAGGGAATGTTGACGTATTCCACCATCAGGAAGGCCGCAGCCCCCATCACGGGTGGTGTCAGCTGACCATTGGTAGAGGAGGCGACCTCAACCGCGCCCGCCTTCTCGGCAGGAAAGCCAATGCGCTTCATCAATGGAATGGTGAATGTACCAGTCGTCACCGTATTAGCAATTGAGCTACCCGAAATCATCCCGGTCATCATCGACGACAAAACCGACGCCTTAGCGGGTCCGCCACGCAGACTGCCCAACAAGGCAATTGCCACTTTGATAAACCAGTTGCCACCGCCGGCGCGGTCCAACAGCGCGCCAAACAGCACGAACAAAAAGATCATGGTGGTGGACACACCCAAGGCGACACCAAAGACGCCTTCGGTCTGCATCCAATAATGCCCCAAAGCCTTGCTCAGCGATGCGCCGCCAAAATTTGTGATTTCGCGGACCCATTCGCTATTGCCCCCAAAGAAGGCAAACAGAACAAAGGCCGACGCGATGATCACCAAAGGCAAGCCAAGTGAGCGATAAACACAGACCAACAACACCGCCATACCGATTGCGGACATTGTAATATCAGTCGAGGTCCACAAACCGGGACGATCCGCAATCTGATAGCGGAAGAACACCAGATACAGACAGGCACTTACGCCCAAAATCAATAAAGCCCAGTCATATACTGGAATGCGATCACGAGGGGACGTTCTAAACAAGGGAAACGCAAGCGTCGCCAAAGTTATTGCAAAGGCCAAATGGATATAGCGCGCCTGCGCAACCACATTGGCAAAATCCGACATTCCCGTCAGCTGCGCCAGCATACCCGGAACTTTGGACGCGATGTAGAGCTGAAACACCGACCAGATAATACAGATCGAAATAATCAACTTGCCCTGAAATCCCGCTGGATTGCGAGCGCCAGTGTCAACTTCGGCAACCAAAGCGTCTGCTTTTGCGGTGCCGTCAGTTTGATGGTCTTGTGCCATTTTTGTCCCCGTTGATCTTGTACGCGAACGCGCCCCCCTCTGCGGGAGGCGCGCTCTTTGTCATTTTAATCGTCTGATGCGATTATTTGAGGCCAAGTTCCATGTAGGCTTTCTCAGCACCAGGGTGCAGAGGTGCGCTCAGGCCGTCGTTGACCATTTCAGCAGGGTCAAGGTTAGCAAATGCAGGGTGCAGCTTGCGGAAGTCTTCGATGTTTTCCATCACCGACTTAGCAACCACATAAACCACGTCATCAGATACGTTCGCAGATGTTACAAAGGTCGCGCCCACACCAAAGGTGGTGGTGTCGCCATCCGTGCCTTTGTACATGCCACCAGGAATAGTGGCGACGCGGTAGAACGGATTGTCTGCGACCAGCTTGTCAACTTCTGGACCAGTCACTGACACTAGTTTGGCATCACATGTGGTGGTCGCTTCTTTGATCGCCGCAGCTGGGTGACCGATGGTATAGATCATCGCGTCAATGTTACCGTCACAAAGCTGTTTGGCCATTTCCGAACCTTTGTATTCGGTCGCCAGACCAAGATCGTCCATGCCCATGCCAAAGGCTTCCATCGCAACTTCCATCGTCGCGCGTTGACCGGATCCAGGGTTACCCACGTTCACACGTTTGCCAGCCAGATCGCCAAAGCTCTCGATGCCGCTGTCGCCACGCACGATCAGAGTGAACGGCTCAGGGTGTACTGAGAACACAGCACGCACTTCTGGGAACGGATTGTCGGCAAATTTGGATGTCCCGTGATACGCATGGTGCTGCCAGTCAGACTGTGCAACGCCGAACTCTAGTTCACCCGCTTTGATGGTATTGATGTTGTAAACCGACCCACCAGTGGATTCTACGGCACAACGGATCCCGTGCTCTTTGCGGCTCTTGTTCACCAAACGGCAGATCGCACCACCTGTCGGGTAGTAAACGCCGGTCACACCACCGGTACCGATCGAGATAAACTCTTGTGCAGTCGCTGCTGCGGAGAAGGTCATTGACGCAACGATCGCTGCGCCTGCCAGTTTCAATTTGGAAATCATCTTAGGCTCCCTTGTTGATGATATTTAGTTTTTTGGTTGTTATTCGGCCCAGAAATACCCCAGGCTCTTGTTTCTTGTTTCTACGGCTCGGATTCTATCACTTACCCCTTCACCCGATTGGGCCACGAGCATTGCAATCATTGTTTCCATTAAAACCAGAGTCGCAGTGTAAGACGAAAAAAACTGTGGACTTTCAGAGGGAACAATAAAAGAAAAATTCGCAAATTTGTTGGCTGGGCACACATGACTATCGGTGATGACAATCGTTTGCGCGTCCATTTCCTGAGCAGCTTCCGCTGCCTTGACCGCTTGCTTAGCATATGGGTTTTTTGTAACAATTACAAGGACATCATCTGGCCCTATCGCCGCCAACGTTGCCCCAAGAGAAGCGCCCATACGACCGGCCAATGTCCAGTTGGTCGCGAAATAATTGGCCTGGTATGCCATATACTCAACTATACCGGTCGAGCCAAAAGCCCCAAACAATACCACATTACGTGCCCGTGCGAGCACATCTACTGCAGCCTGCAACCGAGCAGGATCAAGCGAGTCGCCGAACTGTTGAATATTGGTGGCACAAGCTGCAGCCTGACGTTCAAAAATGGACCGACCGGCATCAGGCTCACGCTTTAGTTGGTCAGCGCGCTCAGAGAAGGAAATACCTTTCAGAACAACCGCACCACGGCACATTTCGCGCATACCTTCGTAGTTTTCAAAATCCAAGGTCCGCGCAAGACGTGACAATGTCGCCGGAGACACTCCACTCGCCGCAGAGATGGACCGCAACGATCGCGCGGCCACATCAACCTGATTGGCCACAACATAATCCGCCGCGGCCTTCAGCTTGGCACTGAGGTCGGCATAGTTCTCGGCAATCCTGTCTTCGATACGGCCCACTGTTGTCACGAATCCCTCCACTTGACTTGAATTTTCCATCTGTTTTATTTCAAGTCAACAGTCGAAACATTTGTTTCAAGAATCTCTTGCGCTTCAGCGGACGACGAATATGCCCGATGCCTCCATATTAGCCACCCAGAAATCTCCCTTTCCGACCATGGTCGAAAGGGCACCTCTGAAAGTGTCCGTCGCGCCAAACGGCGCGCGCCGCAACCATACCGACCACCCCAAACTCCCTATATCCATTGAGGAAACCGCAGAAACTGCACGAGACTGCTATGCTGCAGGGGCTGACGAAATTCACCTTCATGTGCGCGATGCACAGGGGGCGCATTCCCTCGATCCCGGCCTTTACCGCGACGCTATAGCGGCAATTGCTCTGGCGGCCCCCGCGATGACAATTCAAATCACAACCGAATCGGCAGGGCTATTTGATGTACCAACGCAGATCGCGACGGTACAAAACCTGTGCCCCTCCGCAGCCAGCGTATCTGTGCGGGAAATCCTTAGAAGCCCGTCCTTAGCACCCAATTTCTATGGGTTTGCGCACGACAACGGCATCCTTATCCAGCACATTCTCTATGACAACGCTGACGCGGCCTTGCTGATGGGCATGATAGATCAGGGTATCGTACCCACGAGCATGCGTGATGTTATTTTGGTGACTGGCCAATATCATCCACCACGCCTTGCGCAGCCCACGGAACTGCCCGAGCGCATAGCCGCCCTGAACGGCGAATTTCCAAACTGGACGGTGTGCGCTTTTGGCCAAAACGAACACGCCGTGGTTGAAGCCGCCGTTCAGCTAGGCGGGCACGTTCGTATAGGTTTTGAAAATAATCTGCATCGTCCCGATGGCACATTTGTAAAAAACAACGCCGAAAACATCGCTCGAATTGTCGACACGGCCCACACATTGGGCTGCCCCCTGCTCCGCGAGGTAAACCACTCATGAGTCATATTTTTCCCCGCAACAGCCGCAAGGCACCGCCCATGGTTTCTCGTGGGGACGGGCCATTCCTGTATGACCAAGATAACAAAGCCTATTTTGACGGGTCAGGTGGCGCTGCAGTGTCCTGCCTTGGGCATTCAGACATGGCCGTCACCCAAGCAATCAAAAGCCAGTTGGATAAAGTGGCCTTTGCCCACACCGGCTTTTTCACCTCAGAGCCTGCCGAACACCTTGCGGCCAAACTGATAGAACATGCGCCCACAGGGCTGGATCGGGTCTATTTGGTCTCCGGCGGCTCAGAAGCCATGGAAAGTGCTTTGAAGCTGGCCCGCCAATATTGCCTTGAGAAAGGGGAAGGCGCGCGCCGCCATGTCATTGCACGCCGCCAAAGCTATCACGGCAACACGCTTGGCGCGCTTGCAACAGGCGGCAACCAATGGCGGCGTGAGCCCTTTGCCCCTCTGCTGATGGAGACCCACCATATTGCGCCCTGCTACGCATATCGGGGCCAAGCGGCAGGTGAGAGCGAATTTGACTACGGTCAGCGCGTCGCCAATGAACTTGAGACAAAAATCGCTGAACTGGGCAGCGAAAACGTCATGGCCTTTGTCGCAGAACCTGTGGTCGGCGCAACTGCTGGCGCGGTGCCGCCCGTGGAGGGCTACTTCAAACGCATCCGCGAAATCTGCGATGCTCACGGTGTGTTGCTGATATTGGACGAAGTCATGTGCGGCATGGGGCGCACCGGCACACTGTTTGCTTGTGAACAGGATGACATCGCCCCTGACATTTGCGCTGTAGCCAAAGGTTTGGGCGCGGGCTATCAGCCGATTGGCGCAATGCTCTGTACTGCGGAAATCTATGATACGATCCGCGACGGGTCAGGCTTTTTCCAACATGGCCACACCTATATTGGACACCCGACGGCGTCAGCCGCCGCTTTGGCCGTCCTTACCCGTTTAACGGATGAAGGCATTGCCGATCGCGTCGCTCCGATGGGCGCAAAACTTCGCGCCGCACTCATCGATGCCTTTGGACAGCATGCCCACGTCGGCGACATTCGTGGACGCGGGCTATTTCTGGGATTGGAAATTGTCAAAGATCGCGAAACAAAAACACCCTTTGCGTCCGATCTGAAACTTCATGCCGCTTTGAAATCGGCAGCCTTTGAGGCGGGCCTTATTTGCTACCCGATGGGCGGAACGATTGATGGCCAAAACGGCTCTCACATCCTGCTCGCGCCCCCCTTCATCATGGAGGACGCGCACATCGAATTGATCGTTGATGCTCTACAAAAAGCGCTGGATGTAGCCTTGCCGTCTTAGCGCCTTACGACAGAAACGGCGTGCCTTTCATCGTTTCGGGGATTGGCGCGCCCAGACGAGACAAAATTGTTGGAGCCAATTGCAACTGATGCAAAACCGTGTCCGCTGACGGCCCCTGTGCCCCGCCAAAGTAGTAGAGCGCAAACTCTTGCTGCAACGGATCACGCCCGCCGTGATGTCCGCGCCCGTCCTGACCATGATCCGCCGTGACAATCACTTCATAGCCCGCCGCCCGCCATTTTGGTATGAACGGCGCAAGCATCTCATCCATTACGAAACAGGCATGATCCATTTCATGGCTTTCGTGCTGAAACCTGTGGCCCATGCTGTCCAAAGTGCAGGTATGCAACATGCCGTAGTTCAATCCAAACCGCAGACACAGATTGCTAAGCGTTCCAAACAGATCAACATCGGAAGGCGTCATTTGATTGGCCGCGCCATAACCAGTCATTGTATGAAATCGCCCGTGGTTGATTGTCGTGCTGTCCGGTTCATCATACTCGATATCACGGACATAGTCGAAAGGATCTCGGTTAAAGAATTGCGACCAAAAGCTATGCGCCACTGCCCCTGTAACACCACCACCTTCGCGCACCTGAGAAAACACATCTGGCTGGCTTAGCCGGAACACATTCCCGTTTCCGGTGCAGCCGTGCTCCTGTGGTGTGACCCCGGTATGGATCGAGGCGTAACAGCTTGCCGAAATCGAAGGCAACACCGATTGCATCCGCCACTTTTGGGCAGTCCCGTCATCAACCCAACCTTCGAGGTTGCCAAATAGCCGACCCCAATTTCGCCATGGCACACCGTCCAAAATGATCAATAATAGCTTGCGTTCCATCCCAAAACCTCCTGCAAATCCACTCTTGAAACCACTCTAGGCACGCGACATTGAGCGCGGCAATCATCAACCCCACTTACCTCGCGTCCAGCGGAGAAATGAACCCCTACCAAGACCACGCAAAGGTCGATTTTCAAACGCCTATCCGCGATTGGCAGCCTTGCCGCCCCGCGCATGGCTCTCTTTCAATACGGTTTGGATTTCTTGTGCGCTCAACGCAGTGCTGGTTTTTGCCAAACACTCCACAACGGCCTGTATATCTGGACGCCCGGGACGTGCGATGCTGTCTCTTTTGCTGCCACGGTCGCGTTGAGGAAAACAACTTTCCGCTTCGTCTTCACTGATACCAAGATCCCCAGCAATCACACTAAAGACAGGTCCGTTCTGGCGCCCTTGCGCCACGCTGTCTGTCGCCAAGAATGACGTCAAAGACAAAAAGCCCAATACAGCCACGGCGCCGAATTTCAAGAAGGTCACTTTAATACTCCCGTTTAACACTATGCCTTCTGATACGTGGCCGTAAAAAATTCCCGTCGCTTAAGCTCCGTTTTAAACAGAAACAGGCGCCAACCATCGCCGACGCCTGTTTCCTCTTGCTACAAACACCCCTGCCGGAGGCTAAAAATGTCAGTTACCCGCGCTTTCCATTTTGCGGTTGGCGATAACCTCTTCAAGCCATCCAAGTTTCATCTCGGGAACCGAACTCAACAGCAGATCCGTGTAGTCATCGAACGGAGGGCTCAAAACATCCGTTTTGCCGCCATAGCGCACGACCTTACCTTGATACATAACCGCAATTGAATCCGCGATTGCCTTCACCGTTGCCAAATCATGGGTGATGAACAAATACGCCACATCTTCAACCTTCTGCAAATCCAGCAGCAGTTTGAGAATGCCATCCGCCACCAGCGGATCCAGAGCACTTGTGACCTCATCACAAATGATCAGCTTGGGTTTGGCGGCCAGAGCGCGCGCAATGCAAACACGTTGCTTTTGCCCGCCAGACAGTTCCGCCGGATAGCGATCGATAAAGCCTTCGCCCATCTCGATTTCTTCCAGCAGTTCCAGAATACGCTTTTGCTTCTCCGCACCTTTCAAACCAAAATAGAATTCCAAAGGCCGCCCAATGATCGTGCCCACAGTTTGGCGCGGGTTCATCGCCACATCCGCCATCTGATAGATCATCTGCAATTCGCGCAAATCTTCCCGAGATCGACCTCCAAGAGCCGCCGAGAGATCACGTCCTGCAAAATGGACATTTCCGCCACGCGGCGGCAACAGCCCGGTAATCACGCGGGCAAGCGTCGACTTACCCGAACCACTTTCCCCAACCACAGCCAGCGTCTGGCCGGGGTGCAGCTCAACGTTCACATCATGCAGAACATCAAAGTTAGTCCCTTTATAACGCGCTGTGATGTGCTCGACTTTCAGAACCGGCTCCGACGTTGCTACTTTCTCCTGATGGTCAATCGAACGCACAGATACCAACGCCTTGGTGTAGTCTTCTTGGGGATCGTTGATGATCTGATCCACCGAGCCATATTCAACCATGTCGCCCATTTTGAGCACCAGAATATCATCGCTCACCTGCGCCACCACGGCCAGATCATGCGTGATGTAGAGCGCGGCCACACCAGTGTCGCGAATGGCTTCCTTGATCGCCATCAACACGTCAATTTGTGTGGTCACATCCAAAGCCGTTGTTGGCTCATCAAACACCACCAAATCCGGTTCAGGACATAGCGCCAAAGCGGTCATACACCGCTGTAATTGACCACCTGACACCTGATGCGGATAGCGGGTGCCAATGTTTTCAGGATCCGGCAGCCCTAGCTTGCGGAACAACTCGACCGCACGCGCTTCGGCGTCTTTTTTAGAAAACTTGCCATGGCGGATCGACGCTTCGGTAACTTGATCCATGATCTGCTTGGCCGGATTAAACGACGCGGCAGCCGACTGGCTGACGTAGGTCACTTCTCCGCCGCGCAGACTGCGCACATCCCCAAGGTTGGACTTCAGAATGTCACGTCCGTTGACCCAGACTTCGCCGCCGGTGATTTTTACTCCCCCACGACCATAAGCCATCGAGGCCAGACCAATTGTAGATTTACCCGCTCCGGATTCGCCAATCAGCCCTAACACCTTGCCCGGCGCCAGCTCAAAGCTCACGCCATGCACAATCTCGATGTCATGCGGCTTTTCACCTGGCGGATAAACAGTTGCACCAATTTTCAGATCACGGACTTTTACAAGTGGCTCGCTCATCCCCGGCCCCCTTTCAACGAAGTGGTTCGGTTCAAAACCCAGTCAGCAACAAGGTTCACGCTAATCGCCAAGGTCGCAATCGCCACCGCAGGATAAAGTGCGGCGCCGATGCCGTAGACAATGCCGTCTGCGTTTTCTTTAACGATTCCACCCCAGTCCGCCTGTGGCGGTTGAACCCCAAGGCCCAAAAACGACAGAGTCGACACAAACAGCACCATAAAGATAAAACGCAGCCCCATCTCGGCCACAAGCGGGCTAAGCGCGTTGGGCAGGATTTCACGGAAAATGATCCACTTTCGTCCCTCGCCCCGCAGTTTGGCAGCCTCAACGTAGTCCATCACGTTGATGTCCACAGCGACAGCACGTGCCAAACGATACACGCGGGTACTATCCAAAAGCCCCATCACGATGATCAGAACAGTGACGGTCACCGGAACAACCGAGAGCACGACCAGCGCAAAAATCAGCGACGGGATCGACATCAGCAAATCGACAAACCGCGACATAAGCTGATCGGCCCAGCCACCAAGAACGGCGGCCAGAAAGCCCAAAATTGAGCCCGTTGCAAAACTCAGGATTGTGGCTGCGGTCGCAATAAAGATCGTGGTACGTCCGCCGTAAATCATCCGGCTTAACAGGTCACGCCCAAGATTATCAGTACCCAGCAGGAACTCGGCAGAAGACGGCGCCCAAATGTCCGGGCTGACAATTTCCGCCATCCCATAAGGCGCGATCCACGGCGCAAAGATTGCGACGATGAAATACAGTGATGTGAAGAAAAGCCCGATCAGGGCAGCGATAGGTATTCTCATGACGCTTCCCCTATTTCGGATGCCGCAAACGCGGATTTGCTAGAATGGACACGATGTCAGCGATCATATTCAACCCAATGTACACGGCTGCAAAGATCAGACCACAGGCTTGCACCACCGGAATGTCGCGCTTGGAGACATGATCCACCAAATATTGCCCCATCCCCGGATAGGTGAATACCACCTCAATGACGACCACGCCGACCACCAGATAGGCCATGTTCAGCATGACCACGTTCACAATCGGAGCCACCGAGTTCGGAAATGCGTGTTTCCAGATGATATTGAACATCCGCAAACCTTTAAGCTCGGCGGTTTCAATATAGGCTGACTGCATCACGTTCAGAATGGCTGCGCGTGTCATGCGCATCATATGCGCCAAAACCACCAACGTCAGCACAGCAACCGGAAGGCTGATCGTATGCAGCTTTTCCCCCAGAGACATGCCGTCATGGATTGTTGTGACTGATGGCGCCCAACGAAGCCGCACCGAAACAAAGAAGATTGCGATATAGGCAATGAGGAACTCAGGCACCGAAATCGACGCCAATGTAACCGCGGATATCATCTTGTCCGGCCAGCGTTCGCGGTAGCGCACCGCAATAAGACCCAGAGTAATCGCCAGAGGCACCGAGATAATCGCCGCCCAAAAAGCAAGAAACAGCGTGTTGCCAAGCCGTTTACCGAGGCTCTCGGCAATGTCCTGACCTGATGTCAGCGCAGTGCCCAGATCCCCTTGGAGGAAACCACCAAGCCAACTGAAATAGCGCTGCAGCGGTGGATCGTTTAAGCCCAAATCACGCCGCATATTTGCCAACGCCTCAGGGGTTGCAGACTGACCAAGAATGGACTGCGCCACATCTCCCGGCAAAATCATGGTACCGGCAAAGATCAGCACAGAAACCATAAAAAGTAATACAAGGCCCAGCGCTATGCGCTGAGCCAAAAGCTTGATTAACAAGGACATATCAATTCGTCACCCACATTCGCATCGGCGCGTAGGAATTCATCAGTGGAAGTCCCTTAACGCCATCGGCCCAGCCTGCAAGCTTATCGTTGGTCGCGTCAACAAAATCATTGAACATCGGGCAGATTAGTCCACCTTCGTCGCGCAACAGTGTCCCCATATCCGCATACATTTGCGTGCGTTTTGCAGAATCCAACTCGGCCCGCGCCGCGAGCAGCAGCTGATCAAACTGTTCATTCTTGAACCGCGTATCATTCCAGTCCGCTGTAGAAAGGTAAGTGGTGGTATAGACCTGATCCTGCGTTGGACGACCTGCCCAGAAACTTGTGCAGAACGGGCGCTTGTTCCAAACCTCGGTCCAATAACCGTCATTTGGCTGCCGCTTAACCTGAAGGTTTATACCTGCGGCTTGTGCACTTTGCTGGAACAACGCTGCGGCATCGGGCGCACCGGGGAATGAGTTGTCCGAAGTTTCCAGCACGATGGGACCATCATAACCTGACTGTTTCCAGTGAAACGCCGCCTTGTCCGGATCGTATTCGCGCTGCTCAAATTCAGTCGCAAATGGATAATACCCGTTCACCGGTGAATCATTGCCAACCGAGCCATAGCCAAACAGGATCTTGTCCACCATCTCCTGACGATTGATCCCGTATTTCAACGCCATCATTACGTCGCGGTTGCTAAAGGGCTCGGTGTCCAAATGTGCGATAAACACATAGTGACCTGGGCCAGAGGTCGAGCGCACATTCACGTTTGGCGCGCGCGCAACCAACCCCGCAGTGCGCGGCGGCACACGATCGATCATATCGACCTGTCCCGATTGCAAAGCAGCGACACGCGCCGTGTTGTCATTGATCACAAGGATTTCTAACGTCTCTGCGTTGCCCAGTTCTCCCCAATAGTTGGGGTTCTTCTCGGCGACGAAACGCACACCCATGTCCACGTCTTTCAGGATGTAAGGCCCAGTGCCAATAGCCGCATCTGGCGCCGACTTGCCGCCACCTGGTTGGATCACCAGATGGAAATCTGACAACAAATATGGCAAGTCCGCGTTGGCGGTGTTTAGCTCGATGATCACATCCCGCCCGTCGGTACGCACATCTTTTATGTCACGCAAAATCCCATGCGCGCCGGATTGGCTTTCCTCACCTGCATGACGGTCCAATGTTTCGGCGACATCCGCCGCCGTCACATCTTGCCCGTTGGAAAACGTAATCCCTTGGCGCACCCGAAAGGTCCAGGTTTTCGCATCCGCGCTTGCCTCATAGCTTTCCGCGACACGTCCCTCAAGACCGCCATCATCGGTCAACTCGACCAGAGTCTCGCCCCACATACGGCTCACAGTCCAATCTGTCTGGTTGGAAGACAGCGCGGGATCCAAGCTGCTGGTGGTTGATCCGCCCTGAAGGCCGACGCGGATGGTTCCTCCTTTTTGAGGCCCCGCCGCCATAACAGCGCTGTTCATCATCGTGGTCGCGGCCGCCGCCGTCAGTCCCAACGCGCCTGCGCGCCCCAAAAAGTGACGACGGTTGATGCGCCCAGTTACAACTTGGCGGCTCAGATACTTCAGTTGGTCAGTCATGGTTTTCTTCCAGCAATCGAACCGGCCCACGGGTCAATACACGACCGGGCCACGTTCGGATTTCATGGGAAACAGAGAGTACAAAAAGCGTGAAGGCGGCACGCCGTAACAATATCCCGCGCTACCTGTCCCAAAAGCGTCATTGGATCAAGAAAAAACGACCTACGCATCAAGGACATCTAATTAAAATCAATTATTTAAAAATTATTTTTGATGACCTGCAGCCTTCGTGAAGCCCTTCACCTTGTCCAAATGCTCCCTGCAATTGCCCCGACTGACACTCCCGCAGACCAACAAAAAAGGCCCGACGCTGTGCACCGGACCTTTTCGAAAGTTCAATCAATGAAAACCTTACCCGGTCACCCACATCCGCAATGGCGCATAGGAGTTCATCAGGGCAAAGCCTTTGGCATTCTCAACCCAGCCACCCAGTTTGTCGTTGGTCGCATCGATAAAATCGTTGAACATTGGGCAAATCAGGCCACCTTCGTCTCGCTGAATGCTTCCCATATCCGCATACATTTGCGTGCGTTTGGCGGTATCCAACTCGGCGCGGGCTGCGATCAATAGCTGATCAAACTGCTCGTTCTTGAAACGTGTGTCATTCCAATCAGCCGACGACAGATAGGCAGTTGTGTACATCTGATCCTGCGTTG
The DNA here is from genome assembly GCA_900143615.1 of Rhodobacteraceae bacterium Alg231-30. Classification (GTDB taxonomy): domain Bacteria; phylum Pseudomonadota; class Alphaproteobacteria; order Rhodobacterales; family Rhodobacteraceae; genus Shimia. Next base: position 271,523 of record FREU01000004.1, read on the forward strand.
GACGACCGCCCCAATAGCTGGTGCAGAATGGCTTATTGTTCCACACTTCAGACCAATACCCGTCGTTTGGTTCGCGTTTGATCTCAAGGTCGATCCCAGCACCTTGTGCGCTCTGCTGGAACAACGCCGCCGCATCCGGCGCACCGGGGAACGAGTTGTCAGATGTGCGCAGCAAAATCGGTCCATCATGACCGGATTTTTTCAGGTGATGCGCAGCCTTCTCCGGATCATATTCACGCTGCTCAAACTCGCTGAACAAGGGATATGACGCATTGATTGGGCTGTCGTTACCGACCGAGCCATAGCCAAACAGGATTTTGTCGACCATTTCCTGACGGTTGATGCCGTATTTCAGCGCCATCATCACATCTTGGTTGGCAAACGGGTCAGTATCCACATGGGCAATAAACACATAGTGGCCTGGTCCAGATGTCGACAGAACATTAATGCCAGGTGCGCGTGCAACCAGCCCAGCCGTACGAGGAGGTACGCGGTCAATCATGTCAACTTGGCCCGACTGCAACGCCGCAACACGCGCCGTGTTGTCGTTGATCACGATCAGCTCAAGTGTTTCGGCATGGCCGATTTCGCCCCAATAGTTCGGGTTTTTCTCAGCCACAAAACGCACACCCATATCCACGTCTTTGAGGATATAAGGACCGGTGCCAATGGCTGCGTCCGGAGCGGATTTGCCGCCGCCTGGCTGGATGATCAAATGATAATCAGCCATCAGATAAGGCAAGTCAGCATTTGCGCTACCCAACTGGATGATCACATTGCGACCATCCGCACGTACATCTTTGATGTCGCGCAGCAGACCCAACGCACCAGACTTGGACTCTTCACCGGCGTGACGATCCAAAGTTTCAGCCACGTCGGCGGCAGTTACATCACTGCCGTCAGAGAAGGTGATGCCCTGACGCACTGTAAAGGTCCAAGTGGTCGCGTCAGCACTGGCTTCATAGCTTTCCGCCACTTTGCCCTCGATGCCACCATCGTCGGTCAGCTCTACCAGAGGCTCACCCCACATGCGGTTTAGCATCAGTGCCACTTGGTTCGTGGCCAGCGCCGGATCAAGGCTGTCAGTGGTCGAACCGCCCTGCAGACCCATACGCAACGTGCCACCTTTCATCGGTCCAGCAGCATGAACTGCATCAGCCAGCATTGTATTAGCCGCGACAGCTGTGAGGCCCAAAGCCCCTGCGCGACCAAGAAAATGGCGGCGTGTCAGCGTACCCAAAGCGGCACGGCGACTGAGATACTTCAGTTCGTCATTCATAGTAATACTCCCAAGTTGATTTTGTTTTTTCTCATGCTGCGGGGCGAGACACCCCCAAAGCAAGGAAAAACTTGTATTGTCGTTTAATATTTTCGTGACGTTTTTTAGCTGCGCGCCACTCGGCTCTCCCATTTTCGAGAAAAAATCTCGACTTCATCCTCCAAAACCGTCAGCTCGGCTTGGACGATGTAGTCCTGTGCATCCGCAGTCATCTCGACACTCCCGACAACCTGAGCGCTCCAATCGTCACGACCCATCTCTCGATCCCAACGAAAAGACGATCTCGCCGAGAGCGGGTCCGTGTCCTTGATGTGAAACTGCTCTTGAACACTTGTCGAACTCGTAAGGCCGGTATGAGGGTCTCGCGTAGCGCCGCGATTGCCAACTATGTCCAACGTTGCCGCTCCGGATGCCCCATCGCGCGTTATTTTTTTGGTTTCCTGCACCGCGCTTAACCGCTCTGACGGCAATGGCTGCGCCGCCTTAGGTCCATCAAAATGCCATCCGTTGCCTTGCGGCAAATCTCGCACCGGCAGCCGAAGCTGTCCGTGAGAAACCTGTAACGTAGCTTGCTCTGCCTCCGGCCAAACAAAGGGCCAATAGCTTGACGAAATAGCCACCCTCAGACGATGCCCAGCAGGCAATCGATATCCGCATTGATCCAGCACAACCTGCACCGACACGTCTTGGCCTATTGGCAAATCAATAGCCTGCGCATGCCCCTCGCGATGACGCAAATTCAAATACCCATGTGAAATCAGAGCACTTGTGCCATCTGGTCGCACATCGCACAACCTAACAGCCAGCTGTCCGCAGGTCTTATCTGACCGAAGCTGCAAACTCACACTTGGCGCACCAAGCAAATCGCGATCTTCTGTGAGCGGCGCGCTGTCAAAACACAAAGACAACGCGTCATCCGCCATCTGGTCATCAGGCAATTCGCCCGGACCAAATCCAAACGGGAAATACTCGCCGGTTCCCTGCCCACACCCCAACGCCGGCTCAATCGTCGCCTGCGCAGGACCAGCCCGTGCGCTCAAACCACCATTGGTCAAATGGAACACTTCCGGCGCTTGGACCGGCTGCCAATCCTCAAGCGCCACCCAACGCCCGGGCCTAAAGTCATAGCTTACTTGCGGCGCAACGCCCTCCATGATCCAGGCGCGCATATCCGGCCATTTGTCAGCGCCGTTGTCCACGTCCTTCAGCCAGCGATCCCACCACGCCAGCATCTCACCCAGAAAATCAATCTGAGGCCCCGGCATACCAAAATGCGGATATTTATGGTTCCACGGCCCCACCAGCCCTTTTACGGGGGCGTCCAGATTCTCGACCAAATGCGCGATTGTGTTGCGGTATCCATCATGCCAACCGCCAACACTCAGCACCGCCGCCTTGATCGCACTATATTCTTCGCACACCGAGCCATGTTTCCAATAGGCATCGCGCAATTGGTGTTGCACCCACGTTTCGGCCAAGAACGGCGTGTTTTCCAACCGCTCCAACCACATCTCACGCCAGCCATCCCCAACAATATCGGGATCAGGAGGCAAGGCGAACCACCCCAAAACTGTCGCGGCCCAACCGGGGTTTTCCCCCAACATAAGCCCGCCTTTGTAGTGAATATCATCCCCATAACGGTCAACAGTTGAGCAAATACTCACCACGGCTTTCAACGGCTCAGGTGCAAGGGCAGCAATCTGCAATCCATTAAAGCCGCCCCAGCTAATCCCCATCATCCCAACCGACCCAGAGCACCACTCCTGTTCAGCCAACCAATTTATCACCGCAACGCCATCTGCCAACTCCTGCGCAGAATACTCATCCTCAAACAGACCTTCGCTGTCGCCGCAGCCTCGCATGTCCACCCGTACGCAGGCGTAGCCATGCCCTGCCAAATAAGGATGAGTAAGCGCATCACGTTCTGCAGTTCCGTCGCGTTTGCGATAAGGCAAATACTCCAAGATCGCTGGCACTGGCCCGCCGGTCTTGGGCCGCCAAATGCGGGCAGACAGGCGCACACCATCCGGCATTTCTATTGGAACATGAGAAAACTCTTCGATCTGATTTGGAAACTCGGTGACGTGCTGCATTGCGGCCTCCCCATATCAGCCAGTCCAGAGACTGAACCAATTAAAGGGGGTCGCGCCATAAGATTCAATGAGAATATAAGTTTAGAGGGTTATTAGCTGTCTGCACCCGGATCAACACGTGCGAGCACCACTAAGCGCGCCACAAACATCACCGCGAAACACCCCACCAGTGCAATAGTTTCATCCATCATTTGCTCGGCAACAAGAAACATCGTGCCCCCCGCAATCGAGATCGTCGCGTAGAGATCTTCCTTTAGAACCGACGGCGTTACATTGCACAGAATATCGCGGATCATGCCACCAACCGTTCCAGTGACACATCCAATCACCACTGCAATGATCCAATGCGTCCCCTCGCCTTGGGCAATCCGCACCCCAATCAACGTAAAAAGCGCCAAACCAACCGCATCAAACTGCATCAACAAACGCAGCCTTTGACCATTGCCCTGAGGCAACCGTTTGGCCACCACATACGTCACCGCCGCCACCGGCACGGCGGTCAAAAGAAACGATAGGTCAGTGATCCAAAACACAGGTGTGCGCCCCAAGATCAAATCGCGCACTGTCCCGCCCCCAACAGCCGTCGCAAGCGCGATGGTCGTGGCCCCGAACATATCCAGGTCAAGACGCGCGCCCTGAATCGCCGCAGATGCCGCCATCACAGCGGTCGCGGCCAAAGTCAAAATCAGCGCAAAATGCGCAATGGGTTCAATCATGAATACCAACTTGTTCTAACGGATCCTCAGGGTCATGCAAACTTGCCAAAGCCCCCAGCGTCACAGGACGCAAAGGGGGACGTATCTTAAAATGCTCGATTTCGCCAACACTCGTTCCCTGCGCTTCGGCAATCAAGCGCGACACTGTCGTACCACATATCCGCCCCTGACATCGCCCCATACCAACACGGGTATATGCTTTGATTTGATTTGGCCCCGCACCCTGTCCGTGAGCCAATGCAGACCTTATTTCACCTGCTGTCACCTCTTCACAACGGCAAATGGGCACTGAATCATCAGGCAAAAGCGCTTGTTTGTAGGGCGGAAATGCACGCTCTATAAACGACCGGAACTTAAATTCCTTCGCGCGCTTCGCCAACAAAGGCCGCGCCCGCATGTCCCGTTCGCTCTGGGTGAGCGATCCAAGCGCACCTGCAATTCCTAGTGCCGCTATACTGCCCGAGAGTGCCGACCCGACGGCACCGGTTATTCCGGCATTGTCGCCGGCAATCCAAAGCTGGTTGATATCAGACTGCCCCCATTGATCAACGTTGGGCGCAAAGGCCTGCCGGCGTGGAGACCAGTGATGGCCGATCCCTGCAGCCTTGGTTGCATGAATGTTCGGGATTACACCATGATGTAACAGCACGGTATCGCATCCTATTTCGCGAAGCCTGCCACCGCTTCTAAAATGCACACTCTCAACTCGGTTCTCGCCAAGCAGTACCAAATCGTGCGCGCCTTCAAATCGGCGGATCCCCGCATTGCGCAGCTCAATCATCAGATCCAGCCCCTGCCGAAGGTAGCGCCAGCCTGCCAACGCACCGCGCCAATACTGTATGGCTCTACGTTTATCACGACCCAATTGAGTCTCCACGAGAGCAGACGGTGGGCACCCTGCGCGTAGCAATTGAACTGCCACGAGATAGAGCAATGGCCCAGACCCGACCAGCACCGCCTGGCGCGGCGCGACAGCAGACTGTTTCAGCATTATTTGCGCGGCCCCCGCGGTCATTACCCCTGGCAACGTCCAGCCCTTCAAAGGCATCGGACGCTCTATGGCGCCGGTGGCGAGCAAAACATGATCTGCGTTGACCACCCCCATACCGGACTGATCCCGATAATGAACACACCCAGGCTCAATCGACCAAACCGCGGCTTTGGATTTATGGGTAATTTGTCGGTGCTGCACGGCTTCAGCCAACTTTAAACCGCTGACGTAGTCCTGCCCCAAAGCCTCGCCATGAGAGTATGCCGCCCGTGTGACATTACGATAGATCTGGCCGCCAACGCGCGGTTGCTCATCCAAAAGCACCACTTTCAGACCAACATCTACTGCTTGCCGCGCAGCGGCCATTCCGGCAGGCCCAGCACCTACAATAGCTAAATTAACGCGCCCCATTGTGTCCATCTTGCAGTTCGTCATGCCGCATAATTTCCATGCCGGCCTGAACTTCTTCTAAACACGCTTGGCGCGTTTCATCGCCAATTTTAACTATACATTCAAAACACACACCCATGAGGCAATATGGACCCCGCCATTCACGATGGCGTCGGGTTTTACGAAACACGTCAACACCTTCTGCCATCAAGGCCGCCGCAAGGTTCGCCCCCTCAGGCAAGGCATAGTCCTGACCGTCAAAGCGAACGGGCACCAAGACAACATCCTGCTCCAAGCGCTCAAACCGCGAATCTGGTTTCACCAAACACCTCTAGATCTCTGAGTTTCGAATTCTTCACGAGCCAAGCAGGCAACAACAATGCATGTGTTGAGGCAAGTGTCACGCCACTATGACACGTGATCAGATACGCCCCCGGCATAGTTTCGCTTTCGGCATAAATCGGCAGACCATCCGGCGTCATGACCCGCAATGCGCCCCAACTGCGTAACAGCTGCGCCTGCGCCAAAATCGGATAAGCCGCAACAGCTTCGGAAGCCAACTGGGCAATCCCCTTGATCGTTACGTCGTCGTTCAACCCCACTGTCTCGTTTGTGGCCCCGATCTGGACGCCGCCACTTCCAACTTGGCGTGCGATCAAAGATGGCCGACGGATCAGCTTTGGCAGTTTTTCTGTGATAAGAATTTGGCCTCGTTCAGGCGTGACAGGTGCAAGAAATCCCAATTCGCGACCCAGCTTGGCAGACCCAAGCCCTGCTGCCAACACAACCTTGCCCGCGGTAACCGTCGCGCCATCCTCAAGGGTCAACCGAAACCCATCCGGCTTTGTGATAGTTTCGACGTTTGCACCCGTCATAACGCGCGCGCCATTGTTGCGCACCACCCCGTCGAGAGCCCGCAACAGCCTTAAAGGATTCACGTGTCCGTCCTGTTGGTGCAAAATACCGCCAACAACCTTAGGTCCGATTTCCGGCTCCTCGCGCCTCAAATCATCCCCCCGAAGAACTTCATATGGATAGTCGCCGCCGAGAGCGTCCCGCAAACCTTCATACTTGCTAACCCATTCCTGAAGACTGTCCTCTGAGAAATGTAAATCCAGACCGCCATCCTGTTGCAGCTCGAGATCAATGCCTGTGGCATCCTGCAATTCGCTTGCGAAACCTGACCAAAGTCCAGCGGCATGTTGGCTCCACCGCGCATATGCAGGCGCACGCGTGCCTTTGCCCTGGACCCAAACCAGACCAAAATTGCCACGGCTTGCTGACAAGGTAGTATCAGCGCCATCGATCACGGTGACGCGCTGGCCCAGTTTTAACAGGCCCCAAGCAACTGCCAAGCCGACCAGCCCACCTCCGACGATGGCAATATCCGTGTCCATCGACACCTCCAGACAAACATCATCTTTCGATAAAACGCGACTACGAATTTACAGGATAAACCACTCCGACCCGACGGTCAGGTTCACAATAAGTATTCGGGGGGCCAATGCCCCCCGCCAACCTGCCATGCTGTCCCGATAGTCCTGCGATTTTCCAACTATTATTCGTTTTTTCTCGGAAAACCGTGGTTACTTCAACTATAGACGCGGTGATTCGAATCAGTCAACAGGGTGATTCGCAAAAACGAATCAATTCACAAACACTGGCGCGACAACCTAACCGTTTTCACGCAGAACATTGCCAGCTAAATAGAGCGACCCGCAAATCAAAACACGTGCATGCGGATCTTGTTTCACGATCTGGGCAAGCGCCTCCGAAACCGAATTGGCTCCGCTGGCATCAAGCCCGACACTACGTGCCGCAGACGCTGTCTTATCTGCAGGCAAAGTGTTGGCCTCCTCAGGAATGGAAACCGCAACCAAGCTCTCCGCCTGTTGGGCAAGCGGCCCCAAATACCCCGAGATGTCCTTTGTATTGAGCATCCCGCATATCAAATGTGTCGCCCGTTTGGGCAGGCTCTCCAAATGTGCGCCCAACGCCTGACCCGCGGCGGCATTGTGACCGCCATCCAACCAAAGCTCGGCCTGTGGTGCAGCCTCTGTCAGCGGTCCAGTACGCAACCGCTGCATACGTGCAGGCCACGTGACATTGCGCATAGCTGCTTCGCAAGCACCATCACCAAAGCCGAGATAACGTAACGCCGCCAAAGCTGCGCCTGCGTTCTGAATCTGATGTGCACCGGGCAAGGCAGGCATGGGAACGTCCAGAAGCCCCGTGTCATCCTGAAACACCAGGCGTCCATGCTCTTGATAAACATGCCACTGTTGACCGTATGCAATGAGGGGTACGCCAAGCCGAGCTGCCGTTGCCTCAATCACATCCATCACTTCGTCTGGCTGAGGCCCAATAACACAAGGCACACCGCGCTTCAGAATACCCGCCTTCTCCGCTGCAATTTTGGCGAGTGTGTCGCCCAAGAATTGCTCGTGATCTATTGAGATCGGAGTGATAACGCACAGCTCTGGTGTGTCGATTACATTGGTTGCATCCAACCGGCCACCCAAGCCCACTTCCAGCAACGTATAGTCTGCATTCGTACGCGCAAACGCCAAAAGTGCTGCACAGGTCGTGATTTCAAAATAGGTGATATTCTGATGATCATTGGCTTCCCAACACTCATCCAGCACGGCGCTCAGATGATCTTCTTCGATCAAATCACCGGCAAGGCGAATACGTTCGTGAAAGCGCGCCAAATGCGGGCTGGTATAGGCATGCACACGTTTATCCGCGCCTTCGAGACCGGCACGGATCATGGCTTGGGTGCTACCTTTGCCGTTGGTTCCCGCCAAATGCACAACAGGTGGCAGTTTTTCCTGCGGATTGTCCAAAGCCGCAAGCAGACGCCAGACCCTGTCCAGCGTCAGATCAATGATTTTGGGGTGTAGCGCCAACATCCTGGCCAGGATGGCATCCGACGGACCTGCCGTCATTTTTGCGCATCTCCGTCAGAAGCTGCTTCCTCCGCCGGTTCCGACGATACCGTTCCCTCTTCGCTTTCATCAGGTGCTGGCAAATCGCCCTTGATAGGCGGCGCCATCCCCATCAGCATGCGCGTGATCGTAATCAGCTCGTCGCGCATTTCGGTGCGTTTTGTGACCCGATCCAGCATACCGTGATCCAACAGATACTCTGCACGTTGGAAGCCTTCGGGCAGCTGCTCGCGAATAGTTTGCTCAATCACTCGCGGACCCGCAAAACAGATCAGCGCATTTGGCTCTGAAATCTGAACATCGCCCAACATGGCGTAGGACGCGGTAACACCCCCTGTGGTTGGGTGTGTCAGCACAACGATATAGGGCAGCCCAGCTTCCTTGAGCATCTGCACAGCCACAGTTGTGCGCGGCATTTGCATCAGGCTCAAAATGCCTTCCTGCATGCGTGCGCCACCAGCGGCCGAGAACAGGATCAGCGGGCGCTTTAACTCAACGGCACGTTCTGCGGCCGCAATGATCGCATTGCCCACATACATTCCCATGGACCCGCCCATAAACGAGAAATCCTGACAGGCAGCCACAATCGGTGTTCGGCCAATTTCGCCTTCGCCCACCAGCATCGCATCTTTTTCGCCGGTTTTCTTCTGCGCGGCCTTCATGCGGTCGGGATATTTTTTCTGGTCACGGAAATGCAATGGATCAGCAACCGGCTCTGGCACAGCGACTTCGACAAAAATGCCGCCGTCAAACAAGGCCTCAAATCTGTCACGTGGCGTGATCGCCATGTGATGTCCACATTGCGTGCAGACATTCAGATTGCCCTTCAGCTCACGGTGAAACAACATCGTCCCGCATTCGGTGCATTTGGTCCAGAGATTGTCCGGAACTTCCCGACGAGAGAAGATCGAGTTAATCCGTGGACGGACGTAGTTGGTGATCCAGTTCATGCGCGAAGGCCCTCCGGCTGGGAAACAGGTTTGAAATAAGACGCCACGTCGGAAAATGCAATCAACGTCGCAAAGCAATTCGCGCCGCCAGCCAAACGCAAAGCAGCATTCCGCCCTCAAGCGGCATCATAAAGGCCAATGCATCGGTATCCTGCGGCCCAAATGGCAAGGTATACAGTGCAAGACCATCCCAATACCCCTCCATGGCCGTGATGCTCAAAGCCCCAAAATTATTCATAACATGTAATGCAATCGCTGGCCCCAATGTACCAGCACGCGCTGTTATATCGGCTGCCACTAAACCAAAGACCGTGGACCATAGCGCAATCCAGATCGCCATATCGCCATAGGTCGTCACATCATAGTGCAACGCTCCAAACAGCACGCTGGGAAACAGCATCCATACCGCCGGCGACCGAAACCGCGCCGCCAACTGGCTTTGCAAATAACCTCGAAACACCAATTCTTCAGCGCTACATTGTAAAATAATCAACCCGACGGACATCGGCAGCAAACGCAGCCAGACGTCCAAATCCATTGCGCGCTCCGCAGCAAAATCCACTGGCATCGGCAAAAGATATGCGACCGCATAAATCCCGACACAAAGAAAAATGACACGACGCGCTTGCCCAAATGCGGACACGCCGGACCCCACCAAACTCCTTAGCGTCCGGCGATGTACAAAATGCAACGCCACCCCCAACGCCGCCAACAGACAGGTAAAACTCCCCAACAACCAAGCCATGCCCCGCGCTGTTGTTCCCGAATTTATTTCAGAAAAGAGCATCGCCGCATCCGGCATGCGCTGAATGACGCCAAAGTAGGCAACATTCGTGACAACGAAAACCACCACCAACAGAACCACACCCATAAGAAGTCGCGCCAGACTTTTGCTCGGGCGTGCGGGGGCAATGAGTGCCTCAAAGGGATCGTAGCTGTGCATTTCACCCGTCTAGGCCATGTCCCGCCTGATTAAAACCGTGTGCTTCTTACAACCCTCTTGCCCCGCGTCTCAATTGCGCGTTTGTTTCCTGACAAGCATTTGGGTTAATACTAGAAAAACACCGAGCGGGCTTCAACTCGCTGCGGATCTCGAGGGCAGGGGCTTTAAAGACGTATGGCGCAACGCACCAGTGTTATCCAACGACTGTATCAGCGAGGGCTCGCGCGCTATTGGGCGCGCAGTGCGCGCAAAGCTGAAACAACAGATCTTGCAAATTTGCGCGGCCAGCGCATTCGTGCTCGACGCCTGCGCCAACACCTGGACACAGTGATTTCTGTTGCGGAAAGCCGCTTGGCCCTGCCGATGATTGGCTCCAACGCTTTTCCAAAACCGCATGGCACCCAATGGGCTTGGCGACCAGAGTTGTGGCGCGAACCAATCCCTGCCAAAGGGCGCGCGGCGGTGCAAAACAAAGAAATGCTTGGCAACGAGGCAACCCTGTTTCACGACTGTCGAATTTCGGAGTTAACCCTTCGCCAGCTGCGTAACGTGCACGAAAAAGACCTCGCACCGTTTGGGCTGCGTATGGATGTGTTCCGGTTTGATGGCTCGTTCTTGTCACTGGTCATAGATCTACCACAAGAGGCTGTAGATGGCCTTAAGAGGCACCATGTCATTCGGATGGACACCAGTGTGGAAATGGAAAAGCCGTTGGAAATTTTCGCGCGCCTTAACATCCGCCACGGCCCCAACACCGAACAGATTGTCCGCGAGCTCCCCTTGAATGCCGAAGACATCCGCGTTGAATTTGATCTCGCATATTCAAGCCTGAACGAAAAACGCGTCGAGAAAGCCTGGATCGATTTGATTTTCGAAGGTCCTGAAATGAATCAGGTGGTGCTACGTGATCTCACATTTAGCCGCCGCCCCCGTGCCGAGTTTTAAGCGCCCCAGTTTTGCCGTTAAAGGAGGCCGAACATGAGCCCAATGGTTCTGACAAAAACCCGCCTGTTTGAAGGCATATGGGAAGGTGTGTTGCGCTACGAAAATGACAGCGGACCAGATCCAAAATTAGACGTCACCTTCCAAGACAAGCCCGTCAAAGGCGTGGATCTGACCTTTTTGGAGAAAGACCAAGTCTGGGCCGTGCGCATCCCCCTCCCCCCCGAAAGCCTTTCTGACGGGGTGCACACAATTTTGGTAAGCGACGCCAGCAGCGGCGAACGGCTGGATAAAATCACCTTTATCGCTGGAGAAGCTTTGGCGGATGACCTGCGCGCTGAACTCGACCTTTTGCGCGCCGAATTGGATATGCTAAAGCGCGCGTTCCGTCGCCATTGTGTTGAAACGATGTAAAGAGCAATCTTGGCAAAAGCGCACGCTTCAAAGTAAGCGGTATACTCTGATCTCGTCTTCCGACGGCTGGGGTTCCATGACGCGGCGTCCCGCGTGACTCCTGCGCTGCTTTACGTTTTGGTAAATCGCAAATCTGAGGAGGCACTTATGACAGATTATCCCCATCTGTTGGCACCGCTCGATCTGGGCTTCACCACACTGAAAAACCGCGTTCTGATGGGCTCTATGCACACGGGACTGGAAGAAACCAAAGACTGGAACCGCGTCGCCGAGTTTTACGCGGAACGCGCCCGCGGCGGCGTGGCGCTGATCGTCACCGGCGGTATGGCCCCTTCCAAAGAAGGCGGCGTATTCCCCGGAGCCGCCGGACTATTCAACGATCAAGACATCGCCAACCACAAGGTCATCACCGACCGCGTACATGAAGCAGATGGCAAAATCGCCATGCAAATCCTGCACGCCGGCCGCTACGCTTATGGTCCTGAATGCGTCTCCTCATCAGCGATCAAATCCCCGATTTCGCCGTTCGTGCCCAAAGAACTCGATGAGGACGGCATCGAAAAACAGATACAGGACTTTGTCACAGCAACTGTGCGCGCCCGCGAGGCAGGCTATGACGGCGTCGAAATCATGGGCTCTGAGGGCTATTTCCTGAACCAGTTCCTTGTGACCCATGTCAACAAACGCACCGACCGCTGGGGCGGCTCTTATGAAAACCGTATGCGCTTGCCCGTCGAAGTTGTCCGTCGCTGCCGCGAGGCCGTCGGCGACGATTTCATCATTATCTATCGTCTGTCGATGATTGATCTGGTGCCAAACGGATCTACTCATGAGGAAGTGGTGACTTTGGCCAAGGCGGTCGAGGCCGCTGGTGCGACGATCATCAACACCGGCATCGGCTGGCACGAAGCCCGCATTCCGACAATCGCCACATCGGTGCCCCGCCGTGCTTTCGCATGGGTCACCAAGAAACTGATGGGCAAGGTTGGCATTCCCGTCATCACCTCAAACCGCATCAACATGCCCGATGTCGCCGAAGACGTGCTGGCCGAGGGCTGTGCGGACATGGTGTCGATGGCACGGCCTTTCTTGGCAGATGCAGACTTTGTCAACAAAGCCGCCGCCGGAAACGCCGCGCAGATCGCGCCATGCATCGGCTGTAATCAGGCCTGCCTTGACCACACATTCTCAGGCAAGCTGACCTCCTGTCTGGTCAATCCACGCGCCTGCCATGAGACCGAGCTGACCATCGCGCCAGCTGGGGTCGCAAAATCCATCGCCGTCGTTGGTGCGGGCCCCGCAGGTCTCTCAGCCGCGATGACCGCCGGCCAGCGCGGCCACACAGTCACTTTGTTTGATCGCGCGGCCAAACTTGGCGGACAGCTCAATGTCGCCAAACAGGTGCCCGGCAAGGAAGAGTTCTGGGGATTGGTTGACTGGTATGAAGCCATGATTGCCGACTTGAACATCACTGTAAAACTCAACACCGAGGCCACCGTCACCGCGCTAGCAGGGTTTGACGAGGTGATCATCGCCACCGGCGTCACACCACGCGATCCAGCCATCCCCGGACAGGACCACGACATGGTTCTTGGATATCTTGACGTGCTGCGCGACAAAAAGCCTGTTGGCAAACGGGTCGCCGTGATCGGCGCCGGCGGCATTGGCTTTGATGTGTCCGAGTTTCTCGCACACGAAGGCGAAAGCCTCACCGAAAACCTTCCGAACTGGATGGTTGAGTGGGGCGTCGGTGATCCCGAAGAAACCCGCGGCGGTCTGGCCCCTGCCGGTCCGCAACCACATGCGGCCGCGCGCGACATCACTTTGCTACAACGCAAGGCCAAAGCGCTTGGCAAAGGTCTGGGCAAAACCACCGGCTGGATTCACCGCGCTGCGCTCAAGATGAAAAACGTGCAAATGATCGGTGGCGTGAACTACGAGAAAATCGACGATCAGGGCCTGCACATCTCCTTTGGCGAAGCACGCGAGAACCCTCAGGTGATCGAAGTCGACAATGTCATCCTTTGTGCGGGACAGCTGTCAGACCGCACACTGGCCGACGCGCTTGAAGAGGAAGGTGTCACCTGCCACGTCATTGGCGGGGCAGATGTGGCCGCCGAACTGGATGCCAAACGCGCCATCAATCAAGGCACACGGTTAGCGGCAACCCTGTAGCAAGCGCATTTGCGCACCCGCCGGGCGCTCACGCGCCCGGCTTGGCCCAACGCCTTGTCTACATCTTTGATGTGAACAAAGGGGCGGGAGCTCTTCCTGTTCATGCATTCACGCTTCAGAAACAACTGTTTCCCTGTTTCCGTCATCGACACGATCCTCGATGAATCCCTGATATTGTCCGTCCCCTGCCCTTATCCTGCCTGATTTCACCTCCATACCCATACTCGAACAAGAACGCAGAGGTAGAGATATGGACCGCCTGACAGAGATGGAAGCTTTTGCCACAGTTGTGGATCAAGGTGGCTTCACCGATGCTGCCAAAAAGATGGGCATCTCGAAATCTGCCGTGTCAAAACACGTCTCCTCACTGGAGGCCCGCCTTGGTGCGCGCCTTCTCAATCGCACAACCCGCCGCGTCAGCCCGACCGAAATTGGTCTGGCCTATTATGATCGCGCCCGTCGTGTCCTGAATGACGCTGGTGAGGCAGACGCGCTTGTCACTTCAATGCAATCCGCACCCTCAGGCCTGCTGCGTATTTCGGTGGCGACCGATTTTGGCGTCAACCACCTCTCGCCGGTTCTCGGAGAATTCCTCAATGAATTCCCAGACATCACCGTGAATATGGTGCTCAACAACCGCTACGTCGAACTGATTTCCGAAGGGTTCGATATGGCGATCCGCATTGGTGAGCTTGAAGATAGCACCCTGCGGGCTCGCAAGCTCACCGAAACCACCAAACGCATGATCGCCAGCCCAGCCTACTTTGAACGCTATGGGCGCCCCGAGAAGATCGACGATCTGAACGAACACAAGCTGCTGCATTATTCCAGCCAATCCAACGGAGCAGTCTGGAAACTCACCGCACCATCGGGTGAAAAGCGCCAAGTGCGCACAGCTGGCTGGCTTTCGGTCAATGACGGTCAATCCTTGCTCAACGCCGCAGTCGCAGGTCTCGGCATCGCTTATCTTCCCAGCTTCCTTTATGCCGACGCGCTCGAACAGGGGCTGATCGAAGACGCCATTCCCGACCTTCCGATGGAAACCCAAGGTATTTATGCGGTCTATCCCCCCGGACGGTTCACACAGCCCAAAGTACGCGCCTTCATTGATTTCTTGGTGCACGCCTTTGCCGAAAAAGGCCCCAATAGCTGGTAATTTTCAGATTTCCCTCGCTCTAACATCAGAGCACACTTCCCCGGGCCCCCTTGGTCCGGGTTTTTCTTATTCAGTGTTCAGCAAAATAGCTTCAACGCGGCGATTGGCATTGCGCCCGTCTTCGCCCAAGTTTGACGCAATAGGGGATAAATAGCCAACCCCGCGCGCCTCCAACTGCTCTGACGGCACCTGATACGTCTCAACCAGCCGCGCGCGTACCGCAGACGCGCGTTTTCGCGACAGTTCTGTATTTTGCTCCAACGACCCAACGCTATCGGTATGCCCTACCAATGCCAGCCGCCGCGTTGTGTCTTCATTTAAGAAGGCTGCAAGCGCTTCCAGAGATCGAAATGGCCCCTCCCCCAATCGGGACGATCCAGTTTCAAATTCCAGATCAGACAGAACAACATGACCCGAGTGCTTTAGCCACGCCGCGACATCATCCTCAATCACCACATTAGGGCGCAGTGTTTCTGACGTTGGCCCACCCAAGGTCCCGGCCGCATTTTCCGGTGTGGTTTGCGTGGATGACGGCGGTTTTTGAGAGGCGTTTTGCTCCCGTGGTCCAATGTCGATGACCTGTAGCATCCCCGCCTGTTTGGTCCTGCTGATCAACACACCCACCACATCGGGTTGCTCGTCACTATCTTTGACACCGGACAAAAACAGAAAATCGGACAGATCCACAAACATATGTGGTGGCAACAGAACTTCGGTATTAAAGCGGAAATCAAACCCTCCACAGCCTTCGGTTTCACAGGCAAAGATGATCTCATACCCTTGGCTCAGTAGCTGCGCTGCCAGATCCGCGTTTAAGGTCGCCGTGTCGGCAAATCCTACGTTCAAACGCCAACTGCGCCGCCGCAAGTCACCAACATACCGCTCGCTTGGCACGTTAGTCGCGTCAAACGGACCAATGGGGACTTCATAGACACCCGTGGCGCTCGAGGTTTCTTCCAACAACTGTGTGCCTTCCGGCAACACAGGCTCAAACGCGCTGAGCATCCCCGGCAAAGCGACACATCCTATGGCGAGTAACCATCTCATCTGGCCAGCGCGTGATACTCTTCATTGGGTCGCATATCGGTGGCCGAGGCCACACGGTTGGACATGTTATAAAACCCTGCCACATTGGCGATATCCCAAATGTCACGATCGCTGAAACCCACATCACGCAGACCCTGCCGATCCGCTTCCACAATTGTCGCGGACGCAACGGTCATCTTTTCGCAAAACGCCAACATCGCACTTTGACGCGCATCCAAATCGGCCACGCGCCAGTTCATCACCATCATCTCACCCAGCGTCGGATCACCGGACAATTGTCGCACCGCAGCGCCATGCGCCACCAGACAATAAAAGCATTTATTCACCGAGCTGACGGCCACCGCAATCATCTCGCGTTCCAGCTTGCTCAGACCGCTCTCACCCAACATCAAATCGTTATAGAGCGCGGTAAAAGCATTAAGCTTGTCCACGTGAATGGCATAGGCCTTCAACACATTAGGCACCATGCCCAGCTTGTCTTGGCAAATTTCAAAATAGCGCTGTGTCTCTGGCGGTAGCGGATCAGCCATCGGGATATCCAATGCCGTTGGTTTCGTGTTTTTAGCCATAACGTCTCCCCTACGCCTTTGCTTTCTGACGATAGTGGTACTGTCCCACAACACTCATCCCGAGGGAAGCATAGAGCCCGTTCGCCCCCTGATTTTGCGCGGTGCAAATCACCGACAACGTATGCCCTTGCTGCGCCAAGACCCAAAAGGCGGCCCGCCGCATCAACCATCGCGCCACGCCGTGACGCCGCTGGAACGGCAAAATTTCCAAGGCATGCACCATTCCGATGCCATCGTGCATCGCCAAAAACGAGCTCCCCGCAGGCTTGTCGTGCCAGCGCGAGATAAATCCCGTCTTAGGTCCCTTGGCCCGATGCATGACAGCAACCCGTGCTGCCCCGATACCGCCGGATTCCCAAATTTCCTGCATGATCACCAAAGGCTCCCACGCGGGAATGGCTGCCGTGCGAGGGGGGCGTTCGGAGGCAATATCTTGAGCGGGTGCAGCATACATCACAACCGGATCAATGATCTCATAGCCGCGCGCAGCCAAAGCATCATCCAGCGCCGTATCCCCCTCCCGGATCATAAATAACTCGGTTTGCCCCAAGGCGCGCATCGCGTCTTCTGCGACTGCAATGTCGTCGTCGTGAAACGCGCCCTCTGCTGTGGCCGCCGACACACGCTTTCCACCGCCTTGCCCATCTCGAATAGTAAACGGTCCGCAGGTTTGTGTTGATGCGGGCGGCCAGGTCGCCTCGACAACACCATAGAGCGTTCGTGCCTCTGGCAGCTCGGTCATGCAAACATCTCCGCCAGCTGCGCCATCGCCGCGTCCACCCGCACACCGTCTGAGCCTCGGATTACGATATTGGCCCCGTAAACCCCGTCTTTCTGGAAAGGGTAAGAGCCAATCGATAAATCACTAAACGCTTCGGCAAGCTCGGCCAGTGGTCCTGCGATATCGCCTTCGCCCCGCTGAACACGCAGCGTTTGGGACAACAAGGGCGCGCCGCCGGTCAGGGTTGGCAGAACACTTGCTACCATCGCCTGAAAGACACTTGGCACCCCCGCCATCACATGTACGTTTTCCACTGTGAAACCCGGCGCAATCGACACAGGATTCTCGATCAATGTGGCCCCGGCCGGAATACGCGCCATCCGCAACCGCGCCGCGTTCAGTTCTGAGCCTTGGCGATCGTAATGCGCCTGCAACAACGCCCGCGCGTCATCTCGCACATCGATGGATACGCCAAAAGCTTCGGCAATGCAGTCGGCAGTTATATCATCATGTGTCGGCCCAATTCCCCCGGACGTGAAAACAAAGTCATAGTCACTGGAGAGTGCATGAACCGCATGCACGATCTTTTCATGCACATCCGCAACAATGCGCACCTCACAAAGATCGATCCCGCGTTTGGTCAATTCCTGCGCTAAATAATGCATATTTGCATCCCGCGTGCGCCCCGACAGTATTTCGTCTCCGATGACGAGCATGGCAGCTGTTGGATTGGTCATAAGCAGGGTCTCCTTGTCAGGGCGTCACTGCAGGTATAGGGCTGATATCATGCGCTTTCCAACCCCTCTCGTGCCCGCAGTGCTGATCCGCCGCTATAAACGCTTCCTTGCAGACGCGCGATTAGAGGATGGTCGCGAAATTACGGCCCATTGCGCCAACCCAGGATCGATGATGGGGCTGGCAGACACCGGCAGCCGAATTTGGCTTGAACCGAATGACGACCCCAAGAAAAAGCTGAAATATGGCTGGCGACTGGTGGATCACGAAAACGGCCATTTCACTGGGGTGGACACCTCGGTGCCCAACCGTGCTCTCAAGACCGCCCTACTGGCCCAAGAAATTGCTGAACTCGCCGACTATCCTAAGGTGCGCTCCGAAGTGAAATACGGCGAAAACAGCCGCATCGACTTCTTACTGACAGGTCCGGATAAGCCCGATCTCTACGTCGAGGTGAAATCGGTCACCCTGTCCCGGCAAGCCGGCCTGGCCGAGTTTCCCGACAGCGTCACCAAACGCGGGGCCAAACACCTGAATGAGCTGCAGGACATGGTCGCACAGGGCCATCGTGCAATGATGCTTTATCTTGTGCAGCGCACCGATGCGTCTCAGGTCACACTCGCGGCAGACATCGATCCCACCTATGCCGCTACCTTTGACGCGGCACACACCGCAGGGGTCGAGGTTCTGGCATATGGCTGCAATATCTCACCGGACGGCATCACAATAGGGGCTCCACTGCCCTTCGATTACCCAATCTGAGCCTACTTGCGCGCCCATCTCTCCTACACAAAGACCCGTACAAAAAAACGCGGCCTGAAAAGGCCGCGTCTATTGCTTTTACGTCAGCTTATTACTCGCCGAGTGTCTGCAGGTAAGCGCCAATGGCCTTAACTTCAGCACTTGTGTGGTGAATTGTTGCCAACAGGAAGTTCATCTCCGTCACGGCTTGAAGTGCGCCGGTGATGTCGAGATCGTCTTTACCACGAATATCGGGGCCAATGTCGCCACTGCCATCCATGCCGTGGCAGGACGCACAACCAACGTGACCTGCAGTTTCTTCAAACAGCAACTTACCAGCGGCCAGAACTTCGTCCTTGCTCATAGTGGACAGATCCAACTTTGCGACTTCCGGCTTGTCAGAACCAACGCCCTTGCGCTCGTTGGCCATGGCGAGAACAGTTGCCTGCATCTCTTTGGACACCGGACCACCCTGGTCAACCATCACTTCACCATTCCAGTCCGCGTCGTAACGGATGAAGGCACCACTGTGGGTGTCACCACCGTGTGGTGTAGGAATATACGCTTTTGGCTCAAAGGTATTCAGATCCAGAACAATGGTTTCCCAACCTTTTTGGTTAGATACCCACAGCTCGTTCTTAGCAGGATCAGGGTGCAGCATTGCATGTTCAATCGCCGCCGCAGACCGTCCCAGCGCCAATGGCTGCTGAGTGATGGGACCAACATAAGGTGTCATACGATCAGCATCTACGAAGCCAATAACCTGACCCACGTTGTGGATACCTTCACCTTTACCGATGGTGAACAGGATGCTTTCATCCCAGTTCAGAGCAACGCCGTAGGGTCCGCCAACACCGGCACCAGTGTCACCAACAATTTTGTTTGTTGCGTTGTCCACTTTGTAGATGCGGCTACCATGTGCATCGACAACAAAGGTGAACTTGCCGTCCATTGTGTGGGTGATGCCAATCGGGTGGTTGCCGGTCCCCATAATGGATGCCACCTGACCAGTGGTCAAATCCAGTTTGGAGACACCCGCTGCAGGGGCGGTGTTGTGGATGATGTCAGAGGAACCAACCGAAACATACATTGTGTTACAGTCAGGCGAAGGTGTTGTGAACGGGTGCCCCATGACGTGGATATCGTCATAGTTGACAGCACGCTCAACGCGGTTGTCGTCGTCTGGGTTCAGAATGAAGTGTGGGCCACCGTTCGCGCCAAAGCCGAACTGCAGGAACACACGCTGCTGATCTTCTTCGGTCGAGCAGGACTGAACATGGTGCAGCGACTGCGAGCGCTTGGCACCGCGGAAATAGCTTTCCTGGCGCAGCAACTTGTCAATCTTGAGGGTTCTCATGTTGACCACGGCAACAAAGCCGGCCTGGCGCAGGTCTTCGCCGCGAACACGCTCTTCCCAGCCGACATAGCCCCATTTCCCGTCAGGAGAAACAGAAACGCCATGCGGCCCACGAACGATTTGGGTAAAGCTGTCAGAGTTGGTGCCGATAAAGCTGCCAACGATTTCATGGGTTTCCCCGTCCACCAAGTGAAAGCCTGCAAAGCTTCCGTCCAAGGAGCGGTCCATGTTGTTGTTTTGGTGGGACTCAGAACTGATATACACCAATGGGTGTTTTTCTACATCCCAAGCGTCGGGGCCGCTGGAGTCGTATTGGGCAATCAGTTTAAGACCGCCACGTTCGGATTCATCATTTGCCCAGTCTACGGATTCAGCAGCAATTTTTGCGGCTTCAAACTCTGGTGCTTCTTGAACTGACGTTGTGGCAATTGAGGCGTGAGATGCCGTTGCCAAGGCCAGTGCCAGAGCAATTGCTGATGCACTTCCAATTGCGGTGCGCTTGGTATTTTTCATTCTCTCTCCATTTAAAAATGGCAGGTTGTTTCCTGCCTTCCCAGTTTTGGGTAGGGCATAGCTCTAGAATGGCAGGGTGAAAGACTTTGATTCACATCAAGTTGGGCTGATAGGCGGGCCGGAATAACCTTAGAGTTTTAATAAGTTAAAAGTTGCGTGTTCTTTTTTCCGAAGCGCTTAGCCAATGTAGAGCCGTCAATTGCTTAGATTCTGTTGAAGTTACGCAGTTGGTGTTCGCCATGTCGCAGCAAATATCGATCGGGTCGCAAGCGGTTTGGTATCACCTTCCGGACTTGCCCTTGGTTGCTTACTCTTCGGCGCTTTGACCCGGAAATGTATGGAAATATGCCCTACCTCTGGTCCTTTGACCGATTTGCCCTTAAGTAACGCCAAAATCAGCTATTCGGAGCAGCCTCATATGATCGGCAAAGGCCGCCAAACCCGTGATGGGATCCGCATTTATGAAACCGCAGACTTCGCCGGAATGCACCGCGCGGGCGCTTTAGCCGCGCGTATTCTTGACGAAGTTGCAGAGCATGTTTTCCCCGGCCAATCCACCGGTGAGATCGATCGCCTGATCGAAGCCAAAGTGGATGCCGCCGGCGCCAAATCCGCAACCATCGGCTATCGCGGTTATCAACACGCCAGCTGCATCAGCGTGAACCATGTGGTGTGCCACGGCATTCCCGGTGATAAGAAACTCAAGGATGGTGACATCCTCAACATCGACGTCACTGTTATCGTTGACGGCTGGTTTGGCGACACAAGCCGGATGTATGTTGCCGGAAAACTGCCCCGCAAAGCCGAGCGGCTTTTGCAGGTGACACACGATTCCCTCATGTTGGGCATTGAGGCCGCCAAACCCGGCAACACCTTCGGCGACATTGGCCACGCCATCCAAACCTACGCTGAGAAACACCGCATGTCAGTTGTGCGTGATTTCTGCGGCCATGGCTTGGGTCAGGTGTTTCACGCCCCGCCCAACGTGTTGCACTATGGCCGCCCTGGTACAGGTGCCAAGCTTGAAGAAGGTATGTTCTTCACAATCGAACCCATGGTGAACCTCGGCCGTCCGGAAACCAAAGTTCTGGCGGATGACTGGACAGCTGTGACGCGCGACAAATCCCTGTCTGCACAGTTTGAACACTCTATCGGCATCACGGCCACTGGCGCGGAGATATTCACATTGTCGCCGAACGGAAAATTTCACCCCACATGGGGATGAAACAGCACGATCTTATGTGAGCAGGAACAATCCCTGCTCACCCGCCGCGCTATCCTATAGGCCCAACGCTTGCGCAACCGCCGCCATATTACGCACAGGTTCTGCGCCAACAGCACGCAATTGATCGTCCTGACCGTGCTCTGCATAGCCCAAACACCGCACCCCCGCATTTTGCGCGGCCATACATCCAGTTGAGCTGTCATCGATCATGACCGCCCTGTCCGCTGACACGCCGCTTTGTTTCAATGCATGCAACACCATATCCGGCGCAGGTTTAGCCGCAAAGTGTTCGCGCGACAAAATCCGGCCCTCAAACCGCCGCCACAGACCGCTTGGGCCTAACGACAAGCTCATCTTTTGCATCGGGCCATTAGAGGCAATCCATATCGCGCTGCCGCGCGCTTCTAGCGCCTCAATTACCTCCAGCACACCGTCGATCAAGGGGATACCTTGGGCAAAACGTGTATAAACTTTCTCGTAGAACTTTGGCACCCAGTCATCCGGCAGAGAGGCGCCAAGCTGCCGTGCTGCCTCAAACACTCCGTTGATCGTGCCTCCCACGAATTGGTCCTGACAATCCTGAACGGACACTGGCAATCCATGCGCTGTCAGATCTGCTGACAACAGCGCGTTGGTTGGGCCCTCGCTGTCCACCAAAACACCGTCACAGTCAAAAATAACCAGTTCGGGACTGTGCCCGCTCTGCGTCACACCTTGCATTCTGTATCCTTTTGCATTTTGTCGCGCGCCATCTGACCCGCGTTTGCCGACCCTCTAAGTCGATGCTTCCTCTGCGACCTCAAGAAAGGTCACATGCGTATCGCCATAACGCCGCTGATCAAGCAACTCAAACCCCTCTGGGGCCAATTGCGGCGCACTCTCTTCCCACACGACCAGCGCCTGTGGCGCAATCCAGCCGCCCCGCGCGGCGGCAGCCAACGCTTTTTGCCCCATTGATTTTCCATACGGTGGATCCAGAAAAATTAGGTCAAACGCGGCGCCGCTGTTAACGGGAAGACGTGTTGCATCTGCACCAACAAAATTGGTGAGCGCTTTGGATTTGGTGATCCGGATGTTTTCGCGGATCAGCTGACCGGATTTACGTCCGTCATCCACAAAACTCACCTCTGACGCGCCGCGTGACAGCGCTTCTAATCCCAAAGCACCGGTGCCGGCAAACAAGTCCAGCACCCTCGCGTCACTGATCGGATCACCAAACTTGCCACCCATCAAAACGTTGAACAGACTTTCGCGGACCCGATCGGTCGTGGGGCGCAAATGCGCTCCCGCATCGCCTTTGCCAACACTGGCAAGCGCGATGCCGCGAAATTCTCCTGCAATGATCCTCAACGTTCGCTCCTTACATCCGCATCAACAGTTTCATATCTGTCTCAGGATTAGCGATCTGCTCAGGTGTCGGTGATTTCCCACCTTCAATCAGCCGCTTACCAATCATGTAATCACGCGGCGCATTCATCGCATCTACAGCCAAAAGTTCGCTACCGCGATAATACCAAAACGACACAGAGCCACCTTCACCCGCGCGCGTCACAACCTGATCATAGCCGCTATTGAGGCCTGCAATTTGCAGCTTTACATCATATTGATCGGACCAAAACCACGGCTTGGCAACATAATCCTTACTGCCACCCATGATGTTCTCGGCCACAACTTCAGCTTGATCAATCGCGTTGGGCACGCTTTCCAGACGGATCCGCGTTTCACGATACGGGAAAGAGGCGCAATCCCCCGCAGACCAGATCGCCGGATCCGACGTTCTACCGCGTGCGTCGGTTTTGATGCCATTGTCAATCTCAAGCCCTGCAGCCTCGGCCAAAGCGCTCGCTGGCGTTATGCCGACACCCACGATGACAAAGTCCACCGCCAATTCGGTCCCATCAGTCAGAACCGCACCGCTGACTTTGCCTTCCCCGGCAAGGCGATCCAGCCCAACGCCTTCCAGGATGTCAACGCCACGCTCTGTATGCAGCGTACGAAAATAATCACTGGTTTCCGGCGCTGCCACCCGTTGCAAAATACGGTCCGCCATTTCAACCAAAGTGACCTTCAACCCTTTGGTCGCGGCAACCGCCGCCGCCTCAAGCCCGATATAGCCACCGCCGACGATCAAGACATGCCGCCCCTCGGCAAACTCGGGGGCCATTTGGTCAACATCTTTCAGATCCCGAACAGTATAGACTCCGTCCAAAGCCCCACCAATTGCCGCAGGCAGTCGCCGAGGCGCAGATCCAGTGGTTAGCACCAGATGGTCATAACTGAGCGTCTGCTTTTCGGTAATGACAGTTTTTTCGACGGGATCAATGCCTTCGACCCGCTCGCTCAGATGCACATCAATGGCATTTTCAACATAAAAATGCGCAGGTCGTAAATAGAGCCGCTCAAGCTCCATTTCACCCAGTAGATATTTCTTGGAGAGGGGTGGGCGCTGATACGGCAGAGCAGGTTCTTCGCCAATCAAAGTAACGCGTCCCTCAAACCCGAGGTTGCGCAGTTTGGCGACACAGGAAGCACCAGCTTGTCCTGCACCAATCACAACTATGTGCGTCACGTCACTCTCCTTAATTAACGGTTGCGCATGATCCGCGCGACCCTAGCTTGCGTAATCATAGAGAAGCAATAATGAGAATTTCGAAAATGGCCATTCAATCTGGCGAAAAACTGCCTTCAGGAAACCTAATGAGGCTTGGAACCGCGGGCCCGGAACCAGTCAGCCTTGCCAGCTTGACCGAGGGGCGCAAAATTGTGCTGTTTGGTCTGCCCGGCGCGTTCACCGCGACCTGTTCTGCAGCACATCTGCCGAGTTTCATACGCACGGCTGATGATCTTCGCGCCAAAGGCGTGGACGACATCATCTGTATGTCGGTGAATGACCCGTGGGTGATGGATGCTTGGGATAAATCCACGGGCGCATCGAAAGCTGGCATCACAATGCTTTCAGATCCCGACGGTGCGCTGACCATTTCCATGGGCCTTGAGTTTTCCGCCCCGCCGGTCGGTTTCATCAACCGAACACGCCGGTTTGCGGCCATTGTGGAAAATGGCGTCGTCACGCTGTTGAACGAAGAGGAAGAGCGCGGTGTCTGTAACTTCACCGCTGGCGAAACCATCCTCGACGCACTTTAAACACGCCTGTGGGGGCTCTGCCCCCGTCCCGAGCAAAACCTCGGGACTCCCCCGAGGTATTTTCAGCACCAAAAAGACCACTAGGGCGTTTACGATTGCGGCATCAAACAGTGTCTCAGACGCTCTCAGTCGCGCCCATGCCGCGGGCTCCCTGCTCAAATTGCCTAGAGCGAGTCCATTTTTCGCGCCAGCTTGGCATCCAATGCCGAAACACCTCCGACATCATGGGTGGTCAATGTGACCTCAACCCTGTTCCAGACATTGAACCATTCCGGGTGGTGGTTCCATTTTTCCGCCCAGAGGGCCGCCCGGCTCATCCACCCGAATGCATCGACAAAGTTGTCGAACCGGTAGGTTTTGGTGATGGCATCTCGCCCCTCCACCAAGGACCAGCCATTTTCAAACAGCGGCGCAAGCACCACATCACGTGCGGCGTCACTTAGAAGTTCTGTCATTCGTGATCCTCCCTACTTTCTTTGCGAAATGGGCCCCATTGCGTCAGTACTTCGATCTCTTCACTGACCGCAGCGCGTTCGGCGTCTAAGTAGTCCCCCACCGCTTGCGCAAACCCTTCATCGCGCATCCAATGCAATGAATGTGTTTCAACAGGCAAATAGCCGCGCGCAAGTTTGTGCTCGCCTTGCGCGCCCGCTTCTACACGGCTCAGCCCATGTCGGATCGCCCAGTCGATGGCCTGATAGTAGCACACTTCGAAATGCAGGCAGGCATGATCCTCAACACACCCCCAATACCGGCCATAGAGCACGTCGCGCCCGATCATGTTCATGGCGCCCGCAATGGGCACGCCGTCCCTTAGGGCAAACACCAAAAGGATGTCTTCGCGCAGACTTTCATGCGCACAAGCAAAGAAGTCCCGCGTCAGATAAGGCGTGCCCCATTTGCGTGCACCAGTGTCTTGATAGAACTGCCACATGGCGTCCCAATGCTCGGCTCTGATCTGCGCGCCTGACAGCGCAACAATGCTGCCCCCAAAGCTCTGCGCACGGGCCCGTTCCTTGCGGATGTTTTTGCGTTTGCGCGCACTGAGCGCCGCAAGAAAATCATCAAACACGGCATAACCGTCATTGAGCCAGTGAAATTGCTGCCCTGTGCGGTGCATCAATCCCATGGCCCGTCCCGCAATGGCTTCTGCTTCATCACAGAAAGTCATGTGCAGCGATGACACTTGGTTTTCCGCCGCCACCTGCACCGCACCTTGGATCAGAGCCGATTGCCCTGCGCCCTCATACCCCGGTCGCACCAACATGCGCCGCCCTGTGACCGGCGAAAACGGCACCGCGATTTGCAGCTTCGGATAATAGCGCCCGCCTGCATTCTCATAGGCATGCGCCCAGTTGTGGTCGAACACATATTCGCCCTGACTGTGAGACTTGCCGTACATTGGCGCAACGGCAATGACCTCGCCATCCATCCGCGCACTCAGATACCGCGGCTGCCAGCCCGTGCCCACCCCAACCGACCCGCTGTCCTCAAGTGCTTTCAAAAACCGATAGGTCGTAAAGGGGTCATTAGCTCGCCCGCCGCGTACAGCCTCAGGACAGGCACAAGCGTCCCAATCCAGCGCCGAAATGCTGTCCAGCGACGGATGTAGTTCAATCTCGACCTGACCGCCGTCCATACACGTCTCTCCACGATAACTTCAGAGCGCCAGCATCGGGTGTAAGCTCCTCCCGATCAAGCATTCTCACTCGGGCGTTACGGCCAGATACCCCTCAAAGGTCACATTTTGCGCAACCTTGCGCGCCTCGGCTTCGGCCTCGACAGAGCGGATCGTCCAACACAATACCTGCGCACCTTGCTCTTTGAGTTCCGCCACACGCACGCGGCTTAAGTCGCTGGCTTGATGGCTGATAAAACTCGCGCCAACCCGGTCATAATCCGGGATTTCGCGGAGATGATCGCGCAACTCAGGCCTGAGAAGGGGCCATTCCTGGGCGTCGTAGCCGTCTGTGACGATCCCGCGCGACACAGTGGGGGCAAGCCGCGCCATTGCAGCTACGCTCTCGGGGTTAAACGACATGAAGGCCAGCGGGCCAACATATCCAGCCGCATCCTGCGCAGCAGCCGCCTCCAAGGCCCCGACATTCGGGCCCATCGCACCATCCTGATCCTTGATTTCCACCAAGAGAGGTACCTGCCCCGCGACCAAGTCCAGCACGTCGGAGAATGTCGGAATGCCTTCATCCCCTCCGGTCAGCGGTATTTGTGTCAACTCTGCTGCCGTGCGTTGGCGCACCGGACCTTTTTCTGCTGTCAAACGTTCGAGCTGATAGTCGTGAAACACCATCGCTTGCCCGTCTTTAGACAGTTGCAAATCGATTTCAATGCCGTAGCCATGCGAAATTGCCGCGCAGATCGCTGCGCGGCTGTTTTCGGGGCGCCCGTCGTTCACGTCGTGCAACGCCCGATGCGCCAAGGGCGCCTTTACAAATTCCGGGTTCAGCATCGGTCAGGAAATCTGGAAAATGCCTTCGATTTCCACCGCAACGCCCAGAGGCAATGCGCCCGCAGAAACGGCAGACCGTGCATGGCGACCTTTTTCGCCCAAAGCCTCAACCAGAAAATCAGAGGCCCCATTCACCACCTGAGGCTGCTCGGTGAAATCCACAGTCGAGTTCACAAAACCGGTTAGCTTCACCACTCGCACCAGGCGGTCCATGTCACCGCCACAGGCCGCTTTTAGTTGCGCCAGCAGGCCAATCGCACAGGTTTTCGCCGCAGCAGCCCCTTCAGCTGTTGTCAAATCAGCGCCCACCTTGCCGGTGATCAACGCGCCATCCTGCATGGAAATCTGGCCAGACACATAGACGATGTCTCCAACCTGAACAAAAGGCACATAGTTGGCCGCAGGCGCGGACGCCTCGGGCAAAGTTACGCCAAGCTCGTTTATTTTTGCTTCAATGGCACTCATCGGGACACTCCTGAGAAATTGGGTTTTGCCGCGACGCTAGACCGCGCTTGCGCGAATGCAAAGCCCAGATTGCGGCGCAATGCTCAACTCTCTCGGAAAGCCTTGTTGAAATAATCACTCAGAGGCTTGATCAGATAGGCCAGCGGCGTGCGATCCGTTGTGCGCAAAAACGCATCCACCGGCATGCCGGGAATTAAAATCACGTTTTCCGGCAGACGCTGCGCCTCTCCTTCGTAGAGCTCGACTTCCGCCCTGTAATAGCCGGCTCCAGTCGCTTCATCCTGAAAGGCATCCGCCGACAACAAGCTTACAACCCCATAAAGCTCTGGAGTGGTGCGCTGATCAAAGGCCGAAAAGCGCAAGGCAACTTCTTGGCCCGGAAAGACCTGATCGACATGGATTGTAGGTACTTGCACTGTCACCACCAAAGGCCGGTCCTGAGGAACCACAAACAGTATTGGCTCGGCCGCTCGGATCACCGAACGCAAAGCGTGAACTTGCATCCCGTAGACCAGCCCCGAAACTGGCGAGCGAACATCAAGACGTGTCAGCCGCTGCTGAATGCTGCGACGTTGCTCAGCCAACTCAAGTTCTCGGTACCTCAAATCCCGCAATCGCGTGATCGACTCTTCGCGGCGGTTGGAGATCAACTTCAGCTTTTCCAACTCGATCTCTGTAATGCGCCCCTCAGCTTGCGCGCGACTGGCTTCCAATTCGCCCAAACGCCCGGCCAGTCCGGCCTCCTCGCGCCGCAGCGCCAAAATACGGGTCGCCTGCGCCAAACCTTTATCCAACAGGGCTTGCTGGTCCACCAATTCTTCTTGGATCAGGTTGAGCTGGGTGCCCAAAGCCACCAATTGCGCATCAACACCTTCGATTTGATTGTTGATCTGCTCACTGCGCTTGGACAACTGATCATTCGCTTGAAACAGCGTGTCCAAACGCGCTTGGAACAACCGCGACTGGCCTTCAACGATCCCTTTGACGTTAAAATCATTCGCGGCTGCCACCAACAACTCAGGTTCAAAGGTGACCGTCTTACTCTGGTCACGCTCGGCTTCCAGACGCCCGCGGCGTGCCATCAGCTCCCAAAGCTGGCTTTCAGTCACGACCAGTTCAGAGATCAGCAGACTATCATCCAGCCGGATCAGCACCTGACCTTCTTCAACGGAATCGCCTTCTTCAACGTTCAATTCGACAACAATTCCACCGTCGATATGTTGAACGATTTGTCGATTGCGATCCACCTGAACGCTGCCCGAGGCGACAATTGCACCGGCGATGTCTGTCTTCACCGCCCAAACGCCAAAACCACCAAAAAGGATCAACAGAGAGACAACGCCGATGAGCATCGGCTTGAGAACACTTTTTGTGTCACGCGTACTCATTGGATGCCTCCCGGCCCATTGGCCCCTTTGACTTGGCCGTAGTTTTGTAGGACTTCCTGCAAAACTTCATCACGAGGACCAAAGGCACGTCGCGCACCCGCTTCTAAGACCAGCAAGGTGTCGCATTCCTTGATAGCCGCGGGGCGGTGCGCCATAATCAAAACCGACCGGCCTGCCTCTTTTGTGGCGGCGATGGCTTTGTTCAAAGCCTCCGAGCCTTCGTTATCCAAATTGGAATTGGGTTCATCCAACACCAAAACGACCGGTTCATTGTACATCGCACGCGCCAATCCGATGCGTTGGATTTGGCCGCCTGACAAACGTCCGCCTTGGGATGTGACCTGAGTGTCATAGCCATTTGGAAGTTTCAGTATCATGTCGTGCGCATCCGCCTTACGCGCGGCATCAACCACTTTCTGTGCATCCGGATCAGCCTCCAAGCGGGCTATATTCTCGGCAATTGTACCGTCAAACAATTCAACACGCTGCGGAAGATAGCCAATATACCGTCCCAACACCTCTGGGTCGTAATGTTCTAGGGCCGCGCCATCGAGGCGCACCTTGCCACCGGCTGCCCGCCAAACACCGGTCAGAGCGCGCGCCAATGTAGATTTCCCAGAACCAGAAGGACCAATCACGCCAACGGCTTGTCCGGGTTCCACGTCAAAACTCACCATACGCAACGCCGCTTGCGATTCACCAGGCGGCACAACCGTCAACTGATGAACCGTGAACTTTGCCGCGGGATCAGGCAACTGGGTACGCGGGGCTTCTGGCGGCACTTCGGACAACAACTTAGCCAGATTGTCCCACCCGCGCCGCGCACGCTGAACCAAAGACCATTGGTTCACAGCCATCTCAATCGGTGCCAATGCCCGCCCCATCAAAATTGAACCTGCAATCATAGCACCCGGGGTAACTTCACCTTGGAGAACCAGATAGGCTCCAAGTGCCAGCATGGCAGATTGCAAAAACAAGCGGAACGTCTTGGTGGAAACCGAAAAGCCACCGCCCAAGTCAGAGGCTTTCAGCGTCGCATCTAGCGACGCACTACGCGCTTTGCCCCAACGTCTAAACGCGGCACCGCGCATTCCCATCGCGCTGATCATTTCTGACTCGGCTTGCATTTGTGACGACATTTTTTCGGCAATCTGAGACGCGTTGGCAGCTCTTGCAACAGGACGGCGTGTCGCGATTTGGTTGAAAACGGTGATGATGATCAACAGACCGCCACCCAAGACCGCCAACATGCCAAGCCACGGGTGGAAAAGAGATATCCCCAAAAGGAAAACTGGCGTCCATGGAATGTCAAAAGCACTGGTGAACACCGGAGATGTCATCAGTCTTTGCACGGATTCCAAGTCAGCAGGTCCCGATTCAGCATGCTGTGCAGGCAACAACGCCGTGCGCCGCAATGACGCGCTAAACACGCGCTGATCCAGATCTTCCTGAAAACGCGTCCCAACCCGCGCCATTACACGGCCGCGCGAAAAATCGAGCAGCCCCATCATTGCAAACAGAAACGCCACAAGGATCGACAGAGCAAACAGGGTTTCTTCGGATCGGCTCCCCAACACCCTGTCATAGATCTGGAGCATAAAAATAGGACCGGTGAGCATTAAAAGATTGACGCAACAGCTGAAAATCGCGACAGCCCAATACAATCCTCGACTTTTTCTACGTGCAGCGCGCAGCTCTTCAGCTCCGCTTTCACTTGTACCCGCTGCCATTTTATCCCCTGTCGCCGTTTCGGACCCTTGGCTCACCGATTTTGGTGGTATCCCCACAGGCCCATGCTTAATGTGTTTCCGATCTGCCACAAGGTCTCGCGAAAAATTACGCAGCAATAGGGATCGGCAAATTTATAAATTAGAAGTCACTTAATAAATTCATAGATGAGATTGCGCACTGTGTCATCATTGCAAATGATTATAATTCCAAGCCTTTTGCGACCCGCACTTCTGTGTGTTGCTGTCGCTTTGACGGCGTGCACCCCATCAGACTCGGTGACCCGATCCTCAATATATGATCCGCACGAGGGACAGAATCGCGAGATTCACGAGTTCAACAAAGAGGTCGACCGGTTTCTACTGTCGCCAGCATCCAATGGATATGGCTCGATCTTTCCTGATGAAATCCGCGGGTTGTTCAGTAACTTTGCAGATCACCTGTCACTGCCCAATGATGTGATCAACAACACGCTCCAAGGTAATCTCCCCGAAGCAGGCTCGACCGCGGCCCGATTTGTTCTCAATACCATCTTTGGGTTTGCCGGTTTTGTCGACACGGTTGGTGAATTTGGCATGCCGCGCCACGACACTGATTTTGGCGAAACCTTGTACGTTTGGGGCGCCGACGAAGGCGCTTACGTTGAACTACCGTTCTTTGGCCCGTCTACCACACGCGACTCCATCGGCATGATGGTTGACGTCATCATGGACCCCTTCTTTGTCGTGGTGCGCGAACCGACGCGCTATATCGGCGGTGTCGCCTATGTCGTGAACGCTATGGGGGATCGCTATGATTATGACGCCACAATCGACAGCATCCTGTATGAAAGCGCAGACAGCTACGCACAGGCACGAATTCTTTATTTGCAGAATCGCCGTCATGAGCTTGGTATGACATCTGAGGACTCCGCCCTCGATCCCGAGTTTGACCCATACGAGGATCCCTATGCCGATTTCTGATTTTACCCGCCGAGGTTTTCTTTCCGCCGCATCGGCTGCCGCAGTATCCGCCGCGCTACCGTCTGCTGCGTTTGCCCTGAATGATGCACAGGCCCGCGCCTTGATCGACCGTGCCGTGGTCGACATCAACAAGGTGATTGCCTCAGGCAAATCCCTGAATTCGATGATCCGCGATTTCGAAAAAATCTTCGCCAAATATGCGGATGTGAACATTATCGCATTGTCCGCTCTGGGCCCTGATGCACGCAGCCTGACAAACAGTCAGAGATCCTCTTACGTCAAAGCGTTCCAAGGCTACATGTCGCGCAAATACGGCAAACGATTTAACGAGTTTGTCGGCGGCCGTATCGAAGTCCAGGGCGCGCGCGCGGTCAAAAGCTTTTATGAGGTCAAAGCCACCGCAGTCCTAAAGGGGCAAGCGCCCTTTGAAGTCAATTTCTTGGTGTCAGACAAGTCCGGCCAGAACAAATTCTTTGACATGATCATCGAGGGCATCAGCCTGCGTCTGTCTGAAAAGGCCGAAATCGGCGCCATGCTGGATCGCCGTGGCGGTGACATCAACGCGCTGATCTCTGATCTGAAAAAGGCGGGATAGCTCCGCCTTTTCTCACCAGAATTTATCGAGAATAGAACTGCTCACGCATGCGCAGCCTCTCGGGATATTCCTGCAAGAACTGCTCCGGCGGTTTGCCTTCCCAGATCTGCGCAAAGACCCGCATCTTGTTGCCGCCATAGATCTTGGCCAGATCCTCATTACTATACCCGCGCGCCCACAGGTCATCGGTGATGGCCGCCAGTATTTTGGCCAACTCGCCATTGCCCGTCGCGCCCTTGTTAAAGGCGTCAATCATATAGCCGCCATCATCATACATCGCCGCATTTTTCGTGGCGAAATCCACCACCAGCTCGGTTGAGAACATGTCATCCGTGGCAATGCCCACGTGATCCACGCCCACCAGTTTGACGTAGTAGTCGATCATATCCGCAGCCTGTTGGGGTGAAATGTCCTCAGGCCAGACACCGTCCATCATCCATTCTGTGAAGGTCGGTGAGATATAGCCGCCCGACTTTGCAGCCCGCAGCGCCTCATCATCCGGAATAGCGCGATAACACCCCTTCGCGGTTGCCTCTGGCGCATCCAGATACAGCCCCGCTGGCACTGAATGGGTATAGACATAAGGCACACCCGGATAATTGGCGTCCATATAGTCCATCGCATCATTGGCGGTTTTGGATCCTGTGTGGCTCAGGTCCAGCAAAATGCCAAAGCGCACCATTTCGTCGATCACAGATTTCCCCCAAGGGGTCAGACCAATATCGCGCCCGTTATAGGCCGCCAACTGCCCCGATCCGGTGCGGAAGATATCGTTGTAGGCCAGAATCATCGACTTGATGCCCATGTCCTTGAGCGTCGCCATCTTCTTCAGGTCACCATTCAGGATTGTCGCGGTCTGGCTGTTCCACATGACCGCTGTCTTACCCTGAATATGCGCCGCCTCAATGTCGCGTGTCTGATTGACGATTTGATAGTTTTCCGGCTGTTCCGCCATCGCCGCGCGGAAGTGATAGTGCTGTTCAAGCAAAGTCTCAAAAGACATATCCGCCGCCGACAA
Organism: Rhodobacteraceae bacterium Alg231-30; assembly: GCA_900143615.1. GTDB lineage: Bacteria > Pseudomonadota > Alphaproteobacteria > Rhodobacterales > Rhodobacteraceae > Shimia. The sequence goes on from FREU01000004.1 coordinate 305,195, forward strand.
CGTTATCTCATGTCCGGTGATGCCATTGTCGCGCGCACGTGCAAAATACTCATGTAACTGGGAATACTCCGTCCAGCCGGTGCCATAGGGGCTGGCCAGCATGCCGATAACAATCGTGTCCTTCACAAATTGCGCGGCCTCCGGCGACGATGGCCAGGTCTTGCTTTCTTCACTGGCAAATGCCGCACCGCCCAGCGCGCCAACCACCGCTGCGGCTCTATAAATGTGTTTCATAATAAATGTCCTCACTCTCTCAAAAAGAGAGTGAGGCAAAACCAGCGATCCGCAAAAGGATTTTTGGCAAAACCCGAAAGACGTCGGCTAGTTCCGCCCGCCAAAAATATCCCGCAGGATGTTGTTGACCGCATCCTCCAGCCCACTGCCCTGTCTGCGCTGGGGCTGCTGGCTCTGCTGTGGGCGGGCTTGCGGTTTTGGCACAAAGGCCGGCAACGGCTTGGGCTCCATCCCCTCATGTACCCGCACCATGGCCTCGCGCCATATATCTGCAGGCAAGCCACCTCCGGTCACACCGGTTAGCGGCGTATTGTCATCATAACCCATCCAGACACCCGCAACATATTCGCTGGTAAAGCCAATGAACCACGCATCCCTAGCCGCCTGTGTTGTGCCTGTCTTACCAGCCACTTCCCAACCTTCCATCTGCGCACGTGCACCTGTGCCTTCACTGACAACTTTTTCCATCATCCAGATCAGCTCGCGCGCCGCAGAATCCTGAATGACCCGATTGCCAATGCCGCCCCCCGAGCCCATCAGAGCTTCTTGCTCCCCCAACAGACGCAACTCGACCAACCCATACGGCGTCACCGAGGAGCCGCCGTTTAGAATACCGGCATAGGCACCGGTCATCTCCAACAAGGTGCTCTCAGATGCGCCCAAGGCCAAAGCGGGTCCGGCGGCCAAATCGCTCTCGATGCCAAACCATTCCGCAACCGTCCGCACATTCTCACGCCCCGCTTTTTCCGAAACCTTGATGGCTGGGATGTTCAGAGAGTTCTGCAACGCAAATGTCAGAGACACATCACCGTAATACTTGCTGGTGTAGTTCTTCGGACACCACTGTCCGGACCCCGGCACGTTCATACAGAAGGCCTCGTCCATCACACGATCATCATAATGCGCGCCCAGATCTAGGGCCGTGGCATAGACAAAGGGTTTAAACGCCGAGCCGGTTTGCCGCTTGGCCATCGTCGCGCGGTTAAACGCGCCCGATACCTGTGTCTTGCGCCCGCCAACCATCGCGCGCACCGCGCCATCCGCGCTCATCACCACAATAGCCGCCTGCGCTTTGGAGCCTTCGCTGACTTTATTGTCAAACACCCACTGAAGCCCCTCTTCAACGGCTTCCTGCATGCGCGGATCCATAGTCGTCTTTAAAATCACATCCTCAGTTGTATTGGCCCCAAAGAAGTCCGGCACGCCATCAGTCATCAACCAATCGGCGAAATACCCGCCCGCACGTGCTTCTGCGGCCTCCGACAATCCGGCAGGGCGGGCTTGCCACTTGGCCGTGTCCGCGTCTGATAGATAGCCCTGCTCATTCATCAAGCGCAGCACTGTCGCCGCGCGATCTTGGGAGCGTTTCAGATTGGTTGTCGGCGCCAGGACGGACGGGCGCGGCAACAGTCCGGCAAGCATCGCACTTTCGGACGGAACCAGATTGGCAGAAGACTTACCGAAATACCGCTGCGCTGCCGCTTCGGCCCCATGCGCGCCCGCGCCCATATAGGCGCGGTTCAAATAGACCGACAGGATTTGGTCTTTGCTGTATTTGGCTTCCATCGCCATCGCATAGATGGCCTCTTTGGCCTTGCGCCACAGGCTGCTCTGACGGCAGTCCTGAACATATTCGGCTTCGCTCTTCCAGATATCGGCGTCATATTCGACACCCAAACACAAAAGCTTGGCTGTCTGTTGCGTAATCGTGGATCCACCGTGGCCACTCAGAGCCGAGCGTCCTTCACGCAAGTTGATACGCACCGCCCCCGCAACACCACGCGGGCTGACACCAAAGTGGCGATAGAAACGTTTGTCTTCCGAGGCCACCACAGCATTCTTTAGCGACTCGGCAACCGTGTCCGTTGTCACCACCCCGCCAAACTGGTCTCCCCGCCACGCAAACACTTTGCCATCGCGATCCAGCAAGGTGACCGACCCTTTGGCGCGCCCATCCACCAGTTCTTTCACATCCGGCAGGGACATATAGACATACGCGATTGCCAACCCGAGGATCAAACCAAACGCCATACCCGTGCGCCAAGTGAACGCCCAAACGACCCGCCAGATCCACCGCAAGATCCCCAGAAAAAAGGCGATGATAGGATTGCGTTTCTTGCGCGGACGTTTGACGGCACTCTTACGACGCGGCGCAGCCTTCGTCTTACTGACCTTGCTTCTGCTGCTCTTTGACTTACTCGCAGGCTTGGGTGCAGGCTTAGCCGCCTTTTTACCGCCGCCAAACCGCTTCTCAGCCACCAAAGGTGGTTTCCGGCGTCCTGAATCACTCATTTGTATGCTCTGCCCGCATGTTCTTTTGACATCAGCTTAACGCGTCTTGGAGCTCTTGTAGAGCCATCTCCACACCGGAAAGCGTTCTTCAAATGCTTAATTTTTAGTCAACACCACAATTATGCACATTTTTTCACCACAAGCGCCCTTTTTCCCAGCAAATACCCGCCTGAACTCTTCGATTCTGCGCAGCTTCCGGGTTTTTCTGCAACTGCGAATAAGCAGGCACAGCCCTGCACCGAAAAGGGGAACAAGGTGAAACTAGTTATTGCAACAATCAAGCCGTTCAAACTCGAGGAGGTCCGCGAGGCGCTGACCGAGATCGGCGTGCGCGGCATGATGGTCACTGAGATCAAAGGCTTCGGCTCACAGTCAGGTCATACCGAAATTTACCGCGGTGCCGAATACGCCGTGAACTTTGTGCCAAAGGTGAAGCTCGAGCTCGTCGTAGCCGCCTCCATGGCAGATCAAGTTGTCGAGACCATCACAAAAACAGCTCAGACCGGCAAAATCGGCGACGGCAAAATCTTTGTACTGGATGTGCAGCAAGCAATTCGCGTGCGCACCGGCGAAACGGACGCAGACGCTATCTAAGCGTCGCGCAGGGAAGGAAAAATACTTATGAATACCCTCACAAAACTGGCCCTGCCCGCCGCGCTGATCGCGCTTCCGGCTATGGGCATTGCTCAGGAAGAAGGCCCGACCGCAGGCATCAACGCCTCAACCGACAGCGTCTTTATCCTCAACTCGCTGCTGTTCCTGATTGGCGGCTTCCTTGTGTTCTGGATGGCTGCGGGCTTTGCGATGCTCGAAGCAGGCCTCGTGCGCTCCAAGAACGTGACGATGCAGCTGATGAAAAACATCTCATTGTTCTCTCTGGCCGCGATCTTCTACTACCTGATCGGCTACAACCTGATGTACCCACTGGGCACATGGGCGGTTGACGGCGTATTGTCCGGCATCTGGGGCCCCGGTGTTCTGGAAGCTGTTGGCGTGACTGCTGACGCTGCGGACGATTATGGCTACGCCTCAACTGGATCGGACTTCTTCTTCCAGCTGATGTTCTGTGCCACCACCGCTTCGATCGTCTCCGGTACTCTGGCTGAACGTATCAAACTATGGCCTTTCCTGATCTTCGTGATCGTCCTGACGTCTATCATCTATCCTTTGCAGGCTTCCTGGAAATGGGGCGGTGGCTTCCTGGACGCAATGGGCTTCCTCGACTTCGCGGGTTCGACCGTTGTGCACTCTGTAGGTGGCTGGGCCGCTCTGACAGGCGCGCTGATCCTTGGCCCACGTATCGGAAAATACAACAAAGACGGCAAAACCGTTCCGATCCCGGGCTCAAACCTGACACTTGCTACTCTGGGTACATTCATCCTGTGGCTGGGTTGGTTCGGCTTCAATGGCGGCTCTCAGCTGGCTATGGGCACCGTGGGTGACGTCGCAGACGTAAGCCGCATCTTTGCCAACACCAACACGGCTGCTGCCGGTGGTGCTATCGCAGCCCTGATCATGTCGCAGCTGATGTTCAAAAAGCCTGACCTGACCATGGTTCTCAACGGCGCACTGGCTGGCCTCGTGTCGATCACTGCCGAGCCTCTGACACCAAGCCTTGGTGCAGCCACCCTGATCGGTGCTGTCGGCGGTGTGATTGTGGTCTTTGCAATCCCGTTCATGGACAAGCTGAAAATCGACGACGTTGTTGGCGCCATCCCGGTTCACCTGATCTGCGGCATCTGGGGCACCATCGCGGTTGTCTTCACCAACTCTGACGCATCGCTGGGCGTGCAACTCTACTCCATCGCTGTGGTTGGTATCTTCACAGTCGTCACTTCGGGTGTGGTCTGGTTCATCCTCAAGGCAACTATGGGTCTGCGGGTTGACGAAGAAACCGAAATCAACGGTCTGGATATGGCTGAACTGGGTATGGAAGCTTACCCCGAGTTCACCAACGGCTAAGCCAATCCAACAGTCTAAAAAACAACAAGCCCGGGCGCATAGCGCCCGGGCTTTCTCATGCAGTTATGAGCATACACGCACGGGAACAAGCTCCCGTTGCAAATGCAGGTTCAAGTCTTCGATCAATCGCATCTGCGCTTGCCGCTCAGCCAAATCGCGCAACCCTCGCAGCCTCAACTGCGCATCCGCGATCTGACGATTAAGCAAACTCACCAAAGAAACCGATCGGTCCTGTCGCTGCTGGCGTGTCCCCAATGCTCCGTCCCGTGCATGAGAAGTTGACTCGGCAAGGGATTTTGAAGCCTCTGGCCGCTCGGCCAGTTTCAACGCGCGCATGATCGCAGTGTGAAGTCTCTGAGGCATACAAAATCTCCTAACTAAATCGTCCCATCGGTCGTCGTGATGTGGTGACAAAACCGATATGGGGATAACTTTTGCGATTACACCTAGCGCGCCATCACATTGGCGGGAATTCACACAAGGGTGTCGCCTACGCCAAATCCATCACCAGATTGGCCATATAAAAAAGGGCTTGACTAACCTGACTATTTTAATCAGATTAAATCATACCAGCCACCCTCGACTTGGGAAGCCAGAAATATTTCACCCAAGGAGGTTTCCATGACGATGCAAATCACAGGCTTTGACGCTGCTGATACCCTGCCCCAACACGACGCCCGCAATCTTACGGGTGATGATGGTCTCGCCCATATTCGGCTGAACGATCAACTCTACACTCTGCGCATCACCCGCGCCGGCAAACTCCTTCTCACGAAATGAGCATGGCATCCCATAGCGGCGCGCAGCGCGTCGGCCATTTAACCGATTTTGGCACGCTCGAACGTATTGCCGTTATGTGCCTGCGTGACTGGAACAGATCACCAGACAGTCCCGCGTCCAGCGCCGCCGTATCCAACACACGGAGTGCTCAGCACGCCTTTGCCCAGATGATGGAACTCGGCGCCTGTTACGGGCGACGCCCGCTCGCCTGCCATCATTGCAAATGCAAATGTGTGGGCGCGGACGAAGCGGTGTTTGCCTGCCTTGTAAAATCGGCCACTGACGGCGCGCATGAAGATGCCGCCATGTTGGCAGCATTGATCGTGCGCCCCGACATGGCGGGTTGTTTCGCTACGCTTGCTGCCCAGTTTGGCGTCGCGCTCTCCACCGACCTTCGCATCAACCCTATTATGGCGGCCGATCCGACGGTCTATTCACCCGCGCTGCACTAAGCAGGCTTAGCCGCTGCTGTCCAAAGCACAGCTCATGCTGCCCAACTCCGGTATGGTCAGCATGGCCTCGTTGCCGCTGCTCCAGAATTCCGAGCCACGAGCCGCGTATCGCGCACCTGACGCGGCAGCAACAGAGGGCAGCACAACAGCTCCGTCGCGCCAGCTAAGCGTGACCAGCCGCTCTTGCGTGTTGACAAAAACCACGCTCAGCGGCACGTCCAGCCCATCACAAACATAGGGATAAGGTCCAACCGAAGGCCCTTCTTCGCTACGTGCCCCCGCATAGCCTGTTCTCAAGTCAGCAATGCGAAAGCCATATTCCGCAGCCACACAGGGCACCAGCCCCAGATCGGACTTCCAACACTCATCACGCCCTTTGATCCAGCCGCGCTGTGTCGCCTTCAATTCATTCAAACGCTCGGTGGACAGGTCTCCCACCACTGCGAGGCTGTAAATACGCGCCAATTCCTGATCCAGCTCAGCCAAACCATCAGAGTCACAAATTGCCTCATCTGCGGAACTGCCCGCTTTCTCACAATCAAAAGACGGCTCACTCGCCATCGCCGTTGCAGCGGAAAACACCCCGACCAAAACCCAAAACAAACGCATCAAGAACCCTCACCCTAAATGCCAACAGCCTAAGCGAAGTTCTTGTCGTAGCACCAATAATAAAGCGCGCCCTCCATAAGAAGGCGCGCAATCACTTTTGCATGTGGCCGAGCTTAGATGCCGGCGTCGACAATCGCCTTGGCCAGCACAGGCACAGTTTGCTCATTCAGCCCAGCAATGTTCATACGGCTGTCGCCAACCATATAGATACCGTTGTCCACACGCACTTTTTCCACCAGATCAGGCGTGGTGCCCAACTGGCTGAACATGCCACGGTGCTCGGCGATAAAGCCAAAGCGGTTCGATCCGCTCAGGGTTTGCAGCTCATCCGCCAACTTTTGACGCAGCCCCAACATGCCCAGACGCATCTCTTCCAGCTCTGCCATCCAGTCCGCTTTCAGCTCGGGATCGGTGAGGATGGTGGTCACAACCCGCGCGCCGTGGTCCGGCGGAAACGAAAAGTTCTGGCGGTTCAGGTGGTTCAGGTTGCCCTGTGTCACCGCGGTGCTTTCAGCCTTTGCGCTCAATGCCATCAACAGGCCGGTGCGCTCGCGATATATCCCAAAGTTCTTGGAGCAGGACGCCGCGATCAGCAACTCAGGCACAGACGACGCCACCAGTCGGGTTGCCGCCGCATCTTCTTCCAGACCATCACCAAAACCCTGATAGGCAATGTCGATCATCGGCAAACAGCCTTTGTCGTTGATCAGATCGATCACTACCTGCCACTGCGACAGGTTCAGGTTGGCACCCGTCGGATTATGACAGCAGCCGTGCAGCAGGATCACATCATCCGATGTCGCCTCTGCCAAATCTTCCATCATGCCGTCAAAATCAACCGCACGAGTGGCGGTGTCAAAATAGCGGTATTTGACCACTTCGATGCCCAGATAGCCCAGAATACTGACGTGGTTGGGCCATGTCGGATCAGACACAAACACGCGCGCTTTGCGGTTGGCCACTTTGACCAGCTCAAACGCCTGACGCACCGCACCGGTACCACCGGGTGTTGCCACTGCCGCCAGACGGGCGCGATCCACGCTGTCTGCCAAAAGCAAATCGGTCATAGCTTCGGCATAAGCCGGATCACCGGCTAGGCCCGTGTATGCCTTGGAGATTTGCTCTTCCACGATCTTGCGCTCTGCCGCCTTGACCGCACGCATCACCGGCGTCACGCCATTGGCATCCTTGTAGACACCAACACCCAAATCCACTTTCGTGGGGCGTGGGTCTTCGCGATACATCGACATAAGACCAAGGATTTTGTCCTTGGGCTGCTCTTTGAGATTGGTCAGCATCAGGCTTCTCCGGTAGCTACAGGCACAGTGGGAAAGGCCCCCCACTCTGTCCAGGATCCATCATAAAGCGCGACATCGGTCTTGCCGAAACGCGCCATCGCAAGGCTCAGGATCGCGGCGGTGACGCCGGATCCGCAAGACGTGATTGCAGGCTTGCTCAGATCAACACCCGCCGCCTCAAACGTCGCGCGCAGCGCATCAGGCTCTTTCAGAGTGCCGTCTTCATTCAACAAACTCGCGTAATGCACATTGCGCGATCCGGGGATATGTCCGGCGCGCAATCCTTCACGCGGCTCGGGCGCATCGCCGCGAAAACGGGCTGGTCCGCGCGCATCAATGATCTCGTGATCGCCCAGCTTGCTGGCGCGTGCCACTTGGGTCACGTCGCGCACCATCTGGTTCTGACGGCGCACCGTCATGTGGCGATCGCGGATCACCGGCGGCAGATCTTCAATCTCGCGACCCTCAGCCAACCATTTGGGCAGCCCGCCATCCAGCACAGCAACATCGTTCTGCCCCATCAGTTTAAAGAGCCACCACACACGGGCCGCCGAGAAAATGCCGGCCCCGTCATAGATCACCACCTGATGTCCGTCACCGACACCCATGGCACGCAGACGTGACATGAATTTTTCAACCGGCGGCACCATATGCGGCAAATCCGAGCGCGCATCAGAGACGTCATCAATATCAAAGAACCGCGCACCGGGAATATGCCGCTCGTCATATTCAGCGCGCCCGTCGCGGTTCATATCCGGTAAATACCACGAAGCATCCAACACCCGCAGATCGGGATCTTTCAGATGTGCCGCCAGCCATTCTGTGGACACCAGCGTCTTGGGATCGTTCTGTGCCATAAGAGCCCCCGTAATAATGTTGCGTCATGCCTACATCCCGTTCCGATCAGTGGCAAGAGCGGCCATCGGGCAAAAAGCAGCTTAAAGATGCTGATGTTTTTGATCCCGCCCCCGCCCAAAGGACGTAAGACCCCTAATAGCTTCACATTGGGCATCACCACGGTCACACTTAAGAAAGACCAAAGTGTCAGGAGACAAGATATGCCATCTGCGCAAAACATCGTCCTGATTGTAGGCAGCGGCCCCAACGCACCGCAGGCTGCGGCATGGCCGCGCCGCCACTTTGACGACATCATAGCGCTCAACAACGCATGGCGTATACGCCCCGATTGGAGCCATCACATCCACCCCGAAGACTTGCCCCAAGACCGCCGCCCACCCGAGGTGTCGCGCACACAAACCATTGTGACACATCAGGACTATGTTCCGGCCAACAACACCTATGGTGGCGTGCTGTTTGCCGGTGCTACCATGGCCTTTAGCGCCGCCTATTGGGCGCTAGCGACACGGCGCCCGAAAATCCTGGCGATGATGGGCTGCGACATGGTTTATGCGCGCACCGGCAACACGCATTTTTATGGCAAAGGCAGCGCTGATCCTTTGCGCGACGATATCACCTTGCAATCGCTTGAAGCGAAATCCGCACGGCTTTGGTTGATCGCAGCACAGCAGGGGTGTTTCTGCGTGAACCTGTCCCAAGATCCAAGCCGGCTGCTCTTTCCTAGGGCACAGATTGAGAGCTGGCCCGAATTGGCGCAACTTACCGATCATGTTCTGTCAAAAATTACGGAGCTGCGCGCTCGCGAACAGGCGCTGGGCTACGATGTGCCGTCAGGGCGCTACTGGCATGAGCTTGAGCGGTTTGAGCCGGAAAAACTGGCAGACATCGACCAGCTTTGGCTGGACCTGTATCACCAAGCCTCAGTCATTGTGCCGCAATAGGCGCTGCTTCTGGCGCCCCCAGTCACGTTTCGCATCCGAAGCGCGTTTGTCGTGGTTTTTCTTACCCTTAGCGATGCCGATCTTGAGTTTCACAAAGCCCTTGTGATTGAAATACATCACCAAAGGTACCAGCGTCATACCTTTGCGCTGCGTGGCATTCCACAGATCGGACAGCTGTTTGCGCGACACCAGAAGTTTGCGCTTTTGGCGCTCAAGATGGCTGAACATCGCACGCTCGTATGGGGCGATGTAAGAGTTCACCAACCACAACTCACCGTCTTCAACAGCCGCATAGCTCTCGGCAATATTACCCGAATTTTCCCGCAGGGATTTGACCTCGGATCCGGTCAGGATGATGCCGCATTCGATATCATCCTCGATGGCATAATCATAGCGTGCGCGCCGGTTCTCGGCGATCACCTTATAGTTCGGATCAGAGTTCTTTTTGTTTTTGCTGGCCATAATGATGTTGAAATACCTTGGCTGTCCGCCAGTGTCCATGGGCAGAAAGGCAAGGGGGCGCTGCCCCCGTCCCAAGCAGGCTTGGGACTCCCCCGAGGTATTTTGAGCACCAAAAAGCGCAAGAGCATCTTCGCGCTACAAGCCCGCGCAAAATCCGTATATGCAGGGGTATGAACGTTCAGAAAAAATTTGAGATCTTTGTGGTCACCGCGCCGGGTTTGGAAAAACCGCTGGCAGCCGAAATGCAATCCATCGGATTTAAGAAACCCAAGATGATGCCGGGTGGGGTGCGCTTTCGTGGCAACTGGCACGATGTGTGGCGCGCCAACCTCTGTCTGCGCGGCGCTGTCCGTGTTCTGGCCCGAGTTGCGTCCTTTCAGACCATGCATCTGGAGCATCTGGAAAAGCTCATTCAGGATGTCGCCTGGCTGGACCTTTTGCGTCCAGATGTGCCGATCAAGGTTGATGTCACCACACAGAAATCCAAGATCTATCATGCCGGAGCGGCAGAAGAGCGTATCGCGCGCGGTTTGCGCGAAGCGATCGGGGTGCAGACAGCGCCCGACGCCGATGTGGTGTTAAAGGCGCGTATCGACAACAATATGGTCACCCTGTCGCTGGATACATCCGGCGAAAGCCTGCACAAACGCGGCCATAAGGCAGCGGTGGCCAAAGCTCCGATGCGTGAAAATCTGGCGGCAATGTTTCTGCGCCAGATGGGCTATGACGGCAGGCAACCAGTGGTCGACCCGATGTGTGGCTCGGGCACTTTTGTCATCGAGGCCGCCGAGATTGCCGCCGGCCTGATGCCAGGCCGGTCGCGCCATTTCGCCTTTGAGCAACTGGCAAGCTTTGAGCCTGATGTCTGGGCGCAGATGCAGGCCACAGTGTCCGATGCCACCCCATCCGCACAGTATTACGGGTCTGACAAAGACGCCGGTGCCGTGCGCATGGCCACGCAAAACGCCGAACGTGCCGCCGTGACCGATTGGGTCAGTTTTGCCCAAACCAGCATTGGCGATCTGACGCGCCCCAAAGGGCCAGCCGGCATCGTCATCATCAACCCACCTTACGGGGCGCGTATCAGCAACAAGAAGGCGCTGTTTGCGCTACATGCAAGCCTTGGCAAGGTCCTGTCGGAGCGGTTCTCCGGCTGGCAAGTCGGCATTGTGACCACCGATGGGGGTCTGGCGCGCGCCACAGGCCTGCCACTTGAGGCGCCTTTTGCCACGGTGGTGCATGGTGGCCTCAAGGTGCGGCTCTACACCTGCAAGATATCTTAGCAGAAGAGAGCGCCATGACTGACGATTTTTTTGATGCACAGGTCGCCGCGAGCTATGACGCGGATCATGGCGGCACCGATCCGGCGCTGATTGCCCAAACCGTGGATGTTCTGGCCGATCTTGCCGAGGGTGGCGCAGCGCTGGAATTTGCCATTGGCACCGGACGTATTGCGCTGCCTCTTGCGGCGCGCGGCGTCAAAGTCTGCGGAAATGAACTTTCCGCTGCAATGCTGGCTGAAATGCGCAATAAACCAGGTGGTGCAGACATTCCGGTTGTCCTCGGCGACATGACCCATGTGCGCACCCCGGGCGCGTTCTCCTTGGTGTTTCTGGTGTTCAACACGCTGGACAACCTGACCACACAAGACGCGCAGGTCGCGTGTTTTGAAAACGCCGCGGCGCATCTGGAACAAGGCGGGCGATTTTTGGTGGAAACCCAACTGCCGCCGCTGCAACGCCTGCCCTTTGGCGAAACCCGCCTGCCCTTTGCCCATGATCCGGATCATTGGGGCGTGGATGAGTTTGACGTCACAACCCAGAGCTACCACTCGCATCATCTCTGGATGAAAGGCGACAAACCCGAGCATTTGTCGGTGCCGTTTCGCTATGCATGGCCTGCCGAAATGGACCTGATGGCCCGTATCGCGGGACTGAAACTGGAGCATCGCTGGGCCGACTGGCACCGTGCGCCATTGACCAACACCAGCCTCAGCCACATTTCGGTTTGGCGCAAACCCTAGCCACACTCTGGCAAACCAAGATCTCCGGTTTCAAAATCTGGAGGGATGTCACCAGCCGTAGCTGGTAATAGCCTTGCGCATCAGCGCCACCAAAGTGTCCCGTTCCTGTTGCGTGAACTGCGCCAGTCCGGCGTCATTCTCGGCCATCGCCGCCTCTATGGCGGGTGCTTGCAAGGCCCGTCCCTTCTCACTCAGCCAATTGCGCCTAATGCGCCCGTCATCAGGGTCGGCCAGCCGCTGGATTAATCCGTCGCGCTCCATCCGTGCCAATGTGTTGGCCATTGTCGCCTGTTCAATCCCGACCTGAGCCACCAGCTCTTTTTGCGTCAGCCCATCTTTTTGCCACAGACACAACATGACCGGAAAAACTCCGGTGGTTAACCCCAAGGGCTTGATGCGCGCCTGCAGGCCAGCCGCGAACAATCGGGCAAGGTGGTTGATCAGATATCCGGGCGAGTCGTCGGTAGAAAAATCCATGTCGCATGTTAACAAATATAGCACGCTATACAATATAAATACAGCTTGCTATGTAAATGTTCTCCCGAGTCGATTCTCTGAGCCGACTTTGCCCAAAAACATAGCTTACTATTTAAGTTCACCACCCTCGCCCTGCAAAAGGACTGCTCACATGACAAAATTTCTCCACCCCGTCGCGGGCACTTTTGCCCTACTGATGATCGCCACCTTCTGGTCTGCCTCGTTTGTCAGCGAACTCTTTGGCAACCATGCCCAGATAACGGCGGTGAAAACCGCCATCCCCTATGGCTTCCTCATCCTGATCCCCGCCCTCGCCATTGCCGGCGGCACTGGTTTTACGCGCGCGGGTAAGCGACGTGGCGGCGTCCTTGGCGTCAAAATCCGGCGCATGCCCGTTCTGGCTGCCAACGGCGTGCTGATCCTGATCCCGGCTGCCCTGTTTCTATCTTGGAAAGCCCGTCACGGGCAGTTCGACTCCCTCTTTTACGGGGTACAGCTCATCGAGCTGGCTGCCGGAGGCGTGAACCTCTTCCTCTTGGGGTGCAATATGCGGGATGGCTTTCGCCTGACCGGACGGTTTCGCCGCCGCTGACAGGCTGTCGTCCTGACGCAACGCGCTATGGGTTAGGACGACACCGCGCAAAATCGCTCCAACGCAATACCGACGGGAGACAGCCGCGTTACCGACGTGGTTTTTAACCAAACCAGCCTGTTAACCCTGCTTTGGCATACCCGGCGTCAGGATATGGCGCAGCAAGGCCACCGGATGCTGGCGCAGGGTCAGACGCATCGCGACATAATCCTCCACCACCTGCTCGCCTGCTGTCATCTCGGGTAACAGGGCCGCCGGCTCGACAATACCTTCGCCATCCATATCCCCCGCAAACAGCGGCAGCGGTTTTTCTGAATGGATTGCCTTGGCTTCCCACAGGGCCTCGCGTCGCGTCAGACCTAGCGAAGCAAAGGCATCCGCCTCGGCCATGCGCGTCAGAACATACGGGGCCACGCCTGCGCGTCGCCAAACATCCTCAACCGTCAGATAGCCATTGCCGCGTGCGGCTGTGATCCATGCGGCATCCTCTTCCCGCAGACGCCGGATTTGGCGAAATCCCAGACGCAGCGCCAACCCGCCGCGCCCGTCCGGCTCCATCACATTGTCCCAATAGCTTTCGTTGATATCGACCCCGCGCACTTCGACACCATGTTCGCGCGCATCCCTAACGATCTGGGCAGGCGCATAAAATCCCATCGGCTGACTATTGAGCAGCGCACAGGCAAAGATGCCCGGATAGTGGCATTTGATCCACGCGCTGGCATAGACCAACAGCGCAAAACTGGCCGCGTGGCTTTCGGGAAAGCCATAAGACCCAAAGCCCTCGATCTGGGAAAAACAGCGGGCAGAGAACTCTTCATCATAACCGTTGGCCTTCATGCCACGCATGAAACGGCCCTGAAATTCACTAACATTGCCGTGTTTCTTAAACGTCGCCAACGAGCGACGCAGCCGGTCGGCCTCCTCGGGTGAAAACCCCGCCCCGATGATGGCAATCTGCATCGCCTGCTCCTGAAACAGCGGCACGCCAAGGGTTTTCCCCAACACCTCCCCCAAAGCATCAGAGGGAAAGCTCACCTTTTCCTCGCCATTGCGGCGCCGGATATAGGGATGCACCATGTCGCCCTGAATGGGACCGGGACGGATGATCGCCACCTCGATCACCAGATCATAGAAATTGCGTGGGCGCATACGCGGCAGGAAATTCATCTGCGCCCGACTTTCCACCTGAAACACCCCGATGCTGTCAGCCTTGCACAGCATGTCATAGACCTTGGGGTCCTCGGGCGGGATCGTGGCCAACGACAGATGCTGGCCGTGGTGACGTGCCAACAGGTCAAACCCTTTGCGGATGCAAGTCAGCATGCCGAGGCTCAGCACATCGACCTTGAGAATGCCAAGGCTATCAATGTCATCCTTATCCCAGCAGATGACTGTGCGATCCTCCATGCTGGCGTTTTCTATTGGCACCAGCTCATCCAGCCGCCCTTCGGTCATGATAAAACCGCCGACGTGCTGGCTCAGATGACGCGGAAAGCCGATGATCTCATGCACCAGATCCATGGTCAGACGCAGCCGGCGATCTGTCGGGTCCAGACCAATTTCGCGCATCCGCTCGTCCTGTACGGCATCAACAGAGAAGAACCCCCAAAGCTGCGAGGACAACGCCGAAATAGTATCTTCGGCCAACCCCATGGCGCGACCGACCTCGCGAATCGCCCGTTTACCACGATAATGCACCACCGTGGCGCATAGCCCAGCCCGATGGCGTCCATACCGCTCATAGATATGCTGGATCACCTCTTCGCGGCGCTCATGTTCAAAATCCACATCAATATCAGGCGGCTCATCGCGCGCCTCGCTCACAAAGCGCTCAAACACCATGGTGCCGATCTCGGGGCTCACCGAGGTCACACCCAGACAGTAGCAGACCACAGAATTGGCCGCACTGCCCCGTCCCTGACACAGGATGTCACGGCCGCGCGCAAAAGCCACCACATCACGCACGGTCAGAAAATACGGCTCATATCCAAGCTTGCCAATGAGCGCCAACTCATGCTCCAACATGGCGCGCACCCTCTCGGGCGCCCCATGCGGATAGCGCCAGCGCAGCCCGCTATAGGCCAGTCGCGCCAACCGCTCCGAAACCGTTTCCCCCTGCGCCACCTCGCTGGGATACTCATAGCGCAGATCATCCAGCGAAAAGACGCAGCGTGACACCACATGATCGGTCTGCGCCAGCGCGCCCTCATAGCCTTGAAACAAGCGCTGCATTTCATCCGCACTGCGCAGCCTCTGCTCACCATTGGCCAGCGCCTGACGCCCCAACGTCTCGACACGGCACCCCAGCCGCACCGCACTTAATACATCCGCCAGCCGCCGCCGTTTGCCGTGATGCATCAATGGCGCACTGCTGGCGACCAACGGCAAATCAAACTGCGCGCCCTCAGCGGCAATCGCCGCAAACCGCGCGCTATCTTCCCCGTCATATCGCGGCACCAAGGCAAGCTGCATCCGCCCGCCAAAGCGGCGCGTCAACCGCCCTATATGCCGCCCCCATCCATCCGCGCCGCACTGCTCCCGATGCGCGTGAGGCAATGGATGCAGGATCAACTGCAACCCCTGTGCAAAATCAATCAGATCACCCAGACTGAGAACACAGCGGCCCTTTTGCGCCCGCAAACGCCCCTTAGAGAGAATGCGACACAGGTTTGCCCACCCCTGCCGGTCCTGCGCAATCACTGTCACCGATGGCGCATCCTCAAATTCCAGCCGCGCCGCCGGAATCAACCGCGGCGTCGCGTAAATCGGCGCACTCACAGGCGCCGCAATCCCCTCCGGTCGCGGCGGCCCAATCAGCCCCACCTCGTCATCAAACCGCCGCCGCGCCGCCACCAAACGCGCAATCTCGCGCGCCTCGGTGTGCGCCCGCACAATCCCCGCCACGCTGTTCACATCGGCAATCGCCACGGCCTCTAATCCTGCCATCGCAGCACGACGCATATATTCCTCCGGATGCGACGCTCCGGTGAGAAAGGTGAAATTCGACGTGATACAAAGCTCGGCAACCATAGCGATTCCCGATAATATTCACCTTTTGTTCTCATTGCGAGTCACAATCTCAAAACCCGCAACGCCCCAGCTTCTTCTCTGCTACAATACTTCCGCCGGAGGCTCCCGCCCTTGCGTCTTAAAACAAGGCTTTGGCGCGAAAGCTCATGCCTTTCCCGCTCTCCGGATGGCTCACGCGCAATTCCTCAGAGTGCAGCATCAAGCGGTCAAACTGCGCCGCATCCCCCGTCGCATAAAGCGGATCTCCCAGCATCACATGCCCCAGCGCCAACATATGCACCCGCAGCTGATGGGTCCGCCCCGTCTTGGGTATCAACCGCACGCGGGTTTCGGCCTCCCCGTACTTGAGCACCCGCCAATCGGTCTGCGCTGGCTTGCCATTTTCATGGTCCACCATCTGCAAAGGCCGGTTCGGCCAATCCACAATCAACGGCAAATCCACCGTGCCAGCCTTGGGCTCCAGATGCCCCCAGACCCGCGCCACATAGGTTTTCTTGGTCTTGCGCTGCTCAAATTGCATCGACAAATGGCGCTGCGCATGTGGCGTGAGCGCAAAGACCATCACACCAGAGGTGTCGCGATCCAGACGATGCACCACCAAGGCCATCGGAAAGACCTCCTGCAGCCGCGTGATTAGACAATCCGCCAACTCTTCACCACGCCCCGGCACCGACAACAGCCCCGCAGGTTTGTTCACAACAACAATGTCGCTGTCCTCATGCAGAATCACCAGCGGGTCATTGGGCGGGGTATAGGGGGTGCTTATGCTCATCTGGCCCTCATATGACCTTCCCGCGCGCGCCACAACCCGACGTCATGCTTGAGTTGCGCGCCGCTTTGGGCACGCTAGCGCCACTATCCACGAGGGAGGACCAACCACAATGCACCCCACAATCGCCACCATGCAGGACGTTGTCGCCAAAGGCGACGAGGCCGCCATTCATCCACTGCTGGCCGAAGACGTCGCCTTCAGCCCCCCCACCTATTGGGCCACATGGACCGGCCGCGCGCCCGTCGCCGCAGTCCTTGGACACGTCGGTCAGGTCTTCTCCGAGTTCAAATACCGCCGCATCATGGGCGAGGGCAACGACTGGGCGCTGGAGTTTCAGTGCAAAATTGGCGATCTGGATGCCGTCGGCGTCGATCTGATCACCCTGAATGACGAGGGCCTGATCCAGACCTTCGAAGTGGTCATGCGCCCCTATAAATCTGTCGGCGCGCTGCGCGAAGCAATGAATGCCCGCGTCATGACAGACCCGCGTTTTCTCAAATTCAAAGACGCGCTGTCCTGACATGATTGCGGCCGATCAACTCCTGCGCATTCCGCTCGCGCCGCTGCTGATCGCGCAAGGGCTCGGTGTGCGCCGCCGCGCCCACACACTCTCTGAACCACCGGGCCAACGCCACGGCAGCACGGGCACAGGCCCGCAACTGCGTCTGCTAATCATCGGCGACAGCGCCGCCGCCGGTGTCGGCGCCAGCCACCAGAACACCGCCCTCGCAGGCCAACTTGTCGCCGAGCTCTCCCAAAGCCACAGCGTCACTTGGCAACTTGAGGCCGCCACCAGCGCCACCACCCCCATCGCCATCCGACATCTTGAAACCATCGCCCCGTTTCAGGCCGACGTTGTGGTCTCCTCGCTGGGTGTCAACGACACCACTCGCGGCTTCTCGCACACCACTTGGCGCACTAATCAATCCGCGCTGCTGGACCTGCTCACCGCCAAATTCGGCGCACGCCACGTCATCGCCTCCGGCTTGCCCCCAATGGGCGCCTACCCCAAGATCCCGCAACCGCTGCGCTGGGTGATCGGACAACAGGCCGCCCGCCTTGACGCCGCCCTTGCCGATCTCGCCACCCAGTATCCGACGCTGGAGCACCTCGCCTTAGACATTCCGTTTGAGCCGCGTTTTCAAGCCACAGATGGCTACCACCCCAGCGAAGCCGCCTACACGCTCTGGGCCAAACTGCTCGCGCCCCGCATCCGCGCAGCGCTTTAGGACCGCGCCGCGCGCAAGCCGCGCAGCATCGACACCGAATAGATCACCAGCGCCGCCCAGATCATTGGAAACGCCACCACCCGCGCGCCTTCAAAAGGCTCCTTGAACACCACCACAGCCATCAGAAAGATCATCGTCGGCGCGATGTATTGCAAAATACCAATGGTGGACAACTTCAACAGCTTCGCTCCATTGGCATAGACCAGTAGCGGCACCGCCGTGATCACCCCACAAGCCATCAACAATCCCGTGTCCCACGTCGTGCCGCCAAAATGCCCCTGCCCATGTGCGGCCAGCCAAGCCAAATACCCCAAGGCTGGCGGCGTCAGGAGCAACACTTCAAGCAGAAACCCCTGATTGGGCCCGATCGGCAGCATCTTCTTGAAAAACGCATAAAATCCCCAAGACACGGTCAGAACCACCGCCACCCACGGCAGCCGTCCCGCTTCAAGCCACAATAAAACCACCGCACCAGCCGCCAGCGCCACCGCCACCATCTGTGCGCCACTCAACCGCTCTTTGAGAACCAGCGCCCCCAAGGCCACGCTAAAAATCGGATTGATGTAATAGCCCAGCGCCGCATCCAATGTCCGCTCCACCGAAATCGCCCAGACATAGACGCCCCAGTTCACCGAAATCAGCGCCGCCGTGACACAGCCCATGGCCAACATGCGCGGTGTTTTAAAGGCTGCCACCAAATCATTGGTACGTCCCAAATAGATCAGAACCACACCAGCCAACGGCACCGACCACAACACCCGATGCGCAATCACTTCCGCCGCCGGTATATGCGCAACAGCTTTCATGAAAATCGGTAACATGCCCCAAATCACATAGGCCGTAATCGCAAAGGCCAAGCCGCGCGGGGAATCGTGATTCTCAATCTCTGTGACAGCCATCGCGCCTCTCCATTGATCCCCCGATCTAGTCCAGCGCATACCCAAAAGAAAACCAGTATTCCGTGATCGCCCCCATCACGACCGGTGATGCCAAGCCCCCAACTTCCTCTTGCCTTAATTATCCCGGAGCGCGAGGCAGCGCCTCGCAACTTGTAAGGGCTTTATGCCCTTACGCATCCAGCGCGCGCCGCAGGTGCGCTCAACTGATCTTCTCAAGCTGGACCTCACCACCCTCCTCCCTTGCGCCAAACTTCGCAGCCCATTTCTGCACCCCAAAGATGTCAAAATAGATGCTCAGCAACGAGGGCAACACCAAGGTGACCAAGATCATCGACGCGGTCAGCCCTGCCGCCACCGACACAGCGAGGGGTACCATAGTCTGCACATGCGGCGAGGTATTGGCGATCAGCGGCAGCAATCCGGCCACCGTTGTGCTGGTCGACAACAAAATCGGTCGAAATCGTGCGCGCACTGCATCCAGTGTCGCCGCCAGATGATCATCGCCGCGCAAATGGGTCTGGAAAAACGACAAAAAAAGGATCGCGTTATTGACCACAATGCCTGCCAGCGACGCAAATCCGATCAGACTGGGCATCGATAGGTCCAACCCCATCGCCCAATGGCCCAGAATTGTCCCAATCAACGCAAAAGGGATCGACAACATCACAATCACTGGCAGCGTATAACTACGGAACTGAAACGCCAGAACCATATAGACCCCCAGCAATCCCAGCAAAAGTTTGGTCCCCATGGACGACTGCGATTTCTGCTGTTCCTCGGCAGCTCCACGGATGGACACAGTCACGTCGGGATACAAAGCCGCCAATTCCGGCACGACCTCTTCAAGCACGTAATTCGAAATGACCGTTGATGTTGTTGCCGCTCGATCAATCTGGCCCACAATATTGGCCACAACACGCCCGTTTTTGCGGGTGATCGTCGGATAGCTGTCCTCCAGAACAATATCAGCCACGGCCATCAATGCGGTCTGCTGCCCGTTACCAACAATTATCGGAAACTGTTCCAATTCAGTCAGGCTCGACACCGTGTCTCCCAACTGAACCTGCACATTTACATTCGAGGCACCCACGCGAAATGTGTCGGTTTCCGAGCCTTCAAAAGCCTGCCGAAGCTGTCCTGCAAGCCCCTGAGGTGTTAACCCCACCGAATAGCCGTACTCCTTGAGCGTCAGCCGCACTTCCTGTCGCCCGCCGTAGAAATCGGAATAGGCTTCTTTGACATCAATTCGCGCCAGCAAGCGTTGCAAAATCTGCGCAGCCGCGGCTTCTATCTGCACAGGCTCACGCCCTGAGACATCGATATCGATATCATTGCCACCTGGACCCATTTCGTTCTGACCAAAGCTCACTTGTTGGATATCCGCCATCGGCCCGGACAGATCGCGCCAGGCAATGACCACCTCATCGGCTGATACATTGCGGGAGGCAGCCTCCCTCAAATCAACCGTAATCGTGGCAGTGTTTGATCCATTGTCATTCACATTGGAATTGGCCCCATAGCGTACCAGAACCCGCTCCACCAACGGTTGGCCGCCTTGAGTGAAGGGGGTAAACTGTGCATCCACTTGATCAAGCGCCACCAATATTTGCTCCACCGTTGTCACGGTACGCTCTCGTGAAATACCGGTGGTCATCGACAGTTTCGCTTCAATCGTGTCACCTTCCACAACCGGAAAGCCCACAACTTTGATCTGCCCCGAAGCGATCAACCCCACCGACAGGATCAGTGCCCCAAAAACACACCCGATTGTCAGATAGCGCACCCGCGCCAGTGCCGCCGCCAATGGCACCACCACATTTTCGGTGAACCGCTCCAACAGACGAGATGCCATACGCGGCTTTGGTGGCTCCTTGGTGGCAATTTTTACGTGGCTCAAATGGTGTGGCAGGATCAGAAACCCTTCCACCAACGACAGCGCCAGCGTCAACAACAGCACCATCGGAATAAACTTGAGAGTCTCGCCCAAATCGCCTTCGATGAACATCAGCGGGCCAAATACACAGGCCGTGGTCAGAAACGACGACAACACACCGGGCATGATTTCTACCGTGCCGCGCCACGCCGCCTCTTTGGGACCAACCCGACGGCGCCACTTGTCGATATTTTCGGCAATCACAATGGAATCGTCCATGATCAGACCTACCGCGATCAGCAAGGCAATCAGGGTGATCATATTAATGGTCAGCCCAAAGCTTTGCATCAAGAACAGACCACCAAGAAAGGACACAGGCAAAGCCGCCGATATCCAAAGGGCTTCCTTCAACGAAAAAAACAGCCACATCACCGCAAACACCAGCGCCAGACCAAGCACGATATTGCCAATAATCAGGCTCAGGCGTTCTTCGATGATTTCGGACAAATTGTTGATGATGGTCAACTGAAACGGGGCCGGATAAGCCGCGTGCTCGGCTTTGATAATCGCATCCACCTTATCAAAAATGCGAATAGAATCCCCGTCTGTTGCCTTGAGAATTTGGATAATCGCGGCCTGTTCGCCGTTTACAAAACTCTGCGTGTTTTCGTCGCTGTCCACGATCCGCACCGTAGCTAGGTTGCTCAGCCGCACAATGCCTCCGTCACCGTTTTGCAAGATGATCAGATCTTCCAATTCGGTAATGGAGCGACGCGCATCCGAATACCGCAGCACAAGACTTTTGTCGTCGGTCGACACCTCGCCCAAGGGCTGCTGCAGCGAGCGCGCATTGATCGCATCGACCACGCTCTGACTGCTCAGACCGTGACGGCGCAAGACATCTTCGTCAAAAGTGACCTGCAATTCACGATCAGTTAGCCCGGTGACATTGGCTTCACTGATCCCGTCCAACGCCTGAAACTTCTCGGCCAACTCGTCCGTGTATTCCAGCAGCCCCTTTTTGCCGTCAATCCCCGACACCACCACCATCGCGATCAATTCTGAGCGCCCGCCCAGCTCAACCGCCGGAGTTTCTGCAGAGCTCGGGAAATCATTTACCCCTGATGTGGCGGAAAATATATCGTTGTAAAACTGAATGATGCTGCCACCAACTTGCATCTCTGCTGTGGCTGCGGCGCGCCCATCCATGGATAGGCATTCAAACTCTTCTAACGCATCCGTGCCCGAAATTGCGTCTTCAAGACGGGTACAGATTTCCTCATCCACATCCACCGCCGACGCGCCGGGATAGACCACGGACACAGCCACGGTCGAGGCGGTGATATCGGGAAACGTCTCACGCTCAAGCTCTGGGATTGTCGCCAACCCCAAAATGCAGATCAGCGCCATTAACAAATTGGCGGCAACCGGATGGCGGACAAACCATTCAATCATGTCAGCTCTCCGCGCCGGCCATCAATACCTGCAATGCCATCCCGATCACCGGTGGAGACGGCTCGCTCAACACCACAATATCACCCTGCTCCAACCCGTCGCGCACCAAAATGCTCTGCCCCATGGCTGGCCCTTTGGTGATCTCGCGCTTGGACAATCGCTGCTCGGCATCAGCCAAATACACAAATGACGTGCCATCGTCGTTGTAGCGAACCGCCGTGCGCGGGATGGTGATCCACCCGTCCACCGGTGGGGTTTCAAACACCACTGACACATAGGCGCCCACATCCAAACGCGGACGGTTTAGCATCGGCATCCCAATCAGTGGATCGTCAACCCGCACGGCGATGCCCATAGTCGCGGTGTCCGTGTCCAAAGTTCCGCGCACACGTACCAAGTCTGCGGGCCAAACCGCATCCAGATCCCCCAGAGAAAACCGGACCTCGGCAGTGACACCTGCGTTTTTCAACATCGAGATCACAGCCGATGTGTCGACGCCGCCTTCAGGAAATTCTATTTCCGGCCGGACAGCTAACAAAACCGGGAAAAACGAACTCGGTTGCAGCTCGACCATCACTTCAACCGCCGATGTATCCTCAAGAGACAATAGCTCGCTGCCCACACTTATGGACTGACCCACTTCCGCATTTACCGTCGCCACGCGCGCTCTGAATGGCGCGGTTATCACAGCTTTCTCAATTGAGCGCTCAGCTTCGCGCAACTCGGCTTCGCGCACTGCACGCGTGGCCTTCAAAGAATCTGTTTGGGCCGGATAAAGAGCCATCGCGTTTTGCAGATTCAACACTGCATTTTGCTGCGCCAAAAGTGTCTTTTGCGTGGTGTCCAACGTGGCCTGCGTTGCGGCCCCGCGCTCTACAAGCTCTGAAATCCGGTCAAATTCCGCTTGTGCCACTTCCAGGGTGCGTTGTTCCAAAAGCAGCGAGCGTTGGGTGTTTTCGCTCTGGCGCGCGATTTCACGGATCTGCGCCTCAACCGCTGCGATATTGGCCTGCGCCTTCTGTCGCGCCAACTCGTAATCAGTCACATCAATTTTGAACAGCACATCGCCTTGCTCAACGATACTACCCTCCGCCAGCGCCCCCGGAATCTCTTCGATTCGGGCTGCCACCTCAGACACCGCCAACCAATCCCGCACCGTTTGAACCCGCCCAAAGCCGGTCGCTGTGGCACGCACAGGCTCGATTTCAATCTCCATGGCGCGCACGGTCAGTTGCGTTTCTTCCTGCCGCGTGACGTCTTCGGGGCGCTCGCGGGTCATCCAGTTAAAACCCAACATGGCGATCACAATGGGTGGCAGAATGAGAAGGGGGCGCAGGTTCATAGTCACTCACCAACTTTGTTAGTTAAATCAAGAAAATCAGCCCCCACAAGGCCAACTTCCAGCACTCTTCAACGACCAACTTTTACACCTGCAAAGACGTGAAATCTGGGCAATCATTCACTTCAGGATCATGTGGCAAAATCGTTTAGTCAATGCAACATTTGAGGCAGGCATCCAGAATTACATGCTCACCTACCTGTGTCTACACCACCTGTACGTAGCTTTGTTCGAAATCATTTAGGCGCATAAATCACCATCCAAGCCTGTGCCATCCGGTGAGACGTCAGCGCCACTTTTCGCTGCCGAGGGATCCTCCATCAGCGACTTGATCACGCCCCATGCCATCATCACCACCAAGACCGAGATCGGCAGTGCAGCGGCGATGGCGGCGGTTTGTAGCGCGGCCAACCCTCCGGCAAACAACAGCACAGCCGCCACCAATCCCTGCGCGGCCCCCCAGATAACGCGGTGACGTTTGGGGGGATGCGGATTGCCCATTGATAGGATTGTGGTCACCACCAACGTGCCTGAATCCGAGCTGGTGATGAACCATGTCGCAAGCAAGAGTGTGGTCAGCGCCGACACCAGCCAAGCCATTGTGCCACCATGGGTCAACAGCTCGATTGTCCCGAACAAAGTGCCACCAAGGTTCCAGTTGTTGACCATGTCAATCAACCCCGCCGTGCCGACGCCTCCCACCGCATTCATTTCCAAAAACAGCGCATTGCCGCCAAATATGGTGATCCAGACAAAGGCCATCGTGGTCGGCACCAGCATCGCGCCAAACATATACTCACGAATGGTACGCCCTTTGGAAATACGGGCGAAAAACATACCCACAAACGGCGCCCAACTGAGCCACCAGCCCCAATAAAACATAGTCCAGCCGCCCTGCCAGGCAACATCGCCTGGGGCTGAGGCCGTCCAAAACCCCATCGACAGAAATTGCGTAAGATAGTCGCCTGTGGCGGTGAGGAAGAACCCCATCAACCACTGACTTGGACCCGCTATGAAGAAAAACACGATCAAGGCAGCGGTTAGCAATATATTCCATTCCGACAGCAGCTTAATGCCCCGCCCAATACCGGATACGGCGGTCAATGTGGCAACAATCGAAATCACAACCACCAAGACCACCTGCGTGCCAACACCGGGATCGACACCAAACAACACGTTCATGCCCTGCGCCATTTGGGTTGCGCCCAACCCCATCGAGGTTGCAATCCCAAAGATCGTTCCAAACACCGCCAACAGATCCACCGCATGACCAGCGGGGCCGTAAATCCTGTCCCCTAAAATCGGATAAAGTGCCGAGCGAAACGTCAGAGGCAGCTTTTTGCGAAAGGCAAAATACCCCAACGCCAATCCCGTCAGCGTATAAACTGCCCAGCCATGCAGCCCCCAATGAAAATTAGTCACCCGCACCGCATCCACCGCGCGTTGCATATCCATGTCGTGATGTCCCGCCGCATCAGCAAACGGATTGTTGGGATAGCCCCATCCCGCCGAATTATCGAAATAAAACAGCGGCTCAGCCACGCCAAAGAACATAATACCAATCGACACCGACGCCGAAAACAACATCGCATACCACGAAAACCGGCTGAATTCGGGCTTAGCGTCATCATCCCCCAATCGCACCGATCCAAAGCGGCTGAACATAAGATAGAGACTGGCAAAGAGGATTATGATGATCGAGCTGATGTAATACCAACTCAACGCACCTTCGACCCACGCACGAATGCCCCCATATAGAGCCCCCGCATATTCCAAATTCAGGATTGTGAAGACCACAAAAGCCGCCACCATCGCTTTTGAGGCGATGCTCATCCCGCTGTGCAGGCCTTTAAATGGCCCTTGGCCCGCAACCGATAGGGTTGCGGTCGATCTGGGGGTTTTGCGTGTCACGGTCACAAGTCTCCTGCGGAGTTGCGGATCGCAACAAACTCAGAGCCTTAGAGCAGAAGACGTGTCAGCGCATCACAAATGGGTCGGGAATGGGTGTATCGGCGGTTCGCAGCCACACGGCCTTGACCTTGGTGTAATCCAGCGCCGCCTCAATCCCGCCTTCGCGCCCGTGTCCTGACAAACCATGGCCGCCAAACGGCGCAATCGGGCTGACCGCGCGATAGGTGTTCACCCAGACGATGCCGGCCCGAATGGCGCGGATCATCCGATGCGCCCGCGTCAGGTTTTGCGTGAACACGCCGGACGCCAGACCAAACTCGGTATCATTGGCAATCGCAACTGCTTCCGCCTCGGTCTCAAAGCTGACCACAGACAACACTGGCCCAAAGAACTCGTGGGAAAGACATTCAGCATCCTGCGCCCCATCGCAATCCAGAATGGTCGGTGGGAAATAAAATCCCTCCCGATCCAACGCCTGCCCACCAGTCACAAGCTTGGCCCCTTGCGCAACCGAACGCTCTATCACCGCAACTGCCGTGTCACGCTGCCGTTTGGTGCATAGCGGCCCAACTTCGGTGGCCATATCATCAGGCTCCCCGATGACCACCGCCTCCGCCTTCTCTTTCAGCCGTGCCAAAAACGCGTCCTTGATCTTGGCATGCACCACAAGGCGCGAGCCGGACACACAGCTTTGGCCTGTGGCGGCAAACACACCGGACACCTGCGCGTTCACAGCACTTTCCAGATCCGCATCGTCAAACACGATGAACGGCGATTTGCCCCCCAACTCCAACGATGTGGACGCCAGATTTTCTGCCGAATTGCGCAAAATATGGCGCGCAGTTTCAGGCCCGCCGGTAAAGGCCACATGCGCCACCTTGGCATGGCTGCTCAGCGCCGCGCCCACCTCGGCCCCGCCAGTCAGCACATTCAGAACCCCCTTGGGAAAGCCCGCCTGATCAAAAATGCGCGCAAATTCCAAAAGCGGCGCAGGTCCTTCTTCGCTGGCTTTCAACACCACGGTGCAGCCGGCCGCCAAAGCAGGCCCGATCTTCACAGCCGACAGAAACAGCTGCGAATTCCACGGGACCACAGCGGCCACCACACCAATCGGCTCGCGCCGCAGCCAGACTTCCATATCCGGCTTATCAATCGGCAGATGCGCGCCCTCGATCTTGTCTGCCAGCCCTGCGTAATAGCGATAATACTCCGCGACATAGGCAATCTGCGCGCTGGTTTCGCGAATGATCTTGCCGGTGTCGCGTGTTTCCAGCTCCGCCAACCGTGGCGCATTTTCAGCAATCAAATCCGCCAGCCGAAGCAACAGCTTGCCGCGCGCAGTCGCTGTCATCAACGCCCACTCGGGCGACAGAAACGCCCGATCCGCAGCGTCTACAGCGCGATCAACATCCGCCACCGAGGCCGCAGGCATCTCTGCCCATGCTGACCCAGTGGCCGGATCAAGGCTGTCAAACCGGCTGGCTCCGTCATCAAAGGCGCCGTCGATATACTGCTGAAAATTTTGCATCATAATTTCCTTGACTGCCTCTTAGGCGAAGGCTGGCATAACCTCGTTGATAAACCGCTCAAGCGAAGCTTTCTTGCGCTCAAACGGCATCGAACTGTCGATCCAGAACGAATATTCATCATAGCCCAGTGTCTCATAAACCTTGAGCCGTTCAATCACTTTGTCCGGCGTGCCGATCACCAGATCGCGCTCCATGCCTTCGGGCGAATACATCGGGTGGGCCGCGATTTCTTCTTCGCTCAACGTCGCGATCTGCCCCTGATTGACGTCGCGCTTGTTCATGAACCACGCGCCGAAATAGCAATAGAACTGGTTCAGCTCGACAGCCCCCTGTTTCGCATCCGCCTCACTGTCCGCCACATAGGTATGCAGCAGCAACATGATCTTGGGGCGCGGTTGCTCCGGGTATTTCGCACAGGCATCGTTGAACTTGCCCATCAAGTCGGCAATTTCACCCTCGCCATTCCACAGTGGCGTTACCTGTACGTTGCAGCCCTGCTCCACCGCAAACTCGTGGCTGCTGGGATCACGCGCCGCAATCCACATCGGCGGGCCGCCCGCCTGAATGGGCTGCGGAGACGATGTGGTTTTGGGGAACTGATGGAATTCGCCCTCATGGGCATAATCGCCTCTCCACAATTCCTTGACCGCGGGCACCAACTCACGCATGCGCTGCCCTGCTTCCCAGGCATCCATGCCCGGCATCAACCGCTCATACTCATAGGAATAGGCGCCGCGCGCGATGCCGATATCCAACCGCCCGTCGGTGATGATATCCGTCATCGCCGCCTCGCCTGCCAAGCGGATTGGATGCCAGAACGGCGCAATCACCGTGCCCGTCCCCAGACGCACATTTTTCGTCTGGCGCGCCACATCCACAAGGCTGATGAACGGGTTTGGCGCAATGGTGAAATTCATCCCGTGATGTTCACCCGTCCAAACTGCATGCATCCCGCCTTCATCGGCGATTTTGCACAGCGCGATGAACTCCTCGTACATCTGCTTCTGATCCTGATCTGCGGAAATGCGCTCCATATGCGCAAAAAGCGAGAACTTCATGCCTCAACTCCCTGATGTCATCGGGCGCACCTGTCCCGCGACGTGGTTGCCGTAATAAACTCCGAAATTGCCCATCCGGCTTTCTTCTGCGAACCGCTCTAACATCGTGCAGACAGCAGGGTCTGTGATGTCCATCAAGGTTGTCGCATTCAGCTCGGTAAACGCACCATAGGTGGCGCTCTCCCCGCTGGCTTGGCACAAAAACGAAATATGATGCGTGTCGCGCGCGTCATCCTGGTAAACGGAATAGACAAATCCGGGCTCTGCCGTAACGCCGCTCTGCGCGATCAACCGCGTCAGTGCCGCGCTGGCGCCATCTTTGGACACTTTGGCCTCGGGCAGGCGCAACCCGCCGCCACCATCGTCCACAAGCAACACCTTGCCCTGATGTTCGATCAAGGCTGAGACTGTCAGATTGGCGCTATTGCTCAGGGCTTCTGCCTCAGCCGCCGGCGTCACATAGGCCCCACGCGCATATCCCAACCCCGGATGGGTGAAGTTTTCAAAGGCTTCCACCTTGCCGATCAGGATCAAGTGATCCCCCGCCGGCACAGTCTTGTGCATCGAACAATCAAACCACGCCGAGACCCCGTCAAACACCGGCGATCCATGCGGCCCCGCGCGCCAGTTTACTGCCGCAAACCGATCCTCCACAGGCCGCGCAAAGGTGTTGGAAACATCCTTTTGGTTTTCCGCCAGCACATTCACTGCAAACCCCTTGGCCTGCGCCAGCGCATCATAATTGCTGGAGCCATTGGCCAGACAGACCAAGACCAGCGGCGGATCAAGCGACACCGACGTAAACGAATTCGCGGTAAACCCGATTGGCGCGCCGTCCTCATCCTGTGCAGTCACAACCGTCACTCCGGTCATGAAGGCGCCAAAGGCATTGCGCAATTCGCGTGGATCAATCTCACTCATGCCGACACTCCCTCTGCTGTGCTGTGCAACCAGTTTAGCAGGATTTGCGAGACCACCTCAGGCGCGGTCAGGTTGATCATGTGGCGATGATCTTCAATCACCACCGCTTGCCCCAAAGGAGCGGCCTCCGCCATGGCTTGCGACATGGCAGGTGTGGAATTCAAATCGCCATCTCCGGTGAGGGCCAACAACGGGCAGCGAATGTCGCCAAAGCGGTCCGCATAGGTGGCATCGCCCCGCGCAAACGCGCCATAGGCTGTGGCGTAGCCCCGCAAATCCACAGCCTGCAACCAACCGGCCACATCGGCCCGCGCCGCCTGCTCGGCTGCACTATCACCAAACCAGCGCGCCAGCGGAGTTTCCAGATCCACCGACCCCGCGCCGATCTCTGCAGCGCGCAACTCAACGGCGGCGCGCGCGTCTTCGGTCCGGCGATACACACCGTTCAGCAACGCCACCCGCGCCAACATCTCGGAATGCCCCACGGCATATCCGGCAGCGATCAACGCCCCCATCGAATGCCCCACAAGGCTCACATCCCGCAGCTCCAAAGCCACAAGCGCCGCCTGCAGCCAATCTACATAATCTTCAAGCGTCGCCCCTTTGGGCAAAGCAGACGAGCCACCATGCCCCGGCATATCCAACGCGATCACCTTATGTGTCGCCGACAAAGCCGCCAACTGCGGCCCCCACGCCGCAGATTGCAGACCCACCCCATGGATCAACACCACCGGCGCACCCGCACCTGCATGGCGATAGGCCAGCGTGCCGTAAGGCTCAGACAGCTGCAGGGTTGTCAACGTCATGGCCCAATTCCTTCAGATCCTGATAACGATCGCCAATACGATGATGCGGCCGCCCGCCAATCGACGCGCCCAGCGCGATCACGATCTCATCCGGCCCCGGCGCATCCGCCACTTGCAACTGAATGGTCAGGTAATGACTGCGCCGCCCGCCATCGTTTTTATCCATCAAAGGGATCTGCAACGGCGCATTCGCCGGCCCGCGCGTGTTGGTGAACGCCAGATAGGATTTTGCCCCCACGGCCTCGCGATAATGGTTTCCAAACCGCAACGTGTGGATCAGAGCCGATCCATGCTCCACCTCACCGTTCACGCCAACAATGGCTGACTTTCCATAGCCTTCAACATTGTCGCCACCACCGGCGGCCTCCAAAATCATGCGGGTCAACAACGCGCCCAAAGGCGAGGCACAATCATGGATTTCAGGACGCAGGTCTTCGACAAATCCACGCCCCGCCCAGGGGTTTTTGATCACCGCCACCGCCGCAATCATTTTCAAAGGCTGGGCCGCAGCTTTACCCCCTTCAATCAGGGTCTCTTCAACATGCAGCAGGGTTTTGCGGATTTCGGCAGGCATAGGACATCTCTCATCTGAGTCGTTTTTCTGTACGATGGTATACCAACATACCATATGTCAATCATACTTGCGCACCTGTCTCCGGACGGCTATCAACATTTCCATGAGCACATCCCGTCTTTCCAAGATCGAACAACCCCCAATGACCCTGCGCGATATGGTGCAGGAACGCATGCGCGACGCCATTATCGAAGGCCATTTTCAACCCGGCGAACGTCTGGTGGAACGCCCGCTCTGTGATCAGCTTGGCGTTAGCCGCACCGTGGTGCGCGAAACCATCCGCTATCTCGAAGCCGAGGGTCTGGTGGAAATCCTGCCCGGTCATGGCCCGATCGTGGCGCGTATGGACTGGGACAATGCGCGGCAAATCTATGACATCCGCCGCATGCTGGAAACGGCTGCCGCGCGC
Organism: Rhodobacteraceae bacterium Alg231-30; assembly: GCA_900143615.1. Taxonomy (GTDB): domain Bacteria; phylum Pseudomonadota; class Alphaproteobacteria; order Rhodobacterales; family Rhodobacteraceae; genus Shimia. Next base: position 335,983 of record FREU01000004.1, read on the forward strand.
GACTGTGCCAACAACATCACCGACGCGCGTGCCAAAAAGCTCATTGCGGCGCTTGGCCGCCTCAAACGCACGTCTTCCGGCGCAGCCCCGGGCGCAATGTTTCGCGCAACCTCGGATTTTTACGATGAAATCTTCCAAGGTGCGGGGCATCACGTCGCATGGGAAGTGGTGCAACGTCTCAATGGCCGCATCAGCCGTCTGCGTATGATGACCCTCTCTTCTACGGAACGCGACCGTCCCGGCCCCGAACATATGCAAGCCATTTGCGATGCGATTGTTTCAGGCGATGGCGAGGCCGCCGCTGCCGCCGTCAACCAACACCTGCAGGACACAGCCCGCATCGCCGAGCGGCTGCTGGCTCAGGATCAAAACGGGGAATAGCCATGCCCAAAGCCTATTGGATCGCAAATGTCACCGTTACCGACCCCGAGGCCTATCAAGGCTATCAGGCCATCGCACCCGAGGCCTTTGCCGAATTTGGCGCGCGCTTCTTGGCGCGCGGCGAGGCGCAAACGCTGGAAGGTCGCGACTGGCAACGCCGCGTGGTGATCGAATTTGACAACGTGGCACAAGCTCAAGCCTGCTACGACTCCGCCACCTACCGCGCCGCACGCGCCCGTCGCGCCAATGCGTGCGAAGCGGACATCGCCATTATCGAGGGGCTTGCATGAACCGCGCCCCTCAGAAGGTGTCGCCATGATAGCCTATGTCACCGTCGGCGCAGACGACATCGCACGTGCAGAACGGTTCTATTCGGCATTCCTGCCGGCCCTTGGCTACGGGTTAGAACACTATCACGGAGATCTCAGCTATATTTTGCCTCCGTCAACAGACCAGTCCTCCGCTTTGCCGGACTTCTATGTCAAATCCCCTGCGAATGGAGGCCCGGCCTCTGCGGGCAATGGCTCTATGGTGGCCTTTCAGGCGCGCAATCAACACCAGGTGCGCTCCCTGCATGCCGCAGCACTGGCCGCCGGTGGCACAGATGAAGGCGCACCCGGCTTTCGTGCAAACTATGGACCGCAATTCTACGTCGGCTATCTTCGCGACCCGCAGGGAAACAAAATCGCCCTCTTTTCAAGCAATCCAAACGATCCCGGACGCGACGACTAATCCCGCGCGCAGCGCGCCACACCTGAAAGGGAATGCGCAACGCCCCGCCGCACGGGGGCCGTCCCCGTGCTCATCCTGTGCGCGCCCAACGGGCGCGTTCCGCTGAATTGACGACGCCTTGCGCTAGTCCAAGGTCAACGCCCGCCAACTCTGTTTTGTCAGGCAAAAGCGTTTCCAGACCAGCGCACCAGACCCAAGATCAACCATCGTATCTTCCATAACATCCACTCCCAGCTTTCGGGTTGCCTTCTGCGACCGCAGATTGCTGGGATCAATGTGAAACCAGACACGCTCAAAGCTTGTGAATGCATGATCCAACATGAGTTTTTTCAACTCGCGGTTCACCACCCCACCCCAAAAACTGTGATGCACAAAGGTAAAGCCGATGCCGATATCGCCAGCAATGTCTGGACTGTCATAATAACGTGAACAGCCGATAACCTGACCATTGCTGCGGGTGATCACCACAAGCGTGCCACCCGCATTCATCAGAAAGTCAAAGTAGGCATCAAAGACCTCAGGCTTCCAACGATCCTTTGAGGGATGCCCCGCCCAGTTTTCCGGCGCGCTGGCCGCCCTAAAAAGCGCCGCGCGATCACTCTCACGCAGCCCTCTTAGGAAAAGCGTCGGGCCCGTCAACTCAGGTTGTTTCTCAAAGCTCACACCTTCACCCGCTCCGATTTGGGATCATACATCGGGCGCAATGACGCCTCGGCTTTCACCCGTGTGCCCATGACGTCGATCTCGAAAGATGAGGCCAGCACATCCGCCGCACTCTCACCTTTACAAGGCACATAGCCCAGCCCGATCGCAGCACCTAAAGTGTGGCCATAGTTGCCTGAACTCAGATACCCGACAATCTCTCCATCCCGCAGCACCGGCTCGTTGTGATAGAGCAGTGGCTCGGGATCAGTCAGCTTGAACTGCAGCATACGGTTTTCCGGCCCGCTTTCCTTGCGTGCAATCACCGCCGCCTTGCCGATGAAATCAGCCTTATCCGTCTTCACCGCAAAGCCCAGCCCCGCATCCACCACATGATCTTCGCAGGTGATGTCATGGCCAAAATGGCGAAAGCCTTTTTCGATCCGGCAACTGTCCATCATATGCATGCCGCACAGCTTCAGCCCCATGTCCTGCCCCGCCGCGTGCAAGGTCTCAAAGGCATGGCCGGCCATGTCCGAAGAAACATAAATCTCCCAGCCCAGCTCACCCACATAGGTCACCCGATGTGCCCGCGCCAATCCCATGCCCAGCTCGATCTCTTGGGCTGTGCCAAAAGAATTGCTGGCATTTGAGAAATCCGCCGGCGACACCCGCTCCAGCAAGGCTCGTGAATTTGGTCCCATGATAGCCAACACACCTTCGCCAGCGGTCACATCGGTAATCACCACATTAAACGCGCCTATGTTGCGCATCATCCACGTCTGATCCGCCAGCCTCGTGGCTGCCGGTGTCACCACCAGATAGGCGGTTTCGCTCAGCCGCGTGACCGTCACATCCGCCTCGATCCCACCGCGCGTGTTCAGAAACTGCGTATAGACGATCTTGCCCACAGGCACCGAGTAATCCCCGCCGCCCACATAGTTCAAAAACGCTTCCGCGTCTGGCCCTTCGACACGGATTTTGCCAAAGGAGGTCATGTCATACATGCCGACGTTTTCACGCACCGCACGATGCTCGGCTGCGGAATTTTCAAACCAGTTCTGCCGCTTCCACGTGTAGTGGTACTCGCGCTCTTGCCCTTCATTGGCAAACCAGTTCGCCCGCTCCCAGCCTGCCAATTCGCCAAACACAGCCCCCTGCTCTTTCAGGTGGTGATGGAACGGCGTGCGCCGCACACCCCGCGCGGTGGCCTTTTGACGGTAGGGGTAATGGTCCGCATAAAGCAGCCCCAGCGTCTCCTTAGAGCGTTCAAACAGATAGGTTTTATTACCCTGAAACCTCTGCATCCGGCTGATATCCACATCGCCCAGATCAAAGGGCTTCTGCCCGTCCTCCATCCACTGCGCCAGCGCCATGCCAGCGCCGCCTGCGGATTGAATGCCGATGGAATTGAACCCAGCTGCCACCCAGACATTGTCCATCTCAGGTGCGAGGCCCAAATGATAGGCATCATCCGGCGTGAAACTTTCCGGTCCGTTGAAAAACGTGTGAATCCCCGCTTCGCCCAACATCGGCATACGTTCCACCGCCCACTCTAAGATCGGCTCAAAGTGGTCGAAATCCTCGGGCAGCTGATCAAACTCAAAGCTCTCGGGGATGCCCTTCATCGCCCAAGGTTTGGCGTTGGGCTCAAAAGCGCCCAGCATCATCTTGCCCGCATCTTCTTTGTAGTAGGCACATTCATCCGGCACCCGCAGCACCGGCATCTGCGTGAGGCCCTTGATCGGCTCAGACACGATATAGAAATGCTCACAAGCATGCAGCGGCACGTTCACACCCGCCATGCGGCCCACTTCGTGCCCCCACATGCCCGCACAGTTCACCACCATATCCGCCGCGATATGCCCCTGCGCAGACCCATCATCCGATTGCCAATCCACGCCGGTCACACGGCGTCCGCTCTTGGCAATCCCCGTCACTTTGACGCGTTCCTTGACCACAGCCCCACGTTGGCGCGCGCCTTTGGCCAGCGCCAGCGCGATATTGGCCGGATCGCCCTGACCATCCTTGGGCAGGTACACACCGCCTGTGACACCTTCGATATTGAGGTGTTCATAGCGCGCCTTGACCTCGGCTGGGTCGATTTCCTCAACATCCACCCCAAAGGCCCGCGCCATCGCCGCCTGACGGTAAATCTCCTCGCGGCGCTCTTCCGTGAGGGCCACAGTGATCGAGCCCACCCGCTTGAACCCTGTCGCCACGCCGGTCTCTGCTTCCAGATTGCCGTAGAGTTCTTGGGAATACTTCGCCAGCTTGGTCATATTCGCCGTGGCGCGCAGTTGGGCAATCAGACCTGCGGCGTGCCATGTGGTGCCGGAGGTCAGCTGTTTGCGTTCCAGCAGCATCACGTCCTGCCAGCCAAGTTTGGTCAAATGATAGGCCACCGAGCAGCCGACAACGCCGCCGCCGATAATGACCACGCGGGCTTTGGTTGGGAGATCAGTCATGGGTCAGGCTCCTAGTCAGCGAAGGCAAGCGAGGGGCCAGCCCCTCGCGCTCCCCGGGATATTTTTGGCAAGAGGAAATGAATTGGTCATAGTATTGTATGGCCTGCGCCAGTGAGGCGGCGGGCCAGTTCGGCGATATGCGCGGGGCCAACTTCGCAGCAGCCGCCCACAAATGTCAGGCCATCCTCAACCCAGCCCATGGCGAAATCGGCATAGGCAGCGGGGGTCAGATCGTGGCGTGCGGCCAGCACATCGACGGTGCCGCCAATGCCCAGCGCCGCGATACCTGTGAAGCCATTGGCATAGGCCCCCACAGGTTTGTCCTGCCGCAGCAGCGCGGGTAGATTGGACGAGATGATTTCGGGTTTGGAGCAATTCAGGCCGATGCCCGCGACGCCAAACCCGCTAAGCGCCTCAACAGCGTCCTGTAGCGGTTCGCCTGAGCGCAACGTGGCGCTGTCATCATCACTTAGGGTCATGAAAACCCAAGTCGGCACGCCTGTTTCCACCGCTGCCTGTGCTGCGGCTGTCACCTCGGAAATCGCGCTCATGGTTTCACATAAAATCACGTCGCTGGCCGCGATCTGGCCGGAGATGATATCGCGATAAAGCGGTAAAAGATCGTCATGGCGCATGGCCATATCAGGTCGGTAGGAGCCATGCAGTGGCGACAGGCATCCGGCGATGCGCACGCCATCAATGCCAACTTCGTCACGTGCCGCGCGCGCAAGCTCGATGGCTTTGGCCTGCAGCGGATGAAACAACTCTGGCACGCCTTCGCGCGCCAGCCTCTCAGGCGTGGCGGCATAGGTGTTGAGTGTGATCAGTTTGGCGCCCGCGCGGATATAGTCGGCATGCACGCCCTGCACGATGTGGCCTTCTTCCATCATCACTTTGGCAGACCACAGAGGGTGCGGCGCCATCGTGGAGCGCGCCAATAGCTCTTGGCCTGTGCCGCCATCTTTGAGAATGATTTCTGCCATTATATGGCCTCCTGTGGTGGGATCAGCACCAGCTTGCCGGGCAGCTTTTTCTCCATGAACTCTGCCTGCGCGATCGCAATGTCCTGCATAGGATAGGTCTTGGAAATCAACGGCTTGATCTCACCTGCGTTCATCAAGTCGACCAACCGGGCAAACACCTCGTCGGGCTGATAGGTGCAGCCGTGAATGGTGATATCTGGCAGATAAATCTCGCGCAGATCGGCGTTGACCATCGGGCCTGCGATGGCACCCGACACCGCATAGTGCCCACCTGGTTTGAGGCCACGAATAAGGTCGGGCCAGACATCTCCACCAACCACATCGATAACCACATCAAAGCTGGCCTTTGCGGGCGCTGCACCTCGTTCCAGAATATCCGCCGCGCCCGCAGCACGCACGATGTCTGTCTTGGACGCCGCCGTTTGTCCTGTGACCTCTGCGCCCCGCAGTTTCGCAAGCTGCACGGCGGCCAGCCCAACGCCACCCGATGCGCCCGTGATCAACACCTTTTGTCCGGCTTTGACGCCTGCGCGGGTCAACAGGTTCTCAGCTGTCCCAAAGGCACAGGGAATGGCCGCAATTTCCACGTCGCTCAGCGGCGAGGCTGTGACGTCATAGATATCCGCGACCTCAACCAGGCAATACTGTGCAAACGCCCCGTCAACCTCAGAGCCAAGCGCGATATAGGTCATGCTATTCGCATCACTTGGGCGAGGGAGATTGATTGGGCTTGTTATTCTGGTGCCCACGATTGGCCCAACGCCGTCGCCCACAGCGACCACGCGCCCGCATAAATCCCCGCCCTGAATGCGTGGAAACTGCATCGCGCCTGCGTGGCCGCCTGCCGCGACCTCTTGATCCACGTCCTCGGTCGCGCCGGTCACCTCGGACGCATACCAGCCGATGCGCGTGTTGATATCGGTGTTGTTCACACCCGCCGCCAGCACGCGCGCCAGCGCCTGACCGGGACCGGGGGATGGCACAGCAATATCGTCGCGCCATTCCAATGCCTCTGGCCCACCATGACGGGTGAGCCAAATGCCTTTCATATGGGTCGGCAGTGTCACGCCCGCAGTCTTTCGTTGGCCGGATCCCACAGCGGTTGATCTTTTTGCACCACAGCGCGGCATTTCTGCCCGTAGATTTCGACCTCAAGCTCGGTGCCAGGCGTGGCCGCATCGATTTGCACCATGCCCAGCGCGATGGATGCATTGACCCGATGCCCCCAGCCGCCAGAGGTGGTCTCTCCTACGATCTGATCCCCCTGCCAGATGCAGGACATATAGGGCGCATCAGCCTCAGCCGCGTCCACAACCAGCGTCACAAACCGCTTGGCCACGCCCTGTTGCTTTTCGCTCAGCAGCGCCGCCTTGCCGGGGAAGTCCTGTGGCTTGTCAAGCTTCACAAACCGATCCAAGCCGCCTTCTAGTAGGGAATAATCCGTACTCAGATCGCCTTTCCATGCCCGATAGCCTTTCTCAAGACGCAGCGAATTCAGCGCAAACATGCCAAAGGGTTTCGCCCCCGCCGCCAGCACCGCATCATAAATTGTCGGCATGTCAGCATTGAGCGCATGTATTTCCCAGCCCAGCTCTCCGGCAAAGCTCACCCGCACAAGCATCACATCACGCCCCGCCACTTTGGCAGGTTGATGGGTCAGCCAGCCAAGGCTGAGATCACCATCCGTCAGCCCCGACAGAACCTCACGCGACGTGGGGCCGGTGACAATCAAGGTGGACTGATCGCGGGTCTTGTCGATCAACGTCAAACCTTCGGGCAGGTTGTTGCGCAAAAGATCCCCATCATGCCACTGCGCCGTCGCTGCGGTGATCAACGAGAACGTATCTTCGCCAAAGCGCTGCACCGACATCTCGGTCAGAATACGCCCCCGAACATCGGCGAAATAGGCCAGATTCATCCGCCCTACCTTGGGCAGACCACCGGTGATCATGCCGCGCAGCCATTCCGCCGCGCCGTCACCTTTCAAATCAAACCGCGAGAAGCCGGGCAAATCCAGCACGCCACAGCCGTCGCGCACCGCTTCGCATTCCTCGCGAACCCGCACCTCCCAAGGGCCGCTGCGTCCCCAAGTATGGGTTGCCGCCTCCGAGGTATCATCGCCCTCCTGCGCGTACCAATTGGCGCGTTCCCATCCGTTGTAGGCCCCCATAACACCGCCTTGTGCAACAACCCGGTCATGGACAGGCGAGAGCTTTTTGTTGCGAGCGGCGGGCCATTCGTGCTGCGGGAAATGCATGGCGTATTCGTTGCCGTAAACTTCCATGCCTTTCTTCACGCAATAATCGTGATCGGTGTAATCGGTGTAGCGACGCGGATCGACCGCCCACATATCCCATTCGGTGGCGCCATCGATGATCCACTCGGCCAACACCTTGCCTGCGCCGCCGCCTTGGGCGATGCCAAAGGTGAAGACACAGTTCTCAAAGGCATTTTTCACTCCGGGCATCGGGCCAATAAGGGGCAGCCCGTCAGGCGCATAAGGGATCGGCCCGTTGATCACGCTGCTGACGCCCGATGTCTGCATCAGCGGCACGCGCTCCATCGCGTCGGTCACGATATCCTCGATCCGGTCCAGATCGTCCTGCCACAGCTGAAAGCTGAAATCATCCGGCATCACGTCCTCGTCGGTCTCCCAATGCGCCTTACAGTTGGGCTCATAGGGGCCAAGGTTATAGCCGTGCTTTTCCTGACGCAGATAATAGGACACATCCACATCACGGATCAGCGGCAGCTTGACCCCGCCATTTGCCTTGGACCACGCTTCGACCTCTGGGATTTGCTCGGTGAGCAAATACTGGTGGCTCATCACCATCATCGGCACTGTGCGCCCGCCATAAGGTTTGAACCACTCGCCCACACGCTGCGCATAATAACCGGCGGCATTGACCACATAGTCACAGGCAATGTCGCCCTTTTCAGTGTGCACCACCCAAGTGTCATCCGCCTGCTGCGTCACACCCGTCGCGGGGGTAAAGCGCAAAATCTTGGCCCCCATATCGCGCGCACCTTTGGCCAAGGCCTGCGTGAGCTGCGCGGGATCAATATCGCCATCCGTGGGGTCATACAGAATGCCCTCAAGGTCATGTGTCTCAAGGAAGGGATAGTTCTCCTTGGCCTGCTCAGCGGTCCACATCTCCATCTCGATGCCCTGATAGCGGCCCATCGACATGGCGCGCTCAAACTCTTGCATCCGCTCTTTGGTATGGGCCAGCCGGATCGATCCCGACTGATGGTAATTCATCGGATAATCCACCTCTTCGCCGAGGCGCGCATAGAGCTCGGTAGAATAGCGCTGCATGTTCATGATCGCCCAGCTGGTCGAGAACGTCGGCACGTTTCCGGCGGCATGCCATGTCGATCCGGCGGTCAGCTCGTTCTTTTCAAGCAACACACAGTCGCTCCAGCCGCGCTTGGCCAGATGATAGAGGCTGGAAGCGCCAACAACACCGCCGCCAATGATGACCACACGGGCCTTGGTTGGAAAATCAGACATCTTCGCCTCCTCAGTCGAAAACCAGCTTGGCCGCCAAGCCGCCAAAAACAATTGCAGAAATCTTGTTCATCACCCCGCCTGCCTGCCGCAGCGCAGTGCCTGCAAAGCCAGCCGCCGCGCCATAGGCGGCGGTGATGAAAAATACGGTGATCGTGAAAAGCACGCCCAAAATCAGGATCTGATGCCAGACAGGCCCCACCTCCAAAACAGTGAATTGAGGCAGAAATGCCAACACAAACAACGCCACCTTAGGGTTCGTCAGGTTGGTCAAGAACCCGCGTTTGATCGCTTGGCTTACGTCCTTTGCACCCTCTGCGTCCCCCATGGCGGTCGAAGCACGCCATGACTTCACCGCCAGATAGGCCAGATAAGCCGCCCCCAAATAGCGGATCGCATCATAGGCCCAAGGAAGCGCCATAATCGCCGCCGACAGCCCCACAGCGGCCAAGGTGATATGCACAAGCGCGCCCAGCGCGACGCCGAAAGCGGCAGCCACGCCATAACGCCACCCACCCGAGATGCCGCTCGCTGTGGCAAACACCACATCCGCACCGGGCGTCAGGTTCAGCACAATCCCCGCCGTCATAAAGGTGAGGATCATCACCGGGTCCATATTGAGAAGGGTCTCGATCATCACATTCAATCCTTCTGAGGCAGACCGTCAGCGATAGTGTAATAATCGCCTTTGTCCGCCACAAAGATGTGCTTCTCCAAACTCAACCCCGTTGGCCCGTCAATCGCGCCCAAGGCAAAGCTGGTGGTGTCTTCCTCATGGGCTTTCCAGAACAGGAACGATCCACATCGTGGACAGCTACCGCGTTTGGCGACGGGGCTGGCCTCATACCAAGTGACCTCACCTGTGATGGCAAGCTCTCCATCATTCACAAACGCCGAGGACCATACGCCACCGGATTGTTTGCGGCACTGACCACAATGACACATCGAAACCCCTTGCGGCGTGCCTGTCACCTCAAACTGGACATCTCCACACAAACAGCTGCCCTTCATGCCACTCTCCTTAGTAAACCGGTGGCGCGATCACCCAGATCGCAACACAAGGCTCATCATGCGGATTGCTCCAGTGGAATTCTTCGTGACGAATACGAAAACTGTCCCCCGGCCCGACACTGAATTGCCGCGTGCCGATCCGCAGCTCCAACTGGCCCGACACCACATAACCCACTTCCTGCGTGGGGCGGTTCGCGGGCATCTGCATTTCGGAGCGCGCCGCAAAGGTCGAATGCACCATCTCGAAATCATCAGTCAAATCCGGCGAGAGCAACTCTTCCACCAGACCCTCTTCGCTGCCGCCCATCGCGCGACGCGCCCCTGCGCGTACGATATATCCCTGCTCTGGCGCGGGGACATTGCCATGCCCAAACAGCATCGACATCGGCACGCCCAGAACACCGGCGATCTGGCGCAAATCCGAAATCGTGGGCTCGCTCATGTCGCGCTCCACTTGGCTGAGCCACCCGACCGAGCGGCCCAATGTGTCGGCAATTTCGCTAAGCGTCAGCCCACGCGCCTTGCGCAGGGCGCGCAAGTCGGCACCAAGGGTTTGTGGAGAGGGGATTTGCTGCTGCAACACGGCACAACCTTCGTGAAAAAACTATCCTGTTTTTCACGCTGGGACGGTTTGGTGAAATTATCAAGCATTTTTTCACGCAAAGTCGCGCAACAGCCGTACGGTGGCTTAATTCACCGGATTTCGCGAAAAATACCGACGCAATACCGTCGTAATACCGACGCGCTGCAGCCTGTGGTTTTGGCCGTTAACGAATGAAACGAATCGCTGGTTGGCTCAGAGCTTGCCGAACACATTGGCCAAGATTGCGGCCATTTCATCGGCATCCGTTTGGGTGAATGCGTCCGGTAAATCACTGTCGATATCAAACACGCCCAACAGCTCTCCAGCGGCATTTTTCACCGGCAAAACCAGCTCGGATTGGGTTGAGGTTGCACAGGCGATATGGCCGGCAAAGGCGTTTACATCCGCCACCAGTTGTGTTTCTCCCGTCCGAGCTGCCGCCCCGCAAACCCCTCTGGAAAAAGGAATTTTCAGGCATCCGTGCCCGCCTTGGTAAGGCCCGATCTTGAGCATCTCGGGCGCTGTGACCCGATAAAAACCCGTCCAGTCAAAACGCGCATCGCTATGATGTACTTCGCAGGCGACAGTGGCCATCAAAGCCACAACATCGTCCTCACCATCGGTGAGCGCGGCAATGGTTTTTCCCAGCGTTTCATAATCAAGAGTCATGTGTGCCTCCAAGGGGTTAGGGGGCTTTCTGCCCCCTCTTGACCCAAAAGGTCAATTCACCCCAGAGGATATTTTCAGCAAGAGGAAACCTAGCCCCGCTCAATCGCAATCGCTGTGCCCTCTCCACCGCCGATACAGATGGCTGCGACGCCACGCTTAAGGCCGCGTTTTTCCAAGGCATTCAAAAGGGTTACCATGATCCGCGCGCCTGACGCTCCGATCGGATGGCCCAATGCACAGGCGCCTCCGTTGACGTTTACTATCTCACGCGACAAACCCATTTCTTGCATGAACGCCATTGGCACCACAGCGAAGGCTTCGTTGACTTCCCAAAGGTCGACGTCCTCTTTGGCCCAGCCGATTTTCGCCAGCAATTTTTGCGCTGCAGGCACTGGAGCTGTGGTAAACAATCCAGGCGCTTGGGCATGGCTGGCATGGCCCAGAATGCGGGCGCGAATTTGCAGGTTTTGCGCCTTTGCAGCCTCCTCTGAAGCAATCACAAGCGCCGCGGCTCCATCCGAAATAGATGAGGAATTTGCCGGAGTTACCGTGCCGTCCTTGCGGAAGGCCGGCTTGAGATGGGGTATTTTCTCAGGACGCGCATTGCCAGGCTGTTCATCGACGGAAATCTCGACATCCCCTTTGCGGGACGAGATTGTGACCGTGGTTATCTCATCAGCAAAGGCACCAGAGTTCTGCGCCTCAAGCGCGTTGGACAACGAGCGCAAGGCGTACTCGTCTTGTGCCTCGCGCGTGAACTGAAAGCTCTCGGCGCAATCTTCTGCAAATGTGCCCATCAAGCGGCCTTTGTCATAGGCATCCTCAAGACCGTCGAGGAACATATGATCAATCACTTGGTTGTGGCCGATCCGCGCCCCAGAGCGCATTTTTGGCAACAAATACGGAGCGTTGGTCATGCTTTCCATGCCGCCCGCAATCATCGTGTCACGCGCGCCCAAGGCCACAGCATCATAAGCCATCATTGCAGCCTGCATGCCTGAACCACACATCTTGTTCAGCGTGGTCGCTGGCACGTCTTCTCCCAAGCCACCCTTGAAACCAGCCTGCCGGGCCGGGGCTTGACCTTGACCAGCAGGAAGAACGCAGCCCATAAGGACTTCGTCAACTGTCTCAGCCCCTGCGCCTTTGAGTGCTGCCTTAATCGCAGCGCCCCCCAATTCAGCAGCTTCAACTCCGTCAAAGGCTCCCTGAAACCCTCCCATCGGAGTTCGGGCAGCCCCTGCGATTATAACCTTCCTCATCTCTATCCCTCCTCTAACATCTGCTCTTTTGTCGACTTTGGACACTGCCTTACAAGAAATCTTTGCAAGGATATTTCAACCAAATTTAGTCCTCTTTTATACGCGCATCTATCGCTCTGCTCACGGAATAGTAATAAATGGACCATAGAAAGCTTTGACGCGTGTCACCAAAGGAGGTTGTCATATGAACTTGTCGAGTAAGGCGGAAGGCAACACCCTCGTCGTGAGCGTACATGAGCCGCGCATTGACGCAGCCGTCGCAATCCAGTTCAAAGATCGGATGCGTGAGGAAACCGATGCCGCGACTGGCCGCGTTGTGCTTAATCTTATCGAAGTGGACTTCATTGATTCTAGCGGTTTGGGCGCAATTGTTGCGGCGATGAAACAACTTGGCAAAGAACACCAACTTGACTTGTCCGGTCTCAATGAAAACGTAGACAAGGTGTTTCGCTTGACCCGCATGGACACGGTCTTTCAAATTCACAACACGGTAGACGACGCGCTGGCGATCTAGCCAATGGCATCAATCTCTAAGGAGGCAAGCCGGAAAGTGGCAGATGCGACTTCGCAAATCGAAATTGAATTGAGCGGCACGCCCGAAGACGTACGCGCGACCTTGCTCAAGATTCGCATATTTCTGGAAGAAAAGTCCCTGCAAAAATTTGAGGCCGGCACTTTGGAAATTGTCTTGGCAGAGGTTTTGAATAACGTCGTTGAGCACGCGCTAACGGATCAAGCAAGCGGGCGTATTTCCGTAAGCTGTCGTTATCATGGGTCTAATTGGCATGTACGTGTTCGCGACAATGGACGGGCAATGCCAAACCTGAAGCTACCAGAGGGCAACTTGCCAGACGCAAGTGGCGCTCTAAGTGATCTTCCAGAAGGCGGGTTCGGATGGTCAATGGTTCACACTCTGGCCCACGACATCCACTATTCCCGCAAAAATGAGAGCAACTGTCTGAGCTTCAAGCTGAGCGGCCTATCAACCTAGTTGGCAAATGTGAGCAGCATCACTAAGCTTTGCGTTGAGCAGGGAGTAATAAATGCGCGATTTTCACTTGCCGGGCCGGTCCTCGGTTTTGGCCTCCGACGGGATGTGTGCAACATCTCATCCACTTGCGGCACAGGCCGCACTAGATATCTTGAAACGCGGCGGAACAGCAATGGACGCGGCCATCGCAGGGGCGGTGCTGCTCGGGATTTGCGAGCCGCAATCCACCGGCATTGGCGGGGATTGTTTCGCCTTGGTTTCGCCAGCTGGAAGTGACGACATTTTTGCGTTCAACGGCTCTGGCCGCGCTCCGCAGACTGCGTCTGCAGCAGAGCTGCGTGCGCAAGGTCTGTCAAAAATTCCGCTGTATGATGTTAATGCCATAACAATTCCGGGCGCGATTGACTCATTTTGCACACTGTCGGAACGCTTTGGCAAACTCGGTCTGGACGCCAGCCTCGCACCTGCAATCCATTACGCCGAGGAGGGTGTGCCAATTGCTCCTCGGGTTGCTTTTGATTGGGCCAATCATTCAGACCACCTTCAAGGGCACGCAGTAAATCACTTTATGGATGGCGGTAAGCCACTGAGTAGGGGGCAAGTTTTCCGCGCACCAGGTCAAGCAGAAGTCCTTCGTCGCGTCGCGCGTGACGGGCGGGATGCATTTTACAGCGGTGAAATCGCAGACGATATGCTCGCCATATTAACCTCTATGGGCGGCAAACATCAGAGCGACGATTTTGCAGCTACTGCCGGAAATGAGACCCCACCAATATCTGGGCAATACAAGACAGTAGAGTTGGTCGAACATCCCCCCAACGGGCAGGGCGCAACCGCGATTTTGTTGTTGAATATCCTGAAGCATTTCGACATCGCCAACATGGACCCGTTTGGTGCAGAGCGGGCGCATATCGAAACCGAAGCGTCCAAGTTGGCGTATGACGCGCGCAATCGGTTTATCGCCGATCCGGACATGACTTCTCGCCTGGATCACATGTTGTCGAGTGAGACCGCCGCAAAGCTGGCCGCGTTGATTGATCCAAAACGTGCGATGCTAGCCGCCGCGTCACTAAGTGAAGCCGCACACAAAGACACAGTTTATATTACAGTGGTCGACAAGGATCGGATGGCCGTTTCTCTGATTTATTCTATTTTCTATGGATTTGGCTCCGGAATTGCGTCCGAAAAATTCGGCATTCTGTTTCAAAACCGAGGCGCGGGCTTCAATCTAACATCCGGTCATCCAAACGAATTGGGCGGCGGCAAACGCCCGATGCATACGATCATTCCGGGCATGATCCGGCGTGAAGGTCGGGTAGAGATGCCATTTGGCGTAATGGGCGGGCAATACCAACCTAACGGCCATGCTAGAGTGCTGTCTAACATCGAAGATTTCGGAATGGATCCGCAGGCTGCGATTGATGCACCGCGCGCCTTTAGCGAAGATGGCGAGCTGCGCGTGGAACGCGGATATTCAAATGCCGTTCGCCAGCAACTTGCTGATTTGGGGCACAAAGTCGTTGTCCCGCAAACACCGATAGGCGGAGCGCAAGCTATCCATATCCACAAAAACGGCGTCCTTGAAGGAGCTTCGGATCCGCGCAAAGATGGCGCAGCCATGGGATATTGAGCCATGCCGATCACCCCAGTTAAAGCACTTGTTGCCGATGCCAAGCGGCAAATATCAAGCCTACCCCCAGAAGAGGCACAGGCGCTTGTGGCCGCTGGAAAGGCCCTCTTGGTTGATATCCGAGACCCACGCGAGCTTTCGCGAGAGGGCCGCATTCCCGGCGCCTTTCACGCACCACGCGGAATGCTGGAATTCTGGATCGATCCTCAAAGCCCTTATCACAAAACTGCGTTAGCCGAGGCAACCTCGCTCATCCTGTTCTGTGCCAGCGCATGGCGCTCCGCACTTTCGGTCAAAACGCTGCAAGACATGGGCGTTGAGAATATCGCTGAAATGGAGGGGGGATTCTCGGCGTGGAAATCACGCGGAGGCCCTATTGAAAAAGACTGAAAGTATTGCCCCAAATCCGGACAGAGCACCGAAGCGCCTTAGTTCAGGTTGAGATCAACCGGATAAGATCCGTCCTCAAACGGACCGAACATATCATCCAAGTCAGGATGACCGACCGGTTCGCCGGAATAATCTGCGATCAGGTTTTGCTCCGACACATAAGCCACATAATAGCTTTGGTCGTTTTCTGCCAACAAATGATAGAACGGCTGCTCCTTAGGGGGACGACTATCTTCGGGAATGGCTTCATACCATTCCTGCGTATTGGAAAACTCTGGATCCACATCGAAAACGACACCTCGAAACGGGTGTTTTCTGTGCCGTACAACTTGGCCAAGGTAATATTTTGCGCGCGTTTTAAGCATTTAGTTCCGCCTCTACGCCTCTAGACTAACGCCTTCATGGGGTATTTGTCCAATTTTTGACACATTTTAACAGGAAACAGTTTGTGAGCCTTTTCATAACAGTACTCGAAATTGTCGCCCCAGTGTTCCTGTTGGCGAGCATAGGCTTTGCTTGGATCAAGGCTGGTTTTGAATACCACATCGCTTTTGTAACTCGGCTTGCAATGACGTTTGCAGTGCCTTGCTTGGTGTTCACCGCATTGATGAAATCTCAAGCTGACATGGCGAGCCTCGGACAACTCGCCATCGCCGGAACGATTTGCTATGCCATCGTCGGAGTGATTGGCTGGGTGCTGTTGCGCGGGGCAGGTCTGCGGCGGGATACTTACCTTGCCCCCTTTATATTCGGGAATACTGGCAACCTTGGCATTCCCTTAGCCTTTTTTGCATTTGGCCAAACTGGATTGGACGCCGCAGTTGTCATGCTTGCCGTGTCGATTGTCTTGTCCTTTTCCATTGGCATCTGGCTTGTCGCAGGAGAGGGCGCCCTAGGAAAAATCCTTAAAGAACCAATCGTGGCTGCGTCATTTTTGGGTGCACTATTCATGTGGCGTGGCTGGGAAACTCCGAAGTTTTTAACCAATACGCTCGAGCTTATCGGTCAAATGGCGATCCCGCTGATGCTGATCACATTGGGCGTCGCAGTTGCGCGCCTTACCCCTGAACGCGTGAGCGTTGCGATTTGGCTCTCTGTCGTCAAACTCATCCTTTGCGCAGCTGTCGCTTGGGGCATTGGCCATATGCTAGGCCTAGATGGCATTGTCTTTGGCGTGCTGGTGTTACAGCTCACCACACCAGTGGCCGTCACGGCCTACCTGATTGCCGAAAAATACAATGCAGATGCCCCTTCGGTGGCAGGCTTTTCCGTGGTTTCTACTCTCATTTCTATCGGCGGCCTGCCGCTCTTACTGGCCCTCTTGCTGTGATGGAAAGATTGTGATTTCCCCTACTGCCCAAATTCCTGTAATCTTACAAAAAAACGAGCATAAAAAATTGTGAGAGGCAGATGAAAAGAGTCTTCTACGCGCTGGCGTTGCTGGTGCTTGTGGCGGCATGTGGTGCAAGGGACAAACAAGCGCCCAGCAATATGAACAACGCATGTTCCATCCTATCAGAGCGCAAGCATTTTGAACGTGCTTTCCGAAATACAGAACGACGGTGGGGCGTCCCCGCCAGCGTGCAAATGGCTATGATCTATCAAGAGAGTAAATTCATCTCCAACGCCCGCACACCACACAAATACGTGCTGGGTGTTCTACCAATGGGGCGCCACAGCAGCGCTTATGGCTATGCTCAGGCACTGGACGGAACTTGGGATGATTACCGCAAAGCCACTGGCAAACGTACAGCCAAACGCGACAACATCAACGATGCGACCGATTTCATGGGCTGGTACATGAACAATTCACGGGATCGCAACGGGATCGCGCTGGGTGATGCGCGCAATCAATATCTGGCCTACCATGAAGGCAACACAGGCTATGCCCGCGGCACATACAAGAGCAAATCTTGGCTGATCCGCGTAGCAGATGACGTCAACAGCCGCGCCGCCACATACCATCGCCAGCTACAAAGCTGCTCGCGTCTAAACTAGAAACGGATTGGCGAGCCCGCAAATGCGGGCTCTTCCAACACTATTTTCCTTGCTGAATGCGCTGACGTTCAATGTCAAAAAACGAATTCGGAAGATCCTTATCCATCTCCATTGCGCCTAAAATAATGGTGGTTTGACCGCCATTTCCATCATTGATCACCCACTGGCGCAATTCAACGGGGTCTGCGGTGAACTTCAACTGAATATTGCCGTACTCGGGATGTTCCGGATCTTGTGCAGTCACCACCGTGGCGGTGCCGTCAAAGTCATGCCCCACAACCATATTGGCTTGTCCCAGATTAACATCCCGCGCCAGAATGATGGACAGCGGCGTGCGGCGCAGCGGATAGGTCTCTGGCGGCATGTTTGAGCGACCATCAAAGATCGCGACCGCATTGTTGCTTGCCAAAACCACCGATTTTTCCGGCGGGCTGTATTCAAACCGCATCCGTCCTGGACGTTTGATCGACAATTGCCCCGTTTGCACCGAGCCATCACCTGATATCTGGGTAAAGCTGGATTGCACGGTCGTCATGGAATTCAGATAGGCCGAGATCTCGTTCAGCGAGAGCTTCTCGGCCAGCGCAGGCGCTGCGGTCACAGCCAGCATCGCGGGCACAAGCAGGATTTGTTTCAACATCATTCTCTCTACCTAAGCAAAAATCGCCGGGATTTCAGCCCCGGCGACGATCACATTCCTGCGCAAATTCTGTTATCGCCACATTTATTGTTCCGGCACCAGAATTTCGCGTTTTCCAACGTGGTTGGCAGCACTCACCAAACCTTCGTCTTCCATCTGCTCCACCAACCGCGCGGCTTTGTTGTATCCAATCGCCAGCTTACGCTGGATGTAGGAGGTTGAGCACTTGCGATCTTGGATCACAATTGCCACAGCGGAGTCATAGAGCGCGTCTTCACCGTTGGTATTGCCGCCAGTGGACAGACCAAGTACCGCATCAATATTGTCTGCTTTGCCTTCCTCAGGGCCTTCGACCACGCCCCCGATATAGGACGGCGGTCCAAAGCTCTTAAGGTGGTTGACGATTTCTTCGACTTCTTCATCACTGACAAACGGGCCATGACAACGGGTGATTTTAGACCCGCCCGCCATGTACAGCATGTCTCCCATGCCCAAGAGCTGTTCGGCACCCATTTCACCGAGGATGGTGCGGCTGTCGATCTTGGAGGTCACCTGGAACGAAATCCGAGTGGGGAAGTTTGCCTTAATGGTGCCTGTAATGACGTCCACCGAGGGACGCTGCGTGGCCATAATCAAGTGGATGCCGCTGGCCCGCGCCATTTGTGCAAGGCGCTGAATACAAGCCTCAATCTCTTTGCCGGCAACCATCATCAGGTCAGCCATCTCATCGACAACCACGACGATATAGGGCATTTTCTCAGGCATGATCTCTTCGGTTTCAAACACCGGCTCGCCCGTTGTGTCATCAAAACCGGTCTGAACAGTTCTCGAGAAGGTCTCGTTTTTGCTCAGCGCATCTTCAACGCGGCTGTTATAGCCATCGATATTGCGCACGCCCATTTTGGACATCTTGCGATAACGTTCTTCCATCTCGCCGACGACCCATTTCAGCGCGACAACCGCCTTCTTAGGGTCCGTCACAACAGGTGACAGCAGGTGCGGAATGCCGTCATAGACAGACAGTTCCAACATCTTGGGATCGATCATGATCAAGCGGCACTCATCCGGTGTCAGACGATACAGCAGCGACAGGATCATCGTGTTGATCGCGACAGATTTACCCGACCCCGTGGTCCCCGCGATCAGCAAATGTGGCATCTTGGACAGGTTGGCGACAACCGGATCACCACCGATATCCTTGCCCAGCGCCAATGGCAGCTTCATGTTGCTGTCGCCAAAATCACGCGCCGCTAGAATTTCACGCAGCACCACTTTTTCGCGGTTTTCATTGGGCAACTCGATGCCAATCACACTGCGACCCGGCACGGTCGAGACACGCGCCGAAAGCGCGGCCATTGAGCGCGCGATATCATCGGCCAGACCGATCACACGGCTGGCTTTCAAACCTGGTGCCGGTTCAAGCTCATACATCGTGACCACCGGACCGGGACGCACACTGACAATTTCGCCTTTGACACCATAGTCATCCAGCACGTTTTCCAACATGCGGGCGTTTTCCTCCAAAGCATCATCGCTTAGATGATGGCGCTGGATATCCAAGGGATTGGCCAACAGGTTCAATGGGGGAAGCTCATATTCAATTCGGCTTTCCTCAAATGCCAGCGAGGGCTGCGCTTCTGCCTTGGCGCGCGCCGAAGGTTGAACAGTCTTATGAACGCGTGGCTGAACAACCTTTTTAGGTTCCGCCACCGGAATAGACGGCATCGCCGCCTCAGGAATTTCCGGCATTGGCAGCGGATGCGCCTCAGTCACCTCAGCGGGGGCATCATAACCCGTTTGGACATTGGGTTGCGCGGTCAGCCCAGCCGAAAGCGGCGGCTCGGCGCGCAAACCCATGCCAGCAGTCAGCGGTGGCTCGGAGGGCACCTCGGCGACCGCTGATTGCGGACCATCAGCCAGCACCAAAGGTGCCGGACCACGGCCACGGCCTTTGGTCAACGGCTTGTCAGGATGCAATTCCGGCGGTGAAATCACGGCGCCTTGGCGCACGCGGTTGCGCATGGCATCCGCGATTTTGGCGCTGATACGATCTTCGCCGGGTTGTTCTTCGATTTCATCAGCAAAGATGTTTTCAACCAACTCAGGCTCAGGCATCTCGACCGGCTCCGGAGCGCGCTTGATCAACGCCGGTATACGCAGGCGAGGTTTGGCTGGCGCAGCTTGCGTCTGCGGCATTGGATCACTTTCGATCACCGCATCATTCCATCCGGCTTCGGCCGCGGCCGTAACCCGGGCTTCGGCGTCTGCACGACGCTCCTGACGGCGATCTTGCACCACCTTGATGGCATGAACAACCGCCGCAACCCCACGCCCCAAAAGTCCCATCAACCCTGCGTAGCCAAGGACGGTCCCAACAACCAGCGCGCGCGACATCCGGCGCAACTCATCGCGTGTAAAGCCCAGCACGAACAACGCCATCACAACAAAAGACAGCCCCATCAAAAGGGACATCACTTTGACTCCTGCCTGCGCGCCAAACGGCAGGATCGTCAGCAAGGCACCGGTCACGGTGTCGCCAAACAGCCCGCCCAATCCGTAATTTTGCGTCCAAGTGTCACTCGGCACCAAAGTCGAAGCATAGACTGACCCCATTGCCAGCATAATCGGCGAAAAAATGATCCGGCTCTGAACGCGGTCTTCGCCGATATGTAGCGCAAACCGCAGCCCCCAAGCGCCCAGCACCATAGCCAACCCCCAACTACCCCAGCCAATGATGGTGAACAGAGGTGCCGCGATAGACGCACCAATTCGGCCCATCCAGTTTTGCACAGGCGCATCCGTCACCGACATCCAGCTGGGATCCGTGGGAGAGTAAGAAATGATCATCGCACCCGACATCAACGCCAGAAGGATCAGGACAATCCCGATCAACTCCTTGCCCCGTTTTTCAATCGCCGCTTGTGTCTTGCTATCCAAAAGCGGATCCCGTCCACGCGCCTGATATGCCATGTGTTTCCCTCGTCATTCTTATCCGAATAAACAATCACGCAGGGTCACCAGCGCGTCTGCTACTTCGGTTTTTGGAGCCACCAAGGCGACTCGAATATATTTTTTACCGGGGTTTTCCCCGTTTACGTCTCTGCTCAAATAAGCGCCCGGCAACACTCGTACACCGGTCTCAGTCCACAACTTCACAGCCGCCTGCTCACCGTCGTCCACCGGCAACCATAGGAAAAATCCCGCAGTTGGGCTTGTGTAGCCCGGCACGTCTGAAAAAACCTCATCCGCCAAAGCGAATTTTTCTGCATAGAGCGCGCGGTTCTCGACCACATGCGCCTCATCCGCCCAGACCTGAGCGGCTGCACGTTGTAAAGGCAGTGGCAAAGGCGCACCCGAGTAGGCCCGCAACTGCTTGATCCGCTTCATGCACTCCGGCCCACTTGCCACAAAACCCGACCGCAGCCCGGGCAGGTTGGATCGCTTGGACAGTGAATGGAAAATCACCACGCGCTCGGGATCCGCATCAACTTCTTTGGCGACCTGCAACGCGCCTTTCGGTGGCGCGCCGCGATAGATTTCCGAATAGCATTCATCCGCAAAGATGCGGAAATCGTACTTTTCAGCCAAGGCGATCAAATCACGCCAATAGGCTTGATCCGCCACAGCCCCCTGCGGATTACCCGGAGAGCAGATATAGGCAATTGCCACGCGCTTCAAAACGTCCTCAGACAGCTGTGTGTAGTCCGGCAGAAAGCCGTTTTCAGCCACGGCCGACACAAACACTGGCTCAGCCCCCACAGCCACAGTCGCCACAGCGTAGACCTGATAAAACGGATTTGGCATCAAGATGATAGGCGTTTCTCCGCCCTTGGTTTCAGGGCACAGAGCCATGGCGGCATTATACAACCCCTCACGCGTCCCGTTCAGCGCCATAACCTGAGTCGCAGAATCTAGTGCCACGTCATAACGCCGTTCGATCCAATCGGTAATCGCCGCCAAAAGCTCGGGCGATCCGTCGTTGGGAGGATAGCGGTTAAACTCGTGAGAATGCTGCGCGATAATGTCCGATACCCAGCTTGGAAAGGCGTGCTTGGGCTCACCGATGGTCATATGCACAACATCGCCACCTGGATCCAAATGATCCAGCAACGCGCGCAAACGCGGAAACGCATAGGCCGGTAGGTTCGAAAACCGCTCGGGAAACATCATCTTCAACTGCCTCAATTACGGGATCATTACGCCCCGTTTGCAGACAGAGTACCCAATGGTCTTCTATGCGTCCAGAAAAATGCCTTTAAAAAGGCAGCTTGTGGCCGTTACGCCACCCGATCTGGATCGTGCGTCAAACTTTTGGGTGCTCCCAAATACCGGAGTACAATCGCAGCTCTGCAGCAATGGGTCTCGCCGCCGACACGACAGTGCTCAAACACCGTCGGTTCGCGGGTAACCGCAACGACAAGCTTCAATCACCATCCCCAAGACAGAACTAGCTACGGATAGTCGGCGTCTGAGACCGTGTGAAAATTATCCGAGATCAACGCAATGCCGCCTAAAAGCACAACACCCGCCCCGACTTAGCCAATCGATTTGGACGTGGCTTCGACGCTAATGAACAACTGGTTAAGTCTGTGGGCACATTTCGCTCCGCCGGCTCCAGATCGTCTTGGGCTCTAGGCAAAACATGGCAGCCCGCACAACAGGGCGTTTTACCCTCAGGCGCTTGTTTCTTTGCCTTCTACTACCTGTTTAGCCTGGAACAGCCCTATGCTAGCCAACCGGAGTGCGACGAATTCGCCAATTCGGTCGAACTTGATTGATGTCAGTTCGTCGAACGATGGGAAGGCTAACCTATCCCTCGTAAATAGTTCCCAACACGCCCGATGTGATTTTGTGTCACGTAAGCGCCTCGTCGGTAAAAATGTCCTTGCTGAGTTGTACGTTGGATCAGCTCGCCGCCACCAGCCAGGGCCAGGATGTGGATGGCAGCATCGGACAGTTGATTGAAGAACAGATGTTAGAGCTGTTGGCTTTGGCCATTCAGTTGGATGAATGCATGCCAATCTCGGATGAAACGAGCCTTCGTTTCGCGCATCGGGCCTTTCTCTTATGCAGACAATACGTGAGCTGCAGTTAGAAAAAGCAAAATCCCTGCTTGCGTCCAGATGTCAGTCAAAACTGAGCATGGAGAGATTGCGTTCCAATGCGGATTTGCGTCTCACTCTTCAATTACCCATGATTTTAGCAAGAATTTCGGCAAGTCACCCAAAGACATGAAATAGCACAGATAGGGCTAACGCCCGTCAAAGCGTCAAAAACTCTTTGTAGCAGGGATCAAAAATTTCAACTTTTTTGATCGCTAGATTTTGCATGGAGCAATCAGATAAATTCCCCAGCTTTCAAATAGGCAGGGATATGTCCTGCCTAGCCAAGGCAAATTGATGTAGCCAACAGCGCATCAGGACAGCGAAATGACGGGCATCGATGATCCCGTTGATCAACGGGTTGAGCGTAGACGCGAAGTCTACTTCGAAGACGAAATGATTGCAGGTTACAAAGAAGACCCGAACAAATTCTCCTCCAAATCTGCCTGGCAGGTTTCAAGCTGCCCAATCGGGATCCGCAATCATGGCCATTGAATCCGACGCACTTGTTCCCGAACCCGCAAAAGACGATGTGGTCTCCATGTATTTAGGGATGGTCCTTGCCACAAGCCCACAAACCAACTCGATTGTTTCTGTGCTGCTACAGACCCAAGATGTGGCGCCAGTCTTGAGTGACGGCGGTTTCGTCAGCCTGGACATGCGCACATAGACCACGGCGCTTTCGCAAACAGGCGAAATTGTCGTGATAGATGCCGCCGCCGGGAAGATCGGCGCGACAATTGAGGCCGGAATATCCGGATTGAGCGGTATTCAGATCGGGGCGTCCCACAACATTAACCACTAAGATTTGCGCAGACGCCCTATACGAATATCCAAAATCTCAACCGCCTTCGTGCGGCTTAGCAGCCCCGCCTTTGTGTTTTCAGCTAGGCTGTGCCAAAGCTCGCTCGGCCGCTGCCGCCATCCGCAACAATCGCGCCTCGCCCATGGGGCGACCCAACATCATCAAACCGCAACTTGGCACACCGGTTGGCAGGCTCACCCCACAGCTATTCATCAGGTTCCCAATCCGCGTATTGCGCAACGCCAGCAAGTTTTCGGTGACGTAATACTCCTGATCCTGCATCAAACGCGCCGCATCCGGCGGCAGAATCGGAGATGTTGGCAACAACACCGCATCATAACGCGCAATCCGTGCGTTCCAACGCTGCCTATGTTCTTCCAGCCAGTACCAGCTTTTGACAAAATCCGGTCCAGAAAAAGTGTTACCCGCTCGAAAACGCTCAAGAATTTGGTCAAACATAAGATGAGGCGCGGCTTCTATTTCTTCGCGCCACTCGCCATAAGCTTCTGATGTGAACAATACCCCACTTAACTCCAGCGCGCGGGTAACCTCATCCGCCTTGATCACTTCCAGCCGCGCACCTGCCGCTTGCAACGCCTTGGCGGCACGCTCAAACCCCTCGGCTGGTCCATCGCGTAAATCCTCAAGCGCCACTGTCTCCAACACTGCAAACCGCGCGCCCTGAAGGCTGGCACCGCGCAAATCAATCGCTGGCTTTCCCTCCAGCACCGACAACATTAATGCGGCGTCCTCAACCGTGCGACACAACGGTCCCACCGTGTCAAAGCTGCGGCACAGAGGCACCACGCCTGCGTTTGAAACCCGCCCCGACGTGGTTTTCAGCCCCACCAAATCGTTCCACGCTGACGGGATACGGACCGAGCCGCCTGTGTCCGATCCAACCGCAGCCGCCGCCAAGCCAAAAGCGACCGATGCCGCAGCGCCTGACGATGACCCGCCCGGCACGGCCTTTGGATCGTTGATACAGGGCGGCGTCGCCGTCATCGGGTTGAGACCTAAACCTGAAAATGCCAGCTCGGACATGTGGGTCTTACCCAGACACACCAACCCTAGGGCCGTCGCATTGGCCAAGACTTCCGCATCCCGCCCCGGCACACGGTCCTTTAACAAAGCCGACCCCGCCTCGGTCTCAACACCCGCACTGTCAAACAGGTCTTTCCAGCTGACCGGAACCCCGTCCAAAGCAGACAGCCGCACACCGGCACGCGCTCGTTCTGCGGCGGCCTCAGCCTCTGCCAACGCGCGCTCGGGCGTGACCTTTGAATAAATCCGGTCGCGGTGATTATGGCTGTCGATTGCGCCCAAAAACGCCTGTGTCAGCGCGACAGGATCAATTGTCCCGTCCCCGATACCGCGTCCTAACTGTGCCGCGCTCATTTCCAGCCAATCAAACATTGCTTGTCACCTCGTTCAGATCGTTGCATTGGACGGTAACGGCGGTTACGCCCATGGACAATCCCGAAGCACAGGTCATAGTAATCTCATGTCTATAGAAAGCAGCTTTGACAGCGATATTCTGATTGCAGGTGGTGGCTTAAACGGTCCTGCCCTTGCTTTGGCGCTGGCGCAGGCCGGCTTTTCCGTCACTGTCGCCGACGCCCGTCCCTCCCCTGCCCGCGCAGGAGCCAATTTTGACGGACGCGGATATGCGCTCGCCCTCGCCTCGCAACGGCTGCTGGCCGCGATTGGCATCTGGCCAGCAGTTGCCGACCACGCGCAGCCGATGCTAGAGATCAAGGTTTCCGATGGGCGCGTCGGCCAAGGCCCCGCCCCGTTCTTTCTGCATTTTGATCACGCTGAACTGGAAGAAGGCCCTATGGGCTACATGCTTGAGGATCGATTTCTCTACGCAGCTTTCCTTGCCGCGATGCAGTCCAACCCCAACATTACCCTGCTGTCTGACATTGCTGTAACCGATCAGGTTATCGATCCCAGCGGCGTAACCGCCAGACTGTCAAACAACACAGCTTTACGCGCCCGTCTGCTGGTTGGCTGTGACGGGCGCAGCAGCGGTGTGGCGCAACGTGCCGGTATTCGCCGCACAGGCTGGGGCTATGGCCAAACCGCACTGGTCTGCGCCATCGCACACGAATTGCCCCACAACGGCATTGCCCATCAGTTCTTCATGCCCCCTGGCCCGCTGGCGATCCTGCCCTTGCCCGGCAATATGTCCTCAATCGTTTGGTCGGAGACCGAGACCAACGCAGAGCGTATTCACTCGCTGTCTGACACCGAATACCTCGACGTTTTGCGACCACGTTTTGGAAATTTCCTTGGCGACATAACTCTGGCTGGGAACCGGTTCACCTACCCGCTTAGCCTCAGTCTCGCCAATGCCTTTGTCGCAGACCGCGTCGCACTTGTGGGCGATGCGGCGCACGGGTTGCACCCGATCGCAGGCCAAGGCCTGAACGCCGGACTGCGCGATGTGGCTGCGCTGACGCAGGTCTTGTCTGAGGCCCGCAATCGCGGCGACGATTTTGCCTCGCCCTTTGTGCTAGAGTCCTATCAACAATGGCGTCGCTTCGACACGGCCACGCTGGTTGCCGCCACAGACCTCACCAACAAACTGTTTTCAAACGACAATCCTTTACTTCGTCTTGGGCGGGATATCGGAATGGGTATAATCAACACCTTACCCGGACTGCGACGCACTTTCATTCGCGAAGCCGCAGGCCTGACCGGAGAGCTGCCAAATCTGATGCGATAATGGGTGCTCTAAGAACGCAGCTGGTTTCTACATCGCGTATTAACTGATCACTTCTCGTTGATGGCGCACAATTTCTAGCACGGCTTGCGAGAACAAACATATGGCACCCGCCTTTGCGCGGAATACCGCCGAATACCAAGGCGGCATTTTCGGCGCGCTTGAAACAAAATTGTTTATCTGGCCTGTTATTGAAACAGTTGTTGCCCTCAGCGCCAGCAAACGCCACTTGGCGCGCTAGTTCTCTCAATACTCATGCCCGTGATCCGCGGCATGCAGTTTGGATGTTGCACACGAAAAACCACCGCTTCTTCGCGCTATTTGACCAACAGATTTGGGGATGAACATCCCCATTTGGAAAAACTGCAGAGCGACAAAAAACGTTAGGACAGGACATGAAATTCACCCTTATCGCAGCCACATCAGCCATCATGCTGCCAGCTGCCCTTTTTGCCCAATCGCAAACTATTAATCTGGGGTACAACGGTCCAGCAGACGCCGAGAAAAACTCGGTGCATTTCTTTGCAAGCACATTGCAAGAGTTGGTCCAAGAGCGCAGCGACTTTGAAATCAGCCTCTATCCCAACTCGCAGTTGGGTGGCGAGCAAGAGCGCATGGAAAACACATTGGCAACGCCTTCGTTGAACATCGCCAGCTTTGCCGGTCTCTCGCCGATCGTGCCCGAAGTCTTTGTCGCCAACACGCCTTTCATGTTTGCCGATGCTGCGGAAGCTCGCGAGTTCTTTGACGAGGGCGCCTATTGGACCATGGTTGAGGACGCATTCCGTCAGCGTACCGGCTCGGAAATTCTGGCTGTCGTAGAAGAAGGTGGCTTCCTTGCGTTCACCTCCAAAAGCAAAGCAATCCATGAGCCAGCAGACTTTCAAGGCATGCGTTTCCGCGCAATGGATCCCTCTCAGGTCGCTCTGTACGAAGCCATGGGCGCCTCTGGCACGCCAATTCCATGGACCGAAGTTTACTCTGCTCTGCAAACCGGTGTTGCTGACGGTCAGATGAACCCGCCAGCCTATATTATTATGGGCTCTTTGAACGAGGTTCAGCAGTATATGACGGACGCCAAAGTTCAGTATTCCATGCAATTTTTGATCGGCAACGGGTCTTGGTTTAACGGCCTGTCTGAAGCCGACCAAGCGATGCTGACCGAGGCTGTGGCAGAAGCCAACACCCTGACCCGCGCTGATGTCGAGGCAAGCGTGTCCGGCCGTGTTCAGTGGCTTACTGAAAACGGAATGGAAGTCATCACACCGACCGCAGACCAGATGGTTGAGTTCCAGAAAGTTGGCCAACCCTCCTTTATCGACTGGCTTAGCGGACAGCGGATTGATCAAAGCTTCATCGACGCCGCATTTGACGACCTTGGAAAGTCTGAACTGCTTACCCAATGATAGCATCCCTACGTACGTGGATTGCGCGGCTGACACTAGGAGTGTCAGCCGCGCTTGTCGCATGGGTGACCTTGCTAATCCTCTATGGGGTTGCAAGCCGCTATTTTCTGGGCTCCTCGCCCATTTGGTTTGATGAATTGGCGCGCTATTCCATCATCGGCGCGGCGATGATTGGCATAGGCGCCGTCTGGATCGAAGGGGGTCACATGCGGGTGGGGATTTTGGAAACCAAAGCCCCGAAACAGCTCCGCCAAGCGATCATTTTTTACCAATGGTGCCTGACCGTTGCACTTGCCGCAGCTATGACATGGTTTTCTTATAAATACGTCGGGCAAGTCGGGTTTTTCCGCACACAAGGCCTGCAAATCTCGCGCTCTTGGCCGGTTTCCGTCATGCCGGTTGGCTTTGGCTTGTTGTGCCTCCTCGCCTTTCTCAAAGGTCCTTACCCCCTACGCCAGCCCAACGAGGATGCTGAGATATGATCGCCACCTTGCTTATTGTTATGCTGGTCCATGTATTGATCGGCGTCCCGCTGTTTCTAAGCCTTATGGCAACCGCTGTGGTCGGCTTTGCTTTTGTTGGATTTGACCAGATCGCCCGCATTATGCCGCAGCAGGCGTTTGGCGGCATGGATGTGTTTTCGCTCATGGCGATCCCTTTATTCATTCTGGCAGGCCATCTGATGAACCGCGGGAAAATGACCCCGCGCCTGATGGGGTTTGCTGACAGTCTAGTGGGCCACCTGCGCGGCGGTATTGGACACGTCAATGTTGTCGGCAGCGTGTTCTTCGCAGGGGTCAACGGCTCTGCCGTCGCGGACACCTCAGCCCTTGGCACCTTGCTGATCCCCGGCATGCGCAAAGCCGGATTTCCCGGGCCTTATGCGGCGGGACTTACGGCCGCCAGCTCGCTGATCGGTCCGATCATTCCGCCGTCGATCTTTATGATCCTCTACGCCAGCCTGACCGCCACATCGGTCGGCAGCCTCTTTCTTGGCGGCATTGTCCCGGGCTTGTTGTTGGGTGCGGCGTTTATGGCGATGAATGTCTATTTCTCGCGCCTTTACGGGGTCGAAAAACGCGACCGTCGCGCACGGCTGGTGGAAATTGCGCGTGCTGCTTGGGGCGCATTGCCTGCCCTTCTGGCGCCCGTCATCATCGTGGCAGGCATCGTGTTTGGCGTTGTGACCCCTACGGAATCCGGCGCAATTACAGTGGCTTATGTTGCGGCTTGGGGGTTGCTGTCAGGCAATCTGAACCTCAAAGGCCTTTGGGTGTCGCTCAAGGAAACTGCCATGCTGACCTCGGCGATTTTTGCGATCATCGCAATTTCGGCGATCATCTCATGGCAGTTGTCCTACGCCAAAGCGCCCGAAGGCTTCATGTGGTTGTTGCAGCCTCTGGCTGACAATCCGATGGCCACATTGTTTGTGATCTCAGGGATCACCTTCATCACCGGCATGTTTATGGAAGAAGTTTCAGCTTTAATGCTGCTAACCCCGATCTTTTTGCCCGTGGCGCATGTTGCCGGAATCGATCCGATCCATTTAGGTATTGTGATGACACTCAACATTACCATCGCTTTGATCACACCGCCAATGGGCGCCTGCGTGTTTGTCGCCTCGGCAGTTGGCAAGGTTGATATCGCACAGCTCTTCTTTGCAATCTGGCCGTTTATCCTAGTCGCTCTGTCCGTGCTGTCGATCCTGATCGCCGTTCCGAGCCTTGTGACATGGCTGCCCTCTCTTCTGATCTAAAATGAAACACCACCTCACCAAACCACCGGACCGCGTTGCTGCGCGGTCCATCCTCCCCGGCACAAGTACCGAGCCATTGATCGCGGCCTCACACTACAGTGGCTGGATCGTGCGGCCGGTCTACCACGAAGTGGGCATTTCAGGGGCTGTCCCGGAGATCTGGCTACGCAAAGGCGTGGCGCGGCGGCTTCAATATGCAGCAAACCTTCTTGCACCAAACTATCAAATGGTTCTGCTGGACGGTTGGCGCTCGGAGCATGTGCAACGAGAGCTCTACCATTCAATCCGCGCACAAACTGCTTTGAATTATCCAGACCAGACAAGTGATCAGATTGACCAGCTGGCGCTCAATTTTGTGTCCTTGCCCGATGCGGACCCGGTGCAACCAAGCCCGCATTTGACCGGTGGGTCTGTTGATGTAACTTTGGCAGGCCACAACGGGCGCGTTTTGAACATGGGCAGCGACTTTGACGAGGCCAGCGATCGAAGCTGGACCCATGCCATATCTGAGGGTCCCGCAGCTGAGCGACGCCAGCATCTTCTTCACGCAATGACCTCGGCTGGGTTTACAAATTTGGCCAGCGAATGGTGGCATTTTGATTATGGCAATTGGCTTTGGGCTTGGTATGGGCAAAAGAGAGAGGCTATTTATGGTCCGATTCAAAGCCTAAGTGCCGATCAAAAATTGTCGGTGGCAGAGTAAAACCATGTGGCCGCGTCAAAGCGTTCGTGCAACCTGTGTGAAACCGATCATCGGATTACCCATCGTTGGTTTAGAGTCTTAGAAAGGCAAGAGAATGGACATAGCCCAACTGCGCACACTGTTGCATGTTGCCGAGCTGGGCAGCCTTTCCAAGGCGGCGGATCGATTGAATATCGCCCAGCCGGCGCTGAGCCGTCAGGTCCGATTATTGGAAGAAGAGCTCGGTGTACGTCTTTTTGATCGCCATGGACGGGGCATGGCCGTGACCCAGGCCGGCCAGGATGTCTTGCGCCACGCGCAGCGTATCATGGTCGAGATGGAAGAGATCCGCGCCACGGTCTCTGATCAGGATGCGCCGCTGCGCGGACACGTCGCGATTGGCATGCCCCCCACAGTCGCTGACATCTTATCCGTACCGCTGGTGTCGGCTTTTCAAGCCCGCCATCCCAAAGCAACATTGCGCATTGTCAGCGCCTACTCTGGCTACATACTGGACTGGCTGCATCGAGGTCAGATCGACGTCGCTATCCTGTTTGAAAGCCGCTCGTCACGATCTCTGAGATCGGTACATTTTCTAGAAGAAGAGCTGCATCTCATTGGACCTCCCAAAAGTGGTTTGCAGTGCCAAACGCCCATAGATTTTCAGGACCTTCCTGATTTCCGGCTGTTACTTCCCAGCACGGGGCACGGGTTGCGCAATGTTGTTGATGACTGCGCAACTAGCATGCATGTCGTGCTTCAGACGGGCGTAGAAGCCGACAGTTACTCCACTCTCAAGAGCCTTGTAAGCTCAGGCCACGGCTACACAATCTTGCCGCTTGCCCCGCTTCACGAGGAAATTTCTGCGGGTAAATTGTCCTATGCGCCTCTCAAAAACCCTACTCCAAAACGGCGTTTGATGATGTCATATCCCGCCGACAAACCGACTCCGCGGCTCGCGAAATTTGCGGGTGACGTTTTGATTGAGACGGCTCAGGTGCTCATTGAACAAGGCCATTGGCCGGGCAGGATGTTGCAAGACGACTAGTGCAAGATATACAAATAAAGAATAGCTGATCACAAAGCCTTATCTTTGTTTTATTGCAGCTAAGAAGGTATCACATCATCACCCTATGATGATGGAGCCCGCAAATGTCTGGTCAGACCGAATCCTTTTCCGATATCCGTGACGGCGTGCGCGCGCTGTGCGCTCAATTCCCCGCCGAATACCACCGCAAGGTTGATGAAGAGCGTGCTTATCCCGAGGAATTTGTGGATGCCCTCTCGCGCGAAGGTTGGATGGCGGCACTTATCCCCGAAGAATACGGCGGATCGGGTTTGGGATTGACCGAAGCCAGCGTGATCATGGAAGAAATCAATCGCGCGGGCGGCAACTCGGGGGCTTGTCACGGTCAGATGTACAATATGAACACGCTGGTGCGCCACGGTTCTGAGGAACAACGCCAGCGTTTCCTCCCATTGATTGCCGAAGGCAAATTGCGCCTTCAATCGATGGGGGTGACTGAGCCAACCACAGGCACAGACACCACCAAAATCAAAACCACCGCGATCAAAAAGGGCGACAAATACGTCGTCAACGGTCAGAAGGTCTGGATCAGCCGCGTGCAGCATTCCGACTATATGATCCTTTTGGCGCGCACCACGCCGCTGTCTGAGGTCAAAAAGAAATCCGAAGGGTTGTCGATCTTCCTCGTCGACGTCAAAGACGCGATGACGTCGGGTATGGAAGTGCGACCGATCCCCAATATGGTCAACCACGAAACCAACGAACTGTTTTTTGACAATCTGGAAATCCCCGAGGAAAACCTGATTGGCGAAGAAGGCAAAGGCTTTAAATACATCCTCACTGGTCTCAATGCCGAGCGCACTCTGATTGCTGCGGAATGTATTGGCGATGGCTATTGGTTCACCGACAAAGTGACGGACTATGTCAACGAGCGCACCGTGTTTGGTCGCCCGATTGGGCAAAACCAAGGGGTGCAGTTCCCGATTGCCGAAGCCTATATCGAAGTCGAAGCCGCAAACCTAATGCGCTACAAAGCCTGCGAGCTCTATGACGCAGGCGCACCTTGTGGGGCGGAGGCCAATATGGCCAAATATCTCGCTGCCAAAGCCAGCTGGGAAGCCGCCAATGCCTGTATTCAATTTCATGGCGGCTTTGGTTTTGCCAATGAATACGACATTGAACGCAAGTTCCGCGAGACCCGACTCTATCAGGTGGCTCCGATTTCAACCAACCTGATCCTATCTTATGTCGGCGAGCATATCCTTGGTATGCCGAGGTCGTTCTGATGCGTCCGCTTGAGGGGCTGACCGTCGTGGCCGTTGAGCAGGCAGTGGCCGCGCCGTTTGCGTCGGCCCGCCTGGCGGATGCCGGTGCGCGGGTGATCAAAATTGAACGACCCGAAGGCGATTTCGCCCGTGGATACGACGATGTGGCCCTTGGGCAGTCGAGCTACTTTGTCTGGCTAAATCGCGGCAAGGAAAGCATAACACTGGATCTGCGCAGCGACGCGGACAAAGGCGCGCTGGCGGCGCTATTGTCAGAGGCAGATGTGTTGATCCAGAACCTCAAGCCCGGTGCGCTTGCACGGCTTGGGTTTGCTCCGCAAGATCTGCGTCGAGACAATCCGGCTTTGATCACTTGTTCAATCTCGGGCTACGGCGAAACCGGCCCGATGGCGGACCGCAAAGCCTATGATTTATTGATTCAGGCGGAAAGCGGGCTGTGTTCACTGACCGGTGGGCCAACCGAGCCATCACGCGTGGGGGTATCTGTTGTGGATATCGCCACCGGCGCAGCCGCCCATGCTGCGATCCTCGAAGCATTGATCCAGCGCGGTATTACTGGCAAAGGCGCCGAGATTTCGGTATCGATGTTTGATGTTATGGCGGATTGGCTGACAGTGCCTTTGCTAAATCACGAAGGCGGCAAGACGCCCAAACGTGTCGGATTGGCGCATCCGTCCATTGCACCCTATGGAATTTTTGAAACCAAATCAGGTGCGCCCGTGTTGATCTCCATTCAGTCGGATCGGGAATGGCGCGACTTGTGCTCTGCGCTGATGGGCGACGCTGGACTTGGCACTGATGCTCGGTTTGCCACCAATGTTGCCCGTGTCGGCAACAGGGCGGAAACCGACGGGCTGGTCGGCGCAGCTTTTGCCGGACTTACGACGCAAGAAGCTGTTCAGATTTTGTCGCGGGCAAACATCGCATTTGCAATGGTCAACGACATGGCCGGCCTGGCAGTACACCCACATCTACGCAAAGTGACGGTTGATACGCCGAACGGTCCGGTAAGTTATCCGGGCCCCGGCGCGCAATTCGTCGGACAAGACCGCGATTTCGGCGCGGTTCCGGATCTGGCGGCGAGGTGCACATCATGACAGACCCAATGCAAAACGACTTCGCCGACTGGGTGGGCCGCACAGATACGTCACCGCCCGACATCATAACACCACGCCTACAGGCCAGCTTTGACGCCACCCTAGGCGCAGCATCCGCAAAGCTAACAGGCGCACCTGCCGGCGTGCATTGGTGCCTTGCGCCGCCCATCGAAAGTCCCGAAAAGCTTGGCCCCGACGGACACCCCGAAAAGGGTGGATTTTTGCCGCCTGTGCCACTGCCGCGGCGCATGTGGGCAGGCGGGCATATCGAGTTTATTGCACCTCTAGCGGTTGGGGATGAGGTGTTCAAAACCTCATCCATCAAAAGTGTTCAGTGGAAGACCGGCAAAACCGGACGCATGTGTTTTGTCATCGTCAGCCACGAGTACGCCACCACACGAGGGCTGGCCATTCGTGAAGACCACAACATTGTCTATCGCGCCGCCGCCGAGGGCCCTTCTCAGCTGCCGCCACCCAATGCGTGTGACACCGTGTTTGAGCGCCAAACCACAGTAGACGTCGATGCCGTACAGTTGTTTCGCTATTCCGCTCTCACCTTTAACGGCCACAGAATTCACTATGATGTACCCTATGTGCGCGATGTCGAATTCTATCCCGATCTGGTGATCCACGGACCCCTGCAGGCCACTCTGCTTTTGAACTTCGCAGCAAAACAGCGCGGCGCCTTGCCAAAAACCTTCTCCTATCGCGGTCTTTCTCCGGCCACAGGCGCCCAACAGTTGACCCTTGGTGCAAACAATCAGGACGACGGGTCATGTACTGGCTCGGTGATTGCTCAAAACGGCGTGGAAACAATGCGGAGTACCGCGACATGGTGACCTTTCGCCCCTTGATTGCCCCCCTCTTTGTTCCGGCAAACCGAGCCGAGCGCATTGCCAAGGCTGCCGCCAGCGGCGCGGATGCAATCATCGTGGACCTCGAGGATGCTGTTCCTGTTCAAGATAAGGAAGCCGCGCGTCAGGCTTTGATGCCCTATCTTGAAAACGTAACGGTTCCCGTGATTTTGCGGATCAACCCCCGTGGGACACAATGGTTTGACGAGGATTTGGCTTTTGCCAAATCCGCCCCCCTCGCCGGTGTCATGTTGCCTAAAGCTGAGACAGCCGAAGACGTGCGCCTTATGGCCGAAACAGAGTGTGATTTGGCGGTGATTGCGCTGGTGGAAACGGCTCTGGGTCTGGCCAATCTTCAGGACATATGCAGCGCCAGTCAGCTGTCCCAAATTGCCTTTGGCTCAATTGACTATGCACTCGATTTGAACTGCGGGGAACATCGCGAAGCACTGTGTCACGCGCGCAGCGAAATTGTATTGCGCTCGCGCGTCGCTGATTTACCCGCCCCAATTGATGGCGTCACAACCGACCTGACGACCCCAAGCGTTCTGGAAAGCGATTGCGCTTATGCCAAGGGCTTAGGGTTTGGCGGAAAACTGGCAATCCATCCACGTCAGATCGAATGGATTCGCGCCGGATTTGCACCGTCCCAAGACACGTTAGACTGGGCAGCTCGGGTGGTGGACGCCAATGCCAAGTCACGCGGCGCAGCAGTGCAAGTTGATGGGAAAATGATCGATACACCTGTTGTCGCCAAAGCCCAACGTATTTTGGCGAGTGTAACCTAAGACATACCCACTCTAATGCACTCTGGCACGAGATCTCATGCGCTCAAGTCCCAACCCAGCCTAATCTGCGACTGGGTTGAACGAGGGCCACAATTTGCTTAGGACGATTTTTCAAAAACCAGAACCCGCGCGCGGTATTCCTTGTTTTGTTTGCGGGTATCAATTGCGTCTTTGAGCTCACCATAGTCGCCAAAGCGCTCTTCAAAAAACTGAACCAGACGCTCAAATGTAATGCCAAACGGGTCTAGCGGATTGGCGGCGTCAGGGCTCTGGCCCTTGGAATGATCCAGCAGCAACAGCCCGCCGGGCCGTAACGCATCGATCCATGCCAAAAACGCTTTTTCAGGCTCAAACGCGTGATCCCAAGAGTTCGAGTAGATGAAATCCGCTTGGTTTGACCACTCTGGATTTGTCTCGTGAAAGTCCCACTGTACAGTGTTCGCAAACTGGCTGGCAGTGTCGGAAATTTCGGTTCCAATCACATTTGCGGAATCATTCAGATTATCTCGGAACCAAGCCTGCTCTGCGCCACGGCGGGTCCCATGACAGATCGCAAATGAAACTTCTCCCAAATTTTGTGTGATGTAATCGGAGAGAATCACGATGTGCGATTCTTTGACGAATTGCATGCGCAACTTGGCTTTGTTGCCGCTGATCTGCACATCCTTGTAGGCCTCATAGCCCGAATATTTGTACAGAACCATGCCGTCTTCTTCGGTTCTCACCGCCCCAGACCGCTCTGTCGCTTCTAGAACGGCGCGCTTGTAAGGGCCGAGTTTCTTTTTGCGCTCAGTTTCAGTCATCTGCCTACCTCCTTTACAGCGTTGCACACGCTGCACACTTTCGTACTTCACCCACTCGTGGGTCGGATCATCTATATTGAGGTTGTTCTTGTCACCCCTTCAATTCACGTTTCGTAGCTTTGAGCGTGCCACAAAGGGAGACAAGAGGCGTTTGGCTCCTACAAAATTAGCGCTATGCTCCAATTCTCAACATCCCGTCACGCTTCGCAGTATTTTCAGATACCTAAGAAGTAATCAGAGACCTTCGATATATTTCGATGGGCCACGCGATTGCGCACTCAATCGCCACGTCAAATCACTTTCTGAGGAAGCATACCGAGAAATAAAGCGCATCACAGCTGCCCGCCATGGGCACCGCGCATCACCAACTTCTTGGATATTTATCGCATAAGAGAAGTGGTGAGCCGTGATGGGTTCGAACCATCGACCTACTGATTAAAAGTCAGTTGCTCTACCAACTGAGCTAACGGCCCACTGTCTGTGAGGGGCTATCTATGGTGAGAGTCGGAGGGGGTCAAGCCGATTCTTAAGAAAAATGTTCAACCCCTAGAAACCTTATTCCAACAGGCGTATATGCGCTCAATGAACATACGCCAGAACACCACTTTGCCCTTTATGAAAATGCACGGGCTGGGAAACGACTTTGTTGTCGTGGATTCGCGTACGCGCGCGTTTGATCTCACGAAATCCCAGATCACAGCCATCGCGCGACGCCACCAAGGTGTGGGGTTTGATCAGCTTGCGGTAATCACAAATGGCGACGCCGATGCGCATCTGACGTTTTACAATGCTGACGGTTCGACCTCTGCGGCTTGCGGCAATGCCACGCGATGTATCGCGCGTCATCTGATGGATGAGACCGGCCTAGATGCGCTGACTCTAACCACGGATCGCGGCACATTGTATGCGCGAGAGGCGGGCAACGGGCTGACGTCGGTGAACATGGGACATCCGCAATTAAACTGGCACGAGGTCCCGCTGGCGCGTGAGATGGACACTCTGGAGCTTCCAATCGACGGAGCCCCCACCGCGACGGGCATGGGCAATCCCCATTGCACGTTCTTTGTGGACGATGTTTCGAGTATCGATCTGCCAACGTTCGGAGCTGCGCACGAACATCATCCGCTGTATCCGGAACGCACCAACGTG
Source organism: Rhodobacteraceae bacterium Alg231-30 (assembly GCA_900143615.1). Classification (GTDB taxonomy): domain Bacteria; phylum Pseudomonadota; class Alphaproteobacteria; order Rhodobacterales; family Rhodobacteraceae; genus Shimia. Next base: position 373,357 of record FREU01000004.1, read on the forward strand.
CAGGTCGCCAAACTCATTGGCCCCGACCATGTTCGCATGCGCGTCTGGGAGCGCGGAGTGGGCATCACGCTGGCCTCTGGCTCATCGTCTTGCGCCACGGCTGTCGCTGCCGCGCGACGTGGCCTGACGGGCCGCAAGGTCCAGATCGACCTTGATGGTGGTACGCTGTGGATCGAGTGGGCAGAAGAGGGCGTCTGGATGACTGGCGCCACTGAGCATGTCTTTACAGGTCACTTTACCCATGAATTCCTTGAGGCCGCGAAATGACTGCCGCTCCACCGAAATTCACCACACTGGGATGCCGTCTGAACGCCTATGAAACCGAGGCGATGAAGAAGATGTCCCAAGAGGCCGGATTGGGCGACGCTGTCATTGTGAACACCTGCGCCGTCACCGCCGAGGCTGTGCGCAAATCCCGTCAGGAAATCCGCCGTCTACGCCGAGAAAATCCTTCCGCACGGATCATCGTGACAGGTTGCGCCGCACAAACCGAACCGGAAACTTTCGCCGCCATGACTGAGGTCGACAAGGTCATCGGCAACACCGAGAAGATGATGCCGGGCACATGGAACGGCATGGCTGCCGATTTTATTGGCGAGAGCGAAAAGGTACAGGTCGACGACATCATGTCAGTGACCGAAACCGCCGGCCATCTGATCGACGGGTTTGGCACGCGAAGCCGCGCCTATGTGCAGGTTCAAAATGGCTGTGACCATCGGTGCACCTTCTGTATTATCCCCTACGGTCGCGGCAATTCGCGCTCGGTGCCCGCGGGTGTTGTGGTGGATCAGATCAAGCGTTTGGTCGATCGTGGATTTAACGAAGTGGTCTTAACGGGTGTCGACCTCACCAGCTGGGGTGCTGATTTACCTGCCACACCCAGATTAGGTGATCTGGTGATGCGCATCCTGAAACTGGTGCCGGATCTGCCGCGCCTGCGCATCTCGTCGATCGACTCGATTGAGGCTGATGACAATCTGATGCAAGCGATTGCCACCGAGCCGCGCTTGATGCCTCACCTACATCTGAGCCTTCAACATGGTGACGATCTGATCCTGAAACGAATGGCACGTCGTCATCTACGTGACGACGCCATCGCGTTTTGCGAGCAAGCCCGCCACCTGCGTCCCGACATGACCTTTGGCGCCGACATCATCGCGGGCTTCCCCACCGAAACCGACGCCCACTTTGAGAATTCTCTCAAACTTGTGGCTGATTGCGACCTCACATGGTTGCACGTCTTTCCCTACTCCAAACGCACAGGCACACCAGCGGCGAAAATTCCAAGTCAGGTGAATGGCAACATCATCAAAGAGCGCTCGGCGCGTCTGCGTACTGCTGGCGATGCACAGGTCAAAAAGCACCTTGAGGCGCAACTGGGCAAGTCTCACCACATCCTGATGGAAAACGCCCACATGGGTCGCACCGAGCAATTCACCGAAGTCACATTTGAACACCCCCAGATCGAGGGGTCTATTGTTTCGACCACCATTACCGGCATGTCCGGCACACAGTTGGTGGCATGACCCCGATCCTCTACAGTTTCCGGCGCTGCCCCTATGCGATCCGCGCACGGCTTGCGGTTGCTGTGTCAGGCGTTGAAGTCGAACTTCGTGAAATTCTGTTGCGTGACAAAGCCCCAGAGTTTTTGGCAACATCTCCCAGCGCCACGGTACCATGCCTTAAAACCGACACCCAAGTGATCGACGAGAGCTTTGACGTGATGCTGTGGGCGTTGCAGCAAAATGACCCTGACGGTTGGCTTGAGGTGCCCAAAGACGGCTTTGCGCTGATTGAAGAAGCCGACGGCCCGTTTAAGACTGCACTGGATCGCACAAAATATCACACGCGGTATGCCGATGCGGACCCTGAGGTTTGCCGCGCGGATGCGATGCAGTTTTTGGACAAACTAAACGAGCAGCTAGAGGGGCAGAGCTATCTGTTTGGGGCGCAGCCAAGTCTGGCCGATATGGCGATCCTGCCGTTTGTGCGCCAGTTCGCTTTTATTGATAAGCCCCGCTTTGATACCGAAGCAGGCGCGGCCACTTGCCAGTGGCTAGAAACGTTTCTGGAATCGACCCTGTTCCACGGCGTTATGTCAAAATTGCCGGTCTGGCAGACAGGTGATTTACCTACACACCTAAACCAAGGCATCCGCCTCCCTGCGAGTTAACGGCCAATCTAGCGCACGCGCCCAAATATGTTTGATGCAAGCGGTCCTTGCCAAACGTCCATAGCCGCTGCACCATCGCTCGCGAAATCATGCGAGCCTCCAGATGCATCCTAACCCCAGCTTCCGAGCGACCGCCAAAGATCAAAACCTCGCCTTTGCACGCGAGCGCAGTTTTGGCGTGCTCACGATAAGCGCGGCTGACGGACCACCGCTCATTTCGCATATCCCGTTTCTGCTTGACCCCGATACAAACACTGCCGACCTGCATCTTGTGCGATCTAACCCTATGACGCGCGCTGTTCAGGGTTCCGTTGCCGCGCGTCTCGCGGTCACGGGACCGGATAGCTATGTCTCGCCCGACTGGTATGGAGTTGGCGATCAGGTCCCGACTTGGAACTATGTCGCGGTGCATTTGACAGGCCAGCTGGAACCGCTGCCGCAAAATCAGCTTTCGGATTTGCTTGAACGCCTCTCTCAACACTTCGAAGACCAACTCTTGCCCAAACCTGCGTGGCATCACTCCAAGATGGACGCTGACGCATATACGCGCATGTTGCGTATGATTATGCCTTTCCGACTGCGCATAGACACCGTCGACGGAACATGGAAACTTGGTCAGAACAAGCCCAACGATGTACGCCAACGTGCTGCCGAACATATGCACACCTATGGCATCGGAAGCGATGTGCGTGTGCTGGCGGCCTTGATGCAGTCCCCCATTTCAGACCCATCGCAGGAGTAGACCTTTGCAACTCATTTTCTCACCCGCCTCTCCCTTTGTTCGTAAGGTGCGCGTCACCTTGATCGAGACAAACCAAGCCGATGACGTCGAATTGGTGCGCGTCGCCACCACCGCACTGAACACGGCACCGGAAGCTGCGGCGGCGAACCCATTGGGCAAAATCCCCGCTTTGGTGCGCCCCGATGGCCCAGCGATCTACGACAGCCGCGTGATTTGTCGCTACTTGACCGCGCGGGCGGGCGCGGACCTTTATCCCGAGGATCGGTTGTGGGATGTGCTCACGCTCGAAGCGACGGGAGACGGCATTCTGGAGTCGGCTGTGTCCATGGTTTATGAGAAACGGCTGCGTCCTGCCGAGATGGTCTTTGATGAGTGGATCGACTCTCAATGGGGCAAAGTGAGCGGTGCCCTAGACGTGCTAAATACGCGCTGGATGAGCCATCTGTATGGACCATTTGATATGGGACAAATCGCGATCGGCTGCGCATTAGGCTATCTCGATTTTCGTCATGATGAGCGGGACTGGAGATATGGGCGTGACGCGCTTGCGGCTTGGCACAAAGCGTTCAGTGAGCGCAAGAGCATTATGGAAACCATTCCAACCGATTGATCAGATTAGGTTTTACATTTAATTCACGACTCAAATAAAATACTTTATTTGCGAAGTAAAACCCGCTACCGTTTAGAGCGTGAACGCATAAATGCGTCACAAAAAGCCTTTCGGCTTCTCATGGGGTCACATGTTGTCGAAAGGGGGACTCCGGTGGTGAAGCGCTTTTAGGACGCCTCCCCACCGGAGTTCAATTTCTCTACTCAGCCGCAACAGGCGCGTTCGCTTTTTCCACACGCAAAGCCGAGAATTTGAACTCGGGGATTTTGCCAAATGGATCCAACGCATCATTGGTCAGAATGTTGGCCGCCGCTTCGACATAGGCAAACGGCAGGAACACATTGTCCTCTGCGATTGCCCGATCCGCTCGCGCCATCACCGTGATCGACCCACGACGGGTTGTCAGGCGCACGAACTCACCCGCCTCTACGCCCATTGCCCGCAAGGTTTTGGGGTTCAGCGAACAGTTTGCTTCCGGCTCAACCGCGTCGAGCACTTTGGAGCGACGCGTCATCGATCCGGTGTGCCAATGCTCAAGCTGACGACCTGTGATCAACACAAACGGATACTCTGTGTCTTGGGTTTCTGCAGGTGAGATCACATTGGCTGGTGCAAACCGCGCGCGGCCATCTGCGCGTGGGAAGCCATCACCAAACACAATCGGCTGACCGGGATCTTCGGGGCTGAGTGACGGATACGTCACCGACTCGCCCTCAAGGCGGTCCCAAGTGATGTTGTCGAGCGAGCCCATATTGAGCTTCATCTCGGCAAAGACCTCTTTGGGGTGCGTATAGGTCCAGTTCAGACCCAGACGTTTTGCCAATTCAACTTCGATCCACCAATCTTCCTTGGCCTCGCCTGGCGCTGGAGCGACTTGACGTCCCATCTGCACCTGACGGTTGGTATTGGTCACGGTGCCGGTTTTCTCATACCACGCCGAACTTGGCAGGATAACATCGGCAAAGTTTGCGGTTTCGGTCAAGAAGATATCCTGCACCACCAGATGATCCAGCATCGCCAGCGCCTCGCGGGCGTGCTCGACGTCAGGGTCTGACATCGCTGGGTTTTCGCCCAGAATATACATGCCCTTGATTTCGCGATCATGGATGGCGTGGATGATCTCGACCACGGTGAGACCTTTTTGGTTCGAGAAATCTTCCGACTTCCACACATCTGTAAAGGCCGAGCGCACGCCGTCATCCATGACGGATTGATAGTCCGGCAAGAACATCGGGATCAGGCCCGCATCTGACGCGCCCTGCACGTTGTTCTGGCCACGCAGCGGGTGCAGACCTGCGCCGGATTTACCAATGTTGCCAGTCATCAGCGCCAAGGAGATCAGACAACGCACATTGTCTGTACCGTGAATGTGTTGTGACACACCCATGCCCCAGAAAATCATGCCAGCTTTGCCTGCCGCAAAGGTGCGGGCCGCATCGCGCAGCTGCTCTGGTGAGATGCCGCAGATCTCGGTCATCTTTTCAGGCGCAAAGTCCTTCAGATGCTCTTTCATCGCGTCCCACCCTTCGGTGAACTGGCCGATGTAGGCGGGATCATAAAGCTCTTCTTCAACGATCACATGCATGATCGCGTTCAGCATCGACACATCACCGCCGGGTTTGAACTGCAAACGGTGGGTGGCGAATTTGCCAAGACCGACGCCGCGTGGATCACAGACGATCAGCTTGCCGCCACGTTTGGCGAATTGCTTGAAGTAGGTCGCTGCAACTGGGTGGTTTTCAATCGGGTTACAGCCGATGACAATCGCCACGTCTGCATTTTCGATCTCGTTAAAGGTCGCGGTCACAGCGCCCGAGCCGACGTTTTCAATCAGCGCCGACACCGATGAAGCGTGGCAAAGACGGGTACAGTGGTCGACGTTGTTGTGACCAAAGCCCTGACGGATCAGCTTCTGGAACAGATAGGCTTCTTCGTTTGAACATTTGGCGGAGCCAAAGCCTGCCACGTTGGTGGGCTTCTCCTCGCGCAGCTTCAACATCCCTTGAGCCGCGAAATCCAGCGCTTCATCCCAAGAGGCTTCGCGGAAGTGTGTCATCAGGTTGCCGGGATCGACGTTCAGCCCCTTGGCGGGCGCATCTTCGCGCCGGATCAGCGGTTTGGTCAGACGGTGCGGGTGGTTGATGTAGTCAAATCCAAAACGACCTTTGACGCACAGACGGTTTTCATTCGCAGGACCATCAATGCCTTCGACATATTTGATCTTGTCGTCTTTGATCTTGAATTTGATCTGACAGCCAACTCCGCAATAGGGGCAGACACTTTCGACTTCGCGGTCAAAGTCAGCACTATCGCCAGCTTGGTTCTCATCCAGCAGGGCCGCAGGCATCAAGGCGCCGGTTGGGCAGGCCTGAACGCATTCACCGCAAGCGACACAGCTTGAGGCGCCCATCGGATCATCTTGGTCAAACACGATTTTGGCCGTGCCACCGCGACCGGCCATACCGATCACATCGTTGACCTGAACCTCGCGGCAGGCCCGCACACAGAGGTTACAGTTGATGCAGGCGTCCAAGTTGACGTTCATCGCAACGTGGCTGGCGTCCAACAGCGGGATCATTTCCGCTTCCTTGGCAGGAAAGCGGCTCTCCTCAACGCCGACTGCTTCAGCCATTTTGGCAAAGTGGCTTGAGGCGTCGTGTTTCACTTCAGGCTGATCGGCTGCCAGCAGTTCGATCACCATCTCACGCGCTTTCTTGGCGCGGTCGCTGTCGGTTTTCACAACCAGACCTTCGGTCGCGGGGCGAATGCAGGAGGCTGCCAGTACCCGCTCGCCTTCCACTTCGACCATACAGGCGCGGCAATTGCCGTCAGGACGGTAATCCTTGGCTGGTTTGTGGCACAGGTGCGGAATGACAAATCCCTGACCGTTGGCCGCGTCCCAGATGGATGTGCCTTCCGGCACGGTGACGTCTTTGCCGTTCAGGTTAAAAGTCACCATTTCAATGCGTGCTCCGTCGGCCATCTCAGATCTCCTCCGGGAAGTGTTTCATTACCAGCTTGATCGGGTTCGGCGCAGCCTGCCCCAGACCACAAATCGAGGCGTCGACCATCACATCACACAGATCGGTCAACAGCTCTTGATCCCACTCGTCAGCCTTCATCAGCTTCACAGCTTTCTCACAGCCGGTTCGGCAGGGCGTGCATTGCCCACAGCTTTCATCCTCAAAAAAGGTCAGCATATTCAGGGCAGCTTCGCGTGCGCTGTCTTTGTGGCTTAGAACCACAACCGCTGCCGAGCCAATAAAGGTGCCATGTGGTTGCAGCGTATCAAAGTCCAGCGGCACATCGTTTAGCGACGCGGGCAACAGACCCGAGGACGGTCCACCGGGCTGATAGGCTTTGAACTCATGCCCCTCTGCCATACCACCTGCCGCGTCGATCACGTCCTGAATGGTTGAACCTGCCGGCAGCAGATAGACGCCCGGTTTAGAGACACGACCTGACACCGAATAGTTACGCAGACCCTTGCGGCCGTTCTTTTCAACCGAGTTCATCACCTCGGGGCCAAAACGGGTAATGCGTGCCACCCAATACAGCGATTCAACATTGTGCACCAAGGTTGGCTGACCAAAGATACCTGCTTGGGCCACAAACGGAGGACGATGACGCGGTAGCCCGCGTTTGCCCTCGATGGATTCAATCATCGCACTTTCTTCACCACAGATATAGGCACCTGCGCCGCGACGGATATCGATAAAGCCTTTTTCAACAATGCCTTCTTCTTCAAGCTTGCCGATCTGTTTGTGCAGGATCATACGCGCAGCGGGGTTTTCGTCGCGCACATAGATATAGCATCTCTCAGCCTCCACAGCCCAAGCCGCGATCAACATGCCCTCTAAGAACATGTGCGGGTTGCGCTCAAGGTGGTAGCGATCTTTGAAGGTGCCAGGCTCGCCTTCATCCCCGTTCACCGCCAGATAACGTGGACCGGGATTGGCGCGCACAAAGCCCCATTTGGTGCCCGACGGAAAGCCTGCCCCACCCAGACCGCGAAGTCCCGCCTCGCTGATGGTGGCTTGCACTTCTTCCCAATTTCCATTCTCGCGCAACTTCAAAAGCGTGCGGTATCCGCCGTCAGCTTTGTATTCGGACAAGCCCTGATGCTCGGGAATACGCGCGTGTACTTCACCTGCGTGCATGGCGGCGACAATCTTTTCAGGTGTGGCCCAATCGATGTGATTGTGCCCCAACTCGACCGTGGGCGGAGAATCGCAACGCCCCATACAAGGTGCGCGCACTACACGCACTTCTTCAGGGTCGAGGCCTTCTTCCAAAGCTTTGCGCAACTGTTCGGAACCCGCCAGCGTGCACGATAGCGAATCGCAAACGCGAATCGTTAACGCAGGCGGAGGTGTCTCTCCTTCGGCAACCACATCGAAATGCGCATAGAATGTCGCGACTTCAAAGACCTCGGCCTGCCCAACCCGCATCTCTTCGGCCAAAGCGCGAATATGTGCGGTCGACAAATGCCCATAGGCGTCTTGGATCAAATGCAAAAACTCGATCAAAAGGTCTCGGCGGCGGGGCTGCTCACCCAACAGGTCCTGAACCTGCGCCAAAGCCTGATCATCCACCTGACGCCCTTTTGGGGTCTTGCGGGACTTACCAGTGCCTTTTTTTTTCCAAATACCTTTTTGATCGTCAAGCGGTGCCATACGGGATCTCCATTTGTAGACCACAGCATGCATTCAATATTGGTGATATTCAAATCTAGTAAACGAAAGATGTCATAATTTTTAGTTATGACAATCCAAAATTCACTGCGTGATGATCGTGCGGCGCAGCGCTGCCACGGTTGATAATCCCGGTTCTTGATGGGCGGTGACCAAACTGACTTGTTTATTTAATTGCGGCGAGACCAGCGGCAAAGCAACTGTGCCTGGAACTCCACCTAGAGCCTGCACCAAGACTTCAGGTACAATTGTCGCCGCCACACCATTGGCAGCCATCACCATGGCCGAGCTGAACTCCGATGTCTCGGACACAACTGTCGGGTGCAACCCGAGTTCGCTAAAGTGCAAATCCAGAAACCGTCGGTTTTGCATACCCGGTTCCAGCAAGACCAACGGCAATGCTGCCGCTTCAGCCCATGTTGCCTTGGCACTACGGCGTGGCGCCTGATCTGCGCGCACAAGCAACATGTAAGTTTCACTATACAAGGGCTCAACACGCATCAAATCCGGCGCAGCACCTTCTTCATAGGTAATGCCCGCATCAAACAGCCCGTTTTCCAAACCTTGTTGAATACCGAGCGATGTAGACGCCTGCATGCGTAACCGAATTCCTGGATGGCTCAGCCGCAATTGACCCGCAATGCGCGCCGCAAAGGCCATCGCGGTTGGGATCACACCGATGGACAGCTGTCCGGTGATATCCCCTTTGGCTGAGCGGAACTCTTCCTGAAGAATTTGCACGTCTTTCATGATTTTACGCGCATGTCGCAGGATTGCTTCTCCTTCGGGAGTAAATCCTTGAAATCTATTGCCTCGTTTCACAATGGCCGCATCTAATCGTTCTTCCATCTTCCGAATGCGCATCGAAAATGCCGGCTGTGAAACACCGCACTCTTCAGCGGCTCGCGCAAAGTGACGATGCCGCGCCAGAGAGGATAGAAACTCAAGATCCTTAAGACTTATCACCCAAGCGCTCCTTGCTGTCTCCGGGCTGAAAAGCGACCCGTAGGCAGCCTTTTATTACCTAGCTGACTTCCTAAGATAGAGCGAGCCCGATGACCTTCAATCAGCTTGGCAAAGTGTGATCTAACATCAGAAATACTCGCGCGCGGGCTCGATTCGACCCTTTACGCCATGGTGTCGCACCCCACGAGCCCCCCCAAACACGCGACGACTCGCCATCGCGCGCTCTTTATCGGCAAAGGCCCGCCATTCTGCAATATTTTTACCACATCGGTTTTCGTCGCGCGCCGAACTGGGATGCTGCCCCCTTGCAAACGTCTGTTTAGAAACCCCATTTCGAACGACTTATCTTTAGTGCGGTTCCACACGGCTGTCCCAAAACCTCTCCGAGACTTTCTTATTCCATACAAATTCCCAGCAAAAGTGAAGCCGCCGCCAAGGTTGCGCAATACCGGGCGGCCAAAACCCGCGGGATCGCAGACCGCTGCCCAGCCGCGGGAAATCTGCGAAATTCCACTCAACAGAGCGTAAAAGTCGCCATTCACAGGGCCAAAAGCTGTTGTTGCAAGCGCGACAGAGAGACGCGACGGGCCTTGTAAGGCCAATGTTGTCTGGACGGGTAGCAACAGCTTCGTTAAACAGCGGCGCAGAGAGGTTACAGGACGCTGTAGCCTCGCGTTATTGGCCGGTACGTCGGCTGAAATATGGAGAGAACCTCGTGTCCCACGCAGAAGATCACGAAGGCACCCGCAGAGACTTCCTCTACTACGCCACCGCAGGCGCAGGAGCGGTGACGGCAGGTGCGGCCGTCTGGCCACTAGTACACCAAATGAACCCCTCAGCAGATGTCTTGGCTATGTCCTCGATCCGTGTTGATGTTTCAGACATTCAGCCGGGCACCCAGCTGACTGTAAAATGGCTTGGTAAGCCGGTATTCATTCGCCGCCGTACACAGGCGGAAATCGATGAAGCCCGCGCCGTGACGCTGGACGATTTGTCCATCGACAAGAGCTCGCAGAACGAAAATAAACCTGGCTCTGACGCGATGGACGAAAACCGTTCAATCGACGAAGCTGGCGAATGGCTGGTCATGATCGGCGTTTGTACCCACCTCGGCTGTGTGCCGCTCGGGGATGGCGCTGGTGAATTCAATGGCTGGTTCTGCCCCTGCCACGGGTCGCACTACGACACGTCTGGCCGTATCCGCAAAGGACCGGCTCCCGATAACATGTATGTTCCGATCGCCGCCTTCGACGGCGACGAACTGGTTCTCGGCTAAGGAGAGACGAAAATGTCCGGAATTCCGCACGATCACTACGAGCCTAAGACAGGCGTCGAGAAGTGGCTCCACTCTCGTCTCCCCATCGTTGGGCTGGTCTATGACACAATCATGATCCCAACCCCCAAAAACCTCAACTGGTGGTGGATCTGGGGTATTGTTCTCGCGTTCGCACTGGTACTGCAAATTGTCACTGGCATCGTTCTTGCGATGCACTACACACCGCATGTCGATATGGCTTTTGCCAGCATCGAACACATCATGCGCAACGTGAATGGCGGCCACATGCTGCGCTACATTCACATGAATGGCGCTTCGCTGTTCTTCCTTGCTGTTTACATCCACATCTTCCGCGGCCTGTTCTACGGCTCTTATAAAGCCCCGCGCGAAGTCACATGGATCATCGGCATGATCATCTTCATCCTGATGATGGCAACTGGTTTCATGGGCTACGTTCTGCCTTGGGGTCAAATGTCCTTCTGGGGTGCAACCGTGATCACCGGCCTGTTTGGTGCGATCCCATTTGTGGGTGATGCGCTGCAAACTTGGCTGCTGGGTGGACCAGCTGTGGACAACGCCACACTGAACCGCTTCTTCTCACTGCACTACCTGCTGCCATTTGTGATTGCCGCGCTTGTGATTGTTCACATCTGGGCCTTCCACACCACTGGCAACAACAACCCAACCGGTGTTGATGTTCGCAAAGGTTCTAAAGAAGAAGCAGAAAAAGACACTCTGCCGTTCTGGCCTTACTTCGTGATCAAAGATCTCTTCGCTCTGTCGCTGATCCTGGTCATCTTCTTTGCCGTTGTCGGCTTTATGCCCAACTATCTGGGTCACCCTGACAACTACATCGAAGCCAACCCGCTGGTGACACCGGCGCACATCGTTCCAGAATGGTTCTTCTTGCCCTTCTACGCGATCCTGCGTGCCTTCACTGACGACGTTTGGGTGGTTATGGCTGTCAGCTGGATCACCGGTGGCATCATCGACGCCAAGTTCTTTGGTGTGATTGCAATGTTCGCAGCGATCATCGTTATGGCGTTGGTGCCTTGGCTGGATACTTCCCGCGTTCGTTCGGGCCGTTTCCGTCCAATGTTCAAGTGGTGGTTCTACCTGCTGGTCGTCGACTTTGTATTCCTGATGTGGCTGGGCGCAATGCCTGCTGAAGAGCCCTATGCAACACTCGCGCTGATCGGCTCTGCCTACTGGTTCGCCTACTTCCTCGTGATCCTGCCTCTCTTGGGTGTGATCGAGAAGCCGACAACTCCGCCGGCGACAATCGAAGAAGACTTCAATGCCCACTACAGCAAACCTGCTGAATAAAGGGAGACAGGAACAATGCTCAAGAAACTAAGCATCGCCGCTGTAGCTGCCCTGTCCCTTTCGGCAGGTGGCGCAATGGCCGCAGGTGGCGCAGGCCACATCGAAGACATCGACTTCTCGTTCGAAGGTCCGTTTGGCACCTACGATCAAATGCAGCTTCAGCGGGGCCTTCAGGTCTACACCGAAGTTTGCGCAGCATGTCACGGTCTGGAATATGTGCCGCTGCGTACGCTAGGAGACGACGGTGGTCCGCACTTGCCTGATGATCAGGTGCGTGCCTACGCAGCTCAGTTCGACATCTTTGATGCCGAGCTGGACGACTACCGCTCGCGGATTCCAACCGACCACTTCCCTCAAAGTGGTATCGCGGAAGCACCTGACCTCTCGTTGATGGCCAAAGCCCGTGCGGGATTCCACGGTCCATACGGTTCGGGGATCAACCAGTTCTTCAAAGGTATCGGTGGCGCTGAGTACATCTACTCACTGCTGTCCGGATATACTGGCGAGGAAAAAGAGGAAGCAGGCGCTATCTTCTATGAAAATACCGCGTTTGAAGGTGGCTGGATTGCGATGGCACCACCCCTGTTTGACGAGCAGGTTGAGTTCAGAGATGGCGACGCCAACGACATCGAAGCCATGGCAGAAGATGTCTCGGCCTTCCTGATGTGGGCTGCTGAACCCAAAATGATGGCGCGTCAAAAGGCCGGTTTTGTTGGGGTGCTCTTCCTGTCAATCCTGACTGTGTTGCTCTACCTGACCAACAAAAAGCTCTGGGCGCCGATCAAGGGTCGCAAGTTTAACGGCTAATTAACCGTAAAATCACAATCGATTAACCCCCGCCTGATAATTTAGGCGGGGGTTTTTTTTCGTCCTCTTGCCCCGGGACGCTTGCTCAGAAAGGGCAACCCTATGGGACTACTGCCACGCCTTGCCGGCGTGTTGTCGGCATGTTTGGTACCGAGTACTCTGATTGCAGGCCAAATTGTACTTTCGGACGGGCCAGGATGGCGCGTGAATGCGACCCTTGGCGCTTTTGCACCTCCAATAATTGATGGTGATGTAGGCCTCCAGATCACCACGATGGCACGCTCAACGTCTATGCAAGACGCCAAAGACATGCTGGATTTCACAATCTCCGGACGTGCCGAGGCTTGGCACGGAAATTTTGGTCTGATCGCAGACGCCAATCATCTTGGCTACTCTGTCCCCTCAAGGGTGAGCATTGGCCATATCGGTACTGACGGAACCCTTGAATCGACCGAACAATGGGCAGACCTGCGCGCCGCATATCGCGTTGCCAAAGGAGAATTGTCCAACAATGTCGCCGTCGCACTTGATGTTCAAGGTGGGCTGCGTTGGAACAATATGGACACAATTTATGTTGCTGACATTCTTCCGGGGATGCCCTTTCCAGCCTCCGAGCGCTGGGTCGAACCGATGATTGGTGCGCGCTTTAGCTTCCAGCTGAGCGACCGCTGGTCAGGATTTGCCGCAGCGGATCGGAGCACCGGATCGCGAAGCCGAGGAGACCGCCAGTGGAGCACCTCGATCGCCCTTTCAACTCAGCTCAGCGAGCGAACCCATTTCACCCTTGGGTGGCGACGCTATAAACTGTCCGTCGAAAGCGAAACAGGCGCCACAAATGTTCAGTACAACGTCCGCAAATCCGGACCATTTTTTGGCCTGACATACCAATTTTTGTAACCGCAAATTCACGTTTCCTTATGGAAGACACGTTGGATCAAACCGCCCCAGTTTGACTAAGCGTAACGCCTTAAAATTGATCGTTCGGACACCAAAGATGTCGGCCGGCCCTCACCGCGCCGGCATCTTTTTTCCAAATTTTCTTTTGCCACAACCACAACGAATGATACGGTGGCAGTGTTTCTAATTAGGTGCGAGTATTGAATGTCCAAATCGTTTTTCGCCTTTTGCGCCGCCTTTTGCTTGCTATTCACCCAACCCAGCATGGCGGAACCTCTAACGTTTTCCGCGCAGCAAGGCTGGCACTACAAGATAACAGGGGCGCTCTACGCACCCGTCCAATCTCGTGGAACCTCGACAATCAATGGTACCTCCGCTGACTTTGAGCTCAACTTAAGAGATGCGCTAAAAGTGCTCGACTTTACAGCGACCGGACGATTTGAAGCATGGAATGGCCGCTTTGGACTGATTGCTGAGGGACATTATTTGGGAATCTCCGAAAACGGAGAGACTGTCGCTGGTGGAGAGGTTGTCGTGGATGTCGACCAAAGCTGGATCGGCCTGCTCGCTGCCTATCGCGTTTCCGAGGGTAGCCTATCCAATGGCCAAGCCTTTTCCTTCGATGTCCAAGGGGGTGCACGCTACAATCGTATCCAACAGAAGATCAACTCGACGGGACCGGCCGCGCTTGATCTGGGGGGCACCAAGACGTGGTGGGAACCTGTTGTAGGTGCTCGGTTTTCTTGGGGTATGTCAGAAAAATGGTCTGGGTCCGTGTTGGTGGATGCCGGCGGATTTGGCGTGAATGGAAACGACCTGCAATGGTCGGCTACTCTTGGATTTGAAAAGAAGTTCAACGATCAGACAGCACTTGTATTTGGCTGGCGCTATTATGAGATCGACTATTCAACCAGCACTTCCACAGGCACTTTTGGCTATGATGTGTCTCAGACCGGGCCCTTCATAGGGATCTCACATCAATTCAACTAGCGCCGTATTTAGCGGCGGTCCTCTTTCTTCATCACCGACCAAGGGGAAGCCGTTGACCTCTCGGGTCGGACTGATATGCCTGTGGCCAACTTGATTTGGAGGCTCGGATGACGAAAGCTCTTATTGTTGTAGATGTGCAAAATGACTTTTGTCCCGGTGGAGCTCTGGCCGTTGCCGAAGGGGACTTGATCGTTGACGGAATCAACGCCGCAATGACCGAGTTTGATCTGGTTGTTCTAACGCAGGATTGGCACCCCGCAGGCCACATATCCTTTGCGACAAGTCACGCCGCAAAGAATCCCTATGAGACAGTTAATTTGCCCTATGGCACCCAAGTTCTTTGGCCTGACCACTGCGTTCAAGGGAGTCATGGAGCAGCCTTTCACATAGATCTCAAACAAGACCGTGCGAATCTCATTATTCGCAAAGGCATGACAACTTCCATCGATAGCTATTCTGCCTTCTTTGAAAACGACCAAACAACTCCGACAGGGTTAGAAGGGTATCTCAGAACACATGGCGTCACTGACCTGACAATGGTTGGCCTCGCCACGGATTTTTGCGTTAAATTTTCCGCTCTGGATGCCGTAAAACTTGGGTTTTCGGTCACTGTTCGCCAAGACTTGTGTCGCGCTGTGAATCTGGAAGGTTCCGAAGAGGCCGCAAACAAAGAAATGTCTGCAGCAGGCGTCATTTTAATCTAAGAAGCGTTGCCGAATTTTGAGAATATTAAGGGTCCGTGGTTAAGCAAACTTAAGTTAGCAGCGGGTGGTCCTAGAATGGGCGCAGAAATACTAGAATTAAGCCGGGCGTTAACGCAGTTTGATGCGCAAAACACGCCCAGAGGCCTATTGGACAGATACGCCAAAGGGCGTATTCGCCACTTCGCCAGCCGTCAGCTCCTGACGCTCAGCGGCGCGGCCGCATTGGTTGTTCTTGTCTCTCCACAGGTTGGCTTCCTGGCGGTTGCCATGGCGCTGTTGGGCGAGGCTGTGGATTGCTTCTATCTCGCACGTGTACGTCGCCTGATAGGCCAGGGCAGTTCGCTGAACCGCTTGTTTTTTTGGACGACAGTCACGGGCATTTTTCAAGCGCTTACAATTGCTTTCTGCATTGTTCTAGCATGGAGAACCGCGCCCGAGGGCGCCGCGATGTTCTTTTGCTTTGCGTTTCTAACTGGCGCTTCGGTCAATGCTGGCCTCTTGTTGCCCTTCCACCGCGCGGCTTCAATTGGCCGCTTGGTTGTATACTTCAGCACATTAATCGGAATTTTGATTGCCGAAGCTGTTTTCCAAACAGAAATGAAGATGAATTTCACCTTCGATCTGGTTGGAGCTTTGATGATGAGCAATATGATTCATCTGTTCATTTCTTATGTGCTCAAAGGGCGACAACGGGAAATGAAAAATAGCCGCAGCCTTCTGGAACAGGGGCTGGAACTGGCCCGTGCAAACCGCTCAATCAACGACCAGCAGCGCGAAACACGTCGCCTCGCCCTCGTCGCCAAACGCGCGCTGGACAGCATCATAATGTCTGACACCCAAGGCCGCATTCTTTGGGTGAACGAAGGGTTCACCCGCATGACAGGCTATTCTCTTGAGCAGGTTATCGGGCGCAGACCAGCGGATTTTCTGAATGGTCCCGACACCTCACTGGCCACCAGCGATGAAATCGCAAACGCGATCGCAGATGGCCGCTCACATCGCGCAGAAATCATAAACTACACCGCCACAGGTAAACGTATTTGGGTTGAAACAAATATTGCGCCCGTGTTTGACCAAAACGGCAAAATGGAAATGGTCATCGCGATTGAACGCGACATTACAATTGCCAAGCAACGTGAACAGGAATTGGCCGAGGCTACAGTGGCCGCCGAACAAGGCGAACGTGCAAAATCGGAATTTCTCGCCAGCATGAGCCATGAGATCCGAACCCCGATGAACGGCATCATCGGCATGGCCGACATGCTGACCAAAGAGGATTTGACCAAAGACCAAAAGCTCTATGTCTCAACAATCCGCAACTCTGCCGAAGCGCTTTTGACGATTATCAACGACATTTTGGACTTCTCAAAACTCAGCGCAGGACAACCGACCATTGCGCCCGTGACGTTTGAACTAGGGGAATGTATCGAAGGCGTGATTGATCTTCTTGGCCCGCAAGCACGCCAGAAAAAACTTCAACTGAACTATTCTACCGTGGGTGATCTACCGGAATATGCTCGGGGAGATGATGGTCGACTGCGTCAAATCTTGATGAATGTGATCGGGAACGCGCTAAAGTTTACCGAAAAAGGCAGCGTATCGGTCAAGGCCGGAACCACCGTGAAAGACAACGCTATGACCCTGCGCATTGATGTGTCTGACACCGGAATCGGTATAGCCCCTAATCGCATTAACCAGATTTTTGAGCAATTTGCGCAAGCGGATGCTGCCACGACACGCCGCTTTGGAGGCACCGGCCTTGGTCTTGCGATTTCAAGATTGCTGGCCCGCGCGATGGGCGGCGACATAACTGTAAATAGCGAGGTCGGCAAAGGGTCCTGTTTCACGGTCTTGTTGGAAATGGAAACCGCCACACCTGAACCCGCGACCGACAACCAATTGGTGGACTTGCCTGCAGCCGAAGCCTTTGCGGGACTTAGCGTCCTTTTGGCAGAGGACAACAAAACCAATCGTCTGGTGGTCCGTAAGTTCTTGCAAGATTATCCGCTGACGTTGATCGAGGCACGGAATGGGCGCGAAGCGATCGAAATGACGCGCGACAACATCCCCGACATCATCTTGATGGACATGTCCATGCCCGAGATTGACGGACTGGACGCAACCCGCATTATCCGCGGACTTCCGGTCCCGCAGCCCACCATCATCGCATTGACCGCAAACGCCTATGACAGTGACCGCGATGCCTGCATGAACGCCGGCATGGATTCCTTTTTGTCCAAGCCTGTCCGGCGCGCGCAACTGATGCGTGAAATCGCGCGGGCCATGACCCAAGCAACCCCAGCCAACCCCAATCCCTAAAAGGGGTTGGCCACCTTGAACATTCTAGGTATCAACGTTGAAATTCTTGCTACCTAGGACCTTGCCGCATGGTCGACATCGCAAACCGCGTCTGGAATCATAAATGGAAAATTGACCCCATTGTGCGTTCCTTAATCGACAACGACTTTTACAAGTTGTTGATGTGCCAATCGGTGTTTCGCAATCGGCCCGACGCCACCGTCACCTTTAGTCTGATCAACCGCTCTAGCAATATCCGCCTAGCAGAATTGATTGACGAAGGAGAGCTGCGCGAGCAGCTGGATCACATCCGGTCTCTGTCTCTTACGCGCGGGGAAAGCACGTTTTTGCGCGGTAATACGTTCTATGGAAAACGCCAGATGTTCCGCCCCGACTTTATGGAGTGGTTCGAAAATCTGCGTCTGCCGGACTACCACCTCGAAAAACGCGATGGCCAATTCGAGCTCACGTTTGAAGGCAAGTGGCACGAAGTGATGCTGTGGGAAATCCCCGCGCTAGCGGTCTTGATGGAGCTGCGAGGGCGTGCGGTTCTGCACGATATGCGCCGCTTTGAACTGCAGGTGCTTTATGCACGGGCCATGACCAAACTCTGGGAAAAAATCGAACATCTGCGCACGATACCAGATCTGCGGATTGCTGATTTTGGAACCCGCCGCCGTCATTCGTATCTGTGGCAAGACTGGTGCGTGCGCGCCATGATGGAAGGGCTCGGCGACAAATTTGTCGGCACGTCCAATTGCCTGATTGCGATGAAACGTGATGTTGAAGCGATTGGCACCAATGCCCACGAGCTACCGATGGTGTACTCGGCCTTGGCAGAATCTGACGCCGAATTGCGCCAAGCCCCGTATCAGGTTCTTGCGGATTGGCACGAAGAACACGAAGGCAATCTGCGCATCATACTGCCAGACACCTATGGCACCGAAGGGTTTCTAAAAGAAGCACCTGATTGGCTGGCGGGATGGACCGGCATCCGCATCGATAGCGGTGATCCGGCCACAGGTGCCGAAACCGCCATCAAATGGTGGCGTGAGCGCGGCGAGGATCCAACCAAAAAGCTGATCATTTTTTCCGACGGGTTGGATGCCGCCAAAATCGCCGAATTGCATGCACAGTTTTCCGGGCGCGCCAAAATCTCATTTGGGTGGGGAACATTGCTGACAAACGACTTTCGCGGCCTCACCCAAAGCGACGGATTGGAACCGTTTTCCATGGTCTGCAAAGCGATCAAGGCAAATGGACGCCCGACGGTCAAACTGTCAGATAACCCGAACAAAGCGATGGGGCCGGACGATGAAATCGCACGCTACAAGCGTGTATTTGGCGTTGGCGTACAACAAAAGATGGACGTCATTGTCTAAAGCTGTGGCTTAGTCCTCACCACTGACACGTCCACGCAGCGCTTTGACCTCGCCACGTTCTTTTTTCGACTTCAGACGGCGTTGTTTACTGCCATAGGTCGGCTTGGTCTTGATACGCCTCTTGGGCGCAACAAGCGCTTTTCGGATCAACTCGGCCAACCGTTCGCGCGCAATGTCGCGGTTTCTGGCCTGACTACGGCTTTCGTCACATTGGATGATGATCGCGCCGTCGCGTGTCCAGCGCCGCCCTGCCAGCCGCCTTAGGCGTGTCTTGACCGGACCGCTCAGCGCGGGCGAGCGTTCCGCCTCAAACCGCAATTCCACCGCCGTGGAGACTTTGTTGACATTCTGTCCGCCCGGCCCACTGGCGCGCACAAACTGTTCGGTCAATTCCCAATCCTGAAGCGAGACGCCCTCGGCAATAAACAACATGTCTTTTTCCCACCGCGCTGCCGCTTTATCATTTCGTAATTTCACAAATTTTGTACCTGCGACACCGGCATTTTGCCACCGTCGCAATACCGACGTGATACCGACGCAATACAGACAGCGTATTCTGGCCTCTAATCGATCCAGATTTCAACCCGATCCGATATGCCAAGCGCATCGATCACGGTGAGCGTGGACGCCCCGCGACCAATATTTGGCAAAGCGATTTCATGGCGTCTCTGGCCAGTCACAAGCGGCACACCGTTGGCTAGGACAGTGAACGGTCTGGTTCCGTTTTTGAGCTTGATCGTCAATTCCTGTTCGACACCCGAAAGCTGCGCCCCATGTGGCGGAAAGACCATTTTTAGGCCTTCTTCCGGTGCCTCAAAAAGCGCGTTTCTACCACGAAATTTTCTAAGCGGTTCAGGGAGTTGCGCCGTTGCCAGCAAAATCGTTTCCGGCGGAGGCGGACCTAAACGATCCAATTCCGGCTTAAGGCGCTGGAACATGTCAAACAGCACCGGCGCGGCGACCTCCGCCCCAAATGCACCGGGTACAGGCGTACCGTCTGGTCGCCCTATCCACACTCCTGCAACGTGGCTGCCGTCATACCCAATTGCCCAAGTATCGCGGTGTCCGTAACTGGTACCGGTTTTATAGGCCAACCGATTGGCTGGCGCGCCTGGCGGGGGCGCGATCCCCGACAATATGTGACCCAAACTCCACGCCGCCGACGGACTGATAACACGCTGTTTTTCTGAATTTTTTTCACCCATCCGCCAGCTAAGTTCCCCTGCAACGCCCCCGCGTGCAAAGGTTGCATAAAGCTGCACCAATTCCTCAAGTGTCATGCCGACACCGCCCAACGAAACGGCGAGTCCAGCCGCCCCTCCAGGAACTACAGGGTGCGTCCCTGCGGCCCGAAGAGCGGCCATAAGGTTTGCAGGTCCCAACTCATGGGTAAGGGTCACAACAGGCACATTGCGCGACTGCTTGAGCGAGTCTGCGACCGTGATCTCACCGCGGAATTCACCATCAAAGTTTTGCGGTGCATAGGTGCCGTATTTGACTGGCATATCGCGGATAAGCGTATTGGGATGTGTCAGACCTTGATCGAAAGACAGGCCATAAATCAATGGCTTAAGCGTGGATCCAGGAGAACGTCGAGCTTGCGTCATATCGACAAAACCTTGCCTATAGTCGCTCTGCGCAATTCCCGCAGATCCGACGGAGGCAAGAATTTCTCCAGTCTGATGATCGGCAACAACCATCGCAATTGAAAGACGTTCACCCAAACCAAACAACGCAGTGTCTGCCAACGTTTCCAACGCGCTTTGCAGGGGGGCGTCCAGTGTCAGAAAATGTGCTCTCAGGTTTGGGCGCTCCGCGAGTGCACGGTCTGACAAATGGGGCGCAAGCAACGGAAAATCGCCCCGTTGTTTTGGGACAGGCTCCGACAGTGCCGCCGTGGCTTCTTCCTGACTTAAAACTCCGGCGTCCACAGCCCGCGCCAAAACGCGATCCCTTGAGGTTTGCGCGGCAAATGGAAATCGATCTGGCCGTCTTGCTGATGGGCTTTGCGGCAGTGCCACCATCAAGGCAGCCTGCGCGACTGTGAGGCGCATAGGCTCCTTCTTAAACCACGCTAGAGATCCCGATCTGAGCCCTTCAAGGTTTCCGCCCATAGGTGCAAGAAGCAGATAGAGATCAAGAATTTCCGCCTTGGTGAGATGTTGTTCTATAGCCAGAGCAACGCGCATTTGGCGGAATTTCCCTGATAGTTTTCCGGTGCCAGAGTCCTCGAGCAATCGCGCAACTTGCATTGTCAGCGTCGAGCCCCCCGACACAACGCGACCGTTCCCTATGGCTTGGATGACAGCACGGGCCAACGCCCAACCATCTACGCCTGCGTGGTCATAAAACCGGTGATCTTCATAGGCTAACAGCAGCTCGACATAGGTCGCGTCCACCTCATTTAACCGTGCCGGCAGCCGCCAAATCCCATCAGCAACCGTATAGGCGCGTAACAGGTTTCCGTTGCGATCGCGAATTTCGGGTGATGTTTCAAGCAACACCGATGGCAGGTCTGTGTCCGCAATCCAGCGATCAAACTGATCCCGAGCGCCTGCTCCTATCAGAAGCAGAGCAACCAGATAAAAAGGCCAAAAGCGACACATCAATCCAGCACGATGAGACGGCTTGCAGCGGTATTGCCACGATATTGCGGACGATACATGTCCTCAACCGAGGCCGCCGGATGATGGAACTCGCCTGGGGAAACAGCCCGCACAATATAAGCAAGCTGGACCGGCTGGGCTGAGGTTACATTGAGGGCCGAGAGAAAACGCTCTGATCTAAATTCGCTGTGTTCGGCAAATGCAGGCTCTAACCAATCCAGCTCTCGAATGTCGCCACTGGCCAAGAGATTAGGATTATCAATTTCAAAACCAGCAGGCAAAGGATCATTGATCATCAAGCGCGCACCACTGTTCTGGAAAGGGGTCACGGTCAAAACCACCACAAATCGATCCCCTGATTGAACGGTATCGGCCTGCACGCGTGTGCCATCCATCGCGTAATAGTGGCGTTGCAGCCCGTAACCATATCCCCCCGAACTAACATGGTAATCGGGAACACCAATCGATGTCACGGTCACTTGCGTTGGCTGTGAACCTTCGTTGCGCACCACAAGCGGGGCACCAGCGATATCCTCTTCCAAGGCACGCAGAAGAGGTCCTTCAAGTGGCGAGCCATTCACGGTTAAACCGTTTTGGGTGTCTTCTTCGATCAATGCATTGGCGGCAAGCAGAGACCATACGCTCTCTTGCGTCGACAGATTTTGCGCTGAATAGGAATGGATTTTTTCAACCATTTCGCCTGTGTCGATGGCGGCGCTGCCGGAGTCCAATGCAAGCGTCACAACCGCCGCCGCATCGCGCATGCGCGTACCATAATCGGCGCGCCAGATCGGCGCATCCCCTGCCCGCCACTCAAATTCAACGGATTGCGCCGCCTTGTGGAACATACGATCCGCGCGCGTTTGATCGCCATAATACGCGAGCGCCGCTCCAATCTGGGCTTGCGCCAAAGGCGTGGAAAATGCATCAGCCTTGACGTCCGCATAATACCGCAGGTCACCCATGGCGGCAGCACCCTCTCGGGCCAAAACAAGGAGGGCGTAAGCGATGTCTTCGCCACCCTCGTCGAAATCGGGCGCATAGTTAATACGGTTGCGCAGGTTATCCATGGCTTGGCGGAAGGCAAGATCGGGCACAGAATGACCGCGCGCGCGCGCTCGGGACAAGAAATCGCTGACATAGGCGTCCAACCAGAAATCTCCGGACTCAGCACGCCACAAACCAAATGCGCCGTTGCTGGCCTGACGGGTCAAAACCTGCGAAACCGCTTGGGATATCCTCGTCTCTATCTGGTCACGAGGCGCAAGCCCCAATGCGTTAGAGACGCTCTCGAAATAGAGGAGTGGTAGCGCTTGAGACGTGACCTGTTCCGTGCAGCCATAGGGGTATCGATCCAACGCTTGCAACAAACCTGGCACGTCAAATTTCGCCATAGCGCCAGAAGAAACTACCGCAGATCCAGTCCCCGCACGTAGATTGGAAAAGATGTCGTCGTCTAGGGTTAAAGCATCCCCAGCAGCCAGTTCGATCTGGCGCGTTTGGCTGACTTCGGGATCATTTGCCCGCACGGGCAATGTGAGCGTCTTTATCAGCTGCTTGCCGTCCGGCGTAGTCAACGCGATCCGTACCGAGTGATCCCCGACATTTGTCGCGGTGACAGGAACCGTGAACTTGGCTTTTGCGCCAGTTTCCAAATCAAAGCCAGAAGGTATCGCCGTCGCATCGATTGCAAATCCCGATCCGCTGACGTCCAGCCCCATTCGCCCCGCTGGGCCCTCAGTGTGCACAAACTCCAACAGCAAGCGCGACATATCACCCGGGGCAAGAAACCGTGGCAAGCTTGCGGTCACAACAACCGGATCGCGCACGACAACCTCGGTGTCTGCTTGTCCAATCGCGGATGCGCTCCATGCAATCGCCATTAATCGCACTGATCCGTTGAAGTCAGGCAATTCAAAGCTGGCTCTTGCTTGGCCCGCATTGTCTACAGTGATTGGACCCGTGAAATAGGCAACCAGCTCTTCAGTTGGAGGAGGGCTGTCAAACCGCGTATTTGCGCCAGCATCTCCACCGCTGCGCAGCGCGCCCATCTCACCATTAAGGCCATCTATCAAGCGCCCGTAGATATCACGGATTTCCATCCCCAGCTTACGCTGGCCAAAATAGTGATCTTCTGGACTTGGGCTGGTGAAACTTGTCAGATTGAGAATGCCGACATCCACCGCAGCTAGGGTCACATAGGCTGTCTCACCCTCCGGCACGCTTGAAACATCAATGCCAACCTCAAGCACGCCTCGCGGAGAGGTTTTCTCTGGCACATCCAACGCAACCCCCAATAGCTTGCCGCCTGGGTCGACTCCAGCATGTGCCAAACCAAGTGCTCGGGCGGGATTGCGGCCAGCTTCGGCATTGGAAGGCCGGATCACAGAGGCCGTTACATAGGCACCAGCGCCCCATTCGTCCGTAACATCGAGAGAAATAACATTCTCACCTTCAGATACGTCAACGGCCTTCATAGCAATTAGTCGGTTAGAAACCACGGAAACCAGAGCTGTCCCGTCGTAACGTGGCACGAGACGCAAAGTGGCGGTTTCACCGCTGCGGTAGGTCTGTTTATCCAGTGACAGCTCAAGCGTATCTGGCGTATCTGAAGCATCAACCGGCGCATACCAGCCTGCGTAGAACTCCAGTGAACTGGAGACATAAGTCCCGTCAATCTGCTCTACAACCACCTCGTATGTGCCCCATTCAACCGGAGCCTCAATTTGCAGAGGTTGACCTTCAAGAGTGGCCTGACCGCTCGCAACACGCGTCCGGGTGGTGGTCGGTTCCCACTCCCAATTGCCGTAAAGCTGATACCATTGATACGTGGTGCGAACGCGGTTGATCGTCCATTGCACCGCCATTGGCTGAGGAGTCAGATCGCGCCCCAAAGCGACGATGTCAAACCGCGCACGCGATCCTTCGGGAACCACGTTCTCCTCAAAGGCGGGTTTGATGCCGATCAACTGCCCGTCGGGGGCCACAGGATAGCTGATCCGACGCTCCACAGGTCGACCGGATCCCTCTAAAACACTTACGACGATATCTGCCTCAAGCGGATAACCTCCCGCGGCTTGCTCAGGTAAGAAAAGATCGACCAGAGTACGCCCCTCAGAGTCGGTGTCATCCGCACCAAAGTATTCTGTCTGGCCATAAAATGGCTCATCATGGCGCCCAAATCTGAACCCTGAGAAACCATCGATATCAGAGCGTGCTCGCAAAGAGACACGCCCTTCCACAGCGAGACCTGCGGCCGGTGCGCCAAACAAATAGCGTGCATCGACAGTCATCGTGGTCGGCACGTCTATCTGCAAGGGATCTTTTGGCAGCGTGACGTCAAAATCAATACGCTCGGGCAGAAAGTCCTCGACCAAAAAACTGCTGGTCGCCAAAGGGGCGGCTTCAAGATCGGATTTAAAGGCGATCTTCCAAGAGCCACGAGGTGCAGCTGACCCGATTGGAAAATCAAATACATGCCCCCCCGCAAGGCCTGCAGTAGATGTCTTGCGGGTATACTCAACGCCGTCTGGACGGGTCAGGATCGCTGTGACCGGCAAGCCGGGCAAAGCTTGGGAAAGCGCGCCACGTGCCAAAGCGGTTACAAACACCGTTTCGCCGGCGCGATATGCGCCGCGATCTGTGGACACAAAAAGATCGATCGGAGGCGCTGATGGACGTCCTTCGACACCTCGATCAGACAAATCGAAGGCCGGGTCAGTCAGAGATAAAAATGAAAAATCATCACCAGATTGAAGAGTGACAAGCGCAGGCGCCGCGCCACCAGAACCACGCGTTAGTCCGGCTTCAAAACGGACATACCCTTCAGTATCCGTTAAGGCAGTGCCCAAAACACGGTTTGCGCGCGACAGCAAGGTAACCGTCACATCTTCTTGTGCAGAGGCATCGGAAAGGGCCCGCACAAAGACATGCAAACCGTCCACGCCGCTTAGACTGGTGACCCCAAGATCGGACAAAATAAACCACTGTGTGACCGAAGTTTCGTCATATGTATCCGCTCCTGGGAGATCGGCGCTCAGAGCATAAACACCGGGAGGTTGGTCAATGATCGCCTCGCCAATTGGCAAGCGTGTTGTCATGGTCTGGTTTAGTTCATTGCGCAGCTCTCCCGTGCCTTGCCAAACAGTTTCAGCGACATCGGAACTAAAGTCATCGATTTGCCAATAGCTGAGAGGAGCTCCGAAATAGCTGTCTTGGATCGACCGAAGAAGATTGCGATCGTTTACCCGTTGCAGTGTCAATTCAACGTGGTCGAGGTTAACGGTTTCTATCGGCAGTCCTGCATCGCTACTGCGTGGCAATACATAGGCCCGCCCCGCAAAGCTTACACGCGGATTGCGGTCGCGAATATAAGCATTCAGCTCGATATCCTTGATCAGCGTCTCGCCACTGAGCGCGGGCAGGCCTTGGCGAAAGGTGATCGAGGCTCGCTGTCCGTGCGCCATGCCTTCGATGCAAATGCGCCGTTCCTCAACGTTTACCGCCAACTTCTGATCGGAAAGCTTCACAAACGGCGCATAGTCTTGTCCGGCTTTGATCAGATCTTCATTGAACTCGGCGCAGAACCGTGGCGCTTCGAGGTCGCTCTCTACTGTGTGCTCAGTCACACGAAACCCATATTTGGCGATTGCACTATCAAGGCGGCTGGTGACATCGCTGCGCGATTGAAGGCCGTCCGCAAGGCGCAGGGCTGCTAACGCGTTGCGCCCGCGGTTCTGGAGTTCCAGCGCGTCCGACATAGCAATCAATGCGTTCACTCGTTCGGCGGCACCTGTCGCGCGTAAGTACCCATTTATTGCGGCCAAGTAGGCGCGGTCGCGATAGCTACGTGTCTCCGAAGCACTCAGATTTTGGATCGTGGCATTTAGCCGTGCGTACTCCAGCCAAAGATCGTTGGAATCCGCTTTTGCTAGAGCGCCTCCGGTCCAACGTATCGCTGCTTTAGCGTTTCCTTGATTGCTTTGGGTGAGGGCAGCCTGCAGCATTTCCTCAACATTCCATGGACCGCTAGGATGTATTTTTCCGATATTCTGAGCAAGCTCTTTGGCCTGTAGTAAATCTGGATTGCCGACAAACTGAATGTCGATGGCTCGGCGATCTGCACTTTCCAAAATGTCCAATTTTATTGAATAGACTTCCGCTGACGTCGCGCCGTCATAAGGCTGTTGTTCTGTAATTTCACTTTTGGGAAAGCACGCGTTGGACCGCGTGTTAAAGGTAAAAGCTGCACATTCAGAGTTGCTTAGGCAGGCATTTTCACAAGAATCATATGTCGTATCAAAAAGGTTTTGGAGGTCAGACCCGTAGAAATCCACATTTTGGCTCACCACGATTCGACGCTCTGGAACATAGCTCTCTTGAGCAGTTGCATTTTGGACAAAAAACCCGAAAGCAAAAATAAAATAAAGCCAGCGCATATCTAAATACCTTTGTAGCAACGAATTACATGGTGGCACGGCCAAGGTAATTTGGGAAATGATTCCATATTGTGAGGCGGCTTAAGCGGATGTTCACCCACTTTTTAGAAAGTGCCTAGAATCACTAAAGTTCTTATGGGGAAGGACGAATGTCGCTGGGGACCAAATTGGCTCAAGAGCGTCGTGCCCGATTGGCGGCTGAACGAATGCTTGAGCTCAAGAAGAAAGAACTGTTTGCGGCAAACCGCAAACTGGGTCGGCATGCCGTTGAGCTCTCAAATGAAATTGTTGAAACCCGCGCGGAGGTGGCAACAGTTTTGAACGAGAACAAACGGGTTAAATCTGATCTTCTTGTTGCGAACCGGAAAACAGAAATCGCCGAGCGGCGGCTTTGGCAGTCAATTACGTCAATTCGGGACGGGTTCGCTGTTTATGACAGAAATGACCGAATGATCGCGGCCAATCCGGCCTATTTGTCATTGTTTGAGGGTGCCGAGCACATCAAACCTGGCGTGCACTATAAGGACATTCTCCAGTTCATCGCGAATGAAGGCATTTTCAATCTTGGATCTCAGGCCGCAGACGAGTGGTGCCAATTGATGATGGACAGATGGCGTCAATCTACGCCAGACGCTGTTGTCCAGCGACTATGGAATGGAGAGTACATAAAACTTATCGATCAGCGTGGGCATGGCGGAGACATGGTGAGCCTTGCCATGAACATCACTGACACCGTGCGTTACGAAGCCAAGCTTATGAAAGCTCAGGAACACGCTGAAGCAGCCAATCGCGCGAAATCTGCCTTTCTTGCCAATATGAGCCATGAAATCCGAACCCCAATGAATGGGGTTGTCGCGATGGCGGATTTACTCAGGGAAACGCAGCTAAGCGAAGAACAAGAGCTTTTCGTTTCCACGATCAAGACTTCCGGTGAAGCACTCTTGGTCATAATTAATGACGTTTTGGACTATTCCAAGATTGAGGCCGACAAGTTGCAGCTTCGACCAGAATCCTTTGATTTTGAGCGCTGCATTCACGATGTAACGACCCTGTTGCACCACTCCGCGCACGAAAAAGGTATCGAACTTTTAGTCGACTATGATTTGTTCCTGCCGACCCTTTTTGTTGGCGACCCCGGTCGTTTGCGGCAGATTTTGACAAATCTCATCGGGAACGCGATCAAATTCACCCTTGAGGGACATGTGTTGGTTCAAGTCGTCGGTGTTATGGGGCCGGACAAACGGGACGCTGAGCTTCACGTCGTCGTGCAGGATTCCGGCATTGGCATCCCTAAAGACATGCTTGGCCATGTTTTTGGCGAATTCAATCAGGTTGAAGATGACCAAAACCGTGAATTTGAAGGGACTGGTTTGGGTCTGGCCATCACCCGACGTCTCATCGAAATGATGAATGGCGAAATATGGGTGGAGTCAACGCAAGGCTCAGGCACCACTTTTGGCTTTAAGATTACTTTGCCAGTGCAAGAGAATTGCGAGTATATACCGACGCCACTTCCCAAAGACATTCAAAACGTTTTGGTTGTTGCACCCCATGAGGTGAACAGCGGACTTCTGAAGAAACAGCTGGAACAACACGGAGCAACCGTTCGCGTCTGCACCAAGTCTGAGGAGGCAATGGAGCTCGCCAAAACGACCGACCTTATCTTGGCGGATGATACACCTACAGGGCTAGATGTGCTCGCATTCTGTGAAAGCGTTAGATTAACTGGCGCCACGGCCCCTCTCATTGCGCTCACAAATAATAGAGAGGCGTTCACCCAAAAAAAACGCGAAGAGTGCGCCGTGCATTTGTTGAGCAAACCGGTTTCCAGAGCGGCGCTTTGCCAAAGCATTCAAGCAGCTGCAAATGGAACGCATCACGCAGGCGCTGAGCCAGACAACGCCGGGCCCAGAAAGCTACGGGTGCTGGTCGCGGAAGATAACAGTACAAATCGTTTGGTGATGGAAAAGCTGCTCAAGTCATTGGACGTGGAACTGGCGTTTGCGAAAAACGGGATTGAAGCGGTCGAGATGCACTCTCAGCTTCGACCGGACATGATGTTCATGGATATTTCGATGCCCATTATGGACGGCAAACAAGCCACCCAAGAAATACGCGCCAAAGAGAAATCCAATGGCACGCGCACACCGATTATCGCGGTCACGGCACATGCCGTTGTCGGAGACGAAGAAGGCATTCTTTCAGCCGGGTTGGATTCCTACCTCACCAAACCTTTGCGAAAGGCCGAGATATTTGAAGCGATTTCACGCTACAAACCAAAAGACGCAATCGACCCTTTCACACAGATTCAAATGTCGGAAACGCTAGATCAGGCTTCGGGATAATCACGTAAAAACACCCAACGATCGCCCTCTGACATGTCCGCTTGAAAACGATACCCGCCCAAGTCAAAATCCTTAAGGCTATCTGGCTGCGTCAATCGATTTTGCACCATAAAACGCGCCATCGATCCACGGGCTTTTTTGGCAAAGAACGATACGATTTTAGCCTGACCGTTTCGGTTTTCCATAAACACGGGCGTAATCACCCGCAATTTAAGAGCTTCAAGATCGACCGCGCCAAAGTATTCTTGGCTCGCACAATTTACCAACACGTCTGTTGCGACATCCTGTGCCTGATCCCGAAGAGCCTTGGCCGGGTCATCACGCCAGTAGTCATAGAGGTTTTTGCCACGACGTGTTTGTAGTCGGCTACCCATCTCAAGCCTGTAAGGTTGAATTGCATCAAGCGGTCGCAGCACGCCATAAAGACCAGATAAAATACGCAAATGGCTTTGTGCCCACGCCATTTCTTCCGGCTCAAGGCTACTGGCTTCCAGACCAATATAGGTGTCCCCCGCAAAAGCATACACAGCCGGACGTGTTGTAAAGCTATCCGGCTCGGCTTCAAAAACTTTAAAGCGGTCGCGGTTGAGTCGGGCAAGATCAGGGCTCAGATCCATAAGCTTTTGCAACTGTCCCAAGGTTTGATTGCGCATTGTCTTGGCCAACCGAACCGCATCATCCTGAAAGTCGGGTTGAGTTGTCTTAGCCTCGACTGGATCCCAGTTCAGCCGTTTGGCCGGGGAGATGACAACAAGCATGGTGCAATCCTTTCAAGCGAAGTGAAGTCAGCTTTCGCTGTTTAAAACATCTAAAAACGCATCGCCAAATCGTTCAGAGCGCCGTTCGCCCAGAATATGGAGCAATGTAGCTGCGTCATTGGGGCGAGCTTCTGCGATTTTGGCCAATAGGGATGCAGAGCAACTCATTGGTTTATCAATACCATCAGGGCCGCGCATCAGTGCGGATTGGGCTTCTAGAAGCCGATCATAGGTGCTCGCCGATTGACGGCCAACAATTTTGAGGCGACTGGGGTGCATTTGCTGCGCCTCGCCATTGACGACCTCAAGAAAGGCGTTGCCATAACTACTCAGCTTCTTGGCACCAACCCCTCCGATCGCGGCCATTTCGTCCAGCGTGGTCGGGCGCTTGCTGGCCATTTCCGCCAAGGTCTTGTCATTGAAGATGATGTAAGCAGGAACTTTGGCTGCTTCTGCCAAAGCGCGCCGTTTCGCCTTCAGGGCTGACATCAAAGGCCCATCTTCTTCGCTGACCAGCGTCTTTACCGCAGGGCGTCGGGCTGCATTTTGAATGGTATCACGCCTCAACTCGATGCGTTCTTCGTCCCTCAAAATAGGCAATGCAATGTCAGTCATACGCAACGCGCCATGGCGTTCAGGGTCAGGGCGAATCAAATCATGCCCCATCATCTGTCTGAAAACAGCCTGCCATTGTCGTTTGCTATATTCACGTCCGACACCATAAGTCGGCAAGGCATCGTGGCCGCGCTCCTGTATCTTGGGAGTGTCATTGCCCAACAGAATATCGATCAAATGTCCGGACCCAAACCACTCACCGGTTCTTAAGATAGCCGAAAGCGCCTTTCGCACAGCCTCGGTGCCGTCAAATACCTCTGCCGGGCTGTCACAGAGGTCGCATTTGTCACAAGAGATTTCGGTGTCGCCAAAGTACTCCAGCAGCTTCTTACGTCGACAATACAAAGCTTCTGCCAAACCCAATAGCGCATTTAGGCGCGCGTGATCTGCGGCGCGGCGTTCGGGCGGTGCAAGTCCTTCATCGATTTGCGACCGGCGCAGACGGATATCGTCAGCTCCAAATAGCGTCAAAGTTTCAGCCGGCGCGCCGTCTCGTCCCGCGCGTCCAATTTCTTGGTAATAGCTCTCAATCGACTTTGGTAAGTCAGCGTGCGCCACCCAACGAATGTCCGGCTTGTCGATCCCCATGCCAAATGCCACCGTAGCGACTACAATCAACCCGTCTTCGCGTTGAAAGCGCACTTCGGTTTCGCGCCGCTGCTGAGGATCCATTCCCCCATGATAATGCAAAGCCAAATGCCCATCATCACGCAGAGCCGCCGCCAGAGACTCCGTTTTGGCTCGCGTGCCGCAATAGACGATACCGGATTGACCTTTGCGCGCTGCCGCGAATTGCAGGATCTGACGCCGTGGATTGTCTTTGGCGGCAAATGCGAGATGGATATTGGGACGGTCAAAGCCGTGCAAAAATTCTTGCGGTGTCGCGCCGCCAAACAGGCGCTCAACGATTTCAGCGCGCGTTTCCGCATCAGCAGTGGCCGTAAACGCCGCGATAGGCACGTTTAACGCTCTCTGAAGCTCGCCGATTTTCAAATAGTCTGGGCGGAAATCATGACCCCATTGACTAACGCAATGCGCTTCGTCCACGGCGATCATACTAACGCCAATGCGGCGCAACATGTTGACCGCAGCGCCAGAGGCCAATCGCTCGGGCGCGATATAAAGCAGCTTCAGGCGCCCTTCTTCCAGCGCTGACCAAACCTGTTCAGTCTCTTCGTCGGTGTTGCCTGACGTCAACGCACCAGCTTCGACACCGGCCTCGCGCAAAGCGCGCACTTGATCCCGCATCAGCGCAATCAACGGGGAGATCACGACGGTCACACCGTCGCGCAACAACGCCGGCAATTGAAAACACAACGACTTCCCACCGCCGGTTGGCATAATCGCCAAAACGTTTTCGCCACGGGTTACGGCTTCTACAATATCTTGTTGCCCGGGTCGAAAATCTTCGAACCCGAATATGTCACGTAGAACCGTGGCAGCGGAACTCATAGGTATCCTGTCTCTGAAACTACTGTCTGCTCTTTTGCTGAATGTCCCACAGTGCGAATCCGGGGGCAAGAGTTACAGGCGCGAATTAGAGCAGGATTGATGGCAGGATATAGTCACGCAGCGAAATGATGATGATAAAGGCCACCAACGGTGCCAGATCCAACGGCCGCGTATCGGGCATAAAGCGGCGGATCGGCGTATAAATCGGCTCGAGAAGACGGTTAAGGCCTGTCCAGATTTGCGCAACAATTGGCTGGTGAAGATTGAGGACCTGAAAACTAATCAGCCAGCTCATGATGATATGCGCCAGCATGATAAAAAAGGCCACATCGAGGATCAGCCGCAGCGGGCCGTAAATCGCCATCATGAAATCGTCCTTCCCTTGTTTGACTTCCAATTAAGCATGGCGGCGAAAAAGCACAAGCCTGCCGCGAAGTTTCGGTTGACGAACCTAGAGATGCGCACTTGAAGGGGGCGCAAGGAGAACGTCCATGTACCCGATAATGCGAATGACCAAAGAGTTGGTAAAATACCGGAATGCAGAGCCTTTGCCTCTGATGGGGACACATGTGTCAAGCCATCGCTGTTGGCCGTCTGACATCGACCTTTGGATGGAACTGAACAATGGGCGCACCCTTACCTTGTTTGATTTGGGGCGTATTCCGCTGGCTCAACGAATTGGCTTGGTTGACGTCTTACGCACACAAAAGCTTGGCATGACCATGGCTGGCGTCTCTGTCCGGTATCGCCGCAGGATCCGCACTTTTGAGAAGGTCGAAATGCACAGCAGGGCGGTGTGTTGGGATGATAAGTTTATCTATCTCGAGCAATCCATGTGGAAAGCCGACGGCGATTGCGCCAACCATGCGCTCTACCGAGCGGCCATCACAGACCACAACGGGATTGTTGCCCCATCACGCGTGCTTGAAATGATGGGAAAATCGGAGGTTCGGCCGCAAACGCCAGAGTGGGTGCAGAACTGGATTGATGCGGATGCCACCCGCCCTTGGCCACCTATGCAGGACTAAGCCATAGGAATAACTTGCCTTCTTGGCCCATGAATTGTCTAAAGTGATAACTAACATGGGGAATGGCATGGCCGAGACGACTTTGCGCAAGCGCATCTGGGGATGGTTTTTCTTTGACTGGGCCAGCCAGCCTTACAACACGCTCCTCATTACGTTTATCTTTGCGCCCTACATCAAAGAGTTGATGGGCGATGGCACTTCAGCGCAAGCCGCTTGGGGTTTTGGCATCGGCGCAGCTGGCGTTATCATCGCGCTCTTGGCTCCTGTGTTAGGCGCAATGGCTGATATTTCAGGCAATCGCCTACGTTGGATCTGGTTGTTCTCAATTATGTATGTCATCGGCTCGTCGGCTCTTTGGTGGGCCGCGCCAGGCAGTTTCAATCTTACATTCACATTGGTGTTGTTCGCGATCGGCATGATCGGGATGGAATTTGCCACCATTTTCACAAACTCAATGCTTCCTGATCTGGGCAACAAAGAAGAATTGGGCCGTATTTCAGGAAACGGCTGGGCGTTTGGATATGTTGGCGGCTTGCTGACCTTGGTGATTATGTTGCTGTTGTTTGCCGAGGACGCCGAATCCGGAAAAACCTTTATCGGGATTTCTCCGATCTTTGGTCTTGATGCCGAAGCCCGCGAGAGCACACGATTTGTGGGCCCGTTGACGGCCATTTGGTACATTGTGTTTATGATCCCCTTCTTTTTGTGGGTGCGCGATCCAAAGCCAACTAAAGCTCCGAAAGGTGCAACCAAACGTGCGTTGGGCGAGGTCGTGAAAACCGTGCGCAACCTGCCACAAACACCTTCGCTTTTTGCGTATCTTGGCAGCTCGATGTTCTATCGGGATGCGTTGAACGGCATGTACACTTTCGGCGGCATTTATGCCGCGGGGGTGTTGGACTGGACCGTCGTGGATGTCGGAATTTTTGGCATTTTGGCGATCATTGCCGGAGCGATTTTCGCGTGGCTCGGCGGGCGCGCGGATGAACGCTTTGGCCCAATGCCGGTCATTCGCGCCAGTATCCTAGTGCTCTGTGGTGTGGCCATCGCGATCATTTTTGTGTCACGCGAAAAGGTTTTCGGCATGCCTGTTGGGCCAGAGTCCAAATTGCCGGACTATGTGTTCTATCTGGTCGGCGCGGCGATCGGTGCTGCGGGTGGGGTGATCCAGTCCGCCAGCCGCACAATGATGGTACGTCAGGCCATTCCGGGGCGAACGGCAGAATCCTTTGGTCTCTATGCGCTGGCGGGCAAGGCCACTTCTTTTATCGCGCCGCTCTCCATTGGTGTGCTCACTACGGTATCAAATAGCCAACAAATTGGGGTTACACCGCTTATTGCGCTTTTCCTGATTGGGTTTGTCCTGCTACGCTGGGTTAACCCAGAGGGAGATACCAATAAATGGCACGCCTCATCCTGACACTTTCGTTGGCTGCGGCCTTGATTGGATGCCAATCAAACGACGCGCCGCAAGAAGTTCGTGTTTCCACCCAGCAAGAAGTCCCCGTCTCCATGCAGGGTGTGCAAGCCAAACAGTTGTTCGGGGCCAAACAAGAAGCCTCGGCGCAGTCCTCGGCCTCTTATGGCAGCTATGCCAAAGGGTGTCTGGCTGGAGCGGCGGAACTGCCGGAAACGGGGCCCACTTGGCAAGCGATGCGGCTTTCAAGGAATCGGAACTGGGGCCATCCGGAAACGATCAATTATATCAAAGACCTCTCACGCAAAGCCGCTCAACAACCCGGTTGGGAAGGGCTCTATATCGGTGACATCAGCCAGCCGCGCGGTGGGCCAATGCTCACGGGGCACCGAAGTCATCAGTTGGGACTGGATATCGATATCTGGATGCTCCCGCCCAAAAGCCTGTCTCTTTCGGCAAACGAACGCGAGAACATCTCGTCGATCTCCATGCGGCGCAATGCTGGCGCTTACGTCAATGACAGTTGGACGCCGCAGCACCATCAGGTTTTGAAGGCCGCTGCAAGTGATTCACGCGTTGCGCGGATTTTTGTCTTTCCCGGTGCCAAAGTGCAGATGTGCAATGACGAAAAAGGCGACCGCAGCTGGCTGCGCAAAATCCGTCCCTGGTGGGGCCACCACTACCACTTCCACGTTCGTTTGAATTGCCCTGACGGAGTGAGTGGTTGCGTCGAGCAAGATGCTATTCCAGCGGGAGATGGCTGTGCAGACGCTCAACAATGGGTGAACAACATTTTGAACCCGCCACCACCGGACCCAAATGCTCCAAAACCCAAGCCACGACGTGAATTGGCGATGACGGATTTACCACGACAATGCGTTCAAGTCTTGCAGTCGCAATAGTCGCAGCGCTCGCATTCCTTGGCTGGCAACACGGGCGCGCGTCTGAACCGGATGGGCGTGCTGAATTGCTTTCTGTCTACAAATGGCAAATCCCGTCGGAATGGTTCGGCGGATACTCGGCGCTTAAGCTCTCACCGGACGGAAATGAATTGCTCGCGGTGTCTGATCGGGGGCACTTTATCCAAGCCCGCATTGAACGCGATCAGGATGTCGTGATCGGGATAGCGGATCCCATCGTGCACCGGATCGTTAATAGGACTGGTAAGTTTGAACGCAAAACCAAATTTCGGGACTCGGAAGGTTTGGCGATCAAACCAAATGGCCAATTAGTTGTGTCATTTGAGGGTGATCACCGGGTTAAAGCCTTCAGAGTGCCCGGAGCCAAACCACAGTTGATGCCTTGGTCTAGCGGTCTCGACACTATGGCGTCAAACGGCGGATTTGAAGCAATCGCCTATGATCCGCAAGGCAGGCTATATGCCTTTCCGGAACAGCCCATTGGCCCGACTCAGCGCCTCCATGTGTTCCGGATGGAAGACGATGTTTGGAAGCAACCGATTGTCTTGCTTCGCGATAAAGAGTTTCAGCCTGTTGGCGCAGATTTCGGGCCTGACGGGCGACTCTACCTGCTGGAACGTGGATTTAACGGAGTAGGATTTCGCAACCGCGTGCGCAGTTTTGCAATCACGACAACAGGTTTTTCTGACGAAAAACTTTTATTCCGCAAGGGCATAGGCGGGCATGACAATCTGGAAGGATTGTCCGTTTGGCAAGATGCACAAGGCCGGATTCGGTTGACGATGATATCTGATGACAATTTTCGATTTTTACAGCGCACCGAAATTGTTGAGTATGTGATACAGTAAATCCCTTGATTCATTGATGTAGCCCCTGTAAATGCCGCCCGTCCCGCAATGAGGCGGGGCCAAGTCGCCGCTACCTTGTCAAAACGGGCTTAGACATATGCAACGTATTCACATTCCTGGCATCCTTGCCATGGCCACGATCGTCGTGGCCTCCAATATTCTTGTTCAGTTCCTCTTTGGCCAATGGCTAACTTGGGGCGCTTTCACCTACCCTCTCGCTTTTCTCGTCACTGATGTGATGAACCGCGTTTACGGCGCACCGGCCGCGCGGCGGGTGGTCTTCGTCGGCTTTATCGTTGGCGTTATCTGTTCCTTTGTCGGCACCCAGATCATGCTGCAAGGCGACGGGTTCACATATCCTGCGGTAACCCTGCGCATTGCTATGGCCTCAGGCCTCGCCTTTTTGACCGCCCAAATGCTGGACATTGCGATCTTTGATCGGTTGCGTGATGGCAAATGGTGGCGGGCGCCGCTGGCCTCGACCTTGATCGGGTCCAGCGTTGATACAGCCATCTTCTTCACAATTGCCTTCTCGGGCGCGCTCACATTCCTTGAGCCTGCCAATGATGTGAGCTGGGCGGGGGAAATGCTGCCACTATTAGGAGCTGGACCAATCGCTCCGCTGTGGGTCAGCCTTGGAATTGCTGACTGGATGGTCAAATTGAGCCTTGCTCTGCTTGCTCTTGTGCCATTCCGCATCATCGTGGGGTATTTGATGCCGCGCACCACATGATTTTGTTTGACATATCCTCAGCCTGTGGCAGGCTGGGGGTGTATTCAACATCAGAAAGGAGGTGCCCATTGTCTAGAGAAGCTATGGAGATCAGTGTCGGAACAGTTCGGGGGAAGTGTAACTAGGGCAGCCCTTAGTTAAAGTGAAATCCGAATTGGTGAGACCTAACCGTCGCGCCTCCAATCATCTCGAAGGGCTGTTCCCACTGCGGAACAGCCCTTTTCGTTTGGCTAAAATCAGTTGATTTTCCCTGTCTGTATCGCGTCGGTATTACGACGGTATCGCGACAGTGTCATTTTCGGCGCGCCCAATCAGGCCGCGCCGTGTTTTTAACAAAAAGTGTCAGATGCGCTCGATGGCGATGGCGATGCCTTGACCACCCCCGATGCACATGGTGATCAGGCCTTTGGAGCCCCCTGTGCGTTCCAGCTCGTACATTGCTTTCACTGTGATGATCGCACCGGTCGCCCCCACAGGATGACCCAGCGCAATCGCGCCACCATTTGGGTTCACGCGGGCGGGATCCAGTCCCAGACCTTTGTTCACCGCAATCGCCTGTGCGGCGAAGGCTTCGTTGCTTTCGATTACATCAAAGTCGGTGATGGACAGGCCAGTCTTGGCCAGCAGGTTTTGCACCGCAGGCACGGGCCCGATGCCCATCACTTCGGGTCGCACGCCAGCATGGGCATAGCCAAGCACACGGAACTTGGGCGTCAGGCCGGCCTTCTCGGCAGCGTCAGCACGGGCGAGAACAATTGCACCTGCACCATCATTGATGCCAGAGGCGTTGCCAGCCGTCACGCGGCCATCTTTTTTGAAAACAGCACGCAGCTTGCCAAGGCTTTCCATAGTCGAGGCGGTGGGGTGTTCATCCGTGTCAAACGGCACCATGTCACGACGGACTTTCACATCCACAGGAACAATCTGGTCTTTGAAATACCCGGCTTCGATTGCAGCAGCAGCACGTTGCTGGCTTGTCAGCGCAAAGCTGTCCATGTCATCGCGTGTGACGTCGTTTTCATCCGCCACATTTTCCGCCGTGACACCCATATGGCCGGTGCCAAACGGGCAGTTCAGCGCCCCGAGCATCATGTCGAGGGTTTTCACATCCCCCATCTTTTGGCCCCAACGCTGGGATTGCATGATGTAGGGGCTGCGCGACATGTTTTCAGCACCGCCTGCCAAGGCAAAATCCGCATCACCCAGCATCAGGGATTGCGTGGCGGATACAATCGCCTGCGCGCCCGACCCACACAGGCGGTTCACGTTCATCGCTGGCGTGGTGTCAGGAATGCCTGCCTGCATCGCCGCAACACGCGACAGATACATGTCGCGGGGTTCGGTGTTGATGACATGGCCATAGACCACCTGACCGATTTGACCACCTTCAACGCCTGCGCGCTCCATCGCGGCACGGGCCACTACCGTACCCAGATCGATCGGCGCTGTGTTAGCAAGTGAGCCTCCGAATGTGCCGATTGCGGTGCGGGCACCTCCCAAAATGACGATATCTGACATGAGTTCCTCCTAAATCCACTTGAGCCGCATTATGCAGGTGCGGCACGCTCTGTCAGCCGAGACGCTTCGTCACGGGGTAAGATAGCGGCAATTGACAACACAGGTGCTTTCACGGCAGGTCTGTGCCATGCAAGACGATCAACAAATTCTCGAACTTCTTCCGGTAAAGCTGCGCGAGGCACGCCGCGCGCAAGGTCTGTCACTGGACGCGGTTGCAAAACTGTCTGGCGTGAGCCGGTCCATGGTCAGCCAGATCGAGCGCGGTGAAAGCAGCCCGACGATTGCAACACTGTGGAACCTGACCCGCGCGTTGCAGGTGGATTTCGCGGGCCTTCTGGAAGAGGCCGAAGCGGCGGACAAGGTCGAGGTGTTGCGCGCGACCGATGTACCGGCCTTTGACAACATGGGACAAGGGTGTCTGATCCGCATTCTATCGCCCCCTGAGGAAGCCGGGGGACATGAGGTCTATGACATTCGGTTCGAAGCTGGCGGGCATCTGAAAAGCCAGCCGCACAAGCGCGGGGCCGGCGAGCAATTGACTGTGCTTGAGGGCGCTGTCCGCATTACCAGCGGCGCAGCGGTCAAGGAGTTGGCGCAAGGTGACACCGCACGCTATGCGGCGGATGTAGCGCATGCGATCGAAGCGGTAGAAGCTGCCCGCGTATTCTTGATTGTGAAGAACGCCTAAGGGCTGAGGGCTGCGCCTGACCCTGGGTGGGTGCATGTGGGACATCTCGGATTGTAATTGAGTAGAAACCCTGCGCGACGTTGAGTGGGTCGCGACGGGGCAATGCGCCCTCCCGTGGGGAGGGTCGGGCGCGGCACGGGCTTAAGGCCCGCGCCAATGGTTGTGCAGGTCACGCCTTTGGGCCGACAATTCGGCGCGATCCATGCTATCCTAGTCGACACTTCACAATCACGGATTTTTTTCCGTTATCTTGAATTCTGCTATTTCGGAACAATATCCGCCATGTTAGATGTTCTTCCAGAATCACGGAGATTATTATGTCTGAAGCTTTCCTCACCCATATTCGCGACACGTTGAAAACCATTGAGGCCGAAGGCCTGATGAAACGTGAGCGAATGATCACCTCGCCTCAGGGCGGTGAGATCAAGGTGGGTGAGCGCGATGTCATCAACCTTTGTGCCAATAACTACCTAGGTCTAGCCGATCATCCTGATCTGATCGCTGCCGCCAAAGGCGCTATGGACCCGCGCGGGTTTGGCATGGCCAGCGTGCGCTTTATCTGCGGCACGCAGGACATTCACCGCGAGCTGGAACAAAAACTGGCGGATTTTCTGGGCAAAGATGACTCGATCCTGTTTGCCGCCTGTTTTGACGCCAACGGTGGGTTGTTTGAGCCGCTGTTGACGGCGGAAGATGCGATTATTTCGGACAGTCTGAACCACGCATCCATCATTGACGGCATCCGCCTGTGTAAGGCCAAGCGCTATCGCTATGCCAACAACGATATGAACGATCTCGAAGAGATGCTGAAGCACGCCAAAAACGAAGGCGCCCGCCATATCATGATCGCGACGGATGGCGTGTTTTCCATGGATGGTTATCTGGCCAATCTGCCGGAAATCACCCGACTGGCCAAACAATACGGCGCACTGGTGATGGTTGATGACTGTCACGCGACGGGCTTTATGGGGCCACATGGGGCCGGCACACCGGACCATTTTGACGTCGATGTCGACATCGTCACAGGAACTTTGGGCAAAGCATTGGGGGGGGCTATCGGCGGTTATATCGCGGGGCCGCAGCCAGTGATCGATTTGTTGCGGCAGCGCGCGCGGCCCTATTTGTTCTCAAACTCGCTGCCGCCATCGATTGTGGCCGCCGGAATCGAAGCAATCCGGTTGGTTGAGGAAGGCGCCGCGCTGCGCAAGAAGCTGTTTGAAAACGCAAAATACTGGCGCGACGGGCTGGAAGCTTTGGGCTTTGACATCCTGCCCGGTGAGCACGCGATCATTCCCGTGATGCTGGGCGAAGCGCAACTCGCGCAGGATATGGCGTCCAAATTGTTTGACGAAGGCGTCTATGTCTCAGGCTTCTTCTTCCCTGTGGTACCGCGTGGTCAGGCCCGCATCCGCACACAGATGAACGCGGCGCTCAGCCGTGATGATCTGGACCGTGCGCTGACCGCCTTTGCCAAAGTAGGTCGCGAGTTGGGAGTGATCAAATGAGCAAACCAAACACAATGAAGGCATTGGAAAAATCCCACGCCAAAGAAGGTCTGTGGATGGTGCAGGCGCCGGTGCCGGAAATTGGTCCAGATGATGTGCTGATCAAGGTCAAGAAAACCGGCATTTGCGGCACGGACATTCACATCTGGAACTGGGATGACTGGGCCAGCGCCACGGTGCCGACCCCGATGATCACAGGCCATGAGTTTGCCGGTGAGATCGTCGAGATTGGCCGCGATGTCAAAGGTTTCGAGATTGGCCAGCGTTGCTCGGGCGAAGGCCATCTGATCACGCATGAAAGCCGTCAAAGCCGTGCGGGCAAATTCCATCTGGACCCCGGAACGCGCGGAATTGGCGTGAATGAACAGGGCGCGTTCGCGCAATTCCTGCGCTTGCCCGCGTTCAACGTCGTGCCTTTGCCTGCCGATATTCCCGACGAGATTGGCGCCATTCTGGACCCGTTAGGCAATGCGGTGCACACAGCCCTCAGTTTTGATTTGCTGGGCGAGGACGTGTTGATCACAGGCGCGGGCCCCATCGGCATTATGGCGGCGGCTGTGGCCAAACATGCGGGTGCGCGCAAGGTGGTGATCACCGATATCAATGCGGCACGTCTGGAGCTTGCGAGCCATGTGGTGCCTTCTGTCATCACGGTTGATGTCTCCAAAGAAGACCTCAACGATGTGATGCACCGCGAAGGCATGGTGCAGGGCTTTGATGTGGGCATGGAAATGTCGGGCAGCCAAGTCGCGCTGGATCAGATGGTTGAAGCATTGGTGATGGGGGGCAAGATTGCCCTGCTGGGTATTCCCCCTGGGAAATCGCCCGTTGATTGGAGCCGCATTGTCTTCAAAGCAATCACCATCAAAGGCGTCTATGGGCGTGAGATGTTTGAGACCTGGTACAAAATGATTGCCATGCTGCAGAACGGCTTGGACGTCAGCCGTGTGATTACCCATGAAATGAAGGTGGATGAGTTCCGCGACGGTTTCGCGGCAATGAAATCCGGCAAATCCGGCAAAGTGGTTCTGGATTGGACTTAACCTGAGGAAGTCCCTGCGCCGCCACATAATGCCCAAAGCCGGAAAAATGGCTTTGGGTTGCGCTTAACACAATCACAGAAGGCAAGTTCCATGAAAGTATGAAGGCGAAAATGGATAGCTAGGAAGCCCGTAAGGCGGAACGGGAGGCTGATCTGGCCAACGTCAATCCAACACCGCCGGTGTTGCTGCACCCCAACCTCGCTGATGTTTGCAAAGAGAAGGTGGCCATCCGCCACACCCACGACTTGGTTCCAAGCAGCTCCGCAACCGCTATGAGATGCGCCGCTGGGAAGATGTGCACGACATCATCAGAGACGCGTTCACTGACGCTCTCAGCCGCATGCGCTACTGCATTCCCACAACCGACAGCAACCGCGCACGTTGGCCCGCTCTGGGACTCTGGCGGCAGATCGAGAATGTTGTTAGCAACAATCTGATGCGGGACCGCGCAGGCGTTCTCCCAAAGGATGTGATCCAAGCCAATCGAACAGCAAAGATACGGGAGTTGGACGCGCAATTAGCTGGCCTCTTTGTGACGCGAGCGGCGATATCCGAAGTGACCGCCGACGAGTTCACCGACTTTATAGAAAACCATGTTGAAGCCCTAATCCGGCAAACGCAGGAACATCCCGTTCCGATTGCGGATCGGATCACAAAGGCTGGCGCAAAGTATCAATTGCGGTGACTTTGGGCGCATTGTGGAAGTTCTCTGCGCTCAGCACAAACGGCAGCTATGAGCAGATTGTGACCTTTGCAAAGTCTAGGTGCTTCTGCGAAGCCAACATGAGGGCACCGCTTCGGCAATTCACGACCCGCCCACCGTGTTAAAAACCCACATAGTGCAAGGACCGTTGGCAGCGCTCCAAGTGGAGCACAAGTAACTTTTTTGCGCCTTGCACATTTCATGAGATGCGGAAAATATCTCTGCCGATTTGCGGAAGTGTTAGACTGTTGCGCAAGTACAGCTTTAAGAATACTGCAGACCTGTTGTTCTCGTTGCTTAATTTTTGAACCAGTATCCCTGATAAAGCTTACAAAAAGATCCAACGCATGCTTTTTAATTCACCCGTCTTCATCTTTGGCTTCTTGCCAATTGTCCTGTGTGGATATTTTCTGGCTGGCAGCAGGCAAAATGCCAACATTAGGCTTGGATGGCTGGCAGCTTGTTCTATATTTTTTTACGCTTTCTGGAAAATCGAATATCTTCCAATTTTATTAGCTTCGGTCGGGTTCAATTTTCTAATTGGGAGAAGATTGCAAGCACAATCTTTAAATTACGCCCATCGTGGTTTGATGACACTTTTGCTTGGGGTCGGTGCGAACTTAGCACTTTTGGGGTACTTTAAATACTTCGACTTCTTCGCCTCCAATGTGAACGCTTTGGTCGACGCAAACATCCCACATAAATCTTTAGTTTTACCTTTGGCAATCTCATTTTTCACCTTCCAACAAATTGCTTACTTGGTGGATTGTTACCGGGGGAAAGCCTACCGTAGACCATTCTTGAACTATCTTGTGTTTGTAACATTCTTTCCGCAACTTATCGCAGGACCAATTGTTCACCACAAGGAAATGATGCCGCAATTCGGCCTTCCATCATCCGGATTTCTTAGATCAAAAAATATCCTAATTGGTAGTATGATATTTTCTTTGGGTCTATTCAAAAAGGTCGTCATTGCTGACGGCTTGTCTCCAGTGGTGGAACTTGGGTTTGGTGACCACACCAACATGACGGTTTTGGATGCATGGGCGACGACGCTAGCCTACACTTTTCAGCTATATTTTGACTTTAGTGGTTACAGCGATATGGCGCTTGGGATAGCGCGAATGTTTAACATCAAGCTACCGATGAATTTTTTCTCGCCCTATAAAGCGCGGTCGATTCAAGATTTTTGGCGTCGTTGGCATATGACTCTTTCAAGGTTCTTAAAGGACTATCTGTATGTTCCTCTGGGCGGCAATCGAAAAGGCAGCGTTCGTACTGCCATAAATCTTTTCGTCACGTTTCTACTTGGCGGCCTTTGGCATGGCGCAGGATGGACCTTTGTCATTTGGGGTGCCATTCACGGGGCCGCGCTGGTGATACACCGTGTTTTCTGTTACGCTGGCCTCTGGCTTCCTCGACCGCTATCGTGGCTCTTGACGTTTACACTCGTGCATTTTGCATGGGTATTTTTTCGCGCGGACTCCCTATCGCAAGCCTTCGACATCATCAGCACAATGGTTGGAGCCAATCCGAATGCGCCAACACACACGTCGCATGTGGTCATTGTCGACGAAAAGGCCATGCAGACCTACCTTCTATCCGCTCTGATTGTTGCGTTCTTCTTGCCCAACACCGCGCAATTTGTGAGGGACGTTCGACATCAATGGAAGTCCATTTTTGCCGCTGTATCTTGCGGGCTCGCCTGTATGGCAATGGTTACCTCACGTACTGACGTATTTCTCTACTTCAACTTCTAGAGGTCAAACAATGTATTCCAAACGCGTGCGATTGTTTTTCGTTGTCTTCATGTTGATCTTTTTAAGTGTGCCAATAGCGAATTTTGCCTTTAGGATTGTGAATAGAGCGTCTCCTGAATACGTGAATATTTTCGAGGCATTTAAATCACAATGGTCTCTTGATTTACTAGAGGGAAACCTCGCTTTGACATTGCTGCAGTGCTGTGAGCGCTCACTTCATCCAGAAATGACAGTTGTCGGTCAGGATGGCTATTTCTTCTTGGGTAACCGTTACAATAAGGTACTGGATCGATCGGTCGGTACGAAAAACGCCTCT
Source organism: Rhodobacteraceae bacterium Alg231-30 (assembly GCA_900143615.1). GTDB lineage: Bacteria > Pseudomonadota > Alphaproteobacteria > Rhodobacterales > Rhodobacteraceae > Shimia. The sequence goes on from FREU01000004.1 coordinate 417,915, forward strand.
CCGAAAGAAATTTCCTTGTTAACAAAAAGCGCGGAACAACTCATGAACCTGGTTCGGGCCTATGATGGAACAATGGCATTTGTTATAGCACCTAACAAACATTCGATTTATCCAGAAAAGCTTCCCGCTGATTTAAACGTTCCAGATCGGACACAAACGGACGACATAATTGAGGCTTTGCAAAATCGGGATGTGCCCACTCTTGACCTGCGTCAACCGTTACGGGCAGCGAAAGAAAAAGGTCAAGTCTATGAATTGACAGGTACGCATTGGACGCGGTCTGGAGGCGCTCTCGCCTATGAAAAGACAATGGCTTTTTTGTCCGAACGGTTGCAACCCGAGCTCCAGATCGTGGACTATGAATTGAACGAAGTTGTGGGGCCCAGTCTTGGGCTCATGAAATTTCTGAAAGTTAATACGTTTTCGGGTTTTAACACCGACGTAGAGCACCAACTTACAATACCTTTGAAAAAGGTGTGCATTGCTACCACCCCCTACTTGAACCAAGATCTTGGCCCGTGCCTATTAAAAGAAAACTATGAAGCCTCAGTAACAGCACCGAAAACAGCTTTGATCAAATCAGAGACCGAGACAGCTCCAAATGATCTAAAAGTCTTAATGCTATGCGATTCATTTTGCACTGCTCCCTCCACGCTTTGGAATGCTTCTTTTAGCGAGGTGCATAGAGCCCATTGGGATCACCTGAGCGACGCTACATTGGAAGCCTACATCGAGAATGTGAGGCCAGATCTCGTTATACTTCAGATAGCCGAAAGGAACTTAGATAGTTGGCGATTTCATATCAAAAAAGACCTTTTCTAGACTCAAGTAAGTAAAGCCGCTTCCCTTTAACCCTACTGTTATACGTAGTTGCCCTCTTCTTTCACCACTTCCCAGCTTCGCCCCAGACGGGCCCGCAACTCAGAACAACCCTGCTGCAAACGTGGTCGAGTATCGCTTCTAGCTTTAAGGGCTCGCCTCGAGGCCTTTGAAACCGAATTTGAATGACTGTTTTATCGTACTCAAGTTTGAAATCATTTTTGCTTCGGGCTGGCATGCGACATTAGACGGGTTTTGGACCAGCTGCAGCTTTTGGCCGCTAGCTGCTCTGTCGCTTTTCTGCCACACCTCGACTTCGCCCCGCTTGCTTCCATAGTGTTTCCACGCGGAAACCGAGAACGCAAAAAGCCACCCAAGGGTGGCTGTTAATCTGTTGTATTTACTGCTTTTTTGGTTGCGAAATCTTGATACCACCGAAAGTTGCAAAACTGGCAAGCATTTCAGAGATGTTCAAAATTGATAGAGAAAGCGCTTATTCTGGAGATTCTTAGCCGTTGCCAAGTATATCAAATATGCTCGTAGGAAACCGAAGTTGTCACGTTCTCGCCTTTTCAAACGCCGCCCATGACTTCTCAAACTCCTGAAAATCAAATCCTTCCCTCCTGGCAGGCTCAAGAACAAGTCTCTCAGTCTCCAATAGTTGTTGTATCGCGCCTTGCAACGATGGAACCACCTGTTCGGGGATAACCACAGCGCCATGACGATCAGCATGCACGAGGTCACCCTCGGTCACGATAAGCCCGAAAACCTCGACCGGAACTCCAATTTCACGAACATGCACAAAGCCATGGCTTGGCCCGATAGACCCTGCGACGACCGGAAACCCATCGGGAAGATCACCAAGGTCTCGCATCACGCCATTGGTCAACGCGCCCACTATGCCAAACCCTTTGTGGACAGTTGTATTGATCTCTCCCCAATAAGCGCCAACACAGTTGGGATAATCAATATCCTCAACCACCGTTACAGCAGGCCCCGGAGCCTCGGCCATATGGCGGTAGTAGGCCATGCGCCGTTCCTTCAGCACATCTGCGGACTCGCTAGGCGGGTTCAGTGCCGCTATTTTTGCGGTGCGCGCATAGCCCACGATGGGCGGTCCATCAGGCGCTGAACACAGCATTGTCTCGCGCGTGAATTGCGAAAAACCACGTTTGCCCTGCGCAACTTCAATGGCGTTACAAACGGTAGGTGTGTCCACCGACTTTAAAAGTTCTAGCAAATCATTATTCATAAGGCCTCCAACCAGCGTTCAAGAGCCGCTGTTGTAATTTCGGGTTGTTCCAAAGTTGGTAGATGGCCCGCATTTTCGACAATCTGAAGTGTACTGTCTGCAATGAGATCATGCATCAAAAGGTGTCGATCAACAGGGCACAAAACATCCTCTCGGCCACAAAGAACCAACGATGGTCCATCAAAGCGGCGCAGTGTTTCTGTTTGATCTATTCGATCACGTAAGGCTATGGATTGGCTCACAAAAAAATCTTTTCCCAAACCGATCGCCATTGCCATACAAAGGTCAAGAACAGCACCTTGGTTCGGGCCATCCGCAAGGTATTTCGGCTTCATGTCTTCACGAAAGACGCGCTTCAAATCTCCAGCCTGAGCCGCAGAAATCTGCGCGGCCCGGCCCTCTTGCACCTCGCGGGCTTCGGCAAGTGGATTGGTGTCCATCAAAGCCAATCCGACCACCCGATCCGGTGCTAGGCGCAACACTTCCATCGCGATGATCCCTCCCATCGACAATCCTGCCAAGGCAAATCTCTCCGGTGCCCAGCGCAACACATCCTCGGCGATTGCAGTCATCGTGCGGTGCCGCCCAATTGGCACCGACATCATGGGAAACCGTCCAGAAAGCTGGGCGAACTGATGTTGAAACAGGCGGGCGTCACACATCATTCCCGGGATAAAGACTGTGGGGGTCATCTCACTGACGCCGCCCCCTCTGCGAGAGCTGCAAGTTTGGCATAGGCAATGTCGGGATCGACTGCACCAAATCCGGCAAAGGTGCCAAAGCCGCAGTCGCTGCCAGCCATCACACGATCCGATCCTACAATTTCAACAAACCTTTCAATGCGTTGGGACACTAAAGCCGGATGCTCAACGAAATTGGTAGTCGTATCAACCACACCCGGGACCAGAATTTTGTCGTCTGGGATCTCGTGTTTTCGATCTCGAAACACTGTCCATTCATGTGCGTGTCGCGGGTTAGAAGTTTCAAACAAAACATAACGTGACTTGGTGGACATCAGCGTCGAAAACACCTTGTCCATCGGGATGTCACAACAATGCGGGCCTTCGTAGTTTCCCCAACAAATATGGACCCTTACGCGTTCTTGGGGTACATTCTGAAGTGCATGGTTGAGTGCTTCGACATGCATGTCGGCAATTTTGATGAACTCGGCATCGCTTAAATCGGTGAACAACATATGACGGGACAGGGCGAGATCGGGGCAATCAAGCTGCAAGTCCAACCCGTTGGCGACGATGGTTTCGTATTCCTTTTTCATCGCATCGGCTAATGCGGCCAGATAAGCCTCGCGGGAGGCATAGTGATCGTTCTGCAAAAACAGGGAGATCACCCCTGGTGACGCGGCATTCATGAAACCCTGCTCTACTCCATGATTGGCCATGGCTGACTTTAAGTTGTTGATATCTTTCATCAACTCGTCCTGCCCTTTAGACGTCACATCGCCGGTACATTTGGGGCGGGCGTATTGAGGAGTGCCACCGTCATCCGCCAGACGTTGCAAAAAGCTCGGGAACATTTTCAGGTCGGCAGGCGCGTTGCGGTCGCTGTCTCCCGAAAAGCCTGTGTAGCGGTCTTTTACATAGGTCGCGTAAGAAATTTTGCTTGTTTCGCCGTCACTTACGATATCGACACCTGCCGCCACCTGTTTGCGGACGGTTTCATCCACCGCCGCGGTCATGGCAGCATCAAAATCGGTTTGATCAAAGGGTGTTTCATTTTCGCGTGCGAAGATGAAATCCACCACTTTTTGGCTCCGCGGCAGGCTGCCGACGTGGGTCGTTAATATCTTGCTCATGGTGCCAAATCTCCTGTCTGTATCGCGTCGGTACTACGTCGGTATTGCGACGGTGCAAATTTCGCCTTTTCTCCGTTAACTTTTCCAAGTCAGCCCAGCTGGATCACCTGTTCCTGTGATCTGATACAGGGCTGCCTCACCCGTCATCGACGGAGCCATTTTGTGACCTAGACCTTCGGGGACTGACATCGTGTCGCCAGGGGCAAGAGTTGTCTCGCCGCCGTCCCATGTGACTTTCCAATGACCGGTAACCGGCATTAATACCGATGGGTGCGCAAACTGCGACGCCGCGTTCGCAGCAGACCCGCGGGTGATGAAATTCACTTCAAATCCCGGCTTGTCACGTAGAACACCTGTCTCGCCGATCACCAGCGCAGGAGTGCGGTCTGACAAGGCCATGAGATCCCAGTAGCGGGCCACATGGTTGGGCAAGACCTGCGCTGTTGTCGGCTCGCCACGCTTGGCCAACTCTTCTGTGTCCATCACCGGCATCGGGCTCACCCCCTCAGGCAAGGTTGCGCCTTGCTTGGTATCATACAGCTTGCCTGTTTCGGCCAAGACAAGACCATGCTCAGCGGCGTCCTCGATCACCTGAGGAGCCCACATCACACCGCCTCCAGCATCATCGCCGCCAAGGATCGCCATGATCATTCCGTAGTCCGTACCAATGTTTTCAAATCCGCGAAAAATGCCCGTCGGAATGTTGAAGATGTCCCCCTTTTCCAACACCACCTCGCCGGCGTCGCCATAGCGCCCCCAGAAGAAACGCCAGCGGCCTGATAGAACAAAAAAGGCCTCTGCAGTGCGGTGGTCGTGCAGCGAGTTGCGACATTTGGGCGGTTGGCCTGCCGCGCCGATGTTGAAACCATGTGGGATCGTGATGTGAACGTGTTGGTCGGCACTTTCAGACACACCGCCACCAATAATGGTGAAGTTTTCTTTTTGATCGCTGCCCGGCGTGTGGGCGTCAATGAAGGCGGTCTTGCAAGGTTGCAGTTCGCCGTAACGAACGATGCGGGCTTCTATGTCGTGTTGTGTCATCTGGGTCATCCTTTTGGTGTTGTGGTTTCAATGCAAGAAATCACAACGGACCCCGGCGGGCGGTTGTTCAGACGTCGGGCGCGCAAAGCGGCGCGGTGCGCGTGAAAGCGCTGTGCAGATCGCGAGCTGCACAAAGGGCGATATGTATGCGGGGCGATCATCCCTGCCCTGTTTGCATCAGGATTTGTTTCCAAACCGAGGTTTCATCAAAGAGAGAATATTCACGGCGTACTTTGGGTTGGTCCGAAATCAACGCACCAAAATCAGCGTGGCTGATACCTAGGACATATACCTCGGCACCGGTTGGTGCACCAAAAGCACCCCAGCCTTCGTGTTTGCCCCAAAGGGACCAACGGATCGCAGCGCGAGGCGGCATCATCGGATCATCGCGCCCGATTTGATGCTCGATCTTGAATTCCGCGTTGGGGAAACTGGCGCGCAGGCTCATCCAGAACCGATCCACTGCGTCCCAGCCATGACCTGTCACGCCGCCCACATATTCGGACTGCACAGCGCGGTCATAGTCCGTTTTGATCGCAGCGATATCTGCGCTCATGAGACGCGTTAGAATGTCGGCATATCGCTTGCCCCATTCATTGTCGTTGCCTTTGCTTTTGTAAGGGCCCGGCTGGTCGATATGCGGTGTCAGCGGCTTTACGCAGTTGGCAACGCCACCTTCTGCCTCAATCAGATTGGCGGCATAGTCTTTTGGATCCCACCCCATCTGACGCACAATCGCGCCCTGATCGCGGATCAGCCATTCGTCGTTGATTTGATTATTGATCGCATGACAGTCCGCCATGATGCGATAGTGCAATTGTTTGCCGGACGCTTTGCCGTAAACCCCGTCTGCCATATGGGTGGCCGTCGACAAGATGCGGTGGCTGGAGAGCATGCCGTCCTCGGGGGTGCCAGACCAGATAACATCTTCGCCGAGAAGTTGTCGGTCTGGAAATTCCGCCAAGGTGGCCATAGTCGCACCGATGACGTTTTTATTGCCCAGCACGACAGAGCCCGGCGAGCGCACCACGATGTCGTCGCTGTAATAATGGTGCAAAGTGGCGATGCCGCGATCTTCCCAAATCTCCTTGGTGATGCCGACGATATAGTCGGGGAAATCTTGAAACTTCGGGTCAAAGCCTTGCATGGGGGTTATCCTTCTTGGGGAGGCCAGTTGTCGGGTACGCGCGCAGAGCCGCGCACGATCAGCGGTGCAGTGATCGAGACTTTGCGGGTCTCGGCGGTGGTCGGGGATTGGATGTGGGCAATCAGCGTCTCGACGGTTTCGGCCACCATCAGGTTGGCGCGCTGGCGCATTGTGGTCAGGTCATAAGCCCGCCATGCGGCGGGCGGCACGTCATCAAATCCAACAACAGAAACGTCTTGGGGTATTTTCAAACCAAGTCCAAAGCGCAGCTCATCCATGACCGCAAAGGCCATGTGATCGTTGGCGACAAACACCGCATCGGGACGCGCATCTGCTGAGACATTGAACATCGCATTGGTCGCGGCGCGGGCATGGTCGACGTCAAATTCGCCCACTTCGCGGGCGAACAAGTCCTGACCTCGTTCCTTGAGCCCCGCGCGAAAACCAGCCTCTCGGTCGCGTTGGGTCGAAGCGCCTTCCCAACCCGCGATATAGGCGATTTTCTGATGTCCGCCCGCCACAAGGAACTGTGCGAGATCGCGACCTCCTTGATAGTTGTCCGAGGTGACCGAGCTGACACCATCGCCGTCTTGAAAGCGGTTAAAATGCACCACGGGAACTTGTGCCTGAACGCAGCGTTGAGACAGTTCTGAAGACATGGCAACCGAGGCGGTTACGATGCCATCCACCTGATAATCAAGAATTTCCTCGACAACATCGTCGATATTTCCAGCCGTTTGCGAGGCCATAAAAACCAACACATGATAGCCGCGTTCCTGCAGATCGTTCGACAGTATTTCCAGCGCTTCGGGATAGAAGTAGTTATCCAGATACGCCACAACGAGGCCGATAATGCGGCTTTTCCCAGAGACCATTGCACGTGCTAAGACATTGGGGCGATAGCCCAGTTCGGCGGCGGCTTTGCGCACTTTGTCGACGGTTTTTTTGCTCACCGAGGCGCCGGGAGTAAAGACGCGGCTTACAGCAGATTGGCTGACACCGGCGCGTTCGGCCACTTGCAGGGATGTGATTTTGTCAGCCATCAGTCAGCCGTCCATCCGCCGTCGATCAACAACGACGTGCCCGTTACAAGAGAGGAGGCTTGCGAGGCCAAATAAAGCGTCGCACCCATGATGTCCTCGACCTCGCCAATGCGGCCAAGTTTGATCTTTTCTTCCACCCATGCCTTGCGATCCGGCCGTTCAAAGGTCTGGGCCGTCAGCGGCGTTTTAATAAATGTCGGGCAGATCGTGTTGATGCGAATTTGCGCCGGCCCCCATTCGATGGCCATGGCTTTAACCATGCCCTCGAGCCCGTGTTTGGAGGCGCAGTAGACGGCGCGATCAATGCCGCCAACGTGGCCCATCTGGCTTGAAATATGGATGATGGAACCGGATTTGCCAGCCGCCATCATCGCTTTGGCCGCATAGGCCGACAGAAAATAGGCAGAGCGCAGATTAAGCCCCATCACAGCGTCAAAATCCTGCGGCGTGGTGTCTATGGCCGCGGTGTGCCGTGCCAGACCTGCGGAGTTGACCACAACGTCGAAGCTACGCTCGTGACAGAGTGTTTCCAGAGAACTGAGATCGCTTTGATCTAACGACACAGCCTCTGCGCTGAAGCCTGCGGCGGTGAGTGCCGCAACCGTAACTTCAAGCTTTTCCATGCCGCGCGCGGCGCAGATCACATGGGCCCCCGCTTCGGCCAGCGCAACAGCGCAGCCTTGTCCGATGCCAGAGGAGGCTCCTGTGACAAGGGCGGTCTTGCCGCTGAGCGAAAAGGATGGGGTGCGAGGCAATTGGGTCATTGGGTCATTCCGTCCGGGATAGTCAGGCGCGCCATACTGCGCGCCTTGTTGAACTCCCGCAATCGGGCAAAAACGTCCACACCCAATTGACGATATGCATCCAGCAGATCGACCAAGACCCAGTTTTCACGAATTTTTCCATCTTCGACGCGCCAGAAGTCCAAGCTGCGCATGGTGATTTTCTTGCCAGCAGGCGCAATGCCCATCCAGCCATCATGAGTGACGGTTTGAATCATATCTGGCCAGCCCGTCACGGCCGCATAATCACCGTCCCCGAAGAAGTGATAGGTGATTTCCTCAACATATTTGCCGCGATCCGGCATGCCATTGAGAAAAGGGATCTGGTGCCAGTTTCGAAACCCCGAGATGCCCCGTCCCGTGCCGATACCTGCGGGACCATACCAACTCATACGCTCGTGCCAGAAGCGGTCCATCTCCATTGACTTGGGGTCAGGATCACCAGGGTGGCGCTTCATATGCTCCAGCATATCGACAATATGCTGGCAGGTTGCTGCGCCTTTTGCCACGTCATACGGCCCTGATACGATGCCGTCGCTGGTAGCTGGTCCCGGAACTTGCCACTCGCGCCCCAATGACGGTGCCATCGGCCAAGCGTCTGCTTGCATCATCACCTCGGGAATATCCCAGAGTGCCTGATACTCAACCACTTTACCGTCCACAAATCGAAAGAACTCGTGATAGCGCATCGCCACCTGATGCCCCGTGGGTGGAATGTCGAGCCACGGTCCGATGAACACACCCGTATAATAGCCGCCGCAACCAACCCAGTCGTTACCAAACTCATCCGGCCCCGCCATGACAATGTAGTCGCGCCGTTCCAGATCGGGCCATGCATCAAACAGCCCCGCATAAGCCCCGTCATAAAACGCCTGTGGACCAGTCATGTCGCCAAACGGGTGGCACAGCCGGAAAAGAACATCCGGAGTGCATAGCGTTTCCAAAGCGTGGCGCACCCCAGCTTCGGAGAAGTTGTAGGTGGCGTAGCGAAACGACTTGATCAGTTCTTTATGCTTGGTGTGTTTGTCCACGGTCAGATCACTCCGCAGCGTCGCGATACGGAGCACCTTCGCCATAGGGCACGTTGAGCCCCCCGTAGCGGCGCACGCGCACGTTGCACTGCTCGGCGTGGCCTACGAACCCTTCGAGCATGCAGAGGCGCGAACCGTACTCGCCGATCATCGTTGCGGCCTCGTCAGTCAGGACCTTCTGATAGCTGTGAGTTTTCAAGAACTTGCCAACCCAAAGGCCACCAGTGTAACGGCCTGCCTTTTTGGTTGGCAACGTGTGGTTAGTGCCTATCACCTTGTCACCGTTGGAGACGTTGGTACGCGGGCCCAAGAACAGCGCACCGTAACAAGTCATGTTTTCAAGGAACCAGTCATCGCGATCCGTCATCACCTGAACATGCTCGGACGCAATGTCATCGGCCACAGCGAGCATTTCGTCGTAAGTATCGCACACAATCACTTCGCCATATTCGTCCCAACTGACAGACGCAGTATCGGCCGTGGGCAGAATTTTCAGGAGGCGATCAATTTCAGATAGTGTTTCCACGGCCAGCTTGCGGGAATTGGTGACCATCACACAAGGGCTGTTATAGCCGTGCTCGGCCTGCCCCAGCAAATCAGTCGCGCACAGCTCGGCATCGACCGTTTCATCCGCGATCACCATGGTTTCTGTCGGACCTGCAAACAGATCGATGCCAACACGCCCGAAAAGCTGGCGTTTGGCTTCGGCCACGAAAGCATTGCCCGGCCCAACAAGCATATGCACTGGATCAATGGTCTCTGTGCCCAGCGCCATGGCACCAATCGCTTGAATGCCGCCCATCACGTAAATCTCATGCGCGCCACCAAGATGCATGGCCGCAATCACGGCCGGATTGGGTTTACCTTTGAAGGGCGGCGTACAGGCCACAATGCGCGGCACGCCAGCAACCGATGCGGTCGCCACCGACATATGTGCGGACGCCACCATCGGGAATTTTCCGCCGGGCACATAGCAGCCAACCGATTGAACGGGGATGTTTTTATGGCCAAGGATCACACCCGGCAGGGTTTCAATTTCCAGATCCAGCATTGTGTCGCGTTGGGCTTGGGCAAAGTTGCGCACCTGCTCTTGGGCGAATTTGATGTCGGCAAGTTCGCGGTCGGTGAGCTGGGCCATCAGCGCATCAATGTCTTGCGGAACGAGTTTGAAAGACGCAGGGGAATAATTATCAAACTTCTCGGACAAGGCACGTACCGCCGCATCGCCATTGGTTTCGATATCCCGCAACGTCGACTCAACCACAGCCCGAGTTTTAGCGTCGTCTTCGGCGCGTTCTGCTTGGTCTTTGCCACGCTTGAGATACTCGATGGTCATTATGTCTTCCTCACAATTCGGGGCGCGGGGCAGTTTTTTCCCCGCGATCAAAGGCTTCCCAGCCCTCGCCATTGAACAAATCCACGCCCAATTGCGCGGCAACATGGGCAAAATCGACGTTCACCCAATTATCGACAATCTTGCCATCGACCACTTTCCAAAAATCCATGTAGCGAATTTCGATGCGTTTACCGGTGGGCGCGATGCCAAGGAATGTGCCGCTGTGAGTGGCTTCCTGACGCCCGAAAGCTGCCGCCCATTCCCCCATGTAGAGGCGGGCCTCGTCGATACAGGTCTTGTCTGAAAACGCAGCCTGAAAGGGGCGTTGCCAGTTGTCCTGAAATTCTTGCAGGCCGATCTTGGTGCCGCAACCCTGATTGCCCAACCAGCGAAATCCTTGGGAGAAAAATTCGCCGATGTCGTCGATCCGGTGATCGTTTAGGCCGTCCACCATCGTTTCGATCACGCGGCGGGTTTCATCGGTCTTGCTCATGTCTGTGTCGCGGCTTAGCGCGGCTTGCTCGGGGCGGGACCCTTTCATCGGAAGTCTCCTTTCAGAATGCGTTGCGGGATTTCATCGGGCTGAGATGCCCCCTTGGAAATGAAATCCCGCGGCAGCCTGTTAAGCGCCGGATGGCGCGCCAAAGCGGTATGTCGGGCGGAAGAACTCATCCTTTGACGGCCCCTGCGGTCAGGCCGGAAACGATCTGGCGTTGGAACACCATCACAAGGAAGAAGAGAGGTGCCGTGATGGAGACGGCAGCGGCCACGGCGACCACCTGATCGGTGGTGGTGGTTTCGCGGTTGAACATGCCCGCAATGGCGGGAACCATAGTCTGGTTTTGCGCATCCAGCAGCAGTGAGGTCACCAGAAAGTCGTTGTACGCCAGAAGGAAGCTGAAGAGACCTGTGGTGATGACACCCGGCCACATCACCGGCATGATGACGCGTCGGAAAGCCTGAAAGTGGCTGCACCCGTCCACGCGGGCGGCTTCGTCCAGTTCGGCCGGAATGTTCTGAAAAAAGCTGCGCAGCATCCAGATGGTGAAAGGTTGGTTGATCGCCACCAGAACCGCGATCACAGCAAAGGGTTTGCCGTATAGCGTCGGCGCGTTTTCCCCTAGAATTGGAGCCAGCCATTCGGAGGAGTTAATGAACACCGGCAGATAGCCAGCCACCAGAACAGAATGTGGCAGTGCGCGGAAGATCAGCGCTACGATCAGGATCCAGAATGCCAGCTTGCTGCCTGAGCGGGCAAGACCGTAGCCAGCCAAGGTGCCCACACTCAGCGAAATTGTAACGACACCGGCAGTGATCAACAATGAGTTCTGGAAATTACGAAAAAAGCCACGCTCGATCCAAACCGTTTTGTAGTGTTCTGTGGTTAGGCCCAGCACATCGGTTCCAAGCGGGCCAAGAAATGGGTTCAAGATCTCTGAAATCCACGGCACCAGCCCAAAGAGCGCGAGCACAGAGCCGATCCCAAGCACTGTTGAACCAATGATCCAGCCAAACCATTGTAGCCCGCCCTCCAGTGATCCGCGCACAAAGGCAGGAAGCGTGCGGCTGGCCAGCCGGATCGTCAGCCAAACCGCGCCGAGTCCCAACAGAATTTGCAGCACCGACATGCCGTGGCCACGCGCCAGCGTTTCCGGCCCCAAGATCACGTTCAACGCGTTGCTGTCATATGCGTCTACGGGAGTCTTGAAGCTTTGGACCATGATCCAGAAGATCGGGAAAGCCGCAATCAGGCACCACAGCGCGAGAAAGGCATTGGACGTGACACGCAGAGGAAGCGGTTGTTGCAGGGCGCGAGCGGACATGGTCAGTGACCTCCGTGATGGTCGCGCCACGTGCGGCGCAGCAAGGGCACAAGCAGAAGTGCGATGCCGATCATAGTGAGCATGGCCGAAGCCGATGCGCGAGAGATTGAGCGGTTGCCTGCCTGATCCGGCACGAGGAAGTCATAGGTCAGCCATTGCAGCGAAATGACATGGCCCTGACTTGAGAAGCCGACGATTTCCTCAAACACGCGATAGCTGTCCATCAGATGGATCATCGAAATGAAAACGATCAGCGGCATCAGGTGCGGAATGATAATGTATTTCAGGCGCTGCCAGCGCGACGCTCCGTCGATGATCGCGCTTTCGAGACTGTCCTGATTGACAGTTTGGAGCCCTGCGTAAAACACAATCGCGGCAAAAGGTGCGACGTGCCAGACACGATAGAACATCATCAGAATCTCGATCGTCCAAGCTTGCGCGAACATGGCGATGTCGCGTTGCAAATACCACTCCAGTGCAGCGGTCAGGATACCATCGCCCCGAAACAGCCAGTTAATCGACAGCGCGCCAATAACTGGTGTGATGATGAACGGCAAAAGCGAGATAAAGATCACAGGTCCACGTACTGCCTTGGTGGCATTGTTGATCATCACCGCAATCCCAAGCCCCGCGCAGATCACCAACGGTAGCGTGATCAGAGTGAAGGACAGGGTAAACCGAAGGGCTTTCCAAAAATCGATAGACTGAAAAGCGGTCCAGCTTCCTGCGGACAATGCCTCCCATGCGCGGCCAAGTTCCAGCACATTGCGATAGCTTTGCAGGCCAACAAACTCGGTCTGGGTGATGATCTCGCCGTGCTCGTCCAATGTGGGCATCGATTGGGTTTCAGTAACACAGGTCTGGGTTAGAAAACCGGGTGTGCATGTTTCCACGTCGACCAGTTCATAGATGGGTTGTGTGATGTAAAAGCTTTGCTGAAACACACTCACCAACGGGAATGCGATGAACAGGAGCATCATAAAGACAGAGGGGCCGATAAAGGCGGCAAACGTCTTGAACTTCATGGTTCTGCCTTTCTCATGGTCCTGTGGGTCGGTGTCAAATTGGAGGATTGGGGAGGACACTGCCCTCCCCACAATGTCATGAAACAGTAAGGATTACTGGACCAAGCCAGCTTCCTTGGCTGCCGTCATATAGGCCGCCTCGATGTCTGCCAGCGTAGTTGCTGCATCCTTGGCACCGTTCAAATAGTCTGCAATGCCATTGCCGAGTTCGGTGTGCATGATGCCCATTGGGCCGGAGGCTGGATAAGGCAAAGCACCATTGGCTGCAGTTGCAGCCGCACCGGTGGCCAGCTTGCCAGGGGTGTAGCCCTTGATCAGCCAAACCGCGGCATCATTGTTAGCGGAAACCATTTCGCTATCGATGCCCTCCATGGCGACCTGGAAGGCTGCATCAGCTTCTTCGTCAGACATGTTGCTCGCAAAGACAATTCCGTCCCACCACAGCGAAGACGCGGGCGCAGCAGAGCCATTGGGCGCGGCGGCCATCACAACCTTGCCCACCACTTGGCTTTCAGCCTCATCATCCATTGCAGCCGCACGGCTGGCCCAGAGGTTCGCCATAGCGATTTTACCCTGTTGGAACTGTTGCTGAACATAGGTGGAATCCGAGACAAGGTATTCCGGATCCATATAGGCGGTCATGGCCTTCATGGTTTCCAAAGCCGCCACACCTTGGGCGTTGTTGATGGTTGGCATATTGCCTTCACCGATGAATGTCCCACCTTCGCCGAGGTACATATTCACGAACTCTTCACCAAGGTTCCAACCCGTCTTAAACGTGCCGCCAAGTGGATATTCGACCACGCCCGCGGCCTTGATTTTTTCAGCTGCCGCAAGCACCTCGCCCCATGTGGTTGGCTGCGCAATACCAAGATCCTCAAGGATATCAGCGCGGTACATCATGTGCTGTGCATTGACCATCATGGCCACCGCCATGACTTTTCCATCCACTTTGATCAGCTGGTTCGGGGTCAGATTCTGCCCGTATTTTGCGACCAAATCGTCCAAGGGGCGAATGCTGCCCGCGTTCAGCAACGGGATCATGGTGGCGTTCGCAACACCACCGATGTGATAGAGCGATGGATCAGCGGCAAAAGCTTCGGGCTGTTTCTCACGAAATTCCTGATCCAGCGACGCTTCGAAATTACCGCATTCGCCCATAGCGTCGGTGACGGCTTTCCAAGCTTCAAAGCCCGCAGAAAGTGATTTCAGCGGAACAGAGTTTTCAATCGCGCAGCCCGCAAATGCGGCCGTCGATGACATGGCGACCACACCGGCCGCAAGAAGTGTCTTAAGTTTCATTCGCGTTTCTCCCTGTTAGCGGTCCGCCGTGCACGTCCGGACCAATCGTGAGCCCTTGGCGGGCATTTTTTGGAGGGGATTACCCTCCCAACCGCTCACCACTTTCAGCTTCAAAGAGGTGGCAAATATCGCTGGGTACCGAAAACGAAACTATGTCTCCTATTTCGGCGCGAAAGGTTTTATCGGCCTTGACGGACACCAATGCCCCGCCAACCCGGATCGAGATCATGGTCGCGTCCCCCAAGAGTTCGAGCGTATAAATCGGGGCGCTGATCTGGCCAGTGCCGGTCTCGGCAATGCCTGCGTCTTCTGCTCGGAACCCAAGTGTCAGCGGACCGTCAGGCGCCGCGATGCCGGGAATTTCAACATGGTCTGTGCGGAAAGTGCCGCCAGAAACATCGCCATCCATCAGGTTCATGGCGGGTGATCCAATGAAGCTTGCCACAAATGTATTGGCGGGCATGTCGTAGATGTCGGTCGGGCTGCCGACCTGTTGAACAATCCCCTGCTTCATCACCACCACACGATCGGCCAAGGTCATGGCTTCGATCTGGTCATGGGTCACATAGATCGTGGTCACGGCCAATTCGTGGCTGAGGTTTTTGATCTGGGCGCGTGTGGAGACGCGCAACTTGGCATCAAGATTGGACAGAGGTTCATCCATCAGGAACACATTGGGTTCGCGTACAATGGCGCGCGCCAAAGCCACACGTTGGCGCTGACCACCTGAGAGCTCGGCCGGTTTACGGTGCAAGAATTCGTCCAGCTCAACCATTGCAGAAGCCCGACGCACCCGTTCGTCGTGTTGCTCTGGGTCAATTCCCCGCACTTTCAACGGAAATCGGATGTTTTCGTAAACGTTCATGTTCGGGTAAAGCGCATAGGACTGGAACACCATTGCGACATCGCGGTCTTTTGGTTCCAGATCATTGACCACTTTACCATCGATCAGAATTTCACCATCGGAGGCGTCTTCTAATCCGGCGATCATGCGCATTGTCGTCGTTTTACCGCATCCAGACGGACCAAGAAGTACGAGAAACTCGCGATCAGCGATGGTCAGGTCAAAGTTGTCAACGCCGACAAAGCTTCCCCACCGTTTGCCAACATTGCGTAGCTGAATTTCGGCCATCGTGTCCCCCAAGGAAGATTCCGTGCACGACGGAATCACTTTTGCATACGTTTGCAAAAAACGTAGTGACCTAACGGCAGTTTTGGCAAGACATTTCTGCATACGTATGCAAAAGTGAAACTCAATAGACATTTGAGGCATGCCTAAAACCTCTGCCAAAGTATTGAAACAACTGGAAACTGTCGATGACAACGCCACAATCAGCGAAACGGATCGTACGCAATTTTTATGCAGACTTGGATACAGCAGCCTCCGGCTCAATGGTTGAGGAAATGCTCAAGCACTGTGATCCGGAGCTGCTGTGGCGCGGTTTTCATCCGTTCAATGAACTGCACGGTCCGGCGAACGTCGCTGAAAGGTTTTGGGAACCTCTGCGCCGCAGCTTGACGCGGATGCAGCGTCGCATGGACGTTTTTTTTGCAGCCAAAAACCGGTTTGACGACCCCGGTGGCGCTTGGGTCTGCTCGATGGGACATTTGATGGGGCTGTTTGATGCACCCTGGCTGGGCATCCCCCCCACCGGCAAAATGGCCTTTTTGCGTTATTGCGCCTTTCACCGAGTTAAGGGTGAAAAAATAGCTGAAACCGCAATGTATTTCGACATTCCACATCTGATGATGCAAGCCGGTTTGCGCCCCTTCCCTGAACAGACCGCAGCCCAATTGGTTCAGCCCGGCCCGATGACGCATGATGGCTTACTATTTGATGCACAACCCGCCGACCAAGGGGAAAAAACTCTCGCGGCAATTGAAGCGATGATTACGGACTTGGGCCAATGGGACAGCAACCTGTCTCTTGAGGACGAATTGGCCCAGACATGGCATGACGACATGATCTGGTGGGGACCAAGCGGTATTGGGGCGACCTATACAATCGAACGCTACGCCAAACAACATTCTGGCCCCTTCCGTGCGGGATTTAAGGATCGTTCCAAGACGAAACACATCTGTCGGATGGCCGAGGGACACTATGGGGGTTTCTTTGGCTGGCCGAATTTCACCGCAATACCTTCTGGCGGTTTCATGGGGATGCCTGCCACGGGTAAAACCGGCGAGTTTCGGGTCATCGATATCTATCGACGTGACGGCGATAAGCTAGCGGAAAACTGGATTTTCATCGACTTGCTGCATTTTTGGAAACAACAAGGCGTTGACGTTTTGGCCCGCACGACCAAAATATCCAGCCTGGAGGCTTAAACAGGTGTCTGGCGTCAGCGCCTAAGCTGGTCTTAAAGATCAGTCGCCCTAACCGAAGCACGTTTGGAACCGGGTGCCCACCGAGCTGATCCGCGTCATACCTGACGGGCAAGGCCTCTATGCGATCACGCTGCATGGCGATTGTACTGGAATCTTAGGAGCTTACGGGGGTTCTCAAAAAGAAAAACTCCCGGGCGCTGTTTTGCGAGCCGGGAGTCAATTTTCATTGGTTGCGGGAGTAGGATTTGAACCTACGACCTTCAGGTTATGAGCCTGACGAGCTACCGGGCTGCTCCATCCCGCGGAACCGGGCCAATTGTATTGGCCTGAGTTGCCTCATCTAGATTTTGGTGAGGCATTGATTTCATCGTAGAGAGATACGTTTTATCCTGAAGTCGTTTACTAGGTTTGGCGATGACCTACTCTCCCACACCTTAAGATGCAGTACCATCGGCGCTACGGTGCTTAACTGCCGGGTTCGGGATGGGACCGGGTGTTTCACTCGCGCTATGATCACCAAACCAAGTAAACGGCTTCATGATGATGCCCTTTTGGGGCTGTCCAAGTCAGAATACGCTGCGCTGATACGCAGTATGTTGTGTAGTGTGTATGACTGATGGATCGCAGTTTTGAGCACTACCGCTACGCTACTTGAGCGCGGCGCAGTCTTGCTTTTACTGGATCAAATCAAGCCTATCGGACCATTAGTACCAGTCAACTGAACGCATTGCTGCGCTTACATCTCTGGCCTATCGACGTG
>FREU01000003.1 GCA_900143615.1 Rhodobacteraceae bacterium Alg231-30
ATCATAGCGCGAGTGAAACACCCGGTCCCATCCCGAACCCGGCAGTTAAGCACCGTAGCGCCGATGGTACTGCATCTTAAGGTGTGGGAGAGTAGGTCATCGCCAAACCTAGTAAACGACTTCAGGATAAAACGTATCTCTCTACGATGAAATCAATGCCTCACCAAAATCTAGATGAGGCAACTCAGGCCAATACAATTGGCCCGGTTCCGCGGGATGGAGCAGCCCGGTAGCTCGTCAGGCTCATAACCTGAAGGTCGTAGGTTCAAATCCTACTCCCGCAACCAACTTAACCTTGCATTCTGAACCACTAGGTAGGTTCAGATCACGGTCAGCCCCCGCAACCAATTTAACCTTGCTAGGCACAAAGCCATGCTCAGCATCGGTTACAGAGTGATCAATCACAGATTCGATCTGTTCAATTTCCTTTCTTTTACTCACTTCAAGACGATCCCTCGGTGTGAGAGAGCGACTATTCCTCCCAATTTCTGACATTTGTAAGATTCCAGCGAGATCCCCGCAAAGATCTACAACCAATGCTGATCGATCTTCATTTGGTGTCAGAATAATTTTATCAATCAATGTCCGAACAATTTCCGCCGACTCTGGACGATGTTCAGGATCATTCAAAGATGCGATCAAATCACTCACTGAATCTGCATAGCGTTTCCCCATGTTGGGATGAACATATGCAGGAGCTTCTTCAGCATTCTCTAAGCGCTCAAGCAGGGTAGCTTTCTGCGTTTCCAGCAATTCGGCTTTCTCGGCGATGAATGACGCTTTAACGCCGCCCATGATCGCCTCTAAAACCTTTTCCATTTCGCGCTCAACTTTGACAAGCTCCTTGCGGTCACGTTCCATGCCCGCGTTCCGTTCCATGCGGATGCGGTTGATATGGGCCGTGTATTCGTCGCAGAACACTTTCGTGAGTTCTGGGTCCATTAGACGGCTTCGCAAAGCTCCTAGCACCATTTCTTCAAGAACGTCTTGGCTGATGGTCGTGCGGCAGTCACATGTCCCCTTATTTCGGGATGCTGAACAGCCATAGCGCCGTGCTGAGACGATCGACATGCCGCCGCCGCACTCACCGCATTTCAGCAGGTAAGAAAATAGATTAGGCGGACGTTTCTTTTCTTGGAATGTCTTCTTCTTGTCCAAGCTGCCTTGGTACTCTTTGACCTTTTCCCAAACGGCATCTTCAATGATCCGAAGATCTGGAACATCCGTGATGATCCACTCGGATTGAGGGTTCATTCGTGAAACCCGTTTTCTAGTGTCTGGATCCTTCAAATATTTGAGACGGTTCCACACCTGACGACCGACATACAGCTCATTGTTCAGGATGCCGGTACCGCGTTCGCGGTTGCCGTTGATCGAGCTGGAGGACCAGCCCTTCCCAGTCGGTCCGGCAATGCCGTCTTCGTTCAGTTCAACTGCGATACGGCGCGGGGATTTCCCTTTAATGTATTCATTGAATATGCGGCGGATAATGCTTGCCTCAATCTCATTGATCTTGCGATCACCAGTTGTGACTTCACCCTGTTCGTTGATCTCTTTAACGACGTCATATCCATAGGACTTTCCGCCCGCACTTTTTCCCTTCAGGGCGCGCCCTTCAAGGCCGCGATGCGTCTTGGCTGCAAGATCCTTCAGGAACACGGCGTTCATCGTGCCCTTCATACCGATATGCATTTCGTTTACTTCGCCTTCACTCAATGTGACAAGGCGGATGTCGGAGAATGACATTTGCTTGTAAACAGTCGCAATGTCGACTTGATCGCGACTAAGCCGATCAAGCGCCTCTGACAGCACAATATCAAATTCACCCGTTCTGGCATCTGACAGCAATCGCTGGACGCCTCGGCGCATCAAGCTCGCGCCGGAAATAGCTTCATCCGAGTAACACTCAACAACAGTCCAGCCCTCAGTTTCTGCCCTTGCGCGGCAAATTCTGATTTGATCCTCAACGGATGCAGCGCTCTGCATGTCAGTGGAATATCTGGCGTATATGGCAACCCTATTCATTCTTTAAACCTTTCTCATTAGGGGTATCATACGACACGTTGCTCGTTTCGGTTAGTTTTTTGTAATCATTTTCCGCAGAAATTCTTGCGAGATGTCTCACAAGATCTGTAATTGCGTCCGGCGTGAACTGCGAAGCCTCAGCAAAGGGCTTCGATGCACGCCCCTTCTGATGCTTCGACTTTCTGTTCATACTCCAACCACTCCCATGGATATATTACCATAATATCATACAATTCAATGGCTTCGCAAATTTTAGCGAGGCGCGTTCCTATAGATTTGATCGTTGTTTGACGTTTCATTGGTCTCTGGTCTTCCTTATTGAGGCGCGTAAAAGCGGCGTTTCGATAAGTAATTTGTTGCATGTCTTGGAGTGTTGGGTTTGATTGTTGTGTTAAGTCATGTGATCAAAAAAGCAAAAGTGAGCAAATAGTGAGTGAATACTTTGATGGCAGGTGGGAGCAAAAGACTGCCCTGCGAAAAGCACTAGTTGCCCTAAATGCGCGCGGTGCAAGCGATCAGCGTATCACTGATCTGTTGGCCCAGTATGTAGGGAATGACAGAGTTCCAAAGTATGGGAGTGCTTCATCGCGAGCGGTGACGAGGCCAACCATACAGCGCATACGCAGTTCCGACGATAAGACACTTCGAGGCGTCCGTTCTGCGACTGTTGGCGTTTTGTATAACTTCTTGTGCCATTGCGAAGAGCTGGAAACCGATCTGTTTGACAGGAGTGCGCGTATTCACTCGGCTCATATGCTTGCGCCTCTCACCAGCGCTATCGAGGCGCATATTGGTGCAACTGACGGCCCCTTGACACATTTCAAGCTGAAGAGCTTTCAGGGTGTATATCATTTGTACCGCAAAGCGTGGACGTCTTTGGGAGCGGAATCATTCATTCGTTGCGTCATCCGATTTGATTGGGTCGGTGATGCCTTGTTCTACACCGAAGAACAGTTCTTCACAGATACAGTTGCCAATACTCAGATTGACGAGGTCGAGAGTGGAGTGGTCATTCCCTTTGGTCTAAATGTTGTCATGCTGGGCAAGCGAGCAGGCGCAGATCTGATGAAGTTTTATTCCATCGACAACTTTTCGATTTTCCCTGATGGCAAGCAGATCATCCACAACTTCTCCGGAAACTTTATTGCCGTATACGGCAAGGGTGAGCATCCTGGATATCGCGCCTATGCCGAGCGCGTAAGGCCAGAAAGCGCGTCGACCAAGTTCTACGCCCCGAATGAATTAAACCCAGAAATTGTAGAGCGATTGATGGGCTGATGCCTTTTGCTTTCCCGTTTCTTAAATGGGGAAGCCAGAGACTTTGCCTCTTTCTCCCCGCAAGTAAAATAGACACCGACCGTGGCTCACTGCGTTGCGCCCGCACCATCGTCATCGATTTTTCTTATCCCCTCCCAACTCCATCCTCGCCGGAGGCAAGGGTTCAACGCGAACCCCTTGTTAATTGGAGAAAAGAAAATGACGACATTATTTGCACAACCTTATGACCTAGCCGCCAACGGATTTTATTTTGAATGCCGCGAAGAATACGAACACAAAGCAAGCGCCCTGCGGAACGATTACGGCCAGCCGGTGGAGGAGTTCGAGATCCAGTTTATCGATGGTGACGACATCGATTGTGTGCTTGCTGGTGCCGTAGGTCTCACCCAAGGAAACGCGGCGCGTTTTCTTGAGGTTGCCGAAGAATGGGAGGAAGATCAAAAGATCCGTTATATTCTCGCTGTTGGTGAATGTGGCTATGATTTCGACTTGGCCAGTGATGACCCCCGCGATTTGAATGTCGACATCTACGAGGTCGAGACCATGCGCGAACTGGCCGAACAATTCGTCGATGAAGGCCTCTGTGGAGAGATCCCCGACAGCATGCGCTTTTACTTCGACTATGACGCCTACGCCCGCGATTTGGCGATGGATTATAGCGAAACAACAATCAACGGATCCCGCATCATTTATCGGTGCGGGTAATACCGTTCAAACCTACGGTCTCGGTACTACCATTTTTTTGAGTTAAGGTGCGCCGCAAGATGTGTGTGGTAGTACCACACGATCTTGAAAAGGGGGCTGCTGCGCTCCCCCGTTTTATCCCCCAAAGCCATGATGAAGTTCAGGCATTGAGCCCTTCCATCATCATACAAACATACCGGTGTTTGATCCCTCACAAGGAGACTGCGCTCTCCCTGTACCCTTCGCCCATTTCATGGAGATAAAAGAAGGGAGCATTCGCGCTGCCCTTCCTTTAAACCTTCCCATCGACTTGGGCGGCGTTCCTGCCCCCAAGACCCCAGACCAACCCTGCGCGGTTTGGATGTCGCCAGCTTGTGAAAGCTGGACCTGCAAGCGTGCGATCATACAGATGCATGCGCATCGCTGATCTGACTTTATCGCTATGCAAAACAAGGCAAATTCTGTAATGTTATTCGGTAGTTGGTTCGCGTAAAGGTTGCGCGATTTACCGAGGGTATTAGCAAGGCGGCACAAAGCCCGTCAGGAAGAATTTAGAGCGCATGTTTGAGCAAACTTTCAAGACCATCGATGACGTCCTTTGGAAAGAGGCTGGCTGTACCACCGAGCTGGATTACACCGAGCAATCCTCGTGGATGCTATTCCTGAAATACCTCGATGATCTCGAACATGAACGCTCACTGGAGGCGGAGCTGGTCGGCAAGGCTTATACCTACATCATCGACCCTGCGCACCACTGGTCCAAATGGGCCGCGCCGAAAAAATCCGATGGCACCTTTGACCATGACAACGCTCTCACTGGCGATGACCTGATCCAATACGTCAACACTGATCTATTTCCCTACCTACAGGGCTTCAAGCAACGTGCCTCTGGCCCAGATACCATCGAATATAAAATCGGTGAAATCTTTGGCGAAATCAAAAACAAATTCCAAAGCGGCTACTCTCTGCGTGACGCGTTAGAGCTGATGGACAGCCTGCGGTTCCGCTCTCAAAAGGAAAAGCACGAGCTGTCTCACCTATATGAGGCCAAGATCAAAAACATGGGTAATGCGGGGCGCAATGGCGGGGAGTACTACACACCGCGTCCGCTGATCCGCGCCATGATCCAAGTCGTGAAGCCCCAAATCGGCGAAACCGTCTATGATGGCGCGGTCGGCTCTGCGGGCTTCTTGTGTGAGGCCCATGACTATATGCGTCATGAGCTGGGCGATCTGACCACCACGCAGCTCAACACCCTGCAATCCAACACCTTCTATGGCCGTGAAAAGAAATCGCTCGCCTATGTGATCGCGATCATGAACATGATCTTGCACGGCATCGAGACACCCAACATCATTCACACCAACACCCTGTCCGAGAACATTCGTGATGTGCAGGAAAAAGACCGTCACGATGTGATCCTTGCCAACCCGCCCTTTGGCGGCAAAGAACGCGCAGAGGTGCAGCAGAACTTCCCGATCAAAACCGGTGAAACCGCATTCCTATTCCTGCAACACTTTATCAAACACCTAAAGGCAGGCGGGCGCGCCGCGATTGTCATTAAAAACACATTCCTCAGCAATTCCGACAATGCGTCCAAAGCATTGCGCAAAGAACTGCTGACATCGTGCAACCTGCACACCGTGCTGGATTGCCCCTCGGGCACCTTCCTCGGCGCGGGGGTGAAAACCGTTGTGCTGTTTTTCGAGAAAGGCGCGCCGACGCATAAGACGTGGTTTTACCAGCTCGAGCCCAAATCCGCCGATGGCAAACCGCGCAACATGGGCAAGACAAATCCGCTCAATGACAATGACCTGAAAGAATTTGTCGCGCTGCAAACCAGCTTTGCAGACAGCGAGCAATCATGGTCGCTGGATATTTCCACGCTGGATGACGCCTATGACCTGTCGGTGAAAAACCCGAACACCCCCGAAGAAGCCCCCCTGCGCGAGCCCGCCGAAATCATGGATGAAATCGCCGCACTGGACAAAGAGAGTGCCGAGCTTCTGGCGACCATTCGGGGTCTGCTATGAAGGCGGAGTGGGAAGAGAAGACGCTTGGTGAGGTGTCTGATATTATCAACGGAGGCACCCCAAAATCAAAGGTAGCTGAATTTTGGGACGGTAATGTCAACTGGCTAACACCAAAGGACATGGGGAAACTTGACGGAAAATATGTAGCTGAAACCCCAAGGAAAATCACAGAGTTGGGGCTTCAAAAGTCGTCGGCAAAGCTAGCGAAACCCAGATCTGTAATCATGTCGACCCGCGCACCTATCGGGCACTTAGCAATCAATGAAGTGCCGATGGCGTTTAACCAAGGGTGCAGAGCTTTGCAGCCAAATGAAGGTACCGACGAACATTTCCTTTTTTACTATTTACTCGCGAATGTTACCCCATTGAACGACTTGGGCACCGGAACTACTTTTAAAGAACTTTCTGGAAAGGCTTTGAAGGAATTCAAAATCCCCCTCCCACCACTCGCGGAGCAAAAACAGATTGTCTCTGTGTTGGATCAAGCCTTTGCGGGGATAGAGCGGGCGGCGGAGGCGGCGCGCAAAAACCGCGACAACGCCCGCGAACTGTTTGAGACCACCCTAAACGCCACCTTCACCCAAAAAGGCAAAGGCTGGGTGGAAACGACTTTGGGTGAGGTTTGTGAAATCACGCATGGTTTTGCTTTTAAAGGTAGTAATTTTGGCGTGTCTGATAATGAAGAAGAGCCTATTGTGCTTACCCCTGGAAACTATTCAGAAGCAGGCCGCTTGGTTTTTACAGCGAAGAACACCAAGCGTTTCAACGGTGAGGTTCCGGTTAGTTACCTATTTGAAGTTGGCGAGCTTACGGTTGTGATGACCGATCTTTCTTCACAGATGAAGCTGCTGGGAAAACCTGCATTCATCGAGCATAGACACATATTACATAATCAACGAATTGGGAGGGTAATATTCAAGACCGATTTTGTTGATCGAAAGTTCGTATATTATTTTTTGAGGTCACGGGTCGCATCCGTGGCGATACAAGAGACCTCAACGGGGACTATGGTTCGCCACACGGCACCAAAGCGGATATTAGCCCTGCGTTTTCCACTCCCAACGGACCGGAATCTGCTAAGCGCAGCAATTGGTAGGTTAGACCAGCTAGAGGCCAAAACCCAATGCCTCGAAATCCTCTACCAACAAAAGCTCGACGCGTTGGAGGAATTGAAACACTCTCTTTTACAAAAGGCCTTTGCCGGAGAGCTTACCGTTGATTTTGTAGCGGACAGGGCAGAGGACGCATTAGCGATTTAGGATATTTTATGAACGAAGCAGAAACCCGCGCAGAATTAATCGATCCCGCCCTTGCCGCCGCCGGATGGGGCGTTGTTGATGGATCACGGGTGCGGCGCGAGGTGATCACACTGGGCCGTTTGCAAGGCGCGGGCAAACGCAGCTCTCAGGACATCGCCGATTATGTGCTGTTCTATCGCGGTCAAAAGCTCGCCGTGATCGAAGCCAAACGCCGCAACCTGCCCGACACCGAGGGCGTGGCGCAGGCCAAGAAATACGCGGCGTCCTTGCAATGCCGTTTTGCCTATTCCACCAATGGCGCAGGCATCTATCGCATCGATATGGAAACGGGGTATGAGACCTATGTCGACCGTTACCCCACGCCAGAAGAGCTGTGGGACGCCACCTATGCCGTGCCCAACCTGTGGCGCAACCGTTTCGGCGCTGTCCCGTTCGAGGACAAAGGCGGCCAATGGCAGGCGCGCTATTACCAGCACAACGCCATCAACCAAACGCTGGAAGCTATCGCAGACGGCCAAGACCGCATTTTGCTGACACTGGCGACAGGCACGGGTAAAACCGCCGTGGCGTTCCAATTGGCGTGGAAGCTGTTTCATGCCCGCTGGAACCTGAATGATTGGAAAACGGACGCCGAGCCAACCCGCCGCCCGCGCATCCTGTTTCTGGCCGACCGCAATATTCTGGCCAATCAGGCGTATAATTCATTCTCGGCCTTCCCCGAGGATGCATTGGTGCGGATCAGCCCCAAAGAGATCAGCAAAAAGGGACGCGTTCCCAAGAACGGCAATATCTTTTTCACGATCTTCCAGACGTTCATGACGGGAGAAGAAGGCGCCGAGAACTACGGCGACTACCCGCGTGATTTCTTTGATTTGATCATCATCGACGAATGCCATCGCGGCGGCGCAAATGACGAAGGCAATTGGCATGGGATTTTGGAATATTTCGCCCCTGCCGTGCAGCTTGGACTGACTGCTACGCCCAAACGCAAAGACAACGTCGACACCTACGGCTATTTCGGCGATCCCGTTTACACCTATTCCCTAAAAGAAGGCATTAACGATGGATATCTGACGCCCTTCAAGGTGAACCAGATCGCCACCACGCTGGATGATTACGTTTACACCTCCGATGATGCTGTGATCGAAGGCGAGGTTGAGGAAGGTAAGCGGTACTCTGAGGGCGAGTTCAACCGCGTGATTGAGATCGCGGAGCGCGAAAAATACCGCGTGAGTTTGGTGATGCAGGCGATTGATCAGTCGCAAAAAACCATCGTGTTTTGTGCCACGCAAGAGCACGCCTTGGCTGTGCGCGATTTGATCAACCAGATGAAGACCAGCACCGACCCGAATTATTGCGTGCGCGTGACTGCCGAAGATGGCGCACTGGGCGAGCAGTGGCTGGAAGAATTTCAAGACAACGAGAAAACCATTCCCACGGTTCTAACGACGTCGCAAAAGCTCTCAACCGGTGTGGATGCCCGCAATGTGCGCAACATCGTTTTGATGCGCCCTGTGAATTCGATGATTGAGTTTAAGCAGATCATCGGGCGGGGTACGCGGTTGTTTGATGGCAAGGATTACTTCACCGTTTATGACTTCGTGAAGGCCTATGAACATTTCAACGATCCCGAATGGGATGGCGAACCTGCTGAACCGGTGGAAACCACCACTGCTGGCGGTTCTGGCGACGGTGAAAAAGACGACACACCACGTGAACCCAATGAAGATGGCGAAGACAAGCCCAAACGCGAGAAGGTGAAAATCAAACTTGCGGATGGCAAAGAACGTACCCTGCAACACATGAGCGCGACAACGTTCTGGAGCCCTGAAGGCAAGCCGATGTCGGCGGCAGAGTTTATTGAGCGGATGTTTGGCGAACTGCCGGAATTGTTCAAAGATGAAGATGAACTGCGAGAGATTTGGAGCAAGCCTGATACAAGAAAAGCCTTACTCGATGCGCTTTCCGAGAAAGGTTACGGGCAGGATCAGCTTAATGAAATTAAGGGGCTGATCAACGCGGAAAAAAGCGACCTCTTTGATGTGCTTGCATACATCGCATTTGCGCTATCGCCAATTTCGCGGAGGAAAAGAGCTGATCTTGGAGAGCAGAATATCGCAGCTGAGTACGACGAAAAGCTGCGCTTGTTCCTGAGTTTTGTGCTGGCGCAATATGTTCGCGAAGGCGTTAGCGAGCTTGATCAAGCCAAACTGCCGGATCTGCTGGAATTAAAGTATCAGGCTGTTTCTGATGCTGCTGCGGAGCTTGGTGGCGTTTCACGTATTAGGGAGGCTTTTGTAGGCTTCCAGAAACATTTGTATCACGGTGAGCTTTGAGGCGATGAAAATCGTTCTCGGATTTCCCAAATAGAAGATTGAATAATAGCTAAGGATTTTAAATGGCATTACCTTCAAATTACCGGTGGATCGTAGTTGGAAATTTAGCGATCAGGAACCGCGCTAATGTACCACATTACGCACCCGATTTTGCAATTGGGGACTTGATTGCGGCGATCAATGATAGGATCGCTCGAGGCGATGTGCATCGTGAGTATTCCAAAAATTCTCGCCTTATGTGGTGTGAAAATTTCGAAGACGGCGACGTTTTCTATCGCCTAATTTTACAGGTGGGTGACAAGAACGTAACTGGTGTCTCGTTTCTTCATTTTGAAACCAAGGAGACACGTGACATCGAGAAGGAAGAAGAAGAAGGCGGTCATTATGCTGCCCACATCTTGATCAAGAAAGCGGCTGACCCACATGGGCGACACCTGATCCTTATAGAAAAGGTTCCCGGCGTTTATCTTTCGTCAGTTAAGGATCATCTGACGTGGGTTTGCAAAAACGCACTTTATGAGAAGGAAGCGCAGGATGATGATGGTGAAATAAAGCGCTTTCGACCGGTGTTTGATATAGATGGCCACCAGTCCCGAACGATCCGTGAAGCACTGAGAACTGGAACGCTTCAGGATATCGAGTTCATTGGGCATGAAGAAAACCATGAAGATGGATTGGATGAAGACCCCATCGTGGAAGAGGTCGTTCATGAAGCAAGATGGGAAATTAAAAAGCGCGTATCCGATGATCAAGCGCAAACGATCTTTGGGCGTGTCGGTGGGTTCTTAGATCGTTTCAGAGGTGGTGCAGATGACACACAAATCTTTGTGAGGATTAAAGCTGCAAATGGGCAAATCAAACGAACTGAGGTGCATCATAATGGGGATGAAATTCTTGAGCAGGCGTTTGTGCAGAATGAGATCGTGAACGAGTTCGATCCGCCGTTGACACAACGCTATGCAGCTTTTCGTCAAGACATGATACAAAAAATGGTCGATGTGGCCAACAATGTAGGCGGTTGATATGGCGTTCCAAAAACATACCAAAGTATTCACGGTTCTTTCGTTCTTACGGCTGCGAAGCCCCGACATTTTTTGGTATCAATGGATTTACCCGACAATTGTATTTCTTGTAGTTTTTGGAGGCTTCCAAATCTGGGGAGATAGCTTCCTCACCTTTGATAAGGACAAGCTCATCGGCGATGTAAATGCTTTGATGGGAATTTTGGTGGGGTTCTATATCGCGGCTTTGGCCGCTGTTTCCAGCTTTTCAAATGAAAATCTAGACCAAGTTATGAAAGGACGCGCACCGACTATTGTTAGCATGCGAAAAAAAAATGAGATTAAGGAAACGCTGACCAGAAGACGATTTTTGGCGGTGATTTTTGGATATTGCGCGACTTTGGCGATTGTCCTTTATGTATTTGGAGTATTGCAAGTTCACTTAACTGTGACGCAACCAACGGCAACTTGGGCCGTGATCGCAGCATGTTTAGCACAAAAGGCAGTATGGGGCCTATATGTTTGGATGATTTCGAGTTTGCTAGTGGTGACCCTCTTGGGGCTTCATTATTTGGTTGAGCGAATGCACCGCGCTTAGGTCAACTCATAAAGGGATGGCAGTAGCTACGATTTCTGGTACCACGTTGCTCTTGCTTTGCCATGCTTGGAAATATGGCCAGAATTCACAAGTTCTCGCAGTCGCACTTTGATCGTGTTTTTATTGCCGCCGGTCAGTTCTTCGATTTTGGAGAGGTTCAGGCGGTCATGGGTTTCAAACAGATCTAAGATTTTCAAGGACAGTTCTGGCAGGTCAACTTTGTCGATCTGAGGCTGTTCACGGTCCAGACGTTTGACGAGGTTGTCTTTTTGTTTCTTTAAGCAGCGCAGGAAAAAGCCAATCCAAGGCGTCCAGTCAGGATCGTTGCTTTTTAGTGTGGTTTGGGTGCGGCGCAGGCTTTTATAGTAGATGTCCTTGTTCTCTTCGATCACGCTTTCCAGTGAGGCATAGGGTACATAGGCATAGCCAGCGCGCAGAAGCATCAATGTTGTCAAGACGCGTGAGAGCCTGCCGTTCCCATCTTGGAACGGGTGGATGGCCAGAAACTGAACGGTGAATACAGCAACAATCAGCAGCGGGTGCATGGATTCTTCTTCCACCGCCTTATGGGTCCAGCGTACCAGATCTTCCATCAAGTGAGGCGTTTCAAACGGTTGCGCCGTTTCAAAAATAACACCGACTTCTTTGCCGTTTGCATCGATAGCCACGACGTTGTTCGCCAGTTTCTTGTAATCACCGCGATGGCGTTCATCTTTGGTGCTGTGGCGCAAAAGAACTTGGTGCAACTGACGAATATGGTTCTCCGTAAGGGGCATGTCTTCAAAGGCCTGAAAAATCAGATCCATCGCCTCAGCATAACCCGCGACCTCTTGTTCATCCCGCGAGTCCAGCTTTTGCATCTGGATGTTGGAGAGCAAGGTTTCGACCTGTACGTCAGTCAGCTTTGCCCCTTCAATCCGTGTCGATGAGCCAACGCTTTCGACGGTCGCAACCTTGCGCAAGGCGTTGAGGTGATCAGGCGACAGGTTCTTTAACGCTTCCCAACGGCCTTTGAACTCATCAACCTCTGCGATGAGTTTCAAAAGGTCTTGGGTTAGTGGTACGTTGGGCTCATTCACTTGGATTTGGCTTTCGGATATTCGATTTCATACCCGATTATACCCGATAATATCCGATTTGTCGAACCAGCTTTTGATCAAGAACGGTGTCGATGTTTTCAAGGCTCGCAAGGATATTGCGGCGATCTGCTGAGTTTGGTTCGGTTGCCATCAGCAACTTGAGAAGGATCAGATGAAGGTTTTCAAGTTCGGTTTGGGTCAGTTGTTCCAGTTCAAAAATTGTAATCAATGCAATCATCTTAAATCTCCTGTCTTGTTAGCCCAGCCATTCTGGGGCTTTGAAAAACAGGGATGCGCACAAGATCACGCAAAACACCCTTGGGGGCGCAACGAATGTGCAGCAGGCCCGCCCTTGTTTGGCATTGGTCAGTGATGCCAATTCTATGTTTGAAGCCCTAAATGGATGGAGAGCCTAAAAGGCAGTGCTTAAAATGTATGGATATTGGAATTTTTCGATTAAATGCGACCGCACCCAGCCGTCCAAACGCGATTACCGTATTCAGCTTTCCAGAACCTGAAGCCACTGGGGACGACTTTTGATGGAGTTGGCTGGCAATTCATCCATCGCCCGCATTCATCAAGCCAGAGCCAAAACATGAGCAAATGAGAAATCGGAGTATCCTCGTGCGGGTTCAATTCACAGTGAATGACCCATTCGGAAAAACTGATGTCACCACGCGCTTCTAGCCAGTCGATGTAGTCCCAGTAGGATTGGGGCAAAGAAATGAGTTCATCTGCGCCGGAACTGTTTTCAAAGGTGCGGGAAATAACTTGGTTCTCAGAATTTTCGGTTGATTTTGAATGGAGCCATCGCATGTATTCTTGGTGTTGGTTCATGGGATTATCATAGCAAAATTTCGCTTGCCTCGCCACTGGAATATAATTTTTACGCCTCGTAAGTGTTGTGGGCATTTTCGCGTAGTTGTCTGAATAATAATGATAAATATTGATATCCGAACGGTTTCAATTGCGTGGATGACCCGCATCGTCTACTCTCGATCCATTATTCAAGGTTCTTAGAGGTAGTGATTTGACAGGCAAGATATTTGACAAAATTAGAGGCGCAGTTTCAAAAGTACCTGTGCGGGAAATGACGTCGGGTGCCGAAAAGGCAATCAAGGAACAGATCACAAGCACAAAAGAAAATTTCGAACCCATTTCTGATGAAAACTGGTACAAAAATTCAGCTGAGGCCTGTGAGGGCGTGCGAGATGCGCTTTTACGGGAAGAGTCCGGTTTTTCGAACAAGCTGGTCAAAGGTGTTTCTGGAAAGCTGGGGTTTGCAGGAACCGGTGCGGGGATTTTCTCTGTTGCATCGCTTCTTGGAACGGCTGGGACAGGAACGGCCATTGGTTCCCTGTCGGGTGCTGCTTTTACAAATGCTGCACTCGCATGGGTAGGTGGTAGTGTCATAGCGGGAACAGCGATAATTGGTGCAGCATCCGTTGCTGGCGGTATCGGAACCATACTCGGGGTTGGTTGGCTGAAAAGAAAATACGTTTCAGGGGAAGCTCGCGAAAAAAGTGAGCTTGAGCTACAGGAACAACGTGTTTTGGATGTGTGTCTTTCATTGGCAATTGCTTTCAGGGAGCAAGAAAAAGCGGGACGACTCCTTGATCCAATGACGGCATCTGCGGTGTATGGGGATGCACTAAAGCCTTTGTGCGAGGAACTCATGGAGTGCAACTATCGCGCAAACTCATGGCCAGTATTGGCAAGGAGAAACCTTAAATCTGCGACAGCAAAGCTCCACAGTGCAACGGGCTATGTCTATCGATGGTCGAAGGACCATCCCAATGTCTCCACAGGGATTGTATCGGTGGTTGTTCTACAGTTACTGGCTGATGGGGTCCCATCCTTTTCAGAGAATGAACAGTTTGTGTTGGAGGCCTTGCGGCGTTCCAATAATGAGCTGACCAACGCAACAGATGAGGAGCTTGCGGTATACATTCAGAGTATGGAGCCAGTTCAGCTGTCCGGTTTGACGAACAATATCAAAGGAATTTACCATGAGCTGCTTTTCCAGCACGAGGAAAATAGCGATGGTGATCAGTACATTGTCGAAATATTTGATGCGACAAATCACGCTGGCTCAGATGTTCGCATAATCAACACTGTAACTGATGAAGTGAAAGAAGTTCAGCTGAAGGCGACTAAGTACGCATCTTATGTTCGTGAGCATAACGAGAAGTATGAAAATATCGAAGTTTTTGCAACCGAAGAAGTCGCGGGCACGAGCGGAGATTTAACGTCGACAGGTTTTTCAAATTCGGAACTGAATGAGGATGTTGGGAATGTTTTTGAAGGGTTGGATGATTTTGATCATCCTAGCGCCTTGATGAGCATGTCAACTGCGGCAATGATAACATTGGCGCGAAATTCACGGGTACTTCTACGCGGTGGAGGCATCCCGCAAGCTGAGAAAGAGAAGATGGTCAAAGACGGTGCGATTTCAGCGGGTGTTGCCGGTTTCGTGCACCTGATTCTTTGACCTGTTTCTATTGATTTTAGCGTTTTCAGCGTTCCCAATCCGGCCCTTTCTTCGGGGACTTGGGTGCGATTGAGTTGAACTTTTTTGACAGGTCCCCAGATTGTTTGATCGAGAAGCGCTTGCCTTTTTCGTGTGACGAATTTGACGGCAGGCCTTGTTTGATGCCAGACATGCCCGAAGGCGCGAGGTTGGGAGCTGGCTTGATCCGTAGGTGTTTTGGTTGCAGCTTTGGCTTGGCGTTGTCTTTGTCGCGAATTTGATCACGGTCAGGATCGGCGCGAAGGTTGAATGGTTTACTGGGACGGTTATCGGACATAAGAATGCTTCCTCATTTGGGGGTAAAGCGAAGCGGGCGATGAGTCTCCCCACCGCCCAGATCCTGTCTTACTTGTCGTGAAGATTGACGCCTTTGGCTTTCAGCTCATCGTCTTCAAACCAAGGGGTTTTCGTGACGATCATCGGGTACATATTGTCGATGAAGACCAATTGCTTTTGGGCATTCATTCGCATCAGCTCATCAGGGTAGGCCAATTTGCGTTGCGATGCCGCCCGCGTATCGCTTTGCGTGACCGTTTCAGACGAGCTCAAACCACCATTGCCTGTACTTGTGCCAATCGCACGGGACAACGCGGAGCTGAAGTTCCACACTGTCGTTTCGCCACACAAGGCGGAAAAATATTCAGCAGTCATGCGGTCAGTCGAACCGAAGTAGTTGATCATGCCGGTGTTGGCGATGAAGGATTGCCAGCCTTTGCCATAGAGGCGCTCCAACTGGCTGAGATCTTGGACAAAACTCCAAAGCTGCATACCAAACCCAGCCATCAATCCATATGCCTGTTCAATCACCGCAAGTTTGCCGAGCGCAGGCATTTCGTCCAAGATGAACAGCACAGGCTTTTCAGGCTTGTCGGCAATGTTACGGGCGTTGACCGTGATCGATTGCTGGATCAGCAAACGCAACCAGCGTGCAAATGGGTGCAGGCGGTCTGCTGGCAGAACCAAATAGATGCTCATGGCCGTTGTTTTCAGATCCTCAAATTTGAAGTCTGATACCGACAGACTTTCGCGAATGCGCGCACTATCAAGAAAGTGCGTTTCAGCTTGCGCAGATGCGATCACATTGGCCAAGAGTTTCTCTTCTTTTTGCAAACTGCGCGCACCCGTGCTGGCCACGACATGATGTGGAGATTGCGACATCAGGGTGAACAGCTTGGTGAGGTCTTCGCCGTCGAGCAAAAGAAGATCACGAACGCGGCCCAAGTGACGTTGCCCATCTTCATGTTCGTCAGTAGCGACATAGAGGATGATGCCTTGCAGCAAAGCTTTGGCCTCTTCGCTCCAAAATTTGTCGCTTGTTCCATCAGGCATGATCAACGCATCCGCCAAGAGCATCGCATTTTCAGTGATGTCGACGTCACCTGCGACCAGCCAATCCAAAGGATTGAAGCGTGCCGTTTGAATGCCGTTCACTTGCGCAATTCCCCATGGATCAACCAATTGAACAGCTTGCCCCATGTCCTTGCGTGCCTGTGCCGTGATCAAAGCGTTTTCACCCTTTGGATCAATTACCAATACTGAGCCTGTGTAAGACAGCAAATTGGGGATGATTGCACTGACACCCTTGCCTGCGCGGGTCGGAGCGACTGTCAGCAAGTGACTGTCACCGGAATAACGAATTTCCTGCGCGACCTCATCTTTGCTGACGGTTGTTGTTCCAAGGCGGATACCGCTTTGTTCGAACAAATTCTTGGCCATCATATCTTTGATTGTCGCCCAGCGGCTTGAGCCAAATGTCGTTGGCACTTCAGCTAGTGCTTTCACACCGGTTCCGATCCAATAGCCAATCGCAACAAAGAAGCCGACGACAGATACCAGCCAAGTGCTGCTCCACCCCAGCGCCCCTTGGTTGAAAATCGCGAGGAATACAGTGAGGCCAGCGATGCAGAGCAGGATAATGCGGCGCAGATGTTTCGCTTGCGGCGACATGAACCACCCAAGGCAAAAACCAGAGCCAATCGAAATGGCCATGATGAACATGCGCAGCATTGCCATTTCTGCTGAGAAGCCGCGATTGTAACGCCCATAGGGATCGCCAAACAATGATTGTGCCAGAGTTTCATTCGCAACAATGACAATCGCCATCGTCAAGCTAAGTAGTATTTTGTTTTGCCGTTTCATGGCATTCTCCATAATCAGAGTTCAAATTTTGGGCCGCGATCACGTTTGTGACGTTGAGCCCGCTCACGGGGCCGATTGGCATCCGTTTGGGATCTGCGCTCAGTGCCGCGCAGAAATTTGCTGACATCGCGAGCGAGGAACTTGCGATCTTGAATTTGTTTTTTGCGGATTGTGTCGAAGCGCCTTTGCAAAGCGTGACGATCAGACATTTGTGCCTTGACCAGATCGTCACGCTGCTTTTGGTCGCGGAGCATGCATTGATGCGCTTCGAGTTCATTACGCTTCTTGGTGGATTTTGCTCTCCCGCTGACCCAGTCGATCAGCCCGCGAACGCCCTTGTTCAGACGTTCAGAACGGAGCCGTGTTTCGTCCTGCCATCGGTTCTCTTGCCCTTCGCGCATTTGTTTCCGCTCAGAGCGATGCAATGAAACAAGCTTGGTTTTTTCACGTTGCAGTGGCTCTAGGTCGTGCAGGTGCTTGGCTTTTACGTCACCGATGAAACCCTTTAGTTTATCGGAGACAGCTGCGCGCAAATCGCGGCGTACATGGTCAACACTTGGTAGCTGATTTGGTGAGCCAAACTTGCCTTTTGCGTCCTTGGCACGAACACCGGACCATTTCGGGATGGAATAAACTTCTCCGTTCACGTCCAGCGCGACAAAGCCACGGCGATCTCCCTTGGCGATGAAGTAGCCGCGTTCAGCCAAGGCGTTGCCAAATGCCTTGAGGTTGTCGCTTCTCTTCCACGCATCTTGAAAGACGCTTTTGATTTCACGGGGATCAACGCCTTGGCGTTTGGCTTGTTGCCATTCTTCGAGCGTGAAATTGAGCGGGCTTTTCCCACCGCCAGCCTGCAAACCTTTTGGTAGCTCCCAGCCGTGATCCAGATACAACTCACGCGACAAGTCACGCAGACGGTTTTTGAAATGAGGGAGATTGATGGCCTTCAGCTCATCGCCATCAATTCGGGAAAACACCACGTGTGCGTGGCGGCGACCTTCTTTCTCGTGGATGACCACCGCGCGCGGTTGCCCTGAAAGACCAAGGGCTTCTTCAGCACGATCAGCGGCATCAAGAAAATCTTGTTCAGTCGCGATGTGATCCGTTGGTGGATTGAGGCTCAGAGAAAATAAATATTGCTTGCACTGGGTTGCCTTAGAAATGGCGTGCGCTTCGTTCAGAGCGCCATGTAGATCGTCAGCGACAAATCCACGGAGTTCGAGCACCGCAACATGGTCGTTGTCGCGGTCGTTCATGAGATGCGCAGATAATTTAGTCGCGCCAGCGCGTTGGGAGCCCTTGAGGATCATACCGTGAACCTCTTCGGATTAGTGTCTTGGTCAGTAGTCGGCTTCGGTTTCGCAGCTGCTCTTGCAAAACTTTGCGATGTGCTTTCGGAAACGACACCAAGTCCATTGGTTTCAACGCCAAGAGCACGAAGAAGAAGTTCGCGTATCGCGTGCACATCGGCGCAGGCGCGATTAATGTCGCGTTTGGTTTCGTCGTCGCAAAACAGAGATCCTGTGTTTGCGGCCTTGGCAAGTTGATTGAGATTGTTGGAAATTCGGCTCGCGCCAATGCAGGCCAAAACCTCAGCGAGGAGTTTTTCATCAGGTTCCGCGACACGACGACGTTTGCGGTATTTCGCGGCATCATCCGCAAAAAGAAGCGACTTTATGTATGACCCAATGGGCATACTTCCCGCATTGCGCTCAAGGCGGCTGCGTTCTTCAAAGGTCAAGCGCAACGAAAATGGCGCGTCTCTGGTTCCAATAGGTCTCTGTGTCATGGTCTGTCCTCCAGCCCATGACGGCCAACTCTTTGGCAAAGCAGATGTAATCCGGCCCGAAGCGGATTAGTTAGTAGCTTTGTCTTTTCAAGGAGTTAGTTACGTCATAGGCGTTGAAGAGCAGATCAAACCTATGTTTTTGATCACCATCGCGTGACTCAAGGGTATGATGGTGGCGCACTCCCGCAACCAAAAATACACCAATAAAATAATACGTAAACGCTCGCTGGGCGCTTTCTGCGTTCGGCCTCTCAAAACACACGGTGCTACACTGGTTCTAGGCTAATTACCATTTCTTAGTCCGAAGAGGAGTCATACCCGATAGCGCAACATTGTTCGACAACGGCGGTTGTGTGCTCCTGCGGTCAACTTTAAATACCAATATCAATATGTTAATAGTCACCTCAGGGTGGCCGTTCGCGTTCGTACATCTCCAGTGGAAGCACTGTGGAAGCAATTGGGGCGAAGTCGAAGGTGTGGCGGATGGGTAACATGATGAGTAATGGAGATATCCTTTCGCACGGCCCATTAGTTGGTATTCATCACGTCCAGCTGATAAAAAACATAAAGTGACGGCTTGCTGCCATGGTGCTGGGACACGACGGGCGTGAAGCCGGCATTCCCTGCAGTGCGAAAAAAGCAGCTATATAATGGATCGCCGTTCAATGTCTCCGCTTAGTGTGGAGATTTCCTGGTTGTGCAGTAGTCGATACGCAAAATATGGTTGGTTAAGGATTAACAGTACTCAGGGCGCATTATCGAGAAACCAGATATCTCGGTGGTTTGAAATGAACCGGAGAGTATTTGGAAGGCAGCCGTTTGGGAAAATACCCGGTTGCTTATCCGTAGTATCAAGTGAATTCGGCATAGCTCTGGCCGATGCGTTTCGCGGCAGACCGTAGGCGCCTAAGATGAGCTGTCGCGACGT
The DNA here is from genome assembly GCA_900143615.1 of Rhodobacteraceae bacterium Alg231-30. Taxonomy (GTDB): domain Bacteria; phylum Pseudomonadota; class Alphaproteobacteria; order Rhodobacterales; family Rhodobacteraceae; genus Shimia. Next base: position 19,680 of record FREU01000003.1, read on the forward strand.
CCTCGACCCGTTGATCGCTGGCATTCCAAACCAAATTGAGCGCACCGACGGCTTCTGTGCCAGAAATTATCGGAACGGCAATAGCTGCGGGGAGCTCGCCATAATCCACCGCGCGCCCCCAATGTCCGTGTGCGCGGATTGCAAAGCCTCGCTTTGTACCTTCTTTCAGAGATTTTGATAGCTCGGGCAAAGCGCCGTCGATTTCGCGTGACGGACCATTCTCAACGCGCTGTAGTGTCTCGACGTCGCCGGTTTCAAAGAGCCCCATGAGGAAAGCGAACCCAAGAGCTGAAACCGTGGGCGAGGGGCGAAACCCGACGGTGTCCGGATAGACGCCATGTTTTTTGAACACTCGTGTCGTATCCACGATCTCTGTGCGGCCCTCGCCAATCGCAGCGGCCAGATCAACTCCCAACCCGGTGTCTTCGGACAGACGCACGATCTCTTCTTTGGCGACTGCCACAAGACGGTCGACCAATTCGGGCATGCCGCCGGAATGAGGGAAAGCCGAACCGAGTTGGTAACAGCCATCGCTGCTTCTGCGGATGATCCAGCGACGATTTTCCAACGTTGCACAGATGCGCAACAACGTCGCCTTCGGCAAGTCCGTCTGGTCAGCAAGAAAAGCCAGTGAGCTCGCGCCAGAGCGATGGACAACTTCCAGCACCATGAGGCCGCGTTCGATGGATCGGTTGAGTTTTGTCATATCGCGTTTCACCTAGTGAAACACTAAATCGACAAAAGCTCACCGGTTCAATACTTTTTTAATCACGCGCCTCATGCCACGAACCAGAGACCGTGACAGTTGGAGCGCGTCACGCTTGGGAGGACGTTGTGCTGGAATTCAAACAAAATGCGTACCTCGGATACGTGTTGACGGGGCTGTCACTCGCGATCATCGGTGTGGTGTTCTACGTTTCTGTATTTGGCGTTTTCTCAGATTCCTATCTGCGCGTGGGTATGCTGTTAAGCGGAGGATTGTTGATCACACTCTCCTCATTCGGGCGAACCAAAGGGCCTTTGGATCGTGCGCTTTTGTTTGCAACCGCAATTGCTCTATCTCTGAGTGTTTATCAGTATTTCCGCGCCGCCGAAGAGATTGAGACCGGTCTCTACTTTCTAACGCGAAACGACATCTGGATGGGCTTTCTGGGTCTGTTTGCAGTCATCGAACTGACCCGACGATCTGTCGGTCTTGTTATGGCAGTGGTTGCCAGCGTTCTGCTCGCCTACGGGGCTTTTGGCCATCTGGCCCCGGGTTTTCTAAGACATGCGGGGATTTCCACCGAAGAGCTGATGACGGTTCTATGGTACTCCTTTGATGGTGTTTTTGGACGGCCCATGGCGACGGTTGTATCGACGATTCTGATCTTTATTGTCTTTGGGTCGCTTCTTGAATTGCTCGCCATTGACCGCGTGCTCGTGCGGCTCGCGATGGCCGCCACCGGAAAAATGCGGTCTGGTCCTGCGGCGGCTGCCACAGTGGCAAGCGGACTGTTTGGCACCATCTCAGGCAGCGCTGTCGCCAATGTCGTGGGCACAGGCGTCATTACCATTCCCTTGATCAAAAAACGGGGATTTTCGTCCCGATTTGCAGCTGCTGTCGAATCCGCCGCCTCAAGTGGCGGGCAGATCACACCACCCATTATGGGGGCCGTGGCCTTTATCATGGCTGACGTCACCAATGTTCCCTATCTCACCATTTGCGCCGCTGCCGCTGTGCCTGCGCTACTGTATTACTGCGGCTTGTTCGTCGCGATCTCGAGTGCCGCGCGCAATATGGATCTGGCCGAAGAGCCGCGTCCGAACATCTCGTTCAACTGGCGCGAACTTGTGCAAATCGGCATTTTTGTTCTGTCGCTTGCCGGTATCGTGGTGACCATGGTCGGAGGCTCTTCCCCCGCCTATGCGGGTTTTGTTGGCGTGGCTTTGGCCGCTGCTCTGGGTTTTGCTGTCCGTCCCGATCTTCTGACCGACAGGCTGGCCTGGCTCAAGTTTATCCGCTCGGCAGGTCTCATCTCGGCACAGCTGGTGGTGATCGTGGGCGCTGTAGGTATTGTCATCGGCGTGTTGAACTTGACCGGCGTGGGGCTGCGCTTTGCGTCTCTACTTTCGGGCCTTGCTGAAAATCAGATTATCCTTTCGCTGATTTTGATGGCGATTGCCTGCCTGTTGCTTGGGATGGGGATGCCAACTGTCCCTGCGTATTTGATAATCGTCTTGGTGATGGGCCCGTCGCTTCAAAAGCTCGGTGTGCCGATTGTCCACACCCATATGTTCGTGCTGTATTTTGGCGTTCTTTCGGCCATCACCCCGCCCGTGGCGCTTGCCGCTTTCGCAGCGGCACCGATCGCAGGCTCAAGTCCCATGCCCACCGCCCTGGAGGCGTCAAGATTGGCGTTACCGGGATTTGTGATCCCGTTTGCCTTTGTCTATCAACCGGCGCTTCTGCTTGGAACGGGGTTCCATTGGACAGAGTCGCTGCAGTCAATTTTGTTTGTGCTGCTTGCCACCATCCTGATCTCGCGCGCCTGCTACCCGAGACGGGGAAGGGCTTACATGGTGCCCGTCGGATTGGCGCTGGCAGGGGCACTTATCTTCTTTGGACCAACCGTATCCTGGATCGCCACAGCCACAGGGATCGGACTGATGTATTTCGACCGGCTGGAACTGACCAGCAAAAACCAGACTTCATTATGACACTAGGGAGAGAGACAATATGAAGACAACACATCTCAATCGCCGTAGCCTTTTGGCTGGCACGGCCGCGCTTGCGACGCTGAGTGTTCTGCCACGTGCTGCGCAGGCAAAAGAGCTTTTGCGCATGTCCACACTGGGGCCGGGAACCAGCCCGAACCTTGTGATGACGACCTTCGCCAACATCGTAAACAAGGAACTGCCGGACTATGAAATCCAGCTCAACGCCACCGGCGCGGCCACGCGCCATGTGCTTGACGTTGCTATGGGCAAAACCGAGTTCTGTATGACCTCTCCGGCCCTTCATGCATTGATGTCGAACCAGAAAGCGATGTTTGCAAAACTGGAGCAGGCGCCAGAACTGTCCAAGAAACTTCGGACCGTGCTGAACTTCCCGATGGGCGTTTATCACATCGCGGTTTATGAATCCTCGGGCATCAAATCGATTGAAGACGCACGCGGCAAACGGGTCTTCCTCGGCCCTCCGGGCGGTGCTGCTTATGCGACCATGCAGCGCCTGTTCAAAGCTGTAGCCGGTCTGGAAGAAGGCACCGATTACGAAGCCGTCAAACTTGGATGGGACGCCGCGGCGGCTTCGTTCCAGGATGGCAATCTGGATATCTACTGCAATCCGACAAACGCGCCCAGCCCCGTACTGACACAGATCGCTGTAACCAACCCGATCCGTTTCCTGGGTATCCCTGAGGACAAACTGGAAACCGATGGCGTCAAGGCTCTGGTAAACCGTCCGGGCTTTGGTGCGGGTACCCTGCCAGCAGGCGTTTATGGTGACAACCAGAAGAACGAAAGCGACGTAACCACACTGCGTGTCACCGTCGGTATTGTCACCAATGACAGCGCGGACGATGCAATGATCTATGAAATGAGCAAAGCATTCTTCTCAGGCGTAGACGAGATGCGCGATAGCGCGCCTTGGCTCGAAGCGATCACGCCCGAAGGCGCAGTAGCCGACATCAATATGCCCCTGCATCCGGGTGCCTTGCGCGCTCTGGAAGAGTTTGGCGTGACAATCCCGGATGTTGCCCGCGGTTAATCAAAAGCCAGTCGGGGCGACTTCGCCCCGACCCACAATCCAGCTGGTGTTGAAGCATGCCCAAGAACGTCCTTTTCATCATGTGCGACCAACTTCGGTGGGATTATCTGTCCTGCACGGGTCATCCGCATCTCCACACCCCCCATATCGACAGGCTCGCTGAACGCGGTGTTCTGTTTGACCGGACGTATGTGCAGTCTCCGATTTGCGGGCCATCACGCATGTCGTTTTATACTGGGCGTTATGCCAGCTCGCACGGCTCGACCTGGAACAACATTCCCCTCAAGGTGGGCGAGATGACACTGGGCGATCACCTGCGCCCGCTTGGTGTGCGCACGGCCCTTTGCGGCAAAACCCATATGACCGCAGATGTCGAAGGAATGCGCCGGCTTGGATTGGCGCCAGACAGCTCAATTGGGGCGCTTGTGTCAGAATGCGGTTTCGAACCCTACGAGCGCGAGGATGGCTTGCACCCGGACGGCCCCCGCTATGCGCGCAACGAAGCCTATGACGCCTTTATGAAAGAACGCGGTTGGCCTGACGAAAACCCGTGGCAAACCGTTGCCAACAGCGCCGAAGACGAAGATGGCAATATCCTGAGCGGCTGGTTTATGGACAATGCCAACAAACCCGCGCGCGCCGCCGACGAAGAAAGCGAAACACCCTATATCACGGGCCGCGCGATGGATTTCATCCGCGAGGCGGGCGACACGCCATGGTGTCTGCACCTAAGTTACATCAAACCCCACTGGCCCTATATCGTGCCTGCGCCCTATCACGACATGTATGGCCCCGAGACCCATCTTGATCCGGTGCGCAGCGAGGTAGAGCGCACCGATCCCCACCCTGTTTACGGCGCCTTCATGGAAGAGCGCGTATCCAAGGCGTTCTGCGACGACGGAACGCGCACCCGTGTGCTGACCGCCTATATGGGATTGATCAAACAGATCGACGACCAGATCGGCCGGTTGATGGGGTTTCTGGACGACCAAGGCATCACCGACGACACTATGATTGTTTTCACGTCGGACCACGGCGACTATCTGGGCGATCACTGGATGGGGGAAAAGGAACTGTTCCACGAAGCGTCTGCGCGCATTCCCCTTATCGTGGTTGATCCACGTCCCGAAGCCGATGCCACTCGCGGCGTAAAATCTCCCGCGCTGGTCGAGGCGATTGATGTTGTTCCAACAATTCTGAACTACTTCGGCGGAGCAGACGTCCCGCACATCATCGAAGGTAAATCGCTTCAGCCGATCCTGCATGGACAGGTGGACAGCCTACGGGAGTTTGCGATTTCGGAATACGACTATTCGATGCGCAATGTGCGAACGCTTCTTGGCGTGTCTGTTCAGGATGCAAAGCTGACAATGCTGTTTGACGGGCGCTGGAAATACATCTTTGCCGAAGGCTTTCGGCCGATGCTGTTCGATCTGGAAACCAATCCTGACGAATTTGTCGACCACGGGGGCGATCCGGCTTATGCAGAGGAACTGACCCGTCTGGAAAAGCTGTTCTTTGGCTGGTCGCGGCGCACATCCCAGCGCACAACCCGATCGGATGCATGGATCGCCGCGCGTGATCCGAGCCTCGGGGAAGCCAAGGCGGGTATCCTGATCGGCTATCGTAACGAGGCAGAACTTCGCGAAGTTTTGTCCGAGACCAAACCCAAGTCAAAAGACACTGGCAAGGTTTCCTGAAACGATGATCTTGGCCCGCAGAACGCGGGACCGGATTTCGCCGAGAGAGCAGTGTCCTGAAAGGTTGAAGCCTCAGCTACGTATAACAGTAGGGTTAAAGGGAAGCGCCTTTAATTGCTTGAGCCTAGAAAAGGCTCTTGCAATGTGAATTACAGGCTGGCGAACGATCTCAAGGGAATGAAGCAGATACTCAGCAAGCGCGTTATTTGTCAAAACTTTCAGACTTAATTACCGTTGAACTCATTGAAGTTGCAAAATGTCAGGGATGCAGAGCTGCCTTTTGGCAGGCATTTGATCCGCGCCATCCGAACGCTTGAGCCGCTTTGGCCCATCCTTAACTTTGATTTTTGGGTCCGCCATTGGCCCCTTAATGGTTGCGGGCCAAGGGCTGCGCGACAGCGGATCTCCAATTTTGCGAGGTTGTACGCTGAGGTCTAGCTCTTTCTGGGTTAAATCCACCCCTCCGAAAACAACAACTTGCACCTGATCGGTTTCCAGCGTGGTCTTTTTGGTTGAGATATTTCCGTTGGAGACACTAAAGGGCGCACGCAAACAGACGATGGGCGCAACTTTTTGTTTTTCTTTGGAAAAAACCCACGGCAGTATTCCAAGACCTGCGAGATCAAGAAGCTGGGTTTCAATAGAGCCATCATACAGAGAGACCGTGGCAGTCCCTGTCATAGAGCGCACAAAAGCTTTGGCCGACTCGGTTCCGCCCGAGAGGTCGAAATCGGCGTGAAGGGTGCCGCTTGCGCCTTTTTGGAAGTTCAGAGTGTGCAAGAGGTCATCCAGCCGCCATCCGCCCGCTTTGCCGGACAAGGCCAAACGGTGCGCGTCATCATTTAGGTCCATATGCCCGTTCACGTGGAAATGCCCGCCGCCATATTCAAATTCCAAAGGCCCAGCCCGTAAATCGTTGTCATCAAGCGTTAGCTCGCTTTGTAGACTGCTGATGCCTTTGGCGCCTTCGATTTGGCGCAGGTCAATGTCGACATCCATGTTCAAACCCGACAGAAGAACAGATCGCCCGATTGGTTTGAGCGACACATCCCTGAGTGGGCTTGCGGCGTCGCTGTTCTGGGGCGTTTCTGCTTCCTCAGGGCCTTTTTCGGTCGTGTCCGAATTCCCTAGCTTTCTCAACTGCATTGCAGCCAAAACAATTGTGCGAATTTGGTCTATCTTGATCAGGTCACTTTCAATGGTGCCCTGCAACACAGGCGTGGTCGTGGCGTCATCAAGGTCGGCTGAAAACTCAAGGACGGAGTCAGCGACAGAGACATCAGCGTCCGCATTCCAATCGCTCCCTTGGCTGCGCAGGCTGACCGCAAAGCTGGCGGGGCCGGTTGGGACCGGCTCCAGTGACAGCGCCTGCAATAGGTCTGCTCCGGAAGGTACGTTGACCTCTATTCCCAAATCCAGGTTTTCGAACTTGAGAACGTTGCTCACCGTTCCATGAACATTCAGGCTCCAGATATCTGTTTCGCTTGTTTGTCCATCCAAATCGGTCAGCGAAAGCTGGTTGATGTCTCCATTCAAGTGGAAAATACCCGAGAACTTTCCAAGTTGATCCTCTGGCCCCAACAAGTCCGGCGAAATCAAGCTGCTGGCTGGAATATCCAGCACACCCTCGGCGGAAATGCCTTGCAGCTGCAACGCATCCTCGATGGACCCGTTCAAAATAATGATCGGATTTGTCGGAACCCCGATACGCAGATTGACGTTGCCAACGCGCAAGGCCCCATTTGGCGTTCTGGATATCCCTGAAAATGCGATTGGGGGCGGCCCTTCGCCAGAGGTATCAAGGGTAAATCCATTGGTTTTTATGACCATTTGACGCTGCGGAGTTTGCCCCGGGACGCTGTCGATGACCATATCAACGGCAATAAGTTTGAGATCTTGCCGTTTCTCTGTCGGCGCAGGTTCCCCACCTTCGGGATAAAGCCTGATGCGGGTTACAAGTGAAACATCGGCCGGATTTCCAAGCTCACCGATGTGCCCAGTCACAGCAAGGCTTTGCCCCCCATCTAGTTGAAAGCCTACATCGACATCATCTATGCGCGCGATCTCTTTGTCGCTTTTGAGCGTCGCGCTGATACTTCCTGTCCCTTCCAGAACGCGGTTCAGTTTCAGTAGATTTTGCAGCTGCCCCAGCTCGCTGATCTCGATGGCTGTCTTTACTTCTAAACCGCTGACATCAGGGACCTGATTTGCCGCAATAGAAATATGCTCAAACTCAACCAGAACATGAAATGGAGCATCGGATGGAAAGATGCCCTGCAATTCATAGGGCTCGCCATTCAACTCCCCCGCGCCAGCCGCAGAAGCGTCTTGAGAGGCGCTTGCGCCATTCAAAGCCAATTCGGAGAGTTTTAAATCTAAATCCAGACCGTTTTGGGCATTTTGGTAAAGGACCGAAATGTCGGTGAGGTCAATTTTTTGATCTGAGAACAATTTGCTGGTTAAGCCGTCAGATGACTTGGATGGGTTGGACGGGCTGCCCGCTTGTTTCAGCATTCCCTGCCAAGTGGATGTGCCTTTCTCGTCCGTGAGAAGATTAAGGTGAACGCCAGACACTGCGAGATTGCTTAGCGCCAAACGATCTTTCAATAAATCCATGACTGAAACGTCAAATTTCAATGTGTCTATGACCGCGAGGTCAACACTGTCCATATGCGGGCTTGGAAACCGCACGCCGGCCGCGGACACTGCCAGATTTTTGCCAATGCCTATTTGCACCGCATCTTCTATCAAAACCTGCTGGCCGAGCTTTTTGGTTATCAGATTTTCAATGAAAGCTGTCCTCATCGATGAAAATAAGGATGACGACAGGATGAGCCATGCGAAACAGACCAAAATTAGGGCAACGGTGCCCAATACTGCGAAACCTTTTGCCACGAACCGCACGGGCCTCTCCCTTGTTTTCAAATGTTTGCGATCTCAACCTAGATCAAATTTGTCTCGGGTTGTTCAAAATTCTGGCTTATGCGCATTTTGGTAGACTTGATCGAATTTTGATCCAGGGTTTTTCCGAGTTCACTAGATCCTGTTGGGGGCGCCAAGCGCAGCCTTTCGCACCGGCTTTCGCTACAAGTGGAAATTCGCGAACAATCTCTTCGATTTGCACTCGCAGCTGCTTGGTTATTGTTGAAGATGTGTTCGGTCGACAACTGGCCTGGCTATGTGGTAATCGAGTGGCAGAGGGTGAGGGTGATTGGGCCACAGCTTGGGGGTGGCAGCAGCTGTAAGTCGAGGCGGTTTTGTTTGTAGGGACCGTCATCGTGCCCAAACGTCAAAGTTTTCGAAGAAACATGGTGATTTAACACTCGACAACTCATCCCCCCAAATATTTAGTCGCACTATGAAAACTATAGAAATCCGCTCGCTTCAGCACAGTTGGGACAGCGCGCAGGCGCCGGTGCTTAACGTGTCCGCTTTTGATCTTGTCGCAGGGGAGCATGTGTTTGTGCATGGCCCCAGTGGGAGTGGTAAATCCACTTTTCTCTCTGCGATTGCCGGGGTCATCAAGGTGCAACATGGCGCCATAAGGGTGGTTGGATCCGATGTTGGCGCGATGGTGGGCCGTAAATGTGACCGTTTTCGTGTCGATCATTTGGGGATCATTTTTCAGGTGTTTAACTTGCTGCCTTGGCTGAGTGTTTTGGAGAACACTCTGCTTCCGTGCCGTTTTTCTGCGCGTCGGCGTGAAAACGCAGGACCAGATCCTACGGCGAGTGCGACGCGACTGTTGAGCAGTTTGGGATTGGATGATCCAAAGATTTGGAATGGGCCTGCCAGTGCGCTCAGCGTAGGACAGCAACAACGCGTGGCAGCAGCCCGTGCGCTGATTGGGGCGCCAGACGTTGTTTTGGCGGATGAGCCGACTTCGGCGCTGGATGAGGACACAAAAGAGCGTTTTGTTGACCTCTTGCTACACGAATGTCGCGCCTCGGGTGCAAGCCTCGTGTTTGTGAGCCATGATCGCGGGCTAGAAAACCGGTTTGACCGGTCGGTGGATTTGCGCAGCCTGAACGACGGGGGCTCGAATGATTAATCTGTGTTTGAAGAGCCTGCTGAACCGCACTTTTATCGCCGGTTTAACAATCTTTAGCATCGCGCTGAGCGTGGCGCTCATTCTGGGGGTTGAACGTTTACGCACCCAAGCGCGCGCAGGATTTGCCAATTCGGCCTCCGGGATTGATCTGATCGTCGCAGCGCGTGGGAACGACGTACAAATACTATTGTCGACAGTCTTCGGGGTTGGTTCAACTGGAGCAGGGGTGAACTGGGAAAGCTATGAGATGCTTCGGGCCACGCCAAAAGTCGCTTGGGCGGTTCCGGTCATGATAGGGGACAACCACCGGGGCTATCCGGTGATTGGCACTTCGGCGTCTTATTTTGATCACTTCCGCCACAGCGGTGGCCAAGCGCTTGCGTTTGAGAGTGGCGCGGTCTTTGCCTCGCCGGAAGGCGCGGTGATCGGCGCAGAGATTGCAGAGAAGTTTGGCTACGAGGTTGGGACGCAGATTATCAATGCACATGGTGCCGGAAGCGTTGCTTTTCACCTTCATGATGAGGCTCCGTTCACTGTTTCGGGCATTTTGTCGCCAACAGGGACGGCTGCTGATCGCATGGTTTATGTCTCTTTGGAAGGCTTTGACGATCTGCATAAAGATGCCACGACGATGCCAGTCGATCCGTTTTCCGATTTAGCACAGAGAGATAAAGCACCTGTCGGGGAGCGTGAGCATGACGCGCACGATGAGGGCCACGAGCATGACGCGCATGACGAGGGCCACGAGCATGACGCGCACGATGAGGGCCACGATCATGACGCGCACGATGAGGGCCATGAGCATGACGCGCATGACGAGGGCCACGAGCATGACGCGCACGATGAGGGCCACGATCATGACGCGCACGATGAGGGCCATGAGCATGACGCGCATGACGAGGGCCACGAGCATGACGCGCACGATGAGGGCCACGATCATGACGCGCACGATGAACACCACGAGCATGATGGCCATGCGCCAGCCAGCATTAACGCAGTCTATGTGGGGCTGACAGACAGAGCTGGCGTGCTTTCGGTTCAGCGTGCGGTGGCGGAGTATCGCGAAGAGGCTTTGACGGCGGTTCTTCCCAACGTTGCGCTGCTGCAGCTATGGTCGATCACGGGAACTGCGGAAAGCGCGCTGCGGCTGATGGCGGCTGCGGTGGCATTGGCCGGGGTGATTGGGATGCTGGTGATGCTCTCAGCGACGCTTGAGACGCGGCGGCGCGAGTTTGCAATTCTGCGCTCCGTTGGGGCGACACCGATCAGTATTCTCGGGATGATTGTAGTTGAGGCGGTTTTGTTGCTGATCGCAGGCATTGTTTTGGGCTATGCGCTGCTGACCGCAGTAACTTTTGTGGCTGATCCGATCTTATCTGCAAACCTTGGTCTGAGATTGGGTCACGGAATGCCAACTTTGCGTGAGGGTCTTCTCATTGGGGTGGTATTCTGCTCTGGTGTGATTGCGAGTGCTGTGCCAGCGGTGAGGGTCTACAAGATGACGCTCAACGACGGGCTGTCGATGCGGTTGTAAAGCAAAGGCGGGTTTTATGAAGACATTTTCCACGGCTGTGGCGACAGCTTTAACAGTGATTTGTGCGTTCCCCGTGATGGCGGCTGATCCGCAGCAGGTGTCTTGGGTTGATCTCCTGCCGGAAGAGCGCCCGTATCATGATCCTTTTTTGGAGATGGAATACAGTCAGCTTGGTGATCTCGCCCGCCTGTTCCGCATGGAATATGACGCGGAAGAAGGCGACGTCATGGATGAGGCGACAAAGGCCGAAACGATAGAGATCCGCACGCGTCTGGAGGAACAGGGGCTGGACCCTGACTATCTGTTTAAACAGCGCGAAATTGTCATGAACCAGCGCAGAATTGCTGCGACGGAGCCTAATCCCGATCTGATTGGGAAATCTGTGCGCCTTCCGGGGTATATATTGCCGCTGGAAATGGAGGGTCAGAAGACTGTTGAATTCTTGCTGGTGCCCACCGTTGGAGCCTGTATTCACACACCACCCCCTCCGGCCAATCAAATTGTGTTGGTCAACTATGCAGAAGGATTTGAGGTCGACGGGTTCTATACGCCGGTGTGGATTAGTGGCGAAATGCAAGCCCAGTCGCAGACAAGTTCGATCTATTTGGTGGATGGGGACACAGACGTCGAGACAACCTATGTTTTGGATGCCTTAAGTGTTGAGATTTATGAATGAGTCACGTGCGCATAGCTCGATGAGCGGTACGATATTCCGGATTGTGCAAATGAAACCGAGCGCCGTGCAATGAGGACTGCGCTGCGCAAAAGTTTGTTGTCGAAGGTGGCGCTTTCAACGTTTTTGGCAGGGGTTGGCCTGGCCACTTCGGCCACCTCTTGCGGATTTCACAATTATGCGCCGCAGCCAACATTGATTGATCGCCTTTTTGGCAGTGATGACATTGTTTTGGCCCGACCATCGCCCGACAACCCGTTTCGCTATGAAGCTTTCAAAGCCTTTGAGGGTCCTCTGGAGACGGTGGAAATTCCCTTTCTGGTGGATAGCAATACGCGCACGCGCTTTGCGCTAAATCCTGAGGCTGCGGTTTTGTTTGCGCGCGATGGAACCTATGGCCCGTGGCAGCGCATTGTGTTTGTCGACGTCGCAATGGCGCCGGTGTTGGATACCATCATGGCGCAGCTAGAGCGTTGGCAATATGGTGAAGATTTAGAACGGTTTAGCTATTTTGCCACTTTGATCGGACATCCGGATGAGACAATACACAAGCTCGCTCTGCGCGAGCTGGATCAGGCAGACTACAGCATTCTGCGACAGCTCACACTGCAGGTGGACAAAGACCGATTGTTAGAGCCGCTGAACGGCCTTTACGACGTCGATTTCAAGGCCATACGCATCCTTTTGCTGGGGCTAAGCGGCGAGGCATCCCTCCGTCCTGTTTTAGCGCGCGGTGTTGAGGAAAGCCTTTTGGCTGATGGGCGATTTTTGGGGGCTTTTGCCACCGCTTTGATCGAGTTGGAGGGCCCTGATGCCGTCGCGCATTTGACCTCAACCTATTTGACAGACCGCAGTGTGCCTCTGTTGGCGCGGGAGCTAATTGTGGAAGCGCTGGCCTTGCAAAGCTTGACGGACCAAAAAGATCTGCAAGACACAATAACCCAAGCCATCGAAGGGGTGTTGTGGATTGATGCAGACCTATCCTGGGCCGTGGCACGGCAATTTGGGGCGCGTGCCAACTGGTCATTTGCGCCAGCGCTTCAGGCTGTCATGGACGCAGGCACTGTCTACTCCGCTGCGGAGCGGCAGGACATTTCCCAGTATTTGGAAATCGCGAAACAGGTCCAATAGCGTTTCTGCACACCCTGTTTGGTGGGGCGTTGCCTAGGGCAGAACATAGGGTTTATTGCACACCATTTCGACGTTGGCTGCCGTGCCGAACACATCGCGCAGCAAGGCCGTGGTCACGAGATCTTCGGGGCGCCCAGTGCAGTTGATTTGACCGTCTTTCATTACAACGAGATGATCCGCATAGTGGGCAGCAAAGTTGATGTCATGCAGCACGATGACGATGGTTTTGTTTTGGGTGTCGGCGAGATCGCGCAACAGCGCCATAAGCGCGCGCGAGGCGGCGATGTCGAGGTTGTTGAGCGGCTCATCGAGCAGCAGATAATCGGTATCCTGCGCATAGGTCATGGCCACATGCGCTTTGTGGCGCTGCCCCCCTGAGAGCGTGTCCAGAAATCGGTCGGACAGCGCTTCCAACCCAAAGGCTTCGATGGCGGCATCGACTCGGGCGTGGTCTTTGGGGCCAAGGCGGCCTTTGCAATGTGGATAGCGGCCAAAGCGGATCAGTTCGCGCACGCTGAGGCGGGTCACAAAATGCACCTGTTGGGGCAAGATGGCCAGCTTACGCGCCAAATCGGAACTGGCGCAGTGACCGATTTCCAGATCATCAACTCTGACGCGCCCGGTTTGCAGGGGCAAGAGGCGTGAGACATGTGACAGAAGCGTAGATTTGCCCGCGCCATTGGGGCCGATCAGGGCGGTCATGCCGCCTTTGGGCAGATCAACACTGACGTCATGCAAAATCTGGGTGCCATTGACCGAATAGTTCAGGTTTTCAACGGTTATCATGTCCAGCCTTTCCGCAAAACAAGGGCGAGGAAAACAAGGCCGCCGACAAAATCCACCACCACTGAGAGGGGGGTTGCGAGGCCAAGGATATGTTCAAGAATAGTTTGCCCACCCACCAGAATGATGCCTGCGATCAACGCACACAGCGGCAGTAGGGTTGCATGTGTTTGATTGGGAGCTACCAGTCGCGCAAGGCTGACCACCAGCAAGCCTAAGAAGGCAACGGGGCCGACGAGGGCTGTGGAGACAGAGACCAGTACCGCGACCAATATCAGGACCTGGGTTTGGCGGCGTTTGACGTTTTCACCCAGATTGACCGCCGTTTCATAGCCAAGTGCGACCACGTCAAGCTGTCGGCGCATCCGCCAACAGGCGATCAATGCTATTGTGCAGAGAACGACGGAAATTGTGAGCAGGGAAACGTCGATGTAGTTGAAGCGCGCGTAAGAGCGAACCTGAATGGTGGCGAATTCATTGGGGTCGATCATCCGGTTCACAAAAGCCGTCAGCGAGCGGAACAGGATGCCAAAGATGATGCCGGTCAACACCATGCGCATGAGGTCGGCACGGTGTTGACCCAAGAGTGTGCCAAATAGGGCAAGCGAGGCTGCAATCAGGAGCACCAGATTGAGGGTAAACACAACTTGCGACGGCAGTTGGTTAAATCCGGCGGAGCCAATGACAAAAACCGACATGGTCAGGATCAGCACATAAAGGGCATCAAAGCCCATGATCGACGGCGTCAAGATGTGGTTTCGCGAAATGGTCTGAAACAGCAGCGTGGCGGTGGAGACGGACATGCCGACCAGTAAAAGAGCGGCCAGTTTTCGCCCCCGAAACTTAAGGATGAATTCCCAGTGCCCGCCGGAATTCAACGTCATGAACAACACACAACAGCCCAGCAGAACCAACGTGCCAATGATCAGGGGATTAATGCGCATGGCGCGGCCCCCGATAGAGTAACCACAGGAACACAACGGCGCCCAACACACCCATGATGGTGCCAACAGGAATTTCAAACGGGTGACGTACGATCCGGCCAATGATATCCGAGGCCAGAACCAGCATACCGCCGCATAAAGCTGTCAGAGGCAGCGTCTGGCGCAGGTTGTCGCCAAAGCGACGGCTGACGATGTTGGGGACAATCAAGCCGATAAACGGGATGGCGCCGACGGTGACAACTGTCAGCGCGGCGACGATGGAGATTACGACCAACCCCATGATCATGACTTGGTTATAGTTCAGGCCCAGATTGACGCTGGCGTCGCGCCCAAGGCCGAGAATGGCGAATTGATCCGCTACAAAATAGGCCAGTGCGGCCACAATGGCGGCGATCCACAAGAGCTCATAGCGACCGCGCATGATGCCTGAGAAGTCGCCGTTCAGCCAGATGTCGATGAATTGCAACATGTCGGTTTGATAGGCAAAGAAGGTCATCGTTGCGCCAAGGATACCGCCGTAGATCATGCCCACTAATGGCACCAGCAGCGGCTGGGTTGGGGGCAGGCGGCGCACCATCATCAGAAAGCCCAAGCTGGCAAAGAGAGCAGTCACCGAGGCAAGCGCCATTTTTGCAAACATCGGCGCGCTGGGAAAAAAGATGGTCACGACGAGAATGCCAAGTGCTGCGCCTTGGCCGGTGCCGGCTGTCATGGGTTCGACAAAGCGGTTGCGTACCAGCGTTTGCATAATCAGGCCGCAGACCGCGAGGGCGGATCCGGAAATCAGCGCTGCGATTGTACGGGGCAGGCGGCTGTCAGCGATCAAGGTCCAAGAGGCCGGATCTTGCCACAGGTCTCGGGGGCCGAGGGAAATCACCCCGACAAACAGTGAAATTGTGGCCAGAACAAAGGTTCCGGCCACCAAGAGAGCTGCGATATAGCCGCGTTTCATTAAGAGGTCAGTCCGCGCTTACAGAGTTGTAAATGAGGTCGAGTGTGCGGCTCATCGATTGAACGCCGCCGCCGGCGATGTAGACATCTGCCGAGTTCAGATAGATCACGTTGTCATTGGTCCATGCCTTGGTTTCCTGAACCAAAGGGTTGTCCAATGTGATCCGTGCGCTGTCGCCGGGTTGACCAATCGCGGCAAGGCGGTCGGCAACGATCAGAATGTCAGGATCGGCGTCTTTGATGAATTCAAAGGACACGGCCTCACCATGGGTGGCCTCGGCAACGGCTTGGACAGCTTCGGGCAGGCCCAATTCGGTGTGGAACCAGCCATAGCGGCCCTTGGTGCCGTAGGCTGAAATTTTGGGACCGTTGGTTTGGATCATCAAAGCTGTGCCCAAAGTTTCGGTGCGGGCACGGGTGCGCTCGAATTTGGCTTCGATCTCGGCGCGCAATTCGGCGGCGCGCTCTTCTTTGCCAAATAGAATGCCATAGGCGTCAAGGCGGGCAAGCCCGTCAGAGATGGCGTCTTCGCCAATTGCCATGTTGATGACGGGCGCCAGTTCGGAGAGCCCTTCGGTTTGGGTGGCGGCGCGGCTGCCAACGATGATGAGGTCGGGTTTCAGCCCATAAATGGCTTCAAAATTGGGTTCGTGCATCGTGCCAACGGTTGCGGCATTCGCGGCGACGTCATCTAAGTAGTCCACACGCAGCGCATCTGGCGTGCCGGCGATATCGATGCCGAGCGCATTCAGGGTATCGATGGCTGCAACTTCCAGCACGACAATGCGTTCGGGACTGTTAGGGATATCAACAGGACCGATTGCGGTCTCGATTTCCACCGCATGGGCAGTGGTCGCGGTTAGGGCGCATACGACGGCAAGCTGTCGGATCATGTCGGGAACTCCGGTCTGTGCAGCTTGGCTGGATATTTGGCTGAGCTGATTTGACGGGGTGATAGGCTTTGAATTTGTTCAGGTCCAGAGTGCCTGAGTTTTTCTATCGGAAAAGCGGCGAAGATTTGCCAACGTTTTTAAGGAGTGGTGTTTCGGGGATCTCACGCTGTGTCGGTATCGGCTCTTTCCTGAAAGGTAAAACAATCATGAATCTTATGGGGTTGTATGAAGCTGTGTCGCTGAAGGCGTCTTGAATGGTGTGCGCTGGCGGAACTGTCCGTAGCTTGGATGCAATGAAAAGGTCGCTGGAGAAGGGTGGTGATGTGTCAATTACTCATACGGTAAGCGCGGAAAAGTGCCTTATGCCCTTGCGCTGCCAAGCAGGGCAAACTAGAAGAACCCAAATTTTTAACGCGCGCGGGCCGGTCCCGCGCGCATCTACTTATGGGGATTCCTGATGCAGGTCACCGAAACGCTGAACGAAGGTCTGAAACGCGGCTATCAGATGATGCTGACTGCTCAAGAGCTTGAAAGCAAAGTCAACGAAAAGCTGAAAGAAGCTCAGCCTGAAATCGAAATGAAGGGTTTCCGTAAAGGTAAGGTCCCTATGCCTCTGCTGAAAAAGCAGTTTGGCGAGCGTCTGTTGGGCGAAGCGATGCAGGAAGCCATCGACGAAGCCATGAACAAGCACTTTGAAGACAGCGGCGACCGCCCAGCTCTGCAGCCTAAAGTCGAAATGAAAAACGGCGAAGACTGGAAGCAAGGCGACGACGTCACTGTTGAAATGGCTTACGAAGCACTGCCGGTTGTTCCCGAAGTTGAGCTGAAAGGCATTTCGCTGGAGCGTATGACTGTCAAAGCTGACGACGCAGCGGTTGAAGAAGCTCTGGCCAATCTGGCTGAGACAGCACAAGACTTTAAAGCGCGCAAGAAAGGCTCGAAAGCCAAAGACGGCGATCAGGTTGTCATGGACTTTG
Organism: Rhodobacteraceae bacterium Alg231-30; assembly: GCA_900143615.1. GTDB lineage: Bacteria > Pseudomonadota > Alphaproteobacteria > Rhodobacterales > Rhodobacteraceae > Shimia. Next base: position 37,068 of record FREU01000003.1, read on the forward strand.
TTGGTCGTATCGACGGTGAAGCCTTTGAAGGCGGTGCTGGCGAAGATTTCCCACTGGTACTGGGGTCTAACCAGTTCATCCCAGGCTTTGAAGAGCAGCTGGTTGGTGTGAAAGCTGAAGAAGAAAAAGACGTAACTGTTTCTTTCCCTGAAGAGTATCAGGCCGAGCATCTGGCCGGTAAAGAAGCCGTGTTCAGCTGCACCATCAAAGAAGTCAAAGAGCCTGTTGCTGCGGAAGTAAACGACGAGCTGGCGACTAAATTTGGTGCCGAAGATCTGGCTGGGCTGAAAGGTCAAATCAGCGAGCGTCTGGAAGCAGAATACGCCGGTGCTGCCCGCGCTGTGACTAAGCGTGCGCTGCTCGACGAGCTGGACAAACTGGTGAGCTTTGAGCTGCCTCCATCATTGGTTGAAGCTGAAGCTGGTCAAATTGCACACCAGCTGTGGCACGAAGAAAACCCAGAAGTTGAAGGCCACGATCACCCTGAGATCGAGCCAACTGACGAGCACAACTCGTTGGCTGAGCGCCGCGTTCGTTTGGGTCTGCTGTTGGCCGATCTGGGTCAGAAAGCCGAAGTTGAAGTGACTGACGCCGAGATGACACAAGCGATCATGAACCAGGCACGTCAGTACCCGGGTCAAGAGCGTCAGTTCTTTGAATTCGTTCAGCAAAACGCTCAGATGCAGCAGCAAATGCGCGCGCCAATCTTTGAGGACAAAGTTGTAGACTATGTTCTTGAGCTGGCTGATGTGACCGAAAAAGAAGTGAGCAAAGACGACCTGCAAAAGGCTGTTGAAGCACTTGACGAAGAATAAATCCGTCAGGATATTCTGAAAGAAAGGTCGCCTTCGGGCGGCCTTTTTTGTTGGACTCAGCGTTACTGTGCGGCTGTGGTATACTCCCGTTTTGCGACAGGAGGAAATGTGCCATGTGGAGTTTGGAACAGTTTGTTGCAGACTGCCGGACCTCGGTGGATCGGGACCGTTCTCATAAGGCTGTTGGTGAAATTGTCGACCAAGCGATGCGTGTTCCGTCGCGTGTGCTGAAGGAAGTTGGCGAGCCAACTCAAAGCGGTGTCATTCCGATTTATCAATCACCTGACCTGACAATTATCAATGTGGTCTGGAAGCCGGGCATGACGATCATGCCGCATAATCATGAAATGTGGGCGGTGATCGGGATTTATGGCGGGCGTGAAGATAACATCTTCTGGCGTCGAGTTGCGGATGATCCGGACGGCCGCATTGAGGCCGCGGGTGCGCGGGCCTTGTCGACAGGGCAGTCGGCGCCGCTGGGGAAAGATTTGATACATTCGGTGACCAACCCCATTCCGAAATTGACGGGTGCCATTCACGTTTATGGCGGGGATTTCTTTGAAGCAGAGCGCAGCGAATGGGACCCCGAGCATTTGACAGAACACGCCTATGACCTCGCAAAAGTGAAGGCGATGTTTTCGGACTAAATGTCGCTGTGGTTTTGGCAGGTTTTGGATGGGTGCGACCGTAGCGTCTCCAAGCTTTTGATGCTTGGTTTTTGCCGGTGTGTGCGTAAGGCTCGCGGAAACGGGAGGAAACAAGATGCCTTACACAAGTTTTGACAAAGCGGGCTATGACGCCTTTCGCAATAACTCCCGCTCTGGTCCTGTGCAGATGCTGAACCTTGTCAAGCTGCGCGCCAAAGCGGACTACGGCGATGGGCGTGATGTTAGCGGCAAAGAGGCTTATGCCGCTTACGGGGCGGCAAGTGCGCCTGTGTTTCACCGTCTTGGTGGGCGCATCGTGTGGCGCGGACGTATGGAGCAGATGCTGATTGGACCCGACAAGGATTGGGACATATGTTTTATTGCCGAATACCCAAGTGTTGAAGCCTTTGCTGGCATGCACAAAGATCCCGAATATCGCCGTGCGGTCGAGCATCGGCAAGCGGCTGTGGAAGACAGTCGTCTGATCCGGATGGAACCGTTGGATGTCGGCGGTAATTTCGGGGAATGATCCCCGAAATACCGTTTGTATTTTGTGGCCTGATTAGTGGCCTGAGAAGACCAACGTCTGCACTGGCAACATCAATGCCTGAAGACGCAAGATGGCGGCATGAGCGATCCCGACCGCGTCTACGGCGTGCAGAGCCACCCATTTGAGTGCGCCAACATCGGGATCGTCGAGACGATCATGGTTGTTGGTATACACGTTGGCAATGCATTTGGATCCCGGTGGAACGTGATCGACAGTGCCAGCATAAAGTGGTTCTAGAACTACTGTTACCGTGCCAGGGCGGGCGGAATCCTGCGTGTCAAGCAGGCGGTCAGAGGGGCGGAACTGACCAGAGGGTATGTGGCGCTGAACCTCGACGACAACCATCGGCACAATCTTGAGCGGGTTGGTCATACAGGTAATCTCTGCTAACATTCCCGGATTAACAACCTGTGCAGTCAGTTGCCCAAACCCGGCTTGGAACTGGTTGAAACCTGATCCGGCGCCGGTGGGTACAAGAATACCCGCAGGACGTAAAATTGGATTGATGTAGTCACCGACAGTAAGCGCAAATTGCTTCACATGCCCGTCTACACCTGCAACCACCGTGAGCTTTTCGATTTCGGTTTCAGCCTGTTCAAGTGAGGCCACAGCGCTGGCGCGTTGGGCGGGATATTGTATGCGCACGCGATCAGACACAGTATCGAGATTGGCCTGCGCTGCCTCGAGGCCTCCTTCACGTTCTGCGACAAGGTTTTCCAGCCGTTCGACTTCGCGTGCAGCGACGGCAGCGGAGCCTTCGGTAAACAACGTGTTTTTGCGTGTGTATTCGTCCATTGCCTGCTCAAGCGCAGCTTCGGCCTGGGAAACGTTGGCCTTGGCAACATTGAGCTCGGACTGGCCGACGGCAATTAAGGCATCCACTTCGGCAATACGGGCGCGTGCGGTGGTCGCTGCAGCTTCCTGACTGGCACCGTCGAGGCGAAAGATCGGGTCGCCTTTGTTTACATGCTCATGGTTTTTCACATAGACCTCGGCGACACGTCCACCGCCTTCGGACAGGATGGTGATGGTGCGGAAATAAGACAGCACGTTGGTTGTGGAAGGGTGGAAATAAAACACAACGGTGATCAGCGCCACCGTCAGGATAGCGCAGGTGGTGATCCCCCAGCGAAGTTCATACCACATTGTAAAGAAAGTGATTTCTTGCCCCCATCTCTTGCCTTGGAACCTCGTGCGGAAGATCCAGTCGGGCAGGATGGTGATCACGGAACAGAGAATAAATTCTAGCATGGCTTATACTTCCTCTGCTTTGGGCGCTATTTCGGGGGCATCGGACGGTTCCGCAGGCGTAGTCGCGGCGGAGGCTGTAAACGAGCCCCCAGAGGTGCTGAGTTTCTTGAGTGAACGCGCAATGCTTTGCAGCGGCGACAGGAAGTCCGGAATGTTGATGCCAGCGATGAGCAACGCGAGAATCCAGAAGATGTTATTATGTGTGAACAGCGCGAGGATTGCGAGAACGCTCACCAGCTGAAGTTGGGATGCCCCCGTACCATGCGCCATTTGTTCGGGTAGGGCATGTAATTTCAGATAGAACACACCAAGACCTAGTACCAACCCGACGACAAAGATTATCATGACCGTCATGAATGGGTCGCCAGATGCCGGATCCGGCAACCAGCCGGGGATGTAATGCGGGGCCATCGGGTGCAATGCCGCGTCGCCTTGAGTGGCCATGAAACGCTCCTGAAATCATTCTAGTATGATTTGCAGCTTAGGGAGCGTTTCATCTTCTGCCAAGCATCGCGTGGTTATTGCAGGCCGGTTTCTTTGAGCAATCCTGCGGCCTTGGCTTCGGGGTAGTAGCCTTTGGCGTAGAGGAAAACCGACCTGTCATAATTGCCTTCGGCCACCAGATAGGCGCCGGCGAGGTATTTCACGGCGTAGGTGAGGTTTGTTTCCGCATCCAGCAAGCCAGCGCGATCGCCTTCATAACCCATGCCGCGCGCGGTGGGCAGCTGGATTTGCATCAGGCCGATATTGGGGCCGTTGCTGGCGTAGGGGCGGTGGGTGCTCTCGCGGATCACGACGCGCTGAACCAAATCGCGGGGCACGCCGTAAAAGTCGGCGTATTGATTGATCAACTCACGCAGCTCGCGCGTTTCATTGGGGTAGAGGGGAGGCGTAAGTTCCGCATTGGTTTCAGCCTTGGTTGAGCAGCCAGCCAGTGCGGCGGCGCCAATCATGAGAAGCGCGGTGCGTCGGGGGATGAGATTAGGCATTCAGGAGTCTTTCGATTTCTGTGACAGGTCCGATATTTTGGGACTTCCGCGAGCGATACTGGGCAAGTTCGGAACTGGGTGACTTGATCTTGGGCAACCACAAAACACAACCTAACTTACAAACTCACTCACAAAGACGCCATTTAGCGATCGCCCCATTTTCAGCGGCAAGTATGCCTGAGGACGGACCAACAAAAAAGGCCATGCCCGAACGGATCGGGCATGGCCTAAGATTTTCAGCGGAAAAGACCTTACTTTTCTTCAGCGGTCTCTTCTTCCGCCGGAGCGGCTTCGATGCCATCGTCGTCATCAGACGCAGCAGCGCCGATATCGTCGAACAGTTCAGCGATCTCGAATTCTGCTTCAGCTTCTGCTTCGGCAGCCAGTTCTTGGATCGATTTACCAGACGCTTGCAGTTCAGCTTCTTCTTGTGAACGGGCTACGTTCAGTTCGATGTCAGCTTGAACTTCAGGGTGCAGGATGACGTGCACAACGTGCAGGCCCAGATCCTTGATCGGCTTGGACAAGGCAACCTGTTTTTTGTCGACCGAGAAGCCGTCTGCGGTTGCAGCTTCTGCGGCGTCACGTGGTGTAACAGAACCGTAGAGAGCGCCAGCGTCAGACGCGGAGCGAATCACGATGAACTGTTGTCCGTCGAGCTTCGCAGCCAGTGCTTCTGCTTCTGCTTTGGTTTCAAGGTTGCGCGCTTCCAGCTGAGCTTTCTGCTCATCAAAAGCGGCAATGTTGGCAGCCGATGCGGTCAGACCTTTGCCCTGAGGCAGAAGGAAGTTGCGCGCATAGCCAGCTTTAACGTCAACGACGTCGCCCATTTGGCCGAGCTTGGCAACACGTTCCAGAAGGATAACTTTCATGTCAGTGTCTCCTTACTTCACGGCGTAGGGCAGAAGGGCGAGGAAACGGGCGCGTTTGATCGCACGGGCCAGTTCACGCTGCTTCTTGGCCGAAACGGCGGTGATACGCGATGGGACAATCTTGCCACGCTCAGAGATGTAACGCTGAAGCAGACGAGTGTCTTTGTAATCGATTTTTGGTGCATTGTCGCCCGAGAATGGGCACACTTTGCGACGGCGGAAAAACGGTTTTGCAGCCATAACTTAGAGTCCTTTCTTCAAGCGATTAGTTGCGGCGTTCGCGGCGATCGCCACGTTCGTCACGTTTTTGCATTTGAACCGATGGGCCTTCGGGGTGTGCGTCAACCTTGATGGTCAGAACGCGCATCACGTCATCATGCAAACGCATCAGGCGTTCCATTTCCTGAACCGCAGCAGCAGGTGCGTCGGTCTTCAGAAAGGCGTAGTGGCCTTTGCGGTTTTTGTTGATTTTGTAGGCCATCGTTTTGACGCCCCAGTATTCGCTTTCAACAACGGAACCGCCGTTGTCAGCCAAAACTGTGCCAAAATGTTCGACGAGGCTTTCTGCTTGCGCGTTGGACAAGTCCTGGCGCGAGATGAAAACATGCTCATAAAGCGGCATGTGCTCTCCATTCAATTTCAAGCGCATTTCAAAGAGCGGGGCAGTGAACCCTTTTGCGCCCCACCCACGAGAGACTGCGCGGTTAGCTATTGTGCAAAAGGAAGGCGCTGTATAGCGGAATTCGCGCTTTGCGCAACCCCTGATTGGCCTGTGTTTTAAGGGCGCAAATATCTTGAGTCGGCACAGGGTTTCCCTCTGGATGCCCAATTCTTGCCGGAATTGCCACCCAGTCTGAGATCAAGCCACTGGACACCCCGGTGCGTAAGGAGATTTCGGCATGGTTGCGCTGACTAGTTTTATGGAAGAGACCCGCTCGCCTGTGGCGACTGTTGAAGGCAAAGGCCATTCGGTTTCGGTGCGCGCAGCATCGGTTATCTTCGGCTTTGCGTTCATCTGGGCGGGGACAGGGTTGTGGTTGGTTCCGGGACTGGACCTCACACCAAGTGTTTTGTTGGCCAAAATGGGATTGTCGATCCTGTTGGTGACAGCCGGTGTCGGCATGACACAGATCGCAACCGAGAAACCTCGCATGGAGTTGCATTTTGATGTCCGTAATCGACAGTTGTTGGTGATGGAAACTCTGCCGCGGGGACGCAAGCATGTGTCCAAAGCGATAAATTATGAAGACATTGATCGCGTGAATGTCACCGACAGTAAGCTGGAAGTCTCTGGAGAGAGTGGTGTTTTGGTGGCTATGCCGCTGGATGGACCTCATGCGCGGCTGGATGCAATTGCGCAACTTCGCAGTCAAGCGATTTTCCACGGATAGAAGATTTGGTGCTTTTGGCACCACGTTTGAATTGAGTTTTAGCGCGCGACCGTGAGGTTGCGCGTTTTGCGTTTGGGCAAGGCAGATTTGAAGGCTGGCATGCGGCGCGGCGCATTGACGTTGCGCCAACTCGCCAAGCGCGGTATCTGCGAGCGCAAGTTGACTAAGGAGTGCCTAACATGAGCCGCGCATTTGTATTTCCCGGGCAGGGTGCCCAAACCATTGAAATGGGGAAGGCCTTGGCTGATACCTATCCTGAGGCAAAGGCCGTATTTGATGAGGTAGACAGTGCGCTGGGGGAAAGCCTGAGCACGTTGATTTGGGACGGTGAACAGGATCAGTTGACGCTCACCCAAAATGCGCAGCCCGCGTTGATGGCGACGTCTTTGGCGGCCATGAAGGCGCTTGAGGCGGAAGGTGTTACTATTGAAGCGGCGTCCTTTGTCGCGGGGCATTCGCTCGGTGAATATTCGGCTCTAGCGGCTGCGGGCGCACTGAGCATTGCCGATACAGCACGCTTGCTGCGCACACGTGGGACAGCAATGCAGGCTGCGGTGCCTGTTGGCGAAGGTGCCATGGCTGCCATTCTGGGATTGGATTTCGCAGCAGTGCAGGACGTGGCCGAAGCCGCCGCTCAGGGCGAAGTGTGTCAGGCGGCTAATGACAATGACCCAACTCAGGTTGTCGTGTCCGGTGCCAAAGCTGCTGTTGAGCGGGCTGCAGACATCGCCAAAGAAAAAGGCGCGCGCCGCGCTGTGATGCTCCCTGTTAGCGCACCGTTCCATTGTGCCCTGATGCAACCCGCAGCGGATGTGATGGCCGAAGCCTTGGCGGCGGTTGAGATCAAATCACCAACAGTTCCAGTTTTTGCCAACGTGCGGGCAGCGGCTGTGTCTGACCCGTCCGAGATCCGTGAGCTACTTGTGGCGCAAGTCACGGGATCTGTGCGGTGGCGCGAATCGGTGGTGAATATGGCAGCCGCTGGTGTGACGGAATTCTGGGAAATTGGCGCAGGCAAAGCGCTGTCGGGTATGATCCGCAAGATTGATCGCGCGAATGCGGTTCGGGCTGTGGGCACTCCGGAAGACATCAAAGCGGCCGTTGAAGCGCTGAACGGCTAATTTCGAACGTAAAATCACTCTAGGATTTTCCGCCCGCTGCAAAGGAAAGACAGCGAGGCGGTATGAAAGGACAGAAAATGTTTGATCTGACAGGTAAGACAGCTCTGATTACAGGTGCTTCGGGCGGGATTGGCGGCGAAATCGCTAAAGTGCTGCACGCAGCGGGGGCTACCGTTGGGATTTCTGGTACGCGTGTGGACCCGCTAGAAGCTCTGGCTGCGGAATTGGGTGAGCGCGTGCATGTGTTGCCATGCAACCTGAGTGACGCAGACGCGGTAGATGCGCTGCCAAAACAGGCGATTGAGGCGATGGGTGGCGTTGATATTCTGGTGAATAACGCCGGTATTACACGTGATCAGATTTTCATGCGCATGTCGGATGAAGAATGGCAGAGCGTGATTGACGTCAATCTGACCAGTGCGATGCGCCTGTGTCGCGGTGTCATGCGTCCAATGATGAAAGCGCGTTGGGGCCGGATCATTAACATCAGCTCGATTGTTGGAGCAACGGGCAACCCAGGTCAGGCAAATTATGCGGCCTCCAAAGCGGGTCTCATTGGTCTCACCAAGTCGATCGCCTATGAGGTCGCCAGCCGCGGTATCACCGCGAATGCGGTTGCACCGGGCTTTATTGCGACTGCGATGACCGATAAATTGACTGATGATCAAAAAGCTAAGATCAACACACAAATTCCGGCTAACCGCATGGGCAGCCCCGAGGAAATTGCGGCTGCTGTTCTGTATCTGGCGAGCCCAGAAGCAGGATATGTGACCGGAACGACCTTGCATGTTAACGGCGGCATGGCCATGTTGTGACCTTCTGGTCGTTTTGCAGAGTGTGAAATGGCCTTTGGCTGCTTGTGGAAAGCGTTTGCCTTGAAAGGTGGATGTGCTATAGGCGGCAAAGATTTTCCAGGGTGCCCATGCGGCAATCTTGGGGGGAATCCGGGTAACCGGACCAAGAACCGCCTGTAATGGGCACTACCATAGCCTGTTCTAAAGACAGGTGATCAACGGGCTGCTTGCCCAAGACGAATGAGGAATTGACATGAGCGACGTCGCAGACCGCGTAAAAAAGATCGTTGTAGAGCACTTGGGTGTGGAAGAAGACAAAGTTGTTGAAAACGCGTCCTTCATCGACGATCTGGGCGCTGACAGCTTGGACACAGTGGAACTGGTAATGGCTTTTGAAGAAGAGTTCGGCATCGAGATCCCTGATGACGCTGCTGAAACTATCCAGACTTTTGGCGACGCCACCAAATTCATCTCGGAAGCTGTTTAATCTGAGATAGCGCACCGGAGAAATCTGGTTGTGCATAAATAGAGCGCCCGCGCAGCATCGCTGAAGCGGGCGTTTTCTGTTTGGAGACAGTGTGAGGCAGTCTGGACGGTGGCGCCTTGGGGATCGCAGCCATTTAACGGCGGATCGCAAAGAACTGCAGTTGACCACTTCACACTATATCCTACATGGTGTTTCGCGCTGCGCACTCTTGCCCCTGAGGGGCGATGCGGGGTAAGAGCAAAAAAAGACTTCTGAGGAAGGGCATATCATGCGTCGTGTTGTTGTTACTGGGCTTGGTCTTGTTACTCCGCTGGCTTGCGGAGTGGAAGAAAGCTGGAGCCGTATTCTGGATGGTCAGTCGGGCGCAGGTCCGATTACACGGTTTGATCCTGAGCGGGTTACAACCAAATACGCTTGTCAGGTGCCGGATGGCGATGGCACGGATGGCACGTTCAATGCAGATGATTGGATGGCTCCTAAAGAACGTCGTAAGGTCGATGACTTTATCCTCTATGGCGTTGCTGCAGCGACTCAGGCAGTCGAAGACTCTGGCTGGAAGCCTGAAGACCAAGAAGGTCAGGAACGCACAGGCGTGATGATCGGCTCGGGCATTGGTGGCTTGCAGTCGATTGAGCAGACCACGCTGTTGATGGCTGAAAAAGGCCCGCGTCGCGTGTCGCCGTTCTTTATTCCCGGTGCGCTGATCAACCTGATGTCTGGTCAGGTCAGCATAAAATATCAATTCAAAGGCCCAAACCATGCTGTTGTGACGGCATGTTCGACCGGCGCGCACGCCATTGGTGATGCGGCACGTCTGATTGCATCGGATGATGCGGATGTGATGGTTGCGGGTGGCGGTGAAGCCGCGATTTGTGAGATCGGCATCGCGGGCTTTAACGCCTGTAAGGCGCTGAGCACAAAATTTGGCGACGATCCTGAAAAGGCCAGCCGCCCCTATGATGCGGATCGTGATGGGTTTGTTATGGGCGAGGGTGCCGGTATTGTTGTGCTGGAAGAATATGAGCACGCCAAAGCCCGTGGTGCCAAGATTTATGCCGAAGTTCTGGGCTATGGTCTGTCCGGTGACGCCTATCACATCACTGCACCTTCTGAGGATGGCGATGGTGGCGAACGTTCTATGCGTGCCGCTTTAAAGAAGGCGGGCCTTGAGCCAAAAGACATCGACTATATCAACGCGCATGGCACATCTACCATGGCGGACGTGATCGAATTGTCCGCTGTTGAGCGCCTGATGGGCGATGCTGCGGGTTCGGTTACAATGTCTTCTACCAAGTCGATGACCGGCCACCTGTTGGGGGCAGCTGGCGCGATTGAGGCGATCTTCTCGATCCTTGCGATCCGCGATCAGGTGGCTCCGCCGACAATCAACCTTAATACTAAAGCGGTAGATACGCCTGTGGATCTGGCACCAAACGCCAAAGTTGAGCGGGAAATCAATGTGGCCTTGTCCAATTCCTTTGGGTTCGGCGGCACAAATGCTTCGGTGATCTTCGGAAAGGTCAACTAATGTGGCGCAATATCGCCTCGAACGCGGTCACTCTGTTGATCGTGATCTCTTTCCTTTTGGCGGGCGTGATTCTTTTTGGACAGTCGCAATATCGCTCTGAAGGGCCATTGGCGGAGGCCATGTGTCTGCGCGTTCCAAACGGATCCAACATGAGCCGCGTGTCAACAGATCTTGAGGATCAAGGCGCTATTGGCAGCGGCGCCGTGTTTCGTCTGGGCGCTGAGTACTCTGCGAAGTCCGGTGATCTTAAGGCGGGAAGCTTTTTGGTGCCAGCCGGTTCGTCCATGGAAGAGATCGTGGATATTGTAACCCGTGGCGGCGCAAGCACTTGCGGCACTGAGGTTGTGTATCGTGTCGGTGTCACGCGCCAAAACGTGCAAGTACGTGAGTTGGACCCGACAACCGGTAGCTTTGCCGAAGTTGTGGCGTTTGAGTTGACTGACGAAGCGGAATTGCCTGAGCCATTCACGCGTGTGCGTGCGCAGGCGGACACGCGCTACCGGATTGCTGTGGCAGAAGGTGTGACCAGCTGGCAGGTGATGGATGCGCTCAACAACATCGATTTGCTGACCGGTGAGATAGAGTTGCCAGTCGAAGGTATGTTGGCGCCTGACAGCTATGAGGTTTCTGCGGGGGACACGCGCGCAAGCGTCATCACGCGCATGGAGCAAGCTCAGGAGGTTCTGATCGCCGCAGCATGGGAAGGTCGTGCCGATGGCGTGCCGCTCAATACTGCGGAAGAGCTGTTGATCCTGGCCTCGATCATCGAAAAGGAAACCGCGGTGCCAGAAGAACGTCGCACCGTGGCAAGCGTGTTTTCAAACCGTCTGAACCGCGGCATGCGTCTACAAACCGACCCAACCGTGATCTATGGTGTGACCAAAGGTGTGGGTGTTCTCGGGCGCGGTTTGCGCCAAAGTGAGCTGCGCGGCGCAACACCTTGGAATACCTACGTGATCGAAGGTTTACCACCGACACCAATTGCTAATCCGGGGCGCGCAAGTCTTGAGGCGGCGGCCAATCCGGATGACACAAGCTATATCTTCTTCGTGGCGGATGGCACGGGTGGACATGCGTTTGCGGAAACTCTGTCTGAGCATAATGCCAACGTGGCTGAGTGGCGCAAAATTGAAGCAGAACGTGCCAATCAATAGGCGATTGTTGGTGATTTAAGCATACGGCCGGGGCAATTGCTCCGGCCGTTTCTTTTTGAAGGGTTGCGATAACGGGGAAACTGAGTTCGATAGGGTAACTATCTGATAAGGTTGTTTTATTTGACTTTGCGTGCGGTGCCCTGTAATCATTTGGATATGCTAGAAGGCATGTGAGCGGCGTTTGGAGGAAATCCCGAACGCCGTTTTTTCATGTTGCTTGTGCGGAGGGGGTGGACTGCGCATGAGAGGCAAAGAGCATCTAATGACAAATAAAAATCCGCCTAAGGGCACTGTTGCGTTGAAACAAGACATCGACGCGCTACGGCAATCGCTTCGCAAGATTACCCAAGATTTGGAAATTCTGAATGGCAAAATCCGTTCAGGCGATCCGGTCGCATTGGGAAAAGCGCCAATATTTCTGGCCGAAGTCAGACAGTGTGTTCGATTGGCTTTGCAAACGGAGAAACAAATTGATGACCACAAACTTGCAACCCAAAGCGGGGCAGCTGTTCACGCCCTCGACCTTGATGCCGCCCGATCTTCGATCCGCTGCCGTTTGGATCGCCTCCGAACCTGCGCAGGTGCAGGCCGATTTCCTGAACAGCCTGACTGAGGGAGAGCTACTGGCTCTCCCATTTTTGTTCGACTTCTGGGCGATGCCGCATCAGTTACCGCCCGACGGGGCGTGGAAAACCTGGGTGATCCTTGGCGGACGGGGCGCAGGTAAAACCCGCGCGGGCGCCGAGTGGGTGCGTGCCCAAGTTGAAGGTGCGGGGCCGATGGACAGAGGACGCGCAAGGCGTGTGGCTTTGGTCGGGGAAACGATTGATCAGGTTCGGGATGTGATGGTGTTTGGCGACAGCGGTATTCTGGCGTGCTCACCGCCCGATCGGATGCCGGTTTGGGAAGCGGGGCGCAAACGTCTGGTTTGGCCCAATGGCGCTGAGGCCAAGGCGTTTTCCGCCCATGATCCCGAAAGCCTGCGGGGGCCGCAATTTGACGCGGCTTGGGCGGATGAGCTGGCAAAGTGGCGCAATGCGCAGGAAACATGGGACATGTTGCAGTTTTCGCTGCGATTGGGAGAGCACCCTCAACAGATTGTCACCACAACGCCGCGCAATACAGCGGTGCTGAAGGCTCTACTGAAGGCGGCCAGTATGGTGCAAACATCAGCGGCAACCGAGGCCAATCGCGCAAATCTGGCAGACAGTTTTCTGCAGGAGGTGCGCGCACGTTATGAGGGGACGCGTTTGGGACGACAGGAGCTGGATGGTACGCTGCTGGAGGACCACGAAGGGGCGTTGTGGCGGCGTGATATGCTGGATGCTGCCCGTATCGCAAAAGCGCCCGACATGGACCGGATCGTTGTGGCCGTGGATCCACCGGTAAGTGGGCATTCCAAGTCAGATGAGTGTGGGATTGTCGTCGTTGGTGCTGTCACCAAAGGACCTGTACAGGATTGGCGGGCGTATGTGTTGGAAGATGTGACCATGGGTGCGGCAAGTCCAGATGCTTGGGCCCGGGTGGCGATTGCAGCGATGGAAAGCTGGGGCGGAGATCGCTTGGTGGCTGAGGTCAATCAGGGCGGCGATCTGGTGCAATCGGTGATCAACCAAATCGATCCGCTGGTGCCGTTTCGCGCGGTGCGCGCCACCCGAGGCAAGGCTGCGCGCGCGGAACCTGTGGCGGCGCTCTATGAGCAGGGGCGGGTGCATCACCTTGCGGGATTGGATCAGCTGGAAGACCAGATGTGTCGCATGACGTTGCAGGGCTATGAGGGCGGGCGCAGTCCGGACCGGCTGGATGCGCTGGTTTGGGCGCTGACTGATTTGATCATTGATCCGGCAGCGCATTGGCGGCGTCCTCGAATGCGGGGGCTATAGGGCTTCCAGCCCTGCGCGCAACGCCTCGCGTGCGGTGGTCTCGGCGGAAATTAAACCCACTCTGCGATAACTGGTCTTGTTCAAAAGACGACCCCCGAAAAACATCTCGGAACGGTCAAGGCGGATGAGGAGCACGACACTATGCTTAAGGACTTCTTTGGACAGCGCGCTGTCAAAGCCCCAGAAGAAAAGGCCAGCGCCGCAGGGCCGGTGTTTGCCGGGCATGGGGCAGGGCGTGTAGCGTGGAGTCCGCGTGATACTGTGTCGCTTACAAAAACCGGATTTGCCGGAAACCCTGTTGGGTTTCGCTCGGTCAAGTTGATTGCCGAGAGTGCGGCGGCATTGCCTTTGGTGCTGCAAGACAGCCAGCAGCGGTTTGAGACCCACCCTTTGGTGTCATTGATCACATCGCCCAATGCCGCACAGGGCCGTGCGGAGCTGCTTGAAGCCCTCTACGGCCAGCTGTTGCTGTCAGGCAATGGCTATCTTGAGGCGGTGATGTCTGATCAGGGCGCACCGCTGGAGCTGCATGTGCTGCGTTCGGACCGTATGAGCGTTGTGCCGGGCGCGGATGGATGGCCGGTGGCCTATGAATACGCGGTGGGTGGGCGCAAACACCGGTTTGATGTTCAGGGGCAGCCAACAGTGTGCCACATCAAAAGCTTTCATCCGCAGGACGATCATTATGGTTTATCGCCCCTTCAGGCGGCTGCGATGGCGTTGGATGTGCACAATAGCGCGTCGCGGTGGTCCAAGGCATTGCTGGACAATGCTGCGCGGCCGTCGGGGGCAATTGTGTATCGGGGGGCGGATGGCCAAAGCAGCATGAGCACGGATCAGTATGATCGGTTGGTGAGTGAGATGGAAAGCCATCATCAAGGCGCGCGCAATGCGGGTCGCCCGATGTTGCTGGAAGGCGGGTTGGATTGGAAACCTATGGGGTTTTCGCCCAGTGACATGGAATTTCAGAAAACCAAAGAGGCGGCGGCGCGGGAAGTGGCCTTGGCCTTTGGTGTGCCGCCGATGTTGCTCGGGCTGCAAGGGGATGCGACCTATGCCAACTATCAGGAAGCCAATCGCGCGTTCTATCGCCTGACGGTGCTGCCGTTGGCGACGCGGGTTGCGGCGGCTGTAGGCAATTGGTTATCGGGTTTTGGCGGAGACGACCTCACACTTAAGCCAGATTTGGATCAGGTGCCTGCTTTGGCGGCTGAGCGGGACGCGCAATGGAGCCGGATTTCGGCCGCAGGGTTTCTGAGCGATGCAGAAAAGCGGTCGTTGCTGGGGCTGCCGCCAAGTTCCAAGGCGGGTGAGGTTTCAGATGGGTGAGCACCGCTATGGGTTTGAGCCATTTGATTGTGCGCCAGCCTTGCGCCTAGAGGCCCATGAGCGGGTGGCAAAGCTGCAAATGGATGGGTTGAACCGTCGGTTGGACAAAATTGAAGAGATGATTGAGCGGTTGGAGCGGCGGTTGTGGTTAACGGTGTACGGCGTGATTGGCACCATTCTGGCGACGGCGTTTCAGTCGTTGGTTGCAGCCTCGCCGGTGTTGGGTTGAAGAAGGAATTCGATATGGAACAAGACACGGGACTAGAGCACAAATTTGCCCGCTTTGGCGAGGATGTCGCGGTGCAGGATGGTGCGGTGATTGAAGGCTATGCGTCGCTGTTTGGCGCGGCTGATCAGGGCGGAGATGTTGTGCAAACGGGGGCCTATGGCAAGTCGCTCAGCGCGCTGAGTGCTGCGGGGCGTCGGGTCAAAATGCTGTGGCAACATGATCCGGCGCAACCGATTGGCATTTGGGATGAGGTGCGCGAGGACGCCAAAGGCTTGTGGGTCAAGGGGCGCCTGCTTGAGGAGGTGGCACGCGGGCGCGAGGCGGCGGCGCTGATTGCTGCGGGGGCCATTGACGGGCTGTCGATCGGGTATCGCACGGTGCGCGCGGCGCGCAATGTCAAGGGCGCGCGGCTTTTGAAGGAACTGGAGCTTTGGGAGGTGTCTCTTGTGACCTTCCCGATGCTGCCCAGTGCGCAGATTCAGGCAAAGCAAGAGGACACCTTGCTCGCGTGTGACCTGCGGGAATTGGCGGCGACTTTTGAAGGCGCACGTCGGGAACTGTCATCCGGCTGAGCCGGCAAGACGCAAGATTGAGGAAAATTGGATGAGCAAAACCGAGGCAGCGCCTCGGGGCGGAGAAGATGTGTCTCTGGCCTCAGAGGTGAAGACAGCGGTGGCGGGTTTTATGGGCGATTTGAAAACGTTCACCGCCGACCTTGAACAACGTTTTACGAAGCAGGAAGAGCGAATGACCATGTTGGAACGAAAAACAGTGACCACAGCGCGCCCGGTTTTGGGCATGGCGGATCAACACGCCCCACATCAGAAGGCGTTTGATGCCTATCTGCGTACCGGCGAAGATGATGGTCTGCGTGGCTTGGAGTTGGACAGCAAATCAATGTCCACGGCTGTGAACAGCGACGGCGGCTATCTGGTGGATCCGCAGACCTCTGAAACGATCCGTTCGGTGCTAAATGCCACGGCGTCTATCCGTGCAATTGCCAATGTGGTGAATGTCGAAGCCACGTCTTACGATGTGCTGATCGACACCACCGAAGCAGGTGCGGGCTGGGCAGATGAGACATCGTCCACAAGCGAAACCGGCACGCCAAACATCGAGCGCATCGCCATTCCACTACATGAGCTTTCGGCGCTGCCCAAGGCCTCCCAACGCCTGCTGGATGACAGCGCATTTGATATTGAAAACTGGCTGGCTGGACGCGTGGCGGACAAGTTCGCCCGCGCTGAGGCGGCGGCGTTTGTGTCTGGTGACGGGGTCGACAAGCCAACGGGTTTCTTGACGCACACGGTCGTGGATGACGCCAGTTGGAGTTGGGGCAATCTTGGCTATGTGGCGACCGGTGTGGACGCAGCGTTTGATGGCGGTGATGCGATCATAGATCTGGTTTATGCCTTGGGCGCACAGTACCGCGCCAATGGCAGCTTTGTGATGAACTCAAAAACCGCAGGCGCTGTGCGCAAGCTCAAGGATGCGGATGGGCGGTTCTTGTGGTCAGACGGTCTGGCCGCCGGCGAGCCCGCACGCCTATTGGGATATCCGGTGCTGATTGCCGAAGACATGCCCGATATCGCCTCGGATGCTGATGCCATTGCTTTTGGCGATTTTAACGCAGGCTACACTGTGGCCGAGCGCCCCGATTTGCGTATTCTGCGCGATCCGTTCAGCGCCAAACCACATGTTCTGTTCTATGCCACCAAACGTATTGGCGGTGATGTGAGCGACTTTGCAGCGATCAAGCTGCTGCGGTTCTCAGCGGCCTAAAGGCTTAGAAAAGCGGCAGCTTAGGCTGCCGTTGGGGCGCGCGCCGGACTTCGTCACGTTGTCTAGCTTACCCCCTCCGTTCGAGCGACGTGAGGGCGCGCGCCCAATCTGCAAACAAGAGAGTTTCGGAGAAAGTGATGATGTTAGTCGAAGAAACCACGGTGCTAACGGAGGCGCTTCCGATGGAGGCTTTTCGGGCGCATTTGCGGCTGGGCAGCGGATTTGGTGAAGACAGTTTGCAAGACAGCGTGCTTGAGAGTTTTTTGCGTGCTGCGATGAGTGCTGTAGAAGCCCGCACAGGTAAAATATTGATTGTGCGTGATTTTCGGTGGGTCGTTACCAGGTGGCGCGACACCGTTCAGCAGGTTTTTCCGGTAGCCCCGGTCTTTGTGATCACGTCGGTGGAGTTGGCCGATCGCATGGGGGGAAACGTTACTGTGGCCTCTAGTGCCTATCGGTTGTTTGAAGATACCCACGCACCACGCGTCGTGGCTTCGGGGGGTAGTCTGCCGTCCATCCCGACAGAAGGGAGCGCGACGCTGCGGTTTCAAGCGGGATATGGCTCCAGTTGGCAGGATGTGCCCGCAGATCTTGGGCAGGCTGTGCTGTTGCTGGCGGCACATTACTACGAATACCGCCATGAAACAGCACTGCAAAGCGGGTGTATGCCTTTTGGTGTGACCAGCTTGCTTGAGCGTTACCGCCCGATGCGGTTGACGGTGGGAGCAGGCCAATGAAGTCTATTCATCTCAATCGCGCGCTCACCCTTGAGACGCCGGTGGACACGCCGGATGGTGCGGGAGGCTTTACACGCAGCTGGCAGGCACTTGGCATGTTGTGGGCCAATATCGTGCCGCGGACGGGACGGGCGCGCGATGGTGGTGAAGTCTCGGTGGCTCAAACGCGCTATCGCATCACGTTGCGCGCGGCTCCGGTGGAGGCGGCGCAGCGGCCACGCCCCGAGCAGCGGTTTCGGGAAGGTGCACGCGTATTCTTGATCGAAGCCGTCTTAGAGAGCGACGACAGCGGTCGGTATCTGACGTGTTTTGCGACAGAGGAGCAGGCGTCATGAGCTATGCAGCAGCCTCGGCTTTGCAAGAGGCAATTTATCAGGCGCTCGTCAATGATGCGGCCGTTGCCGCCATCACAAACGGGGCGATTTATGACGCGGTGCCCGCAGGTCAGTTGCCGCCGGTCTATGTGACTTTGGGACCGGAACAGGTGCGCGAGCGTGGCGATGTGAGCGGCGGTGGTGCGGAGCACCGCATCGAGTTGTCGGTTGTGTCGGACGGAGCTGGTTTCGGACAAGCCAAGTCTGTCGCAACGGCCATCAGTGACGCTTTGCATGCGGCGGATTTGACCCTATCGCGCGGGCGGCTGGTTTTTCTCAATTTCGAGCGCGCTGTCGCAAAACGCGACGGTGCCGCAAATCTCAGGCGGATTGATCTGCGTTTTCTGGCGCGGGTTGAGGCGGATTAATCACAATCACTACGGAGTAAAGTTATGGGTGCTCAGAACGGCAAAGACCTTTTGGTCAAAGTGGATTTGACCGGAGACGGTCAGTTTGAAACCATCGCGGGGCTGCGGGCGACGCGGATCAGTTTCAATGCGGAAAGCGTTGATGTGACATCGCTAGAAAGCCAGGGCGGCTGGCGGGAATTACTGGGCGGCGCTGGTGTGAAATCTGCGGCAATTTTCGGGTCAGGTGTGTTTCGCGACGCTGGAACGGATGAACGCGCGCGCCAGATATTTTTTGACGGAGAAACCCCTGATTTTCAGGTGATTATTCCAGATTTTGGCACCGTGGAAGGCGCGTTCCAGATTGCCGCGATCGAGTATGCTGGCAGCCACAATGGCGAGGCGACATATGAGATGTCGATGGCTTCTGCGGGGGCTTTGACCTTTACGGCGGCCTGACATGGGAAATCCTTGGGCAGGTGAAACAGAGCTTGTGATTGCAGGCGAGCGGCATGTTCTCAAGCTGACGCTAGGGGCGTTGGCGGAACTTGAGGCAGCGCTTGAGAGCGACAGTCTGATGGCGTTGATCAAACGGTTTGAAACCGGTGGGTTTTGCGCGGCTGATGTCTCGGCCTTGGTGCTGGCGGGGCTGCGCGGCGGCGGGTGGCGCGGCAGTGCGGCGGATTTGCTGAACGCGGACATTGAGGGCGGTCCAATGCAGGCTGCGCGGGTGGCTGCGCAATTGTTAGCGCGGGCATTTTGCTTGCCGGACAGCGCGGCACTATGAGCGCCTTTGAGTGGTCAAAACTGCTGGGTGTCGGTCTGAAACACCTTGGTCTTTCACCGGCCGAGTTTTGGGCGCTGACGCCGGCAGAGTTCAGTTTAATTGTTGGGCGTGCGACTGGGCCTGCGCCGATGACACGTGGTGGATTGGATGCGTTGCTGCGCAGCTATCCAGATGCTGAGGAAGGATCGTTGGATGAGTGAGATCGACGGAATTGACGAGCTGGATCTTGAGCTTGAAACGCTTGAAGTGAGCCTCGGGCAAACCTCGGCTTTGGTGGCGGGATTTGATGGCGAGTTGCGGCGTATGCAGCAGTCTCTGTCTGCTACAGGTCAAGACGTGGTGACCCTTGAAAAAGGGCTGAGCCGCGGGCTGCGCAAGGCGTTTGACGGGTTGGTGTTTGACGGCATGAAACTGTCAGATGCGCTGGAAACTGTGGCGCAGGGGATGGCGGATGCCGCGTATCGTGCGGCTCTTAAGCCAATCACAGATCAGGTTGGATCGGTTGTGGCCACGGGCATTGGTGGCGTGATCGGAACGCTGCTGCCCTTTGCCCAAGGTGCCGGATTCAGCCAAGGGCGGGTGATGCCGTTTGCCAATGGCGGCGTTGTGTCGGGGCCGATGAGCTTTCCTATGCGGGGGGGGATTGGCTTGATGGGTGAAGCCGGACCGGAGGCGATTATGCCCTTGATGCGCGGCAATGACGGAAAACTGGGGGTGCGTGGCGGTGGCGGTTCAAATGTGAACATCGTGATGCACATCAGCACACCTGATGTCGCAGGATTTCGCCGCTCACAAGGGCAGGTCGCGGCGCAAATGAGCCGGGTTCTGAGCCGTGGTCAGCGCAACAGATAGGAGGCGGATATGGGGTTTCACGAGGTTAGATTTCCTCCCAACTTGAGCTTTGGCTCAATCGGGGGACCGGAGCGGCGTACCGAAGTTGTGACGTTGGTGAACGGGTTTGAAGAGCGCAATTCTCCGTGGGCGCATTCGCGGCGGCGCTATGATGCGGGAGTTGGCATGCGCTCATTGGATGATGTGGAAACGTTGATATCGTTTTTTGAAGCGCGACGTGGCCAGCTCTTTGGGTTTCGCTGGAAAGATTGGTCTGACTTCAAATCCTGCCTGTCCTCGCGTGAGGTGAATTATCGCGATCAGGTTATTGCGGTGGGTGATGATGTGACGGCGCGCTTTCAATTGCTTAAGACTTATCGCTCAGGTGAGCAGAGCTATTCCCGTCCGATTTGCAAACCCGTTGAGGGGTCGGTGCGGATGGGCGTGGCGGGAGATGAAATGCGCGATGGGGTCCATTTTACAGTGGATCAGGCCACGGGTTGGGTCGAGTTCGATCATCCCCCAAATGACGGTTTGGAAATTACTGCAGGGTTTGAGTTTGACGTGCCGGTGCGGTTTGACACTGACCGTATTCAAACCAGCATTGCCAGTTTCAAAGCCGGTGATGTGCCAAGCGTTCCAGTTGTTGAAGTGAGGGTCTGAGTATGGGGCAGGCTGAAATACATGATCACATGCGTCTGGGAACCACGACGGTGTCCAGAGCGTGGTCGGTGACCCGTCGGGATGGTGAGGTGTTCGGCTTTACAGACCATGACGAAGATCTGGCGTTTGAGGGGATTGAATTCCGGGCGGCGACGGGACTTGAGGCGTCATCGCTTGAGCAAAGCACAGGTCTGGCCGTGGACAACGTTGAGGCAATTGGCATTCTAAGCGATGTGTCCGTGCGTGAAGATGATATTTTTGCGGGGCGATTTGACGGGGCAGAAGTGGTCGCGTGGATGGTGAACTGGGCTAAACCCTCGGAGAGATCGGTGTTGTTTCGCGGCACAATCGGGGAAATTAGACGGAGTGGGGAGTCTTTTACTGCTGATTTGCGTGGGCTGTCGCAGCCTCTAAACCTACCTAAGGGACGTGTTTTTCAAAAACCCTGCTCGGCGGTTTTAGGGGACGCAACCTGTCGGTTCGATGTCGGCCAACCTGGTTTTGTGAGCCAAAGATTGGTAGAGGAAATCGAAGAGTCGCGTGTGTTTCGCTGGGAGGACGATAGCGGTTTTGAGCCAGGATGGTTTCAACAAGGCAGGTTGATCGTCGAAAACGGTGCGGCAGCTGGTTTGAATGGGATTATCAAGCGCGATATGTTGGGCACGGACGGTGTTCGCAGCATCGAACTCTGGGAGCCTCTCGCAGCAGTCGTCGTTGCCGGAAACAATGTGCGTCTTGAGGCGGGCTGCGACAAGCGGTTTGAAACCTGTCGTTACAAATTTCTCAATCATCTAAATTTTCAAGGTTTCCCTGACATTCCAGGTGAAGATTGGATGGCCAGCTATCCACGCCGAAGCGGCGGTAACACTGGAGGGAGTCTCCGGTGAGTCGTGAGCATCAAGACCGCGTCGTCAAGATTGCAAGATCTTGGATCGGCACGCCTTATTGCCATCAAGCCAGTTGCAAAGCGGGCGGGACTGATTGTCTGGGTTTGATCCGTGGTGTCTGGCGAGAATTACTAGGTGCTGAACCCGTGGAAATCCCAGCTTACAGTTTCGACTGGTCTGAGCCTCAGCGTCGCGAAGACCTGTGGCGTGGGGCACAACGCTATCTGATTGAGCAAACCTCTGGGCCACTTCAGCACGGCAGTGTTTTGCTGTTTCGGATGCGCGACAGAAGTGTCGCGAAACATCTGGGTATTGCGGTGGAGACCGCAAACACAATGACGTTCATTCATGCCTATTCAGGTCATGGCGTTATGGAAAGCACGCTGACGGCGCCTTGGCGGCGTCGTGTTGTGTCCTGTTTTCAATTCCCCAAGGAGATTAAGTGATGGCTACGGTTGTATTGTCAGCAGTTGGGGCGGCGATTGGTGGGTCTTTAGGGGGGAGTGTTGCCGGAATTTCTTCGGTAGCAATCGGTCGCCTGCTCGGGGCAACGGCGGGTCAGATGATTGATCAGAAAGTCTTGGGGCAAGGGTCGGAGGTTGTTGAAAGCGGAAAAATCGACCGTTTCCGAATTACAGGAGCGGCGGAAGGCGCAACGATTTCGCGGGTTTTTGGCCGCATGCGGGTCGCAGGACAAGTGATTTGGGCCACCCGGTTTTTGGAAAGTTTCACCACATCCGGTGGCGGCAAGGGCGGACCACCACAACCCAAGACCCGAGAATATAGCTATTCTGTCTCTCTAGCGATCGCGCTGTGTGAAGGAGAAATTCTGCGGGTTGGCCGAGTTTGGGCCGATGGCGTGGAGGTGGCGCCGAACTCGTTAAACATGCGGGTATATACAGGATCACAGACGCAACATCCGGACCCCAAAATTGAAGCGGTGGAAGGCAGCGGAGCAGCGCCCGCCTATCGCGGTACGGCCTATGTGGTGTTTGAGGATTTGGTATTGGAGCCGTTTGGCAACCGCTTGCCGCAGTTTAACTTTGAAGTGGTTCGTGGCTCTCCTGTGGCGCAGTCATCGGCACAGTCCGACTATGCACGATCCGTCAAAGCCGTTGCTTTGATGCCGGGCTCAGGGGAATATGCTTTGGCCACAACACCTGTGCACTACACTCATGGAGCTGGGCAGTTCTCGTCAGCCAATGAAAACGCCCCTTATGGCAAGTCTGACTTTGCCACCTCAATGGATATGCTGGATCAGGAATTACCTGCCTGTGGTGCAACGTCTTTGATTGTGAGCTGGTTTGGTAACGATTTACGAGCAGGGAAGTGCAAACTGCGGCCAAAGGTTGAACAGAAAGAAGCTGATGGGCGTAACATGCCGTGGAATGTTGCCGGGCTTACCCGCGCACAAGCGCACGCAATCACTTCGCTTGAAGGGCGACCTGTCTACGGGGGGACGCCAACAGATCAATCCGTCGTCGAGGCCATAACTCTCTTGAAATCACAAGGGAAGGCGGTGACGTATTACCCATTTATCTTGATGGAGCAGTTGGAAGAAAACGGGTTGCCGGATCCGTGGAGCGATCAGGAAAACCAACCTGTTTTGCCGTGGCGCGGGCGTATCACCTTGTCGCGCGCACCGGGTCAGGCGGGATCACCCGATGGGACGTCATTGGCTGACCAAGAAGTCGCGAGTTTCTTTGGAGCTGCGGCTGCCTCGGATTTTAGCATCGGCAATGGCGCGGTGACCTATCAGGGGCCGGATGAATGGAGTTTTCGGCGGTTTGTTTTACACAACGCTGCTCTTTGCGCTGCAGCGGGGGGGGTGGATGCCTTTTGCATTGGTTCGGAAATGCGCGGACTTACCCAGATACGTGGCGGCACCGGGTTCCCCGCTGTAGAGGCATTGCGGGATTTGGCGGCAGAGGTGCGTCAATTGCTTGGAGAGAATACCAAGCTTGGGTACGCCGCAGATTGGTCAGAGTACTTCGGGTATCAACCAAATGACGGTAGCGGTGACGTTTATTTTCATCTGGATCCTTTGTGGGCTGATGAAAACATCGATTTCATTGGCATCGACAACTATATGCCTCTGTCTGACTGGCGTGAGGGGCATGCGCATTTGGATGCAGAAAAGTGGGATAGCGGCTATGATTTGGAATACCTGAAGGCCAATATTGAAGGGGGCGAGGGGTATGACTGGTATTACCACTCTTCCGAAGCGCGTGATGCTCAGCGGCGCACCGAGATATCAGATGGCGCATACTCTGAACCGTGGATTTTTCGTTACAAAGACCTGCGTGCATGGTGGTCAAATTTCCATTTTGAGCGCAGGCAAGGTACACGTGTCGAGGCTGCGACAGAGTGGGTGCCTCAGAGCAAGCCGATCTGGTTCACGGAAATTGGTTGTTCCGCCATCGATAAAGGGACCAATCAACCCAACAAATTTCTGGACACTAAATCCTCGGAGTCAGGCCTACCGTACTTCTCCAATGGCGTGCGGGATGATTTAATCCAGCAGCTCTATTTGCAGGCCATGGCAGAATATTGGGCGGATCCGCAGAAGAACCCGCGATCAAAAGAATATGAAGGCCACATGGTGGATGTGGACAACATGTATGTCTGGGCATGGGATGGACGGCCGTTTCCAGCGTTTCCCAATAACCAAGAGCTTTGGAGCGATGGCGGAAACTATCACAAGGGTCATTGGATTTCGGGGCGCAATGCGAACCGGACCTTGGCGTCAGTTGTTGAGGAAATCTGCTCTTCCGCGGGGGTTAAGAATTACGATACGTCGGCTCTGTTTGGCACTGTGCGTGGCTATCAAGTTGATGACGTCAGCGAAGCGCGTGCAGATTTGCAGCCGCTTATGTTGCGCTACGGCTTTGATGCGGTTGAGCGGGGCGGAACGCTTAGGTTTGTGATGCGTGGAGAAGACAGCGCGACGGATGTGCAAACGTCACAAGTGGTGGAAACCTCTGAAATTGAGGGAGGAATTGAAAGTCAAAGAACCTCGCATGTTGAGATATCGGGTCGGGTCCGTTTGGGATTTCCGCAGGCAGAATCTGATTTCGAAACGGTGTCTGAAGAGGCAATTTTACCGGATGAGCCGACGACTGCGGTGTCCAAAAGCGAGATGGCCTTGGCCATGACGCGTGGCGAAGGGCGTATGGCTGTCGAGCGGTGGCTGGCTGAGGCCCGTAGCGGCCAAGAGGCGGTTCGGTTTGCATTGCCTCCCTCCATGGCACAATTGGGGGCGGGTGATCTTGTGCGGTTGTCTGGAAAACCCGATAATGAAGCGCTTTACCGCATTGATCGGGTCGAGTTGGGAACATCTCGATTGATAGAGGCCGTTCGAGTAAACCCTTCCGTTCATGACGTGGTGGATTTCGCAGAAGTGGCACCGCGCACGTCCGGTTTTATCTCTCCACACCCGGTGCAATCGCTGTTTCTGGATTTGCCTCTAATGTCAGGTGATGAAGTACCACACGCGCCTCATTTGGCTGTGACAGGCCGTCCCTGGCCGGGGTCAGTTGCCGTTTATGATGCACTGGAAGACAAGGATTATCGGGTCAATCGTCTGATCACCGGGGCTGCAGTTGTCGGAACAACCAAAACACCACTGCACCGCGCGCGCATCGGCCTGTGGGACAGGGGGGAGGCACTTGAAGTAAGCCTTGTATCTGGTGCTGTTCAATCGATTGAGCAAGGTGCGATGCTAAGGGGGGGGAACCTCGCAGCAATTGGGGATGGAACCTCGGGCACTTGGGAGGTGTTCCAATTTCAGAATGCTGAATTGATTGGAGAGGATCGCTACTGGCTTGCCAATCGGCTGCGCGGGCAACTTGGGACGGATGCATTAATGCCTGACTTTTGGCCAGAGAATTCATGGTTTGTGTTATTGGATCCGCGGGTGGTGCAGATTGATCTCGCCAGCAGCTCTCGCAACCTTGCGCGACACTATCGGATTGGGCCAGCGTTGAGGGGGCTAGATGATCCGTCATATTCGGAACATGTCGAGGCCTTTGCCGGCAACGGTCTTCGCCCGCTTTCTCCGGTTCATTTGAGAGCCAGAACATCGGAAAATGGTGACCTAGCTTTGACATGGGTGCGACGCAGTCGCATCGATGCTGACAATTGGGAGCTCGCGGATGTTCCGTTGGGAGAGGAGCGAGAAGCTTACCAAGTGCGGGTCTACTCCGAAAACACGATTTTGCGGGAAGCGACTACCACAGTGCCGAGTTGGACATATGCGGCGCAGAACTGGGTGCAAGATCAACAAACGGGACCGTTGAGGGTCGAAGTTGCACAGATTTCAGCACGGTTTGGGGCGGGGCTAAGCGGTGTTCTCTCATTGGCGTGAAGATCGCGCCGGTTGCCTTTGCGTTCACATTTCGGTGTATTCCAGCTTACGATTGGAGGCATCACGCCTTTGAATTTGCGAGGCAACGCTTATGTGGTGTAGTCTGATCAGATCAGAAAGAGGGCGAGCTATGGCTAAAACGCGCACCAATATCACCGAACTGGATCCGGTTTGGCAAAGGATTACTGCTGAGGCTGAACAGGCAGTTCAAGACGAGCCTTTGATGGGCGGTCTCGTACACGCCTGTGTTTTGCACCATAATTCAATCGAGCGTGCCCTGAGCTATCGTTTTGCGGCCAAGCTGTCTTCAAACGAAATGTCGATGGTGATTTTGCGTGAGATCGCGGATGAAGTCTTTAGCGAGGCGCCGGAAGTGGTTGAGGCTGCACGCTCTGATTTGATGGCCGTTTTTGAACGTGATCCAGCGTGCCACCGTTTGTTGCAGCCGATTTTATTCTTCAAAGGGTATCAGGCCGTTCAGGCTTATCGCATCGGAAACTGGCTCTGGAAACAGGGCCGCACTGATCTGGCCTACTTTATTCAGATGCGCACCAGCGAAATCTTTGGGATCGACATTCATCCGGCGGCCACCATTGGCAAGGGCATCATGATTGATCATGCCCATTCGATTGTGATTGGGGAAACTGCGGTTGTCGGCGACAATGTCTCAATGCTGCACTCGGTCACGCTTGGCGGGACGGGCAAAGAAGAAGAGGACCGTCATCCTAAAATTGGCGATGGGGTGCTGATTGGCGCGGGTGCCAAGGTGCTGGGAAATATCTCAGTTGGACATTGCAGTCGCGTTGCTGCGGGGTCGGTGGTTTTGCAAGACGTGCCACCGTGCTCGACGGTTGCGGGTGTTCCCGCCAAGATTGTAGGAGCTGCTGGATGTGACCAGCCGGCCATCGAGATGCGTCAAAACCTTTCGGATTGCAAAGGCGCGCTTTGAGTTTTCAAGCAGATTGAAGAAGGGCGCGTCGAGTTTAGATCGACGCGCCCTTTTTGTTTCGAGTAAATATTCGGAATTCAAGCAAGCATGGCCATCGGGTTTTCTAGATTGTCGACAATGGCTTGCAGAAGTTGTGCACCAAGGGCTCCGTCGATCACACGATGATCCACCGAAAGCGTAACAGACATCACTGTTGCGACTTCGACTTGCCCATCAGCTGTTGCGATTGGTTTCTTTGTACCAGCTCCAACCGCCAAAATCGCGCCGTGTGGCGGGTTGATGACCGCATCAAAGTTGTCGATCCCGAACATCCCCAGATTGGAAATGGCAAAGCTGCCGCCTTGATACTCATGCGGTGCAAGCTTGCGATCGCGCGCACGGCCAGCAAGATCTTTCATTTCTCCGGACAATGACGAGAGTGACTTTGTGTCTGAATCCCGAAGTACGGGGGTGAACAATCCGCCCTCAATCGCCACCGCAACAGCAACATCCGACGGGGAAAGTTTTAGAATGCGATCCCCAGCCCAGACAGCGTTGGCGTCAGGCACTTGTTGCAGGGCAAGTGCGCAGGCCTTGATGATGAAATCGTTGACTGAGAGTTTTACTCCACGCATTTCCAATTGCGCGTTTAACTGAGCGCGGAACGTAAGTAGAGCATCGAGTTTAATATCACGGCGCAAATAGAAATGCGGAATGGATTGTTTGGCTTCTGTTAGGCGGGCCGCAATGGTCTTGCGCATGCCATCCAAAGCGACTTCTTCAAAGTCACGATCCTGATACATTTTCAGAACCGCGTCCGTGGATGGCCCTGCCGCCACAGCTGTTTTGCCAGGGGCGACCGCTCGAACCGTCTGTTCGGTTGCGGAAGTCGTCGCAGGTTTTGCAGTTTCGAGATCGGCTTTTACGATTCGGCCTTTTGGCCCGCTGCCTGTGAGCGTGCTCAAGTCAATTCCCTTGTCCGCTGCGATCCTGCGCGCCAGTGGTGAGGCAAAAACCCGTTGCCCATTTGTTGCCGCTGTCGATGTGGGAGATGTTTTGGCGGGGGCACTTACTGGCGCTGGTGTTGTGTCTGCTTCTGATGCTGGCGCTGGGGCAGCAGTTGGTTTGCCGGATACATCATCAAGGCTTTCGCCTTCTTCGAGCAAAATTGCGATGGGGGCGTTGACCTGTACTCCTTCGGTACCCTCGCTCACAAGAATTTTGCCGATTGTGCCTTCGTCGACGGCTTCAAACTCCATTGTCGCCTTGTCGGTCTCAATCTCGGCAATCAAATCACCTGAGGCAACCGTGTCGCCTTCGGCAACCAGCCATTTGGCCAATGTGCCTTCTTCCATCGTTGGAGACAGGGCAGGCATGAGAATTTCTGTTGGCATGATCCGTCCTCCTTTAGCGATATGTCACGTGTTTCACGGCGGCGATGACATCGTCGGTTGTAACCAGGGCCAGCTTTTCGAGATTGGCGGCATAGGGCATTGGAACATCCTTGCCGGTGCAGTTGATCACCGGAGCGTCCAGATAATCAAATGCGCGCTCCATAATCGTGGCAGACAGATGGTTGCCGATTGAGCTGACCGGCCAGCCTTCTTCAACCGTCACACAGCGGTTTGTCTTCATCACAGAAGCAATCACGGTGTCGTAATCGATCGGGCGTAGGGTTCTAAGATCGATCACTTCTGCGCTGATGCCTTCCGCAGCGAGCTTTTCTGCGGCATCGAGCGCGTATTGCACACCAATACCAAAGCTCACCAATGTCACATCCGAGCCTTCGCGCCAAATGCGAGCTTTGCCAAAGGGCACGGTGAAGTCATCTAGGACCGGAACGTCAAAACTGCGCCCATAAAGGATTTCATTTTCCAGGAAAATCACCGGGTTGGGGTCGCGAATTGCGGATTTGAGCAATCCTTTGGCGTCGGAGGCGGAGTAGGGCATCACCACTTTGAGACCAGGGATTTGAGCATACCAGGCTGCATAGTCCTGACTGTGTTGCGCGCCAACACGGGCGGCGGCCCCATTTGGCCCACGAAAGACCATTTGCGCCCCCATTTGACCGCCCGACATATAGAGCGTCTTGGCCGCAGAGTTGATAATCTGGTCAATGGCTTGCATTGCAAAGTTAAAGGTCATGAACTCGACAATGGGTTTGAGCCCGCCAAAGGCTGCACCGACGCCAATTCCGGCGAAACCGTGCTCGGTGATTGGAGTGTCGATCACTCGTTTGGAGCCGAATTCGTCCAGCAGGCCCTGAGACACTTTGTAGGCGCCTTGGTATTCGGCCACTTCCTCACCCATGATGAAGACGTCCTCATCGCTGCGCATTTCTTCGGCCATAGCGTCGCGCAGTGCTTCGCGCACGGTTTGCTGTTTCAGCTGAGTGCCTTCGGGCCAGTCAGGGCTTGTATCAGGCTCTGGCGCGCTGTTTCGAGCGGCAGCAGCAGAGGCAGGCGCCTCGGAGGCCAGAGGGGCCGCCTCGTTGCCTGCGTCGGACGCCTGTGGCGCCTCCAGTTGCGCAATATCCTCGCCGTCTTCAGCCAAAATGGCGATAGCCGTATTCACCGCGACGTTTTCGGTGCCCTCAGCGATCAGAATTTTGCCAATCACACCTTCGTCGACGGCTTCAAACTCCATCGTCGCCTTGTCGGTTTCAATTTCGGCTAGGATGTCGCCGGATTGGACTGTATCACCTTCTTTGACCAACCATTTGGCCAATGTGCCTTCTTCCATCGTCGGCGATAGAGCGGGCATGAGAATTTGTGTAGCCATTGTTTTGTTCCTCGAGTCCGTCAATCAGGCGTAGATGTCTGTCCAAAGCTCGGAAGTGTCCGGCAATGGGCTTTCTTTGGCGAAATCAGCACTGGCGTTGACCACGGCCTTAATCTCTTTGTCGATGGTCTTGAGCTGTTCCTCAGTGGCGTGTTTACCTTCAAGGATCATCTGGCGCACGTTTTCGATGGCATCGCGTTCTTCGCGCATTTTCTGCACTTCTTCGCGGGTGCGGTATTTCGCCGGATCAGACATAGAGTGGCCGCGATAGCGGTATGTCTTGACCTCCAGAATATAGGGGCCTTTGCCCTTGCGGCAGTGCGTCACAGCCCGCTCACCCGCGTCTTTGACCGCGAGGACATCCATGCCGTCGACCATTTCACCCTCGATGCCAAACGCCTCACCGCGGTGATAGATGTCTTTGGTTGAGGTCGAGCGCATTTGCGCGGTGCCCATGGCGTATTGATTGTTTTCAATCACAAAAATGACTGGCAACTTCCAAAGGGCCGCCATGTTGAAAGTTTCATAAACCTGTCCCTGGTTCGCCGCTCCATCGCCGAAATAGGTGAAAGTGACCCGCCCATTGTCGCGATATTTGTCAGCAAATGCCAGACCTGCGCCAAGGGGAACTTGGGCACCCACGATACCGTGGCCGCCGTAGAAATGTTTCTCCTTGGAGAACATGTGCATCGAGCCGCCCTTGCCTTTGGAGTAGCCGCCAGCGCGTCCTGTCAGCTCGGCCATGACGCCATTGGCATCCATGCCACAAGCGAGCATATGGCCGTGGTCGCGGTAGGACGTTATGCGTTTGTCGCCTTCTTCAGCGGCGGCTTCCAGCCCGACAACAACGGCTTCTTGTCCTATGTAAAGATGGCAGAATCCGCCGATGAGGCCCATGCCGTAGAGTTGGCCGGCTTTTTCCTCAAAGCGGCGTATGAGCAGCATATCGCGGTAGAATTGCGTGAGCTCCTCGCCAGAAACATTGGTTTTTTTTGCGGCGCGCCGTGCTGCCATGGCCTGCTCTCCCCCAGTAAAATAGTTTAGCCTTAAACTAAGCTTGGGGGGATTTTAGCGCATCAGGGCAAATGTGGCGAGAGGAAACGGAAATCTCAGCGGATGACGATCTCGTCAGCGCGGATCATGCCCAAAACATCGCGGGCCTGTTGGTCCAGAAGATCCAGATCCAGATAGATATCTGACAGGCGGCGGGTGAGATTTTCCATGCGTTCGACGTCTGCGGTGACTTCTGCCAATTCGCTAGCAAGTCTTTCTTTTTGCGCATTAATTTCAACGCGCTGAAAGAGTCCGTAGTCGCCTTGGACAGCCGCAAAAGTGAAGTAAGAAGATAAAGCAAACGCGAGCCCGAAAAACACGAGCACGCCATAAGCTGGTCTGGATTTCTGCATTGTCATCGCTGCCTCATCGCGCGTCCTTTTCGGACGTCTGATGACACTATGGCATAGTTCACAAGCTTTGTGAATCCTCTAAGTTTGTGAAAGTGCGTTTGTTTTCAGGCTGATCTTAAGCACTGTTGAAGGGGGGTGATCCGCCCAATCGGTCTCAAAAAATGCGCCGTTTCCGGCCAAGGATTAACCTATTTTGGAGCGCAAAACTGGGCGGCTGTATCGCGTCGGTATTACGTCGGTATTGCGACAGTGTCGTTTCTCAAAATGCCAAGACGTGAGATGTAACACCGCCGCGCTTTACTGAAACACCTCGGTGATATGCCATAAGAAAAGGGCAAAGCCGCGCGCGCAGGCTTTGCCCTTATTTAACTTTTGAGCGGAGGCAGTTTAGCCTGCGATGGAGGCCTGATAGATGTTCTCGATGGCCCCGCCGATCATGTCGTTGAACGCCGCTTCGTCTTGCTGTGCATTCAGACCCTCGGTCAGCGCGCGCGAGAAGCTGGCGATCATGCCGCTGTTCTGTGCGAGTTTCGCGTTGGCTTCTTCACGGTTGTAGCCGCCAGAGAGGGCCACAACTTTCATCACACGAGGATGATCTACCAGCGCTTTGTATTGATTGGCGCTCTCAGGCAGAGTCAATTTTAGCATGATCTGCTGATCGGCAGGCAGGGCGTCGAGGGCGGATTTGATCTCGGCCAAGAGGATGTCTTCGGCGTCCGCTTTGTCCGCGATGGTGATGTTGATTTCGGGCTCAAGGATTGGCATCAGGCCGTGGCCAATGATCTGCTCGCCGATCATGAATTGTTGGGCCACGATGGCACGAATGCCGTCGGTGTTGGCGGCGTTCACAACCGAGCGCATTTTGGTGCCAAAGACGCCTTTGGCGGCGGCACGCTCGCAGAGTGTGTCCAACTCGGGCATCGGCTTCATCAGCTGAACGCCGTTTGCTTCCGCTTCAAGACCTTTGTCGACTTTCAGGAAAGGCACAACGCCGCGCTGCTCCCAAAGGTATTGCGCGCTGGGGGTGCCGTCGATGTCGCGATCCATGGTCATTTCAAACAGGATTGCGCCGACCACTTTGTCGCCAGTAAAGGCAGGCGCCTGTGCGATACGGGCGCGCATGCCGTGGATCAGATCGAACATTTCGGCTTCGGAGCTATATCCGTCTTCTTCGATGCCATAAAGACGCAGTGCTTTTGGGGTCGATCCGCCAGATTGGTCCAGTGCGGCAATAAAGCCCTGACCCGAGGTGATTTTTTCTGCTTGAGACTGTTTGGACATGTCGTTTCCGCCTGAAAAATAAATATGTGTCGGGCCGTGGCCCTTTGGTCCCGCTTCTAGTGGAGCGAGACCAAGCTTGCAATTGTGGTGGCGCTAACCGTTCGCGTAAACAGGTGGCTAGCGGGTGAAATTATTGGCTTAAAGCTGCCACACCGGGCAGTTCTTTGCCTTCCATCCATTCAAGGAAGGCGCCGCCTGCGGTTGAAATATAGGTGAAATCTGCGGCTGCACCGGAGGCATTCAGCGCTGCGACGGTATCGCCGCCACCGGCCACCGAAATCAAAGCGCCGGATTTGCTGAGGCTGGCGGCCTTGAGGGCTGCGGCGTCAGTGGCGGTATTAAAGGGTTCGATTTCAAAGGCACCAAGTGGGCCATTCCAGATCAGGGTCTTGGCCGCTTCAAAGACTTCGGAGACTTTGGCAACGCTGTCAGGGCCTGCATCAAGGATCATGGCATCTGCCGGACAGGCATCAGCGGCCACCACTTCGTTGTCCGCATTGGCGGCAAATTCGCGGGCCACAACCACATCGGTGGGCAGAACGATGTTACAACCAGCGGTGTGCGCTTTGGTCATGATCTCGCGGGCGGTGTCGGTCATGTCGTGCTCGGCCAGTGATTTGCCCACATCAATGCCTTGGGCGGCAAGGAATGTGTTGGCCATGCCGCCACCGATCACTAGATGATCGACTTTGGCGACGAGATTTCCCAAGAGTTCCAGTTTGGTGGAGACTTTGGCGCCACCAACCACGGCAACAACAGGGCGTTTGGGTTCGCCAAGCGCGCTTTCGAGTGCGGAAAGCTCGGCCTGCATCAAACGACCCGCGCAGGAGGGCAGGGCGTGGGCCAAACCGCAGGTGGAGCTGTGCGCGCGGTGGGCGGCGGAAAACGCATCGTTGCAGAAGATGTCGCCAAGCGCGGCCATTTTGGCAGTTAGCTCGGCGTCGTTTTTGGTTTCGCCTGCATGATAGCGGGTGTTTTCCAGCAGCAGCACTTGTCCATCCGCCAGCGCATCCACTGCGGCTTGGGCTGCAGGGCCAACGCAATCGGCGGCAAACATCACCGGCGCCTCAAAAGCGGCTTCAAGCGCGGGGACAAGTTGCTGCAGGCTCATCTCGGGCACACGTTCACCTTTGGGGCGGCCAAAGTGGGCCAGAAGGATCGGTTTGCCGCCCGCCGCAAGAATGTCGCGCACGGTTGGCACAATGCGGTCGATGCGGGTGGTATCGGTGACTTGGCCGTCAGCCACAGGGACGTTGATATCGACACGTGTCAAAACGCGTTTGCCGGACAGATCGATTTGGTCGAGAGTTTTCCAAGCCATGATCACGAACTCCATAGGAATATCAAAAAAATGTTGCCCCTTTCCTAGCGGAAACAGGGCATGGGTCAATGCGTCTATTGGCTTTCTTGGTCTGCATGATTAACTAGCGCTCAAAGTATTTCAGAGGAGCGCCGACATGGCCGAGATCAAAGATCCCGAAAACACTATCCTGATGGAACTCAAAGATGGAACCGTCATCATCGAATTGATGGCTGACGTGGCCCCGGGTCACAGCGCGCGCATGAAAGAGCTGGCACGCTCGGGTCAGTATGACAACGTCTGCTTTCACCGCGTGATCGACGGCTTTATGGCCCAGACCGGTGATGTGGCCAACGGCAACATGGAAAAAGACTTTAACCTGCGCTCGGCGGGTACAGGTGGGTCGGACCTGCCAAACCTGAAAGCTGAATTCTCCAAGCTGCCGCATGATCGTGGCACATTGGGCGCAGCCCGCAGCCAGAACCCTGACTCGGCTAACAGCCAGTTTTTCATCAACTTCAAAGACAACCATTTTCTGAACGGTCAATACACCGTTTATGGTCGCGTGATTGCGGGCATGGAGCTGGTGGATAACATCGTTAAGGGCGAGCCGCCTGTGAACCCTGATCGTATGGTTTCGGTAAAGGTGGCTGCTGATGTCGACGCTTAAGCTAGCTGCAGCTTTCGCGCTGCTGACTGCGCCGGCTTTTGCGGCCGGGCTTGAGATCACGGTTGAAGGCGAAGGCGCCAATGGTGTGATCACTGTGGATCTGTTTGAAGACGTGGCGCCAAACCACGTTGAGCAGATCACCGCACTGGCCGCTGAAGGCGCATATGATGGTGTGGTGTTTCACCGCGTGATCGAAGGTTTTATGGCGCAAACCGGTGATGTTCAGTTCGGCAAGATGGGCATGGACATGCGTCGCGCTGGCACTGGCGGGTCCGATCGTGGGGATCTGAACGAAGAGTTCTCGGATCTGAACTTTGATCGCGGTGTGGTTGGCATGGCGCGTTCGCAGGATCCGAACTCGGCCAACTCGCAGTTCTTCATCATGTTTGACGACGGTCCTTTCCTGAACAATCAGTACACGATTGTTGGCAAGGTGACTGACGGCATGGACGTGGTGGATGCGATCAAACGCGGCCATCCGCGTTCGGGGGCCGTTGAGGGCCAGCCGGATATGATGAAAACGGTTATCGTGACCGAGTGATCGATGAAATGATTGAGTTTGAAAGGGCTGGCTCCGACGCTGGCCCTTTTTTTGTGGCTTCTGAACTTGTCTCACAACCGCGTGTGACCCTCTGGCCTTTGACGCTGCAAGGGCGCAGGCTGGGGGCGTGGTTTTGGAGGTTAAAATGTTTTCTCAGTTTGCAAAATGGGTCATGGCGGCGGCGCTGGTTGTGACACTTGTGGGGTCGGTTGAGGCCAATCCCCAGTTTTGGAGACATGAGTGGCCGGAGACGGATTTTGAAACAACATCAGTCGAGAACTGGGTTGAAATCCTGTCTGGTGGCCCGCCCAAGGACGGTATTCCGGCGCTGTCGGATCCGCAGTTTATACGGGTGCATCAAGAACCGCGTATCGAAGACGCGGAACCTTTGGTGGTGGTCGAGATCGCGGGTCAAGAGCCGCGCGCTTATCCGATCCGTTATCTGACGTGGCATGAGATTGTGAATGACACCGTGGGCAATGTGCCCATCGCGGTGACCTTTTGCCCGCTGTGCAATTCGGCCATTACGTTTGATCGGCGTGTGCAGGGACGGGTTCTGACCTTGGGCGTGTCAGGCAAGCTGCGCAATTCGGATATGATAATGTATGACCGCGAGACCCAAAGCTGGTGGCAGCAGGCCATGGGCGAGGGCATTGTCGGCGAGATGACCGGCGTGACATTGACCGCCTTGCCTACATGGATGGAAAGCTGGGCGCAGTACAAAGCGCGCCACCCGGAGGGGCTGGTGATGGCCGAACCCGCCTATGCGCGCCGCTATGGGGTGAACCCTTATGCGCAATACGACAGCTCGCATCGGCCCTTTCTGTACAGTGGTGAGATGCCTCCGCATGACATTCCGGCCTTGGCGCGCGTGGTGCGTGTAGGTGATCGGGCGTGGCCATTGACGCGATTGGCCGATAGTGGAACCGTCAACGAGGCAGGTGTTGTGATCAGCTGGCAGGCAGGGCAGGCTTCAGCACTGGACACGCCAACGATTGGCAAAGGGCGCGACGTCGGCTCAATCCGCGTCCGCGACGGACAAGGGCAGGATGTGGCGCATGACGTGATGTTTGCCTTTGCCTTTCACGCCTTCTGGCCGGATGGCGCGTGGATGCTGGGGGAGTAATCTATAGCACCAGGCAATCGTAGCCTTGGGCATAGGGTTTGCGGATGCGGATCAGTTTATCGGCGCGGGCGGAGTTTGAGGACGGCAATGCTAAGTTTACGTGCAAGATGATCATCTTTTGACGGCGAGGCAGCATAAGGGCCGCTATGTTTCGTGACCTTAAACCAGATATCTAAGCCGTCGATCCCACGTCGCGGAAACATGGTCAAAGCCGACGCAATCTCAGCAGGCAGGGAGGCAATTTTCACGGGAGCGTGAGTTGGTCCGTTTTCCTCGCGAAAGTGGCACGAAAAGCGCTTGGTGAGGTCACCTGCGCCCGCATCATCCTTGATGATTAAACAAGTTTCGAAGCGATCGAGTCAGGACGTCTCGGTGTTGGAGGAGTTGGAAATCAAACCGCCCTGAAACCGGATCAGCCACTCGATCAGAGTGATCTTGCGAATAGGCTTGGTCAGAAAATCATCCATTCCCGCATCAAGGCAAGCCTGCATTTCCGTATCAAAAGCGTGTGCGGTCAGCGCGACAATTGCGGGTTGCGGCCCCGAGCTGGCACGAATTTTCCGAGTGGCTTCCAATCCGCTCATACGCGGCATGGACATATCCATAAACACCAGATCAGGCACATCCTCAGCCACCATTTGGACGGCTTCAACCCCATCCACAGCAAAGCGAAGCTCAAGCGGTAGATCCTGCAGGTACTTTTTCAACAGAAAGCGGTTTGTTTTGTTGTCCTCCGCAATCAGCACTTTCAAACCTGGCTGCAACTCTGCCGCTTTGCTCTCGGCGAGACGTGATTTAAGCGCAACCATTTGCTCAACTTCAACTGGCGCATAAGGAAAAGTCACCCGAAATGTTGATCCGTGACCCACGTTGGATACCACGGAAATGTCCCCGCCCATAACTTTGACGATATGTCGCGAAATCGACAGGCCAAGCCCGGTGCCGCCAAATTTACGGGTCGTTGCAGCCTCAGCCTGCGTAAAATGCTCAAAAATACGCTCCAATTTCTCCTCAGAAATACCAATGCCAGTGTCAGAGATTTCACAATATAGGCGCGGTTCATCGCGATAAAGAGCGGTGCCCAGCCGCACATCTATGCGGCCCTCATCCGTAAATTTGATTGCGTTGCCCAACATATTCGTCACGACCTGACGAATGCGTCCGTCGTCCGCATTCAAGGCCTCGGGGGTGGAGGGTTCAACATATAAATTGATGTCCAACCCCTTGCTTGTGGCGGTTGGCCCAAGAAGGTCAATGGTCTCTTGAATACATGTGCGCGGATTAAAATCGACAGGATGCAATTCCATGCGTCCGGCGTCCAACTTGGACAGGTCTAAAATGTCATTGATAATTGCGATCAAAGACATAGACGACCCTCGGATGGTGTCCGTATATCGTTTTTGCTCGTCAGTTTGCTCGGTCTCGGCCAACAAATCCGCCATGCCGATCACACCACTCAGCGGAGTTCGAATTTCATGGCTCATATTTGCGAGAAATTCAGATTTTGCACGGGCGCCTTCTTCTGCCGCCTTACGCGCTTCTGCCATTTCCCAAACCAGTTCTTTGGCCTTTGTGATGTCACGTTCAATGGAGACGAAAAACTCTGGGTTTCCATCATCATCCTTGATTGGAAACAGGTTCACATCCAGCCAAATTGTGTGGCCATCTTTCGTAACATTCTGCACTTCGCCACGAAACGGTTGGCCGGCCTCCACCGCCAGATCGATTGTTTTCGTTGCTTTCAGCTCCATATCATCACCGGTCAAAAGATCCCATATCAGGGCGCCTTTGGCCTGTTCAAAACTGAAACCCGTCGACTTTGTAAAAGAGTCGTTGACCCAAAGGATCCGCCGATCTTGGTCTGAAATAATCACGCTATCATTTGCTTTACGTGCAACCAGACTGAGTTGGCGCAGCTCGGTCTGATGCATGTCCATACGGGCGTTTGCACGGTTCAATTCGGCTTGTTTACGCTGCAGATCTTGCGAGAAGCGAAAATTGTCCAAACCTGATTTTGTAACAGCAGCGAGCATATATAAAATGCAGAACACCAGCATCACACCGCCGGTGTCCGTCATCATAAATGGTTGCCAACTTTGAAGCTGCACCGCTTGCACGGCGGCATAAAGGGGCGGCGCAATCAGATAGAGAGACAGGCGGGTCACTGCCGCAATCGGGTTTTTAGGAAGCGCAATCGATGCATTGACCGCCCCGAGCCCAAGCGCGCCGACAACAAAGAGGATGTCCGCCTGTTCTCCGACGGAAAAATAGTAGACAGCCACCCCAAGCACCATAGAGAGACCTTGGATTGCGCTGGTGACCAGCGAGAGACGGTGCGCAAGCTTGAGCTGTCCGACCAACGTCAAGCGGCGCACATATCTGCGCAAAACAAAGCAATCCAACGCGTCGCCGGACAACAAAATAATATAGCTCAGAAGCGCCGGTTGAAAACCGGCCGCAAAATAGCCAATCCCACATCCAAATGTGAAAAGCCAAAACCGGCTTGGGAGCCTGCCGACACGCTCGGAGACATACTCAAGCAACAGTTTGCGCTGCGCGCGGACGTCTTTCTGAGGTGAGGGACGTTGCTGTTCGAAGGATGGGTATTGATAGAGGTCTTTCATCATCCGTTCTTAGTTCTGAGAGGTATTGATGTGTTGTGACCCCAAATTGGTTAATATTTGTTATCCATTTCTGCCCTATGTTGTCGAACCCATCAAAAAGAATTTCGGACGAAAAAAGAATGGTTTGAGCTTTCGGGGAAATTTTCGGAGGCACGTTGAAAGGCAACCCAAATCTTCGGAATTGCACCGCTAATGTTTCCGGAGCGTGTTTTTCCAAGATTCTTCGGCGGTGGGTAATAGATTCCCTGTCCATCAGTTTTGTTGAATTAAGCGCAAAAATAGATTGCAACGCGCTCGACCCGGTTTTGCCATGCCCGATGTGAATTACTAATTTTGGCATCCACCGCTCCTTACGCAAAAGAATGCGGTTCAGTTAGTAAGATTGGCATGGTCTTTCGTAAATCTGCAGCAGTCTCCCAAGGAGGAATTTCGCCAAAAGTGAAAATTGCTGAGACGTGGGCTTGGCCATTCGCCGACTAGGCTTTTTGCGCAACAACTTCCACAAAGCGGCTCTTCCGAGTGTGCCTTCTTGTTGGACGCTCTCGACATGCCAAATTTGGGTATGACTAGATGTCCACTCTGGGGGGGCGACATAGCAGAGAGTGGCCAGAAGGCATAGAAATTCAAAAGCCAACTATATGCGCATGGTTGCCCTTTATCCGCGGCTAGAGCGTCGGCCAAACGCACAATTCGCCGCGTGCAGCACTAAGGTCCCTCTTGCCTGTACGGGCGCAGGGTGCGCGCCCGTCGGCCTTTTCGTTAGTCCTCAGAGGACACCATTTTCCAAAGAATAGCACCCAAGGCGCCGCCAATTAAAGGCGCGACCCAGAAGAGCCAGAGCTGCGCAAGCGCCGGTCCATCCGCAAACAGCGCGACACCGGTTGAGCGTGCAGGGTTGACCGAAGTATTGGTCACCGGAATGGAAATCAGGTGGATGAGGGTGAGCCCCAGACCAATAGCAATCGGGGCAAATCCAGCAGGGGCGCCAGAGGATGTGGCCCCCAAAATGATGAACAGAAATACGGCTGTGAGCACAATTTCGATCACGAGCGCGGACATCATGGAGTAGCCTTGGGGGGATGCTTCGCCGTAGCCGTTTGAGGCAAACCCGCCAACACCGGCAAAATCAGGTGCTCCGGAGACAATGACATAGAGCAGGACGGCGGCGACGATGGCACCCGCGACCTGTGCGACCCAATAGGGGATTAGGTCTTTGGCCTCAAATCGGCCAGCGACCATCAGCCCGAGGCTGACTGCGGGGTTGAAATGGCCACCGGAAATATGCCCCACAGCAAAGGCCATGGTCAGAACGGTCAAGCCAAAGGCAAAGCTGACACCAAGCCAGCCAATGCCCACGTCGGCCACGCCTGCAGCCAGCACGGCACTGCCGCAACCGCCAAAGACCAGCCAGAAGGTGCCGATAAATTCAGCACTCAATTTGTTAAACATAGATACCTCCCAAATACACCTATAGCGCGATGTTAGGCAGCAAAACGGTGTTATGGAAAGGTTTTTCTGGTTGGAGTGGGGTATGTGTGCCCAAAGAAAAACACCGCAGCGGAGGCTGCGGTGTTTTTGAATTTTTGCTCTGGCGTGGTCGAGTTAGGACGCAGGCTTGGCTGGTTTGGCGGGCGCTGCTGCTGCGGGTGCAGGCTTGGCTGCTGGTGCAGGGGCTGCCTTGGCAGGGCCTTTGGTCAGCGGGTCGTCTTGGCGCTGAACAGAACCTTCGAAATGTGCGCCGCTCTCGATAGCGATGGTTTTGTGGATGATGTCGCCTTCGACGCGTGCGGTCGAGGTGAGGCGGACTTTCAAGCCACGTACACGGCCGACAATACGGCCATTGATGACCACGTCATCTGCGGAGATTTCGCCTTTGATGGTGGCGCTTTCGCCCACAGTCAGCAGGTGGGCGCGGATGTCGCCTTCGACAACGCCTTCGACCTGAATGTCGCCGGTTGTCTTCAGGTTACCAGTGATGTGCAAGTCAGCCGACAGAACAGATGCCGGTGGTTTTGCCTTGGGCGCGGAAGCTGCGAAATCACCACCTTGGGAAGGCGCGGCCGGAATAGCGGGCGACGCAGAAGCGGCCGGCTTTGCCGTGTCGTCAGATTTCGGAGCAGGGTCGTTGATTTTGCTTTTAGAAAACATCTTGTCCAGCCTTGATAAATGTCATCGGGTTAAGGGCACGTCCACCTTTGCGCACTTCGTAATGCAAATGGGTGCCGGTAGATTGTCCAGAGTTGCCCATATCACCAATATGATCTCCGCGCGAGACCCTTTGGCCTTTTGTTACGCGGAATTTTGCAAGATGGGCATAGCGGGTTTCGATACCGAATTTGTGGTCAATTTTGATCAGGCGGCCATATCCGGACTGCCAATTGGCAAAATTAACCACACCGTCGGCGGTTGCGTAGATCGGGGTGCCGTGGGGGGCAGCAAAGTCCGTGCCATTATGCATCCGCCCCCAACGCATGCCGTATCCGGAGGTGTAGCGAAAGGCTGAGCGCAGCGGGTTTGACAGTGGCGCGGTTTCGGCGGCAATGCGGTACAGGTTCAGCTGGTCCATCTGATCCAACAGTTTGTTGGCGCGGATGGTTTCGCTGGTCAGTTCGCCGCCTTTGGTCGAAAATGACAGTGGCATCAAAGGTCCGCCTTGGCCCTGATAGCCGCGTTTGACTTCATCCATCAGCGCTTTGGGGTCTAGGCCCGCGGCTTGGAACATCTTGGTGAGCGGCTCGACGGACACGGTCATGGCGTCTTCGAGTTGGCGGAAAATCTGGTCGTTTTTCTCTTCCATAAGTGCGAGTTCAAGCCGCATCTCATTGGCCAGATCCAAAGCGGCCTGTGCGTCGGCCACAACCTTGTCGCGCTGCTCGGCGGTTTCGCTGAGAACATCAGAGAGCGTGGAGAGCATTTCGGTGCCATTTGGAGAGCCGTCGGCAATGACGGTTTCGTTTTCAACCTGTTCGGCGCTGAGCTTTTCCAATTCTTCGCGCACATCTTCACGCTCGTGCATGGTGCGGCGCAGGGTGGATTGAATGACATCAATGCCGGTTTCCAATTCGCGGCGGCGGGTTTCAGACGCCAACAGTTGGGACTGCATGTCTGAGATTTGCTGAAGGGCCGTATTGAAGCGGTCCTGCGCGGCCAAAGCTTCGTCGGTGCGCGCGTCGCGTTCATACGAAAGTTCGTTCAGTCGCAATTCATAGGTCAGCTGATCGCGTTTGGCCTGTTCGCGGAAGTTGCCCGAGCCTATGGAATCGATCAGCAAAATAGCGGTGGCGACAATGGTCCATGCAACAATTGTGGTGGACCCCAAAAAGGCAACAAACTGCGTGCCAGATCGCAGGCGGATAAATCGTGTGTCTGTGTCCGATCTTAGAAACAGGCGCCGTTCCGGAAAAAACCGTTCCATCAGTGCATGCATTCGGATCGCGAGTCGTGTTCTCAACGCATTAGTCCTTGTTCGTCCCCATGTCCGGCAGTTTGTCCCCAACGCCGTTGGGGCAAAGTCTTAACGCCCGTGCCGAGATCGGGCAAGAAATTTGAGCGCGACCATACGCAGTGGTTTGGTGCATGGCCAGCGCCTATGGCAAAATGTCGCGCAAATCTCGCGTAGGTCTAGCGCGCGTAGGCGGGGGGTGTTTCGTCGGAAAGCGGCCAGTAGAAATCGGGCGGAAGCCCAGCATCTGCGCGCTTTTCTTCGTTAAACGGTGGTTTGAGCGCGCCATGGAAATAGTGCCGGACCAGATCGTGAAAGGTTTGTTTGGGGTCAAGATCGTGGCGGCCACACAAAAAATTGAACCACTTGGCGCCATAAGCGACGTGGCCGACTTCTTCTGCGTAGATCACTTTGAGCGCTTCAACCGTGCGGCGGTCCTTGGCGTTTTCAAAGACTTTGATCATGCCGGGGGTAACATCCAGACCGCGTGCCTCAAGCACCATTGGCACAACAGCAAGGCGGCCTTTGAGATCCTCAATGGTGTCCTCAGCTGCGCGCCACATACCCGCGTGGGCGGGCAGGGCGCCATAAAAGCTGTCATGCTCTGCAAGACAGTCGCATATCAGGTTGAAATGATTGCTTTCTTCGTCCGCGGAT
Source organism: Rhodobacteraceae bacterium Alg231-30 (assembly GCA_900143615.1). Classification (GTDB taxonomy): domain Bacteria; phylum Pseudomonadota; class Alphaproteobacteria; order Rhodobacterales; family Rhodobacteraceae; genus Shimia. Next base: position 79,638 of record FREU01000003.1, read on the forward strand.
TTCACCCAGTCGTCGTAAAACCCGATCGGCATTTCTGTGTCGGTAAAGCGCGCGATAATGTCCCAGTGCAGATCCACTGCGTTCAGCTCGATATGTGCGACCGCATGCAGCAGCGCGATGCGTCCCTGAGGGGTTCCGGGTTTTCGGCGCGGCACATCGCGCGGGCTGAGCAGCTCGGGCTTTTCGGGACGCGCGGGGCGCAGCGGTGGTGCGGCGTGGCCGACGGGCAGCGGATTGCCCGCCTCGCGGGCAGCAAACCATGTGGCGGCGTGACGTCGCGAGAGGGCGGTTTTGGCGTGGCCATCAGCGGTGGTTAAGACCTCAACGGCCATCTCGGCAAGGCTCATACTCACAGCGCGCGCACCGCGTCCAGAACCTCTGCGGCGTGGCCATCGACTTTGACCTTGGGCCAAACGCGTGCCACTTGGCCGTTGGCGTCGATGATCACCGTGCTGCGCACAATGCCCATGAAGGTTTTGCCATACATCTTTTTTTCGGCCCAGACGCCATAGTCTTCGCAAACCGTATCTTCGGCATCTGACAGAAGCGGGACCGTCAATTCCTTTTTGGTCACAAATTTCTCATGACTCGCCATGGTGTCTTTGGAAATCCCGAACACTTTGACGCCAGCCGCCTCAAATTCTGGCAAGAGTTCAGAAAATGCGATTGCTTCTTTGGCGCAGCCTGACGTGTTGTCGCGTGGGTAGAAATACAGCACAACGGGTGCTGGACGCAGCGCAGACAGGGTGACGGTTTCCCCTCCTGTGACGGGCAGGGTGAAATCAGGGGCAAGTTGTTCTGGTTGCAGCATGTTCAGACTCCTTGGGTCGGGCGCGCTTAGGGTATATAGTTGGCTCGGGTGGGCAATCGATAACAGAACAAGCTGAGGCATCAACCCTGACTGACGAGCCAGAACATACTCCCCGACCATTTCGTCGGGTGCGCCGAACGCGGCGGTTGAGCATCTGGGCGCTGTTTAGCCTGTTGGTGCCCGCCGCTATTTTGGGGGCGGTGTTGCTGTTGGCCATCGGGCGACCGATTGTGGCGCCTGATTGGGCACGAGGTCATATCGTGCGTGCTCTTGACGAGCAATTTCCCGATATGCAGGTCGATCTGGGCGCGGTTGAGCTGGTGATAGAAGATAACTGGGATCCGAGGCTGCGTTTTCGGCATGTGGTCATACATACCCCCCAGTTTCAGGGCCGCATGGAGTTTGAGAAGGTCGAAACACGGCTGGCCATCGGCTCTTTGTTTGAAGGGCTCATTGCGCCCCGCGAAATTCAGGTGTCCGGCGTTTTTCTACAAGTTGTGCGGCGACGGGACGGTGCGTTTAATATTTCGGTTGGTGACACCAATGGCGGTGAGGACACGTTGGGCGCCGATACCGAGCTGAGCAGTTTTGGCGAACAGGTTGAGGCGGTTCTGGAACGCCCTGCGTTGCAATATTTGAAATCCTTTGAAATCACGGATGCCTCTTTGCGGTTGGAGGATTTGCGCGAGGGGCGGGGCTGGTTGGTGGATGGAGCCCGCATCGGGCTGCGGCGCAATGGAGATGACGTTGCGATTTCGACGCAGATGTCGGTGTTGGGCGGGCGCAGTTATGCCAGTTTTGTCGAAGGCTTTTTTAACACCAAGTTTGGCACCCCCGCGGCGCAATTTGGTATGAAGTTTACAGATGTCCCCGCCGAGGATATCGCCGCTCAATCGGCGGCCACATCCTGGCTAAGCGTATTACGGGCGCCCATTTCCGGTTCGATGCGGGCTGAGTTGGATCAGAACGGCGAGCTTGGCGCGGTCAGTGCGGCATTGCGCGCGGATGCCGGATGGTTGCAGCCCAATGAGGATGTGCGCCCGATCCCGTTTGATGGGTTCAGCAGCTATCTTGCCTATGATCCTGAAAAGGCCGCCATAAGTTTTGATGAGTTGTCGTTTGAAAGCGATTGGATCAAGGCGTCTGCTTCGGGGCAGGCGCATTTGCGCGAGATGGAGTTGGGCTTGCCCAACGAGATCTTGTGGCAGTTGGAAATTGCCAAGCTTGAGGCAAATCCAAAGCTGCTTGATGATGTGCCTGTAACGCTGACCCGCTCGTTTGCGGATGTGCGGTTGCGATTGGATCCGTTTGAATTGGATCTCGGCCAATTGGTGCTCAATCAAAGCGGGCGCCAGTTGCAACTGGATGGCCATTTGAAGGTGGCAGGTCCGCATTGGGATTATGCTCTGGATGGCCATATGGACGGCGTTGATCCCGAGACTGTTTTAAGCGTCTGGCCGGATCAGGCCAAACCCAAGCTGCGCAAGTGGATTGATGAAAACATCTACGAGGCCACGCTGGAAGAAATCAATCTGGCCATTCGATCCCGACAGGCAGATCCGCCCGATGTTTATGCGGATTTCCAGTTTTACGACGCGACCGTCAAAGCGATGAAGACCATGCCGCCGGTTGAGAACGGCTCGGGATACGCGGTGTTTGCCAATAATCAGTTTCGTGTCGCGGTAGAAGGCGGTCATGTAACCGCCGATAAAGGTGGGGACGTTGATGTCTCTGGTACGGGGTTTATTGTCGAAAATACACGGCTTAAGCAGTCTCCAGCACATGTGATGCTACACACCGAGAGTTCGGTGACCGCGGTTTTATCGCTACTGGATCGCGATCCGTTAAACCTTTTCTCCAAGGCTGATCTGCCGGTGGATTTGGCAGAGGGGCAGGCGGATTTGAGTGGCGATATTCGTTTTGTGATGAAAGACAAGCTGCCCATTGAAGAGGTGCGCTATTCTGTGGGGGGCAGGCTACAGGATGTGGTGAGTTCGCATTTTATACCTGACAAGGAAATGCGGGCGGATTTGACGGTGTTGGCCAATAATGAGCGGGTGGATTTGCGCGGCACGGGCAGGTTGGGTGCGTTGCCCGCCAAGGCCCATTGGTTTGCACTAATGGGACCTGAGCATGTTGGAAAAAGCTGGCTGTCAGGCACCGCCGAACTGAGCGCGTTGGCGGTGGAGGAGTTTGCGATTGGTCTGACCGAAGGCACGGTGAGCGGGCAGGGGGTGGCGAACTATGAGATCACCTTTGAGAAAGATGTTGTGCCGGTCTTGAAACTGTCGTCGGATTTGACCGGTGTGGTTTTGGATGTGCCGCCCTTGGGCTGGCGCAAAGCTGCCTCGGAGTCGGGAGAGCTGCGCGCGCAGATCACCTTGGGAGAGCTTCCATCGGTGGATGCCATTTCTCTGGAGGCCCCCGGATTGTCGACACAGGGTAGTGTCACAATTGGCGAAGAGGGCGGTTTGGGCGTGGCGCGTCTGGATCGCATTGAAATTGGCAATTGGTTGCAGGGGAGCGGCGAAGTGCGCGGGCGTGGCCAAGGGGTTGCACCTGATATTATCATCGCCTCGGGCACATTTGACATGCGGCGATTTCCCAAAACTTCGGGGACGGGCAGCGGGGATAGCAGCAATATTCTTGCCGAACTCGATAGCATACGGATCACCGACAAATTGAGCCTGACGGGCGCACAGGTTAACCTCAGCACCAAACACGGGCTGCAAGGGCGCTATTCCGGGCGGCTCAATGGAGGCCCCATCGTGGAAGGGCGGCTGGCGCCCCATCAAAACGGTACGGCGATTGTTGTGAATTCCTCAGAAGGAGGCAGGATAGCAATGGCGCTCGGGTTGGTGGACGCGGCATCAGGTGGTGAAATGGAGCTGGCATTGGTGCCTTTGGCTGCCAAAGGGCAATACGACGGCGAATTGGTGATGGACGACCTGCGGGTGCAGGATGTGCCCGCGATTGCCGAATTGTTGAACGCGATCAGCGTGGTTGGTTTGATCGATCAATTGAACGGGCCAGGGATTTCCTTTTCTGATGTGTATAGCCGGTTCCGGTTGACGCCCGAGGCAGTGGTGATTGCTGAATCCAGTGCGGTTGGGGTCTCGATGGGGATTTCGGCGGATGGTATCCATCGCTTTGAGGGGGATGTGATCGATATTCAGGGCACTGTGACGCCGATCTATGCGCTCAATGTGATTGGGCGGCCTATTTCGCGTCGGGGCGAGGGGTTGATCGGGTTCAATTATAAGATGAAAGGGCCGGCCAAGAACCCGCAAGTGTCGGTCAATCCGCTCTCGGTCTTGACGCCGGGGTTTTTCCGAGAGATTTTCCGCCGTCCTCCTCCTGATTTGAGTAACTAGAAAATGCACCTGTCCGATTTTGATTTTGAGCTGCCCGAAACGTTGATTGCGACCCGTCCGGCAGAGCCGCGTAGCGCGGCGCGGCTGTTGGTGGCGCAGCCCGATAAGATCACCGACGGTGTTGTGACGGATCTGGTGGATTGGCTTCAGCCGGGGGATCGGTTGGTGCTGAATGATACCAAAGTGATCCCGGCGCGGCTGTTGGGCTATCGCGTGCGCTCGGGCCCTGAGGGGGAAACTCAAGCGCAGATGGAAGTGACATTGCTGGAACCGCGTGCAGGTGGACGTTGGGCGGCCTTGCTCAAACCGCTGCGTAAAATCCGCGAAGGCGAAAAGATCGTTTTTGCCGCCGGATTGAGCGGGACATTGGTTGAGAAAACCGCAGGTCAAGGTGTGATCGAGTTTGATCTGAGTGGCGATGATTTTGACCGCGCGCTGGAGCTGGCAGGCAATATGCCTCTGCCGCCTTACATCGCCGCCAAACGCGCGGCGGATGCGCGTGATAAGACCGATTATCAAACGGTTTGGGCGAAGAATGCCGGTGCAGTGGCAGCCCCCACAGCGTCGCTGCATTTTGACGAGGCTTTGTTGGCCGCGCTACGCGACAAAGGCGTGCAGTTTACCCATGTCACGCTGCACGTAGGAGCGGGCACTTTCCTACCCGTGAAGGTCGAGAATGTGCATGAGCACAAGATGCACGCCGAATGGGGGCAGGTGACGCAGGAAGCCGCTGCCGAGATTGCCGCCACCAAAGCGGCCGGAGGACGGGTTATTCCGGTGGGCACAACCGCGCTGCGTCTGATTGAGAGCGCGGCGGCAGGCGGGGCCATTGCGCCTTGGGAAGGCAGCACGGATATTTTCATATATCCGGGATTTGAGTTCAGAGTTGCGGATGCTTTGATGACCAATTTCCATCTGCCAAAGTCAACTTTGATGATGCTGGTCAGCGCCTTGATGGGCCAAGAGCGTGTGCGCGAAATCTATGCGCATGCAATTTCTGAGAACTATCGATTTTTCTCCTATGGAGATGCATCTTTGCTGTTACCATAAGGGCGAAGTGCTGCGGACAAATTACGACATCGCGTGTCGCGAAAATAGCGGCGCTTCTCTCTGATTCTGCGGTAAAGCCGCCGGACACAAAGAGGTGTGGTGATGGTTGAATTTCTCAAAGGCTCTTGGGCGTTGTTGCTGGGTGTCTTCCTGCTGCTGATCGGCAACGGGATGCAGGGCACACTGTTGGGTGTGCGTGGCGAAATCGAAGGCTTTTCCACCCTCGAGATGTCGGTGGTGATGTCGGCTTATTTTGTCGGGTTTCTTGGCGGCTCCCAAATGACAACAGGGTTGATCCGTCGGGTCGGCCATGTGCGGGTGTTTGCGGCTTTGGCGTCGTTTATCTCGGCCGTGCTGATTTTATACGCGACCCTGGCCACACCAATTGCCTGGATATTGGGGCGCATGTTGATCGGGTTCTGTTTCTCCGGCGTGTATGTGACGGCTGAAAGCTGGTTGAACAATGCTGCGACCAATGAAAACCGTGGCAAGGCCTTGTCGGTCTATATGATCACGCAGACCCTTGGGGTGGTCAGCGCACAGGGGCTTTTGCTGGTGGCGGATCCGTCGGGCTACGTATTGTTTGTGATCCCCTCGGTTCTGGTTTCGATCTCCTTCGCGCCAATTTTGCTGTCGATTTCGCCCACTCCGGCCTTTGAAACGACAAAACCCATGAGCTTGAAAGAGCTGTTTGACAATTCGCCTCTGGGGGTAGTCGGGATGACCATTTTGGGCGGCGTGTTTTCGGCGCAGTTCGGGATGTCGGCGGTGTTTGGGGCGCAGGCCGGATTGAGTTTGACCGAGATCTCGATTTTTGTGGCGACGTTTTATGTGGGCGCGACGCTGTGCCAGTATCCGCTGGGTTGGCTGTCAGACCGGACAGACAGACGGGTGTTGGTGTTGATCGTGGCCGCCTTTGCTTCGGCTGGATCTGTGTTGGGTGTGCTGTTTTATGAGAGTTTTGAAATTCTTCTGTTTGCGGCACTGATCGTTGGCGGCTTGGCCAATCCGCTCTATTCGCTGTTGATCGCGCATACCAATGACTTTCTGGAATATGAGGATATGGCGGCGGCCTCGGGCGGCTTGGTGTTTGTAAACGGGGTGGGCGCCATTGCTGGCCCGCTGATCACCGGTTGGATGATGGATGTCATCGGCCCCAGTGGGTTTTTTGTCTATATGGCCTGTTTGCTGGCCGCGTTGGCCGTCTATGCAGGCTTCCGTGCCACGCGCCGTAAAGCCATTCCTGTGGACGAGACCGGAAGCTTTGCACCAATGTCGCCTTCGTCCTCTCCGGTGGCTGTGGAGTTTGCTCAAGAGGTCGCGATCGAAGCGGCGATGGAAGAAGAGGCGCTGGAAGAGCAGCAGTCCAACAATTAGGCAACAGCTCGCTCACTGTGTCGCGATGTTGTAAAAAGTTACTGTGCAACGGAAATTCTGTGTGTAACATTTTTTGACAGGCCTCCTTGGGAGGAGCATATGGCAAAAGGAGAAGGGGCATGACTGGTCCCGATCAAGTGCTGAGTTTCTGGTTGGATGAGGTGGGTCCATCAGGGTGGTATGCAATTTCTGAGGAGTTGGACGACGAAATTCGACGACGGTTCCTCAGTACATGGGAAGATGCGCAGCTTGGCTGTTTTGCCCAATGGCTAACCTATCCCAGCGGGACGCTGGCGTATGTTATTCTGAACGATCAATTCTCAAGAAACATGTTTCGCGGAACCGAGCGCGCCTTTTGCTCCGACCGGCAGGCCATCGCAGCGGCCAAAGTGGCGATCCATAAAAAGTGGGATCTTAAGATCGAAGAACCCGCGCGACAGTTTTTCTATATGCCGATGATGCATTCGGAAAATCTTTGTGATCAGGAACGCTGTATTCGTATGTTCCTTGAGCGGATGCCGAAGACAGGCGAGTCAAACCTGCTGCATGCGCAGGCCCATCGCGAAATTATTCGCAAGTTTGGCCGTTTTCCGTATCGCAACGATGCGCTGCATCGCCATTCCACCACCTGTGAAGAACAATATGTGGCAGATGGCGGTTACGGGGCCACAGTGCGCGAAATTCAAGCGGCGCAATAAGCTCATCAGCTGAGCCATTTGGCTCAGCTCGTGACCTCAGCTTTGTGGTGCGCGGCACTGTATCAGGGTTTCTATGGAGGCATTTATGCGATCCGCCGTGCGATCCACGGCGACCTCCACCATGCGATCCGGCGTTTCCGACAGGTTGTTCAACGCTTGGCGGATGTGCGCCAAATCCTGATCCAGTTGATCTGCGCGTGTCTGAAGGCCCGTGAGACGTGGTGTTGTGAACCCGTCTTGGTCTTTCAGAGCCGTAGATAAATCTGCGCGCAGGGCCTCGACCTCACTGACTAGCGCGCTCACGTTGTCGGATACAGGTGATAAGACGTTGATATTGTCCGCAAAGCTGGCCGCGATGCGCTCGCCGCTTTGCGCGACTTGCCACGCCAGAAACAAACAGAGTGCGACCAAAATCAGCGTAGCGTTCAGCAGGGCGAGCGCAAGATCCTTGAGGGTTTTCACGGCGTTTCTCCTTGGGTCACATGTGCCACAGCATGATCGCACAGTGGATGCAGAGCAATTGTGAAATTCACTCCGTTGGCGAAAATTAGTGCGCGTTGAACTGAACGGTTAACTGATTTAGGTTTGGGCAAACAGCAGGAGCGCGCAGATGGCCGACAGCAACTTTGATGTGATCGTGATTGGCTCCGGCCCCGGTGGATATGTGGCAGCCATTCGCGCCGCACAGCTGGGTCAGAAAGTGGCAATCATCGAGCGCGAAAACCTTGGCGGCATCTGTCTGAACTGGGGCTGTATTCCGACCAAGGCGTTGTTGCGCAGTGCCGAGGTGTTTCACCTGATGGAGCGCGCCTCTGAGTTTGGCCTGAAGGCGGAGAATATCGGCTATGACATGGACGCCGTTGTGGCGCGCTCGCGTGCTGTTGCCAAACAGCTCAGCGGCGGTGTCGGGTTTCTGATGAAGAAGAACAAGGTCACTGTGGTGATGGGAGAGGCGACGCTGGCGGACAAAGGTAAGGTCAGCGTGAAAACCGACAAAGGCAGCGAGACCCTAAGCGCAAAGAATATCATTCTGGCGACCGGTGCGCGGGCGCGGGAATTGCCGGGGCTTGAGGCGGACGGTGACATGGTCTGGAGCTATCGCCATGCGTTGCAGCCGCCGCATATGCCCAAGAAATTGCTGGTGATTGGCTCGGGTGCCATTGGGATCGAGTTTGCCAGCTTCTTTAACACTTTGGGTGCAGACACCACTGTTGTTGAGGTGATGGATCGCGTTCTTCCAGTTGAAGATGAAGAGATAAGTGCTTTTGCTAAAAAGAAATTTGTCAAACAGGGCATGAAGATCATGGAAAAAGCCATGGTCAAAAAGCTGGACCGTGGCAAAGGTAAAGTTACCGCCCATATCGTGGTCGGTGGCAAGGTTGAGACGCAGGAGTTCGACACGGTGATTTCTGCCGTGGGCATTGTGGGCAATGTTGAAAACCTTGGGCTTGAGACACTGGGTGTCAAAGTGGATCGCACTCATGTGGTGACCGACGAATACTGTCGCACGGGTGTGGATGGTCTCTATGCGATTGGCGATATCGCAGGGGCGCCTTGGTTGGCGCATAAGGCCAGCCACGAAGGTGTGATGGTGGCCGAGTTGATCGCAGGCCAAAAGCCGCATCCGATCAAACCGGGCAGCATCGCAGGCTGTACCTATTGCCATCCGCAGGTGGCCAGTGTGGGCATGTCTGAGGCCAAGGCCAAAGAGGCGGGCTATGACGTCAAAGTTGGTCGCTTCCCGTTTATCGGCAATGGCAAGGCGATTGCCTTGGGCGAGCCTGAAGGGCTGGTGAAAACCGTGTTTGATGCCAAGACTGGCGAGCTCTTGGGCGCGCATATGGTGGGCGCGGAAGTGACCGAGTTGATCCAAGGCTATGTGGTGGGTCGCACGTTGGAGACCACCGAGGCCGAGCTGATGGAAACTGTGTTCCCGCATCCCACGCTGAGCGAGATGATGCATGAAAGTGTGTTGGACGCCTATGATCGGGTGATCCACATTTGACCAACCCAACAGACGGCGCAGAGCGCCCCTTGCTGGCGATCTTTATCATCTGGTTTGCCGGATTGGGGGCTGCGTCACAATACGCCCGTATCAGCGTGGTTTTTGACCATATGCAAACCGTCTATCCGCAGGCCGGTGGCTGGTTGGGGTTTACCTTGTCCATCGTCGGTGTGGTCGGTGTGCTGCTGGGGGTCGTGGCAGGGACCTTGGCGGCGCGATTGGGGCCAAGGCGAGTAATTTTCTGGGGGCTGATCTTTGGCGCGGCTGTGGCTGCGCTTCAGGCGATTGGCCTGTCGTTGGGGCTGTTTCTTCTCACGCGCGTGATTGAAGGTATCTCGCATCTGGCGATTGTGGTGGCCGGTCCAACTCTGTTGGCACGAGTGGCACCGCAGCGGCTTTATGGCTTTGCGTTTACTTTATGGGGCGCGTTTTTTGCGATTGCCTATGCGTTTTTGGCCTGGGTTGCGCCGCCGATTGTGGCGCGCTGGGGCTTGGATGCGTTGCATTTGGGGCACGCGGGTTGGTTGATGATCTGTGCTGGATTGATCTGGATGATGCATATTCCGGCGGGTGAGCGTGCCAAAGGCGCGCCGTTAACGGTGGGGTATTTGATGCGCCGTCATTGGGAGGTTTACCGATCACCTTTTATGAATGCCTCGGCGTTTGGATGGCTGTTTTATGCGTTCTGTTTCCTGAGCATGCTGACGCTCTTGCCGCCGCATCTTGATCCGGAATGGCGCAGCGAGACCATTGCCGCCATGCCATTGCTGGCCACAGCCACCTCAATGACGCTGGGGGTGCGGTTGTTGCATCGCATGCCGGCATTCCGCGTGGTGCAGATTGGATTTTTTACTGCGACGGGTGTCGTTGTGATGATTATGGTCTTTGGGGCCCATCCGGCGATCTGTCTCGGATACGCCATGGCCATGGGGTTGATGCAGGGTTCCAGTTTTGCGCTGGTGCCGCAGATCAACACGAATGAGAATGACCGTGCAGGGGCCAATGGGGCTTTTGCGCAGGCCGGAAATTTGGGCAACACCATCGGCACGCCGGTGTTGTTGCTGGTGGCAAGTGTTGCCGGATTTAACGCAATGCTGATCGTTGTGGCGCTTGTGCTCGTAACAGGGGGTATAGGGCATCAGGTTTTGGCGGTTGCGCGCAAACGTCAAAGCGGGGTGCTGTTGTAAACTTGATTACGTGTTCCTGTAATGTTCGCATTTTTTTGTTGGCACTGGCGGCGCACTGACCTATTTGTGGGGCGTTAACCCCGGGGGCTTTTATGGCTGAGTTGAAGAACATCGAAGTGCGTGGCGCGCGCGAGCACAATTTGAAGTCGATTGATGTGGATATTCCACGCGATCAGCTTGTGGTCATCACTGGTTTGTCGGGGTCGGGCAAGTCGTCTCTGGCCTTTGATACGATCTATGCAGAAGGCCAGCGGCGCTATGTCGAAAGTCTGAGTGCCTATGCGCGTCAGTTTCTGGATATGATGGAAAAGCCGGATGTGGATCACATCAGCGGGCTTTCCCCTGCGATTTCGATTGAGCAGAAGACAACGTCGAAAAACCCGCGTTCGACCGTGGGGACGGTGACCGAGATTTACGATTATATGCGGCTGTTGTTTGCGCGGGTGGGAACGCCCTATAGCCCCGCCACCGGCCTGCCGATTGAAGCGCAGCAAGTGCAGGACATGGTTGACCGGATCATGACCATGCAGGAGGGCACGCGCGGCTATCTGTTGGCGCCAATTGTGCGCGATCGCAAAGGTGAATACCGCAAAGAGTTTCTGGAGTTGCGCAAGCAAGGGTTTCAGCGCGTCAAGGTGGATGGGGCTTTCTATGAGCTGGATGAGCCACCAACGCTGGACAAGAAATACCGCCATGACATCGATGTGGTGGTAGACCGTCTGGTGGTGCGAGAGGGAATGGAGACACGGCTTGCCGACAGTCTGCGCACGGCACTTGATCTGGCCGATGGAATTGCGATCCTTGAGACTGCGCCCAAGGATGATGAGCCTGAGCGGATCACATTCAGCGAAAAGTTTGCCTGTCCGGTCAGCGGGTTCACCATTTCCGAGATCGAGCCGCGTCTGTTTTCGTTTAACGCACCGTTTGGGGCCTGTCCGGAATGTGACGGGCTGGGTGTGGAGTTGTTCTTTGACGAGCGTCTCGTGGTGCCGGACCAGACGTTGAAAATCTATGACGGGGCGCTGGCGCCGTGGCGCAAAGGCAAGTCGCCGTATTTCCTGCAAACCATCGAAGCACTGGCCAAACATTACGGGTTTGACCGCAACACGCCTTGGAAGAAGCTGACGCAGAAAGTGCAGCAGGTATTCCTGTATGGGTCTGGCGAAGAAGAGATCGAATTTCGCTATGACGAAGGCGGGCGCGTCTATCAGGTGACGCGGGTTTTTGAAGGCGTGATCCCTAATATGGAGCGCCGCTATCGCGAGACAGATAGCAATTGGATTCGGGAAGAATTTGAGCGTTATCAAAATAATAGGCCCTGTGGTTCATGTGGCGGCTATCGTCTGCGGGAAGAAGCGCTGGCTGTCAAAATTGCCGGTCTGCATGCAGGCCAAGTGGTTGAAAAATCGATCCGTCAGGCATTGGCTTGGATTGAGGATGTACCCAATCATCTGACGCCGCAAAAGCAGGAAATCGCCCGTGCGATTGTCAAGGAAATCCGCGAGCGGTTGGGGTTTTTGAACAATGTCGGGTTGGAATATCTGTCGCTGAGCCGCAATAGCGGTACGTTGTCGGGCGGTGAGAGCCAGCGTATCCGGCTGGCCAGCCAGATTGGTTCGGGTCTGACTGGTGTGCTTTATGTGCTGGATGAGCCCAGCATCGGGTTGCATCAACGCGACAACGGGCGGCTGCTGACGACATTGAAAAACCTGCGCGATCAGGGAAATACGGTGATCGTGGTGGAGCATGACGAAGAGGCGATCCGCGAGGCGGATTATGTCTTTGATATTGGGCCAGGTGCAGGGGTGCATGGCGGGCAGGTTGTGTCCGAGGGCAAGCCCGAGGAGATTTGTGCCGATCCGGCGTCAATGACGGGTCAATACCTGTCCGGTGCACGTGAGATTGCGGTGCCGACCCAGCGCCGTGAGGGCAATGGCAAGTCGGTGACCGTGGTCAAAGCGACGGGCAATAACCTGAAGAAAGTGACCGCCGAGTTCCCGTTGGGGCAGTTTGTCTGTGTGACCGGTGTCTCTGGCGGCGGGAAATCGACGCTGACCATTGAGACCTTGTTCAAGACCGCAAGCATGCGTCTGAACGGTGCGCGCCAGACGCCTGCACCGTGCGAAACCATCAAGGGACTTGAGCATCTGGATAAGGTGATCGACATCGACCAGCGCCCCATCGGACGCACGCCGCGCTCCAACCCTGCGACCTACACGGGGGCGTTTACACCAATCCGCGACTGGTTTGCCGGTTTGCCCGAGGCCAAGGCGCGGGGATACAAGCCCGGACGGTTTAGTTTCAACGTCAAAGGCGGGCGGTGCGAGGCCTGTCAGGGCGATGGTGTGATCAAGATCGAGATGCATTTTCTGCCCGACGTTTATGTGGAGTGCGAGACCTGTAAAGGCGCGCGCTACAACCGTGAGACACTGGAAATTAAGTTTAAAGGCAAGAGTATAGCCGACGTTCTTGATATGACTGTTGAAGAGGCGCAGGACTTTTTCAAGGCGGTGCCGTCTATTCGTGACAAGATGGATGCGCTGGCGCGGGTTGGGCTGGGCTACATCAAAGTTGGGCAACAGGCGACGACCTTGTCCGGCGGGGAAGCGCAGCGGGTGAAGCTGTCCAAAGAGCTAGCGAAACGCTCGACTGGACGGACGTTGTATATTCTTGATGAACCCACCACGGGGCTGCATTTTGAGGATGTGCGCAAGCTGCTTGAGGTGCTGCACGAGCTGGTGGATCAGGGAAATTCGGTGGTTGTGATTGAGCATAATCTGGATGTGGTGAAGACTGCGGATCATATCATTGATATCGGGCCTGAGGGCGGGAATGGCGGTGGCAAGATTGTTGCCAAGGGCACGCCTGAGAAGGTTGCCAAGGTGGCGGCCAGCCATACGGGGCATTATCTCAAAGACATGTTGAAGCCCAAAAAGGTGGCGGCGGAATGAGCCGCCTTGGGCTCGCACTTGGTTCAGGTGGTGCGCGGGGCTGGTGTCACATCGGTGTTCTGCGCGCGCTGGATCAGTTGGGGTTAAAGCCCGAGGTTGTTGCGGGTTGCTCCATGGGGGCTCTTGTGGGGGCCGCTTGGGCAGCGGGAAAGCTGGATGCCCTGGAAGACTGGGCCCGTAGCATGACCCAGACTCGGATGTTGAAATATGTTGATCTGCGCTTTGAAAATGGCGGGTTGCTGCGCGGCGGTACAGTACGTGATTTGATGGCCGAAGTGGGGCTGCCGGAACGAATTGAAGATCTGGATCATCCATTTCTTGCGGTCGCGACGGATATTGCCACGGGGCATGAGGTCTGGATCCGAGAGGGCGATTTGTTTGACGCAGTACGTGCGTCGATCTCTATTCCAGCGGTGTTCTGCCCTCATCTGGTGAACGGCAAATGGTTGCTGGACGGCGGTTTGATCAACCCGGTGCCCAGCTCGGCCTGTCGGGCGCTGGGGGCTGATCGGATTGTATCTGTGAACCCGAATGGTAAGTTTGGTCATCTTTGGGAACCGGGCCGGCCGATGCTTGAGCAGATCGGCGCGACAGAGTGGTTGGATAAGCTGCCATCGGTGGTCGGTGAGCAGATGCGTGAGATGATGAAATCTGACACGCCCAAAGGCCCCGACATTTTTGAAGTTATGTCCACGTCAATCGACATTATGACCGAATTTGTACGCAAGGCGCGCTCGGCCTCTGATCCGGCGCATCTGGAGCTCGAGGCGGACTTAAATCATATGTCGGTATTGGAACTCTATCGCGCACAAGAGGCGATTGACGAAGGCGCGCGAATTGTAGAGGCGCAAGCCGACGCCTTGCGCCAGCTTGCGACAGACACACCAAGTTAAGGCTTTGGCTTAGGTCTTCTTAATCGGGCAGGTGGATAGCCCAAAGATTGAATAGAGCGGGCAGGTTGACATAAGTCCGGTCAAAAGTGGGATCACGCCAATCCACATCCAAAGGCCATAGCCCAGTGCAGCCCCTGTCAGCAGCAGAAGCCCCAAGACAATACGGGCGATGCGGTCAAATTGGCCTACGTTTTTTGCAAACATGAATTTCTCCTTGGAAAACTGGACCAAGGGTAAAACACATATTAAAAATCATATATGATATAAATCAAAGCGACAACCTAAAGTGCGCTTTGTACCGTGCGCTGATTACGCTGCGAGAAGGGCGCGGGCTTCAAAGCTGCGCAGGCTCAGGCGGGCTGCGACGCCATCCTCAAGACCCGCTTGATCAAGAATTGTTTGAAGAGACTGGTTGGCGCAGGCATCAAAGCTGTGTTGGGTTTGTGGGCCGGGCAGGAAGCTTTCGCTCCATTGTCCGTTTGAGTGCAAAAGCTCATGCTGGGCCATCAGAATGTGAAAATAGATAATCGTATCCTGTGTCTGACAACGCAGAACATCGCGTTCGTTCACCAAGTCCTTGGCTTTGACCAACACTTCGTCGCAGCCAAACAGCAGTTCGGCGCGCGCACCGCGCAGCAGAATACGGTGTTGCGGGGAGACAACCAAATCGGTTGTGTTGTCCAAAACGCCAGCTTTGATGCGGATGGGCTGTGCCTCGAGGCTGGGCTGGATGTGTGAGCGACCAATCCATTGAATGGGCTGAAGGCCGGAATCCAGCGTTTCCACCAACATGCCCGCTGTGAGCTGCTCAACGGGCAAATCACCCTGCGCGGTGCGGATCATCGTGCCTGCGGTAAAGCAGGGCGGCTGTTGGGTGATTTCAACAAGGGCGGTGTCAGTGTCGCCGCTTTCATCTTCGATTGTGTAGTTAAAGTAGACGGTTTCGTTGTCGGTGTCCGCATCGATGGTCAGCGTGCCGTCGGTATTGAGGGTCACAACCTGTCCGGTGGGCAGGGTCACAGTGTCGAGCGGATCAACCTGAACGCCATTGACATGCGTGATGGTCAGGGTGGGCCCGGCGGTGGAGGCGTCATTGTCCAATACATCGATGGTTTTGCTGCCGCCGAGGCCGATGGAGACTTCGTCATCTTGGGCCACAATGGCTGTCTGCACAGAGCCGCCCGCAATCAAAAGGTTTGAATCGTAGCGGTTGTCAGAGGCATCAGCGATGCCAATCACCAGCTCGTTCACACCGTCCTGAAGCGGCACAACAAAGGTGAGCGTGACTGTGAAACCGTCCATCTCGGTGTTGTATTCATCACCACTGTTGTCGATGTAGATGTTTTCATTGGCATCATTGATGTTGCCAATACTGGCGGAACCATCACCAACCGAAATCTGGCCCTCGACGCCGTTCACCCAGACACCAATAGCGTCATTGTAACTTAGGTATTCCGGGTATTCTTCAGAGGAGAGCACAAAATCGATGGTCAGCATCTCACCGGCTGAGCCGTTGAAATCGATTACGATATAAGAGGCGTCATATGTGTTTGTGCCCGCCGCTGCATTAAACAGGGCGTTGTTGTTCTCACCGCTGGTGTTGGTCGAGGTGCTGGTGGACGTGTTGGTGTTGGTGCTGCCGTTGCTATTGGTGAAATCATCCGCATGTCCGGTTGATAAAATCACACCGCTGTCGGCAGGGGCGACGCCGGGCGTTGTTGTATCTGCGCCAGAGTAGATCCCCGAACTGTCCGCGTCGCCGTAATAGGTGGCATCGATTATGCGGTCTGGATCGCCAAAGATCTCGTTGGCCATCTCAAGGCCAGTGGCCGTCATGTCGATGTTTAGTTCTGTTGCCGTTGCCATTTGCCTGCCCCGTGTCGAAAGTCGTGGGAAACTTATTGTTTCCGCTTTGGTGACAACTGGTGACGTTTAAACAAGGCGGGATGGTGGCACGGTTAAGGAAATAGTAACCAAAAATAAGGGCGGGCATTTTTGGCTTGTATAAAAACAGCCGCGTCTGGCATGACGCGGCTGCATCGTGGCCTGTGTGGGATTTCGACGTATGGGGGCTTGCTTAGTCGCGTGAGCGTTTTTCAAACCGTGGCAGCATGGCAGAAAAGTCAGTGCCTAAGCCATCTTCGCCTTCGACGAACTGCTCATATAACTTGGCGGCCATTTGTCCCATCGGGGTGTCGGCATCCGCGCTGATTGCGGCCTGTTGGCTCAGGCGCAGGTCTTTGAGCATCAACTCGGACGCAAATCCGGGCTGATAGTTGTTGTCTGCAGGCGATTGTGGCCCAACACCCGGCGCGGGGCAGTAGGCATTCATGGTCCAGCTATAACCTGAGGAGGTGGAAACAACGTCAAACATCTTTTGACGGTCCAGGCCTAGTTTGTCCGCCAAGGCGAAGGCCTCGCAGGTGGCAATCATAGTGACGCCAAGGATCATGTTGTTACAAATTTTGGCGGATTGGCCTGCACCTGCTTCGCCGCAATGCACAGCCTTTTGCCCCATGATATCAAACAGGGGATTGGCGCAGGCAAAGGCGTCGCCGGACCCGCCCGCCATGAATGTCAGCGTGCCGGCCGAGGCGCCCCCAATGCCGCCAGAGACGGGGGCGTCTACGCAATGAATGCCAGCCTCAAAAGCTTGGGCCGCAACCGCGCGGGCGCTGTCGACGTCTACGGTTGAGCAATCCACGAGGGTAGACCCAATTTGCATGGCGGGAATGATTTCTTCTGCCACGGCACGCAGAATTGCGCCATTTGGCAACATGGTGATAACAACTTCGGCGTCGCTGGCCGCGATGGCGGCGGATTTTGCCATGGTGACGCCTTCGATGTCGACTGCTGCCATGTCAAACCCTGTGACGTCATGGCCCGCCGAGGCCAGATTGGCCGCCATCGGCCCGCCCATATTACCCAATCCGATAAATCCTATTTTCATGGCTCACTCTCCCTTGTGAAACGTTAGTTTATCTGCGCCCAGCGGCAAAAGCATTTGTGTGACGGCACCTTGGGGTAGGGCGTTCAGGTCATGCTTCCATTGCGGATTGCGATCCTTGTCGATGATTTGTGCGCGAATGCCTTCGAGAAAATCCCCGTGCTCCATCGCGCGATAGGTGAAGCGGTATTCCTGATCCAAGGCAAAGCGAATGTCTGAACGGGTGCGCACGCGGTGAATGATCTCAAGCGCGGCCCCTTGAGCAAGGGGCGAGGTGCGCGACAGTTTTTTCAGCGCATCGGCGGTAAATTCGCTGTCTTCAAGTTTGAGCGATGTCAGCACATCCACCAGACGCTCGCCTGCGAAATGGCGGTTGATGTCGTCCAGTTGGGCTTGCAGCGGGCCGGGCTCGGGGGCAATGGCTGCGGCATCAATCAGGGTCCAGTCGGCAGTGGCCTCCAACGCGGCAATCAGATCAGGCCAGCGTTCTTGCGGCACGTAGTAGTCCGCAAAGCCGACAAAGATTGCATCAGCTGCGTTCAGACGCGCGGTGGTCAGTGCCAGATATTCGCCCATGCGCCCCGGCGCCTGTGCCAAAATCAACGAGCCGCCCACGTCAGGGATCAGGCCGATGCCGCATTCGGGCATGGCGATCTGGCTGCTTTCACCCACAACGCGGTGGCTGCCGTGACAGCCGACACCAACGCCGCCGCCCATGGTAAAGCCCTGCATAAAGCTGGCGACAGGTTTGGGGAATTCAAACAGTTTGGCATTCATGCGGTATTCATCGGCCCAGAATTTGCGGCCATAAGCAAAGTCGCCTTGGGTGCCGGTGTTATACAGTTCGGCAATATCGCCGCCTGCGCAGAAGGCTTTCTCGCCTTCGGCATCAATCACCAGCATTTTCACCGCATCATCGGTGGCCCAGAGGTCCAGTGCATCCTCAATCGCGATGCACATCTCGTAAGACATCGCGTTGAGCGCCTTAGGGCGGGTGAAGGTGATCCGGCCGGTGTGGCCGACCTTGCAAATATTGATGTCTGACACGGTGTCGCGCTCCGGTTTATGTCTGTCCGTCTGGCGCATGCCAGACCGCTCCGCCCCATCTTCGATGGGTGGGGTGGAGCGCCCTTGTTAAGCGGCGATTATCTGACGGGCAATGATCAGGCGCATGATTTCATTGGTGCCTTCTAGGATCTGATGCACCCGCAAATCGCGCACGATTTTCTCGATGCCGTAATCTGCCAGATAGCCGTAGCCGCCATGCAGTTGCAGACAGCCGTTGGCGACCTCAAAGGACACATCGGTCACCATCAACTTGGCCATGGCGCAGAACTTGCTCGCGTCATGATCGCCATTGTCCAGCTTCCAGGCCGCTTGGCGCAGGAAGGTACGGGAGGCCTGAAGCCTGGTTTCAAACTCGGCCAGCTTGAATTGCAGCGCCTGAAACTGGTTGATCGGTTTGCCAAAGGCTTTGCGCTCAGACATGTACTGCACGGTCAGATCCAGCGCCTTTTGTGCGCCGCCCAATGCCCCCGCCGAGATATTCAGACGCCCGCCGTCCAGTCCCGCCATGGCGTAGCTAAAGCCGCGGCCTTCTTCACCAATCAGATTGTCTGCAGGCACTTTGCAATCGTCAAACTGCACTTGTGAGGTCGGTTGCGCGAGCCAGCCCATCTTCTTTTCCAGCGCGCCAAAACTCAGCCCCTCGGCACCGTCCTCGACCACCACGGTGGAGATGCCTTTGGGGCCATCTTCGCCAGTGCGCACCATGGTCACATAGGCATCCGAGTAAGAGCCGCCGGAGATAAACGCCTTAGTGCCGTTGAGCTCATAACCTTCGTTGGTTCGGGTCGCGCGGGTTTTAAGCGCGGCTGCGTCCGAGCCAGAGCCGGGTTCGGTCAGACAGTAAGAGAATACTTTGGACATTGAACACAGGTCCGGCAGCCATTTTTGTTTGGTTTCTTCGGAGCCGAATTTATCAATCATGCCGCCGCACATGTTGTGGATCGACAGGAATGACCCCACGGCGGGGCAGGACATGGCGAGGGCTTCAAACACCAGCGTTGCATCAAGGCGCGACAGGCCAGAGCCGCCGTATTCTTCAGACACATAAATCCCGCCCAGACCCAGCTCGGCGATCTGCGGCCAGAGCTCTTTGGGAATGGTGCCTGCGGCTTCCCATTCTTGGGCAAATGGGGCGATGTTTTCTTCGGCAAAGCCCTTGGCCATGTCAAAGATCAGTGTTTGTTCCTCGGTCAACGCAAAGTCCATGTGGCTCCTCCCTCAAAGCGTAAATGAACACTCGTTTAATTCTACAAAACTTGCAACAATGTGTCAGTGCCAATTTTTGCAAAACGCTTTGCAAAATTACAGGTCCGCGTGGAATTCCTCGATCAGGTGTTTGACGACGGCGTGCAGGGCTTCCTCTTGGGTGTAGCCCGCGTGTAGCGCGTCGGAATAGACCGCGCGTTGATGGTCGGCGCTGGTGCCATTGGCGGTGATGGCAAGGGTGTTTTGCACCTCCGACAGACAGCTGAGCGCGGCACCGTCTTCTTCAACCAACTCGATCAGCTCTTGAGCGAGAGTGTCAAAGGGCACAATGGCGCGCTGGCCCCAATCGATCAGTCCTTCGGAAATGCCATAGCGCTGTGCGCGCCAGCGGTTTTCCTGAATGAGGAAGGTATCATAAAGCCGCCAACGTTGGTTGGATTTGGCCAGCCGCCACAGCATCCGGCACAGGGTTTGGGTCAGGGCGGCGATGGTCAGCGTGGTTTCCAATCGCGGCGACACATCACAGATGCGGCTTTCGATGGTGGGAAAGCGCGACGAGGGCCGCAAGTCCCACCAGATTTTGGAGGCATCTTCCATGACACCCACATGGGTCATGGCGTGCACCGAGCGTTCCCACGTGGACCAGCTGTCCATATGAGGTGGGAGGCCGGTGCGGGGCAGGTTGTCAAAAACGGTCAAGCGGTAACAGGCCAGCCCCGTGTCTTCGCCCATCCAAAATGGCGAGGAACAACTGAGCGCCAAGAGATGGGGTAAAAAATAGCGGAGCTGATTCATCAAATCGATGCGCTGGTCGGGGTTGTCGATGCCGACATGCACATGCTGGCCACAGATCAACATGCGCCGCACCA
Organism: Rhodobacteraceae bacterium Alg231-30; assembly: GCA_900143615.1. GTDB lineage: Bacteria > Pseudomonadota > Alphaproteobacteria > Rhodobacterales > Rhodobacteraceae > Shimia. The sequence goes on from FREU01000003.1 coordinate 100,074, forward strand.
CGCCACCGAGATCGTCACGCAGGGTGTTGTAGCGTTCTTTGTTGGTATGGTGCTGCGCGCGCCAGCTGGAAAACGGGTGGCAGGAGGCTGCTATGGGGGCGAGATTAAAGCGCGCGGCTTCGGCGGCAACGGTGCTGCGCAGCCGACGCAAGTCTTCGCGGGCTTCGCCGATGGTTTGGCAGGGGCGTGAGCCGATTTCGATCTGGCAGTTGAGGTATTCCGGCGCGACTTGATTTTGCAAGCGGGCGGCGCAGGCTTGCATCATCTCCTCTGGTACTGCCGCCAGCTCAAGGCTGTCGCGATCCACCAGCAGGTATTCTTCCTCAACGCCAATTGTGAAGTCTGGTTCTTTGACCACGCATGCCTCCCTCGTTTTTTAGGAGTTCAGCATGGTTGGACGGGCTCTGACAAGAGCCGGAACAGAGCTTGGGTGGTCTCGGTTGGGATTAGTGTGCGGTGGCCAGCATTTTCTCGAAGGATTGGAAGGGAAGCCCTAGGACATTTAGGGATTCGGCCTCATCCTCAATCACAATAGGAACAACCGAAGGAAATGGCTCCCAAGCTTGCATGGCGATTTGGGCGATGCTTTGGCTCACCTTGGTCGGGGCATAATAGACAATGAGCGTCTCAGCCCCTTTGCCCATAAAAGCGTCTGCCTTTTGGGCCTGAAATTTGAGAAGCTGAACAAAGTCCTGATCCCAACCGGTGATTCCAGACAAATCAATCAGCTGTTTTTGACCCGGCGCGCAATCGGGGTGGGCGGCGTAGTCTCCAAAAACGCGTGATGCGTCGCTAAGTATGGCATGGCCGGTGTATTTGACAAATACGACCCCTTGGGATTTCAAAATGCGGAATGTAACGGCCATAGCTAGATTCCCGTATTAGGAAAGAAAAAGGCGACCCGAAGGCCGCCTTTTGAAACCACATTTAAGAAAACTTATCAATCCATTGGTTTGAAATTGAACTCACCACCTTCGCGAATGCCTGAGGGCCAGCGCGATGTGACGGTTTTTGTGCGTGTGTAGAATTTGAACGCATCGGGCCCGTGTTGGTTTAGATCGCCAAACACTGATTTTTTCCACCCGCCAAAGGTGTGATAGGCCAGCGGCACAGGGATTGGTACGTTGATGCCAACCATGCCGATGTTGATGCGATTGGCAAAGTCACGCGCAGTGTCGCCATCGCGGGTATAGATCGCGGTGCCGTTGCCGTATTCATGGTCCATCGCCAGCTTCAGCGCTTCTTCATAAGAGCCTGCGCGCACGGTGGACAGAACGGGGCCAAAGATTTCTTGTTTGTAGATGTCCATGTCAGGTGTGACACGGTCAAACAGATGCGGGCCAACAAAGAAGCCATCCTCATAGCCTTGCAGCGCGAAGTCACGGCCATCAACCACCAGTTCAGCACCTTGATCGACGCCGGTTTGCACCAGTCGCAGGATGTTTTCTTGCGCCGCCTTGGTCACAACCGGACCGTAGTCAACATCGTCACCTGCGGTGAAGGGGCCAACTTTGAGCTTTTCAATACGCGGCACCAGCTTTTCGATCAAGCGGTCTGCGGTTTCTTCACCAACTGGAACAGCCACCGAGATCGCCATGCAGCGCTCGCCTGCTGCACCATATCCAGCACCCACAAGCGCGTCGGCGGCTTGGTCCAGATCGGCGTCGGGCATGATGATCATGTGGTTTTTGGCACCACCGAAGCACTGAACCCGCTTACCTTGGGCGCAACCTGTGCCGTAGATATATTCAGCGATTGGGGTTGAGCCCACAAAGCCAACTGATTGGATCGTGTCATCATAGAGGATCGCATCTACGGCTTCTTTGTCGCCGTTCACAACCTGAATGATTCCTTTGGGCAGGCCTGCTTCTTCCAGCAGTTCCGCCAGCATCAAAGGCACGGATGGGTCACGCTCGGATGGTTTCAGGATAAAGGCGTTGCCGCAGGCAATCGCAGGCGCAAACATCCACATGGGGATCATTGCAGGGAAGTTAAACGGCGTGATGCCTGCGGTAACACCCAGCGCTTGGCGCATAGAATACATGTCGATGCCTGGACCGGCGGCGTCGGTGAATTCACCTTTGAGCATCTGTGGCGCGCCGATGCAGTACTCGGCAACTTCCAAACCACGTTGAACGTCGCCTTTGGCGTCGGGTACGGTTTTGCCGTGCTCGGAGCTGAGCGCTTCGGCCAGTTTCTGCATGTCGCGGTTCAGCAGGTCGACGAATTTCATCAACACACGGGCGCGGCGCTGTGGGTTGGTGGCAGCCCAAGCGGGCTGAGCGGCTGCTGCTGCGGCAACTGCAATGTCCATCTCGGCTTTGTTGGCCAGCGGCACTTTGGCCTGAACTTCGCCTGTGGCAGGGTTGTACACGTCGGCGAAACGGCCGGATGTGCCTTTGACGTGTTCGCCGTTGATATAGTGGGTCAGCTCTTGCATGAGATACTCCGATCAGAATTTCCTGTAGAATAGACTTGCAAAAATTACCTGAAAAGAGGCAAGATTTCAAAACAGCTTTGCAAAATTTCAGGAGTCAGGCATGAGCCCACAGTGGGATGATTTACGTGTATTTTTGGCCGTGGCGCGCGAGGAGAGCCTGTCGGCGGCAGGACGTCGGCTAAATATCGATCCTGCAACAGTCGGGCGGCGGGTGGCGCGGCTGGAAACGTCATTTGAAACACCTCTGTTTGTGAAATCGCCAACAGGCTATGCGCTGACCGATGCGGGACAGCGGTTGATGAGTCACGCGTCGCGCATGGAATATTCTCTGCAGGAAGCTTCGGAAGATATGGTGGGGCAGACCGCCGGGCTTTCAGGGCAAATTCGCATTGGTGCGCCAGATGGGGCGGCAAATTACCTTTTACCGCAAGTTTGCGCCAAAATTTCGCGAGAAAACCCTGATTTGGAAATCCAGATCGTTGCGCTTCCACGTGTGGTCAGCCTGTCACGGCGGGAGGCGGATTTGGTTGTGGCTGTCAGCGCGCCAACCGCTGGACGGCTGACAGTCCAGAAAATTGCCGACTATAAGCTGCATTTGGCGGCGTCGCGTCGCTATTTGCGACGCAACCCGAAAATCGACTCTGTGGAGGATCTCGCGGCCCATTCCGTGGTGGGGTACATTCCAGATATGATTTTTGACAAAGAATTGGACTATCTTAGCGAGATTGGATTGGACCGAGTTAAGCTGGCCTCCAATTCGGCGTCGGTACAGTTTAATTGGGTCAGAAGTGGCAGTGGGGTTGGTATTGTGCATGATTTTGCAATTCCTTCTGCGCGAGGGATCGAAAAATTGCTTCCCGACCAAGTGTCTTTAACGCGCAGCTTTTATCTCGTTAGACACGCCGATGACCGCCGGCTTGAGCGGATGAACCGCTTTGCAGAAGCCCTGTGCGATGGATTGCGTGAAGAAGTAGCGCGGCTTGAAGCGGCAACTTGACAAGACCGATTATTGCGGCGACGCTTGAACTTAGGGAATATTATTACAGGAGATTTGACATGCTTGTTCACCAGATCCTAAAATCGAAAGGCTCCGAGGGCGTTTTGACGGTCAAACCGGGGACACTGGTGTCAGAAGCGGCGAAAATTCTGGCGGAAAAAGGCATTGGGACAGTGATCGTCTCCGAGGACGGGCAATCGCCCGCCGGCATCCTGTCGGAACGCGATATTGTGCGCGAGTTAGCGCGGACTGGCGTCGGCTGTATGGCGGAGCGCGTTGATGCCTATATGACCGTGAAACTGGTGACGTGCGAGCGCGACGATGATGCGGTTCAAGTCCTTGAAAAGATGACCAAAGGGCGGTTTCGCCATATGCCGGTCATGGAAGGGGACACGCTTGTCGGTCTGATTTCACTGGGCGATGCGGTTAAGGCGAGATTGTCGGAACTGGCGATGGAAAAAGACGCGCTGGAAGGCATGATCATGGGGCACTGATGCCTTGGGGTGAAAAAGGTCCGTGGGATGTGACGCAACGACGCCCCGCAGAAATACCCATGCGGCAAAGTCTCTCTTGAAAAGTCGTGCGCAATAATGTTGCGTGGCACCAAGGGAACTATGGAGGCTGTCATGCGGACTGCACTTTATCCAGGCACATTTGATCCTATCACATTGGGACATATTGATATTATTCGCCGCGCGTCTGTGTTGGTGGACCGATTGGTGATTGGCGTTGCGATCAATCGGGACAAAGGTCCGATGTTTTCGCTGGAGGAGCGTGTGGCGATGATTGAAGCCGAGTGCATGCGGCTTCAGCAGGAAACGGGCACGGAAATCATTGTGCATCCGTTTGAGAATCTGCTGATCGACTGTGCGCATGATGTCGGCGCGCAAATCATTGTGCGTGGTTTGCGTGCTGTCACAGATTTTGAGTATGAATATCAGATGGTTGGTATGAACCGTGCGTTGGATGACAGTATCGAGACTGTGTTCTTGATGGCTGAGCTGCAGCATCAGGCGATAGCCTCAAAGCTGGTGAAGGAAATCGCGCGATTGGATGGGGACGTGTCCAAGTTTGTCACACCTGCGGTGAATGACGCGTTGTTGGAGAGATTGGGTAAGGCGTCATTGGCGGTGAAGGCACCGCTTGGTGCAGCTGAGGCGCAGTAAGTATTTTTGCAGAGAAGAATCCGGGGGCGGGCGCGTATTTTTCACGCGCGCATTTTCTATGTGGCGTGTTTTCCTCTGGTCAGCTTGGTGTCCTCGGTGCAGTCTGGGGATGAGCGGACGGGACGGATGAGGCGACTATGAGTGGATTGTTGGCGCTACTGGATGATGTAGCGGGAATTGCCAAGATTGCGGCGGCGTCAATCGATGATGTTGCCAGTCAGGCGGCTAAGGCTGGTGCCAAGGCTGCTGGGGCTGTGATTGATGATGCGGCGGTGACGCCAAAATATGTACAGGGGTTTCGTGCTGAGCGCGAATTGCCGATCATCTGGAGAATTGCGCGCGGCTCTATTCGCAATAAGATGTTGATTTTATTGCCTGCGGCTTTGTTGTTGTCGAACTTTGCGCCGTGGTTGATTTCACCGCTCCTGATGCTGGGTGGGGCCTATTTGTGTTTTGAGGGGGCTGAAAAGATTTGGCACACATTGGTGCCGCATGATGACCACAAGGCTCACAAAGCCGAGGCACCTGTGGATGCGGCAATTTTGGAAGAGCAGAAGGCGCAAGGTGCGATCAAAACCGATTTTATTCTATCCGCGGAAATTATGACCATCATCCTGTCAGGCATTCCGCAGAGCAATTTCTGGATGGAGGCTTCCACTTTGGCGGTGGCCGGCATTGGGATCACCGTTGCGGTCTACGGATCGGTTGCGTTGATTGTGAAGGCGGATGATTTTGGTCTGATGCTCTATGCCAAGGGTCGACTGCGCGCGACGCGCGCCTTTGGGCGCTGGTTGGTGCGCGCGATGCCCGGGTTCATGAAGCTTTTGACCATCGTCGGCACGGCCGCAATGCTCTGGGTTGGTGGATCAATTGTGATCCACGGTATGGAAGTATTGGGCTATGGCTGGCTTGGGCATCACATCCATGACTGGGCTTATGCGGTGGGGCATGCGGTGCCGGAGGCATGGACCGGCTTTGTGGAATGGTGCGCCAAGGCGACGATGGATGGGGTGTTTGGTGTGGCTTTGGGATTGGTGTTGATCCCCGTGGCAACCAAGGTCATTGCCCCGTTGATTGGGATGTTTCAGAAAGAGAAAGCAGTAAATTGAATACGATGTTGTTCAGAGTTTGCCCTGTTTTGTCGTGAGTGATTGGATAATTGCATGGAAATTTTTTTGGCACGGCTAAAAGCTGGGATTGTTCTTTGTTTCGCAAGCAGCCTTTTAAGCGGATGTGAAATTCCGGTCATGATGGCTGCGAATGCGAATGATGCCGAAATGACTGGCGCGGCTGAGATCACTTTTCCTGCAATGGTCTTGATCCGCGTGCAGGGGGAGGAAGATGAACTGCTCCCGGGCAAAATGCGTGGCTATGTAAATGGAAATGCAAAATTCGAGTTGGTCGGGCCAACATATGGTGCCTGCTTTGGTGAATTCATAAAGCGTACCGAGCTGGTGACGATGTCTTGTGAAAATGGTGCCGAAATTCGCCAATTCGTGGATGCCGGAAAACAAAGAATGTCCGGTGTCAATGTCACGAGAGTCACCGAAGAGGACTTTGGTTATGAAGTCGCGTTCGGGTGGGGCAATGACGCCAATGAAGCCGCGGTCAGAGCCGCTTTGAAAAAGTGATAAGTCTCTGTCAAAAGGTGTTTTTTGACAGAGACGTATAAAGCTTGGCGGGCATCTCTGGGATCACCATACCGTCGTCTCGCCGGTTGTCGAGTCGTAAGAGGTCGCCATGGCAGCGCGCAAACGGCCTATGGCTTGATCGGTTTCCTCATCAGGCGAGAATGTCATTTGATCCAGAACATCGATGTGAATTGTCCCCGCATGCGGGAAGACTTTGTCGCGTGGCAAAAGCTTGTCTGAGTAGGAGATGACAAACGGTCGGATGGCGCGGCCGGTGGATTGCGCGATCAGAACCGCACCTGCTTTGAAAGGTGCAAGACCTTCCCCATGGGCACGGGTGCCTTCGACAAACAAGATGGGCGAGCGACGCGCGGGCATAGCGGAAACGGCTTCGGTTAACGAAGAAAGGGCGTCGCGGCCTTTGGAGCGGTCGATTTCCAGCAGCCCTGCACCATGAAATCCGCGATGCAGAAGAGCGGCATCAAAGAGCTCTTTCTTGGCCCCAAAAGTCACCCATTTTTCATGCGGGATAACGTGCAGCATCGAAAACCCATCCAGATGGCTGCGGTGGTTCACTGCGATGATAGAATTTTCGTCGGTACGAAGCGCTTCGCGCGCGGCAGCGCTGATCTCGACCTTGACGCTCAGCAACCAAAGCAGGCGCGAGCAGGAATTTGACACAATGCGCCAGAACCAGCCGCGAAAGCCTGCACGTTTGCCACAAAACGTGGGCGCAAAGGCGATGAACAGAAAGATAAACGGGCCGGCAAGAACCAGCAAGATGCGCTTGGCAAGGATGAGCAACATGGTGGGGTCCTAAACAGGAGGGAGGATGCCTCCATAGTGGCGTTGCTTATGCAGATAGTGGCTTACGGAGCGTAAAGATAGGGGGGCGGAGCAAAAACACCTACAAGAATGGCGCAATTTCGCAGGTTAAAAAATGGGCCGGAGAATGTCCGGCCCAGTTGGGAAGATGTCGATCTTAATACTGCCAGAAAGCCTTGTTTGTTTCTGTGCGGGCCTGACTTCGGGATATGCCGATGTCATCCAGTTGGTGGTCAGTGAGGCGGGCAAGGTGATTGCGGGTCTTTTGACGGCGTTCCCATTTGGTCACCATTACCGCAAACGCCACCGCCCAACGTGCCAGAATGGGCAGGACTGTCTGGTTTTTCAAAACGGTTATGTGCTCGGTCTGGAGCGTAGGTGACATTGGAACATTCCTTAAATTGTATTGACACAATACAGCGAGATGCTGCAGTAATATTGGTACAATGTAGGTGTTTCGAGGTCCATGAAATGATTGTAACGGATACAATTTGGCATCCTGATTTATCTAAAGCTGGAAAATCGAAGTACAAAGCGCTGGCGCAGGCTATTCGAGACGCCATTATCAATGGAAAGTTAGCGCCTTCCGACAAGTTGCCGCCTGTCCGCGAGCTGGGCTATCAGCTTGGCGTAACGCCGGGAACGGTTGCACGAGCTTATGCGATTTTAACTGAAGAGGGACGGTTGGTCGCTGAGGTTGGTCGCGGAACTTTTGTGGCGCGCTCACATCTGCCAGTAGCGGAAGATGTGCAGCCGTTGATTTCTCATCCCAATGAAACATTTGCGGATTTTCGCAGCAGTCGGGTGCCGGATGTCGGACAGGGGCCGTTAATTGATCAAGCCTTTGTCCGTTTGGGCACTGCGCATCGTCGTCGCAATATCAACTATCCCACTGCAGAGACCGATCTTGAAACCCGCGAGGCTGTGGCGCGGTGGTTGGATCAGGATCGACTCGGCGGGGTGACGGCGCAGGATGTGGTGTTGGGCAATGGGGCGCAAAATTGTACGCTGTTGGCCTTGCAGGCCGTTTTGCGCGGGCAGGCACCTGTTATTTTTTCTGAAGACTTGTCTTATCCGGGGGTGCGTCATGCGGCGCGGCTTTTGCGTGCGCAAGTGGTGGGGCTTCCGATGGATGACGAGGGAATTCTGCCCGAGGCGTTTTTACAGGCGCATCGCGCCCATGGCGGGCAGGTGCTATTGACGTCAGCGCATGTGCACAGCCCAACCACAATCCGCACTTCTCTTGCACGCAAGCGCGCTTTGGCCGAGATCGCGCGTGATCTGAACATCACAATCATCGAGGATGATTGCCACACAGTTGCCCCAACCGAGATCCCGAGCTATCGCGCCATTTTGCCCGAACAGAGCTTTTTTGTCTCGTCGCTGACCAAATCAGTGAGTGGCGCATTGCGGTTTGGTTATGCGGTGTGTCCACCCGGGCAAAACAAGGTGTTGCGTCAGGTGGCGCAAAGTTCGTTTTATGGTGTCTCACAGCCCATTTTAGATGTGTGTAGCGATCTGTTGAATTCAGGGGGAGCGGCGCAAGTGCGTGACAAGGTTGTGATTGAAACCGCGCGTCGGGTGCGGCTGGCGGTCAATCATCTGGGGGCGTGGGATTTAAGTTGGCGCGAAGATGTCCCGTTTGTCTTTTTACAAATGCCCATAGGGTGGCGGGCTTCTGGTTTTGCTATGGCCTGTGAAAAACGCGGCATCTTTGTGAAGCCTGCAGATGAATTTGCCATGCCCAATGGTCTGGCCCCCAATGCGGTACGTTTGGGGGTGAATACCTGCAACAATAGCGAGCTGTTTTTAAAGGCAATGGAAGACATGAACGATTTGCTGGCAAATCCTGTGTCGATGATCGACGGCTAGGAGGGCTTAGCCGTAAAGCAACAAAAAAGGCGCTCTGAGATCAGAGCGCCTTTTGATTGTTTTGTAGAGACACTGCTTACAGCAGGTCTTTGACCTTTTGTGCCACATTGGCTGATGTGATGCCGAATTTCTCGAACAATTCACCAGCCGGAGCAGAGGCGCCAAAGCCCCCCATGCCAACATAGTCGGATTTGCCAGGCCGGGCGCGTTCACCCAACAGCCATTGATCCCAACCGCCAGCGCGAACGGCTGCTTCGACGCCAACACGGACCGCTGCGCCTGCGGGCAGAACTTTGCGGCGGTATGTTTCGTCTTGGGCCGCAAACAGCTCCATGCAGGGCATAGACACCACGCGGGTGCCGATACCTTCGGCTTCCAGCAGGGCTTTGGCTTCCATGGCTGTGGCAACCTCAGAACCGGTGGCGATCAGGATCGCCTGACGTTTGCCTTCGGCTTCGGCCAGCACATAGGCGCCTTTTTCGGTCAGGTTGGCCATCTTGTGCTCGGTGCGCAGGGTGGGCAGGTTCTGACGGGTCAGGGCCATGACGGATGGGGTTGTCTTGCTGGTCAAAGCAATTTCCCATGCCTCGGCAGTTTCAACCGAGTCTGCGGGGCGGAACACATAGGTGTTTGGTGTTGCGCGGCAGATGGCAAGATGCTCGACGGGTTGGTGTGTCGGGCCGTCTTCACCCACACCGATGCTGTCGTGGGTCATCACGAATACGGTTGGGATTTTGCTCAGCGCGGCCAGACGCATCGAAGGACGCGCGTAGTCGGTGAAGCAGAAGAATGTCCCGCCGTAGGGGCGCATACCGCCGTGCAGGGTCATGCCGTTCATCGCTGCGGCCATGCCGTGCTCACGGATACCCCAATAGATGTAGCGACCTTTGCGGTTGTCGGTGTCAAACACACCCATGTCCGCTGTCAATGTGTTGTTGGATCCTGTTAGGTCAGCCGAGCCGCCCACAGTTTCAGGCATGATCGGGTTGATCGCCGCCAGTGCCATTTCGGAAGATTTGCGAGTGGCAACTTTGGGCTGATCTTCGGAGATCTGCTTTTTCAGCGCTTTGACGGTGGCTGAGAGCTTTTTAGGAACGTCCAGCGCATAGGCGCGGTTGAAGCGTTGCTGTTTCTGCTTGGATACTTCGGCAAAGCGAGCTTCCCATGCTTCACGGTCAGCAGCGCCACGCGCACCGATGGCTTCCCACTGGGCTTTGACGTCTGCGGGAACTTCAAATGGGCCAGTTGTCCAGCCGTAGACTTCTTTTGCAGCAGCCATTTGCGCCGCGTCTGTCAATGCGCCGTGACCTTTGGAAGTGTCCTGAGCGGCGTGACCTATGGCGATGTGGGTTTTGCAGGCAATCATAGATGGCTTGCGGGTCTTTTTGGCGGCTTCGATGGCGGCATCGATGGCTTCTGGATCGTGACCGTCGATTTCCTGAACGTGCCAACCGGACGCTTTGAAGCGTTTAACCTGATCGGTGCGATCAGACAGCTCGACAGTGCCGTCGATGGTGATGTTGTTGTTGTCCCACAGCACGATCAGGTGACCCAGTTCGTGACGACCAGCAAGGCCGATCGCTTCCTGAGAGATGCCTTCCATCAGGCAGCCGTCGCCAGCGATGACATAGGTGTTGTGATCTACAATCTTGCGGCCGTATTGGGCGCGCTGCATTTCTTCGGCCATGGCGAAACCCACGGCGTTGGCGATGCCCTGACCCAACGGGCCAGTGGTGGTTTCAACGGCATCGAGCAGGAAGTTTTCCGGATGACCAGCAGTCAATGCGCCCATCTGGCGGAAGTTTTTCACCTGCTCAAGTGTGACCTGTTTGTCGCCCATGAGATACAGCAGCGAATAGATCAGCATCGAGCCGTGGCCTGCAGACAGGATAAACCGGTCACGGTCAGGCCAACTGGGGGCTGCGACGTCAAATTTCAGGTGCTTTTCAAACAGCACGGTGGCCACATCAGCCATGCCCATTGGCATGCCCGAATGGCCGGAATTTGCGGCTGCGACGGCATCAAGTGTGAGAGCACGGATGGCGGTTGCCTTCATCCAATGCTGGGGGTTTTTTTCACGCAGGGCGGCAATATCCACGGGGCGCATTCCTTTAACTGGCATTCGGGGTCAAACGCTCCATACCACCCCTACAAATTAGTGCAAGCGTGCAGGTCAAGTGCTTGATGTCTAAGGGGGCGCAATTTGGTTTCCCATTGGGTAATATCGGGAAAAAGGCAGTTGTGCGCCGATTCGCGTGAATGCGTGAGCGGTGTAAAAGATCATAAAGTTAAAGGACGGGGCACATGAGTGACATCAGCGAACTCGAAGGCCGTATTAGCGCCGCGATGGAGCGGATCGGGCGTGGGTTGGAAACGTTTCAGCACGGTGCGGCGCCAGATGACGCGGCTGACAGCCAACTTGAGGCTGTGCGTCGTGAATTAGAAGAAGAGAAGCTGGCAACCGCCCAAATGGCGGAAAGCGTGCGTGCGCTGACCGATCGGCAGGCAGAGCTTGAGGCCGAGTTGGTTGCGGCATTGGAAGCAAAAACCGAAGTCGAGGCGGCTTTGGCAGCCACACAACAAGTTGAAGCCGTTGCAATTGAAGCGAATTCCGAAGGGGCTCTGAAGGAAATGAGAGAGTCCATGGAAGAAGTCGGGTTGCGCTTGCGACGTATGAAACAGATCAATCGAAATCTGAAGCAAAACAATGCTAAATTGCGCAGTGCAGTCGAAGACAATTTGGAAACGCCGGATTTGGTCGACCAGGCTTTGAAGTTGAATGTGCAGTCAGTGGAAGTTGAACGCCAAGCCGATTTAGCGGTGTCAGGCGTCATTCTTGCCGGTTTGAAGCCCATGTTGGTCGGACATGATGAGGGGCTTGCCGACGTTGAAAATGACAGTGCAACATCAGGAGAAGCGTGATGCCGGAAGTAGAAGTGGAAATTGGCGGTCGTAGTTTTGAAGTTGCCTGTCAGGATGGTGAGCAGCATTTTTTAACAAGTGCTGCCAAGATGCTGGATGATGAAGCAAAAGTTTTGGCCGCACAAACCGGGCGCATTCCCGAAGCGCGTATGTTGCTGATGGCGGGGCTGATGTTGGCAGATCGCACGGCTGGGGTTGAAGACAAGTGTAAGGGGCTTGAGGAAAAGCTGGCCGAGCTGGAAGCCGAAATTGAAACGCTGCGAACTGCGCCAGCTGAAAAAGTCGAAGTGCCAACTATTCCCAAAGAAGTCACCGAGACTTTGGCGGAACTGGCTGCACGTGCCGAAGCTTTGGCGGCGGAAGTTGAAGAGAAGACGGCCTAGGTCACAAAACAACGCCAAAATTTTATGAAACCATCCGCGAGCGGGGGGGGGGTTCGTTGCGGCATTTTTGCAAACGACAGCCTTGGACTGGCGATTGATTGTCTGATCTTGCGTGATTTGGCAGGGAAATAGGCGAAAATTCCCTTATATGGTGGGTGTTTTGGCGATGTTTCGCTGTTTTTCTGGCGGGTTCTAGATCGATTTTTGATTTCTCTCTAAAGCGGCGACGGAAAGCTGGATGTGTTGCGTATTAGGTGGCGACGCGGACGGCTGCGTTCGCATTACCTAATTCCAAGGATTTTCTGATGACCTCGAAACTCGTAACTTATGACAAGCTATCGCGCTTGAACCATTGGTTTGTAGCGCTGTTGATGATCGCGATGATCATCACCGGTTTTTACATCTTTCGCGCCGTAGAAGGTGGGCCAGGTTCCATTAAGGGCATGCTGATCGGGTATCACAAATCTGTTGGTCTGTTGATCCTGGTTTTGGGCACATTGCGAGTGATCCACCGCCTGCGTCAGGGCTTTTTGGAAAGCACACAGGTAGGTTGGCAGGAGACAATGGCACGCATCATGCATTGGGTGTTGTTGGCCGGTATCGTTGTGATGCCAGTTTCGGGCGTTATCGGATCGTTCTTTGGCGGTCGTGCAACAGGTTTCTTTGGTATGTCGGCTATTCCAGCAGGACCGGAAATTGAAGGTTTGAAAAACCTAGCTTATGGCATCCACGGTGTATTTGCGTTTTTGATCGCTGCAGCAGTTCTTCTGCATGTCGCTGGCGCGCTGAAGCATCATTTTATCGATCGTGACGACACAATGGCGCGGATGACCGGCCGCGTTTAAACCTGCCTTATCCAGATACAAAAAGCCCCGGAGTATCTCCGGGGCTTTTTTGTTTCTCATCGACGTTTTGTCGTAAGAATTAGCCGTTGGCTTCGCGGATTTTGTCGGCTGCGTCTTTGTCATAGCCGACACCGTTGTCATCAAACAACGTGTCCAGCTCACCCGACAGGGTCATTTCGGTGATGATATCGCATCCACCGACGAATTCGCCTTTGACGTAAAGCTGTGGAATGGTGGGCCAGTCGGAGTAATCCTTGATGCCTTGACGAAGGGTTTCGTCCGCCAAAACATTCACGTCTGAGTAGTCTACGCCCATGTAGTTGAGCACGCCCGCCACGCGAGAGGAAAACCCGCATTGCGGCATCTCTTTGGTGCCCTTCATAAACAGCACCACGGTGTTGGCTTTGACGGTTTCGTCGATTTGCGCGTTTGCATCAGTCATGTAACTCTCCGTTTCCAAGCTCGGTGACGCAGCTGTCGCTCGACGCGCCAAAATCTCGGACCGTATTTTATCAGTTTCCGAAACTCACATATGGTGATCAGGACCCGATAGGCAAGATCAATTACGTGTATCACACTCCAAGCTGCCGCAGTTTCAAGTGGGTTGTCTATAGCCAACCCGCATCATGATAGGAAAAAATGTGACAGCGAAAGAGGCTAAATAACGTGCCTTATGCCTATATTCTCTGAGCAATAAAGCGTTGTTCGCGGCCTTGGTCCGGTCCATGTAATTGAACGCTAGGGCGACGATCATGTAAATGATCGCCAAATCTAACAGCAGGAAGGTATCTAGGCGCTTATTCCGGCGCTTTTGTGGTCAGCGCCAGCGCGTGCAGTTCACCGTTGGTGCCATCCATTTTACCTTTGAGGGCGGCATAGACGGCGCGTTGCTGTTGCACGCGGTTTTTTCCACGAAAGCTTTCGTCGATGACCATGGCTGACATATGCACACCATCATTGCCACCCACTTGGATGTCAGCATCTGGAAAGCTTTCGCGCAGCAGTTCTTCGATTTGGTGGGCAGTCATCGCCATGAGGAAGTCCTTTTTGATCTCATATGAAAATGTAGGGGGGCAGGGCGAGGTCTGCAAGCGCGATTGCAGTACTTAGGCGAAGGGTGACAAAGAGCGCAGAAAGATTGGTACGTATTCGAGCGCATCTTGCACGTCGGGTTCGGTGAAACGGTGCATTGAATTGGCATCCGTCGGACATAGTGCGGAAATGAGGCGATCACATTGCGCCGTTTCGCTAGGAGGCAACGGCAGAGTTTTCTTGGCCTCAACAAGCAGCAGCAGCGCCTCGTGAACAGGGCGCATAAGGTGCAGGGCGTCGGTCATATCTCGGCGCAATAGGCGCACATCACGCCAATTTTCGCCTTCAAAGAACTCTTGGGTGACGCGCTGGCCAGCTCCCGCACAGTCATAAGACACACAGCCGCCAAATCCGCGTTTGGCGAGCGTGGCGTGGATGGTGCAGCGAAAATCGTCTTTGGAAAGGTTTGGGCAGGGTGTGCCAACATCCTTGTCGATGGCAAACCCGTCGCCTTTTTCAAAAGGATACGCCACACAACACAGGGCTGCACAAGAAGTGCAGTCCGGTGTTAGGTCTGGGAGGGTCACGCTGCTCACAGCGTGAGACCCTTAGGCGACAGCGTCGGCAAAGCTTGTGCGGAAAGTAGCAGCCAAATCAGCAAGCGGTGCTTCGGTGCTGCCAAAGCGCACGGTGTCGCCGGTGAATTTACCGACTGAGGTGACCGTAATGCTGTTTTGCTGAGCGGCAATCATCAAGGCTTCGGCCTGATCAAAGTTACAGGCGACCAAGTAACGCGCCTGATCTTCACCAAACAAGGTTGGGGTGTCATCCATGTCCAGATGCACGCCTACGCCGGCAGCTTCGGCCATTTCAAAGGCAGCCAGCGCCAAACCGCCGTCAGACAGGTCGGTGCAGGCTTTGATCATCTCGCGATTTGCGCGGATGAATTCGCCGTTTTTGCGTTCGGCTTCCAGATCAACATGGGGCGCATCGCCGTCTTCGCGGTTGAAGACTTCGGCCAGCAGAGCCGATTGGCCCAGATGGCCAGCCGTGTCACCAATCAGCAGCGCAACGTGACCGTCACGCGCTGTGTCGTTGATGACTTCTTCGTCGGCCGCAATCAGGCCAACCGCGCCGATGGTTGGCGTCGGCAGAATGCCGGAGCCGTCGGTTTCGTTATAGAGCGACACATTGCCGGACACGATGGGCATGTCCAGTGCTGCCACTGCCTCGCCGATGCCTTTGATCGCGCCAACGAACTGACCCATGATTTCGGGCTTTTCAGGGTTGCCAAAGTTCAGGTTGTCAGTGGTTGCCAGAGGTTTGGCACCAACCGAGCAGAGGTTGCGATAGGCTTCGGCTACGGCCTGTTTGCCGCCTTCGGTTGGGTTGGCTTTCACATAGCGTGGTGTCACGTCAGAGGTGAAGGCGAGTTTCTTGTCGGTGCCATGTACGCGGATCACGCCAGCGCCAAGACCGGGCAGGCGCGCGCTGTCGGCCATGACCATGGTGTCATATTGCTCATAGACCCACTGTTTGGCGGCATAGTTGGGCGAGGCCAAGAGAGCGCGCAGACCGTCGATCGGATCGATGGAAGGCACATCAGCGAGTTCTTCTGCGGCAGGGGTTTCTACCCATGGGCGGTCATATTCTGGTGCGCGGCCTGACAGCGGCGAGAGTGGCAGGTCCGCTTTGACTTCGCCGTGGTGCAGGATCAGGAAGCGGTCGTCAGGCAAAGTTTCGCCGACGATGGCAAAATCGAGGTCCCATTTTTCAAACACGGCGCGGGCTTCGGCCTCAAGTTCGGGCTTGAGAACCATCAACATGCGCTCTTGAGATTCGGACAGCATCATCTCATAGGCTGTCATGTTGTCTTCGCGTTGAGGCACGTCTTCGAGGTTGAGCTTAACGCCGAGCTTACCTTTGTCGCCCATTTCCACAGCCGAACAGGTCAGGCCCGCAGCGCCCATATCCTGGATCGAAATCACAGCGCCAGTTTGCATCAGCTCGAGCGTGGCTTCCATCAGACGTTTTTCGGTGAAGGGGTCGCCAACCTGAACGGTGGGACGCTTCTCTTCAATCGTGTCGTCAAATTCGGCAGATGCCATGGTGGCGCCACCAACGCCGTCACGGCCGGTCTTGGCACCGAGATAAACAACAGGCATGCCAACGCCGGAGGCAGCTGAGTAGAAGATGCTATCGGATTTGGCGATGCCGGCAGCAAATGCGTTGACCAAGCAGTTGCCGTTGTAGGCAGGGTGGAAACGGACTTCGCCGCCCACAGTTGGCACGCCAAAGCAGTTGCCATAACCGCCGACACCTTCAACCACACCGTTCACAAGCTGGCGGGTTTTGTGGTGGGACGGCTCGCCAAAGGAAAGCGAGTTCATTGCCGCAATAGGACGGGCGCCCATGGTGAAGACATCACGTAGAATGCCACCCACGCCGGTAGCGGCGCCTTGGTAGGGCTCGATGTAGGAGGGGTGGTTGTGGCTTTCCATTTTGAAAACCACCGCGTCGCCGTCACCAATATCCACGATGCCTGCGTTCTCGCCGGGGCCGCAGATGACTTGAGGACCTTCGGTGGGCAGGGTGCGCAGCCATTTTTTGGAGGATTTGTAAGAGCAGTGCTCGTTCCACATCGCCGAGAAAATGCCCAGTTCGGTGAAAGTAGGCTCCCGTCCGATGATCTCGAGGATCAGCTCGTATTCGTCGGGCGCAAGCCCATGTGAAGAAATGAGATCGGTGGTGATGGCCGGTTCTTGCATGAACTGAGTTTCCCAATAGACGCGTTTGGGGGGCTTTTAGGTCAAGCAGGCAAGGAGGAAAAGGGGTATCGGTGTTTTGATGCCGAGATATCAGAACCTTTGGCCCACATAGATGTAAACAGATTGATCTTTTTCGTCGTTTACAGCCACGTCCACGGCGAACATCGCTTTGAACTTCTTGGAAAGCTGAAAGCGAAAACCAAGACCGCCTGCCGC
Source organism: Rhodobacteraceae bacterium Alg231-30 (assembly GCA_900143615.1). Lineage (GTDB taxonomy): Bacteria > Pseudomonadota > Alphaproteobacteria > Rhodobacterales > Rhodobacteraceae > Shimia. The sequence continues at coordinate 117,171 of FREU01000003.1, forward strand.
ATGTGCGCCATCGTCACTTAGTGCGCCAAATTGTGAGCCGGTCATGCCTGCGCCGCCAAAGAGAACGGCGCTAAAGCGGGAGGCAAACTGATGACGATATTCGGCCTGAGCGGACAACATTGCATTGTCCAAATACTGTGTTGGGTTGAAACCGCGAAATGAGTCGGTGCCGCCAAGGGAGCATTTGTCAAAGAATGGTGCCGCTGAGGCAACAGAACAGCCAGTCACTTTGAAGGCGAAGCTGTGGGCATCGCCAATGGGATGATAACCGCTGTAGCTGAGTACGGCTTTTTGATAGGAGCGCTCGCTGCCGTTAAGTATCTCGCCGTGCATGGCCTCAAAGTCGAGCAAGAACCCGTCGCGCGCAGAAAATGTGTCATCGCGGGTGTCCCATTCGGCTACAAAGCTGAGGCTGGCCAGTTCTACGTTGACGTCTGGAAGCGGGGGCAGGGAGCCAGTGCCGCCGTCATAGCCAATAGTGGTGTCCAGATGGCGCAGATTTGCACCAACACGAATGTCCTGCGTCAACCCATAGAGCAGTTCGGTTTTTGTCAGAGTGCCGTCTTGGCGTATGGCAAACGGCAGTCCGCCAATATAGAGGTCATAAAACATCTCGGCTTCGCCTGATGTCAGCCCTACTTTCCAGCGGTTCTCGTGAAAATACAGACTAGCGGAGAGTGCGACTGCGTTTGAGCCGTTTTCGCTACGCAAACCGCCAAGGCCAATGACAGATGTGTCGCTGTTTGCATCCAGCTGGAACAGATAACCGGCGCCAAGTGCGAGACCTGCGCCGATCAGAGAGTTTTTGAACGGGATTGGAGCCACCACAATGGATCCGGTGGTAAAGCCATAATCGCGCTCGTTTGTGGTCTCACTGATGCGATCGGCCACGACTTCGGTTGCATTCTGGGCGGCGGCGTTGGACGAGATGCACATCGCGCTTAGAATACCTAAAACCGCTCGAGCGAGCGGTTTTAGAAGGGGTGCGGTTTTTGTCTGGGCCAAAGTCATTCTCGCAGCCTGCGTTACAACCGGATCAATCCGGCCCCTTGGGGGCGGCGGCACCTTCTTCGGTCATCTGTTCCTGTGCCGCAGCGGAGGCGGCGCCTGCGATCGCGGCTTTGTCCGCGTCACTGAGGTCCTCTGAATGCTCAAGTCCGGGAATGGCGACACGGACTTCGCGGCGGGCAAAGTCGATGCCAGCAGCGGTGAATTCCGATTTCACGCGGTTGTAGATTTCTTTACGAATCATGAACTGCTTGCCCGGTTTGGCCATGAATTTGCCGCGGATGATCATGCCAACATCATCGAAGTCAAACACACCCTGTGATTTGAAGGGCTGCAGGAAGTCGTCCTTGTAAAGCTCCTCAACCAGCATTTCCTGACCGATCTTTTTGAAGATCTTTTTGACCTTGTTGGGGTCGGTATCAAACGGCACGGTGAATTTGAGCTTCATGATGACCCAATCGCGCGAATAGTTGGTCAGCTTGGGAATTTCGCCATAGGGAATGGTATGCACAGGGCCGCGATGGTGGCGCAGTTGCATCGAGCGGATCGAGATTTTTTCAACCGCGCCCATGGTGCTGTCGATTTCGACGTATTCTCCCACACGGAATGCATCGTCGATCAGGAAGAACACACCGGAGACCACGTCTGTGACAAGCTTTTGTGCGCCAAAGCCAATTGCTAAACCAGCGATACCAGCACCGGCGAGAAGCGGCGTGATGTCGATGCCAAGGTTACCCACAGCCAGCAGGCCGAAGATCACGATAATCGTGCCACGCGCGGTCAAAAGCATCAAAGGCAGCACAGTAGAAAGGCGCGAGCCGCCACCGCCGCCCATCTCATCACCAGCGTCTTCCTGAGTGAGACCCAAGGCGGTAAATTCGGCAGCTAGACGGCGGTTGATCCAAAGCGAGACGCCTTCATAGGCGACATATCCCACAATCACTGTCATCGCGAAGGAGAAGAGGTTGTCAGCGATGCCTGCGCGATCTTGCATCAGACCGATCAAGCTAAAGTTCCAAGCGCGCGCGATCAGCGCGAGAATGATCCCGAGGGCAATCACACGACCAATGCGAACATAGCTGCGCTTGGTAGCAACATAAGCTTGGTGCGCGACATCGCCTTCACCTTGCATGGGGGGCACCAGATGGCGCACGAGACCCCGAATGGCGGTGTCCACGGCAGGGGTGAAAAGCAGCAGGAACATTGTGGTGTAATGTGCGCCGCCGACAACCTGAGTAAAGTTTCCAAGGCCTGCCAAAATCCGGACAATGACCCACATTCCCACGGCAACAGCGATCCCAAAGTAGGGGTAAGCCCGTGCGACAGCCTCGTCAAAGTTGGTGTTGTCCGGGTCCGTGCCGCGCATCATGTCCGACAGGCCGTCGCGTGCAAACCACGCGATATAAGCGATGTAGACATAGACGAGACTATCGAGCCAGAACCCGATCCGGGTTTCCCCGATGCTCACACCATTTTGGGTGTTGAAGTCGATGATAAAGATCGTTGCTGCGCCGAGCAGTACGATGCCAACAAGGTGGCGGTGGATGAATTTTGCCCAATGGTCCGACACATTGACGAGACGCAGATCCGACCGCTGCGGGGCCATGACAAAGCGTGAGAAGGCCGCTGCAACCCGTGGCATCCAGATCAGATAGCCAATAAATGGCGCCACAAAAGCTGCCTGATCAGGGGATAGAATAGCGCGGCCCAAAGTTCGGATCGTGGCGTAAAAAATGACCAAGCCAAATATTTCTCGCAAGAAGCGTCGTACCAAGAAAGAAACGGCTTCCTTGAGACTGCTGTTGGTTTCAGAGACCTCGGGGTTGCGTACCTTGATCAGCCATGTGCGGACGGCAAATTCGACGCCGAAACCTGCAGCAAGCAAAAGGCCGATGATGCCAAACAGCGTGAGTACTCCGCCAGCACCGCCATAGGTCGCCGCAAAATTGCCAATCGCCTCGCCTTGTTTCACGAACAGGGTTGGAAGTTTCTGAATGGCTTCAATGATTGGAGTGCTAAAAGCGGTCCACAAGGCTTGGGCACGCACCATCGGGGAGGTGGGCGCGGCCGCAGTTGCTTCTTCCAATGCCAGGGCATCTAATCTCTGAAGCAGAAAGTCGCGTACTTCGTCGTCTGACATTCGGGCAACCATTGCGTTGATTGCATCGGGAGACAGATCTTGTGGCAGAACCTCTTCTTCGGCGTCGCCGCTGACCATGGAGGTGGTTCCAGGCATCATTTGGGCCTGTGCCGGTCCGAGCAGAGTGGCGCTCAACGACATAGCCATCAGTAACTTTAAAAATAAAATGCGCATAAACACTCTCTGAAAGACGAACTGAAAATCGGTACTTTATCAGAACGTGTCCGAGGGGCGTGCGTCAAGGATGTTCGAGGTAAACAGGACGAAAACTATTCTTTTGGCCCAACACAAATCTTTTGAGCAAAAAAAAGGGCCGAGCAATAAGCTCGGCCTAAGTCCAACAGGGAGGTATGAAGATGATGCGCTTTTAAGCAATCATCGCCTTCGAGTGTTGAATTAGTAGTCGGTTTGCAAACGTTCAAGGGGTAACATGTCGCACCCGCAGCATTCCGGCTATGCGATTTGTGCATAGCTCAGGAAATATCTTTTGCCGCCAGTTGTTTGCGGTGCGAAAAGATCTCTTGCTGAACAAAGTCACGGAACGCGGAAATCCGCTTGGATTGGCGCAACTCTTCCGGATAAGCCAAAAATACTGGAACTTCGGCTGACCCGGTTTCGGGCAATACACGTTGAAGGTTCGGGAAATCTTGAATCACGTAGTCGGGTAGAACGCCGATGCCCAGATCATGCAGAACCGCCTGAAGGACGCCAAAGTAGTTGTTCACATACAACATTGAGTTGATGTTGTTTGCCAGCAGGCTCTGAACAAAAGTCGCCCCTGCGCCAACTTGTTCTGAATTCACATTCTGGCAAATCAGCCGATGTTCGTTGAGATCGGAGAGCTGGGTCGGTGTGCCGTGGCTGGCCAGATACTCGGGAGTTGCATAGAGGCGCATGTGCACGCTCATCAAGCGCTTGCGAATAAGATCGGCCTGGCTTGGTTCTTTCATTCGGATCGCAAGGTCGGCCTCGCGCATCGGTAGGTCCAAGACCCGTTCTTCCAGCATCAGATCGATGTTGAGATCCGGATACTTTTTGTAAAGCTGCGGCAGGCGGGGCGCGAGCCAAAGGGTGCCAAAGCCAATTGTTGTGGTGACGCGCAGTTCGCCGAACACTTCCTCTTCGCTGTCGCGAATACGTGCGGCGGCAGCGTCGAGACGTTTTGACATGGCGGAGGTGGCGTCAAACAGCAACTCACCTTGCTCGGTCAGAATCAGACCGCGGGCATGGCGGTGAAAGAGCGTGGCATTCAGCGATTCTTCGAGCGCACGAATCTGGCGGGACACCGCAGATTGAGACAGATGCAGCACATCACCGGCGTGGGTCAGGCTACCCGCATCCGCGACGGCGTGAAAGATTCTGAGTTTGTCCCAATCCATTTCGGCAACTTTCGTAAGGCTTTGTCCCATTTAGACGAAACGGAGACTGAACAAAACATATCTTAAGCGAGAAAACCTTAATGCAGGAAGAAATTTATTGCTTAGGTCAATAATTGTGACCTAAAATGCTTCTATATTGGGAAGAGGTCGTCCAGCGGGGGAGCGCAAGATGAGCATCCAGAAAGTATCTTTGAATGACAGGTTGGACCTGAAAAAGCGCAATGTGCTTTTGAACGGCACTCAGGCGTTGGTGCGCTTGATGCTGATGCAAAAGGCACGCGACACCAAAGCCGGTCTAAATACGGCAGGCTATGTGACCGGTTATCGCGGGTCACCGCTTGGGGCTGTGGACAGCCAGATGATGCGGGCCGAAAAGGTTCTGACAGAGGCGGATGTGACGTTCCAATCCGGTCTGAATGAAGATCTCGCGGCGACGGCGCTATGGGGGAGCCAACAGGCGGAATTGCGCGGTGAGGGCAAGTTCGACGGCGTCTTTGGGCTTTGGTACGGCAAGGGACCGGGCGTTGATCGCACCGGCGATGTATTCCGCCACGCCAATATGGCAGGCAGTGCTGAGAACGGCGGTGTTTTGGTGGCTATGGGCGATGACCACACTGGCGAAAGCTCAACCGTCTTGCATCAATCGGAATGGGCGCTGATTGATGCCTACATGCCGATTGTGTCGCCAGCCGGTGTTCAGGAGATCATGGACTACGGGCTATATGGCCTTGCTTTGTCGCGGTTCTCCGGTCTTTGGGTTGGATTGAAAACGATGAAGGATACGATTGAGGCGACCGCGGTTGTCGACGGTGATCCGCATCGCTTGGAATTTGTGACGCCAGAGTTTGATATGCCTGAGGGCGGGTTGAACATTCGGCTGGTGGACACGCCGCACGCGCAAGAAGCCCGCATGATTGATGCCAAACGGTTTGCTGCTGAAGCCTTTAGTCGTGCCAATAAGATGGACAAGCGAGTCTGGGGGCAGAAGGGTGCCAAAATCGGGTTTGTGGCGGCAGGTAAGAACTGGCTCGATCTGGTGCATGCCATGGATTTACTCGGGATAGATGAGGTTGAGGCCGAGCGTATGGGCATCACCACATATAAGGTTGGTCAGACATTTCCTTTGGATATGACCAGCTTTAACGAGTGGGCGGAAGAGCTTGATTTAATTGTGGTTGTTGAGGAAAAGCGCAAACTGATCGAGGTCCAGATCAAAGAAGCGATCTTTGATGACCGACGAGGTCGGCGCGTTTATGGCTGGTACAAAGGCGGCGCAGGCATGATGGGACGCGAAGAGTTGTTCCCGACACGCGGCGCGCTGGACCCGATCATGATTGCCCAAAAACTGGGCGGCATTCTGCTGGAAGAAGGGCGTGGTACCGAAGCTGTGAAAGCAGGGTTGCAAACGCTGAGCGAAGCACAACGCGCCGATAACGCTGAGGATATCGCGGTGCGCACGCCTTGGTTCTGTTCCGGCTGTCCGCATAACAGCTCCACCAAAGTGCCCGAAGGCAGCCGCGCCTATGCGGGGATCGGGTGTCATTACATGGTGCAATGGATGGACCGCGAAACGCTGGGATTCACCCATATGGGCGGCGAGGGTGCCAACTGGATTGGGGAAGCGCCGTTTTCCACAACAGAGCATGTGTTTCAGAACTTGGGCGATGGGACCTATAACCATTCGGGCGTTCAGGCGATCCGCGCGGCCTTGTCGGCAGGGACCAACATTACCTATAAAATCCTGTTTAACGATGCTGTCGCGATGACTGGTGGGCAAGCCAATGATGGCGATCTGAGCCCGCAGCGTATTGCCGACGAGGTGCGAGCCATGGGGGTCGAACATCTAGCCGTTGTTTATGACGAAAAAGAAGACGTGGATCAGAGCGCTTTCCCAAGTGGGATCGAATTTCATGAACGTGCTGAATTGCCGTTGGTTCAGGATAAAATGCGCAATATCAAAGGTGTATCTGTTATTGTTTACGTGCAAACCTGCGCTGCTGAAAAACGTCGTCGCCGCAAACGCGGGCTGTTTCCCGATCCGGATCGCCGCGTGTTTATCAACACGGATGTCTGCGAAGGCTGTGGCGATTGCGGGGTGCAATCCAACTGTATTTCGATTGAGCCGGTTGAGACCGAGTTGGGCCGCAAGCGCGCCATCAACCAGTCGAGCTGTAACAAAGACTTTAGTTGTCTGAACGGGTTTTGTCCGAGCTTTGTGACCGTTGAAGGCGGCACAATTAAAAAGGTTGCCACGGCGACTGTGGATTTGCCGGATATGCCGAAACCGCAAATCGGGCCGATCGATGGCACGCATAACGTTGTGATTACCGGCGTTGGCGGCACGGGTGTTGTGACCATCGGTGCGATCATGGCGCAGGCCGCGCAGATTGATGGCAAAGCTGCCGGCATGATGGAAATGGCCGGGTTGGCGCAAAAAGGCGGCGCGGTGCACATCCATTGCCGTTTGGCGGAAACACCTGACGCAATTAGCGCGGTGCGCGTGGCGACAGGTGAGGCGGATGCGTTGATTGGCGGTGATCTGGTGGTCAGCGCGGGGGGCAAAACGCTGGGTCTGACCAGTGCGGGGCGCACGGGTGCTGTGGTGAACAGCCATGAAATTATTACTGGCGATTTCACTCAAAACACGGAATTCAAACTGCCAACCAACCAGCTGGAAGTGGCGCTTCAGGCGCGGCTGCGCGAAGGGTTGGCGATGTTTGATGCCTCCGAGCTTGCGCGGGTTGTGATGGGGGACAGCATTTTCTCCAACATGATGGTGTTTGGCGGGGCTTGGCAACAGGGGCTGGTGCCGCTCAGCTATGAAGCGATTGTGGCAGCCATCGAGATCAATGGGGCTGCGGTTGAACGCAACTTGCGTGCCTTTGAAATTGGTCGCTGGGCGGTTCTGTATCCGAAAGATGTTGCTGCGATGTTGGAGCCCAAGGTGGTCTCATTGCCCAAGACCCTTGAGGAGAAGATCGCGTTTCGGGCCGATCATCTGGTGAAGTATCAAGGCAAACGGTTGGCAAAACGCTATCGCAAGATGGTGGACGGTATTGAGGACGCGCGGCTGAAAGAGGCTGTGGCACTGGGCTACCACAAGCTTTTGTCTTACAAGGATGAATATGAGGTGGCCCGTTTGCATCTGGAAAGCCGTGCCAAGGTGGCCGAAGTATTTGACGGCGATTTTGACGTTAAATTCCACCTTGCCCCGCCGATTCTGTCCAAGGATGGGCCAAACGGGCGTCCGCTGAAGAAAGAGTTCAGCGCGGGGATGCTGCGGTGGTTCAAGCTCTTGGCGCGCCTCAAGGGGGTGCGTGGTACGCCGTTGGATTTCTTTGGTCGCACAGAGGAGCGGCGCATGGAACGTGCGCTGATCCGGCAATATGAGGCCGATATGAAGCCCATTCTTGCCGAGCAGGGCGTTAGTGCCAGTGATGCAGCTGTTGCGCTGGCGGAACTCCCGCTGCAAATCCGTGGGTTTGGTCCGGTGAAAGCGGCCAATGAAGCCAAGGCTGCGAAACGCCGAGAGGAGTTTCTGGTAGCTATAAAGCAGGAGGATTTGCCGCAAAAGGCGGCAGAATAAACCTTCGTCTGCTGGGCGCAATAAAACTGTCATTGCTGCGTCATATTTTCTGGATAGTGATCTTGGTCCGCCTTAAAAGCGAGGCGGACCAAGATTGACGCTCAGAGACATGCCATGACACGCGCCCCACACAGTGATCTTAAAAGTGCCCGAGATATCAGTTACGCCTATTCCGCCGCGACCAAGTGCGGGCGCGCGATGATCCGCGCGATGGAAAACGCCACAGGACGCCTACGCCTTATCAAACGGGCGAAAGGCTATGAGGACGAAGTGGCTGCGGGGCGTGATTTCTGGGCGGTTATGAAGGAACGTTATGGTCTTGAATTAGAGATTGTTGGCGGTGCGTTGAGTAATATTCCGCGCCAAGGTCCGCTGTTGATGATTGCCAATCACCCCTATGGTATTCTGGATGGGTTGATGATGGGGCATATCCTGAGCGAGACGCGTGGAGATTTTCGCATTTTGGCAAACAAAGTGTTCCGCAAAGCCGAGGATTTGAACAAAATCATCCTGCCGATCAGCTTTGACAGCACCAAAGATGCGATGCGGCAGAATCTACAGACCCGCAAGGTATCGTTGGACTATCTCGCGCAGGGCGGAGCAATCGGGATTTTCCCCGGCGGGACTGTATCCACGGCCGAACGCCCCTTTGGCACACCGCTTGATCCGGGGTGGCGTAGTTTCACCGCGCGAATGGTTGCCAAGTCGGATGCCACGGTGGTGCCAATCTATTTTGATGGCCACACAACCCGTTTGTTCCAGATTGCCAGCCATTTGCACGTCACATTGCGGATGGGATTCTTGATCCGTGAATTTAAGAAACGGGTGGATACGCCGGTACGAGTTGTCATTGGTAAACCCCTGGATCAGGCTGCGGTGAAGAACCGCGCCTCAGACACAAAGGCGTTGATGGACTTCCTGCGACAGGAAACTTATGCTTTGTCCCCGAACCCCATTGCCAATCTCGGCTATGGGTATGAGTTCGAAGAAAAATATCGCGCGTAAGGCGCGGCGCAGAGGTGTGTTGTGGCAGTTGGCATTTTCGACAGTGGTCTGGGTGGGCTAACAGTTTTTGACGCGGTGGCCAAACGGTTGCCTGACGTCCCGCTAGTGTATTTCGGGGACAATTCTCACGCGCCTTATGGCGTGCGCGATGCGCAGGACGTCTATGATCTGACGACGGCGGCGGTTGAGCGGATGTGGGACGAAGGCTGCGATCTGGTGATCTTGGCCTGTAACACAGCCAGTGCGGCGGCTTTGCGCAAGATGCAGGAACGTTGGGTACCCACAAACAAGCGCGTATTGGGCGTTTTGGTGCCTTTGATTGAAGCGTTGACCGAGCGCAGCTGGGGCGACAATTCTCCCCCGCGCGAGGTTGAGGTCAAACATGTCGCGTTGTTTGCGACACCTGCCACAGTGGCAAGCCGCGCGTTTCAGCGCGAATTGGCGTTTCGTGCGATTGGCGTGGACGTTGAGGCGCAGGCCTGTGGCGGCGTTGTGGACGCTATTGAAGATGGTGACATGATTTTGGCTGAAGCTCTGGTGCGCAGCCATGTTGAGGCGTTGCATCGCAAGATGCCAAGCCCGCAGGCCGCCATTTTGGGCTGTACACATTATCCGCTGATGCACCAAGCTTTTCAGGACGCATTGGGGCCAGAAGTTAAAGTCTACTCGCAAGCTGATTTGGTGGCGGAATCGCTGGCGGACTATTTGCAACGTCACCCCAAGATGATTGGCAGCGGGCAGCAAAGCAAATTTCTGACCACGGGGGATGCGCGGAAAGTGTCCGATCGTGCGACACAGTTTTTGCGACGACAAATCCAGTTTGAGGTCGCCTAAAGCGCGTCGCCTCTCGATTTTTTACAACAATCCCACTAAAGAGCCTTGAAAAGGGCGGATCACGCAAATGCGTGTTGATGAGAAGGAAGAGGTCAAGATGACCCACAAGATCGCAATTCTTGGTGCCAGTGGTTACACAGGGGCAGAGTTGGTACGTTTGATTGCCACGCACCCCAACATGGATATTGTCGCGTTGTCCGCTGATCGAAAAGCAGGAATGGAAATGGCAGCGGTATTTCCGCATTTGCGCCATCTTAGCTTGCCGACATTGTGCAAGATTGACGAAATTGATTTCGCTGAGGTTGATCTGTGTTTCTGCGCGTTGCCGCATGCGACGTCGCAGAAGGTGATCAAGGCGTTGCCCAAAACTATGAAGGTTGTCGATCTGTCGGCGGATTTCCGTCTGCGGGACGCTGACGAATATGTGAAGTGGTATGGCGGCGCGCATGATGCGCTCGAGTGTCAGGCCGAAGCGGTCTATGGTTTGACCGAATTTTACCGCCATGACATCAAAGACGCACGTTTGGTGGCGGGCACCGGTTGTAACGCGGCCACGGGACAATATATCTTGAGTCCGCTGATCAAGGCGGGCGTCATTGACCTCGATCATATAATCCTTGATCTGAAATGTGCAGTATCTGGGGCAGGCCGGTCGCTGAAGGAAAACCTTCTGCACGCCGAGTTGAGCGAGGGCTATCATGCTTATGCTGTGGGGGGCACGCACCGTCACCTCGGCGAGTTTGATCAAGAGTTCAGTCGCTTGGCGGGGCGGGATGTACGTATTCAGTTCACGCCGCATTTGGTGCCGGCCAACCGCGGTATTCTGGGCACAGGCTATGTGCATGGGAATGCTGCGCAGGTGCATGAAACGCTGATGAAGGCTTATGCGAACGAGCCTTTTATCAAGGTGCTGCCGCTAGGTGAGTCACCAAGTACGAAGCATATTCGGGCCTCCAACTTTTGCCATATCGGCGTGGTTGCGGACCGGATCGAAGGCCGCGTCATCGTGATTGCGGCACTGGACAATTTGACAAAAGGCTCAAGCGGGCAGGCGTTGCAAAATGCAAACCTGATGCTGGGGGAAGAGGAAACTGCTGGTTTGATGCTGGCTCCGGTTTTCCCGTAAAGGCCAAGAAGGGTATCGAGGATGAAAAACCTCAAGAAACGACGCAGAATTCAGGTTATTCTGGTGGCATTTGTCGCACTGGCGCTGTCTACCGCTTTGATCGGGTACGGGATGCGGGATGGGATCAATTTCTTCCGCTCGCCAAGCCAAATCGCAGAAGCACCGCCAGAGGCCAACGAAGTGTTCCGTATCGGCGGGCTGGTCGAAGAGGGCACATTACAGCGCGGTCAGGGCGAGACAGTCAGTTTCTCGGTCACCGATGGCGCCCATTCTATTCTTGTGACTTTTACCGGCGTGTTGCCTGATCTGTTCAAGGAAAACGAAGGTATGGTTGGCACGGGCAGCTATGTTGATGGCGTGTTTATCGCGCATGAGATCCTCGCCAAGCACGATGAGACCTACATGCCGAAAGAAGTGATCGACGCGCTTGAGGATGCTGGTGTGTATCGCCATATGGAAGAAGACGTCTGATCCGTCTCAAAAGCTAAATTGCAAAGCCCGCAAGGTTGATGACCTTGCGGGCTTTTTTGTGCGTGCGCAGGGCTTGTGAAACCTTAAGGGGCTTGCGGCAGGCTGGGTCTTGTTTCTGAAAACAAGGGAAAGCGGATGCGGGACGTAGAGCAAATTGCCAAAGATATTGTGGCGCGGGAAGGCGGGTTTGTGGATGATCCGGATGATTCCGGCGGGGCGACCAAATACGGCGTCACACTTGGAACGGCACGCCGCTTGGGGTTGGACAAAGATGATGACGGCGATGTGGATGTGCGCGATGTCCGCGCGCTCACCCGTCAGGATGCGGCATCGGTTTTTCTACGGCATTACTTTGAGCAGCCCAAGATTGAGCAATTGCCGGAAATCCTGTGGCCAAGCGTGTTTGATATGTATGTGAACGCAGGTGGTCGGGCGGTCAAAATTTTACAGGAACTGTTGGGGCAAATGGGTCACCAGATCAGTGTCGACGGTGTTATCGGTCCGCAAACCACTGCGGCCGCGCAGGCCGCTGCGGCGGCGGCTCCAAACCATTTGGCCGATGCCTATGGGATTGCGCGGCGCAATTTCTATTTCCGATTGGCGGATCAGCGCCCCAAAAGTCGCAAATTTGCACGCACCCGCAGCGGCGAAAAAGGCGGCTGGATCAGGCGCGCGGAAGAGTTCATTTCACCGAGGTACCATCTGAGTGACGACGAGTTTGAAGAGCGGGTAAGCTCATGGGATTGATGGTAAACCTTCTGAATATGGTCTTTGGTGGCGGGCGCAATGTTGTGCGCGACACGGTCGAAGTCTTTCGCGAAAATGCAGAGGCAGGTGCGCAGCGCTCCGTGGATGTTCAAATTGCCGCCATGCAGGGGTATCAGGCCGAGTTTCGACAGTCGGAACGTGCGCCGTTTGATCGGATCATGGACGGGGTCAACCGACTGCCAAGACCCGCGATGGCGTTGGGGTGTTTAGGGCTTTTTGTATCCGCCATGGTGGACCCGGTTTGGTTTGCACAGCGTATGGCCGGAATTGCCCTCGTGCCCGAACCGTTGTGGTGGTTGTTGGGCGTTGTCGTGAGTTTCTATTTTGGGGCGCGCCATCAAGCCAAAGGGCAGGAATTTCAACGCGCCATTGCGCAGAGTGTCGGGCAGGTGCCACAGGTCGTGAAAGGGCTTAAGCAACTGCGCAGCCTAGAGCAGGAAGAGGGGGCTCTTCCACGAGATGAAAACGCCGCTCTGACGGCGTGGCGTGAGAGGAAAGACGCCCGCGCCGCGACAATGTGATCCTCTCAATAGTGCGAAAGCCATTGGCCCCGAAGGCGGAGCCATCTATATAGGCGGCATGATCGTAGAGCTTGGCCATTATGCCCTTATTTTGGCCGCCTTCACCGCGCTGGTGCAGGCGGTTGTTCCGCTGATTGGTGCCCACAAACGCTGGCATGGCTGGATGGCCGTGGCAGAACCTGCTGCAGGGCTTCAATTTTTCCTAACTGCTTTCAGTTTTGCAGCACTGACATATGCCTTTGTGAAGTCGGACTTTTCGGTGAGTTTGGTTGTTTCCAACTCGCATACGTTAAAGCCGATGATTTACAAAATCAGCGGAGTTTGGGGCAACCATGAGGGCTCGATGCTGCTCTGGGTCCTGATCATCACGCTTTTCGGGGCCTGTTTGGCTTGGTTTGGCGGAAATCTGCCACCGACGATGCGCGCTCGTGCGCTGGCGGTGCAGGCCGCTGTCGGGGTGGCGTTCTTTGCATTTTTGATCCTGACCTCCAACCCGTTCACACGCATGGAAGTGGCGCCATTTAACGGCACGGATTTGAACCCGCTGCTGCAAGATCCCGGTCTCGCATTTCACCCGCCGTTTCTTTACCTCGGTTATGTGGGCCTGAGCATGGCGTTCTCTCTGGCTGTGGCGGCGTTGATCGAAGGTCGCGTAGATGCGGCTTGGGGGCGCTGGGTGCGGCCTTGGACTTTGGCGGCATGGATTTTCCTGACCATCGGCATCGCACTGGGATCATGGTGGGCGTACTACGAGCTAGGCTGGGGTGGTTTCTGGTTCTGGGATCCGGTTGAAAACGCCTCGTTTATGCCGTGGCTGCTGGCCGGTGCCTTGCTGCATTCCGCTATCGTCGTGGAAAAGCGTGAAGCGCTGAAAAGCTGGACCATTCTGCTGGCCATCATGGCGTTCAGTTTCTCACTCATCGGTACGTTTATTGTGCGCTCAGGCGTAATTACCTCGGTACATGCTTTTGCCAATGATCCTGAACGTGGTGCATTTATCCTTGCGATTACTGCGATCTTTACCGGTGGTGCGCTGACCTTGTTCGCCGCACGGTCTTCGGTTCTGGAGGCCAAGGGTATCTTTGGTACGGTGAGCCGTGAAAGCGGTCTGATCCTGAATAATATTCTGTTGGCGGTAAGCTGCTTTGTCGTCTTTGTCGGAACAATCTGGCCGCTGGTGTCGGAGATGGCGTTTGATCGCAAACTTAGCGTTGGCCCACCGTTCTTCAACATGGCCTTTACCCCATTTATGCTGGTGCTGGGGATCGCGTTGCCGATCTGTGCCATGCTTCCGTGGAAGCGGGCCAAAATTGGCAAGGCAATGCGCCCGCTCATTCCGGCATTCGTTTTGGCCGTTGCCTTGGCTGGGCTGGCTTGGGCGATCCAAACCGGTAACAGCCTTCTGGGCCCAATCGGTGTGTTCCTTGGAGCGTGGATGGTGTTCGGGGCGATTACCGATTTGTTCCAGCGCCTCGGACGCGGAGATTTCTCGGCACGTATGAAGCGGTTCTGGCGTCTGCCTGGTGCGGATTGGGGCAAGGCTGTCGCTCACAGCGGGATTGGTATCACTATGCTAGGGATCGCTGGTCTCACCGCATGGGAATCCGAGGATATCCGAGTCGCCTATTTTAACGAGCCCTATATGGTCGGCAAATACGAGCTGACCCTAGAGGGGGTGCGAGATGTACAGGGGCCGAACTACATGTCCGTGATGGGCGATATTCGGGTGCGCGTGGATGGTGAGGAGCTAACGTTCTTGCATCCGGAAAAACGCTTCTACCCCGTGGCTGGCATGCCGACCACCGAAGCGGCAATTGATTATCGTATCCTGCGCGATCTCTATATCGCTTTGGGCGATGAGCAGCCAAATGGCGGTTACACAGTGCGGACTTATATCAAACCTCTGACAAACTGGATTTGGTTGGGAAGTGCTCTGATGGCGTTGGGTGGTTTGTTTAGCCTTTTGGACCGCCGCTATCGCGTAGCTGCAGGAGCTACTGGCGCACGCAAATCTTCGGCCAAAGGAGTGCCCGCAGAATGAGATCGTTCCGATTTGGAGGGCTGGCAGGTTTTCTGGCAGCCCTGATGCTCGCGGGTGCGGCATTTGCAGTTGAGCCTGATGAAATTCTAGATGATCCGGTGCTGGAAGACCGCGCGCGCGAGATTTCCAAAGATTTGCGGTGTCTGGTTTGTCGCAACGAGAGCATTGATGAATCAAATGCCGATTTGGCGCGCGATCTGCGAGTGCTTGTGCGGGATCGTTTGACCGAAGGGGATACCGACGAAGAGGTGCTCGATTTTGTCGTGGATCGCTATGGCGAATATGTTCTGCTGCGTCCTCAAACCGGCGGGTCTAACCTGTTGCTCTGGGCAGCGGGGCCTTTGATGTTCCTCACAGCTTTGGGCCTTGGCGGTCTCTATCTGCGCCGGCGTTCGCAAGCGCCGGAAGCATCGGCTGGCGGGCTAAGTGCCAGCGAAGAAGAACGGCTGAAAGAAATCATGAAGGAATGACGTCGGGTTTGCCTTGGACCTTTGCGCATGAGGTGACATGTTGTCGCTCAATGCGGAGGGAACCATGGACTATCAGACTGTTTCTTATGAGGTGAGCAACGGTGTGGCGTTGCTCACGCTTAACCGGCCGGACACGCTTAATGCGATGACCCAGCTGATGCGGGCCGAGATTACCGATGCGGTGATCCAAGCGGGCGGGGAAGCGCGTGTTCTCGTCCTTACCGGTGCCGGCAAGGCGTTTTGTTCTGGTCAGGATCTGGGCGACGGCGGAAGTGCTGCGACGATGGATCTGGAGCGCGGTTTGCGCGACGAATACACGCCGATGATCCGTGCTATTCGCGATTGCCCCATCCCGACAATCAGCGCCGTCAACGGGGCTGCCGCCGGAGCGGGCGCCAATTTGGCGCTGGCGGCGGATGTAGTGATCGCATCAGAAAGCGCATATTTCCTGCAAGCGTTTGCGCGCATTGGCTTGATGCCAGATGCAGGCGGCACCTATGAGTTGCCGCGCCGCATGGGTGCTGCCAAAGCGATGGGCGCTGCGCTGTTTGCCGACAAAATCACAGCTACTCAGGCAGATCAGTGGGGCATGATCTGGGAAGCGGTCTCTGACGACAGTTTTGAGGCGCATTGGCGTGCTCGGGCGCAGTACTTGGCCGAAGGTCCGACACAAGCCTACGCGCAGATCAAATCGGCCATTCAGGAGAGCTGGGGTAACGACTGGCTAACGCAGATGGAGCAGGAAGCCAAACGTCAGGGCAAGCTTGGCAATACGCGAGACTTTCAAGAGGGCGTGGTTTCGTTCTTGCAGAAACGCAAACCAAAATACGAAGGGCGTTAACGTCGCAACTTCTGTATTTGCACGTAAAAAGGGGCCGCTATGGCCCCTTTGTCGTCTGAGCCCTCTGGGATGAGATTAAGCCGCGTCCTGCTCTACATAGGTCAGCGCGGACAGCACCAGATCCTCGGTAGCGTCTTTGACTGTGAACGCTAAGGCACCGTCGATATACACCTCGACATCCCCATCCACGATCTCAGTGGTCACGTCCGGTTGACCGTTCTCTGCACTATAGAGCACAGCCAACGTGTCTTCTTCATCCAGATCACCAATCAGGGCGGGATTTGTGCCGTCAAATTGTTCGGCTTGAATGTTAAAGAGGTCTGCGCCTTCACCGCCATAGACCAAATCATCACCGCCAACCATCAAAGTGTCATTTCCCTCGCCACCAATCAGCGTGTTGGTGCCTTCACCACCGTCAAGCAAGTCATTACCGACCCCACCATCCAGAAGGTCATCTCCGTTACCACCAAACAAGATATCATTGCCCACGCCACCATATAGCGCGTCGTTTCCATCCCCGCCAAACAGCACGTCATGGCCGTCATAGCCATAAAGCGTGTCATCTCCGTCGCCTCCATAAAGTGTGTCGTGGCCGGATTTTCCGTAAAGCAAGTCGTTACCTTCGCCACCAAATAACAGATCGTCGCCCTGACCGCCGGTTAAGGTGTCGTTGCCCGGTCCGCCGACTAGCGTATCATCTCCGTCATTGCCGTAGAGTACGTCGTCGCCTGTGCCGCCGTAGATGAAATCATCTCCATTGCCGCCTTCGATATAGTCGTCGCTGCCGTGGCCGATGATCAGATCATTACTGTCGCTGCCGATCAATGTGTCATCCTCATCAGTTCCATTCAGGATTTGATCGAAAATGTCCTCTGGATTAGGTGGGATTGCGTCGGGATCTATGCTGTCATCTGTTGTGTCAACGTCGTCTTCAGAGTCCGCGTCACCATCGCTGGTGATTTCGTAAATAATCCACCCGGACATGACCATAGCCATCAAAATAAATGCAGGGCTGAGCATTGAGAATCCCCCTCATGAAAACGAATTAGTAACCATGTTTTGGCGGGTGATTGACTTCAAATCAAATTGAGAATGAAGTGTTAGTTAATTGATAACATACAATAAATAATCATTTTTGGGCTCGGATCTCTGGGCGCGCCTATTGCGGTGGGTGCGCCCAGAGTTGATTATGATAAGTGCTCCAATAGGGCAAAGGCCTCGGGGGTGGGGCGCTGCTCGATACGTCTATACACGCTGCCATCAATGGTGCGTTGTGCGAAGCCGTGATCGATAAGCGAGCGTCTCACCAAGACGTGGTCACCAAAGGTGAGACCCTCTTGGAGCACCGCGTTGACCTCTTTCTCGGAAATGTCCTGACGGGCTGGCAGGCGCACCCAAAAGGGCCAAAGGCAGAGCCCTTGCACCTTGGTCCATTTTGGCCAACGAAACATACGGCCCTCATCGTCAAACACCCGTCTTGCGCGCTTGAGCGCTAATTCATCCAGTTCCGGGCGGTGGCTTGGCGTGGCCTTGAGGTGTTGGTGATTGCGATAGCCCGCCGATTTAGCCACCAAACCCAACATCGCGGCGTGGCCGGGTAGGGTTTCGGTTTGGGCAAGAGATCGGCGTAGGGATCTGGTAAAATCAGAGACGTCGGCAATGAATAGCGGTGTTGCGTCTTTGGTCATAAAGCGCATCCTTCTGGCTAAGTGCCTCCCGCGTTGCGGGGCCGAGGGCCGCCCTTGTCGATGGCACAGTCCAAAAACATGCAATCGAAAGAAGTTATCGCAGGTTTAGCATGATCAAAATGATCGGCGGCGCCTGGGTGAACTGCGGACCCAGTCGACAGTCATAAGGCGCAAAATTATGTGAGGCAAGTGGGATCAGAAAAGGCCACCGCAGAGGGTGGCCTTTTGAACGCAGTGATACCTGGGGCTCAGGCGTCTTCGCGCACCAAGACGATGTCGGACGCGTCGACTGCCCCGTCTACGTCGACTAAATACATCACGGTCTGCCCATTCGCGAGGACTTCGACGGTGCCATTGACGTCACTTGATGTGGTGATCTCGGGAGGCGTGGCGCCGATGTATGAATAGGTGAGCAGGTCTTCGTCTTTGTCAAAGTCCAGTACAGTCGCGGGAGCATCAGGGGCAACCCAGAACCCCGTAGAAAACGTGTCACTGCCCGAGCCGCCTTCGACAGTGTCATCCGAGCCAAAAAGTAAAACATCATCGCCGTTGCCGCCGTCAACGACGTCGCCTGCGTCGGTATCTTCTTCGAGGCGATAATCGACTACAATATCATCTGGTTGAGTGGCAGTTTCTATTGAGTCAAGAAACGCTTGGTAATCCAGCAAGGACGTGCTGTCGATCATGTCGTTTCCGCTGGCGCCTTGCAGAGTGTCTGCCCCTTCGTTGCCGAAGAGTGCATCGTCGCCATCGCCGCCGCGTACAAAATCGTCGCCTTCGCTGCCAAACAACATGTCATCGTCGTCCAGACCGCGCATGTGGTCTTCGCCTTCGCCACCCACCAGTAGATCGGCGCCATCTGTTCCGTAAAGAAGATCGTCTTCTTCAGATCCTTCGGTAATTGTCTCTTCTTCGGACGTGACTTCTACGTCATCGTCATTTGAGGAGTCATCGCCGTCATCAATAATTTCGCTGATCGCCCAGCCAGCCAATAACATGGATGCAAAAATACCTACGCCCAACATCAATTATTCCTTCTTTAAGTCTGAAATTTCCCGAAACAATGGGGAGGCACTTAAAATAATAATGCATTTAAGACAAAGAGTTGCGTCCAACTCAAGGAAAAATTTACGACAGAAACAGTTGAAAAATTTTGACAGGATTGTTGTTGAATTCCCGCCAATCGGGGCTTATAGCTTTCGTTTTGTGACCAATACCGCGACTTAACAGAGTGGAGGAAGCAAAAGCCGCAAAGAATGGGGCTTGTGCTTTTCTCATTGAAAGAGGCCAGAGCCAATCAGTCCGCGATCACAACGTCATCAAAAGTTCTGAAGGTGAGGAATGCAAGTTCGAAGTTGCTTCGCAGGTTCTCCGATGTCACGCCACCATCCAAGTTGATATCATATTCCACGACAGGGTCGTTGTCGTCATCCAAATACCCACGACCAAAGCGATAGTCTGAGTTCCATTTGTTGATTGTGTCATTAGAAACCGGAGTATCCGGCAGCCAATATGAATAGAACTGAAGCTCTGTACAGTTGGTGTTTTGGTGGCACTCAAGAAAGAAAATCACATACTCAAAGTCGCCATTATGGCCGGAAATCGATTGGATTTCCTGATCATCTTCGTCCAGTTCCGCAGGGCCAAATGATTGGGCGATTTCCAATATAATGTAGGGGTCTGCGTAGGTGTGAAGTTGATCGGGTTCGCTTGCGATTGCAGGTGAAGCCAAGGCCGCTGTGAAGAGACCGGCGAGTGTGAGTTTTACGAGGGTGTTCATAATTTGCGATGCCTGCTGTTTGTGCGGATTGGCATCTTTTAGGTGCTGGTAAAGTCGCGTCTACAGGGATTTCATGAGGCGGCAATTTTACCCCTATGGGTGATCGATTTCCGGCCCGATGCACAAAATTCACATAAAAAACCCGCAACATTCACATGTCGCGGGCTCATTTGTCTTTTTTATGAAAGGCTTAGCGCTTTTCGATGTCCACGTAGTCTTGCTGGTTTTCACCAAGATACAACTGACGGGGACGACCAATTTTGTGAGCCGGATCAGACAATTGCTCTTTCCACTGCGAAATCCAACCGACGGTGCGCGATAGCGCAAAGATCGGTGTGAACATGGACGTTGGGAAGCCCATCGCCTCAAGGATAATGCCGGAATAGAAATCGACGTTCGGGAACAGCTTTTTGTCTTTGAAGTACGGGTCGTTGAGCGCGATGTGCTCAAGCTCTTTGGCGACTTGCAGCAGTGGGTTGTCTTCAACGCCCATCAGCTCCAGCACTTCGTCAGCGGATTCTTTCATCACCGTGGCGCGCGGGTCCATGTTTTTGTAAACACGGTGGCCAAAGCCCATCAAACGGAACGGATCGTTCTTGTCTTTGGCGCGGGCGATATATTCTGGAATGCGATCAACGCTGCCAATTTCCTTGAGCATTTCAAGGCAAGCTTGGTTTGCGCCGCCGTGGGCTGGGCCCCAAAGACAGGCAACACCGGCCGCGATACAAGCAAACGGGTTGGCACCAGATGAAGAGGCAAGACGGACGGTCGAGGTCGAGGCGTTTTGCTCGTGATCGGCATGCAGCGTAAAGATGCGATCCATGGCGCGGGCCAGAATTGGATCTACTTCGTAATCTTCACAAGGCACCGCAAAACACATGCGCAGGAAGTTGGACGCATAGTCCAGATCATTACGCGGATAGATAAAGGGCTGACCGATTGTGTATTTATAGGCCATTGCCGCGATGGTTGGCATTTTGGCAATCAGTCGGTGGCTGGCCACTTCGCGTTGGCGCGGGTCGTTGATGTCGGTGGAGTCGTGATAGAACGCTGACATCGCGCCCACGACGCCGACGATAATCGCCATTGGGTGTGCATCCCGACGGAAGCCACGGAAGAAGTTGATCATCTGCTCATGCACCATGGTATGGCGCGTGATGGTGGTTTCAAAATCTTCTAGCTCAGCAGCTGTCGGCAAGGCACCGTAGAGCAGTAGATAGCACACTTCTAGGTAGTGCGACTTGGCTGCGAGTTGATCAATTGGATAGCCACGGTGAAGCAGGACGCCAGCTTCGCCGTCGATATATGTGATGGTCGAATCACAGGACGCGGTTGAAGTAAAACCTGGGTCATAGGTGAACACACCCGCCTGACCGTAAAGCTTACGAATATCGAGAACATCTGGACCTTCGGTTGGCGAATGGATCGGCAATTCAAACGTGGCGCCATCAATCGTAAGCGTTGCGGTTTTCTGAGTATCAGACATTAGGTTCCCTTCCTCTCGTGCCCCGAACGTCAAACGTCGGGCGTGCTATTCTGCTCGGGGCGGAAAGGGTGTTAACCCGGATCCGACTCGGCGTTGTATGCGGCGGCGTCGGTCAGGCGCGCAATGGTTTCGTCGCGTCCCAGCACCAGCATCATGTCAAAAACGCTTGGGGTCATAGCCCGACCAGATAGCGCCGCACGAAGCGGTCCTGCCATCTTGCCGAACTTCAACTCATTTGCTTCTGCAAAATCGTTTGTAACTGCCTCAAGCCCGTCCCGAGACCAGCTAGCATTTTGCAGCTGCGGCGTCAATTCTTTCAGTATACCACGGGATACTAAATCGAGATTTTTTGCTGCTTTTTCATCTGGTACCAGTGGGCGATCGGATAAAATAAACGCTGCTTTTACAATAAGTTCAGGGAAAGTCTTGGCGCGATCTTTGAGGCAGTACATCCCGTCCCGTAGTAATACGGTCTTTGCATCACTCAATGCCGGTTCATTTGCTGCAACAAGATATTCTGTAATTTCTTGCAGCAGTGCAGCATCGTCTGAGACCGCAATGTGCTGGCCGCAAATATTCTCCAGCTTCTTTGTGTCAAAACGAGCGGGGCTTTTACCAATACCGTCCAGATCAAACCAGTCTTTGGCTTGTGCGTCAGTGAAATACTCGTCGTCGCCATGACTCCATCCCAAACGCGCAAGGTAGTTTCGCATTCCTGCTGCCGGATAGCCCATGGCCTGATATTCCTGAGCACCCAGTGCGCCATGACGCTTGGACAGTTTTTTACCGTCTGGGCCATGGATTAATGGAATATGCGCCCAGACAGGAACATCCCACCCCATGGCCTCATAGATGGTCATCTGACGGGCAGCGTTGTTGAGGTGGTCATCGCCGCGAATGACATGTGTGACGCCCATGTCATGGTCATCCACAACAACAGCTAACATATACACCGGCGTGCCATCTGAGCGCAGCAATACCATATCATCTAGCTGATCATTGCGGATGGTGACATCACCCTGCACCTGATCGCGGATAACGGTTGTGCCCTCTCGCGGGGCTTTGATGCGCACGACAAATGGCGCATCAGGATGGGAGGCTGGATCGGCGTCCCGCCATGGGCTTTGATAAAGAGTCGATTTCCCTTCGGCGCGGGCCTGTTCGCGGAAGGTTGCGATTTCGTCCTGTGTGGCAAAGCACTTGTAAGCTTTGCCCTGCGACAACAACTCATGCGCCACTTCGGCGTGACGCGCCGCACCTTCAAATTGGCTCACAACTTCGCCGTCATGGTCAAGCCCCAGCCAAGCCATGCCATCTAGAATGGCTTGGGTTGCTTCGGGGGTGGAACGTTCGCGATCTGTGTCCTCGATACGCAGCAGAAATTTGCCACCGCGGCCACGGGCGTATAGCCAGTTAAACAATGCAGTGCGCGCGCCTCCGATGTGGAGAAATCCGGTGGGAGACGGGGCGAAACGGGTGACGACCTGACCTGTCATGTCGGTGTTTACCTTTCAGTAACCTTGGGTGCTCTAGCGTTGTGGCCTATCTACCTATCGACCCGAGGGAGAACAAGGCTTGCGCGGTCTCTCTGTCATACGGCGGGAACTGATACAGCAACACGGTCATATGTTTTGCTGGGTGCCGGTGTGTTTGGCTCTTGGCATCGGGGGATATTTCAGTCTGAGTTTGGAGCCGTCGGCGTGGGCCGTTCTGGGTACCGTGTCAGTATGCCTGGCAGCTGCCTGGGCTGCGCGCGGGTTGGAGCCGGATTGGGCTGCGATTTTGTGGGCTGTGGCGCTGGTGGCGGCGGGTTTTGCGCTTGCTGTGGGGCGTGCGCATGTCGTGGCGGGACCTGTTTTGGAATGGCGATACTATGGAGCCATCGAGGGGCGCGTTGTTGGCATAGACCGATCCGCGTCGGATGCAGTTCGACTGACGCTAGCGGATGTGCGATTGAGCGGGATTTCCCAGCAAGAAACACCACGTAAAGTTCGGGTCTCGCTGCATGGAGATCAGTCTTTCATAGACCCAAAACCCGACATGTTTGTTGGGTTAACGGGGCATTTATCGCCACCATCTGGTCCGGTTGAACCGGGCGGATTTGATTTTCAACGCCATGCTTGGTTCAAGGGTATTGGTGGCGTTGGCTACACCCGCACGCCGGTGCTGGAGATTGTGCCTGCTGACACGAAATGGTCAGTGTTTGCGCTGCGTATGGGGCTGTCTGAGCGGGTCCAGAATAGAATGCCAGATAATGTTGGTGGGTTTGCGGCAGCAGTGATTACAGGGGATCGTTCGGCCCTTGCCAAACAAACCATAGAAGACCTCAGGCGCTCCAATCTGGCACATCTCTTAGCTATTTCGGGCCTGCACATGGGATTGCTGGCGGGATTTGTGTTTAGTGTTGTGCGTTTGGGGTTGGCGGCGGTGCCACCTGTCGGGTTGCGGGTGAACGGCAAGAAAGTGGCAGCTGTCGTGGCGCTGATCGCCGCCAGCTTGTATCTGATGATGTCAGGCGGGAACGTTGCCACACAGCGCGCATTTGTCATGGCGGCAGTTATGCTGACAGCGATATTGATTGATCGGCGCGCACTTAGTTTGCGTGCGGTTGCTGTTGCGGCGACAATTGTGTTGGTCCTGCGACCCGAAGCTCTGTTGGGGCCGGGGTTTCAAATGTCTTTTGCGGCCACGGTTGCATTGGTCGCTGTATTCGGGTGGCTGCGTGATCATGACTTACGTTTGGGGCCGCGATGGTTAAGACCAATGATGGCTGTTGTCATGTCTTCGTTTGTCGCAGGATTGGCGACTGCGCCGTTTGCGGCTATGCATTTTAACCAGATTGCGCACTATGGCCTGCCTGCAAATTTAGTTTCGGTTCCAGTCATGGGAATTGTGGTGGTGCCCTCGGCCGTTTTGGCAGGAGTGCTGAGCCCGATTGGCCTTGAGGGAGTTGGATTGTATTTTATGGCATTGGGATTGCGCTGGATTCTATCTGTTGCACATTTTGTCGCCAATCTGGACGGTGCGCGTGGCACCGTGCCCAGCGGTAATGTTTGGGTTTTACCAATGCTCGGGCTGGGAAGTCTTTGGGTGATCTTGTGGCATGGTCGCTCACGTCTGGCCGGAGGGCTGGTGGTGATCGCCGCTTTTGCTCTTTGGCTGGGATCGGAGCGACCGGATGTTCTGATTGAAGATAGCGGGTCTCTTGTCGGGGTTGTCACGCCGCAAGGACGGGCTTTGTCAAAGAACCGCGGGCAGGGGTTTGTCGCACTCAACTGGTTGGAGAACGACGGCTCATCATTGGACCAAGACAGCGCGGCAAGTCTTTGGCCGGATGGAGAAAAAGGACTTCGGGTTGTTGATCTGGACGGGGCAGGGAAGCTAATCCATGTTCAGGGTAAACGTGGGATGGCGATGTTCTCGGGCTGTGCGCCTGAGGATCTGGTCGTGAGTTCAACAGCCTTTGATCGCGCGCTGCCTTGCCCCAGCTACCAGCCGGATGATTTGGCCAAAACCGGATCTATTGCCATCCGTCTAGATGGGGCAGAGCGTGAAATCATTACGGCGCGCGACATTTCCGGCACGCGCCTCTGGAATTCTACCTCACAAAGGTAACAGGCCTTAATAGCTGCGGATCAAACCAACCAAGCGTCCCTGAACTTTGACTTTATCCTCGGGGAAGACTCGGGTTTCATAGGCTGGGTTGGCGGCTTCAAGCGCGATGGAAGTGCCATTGTGGTGAAAACGCTTCAACGTGGCCTCATGATCTTCCACCAGCGCCACAACAATATCGCCGTTGTCCGCCGTGGTGGTTTCCGCAATGATCACGACGTCACCATCATTGATGCCGGCTTCGATCATCGAATCCCCTTTGACCTCAAGCGCATAGTGATTGCTACCCGAAGACAACATTTGACTTGGCACCGCCATATGATGGTCTACGTGGCTGATGGCTTCAATCGGGACACCGGCTGCAATTTTGCCCATCACCGGCAATTCGCGCGCAAACTGTTGCACCTCTTCAGGAGTGACATTCGCGGCTTGGGTCGGTGAAGGGTGCGGTCCGTCTATCACGGTTGGTGTAAAGCCTGTTGCCTTGGGCGCCGCGGGCAAGCCGCCCATGCTTTCGGGCAATTTGACGATTTCGATGGCGCGGGCGCGATGCGCTAGTCGGCGGATAAAACCGCGTTCTTCCAGAGCGGTGATCAGACGGTGGATGCCGGATTTGGATCGTAAATCCAGAGCATCTTTCATCTCATCAAAGCTGGGTGGGACACCATCGCGCTGCACGCGCGCATGGATGAATTCAAGCAAATCAAGCTGTTTCTTGGTGAGCATGGATCAACCCCTTTGGATCACAATATGTGTTTGTTCTATTCATGTTCGCGTTTTGTGTCAAACTTTTTGCGAACATAATGGAAACATAAGGCGGGGTTACGCTGTTTTGAAATGTCTTTGATTTAGATTGGCAAGTAGCGCACTTCGCCGCCGGCTGGCTGTTCCGGGGCATTGGGGGGGCAGATCAATAATGCGTTTGCCCGCGACAAAACCGTCAAAAGCGAGCTGTCCTGATTTTCAAAACTGGTGATCTCGCCATCCTCAACATAGGCGCGCATATAGTGCATGCGCGGGCCATTGGCAGGTAAAGGGCGCGCAAGGCGGGCGGTTCGGCTTGGGGATTGGTTTTCTCCAAGCCCTAGCATTGCGCGGATGACGGGCAAAACAAAAACCTGACCGCAAACCATTGCCGAGACAGGATTCCCGGGCAGGCCGATCATCATCGGGCCATTCGCCATTCGTCCCGCCATCAACGGTTTGCCTGGACGCATCGCGATTTTATAAAAACTACGCTTCATACCCAGAGATTGCGCAACATCTCCAACCAAATCGTGGTCGCCAACGGATGCGCCGCCAATTGTAATCACCAGATCGGCATCCTCCGCCAGCGAAAAGGCCATTTCAAGCGAGGATCGCGTGTCTTTGGCGATCGGCAAAAGGCGGGCTTCGGCGCCCGCATCACGCAACATAGCCTGCAGGCCAAAACTGTTGGAGGCAATGATTTGATCGGGTCCAGGGGTTTCGCCTGGCATGACCAACTCGTCGCCAGTCGACAGGATCGCCACGATAGGTTTACGCACGACGGGCACCTGATCGATGTTCATAGATGCCAACAGTGCAATATCGGAGGGGCGTAAAACGCGGGGGGCGGAAATCGAATCTCCAGACCGGAAATCGCCGCCTAATGGTCTGATATGAAAACCGGAATCCAGATTTTTGCTGAGCGTGATTTGGTCATCTTCGCGGCTGACATCTTCTTGGATGATGACCCGCGTTACACCCGCAGGTACCGGAGCACCTGTGAAAATGCGAACGGCTTCGCCTACACCGACGGAACCAGAGAAGCTATGTCCGGCGGCAGCTTCACCAATGACTTTATAGGTTGCCCCAGGCTCCGCACCTTCGGCCTGCACGCCATAGCCATCCATCGCCGACGACGAAAACGGGGGTTGGTCGCGCCGTGCGGCGACCTCCTGTGCCATAACACGTCCGTTTGCCTGTCCTAGTGGCGCAGATTCAATCTCCAGCGGTTTGGCAAGAGCGAAGAGATGGTCGAGAGCCTCGGAAACTGAGATCATTTTGCTTCGTAACGTCCTGATTTTCCGCCGTCTTTCAACACCACACGGACACCGCCGATTTCCATAGCCTTATCGACGGCTTTGGACATGTCATAGACGGTTAAGGCGGCGATATTCACCGCTGTGAGGGCTTCCATTTCAACACCGGTTTGGCCGGTGGTCTTTACAGTGGCCTCGATACGCACTCCAGGAATCGATGCATCCGGTGTCAACTCAACCGCAACTTTGGTGATGGGCAGTGGGTGGCAGAGCGGGATCAGCGAGGCGCATTGTTTCGCACCCATGATACCGGCAAGCCGCGCAACACCTAGAACGTCACCCTTTTTAGCGCGACCTTCTGCAATGATATCATAGGTTTCACGCGCCATCTTGATCCAGCCTTCAGCGACTGCGACACGCGATGTGACCGCTTTGTCAGAAACGTCCACCATGTGGGCGTCGCCTTTGCCGTCAAAATGTGTCAGGCCAGAGGGTGCGTCGCTCATTACATCGCTCCTGCGGTCAGTGGGTTGGCCAGCAGGTCACGTGTTGCGGCGGCCACATCGTCTTGACGCATCA
This sequence comes from Rhodobacteraceae bacterium Alg231-30, assembly GCA_900143615.1. Classification (GTDB taxonomy): domain Bacteria; phylum Pseudomonadota; class Alphaproteobacteria; order Rhodobacterales; family Rhodobacteraceae; genus Shimia. The sequence goes on from FREU01000003.1 coordinate 144,509, forward strand.
AGCTTTCACCAATCAGGAAAATCCGTGATCCATAGCGTGCCATATCGGCGAGATCGGCTGCGGTGTTTAGACCGCTTTCACAGACAATAAGGCGATCCGCTGGCACCTGTTTAGAGAGGGTCCGTGTAGTGTCCAGCGTCGTTTCAAACGTCTTGAGATTGCGGTTATTGATGCCCATGAGCTCGGATTTAAGCTGGCTTGCACGTTCAAGTTCTTCGGCATTGTGCACTTCTAAAAGCACATCCATTTTCCAGGAAAGCGCAGCTTCCTCAAGCTCTTGCGCTTGAGCATCGCTGACAGATGCCATGATGATCAGGATGCAATCGGCGCCAAGGGCACGCGCTTCGGTCACCTGGTATGTGTCATACATGAAATCTTTGCGCAGCGCAGGCAGAGAGCAGGCTTCGCGTGCTTGGGTCAGAAAGGATTTATCGCCCTGAAAGCTGGGCGTGTCCGTGAGCACAGAAAGACAGGTTGCGCCGCCTTCTTCATAGGCTCGTGCCAATTCAGGAGGATTAAAGTCCTCGCGAATCAAACCTTTGGATGGGGATGCTTTCTTGATTTCAGCAATTAAGCCATAGCCAGAGCGTGAGGCCATGCGCAGCGCATTGGCAAATCCGCGTGTCGGGCCTGCTTCGCGCGCTTCAGCTTCGACAGCTTCCAATGGTTTGGCAGCTTTGTCAGCGGCGATTTCTTCGAGCTTATAAGCTTTGATTTTATCCAGAACGGTCTCGGTCATGCGTCAGTCCAATTTATCGGCGGCCGTTCTTGGGCCGCGAGCCATGTGTTGATGCGTGAAAACGGCCGTGACCCAAAGAAACCACGTCGGGCAGACAGCGGAGAGGGATGGGCCGTTTGGATCATCAAGTGTTGGGCGCCATCTTTAGGCGATGTGATGCGCGGCGCAAGGGCCTGTGCCTGTTTTCCCCACAGAACAAAGGCTGTGGGTCGTTGAGACACCTCGGAGAGGACCTGATCGGCTAGGGATTGCCAGCCCAACGACTTGTGATCGTTGGCCTCGCCTTCGGGCACGCTGAGGCAGGTGTTGAGCAACAAAACGCCCTGCTTGGCCCAAAATCTGAGATCACCCGAGTCCGGCTGTTTGCCTATATCTTGCTGCATCTCTCTGAAAATATTGCTTAAAGATCGCGGCAATGGGTGCACTTCGGATTCAACGGAAAACGACAGCCCATGCGCATGTCCGACGGTCGGATACGGATCTTGGCCCAATATCACGACAGATACAGCTTCGGGCGGTGTGAAAGAAAGGGCCGCAAAACGCTGGTCTGCAGGCGGAAGGATATTGCGCGGATCCTGCGCGATTGCTCTTTCAATGTTCGGTAGGTCTTCCTGAAAAAAGGGCAGGTGGGCCCATCTTTCAGGAATTGGCGTGTCACTCATCGTGGGCACGTGCGGTCACGCAGCAGAGGTCACAGCCGCAAGACCATCGACTTTGGCGCGTGCTGAGCCGCTGTCGATGCTTTCGCGAGCTTTTGCAACACCTTCGCGCAAGTCCGTCGCGGCATCGGCGACCACAAGCGCTGCGGCAGCGTTTAGCAAAACCGCATCGCGATAGGCGCCTTCGGTTCCGGCCAGAAGCGCGCGGAAAGCTTCTGCATTCTCTTGAGGTGTGCCGCCAACAATGGCTTCAAAAGGGTGTACGGGCAGGCCAGCATCTTCGGGGTGAAGTTCGACGTCCACGACGCGGCCGTCAACCTCTAGGGCAGAGACCCAGCTGACGCCGGTAATGGTCAATTCGTCCGTGCCATCAGAGCCATGAACAAGCCATGCGCGTTCGCTGCCTAGTTGGCCCAAGGTTTCGGCCATCGGACGGATCAAATCGCGGGTAAATGTGCCGGTGAGTTGACGTTTAACGCCTGCTGGGTTGGTTAACGGGCCAAGGATATTAAAAATCGTGCGCGTGCCAAGTTCGGCACGAACCGGACCCACATGTGCCATCGCAGGGTGGTGCATCGGCGCCATCATAAAGGCGATTCCACATTCTTTCAGTGCTTTCTCAACAACTTCCGGCCCAACCATGACGTTGATGCCCATCTTAGATTGCACATCTGCCGTCCCAGATTTGGAGCTGAGATTGCGATTGCCGTGTTTAGCCACAGGTACGCCAGCGCCAGCCACCACAAAAGCGGTAGCGGTCGAGATATTCAACGTGTGTTTGCCGTCGCCCCCCGTGCCAACAATATCCATGGCACCTACTGGCGCCTGAACTGCGTGGCATTTTGCGCGCATCACGGCGGCAGCGGCGGCATATTCATCCACGGTTTCGCCGCGGGTGCGCAGCGCCATTAGCAACCCGCCAATTTGGCTGGGCGTGGCTTCACCTTCAAATAGAATGCCAAAAGCGGCCTCGGCTTCGGCGCGCGTCAACGGGCGGTCGGCGGCAGCTCCGATCAGTGGTTTGATATCATCGCTCATGTCGAAGCGCCTTCTGTCTGGGGCATCATGTCGAGGAAGTTCTTCAACATCGCGTGGCCATGCTCAGACGCAATAGATTCGGGATGGAATTGAACACCTTGAATGGGCAAGTCGCGGTGTTGTAGCCCCATAATGGTGCCATCGTTTAGTTCGGCTGTCACTTCAAGGCACTCGGGAAGAGTTTCGCGCTCCACAATCAGGGAATGATAGCGCGTGGCTTCGAATGGTGAGGGCAGGCCGTTGAAAACACCTTTGTTTTCATGACGCATTGTGCCCATTTTACCGTGAACGATCTCATGGCAGCGCACCACGTTGCCGCCAAATGCCTGTCCGATGGTCTGATGCCCGAGGCAGACACCCATCAAAGGCGTGCGGGTTTCTGCCGCCGCTTGGGTCAACGCAAGGCAAATGCCAGCCTGATCGGGGTCACAGGGGCCGGGTGAGAGCAGGATTCCTGCCGGATTCATCCCCATAGCGTCCTGCACAGTCAGCGCATCATTGCGCCAGACCTGCACATCTGCGCCCAACTCGCCCAGATAATGCACTAGGTTATAGGTAAAACTGTCGTAATTATCGATCAGAAGCAGCATTTTATCAGTTCTTGTCCCAAAGCTACGAAACAGACTAGAGGCTTAGGCCCACGTCGCGGTATACATGCTCAGGCTTGGCGTTGAGGGTCAAGAGGGGCACGGGCGGTATCGGCCCTAAAAAGATGGACTAATAGGGGACAGGGCACATGTTTCGCGGATTTTTGTCTGGGATCATCTGGGGGATGATTATTGTGGTGGTGGTTGTCGGGCTGGCGTCGCTGCTTGCGCCGCTGCCTGCAACGGTGACACCACAGACGTCAGCAGCAGTGGCAACTGAAGGAGAAGTGGGCAGCAGCCCAAGTGATGCGCCAAGTGGTGGATCGGCGGCAGATGTGCAGGTGGATGAACCTGTGCAACCCGACGCGCCAACACAAGGGCAAGCGGGGGCCTTGCCAGCGACGGATACGGCGTCTGCTCCGAAACCTGAGACAGCGACATTGGATGCCGCAATGAGCGCGCCGGACGCGCCGTCTGTCGATGGAGCTGTGGCTGTAGAGGAAGAAGCACCAGTTTTGCCCAACCCGCAGGCGATGTCTCCATCAGCGCCTGCCGCTGAAGATGAACCGTCGATTTCCAACAATCCACCACAGCCGCAAGCACCTGAAGTGCAAGGGGAATCGGTGTTTCCGACACCTGAGGGTCGTGAGGAAGAGACCGCTGAAGCGGCACCTGAGCCGGTCGAAGAAGAGGCGGCGGATGTGAGCCCGTCTGCGGAACAGAATGAGGAATCAGAAGCCGAGGCGACGGCCTCGGTGCTCAAGCCCGCCGGCGATTTGAAAGAGAGTTTTCCTCAGCACAAATCAGAGCGACTTCCAACAGTGGACGGGGTGCAACAGCCGGTCGAAGTGGTCGTAACTATGGCTCCGAAGCCAGTGACTGATAACGCGCAACCGTTTGAAAATTTTGATAGAAAACCGGTTATGTCGATTGTCTTACTGGATCTGGCGGAGGAGGATGTGAACATGGATCTTCTGTCCGGTTTGCCGTTTCCTTTGACCATTGCAGTGTCCACACTTGATCCTGATGTAGAGGCCAAAGCGCAGGATTATCGTGATCGCGGCTATGAAGTTCTGGCGATGATAGATCTGCCTGCCGAAGCCTCGCCCAGCGATGTTGAGGTTGCCATGGCGGCGCATCTTTCGGTGTCGGAAAACTTTGTTGGTGTCATCGAAGGCGTGAACGAAGGTTTGCAAGGATCGCGCGCGGTATCCGATCAGGTGACGGCGGTTCTGAACGAAGAAGGCTTTGGATTGTTGATGTTTCCCAAGGGGTTAAATACCGCGCAAAAGCTGGCCGCCAAAGAGGGCGTGCCCTCTGCAACCGTGTTCCGCGACTTTGACAGCAAGGGGCAAACCGCGGTTGTGATCCGGCGTTTTCTGGATCAGGCCGCGTTTAAAGCAGGTCAGGAACAGGGGGTCGTGATGGTCGGACGTTTGCGCGAAGAGACGATTTCGGCGCTGTTGTTGTGGGGCCTTCAAGACCGCGCCAACACGGTGGCTTTGGCGCCGGTGTCGGCGGCGTTTTCGACTATTCAGTAAGTTGGAAAAGGCACTGGTTAACGGCTGATTTTCAGCCGTTTTCGTTGTCTGTATTGCGTCGGTATTACGACGGTATTGCGACAGTGTCATTTTCGCGGTTTTGCGTTGCGTGTTTTTGTAAAGGCTACGTCCGCGACCTATGGGAAAAACGCTACACATTTTAAGTGTTTGTGCTAGCCTTTGCACACCTTTAGGGGGAGGAAAACGGCATGCCACATGCAGAACTCAACGGCGCGCGCATACACTACACAGACACCGGCGGAGTAGGGGCTGCGATTGTGCTGTCGCACGGTTTGCTGTTCAGCGGTGAGATGTTTGAGGCGCAGGTAGCGCATTTCAAAGACCGCTTTCGCGTCATCACATTTGATCATCGCGGCCAAGGCCAGAGCGGCGTGACGCCTGACGGTTATGATATGGAGACCTTGGCCGAAGATGCCGCAGCCTTGATCGAACATCTAGGCGTGGGGCCGTGCCATTTTGTCGGTTTATCGATGGGCGGATTTGTCGGCATGCGGCTGGCGGCTCGGCGGCCTGATCTGATTGCCACGCTGACGCTGTTGGACTCCTCGGCCGAGGCTGAGCCGGACGAGAACAAGCCGAAATATCGAAAGCTGAATTTTGTGGCTCGCTGGATCGGGCTGTGGGCGGTGAGCAAACAAGTGATGCCGATCATGTTTGGGCAGACGTTTTTGGGCGATGACGCCCGCCGCTTTGAAGCGCGCCGTTGGCGCAAGGCGCTAGAGAGCAATGACCGGATTGGGATTTCACGGGCGGTGAATGGCGTGATCGAGCGGGCAGGGTGTTTGGAACTACTGGCGCAAATTGCGCTGCCGGTGGGCATTGGCGTGGGCGACGAGGATGTGGCGACGGTGCCTGCCAAGGCCGAACGAATTTGTGGTGCCATCGAGGGCGCGGAATTGGTGGTGTTTCAAGGCGCGGGGCACAGCGCGTCGATTGAAACGCCAGATCAGGTGAATGAACTGATTGAACAGACTGTGGCGCGAGTTGATGGGTAATTTTACGATAGGATCGCTAATTGTTCTGGTAAGATTAAATAGAATGAGTTGCAATTATTGAGAAAACAACCCTGTCGCAACAAAGGTGGCTGCAATGGTTTATGTGATGGAATTTCTTTCCAATCCCGAAAACTCTTGGCTATGGAGCGTATTGCAGTCGTTCTTGGTTCTTGTGGGTTTTGCTTTAGTAATAAGACAAATGCGATTGGCTAGGGACCAAAACTCTATATCGCATCTGAACTTCTTTCGTGAGTTGTGGAACTCTGAGGCCGTTCTTCGTGCTCGAATGGTGATGGCTGAGGAATCTGTTCTAGAGGCGTCTGACTTTGACGCCGCGGAAGATGTTATAGCGACCTTTATGGAAGATCTAGCTGCCGCAGTTCGTGTCGGTCAAGTCAACAAAGAGCACCTATGGAGTTACTTTAGTTTCTTTATCGAAGGTTATTGGCTGATGCTCGAGCCAAAAATAAAATTTTATCAGAAGAAGACATCGGACCCTACCTATTTCCGTGGATATCATGACTTGTATAGGCTTAGTGGAAGAATTTCCCGCCAAAAGGGGGGATTTCCTATGCTGGAAAGCTACGTAGCTTTTTTCCGAGAGGAAGAGAGCATCTATGTACGTTTTCTTCTCGATAAGCCGTCAAGAGATGCATTGATAAATTAGTCACCATCCGAAGCGTTCGTTTTCGCGCCCCGCCAAAGGCAATCAACCTTTTCGGGTGAAATAGAATTTAATTTATTGGGGAGCGGGTTTCGACGTCCAATTTCAATCCCAAGACGATTTTGGTTTGGTAGCGCCTAAGGTAACTCAAATGGCTGGCGCTTTACTTGCCACACCTGAGTTAGGGCGCATTGTGACCTCGTCGTGGGAACAGTTGTTTGCCAGACTTAAGACGTCTATGCGCCGAGCAAGAAGTTCGTAAAGACTAAGTACTGTTATGGAAGCAGGCGGTCTTGTCAGGCGTGGCGCACAGCGCACAAACAAAAAGGAGAATTTGCACCCATTCGGGGCGCAAATTCTCTCAAATGATCCTGAACCGAAGTTCGTAAGGTCATCTACGATCTAGTTTGGAGGAGAGATCGCAGTTTAGCAGCTGTCGCCAGCAACATGACCCATGTACAGTGGGTTGGAAATTGGTGCCGGTGTCACAGAGAAAGACGCGTCATCATTCGCGCTGTTTGCTTTTGGCATTTCCTCGGCAAGCAATGGAGACGCTGTCAAAAGTACGAATAGTCCGATAGTTGCAGTTTTCATTTTAGTCCCTGTTGTTTAGTCGATTTTTCGTAGTCAGTAAGGAAAATATACATTTTTATTTTGCTCAGGAAAGGGTCTTTTGGATCACGAACGCAAACAAATTTGTTATCTATTGCAACATGTTAACAGGTATTTGAGACTCATCTTTATTAACTCGACATTAACCTGAAAGCAAGCTCGAAGGGTCACATGGCGGGCAGGCTTTCAATTTCCGCTTGAGGCTGGTGCTTTGCTTGTGACCGCTCGGTTTGGGCGCGGTGCGGTCCCGTCTCAAAGAGGCATTCGTTCGCGGCTTTGGCCTGAGGGTTGGGCCAGAGAGTTGGCCCAACTGATGCTTTAGGTGTCGATCACAGCTGGATGCGGAAGCGCGCGAACCCGTCGGGGCCGTCGCCGGCGGGCTCGATATTCACGCCGTCTACGTCATCCACATAATCCGCCGCTTTGGGGCCGGTATCAAACAGTACCGAGGTGCCGGTCAGCGGCGCAAAGGTCCAGTTGTTGTCGGCGCGCGGGCTGATGGTGCCTTTTTCAACGATATAGCGCACGATCACATCGCGGTTGGTGTCAGGGCCTTCAAACACGATGCTGTCGCCCATGGCGCCGGGGAAGCTGCCGCCGCCCGAGGCGCGGTAGTTGTTGGTGGCGATGATGAATTTTGCCTCCGGATCAACGGGCGCGCCGTTGAAGGTCAGGTTGACGATGCGGTTGGCATCGGGATTGATGACCTCTCCATCGGTGTCAAACCTGTTGGGCTGGCTCAGGTCAATCTGATAGCTGACACCGTCGATCACATCAAAGTTGTAGCTGGGGAAGCTGGGGTTCAGAAGCACTTGATCAGCCTGACCTGCGGTGACCTGATTGAACATGCCAGCAGAGCGTTCCAGCCAGTCTTTGACCTCGGCGCCTGTGACCAGCACGGCGCGTGCGGTGTTGGGATAGAGGTAGAGGTCGGAGACGTTTTTGATTGCCACATCGCCTTCGGGCACATCGGTGTAATATTCGGGGCCGCCACGACCACCAGCCTTGAAGGGAGCTGCGGCTGAGAGGATCGGAAGGCCTTCGTGTTCGGTGCCTTTGAGCATCTGTTCGATGTACCACATCTGGGCAATCGACACGATCTGCACAGACGGATCATCGGCGACCAGCGCAAAGTAGCTGTGCAGCGGCGCGTCGGTCTTGCCCACGGCGCGGCGCACATAGGCCAGCGTTTCATCGTGTTCTTTCTGAACACTTGCCAGCACGGCGGCGTCGCTGTCCACCAAAGCGGTGTAGGAGCGATCTTCGTTACGTTTGGAGATAGGGCGCGCCTCAGACGTGTGGCTGACGATCTTCCATTCGTTGCCCGAGCGTTCCAGCATCAGATCGATCAGCCCCATATGGCTGCCCCAGAAGCCGCCCATCGCGGCGGGTTTGCCGTGGATGGTGCCCGCAGTTGTATCCACACCGGCGATGCCGTCATAGGCTGAGGAGGGGAACACGCGGTGGTGGTGGCCGGTCATGACCGCATCGATGCCCTCGACCGCCGCCAGCGGCACCGAGGCGTTTTCCATACCGTCTTCGTGGTTGGCCTCACCAATCCCAGAGTGGCTGAGCGCGATGATCAGGTCGGCACCTTCTTCTTTCATTTGTGGCACCCAGGCCTTGGCGGTCTCGACGATGTCACGCGCCTTTACGTTGCCTTCAAGGAAGCGGCGGTCCCAGTTCATCACTTGGGGTGGGGTAAAGCCGATCACGCCGATTTTGATCATGTGCTTTTCGCCCGCGCCATCAGTGATCTCGCGCTCAAGGATCGAGTAGGGTTTGAACAGAGTTTTATCGTCGCGCGGCGTGGCGCCTTTTTCCAGCGCGATATTGGCCAGAACCGTCGGGAATTTCGCGCCCGCCATGGCCTTCATCAAAAAGTCGATGCCGTAGTTGAATTCGTGGTTGCCGATGGTGGCGGCGTCATAGCCCACAGCGTTCATCGCAGTGATGATCGGGTGCATGTCGCCTTCTTTCATACCACGCTCATAGGCGATGTAGTCGCCCATCGGGTTGCCCTGAAGAAAGTCGCCGTTGTCAATCAGCATCGCGTTTGTCGCCTCAGCGCGAATGTTGTTGATCAGCGAGGCAGTGCGCGCCAGCCCCACGGTGTCGACCGCGCGATCGCCGTAGTAGTCATAGGGAAAGACGTGCACGTGCAAGTCCGTGGTTTCCATGATGCGCAGGTGCGCCTGATTGGTGGCCGCATGTGCGGAAAACGGATGCAGCGCGATAAAGCCAGCAGTGGCGCCGAGGAACGAGCGGCGGGACAGGTGGAACTGAGACATGGATAAACCCCTTGGTGATCAAAGGTCGGCTCTCCGCAACGGGTGGCCGACGGCGCAGGAAGTCTGCGAGAACGATGAAAATAATATAATGGAGGAACTGTAACACCCAATTGACCAAATGGGCAAAGTTACGCAACGAAAGCCAAGATGGGCACCGGCGGCGGAAAAGTAAGGAAAAGGCGCCGCAGGCGGTGGTGTTTTCGCACAATTGCAGTAAGGTGGCAGCGCATCCAGCTAGCGGGCGGGGACGCCCAAACCGGGGGACCGACAAGCGATGAAATACGTGCCAAAAGAAACCACCGACGACGATCTAATTCAGCAGTATCTGAACAAAGGTGGCAAGGTGACCAAGGGCGAGACCAAACCTTTGGCCTATGATCTGGGGATCAGCAAGAACACCTGGAACAACAAGCTGACCAAAGAAGAAAAAGCGGCCAAAAATATCAAATAGGATGTCTTTGGAGATGCACCCGTGTCGCGGGATGTGTCACTTTTTCGGACGGTATTGACCTTGGGTGCAGCCCCTTTCAAGCAAGGGCTGCGGGAGTGTTGTTTTTTGCAGAACGGGCTTGCGCTCTTTTTGACAGTCTAATGCAGGCCCCTATGCCTCAAGCGGTCAAATTCTTTGCAGAAAATCAATATTTTGAGGTCATAACTCACGGCACTGTTGCACGATGACAGTATTCCTTTATTACGCTTGTGAACAAGAAAAGCTGGCGCATGTTTGATCAAACCAATTCTCCGCAAAAATCACCTGAACCGACCGCAGCCAAAAACTGGATAAGGGTGCTTGCAAAGTACCGCGATCCCAGCCTGTTGCGCAGCCTGTTTGAGCTGGGCGTGACGGTGGCACCGTTTCTGTTGTTGTGGGTGCTCGCATGGTGGTCTCTGGGGGTAAGCTATTGGCTGACCTTGTTTATTTCCATATGTAATGGCGCCTTTCTGGTGCGTCTGTTTGCCATTCAACATGATTGTGGACATGGCGCGTTTCTCAAAAGTCGCGTGGCCAGCGATTGGTTGGGGCGCGTACTCGGGGTTCTGACGCTGACGCCTTACGATGTTTGGCGGCGCTCACATGCGATTCACCATGGGGCGGCGGGCAATCTTGAGAACCGTGGCATTGGCGATATCTACACAATGACAGTTGCGGAATACCGCGCGTTGTCCCCGATGCGGCGGGTGCAATATCGATTATACCGAAACCCGTTTTTCCTGTTTGGGATTGTGCCGTTCTATCTGTTTTTCTTTCAGAATCGCCTGCCGCTGGGGTTCACCAAGATTAAATCCTGCTGGACCAGCGCGATGGGAACCAATGTCGCGATTCTGGCAGCTGTCGGGACCTTGTTCTACTTTGGCGGGCTGATGCCGATCCTGCTGATTTTTGTGCCCTCAACGTTGTTGGCGGCCACAGCGGGTGTTTGGCTGTTTTATGTCCAGCATCAGTTTGAAACCACCCATTGGGAACATCAGGAAAACTGGCAGGTGCATGAGGCTGCGTTGCATGGCAGCTCGCACTATGTTTTGCCGCCTGTGTTGCAATGGCTAAGCGCCAATATCGGCATTCACCACGTGCATCATCTCTACAGCCGTATCCCGTTTTATCGTCTGCCAGAGGTGCTGCGCGACAATGTGGAACTGGCCAAAAGTAACCGTATGACGTTGCGCGAGAGTTTCCGCAATGCGCGGCTGCATTTGTGGGATGAGGATATCAAGCGGCTGGTGCCGTTCTCGCATGTCCGTCTGAACGCGGCCGTTTGACGGAAGCATTTGCGATACGCGCCAAAAGAAGGGTGTTGTTCGCAAAGGTTTTTGGAAACAGGAGACCGGTCATTCGCTGCGGTTTGAAGTAAGGTCTGCAATGCGGACTCTTCTGCCATTGTTCATCGGCCTGCCAATGACTGGTTACGACAATATCTATCCTGCGATCACATTAAAAGATCGTCGCCAACCAAAGATGGTCGGAACTCTTCCTTTGGCAACAGTTGAAAGTGAGTTCCAGTCATTTTTGCAGCTAGCATTCGGTCACAACGAAAAGTCCTTGGGCACTGCCTGAGATGGTCAAAGGCAACGACGTACCAAATCGGATATTTCAGCAGCAGGTAGTGGGGTTCGATACTTCTTTCGGACGTTTCGCCATCTTCTCTTTGGTATCGTATTTCCAACGACTCCTGTGCAACAAACGCCTGATGCAAAGCCTGTACGACCCGTTTGGGTGGCGTGTTGGCGCTCACCTGAACGTAAGTTGACGCGGTGACGCCAATCATAATGCGCGAATTAAGGCGGTTCACCTTATTGCGTTTCTCCGGCGAAAACGAGGCCACCAACTGCCGTCGTACGGACCCCAGACTTGCCAAGAACATTGGTGAGTTCATTTGCTCTGCAACCGCGATGCTAATGAGAAGATCGACCGCTTCAGCATAAGCCAAATTCATCCTGCCGACGCCCCAATTCCGGTCAAGACGCACGCCACCGCCACGCCCTCGGTCGGCGTCGATCTGCATACCTTGCTCCCGCATGAGCGAAAGATCCCGTGCAATCGTACGCGTGCTGACACCGTGTTGAAGCGCAAGATCTTTGACCGTGCAATGCGTGTCCTGCTTCAGCTGCACAGCCAGCATGTCCATTCTTCTCAGTCTGTCATGCGCATTTGTCCGTGCCATGAATCAAATAGGACATAAAATGTCATATTAATCAATATGAGTTGGAGGACACGAAGACCAAACGAAGGTCACCATCTGATCCTCATCCCTTCAACCAAGAATGACCACAAGATGCCTGGTGGTGCGAAATTTGCTTACAGGAAATCAAAATATGAAAATGAATTATTTTGTTGTCGGAACAAACGACATGGACGCCTCGAACACTTTCTACGGCGCTCTTTTTGCGCAGTCGGGTCTCCAGTGCGTTTCGCCTTCAGATAGAATGACGTACTGGCTCGGAGAGGATTTTGCCTTCGCAACCGCAATGCCCTTTGACACAAAACCAGCCACCAATGGCAATGGCACGATGGTTGGCTTTTGTGTTGGAACCCAAGACGACGTCATTAGACTGCATGCAATTGCCATTGAACTCGGCGGCTCCTGTGAGGGCCAACCAAATCAGCGTGGGCCAAAGTTCTCTGCATATGTGCGAGATCTTGACGGAAACAAACTGTGCTTTTCTGACTAGCGAGATCCGAATATAAGGCCATCTGCTCATAACTGGAAGGTTTTCCAAAAGCGGACGTCTGTTAGTCATGCAGCATTGGTCACGTTGGGCTCAAAGTGAGAATTCGCTGCGGTGACACCAATGTCTGCTTCGGGGAAACGCCGGGACTTTGCAAAGGTGACAAACTGCGCTTAGCAGACGCTCGTACCTCGCGCGGCATCCAGTAGAATGGGCTCAAGTGAGAACTCGCCGCAGTGGGCGCAATGGGTGGTTCTGTGAAATCTGGAACCCATGTCAAACGCGGCTACAACTAAAAGAAAAGAGACCGCCAGTGGGGCGATCTCTTTTTATTTTTGTGTACAGCGGTTTGTTGATCAAGAGTTGCCGGTGCCCGTAAAGCGGGCCGCATCGGCTGCGGCGCGGCGGATGGCGTTGGATTTGTGCACGGTTTCCATGTATTCGGCCTCGGGGTCGCTGTCATAGACCACGCCGCCGCCTGCTTGGATATAGAGCTTTTGGTCCTGCACGATGGCGGTGCGCAGCGCGATACAGATGTCCATGTCGCCACCCGAGCTAAAGTAGCCCACGCCGCCGCCGTAGAGACCGCGTTTTTCAGGCTCTAACTCGTCGATGATTTCCATTGCACGCACTTTGGGGGCACCGGAGACGGTGCCAGCGGGCATGCCCGCAAAGAAGGCGTCCAGCGCGTCTTTGTCATCAGACAACTCGCCGACCACGTTGGAGACGATGTGCATCACATGGCTGTAGCGTTCGATGATGAATTTCTCGGTTGGGCGCACAGTGCCGATTTTGGAGACGCGCCCTGTGTCGTTGCGGCCCAGATCGAGCAGCATCAGGTGTTCAGCCAGCTCTTTTTTATCGGCCAGCAGATCGGCCTCAAGCGCGTTGTCTTCTTCGGGGGTTGCGCCACGGGGGCGGGTGCCCGCAATAGGTCGAATGGTGACTTCGTCGCCAAAGACCCGCACAAGGATTTCCGGGCTGGCACCGACCACCTGAAAGCCGCCGAAGTTGAAGTAGAACATGAACGGCGATGGGTTGGTGCGGCGCAAAGAGCGGTAAAGCGCAAAGGGGGGCTGGCGGAATTCCTGGGTCCAGCGTTGTGCCGGAACCACCTGAAAGATGTCGCCTGCGCGAATGTAGTCTTTGGCCTTTTCCACCGCGGCCATATAGCCTTCTTTGGTGAAATTGGACACGGGCGGCGCAATCTCGTGGGCTTCGCCCAGATCGCGCGCAGCCTGTGGCATGGCACGTTCCAGATCACGCACAGCGTCCATCACGCGTTCGGCGGCCTGCGCATAGGCGGCTTTGGCGGATTGGCCATCGCTGACCCATGCGGGCGAGACAACGGTGACTTCGCCTTTGACGCCATCGAGCACAGCCACCACCGACGGGCGCAGCATGCAGGCATCGGGCAGACCGAGTGGGTCGGGGTTCACATTGGGCAGATGTTCCACAAGGCGGATCATGTCATAGCCGAGATAGCCAAACAGTCCAGCGGAGGCCTGTGGCAGATCATCGGGCAGATCAATCTGGCTCTCGGCGATTAGCGCGCGCAGGTTGACCAGAGGATCGCCGTCCTGATCCTCAAATGCGTCGCCATCAAAGCGGGCCGAGCGGTTCAGGCGTGAGGTGGTGCCGTGGCATTGCCAGATCAGGTCAGGCTTCATTCCGATGATCGAATAGCGACCGCGAATTTCACCACCGGTTACAGACTCAAGCATAAAGGCGTCTTTGTGAGCGCCAGTGAGTTTGAGCATGAGAGACACAGGGGTGTCCAGATCAGCAGCCAGTCGGGTGTAAACAACCTGATTTTGCCCGGCTTCATAAGCGCGGGCAAAATCGTCATAGCTTGGGATGAGTTCCACAGGGCAACCCTCTTCTGTCTGAATGGCTTACGCCTTATTGGAACTGCGCGTGGACCGCGTTCAGCGCCTGTTGATTGACCACCATCGGGTATTCGGTTTGCAGGTGGCGGGCGTAGGCCTCAAAGATGTCCTGCGCAAGAGCACCGGCAAGCTGTTGGTTCAGCGAGTCCGCAATGGCACTGATCTGGGCGTCTTCCATATTAGGGGCATGCACGTCGGTCAGGCGTACAACAATCAGACCACCTTCGGTTGGCAAGCTGCGCAGATCACCGATCTCCATCGCAAACACGGTCTCAAGGAAATTCGCGGGCGTGCCCGGGATAAAGCCACTGCGATCGATACCGGATTCCTCGGTTGCGACAAAGTTCATGTCGGCAAAGCTGCCTGCAGTTTCCAACTGCGGGATCACGCCATCAACATATTCTTGCAACGCTTCGCTGGTGCGGGCGGCGACAATTGCCGCTGCTGCGTCTGCAGAGACATCCTCATACGGGGCAGGGGTGGCTTCGGTCTCGCCATCAAGACGCAGCGAGAAGATACCGCCATCTGCCAAACCTTCGACCTCAGGGAAATCGCTATCGGCGACAACCGAGGCTGTTGCGCGGAATGCCTCAAAGCCAGAAATACCGCCCTCGGCAGCAGGATGCCAATCCACGGTGCCTATCTGCATGTCGGTTTCATCGGCCAACTCTTCCAGCGTGGCGCCGCCTGCCAAAAGGTCGTCAACATCGCTAATCTGGGCATCAATGACGCGACGGGCGCGATCGACGGCCAGCTCCTCGCGCAACTCGGCGCGGGCGTCTTCAAAGGGTGTTTCTTGTGCGTCCAGAACCGCGTTGACGCGGAAGAGAGCCGGGCCAAGATTGGTCTGTGCAGGGCCAGCAAATCCACCGGCAGTTGCGGCAAACACCGCTTCGCCTGCGTCGCCGAGCTCCAATTCGGTGACATCGCCCATGTCGACATCCGCCAGCGTGAGGCCGCGATCAGTGACCAGTGTTTCAAAGCTGGTTTCACCTCGCTGCAAGCGGGCCAGTGCATCTTCAGCAGCTGCGGAATCGGCGAATACAAGGCGTTCTACCAAACGACGCTCGGGGCGGATATATTCGGAATGGCGCTCGTCATAGAGCGTGCGCAACGCGTCTTCATCAACCTCGACGCTGTCGATGATCATCTCTGGGCTCAGCCATGCATAGGTGATTTGGCGGGTGGCCGGCAGCATGAATTGATCGATGTTTTCATCATAATAGGCGCGAATTTCTGCCTCGGTCGGCGCGGTGATCGGCGTTTCGAGGTTCTCAGCGCCAAGCTGAACCCAGGTAAAGTCACGCTCTTCTGCGACATAGCCAACCAAAGCATCGGCAAACGGCTGTGGCATGCTGAGACCGGTTACCATCGCGCCTTGCAGCAGGCTGCGAGCGGTTTCTTCACGCACTGAAACTTCGAACTCACGCTCGTTCATACCGGCCTGATCGATGGCAAATGTATAGGCGTCGCGATCAAAGCTGCCATCGAGACCTTGGAAGGCGGGAATGGCCAGCAATTCGCGGCGCAGATTTTCGTCGCCAATCGAGATGCCAAGGCGTTCGTTTTCCGCATCCATCGCGCGGGTTGTGCCAAGACGCGACAACACCATGCGATCATAGCCAAACATCTGTGCCTGAGCGAATGGCAGTGGCGCACCGATTTGTGCTTCAACCGCGCGCAACTCGTCCTGAAGTGCACGCGCATAGGCGTTGACCGAGATGTCTTTGCCGCCGACTTCGCCCACCGAGCGGATGCTGCCGCCAAGGTTGGTGACGCCAAAGCCACCTAGCCCGAATATGAGCATGGCCATAAGGATCCAGACCAGTGTCTTGGTTGTTTTGCCCTGAGTTTTGCCCTGCGACATGCGTGCCCTCTAAAGGTTAGAAAATACAAGTGTTGCGCGTGTCTACGCGGTTGGGAAACGGGGAGCAAGGGCCAAGCGGTCCCTGCCTAGTAGCGGGCCTGTGCCAGCCGTTCAAAAAGTGCCTTTATGCCTGTACGATTGACATTTGCGAAGGCAATGCGCAGCTGCTGTTTGCCCGCCGCATCCCCGTCGGGCATGAACATTGTTCCCGGTAAACACAGGACGTGATGATCACGCACCAAAGCCTGTGCCAAGAGATCGGAGGGCATGTCAAAAGGATGTTCAAGATAGGCAAAATAGGCGCCGACACCCATCACGCGCCATCCCAAGGCCTCTAGCATTGGCATGTTTTCTTCAATCGCCGCACGGCGGTCCAGAATTTCGGCGCGCTCGCCAGCCAGCCACTGGCTCAGGTTGCGCATGCCCCAAAGGGCCGCGTGCTGGCCCAATTGATTGGGGCAAATTGCCACCGTATCCAAAAACTTCTCCACACCCACCAAGAGGTCTCGATCGGCCACCATGGCTCCGACGCGATGTCCGGTGAGACGGTAGGCTTTGGAGAAAGAATAAAGCTGAATAAGCGTGTCGGTCCAGTTGGGGTCGGCAAACAGCGCATGTGGTGCGCCCACGCGGGCATCAAAGTCGCGATAAGTCTCATCAACAATGAGCTTTAGCCCGTGTTGGCGCGCCAGCTCAAACATCTGCTGCACCAGTTCGGCGGGGTATTCCACACCACCGGGATTGTTCGGGGTCACCAAGACAATCGCGCGGGTGCGCTCGGTGATCAGGGCTGCGGCTGCCGCAGCGCTTGGCAAAAGTTGGCTGTCGGTTTGGAGCGCCACTGCGGTGAGGCCCATCATATCCAGCCACATCTTGTGATTGAAATACCAAGGTGTTGGCAGGATGATCTCGTCGCCCTCATTGGCAATCGCGCTCAATGTGGCGCAAAATGCCTGATTACAGCCCGAGGTGATGGCCACATGATCCGCTGCAATTTCGCCGCCATATGCGCTGCTCCACTGGCTGGCAACTTCGGCGCGCAACTCCGGCAAACCCAGCACAGGCCCATAAAGATGCGCCTCCGTCACGTTAAGTGCGGTATCCGCGATATGCTGGCGCAATGCTTGTGGCGGCGCGCCAACCGGCGCGGCCTGACTGACATTGATCAGAGGTTTGTCGTCAGAGAAGACAACCCCGTCAAGCCAACGTCGCGCCTCCATCACAGGGGGAGAAATGGTGTTGGAAGTCCGGGGCAGGGGCATCACAAGTCCTGTCATTTAGTGGTGTTTACAAAGCGGTCCGCACTGTCAGGTGTTGAGGCGCGCAACCAAGGCGCTTTTTGGTGCCTGAAATACCTCCCGCGGAGCGTCCCGTCCCCGAAACACTCCTGAAACTCAGTCTGTGCCGCGGTACGGCTCAACATATTGCAGCGCCATATCCCAAGGGAAGAAAATCCAGGTATCCTGGCTGACTTCGGTGATAAATGTATCCACCATCGGGCGGCCTTTGGGTTTGGCATAGACGGTGGCAAAATGCGCCTTTGGGAACATCTTGCGCACAAGCTCGAGCGTTTTGCCCGAATCCACCAGATCATCCACCACCAGAATACCCTCGCCATCGCCCATCAACGCGGCGTCCGGTGCTTTGAGCACAACCGCTTCGCCACGGTCCTGATGGTGATAGGATTTCACCGCAATGGTATCCACGGTGCGGATGTCCAACTCGCGGCTGACAATCATCGCAGGCGCCATGCCGCCGCGGGTGATGGCGACCACGGCTTTCCACGCGCCATCATTGGGACCATTGCCGTCCAGACGCCAAGCCAGGGCGCGGCTGTCCCGATGAATCTGGTCCCAACTGATGTGGAAGCCTTTTTCGTGGGGCAAACGCTCACTCATGATCTCTTATCCTTATGTCTCTGGTTTGGACTGTCTTAACAGATGCCTTTTGCGGCGCAAACCATTTGGTCCACATCAAAGCGCGATCCCACAGGTCCATACAGCTTTACTCAGCGTCAAAATCGCAAAAAAGCATCTAATTTGTGGCGCGTAATTAAATCTGGTCGGTTTCGGCTTGCAATTAACGTCGGGTTCTTTTTTGAGGGCCGCGCGTATAAATCCTTTTGGAATGGATTTAAAATCGGGCACAGTCCTGCAGGATGGCCCAAGATGAATGAGTGGTAGGACTTTACACATGTCAGACAGTACGATGTCGCCTAAAACAGCCGCGCCCGCTTTGGGATTAATGGCCTGTACAGCCCTTGTCGTAGGCAACATGATCGGCTCTGGTATTTTTCTGCTGCCCGCGTCGCTTGCCTCGTTCGGGCCGCTGGCCCTGATCGGGTGGGTGGTGACATCGATGGGCGCCTTGGTGCTGGCGATGATTTTCGGTCGTCTGTCCAAGATCGTGACCAAACCAGGCGGACCTTATGCATATTCACAAGAAGCCTTTGGCGATTTCGCAGGCTTTTTAATCGCTTGGGGCTATTGGATTGCTTTATGGACTGGCAACGCGGGTGTTGCCGTAGCACTGGTGGGCTATCTGGGCTTTCTGGTGCCTGCGATTGGCAATTCGGAAACCTATAGTCTGGCCGCAGCCTTGATCGCGATCTGGTCGCTGACGCTGGTCAATATTCGGGGCGTCGCGGGCGCGGGTTTTGTGCAGATTGTCACTACCGTGCTGAAGCTGATGCCATTGGTGGTGATTGGGCTTGTGGGATTGTTCTTCATCCAGCCAGAAAACCTGACGCCGATCAACCCGTCGGGCATGCCGGCATTTACAGCTGTCTCAGCGGCAGGGGCTTTGACGCTTTGGGCCTATCTCGGCATGGAGTCCGCCACGGTGCCATCGGGCGATGTGATCAATCCCGAAAAAACCATTCCACGTGCAACTATTTTGGGCGTCGGGATCGCGGCGGTTGTCTATATCCTCGTGACCATCGTTTGTATGGGGGTTCTCCCTGCAGATCAGTTGGGCAGCTCGGCCGCACCTGTAGCTGATGTGGCCAAGGTGATGTTTGGCACAGTTGGTGGTCTGGTTGTGGCGATTGGCGCGGTGATTTCCACGTTTGGCACCCTCAACGGCTTTACGCTGCTCAGCGGGCAGGTGCCCTATGGTGCAGCACTGGACAAGGTGTTCCCTGAATCGCTTGGTAAGGTGTCGCGCTTTGGCACGCCAGCCAATGCGATCATTTTCTCCAACATTCTCGCCTCGTTGCTGATCGTTTTGAACTTTTCCCAAGGTCTTGTGTCGGCGTTTAACTTTATTGTTCTGCTGGCAGTCACTTCCAGCCTTCTGCCCTATGCGTTCTGTGCTGTGGCCGAGGTGATGATCCGCCTGCGCGGCGGTGTCGTGATGCGCGGCGGCGAGTTGGCCAAGGCGGTTATTCTAGGGCTTTTGGGGTTTGTTTACTCGATGTGGGCCTTGGTGGGCGCAGGCGCTGAGGCGGTAATGCTGGGGATTGTGCTGATCCTTGCAGGCATCCCGATCCATGTTTGGGTGCGCTGGAAGCAGGCAAATGAAGCTGAAAAAGCACTCTAAACTCAGCTGGAAATTCAGCTAGTGAGGCTCAACTAAATAGCGCCCGTCCTGCAGGCTAATGCGAGGCGGGAGACGGCTTTGCTGAAACTCGTGATAGGCGGGGGCGAGATCGGACCAGAAGTCAAACCACTGGTTTTCGCTTTCTTCGTCTAGGCGCTCTTGGGTGGGGCGAAACGGGAAAGCATGCACCGGCACATAGGGGTGTCCGGCATTTAGAGACGCTTCAATCAGCAGGTAAATCTCTTCGATACCGCTGTCGGTCATGGCGTAGCAACCTACCGAGACGCAATTGCCATGCACCATCAGGTGGCTTCCGGTTCTACCCTGTGCGTGGTCATATGCATTGGGAAAACCGAGATCAAAGCTAAGATGAAACGCGCTGCGTGGATTTAACGCGCTGGCGCGTACTTCATAGAATCCTTCAGGTGACTGGTGGTCGCCTTCTTGTAGTTTGGGGCCTAAGGCGCCGGAAAAGTTGCAGATCGGATAAGAGCGAAACATCTCGTATCCGGCGTTTGAGGCCACCCAGAGTTCCAGCTGGTTTTCTTCTTTGAAGATGCGCACATAGACCGGCGTGCCGATGGAGAGACCTTGTTCGGCCAACTCATGCGCGAGGCGCGGCAAATGGAGCGCGCGAATTTCAACAATATTGTCCAGAAGACCGGATTTCTCTACCAAGGAAGTTGGCATTTTGTGACGAAGAGCATATCCGGCTGCGCCCGCAAAGGCGCCAAGCAGCAGGGCGGCGATCAGAAATCGCCGCGCCAGCACTGGCTTACCCTTTGCGATTGGAAACCGCATCGATATCCGGGCTGTCGACAGCCTTCATTCCAACAACGTGATAGCCTGCATCAACGTGCAGAGTTTCACCGGTGGTCCCGCTGCCCAGATCCGACAGCAGGTACAACGCAGATTTCCCCACGTCCTCAATGGTAACATTGCGGCGCAAAGGTGAGTTCAGCTCGTTCCACTTCAGGATATAGCGGAAATCACCAATGCCGGACGCGGCCAGAGTTTTAATCGGACCGGCAGAGATCGCGTTCACGCGAATGCCGTCTTTGCCGAGATCTTCAGCGAGATATTTAACCGATGCCTCCAATGCGGCTTTGGCCACGCCCATGACATTGTAATGTGGCATCACCTGCTCGGCACCATAATAGGTCAGCGTCAGGGCAGAACCGCCTTCGGCCATCAGTTTTTCGGCGCGTTGCATCACCGAGGTGAAAGAATAGACTGAGACGTCCATCGTCATCAGGAAGTTATCGCGGCTGGTGTCGACATAGCGACCGCGCAGCTCGTTTTTGTCCGAGAAGCCGATGGCATGCACAATAAAGTCAATCTTGCCCCATTTGGCTTCGATCTCGGCAAAGGCCGCATCAATCGACGCTGCGTCGGACACGTCACAATCAATCAACGTATCGACACCCAGTTGGTCAGCCAGCGGCACGACACGTTTTTTGAATGCGTCGCCCATATAGGAGAAGGCCAATTCTGCGCCCGCATCGGCACAGGCTTTGGCGATGCCCCAGGCAATCGACTTGTCGTTGGCAAGACCCATGATTAGGCCGCGCTTGCCCGCCATCAGTTGATTTGACATCCGAAGCTCTCCGTTACAGTTCAATATCTGCTGTCCTTTAGGCGATTGCATCTGTTGCATCAAGAGTGTCAGCACGCATTATGCTGCCCATACTGAATGGAGGATCATAGATCCAAATGAGCGATAGAACAGGAATATTTGCCGGAGAGGATCCTTTTGCGATCGCGCGCGACTGGTTGGAAGCTGCCGAATCAGAGGAAGTGAACGATCCAAACGCTATTGCCTTGGCGACAGTGGATAAAACCGGCATGCCAAATGCGCGGATGGTGCTGCTCAAAGAAATCGAAGCGGCGGCGTTTGTGTTTTACACCAACTATGGAAGTGCCAAAGCACAGGAAATTGACAGCTCTGGGACGGCGGCTTTTGTCATGCATTGGAAATCTTTGCGCCGACAGATTCGGGTGCGAGGACACGTTGAGCGAGAAGACGGACCGCAGGCTGATGCCTATTTTGAGTCGCGTTCCCTCAAAAGCAAGTTGGGCGCTTGGGCCTCACATCAGTCCCAACCAATGGCATCGCGCACAGAGCTGTTAACAAAAGTGGCAAAAATTACAGGTACACATGGGGTATCCCCGAAGCGTCCTGAGTTTTGGGGCGGATATCGGCTCATCCCGACCGAGATCGAGTTCTGGGCAGATGGGGCCTTCAGGTTGCATGATCGGTTCCGCTGGGTCAGGGAAGCCCCTGATAAACCGTGGGAAATCACCAGGCTGAACCCCTGAATTTAGTTAAAATTGTATTGCAAGCGCATGAAATAGAAGTTTTTTTTGCGCTTGCCCCGGTCAAAGTTTTCGCCCAAAGTTCAAGCCATCATGGGGATGATACAAACTAAGGTTGAGGCTTTGACTACTCTAGAAAAGGGCGTCACGAGAATCGTTGGTGAGGTTAAGTGGTTCGATCCGGTAAAGGGTTTTGGTTTTATAGTATCCGAGGACGGTGGGCCAGATATTCTGCTCCACGCAAACGTCCTTCGCAATTTCGGGCAGAGCTCGGTTGCGGACGCGTCTCTTGTAGATGTTGCGGTTCAGCACACGACACGTGGTGCTCAGGCCGTGGAAGTTTTTCAGATCAATCCACCGGAAGCGCAAACAGCTATACCGCTGTCCGATTTCGAGGGGCTGGATTTGGATGCAATGGCGTCGGTTCCACTGGAGCCCGCGCGTGTGAAATGGTTCGACAAGGGCAAAGGGTTTGGTTTCGCCAATATCTTTGGCCAACCCGAAGACATTTTTCTTCATATCGAAGTGCTTCGGCGCTCGGGTCTTGCGGATCTTCAGCCGGGCGAAGCTTTGGCCCTGCGGGTGATCGACGGACGTCGGGGACGCATGGCAACCGAGGTTCTGGCCTGGGAAAACGCCGTGTCGGAAATCGATTGAAGACCATACTAATGCACGCCTGCCTGGCCCTTGGGGTTGGGGCGGGCGTTGCCGTTGCGG
Organism: Rhodobacteraceae bacterium Alg231-30; assembly: GCA_900143615.1. Lineage (GTDB taxonomy): Bacteria > Pseudomonadota > Alphaproteobacteria > Rhodobacterales > Rhodobacteraceae > Shimia. The sequence continues at coordinate 167,150 of FREU01000003.1, forward strand.
ACACATGTTCGCAAGATAGCGTTGCTTTGCGCGGAGAGTGGGGGCAAGCCCGATTCTCGGTCGAAGTCGCTGAAACAGAAGCGGAACGGGCGCGGGGATTGATGCACCGCGAATCGATGGCTTCGAGCGCGGGCATGCTTTTTGTCTATCCAACCTCCGGTCCGGTTTCCTTTTGGATGCGCAACACGCTGATTCCTCTGGATCTGATTTTCCTAGATGAGACAGGTGTTGTCGGGCATGTGCACCACAATGCTATCCCATTGGACGAAACTCCGATTCCGGGTGGGCGAAACGTGCAATATGTGCTGGAAATTAACGGTGGATTGGCTGCTGCTATTGGGATTTCGGAAGGTTCCGAATTGCAACATCCACAAGTTTCGCAAGAAATTGCCAAGTGGCCCTGTTAGGGGGTTTTCATTCCCGAACAGTGGCGCTAAACACCCCCTCACGGTCCGGGGCGTAGCGCAGTCTGGTAGCGCACCTGTTTTGGGTACAGGGGGTCGCAAGTTCGAATCTTGCCGTCCCGACCATGTCTTTTTAGACACAACACGACTCAGGATGCCTGGCAATTTGCCAGGCATCTGTCGTTTGTGGGGCAGGGGCTTTTGAGCCGACTCGCTCACCCCAGGGCACTTGGTGCGCCTCATGTGGCCGAAATGTATCGGGATGCTTCTTCTTGATTTCTGCTTGCCTATTTGAGTGCGCGCTTTGTTTTATACCTGCTCAAAAATGTCGCAGACGCGCGCTTTATTGAAACCGTGATGAACCATGCGTGCAATTTTCGGGGTTTGTTTGCGCAGCCGATTCGAAGTCAGGACATTAACTATTGTGACAGAAGCGTAGTCGGAAAAATAATTTTTGATGACAGGTCATGAATTGGTCGGCACGAAAGAAAATAAGGTCAATGAGTTTGTCGTTCGCCGAAAGATGATTGTTTTCCAGAGAGTTCGGATTTGCTTCTTGTGTACTGCGTTAACTAAAATGGCGCATTCCCGTTAACAGGAATCGCAAAACTGCCCGAGTGCGTCGCGATTTTGCGTTTCGGTCAACAGGAAAAATTGAAAAAACGCTCAAATAAAAGCGTTGACCCACTATGCTGATATACGCCAAATTGTGTGGGCGGGTTGCCAGCGCCACAATATATAGTGGCTGAGGCATCGGGCAGGGACGAATACCATATTTACATGCCGGGATATCCGGAACGTGTATCGACGGTTCTTATAGCTCCGTCGAAATGGATGAGCTTTGCCTGATATTGTCTGGTTCCGCTGAAGTGCACACGCAACGACGTGTGGCGGGACATGGGACAGCTGAGACGCGAGGCAGCACGATGAAAATCGAAAGAAAGTTCACTAAATCTGGTCAGGACGCATATGCGGAACTGAATTTTGTGACCACTGAGTCCGAAATTCGAAATCCGGACGGAACCATTGTTTTTCATCTTGCTGATGTAGAAGTGCCCGCCAGCTGGAGCCAAGTCGCCAGCGATGTGATTGCGCAGAAGTATTTCCGCAAAGCCGGTGTTCCGGTGAAAATGAAGAAGGTGCGTGAAAAAGACGTGCCCGAATTCCTGTGGCGTTCGGTGCCGGCCAATGACGATGTCGAAATTGGCGGCGAAACCAGCGCCAAGCAGGTGTTTGACCGTCTCGCGGGCGCTTGGACCTATTGGGGCTGGAAAGGCGGCTACTTCACCACAGAGGAAGACGCGCGCGCCTATTTTGATGAAATGCGTTACATGCTGGCAACGCAGCGTGCGGCACCCAACAGCCCACAGTGGTTTAACACTGGCTTGCATTGGGCTTATGGAATCGATGGTCCAGCGCAAGGTCACCATTATGTGGATTATAAGACTGGCAAGCTGACCAAATCCAAATCCAGCTATGAGCATCCACAGCCGCATGCCTGCTTTATTCAGTCGGTGCGCGACGATCTGGTGGGCGATGGCGGTATCATGGACCTATGGGTACGTGAGGCACGTCTGTTTAAGTATGGCTCAGGAACCGGCACAAACTTCTCCTCGCTGCGTGCGGACGGGGAATCGCTGTCTGGTGGCGGTAAATCCAGCGGCTTGATGGGCTTTCTGAAAATTGGGGACCGCGCAGCTGGCGCGATCAAGTCGGGCGGTACCACGCGTCGCGCGGCCAAGATGGTGATTGTCGATGCCGATCACCCCGATATCGAAGAATACATCAACTGGAAGGTCAAAGAAGAGCAGAAGGTCGCGTCGATTGTGGCCGGTTCAAAGATGCACGAGCAAAAGCTCAATGGCATTTTTGCTGCAATCAAGGCTTGGGATGGGGCTGAGGCGGATGCCTATGATCCTAAGGCCAATGACGGCTTGAAAGCGGCCATTCGTGACGCCAAGAGTGTCATGATCCCAGAGACCTATATCAAGCGCGTGCTGGATTATGCCCGTCAGGGATACGCGAGCATTGAATTCCCGACCTATGATACCGATTGGGACAGCGAAGCCTATGCGTCGGTGTCGGGTCAAAACTCGAACAACTCGATTCGTGTCACCGATGCCTTCCTGAAGGCTGTCGAAGATGACGCTGACTGGGAGCTGATCCGCCGCACGGACGGGTCGGTCGCCAAGACCATCAAGGCGCGTAATTTGTGGGAAGACGTCGGTCATGCCGCTTGGGCCTGTGCCGATCCGGGCATTCAGTATCATGACACTGTGAACGCGTGGCACACATGTCCCGAGGATGGTGAGATCCGTGGGTCAAACCCATGCTCAGAGTATATGTTCCTGGATGACACGGCCTGTAACCTTGCCTCGATGAACCTGTTGACCTTTTTGAAGGACGGCAAATTCCAGTCAGATGACTATATTCATGCGACTCGTCTGTGGACTGTGACGCTGGAAATCTCAGTGATGATGGCGCAGTTCCCGTCCAAAGAGATTGCGCAGCGCTCTTATGATTTCCGTACGCTGGGTCTGGGCTATGCCAACATCGGTGGGTTGCTGATGAACATGGGCTATGGCTATGACAGCGACGAAGGCCGCGCTTTGGGTGGTGCGCTGACTGCGATCATGACCGGTGTGTCTTATGCCACCAGTGCCGAGATGGCGGGCGAGTTGGGCGCGTTTGATGGCTATGCGCGCAACAGCGAACACATGTTGCGTGTGATGCGCAACCACCGTCGCGCAGCCTATGCAAAGACAAGCGAATACGAAGAGCTGGCGATCAAACCGGTGCCTTTGGATCATGCAAATTGTCCTGATCAGTCGCTGGTGGCTTTGGCCAAATCGGCTTGGGATGAAGCGCTGAGCCTTGGTGAGAAACACGGCTATCGCAACGCACAGGTGTCTGTGATCGCGCCAACCGGCACCATTGGTCTGGTGATGGATTGTGACACCACGGGCATTGAGCCTGACTTTGCGCTGGTGAAGTTCAAAAAGCTGGCCGGTGGTGGTTATTTCAAGATCATCAACCGCTCGGTGCCCTCCGCTTTGGAAGGGCTGGGGTATTCCAGCGCGCAGATTGAGGAGATTGTGTCGTATGCCGTGGGACATGGCACGATTGGCAACGCACCTGGCATCAACCACACGTCGCTGATCGGGCACGGGTTTGGTCAGAATGAGATCAACAAGATCGAAGCCGCACTTGGTTCGGCTTTTGATATCCGGTTTGTGTTCAACCAGTGGACGCTGGGCGAAGAATTCTGCACCAATATTCTAGGTATTCCGGCCGAGAAACTGAATGATCCGGCGTTTGATCTGCTGGCCTCGCTTGGATATTCGAAAGCAGATATCGAAGCCGCCAATGATCACGTTTGCGGAACCATGACATTGGAAGGCGCGCCATTCCTTAAGGAAGAGCATTATCACATCTTTGATTGTGCCAACCCGTGCGGGAAAAAAGGCAAGCGTTATCTGAGTGTTGATAGCCACATTACGATGATGGCGGCGGCGCAGTCGTTCATTTCGGGGGCGATTTCCAAAACCATCAACATGCCGAATGACGCCACGATTGAAGATTGCCAGAAGGCCTATGAGCTAAGCTGGTCTTTGGGTATCAAGGCCAACGCGCTCTATCGCGATGGTTCCAAGCTGAGCCAGCCTTTGGCGGCGGCGCTGGTTGAGGATGATGACGACGCAGCAGAGGTGTTGGAGAGCGGCACGCCACACGAAAAAGCGCAGGTTCTGGCCGAAAAGATCATCGAGAAGATCGTTGTCAAAGAAGTGGCGCGTGGCCGTGAGAAAATGCCGGAACGGCGCAAAGGCTATACTCAGAAGGCCGTTGTCGGCGGACACAAAGTCTATTTGCGGACTGGCGAGTATTCGGACGGCAACCTTGGTGAAATCTTTATTGATATGCACAAGGAAGGTGCGGGGTTCCGCGCCATGATGAACAACTTTGCCATCGCGGTGTCGGTTGGTCTGCAATATGGCGTGCCACTGGAAGAGTTTGTTGATGCCTTCACCTTCACCAAATTTGAGCCTGCGGGCATGGTGCAGGGCAACGACAGCATCAAAAACGCGACATCGATCCTGGATTATATCTTCCGCGAACTGGCGGTGAGCTATCTGGATCGCACCGATCTGGCGCATATCAAACCGGCGGGGACATCGTTTGATGATATGGGCCGTGGCGAAGAAGAAGGCGTGTCCAACGTCAGCGAGCTAAGCGAGAGCGCGGCGAGCCGGTCTTTGGAAGTGCTGAAACAGATTTCGTCGACCGGATATCTGCGCAAGCGTCTGCCTCAGGAGTTGGTGGTGTTAAATGGCGGTGCCGGTGGTGTTGCGCTCAATGGCACAGACGATCCTGTCGCAGCGTTGAACACTTTGGTGCCCGAAACCAGCGGCGCGCCGACGGCGACATTGGCGACAGCCACGACAACCCTTTCCAGCACAACCGCAGTTGCCAGTGGCGCTGTGGGTATGGATGAGCGGGTGAAAGCCAAGATGCAGGGCTATGAGGGGGATCCTTGTGGAGACTGCGGAAACTACACGTTGGTGCGCAATGGCACCTGTATGAAATGTAACACTTGCGGAGCAACCAGCGGGTGTAGCTAATCTCGGGGGGGACCTTGAGTAGGGGGGCCTCGTCCCCCCGACGACATACGCCGAACCCTCTGGGGTTTGGTGGATCACGAAGCGGGTGCGCCCGCTTCGACGACATTCAGGCCGCAGGCAAAAAACATCGAGCGGTAAACTAAAGTGAGCCTGAATGGCGAAACTAACGGGGGGCCTGCAAGCCCCCCGCTTTTCTTTTTAGACATCGCTTGGGCACCACACTGGGCTCGGCAGCAGTGCCCAGCGCATTGAAGGATTTGTGTCGAAGAGGTCGCGGGTGGCCAGCGGGGAGAGAATTAATCTGACGCTTGGCTTTGATCTTGCACAGGCCGGGATGGATCTTTGGCGTTTGGGTAAACGAGCCCCGCTGAAATCACCAGTTTTGCGGCGTCTTCGGGTGACATTTCCAGCTCGATCACGTCGTCTTTTGGGAAGAATAGCAAAAAGCCTGAAGTCGGGTTGGGGGTCGTGGGGACAAAAACACTTATCAGCGGGCTGGAGGCGGGCGTGCTGCTGGCAACCTCACCTTTGGCCGTGGTGGAAATAAAGCCAATCGCCCAGATACCGCGGCGCGGATATTCCACTAGACAGGCTTTTTCAAAAGTGCGTTCGGATTGTGCAAAGACGGTTTCGGCGATCTGTTTGGCGCCAGAATAGATCGAGCGCACAACCGGCATGCGGTCCACAAGCCCTTCGCCCCAACGTAGGAGAGAGCGCCCGATGAGACCTTTGGCAATCCAGCCAACGATGACCGTGAAAATAAGAAAAATAAGGACACCAACACCGCGCAGATTAATGCCGATGTAGTGTTCCGGTTGGATGGTTTCGGGCACCAGTGGCAGCACGAAGCCATCGACCCAACCGATAATTGTCCAGATCAGCCAAATGGTGAGGCCAATGGGTAGAATGACCACGATACCAGTGAAAAAACTTGTGCGCAGGCCGTGGAAACGGCCGTGTTTCGGTTTGTGCGGATCGTCAAATGGCGTCGTCATGGGTAGAGTACCCCTCCCAAAGTCTAAGACCTAGGTAGGGGTTTGTGCTCAGCGGTGCAATGGGCTTGCGGCCTAGTTTGTTAACTCTAGGTCATCAGGCCTTTAAAGCGATGATTTCGCGGGCAATTTTGGCCGCCAAACGCGCGTTGTTGCGCACCAAGGCGATGTTGGCCACTAGCGAGCGGCCTTCGGTCAGCTCAAAGATACGGGCCAGCAGGAAAGGCGTAACACCTTTGCCCGTCACGCCCTGTGCGTCGGCTTCGGCGGTGGCCTGAGCAATCACAGGTGCCAGAACCTCGGCTGCGATTTCATCTGCGGCAGGAATTGGGTTGGCGATCAGGTGACCACCGGGCAGACCAATTGCGGCGCGCATCAGGTGGGCGCGGGCGATTTCGGCAGCGGTGTCCATGCGCAGTGGTGCGGTCAGATCGGATTGCGCGGACCAGAAGGCGGGAAAGCTGTCCTGACCATATGCAATAACAGGCACGCCATTGGTTTCCAAAACTTCCAGAGTTTTCGGAATGTCGAGAATGGCTTTGGCGCCTGCTGCCACCACGGTCACAGGTGTGAGGCCGAGTTCGGTCAGGTCTGCAGAGATATCAAAGCTCTCTTCTGCGCCTTTGTGCACGCCGCCGATGCCGCCGGTGGCGAAAACATCAATTCCGGCCAAACGCGCGGCAATCATTGTTGCGGCTACGGTGGTGGCACCTGTGCCGCCTTGGGACATGCAGACGGCAAGATCTGCGCGCGAGACTTTGGCGACGTCTTTGGCCTGAGCAAGTCCTTCGAGTTCTTCATCGGTGAGGCCAGCGTGCAGCACGCCGTCCAGTACAGCCATTGTTGCCGGAACTGCACCTGCGTCGCGAATGTCCTGTTCAACCTGACGCGCTACTTCCAGATTTTGCGGATACGGCATGCCGTGGGTGATGATGGTGCTTTCCAGCGCTACAATCGCGGTGCCTGCGGCTTTGGCGGCGGAAACTTCGGGGGAAAGAGTGATACTGGTCATGTCGCGTGTTCTCCGGAGACATATTTGGCGGCGGCAGTTAGAGCGCGTGCGAGGGCGTCGTCGCGTCCGCTGCCTGCAGCTTCGGCAGCAATGTGGGCTGCCATGAAAGTGTCGCCTGCGCCGGTGACCCGGGTCACAAGCACGGCAGGCGGGGTTTGAGTGATAATTCCGTCGCTTGTGCCATCAGAGGCTGAGCTGCCCCCGTCCGTCACCAGCGCGCGCAGGGCGCCGCGTTTGAGCAGGCCTTCGGCGGCTTGGGCGGAGGTTGCGAACTCGCATTGGCAAAGATAGCCAGCCTCTTCGAGGTTCACATAAAGCGTGGCACGCGAATGGGTTAGGAAGGGTTGCAGGCGCTCAGCCTTGCCAGGACTGGCGGGGGCCACGCGCAGATCAGCGGCGGCAAAGTCAGGCGAGCGGGCGATCTGATCCAGCAGGCTTTGAGTCAGGTTGCCGTCCAATGCAATGAAGCCTTCATAAGGCGCATTACGGGAGGCCAGCGTGCCATCCACCAAAGGTGTTAGAATTTTGTCGCCCGAGGCTTCCAGGGAATGGGCGTCCGCGATGGCGGCGATCAGCCCGTTTGCGCCTTCGACTGCCATATATTTATCGGTCGGCAGGTCTGTGGAGCGATAGACATAATCGGTAATTGTGCCAAGGCCCGCGCAGGCGTCGACCAACTCGTTACCTTCGGCATCGCGTCCGATAGTGGTCAGAAGTGCGGGATGCAGACCGAAGCGGGCCAAGGTCATGGCGATGTTCATGGCGACGCCGCCGGGCAGGCGGGTGATGCGCCCGGGCACATCAGAGCCTTGGCGCATATGGCTGGGTGAGCGGCCGATTACGTCCCAGAGAACGGAACCAATGCAAAGGATGTCCGGGTCTTGAGAAGCAGTGTCGGTCATGAAACAGGGGTCACTCTGAAAGGGGCGGATTAGCCGCCAAAGGCGGCGGTGAATTCGGCCAGTTTGGCAACGGGATCTTCGGCGCGCCAAATCTCTTCGCCAATGCCAAAGAAATCGGTCACAGGTGCGAGCGTTTTTATGATGTCGGCATCCAGCGCGCCTTCGGCCACAACGGGCACTTCGACAACTTGCGACCACCAGTCAAATAATTCGTGCTCCGCCAAGGTGCCATCGCCCAAAGGGGTGGTGCCTGCGGGGCCAAAGCTGATGTAGTCACAGCCGAGCTCGCCTGCGGTCAGACCATCGTGGCGCGAGGCACCGCAGAAGGCACCGACGATGGCGTCTTTACCAAGATCAGCGCGGGTTTTGCGTACCGAGCGGGAGCCGTCGGTCAGATGTACACCGTCCAGACCCAGACGCTCCACCAGCAGAACATGTTCAGAAATCACGATTGCCACATCGCGGGCATGGGCGACTTCGCGCAGCGCGTCTGCGGCGCGGCTGAGGCGGTCTTCGTCACGGGTGGCCAGCGCAAGACGCAGACAGGCGATGTCGGTGCTATCGAGCACGCGGGCGAGTTGATCAGGGTAGCTGCTCAGCTCGATTTCCGGCGGCGTGATGAGATAGATTTGGGGAAGCTCTTGTTCCAGCTCGGTATCGGCCATCTTGGTATCCTGATTTCGCTATTTGCGCCGCTATAACGTGGTTTGTCACGCTTGGCTATGCAAGGGGGGCAAATAGAAGAGTGTGGATTATTTTGGTGGCAGGCCGCGCGCGTTGGTCATGGCAAGCGCAATCATTTGGGCGCGGCGGTCGTCATCGCCAATGAGCTCTTCAGTGACATCCACCATCCCGCCCATGGGCCGTCCGGTGAACGAGAGCGGACTAACGCCGTCGATTGCAAGGGCTTCGGCTTCGCGGGGTTTGCCGATGCGAAACATGCCGCCGTCTTTGTGCACGCCGCAAACCATGTTGCCGTGCAGCAGAAAACACAGGCCGCCGAACATCTTTTTCTCGGTGATGCCGTCGATGTCGATGAATGCGTCGCGCAACAGGCTGGCGAGTCCTTCGTCATAGGCCATGGGGATCTCCTTGGGCTTTTGCAAAAGATATTATGCCTCCGGCGGAAGTATTTATACAGAGAAGAAGGCCACTGGCTTGTTTTGCGCCCCGCGCGGGAGTATCAGCGGCCAGATTTTATGGAGAATGTCATGACCAGTGAGACCCCGCAGCCCGCGTTTGTGCTTGTCCGTCCGCAGATGGGCGAAAACATCGGTGGGGCGGCGCGTGCGATGCTGAACTTTGGGTTGGACAAGATGCGTGTTGTGAGCCCGCGAGATGGCTGGCCCAATGAGCGCGCTGTGGCCATGGCCAGTGGTGCTGGGCGGGTGTTGGATGGGGCTCTGCTATGTGGAGACACCGAAGAAGCGCTGCGCGATTGCCAGTTTGTCTTTGCCACCACTGCACGGGCGCGCGGGTTGACCAAACCGGTGGTGACGCCGGAGCGTGCGATGGAAATGGCCGCGGAAAAGATTGCCGCGGGTGAGAAAGTGGCGGTGTTGTTCGGGCCGGAGCGTGCGGGGCTTGAGAATGAAGACATTGCGCGAGCCAATGCAATCATCAATGTGCCGGTGAATCCCGAGTATGCGTCCCTCAATCTGGCGCAATGTGTGTTGCTGACCGCCTATGAGTGGCGGCGCGCCTCAAGTGAGATTACAGCGGAGCGTGTGGATATGGCTAAGACTGAATGGGCCAATCATGCCGAGATGGAAGCGTTGCAGAGCCACTATGAAGAGCGGCTGGAGACGGCCGGATTCTTCTATCCGGCGGAGAAGGCGGAGAACATGAAGGTCAATCTGCGCAATATGTGGAGCCGGATGCGTTTGACGCGTGCGGATGTGCAGATGCTACATGGTGTGATGCGTCAAATGGTGCGTTGGAAAGAGCGCGGCGAATAAAGCGCTTTTGGCCCATTGAAGCCCCGCGCGTCGCAGCCTAATCTGCGCTCCAAACCGCAAGGGAAAAGATCAATGAGCCAGAAACGCAACATTTTCGAAGAGGTTAGCGGCGGGGCGCCAAAAGAGTCGCCAAAGGCTGTTGGGGTCATCGACCAAGGTGTGCGGGGCGCGCGTCGTGGTATTCGCGCATGGCTGATGGTGTTGTTTGCGCTGGTCGTGGTGATGATTGCCGTGGGCGGGTTAACGCGTCTGACAGATAGCGGGTTGAGCATCACCGAATGGCGGCCCGTGACCGGAGCTGTACCGCCGATGAACGAAGCCGACTGGCAGGCGGAATTTGATAAATACAAGCAGATCGATCAGTGGGAAATCCAGAACCAGTGGATGGAGCTGAGTGACTTCAAGACCATCTATTGGTGGGAGTGGGGGCATCGCCAGTTGGGCCGCGTGATTGGGTTGGTCTGGGCCGTAGGGTTTGCCGGTTTTGCGTTGGCGCGACAGATTCCTACAGGTTGGACGGGGCGATTGCTGCTGATTGGGGCGCTGGGTGGCGCGCAGGGTGCTATTGGCTGGTGGATGGTGGCCTCGGGTGTGACATCCGGCGAAGGTATGACCAGTGTCGCCAGCTATCGTTTGGCGACCCATTTGGGGCTGGCCTTTATTATCCTAGGCTTTATCGGTTGGTATGTTTTCCTGCTGGGGCGCAGCGAACGTGATCTGATGCAGGCGCGGCGCGGCAAGGAAGACCGGCTGTTCTCGATCTCGACCGGTCTGATGCACATGGCTTTTGTCCAGATCATTCTGGGCGCAATGGTCGCTGGCATTGATGCGGGCCGCAGCTATACGGACTGGCCGTTGATGGGCGGACAGCTGTTCCCGCCGCGGCTGGAAGCTTTTGGAGCGTGGTATCTTGATCCCGGTCCGGTGCAATTTATCCACCGAGTCTGGGGCTATCTCTTTGTAATTTTTGCGGTTGTTGTCTGGCGACGCGGGCGGGGCTCGAGCCATGCTCAAACGCGGTTTGCGTTTAATGCGGTAATAGCGTCTGTTGCGCTGCAACTGGTCGTGGGTATTGCCACGGTGATGTATGCCGCGCCGGTTCAGATCGCGCTGGTGCATCAGGTGTTGGCGGTGTTGGTTTGGACCTTGATCCTGCGAGCGCGATATCTGGCGCATTATCCTATTTCTACCTCGCTTCGGGAAGGGTGAGACATGTCTGCATTTGATGAATTGATGGCCTTTACGCATACGACACAGGCCTTGGGGCAGGTCGCCGGCCGATTGGGCTGGGATCAGGAAACCATGATGCCGCGCGGGGCGGCCGAGCAGCGCGCCGAAGAGATGGCGGCAATGGAATCTGTGCTGCATGCGCGTCGCGTTGATCCCAAAGTGGGCGAGTGGCTTGCCGCCATTGATGACGCACAGCTGGATCAGGTGGGACGTGCGCAGATGCGCCATATTCGCAAGTCTTATGCGCGCACCATGAAAGTGCCTGCGGATCTGGCGGCGGAAATTGCCAAGGTCACCAGCCGTGCACAGGGGCAATGGGCGCAGGCGCGTGAGGACGAAGATGTTGGGGCGTTTCTACCTGTTTTGGAAGAAGTCGTTGGTCTGAAACGTCAAGAAGGTCAGGCGCTATCAGATGGTGGCGATGTCTATGACGCTATGATTGATGACTATGAGCCAGATATGACCGCCGCGCAGTTGGGCGAGATGTTTGATACAATGCGGCCACGTCTGGTGGCCTTACGTGCGGCTGTGTTGGAGGCTGAAGCACCACAAGCGTTAAGTGGCGAATTTTCCACCTCGACGCAGATGAATATGACTCGCAAACTGGCGCGGGCCTTTGGGTATGACTTTGCGCATGGGCGGGTGGATAAGGCGGTGCATCCGTTCTCCTCCGGCTCAGGGTTGGATGTGCGCATCACCACGCGCACCAGCGACGATGATCCATTCAACTGTTTCTACTCCACAATCCACGAAGTGGGCCACGCAGCTTATGAGCAAGGCATTGATCGCGCGTATCTTTTGACGCCGCTTGGGCAGGGCGTGTCGATGGGGGTGCATGAAAGCCAGAGCCGGATTTACGAGAACCAGATCGGGCGCGGGCGCGCGTTTACCGGATGGCTGTTTGAGCAGATGCGTGAGGCTTTTGGGGACTTTGGCATCGCGGATGCGGATGCGTTTTATGGCACGGTCAACCGCGTACATGACGGCTATATCCGCACCGAAGCCGATGAGGTGCAGTATAACCTGCACATTATGCTGCGGTTCGGGCTTGAGCGGGCCTTGATGGCCGGTGATTTGGCTGTGGGTGATCTGGAAGCGGCGTGGAATGACCGTTTTGAAGCGGACTTTGGCTATGCCGTGGACAAACCCAGCAATGGTGTTTTGCAGGATGTGCATTGGTCGGTGGGGCTGTTTGGCTATTTCCCGACGTATTCTTTGGGCAATGTTTACGCAGGCTGTCTGAACGAGGCGATGCGCAAGGCGCTGCCGGGATTGGATGCCCAACTGGCTGAGGGTGACACATCCGCTGCGACAGGGTGGCTGCGCGAGAACTTGCAGCATCATGGTGGGTTGCGCACGCCTGCGGAGACGATTGAGCACGCCAGCGGTGTGACCCCGTCTCCCGAGCCGCTATTGGCCTATCTGGAAGAGAAATTCGGCGCGCTTTACAAGTTGTGAGGTCACAGCGCGTCTCTTGCGGGGCGCGCTAAACGTGTCGGGAAACTTTATTCTTGGCTTGGAGCGACCTGTTGGCATTGCGCAGCTAATTCTTAGCTTGATCCCAATTTTTCAATTTCTGGAACCCAAACTGGCTGGCGCAATGCCGACTTGCTGACGTCCGATGAAAACACTCGGATGACAGCTTCGGGTGTTCTGCAACCGTGATGCTTTACAAAGCAAGAGCCACCGGCAACCTGAACTTGCATTCGGGCCACAGGGTAAATAGCGTGCTTGGATCCCTACACCGACGAATACGGAGATTCTTTTGGGACGGATTGTCTTTCACATTGGTACCCACAAAACCGGATCGTCATCTTTTCAGAAAAGCCTTGAGCGGAACAGAAGAGCGTTGCTTGCGCATGGAGTGCGTCCAATACTGGCTCGGAGATTTCGAGATGGACGTGGCGTTCCAGGAAAACAAGCAAACCATGAACAATTGGCAAATTTTTTGATGCGCTCTGAAGTCAAATCTAGCGCTCGGATAACTGGTCGCGTACCGGATTTGACGGAAATGGCACGTGTTAAGAAATTGGAAGCACTGGCACAGAGGCTAGAGGGCTATAGCGAACAAACTCTAATTATTTCGTCCGAAGCGCTTTGTTTCCTTAGAACGACCAGAGAATATGAACTACTGTTTCGGTTCATTGAACGTATTGGCAGGGATGTGCAAACCCTTTTGGTTTTCCGCAACAACCAAGATTGGCGGGAAAGCTGGAGAAATCAATTGACCAAGAAGCACAGTTCTATCTTTGAGGCTGTGTCCGCCGAAGAAAAGAACGTAAGTATTTTGGGAGAGTGGTACTTCAACAAAGCCGCAATTCGTGATTTTTGGAAGCCTTTCAATTTATTGGAATTTGACTACGACGAGCACCAAAACATTGTAGACGCTCTGTACAACGGTATGGGTATTTCGACGGACACCTTGGAAACGAATATTTTCGTCAACCGACAAAAATAAAAGAACTTTGCACACAGGTTTCCCTCTGTACAATAGAGCACAACTACCCGTGCAGTGAGGCCAGCGACCAAAATGTTGGTCGCACATTTCTTCTTGTGATATCGAGAGCAAGAACTGGTTATTCAGGAGGTCTATTGCTGTTGGTAGTTTGCAATTAGCAACCCCACCCCTTTTCGGTTACTTCGATCAAGGGTGAGCGGATTGATCTGCAACAGACCAGCTCAATCCATTGACGCGAAGTCTAAAATGATCTCCGTCCGCGCCGATCAACAAACGAGCGAAACCGCAGCACATGCAAGTGGGTCGCCCGTAAAGCGGACGTCGCCAAAAAAAACTCCAACGGAGGTAAAACGCAATTGAAAGACCTCTAGATGATCGTCGTGAAGGGCGGTTTTGTCCGCAAAGCTCACGCCCACTCTCGCTCGTGAACGCATATGTTTAGTAATTGGCAAATCTTAGATTTGGCAACGCCCACTGGCCGACAGGGTCTTGCGCTGCCAGAACCCGGGAGGTGAACCGCCCCCCTCACAACAGAGGTTTGCTTCTGGCAAAACGTAGGCGCTTTGCTTGCTGCCCCGCGGTTCGGACGCGGTCGGTTTTCATTTTTACTCTAAGCCACATTGTATGCAATTCTGACGTCTACAGGCTTTAGCTCTTGGAAGCGATGAGGGGCCACCTCCTCAAAAAAAGAGCAGCGCGGCGGAACCGGCTGCTCTTTTTGGTTTGGTTTGGGGTGACGGGATCAGCTTTCGCCGGTGTCCTCGTCGTCTTCCTGTTCGGCGATCCAGGCCACGGAGACCACTTCCTCGCCTTTGCCTGTGTTAAATACCCGTACACCACCGGCAGAGCGGGAGCGGAACGAGATACCATCGACAGGTACGCGGATCGACTGTCCCTTGGAGGTGGCCAGCATGATCTGATCGCCCATCTCCACAGGGAAGGAAGCCACCAGTTCACCACCGCGCATGGCTTTGTCCATGGCGGCCACACCTTGGCCGCCGCGACCGCGCACAGGGTAGTCATGGCTGGAGCTGAGCTTGCCTGCACCACCGGAAGAGATGGTGAGGATCAGGTTCTCGGCAGCGGACATTTCTGCGTAGCGCTCTTGGGTCATTTCGCCAACCGGAGCGGCGTCCTCATCTGTTTCCGCATCATCCGCAAGTCCCGCAACAGCGCGGCGCATTTTCAGATATGCCGCCCGCTCGTCGCTTTCTGCTTTGAAGTGGCGAATGATCGACATTGAAACAACGTGATCATCCCCATTGAGGCGAATGCCGCGCACCCCAACCGACGCACGACTGTTAAAGACGCGTACTTCGGTGGTTGGAAAGCGGATCGCGCGACCCGAATTGGTCACCAGCATCACATCGTCATCGTCCGAACAGATGCGTGCGTTGATCAGCTTGGTTTCTGCGTGATCGTCTTCGAACTTCATCGCGATCTTGCCGTTGGACTTCACTTTGGTGAAGTCTGACAGTCGGTTACGGCGCACTGTTCCAGCGGAGGTTGCAAAGACGATTTGCAGGTCTTCCCATTCATCTTCGGGACGGTCGACTGGCATGATCGCCGCGATAGACACGCCCTGTGGGATCGGCAGGATGTTGACGATGGCCTTGCCTTTGGAGGTGCGGCCCCCTTGCGGCAGACGCCATGTCTTGAGTTTATAGGCCATGCCGTCAGTGGTGAAGAACAACAGTTGGGTGTGGGTGTTGGCCACAAACAGCGTGGTGACGACATCTTCTTCTTTGGTCTGCATACCCGAGAGGCCTTTGCCGCCGCGTTTCTGCGCGCGGAAATCAGCCAGAGGTGTGCGTTTGATGTAGCCGCCAGAGGTGACGGTCACGACCATGTCTTCACGTTCGATCAGGTCTTCGTCTTCCATGTCGCCCGACCAGTCGACGATGGTGGTGCGACGGGGCACGGCGAACTGTTCACGCACTTCGGTAACTTCTTGTGCAATGATACCCATGATGCGTTCGCGAGATGAGAGAATATCGAGGTATTCCTTAATCTTACCTGCTAGAACTTCAAGTTCGTCGGTGACTTCGCTGACGCCCAGTTGAGTGAGGCGTTGCAGACGCAACTCGAGGATTGCACGGGCCTGAACTTCGGTCAGGTTATAGGTGCCATCGTCGTTCATTTTGCTGAGCGGATCGTCGATCAGGCGCAAATAGCTTTCAATCGAAGCCGCAGGCCAGCGGCGAGTCATCAATTTGACGCGTGCCTCGGCCGCATCGGCAGAAGATCGAATGGTGGCCACAACTTCGTCGACATTGCTAACTGCGACCGCCAGACCACATAGGATATGGCTGCGTTCGCGAGCTTTGCGCAATTCAAACGCGGTGCGGCGGGCAACAACTTCTTCGCGAAAGCCAATGAAAGAGGTCAGGAAACGGCGCAGCGTGAGCTGCTCGGGGCGCCCGCCATTGAGCGCCAGCATGTTACAGCCAAAATAGGTTTGCATCGGTGTGAAGCGGAACAACTGGTTGAGCACAACCTCGGCTGTTGCGTCGCGTTTCAGCTCGACAACAACACGCACACCATTGCGGTCAGACTCATCCTGAACATGCGAAATGCCTTCGATCCGTTTGTCACGGGCTGCTTCGGCGATCCGCTCGATCATAGTGGCCTTGTTCACCTGATAGGGGATTTCGTCGATGATAATGGCAAAGCGGTCCTTGCGGATTTCCTCGACACGGGTTTTGGAGCGGATGATGACGCTGCCACGGCCCTCTAGATAGGCTTTGCGCGCGCCGGAGCGGCCCAACAGAATACCGCCAGTGGGAAAATCGGGTCCAGGCACGTAGTCAATCAGCTCTTCGCTGGTTAGGTCCGGATTTTCAATCAGCGCCAGTGTGGCATCGCAAACCTCGCCCAAGTTGTGGGGCGGAATGTTGGTCGCCATACCCACCGCAATACCGCCAGCGCCGTTGACCAACATGTTTGGAAAACGCGCAGGCAGAACCGTGGGCTCTTTGTCTTTGCCGTCATAGTTGTCTTGGAAATCGACGGTGTCTTTTTCGATATCGGCCAACACAAAGGCAGACGGTTTGTCCATGCGCACTTCGGTATACCGCATGGCGGCGGCGTTATCGCCATCCATCGAGCCAAAGTTACCCTGACCGTCCAAAAGAGGCAGAGACATCGAGAAATCTTGGGCCATACGCACCAAGGCGTCATAGATCGCGCTGTCGCCGTGAGGGTGGTATTTACCCATGACGTCGCCGACTGCACGCGCGGATTTCCGGTAAGGTTTGTCATGGCTGTTTCCGGATTCATGCATCGCATACAAAATGCGGCGATGGACCGGTTTGAGGCCGTCGCGAAGGTCAGGAATAGCACGGCTGACGATCACGCTCATCGCGTAATCGAGGTAAGACGTGCTCATCTCTTCTTCGATGGAGACCGAGGGACCCTCGTGAACCATGCGTTCGCGAGGGATTTCTTCTTCGTTATCAGGGGTTTCTGGCGTGTCGCTCAAGTCCTGTGCTCGCTTCTGTCTGGCGTCAATTTATTGTTGAAATTCTTATATCAGAGCGATGACATCGGGCGCAATGGGCGTGAGCATTTCTTGCGGTTTCTATGTGAAAAATAGCGGTGTTTTTCGATCGAAAATCATTAGGTGCGACGGGTTTGACGTGGTTTACTCACGGCAGGTAATATGCGGGAGAAGAGTATGAAGCGGGTTATAGGCTGCCTTTTGGCTGCGACGGTTTTGGCAACACCTGTTGGAGCGGAAAATCTATGGGACAAGGTCAAAAAAGGGGCTGAAGACACCGGAAAGGCGATTGGCGAGGGAGCCGAAGCGGTGGGTGGCGCAATTGGCAAGGGAGCTGATGCGGTGGCAGACAGCGTTTCGTCGACCGGAGAGTTGCTGTCTAACGAAGCGACACCGGAAGAGACACGCGCCCGGCTGGATGCGATGGCAGAGGAAATCCTGCAGAGGTTGTTGGCAGAGAACCCTCAGGCGGCGGAGATTTATGCGCAGAGTTCGGGATATGCGGCGTTTGATAGCCGCAAGGTCAGTGTGTTTCCGGTGAGCGCGGGCTATGGGCGCGGCGTGGCTGTGTCTGCGGATGGCGCGCGGACCTATATGAACATGGGCACAGGTGGTGTTGGTGCGGCTTTGGGGATCGGCGGTTTTGAAACGCAGTTTGTGATCCTGTTTGAAAGCCCTGCCTATTTTGAGGATTTTGTCCTCAACGGTTATGACGCAACGGCTGAGGCCGGGTCGATGGAAGGCGAAAGCAGTTCAAATCAAACGGTGCGATTTGTGAATGGGCGCTCGTTCTTTGTATTGTCCAAAAAAGGCTGGCGTGTGAACGCAGGTGCTGAGGGCACGAAGTATTGGAAGTCGCCTGAGTTGAATTAAGGTTTCTAGGCGGAGCAGGACGCGCCACCCAAGACGCAGAATTTGGCGCAGTGTCGGTGGTTGAGTTGCACAGAGGACTCGGCGTCCTGCAGCGTTGGTCCGAGATCGAACTCGGGCTCATAGGGCAGAAGTGTGCAGGCAATCACCGAGGGTGCGTCTGAGCCTTTGTGGCGTACCACCATGCGCGAGGTGGCACACATCACGTCGTTGGGAGATTTATTCAAGATGCCCCAACAGTCCGTGGTGATTTCTGGCACTTCTGTTGTGTCATCCATTTCTGGAAAAAGAACTGTTTCAGATGGGCTTAGCGCATCGATATTAAAGTTGTTTTCTGCAAAAAAATCCGCATATCCCTGACGCGCCTCTGGTTCGCTTTCGCCCCAGACTGTGCGTCCGGCGATGGTCATTTTGATGCCGGTGTCGCGCAGCCATTGCATGCCTGTGAGCGTGCGATCAAAGCTGTGCGTGCCGCGTTCTTTGTCGTGCAGCTCAGCCCCCCAGTGATCGACCGAGATGCGCAGGGTAAGCTTGTCGCCATATTGCGCCTGAAGCGCTTGCAGGCCGTCTTTGATGCGCGGACGCATCATTGGCTGCATGGCGTTGGTTAGGATGAGAACGTCAAATCCACGTTCCAACGCGCTTTGCGTCATCTCAAGGATCTGCGGGTTCATGAAAGGCTCACCACCTGTGAAGCCAATTTCACGCACGGCCCAGTTGCGTGCGTCCAGTTGGTCCAGATAGTCTCTGACCTCATCTGCGGTGATGTAAAGCAGGGCGTCGTTGGTCGGCGAGCTGAGAATATAGCAGTTCTCACACTCGATATTGCAGAGTGTGCCGGTATTGAACCAAAGGGTTTGCGGGTCACTTAGCGCGACGTGCGCGCGTGTCTCGCCCTTGGCTGTGATCAGCGGATCCTGAAATTTCTGAAGCTCGGAAGTGTCTTTCATGGCCCTGTCGCATATTTTTGTTTTCTGGTGGTATACGAATTGTTTAGATCGGGGAACCAAAGAGAATACGTCTGACAGAGTTGTGATGCGCGCTTGAGCCTGTAGACTGATGATGATAGGCGTTTCGTTAGCGCTAACGTATTTTGAGTGATCACATAGGACTTGCAGCAATGGTGTCGCGTATCATTCCGGTAAATGAGTTTGATCTTGTTGTGTTTGGCGGCACGGGGGATCTTGCAAAACGCAAAATACTGCCTGCGCTGTTTAAGCGATTTTGTGATGGGCAGATCCCTGAAGGATCCAGAATAGTAGGTGCTGCGCGCTCGGCACACACATTGGACGCTTATCGCGATCTTGTGGCGGAGGCGCTGAGTGAATTCGCGAAAGAACTCGCGCGCGACCAAGATGCGCTACGCGCGTTTTGCGAGATTGTGCATTATGTGGCGATTGATGCGCGAGGTGAGGGCGGTTGGGCTGATCTGGCGGGGCTTTTGAAAAACGAGGTGCGCGCCTTTTATTTCTCGGTTGGACCGGGGTTGTTTTCCGATTTGGCGGAACGATTGCATTTGCATGGGCTGACCAATGAGCAAACCCGTGTGGTGGTGGAAAAACCCTTTGGGCATGACCTTGAGACTGCGCAGGCGCTCAATCATGAATTAGCGCAGCATTTTGACGAGAGTCAGATTTACCGGATTGATCACTATCTGGGCAAAGAAACCGTGCAGAACCTGATGGCGGTGCGCTTTGGCAATATCTTGTTTGAGCCGCTCTGGAATGCCCAATACGTGGATCATATACAGATCACGGTCGCGGAAACCGTCGGAGTTGGCGGGCGTGGAGAGTATTACGAAAAATCCGGTGCAATGCGCGATATGGTGCAAAACCATTTGATGCAGCTGTTGTGTTTGATCGCGATGGAGCCACCGTCCAAGTTTGATCCTGATGCCGTGCGGGATGAAAAGCTCAAGGTGATCCGTGCGCTTGATAGCGTGCAGCCGCATCATATCGTGCGAGGCCAGTATACGGCGGCAGATGGTGAAGCCAGCTATCGCGAAGACGTGGATAACCCTCGTTCAAAAACCGAGAGTTTTGTGGCGCTCAAGTGTCAGGTCAATAACTGGCGATGGGCGGGCACACCGTTTTATTTACGCACCGGTAAGCGGTTGAGTGATCGCGACACAGAAATCCGCGTTGTGTTCAAAGACACGCCGCATTCGATTTTTGGACCCGAAGCGGGGCAGCATCACAATGAGTTGGCTATTCAATTGCAACCGGATGAAGGCATTACGCTGAAGGTGACCATCAAAGAACCTGGTCCCGGAGGCATGCGTCTGATTGATGTGCCGCTGGACATGAGTTTTGCCGAGGCTTTGGGGCCGACAGTGGAGACACCTGACGCCTATGAGCGGCTGATTATGGATGTCATCCGCGGCAATCAGACCTTGTTTATGCGCAATGACGAAGTTGAGGCCGCTTGGGCGTGGACCGATCCGATTATACGCGGCTGGGAGGCGCGCGGGGATGTGCCCAAGCCTTATGATGCGTTTTCAACGGGGCCGGATGATGCCGCCATGATGATGAGCCGTGACCAGCGGCACTGGAGAGGACTGGGCAAGTGAATTTTAATAGTTATCCCGACGCCGAGATGATGGCGATTGATGTGGCCAATGCTTTGGCAGAAGACCTGAGCGATGCGCTGCACAACAAAGAGCGCGTGGTCCTTGCGGTGCCGGGCGGGACGACGCCGGGACCGGTGTTTGATACGCTCAGTGCTGCGGATTTGGACTGGTCGCGGGTGGATGTGATGTTGACCGATGAGCGCTGGGTGCCTGAGACACACGAGCGTTCCAACGCGGCGCTGCTAAAGTCGCGTCTGTTGGTCAATCGTGCCATGGCGGCGCGGTTCTTGCCGTTTTTTGCGCCCGATGCACAGCCCGAAGACGTTTTGGCCGAGCTTGAAGCGCCAATAGCCCCCGCGTTGCCGATTGACGTGCTGATGTTGGGCATGGGGGGCGATATGCACACGGCGTCTTTGTTCCCCGGAGCGCCAGGCTTGGAAGAAGCTTTGGCGCCGGATGCCGGTATTTTGGTGCCATTGCGTCCTGAAGGGCAGCCGGATGTGCGGATTTCCTTGTCTGCACGGGTGTTGCAGGACGGGGTGCGCAAGCATCTGTTGATCAAGGGAGCAGATAAGCGCGACGCCTTAGAGGCGGCGCGGCATTTGCCGGTGCAACAGGCTCCGGTGCGGGCGGTTTTGGACGGAATTCAGGTTCACTGGACGGAGTAAAGAATATGTGGTCGCAACTGGATGATATGCGCAAAGATGCGCAAACGCGGTCGATTTCGGAGTTGTTTGAAGCGGATGACGCGCGTGCCAATGGGTTTTGCCTGCAAGGCGAGGGATTGCTGTTTGATTACGCCAAGACCAGCATCGACGCGGCGGGGCGCGCGGCGCTCATAAAGCTTGCACAAGATGCGGGTCTTGCGGCCAAACGCGCGGCGATGTTTGCGGGCGAAAAGATCAACGAAACCGAAGGACGCGCGGTGTTGCACACGGCGCTGCGCAATCTCGAGGATGAAGCTGTCTTGGTGGATGGCCAAGATGTGTTGGAAGGCATCAAAGACACCCGCACCCGTATGGCGGATTTGGCGCGTGCCATTCGCGACGGCAGCTTTCCCGGGCACGGCCAGCGGATCACAGATGTGGTCAATATTGGTATTGGCGGATCAGACCTTGGGCCGCTGATGGCGGTGATGGCTTTGGCGCCGTTTCATGACGGGCCGCGCTGTCATTTCATCTCAAACGTGGATGGTGCCGATCTCACCGACACTTTGGCACCTCTGGACCCTGAAACCACATTGGTGATTGTGGCATCCAAGACGTTTACCACGCAGGAAACTCTGCTTAATGCGCGCTCTGCCTTGGCTTGGGCAGGCGGCGAGGCTGCGCTGGGGCGGTTTGTGGCACTGTCCTCGGCGGTTGATAAATGTGGTGAGTTTGGCATTCCGGAAGAGCGGGTCTTTGGGTTTGAAGACTGGGTTGGCGGACGCTATTCGGTTTGGGGCCCCATCGGGTTTTCACTAATGCTCGCGATTGGACCAACCGATTTTGAAAAGTTCCTGAGCGGCGGGCAGGCGATGGATCGCCATTTCCAATCCGCGACGCTCCAAAACAACCTGCCTGTGATGCTGGCGCTGGTCGGGATTTGGAACCAGCAGGTCTGTGGTCATCCAAGTCGCGCGGTGCTGCCTTATGAGCAGCGTCTGGCACGTTTGCCGGCGTATTTGCAGCAGCTTGAGATGGAATCCAACGGCAAAGGCGTTGCGATGGATGGCAGCCCGTTGTCGCGCGTGGCCGGACCACTGGTTTGGGGTGAACCGGGCACCAATGGGCAGCATGCGTTTTATCAGCTGATCCATCAGGGCCAACAGGTTGTGCCTTGTGAGTTTATGGTCGGCGCGCGGGGGCATGAGCCTGAGCTAAGCGAACACCATAAGGCGCTGATTGCCAATTGCCTTGCGCAATCCGAAGCCCTGCTGAAAGGGCGCAGCGAGGCCGAGGCGCGTGCACAGCTTGAGGCCAAAGGTGTTTCCGGCAGCAAGCTGGACCAATTGTCCAAACATCGTGTGTTTACGGGCAATCGACCGTCAACGACGCTGGTTTATGGGCAGTTGACGCCGTTTGTCTTGGGACAGATTGTGGCGCTGTATGAACATCGCGTGTTTGTCGAAGGGGTGATCTATGGGATCAACTCGTTTGATCAGTGGGGGGTGGAGTTGGGCAAAGAGCTGGCCAATGGATTGGTGCCCGCGGTGTCCGGCGGCGCGCAGCCGGGGGGGGCAAATGCCTCAACGGTGATGCTGCTTGAGCATATTCTGGAGCATTCCGGATAGGCTGGAGCGGGTAGCGGGAATCGAACCCGCACCTTAAGCTTGGGAAGCTCGCATGATACCATTTCACCATACCCGCGCTCGTGCTGCGGGTGGTATCGATTGGGTTCTATGAGGTCAAGATGATCAGGCCAAAACGCTGGCCTGATCGATGTGGTTTTGGGCCTAGCCGCGACGTCTGCGCCGACGCCCGCCTGAGCCGTCGCCACCTCCAGTGTTAAAGCTGGGCTCGGGTAGGTCTACAATTGATCGTAGAATTGGGAACGGGTCGGCGGAATTGGGCAGAGCAGACGCGTTGACAAAATGCTCCTGGAAGCGCGGCTCAACAGCAGTTTCGATTTTCTCGATCTCGCGTACAAGCGTTTCGATTTGTGGACGGGCCGCACGGTTGAGCAGCGCGATCCGCGCGCCAGTGCCTGCTGCGTTGCCTGCAGAGGTGACTTTTTCCAGCGGGCAGTCAGGGATCATACCAAGAACCATGGCGTGTTTGGCCGAGATATGCGCGCCAAAGGCACCCGCCAAAACAACACGATCAACTTTGTCCACGCCACGTTTGTCCATCAACAGGCGCGCGCCGGAATAGAGCGCGGCTTTGGCCATCTGAATGGCGCGGATGTCGCCGTTGGTGATTGTGATCGCACCGTTGTCTTCATCGCCATCCCAAAGGCGATACGAATTGGTGCGCCCGTCCGCAAAGCAGCGGTTTGTGCCGGTTTGCTCGGCTGAACCAATCAGGCCAGATGGGTCCAGCAGACCCGCCATGCGCATTTCAGCAATGACTTCGATAATGCCCGAGCCGCAGATGCCGGTCACACCCGTGGTGGCGATGGCGGCGTCAAATCCTTCGTCTGTGGACCATAGGTCCGAGCCGATGACCTGAAAGCGCGGCTCTTTGGTGACGGGGTCAATCTCGACACGTTCAATCGCTCCGGGGGCGGCGCGTTGTCCGGCGCTGATTTGTGCGCCCTCAAAGGCGGGACCTGTTGGTGAGGAGCAGGCGAGAACGCCCTGCTGATCGCCCAGCAGGATTTCGGCGTTCGTGCCAACGTCGACAACAAGCACAAGGTCTTTGGATTTATCCGGCGCCTCAGACAGTGCCACACCGGCGGCATCCGCGCCGACGTGGCCCGCGATACAGGGCAGCAGATAGGCGCGTGTGCCCGCTGCGATATCCAGCCCAAGTTCAGTGGCGGGCAATTCCAGCGCATCCGAGGTTGCCAGCGCGAAGGGGGCTTGGCCAAGTTCAAACGGATCAATGCCAAGAAACAGATGGTGCATGACGGGGTTCATCACAAACACCACATCAAGGATTTGGGATTTATCGATGTCGGCTTGGGAGGCAATGTCGTTGACCAGCTCATTTAACCCGTCGCGCACGGCTTTGGTCATTTCCAGATCGCCACCTGAGTTCATCATGGCGTAGGACACGCGGCTCATCAGGTCTTCGCCAAAGCGGATTTGCGGGTTCATCAGGCCTGAGGAGGCCAGCACTTCTCCGGTGGAGAGATCGCAGAGGTGGCCCGCGATGGTGGTCGAGCCCAAATCAATGGCAAGACCATAGGCCGGCGCACCGTGAAATCCCGGCCAGAGGGCGGTTAGGCGCGGTGTGGCCCCGTCGCGACCTTGGTGAATAGCTGCGGTGACAGCCCAGTTCCCTTTGCGCAAAATCGACTGCAGTGGGCGCAAAAGGTGCATATCTACCGAGATTTCCGCATGGCCTGTGGCGGCTTTGAGGGCCGTCAGCAGGCGCTCGAGATCACCGGTGGGCTTGTGCATGTCAGGCTCTTCGACCTCGACATAGGTCAGCGAAACTGTTGGGTCGAGGGTGATGTCGCGCGTTTCGGCGCGTTTGCGCACAACTTGTTTGTGGACCTGGCTTTCGGCGGGCACATCAATCACGATGTCGCCTTGAACCGTGGCCTGACAGCCCAGACGGCGTCCTGCGGCCAGTCCGCGTTTGTCGTCATAGCGTTCTTCCACAGCGTTCCATGCCGAGAGCGCGTCATCGGCAACCGTCACGCCATGTTTGGGAAATTCGCCGTAAGAAGGCGTGATCTGGCATTTGGAACAAATTCCGCGTCCACCGCAGACACTGTCAAGATCGACACCCAACTGACGGGCGGCGGTCAGCACCGGCGTGCCAACAGGAAAATGCCCGCGTTTTCCGGACGGGGTAAAGATCACCAAAGGATCGCTGCTCATAGTCTGGCCTCTAAGTCTGTTCGCCGCTTGCAGACTACCTGACCTGTTAAGATGTGAAAGACAAGGAGCGGCATGATTTTGCACTTGTGCGTCATGAAAACGCTCCGCGTATGTTGCAAATTGCGAACGCCTGCCGCCGGAGATTTGGGATTAGAACAAAGGCAAGAGGTCGCGCATCATGGGTGTGCACGCCGATTAGGGGTTTTCCACAGGGGGAAGCCATGCGATAGGGACGTGCCAAACGAGGTTCCCCCCAAGGAGATGCGCGATGGAGATTCGTGAGGCACTTACTTTCGATGATGTTTTATTGGTTCCGGCGGCGTCAAGCGTGCTGCCGTCGACGGCGGATACGCGCACGCGGGTGACTAAAACCATCTCGATGAACATCCCGCTTTTGAGTTCTGCGATGGATACGGTGACCGAAAGCCGTATGGCGATTGCCATGGCGCAGGCCGGTGGTATGGGCGTTATTCACAAGAACCTTGATGCCGAAACACAGGCGCGCGAAGTGCGTCGGGTGAAACGGTTTGAAAGCGGTATTGTTTATAACCCCGTCACATTGACACCAAACCAGACGCTGGCGGATGCCAAGGCGCTGATCGAACGCTATCGCTTTACCGGTTTTCCGGTGGTGGATGAGAACGGCCATGTTGTTGGTATTGTCACCAACCGCGATATGCGTTTTGCGCAGAGCGATGACACGCCGGTACACGCGATGATGACGGTCAATGATCTGGCGATGTTGGCAGAGCCTGCAGATCTGGAAGAAGCCAAGAGCCTGATGCGCTCGCGTCGGATTGAAAAGCTGCTGGTGCACAATGGCAAAGGCAAGCTAACCGGTTTGCTGACGTTGAAAGACACCGAGCAAGCGGTGTTGAACCCGACTGCCTGTAAAGATGATCTCGGCCGTTTGCGGGTGGCTGCGGCGACATCTGTTGGGGATAGCGGATTTGAACGCTCTGAAATGCTGGTGGATGCTGGCGTGGATATCCTTGTGGTGGATACCGCGCATGGTCACTCGGCTGGCGTGATTGACGCGGTGAAACGCGCCAAGAACCTGTCCAATGAAGTGCAGATCATTGCGGGCAACGTCGCCACAGGCGATGCAACCAAAGCCTTGATCGATGCGGGCGCTGATGCGGTCAAAGTTGGCATTGGGCCAGGGTCCATTTGTACCACGCGCATGGTGGCAGGTGTGGGTGTGCCGCAACTGACAGCCGTGAGCGATTGTTCCAAGGCAGCAGGCGACGTGCCGGTGATTGCGGATGGTGGCATCAAGTTCTCCGGCGATTTCGCCAAGGCGATTGCCGCAGGTGCAAGCTGTGCCATGGTCGGCAGCATGATCGCGGGCACAGACGAAAGCCCCGGAGAGGTGATCCTGTATCAGGGTCGTTCGTTCAAGTCCTATCGTGGTATGGGCAGCTTGGGCGCAATGGCACGTGGATCTGCGGATCGTTATTTCCAAAAAGACGCCGCCAGCGACAAATTGGTGCCTGAGGGCATCGAAGGGCAGGTGCCTTACAAAGGACCAGCCGGAACAGTGGTGCATCAGTTGGTTGGCGGTCTGCGGGCGGCCATGGGCTATACCGGCAATGCCACTGTGGAAGAGATGCGCCGCAATTGTCAGTTTGTGAAAATCACCGGTGCAGGCCTGAAAGAAAGCCATGTGCATGACGTGCGGATCACGCGCGAAGCTCCGAACTATCGGGTCGGCTGATGACACCGGCAGCGCGCGTTCAGACAGCGATTGAAATCCTTGATGAGGTATTCGCAGGCGCGCCTGCCGAGAAAGCTTTGACGGGCTGGGCGAGGCGATCCCGTTTTGCCGGCTCAAAAGATCGCGCAGCGGTGCGCGATCATGTGTTTGCGGCCCTGCGTTGTCGCAACACGGCGGCCGCGATTGGCGGTGGAGTGAGCGGTCGCAGTGTTATGGTTGGATTGATGCAGTTAGAGGGCGCTGATCTGGACGCGCTGTTTACTGGTACAGCCTATGGTCCTGAGGCATTGTCAGATCAGGAACGTCTTGCAGGCGCATCGGACGGCGTTCTAGATATCCCTGACTGGCTGGACGCACCGCTGCGCCAAAAGCTTGGCGATCGGTTTGAGGCCACATTGGACGCTCTGCGCCAACGCGCGCCGATTTTCCTACGGGTAAATCCACGCAAAGCCACTGCTGAAAACGTTATAAGTGATCTGCGCGAGGATGGTATTGAGGCCATTGCTTGTGCGTTGGCACCGACGGCGCTGGAAGTTGTCTCGGGGGCTCGCCGCGTGGCACAAAGTGCCGCCTACAAAGAAGGCCGCGTTGAGATGCAGGATGCGGCAAGCCAAGCTGCGGTTGCGATGTTGGCGCTAAAAGACGGTGACCGCGTGCTGGATTATTGTGCGGGTGGCGGCGGTAAGGTTCTCGCAATGGCCGCACAGGTGGACGGGGCTTTTTATGCCTATGATGTTGCCGCTCAGCGGATGCGCGACATTCCAAGCCGCGCAGTCCGTGCTGGCGTCCAGATTGATGTCCTTAGCGACCCAGCACAAAACGCACCGTATGATTTGGTTTTCTGCGATGCGCCCTGTTCTGGAAGTGGCACTTGGCGGCGCACGCCGGATGCAAAGTGGCGGTTTACGCCTGAAAAGCTGGCAGAGTTGATTGAGCTGCAAGGGCAAATTCTACGCAAGGCGTCAGGATTGGTTTCAGAGGGCGGAGAGCTTGTCTATGCCACATGCTCCCTTCTGGATGCGGAAAATGAGGACCAAATCGAAAGATTTATCAGTGACCTTCCCGATTGGTCATTGGTGCAAAGCCGCCAGTTTACGTTTGATGATGGTGGGGACGGGTTTTTCCTTGCGCGATTGACGCGAAGGTCAACTGTGGATTAAACAACCCAAGGGTGTTTTGTGAGTGTTAAGTCCGGTTTAAGCCAAACTGGAGAGTATTCCTGAAGCGAAGTCCAAAAAGGGTTTGAATGTGTCTCAGTCAGCAACTGCTCATGACGCGGCGCAACGTTTGTCTATCCGCGTGCTACAGCGTTCCGGATATGTTGTACTTGGGGCAGCGGGCCTGATCCTTGTGTCATTTGTCTTAAACGACGCCTTTTATCGGAATGTCTTCCTGCTTGCGGGCAGTATCACGCTTACGGCGTTGGTTGTCTGCGCGCTGGTGGAGGCGATCCTGAATTTTCGACAAAAGAAAATTTTGGCGGCGCTGGCTGATTTCATTTCCAAGGACACGGTTGAACGGGTGATCACCGATTTTGACGGAACGATTTTGGCCGGAAACACGACTGCTAAAATCGGGATTTATCGCAAAGACCACCATGTGAAGGATTATTTGTCTCGCCATGTTGCGGTGACGGATAAAGTTTTCGCAAGACTGCTGACTGGCGCATTGCTGCACGGATATGCGGAAGAAGATCTACCCTTGAGACAGAACTCGCTGCGTCTGAAAGTGCGCGTAATCAAGTCCAATATGTTGCATTGGTCGGCTGAGCCGATGTTGTCGGTGTCTTGTGATGATTGTGGTCGCGAAAGCGCTAAGCTTGCTCTGCTAACAGTAAATTCCTCGGGTTTAATCTTGTTTTCAAACTCCGCTGCGCGCGCCATTTTGGGGGATAAAGCGGCGAAGCTGTCCGATATTTTTGGCTCTGATGGACCGGCGTCGCAGCAAATCAATACGATAATGACACCAACCGGAGCGCGGCAATGTTTGGTGACGGTTACCGAGCTGTCCGGCGGGCAGACGGAATTGTGTCTTGTCCCAACCGAAGTGCCAACGGTGAAAGACGGTGCGGTTCAATTTGATGAATTGCCGGTGCCTTTGCTCAAAATTGGCAGTAATGGTGATGTTTTGCTGGGCAATCGCGCCGCGCGTATGCTGTTGCAGCGCGAGATAAGCTCGGAGACTGTTCTGAGCGATTTGATGGAAGGTTTGGGGCGCTCTATTCAGGATTGGCTGGCGGAAGCGGCGGCCGGTCGGGCACTCCATTCCGAGTTCCTACGTTTGCGCAGGGAAGACAAAGAAGTCTTTGTGCAGGTCAGCCTGAACCGTGTGGTTGAAGGTGAGGAAAGTTCACTCATCGCGGTTCTCAATGATGCAACCGAGCTGAAGACTCTGGAAGCTCAATTTGTCCAAAGTCAGAAAATGCAAGCGATCGGGCAACTTGCCGGGGGCGTTGCACATGATTTCAACAACCTTTTGACCGCAATTTCAGGACACTGTGATCTTTTGTTGTTGCGCCATGATCAAGGTGATCCCGACTTTTCCGATCTCATTCAGATCAATCAAAATGCCAATCGAGCAGCGGCTTTGGTTGGACAGCTGTTGGCGTTTTCACGAAAGCAAAACCTGCGTCCAGAGATTCTGGACATGCGCACAACACTTGCCGATTTGACCCATCTTTTGAACCGGTTGGTTGGTGAAAAGGTGACTTTGCTGCTCACAAATGATCCTGTCCTGCCTTCGATCCGCGCCGACAAGCGTCAGCTTGAACAGGTTTTAATGAATCTTGTGGTGAACGCACGGGATGCGATGCCTGAAGGGGGCGAAATTCGCATTTTGACTGAAGCCTTGTCGCTTAAGACGCCTCTAGAGCGGGATCGGGTAACTGTGCCTGCCGGGCCCTATGTGTCCGTCAAAGTGAGTGATGACGGGATCGGGATTGGCGCAGATAAGCTGCAAAAAGTGTTTGAGCCGTTCTTTACAACCAAGAAGACCGGTGAGGGGACCGGATTGGGGCTCTCTACAGCTTATGGGATTGTGAAACAGACGGGCGGCTATATTTTTGTCGACAGCGCTTTGGGCGTCGGGACGACGTTTACTTTGCTGTTTCCGGTAAATGAATTTATCGAAACGATCGAGAGCCCCCTCGAAGAGCCAGAAAGCAAAGCGTCCCCCATCGAGAACAAAGGCGGTGTTGTTCTTTTGGTTGAGGACGAAGCGCCGGTGCGCTCGTTTGCATCACGTGCGCTGCAATTGCGCGGGTTCACGGTGATTGAGGCGGCGTCCGGCGAGGAAGCTTTGGAGCTATTGGCGGACGCGTCTTTGAAGGTGGATGTGTTTGTTAGTGACGTGATCATGCCGGGTTTGGATGGACCAAGCTGGGTGCGCCACGCCCGAGAAGAATTTCCTGATGTGCCGGTTATTTTTGTATCTGGCTATGCGGAAGATAGTTTTTCTGACGATCAGGCGCGTATTGAAAACTCGAGCTTTTTGCCAAAACCGTTTTCGCTTAGCGATCTGACGGATGCTGTTCAGAATGAAATGACACAAAATTAGGCGAGAGCTGATTCGTAGGCTTCGTACTCGGCACGACATCGGTGTTTGAAATCAGCCAGCGTCTCGGGAGAGATTTCAAGCGCTCCAGCGGGAGAGCTGTTTTTACGCTCTAGTGTAATGTCATAGCCCAGCCGGTCTTGTAGAAAAGAAACAATGCGCGCCTGATTCTCATACCGAAATAGGTGATCTACCTTAACGCCGTTGCGGCGTGGTTCGATAAATTTGGCTTGGCTTCCAACGTTTGCAAAAGGTGGTTGATCATTTTGCATATATGCCTGCACAAACTCATCAAAGCTTACGTCATATGTTGAATTTCGCTGACCACGCAGAATATCGCGCTGCCTGTAGCGATACCAACTGCCCATCCAGCTAATGGGTTCGCGCACAACGGCCATTGTTTCCATGTCGTCGGTTTTGCAGGCCCTCTCAAACATTGGCCGGAAAAACCGGTTGTAGCGGTAGAGCGGTGCGTGTTTGAGCTCGGGTGGATGTGAGACAATCATATCTGCATTTGGAGCCAAAGCGGTTTCCAAGGCCGTGCTACCTGTCTTGGGAACGGAGAGGATTACGAGTTTTTTATTCCAGAAAACAAGCATTTAAGTGGCCTTGGTTTAATTTAACTAAGAGTGTTTGCGCTTTGTGAACCCTTCTTTAACCGAAAAGGCAAAAGCTTGCAGGATAGATTTCTATTGATTTGTTCTCGTTTTGATCTCATAACACTTTAGAACAAGAGGTGAACGTAAGCAGCGATTGCCGCCCCGCCGCGGGTGTGGAATAAGGAAGCAAGCAAATGGCAACGGCAGATCTTTTGACAATGAGCAGCAAGAAAACCCCCGATAAGCAAAAAGCCCTTGATAGTGCGCTTGCACAGATTGAACGCCAGTTCGGCAAAGGGTCAATCATGAAATTGGGGGCAGACAACCCAATTCAAGAAATTGAGTCGACATCGACTGGCTCTCTGAGCCTTGATATCGCGCTTGGTATCGGTGGATTGCCGAAGGGCCGTATCATTGAAATCTATGGGCCTGAGAGCTCTGGCAAGACTACTCTGACGCTGCACTGTATTGCAGAAGAGCAGAAAAAAGGCGGTGTCTGTGCCTTTGTCGATGCGGAACACGCGCTGGACCCACAATACGCCAAAAAGCTGGGCGTGAACCTAGATGAGCTGCTGATTTCGCAGCCCGACACGGGCGAGCAAGCATTGGAAATCACCGACACGCTGGTGCGATCTGGTGCAGTGAATATGGTGGTGGTCGATTCGGTTGCTGCTTTGACGCCAAAGTCGGAACTTGAAGGGGACATGGGAGACAGCAGTGTAGGTGTTCAGGCCCGTCTGATGAGCCAAGCAATGCGCAAGTTGACCGGATCTATTTCGCGTTCAAATTGTATGGTGATTTTCATCAACCAAATCCGGATGAAAATCGGCGTGATGTTTGGTAGTCCTGAGACGACAACCGGTGGCAACGCATTGAAGTTCTACAGCTCGGTTCGGTTGGACATTCGTCGAATTGGTGCAGTCAAAGATCGCGATGAAATCGTTGGCAACGCGACGCGTGTGAAGGTTGTGAAAAACAAAGTCGCGCCGCCATTCAAACAGGTCGAATTTGACATCATGTATGGGGAAGGCATTTCTAAGACGGGTGAAATGCTGGATCTGGGGGTCAAGGCGGGCGTCGTAGAGAAATCCGGCAGCTGGTACAGCTATGGAGATGAGCGGATCGGGCAGGGTCGTGAAAACGCTAAGGCCTACCTGAAAGAAAACACACGCATTGCCTATGAGATCGAAGATAAAATCCGCGCAGCGCACGGGCTTGATTTTGATATGCCGCCAGGTGGCGGAGAGGATGACGAGTCGCTTGTCGAAGGATAGTTTTCTTGACGCATGTAACGCGTGAGGAATTAGAGCAGGCCTTGCCTGATGTTTTGGCCGCCCCAAAGGATGGGGCGGCTATTTCGCATCTTTGTTTGCGACCTGAGCGAAACCAACGGCGATTTGTCGAACAAATCACGTTCACCCGGTCCGAGGGTATTCCGGGAGAACGGTGGCTCACACAACCTTGGTTGCGGTTGCAAGACGGCGCGCCACATCCCGGAATTCAGGTGTCGATCCTACCACGGCGCGTTTTAGATCTGGTTTGGCGGGATCGCGAAAACACTGTGTCTCCGGGCGATAGTTTTGTGGCCGACCTGGATATGAGCGAGGCTAATCTACCCGTTGGGCAGCGTCTGTCTGTTGGCACTGCTGTTTTAGAGGTCTCTGATGTCTTCAATGACGGCTGTGTGAAGTGGAAGGCGCGGTATGGCGCGGCGGCCAAGGATTGGATCACGGCAGAGGGGCACCCTCAATTGAGACTGCGCGGCATTTTATGTTCGGTTGTGCAGGATGGGATGATCCGCGAAGGCGATATTCTGCAAAAGATGTGACAGTCTTTGCGGTAAGAAATGGTGTAGCTCATTGCCCTGTGGACAGGGGCGGGCAGGGGCGATAAACCCCAACAAAACGCACATTTCCTATGCGAGAGATCCCGCGCGATGCCCAGCTTGAATGATATCCGGTCGACCTTCCTGAACTATTTTGCCAAACAAGGCCACGAGATCGTGTCCTCAAGCCCTCTGGTGCCGCGCAATGATCCGACGCTGATGTTCGTCAATTCGGGCATGGTGCAGTTCAAAAACCTGTTCACGGGTGTAGAACGGCGTGATTACAGCCGCGCAACAACGTCACAAAAATGCGTGCGCGCCGGTGGTAAACACAATGATCTGGACAATGTTGGATATACCGCGCGTCACCACACCTTTTTCGAAATGTTGGGGAATTTCTCGTTTGGGGATTACTTCAAAGAGGATGCGATCCGCTTTGCTTGGGAACTGATCACTCAAGAGTTCGGCATTCCAAAAGAGAAGCTCTACACCACGGTCTATCACACCGATGACGAGGCTTATAACATCTGGAAGAAGATGGGGGTGCCCGAAGAGCGTATCATCCGCATCGCCACATCGGACAATTTCTGGCAGATGGGCCCAACTGGCCCTTGTGGTCCGTGCACCGAGATTTTCTATGATCACGGCGATCATATCTGGGGTGGTCCTCCCGGCAGCCCCGAGGAAGATGGCGACCGGTTTATCGAAATCTGGAACGTTGTTTTCATGCAGAACGAGCAGTTCGAAGACGGTTCGATGGTCGATCTGAAAATGCAGTCGATTGACACTGGCATGGGGCTGGAGCGGATTGGCGCATTGCTGCAGGGCAGCCATGACAACTATGACACGGATCTGTTCAAGAACCTGATCGAAGCCTCCGCGCATGCGACCTCGACGGACCCCTTTGGCGACAAGAACGTGCATCATCGCGTGATCGCAGACCATTTGCGTTCGACCTCTTTCCTGATTGCGGACGGCGTAATGCCGTCTAATGACGGACGTGGCTATGTGCTGCGTCGGATCATGCGCCGCGCCATGCGGCACGCGCATTTGTTGGGTGCCAAAGATCCGGTAATGCATCAATTGGTGCCGTCGCTGGTGGGACAAATGGGACAGGCCTATCCTGAACTGGGACAGGCGCAGGCGTTGATCGAAGAAACATTGAAGCTTGAAGAAACACGTTTCAAACAGACGTTGGATCGCGGTCTGAAGTTGCTGGATGACGAACTTGACGGCTTGGCTGAGGGTGCGCCTTTGGCGGGCAAGGCAGCGTTTAAGCTCTATGACACCTATGGGTTCCCGCTTGATCTGACGCAGGACGCGTTGCGCGAAAAAGGTCGTGAGGTGGACACCGACGGGTTTGACGCGGCGATGGAAGAGCAGAAAGCCAAAGCGCGTGCGGCGTGGTCGGGTTCTGGTGATGATGCGGATAATGCGGTTTGGTTTGACGTAATGGATCGCCATGGCGCGACCGATTTCTTGGGCTATGACACTGAGAAAGCCGAAGGCCAGATCGTGGCAATCGTTGTTGAAGGCGCCGAAGTTGACAGCATCAAAGCGGGTGAGACTGGCTGGATCGTGGTCAACCAAACGCCGTTTTATGGCGAATCCGGCGGTCAGGTTGGCGACACAGGTGTGATCCGTCGCTTGGAAAACCGCGAAGACGTTGCGCTTGTGGAAGATACCCGCAAGTTCGGTGACGCCAAAGTGTTTGGTCATAAGGTGACGGTCGAAGTTGGTAGCATGACCAAGGGCGAGCCAGTCGAGCTTGAGGTTGATCACAGCCGCCGAACTGCTATTCGCGCCAATCACTCGGCGACACACCTACTGCACGAAGCCCTGCGTGAAGCGCTGGGTGATCATGTTGCACAGCGCGGATCGCTGAATGCGGCGGACCGTCTACGGTTTGACTTTAGCCATGGTAAGGCGCTGACACCGGATGAAATGGCCAAGGTTGCGTTGGATGTGAATGCCTATATTCGCCAGAACACATCGGTTGAGACGCGGATTATGACACCGGATGATGCACGCAGCATTGGTGCTCAGGCGTTGTTTGGCGAAAAATACGGCGACGAAGTGCGCGTCGTATCCATGGGGCGCGCCGAGACCGGAAAAGGTCTGGCGGGCGATACCTATTCGCTGGAGCTATGCGGTGGCACCCATGTGAAACAGACCGGGGATATCGGTGTGTTTGTTCTATTGTCTGATAGTGCGTCGAGTGCAGGTGTACGTCGGATCGAGGCGCTGACAGGGGAAGCGGCGTTTATGCATCTGGAAGACCGTGCCATGAGCGTTGCCAAAATCGCGGGCTCGTTGAAAGCACAGCCGGTCGAGATCGTGGATCGCGTCAAAACCTTGATGGATGAACGCAAGGCGCTGCAAAACGAAGTGGCGCAGTTGCGCCGCGAGTTGGCGATGGCTGGCGGCGCTGGCCAAGGGGCAGGGGCCGAAGCCAAGGACGTGAACGGTGTGAAATTCTTTGCACAGGTTTTGACGGGTGTTTCCGGCAAAGACCTACCTCCATTGATCGATGAGCACAAAGCGCGACTGGAAAGCGGTGCGGTGTTGTTGATTGCGGATGCTGGCGGCAAAGTGGCTGTGGCGGCTGGTGTAACCGATGATCTAAAGGGCCAAGTGTCTGCGGTGGATCTGGTGCGCGCAGCTGTGGTTGAAATGGGTGGCAAAGGCGGCGGCGGTCGTCCGGATATGGCCCAAGGTGGGGCCAAAGATGCCTCAAATTCAGACGCAGCGATTGCGGCGGCTGAAGCTGTGGTGGCTGGCTGACCATTTGGTCAAAATAGGGCTTGGCCCGCTCGGCAATTCACCTAGACTGTCGAGTGGAGCACAATATTAGGGAGAGCCCCATGCCTGCACTTTGGATAGCCCATGTCACCGTGACCGACGCCGACGCTTATGGGAAATATGCCGAACTGGCCGGACCTGCGATTGCCAAACATGGCGGTGAGTTCATCGCGCGCGCGGGTCGTTTTGTTCAGCTGGAAGGCAAGGAACGGCCACGCAATGTTGTGGCAAAGTTTCCAAGTGTGGAGGCTGCTGTGGATTGCTACAACAGTCCTGACTATCAGGAAGCGTTGAACCATGCGCGTGGCGCGTCAGAGCGTGAATTGATGGTCGTGGAGACCAGCGAGTAAATTAGGAGATCGGGATATGTGTCGATGGGCCGCCTATATTGGCCAACCCTGTTATGTGGAAGATGTCGTCACCAAGCCCGATCATTCGCTGATCCAGCAAAGCATCAATGCGACCGAATGCAAAACCCAGACCAATGGCGATGGTGTTGGTCTGGCCTGGTATGGCGAACGCCCTGAACCCGGATTGTACCGTGACATTTTGCCGGCGTGGTCTGACCCCAATCTGCGCTCGCTGACGGCGCAGGTGCAGTCGGGTTTGTTTCTTGCGCATGTGCGTGCCTCAACCGGAACGGCAACCAGCCGGAACAATTGCCATCCCTTTGCGGTGGGGCGCTGGTCGTTTATGCACAACGGTCAAATTGGCGGTTTTGAAAAATTCCGCCGCCGTGCGGATATGCTCATCCCTGACAATCTCTATCATGAACGCAAAGGAGCAACGGACAGCGAAGTGCTGTTTCTGTTGGGACTGATTGAAGGGATGGATGACAATCCAAAAGAGGCGATGGAAATCGCCGTCGGGATTTTACAGCGCATGAGCCGGGATCGGGGGACAACACCTCATATGCGGATTGGGGCGGCGTTTTCAGATGGTGAAACGCTCTATGCTATTCGGTATGCCTCTGATGATCGTGCGCCAACGGTTTATTATCGCCACAGTGATAGCCGCAATGGGTTTGCGGTGGTGAGCGAACCTTTGATGGCAGAAGAAGGCGACT
The DNA here is from genome assembly GCA_900143615.1 of Rhodobacteraceae bacterium Alg231-30. Classification (GTDB taxonomy): domain Bacteria; phylum Pseudomonadota; class Alphaproteobacteria; order Rhodobacterales; family Rhodobacteraceae; genus Shimia. Next base: position 203,698 of record FREU01000003.1, read on the forward strand.
GGCACGAGGTTCCGCCAGGATCGTTTTGTCGGTTCAGCAGAGATGCGGTCGAGATCGAAAGCTTCAGACCCCTAATATGAAAAACGCCGGAGAGGACCTCCGGCGTTTTCAATTTGATGTGTCTGCGATTAGCCTTGGCCGCGCGATTGGCGCTTGCGCTCATGCGGATCAAGGTAGCGCTTGCGCAGACGGATGTTGTTGGGGGTAACCTCAACCAACTCGTCGTCGTTGATGTAGGCAATGGCTTCTTCAAGGCTCAACTTTACTGGTGTTGTCAGGCGCACCGCCTCGTCCGTACCCGAGGCACGTACGTTGGTCAGCTTCTTACCTTTGAGCGGGTTCACTTCGAGATCGTTTTCGCGGCTGTGCTCGCCAATGATCATGCCGGTGTAGATTGTCTCTTGTGCGCCAATCATCATTTTGCCGCGATCTTCGAGGTTCCACAGAGCGTAAGCGACAGACACACCATTTTCCATGGAGATCAGAACGCCAGCGCGGCGGCCTGGAATTGCGCCTTTGTAGGGTGCCCAGCCGTGGAACACGCGGTTCAGAACACCTGTGCCGCGTGTGTCGGTCAAGAATTCGCCGTGATAGCCGATCAGGCCGCGCGATGGAACGTGCGCGATGATGCGGGTTTTGCCAGCACCGGCAGGACGCATTTCGACCAGCTCACCTTTGCGCGAACCGGTGAGTTTTTCGATCACTGCGCCGGAATATTCGTCGTCTACGTCGATGGTGGCTTCTTCAACCGGCTCCATCTTTTGACCGTCTTCTTCGCGCATAATCACCTGCGGGCGCGAGATCGACAGCTCAAAGCCTTCGCGGCGCATGTTTTCAATCAGAACGCCCATCTGAAGTTCGCCACGACCGGAAACTTCAAACGCTTCACCACCGGGGGTGTCTGCGATTTTGATCGCCACGTTGCTTTCGGCTTCTTTCATCAGGCGGTCACGAATGACACGCGACTGAACCTTTTTGCCATCACGTCCTGCCAATGGGCTGTCGTTGATGCCAAACGTTACTGTGATTGTGGGCGGATCAATTGGTTGGGCTTCCAGCGGCTCATCCACGGCCAAGGCGCAGATTGTGTCAGCCACGGTTGCTTTTGACATACCTGCCAGCGAGACAATGTCGCCCGCTTGGGCTTCTTCGATGTCTTGTTGTGCAAGGCCACGGAATGCCTGAATTTTAGTGACTCGGAATTGCTCGATCTTTTGACCGATGCGAGTCAAAGCCTGCACGGTTGCGCCGACTTTCAAAGTGCCGGATTCAACACGACCTGTCAGAATGCGACCAACAAACGGGTCTGCACCCAATGTGGTGGCAAGCATGCGGAAGTCGTCGCTTTGCTTTTTGACCTGCTTAGGTGCGGGAACGTGGTTCACGATCAGGTTAAACAGCGCGTGCAAATCCTGGCGTGGTCCATCAAGTTCTGCATCTGCCCAGCCATTGCGGCCTGAGGCGTACATGTGCGGGAAGTCCAGCTGATCTTCGTCCGCATCCAGCGACGCGAAAAGGTCAAAACATTCGTCCAGCGCGCGATCAGGTTCGGCGTCTGGCTTGTCAACTTTGTTGAGGACAACAATTGGACGCAGGCCCAGTGCCAGCGCTTTGGAGGTCACAAACTTGGTCTGTGGCATCGGGCCTTCGGCCGCGTCCACCAGAAGTACAACGCCATCAACCATGCTGAGAATCCGCTCGACTTCGCCGCCAAAATCGGCGTGGCCAGGGGTGTCCACGATGTTGATACGTGTGTCTTTCCATTCCACGGAAGTGGGTTTGGCAAAGATAGTGATCCCGCGCTCGCGCTCAAGATCGTTGCTGTCCATGGCCCGTTCGGCCACTTCTTGGTTTGCACGGAATGCGCCGGACTGTTTGAGCAGCTCGTCCACCAATGTGGTCTTGCCGTGGTCAACGTGCGCGATAATCGCAATATTACGAAGGTCCATTGGTGATGCCTTTACTTGTTCGCGCCTCGCCTATACGCGGCGCGACAAAAAGACCACCCCTTAATGGAGGGCAGTCTTGGAAAATAGATTGATGACAAGGATGCCGAGTAGGATCAGCCCCATGCCAAGGACGGCGGGCAGGTCAAGTTTTTGCTGAAAAACAACATATCCTATGACCGCTATTAACACGATGCCAAGGCCCGACCAGATGGCATAGGTGATGCCGACTGGTAAGTATTTCAATGTCTGGGCCATAAAATAAAACGCAGCAGCGTAACCAATGACGACAATGACAGACGGGACAAGCTTCGTAAACTGCTGGCTGGCTTGCAGCGCAGTGGTGCCAATAGTTTCAAACAACACTGCGATGAACAGCATGAGATAGGCTTTGGGCATGGGCGGCCTTTGTCAGTTAGCGCGCGATATAGCGATCGCGTCGGTGATTTACAGCAATCATGATATTCAAGATCGCGGCGCCCATCAGCGAATAAAGAACCATCGGAAGTTCAAAAAGCGACACCGCAAGTGCAAACACCATCAAATCAAAGCCGAGCTGTACCCATCCGGCCTTGATGCCGCGGGAGTCTTGCAGCCACACGGCCAGAATACCCACACCGCCCAGCGTCGCGCCATGGCGAAACAGGACAATGAGACCAACGCCAGAAACAACGCCTGCCAAAACGGCTGCGGCGGCCGGGTGCAGCATTTCAAACTGCATGACATTGGGCAGGATGAACGACCACACTGACAGCAGCCCAACGGCGGCAAAGGTCTTGAGCGTAAACGCTACGCCCATCTGACGATAGGCGATGATGTAAAACGGTAGGTTCAATATGAAGAACCAAACGCCAAACGACAGATCGGTTATATAGTTCAATGTCAGCGAAAGGCCGGCAATTTGTCCGGTGATCAGACCGCCACCTTGATACAGTTGAACGGCAAGCGCCATCAAAGCCGTGCCAACGATGAGGCCCTGGACGTCTTCCATGATGCTGTGTCTCTCGACACTGGGTGATTCTGCAAAACTTGGCATAGGGGGGAAGTGACGCAGGCGCCGGAAAATGTCCAGCGCCTGTTCGCATGTGAATGGTGGTGTCGACGGAAAAGCCTAACCTTTCAGCGCCTTGTTGAGATTTTCGTCAATCTTTTCAAGGAACCCCATCGTGGTCATCCAGCCTTGATCCGGTCCAACCAGCAGGGCGAGGTCCTTGGTCATGTAGCCGCTTTCCACGGTTTCCACGATCACACGCTCAAGTGTTTCGGCAAATGCGCGCAGGGCCACGTTGTCATCCAATTTGGCACGGTGCTTAAGACCGCCGGTCCAAGCATAGATCGACGCAATTGAATTGGTCGACGTGCTTTCGCCTTTTTGGTGCTGGCGATAGTGGCGTGTGACGGTGCCATGTGCCGCTTCTGCTTCGACGATTTTTCCGTCCGGTGTCATCAGCTGCGAGGTCATCAGGCCAAGGGAGCCAAACCCCTGCGCAACGGTGTCGGACTGCACGTCGCCATCATAGTTTTTGCAGGCCCAGACAAATTTGCCGTTCCACTTCATCGCGCAAGCAACCATGTCGTCGATCAGGCGGTGTTCATACCAAATGCCTGCTTCCTTGAAGCGATCCGCAAATTCGGCATCAAACACTTCCTGAAAGAGTTCAAGAAAGCGTCCGTCATATTGCTTGAGGATGGTGTTTTTGGTGGAGAGATACAAAGGCCACTTTAGGTTCAGCGCGTAATTCATTGATGCACGAGCAAAATCTTTGATCGACTGGTCGAGGTTATACATCGACATAAAGACGCCTGCGGCGGGAGCATCAAACACTTCCTGTTCGATTTCCTGACCATCTTCGCCGACAAATTTCATGGTCAGCTTGCCCGGTCCGGGGAATTTCATATCGCTGGCTTTGTACTGATCCCCAAAAGCATGGCGGCCAATCACAATCGGGTTGGTCCATCCGGGAACAAGTCGGGGCACGTTGCGACAGATGATCGGTGCGCGAAACACCACGCCGCCTAGAATGTTGCGGATCGTTCCGTTGGGACTGCGCCACATCTTTTTGAGGCCGAACTCTTCCACACGCGCCTCATCCGGCGTGATCGTGGCACATTTGACTGCAACGCCAATTTCTTTTGTCTTTTCCGCGGCATCAATGGTGATTTGATCGTTGGTGCGATCCCTTTCCTCGATGCCAAGATCGTAATAGAGCAGATCAATGTCGAGGTAGGGCAGGATCAATTTATCTTTGATAAACTGCCACATGATGCGGGTCATTTCATCGCCGTCCATTTCGACGATCGGGTTTGCCACCTTAATCTTGGACATTGGCTCTCTCCTGTACTGCGAGTCGCTGTTTGCAGGATACCTAACCCAAAGCTCACTGAGGGAAAAGAGTTTGTATGCAAATGTATACAGAAGGGCGAACTTTTGCGAGTAGATTGGCGGACACCGAACCACATCGACGTGGCCTTTGTGTTGGGTTAGCGTCACGTGAGGTCTTACTGAGGGGTTTACATGTTACTGCGAGCATTTGCTGAAACCAAAGCGGCTTTTACGACGGCTTGGCGATTAAAAATTCCGTTCACACTGTCACACCTTGCATTCAACCTCTTACTGACTGCGGTTTTTGCGCCCTTGATGGCGTTGACCGTGAGGATGGCGTTGGTTTTTTCAGGTCAGCCTGCATTGGCAGATTTTGACATCGCGCATTTCTTGCTCTCACCTGTCGGATTTATTGCGGGGGTGATCCTTGCAGGGATGGCGATGATGCTGTTTGTCACCGACGTCGCGTTTATGATGGCGGTGGCGCTGCGCGACAAGTTGGGTCGCGCCTCGGGGTTGAGTGACGGTATCGCGTTGGTGTTGCCGCGTATGCCAGTGGTATTGGGCCTGGCGCTTCAGATAAGTCTGAGAATTTTTGCAATTTGTGCCCCTTTCTTGGCGGTCTCCGGTGCGATTTTTGCAACACGTCTAACCGAATTTGATATCAACTTTTACCTGTCTGAGCATCCGCCAGAGTTTCTGAGGGTGGTTCTGGTAATAGGTGTTGTGCTTGCAGCAATGATTGTGCTGTTGTTGTGGCGCGCACTCGGATGGACGTTAAGTCTGCCGTTGGTGTTGTTTGCTGGTTACAAGCCTCGTGACGCGATTGTGGAAAGTCGGAACCGTATGCGCGGCACCCATCCGCGGTTTTTTGTTAAGATTGTGGTTTGGTTCTTCACCTCTTCTGTGATGATCGCGCTGACTCTGGGCGCAATCGCGGGTTTAACGGACATGGTTGTGGGGGCCATGGGGACACGTTTGAGCGCACTTGTTGTGGTTCTTGTGATCATGGCTGCGCTTTGGACGACACTGAACCTGTTGGTGACTTCGATGACGACGGGAGCGTTGGCAGTTATGTTGATGTCGCGTGCGGGCTGGCCAGAAACAGAGGCCCCTGCGACTTTGAAATTGCCCAAAGCGGTGTGGCGTGGTGGCGTGCTGGCCGGGATTGTGGTGTCAGTGCTCGGTCTTGGCGGAATTTCAGATTTGTCTCGAGTGGATACGGGGCAAGACGTTGAGGTTATTGCACATCGTGGAGCATCTGGGGATCGACCGGAAAACACGATGGCGGCGATCACCAAGGCGATCACTGACGGTGCAGACTGGGTGGAAATCGATGTGCAGGAAACCGCAGATGGTGCAATCGCGGTGATCCATGACAGTGATTTCATGAAGCTGTCGGCAAACCCTCTTAAAATCTGGGACGCGACCCAAGCGGATTTGGCGCAGATTGACATCGGGAGCTGGTTTGATCCCGAATTCGCAGATGAGCGCACGCCGTTGCTAGAGGACGTGTTAAGCGCGGCCAAAGATCGGGCGGGGGTTGTGATCGAGCTTAAGTATTATGGGCATGATGAACGTCTGGAAGAGCGCGTGATTGAGATCGTTGAGGCCGCGGACATGGTCGATCAGGTGAAAATAATGTCTCTGAAGTATGAGGCTCTTGGAAAGGTGAGAGGTTTGAGACCGGATTGGGAGGTTGGGCTGCTGGCCTCTGCCGCGCTTGGCAAGATGTGGGAATTGGATGCTGATTTTCTGGCGGTAAACAGCGCCACGGTGTCATATCGTCTCATCAAAGAAGCGAATAAAGTCGGCAAGTCGGTCTATGTCTGGACGGTGAATGATCCACTGGCCATGTCGGGTATGATTTCGCTGGGCGTTGATGGTTTGATCACAGACGAGCCGGAGTTGGCAAATCAGGTCCTGTCGGAGCGGCGCGAGATGAGCGGGGCTGAGAGGTTGGTTTTGGGGATTGCCGGTCAGATGGGATTAACATTGGATATAAGTGTTGAAGGTGAGATGTAGTTTTCTTTTAGCCCTCGCAGCGGCCTGGCCGTTTCCAGTTGGTGCGCAGGACTATTCGTTTGGACCTCTTGCGCGGCTGGAAATCTGGCGGCATGAGCGATTGGCGCAGACGCGTCAGTCTGAAGACGTGGCTCTGGCACCGTTCACAACCGATGGATGTTCCGGGGGCATGTCGGCCAGTTGGGAAGTGATTGCGGATGTGTTTCCCTGGTTTGCAGAGACATTTGAGAATAAACCGCCGTGGGAAGAATGCTGCGTCACCCATGATTTGGCGTATCATTTAGGGGGCGTAGATCCGACGCCAGAGGCTAGTTATCACGCGAGGCTGGTGTCGGATGAAGCGCTGCGGGCCTGTGTGGCAACAGAGGCGGAGCTGCGCAGCGACGCGTTGGTTGAACAATTCGGACGTAAACCGGAGGAAATCGCGTGGGCGTTCGAGTTTGTGGGCCAGCGCATGTTTGAGGCCGTGCGGGCAGGCGGTGCGCCGTGTTCCGGGCTTTCATGGCGGTGGGGCTATGGCTGGCCGCAATGTTGGTAGCGGCCTAGGCTTGGTGGGCTGCAAACCATTTTGCGATGCGCGCGCGCAGGTGGTCCCAAATTGCGGGGGCGCCTTTGGCCACTTTCCAACCAACGCGATCTTCTAATTGGGCTGGTGTCACATTGTACTCTGGCCAAGTGCCACCGTTGGTTTCCAGATTTCCAATCACTGGCTGCACGCGATCAATGCTTTTTGCAAAAACCGCGTCGTCAGATTCGGCGGCCTCAAACTCTTCCCAGAGGGCCCGCAGAGTGTCGCGTTGATCCGAAGGCAACAGCCCAAAGAGGCGGTCAGCCGCTGCTTTTTCATCAGCTTCCATCTGTGCAATGTCGTGGTCGCCGTGAATAGGGCTGTCGCCAACATCAATTTCGACAAGATCATGAATCAGCAACATCTTGATCACGCGGTCGATATTGACAGGGCGTGTGGCGTGTTCCGCCAAAATCAGAGCATAGAGAGCGATGTGCCAGCTGTGGCTGCCGCTGTCTTCTTTGCGGTGGCCATCCAGAACGCTGGTGGCGCGATAGACCGATTTCAATTTGTCGGCTTCGATTAAGAAGTCCAGCTGGGCATCGAGGCGGTTGTTCATTGGGCCGTTGCCGCACGTGCGGCTTTAACCTTATCAATTAAAAGCTTACGCGCTTTTTCCTCTGCCATTCGGATTCGAACTTCGGTTAAGAAAGCCTCTTCCAATGACTGAGATGCTGCGGCCAACACCTCGCCGATCTCGACAAAAAGACGGTCATTGCCCAGTTCTTTCTGAGCTTTGATTGTGTCCTCGGCAAGCTTGGCGGCGAGGGTGTCGACCGTTGCCATTAGCGGGTGCTTTCCGTCAGGCGACGTTTCACATAATCGGTCACGTTACCAACCATGCTATCCATGTATTCTTCGGTCTCAAAGAAGTGGCCAGACCCCGGAATTTCGGTGTGCGTGATGGTGATACCTTTTTGCTCATGTAGCTTGTTTACAAGCGTATGGGTGTCAGCTGGAGGCGCAACGCGGTCGTTGGTGCCATTCAGAATCAGACCCGAGCTGGGGCAGGGTGCCAAGAACGAGAAGTCATACATGTTGGCCGGTGGTGCCACCGAGATAAAGCCGGTGATTTCCGGACGGCGCATCAGCAATTGCATGCCAATCCAAGCCCCAAACGAGAAACCGGCAACCCAACAGTGTTTGGAGTTGTTGTTCATCGATTGAAGGTAATCGAGTGCGGATGCTGCATCACTCAACTCGCCAACGCCTTGATCGTATTCACCTTGGCTGCGGCCGACGCCACGGAAGTTGAACCGCAATACGGTGAAACCCATATTGTAAAACGCGTAGTGGAGGTTATAGACAACCTTGTTGTTCATCGTGCCGCCAAACTGTGGATGCGGGTGCAGCACAATAGCGATGGGGGCATCTTTTTCTTTTTGTGGATGGTAGCGGCCTTCGAGGCGGCCTTCGGGTCCAGGAAAAATCACCTCGGGCATGTATTTGCTTGTCTCCTTCGGAAGGTTTAGAGGATTTCTTGACGAAATCGCTCGGACACCTTAGAACAATTCTAAACTCGCACGGATTTGTTCCGGCGGGGATCATCCGACTTAAGCACACAAGCGGCTGAGGTCAATCAATTCGCAAGGGATGTACCATGAAACTGTCGACAAAAGGGCGCTATGCGGTGGTTGCGCTCGCTGATATTGCGCTTCAGAGCGGGGAAAACCTCGTCAGCTTGTCGGAAATCTCGAAGCGGCAGGATATCTCGTTGCCGTATTTGGAACAGCTTTTTGTGAAATTGCGTCGCGCTGGGTTGGTTGAGTCCGTGCGGGGTCCAGGAGGCGGGTATCGCCTTGCAAAGCCTACAGCCGAGATTCGCGTAATCGACGTTCTGGCCGCTGTGGATGAAACGATCTCAGCGCTGCACACCGGTGCGGGTGCTAGCGGCGGGTCTAGCGGGTCTCGCGCTCAATCTATGGCCAATCGGCTATGGGAGGGGCTTTCCGCGCATGTGTACGTTTTTCTGCACCAGACGCGATTGTCTGACGTAATCACCAACGAGCTTGCCCCATGTCCTGCGGTGCCAAGCTTGTTCTCTGTTGTTGATGAAGAAGCCTGATGCGCGCTTACCTAGATTATAATGCAACCGCCCCTTTGCGCGATGAAGCCCGCGCGGCGATGATAGCGGCCATGGATGTGGTTGGTAATCCATCCAGTGTGCATGCCGAAGGCCGTAAGGCGAAAGCGTTGATTGAAACGGCGCGCGCAGACATTGCAAGCGCGTTGGGCGCGGACGGTGCCGACGTGATTTTTACGTCTGGCGCAACGGAAGCTGCAGCATTGGCGATGCGCGGTCGTGGCTTGGTTGCTGGCGACATCGAACATGATGCGGTTGCATCTTGGGCGGCGGCAGAACTGGCAGTCGATGAGTTGGGCGGTGTGTCCGTCATCGATCCTGCAAAAACCACTTTGCAGTTTGCCAATTCTGAGACGGGTATCTTGCAGGCATTGCCGCAAGGTCTGGCCGTCAGCGATATGACACAGGCTTTTGGCAAGCTTCCTTTGGCGTTTAACTGGAGCGGCGCCGAAATGGCGTTGATTTCGGCGCATAAACTGGGTGGTCCCAAGGGTATTGGCGCATTGGTCGTCAAACGTGGCACCGATGTCGCCGCGCAGCTATTGGGCGGCGGTCAAGAGATGGGGCGTCGGGCCGGAACGGAAAATGTGATTGGGGCTGCGGGATTTGCCGCAGCTGCGTCGGCATCGGCGCGCGATTTGGCGGACGGGGTCTGGGATCGGGTTGCAACTCTGCGCGATTTGCTGGAAGAAACTCTGGCTGAAGACGCGCAAGAAACTGTTTTTGTCGGAAAAGGTGCGAAGCGCCTGCCAAACACCAGCTGCATCGCGACGCCAGGCTGGAAAGGCGAGACACAAGTTATGCAGATGGATTTGGCGGGCTATGCGGTCTCTGCTGGATCTGCCTGCTCTTCCGGTAAGGTGCGCGCCAGCCGGGTATTAAAGGCGATGGGCTATGACGATGCTCTTGCCGCAAGCGCAATTCGGGTCTCGATTGGACCTGAAACGAGCGAACAGGATGTTCTGGGTTTTGCCGATAAGTGGTTGACCCAAATGAGGAAACATCGCGCCCGCAACGCGGCGTGAGTGCGAACGATAAGGAGAGACCGATGGCTAGTCTGGATCATGCGGACGTCAAGGAAGGTGTCGATCAGGAAACCGTAGATGCCGTGCGCGAAGTGGGCGGCAAATATAAGTACGGCTGGGAAACCGAGATCGAAATGGAATATGCCCCCAAAGGGCTGACCGAAGATATCGTGCGCCTGATTTCTGACAAGAACGAAGAACCTGAATGGATGACGCAATGGCGCCTTGAGGCATATGCCCGATGGTTGACCAAAGAAGAGCCGGACTGGGCCATGCTGGATTATCCCGAGGTGGACTTTCAGGATCAGTATTACTATGCGCGTCCCAAGAGCATGGAAGTGAAACCAAAGTCGCTTGACGAGGTTGATCCAAAGCTGTTGGCGACCTATGCCAAGCTCGGTATCCCTTTGAAAGAACAGATGATTTTGGCAGGCGTCGAAGGCGCGGAAGATGCGCCTGCTGAGGGCCGTAAAGTGGCTGTGGACGCGGTTTTTGACAGTGTTTCTGTTGGGACAACGTTCCAAAAAGAACTCAAAGAGGCCGGCGTTATCTTCTGTTCTATCTCTGAGGCCATTCGTGAGCATCCTGAGTTGGTGAAGAAATACCTCGGCTCGGTTGTGCCGGTGTCTGATAATTTCTATGCGACGCTCAACAGCGCGGTCTTCTCGGATGGCTCGTTTGTTTACGTTCCCCCCGGTGTGCGCTGTCCTATGGAGCTGTCCACTTACTTCCGCATCAATGCGGAAAACACCGGACAGTTTGAGCGCACGCTGATCATTGCCGATAAAGGGAGCTATGTCAGCTACTTGGAAGGCTGTACAGCACCGCAACGTGACACTTCACAACTGCATGCTGCGGTGGTTGAAATCGTCATAGAAGAAGATGCTGAAGTCAAATACTCGACAGTTCAGAACTGGTATCCAGGCGATGAGAACGGCAAAGGTGGCATCTACAACTTTGTGACCAAACGGGCAGATTGCCGTGGGGCGCGCTCCAAAGTGATGTGGACGCAGGTTGAAACCGGCTCGGCCGTGACTTGGAAGTATCCAAGCTGCATTTTGCGCGGCGATGATGCGCAGGGTGAGTTCTACTCAATCGCCATCACCAACCACCATCAGCAGGCGGATACTGGCACCAAGATGATCCATCTGGGGAAAAACACCAAGTCGCGCATTGTGTCTAAAGGCATCAGCGCTGGTGTGGCGCAGAACACCTACCGTGGTCAGGTGTCGATGCACCCAAAGGCCAAGAATTCACGCAACTATACGCAGTGCGACAGTTTGTTGATTGGCGATCAATGTGGGGCACATACCGTGCCGTACATCGAAGTTAAAAACAACTCTTCGCGCGTCGAACATGAAGCGACAACATCCAAAGTGGATGACGAGCAAATGTTCTATTGCCGCCAACGCGGCATGGATGAAGAAGCAGCTGTGGCTTTGATCGTGAACGGGTTTGCCAAAGAGGTTCTGCAGGCTTTGCCGATGGAATTCGCTATGGAAGCACAACAGCTGGTGGCGATTTCTCTTGAGGGATCTGTAGGCTGATGGAGACCATTCAGCAATTGATGCAGCAATCTGCTGGCGTGGGCGCCGGGATCGCCCTTGGATCGGCTGTCGGGTTTAGCCTGCGCAAGCGCGCAGGTAAATCCACAGGCCTGTTGGCGGACTCGGTTTTTGTTACCTCTGCCGTTTGCGGCATGGTTGCGATGGCCGTGATGATGCTGATCACCTATTTTGGCGCTTAACGCGAGCGCAACAGACATGACCGGGCCATCGCGCCCGAGGAAACGCGAAGGAAGATAAGATGTTGGAAATCAAAGGCCTGAAGGTCAAACTTGAAGAAGAAGATAAGCAAATCCTCAAAGGTGTTGATTTGACTGTGGAGGCCGGAAAGGTCCATGCGATCATGGGCCCAAATGGCTCAGGCAAGTCGACCCTGTCTTATGTGCTTTCCGGCCGTGATGGATATGAAGTTACCGAGGGCTCCGCGACTTTGGGGGGCGAAGATTTGCTGGAGTTGGAAGCCGAAGAGCGCGCAGCCTTGGGTCTTTTCCTAGCGTTCCAGTATCCGGTTGAGATCCCTGGCGTTGGCAACATGACTTTCTTGCGCACGGCGGTGAACGCTCAGCGCAAAGCGCGCGGCCAAGACGAAATGTCGGCGGCGGAATTTTTGAAAGTGATCCGCGCCAAAGCAAAGACGCTGAAGATCGACGCGGATATGTTGAAGCGTCCAGTGAATGTTGGCTTCTCAGGTGGTGAGAAAAAGCGTAACGAAATCCTTCAGATGGCCATGTTGGAACCCAAGATGTGCATTCTGGATGAGACCGATTCAGGTCTGGACGTGGATGCGATGAAACTGGTGGCTGAAGGCGTGAATGCGTTGCGCGATGAGGGACGTGGGTTCCTTGTTATTACGCACTACCAGCGTTTGCTCGACCATATCAAACCCGACGTCGTACACATTATGGCCAACGGCCGGATCGTGAAGACCGGCGGACCGGATCTTGCGCTGGAAGTTGAGAAAAACGGCTATGCCGACATTCTGGCGGAGGTGGCTTAATGTCCGCCTTGGCTAAAAAACAAGAGAGCACCGCTGCGCGGCTTGAAGGGTTGGCTTTGCCCAAGGGTGGCGCATGGGCAACTGAAGCACGCGAAGCGGCTTTGGGACGCTTGCAGACAATGGGGTTGCCACAGCGGCGTGATGAGTATTGGAAATACACCCGTCCTGATACGCTCACCCAAGAAAACGCTCCAGAGGCTTCGTTGTTTGTAAGCGACGAAACACCTCTGTTTGATGAGCTGGACCGTTTGAAAATTGTCTTTGTTGATGGCGTGTTTGATGCGGGTCAGTCTGATGATTTTGCAGGTGAAAACCTGACTATTGAGCGCCTTTCTGATGTGGCTGAGGCCGATATCCATTGGGCGCGCGACCTCTATGGCGTGCTTGAAGCCAACGGTCAGACACCTGTGGAGCGTCCGCTAGCGGCGATGAATACCGCCTTTGCGACCGATGGTGTGGTGATCCATGTAACCGGTCCGGTCGAGCGGCCCGTTAGCCTAATTTATCGTCACGAAAACACGACGTCAGACGCGATTTTACATCATGTCATCAAGTTGGACGCAGGCGCATCATTTACTCTGTTGGAAAACGGACCCGCTGCGGCGCGGTTTAACAAGTCCATGGAAGTTGATGTGGCTGATGGTGCTGCGTTTCACCATGTGCGTGCGCAGGGGCGTGATCATGAACGCCGCGCAGTCACGCATATCTTTGCCCGTCTTGGCACTGAAAGTGTGTTCAAATCCTTCACATTGACTGTGAACGGGCGCCTAACACGCAATGAAGCTGTGATTGAGCTCACCGGCGATGACGCGGTTGCACATATCGCGGGCGCCGCGATGGGAGACGGTGATTTCCTGCATGATGACACCGTGTTTGTGACCCATGATGCTGTGAATTGCGAAAGCCGTCAGGTGTTTAAAAAAGTTCTGCGCAATGGCGCCACAGGCGTTTTTCAAGGCAAAATTCTTGTCAAAAAAGATGCGCAGAAAACTGATGGGTACCAGATTAGCCAATCCTTGATGTTGGATGACGACAGTCAGTTTCTGGCCAAGCCAGAGCTGGAGATCTATGCCGATGATGTGGCCTGCTCTCACGGCTCGACCTCCGGTGCGATCGACGAGGATGCTTTGTTTTATCTGCGGGCACGTGGTGTGCCCCGCGACATTGCTACAGATTTGCTGGTTCTTTCTTTTGTGGCAGAAGCCGTTGAAGAAATTGAACATGAATCTCTTCGGGACGCGATCAATACGCGGCTGGAAGGCTGGCTGGAGCGTCGTCGCGGATAATGTCTGTCACTCAAGATATTGTGGTCACCTATTGGCGGCCACGTAAGGTTATCGCAAAACTTCTATCGATGGGGACACGCGAAGATCGGGCTCTGGCGATCCTGATTGCTGCGTGTACCATCATTTTCATTGCGCAATGGCCGCGTCTGGCGCGTGAAGCGCACCTTACAGGCCAAGAGCTGAACCCGATGTTAGGTGGCGCGTTGATGGCATGGCTGTTTATCGCTCCACTTCTGGCCTATACGCTTGCTTTCATTACCCAAATCGTGGCGCGGTTGTTGGGGGGCAAACAAAGTCCCTATGGCGCCCGATTGGCTCTGTTTTGGGCAATGTTGGCCTCTTCTCCGATTAACCTGCTTTATGGTCTCGTGGGGGGCTTTATCGGGGCGGGTGTTGCGTTGAACGCGGTCGGAATTGTCTGGTTGGGGCTAATATCCTGGTTCTGGATTGCCGGCTTTTTTCAGGCTGGAAAGGCTGAGGTATGATCTCAGATCTTAAAAGCCTGATGATTTTGACGGTACGCCAGCCTGCACAGGCCGCTCGAATTATTGTCGCGCAGAAATTGGACCAAAACACCGGATGGATGGTTCTGGGACTTGCAGTGTTGCTCAACACTCTTGCTTATTTTTTGTCCATCACTCTGTTTCCGGTGCCCGAAGGCATCGGTGGAGAAATTCTAACATCTCCTTTCGCCATGGCTTTTTTGCTCGGCGTGACGATCCTGATTTTTGTTATTGCATTTTTCTGGGTTGGCAAAAGCATCGGTGGGCAAGGGCGTTTTGAAGACGTTCTTTTAATGATGGGCTGGCTGCAATATCTGCGGCTCGCCGTTCAGCTAATCGCGCTTGTCTTGATGCTTGTAGCGCCCGGAGTGGCGCAGATGTTTGTGATGGCCGCTGGCCTTTATGGGGTCTGGGTCGTGATCAACTTCATCAATGTGGTGCACCAGTTCGACTCGTTGGGTCGTTCGGTGACCTTGGTTGTTTTGTCGATGCTGGCGCTGGTTGCTGGCATGTCATTTTTTCTGTCACTGATCGGCGTGACAGCTATGGGGATCTCCTAAATGTTTGATGTCGCCAAAATCCGTTCTGATTTTCCAATCCTGTCTCGCGAAGTCAATGGAAAGCCGCTTGTCTACCTCGACAATGGGGCCTCAGCGCAAAAGCCACAGGTTGTGATTGACGCTGTGACCAATGCTTACGCGCATGAATATTCTAATGTTCATAGAGGCTTACACTATCTATCTAATCTGGCGACAGACAAATATGAAGCGGTGCGCGGTAAGATTGCACAGTTTTTGGGAGCTGCTAGTGAAGACGACATTATTTTGAATTCCGGCACGACCGAAGGCATCAATATGGTGGCCTATTCTTGGGCAATGCCGCGTATGCAGGCCGGTGACGAGATCATTCTGTCGGTTATGGAACACCATGCCAATATTGTACCTTGGCATTTTCTGCGTGAGCGGATGGGCGTTGTCATCAAGTGGGTGGATGTGGACGCAACTGGTGCGCTGGATCCGCAGGCAGTACTTGACGCCATCACATCGCGTACAAAGCTGATTGCAGTGACGCAGTGTTCAAACGTCTTGGGCACTGTTGTGGACGTGAAGGCGATCACAAAAGGCGCGCATGAGCAGGGTGTTGCGGTGCTGGTGGATGGCTCACAGGGCGCTGTACACATGCCGGTGGATGTGCAGGACATTGGCTGTGATTTCTATGCGATCACGGGACATAAATTGTATGGTCCGTCGGGATCTGGTGCGATTTATGTGCGTCCGGAACGGATGGCGGAGATGCGACCGTTCCTTGGGGGCGGTGACATGATCAAGGAAGTCTCTAAGACTGAAGTTGTGTACAATGACGCCCCTATGAAATTTGAGGCTGGAACACCGGGTATTGTTCAGACAATCGGCTTTGGCGTAGCACTAGACTATATGATGGGCCTAGGACTGGAAAACATTGCGGCGCACGAGGCTCAGTTACGCGACTATGCGATGAGCAAATTTGCCGGTCTCAATTGGATGCAGGTCCAAGGAACAACGCCATCCAAAGCCGCAATATTCAGCTTTACGCTGGATGGGGCAGGGCATGCGCATGACATCTCGACTATTCTGGACAAAAAAGGTGTTGCGGTACGTGCTGGGCATCATTGTGCTGGTCCATTGATGGATCATATGGGACTGACGGCAACCTGTCGTGCCTCGTTTGGGCTCTATAATACCAAGGCAGAAGTAGATGTTTTAGTGGATGCGCTTGAACTTGCACACGAGCTTTTTGCCTAAGCGCATTTTGAGATTGCGGGGGATGATTTCACTGGCTATACCCCCGCACAGGCACCCATAGCTCAGCTGGATAGAGCGCTGCCCTCCGAAGGCAGAGGCCATAGGTTCGAATCCTATTGGGTGCACCATTCCCTCCATCTTGTGACATGCGTCTAGCGAGAAAACCTCGTTCTAACAGCTCGTATTTAGGTGTTATTTTCGAGTGATTTGGACCGTTTACCATTTTTCAGCTTGAGCTCAGAATTTTGAAAGCCCACCTATTTTTTAACAACCGACGTGACTAAATTTTTGGATTGAAGCGTCTTCGTGAAAGGAAATAGCAAGGTGAAGATAGGCAATGAAACCGATGCCTTTTGTAACCTCACTTGGTTTCTGGTTGATGCTTAGTGACTAGCTGCACTTCATTTTCTTAAAGTTGAAGAGTGAACAAAGCTGACAACCTGAATGATGCTGTAACTCGAAAACTTTGCTTTTTAAGTTAAAAACGCCTAAAGTTAATGCTTGTTTTTGTAAGTGGTTTCGAGAGTACAATGCTGATTGCATTTACCCGTATGGTCATTGGGCTGAACATTTTTCAAGTTCTAGGTCGGTGTTTGCTCGCCAAAATTGGCGTGGACATCACCAGTGCGTTTACGACACCGCAAGACATTTTTAGAAAGCCCCCTTCGCTGGTTTTGCCGATAGAATGCATATCGGTGCAAGCTTGGCTCAGAGTTGCGGGAAGAATGGCAAGCACTTTCCGGATACCTCTATCACCATGTGATGAAGATGTTTGATGTAAGAGCACCAAACACTCGGTCTTTAATCATTAAGCCTTCGCGCTTTTCCATCATCGTTGCACTCAATAATTCCAAGTATCTGGCCTTCAACACAAACTCGAGATCTTTTGCTCTCTGGGATAGTAGTGACAAGAAAATTTGGGACGCACTTACTACAAATGGTGAAGCGCGGTTCTCAAAAGAGCATCAAAGTTTTGTGCGGGGCGGCTTTGTTGTAAACGCCGCGATCAACGAGGTAAATTCGGTTCGGGAGAGCTTTGATCGCGCCCGTAACGACGAAGATCGGGTTATGATCACGATTGCGCCGACGCTGTCGTGTAATTTTGGATGCCATTATTGCTTTCAAGGCCAAGACAAACCCGTTGTCCGCATGAGTGCAGAAACCGTCGATGCAACTTGTGACTATCTTGAGAGCCACATGAAGCAGCGCAAGCATCTACACGTCACCTGGTATGGTGGTGAACCCTTGATGCACCGACCTGCCATTAAGTCAATTTCAGACCGTCTCATGCGTCATTGCGAAAAACACGGAATTGAGTATTCCGCAATGGTCATTTCCAATGGTTATTTACTTGATGAGACCACGGCCCGGGAGTTGAAAAAGCAAAAGGTATCTAAAGTTCAGATCACGATCGATGGCGAAGAACAAACCCATGATAGCCGGCGCCATCTCACCAGTGGGCGAGGGACATATTCAAAGATCCTCGCGAATATTGAAAAGATCGCGAAGTCACGTCTTATGGACGTCTCGATCCGGATAAATGTCGACCAGAGCAATGAAGCTAACGCTCTGGCATTGCTTGGTGATCTATCGGCGCGAGGGCTTTCTCTTTCTCAGGGGGTTTCTGTATATTTTGCGCCGATTGAAAGCGTCGCAGAAGCGGCAAGCGCCTGTACGACATGCATGTCTAAAACAGATTACGCGGACCTCGAAGTGCGCCTTCAGCAGGAGTCTTTCAGGTTAGGCTTGAGCGGTATCCCCAACCCACCGAGGTTTATGGGATTATGCACTGCAATGAAGGAAAACAGCTATGTGGTTGTACCCAATGGCGACCTTCACAAGTGCTGGGACACCGTCATGGATTCAAGCAAAAGGGTCGGAAGTGTTTATTCTTCTGATCCATCCGTCTCCAGCAAAAATGCAGAATTGTGGTCTGCATTTTCACCTTTTGAAAATGGCACATGCTCGAATTGTAAGCTCTTGCCAACCTGTGCCGGCGCTTGCGCGTTTAAATTCGTTCACAACGACTATGCGTCTGGCGAAACAGGGAAACTTCCTTGTCCAAGTTGGAAATTCAACATTGCCGAACAACTATTTCAGCGGGCGATAGCTCGCGGGTTTGTTTCTTCTTCTGATTGGAACCCGGTTCTTAGCCCAACGTTGCAAAACGGATCATTGGTGTCTGGTGCAAACCACACATCAGAAACGATGAAGTCTATTCACTCCGCTCTTGAGGCGGAAGTTTCAGCGCCCGTTTGGGAGTAAGCGAGCGGTTAATTAGTAAATATAGTTCCGAGAGAAAGCGATTGGTCATGCAGTTTATCGATGAAGCACCCGCCTTTAGTCAGAAAGCCATCTCTGTTCAGCAAGCGATCGTATCTGGGCGACTTCGGATCTTTATGGAGCAAGGCTGTGAAAAGCTTGCGGACAGCTTCACCCCTTCTCTGGAGCAGGCAAACGCCTTTGACAAAAGTATCGACGCGCGAGTTCACTTTTCGTCCTTGTCACCGTCGGTCAAACTGGACCTTCTACTTGAAGAGCTTTTGCCAAGGTTCTTTGACGAACAAAACCTGGAAATGACCGGGCGTGATAGCTGGACGGTTCGGATTTTGATTGACGAGACACAAGAGCGGACCGTTCTGTTTGATCAGGATGGTGTTCATGTGTCCAATGTTCCCGCGCCATCAGCTGACGTAGAAATCCAGACCGATATCGGAACACTTTTGGCCGTATTGCGCCAAATTATCGCTGATTTCCACACTGATGGACCATCTTACATTAGCCCCGAAATCGCTGGGATCGAAGTTTTGAGTGCCGAATATGCCTCCTCTGTGCACGGGGGAATGCCCGTCGCAGACCCGGAAGAGCAATCTGATGAGGGCAATGAAGGAGACGAAGGAGACGAGGCCAATGAAGATAATGAAGGCGATGAATTAGACGAGGGCGATGAAGGCAACGAAGACGACGAAAACGATGAAGGTGACGAGGCCGACGAAAATAACGAGGGCAATGAGGGCAACGAAAAAGACGAAAACGATGAGGGGAACGAGGGCAACGAAAACAACGAAGGTGATGAAGGAAACGAGGGCAACGAAGACGACGAAGGAAATGAGGGCGGTAACGAGGGGGATGAGGGAGACGAAAACGACGAAAATAATGAAGGTGATGAAGGGAACGAGGGCAACGAAAACGACGAAGATGATGAAGGCAACGAGGGGAATGAATCAAACGAAGATAACGAGGGTGATGAGGGTGATGAGAACAATGAGGGCGATGAGATAAATGAGGGCGACGAAGGCAACGAAGGTGATGAAAACAATGAGGGTGATGAAGCAAATGAAGACAATGAAGGAAATGAGCTAAACGAAAACGATGAAGGGGACGAAAGAAACGAAAACGATGAGGACAACGAGGGCGACGAAGATAATTTAATTAATTCTGGCGATGAGAACGACGAAGGTAACGAGGATAACGAAGGCAACGAGAATAACGAGAACGACGAAAACGACGAAGGCGATGAAGCCAACGAAGACAATGAAGGGGACGAGGGCGACGAAGGGAACGAGGGCGACGAGCGCAACGAGGACAACGAGAACGACGAAGACGACGAAGGTAACGAAGACAACGAAGCTAACGAAGACGATGAGGGCGACGAGGGCGACGAGGGCGACGAGTATAACGAAGGCGACGAAGACAACGAAGGCGACGAAGGCGACGAGTTTAATGAGGGAGACGAGTCTGAAAGTCAGGGTGATGAAGGCGACGAGGGCGACGAAGATAACGAAGGCAATGAAAACGACGAAGACGACGAAGGTAACGAAAACGACGAGCATGACGAAGGAGATGAGGCAGACGAAGGCGACGAAGATGATGAAGGGGATGAGGGGAACGAAGGCGCGGAAAATGATGAAGATGATGAAGGCGATGAAAACGATGAAGGGAATGAAGGGAATGAGGCCAACGAAGGCGATGAAAACGATGAAGGGGATGAAGGAAACGAAAGTGACGAAGATAATGAAAATGATGAGGGGGATGAAGGTAACGAAGGTGATGAATCTGTCACTGTAGGAGATGAAGGAAACGAAGGGGATGAGGCCAACGAAGGCTCGGAAGATGACGAAGGAAACGAAGGGGATGAGAACGACGAACTAGACGAGAATAATGAAGGTGATGAAGGGAACGAAGGAGACGAGGGCAACGAGGGCAACGAAGGTCACGAAGGAAACGAAGACGACGAAAACAACGAAGAAGACGAGAACGATGAAGGCGACGAGGGAAATGAAGGCAACGAGAACGACGAGGGTTCGGAAGGAAATGAAGGAGATGAGGATAACGAAGGCAATGAAAATAATGAGCACGATGAGGACGACGAAGGCGACGAAGGCAATGAAGACAATGAGTCTGACGAAGGCGTAGAGGGGAACGAAGGCAACGAAAACGATGAAGGTAATGAAGGGAATGAAGGCGCAGAAGGAAATGAGGGGGATGAAGACAACGAGGGCGACGAAAGCAGTGAAAGCACTGGTGATGAAGGTGATGAGAATAATGAAGGGAATGAGGGTGACGAAGACAACGAGGGCGACGAAGACGACGAGAACAATGAGGGCGTAGAAGGCGACGAAGGCGACGAGAATGACGAGGGGAACGAGGGTTTCGAACGCGACGAAGGCGATGAGGACGACGAGTCCAATGAAGGCAATGAAGGCAACGAAAACGATGAACTAGATGAAGGCAACGAAGGTGACGAGGGCAACGAAGATAGTGAGGGCGACGAAGGCGACGAAGGTGACGAAACCGACGAAGGCAATGAGTCAAACGAGGGAGATGAAGGCGACGAGCAGGATGAGGGCAACGAGGGCAACGAAGACAATGAAAATGATGAACGCGATGAAGGCGACGAGGGTGATGAAGCCAACGAAAACAATGAAGATAATGAGGGCGATGAAGACGATGAGGGAATTCTTCAGGATGAATTCAATGAAGGGAATGAAGACAATGAAGGCAACGAGAGGGATGAAGGGGATGAAGGTAACGAAGGTATAGAAGGCAACGAAGGCAACGAGTTCGACGAAGACGATGAAGGCAATGAAGGCGATGAAGAAAACGAAGGAGACGAGAATAATGAAGGGGACGAATTAAACGAAGGTAATGAGTCTGACGAAGATGATGAGGGAGACGAAGGCGACGAAAATAACGAAAGCGATGAAGGCAACGAGGACGACGAAGGCGACGAAAACGACGAGGGTAATGAAGGCAACGAAGGCAATCCCTTCAATGGAAATGACGAAAACGACGAAGGCAACGAAGGCAACGAAGGCGACGAGGGAGACGAAGGCAACGAAAGTGACGAAGGCGACGAAGACAATGAAAATGACGAAGATGATGAGGGCGACGAACACAACGAGGGAAATGAAAACAACGAAGGGGACGAAGGCGACGAAAACAACGAAGGTGACGAAAACAACGAAGGTAATGAGAACGACGAGAACGACGAAGGTAATGAAAACGATGAAGGAAACGAAAACGATGAAGGAAACGAAGGGGATGAAGGCATCCTCGGAGCGTCCTCAAATGTTTCCGATGTGTCTTCGTGCGCTGGATATGCCTGTGGGGCTGACGGTGGATTGGATATGTACGGTGGCGACGCCTGTGGCGCCGATGCCTGTGCGGTCGATGCGGGCGGGCAATGGCAAGACATGCCTGAAGATGCGCCTATCGGCGCCGATCTTGCTGGCGGCCTAGGTGTAGACGGACGCAAATTGTCGATTGATGATGCTGATAGTGACGGAGCGTGTGCGTTGGATGCTGGAGGCTTTGATACCGGTGCTTAAAGAGGTGAAGGTCTGCGATCGAAAGAGCAACGAATGAAGTTGGTGTTCGTATCAGTTTTTTGGCTGGCTTTAGCGATTGTCGTCCTATTCGTTCCGATTTCCTTCTCGGTTGATGGCTTTGGCCTTGTCGTCAATCCGGGAGGAGTAAAAACCGTTCGCGCCAGGGAATCTGGAGTCGTGTACCATTATTCAGCCACTGGGCAAGAATTCGCAGCAGGGCAAATTGTTTCGGCGGTTGTACGTGTGGAAAGTGCCGCAGAAAATGATTTTTTGATGGGAACGCTGCGTCGAGACCTTGCGAAGATCGACAGTGATCACTTGGAGAAAACGTCAAAGGTTTTGGTGGATTTAGAGCGTGATAGCGCAAAGAAGGACGCCACTGAGCAACGTCTAAAAGCCAGAATGTCGTTAACGCACGATATGAGTAAAGCGCTGGTGGAATTGAGAGATTTTACTCAATTGAGCGATGCCGACATTGATGCGCTGAACGCAGAGCGGTTGAGCCAACTTGATAAACTTGAAAACCTTTTGCGAAAATCCGGAGAGAACGCGGTTCTACCGGCGCAAAAGCTTGCTGCGATGCTGGATGGGGTCCAGACTTCACGTCTCGCGGTAATTTCCAGTAAGGGAACGCAATTCGTATCCGAGAGAATGGTGTTGGATCTGGTCAAAGACCTGACAGAACAACAGTATTCTAATGCTATCGACGAGGCCGAAATTGACATTCTATTTGGCAAAATAGTTGCATCTGAGCAGCAGCTCATCGAACTTGAAAAATTGTCCGCAGCGTTGCGCCAAGAAGCCAATGCGCGTTACCTTGCCAAGCTCAAATTGCCGCAAGTCACCGTTGCGGGAGGTGCCGTTTTGGACATGAGAATGCTTCAGCCTTCGCGCGCTGAAGTAACCAAAGGCGACGCGCTTCGGATTTTGTCTGAAAGAACTCCCGCACAGGGTTTGTTAATAACCGTGGTGGGAGAGTTTTCAGAAGGCTCAGTGGCTCTAAAACACAACCAAAAGCGGTTTCAACTTTCATTGACGGATACAGTTGATGATACAATGGCAGAATTGGTCGAGGCTCAAATGCCGATTTCGAAGGTCACTAAAGACCATGCAACCGTCGGAGAGTTTTATGTAACCACACTGTTTCTTGCCGGCGAAAGTGCTGAAATGAACGGTTTGCAAGTCGTAGAAGCCAGCGCATTTTCCAAAGACAAAACGCCGATTTCGGTGACGCATGAATTTCTGCGCCACAGCGGCTCTGGAAGCTTGGACGAAACAGAGTATTCAAACACCATTATCGGTTTTTTAGAGAACAGACACTCAGTGTCTCTGCGGCCCAATCAAATTGTTAAGGGAACAATTCACGATCTGGAGAATGGCGAAGAGATCGAGTTCGGAGGGAGGCTGCGAAATCGTGATTTTGCAACGGTTGATACAAAAGAGCTCGGAATTCGTTTAGGAAACCAATCGCTCGCCACCAAAATTATTGCGCGGGGGGTGCTCTCTCAGGTGACCGTGAAGATCGACGACCCCGCAAATGAAAATGTACAAAAGCTTGCCGGGTCACTTGTGCATTTGAGTTTCCCTTTAGGAAGCAGGTCATTGTTCAGTTTCTTGTGGGCAAAAGATGCTGCGATTTAGCCGGTTTTGGATACATGTTTTGTGGTATCTCCTTCGAAGACAAAAGCTCTTTGTTCTTCAAACCACACGCACCGACTGTGGAGTTGCATCGGCATTAACCATTTTAGGACTATTAGGCCGGCATGTCGGCATCAGCGAAACTCTAAATAGGCTCGATCGCGATAGAGTGGGAACCGATCTCGAAAACCTTCGGGCGTTCTTAAGTGAGAACTTGGAAGCTCCATGTCGGTGCATATCGGTAGAGCCGGCAATGTTGGAGCAAATTAGGTTGCCAGCAATTGCGCATCTGCGACAGCTACATTTTGTTGTTCTGCTAAGTATCAGCAAAGATCGAGTCTTTGTTCATGATCCAGCGATTGGACCAGTAATCTATCGCAGGAAACACTTCGATCAACTGTCTTCAAATCACCTGATCGAGTGTCGTGATTTCAAATCAAAACGGGTCCAAAAATTGGCCCGTCCAAAGAAAAACGGACTTCGAAACCAACGGATATCGCTATTTATTCTTGAGACGGCGAAACAATTGCTTTTGGTTGGTTTGCTGCTGGCGGTGAGTACATTTCTATTTCTCGCTTTAAACCAAGTCGGCGAGTTTTCGATGATAAAATCCGGTCTTGGTTTGGCGTTTCTGGGCTTGCTTGTTTTGCTCATTCGAGTGCAATCCTCGACTCTTCAGGCGCGGGTCAAAACGCTGCATCAAAGGGAATTTCTACAGGGATGTCTGAGGGTGTTTTCACGCGGGCGCGACCTGATTGGTTTTAGGGGGCGGCCGGAGCGTGATGTTGCAAATCACGTGAAACGCGTTTTAGAAATCGATGTACCCCGAAATGGACAGCTCCCGACAGTCATCGCATCCATTGCGGTTGCACCTCTCATTTTGATGTTTTTGTCGTGGAAAATAGCGGTTGCTTGGATCTCTCTCATTTCCGTGTCATTTTTGTTTACGCTTTTGGGACGGGTTCACAAATGTGAGTTGTCCGTCCGGCAGACCAGTGGGCGTTACACCAGATTGTTTGCAGGGCACCCGATTTTTGGGCACGTTAGTACTTCGGAGTTTTGCGGCGAAGTTGCTAAATGGTCCGTCATTCTCGTGGCTGGACTTGGCGTGTTACTCGGTACAGTGCAGCCCCCTTCACTCGTGTTTTGGGTTTTGTTCGCGATGCAGTCTGGGCCCACAAATTTCCGTCTTGTTGGTCAGCTGTTACCCATTTGCGAGCAGAAAAGAGGGTTGCCCGACTTAATCGGAACGGTGGTGGAAAACCGCATTCAGGCTGCCAGGAAAAAGCGCGATATTCGTGTGACTGAATCTGATGCCAAAATCATTATTGAGGAATATTCAGATTTGATTTCTCCCCTTCAACGACCGGATTTGACGTCACTTGAACAACGTTTGGTTATTGCCTCTGCGGTTGAGGCGATGGTTTCTGATCTTTCACATGCCAACAATGACATCTTGCACAAGATACGCGTGTTTGGACCTGGACAAGAAGCCACTTCTGTTGATCTGGAATTTTGTAGAGATCTTGTTGCCAACAAAAATGTAGCAGTGCGTGAAGAAAAGAATGATGTGCCTTCAGTCATTGGTGCGGACATACAGCAGCATGTCGCAAGAGCCCTAATTGTGTGCGAAGCAAAAGATTTTCCTGTCTTTTGGGATGTGCATTCCCGCATTGAGATTGCAGATCTTGCTGAACAAGTTTTACAAACCGAACTGTCTTTTGTCGGCCATTTGACCTTTGACAAGTTCACGATAGTAAGGAGGGCCGTCGCGTGAAACAGATTGTCGCTCCAACACTTGATGAGCTGTGGCCATTTGAACAAGTTGCTGTTCCTTCAGAGCTCTCTGGGGTGCGCGTAGACAGATTTTTTGCCACTTTAAAGTCCACCATGCACAATTCAATTCGGGTTACCGAAGTGACATCTGAGGATGTGGCGCCTATAGCCGCCTACGCGATAAAGCTTAGTAGCACCAAAAACGGTTTGGTAAGGTCGGTCTGGTCAGCAAAGGCAGGGGCGTGGGTCGACGCGATAGATTACAAGGTGGACGTGAGCCTTAAAGAGCGAATTTTTGTAATCGAATTCAATGGCGTATTGCTTGGAAATGTGACCACGCCAGAAGAATTATCAGTCAGGGTTCACCTCTTGTTTCAAAAGACCTTGGCCACAGTGGGTGTGATGCGTCTGTTTTCGAGATTGCTGGCGGTTTTTTCTATTATGATGCTTTTCTATGCTATTCGAATAGGCGTAGAAGCTTCTGCTATCGAGCCTTTCGCCGTTATTTTTGCAGCGGCCTTTTCGGTTTCAATGGCGGCAGTATATATGCGGCAAAGGTGCCGTTCTCTCATCGACACGTCCACCAACTTGTTGCAGGAGCAATTCTTATTTGAGTATAATGCGTCTTCGCATAGTTCCCTGAAAGTCTCCGATATTTCCAAACTGATGAAGGGAATTGACCGAACTCAGGAGGAGAAATCCGTCGTTTTCGGGTTTTGTTTGTTGCTGACTTTTGTGTACTTTATTTCTCCACTCATTGTTGTCGCCGCCATCGTTTCGTTGTTCTTAGGTGTGTTACTGATCGGCTCTGAAAACAGTAGCCAGCATCGCGATATGGCGCGTCGACGGGCTGTTCTAAGATTGGAGAATGCGGTTTTGTCCTTTAGGACGGGGAATGATTTATTCGCTCCACCGATACTGCGAAGTGCAAAGAAAAGCGTGCTACGCGACCGGTTAAAACGATTTGAAAAAATTAATTCGGCGCTGAAAAGGCATGAGCTTGGTTCCGAGCTACGCGTTGATTTAGCGCATTCTGTTGCATTGATTGCGATTGTAGGCGCCTACGTTCTACCGCTGGCGGTTGGTGTCCAACAATCAGCGAGTAACTTAGCAAGTTCATTTGAAACAGTTTCACTGTTTTCTGTTGCGCCAGTTATTGTCTTGATCAGCATTAGTAAGGCAACCGTTGCGACCTCGATCGTGACGTGTCGGAAAATCGACGGTATTTCTAGAACTGACCGCTGAGTATTCCAGTCATTTTTTCCTCGGAACTTGATTTATGTTGAAACTCACAATGACCCGGTCACTTTCACGCCCCGTTCCTTCGGCTAAATTTGGTTCAACGCTGTGGTATAACCAACTCGGAAAAAACAACATTTTTCCAGCTGTTGGTTGAACCTTAACCTTAGTCCAACATTCTGATTTTCTCTGAGTTTTGCGTTTGAAACTGGCACCATTCATGAGGTGGACGGTTCTTGGGTCCGTAAATTCGATTTTTCCGGCTCCCTCTGGGGAGTGCACGTAGTAGACCCCGGACCAGAGTGCTCCGGGATGTATGTGGGCTCGGTTGGAGCTGCCGGGAGGGTTAGAGATAGACCACATCGTTGTTACTTTTAGTTCTTTTGAGGGATCATAAACCAAGTCTTTGCTAATTTCCGCGGCGGCTATCTCTATGCGATCCGTCAACCGTTGAAAGTTCGGGTTTTTGTGGAGATTGTTTTGGCTGTGCCAACTTCCAAGAGATTTAAAATTCGAGCGTTCAATTCCATCTGAATCACGGCTGTGTTCTTCGTAGATTGCGGCCAGGATTTCTTTGTTCATCGAGACCGCATCTTGCAGTTGGACCGAATAAACGAGCGTAGGGAAATATGCTGATCTCTTTAGCTCGTCAGAATTTTCATTTCCGGGGAGATTTGCTATTTTTTTAACCATGGAGACCTTCCACTATTTACGATGCTAATGCCGAAGTGCGACTTTGGGTTTAAGCTTTGTCACAAGCCGCTGTTTTCGCAGCCCCATTGTCCAATGATTTTTCTTGCTCTGCACTCATTTCAAAAATTTGCGAAAGTACGTCTAGCCGGAACGGGATTTTTTCCATTATGTCACGACTGTCCACGGGGGGGATCCGGCCGGGATGTACTTGCAATGCGTAAGCAAAGAGCGCGCTTTCAGCCAGATCTTCCCGTTCGGGATTATTTTTGGCGTAATCTGTCAGGAATTCACCATCTCTTTGTTGTGCATCTCGCCATGCACTTGAATTCGAATGATCTTTGTCGAGCGACACATGCACGGCTTCATGAAACAAAGATTCTTCCAAGTGACGCTGCTCAATTCGCCTCTTTGTCCGTTCGGCATAGACAAATATTTTCCCAGCCCCCGCTGAGTAAATTGGCGTGCCGTCGTGAACACCGATAAACTCTACCCCTTTACGCAGAAAACTGGGTAGCTGCCCAATTGGGTGCGCGTAGATTTCAGCCTGTCGGCGTGCCGCTGTTTCCGTCCCGAATTCCGCATTTACGAAAATTTCAATGAGCTTGCTTTCTCCGGAGTAGTAAGCGTGGAAAAGAAACCCCTCGGCATCGTACTCTCGGTCCACTCGTTTGTCCCACATCTGTCTAATTGCGGGGCCTTGAGTGATCAAACATTCAAACGCCGAAGAGTCCGAGGTTGTGATGATGTCAAACACGGTATCTGAAGTTGAATCGTATAGAGGTTGCGCAAGTACCGCAGATGGCAAAAACAAAAACGGGGCAACTACAGTCCGAATATTCGTTTCGAGTTTAGGGGACTGTAGCGCGGTCAATTCTAGCGGCCGGAATACAGGGCATGATCGAATAATAATTTTGAACAAAAAACGAAACATAACAGTCTCATTATGCACAAAGCCCCTAAAATAGCACGATTTTTCAAGGAATCCGCATGCCATTTTCAGCCAAATTTGCCGCTTAAGAGATCATTTTTGCGCAAAGTTACTGATTGGAATGGTTGCGTGAGAACAAAGAGTATCAAAAATCAAAGCAGGAGGGCATTGGCTGAATTGCGCATCGGAACCAGAGATCCCGACGCGCGTTTTTGATTTAGCTACCGACTTTGGCGATGGTTTCTCCGCTTTCTTCCCAAGCACGGATTTCTTCCGGAGTAGCTTTGGGAGAGAACATACCCGTAGCTGCATAGAAGATGCCGATCAGAGGGGACATCCAGCAAGCAAAGGCCAATGGGATATACAGAAGGTTCTCAAAGTTGCCGTCTGCAATTCCCAAGCCAAGGGCGGCGATCACAAAGGCACCACCGGCATTCCAAGGCACCAGTGGAGAGATCAGCGTACCACCTTCCTCAACTGCACGTGACAGATTGAGAGGTGAATAACCCATACCGCGATAGACCGGTGCAAACATACGGCCGGGCAGGGCGATTGACAGGTAGACGTCGCCTGAAATCACGTTGGTTGCAACCGATGCCATCATTGCCGAAGCTTGAATACCGACAAAGGACTTCACGCGGTTTATGATCGCGTTGATGATCGCTTCCAGACAACGGGTCTTTTCCAAAGCTCCGCCAAAACCCAGCGCGAGCAAGATTAGAGAGATGGTCCACATCATCGACTGAATGCCGCCGCGGTTCAAAAGCGAGTCAATTTCAGAGACGCCTGTATCGATTGAATAGCCGCTGTTTGCGTAGGTGAAGGTGTCGTGAACGCCTGCGCCCTGGCAGAAGATGGCCATCAAGCCGCCTAGAACCGCGCCTGCAAACAATGAGGGGATCGGAGGCTGGCGTTTAACGGCGAGAAAGATCACCAACAAGGCTGGCAACAACATCAGAGGTGATATCCAGAAGGCATTGTCCAAGGAAGTTGTGATCGCCTCGATACGCTCAAAGGATGCACCTTGGTTGTCGATAACGGTGAAGCCCACAACAAGATAGATCACCAGGGCGATCAGTGTTGATGGGATGGTTGTCGGCATCATGTTGCGAATATGTTCAAACAAGTTGGTGCCTGTGACCGCAGGGGCAAGGTTTGTTGTGTCCGACAGTGGCGACATCTTGTCACCAAAGAAAGCTCCCGAGACAACGGCGCCCGCGGTCCAATACATCGGAATGTCAAAGCCCGCGCCGATGCCCATCAAGGCAAGACCCACAGTGCCGACAGTTCCCCATGAGGTGCCTAAGGATAGCGAGACAACCGCACAGAGGATCATGCTGGCCGCAAGGAATATCTCGGGCGAGAGAATTTTCAATCCGTAATAGATTAACGTCGGTACTGTGCCACTGGCGATCCAGACACCGACGATCATACCAACGGTGAACAGGATTGAAACTGATGGAAGTGAGATGCTAATGGCACGGAAAATGCCTTCCTCAACGCTTTTCCAACCATGTCCAAGTTTTAAACCAACCAAGGCCGTGAATGCGATCCCGAACGACAACGGGATATGTGGCGTGAAATCCCCAAAATAGAAAAGCTGAATTCCTAAAACAAAAAGGGTCAAAACGATTGGCAAGAGGGCCAAACCAAAATTAGGCAATCGTGGATTAACATCATTTACGGGCATATTTTCTTTTGTCCTTTATTGGGCCGCGAAACCCTCGTTCTGGTACCAAATCATACAGTGCGGCCGTGAATGGTATGCATGAGCATGCATAGAAGGGCAGTTTTGAGCCTGTAAACGTCAGTGCTAATAGGACGCATGTGTCAGCGATTTTTCGCGGAAACAGAGGGGAGGTGGGCGGATAATTGCAGGGCTTCTGCTCGTTTATTTCGCAACCATCTAATAATTACGCAAAACCCAGCAGCAGGTGGCGCAAAAAAAGCGGGTAGCCCAATAGACTGCCCGCTTTTAAGTGTATGTCCCGTGCAACGCGCGGCCCGAGGGCCGCACGCCGTCTGGATTATTTTACCAATTCAACTTCGGTAACCGAAGCGTCGATGGTTGTGCCGGTTTCGCCGCGCAGAGCCGCTGCTACGTCTTTCAACGCACAGATAACAGCTTTGCCTTTGCCACCGGAGCCACGAACGAAGTCCTGAGCAGCCTGTACTTTTGGACCCATAGAACCAGCAGGGAAGTCATAGGCATCCATGTGGTCAGGGTTGGCGCGACGGATCGCTGTCTGATCTGGGGTACCCCAGTCCAGCATCACAGCTTCGGCGTCAGTTGCGACAACAAATACGTCTGCTTCGATTTCTTCAGCCAGAAGAGCGGAGCAGTTGTCTTTGTCGATCACGCACTCAACACCAACGAGGTGACGTTCTGCGTCTTTTTTGTACATGGTGGGGATACCACCACCGCCAGCTGCGATCACAACAGAGCCTTTTTCCAGCATCCATTTGATAGGATCAACTTGGAAAATACGCTTTGGTGCAGGCGACGGAACCACGCGGCGCCACATGTCACCGTCTGGTTTGATAGACCAGCCTTTTTCAGCGGCGTTTTTCTTGGCTTCTTCTTCAGAATAAACCGGGCCGATGAATTTGGTTGGATCAGAGAACGCAGGATCTTCTGGATCAACTTCGACCATGGTCAGAACAGTTGCGAGTGGCTTTTCGAAAGGAAGCAGGTTGCCCATTTCCTGTTCGATCATGTACCCGATCATGCCCATTGTCTCACCAACCAGAACGTCGAGTGGATACTCGTCTACTTCTGTGTAAGCGGCTTCCTGGAGGGCCAAAAGACCAACCTGTGGGCCGTTACCGTGGGTGATAACCAGTTCGTGGTTTTCAGCCAGAGGAGCCAGTGCTTCGGAGGCGATAACAACATTTTCACGCTGGTTCTCCGCCGTGAGCGCTTGCCCACGACGAAGAAGTGCGTTGCCACCAAGTGCTACTACAACGCGCATTACCTTATGCTCCCAGTGTAGCGACCATGATCGCTTTGATTGTGTGCATACGGTTTTCAGCTTGCTCGAATGCCACGTTGTATGGGCTTTCGAAGACTTCTTCCGACACTTCCAGCTCGGTCAGGCCGAATTTGTCAGCGATGTCCGCACCAACTTTGGTTTCGGTGTTATGGAACGCTGGCAGACAGTGCATGAACTTAACGTTCGGGTTGTTTGCTTTTTCCATCAGAGCTTTGTTCACCTGGTAAGGAGACAGCTGCTTGATGCGGCTTTCCCAAACTTCGGCTGGCTCGCCCATGGAAACCCAAACGTCGGTGTGGATGAAGTCAACGCCGTCTACAGCATTGATATCGTCAGTGATGGTGATGCGAGCGCCAGTTTCAGCGGCACGTGCTTTGGCCATCTCAACGATGTGATCTTCGTTCTGCAGCTCTTTTGGAGCGATGATGCGAACGTCAACACCCATGATAGCGCCGAGCATCAGCAGGGAGTTACCCATGTTGTTGCGTGCGTCACCAACGTAAGCGTAGGAGATCTGCTGGCGTGGTTTGTCAGCGTGCTCAAGCATTGTCAGCATGTCAGCCAGCATCTGAGTGGGGTGCCACTCGTCTGTCAGGCCGTTGTAAACTGGAACGCCAGAGTAGTCAGACAGTTCCTGAACCAGAGCTTGCGAAGAGCCACGGTATTCGATGGCGTCAAACATACGGCCCAGAACGCGTGCTGTGTCTTTCATCGACTCTTTGTGACCGATTTGCGAACCGGCTGGGTCGAGGTAAGTCACGTGAGCGCCTTGGTCGTGTGCAGCAACTTCGAAAGCACAACGTGTACGTGTCGAGGTTTTTTCAAAGATCAGGCAGATGTTTTTGCCAGTCATTGTCTGCTGCTCGTGGCCTGCGTATTTCGCGCGCTTCAGATCACGTGCGAGGTCCAGAAGGAAGAGCATCTCACGCTGAGAGAAGTCAGCGATTTTCAGAAAGCTACGGCCTTTGAGGTTAAAACCCATTGTTTTTACTCCAGTATTTGTACGTGTTCGTACTAGTTAAACAGAATTTCGATATGATCTAGATCAGACTGCGTCACGCTCAAGCGGGCAAGTCATGCAGTGTCCGCCACCGCGACCACGGCCGAGTTCCTGACCGTTGATGGCCACAACTTCTACGCCTGCATCTTCCATCAGCTTGTTGGTGAAAGTGTTGCGCGAGTAGCCAACAACCACACCAGGTGCGAGGGCTACGACGTTGTTGCCGTCATCCCACTGCTCGCGCTCGGCTTGGAATTCGTTACCACCGGTGCCGATGATGGTCAGATCGTTTACGCCCATTGCGTCTTTGTAGACGTCAAACAGCGAGCCTTTTTCTTTTACAACAGTGCGGTCTTTGTAAACCGAGAAACACTGAATTTCTTTGCAGACTTCGTGGTAAGCGGTGACTTTGTCTACGTCGAGGCAAGAGAAAACAGTGTCCAAGTGCATCGCAGCGCGCGACTTTGGCATTACACATGCGATAACACGCTCAGCTGCGCCTTGGTCCAGAAGAGCGGTTGCGACCTGACCGAAAGCTTCGCGGGTTGTGCGCTCGCCCATACCGATCATGACAGAGCCGTTGCCGATTGGCATAACGTCGCCGCCTTCAACGGAGGCACGCTGGTAGTCTTGATCGTCGTTGCCCCACCAGAAGTTGATGTTTTCTTTGGTGAACATTGGGTGGAAGTTATAAACAGCGCGCTGGAACAGGGTTTCTGGTTTACGAGCAGGCCAGAACATTGGGTTCACGGTCACACCGTTGTAAATCCAGCAGGATGGGTCACGCTGGAACAGGGCGTTTGGAACACCAGGGATCAGGAAGTCAGAACCAGGCAGTTCGTCTTTAACCAGCTGTGTCAGTTCACCGGCTGGAACGTCATCAAGGATCACGCCGCCCAGCATCTGGCGAGCAAGATCTGCACCAGACATGTCTTCGAGCCATGGGCGCATAGCTTCGGCGAAACCGGCACCAACCATATTTGGAGTTACCAATCGATCCAGAACAAACGCTTTTGCGTCGGCTGTGTGATCAAATGCTTCGGCCAGCAAGTCTTGCACGTCATAAACTTCAGTACCGCGAACGCGCATTTTTTCAACGAAGTCAGCGTGGTCGCGACGGGCTTGTTCTACCCACAGAACGTCATCAAAAAGCAGTTCGTGACAGTTACCAGGGGTCAGACGGTCATGGGCCAGCGAGGGGCGGGACACCATAACTTTGCGAAGTTTACCAACTTCAGAGTGAACGCCAAATGTCATAGGGATTCTCCTAGAATAATTGCTAACCTTTTGCACAGTGAATGCTCGTGCATCAGGGAACTTAGTTGGGGAGGGTAGGGGCGATACGCGCCCCTACCTGATATTGTTTAGCCGAGGGCAGCGCCAAGGCTGAGGGCAACCACGATGATCACAGCAAGGATCAGCAGCAGTGGTGCCACGAATTTGAGCCAGCGGTCATAAGAGACACGACCGATTGCCAGACCACCCATCACAACCGCAAAGGTTGGGTTGAAGAGGTTCACCAGACCGTTAGCCGACTGGTAAGCGGTGACAACAAGCTCGCGACCGACACCAGCGAAGTCTGCCAGAGGTGCCATGATTGGCATGGTCAGTGTTGCGAGGCCCGAAGACGATGGAACCAGGAAGGACATCAGGAACTGAATGCCGAACATCACGTTGATGAACATGAACTCACTCAATCCAGATACGAACCCTTCGGCCGAATACAAGATGGTGTCGGTCATTTTTCCGGCGTCCATGATGACAACAACACCACGAGCCACACCGATGATCAGAGCAACGCCCAACAGATCACGAGCACCGTCGATGAATGTGTCGACAAAAGTGCCTTCGTCCATGTTGGTTTCGTCTGCAAATTTGCCAACGAACCAGACAACAATCGACATCACGAGGAACAGTGCGGACATTTCGCCCATCCACCAGTCCAGAGCAACCACACCGTAGATCATCGCAACAAAGGTCAGACCAAAGAGTGCCAGAATCCAGCCGCGAGTGCCGGAAAGTGCTGGGAAGCCACCGTCATCGCTCGACCCTTTAAGGAAGTGAGCGCGGTTTTCGTCTGCCATGTGTGCAACGAGAGATGCAGATGGATCAGCTTTGACGCGGGATGCGTAGCGCATCACAAATGCCATACCTGCCAGAAGCGAAACGGCCAAGATGATGAAGCGCAACACGATACCATCGGTGAATGGGATGCCTGCACCTTGTGAGGCAACAACTGTCGCGAATGCGTTAAAGGTCGAGCCCATGGTGCCGATACCAGCGCCAAGCATGATGACCGCGACACCCGTGATGGAGTCATAGCCTGCACGGATGAAGACCGGAATGATCAAGGCGTAGAACGCAAGGGACTCTTCCGCCATACCATAGCTGGTACCACCAAGCGCAAATGCGAACATCAGGATCGGAATCATGTAGATTTCGCGACCTTCCAGCTTCTTGAGAAGCCAGCCGATGCCAGCGTCGATTGCGCCGGTTTTGGTCACAACCATCAGGAAACCACCGATGATCAGAACGAAGAAGGCGACGTCAATTGCGGCGTCTGCGGCTGATCCCAGCATGCCGGGGTCATACATACCAGCGATTGGGGCCATGATGACAGACACGATGCCCTGAGGGTTGGATGCAACCGACTCATAGGTGCCTGGGACTGGGGCGTCCCGACCGAGGGCTTCACTGAATTCGCGGGCATATTCACCAGCAGGTACAACCCATGTGAGGGCTGCGACAACAGCGATCAGTACGAATAGAATCGTAAACGCCGTTGGGAACTTGAACTTGGACAACTTATTGCTCCTTACCGAAAGATTAACACTCACGCCCGAAGCAGGAACGAGGTGGAAATGAACTCGTACTGAAAAACGTACTTTGAGTGTCAATCAGTTGCTGAAACTAGGCAAGCCAAACTTTTGTGTATGCCGTGAGGGGCTAAGCGCTGGCGTGTCTTGTAATTTCAAAGTGGCATGTGTGTTTGTATTTTCGAACTTCAAGGTTTTTTTTGTAACATTTTTCCGTTAGGGTTTGGAGGTAAAATTTACCATTTAATAACAATGCTTTATGGGGTTGATCTTTTAGTGTGTTTTCTGTGCGAATTTGTCGCACGGTAGCGTGTATTTATCGATTAACTGTCAAAAAGTTGATCTCACGTGAGCCCTTTCTAAAACAATGATGAACATGTTTTGCATTTTATCAAGTAAAAGCAAAAACTGGTCGGATGAAAGGCTTGTGTTTGAGGCAGAAGGATATTGATAGTGCAGGCTGCGAAATATTCGGATGTTTCCCACAAAAACCAAAGGGATCTCTTGTTGCGGTAACTCGATTGTCCGTGCAAACTTCGGTTCAATTGTTATCCTTCATGCATTCGAACTTCGGATAAGACCTTTCGGTCGAATACTATTAGCCAGTGGATTAATTATGACCGACCCCACCTCAGAAAAAATTTCAAATTCAGGCCTTCAGACACCCACCATCGGGTGGGCGTTGGTGCCCATAGTGTTGCTGATGGTCATGCTGGCGATGGCCTATTATCTCTATGGTGACGAAGCCGCGCTTGGTGCCAACCAGTTGGCTCTGACCTTTGCAGCGGTGGTCGGATCACTTGTTGGACGTAAGTTTGGCGTCAGCTATCACGACATGCGAGACGCGGTCTTAGAGAGTGTCGGGACGGGGCTTTCAGCGATCTTTATTCTGCTGGCGGTCGGCTCTCTGATTGGGACGTGGGCGATGAGTGGAACACTTGTTGCGATGGTTTATTGGGGTCTGCAATTGCTGTCGCCGGACTACTTCTATTTCACCGTGGTTCTGATCTGCGCAATAGTTGCCTTGAGCATAGGTAGTTCTTGGACCGTTGCGGGCACCCTTGGTGTTGGGCTGATGGGCGTGTCCGAGCAGATGGGGCTGAATGGCGCAATTACGGCGGGTGCGATTATTTCTGGAGCCTATTTTGGGGACAAATCATCGCCCTTGTCCGATACGACCAATTTGGCGACCGCGGCAAGCGGCGCGGATTTGTTCACGCATATCCGGGAAACCCTGTGGACCTCGGTGCCGACTTTGGGGGCGGCGCTGCTGCTGTTTTGGCTATTGGGACAACCGGGCGATTTCGATGCCAGTCTTATTACCGCCTCGATTGCACAGGAATTTAACGTCGGGATTGTTCCCTTCTTTCCTCTTTTCTTGGTGCTTGGTTTGGCGGTGATGCGATATCCGCCCTTTTTGACGATCTTTATGGGAGCCTTGGCGGGCGGCGTTGTGGCTGTGCTCATCAATGCCCAAGCAGTGATAGTGTTCGCCGACGATGCATCCCTTACCGCAGGTCTGGCGCTTATCAAAGGTGTCTGGACTGCGATGTCCAATGGGTATGTGTCGGATACGGGGAATGTCGGCGTTGATGCATTCCTGAGCCGGGGCGGCATGGAAAGCATGCTCAATACTGTTTGGCTAATTCTTGTCGCGCTGGCGTTTGGTGGGATTGTGGACCGGATCGGCATTTTGGACCGTTTGCTGTCGCCCATTCTAGCGGCGGCTCACACAACCGGACGACTGGTTAGTGCGCTGGTTGTTTCGACGATCAGCACCAACATTCTGGCGTCGGACCAATATATCGCGATCGTTCTGCCCGGTAAGCTGTTTCAGAAAGTTTTCAAGAAACTACGTTTGCGACCAGAGGTTCTATCACGCGCCTTGGGGGACAGTGCAACGGTAACAAGTGCATTGGTGCCTTGGAACAGTTGCGGCGCCTACATGGCCGCAACGCTTGGGGTTGCGACCATGTCATATTTGCCGTTTGCCTTCTTCAATCTTCTAAACCCGCTTATGACCATCATGTTTGCCTTTGGCGGGATTAGAATGTTGACCGTCGATGGCGATGAAGAAGATAGCAAAGCCGGGTAGGGATCAGTTGTAGAAAGACAGCATCGCGGTGATGCGCTCATCCTCGATGGAACTATAGTGGGCGCGGACGTCCAGAGCGATATGGTCGCTAAATTCTTTGGTTACGCCAAAGTCGACAGCGACCAGATCTTGGTTAAAGTCGCGGCTTCCAAAATCGCTGCCGACGTTTCCAGAAATCGAAAAGCCGTTCTCAAATCCGGTGTAGCCAGCACCAACTTGGAACCAGTTCTGATCAAAGTAGACTTCGCGATAGTATTTGAATTGAAGCCATGTCGTGTCGGTGGCGTCGTAATCGGCAAAGAGGTAGGCTTCGCCATAGTCTGTATCATCATCGCGGTAGAAGTATTGGACAAAACCCAAGTCTAGATCGACTTCACCGATAGATGGGCGCACACCAACTCCGAGGTCGTATTCAATATCTTTGTCGCCACCAAAGCTAGCGTTGGACGCCCAGAAAGACAGATAAGCCAAGCCATATCCGACTTCGAACCATGGTTGGAATGCTGGGTCATCGTCCGAATTTGTCAGACCTTTGGAAATATAGTTCGTGACAAAATCTGCACCGTAATAAACCTCGAGTTCCTGAGAGAGTGCGGTCTGTGAAGAAAGCGCCAAGGCTGCCGAAGCCATCAATATGTTTTTGCGAATCATTGTATTCTCCTTTTTTAATTGAAAAAATTTTTCTGCTAAACTTGTTAACCCTGCAAGACGGTCTCTCGAATTGCTTTGATGATGTGCTGTTTTCACACATCGGCCTGTGGGGTCTTTTGTGAAAAGGGAATATATTTTTTGTCCCTTCTTGACCTTGGTGTCGTGCTGCGGCCACTCTGCTGGCAAACAACGATAAAAATGTTCCTGGGAGAAAAATCATGAAAATACGTTCAGCTGTTTTGGCGGCGTCGATTGCGGCACTTGCTGCTTCTGCAAGCGCCGATGTGAAAGTGGGAATGATCACCACATTGTCCGGCGGAGGTGCCGGTTTGGGAATTGATGTGCGGGACGGCTTTCTTCTGGCAGTCAAACAGGCCGAGCGGGACGATCTCGAAGTGTTTGTTGGCGACGACCAACGTAAGCCTGATGTTGCGGTGCAGCTTGCCGACAAGATGATCCAGTCTGAGAAGGTGGACGTTCTAACGGGTATTATCTGGTCCAACCTCGCGATGGCGGTTGTGCCTTCGGCAACGGCACAGGATAAATTCTATCTTTCCCCAAATGCGGGACCATCAGCATTGGCGGGCAAAGGGTGTCATCCAAATTATTTTAACGTCGCTTGGCAGAACGATAACCTGCACGAAGCTGCCGGGGCCTATGCAAACGATGCGGGTTTTGCCAACAGTTTCATTATCGCGCCAAACTACCCTGCAGGCAAAGATGCGCTGACAGGATACAAGCGGTTCTTTGAAGGGGAGCTTGCGGGGGAGCTCTACACAAAACTGGGCCAAACCGATTATGCGGCAGAAATAGCCCAAATTCGGGCAAGTGGCGCGGATAGTGTTTTCTTCTTCCTGCCTGGGGGTATGGGGATTTCTTTTCTGAAGCAATATGCTGCCAGCGGTATCGATTTGCCGGTTGTCGGACCCGCCTTTAGCTTTGATCAAGGGATCTTGCAGGCAGTTGGTGACGCAGCACTGGGTGTTAAGAACACCAGCCAGTGGAACAAAGACATCAACAACGCCGCCAATATCTCCTTTGTGAAGGACTTTGAAACCGAATATGGCCGCTTGCCGTCGCTTTATGCAAGCCAGGGCTTTGACACCGCGAACTTGCTGATTTCGGCGATGGAGACGGCGGATACCACTGATCCGGACGCATTTCGTGCTGCGCTCAAGGCGGCGAACTTTGACAGTGTTCGCGGAAGCTTCAAGTTTGGTGACAACCATCACCCCATTCAGGACATCTATGTACGTGAAGTGATCAAAGAAGGTGATGTTTACACCAACAAGATCATTGCCACAGGTCTGACGAACCATGCCGATGCTTATGCTGGCGACTGCAAAATGTAATTGAACTATGGTAGGGGGCAGCTATCTGCCCCCTACAGGCACGGTTTTTCACATGACATTTACTCTTTTCGCAGAGCAGCTGCTCAACGGGCTGCAATTCGGCGTCATGCTGTTTTTGATGTCGGCTGGTCTGACGCTGGTTTTCGGCGTTATGGGGCTGATCAATCTCGCACATGGGTCTCTCTATATGGTTGGTGCCTTTGCAGCAGCGGCTGTGGCGGCGGCGACCGGATCATTTGTGTTGGCGTTAATGGCGTCGTTGGCCGCGGCTGCTGCGGCTGGTGCGATAATCGAGCTGACTATTATTCGGCGACTATATAATCGGGACCATCTCGATCAGGTGCTTGCGACCTTTGCGCTTATTTTGATCTTTTCTGAAGGGACGCGTTGGATTTTTGGATCGTTTCCCCTGTTTTTAGATGTGCCTCAAGCTTTGTCAGGGCCGATAACCTTGCCCGGTGGGATTGAATATCCGCTGTATCGGTTGGCAATTATCGGCATCGGTTTGGGCGTCGCGACAGGGTTGTTTGCGATGATCAATCGCACAAGTGTGGGAATCCGTATTCGCGCGGGTGAGGCGGATCGAGAGATGATCGCAGCCCTTGGAGTGGATATTGCCAAGCTCTATACATTTGTTTTTGCGCTTGGCGCAGCCCTGGCAGGGTTTGCCGGTGCTTTGGTTGGAGCCATTCAATCCGTTCAGGTCGGCATGGGTGAGCCTGTGTTGATCCTAGCGTTTGTTGTTATTGTGATTGGTGGAATTGGGTCTATCAAAGGCGCGCTTGTCGGAGCCTTGTTGGTGGGAATGACGGACACATTAGGAAGGTTTTTGCTGCCACAAATGCTAGGCTGGATCTTAGAGCCATCATCGGCGATTTCCATTGGTTCAGCAGTTTCGTCAATGTCGATCTACATTCTCATGGCCGGGGTTTTGATTTATCGCCCGCAAGGCCTGTATGGGAGCGGTTGAGATGAGACGGGAGCACATAATCAACCTCGTCACTTTGGCCGTTTTAGTGGTGGTGCCGCTGGGGGCGTGGGTCCTAGATGAGCCGTTTATCATCACCCTGGCGACACGGGCTGTGATTTTTGCCATTGCGGGTGTCGGTTTGAACCTTGCTTTGGGGCAGGGCGGTTTGGTCAGCCTTGGCCATGCCGCGTTTTTTGGCATTGGTGGCTATGCGATGGGGATCCTTGCCAGCCACGCTCAGGCCTATGCGCCGCTGATGGAGTGGCCCTTCCTCATTGAGGGCACCAAATCCATGCCGATTATCTGGTTGGTGGCGGTGGTGAGCAGCGCCTTGGCGGCGTTGGCCATTGGCGCGCTGAGCCTGAGAACCAGTGGTGTGTACTTTATTATGATCACTTTGGCTTTTGGTCAGATGATCTACTACTTTGCGATCAGCTGGCCAGCCTATGGTGGCGAAGATGGCTTGGTGGTCTATGTGCGCAACGGCTTTCCAGGCCTAAATACTCTGGACCCGATCCAATTCTTCGGTCTGTGTTTTTGCGTCCTTTGCATAGTGTTGTGGGCCATGAGCCGTGTGCAAAACTCGGCCTTTGGGTTGGCGCTGGCCTCGGCACGGCAAAACCCTGTGCGGGTGCAGTCGGTTGGCATTGATCCTTATCGGCTGCGTCTTGTGGCGTTTACTTTGTCAGGTGCAATCACAGGATTGTCCGGCGCATTGTTTGCCGATCTGAACCGCTTTGTTAGCCCAACAATGTTGAGCTGGCAGATGTCAGGTGAAATCATGGTCTTTATCATTATCGGAGGTGTGGCGCGCTTGTTTGGTCCGGTTATCGGCGCGATGATCTTTATTCTTCTTGAACATGTTTTGGGCGGCGTGTCCGAGTTCTGGCACATCTACCTTGGCGCGCTGTTGTTGATGATTGTGCTGTTTGCCAAAGGCGGTGTGATCGGCGCGCTGGCGGGGCGTGAGGTGGCACATGACTGATATCATATTGCAGGCGCGGGGTTTGCAGAAATCATTCGGAGCACTACGTGTCACTGATGATGTTTCCCTTGAGGTGCGCAGCGGCGAAATTCACGCTTTGATCGGGCCAAACGGTGCGGGAAAGTCGACTTTGGTTCAGCAGCTCACTGGGCATTTGGAATCGGATGCCGGGCAAGTCGCGTTGTGTGGTCAGGACGTTACGTCTTTGGGGCCAGTGGAGCGTGCTGCCAAAGGCTTGGGACGTACATTCCAAATATCGGCATTGGCCATGGAGAACAGCGTACTGCAAAATGTTGTGCTAGGCGCATTGGGGCGTCGCGGCGGTGTGTTTCGATTCTTTGCGCCTGTGATGAAAGACCGCGCGCTTCTGGATGTTGCGAATAACGCGCTCGCGCGAGTAGGATTGCGCGCCCAAGCCAAGGTGCGCACATCGGATTTATCGCATGGGCAGCGACGCCAACTAGAAGTGGCCGTTGCGCTCACCCAATCCCCCAAGGCGTTCTTGATGGATGAACCTATGGCTGGCTTGGGATTGGAAGGAGCAGGCCAAATGATCGATCTATTGCGCAAGTTGCGTGCCGAGGCTCCGATCTTACTTATCGAACATGATATGGACGCTGTGTTTGCCTTGGCCGATCGGATCAGCGTTTTGGTTTATGGCAAAATCATCGCCACTGGGGCACCTGAGGACATTCGCCGCAATCGTGAAATCCAATTGGCTTATCTGGGTAAGGAAGCTGAGTTATGAAGCCGCTGCTAGAACTGTCCAATGTTGCGGCCTCATACGGAGCGTCACAGGCGCTGTTTGATGTGTCATTGGCGGTGGGACAGGGAGAAGTTGTCGCACTGATGGGGCGTAATGGCATGGGTAAAACCACGACAGTCAAAGTTATTTGCCGGATGTTGCTGCACAAAAGCGGCGATATCACTTTTGACGACAATGATATCGGCGGATTGCCATCCCATAAAGCGGCGCGACTTGGAATTGGATTGGTCCCTGAGGGGCGGCGATGTTTTGCAAATTTGTCGGTATATGAGAACCTGATCGCGGCGGCGCGGGCAGGGGAGTGGGACTTTGAACGTGTCTGCGTTTTGTTTCCGCGCCTTAAGGAGAGGCGCACACAATTGGCCGTGTCGTTGTCCGGCGGCGAGCAGCAAATGCTGGCTATAGGGCGTGCCTTGATGACAAATCCGAGATTACTAATCTTGGATGAAGCAACCGAAGGATTGGCTCCGGTCATCCGTCAAGAAATCTGGGCGGCGGTTTTGCAATTGAAGAGGGATACAGGTCTTGCGATCCTTGCCATTGATAAATCACTCAAAGAACTAGGGCAGGTCGCAGATAAGGCTGTGATCCTTGAAAAAGGCCGCTCGGTTTGGAGCGGTCCTTTTGCGGCGATGTCATCTGAACAGACGGATCGTTATTTGGGGGTTTGATCGTTGATCTTGGGCAATGTTGGCGCGGTTTTGTCTATCGCCAATTCGGCATCTGAGAAGACCCATGGACCCCGTACGCCTGGTACGCCTTGGGCATCAATAACCATGTTCCGTGCCGCGATTTGAGAATCCTGCAACGTGTCTCCAACCGAGTTTATGGGGCCAGCAGGCACTGTGGCGACTTCTAATGCACTCAACAACGTTTCGCCAGTCCATGAGCTTGTTTCAGCTTCAATTGCGCTGGTTAAGGCATCTCGATTTGCGACGCGCAGTTGATTGGAGGCATAGTCTGGGGATTGGGAGAGGTCAGCGCGGTTAAGCACCGTACACAAACGCTGAAACTGACCATCATTGCCGACAGCAATAATGATGTGGCCATCGCTGGTCGGGACCACTTGATAGGGTGCGATATTGGGATGTGCGTTGCCTTTGCGCTGTGGGCTTTGTCCTGTCGCCAGATAGTTCATGGCCTGATTGGCCAGCATGGCAGTGGCGCAATCGAGCAGCGACATGTCGATGTGCTGCCCGCGTCCGGTTGTGTGGCGTTGCTCAATCGCCGCCAAGATGCCGATGGTTCCATACAGTCCTGTCACGACATCCGTAACCGCAACACCAACCTTTTGCGGCTGCCCGTCGGGTTCTCCTGTTATCGACATCAGGCCGGACATACCTTGGATCATAAAGTCATAGCCTGCGCGATTTGCGTAGGGGCCGTCTTGTCCAAAGCCCGTGATCGAGCAGTAGATAACGCGCGGGTTCACTTCCGCAACAGACGCATAATCTAACCCGTATTTTGCAAGACCTCCGACTTTAAAGTTCTCAACTAAAATGTCAGCGTCCTTGATCAAATCAAGCACAGCCTTTTGTCCTTCGGGTGTTCGAAAATCTGCGATCACCGAGGTTTTGCCTCGGTTGGCTGCGTAGAAGTATGCGGCCGTTTTGTCGCCGTCACGTTCGATGAACGGTGGACCCCAGGTGCGTGTGTCATCTCCTTGGGGCGCTTCGACCTTGATGACTTCGGCACCGAGATCGGAAAGCGATTGCCCGATCCACGGCCCCGCCAAAATGCGGGCAAGTTCTACGACCTTTAGTCCTTCCAGAGGCTTCATCTTGGTCTTCTTTCAGAGATAAGGAGGGGTGCAGGCGGAAATGACTGCGGCCGGTCGATCAGACAGGTTGCGAAAACGGTGTGGTGCGCGGCTGTCAAATAGATAGCTGTCACCCGCTTTCAGAACTTGTCTTTTGTCGCCGACGGTGACTTCGAGTTCACCGGAAAGGACAATGCCGCCTTCCGAGGCCGCGTGTGACAGCATGGTTTCTCCGGTGTCAGCACCGGGCTCATACCGCTCAGATAAGATCTGCAACCCATGGGCGCGGGCGTTGCCAACTTGTTTTAAAGCTATCTTGGCCTGTTTGGCGCCAAACAATAAGGATGTAAGGTCTGAGAGTTCGCGGGCTTCGAAAAACACTTGTTCGCTGTCGTCACTTTCCGGCTCAAAAAATTCGGACATGCTCAGGTTCATGCCGCCCAAGATTTTGCGCAGACTTGCGACCGATGGGCTGGATCGGTTTGTCTCAATCATTGAAACCTGACCGTGCGGTACCGCTGCAGCATTGGCGAGTTGCCGTTGAGATAGCCCAGCCTGCACCCTGAGAGCCTTAAGTCGTGCCCCGACGTCGAAATCATCCAATGTCCGTCTCCGTCTGTTAATAAGGTGCGGTCATGTTGCTCATTTTTTAACTAGCAATGCTCAATATAATGCGCAATAGGTATGTTCAGAAATTAGAACGTTACGACGGTTTCTCAGAATCGATTGCCTTGTGCAGGAAGGTTAG
Source organism: Rhodobacteraceae bacterium Alg231-30 (assembly GCA_900143615.1). Lineage (GTDB taxonomy): Bacteria > Pseudomonadota > Alphaproteobacteria > Rhodobacterales > Rhodobacteraceae > Shimia. The sequence continues at coordinate 248,040 of FREU01000003.1, forward strand.
ACCAACTGACCGCAGCCACAATATTCAATCGCGCCCTGTATCGTCGCGTCAAAGGAGAACGTCATGGCCAAAGACCTTAGCCCGCAATCCAAACCCGATTTGGGGTCGTTTAACTGGGAAGACCCGTTTTTGCTGGAAACCCAACTGCACGAAGACGAACGTATGATCCGCGACGCGGCTTTGGCGTATTGCTCCGAAAAGCTTGCCCCACGCGTAACGGAAGCCTTTGAAAACGAAGAAACCGATCCCGAGATTTTTGCTGAAATGGGCGAAATGGGTCTGTTGGGCACAACGATCCCTGAGGAATACGGCGGTATTGGTGCCAGCTATGTAAGTTATGGTCTGGTGGCGCGTGAAGTTGAGCGTGTCGACAGCGGCTATCGCTCGATGATGTCGGTGCAAAGCTCTTTGGTGATGTATCCGATCTATGCCTATGGCAGCGAAGAACAACGCAAGAAGTATTTGCCAAAACTGGCTTTGGGCGAATGGATCGGGTGTTTTGGTTTGACGGAGCCGGACGCAGGTTCTGATCCCGCTGGAATGAAGACGACTGCGAAGAAAACTGAAGGCGGCTATGTGTTAAACGGCGCCAAAATGTGGATTTCCAACGCGCCGATTGCGGATGTGTTTGTCGTCTGGGCGAAGTCTGATGCGCATGGTGGTAAAATCCGCGGTTTTGTTCTGGATAAAGGGACCAAGGGCTTGTCCGCGCCAAAAATCCAACACAAAGCGTCGCTGCGCGCCTCAATCACGGGTGAAATCGTGATGGATAATGTCGAAGTTGGAGAAGAGGCCTTATTGCCGGATGTTGAAGGTTTAAAGGGGCCTTTTGGGTGCCTAAATCGCGCACGCTACGGCATTGCATGGGGCGCGATGGGGGCTGCAGAATTCTGCTGGCACGCCGCACGCCAATACGGGTTAGATCGCAAACAATTCAACAAGCCCTTGGGACAAACACAATTGTTTCAGCTCAAGCTGGCCAATATGCAAACCGAGATTACTTTAGGATTGCAGGCAGCCTTGCGGGTCGGTCGTTTGATGGACGAGGCAAAAGCCGCGCCGGAAATGATTTCCCTGATCAAACGCAACAACTGTGGCAAGGCGCTGGATATTGCGCGGATGTCGCGGGACATGCATGGCGGTAACGGGATCAGTCTGGAATTCAACGTGATCCGTCACATGGTCAATCTGGAAACTGTGAATACCTATGAAGGGACCCATGACGTGCATGCTCTGATTTTGGGGCGTGCGCAGACCGGCCTACAAGCGTTTTTCTAATCTCATATCGAGTGAAATCACCCAGCGCGGAATGAGTTTCGCGCAGGGTGATTGCGTTTTTGTCCTTATTGGCCGTCTTCTCTGGACGTCATTCCACGTGACGCGCTATTGTCGTTGAACGTCCGCGGGGGTCCAGCGGGTTTAGTGTAAGGACAGTATGAGTATGGCGGGTTATATTCGGGCCTCGGTTCTGGAAGGGTTGAACCGGATTGCGACGCGTAAGAACGCGAATGTGGCCGATGTTCTGCGCGACCACGGCTTGGATATGACGATCTTTCAAGCACAAGAAACCGAAATTGATTTTGATGTGATGCGCCAGTTGTTTGAGGATTGCGCCACTAGATGGAAAATGCCCGATTTAGGAATCCAGCTTGCGCGGGAACAAAACCTGGAAAGCTTGGGTGTCATCAGTTTGGTTGTGCGTATGGAAACGACAGTGCGTGACGCAGTAAAAGCGGTTATCAGAAATCAATACCTGCACACAAATGGAACCGTCATCATCTTGAGAGAACTTTCAGGAGATGATCTGGCAGAGGTGATTTACGCGCCGCGTACGTTGGCCGATGTGCGCCAAGCCCCTGAATTTGCTTTAGCCGGATCCAAAATGCGGATGGCAGAAGCATCGGGGCGAGAGCCCGAGATTTTGAGTGCAGAAGTGATGCATAGCGCCCCGAAGGGAAAGGACTATCTGGCAGCGTCGCTTGGATGCCCCGTGCGCTATGGTGCAAGCCGCTATTCGTTTCTGTTCCGTAGTGACATTTTGGATGTGAAGATGCCTAAAATGGATGTGGCATACCATCCGATTATCCGGCGATATTTGTCGGATTTAGCGGTCAACGTGAACGCATCGTTTAGCGAGCGTGTCGGCTTAGAAGTGTTTCGCCTATTATCGCTGGGCAATTGCACCCAGGAAAAAGTTGCAGCAGCAATGCGTATGCAAACCCGTTCATTGCAACGGCGCCTGAAAACCGAAAACACTTCATTTCGAGAAATTTTGGACGAGCAACGCCGGCGAAAGTCTCTGGCATTGGTACAACAGACAGATATGCCACTGAGCGAGGTGGCGTTGGCTGTTGGTTATTCAGATCAAACAGCTTTTAATCAAGCGTTTCGTCGATGGTTTGGTCGGACGCCGCTAAAAGTGCGGCGCCCTGATTGAAACGCTATATCAGAGCTGGATGCCAACTAGGCAAGGTGGCGACGATTGACTTCAGACAGCCAATCAACCCATGTGAGATCCCATGAGCCGTTTAGCTCAACGGCTTGACGCATAAAGACTTCGACGCGAACTGAACCGTCTTCTGACAACAGAAAACTCTCTCGGGAGCGCGCAAGCATAAATATCGGGCTAGCCGGTAGGCGGCGAGACATTTTTAGTGTGTCTTGCCAGTTTGTGACTGTGCAAAACTCATCCGCGACTACGCAGCAGTGCTCTGGCGCATAAGCCAACGAGGTGCGCGGTGTGCGGTTTTGAACATTCATCGATGGCGCATGCAAGCTAAGGCCAGCTATTTGGAGCGGGTTTTCTTTCTTTGCGTTTAGCTGCAACCATTTAAGAGCAACAATCGCCCCCGAACCAGCTGCGACTGGGTGTAGCCGTTGGCCGTGAGTGACTGGAACCGCAGAAATGAGTTGATCAAGGTCTTTGACGAGAGGTGAAAAGCGTTCATTTCCATTGGAAGTCCAATGGCGCTGCCATTGGACTTCATAAACATCATACCCCTGTGTGCCAAGCAAAACGCTAAGTGCATGTCCATCCATCAAACGTCCGGATGTCGCGTTTGCGGTCAATGCCGGGATCAATAGTATAGGCATTTTGGAAGATTGGCCGTCTCCCGAGAGCCGCAAAAGACGACACGATTTGGTGCTGGAGATCAACACTGGAGAAAAGGCAGCTACAGATTTTACACGTGGCTGGTCTGAAGACGTCATGTCTGATCCTTGCAGTTCTTGCAATTCGATTGTGGAATCTCAGAGACGCTGCTGTGCATCGTTAGAGCGCCTCTGGATGAAAGGCCCAGTCTTCAAGTGCCGCGTCAGCTCTGGGGGCCGAAAAGGGCACTTGAAAATGGTCCACCCAAAAGTGGGAAAATAGTAAAAGGCGCCGGTCGAGACCGGCGCCTGCCTTGTTCCGTGAGTGGCCAGGCCTAAACCTGACTAAGTCGTGCAATTCGCCAAGGCGAGCGCTGCGCAACCGACCGACCCCATTGGGGAGGAGGAGGGAGGAGCGGGGTCGGTACGTATAAGGAACCTCCCGTTTTACGCCGAAGCGCTAAACGAAAAGGTCGACACCTGCGCAACAAGGGGGGGAGAGTTTCGCAGGGTGTCTGTTTCCTTGATGAAAGGTATTTGGGGTGGCAATGGATTTTAAAATTGGGAATTTGCGATCCGTTTTTTGCATGACGCGGCATCTTGCAAAAATGACAAGATTTTTTGTCTTTGTGCGGTAGACGGAAAACGCTCTTTGGATGTCCGAAGTTTTCCGCTACCTGTTGCTCTAGCAATGTTGGAGACTTAGTCGGGATGTGCATTTATTGGACAACTCTGTTTAGAGCAATTGAGCGCTTTAGTAACAAAGGTGGGTTTGTCCGAGCCTCTCATGTTGCTTTGTCCTTTATGCTGGCAATTTTTCCGTTTTGCATTTTCGTGCTGTCATTGGCAGGGGCTTTCAGCGGCGAAACTCAAGTCGATGATATGGTTGATTTTGTGTTAGGAACTTGGCCCGAAGCCATTGCAGGTCCAATTGCCTCGGAATTACGCTCGGTTTTGACGGCTGGCGGTGGCACGATTACGGTTGGCGCCATTTTGTCGGTAGTCTTTGCGTCCAACGGTGTTGACGCAATCCGGTTGGTGATTACGTCGGCATACCGCGACCATGATCCACGTCCGTTCTGGAAAACCCGGCTTTTGTCCATTGGGTTTGTTCTTGGTGGGACTCTATTGTTCGTATGTGCCAGCGTCTTGGGCGTTCTCATTCCTCTGATCATGCACTTCTTTGAGGATTTGGTGCCTTGGTTGGATCAATCGATTTTGAGTAATGGAAAGTTCCGCGAATTGCTCACCATAGGGATATTGCTGTTTGCGGTGTATGCTTGCCACAAGTGGTTGCCCGGGGTAAAACATGACACACGATCTCTAGCCCCAGGTATTCTTCTAACCCTTGTCCTTTGGTACACGGCCTCCAAGGGGATTTCTTTTTATTTCAGTACGTTCTCTACTTATTCGGTTACCTATGCAGGGCTTGCAGGTGTTATGTCCGCCTTGGTCTACATGTATATGATGGCGGCCATTTTTGTCCTGGGGGCCGAGTACAACGGCAGCATTATGAAGCAAGAGAAAGAAGCGCAGCCTCAGAGTTAAAGAATGGGTGAAAACAATCGTGCAATTGGAGCAGATAGTCTGATCCACATAGGTTGATGGGTGATTGTTTTGTCCAACACCACGCTTCGTGCTAAATCTTCGCTGAGCATGATCTCGACATCAGTTGCTACTTTTTCGTCAAACATGATGGCGGTGGCCTCGAAATTTAGGCGACACGACCGGCTGTCCAAATTTAAGGTTCCGACTGATGCAATGCTGTGATCGATCAGAACAACTTTTTGATGCATGAAACCATCTTCATACATATGGATTTGAACGCCCGCCTCGCGGAGTTCGTCAAAATAGGCAAAAGCTGCAAGCCATGTGATCCAGTGATCTTTGTGGGCGGGCACTAGCAGGCGCACTTCTAGTCCGCGTAGCGCGGCCACCTTAAGCGCTGACATAATATCAGGATCAGGAACCAAGTAAGGCGAGGTGATCCAAATGCGCTCCTTAGCGGCTGCGATGCAGGCTTGGAAGTAGAGGTTTCCAGTGTCCATGACGTCTGCGGGGCCAGCAGCTAACAAAAGGCCGTCTTGGTTTTCTTCGGCATAGGACATGGACCAATCAAGCTCTGTGAGTAGGCTTTCTTGTGTTGCCCAGTGCCAATCTTCCGTAAAAATCAGTTGCAGCTGTTTAACAATCGGACCGCGGAGCGCACAGTGTGTGTCGCGCCAATTTCCAAATTCCGGATCGCGTCCCATATATTCGTCACCGACGTTCAATCCTCCAGTGAATCCGACTTTACCATCAACAACTAAAGTCTTGCGGTGATTTCGAAAATTCAGTTGAAATCTTTTTGTAGGACCGCGCAACGCATTCGTGTCGTAAATAGCAACTCCTGCCTCACGAAGTCCTTTGACGTAGCTTTCTGGAAGGCGGGAACATCCAACGGAATCGTAGAGAAACCGCACTGAGACACCTCGGGATGTGGCTGCGATGAGTTTATTTCGCAGGGCGTTGCCGAGCTGATCGTCCCGAACAATGTAGAACTGGATCAAAACATAGGTTTCGGCCGCATCAATCGCTTCGAAAATGGCATCGAATGTTTCTTCGCCGTTCACCAATAGAGTAAGTGAGTTTCCTGACAGGATAGGGCTGGAAGCAATTGTTTCAAATGCGGAAAACCCGACATCATGGATATCGGGTTTTGGTGGATGAGCAACACGGGCAGCCTTTGATCCACTCAGAACCTCTTTGATGTCACGGCGAGCAAGGACATATCCAGAGACCTTTGAGTGGCCGAGAAACAGGTAGAAAAGGATCGCTAGGTAAGGCGCTGCAATTAGGAAGACGACCCAAGCTACCGCGCCCTGAGGTGTACGTGACCACGCTACAGCGCGAAAGGCCAGTATGATGGCCAAAGCTTCCAGAAGGACTAAAAAAATTACGGAAAAAGTGATCAAGGCTGTCTCCTGTTTGCAGCAGGCTATCTAATCGGGGCGTATGTGCAAAGGGGGGTATCTCGCGGCATTGCTTAAATGCGTTCTTACGCTAATCTGCGCTCAGCCTGGGGAGGAAATACGTGACACAAACACTACTGCAGTTCTTTGAGAAGAGGTCTCAAGAGTTTGAAAAAAATGATTTTTTGATCATTCCAAGGGACGAAAGCCGACTTTACCACCCCCAAGGGTACCAGATCAATTTTGGGCAGGCTTCGCAGGTCGTTCGTGACTGGATGCAGGTTCTGGATCGCGCTGGCTATGGTCACGGTCACCGCGTGGCGGTGTTGTTGGGCAATCGGCCCGAGATGCTGCTGCTTAAGTTGGCGCTTTCAGGGTTGGGGATTAGTTGGGTGCCAGTTAACCCGGACTACCGACCTGAGGAGGTGCGCTATCTGTTACAAGACAGTGGCGCGGTTTTGGCAATTGCGTCACCGGAGCTGCTTACACTGATGAAGGCAGGGATTGATCTGCATGGAGAGGATTTACCGCTGGTTGTAATGGACACCGGACTGGCTGATTTACCTGTTGCATCTCGTGTTGCGCCGCTAACTGGACCAGTCACGCCAGAAAGTGAATCCAGTCTTGTCTATACCTCTGGCACAACGGGGCGCCCCAAGGGGTGTGTGTTGAGCCATGATTATGAAATCTCCATGGGTGAATGGTATGCGACGCGCGGCGGTCTCATCGACTTTAAGAGTGGAAAAACAAGGATTTACTGCCCGCTTCCTCTGTTTCATGTGAACGCAGCCATTTTGTGTTTCATGGCGGTGATTGAAACCGGCAGTGCGGAGATTATTCCCGAGAGGTTCAGGGCCAGTGCTTGGTGGCGCGAGTTGGCTCAGACCAAGGCGACAGCGGCGCATTATCTGGGGATTGTTATTCCGGCTTTGATGAACCGTGAGGCGGAACCCTATGAAAAGGAATGTAAAATTGAGTGGGCCGTTGGGGCAGGGGTTGAGCCGACCCTGCATCGTGCCTTTGAAGAGCGCTTTGGATTTCCGCTGATCGAGGTCTGGGGCATGAGCGAAATGTGCCGGATGCTGGCGGACTGTCATGAGCCACGCATGATTGATACGCGCGCCTTTGGGCGGCCTCAGCCCGGGTTAGACGTGCGGGTCGTGGATGAAAACGACAATGAGGTCGCGCGCGGGGTGGCTGGTGAGATGACCATAAGATATGATGCTAACACCCCGAGAAGAGGCGCTTTTTCGGAATATCTCAACCTGCCAGAAGAAACCGAAAAGGTATGGCGCGGGGGGTGGTTTCATACCGGTGATACGGTGATGATGGATGAGACGGATATGATTTTCTTTGTGGATCGCAAAAAGAACATTATCCGGCGAAGTGGTGAAAATATTGCTGCGGCCGAGATCGAGGCCTGTTTACAGGAACATGAGGCCGTGGAACGGGTGGCGGTGATCGCGGTGGAAGACGCGATGCGCGATGAAGAAGTCATGGCCTGCGTGCAGTTGAAGTCGGGTTCGGATACGATCGAGGCCAAAGATCTTTTTGAATGGTGTTTCAAACGCTTAGCTTACTACAAAGCACCAGGTTGGGTGCAGTTTATGGATGATATTCCTGTCACGGGAACCCAGAAAATTCAGAAACATGCGATGTTTGGGGACGGGGTTGATCCGACGCAGGACGCGGTAGATTTTCGAAACCTTAAACGTCGGGGCTGAGCGGTAACCGATACGGTTTTGCCCGAAATTCGGCTGGCTGCATCACGTCGGTAATACGTCGGTATTGCGACAGTGCCATTTTGGGCTGTTGCGTCGTTAAGATTTTCCACCCAAAAATCCAGTTTTTGTGTAATATCGATAAATTCAGGTCCAAATTGGGTCCTATTTTTTAGGGGGAATTTGACGTGCGTTTTTTAACAAGTTTGATTTTTTGCGCGATTGCGCCCGCGGGATTGAGTGCGGAAGTTTCGGTGGAACGGGGGGAGTATCTGGTGCGGGGGCCTGCGGGCTGTGGCAACTGCCATACGCCACAAACTCCGACGGGGCCGGATATGGCGAACGAATTTGGCGGTATGATGGTGGAAAAAAATCCCGCCTTTGAAGCATGGGCTGTGAATATCACGCCAGCCAGCCGCATCGCTGATTGGAGCGACGACGAATTGGCCCGCGCGATCCGCGAAGGTATTCGCCCTGACGGGAGTGTCATTGGACCTCCGATGCCCATCGGGCTGTATCGCGGGCTGTCGGATGATGACCTTTATTCTATCGTGGCCTTTATGCGCACGGTTGCGCCCAGCGATCATGAAACGCCAATGTCGACCTATAATATCCCATTGCCGCCCGCCTATGGTCCGCCCATTGAGAGTGTTTCAGCACCCGAACGCGGTGTCAGTGTTGAGTACGGCGAATATCTGGCCGGACCAGTTGCGCATTGCGTGGAATGCCACACGCCCTTTGGTGAAAAAGGCCCGATGCTGGACACGCATTTGGGGGCAGGCGGGTTTGAGTTTCACGGACCGTGGGGCACGTCGGTTGCGCCCAATATCACCTCACATGAGGATGGGCTGGCGGGCTATTCCGATGATGAGCTGAAAACCATGATCACCAAGGGTATGCGGCCAGATGGATCACGGATGTTGCCGCCGATGGGATACCCCCATTATGCGATGATGACCGCGGGTGATCTGGACGCGGTGGTGATGTATCTGCGTACCCTGCCGCCCTTACCAGACGCCAAGTAACGCGCATGAAAAAGGGCGGGGTGCGTTGCTGCGCATCCCGCCCTGAAACTGTATCAGCCTGACGAATTAGGCGCGGCGGCGACGGCCACCGCGACGGCCGCCTGCGGCACCGGTGGAGCCTGCGCTGCCAGCTGGGCGGTTGAATTTGATCCATTCGCCGCCGCCGTCGTCATTGTTGGTGAGGAAGTTGGCCGCGCGAATGGCTTCCATTTCTTTGCCTGCACGCGCCTTGGTGCTGCCAAGACCAAACATGATGCAGAAAGCTTCGTCATCCAGATCGGCGGGCAGGATGATGCCTGCGGCTTCGACTTCGGCTTTCTTCTCGGCCAGCTTTTTGGGGCCAACGGGCAGTGCGATCGGGTTCATGATGGCGCTGGTCATGCCTGCGCCCATCGCCATTGGCAAAAACGCGTTGTTGATGCCGTGACGGTTGGGCAGGCCAAAGCTGATGTTTGACGCGCCACAAGTGGTGTTCACGCCCAACTCTTCGCGAAGACGACGCACAAGGGTGAAGACCTGCAATCCGGCGGTGCCCATCGCGCCGATGGGCATCACGAGTGGGTCCACCACGATGTCGTGCGCTGGAATGCCAAAGTCGGCAGCGCGTTCGACGATCTTTTTCGCCACGGCAAAACGTACGTCGGGGTCCTCGGAAATACCAGTGTCATCGTTGGAGATCGCCACAACCGGCACGTTGTATTTTTTCACCAGCGGCAAAACCAGCTCGAGGCGTTCTTCTTCACCTGTAACCGAGTTCAGCAGTGGACGCCCTTCGGCGGCGGCCAGACCGTTTTCCAAAGCACCGGGTACCGAGCTGTCGATGCAGAGCGGGCAATCGGTGACCTCCTGAACCTTTTCGACCAGCTGACGCATCAGGGTTGGTTCGACAAAGTTGTTGTCCGCATAGCGCGGGTCTTCGGCCATTTTATTGGAGAAGACAGCGCCCGAGTTGATGTCGAGCACGGTGGCACCAGCGGCAACCTGTGCGATAGCATCAGCCTGAACGCGGGAGAAATCGCCAGCTTCCAACTCAGTGTTCAGGATTTTGCGCCCAGTGGGGTTGATGCGCTCGCCAATCACACAGAAGGGTTGATCAAAACCGATGATCGCGGTCTTGGTCTTGGATTCAATAACAGTGCGGGTCATACGCGGTCCTTAGCTGGGAGTGACGGGGGCGGCAGAAGCGCCGCCGTTTTGAATGGCCCAGTTGGCATTGGTCTTGATGCCGCCAAGTGGGAAGAAATGCACCGACTCGATGTTGAAGTCGGGGTTGGCGGCCTTGTGGGCGGCCAGTTCGGTGAGAACCTCGGTGGGCTCATAAGGCAGCAGCAGTTTGGTCACATCCATCGCGCGTTTTTGCAGCACTTTGAGGGACGGTCCAACACCGCAGGCGATGGCGAATTTGATCAGGGTTTGCAATTTGGCCGGACCTGCGATGCCGATGTGGATCGGGATATCGATGCCTGCGGATTTGACGCCATTGGCCCAGTCGATAATGGGTGCGGCTTCAAAGGCAAACTGCGTGGCCAGCGCCATTTTGGCATCCGAGCGTTCAGAGAAATTCTGTTTCCAACGCAGGGCTGCATCGACATTGGCGGTGCCGCCGGTTGGATCGATGTCTTTGTTGCCTTCGGGGTGGCCCGCGACATGCAGACGTTTGAATCCTGCTTTGTCAAACAGGCCGGTTTCCAGAAGCTGCATGGAATCGGAGAACGCGCCATGTGGTTCAGCCACGCCGCCAGCCAGCATGAGCGCCTGATCGACGCCAGCTTCGCCTTGATACATGGCAATCCAGTTTTCAAGCGTGGCAGCGTCTTTGATGATGCGTGCGGGGAAATGCGGCATCACCTTGTAGCCTTCATCGGCAATGCGTTTGGCGGTGGCGACCATGTCCTCAATGGGGGTGCCTTCGATATGGGCGATGTAGACGCGGGTATCAGCAGGCAAAAGCGCACGGAAATCTTCGACCTTGGTGGCCGTGCGGGGCATCACCTCGATTGAATACCCTTGCAGGAAGGCCTCCATCTGGGGGGAGGTGGTTTTGACCTCTTCGGTCTTGCGCTTAAAATTCAACAAAGCCATTGCGGCCTCCCAAAAAGTGGGGCGTGTCATGCCCAGCCTTCATTGTCGATCAGCTGCTTTATGCGGGCTGTATCGAACTCCTCCTCAAGTCGCGTGACCTCTGCGAGCAGAATGTCCTGCGGATCACCATCCACGGAGTAGGGGGCTGCCTTGCGCCATTCGGCGAGATAGGCATCTGTATCAGTGGACCCAATTTTCATGGCCGCGCGGTCAATCGCCTGTTCAAAGCGTTCGGCCAGCGGCTTTTTGGCGCCACGACGGCCTTTGCCTACGATGACTTGGGCGGGAATGTCGCGCCAGTAAACGATGGTGACGTCGGGCATGGGACCTCTGATTCCTCCGGTATGGTCCTTCAGTCGTAAGACAGAAGGCCGCACCGAATTGGCTTATTTTCGACAAGTGGTCACCTTTCCGCGACCTATGCGCTTGTAACGTTGCTGATGTGGCGCTGGCCAGAGGGGGCGAATTGAAAGTTACACATGAAAAAGATGAAGCGCAGGCGGGAGGTTGTTCACAATCTGCGTCGGGAGGGCGGCAGAGGGCGGGCAAGGGATTGCGTGTCCGTCAGCAAATCACTAGGCTGAGGGCAACACGATATGGAGGGCGTTACCATGACGCCCAAGCGTCCCAAAGGTGCGGGCGCATTCCCAAAACCGGTTGAGAGCCCCGCGCCCAAACCGCCTGATCCCAGTGAGCTTTATGCTGCGCTGGATCTGGGTACGAACAGTTGCCGCATGCTGATTGCCCAACCGAAGGGTAATCAGATCCATGTGGTTGATAGTTTTTCCAAATCCGTCCAGTTGGGATCGGGTCTGGAACACACTGGGCGTTTGTCCCGTGGGTCGATGCGGCGCACGATTCAGGCGCTGAGGATTTGTCAGCAAAAACTCAAGCGTCACAAGGTTAAACGCATGCGTTTGGTGGCGACCGAAGCCTGTCGGCGCGCCAAAAACGCGCGCGATTTTATCCGGCAGGTGCGGCGCGAAACGGGGTTGCAGCTCGAGATCATCGAGACAGAGGAAGAAGCACGCTTGGCGGTGATTTCCTGCGCGCCTCTGGTGAGCACCAAGACGGAACAGTTGTTGGTGGTCGACATTGGCGGTGGGTCAACCGAGTTGGTTTGGATCGATCTCACAGCAGTGCCCAAGTTGGAGCGTCCGCGCGCGATTATGCGCCTGCATAGCGGATTTCACACCGCAGATAGCCCGTTTCCGGCGGCCAAAGTTGTCGACTGGATTTCTGTGCCGCTGGGGGTCGCCACGTTGCGCGATCAATTCCGCGATGTCGATGACGATTCCGCACGCTTTGCTCTGATGAGTTGGTTCTTTGAAGAAAACCTGTCGGAATTTGCGCCCTATAAGGACGCGCCACCCAGCGAAGGCTTTCAGATTGTAGGCACCAGCGGTACGGTGACCACGGTGGCGGCCAGCCATCTGGGACTGCGTCGCTACGATCGCACCAAGGTTGACGGGCTGCGCATGACCAGCGATCAGATTGATCGTGTGATCCGTAACTATCTGGATCTTGGCCCCAAGGGGCGGCGTGCGGATCCGCGTATCGGACAGGATCGCCAAGCCTTGATTATGTCGGGAGCAGCGATTTTACAGGCGCTGCTACGCTGTTGGCCCACGGATCGCCTGTCCGTTGCGGACCGCGGTTTGCGCGAAGGGTTGCTCTATGCGCAGATGAGCGTTGACGGTGTTTTAGAAGATGGGCCTTTCTGAGCGGCGCAAAACCGACTAGAAGGCTTTTTTGCCAAAGACTATTCGCTTTGGCACAGCAGAAAACTGGAAGAGATCATGGCCAAGAGACCCACTGGCAAAAACACATCCGGACGCGGTTTGCGCGATCTGACGGTCAAAGTGAAAACCGCACGTGGGCGGACCATGAGCTCGACCAGATGGCTGCAACGTCAGCTCAATGATCCTTATGTGACCCGCGCCAAAGCCGAAGGCTATCGCGGACGTGCGGCCTACAAGATCATGGAATTGGACGATAAATACCGTTTCCTAGTGCCGGGTGCGCGGGTCGTTGATCTGGGGTGTGCGCCCGGTGGCTGGATGCAGGTGGCGGTGCCAAGGGTGAATGCGTTGGGCGAGAAATCCGGCAAGAAAGTTGGCCGTATTCTTGGCGTTGATCTGCAAGAAGTGGAACCTGTGGCGGGTTGCGAAATCCATCAGTTGGACTTTATGGACGAAGGTGCGGATGACAAAGTCAAGGAATGGCTGGGGGGGAAGGCCGATGTCGTGATGAGCGACATGGCGGCGTCAAGCTCGGGTCATAAGCAGACCGATCACTTGCGCATTATCGCATTGTGCGAGGCTGCGGCCTATTTTGCCTTTGATGTTCTGGAAGATGGTGGCACCTTTGTGGCCAAAGTATTGGCGGGGGGCGCGGAAGGTGAATTGCAGAAGCTTTTGAAGCAGAAATTCACCAAAGTCATGAATATGAAACCGCCAAGCAGCCGTTCGGACAGTTCCGAAAAATTTGTTGTAGCAATGGGGTTTAGAGGGGACTCTTAACTTCATAGGCGAGTGAGTTATGTGCCGTTTCCTGAAGGTAGGCGGCAACAAGGCCTGAAATGCTGTGGCGTTTCACGACATCTGATTTTGGCGCGGCTTTTAGACGTGTGACGATGTTTTCCTGACGAATGAGTTCGAACAGGCGCGCGTGGCGGGGTGCGGGCGCAAAGGCGGATTTGGGCTGATGGCGCATGAGGTCTCCATTGGCAGTTGGCAGCAGTGACCGGCGAGCAAGGGGCCACGTTTACGGTATGAACGCCGCAAATGGCCAAATTTGTTCTAAATTGAGGTGATTTCGCGGTGCTATCAGCCCGTTTTTTAGAAATTGCGCGGGTTAGCGCGATTTCTGTGCGGCGCGCGCTTTGCGGCGCTCTGCGCGGACAAAATCCTCGGACGTTTCATTGCCAGCGCCGCGCCAGCGGTTGTGGCTCCACAGCCATTGGCCGGGATGGGCGCGTACCTGTGCCTCAAGGCTATCGTTGAGCTCTTGAGTCATGGTCTCGGCGGTGCTGTGTTTGATTGGGGCTTCGGTGCGGATTTCAAAGGTGCCGTCAGGCTGGCGAATTCCGTAGCAGGGCACCAGCAACACATCAAATTTAAGTGCCATTTCAGCAGCAGAGAGTGCTGTGCGCGCCGGTTTGCCCATAAAATCAAGGATCGGTGCGTTATTGATCCGCTGATCCAGCACAATCCCAACAAACCCGCCGCCCCGCAAATGCCGGATCATTTCGGTCATGCCGCGCCGGCCTCGCGCAAACATTGGTTTGCCGAAACGTTCCATCGCCGCGACGTAGTGCTCATTAAAGAACGGGTTGGACATGGGTTTGTACAGGCCGCCAACCGCAACCCCCTGTGACAGCAGTGCGGCGCGCACCGCGAGATAGTTGCCAAAGTGACCCGTCACAAGCATTGCGCCACGATCGGCTTCTTTGGCGGCAAGGATGGCATCTATGCCGGGGCCGGTGATCGGCGCGCGGGCCATGCGTTTGCTAAACTCTTGGTCGGAATACATTTCAACGAGTGTCCGGCCCATATTGTCGGGAACTTGCCGCGCGATTTTCTTGCGCTCAGACGCGGTCAACTCTGGCATGACCAAATCCAGATTTTCGAGAATACGCCGACGTGCACCGGTGACGGGCGCGGCGACATGCGCCATCATCCAGCCTGCACAGCGCAGGCGCATATCATAGGGCAGACGTTTCATTGCCCACAGGAAGGCGCGGATCATGACATCCGAGATGCGGTGACCGATTTGTCTGCTGGATTTGCTCATGCAATCGGACCTTTGGAGTTCGTGACCTGTGGTGTAGAAAGTTTATGTAATGTGCGTCAAAGTTTGGCGCAAGTCACCTCTGGGCGATGGGTGTTGAAACCGATTTATGATCGGAATACTAGGACGATACTGGCACCATTTATAGAGGGTGCTCTAGAGAGAGAGAATGTGATGACGACGCAAAAGGCTGAATGGCAACTGGTCCTGATTATGTGGGGCACCAAATACAGCATCGGTGAAGTCAAATATCTCATCTCGCAGGTAAAAAAGCATTCGACCCGACCGTTTCGGACGGTGTTTATCACAGACCGCATTCACGAGGATATGGATGAGGATGTGCTGCAAAAGCGTATTCCCGAGTTTTATGACAAACCAGAGATGAAATTTGGCGGCTGTCTTGCCAAAACTTCGATGTTTCAAAAAGGCGTGGTACCGGATGATTTACCCTGTGTGTATATCGACATCGACACCACCATTTTTGGCGATATGTCCAAGTTTCTGGAGCTTCCCAAAGACGACAAGGGCGTGGTGATCTTCCAAAGTACGCTGTTCCCGATCGGGGCTTTGGGGCGGCTTGCCTATAAGCTGACCAACGGCAAGAAGTATGGCCGTGGAAATTCGTCTATCATCGTCTATCACCCGCGCGAATGCAGCTATATCGACGAGAAATTCCGCGAGTTGATCGCCACGGTTGGCCACAAGGGTATCCGGCCGATGGAAGGGGGCGAGCGGTTCCTGAGTTGGGCGGCGCAGGCGCATCTGCAGGCGCATCCCAAAAGTCTGGCGGTGAAATTTCCGACCGAGTTCATGCTGTATTGGAAATGGTTGATGTATCTGCGCGCCTCGATGCCGTGGGTGCGCAAACGCTGGGATGGTTTGGTGGCTGTCACGCTGCCCGGTGGCGTGGTCAGCGGCAAGAACCTCTTGGAGTTCGAAGAAGGCTATGAGGTGGTTGACCGCAAAAAGCGGCGATTGGTGTGGTCTGAGCGGACGCTCGGGTCGATGAAGCAGAGACTGATTGATTATTATCGCGATCAAGAGACTGAACTGGCGAAAGAAAAATGATTTTAGGCCACATAGGTGCGCGGGGCGGCTCAAAGGGTGTTCCGGGGAAGAATTTTCGCGATCTGGGTGGCAAGCCCCTGATTGACTGGTCGCTGGATCAACTGTTGGCGCACCCCGATGTGGATGGCGTTGTTGTGTCGACGGATGACGCGGAAATCTATGAACATGCCATTGCCAAAGGGGCGCTGAAAATCGGGCTGCGGCCTGCTCATCTGGCCACGGACACGGCGCCAAAATGGGGCGTGTGGCAGCATGCGCTGGAGGCGGGACAGGCCGCTTTGGGCGGCGAAGTCACTGCATTTCTGGATCTGGATTGCACATCACCGCTGCGCCAGCCTGAGGACATCACTGGGGCCTTGCAACTGTTTGCGGATCAGGCGCCGGACATGGTGATGAGCGTTTGTGAGGCGCGCAAAAATCCCTATTTCAACTTGGTGGAAGCGGACGAGAGCGGTGCTTTGCATGTCTCAAAACCCCTGCCAGGTGGTGTGTGGGCGCGCCAAGCAGCGCCGCAGGTTTGGGAGCATGCCGCTAGCACATATGTGGTTGATCCCGCCTATTTGCGCCGCGCGGAAACGATTTATGAGGGCCGCGTTATTCCGTTTGAGATGCCGGCCGAGCGCTGCGTGGATATAGACACACCGCTGGATTTCAAAATGGTCGAGTTTCTGCTGAGAGAATACTTTGACAGCAAACGCTAACAGGAGAGCGCCAATGGACAAGCAGCTGGATGGTCGCACGGTCTTTATCACCGGATCAGGGGGCGTTTTGGGCTCGACCTACGTGCGCCGTATGTTGGCCGCAGGGGCCAAGGTTGTGGCCACCGATCTGGAAGGCGCGCGCGCGGACGGGTTGATGGAACGACACGGGGATGATCCCAATTTCGGATTTTACCACATGGATGTGGGCGATGAAGATCAGGTCACCGAAATTTTCAAACGCGTGATGGCGGATGGTTGGCAGCCCAATGTTGTGCTGAATAATGCGGCCATTACCGGCGAAATGCTGATGGGGGCGGGCAAACCGTTTCCGGATTTTGCCGACACCACCGTGGCGGATTTTGAACGCACCATGCGCACCAATCTGACCGGTGCTTTTATGGTGGCGCGGCAAATGGATCGCGACATTGTCGGCAAATATCCTTGTGCATTGATCAATGTGGCCTCGATGTATGCGCTCAATGGTGCGCACCACCCGATTTATGAGGGCATGCCGTTCAAGAATTTCTCGGCCTATGGCGTGAGCAAGGCGGGTATTCACGGATTGACCGTGTGGTTGGCGGGGTATTGGGCGCAGCGGGACGCAACGGTGAACACGATATCACCCGGCGCGGTATTTAACGGGCATTCCGAAGAGTTCCAGAAACGAGTCGGTGAGTTGATCATGCAAAACCGTATGGCGCAGCCTGACGAGATCGCCGACGTGATGCTGTTTCTGAGCAGCGCACAGGCGGGCCATATGACCGGCCAGATGGTCAATGTTGATGGCGGTTTCTCGGCGTGGTGATCGCGGTTCTGGGCGCAGGCTCGATCGGGCGGCGCCATGCGGGCAACCTTGAGGCTTTGGGAGAGGCGGTCGAGCTGATCGGCTGGCGCGGGTTTGATCGCGCAGCCTTTGAAGCGCGCGGTGATATCGAGGCCGTGGTTATCGCGACCTCAACCCCGATCCGCCTTGAGTTGATCGAGATGTGTGCCGCCCATGATTGGCCGTTTTATGCAGAAAAGCCGTTGGCGTGGCGTGTGGATCAGGCCAATGCCATTCACGACGCCGGCGCTGCGGTGGCGGAACGCTCGATGGTGGGCTTTATGATGCGTTACCATCCGGCGGTGCGCGATCTGGCGGCGCGGGATTTGTCCGGCGTGTACGGGTTTTCGTTCGAGATCGGCCATGACGTGCGCCAGTGGCGTGAAAATTGGTCGTTTGCGGGCAGCTATGCGGCTGATCCCGAAGGCGGCGGCGTGTTGATGGATCTCAGCCACGAGGTTGATCTGGCACTTGCACTGTTTGCGGGCTCGGAGCTGGCATCGGTGGATTGTGTGGGACATGCCGATTTTGAAGGCGTGGATTTTGCCACAAGGTTGCAGCTGCGCAATGCGGCAGGATGTGTGGGAACGGTGGCGATGGATTATGTCTCGCCAGTATCAGTCCGGCGAGCTGCTATCCGTGGAACAGATGAGATCATTGATCTGGATTTTCTGGCACCCCAGATGTCTATTGCGCAGGGTGGTGACGTGAAGAACGTACCATATGCTTTTGATCGCAATGATATGTTTATGGGTGCAATGCGTGATTTCCTGTCGCTAATACGGGGCGGAAATGGGCATGGAAACCCGTTGATGCCGCGGTTTGACAGAATGCGCGCGAGCAGTTTGTTGATTGCCCAAGCATGGGAAACCCGTCGCTTTGACGGTGTGACCCAGATGGATATGTCCTAGGCGTTTTGGCGCTTGGCGGTGCCTAAGGCCTCTGGCAGGGCGTCAAAGAATTTTTTGGTGCCGCCAGCATGATCCGCAAAGAAAGTCTGGATCGCCTCCGCTGAGGGCGCAAATCCCCCTGACAAAGCTGCGGCCAAAGCCTGCGCATCCGGCACGGCGAGGGCGACACCTGCGGCTTCGGCCTCGGCAAAGGGGTATTCGATGGTCCAGGTCTGCGGCCCTGTCACGACGGGCTTTTTCATGGCCAAGGGCTCGATGATATTATGGGCGCCTTGGGGCATGAAACCGCCGCCAACCACGGCGCGGTCGGCCATGGAGAGGTAGAAATACATCTCGCCCAAGCTGTCGCCCAGAAAAATTTCGGGGGTTTGTTGTGGCGCGGGCCATGCAGCTGTGGGGAGGGTTTCGGGCAGGGCGCTTGAGCGGCGCAGCACATTGAAACCTTCTGTCTCAAGCATGTCTCCGATTTCAGTAAAGAGCTCGGGGCGGCGTGGGACATAGACGATCAGCGGCTTGGGCTCGATCTGTGCCTGAAGCGCGCGGATTGTCTCGATATAGAGCGCATCTTCGCCTTCGACAGTTGAGGCAAAGGTGACCACAAGGCGATCATCCGCGCCAAGCCATGTGCGGGCCGCGAGGCCAGCGGGGGGCAAATGGTCGGGCACAGGTTGATCAAAGCGCAACTCACCTGTGACATGGATGTTTGGCACACCGACCGAGGCGAAACGCTCGGCCTGAAGGGTGGATTTCACGAAAGCCCCGGCATAATGGCGCATGACTTCGGGGCGCAGGTTGAAGCTGCGTTCATCTTTGGCGATGGATTTAGTGGGATATTGCGCGTTGCACATAAACAGAGGCACACCGCGCTGTTTGGCGGCCATAACCATGCGCGGCCAGATCTCGATCTCCATGACCAGACCGTATTTCGGCGTGAAGGCTTTGAAAAACCCGTTGAAGGCCCAGCTGGTTTCAAAGGGAACCCAAACGGCTTGAAGGTGCCCTTGGGCAATGTCGTTGGCAAAGACCTTTTGGGTTTCACGACGACCTGCCGGGGTAAACTGTGTGACCACCACTTTTTCGCCGCGATCCAGAAGCGCGCGGATGAGCGGCACCGCAGAGCGCAATTCGCCCAAGGACACTGCATGCACCCAGACGGCGTTTTGCATCGGCGTGGCGTAGCGGCCAAAACGTTCTCCGAGATGCTGTTTGTAAAGCGCGTCTTTGCGGCCGCGACGGTACAGATAGAACAGGATCAAGGGCATCAATAGGTGCCAGAGGATCGACCAGAGACCTAAAAAAGTGCGAAGTTTCAGGCTCATGTCTGATCCTTGGTGAGGTTTAGAAGGTCTGTGGCAAGAGGGGCAAGGGCCGTGCGTGCTGCATCTGAGAGAGCGCGGGCGTTTTTCGCCAATTGCGGAAGTTGCGGGATTTGTAAGGCGCTAGCCAAACTGGCGGGCATCACGTTATGGGCGGCCTGTGCCTCAAGAAGCTGCGCGTAGTCGGCTTTGAAGTTTGCCGTGTTCGGTCCGTAGAGGATCGCGGCGCCGAGGGCGGCGGCTTCCCAAGGGTTGTGGCCACCGATGTCGTCAAACCCGCCACCGATCAGGGCAGCCTCGGCCAAGCGATACCAAAGCCCCATCTCGCCATAGGTGTCGGCAAGGTAGACGGCATGCTCTGACGTGGGAGTTGATGCGGTGCTGCGCTGACAATAGGGCAGGTTGGCCGCTGACAGGGCTGTGCCGATTTCTGCGGCGCGGTGGGTGTCGCGCGGGGCAAGGATCAAAAGCTGCGCAGGGTCTTGAGCAAACAATGTGGCCTGTGCGGCAATGGCTTCGGCCTCGTCTGCGGGATGCGTTGAGGCGGCCAGCCATATTTTGCGGTCCTTGAGATGCGTCTTGAGGGATGTCAGTTCTGTTTCATCGACGCTGAGCGGCGGGGCGGCGGATTTCAGAGAGCCGGTGACGCGCACATTGGTGGCACCAAGGGCTGTGAGCCGTGTGGCCGTGTCCTGTTCCTGTGCGGCAATCAAGGACATACGCGAGAGCATCGCCGTATAGAGTGCGCGGCCGTATTTGCGGCGCTCAAAGCTGGCGGCGGTGATCCGTGCGTTGACCAGCCCGATCGGGATGCCGCGTTTGGCGCTCATCAGGATTGCGTTGGGCCAGAGGTCCTGCTCAGACCAGATAGAAAGGTCCGGCTGCCAGTGCTCCAGAAAGCGGTGCAGATATTTGGGCGCATCCAGTGGCAGGAATTGGTGCTGGGTGTTTGCGGGCAGGTTAGTGCCAATGACCTGTCCCGAAGAGCGCGCGGTGGAGGTGATCAGAAAGCTCAGTTCAGGCTGTTGCCGGGCCATCGAGGTGATGAGGCCACGTAGTGCGAGGACTTCGCCAAGGCCTACGGCGTGCAGCCACACCAGAGGGCCTTTGGGGCGCGGCTGGGACGGCTCGCCCAGTTTTTCACGCCATCGATCCGCGGTTTCTTTGCCTTGCGCGAGGCGGCGGCGCAGTAGGGACGGTGCGACCAAAGGAATGGCACGCGACAAAAGGCGATAGGTCGTTAGAGCCACAGGATCAGCCAAGGTCGTGAAACGCTTTTTGAAGCCCCTGAGACCAGAAAGCGTCATCATTCAGGGTGGCGACAAATCTGTCAGCAGCACGCCCTTCGCCAAATCCGGTATGGGGTGTATGTCTTTGGCCCCATTGTGTTTTCAGGAATTTCTGAATGGCCACATGGTCTGTGGCTGCGCAGGAGAACACCGAAGCGGATTGGGCACGGTTCGTTTGACGCGTGCCGATGTCCAGCGACGGCAGACCGAAAAACGGTGCCTCGCGCACGCCTGCGCTGGAATTGCCGATCATGCAGGCTGCATTTTTCATCAGCTCAGAGAAATGGTTGAAACGCATAGATGGAAATTGACGAAAGCGGTCTTTGGGCAGCGCATTCAAGGCGGCAAAAATGTCATCAGAGCCGGGGTCGTTGTTGGGGGCAATGACCACAAAATTGCGCCCCGAGGCGTTTAACGCGCCAAACAGCGCTTGGGCTTGGGCACCCATGCTTGCCTGCTCGGACGTCACGGGGTGGAAGACGATGATGCCGTAGTCTTCAAACGGGATGTCATAATGGGCGCGCACTTCGTCCAAGGACACGCCGGACGGAGCCGCATGAAAATCAAGCTCGGGCGAGCCGATGACGTGTACCGCGTTTTCGGGTTCACCCATCGCCATCACACGCCGCTTTGCATCCTGTGAGCTGACAAAATGGTGGCTGGCAAGCTTGGTGTTACAGTGGCGGTAAATCTCATCAATCGTGCCGGAGACTTCGCCGCCTTCGATGTGGGCACAAGGGATATAGTTGGTCGCGGCCACAAGAGCGCCTGCCAAAGCCTCAATACGGTCGCCGTGTACCACAACCAGATCGGGGCGTGTTTCCGCGATATAGTCGGAAAAGCCGACAACGGTTTTGGACAGGATGATGTCCTGAGGATCGCCAATCCGTTGGTTGAGAAACTCATGCACGGTGACGCCAGGTAGGCGGTGCACTTCGAGTTTGGTCATGCCGTAGCGGTCCAGCATGTGCATGCCGGTCACAAAGAAGCTGACATCAAAGCCGGCATCACGCAGCGCGACGGCCAAGGGTTTAAGCTTGCCAAAGTCGGCACGGGTGCCGGTCAGAAAGAGGATTGAACGGGTCATGCTGTGGTCTTTTCGATCATTGCGTCCACTTTAGACATAAACTTCTGCATTGCGACATAGCTCTAGCATATCCAGAGCGGCAATGCCTTTATTAGCGCGTCCTGTCCGGTCTTGAGGCGTTGCACAAAGCGGCGGGCGGATGGCCAGACATCATGTCTCTAAATCTGCCCATTTGAGTTGCGTGTTGCGCGTCAGCGCTCGGGCGAGTTTGCGTCCGACGACTTTGTCAAAGTCATATCCGGCGATTTCACCCGATCCCGGGCGGCGGGCCCAGATGTCGGCTTCCTCAATGACATGTCCGGCTGGGAGGTCGCGATCCGCTACAACAGAGGCGCGTGCGAAAGCATAGACAGATTCTTCGGCCTCGGTGCGTTGTTTGGGGTTGTTGGCGGCAATCCAGATTTCGCGCGAGCGGTCAATCAGGTGGCGCAGCTCGGAGGGGTCCATCGAGTTGATGATGTCTGGGCCTTGCCGATAGCGGGTGTCGGTATAGTGGCGCTCAAGGATACACGCGCCCAGCGCCACCGAGGCCAGCGCCATTTCGGGGCCGATGGAATGGTCAGAAAACCCAACCACAGCGTTTGGGAAAGCCTCTTTGAGGTCGCTGACCCCTTGCAGGGACACGATTTCTGGCGGCGAGGGATAGAGGTTGGTGCATTCCAGAAGGGCGTAGTCGACGCCTGCCTCATCCAAGATCGCCACCGAGCGGCGCATGGTTTCGATGGTTTGCATGCCGGTGGACATAATCACCGGTTTGCCAAAGCGCGCGATGTGGCGGATGAGGGGCAGGTTGTCTGCCTCGCCAGAGCCGATTTTGAAAGCGGGCACATCGGCGTCGTTGAGAAAATCGGCGGCACGGCGTGAGAAGGGGGTCGAGATAAAGATCATCCCCAGCTCTTCGGTGTAGCGTTTGAGCTCAAGCTCATCCTCGGCGCTGAGTGCGCAGCGCTCCATGACGTCCCAGATGGACACATCGGCGTTTGGCGGGAAAATCTCTTTGGCTTCGTCGGTCATTTCGTCGTCGACAAAATGGGTTTGGTGCTTGACCATTTCACAGCCTGAGCCCGCCGCAAGACGTACCATTTCTTTGGCGACGTTCAGATCACCACCATGATTGATGCCGATTTCAGCGATCACCAGTGGCGGGTGGTTTGGACCGATTTCACGATTGCCGATTTTCATGGTGCGTCTCCTGCCTATTTGACTGTGTGCTATCGTTCTGACGCGCCTGTGTAAAGTTAGCTGGGCGCAAAACTGAATGTGCACATTTTTGCGCATGTGGTTATGCTCACTGGAATACTCGTGTTTAACGTTGCATAGCTGTGCCAAATCCAAAAGCAACGGGTGCGGTAGTTCTCTAAACCGGAGGGCTGTGCCTCTTAGGTCGATTTATAAAGTTGAGGGATTGATGTCTGACAACGAAGACTATTGGAAAACGGTTGTGCACCCTGGGCCGCTGTTGCGTCTTGCACGACACAGAGTGCAGGTTTTGCAGGACGAAGTTTTCGGGGACGCCGAGCTTACATCGCTTCAAATCCAAATTCTAAAAGTTCTGTATGAGTGTGGTGATCTGAGGAAAGCGCTGATTTGTGATCGGATCAAAATCAAGACGGCCAACATTAATAGCCCGTTGAAAGCGCTGTTGGAGCGCGGATATGTAATTGAGAACGTCGGTCGGGATGATGCTCGCAAGCGTATAGTGGGTTTGACCGAGGATGGACGGGCGGAATTTGAACGCATGCGCCCACTTGGCAAAGTGCTTGCTGATCGATTTATGGAACCATTGAGAGACGCCGAAAGGGCGTTGTTTTTTGACATGTTGATCCGCGTGAGCCGTGTGGACCAAGAGGCCGAGACCGAAATCTTTTAGGCGCCACCTGTTTTTACGTAGCTTTTTCAAAGGTTTCGCCGATGTTTTGCGCTGTGTGCTGCAAGGCGGATTCGATGATGGATCGCTGCCGTTCAAAACGGGTCGAAGGGACGGGCACGGAAATTGCATGCAGTTGCCCAAGCCAATCGCGAAAGGCAAAACCAATAGCGGAAACACCCGAGGAATGTTCGTCCATGTCATAGGCGAGGCCGATGCGACGGATATCTTCCAACTCTTTCAAAAATGGCGCAAGAGCGGGCGTGAGGCCTTGGCGGCTCCATTCGTTTTCAATCAATTTGATCGCGTCCTGTTCGGGCAGCTGTGCAAGGCAGGCCTTGCCATTGGCTGTCGTCGTCAGGGGGAAAACTTCGCCGACCTGAGACACCGTGGTCAGACGGTGTGTGCCTGGCACCTGATCCAGAAACACCATGCCGATGCCGCGCATGACCGCAAGGTCGGTGGTTTCGCCGGTTTTCTGTGTAAGTTCGGTGAGCAAAAGTCGGCAATGCTCGACAATGTTGTAATGGGTTGCGCCTGCAAGGGCCGCCAATTCCGGACCCAGTTTAAGACCGCGTCCCTTGGGGTCGGTGATGATGAAATTTTCCGAGGCCAGAGCGCTTGTGATTCTTTGCACCGTAGAGCGGGGCAATCCAACCTTATCGGCAATTTGACCAAGACTCATTCCAGACTGAGTGTCCTTCAGAGACCGCAGGATTGCCGCGGATCGAGAGATCACCTGAATGCCTGATTTGTTATTTTTATCTTCTTGTTCAATCATTTGCGGGTCTTTGCTTGTGTTTTAAATAGTTACTGTAAACACCTTAGCTGCAAAAATAACGTACCGCAATACGATACATGTGGCCCGTATCGCGATTTAATTGTTGACCGCTATACGGTGCAACTGCATCATCTTACGGGACAGATGGGAGGAGCCATCTAAAGTTTCAAAAGTCATCAACGCCGGAATTCCGGCGAACAGAGAGGGTGTATCTTATGGTAGAAATTCGCGGAATTGAGTTCCAAGCGAACGATGATAACGACATGGGTCTGGAGTTTGTAAACCTTAGCCACCGCTATGGGTTTCAATGTCCGAACTGGCCGTATTTCAAAGACGTCCAGATTGACCGGAAACACTATATGGCCAAGTCCGGCGTTCTAAGCCAGACGATCACCACAACCATGCACGTCACCACGCATATTGATGCACCTGCGCATGTGGTGCAGGGCACGCCCTTTATTGACGAAGTGCCACTGCCACACTTCTTTGGCTCGGGTCTGGTGGTATCGATCCCCAAGAAGAAGTGGGAAAAGATCACCGGTGAAGATCTGGAAAAAGCCTGCGGGCATGCAATCCGTCCGGGCGACGTGCTGATCATCAACACCGGCTGGCACAAGCAATACGAAGATGGTGACTACTTTGCCTATTGCCCCGGTTTGGTGCCGTCTGCGGCAGAGTGGATGATTGAAAAAGGCGTCAAGGTTGTCGGGCATGACACCCAAGCCAACGATCACCCGCTGGCCACAGCAATCGGCCCGCAGCGTAACGGTCCAATCATGCCGCATCTGGAGCAGGAATACCTGGAATGGTCTGGTGGCGTGCCGTGGGATGTGGACTTCCCCGAGTGGGAGCCTGTGCACAACATGCTGTTCTCCAAGGGTATTCTGGGCATCGAAAACGTCGGTGGTGATTTGGATGCCGTCACCGGCAAACGTGTGACCTTTGCCTTCTTCCCATGGAATTGGGATCGCGGCGATGGCTGCATCATTCGTCTGGTGGCGATGATGGACAAAGAGCAAGGCTATCGCATCGAAGCAGGCGAAGACTTCTAAAGACTCCCGGATCGGGCGCCGGAACACCGGCGCCCGCTTGAGGGAACGACGGGGGGAGGAGACATAGATGCACATAAAACGTTTCAAAGACGCACAACCCTATGAGGCGCCAAATCATTTTGGCTGTCATGGATTGCGATTGCAGGGGTTTGAAGAAGGTGGCCCCGAAAACCAATGGGTCGGTTTTAGCCAGTTTTTGCCCGGTGGTGGCGCGGGTCCGGACAGCACGCCGTTTGAGAAGGTCTATGTTGTCCTTGAGGGCGAGATGACAGTGATCATTGACGGCGCCGAGACCACGTTGGCGCAATATGACAGCTGCACCATCCCTGCGGGTGAAGTGCGTACAATCGAGAACCGGCGCAACGACGTGTGCAAGATGCTGGTTGTGATCCCTTATCCACCGGAGGCGAAAGTATGAATGTGATGGCAAATCCTCTTTCGATGTTTGAGGTGCGTGGGCAAGTTGCGTTGATCACAGGGGCCTCTGGTGCTTTTGGCATGGTGGCTGCGCGTATTCTGGCAGGTGCCGGCTGTAAACTGGTGCTGGCGGCCGGAAATCAGGACGCATTGGATGAGATCACGCAGGAATGTCGTGATATCGGTGCTGAAGTGGTTGGTGTGAACACACGCCCCAGTGATGAAGCCGCGTGCGGCGCGCTGGTTGCCGAGGCGGTGAGCAGCTTTGGACAGCTGGACATTCTGGTGGTCGCTTCGGGCATGAACAAAGTCCAGCTGATCAATGATATGGCGCCCGAGACGTTTAGCGCGGTCATGGATGCCAATGTCACCCAGAGTTGGTTGTTGGCACGGGCTGCAGCCGGACAGATGAAGGCACAGGGGCAGGGTGGTAAGATCGTTTTGGTGTCCTCGGCGCGCGGATTGTTGGGGCATCCTGCGGGCTACACCGCCTATTGTTCTTCAAAAGCGGCGGTCGACGGGATGACCAAAGCCTTGGGATGCGAATTAGGCCCAACCGGCATCACGGTGAACGCAATTGCGCCCACTGTGTTCCGCTCGCCTCTCACGGCATGGATGTATGAAGATACCGAAGAAGCCACCAAGGTGCGCACCGGATTTTTGGCTCGCGTTCCCAAGGGGCGTTTGGGGGAACCGGAAGATCTCGCTGGACCGCTGCTGTTCCTCGCCTCCAAGGCATCTGATTTTTACACCGGGCATATTCTCTATGCTGACGGTGGCTATACGGCGGGTTAGGCAATGGGCGTGAGCACACAGCACATTGCCGTCATTGGCGCAGGGCTTATGGGTCATGGGATTGCGTTGACGCTGGCCAAGGCTGGTCATTCTGTGGCGATCACCGATCCTTTCGAGGCCGCGCGAGACACGGTGATGGCGCGCATCCGGCAGAGCATGAGTGCCATGGGGGATGATGAAGCTTCGATCTCTAATGCTCTGAAAAACATTAATATAGTCGACAGTATGTCGAAGGCTGTGTCGGGTGCCGATGTCGTATTTGAAGCGGCGCCTGAGAAGATGGCATTGAAGCAGGCGATCTTTGCGGAGATCGAAGAGCACGCGTCGCAAGACTGTATTTTGGCATCTAATACGTCGGTGATGCCGATCACAGAAATCATGTCCGGTCTGAAAAACAAGGCGCGGGCCGTGGGCACCCATTGGTGGAACCCGCCCCATATGATCCCATTGGTCGAAGTGGTCAAAACCGAATGGACAGATCAAGCCGTGGCGCAGGCGACGTTTGATCTGTTGCAAGAGGCAGGCAAGACGCCGGTGATGGTTGCAAAAGACGTGCCTGGTTTCATTGGAAACCGTTTGCAGCATGCCTTGTGGCGTGAGGCGATAAGCTTGGTGGAAAATGGTATCTGTGACGCAGAAGCTGTTGATACTGTGATAAAATCCAGCTTTGGTCGTCGCTTGGCTGTGTTGGGACCGTTGGAAAATGCCGACCTCGTGGGCACGGATCTCACGCTCGATATTCATCAGAACGTGCTGCACGACATCGAGGCGCGACGCGGACCGTCGCCCTATCTTGAACAGCTGGTCGAAGACGGGCGTCTGGGCATGAAGTCGGGACAGGGATTTCGCAGCTGGAGTGAGGAAGAGGCCGACGGGGTCCGCGCCCGCGTCGCCAATCATCTGACGAAGCTGGACGGTATCTTAGAGACCTAAACGAAACGCCGGCGGGGAGGCCGGTAAAATGGGAGGAGACAAGACCATGAAAATGAAATCACCTAATCGCAGGAGCTTTCTGGCAGGGGCATCCGCCGCTTTGGCCGCACCCGCATTGCTGAGCGCCACCCGCGCCTATGCTGCCAATCCGACGTTGCGCATCGGGCATGTCAGCCCGCGCACCGGACCGCTGGCAGGGTTTGCAGAAGCCGATGACTATGTACTTGGCGGGATTCAAAAAGCATTTGCCGCCGGACTTGAGAACAATGGCAAAGCTTGGAACGTCGAGATTATTTCCAAAGACAGCCAGTCCAACCCAAACCGCGCCGCCGAAGTGGCTGCCGACCTGATTTTGGGCGATGAAGTTGACATCATCGTTGCCGCCTCTACGCCGGATACGGTTAATCCGGTCAGCGATCAGGCCGAAGTCAATGAAGTGCCCTGCATCACCACAGATTGCCCATGGCAGCCCTATTTCTTTGGTCGAAACGGTGTGCCGGGAGAAGGGTTTGCCAGCACATATCACTTCTTCTGGGGGCTGGAAGACGTCATCGGGGCGTTTTTGGACATGTGGGGCTCCTCTGGCGTGGCCAAGAATGTGGGTGGTCTTTTTCCAAATGATGCGGATGGCAACGCTTGGGGGCACCCGGAACTTGGCCTGCCAACGCCGTTGGCTGGCGCTGGATATAATCTGGTGGATCCGGGACGCTATCAGCCACTGTCTGATGATTTTTCCAACTACATCTCGGCCTTTAAAGACGCTGGTTGTGAGATTGTTACCGGCAATATGATCCCGCCGGATTTTGCAACGTTCTGGGCGCAGGCCGCGCAGCAGGGCTTTAACCCCAAGATTGTCACCATCGGCAAAGCGCTGTTGTTCCCATCGGTGATCGAGAGCCTAGGCGATCGTGGCGATGGGTTGTCCTCCGAGGTGTGGTGGTCACCAAACCATCCATTTGCCTCCAGCCTGTCAGGTGCGTCTTCCAAAGATCTCGCGGACGGGTTTACGGCAGAGACAGGTCGGCCTTGGACACAGCCGATTGGCTTTAAACACGCCTTGTTTGAAGTTGTGGCGGATGTGATCAAACGGGCCGAAGATCTGGAAGATCCGGAAGCCATTGTTGCCGCGATTTCGGGCACCAATCTGGACACGATCGTGGGCAATGTGAATTGGGCAAATGGCCCGATGAACAATATTACCAAGACGCCTCTGGTGGCGGGCCAATGGCAGAAAGAAGGCGATGCCTTTGATCTGAAAATTGTGGCCAATTCCGCCGCGCCAAACATTCCGGTGACGGCTGATCTGAAACTTTTGGGATGAAGACTATCGGCGGCGCCCAGCTGCGCCGCCGACACCCAAAGAGGATACTATGACACCAATTTTGCAACTCGATGGGCTGAGCAAAGCCTTTGGCGCCGTCAAGGTGGCCGACGCTCTGAGCTATGAAGTTCAGAAGGGCGATGCCCTGGGGGTGATTGGACCAAACGGGGCTGGCAAAACCTCGATGTTCAATCTGATCACAGGCACTTTGGCACCCAACGCGGGCTCTGTTCATTTTGATGGTCGAGACGTCACCAAATGGAGTGCGGCGCGGCGTAGCCATGCGGGGGTGGCGCGATCATTTCAGGTGCCGCAACCGTTTTCGGGCATGACGGTTTTTGAAAACGCGATGATTGCCGCCACACAGTCAGCCGGATTGCATGGTCATGCTGCGGAGCAGTTCTGTATTGAGGTGCTGGAGCAGACCGAGTTGTTGAGCAAGGCGAATGCTCTGGCAGGCAGTCTGACGTTGTTGGAACGCAAACGGCTTGAGTTGACGCGCGCGTTAAGTGCGAAGCCTAAGCTATTGTTGTTAGACGAAATTGCAGGTGGATTGACCGAAGGGGAATGCCGCTCCCTGGTGCAAACCATTCAGGACATTCATGCTTCTGGCGTGACGATCATCTGGATTGAACATGTGGTGCATGCGCTGCTGGAAGTGGTGGATCGTCTGATTGTGATTGATTTCGGATGCAAGATTGCGGAGGGCGAGCCGCACGCAATTATGGACAGCCCCGAGGTTAAGAAAATCTATCTGGGGATTGAAGTTGATGCGTGATCACATTTTGCAGATGCAGGGCTTGAACGCCCACTATGGCGATTTCCAAGCACTATACGGCGTGGACATGCACGTCGGCGCAGGCGAAGTTCTCGCGATCATCGGATCCAACGGAGCGGGCAAAACGACTTTGATGCGCTCTATCACTGGATTGATGGCCAATGATGCCGGTCAGATCACCTATCACGGCGAAGACATCAGCCGCCGGCGCGCGGACGAAGTGGCCATGCGCGGCATGGCGATGGTGCCTGAGGGCCGTCAGCTTTTCCCGTCGCTTTCGGTGGAAGAAAACCTGTTGATCGGGGCACAGGTGGGGCGCAAGGGGCCGTGGGATTTAAAGGCGGTCTATGAGCTGTTTCCAATTCTGGATGAGCGGCGCAACGTCGGGGCGACCTCGCTGTCTGGTGGACAGCAGCAGATGGTTGCGATTGGACGTGCCTTGATGGCCAATCCGGATTTGATCTTGTTTGACGAGATTAGCCTCGGGCTGGCCCCGATCATCATCAAAGACATCTATGACGCGCTGCCCGGCATCATTGGCGAGGGCATGAGTGCGGTCATCGTCGAGCAGGACATCACTAAGGCTTTGTCGGTCTCCAGTCGGGTTTATTGCCTGCAAGAGGGGCGCGTTTCGCTGGAAGGCGTGTCGGACACAGTATCGCGTGAACAGATTTCACGCGCCTATTTCGGGATTGAATAAATGGATTGGCTGAATGCAGTTGTGCAGGGCACCCTATTGGGCGGGTTATACGCGCTGTTTGCCGCCGGATTATCGCTCATTTTCGGCGTGATGCGGTTGGTGAACATCGCGCATGGCGATCTGATCGTTCTGGCGGCCTATCTGGGGCTGACAATCACCACGGTGGCGGGGGTGCATCCGCTGTTGGCGTTGGTGCTTGTGGTACCTGCAATGGGGATCATTGGCTATGCATTGCAGCGCGGGTTGCTCAACCAAACGCTGGGCGATGATTTGTTGCCGCCGCTTTTGGTCACCTTTGGCCTGTCGGTGATATTGCAAAATGGCTTGTTGGAAATCTACACGGCTGATCCACAAAAGCTGGATGCTGGTGTGCTGGAAACCGCAAGTGTCGCGGTGGGCGGGCTCTCGTTAGGAGTGCTGCCACTGTTGACCTTTGGCATCGCGGTTGCGGTGATCTGGGCGCTGCAATGGACGTTTTATCACACATCTCTGGGACGCGCGTTTCGCGCCGTGTCTGACAATCAGGATATTGCCCAGTTGATGGGGTTGAACCGTCGCCACATCTTTGGTCTTGCGATGGCGCTGGCCCTCGCGGTGACAGCGATTGCAGGCATTATGCTAGGCATTCGCACAAGCTTTGATCCTTCTATTGGTGGTGGCCGGCTGATCTTTGGCTTTGAGGCCGTGATTATTGGGGGTCTGGGCAATCTGTGGGGGACGCTGATCGGGGGTGTCATTTTGGGTGTGGCCCAGACCGTGGGCGCCAAGATTGATCCTGGCTGGCAGATTTTGTCAGGACATCTGGCCTTTCTTCTCATTCTTGCTGTGCGCCCCAATGGCCTGTTTCCGAGGATTTCGGCATGAGCTCTCAAACCTATTCCGTTACCCGATCTTCGCAAGCTGCGCGCGTCGCCGCCGTGTTGGGCGCAATGGTGCTGATCGTGCTGATCGCCGCACCTTGGTGGGCAGGGCGCGCTGACATGCGCCTGTTGGGCGAGCTGTTTTTGTATCTCGCGCTGGCGAGCCTTTGGAACCTGATGGCCGGTTACGCTGGTTTGGTTTCCGTTGGACAGCAAGCGTTTGTAGGTTTTGGCGGCTATATGCTGTTTGCGCTGACCATGTTTGCAGGACTGCATCCGGTTGCCGCGATTGCGATGGCGGGCGTGCTGGGGGCGTTGGTCTCGGTCCCAGTGGCGGTGTTGATCTTTCGTCTCCGCGGGGCCTATTTCGCGATTGGCACATGGGTGATTGCCGAAGTCTTCCGACTTGGGTTTGCGCAGGTGTCCGCATTGGGGGGCGGGTCAGGATCTTCCTTGCCTGTGGCGATTGTGAAATCGCTCGCCTCCAAGCGCGCGATGCGGGAAAGTTTGAGCTACTGGTTGGCTTTGGGCGCGGCTGTGTTGGTGATTTCTGCGGTCTATTTCTTTCTGCGCTCCCGCAAGGGGCTGGCACTGACCGCCATTCGCGACAATGAATTGGCAGCGGGTAGTCTGGGCATCGATATCTGGCGCACGAAATTCACGGTTTACGTGGTCACATCCGCCTTAACAGCAATGATTGGCGCATTGATATTCTTGCAAAAATTACGAATTTCGCCAGACGCGGCATTCAGCGTGAATGACTGGACCGCCTTTGTGATTTTCATCGTTGTGATCGGCGGGATCGGCACAATCGAAGGACCGATCATTGGCACGATTGTCTTTTTCCTGCTCCGCGAAACACTGGCTGATCTGGGCACAATTTATCTAATCGTTTTGGGGCTGGTGGCCATCGTTATGATGCTCAAAGCGCCCAAAGGCATCTGGGGACTGATCCGCAGCCGCTATGATTTGCAACTTTTCCCGTTGGGCTATCGTGTCTCTCCCAACGATTCAAACAAGGGATCCTAAGTCTATGGCAAAAAAACAGAAAACGGTCATTACCTGCGCTGTGACAGGCGCGATCCACACGCCGACTATGTCTGATGCGCTGCCGTATACTTATGACGACATCGCCACACAGGCGATGGAGGCTGCCGAGGCTGGCGCATCCATTTTACATCTGCACGCGCGCAATCCAGAGACCGGCGCGCCGTCGGTTGATCCAAACGATTTTGCGCCGTTTTTGCCGCGTATCAAACAGGCAAGCGATGCGGTGGTGAATATTTCCACAGGGGGCTCGCTGACATTGTCCATTCAGGAGCGGATCAATCCGGCGAAAACATTTAGCCCCGAAATGTGCTCGATGAACATGGGGTCGATGAACTTTTCTTTTCATCCATTGGCCAACCGCTACAAGGATGAAGATTGGAAGTTTGACTGGGAAAAGGACTATGTCGCCGGGTCTGATCAAAACATTTTTCGGAATACTTTCAGAGACATAAAAGAAGCAGCTGAGACGCTTGCACCACACGACATCAAGTTTGAACATGAGTGTTATGATGTGGGACATCTCTACAATCTCAAGTTCTGCATGGACATCGGCCTGTTCAAAGCGCCGATCTTTATCCAGTTTATTTTTGGCATCCTTGGCGGCATTGGCCCCGAGGTGGACAACCTGATCTTTATGAAGCGCACGGCAGATCGTTTGTTTGGAGAAGACTATCGCTGGTCTGTGCTGGGTGCGGGGGGCGCGCAGATGGGGCTGGCCACAACCGCCAGTCAAATGGGTGGCAATGTTCGCGTCGGGCTGGAAGATAGCCTGTTCATTTCACGTGGGAAATTGGCGGAGAGCAACGCGCAGCAAGTGCGCAAAATTCGCCGGATTGTCGAAGATTTGGGCTGCGAGGTTGCCACGCCGGATGAGGCGCGGGAAATTCTTGATCTCAAGGGCGGTGACAAGGTTAATTTCTAGAAAGCCGCCTGTGACGGAAAAACAAAAGGCGGGGAGTGTTCCGCCTTTTGCTTACCCCAAAGATCATTTCTGTCGCGTGAAACTGTAAAGTCTAGTTTCCGAGCGCCGTTTGCATTCTGGCGTGGCTGCAAAAGCACTTTTTCGCATATTCGACCTTGCGGATAGAGTCCGATTTGAATCCGACAGCCTGTTCGCAATCCGACCGTGCAGCGCCTGCCATTTGATAGGCGGCAGCATTGGTGCCGGATGAGGTCAGCACCTGGTAGTTGGTAATTGCCTCATTCAAATTAAAGGTGAGATCGTTTTGCAACGCTTCGCCAACTGAGGAGGCATCAAGCGCGACTTTGCGGTAACTGGGGCAGGCGGCAAGAATATCGCCCAGTTCAACGGTGACCCGACGGTTTGCACGTTGCGCGGTTGCAACAGAAATCAAAAGCTCGTTTTCGCCCCGACTAGAGATGGACCCGATCCGAGATTTGGGCACACCTGCTGCAAGCAATGTGTTTTGCACCTGTTGGGCGCGGCGGTACCCGAGATCCTGATTGTAAGCAGATGCTCCAGTCGCGTCGGTAAAGCCAATCACAACGGTTGGTTTAAGTGTCTGGTATTCATTCATTTTTTCCGCAATTTCGGCGATTTTTTCTAGTTCGTCGACCTCTAATTGGTCAGAATCCAGCTGAAAATTCACGGTTCCAAGGGACTGCGCTTGCGCGCTGAATGCTCCAAGGGACAGGCCCACCATAAGAAGAAAGCCGAAGGAAATGGTCTTTGTTCTAGTCACTAATCTACCCGCCAAAAACTAATTGAACTGACACGATTTTCGAACCGTATTTCTAGTAAGCGTAGTATAGTGACGGTAACGTTTCAATTGTGTAGTGTCCAAGGTGTTTCGCCGTACTACAGGCCGTTTTATTTGGTAGAGACCCGTTTGATGAACTTTTTGAAGTCTTTATGTGTGATCCCAGTCTTTGCTCTAAGTGTCGGGCCGGCAAGCGCTTTGAGTTTGGAAGATGCGATCCTTTATGTCTTGGAAACGCACCCAGAAATTAAGGCAGCAGAAGCAAACAAGCAGGCGATTGAATTTGAACTGGAGCAGGCGCGCAGTTTTAGGGCTCCGCGTTTTGAGCTTGAGGCTTGGACCGGTTATAGCGACAACCGCGGCACCACAACGTCGGATGCAGGCGCAGCCTCAGGCGCCTTGGGCGGCTATGATTTGACAGCGCGCGTGTCGCAGATGTTGTTTGATGGCTATGAGACACGTTCCGAAATTGAACGCCAAGCCTATCGCATCGATTCTGCGGCCCAACGGGTTCTGGAGCGCTCCGAGGTCCTGTCTCTGGAGGCCGTGCGTCTTTACTCAGACGTACTGCGCGGGCAGGCTTTGCTGCGTTTGGCGCGCGAAAACCTCGTGTACCATGAAAATGTCTATGGGCAGCTCAAGACCGGATATGATCGCGGTGTCATCGGCATTGGCGATTTGCAGCAAGGCGAAGAGCGCGTGTTTCTTGCCAAAGATACAATCCTTGAGTTCGAGCTGAATCTGGAAGACATCCAGACTTTGTTTTTGGCAACTGTTGGCGTGGAAGCCAGCAAGCTCGGCAATGTGCCAAATATCCAATCTTCGATCCCGACCAATATCGATACAGCAATCAAGCTGGCACGTCTGAACAGTCCTACGATCAAGTTTTTGCAGTCCGATGTTGGGTCGGCTGAGGCGCTTTCACGCCGCGTGGACAGCAACAAATACCCGACGTTGAACCTAGAGGCTGATGCGCGCTATGGCGAGGACGTTGGTGGGTTTGAAGGCGAGCGCAATGATGCAAGGGTTGGTTTGATCCTGCGTTACGATTTTCAGGGTGGGATGAAGCGGGCGGCGCGCGAAGAGCAAGTGCGGCGTGTGAACGAGAGCCGCTCACATTTGCTGGCGCAAACCCGCAGGGTTGAAGCCGAAGTGCGCCAGTCCTGGTCAACGCTGCGCTCTGCACAGCGCCGTTTGAAAACCATTCAGGCGCAGGCAACGCTTTCCCAGAAATTGCGTGATGCCTATGAAGCCGAATTCCTTGTCGGCAGCCGCTCGTTGCTGGATGTTCTCAACACCCAAGGTGCCTTGTTTCAGGCACAGGCAAATCTGGTCAATGCACGCAGCCTAGAAACCTATGCGCGCTATCGATTGCTGGCTTCGATTGGTGTTCTGTTGGACACACTTGGGATAGAGGCGCCAGAAGATGCACAGGCCTATGCGAGCCAGCAGGTTGGCGCACCGGGATTAAGTGAAACCAGTTCGGAAACCCAGAATGATGCGCGTGCCTTCCGAGATTGGCGCAAGTCGCTGAGCAATTCGTCTAATAAGAACTGAGGCTTCTCATCGCGGATTCAGATTCTAACCCCCAAAAGCGGACTTTGACGTCGCCGAAGGTGAGTATTTCCCCAAAAGCGCGCCCGAAACGCAAACCCGAGTGGGATTTCGAGCGTGCGCCAATAGATGTGTTTGCTGTCACATTGGCAGAGTGTTTGCGGCTTGGCGGTAATGACATTGGGCTCGAAGCCCTGTTGTCGGGCGTGCCGCTGCCAAATGACGGGCGATTAACACCTGCATTGGCTGTGCGAGCCCTTGAAAGCAAAGGGTTTCATGCGACTTTGGCGCGCTGCAAGCTTGCGAGTATTTCGTCGGGGATGCTGCCTGTAGTTTTGTTTCTGAAGGAACGCGACACTTGCGTTTTGATTGAAGCCAGTGATCAAACAGCGCAGGTTTTGTGGCCGGACAAATCAGATCGGGTTCAGAGCATTCCAATGAGCGAATTGGAAGACAGCTTTATCAGGCAGGTGTTATTTTTGCGCGAAGAGTCGGTCGAGCCCGCGCAAGATGCGGCGAAACCGACACGGCGCGGACATTGGTATTGGGGCACGGCCAGACAGTTTTGGCCACAGTATCTGCAAGTCATTCTGGCGTCGGTATTGGTGAATTTTCTGGCGCTGGCCTCGCCCATTTTCACAATGAACGTTTATGATCGCGTGTTTCCGACGGCGGCGTTGATCACGTTGTGGTCGCTGGTTGCTGCGGTCGGCATTGCCTTGGTGTTTGACGCATTCCTGAAATGGGTGCGGGCTGCGATTGTCGACAATGTCAGCCGAGGCGTGGATCAGGCCGTATCGGCAGCGATCTTTCGACATGTGTCAGATTTGGGGTTGCAAAATGAGGCGCAATCTACAGGCGCGCTGGTCAACACCCTGAAAGACTATGAACAAGTCCGCGATTTCTTTTCCTCCCAAACCGTGGCGACAATCACCGACCTTTGTTTCAGTGTGCTGTTTATTGCGGTGATTGCCTATCTTGGCGGTCCACTGGCGTGGCCGCCGACAATCGCGATATTGATCGTGCTGGTGGTTGGGCTGTGTGTTTTGTGGCCGCTCAGACGTGCATCAAATTCCGCCCGTCAAATGACAGGTGTCAAAAGTGCTGTGGCGGTAGAGGCGATTTCCGAACTGGAGACGTTAAAAGCGATCTCAGGGCAGGGACGTATGCAGGCGCGATGGGAGCGTCAGGTTGCGGACAGCGCAGCTGCATCCGAGCGTGGCAAGAAGCTGGCGACATTTTCGACCACTGTGACCGGATTTGCACAGCAGCTCTCCTCGGTCGGGATTGTGATCATCGGGGTGTATTTGGCGCTGGAAGGCGTATTGACCATGGGAGCCGTGATTGCCGCGATGATCCTATCGGGCCGTGCTTTGGCACCCACGGCGGCTCTGTCCTCATTGTTTGTACGCGGCAGCTTTGCGTTCTCCACGCTGCGCAGTTTGAATACCCTGATGGCCAGCAAGTCCGACAGTGCGACGCAAAAATCGCTTTTGTCTTCGCGGCTTGAGCAGGGGCATTACAAGTTTCAGGACGTTGGGCTGACCTATACGGGGGCAAGCCTGCCTGCCTTAACGGACATAAGTTTTGAGCTGAAAGGCGGTGGATCACTTGGCCTTGTTGGCGCTGTGGGCGCGGGAAAGAGCAGCCTCGTGCGCCTAATGAGCGGGTTGTACCTTCCAAGCGAGGGTCTATTGACGGTGGATGGGTTGAATGTCTCCCAGATACATCCGGCCAATTTACGCAGAGACGTACAGCTTGTGTCGCAGAACGCGGTTCTGTTTTCGGGGACTTTGGCGGAAAACATCGCTTTTGGCGCACCTCAGGCCACGATTGAAGAGGTTCTTCAGATTGCCCGTTTGACCGGAGTTGAAAGGCTGGCGGCAGATCATCCTTTGGGGTTTGCCATGCCGATTGCGGAACGGGGCGCCAACTTGTCAGGGGGGCAGAGGCAGCTCATCGCCTTGGCACGCGCGTTGCTACCACGTCCAAAAGTCTTGTTGCTGGATGAACCGACATCGTCGATGGATTCGGCAACCGAGGCATTTTTTATCGAGCGTTTGCGAGCTGTGAAGCAACTGCGGCCTATGACACTTGTGGTGTCGACGCACCGGCTCTCTCTGTTGGAATTGGTCGATAACGTGATGGTTCTGGAGGGGGGAAAGGTCAAAACCTATGATCGTCGTCAAAAGGTTTTGTCGCTCTTAGCTGGGGGCAAAAATGGCCAAGACTGATTGGGAGCTTGCTGAATTCGCAACTGGCGAAGATGCGGCCCGTTTCGGGCGCAGTTCGGGTTTGTTATCGGTTCTACTGCTGACGATCATTTTACTGATGGCAGCGGCGGTTTTCTGGGCCAGCCAGGCATTGATTGAAGAGGTCGCGGTGGCAGAAGGACGGGTGGTGCCGTCTGGACGTGCGCGGGTCGTGGAAACGCTAGATGGCGGGATCGTGCGCTCGATTTTGATCGAAGAAGGCGAGCAGGTGGTCGCGGGGCAAACGTTGGTGCGAATTGACGACACCAGCGCGTCTGCGTCCCTTGGTGAGTTGAATGCCCAGATGGATGCCTTGCGCGCGCGCAGTGTGCGGTTGCAGGCGGAAATGGAAGGTGCGCAAGTTATTGATTTTGAAGCTGCCGGACTGTCGCCGGACAGTGCTTTGGCCCTTCGAGAAACGGCCATTTTCAATTCTCGCATCGCAAGCCAGTTCGGGCAAAGGGCGGTGCTAGAGGCGCAGATTGTTCAGCGTCAGCGTGAGATTGAAGAAACGGATTCAGGACTGTTGCGCATATCAGATAGCATTGCACTGCTGAATGAAGAAATCACTCTTAAGACAGATAGCGGCGTGGTGCCACGTGCCCAGATCATCCCGATTGAACGCGAGCTTTCGGCGCGCAGGCAAGAGTTGGACGCGGTGAGCAGTCGTCGTGAGCAGGCGCTGGCGGCTTTGAGCGAGGCCGAAGCACGGCTTGAAGAATTAAGACTGCAACGGCGCGCCGAGATCAGCGTGGAGCGTTCAGATACCCTCAATCAGATGAGCATAATCGATGAGAGTCTGAAGAACGCCAGCAATGTGGTTTTGCGCGCGGTTCTGACAGCTCCGGTTGCGGGGATCGTGTCGGCGTTAAACGTGCGCACGATTGGCGCGGTTGTGGCGCCTGGTGAAGAGATTGTGCGGATCGTTCCGCAGGAAGAACGTCTTCAGATCGAAGCACGGGTGCGCCCCGAAGATGTGGCATTTGTGCGTGAAGGTCTCGCAGCAGATGTTAAGTTCACCTCGTTTGATTTCACAATCTACGGCAGCCTGAAGGGCAGTGTTTTGCGGGTTGGTGCTGATGCCGAGCAGGATGAGGCGACCGGACAAATCTATTTCCCGATTATCGTTGAAACCGAGAGCAACACGTTATCACGCGGTGAAACGGGTTTTGAAATCCGCCCCGGCATGGTGGCAGCCGTCGACATTCGCACAGGCGAGCGCACAGTGCTCGATTATTTGCTCAAGCCGTTTCGCAAAGCCCGTCTGGAAGCGTTCAGAGAACGCTGAGATCTAGATAATCGCGGTTTCCTGTGCACCTGCGGCGTTTGTAAAGATCACTTCGATTTCGTCAGAGAAACCACCACTGGTGGAATTGATTGTCATGGCGTGGTTGCCGTCGACAGTCAGCGCGCCGCTTAGGTTGTCATAGCCAACAAAGTCCGAAAGGTTCTCTCCGGCGCCGACTGTGACGGTGCTTGAAAGATCGATTTGATCGATAGCGGTTTTTACGATCAATCCAGTGGGACCCTCAAAGTCCAACACCGTGTCGGTTGAAGTGAGATCGGTGATGCGGAACACATCTTGGCCGGAGCCTCCTGTC
Source organism: Rhodobacteraceae bacterium Alg231-30 (assembly GCA_900143615.1). GTDB lineage: Bacteria > Pseudomonadota > Alphaproteobacteria > Rhodobacterales > Rhodobacteraceae > Shimia. The sequence goes on from FREU01000003.1 coordinate 287,578, forward strand.
AAACTGTCTTGGCCTGCACCGCCAGACAGGGTGTCATTTCCTGCGCCAGCCAAGACAATATCGTCGCCATCCCCGAGATCGACATCAAAGCCATTGGTGGCCGCAGACAGATCGACGAAGTCCGAGCCTCCCATCATGCTAAATCCGTCTATGTCACTATAGGGTGTTGCGCCGGATAGAATGACTGCGTCGTTGCCGTCGGTGCCTTTGGCGATGTCATTTGTGCCGCTGGCGCCGGTGACGTCATCCATCAAATCACGCACCACGCCGTCCGGTCCTGTGTTGGTGCCATTGGCCTCCATCTGGAGGGTGTCGATATTGAGGTTGGCCTTGGCAGAGGTGCTGGCGGGGCCAGCGCCTGTGTCAACAACATCATAGGTCAGTTGCACGGTCCCGACATAGGCGTCGGGGACCAAAATCTGGACTCCAGAGGTTAGGATTGTGACGGTTGCGAGAGGATCATCTGCCACAACATTTTGGACTGATAGTGGGCCATCCGGATCGCTGGAGTTTGCCAAAAGCTCGTTAAAAGACACGTCGAAGACTGTGTCGGTTGATGTGATTTCAACCGGACCTGTGACAACAGGTTGATCGTTTATATCAACAACGAAGCTATCGGGAGTTCCGGTGCCATGGTTTGTGGAGACCGTAATCGATCCGCTCAGAGAGCCCGCGAAATCTCCGGGGAGCGTGATTGAAAGGGCGGCGACCATCAAAGCGAAATCAGCCACAGAGGTCGCGCCACGGGTCAGAACCAGTCGATCGCCTGACAATGTGCCCGCGGAGGCTGTTGTTCCGGTTGGCGGAGCAGCATCAAACTGAATGATCACTTCTTCAAGGGTTTCGGACGGGGTGCTTTGGGTATCTGTGACCGTTGCATCTATGCCAAAATCGACAACCAAAGGTGCGCCGGTTTGCGCGACACTGTCAGGTACAACATCAATGGTGACATCAAGATCAAGTTCACCATCCAGCGCCACGGTAAAGCTGCTGGTGATGTCGCCGCCTTCGTTGGTCGTGACTTTCAGAGAGCCCGTCAGCGGCGTGCCGTTGGTGGCATAATCGGTGGGAAAGACAAGGATCAGTTGTTGGAAGTCTGCCAAGCTGCCGGAGAACACCAAATCTGTGGTGGCCGAGACAAGTGGGCCGGAGCCGATGCGGTATTGCATGCCTTCCGGAACAGCGTTGAGCGTATAGACAACGTTATCGACAAATTCCGATCCGTCCGTGTCCGTGACCGAAATATCAAAGTCATTTGTCGGCTGATACTGAACCTGTGCGTCGGTTTCATCAAGCTCAACTGTGGCATTGAGAGTATCGACAATCAGATCCGGCGATACAGCGATGTCCAAATCGAGTTTTTGCGTCACAGAACGTTCGGTATCAGTGAAAATTCCGTCTGCATCGGTGGTAACCGCTGTCACCTCAAGGGACACGGTGCCTGCAAAATCTGGCGGCGCAAGGAAGGTAACAACGCCGTTTGGTTCAAAGAATGTCTTGGCGGTTTGAGTTGAGCGGGTCTGAGCGGTTGCTGGAATGGTGAAAACACCACCGACGGCAAAAATCTCAACGCCGTCGATGAACATTCGACCCCCGGTAGGTGCCGCAACTTCAAACTCAAGTGTTTCATGGCCATCAGGCGTTTCACCCGAAATTGTTAAGGTGAAGATGTCGCCTGCGTCTTCGGTACCCGTGGTGCTATCAACGGACGCGGTGAGAATTGGGACGTCAGCATCTGGACGCACACGCAATACAAAGTCCTGAAAGCCTGAGGTTTCGTCCGAGTTTGCAAGTTCGAGAGTGTTCACCGTCAGTCGCAGCGGAATTTCAGTAGGCAGGCTGGCATCCAATGAGTCCGGTGTGCGTGCGTGCTCGGACTTTAGAACCAGCGACACCAGAGGGAATGCGAGTTGCGATATCGTATAGCTGCCGTCGCCATTGTTGATGAAACCACCGTTTGAGGGGCCAATGACGTTCAAATAATCCGGCACACCAGACAACACGATTGTTGCAACTTCAGACCCGTCCTGATCAGGCGTATCAGCCGTGATGACCGATGCGAGGTTAAATGCAATATCCTCAATCGCGGTGATCACCGGCTCGGACCCAGACATGTCGACAAAGGGCAATCCGGTTTCGGGGTCGATGACAGATTGGTCGACTGTAAAATCAGGATCATCGGCAACAGGGGTGACTTGGAGCACCTGTGTAAGTGTGCTCGATTTCGTGTCGCCGTTGATATCTTCGCTCGCGGCGGTCACTTTGATCGTCAAAGGCCCGCTGTAGTGCTCTGTTGGGGAAAGCTTCAATCCTGCAAGATCGTCATAGTCCAATGTGTAGCGAATTGTGCCGTCACCCTGAGCCACTCCAGTCAGGACATTGCCGGAACCATCCACCAAAGAGCCTCCTGCCGCGGCATCCAGATCAATGAAAACATCGCCAAACGGACGTTCGCCACCGTCAGGGGAGGCGATTTCAAGGTTCAAGGTAAATTCGGTGTCTTCATCAAATACTTTGGAACCACGCAGGGTGATTTGTGGGCCGTCCACAACGGGATTAATTGTGAGATCAAAGGTGCCGCTTGCGGATGTCGTTGTCCCACACGTGAAATTATACAGGATGGTTTGGAATGTCAGCGTGTTGAGCCCGTCGTAGGCGTCGTCTGGCCCATATGTGTCATCGGGGTCAAACGGGTTGGTCGGGCTGGATTGATGTTCTGGTGGCGTGAACAGAAGGCTACCTTGCGACATGGTTGGATCGGAAGGATCCACCCCGAGTTTGGAAATGTCGACCACCCATAGTCCGGTGATCGGATCAAACAGAACCGCGCCATTCGGATCACTGGTTAGATGCGCCCCTGGTGGGAGCTCAAGGCCAATACCAAAGTCACCGACCACACCGTTTGGAAGAGAGACGAGATCGTTCAGGTCGGAATAAAAGGGTGGGTTCGGTGTGATCTGGACCTTGAGGGAAATCTCGGTGTCTTCGTCGCCGCTGCCGACAAGCGCAAGCACCGGCAGGGGCAAATCCTGTTCCGGTTCGCAGTCATCTCCACCGTTACTAGTGCTGGGAATGACAACCACGGTAAAGTCGCTGGAAACGACCGAGGCTCCGGGCAGAGCGTCCATTTGGGCGAGGATTTCCTCAGGCGTGCCAACCAGCCCGTCCAGTGGTTGGTCGTCTTCTACGACAAGCGCATTTAGCGTCATATCGTAGTAGGTCACTTCGGAGACATTGCTGGGAACAAATTGGATATTTGCCAGCTGCTCAGCGGTCACTACATAGCTTTCGCCGCTGGCATCCACTGGGTTTGCGCCCAGAAAGCTGACACTGGGATCAACACCGGTGATGACAAAATAAAGCGTTTCAGAACCGTCGAAGTTCCCGTTCACCGTGACTTCGGTCATAAAACCTTCGATGGGGTCTGCTTGGGTAAACAGATTATTCGGGGCAATCACTCCCGATTTGAGAATGACGTCGCGCAGTCGTTGATCCAATTCAAAAGGACTGGTGTCCAGACCGGCGTATCCGTAGACACGATCAGAGTTCAGAACGCCATCAACGCTTTCCATTGGGCGGAAGGTGTCGTCGATCTCGCTGTCCAGAAGGGTGCTGTCTGGATCATCTGTTGGGTCCGCATTCTGAACCTTGATGATCGGTTCATCCGCGATCCCGACAACGTCAATTGTTACTGTGCCTGTTTCGGTTTTGAATTCCAGAAGATCAATGGTTTCGTAGTAGACCACTTCGACGTCGAATTGGATTGTCTCGTTGCTGTCCTCTCCCGGGATAAGCCAAAGGTCTTCGGCCTGCGCGGGGGTTAGCCTTAAAATGCCGCTGCGTTCGATGGGAATAGTATTGAGAAATTCACCCGGCAGTGACGGATGGGGCTGGGGGGCACCATCGAAGAATGTTGGATAGCGCCCAAAACTGTCCGGTTGGATATTTGTAACGAGCACAGTCCCGAGAATGGCTTCGGCAGACCCGGGAGAATTGTTTTTGTTGTCGATAATGTTGCCATCGATCTGGACGTGAATCGCGGTGTCTTCGTCGCCGGTTTTCTGCTCAGAGGGGTCACCGCCGTCCACCACCGGATCGACATAAAGCGTTTTGTTAAGGACAGTCAGGTTTGTGCCGCTTCCGTCGCTCTCGGTTGTGACAACCACAAATTGGAGAGGGAAGTCGCCGGCAAAATGTGTGGCGATGCCTCTGAGTTCTGCGCTGGCCCATTCGCCGTTTTCCAAACTCCAGCTGTTAAACCCTGCTGGTGTGTTGACTTCACTTAAGAGTGCCGGAATTTTCTCGCCGGTGGGATCATTTGGGTCGGTCACATATAGTGTGATGCCAACGGGCACTTTGCGCACAACAACTGCGGTGATGGTTTCCGAGCCGTCGACGTCTTTGATTGTCGGTGTAAACGGGATTTGCCAGATACCACCCGCGTCGTCTATGTCTTGCTCATTGCCCGTCGGAAGCGTGACAATTTCGGCAATGTTGTTGACGGGGTCGACGTCTACATCGAATTCGGCGGAGCTTGTTCTGCTTCTGACTTCTGCGGTGTTGTCGTCCTCTACCGTGATACTGACCCGCAGGTTGTTGCCATAGAAATCACCCAGTGCTGTGAATGGATCGCCGTCTGCGCGGTCGATATCGTAGTCTTCATAGAGTGAGGGCCGCAGCTGAATGGAGGCGTCAAACGTCGTCACATTGTCAATCAGGGTGACAGTCAAAGTCCCTGTGGAGGCCTCAAAGACTGCGCTGGAGATTTTTGCGTATTCACCGTTGGAAATCGGTGTAGCGCCGTCTGCCGAGAAGAACGCGCTTTGGAGCACGGTGTTGCCGTTTAGATGATCCGCAATCCAGTCTGACGGGATGTTTTCAATGATGATGTCTTTGATTTGCTCGGAGCCGTCCAGATCCGGTGTTGCCGCGTTTATGCCAACAAACATCTCGACCTGACCCGGGCCACTTCCGTCGTCGGTGCTCTCCAGCAAGGTGAGCACTTCGGCGGCGGTGATTGAGCCATCCTTGATGCTGGCATCTACGCGGGTTGTCACGCCATCTGCGACTTCATTAGTCGAGCGCACAAAGACACTTGCGCTAAGCTCTGCTTCTGCGACTGGACGCACGTCCTCAATGATTTGGAAAGAAGACGAGCCGGTATTGTTAGCGGTGTTTGTCTCAACGTCGCCGGTTTGGGTTTCAAACCAGTCCAAAGTGCCGTCGAGTGTCAGAATGCCGCTGAAATGCTGTGGTACGACAAGACGGATTGAGGCGAGCGCATCGGCGAACTCTTGATTGGTTGTGCCGCTCAGAGGTTCAATTGAGTAATCAACGCTTGTTGCGGAAAAGTCGATCCGTGTGATTGCGACCAATTTGGCCAGAGCGTTGTCGCGAATTTTGATCAACAGATCATTGCTGTCTGACGGGTCAAAGAAGTCGCTCTCTGTTGCGACCGCAATGGACAAGGTCAGCGCGTCAAACCGCTCGGACCCATCGCTATCAGCCAATGCGATGCCGGACAGTCCAACATTGATATTTTTACTGCCGCCCGTGTTTTCTTGGGTTCTGTTGTCTGTAAAGGTGATCGAAACGGGATCCACCACGGCATCAACGTTGATATCCACCGTATCTTGCGCAGTCAGTGTGTTTGAAGCCAATCCCGTGGCCGTGTCCACAGAGGTGACCACCGCACTGATGTCAGCGCCGGTCAGTGTTTCGACATCGCGATCATCGTTTGTGTTGGGGCTCATTCGAAGTGTGGCATCGAATGTTTGGACACCCGCCTTTAACGTTATTGTCAGAGTGGTGCCCGAGATCGTCGCCGAAGCGATGCTGCTGGCACCTTGTTCAAACAGGGCAAGGTCGACATTGCCATTGTTTGCAGCAACCCATCCGGTTGGAACATTTTCCAGAACGACTTGGGTTAGGGATTCCGATCCGTCTTGATCCGGTGTTTGCGCAAAAATCGTCAACAGGAATGAGGTGTCCTCGTCTACCGAGAAGGTGTCGGAGGCGGTTTGCACCACCGTTGTCGGTGTATTGTCGACAGAGATCACCAAAGTTGGTTCGGCGATGGGCAAAACATTGAGGTTAAACTGTTCACTGGAGGGAGTTGGCCCGCCTTCGTTGGTCTCTGCCAAAACGGTGATTGCGACAATGCCTGAAAAATGGGTCGGGAACTCGGAGACACCTATGGATAGCAACTCAGCAAGCGTTCCAGTCCATGTGGCTGTGGGGCCGTTCAGTATGGTTCCGTCACTCAGAACTGTGTCACCACTTGGCAATCCATCAAATTGCAGCGCCACGCTGCTCAGGGTTTCTGACCCGTCCTGATCTGTGATCGCCACATCAAGGTTAAGAGGAATGACCACACCATAATCTTCGATAACCGTGATGTCATCGGTGGTGATCTGGATGTCGCGCTCAGAGGCGATGGCAACTGAGAATGTACGCGTTTCAATACCGTCTGATGCGTCGATATCTGTTTCTGCAGCCAAGATCGCCTCATCCGTGGTGAAGGTAACGCTGCCAGTGATGTCGGTTGACGTCGCATAATCCGCCGGAACCTGAAAAATCAGGTTGGCGTATTGGTCATAAGTGATGTCATTTAGGGCAAATGAGGCGCCGGTTGGCACAAGCTGAAAGTTTGTGCCGTTGTCTGTGGAGTAGAGTGTGCCATCTGGCAGGCCCTCAATAACCACATCAACCTGTGCGATGGTTTCTGACCCATCCGCATCTGACGCGTTTGCCGTTAAAGCGTCCGTGAGCCTGATGATTTGTGCAGAACTCGTGGTTGAATCTTCATCGCTGTCGCCAAAGCTGTCATTTTCCACCAATTCAATGCGCCCGGTTCCCGCCACCGCAAGGTCGCCCTCGGCCTTGACTGAGACGGTGAGGATACCAGTGTCAAATCCCAATTCGTCGCTAAGAGCAAGCACGCGTGCGGTTATCGAAGATGTGGGGTTTTCTGTTGAGAAATCTGCGGGCAGCTGAATAAACAGGGCGTTGTATTCAGCCTCGGTACCAGTGAACAGGAAGGTAGAAGATGCCGCCGTAAACGTCGCCCCATTGTCGATGGAATACTGTGCGCCAATTGGCAGTCCCTGAAACAGAACAGCAATCTGGCTAAGCGATTCAGAGCCATCTGCATCGGTCGTTGTTGGCGTAATATGGTCCGAAATTTTGATGGATAGAGTGGCGTCTGTTTCGTCAAGCTCAAGGGCTGCATCGTTGACGGCAACATCGCCTTCTTCAACGACAATGAACGGAATGGCGGCGCTGACCGTGCCTTCGTTGGTGGTTACGGTCATGTCGGCTTCTAGTGCGACGTTAGGTGATGTGGTCGAGAAATCGGCCGGCAGATAGATTGTCGCGTGTTGTGGAAACGGGCTGCTGCCATCGTATTCATAAAAGAAATCGACGGTGCCATCGCCATTGCTGACGATCTGGCCGACGTCATTTCCAAAAGCGTCCTGCACATAGGTGCCGTCAGGAAGCCCGTCGAGATCAACAATCAGGTCGAGAACCGTTTCCCCAGGACCCACGGTGACCTCGACAAATTCCTCAAGCGTGACACCAAGCACGGCATCTGTCTCGCGCACCAGTACCAAGCCTTCAACCTCGGTGTCAGGAACTGGCGTGATTTCCAGAACCTGAAATTCTGTTGAGCTGCCTTCCGGTGTCGTTACCGTGACGACATTGGAAATGTGACCATTAAAATCAGGTGGAAGGGACAACTCCAGCGCATTTGCCTCAGCGACCGTACCTGTCCAGATGTTGCCTGTGAGCTGTCCCGTATTGGTGGTTGCGCCGCTCGGCAACCCCATAAACTCGATGTCGACAACAGCGGCAAACCTCGGATCACTTGGATCACTGGTTTCCGAACCATCGCTGTCGGTGATCGCGATGCTGAGTTGCAGATCAACAGTCACGCCAGTGGCTGCGTTAACAACGCCGTTGTCTTCTTGGACAACCAAAAGGGGTGGCACCGTCAATTCGATGTCCGCCTGATAATCGATATCCACGATGCGCACAGCGGTGGCCGTGCCATCCGAGCCGGTGTCCGTGTTGATGTCCTGATCTTCATCGGTCTGTGCGGAGACCGTGAAGGTCAGCGCCAGTTCGGTTGCGCCGTTTGTCAAATCCGCACGACTTTTTGTGGAGAAATCTGGTGGCAATGTCAGAGATAGGGCCTCAAACGCTTGCAACACATCACCGACATTTGCCTCGGTGAGTTCAATTGTCAGCGTAGACGCGCCGTTTGTGACATCCGTGCTGAGCGTGGCGATGCCACCTGCGGGAACAGTAATGCCCAAAGACACCAGAGTTGCTCCGGCTGGAAGACCTTCGATGGTTAAGATAAGTGCCGCTAGAGCTTCCGATCCGTCTTGGTCTTGGACAACAGGACGCAACAGATCAAAAGGTTTGATGGGGGTTGCGCTGTCTGTTTCATCGGGGATCAGATCAGGCCGTGTATCGTCTATGTCGAGGTCACCTTCCGGCGTGATCCGCAGGGACACTGCTTCGGATTTTCCAACTGAATCTTCGGTGGAGGTCGCAAAAAGGGTGCCCGTAATTACGCCGCCGTTGATGGCAGGGCTTTCGGTTGAAAAGTCTTTTGGGAACGCCAGACGCAGGTTTTCGTACTGCTCCAAGGTGCCCGTGAAAACAAATTCGCCGCCGTTTAGAAAGCTGTAACTGATGGTTGAAAGTGGAACACCAACGGCGATAACGCCAGTGGGCATATCATCAAGAGTTAGAGTAACGTGGTCAATGCTCTCGGCAGGTGCGTTGGGGTCGGAATCAGTGGAGGTGACCTGCCATGCGGTGGACGGTCTGACCAAGATACGTGCATCGGTTTCCGCGGCGACAAGTTCGGCGGTCTCGATATTGATGTCACCGGTTGGAGAGATCAAAATTGTTTGATTGGTGGCGATTATGCCTTCTGGCGACAGAGCGGTGATAACGCTGGTGATGGTTCCCGAATAATCTTGTGGCAGCGTTAACTGCAAGGCATTGGCTTGCGCCATGGAGCCCGTCCATTTTTCCGTGGTCGTCTCAAAACTCCCGTTTGAGAACACCGTGGTGTCCGGCACACCGGTAAAGATAATCTCGACGGTTGTTGAGTCCTCTGATCCATCGATGTCCGTGGCTGCAACCGAAATGTCCAGATCGACAACAACACCTGTGCCGTCCGCGTCCTCGAGGTCGCGCAAAATTGAAGGTGCTGAGAGATCAACATCAAGTTCATAGTCTATATCGATGATGCGGCTTGCAGTTGCTGTGCCGTCTGCGGTGCCGTCGATGGTAGCACTTTGGTCTTCGTCGGTCTGCACACTCAGSGTGACCTCGATGGGCAGGCTGGTGGCCGCGTTGGTGAGATCRGARCGGTTGGTGGTGGAGAAGTCGGCGGGCAGGGTGAGTTGCAGCGCCTGATAGCTGGCCAGYACATCCGCCACATCTGCGCCATTGAGCGTGATGGTGAGCGTGCTGCTGCCATTGCTGATCTCGGTGGCAAGATCGGCAATCGCGCCGGTGGGCAGGCTCAGGCCAAGTTCGGCGAGCGTGATCGCAGCCGGCAGGCCGGTGACGGTCAGCACGATCTGCTCATAGCTCTCGGAGCCATCCAGATCGGTGATCTGCGGCATCAACAGATCCGCAGGCACCAGCAGCGTCACCCCATCGGTCTCATCCGCCACCGTGTCAGGCAGATCATCCACGATCTCAACATCCCCCTCAGACAGGATACGCAGGGTGACGGGGCTGCTCTGGCCCGAGCTGTCTTCGGTGGAGGTCACAGTCAACGTGCCCTCGATGATGGTGCCGTTGCTGTCTGGACTTGCGGTCGAGAAGTCGGGCGGGAAGCTGATTTGCAGGGCCTGATATTGCGCCTGCGTGCCGGCGAAGGTGAAGCTGCCGCCGTTCACCTCATTATAGGTGATTGTGTCGGCGGGCACGCCAGTGATCACCACGCCGGGCGGCAGATCCTGCAGCGTCAGGGTGATGGTCTCGATGGTCTCATTGGGCTGTGCGGGATCAAAGTCGGTAATAAAGGCATCCCAGTGATCACTTGCCACAAGGGGGACATAGCTGTCGGTTTCCACCAGCCGCGCCACGCGCACATCAAAGGTGATGTCGCCAGCAGGGGCAATGGTGATGGTCTGGGTTTTGCTCAGCGTGCCCTCGGGGCCGATGAGCGAGACCGTGGCGGTGATCTCGCCGGAGTAATCTCCGGGCAGATGCAGCTGCAGCCGGTTGGCCTGGCCCATGGTGCCGGTCCAGATGCCGGTGGCGGCCTCCAGCGTTCCGGTGTTCACGCGCACATCCGCGGGCAGATCGGCAAAGACAATCTGCACCGTGGCGCTGTCCTCGGAGCCATCCAGATCGGTGGCGGCGGCCTGAATGGCCAGATCAACGGTGACACCCAGCCCGTCCAGCCCGTCGCCGTCTTCCTGCGCCGTAATAGCTGCGGGCAGGGTCAGGCTGAGGTCGCGCTCAAAGGCGACGATGACATCCAGCTCGACACGGCCAAAGCCGCCCTCATCGGTGATGGCAAAGACTTCGGCCACCAGAGTGGTGGCGGGATTTGCGGTGGAATAATCCTGTGGCAGCTGGATGCGCAGCAGCTGATATTSCGCCAAAGTGCCGACAAAATTRAGCGTGGCTGCGGCCGGCCCAAAGGTGAGGCCACCATCGGTTGAGACCAGGCTGCCGTTTGGCAGCGCGTTAAACAGCACCGCCATCAGAGTGATGCTTTCGGAGCCATCCGCATCGGTGACTTGTGGCGTGATGACATCGGCGGGGCGGAAGATAATCGGCGCATCCGTTTCCGACAGGGTCAGGGTGCCATCGGCGATCTCCAGATCCCCTTCATAGCCGATCTCGATGGGCACAGTGCCGGTGGCCGTGCCATCCGTGGTGGTCACGGTGAGCTCGGCGCTCAGCGGTTTGGCCGGATTGGTCGTGGAAAAATCTCTGGGGAAAATCAGAGAGATATCGCGCGGATCAATCACATCGCCGACATTCACCGTCAGGTCCAGAATAAAGCTGCCATCGCCAGCATCGGTGGTGATGCCGAGGCTGTTGCCATCCGCATCCACCGCGATGACCCCGGCGGGCAGATCGGGCAGGCGCAGCGCCAGCGTCTGGATGCTCTCGCCCGGATCACTCACCAGAACGTCAATAAAATCTGACAGACGGATAGAAAGGGCGGCGTCGGTTTCCACAGCAAACACCGCCGCATTTATGTCGATGTCCGGCGTGGGCGTGACCACGATAGCCTGGGCTGTGCTCTGGCTGCCTTCGGGGGTGGTGACGGTGATCACCGAGAGCAGCGCGCCGTTGAAGTTGCCCGGCAGGCTGAGCGTCAGGGCTTCGGCCTGCGCCACGGTGCCGCTCCAGAGGCCGCTCACGCCATCCAGACTGCCGCCGTTGACGCCGGCGCCGGTGGGCAGATTGCCAAAACTGATCTCGACCGTGGCGGCAAAGCGCGGGTCTGACGTATCTGCGGTCTCTGAGCCATCGGCATCGGTGATCGCGATCTGAATGCCCAGATCGACGGTGACACCCTGATCGGAATTGGCCACACCATCGTCTTCGCCCACCCGCAGGGCGCGCGGCGCGGTGAGCGTGATATCGGCTGTGGCGGCAATATCGATGATGCGGCTTGCAGTTGCTGTGCCGTCGGCGGTGCCGTCGATGGCGGCGCTTTGGTCCTCATCAGTCTGCACACTCAGGGTGACCTCGATGGGCAGGCTGGTGGCCGCGTTGGTGAGATCAGAGCGGTTGGTGGTGGAGAAGTCGGCGGGCAGGGTGAGTTGCAGCGCCTGATAGCTGGCCAGTACATCCGCCACATCTGCGCCATTGAGCGTGATGGTGAGCGTGCTGCTGCCATTGCTGATCTCGGTGGCAAGATCGGCAATCGCGCCGGTGGGCAGGCTCAGGCCAAGTTCGGCGAGCGTGATCGCAGCCGGCAGGCCGGTGACGGTCAGCACGATCTGCTCATAGCTCTCGGAGCCATCCAGATCGGTGATCTGCGGCATCAACAGATCCGCAGGCACCAGCAGCGTCACCCCATCGGTCTCATCCGCCACCGTGTCAGGCAGATCATCCACGATCTCAACATCGCCTTCAGACAGGATACGTAATTTTAGGTCAACTTCGTCGAAGCTCCCAGTGATGGTTTCAACTCTGAGAGTAGCGGGCAAAGGACCGCTTGCGAGGTCATTGCGACTCTGAGAGGAGAAATCGGTTGCAAAGTGGATTTTTAACGCGAGGAACTCACTGTAAGTTCCAGAAAATATTAAGGATTTACCACCTCCAACCTGATCCGAAAGAACGCCGTCGGAGACATGCACAGCGTTCGGTAGATTGAACAGTTGGAACGTTATTTCCGAAATATCTGTGGCGTTGGAGGACTGTGAAGAGACGAACTGGAAAAATTGCGATGGAACCAGATTTGTGATTGCGTCGGTTTCAGATATGACAAGCGGCGCGCTTTGACGAATTTCAATATCGATGGTCGACCCGCCATTGTCCCATGCGCCGTATTCACGATCAAACTCACGCCGAAACTGGTATTCGGTTGGGGGGAGCAATGGCGCAAGCGGCAAACCGATCAAGGGGTCTGCGACAGTGAGGGGGATTTCTTCCGCAGAGCCTGGTTGGGTTGAGCCCGGATTTAAAACATAGTGCAACGGCAGCAAATTGGCGTCTTGCGTCGTTTCCCAAGTTGCCTCAGGTTTTGCCAATTCCATGAGACGGGTAAGGGGAGCAAACTCCCCATCCACTTCTACCAGACCACTTTTGTCTTCGGCGTTTTTGAGTACAATAAGGCTGCCGTCGGATTGAACCAGAACAAGATGGTCTTGTAGCAACAACAGCCGGTTCACATCAGCACCATCCGGAAGACGAACGACTGAAACGTCAGACGTGTCGACGATAAGAATGTCCGCGGAGTTTTGATCGATCAGGTCGATAATGGCGGATTTGTTAAGGGCAGCAGTGTCTTTTTCGATTGCCCCAAGAAAATCGTCTGCCATCGCTCGCTACCCTACTACTACGTAAACACAAACCTAAATGGTTTTGGAAATCTTCCCCAAATGGTCTCTAGCGACTTTAGCAACAGCATTTCATTGATTCCAAATGAATTTATTTGGCGGGGGCGAATTAAGAGCTCATGAAATTCGTTAGGATGATGGTTGTCGCATTATCAGTGATCTGATCACACTCCGAGCAGCGCCGGTTGGCGATCATGAACTTTGATTTTTTTTGCGGACATTTACGTATTTCCAAGACCGAGGGTAGGGGAGATTTCATCGTGCAAAAAAACAGGCCCCGACGAATGATCGGGGCCTGTTGGAAAGTGGAGCGTGTGCTAATTTTACAAAATGAAATCAGCGTCTTCCAGTGCGAAGTTGCCCGTCAATAGGATCGAGATATCAGCATTACCATCCCCATCTGTGTCCCCTTCGACAACCGTTTGAGTTGCGGTTTGGAAGTAGCGGAGTTCGCCAGCCTGATTGGAAAATGCATTTGTCCCAACGAAAGTGAACGCGTTGTTGCGTCCTCCATCAATGGCATCAATGTCAAACAGGCTGATCAGATCGCCGGGGTTTCCGACAACGCCTTGTTCAAAGTCCTTAATCAAGTCTTGGTCTGATTGCGTGCTGTCGGATGTATCGGAAAAGACGAATACATCGTCTCCACCGCGACCAGTCAAAATGTCGCCGCCTCCGCCGCCGGATATCATGTTGTCACCAAAGTTGCCGATCAGTCGGTTCACTGAAGCATCGCCAGATATGTCTAGGTCAACGAAACCGTTCAGTTTTCCATTTTCCACTCCGGAGAACTCACTCAGGTCGAGGTCATGGAAGAAGCTGTTGACTTGGTCCCATTTTGAGGTCCCGGTATCGTTGATAATATCATTTCCGCTGTAGATGTAGCGATCGTTACCTTCTCCACCGTCAAGCGTGTCAATTCCGCCTTGACCTGACAGGATGTCTTTCCCCGCACCACCAAGGATAAGATCATCGCCGCCGCGTCCGATCAATCGTCCACCGGTGCCAGCAAGGTCGGTGGTCGTAAGAACATTGCCAAGGCTGTTCCCGATCAAATGGAATGTCTCGGTGCCGTTGTACGTTCCGTTTTCAACATTTTCGTCAAGAACATAGAGATTCATCGATGTAAGGACTGTGTCGGTGCCTTCTCCCACGTTTTCTGTAATCACATCGAAGAAATCATCGACAAAGTATGTGTCGTCGCCTGCGCCGCCGACCATCCAGTCTTGTCCGAGGCCGCCGTTCAGCTCATCGTTGCCACCCGATCCGGTGAGAGTGTCGTTTCCTTCTCCGCCCGAGAGCGTATTGTCTCCGTCATTCCCAACAATTCCATTCGCCAACGCATTGCCTGTGACCGCAATATCGGCGTCTCCTGAGAGTTGAATGTTGGAGATACCCGCCGCGAGGCTGAGAGACACGCCAGTTGCGTCAGCGGGGCCGCCGATTATCAACCCTTCGACATCAACGGCAACAGTGCCCTCGGCACTGTAATCGCCCGAGGCAAGTGTGATTGACAGTGCGCCGACGGGAACCACCAAACCAGCAGCGGTGATCGCCTCGGCAATTGTATCAAACGAGTCGATGATCAGGTTGTCATCCCGCAGCTGAACAGGGGAGGTGTCGAGTGTGGACATCGAGAAATTGTCGACTGCGATACCTTCTGCCACGTCGATGTTGGTAAACCACAAATAGCGGTTGCCACCATAAACGGTGTCGAAATCGTCGGCAGGCGTTGCGCGTACTTCTGTGAAAATCCAGTTTCCGAGACCGTCATAGACATTCATCGCTACTTCGACGTCACCGTCTGTGTTTTCGTAGAACTGCCATTCAAAGGTGTACCATCCGGCGGTGGTTGCTTCGGCGTGATTTTGAGTTTCTAAATCTTCTCTTGGGTCGAAATTGGTATTGTTCGATCCCCCGATCAGAATTTTTCCGGAACTCGTGTCGTGGGTGACATGGAGAATGAAGTCGCGGAAATGCACACCCGCCTGACTATTTCCAGCAACGGAAACATCAAAGCCTTCTCCAGCGGTAATTTTGGAGGAGTCCAGGTAAACATCGAACGATGTTGTAAAGCCACCGTCCAGATTGTTGCGATACCCGTCAAAGCGTGTAAATGGCGCTTGCCCTAATCCATCTTCTTCGAAAACGGCATAGTTGCTACCGTCCGTAGAGGTTATGCCATCTGTGCCGGACGCTTTGATTGTCGCAACACCATAACCACCATCGAAAAAGGCGTCGCTCGATGCGTCATCTTCGAAGGATTGAGCATATCTTTGTAGAGCGCCGGAGTAGTCTGGTGCGTTGGCTGATAGTTCTACCGTTGTGTCAGGACCCAAGCCTGAGCGAAAGACAATTTGCTCAACACCAGTAAGAGAATCTGTTCCGCCGTTCAGAAGAGGACCCGCAACCTCACCGGCAGGGAGGGCATTCTGAGTAACAGTATAGGTTCCATCATTGTTTTGCGTGATCGTGTAATCGTCGCGGTTTCCGTAGACAAGAACCGTGTCATTTCCGGTGCCACCATCCAGGGTGTCGTTGCCAATGCCGCCAACCAGAATGTCGTCTCCGGCACCTGCGGAGATGCTGTCATCACCGCCATAGTCTACGAAGCTTTCCGCGACATCGTTTAAAAAGTCGTTGGACGCTGTTCCGATGATAATATCATCAGCGTCTGTGCCTCGTACATAGGCGTCGATCTCTGACGTGCCCAGATTGGTCAGCGTGACTCCTGACAGATCAATTGTATTGGTACCGCCTGCGCCAACAAAACTACCTGGATTTCCAGGTGTTCCCAATACGCCAGTTCCCGCGGTCGCGATGGGGTCGATGTACACCAGTGGCCCCCAAGTTGAGCTACCGGTGATGTCGATGTTGCCAAGCGAAAGCGTGGTTAGGTTGTTGTAACCCTGAATGGTCAACGGCGGCTTGTGGAACGCACCTGTGATTGTGATGTTTTGAAGCGAAACCGTCCCTAGAGGATTTTCCACGTCGTATGTAGTGGGATCAAATCCGGAGATCTGGATGGCATTGTCGGGCAGACCCGCAACCGGATCCCCGAAGGCTCCAAGGCTGGTTATTGTGATGTCTGAAATATTGGCATCGCCAGTATATCCAAACAGCACAATATGGCCGCTCCCATTGCTGCCGCCTGTGCCATTATTGGAGAAGGTCGAGTTGGTGATCGAAACGCTGTCAAGATCCGGTGCTCCGCTTCCCGATCCGATCGCAAAGGTAGAGTTGCCGGAAAATACCGAATTGGAAATCACCAACTCTGAGAGATTGGTTGTCGAAGACACGTTCACGCCAACGTTGTTCGCGCTTACTGTAAACCCGTCTATGGAAACGGATTCAGTGCCACCATTGTCGATGTCACCGGTTACATGGAACCCATTGCCTGCGCCGGAAACCGTGACGTTTGCTGCGCCCGCGCCAACGAAACTCAGAGCTTTTGTTACAGAAACGGCCTCGGAATACGTGCCTGCAAGAACAGCAACTGAATCCCCTGATGCGCTTAGGTCAACTGCGGATTGAATTGTGGTCAGGGATCCGGGCCCACCGTTTGCATTCACAATGCGCAAGACATGATCATCAAATGCGACGGCTTCAATGTCGATCAAGGTTTCAGAATTTCCCTCGACCGCGGTTCCAGGTTTACCAGTAAGGACAAGAAATCCTGCTAGGTTGAATGTTGTCGCGTAGTCGGCCATTGCGCCGGAGAGAACAACCGTATCAAAGCCTGTTCCACCATCCAGAATGTCAGCGCTTGACGATGATGATCCGTTCCCTGGATCGACCAGAATTAAATCGTCTCCGTCACCGGCGCTTACAACATCGGAACCCCCAAAAACGAAAAAGTTATCTGATCCGCCAGATCCGGTTAGGCTGTCATCACCGTTTGATCCAAAAAAATTAGCCATTATTCAAGAGCCTCCACTCTCATCAAAAAATTCCTTTTTGCATTGCTTCGCGCGACGTGGAGACAGATAGATAAATAGGTCTGCTTTCACTCATTCTGACGCGAAATTTTAACGCACTGTTAACCATTAAGTATCAAAATGATAATTTTTGGCGGAGGTTGTCAACAGCCACCTGGGCCGTGAATGAGTCCCCCTTAGACGATTAAAGTGTCCTGAGGGTGTGGTTAGGTATTTGATTTTAAATGTATATTTTCACAATTTGGTTTCCGAAATTTTATTGTGAATTTTTAGTAAATTATAACTTTCGGCACCTCGGTAGGAAAACGGAACATGAAAAATCATTACTTTAATATTGTTCCCGGGAGTTTTTGGGATCGCGTTCATAGGAAAGCGGGCCGTGGAATCGTCCGCTTGGCCATTCAGTTTTCGAGATGGACAAGCTTTTATAGACTCCGATAATTTTATCAGGTCTCCCAAGTAATAAGTTTGAAATGCCTAAAATTTACGCACAATTAAAACGGAGATTCCCTATTGAGAGATGTGGGACTAGCAAATAGTCGCCTTGCATATCTTATGGTTGTGACGGTGTATTTGGGCTTGGTGGCGCGTTTTTGATGCAACCTAAGAACGTCAAAAACGGTATCTGCACGCGATCTTGAAAAATCGAAATTTCCACGAAAACTGAGAAGATTAGTGGATTTGAGTACCTAATTATCCGTAAGCCCGGCACGCGAAAGCCTTGGTATCCTGACAACAAGGCCGGCGACGAGTTGAAGGATATCTGTCTATCCACCGCGCTTTTGCTGAAGGCGTAACCACCTGAAAATAAACATTAGAATAATCATGCTAAGAGATAACCCAACCAAGTCTCCGACCGCGTAAATCGTTGACACAGTCAGCACACTTTCCGGATCAATGAACCCCGAGAATACGATTGATTGGCCTAGCGAGTTCAATACCGATGATAAGACTCCAACAAGTAGAAGCCATTTCCAGGCGTCTTTTACCGAAACGTCGGTGCCAGAGGTATATAGGTTTTTTCCAAATAAACGAAAAACTTCAAAAACCATGTAAGCGCCAAGTGCGCTAACCAGCATCGAATTCATCAAGGCAGGCTCCAAGAGCTGCCACTCGGCATCTGATCTAAATAAAAACGAAGCGGCCAAATTACCGATAAAAAGTGGAACCACTGCACGTAGTCCCAGAAGCCAAGTCGCAAGGACTCTGACACCGTGCGGTAGATACACCAAGCTTGCAAAAATGGAGACTTCTGGCAGGTAATACGATTGGATAGGCGTAATAACCAGCGCAACTGTGCCGTGGCATAGAACATAGATCGCGATAACGATCGCAAAGACCCTGCCGTGGTTCAACAATCTTGATAGGTCGCGCATACTACAATCCGTAGTCACTAAAATATCGATTATCAACAATATTTGTTAAACTGGCCAGTTATTGTGCGCGCCGGCGCAGGCAATCAAGTTTTGTGGCCAAAGAGAAACCTTTTTGGCGAAAGAAGGTATCAATTCTCAATCTGATTGAAAATTTCGTCAACTATGGCAGTGACAGCACCTTACGTCGCTGTCTACTTCTCCAAAATGCTTGTTTGGACCACATAGTGCTTGGCTTTACTATCACCGGATTTTCGCAGAAAGCCCGCCTTCAAAAGTGATGTAAGCGCGCGATGATAGGTTGCGGGCGAGATGTTGCTAACTGGATACTCGCGACGGATTTGGTCGGACTGAACAACATCGCCTTCATGTTTGGTCAGTTTGTAGGCCGCGAGATAGACCTCGATTTCGGCATCATTCAAATCGCTCAACCCGACGTCATTTTCGAGTTGCCGAAGCATTTCACGGAGTTGAAATATTGACTTAAGATAGTCCAAACTAAAACCACACCAACTTAGTAGAATTCTCGTAGATCATAACAAAAGGTTAAAAGCGCCAAAAGTTAATAAAAAGTAAATCGCTCGAGAAATCCATCATTCACGTTACGTCCAGAGGCGGCTTTAACGGCACAACGTCAACCAACTGCAAAATCTTGGCGCTGGTAAGGAACGCACGAAACCTTCGCTAACCCCATCGTTCCATATATACCCATCAAACATCGCAGGCGCAATGAGCCTGAGCTGCGTGATGATATGAGGGAGGGTCCTAATTTGGCCATTTTTCATACTGCGTTTGTGGCTGGCTAGGTAGGATCAAATGCAACTTTTTCAGACCTGTGCCGAGCCCAGTGTCCGTTTGGAATGGGCGCTGTGCGGGGCAGGTCCGGTCCTCAGACAGCGTTAACAAAATGTATATATTGTTTGCATTATTAACATTCTCCCCTAAAGGTTAACGAATTGTTAACGCGATGTTGCGCGTTTTTTTATTGGTTTTTGAGTGGGGTAGACGTGGTGAAAGATGTAATTTCGGGTGTCGTCCCGTCGCTGGAGTCAATCGGTTCCGAGAATGAAGTCCAGCGGTCAGACGGTGAAACTATCCGAGAGGAAATCGAGAGCGTCGCCCCTTCGGAAATCTATGAAAACAATGTTCTTGGGGCCGCGGAGCAAACGCCTCTTGGGGCCGCGCCTGCCGAACCAGACGGTCCAGATGAGACCCCCAACAACGGTGGCGCACCTGCAGGACCTGACGTTGGTGGTTTGGTAATCAGTACCTTAGGCACGACTGGCGATGACGTGCTTCTCATTGGAGAGGATTCGCTTGCCTCGCCCGACACGGTTAATGGTCTTGCCGGCAATGATTTGATTTTTGGTGACTTAGCCGGCGCGTATGTGCATCTCGGCACCGGGAATATTGGAACAATAGGTTTGGCGCTCAACATCGATAGCAGTGCGGCTTGGGGCACCCAGAACAATCTGGATATCGGCGACAGTTCTATACCGCATGTTTCTGTATTTGGTGAGGGCGCCGGTGAGAGGCAATTCTTTTCCGTCACGGTGGGCGCAGGCGAAACAATCACGCTTGATATCGACCATGGCCATTCTGCCATCGGCGGCGGGTCGGTGGACACCGAAGTCGTACTGTACAATGCAGCGCAGACGCTGGTGGCGGAAAATGACGACAGCGCCACCGCCGACGGTGGCTTAGGGTCCACGACCATTAGAGATTCCTATCTGGTATATACCAATACCGGGGCGACCCAGTTGTTCTATATCGAGGTGGGATCCTATCTTGACGGTGCAGGTACCAACACCATCGGCACTGGTGACACCTATGTGCTGAACGTGTCGGTGACTGGCCATGCTGCGACCAACGCTGCGGTGTTTGACAACGACAGCATTAATGGCGGTGACGGCAACGATTCCATCTATGGAAACGATGGCAACGACACACTGAATGGTGATGCGGACAGTGACACGCTCTTGGGTGGTTCAGGTAGTGACTCCCTGAATGGTGGGAGCGGAGATGACTCGATGGTCGGTGGCACGGGCGCTGACACGTTGAATGGCGCCGGAGGCGGGGCCGACACGATGGAAGGTGAGGCCGGAAACGATTTGTTCCTGCTGAACGCGGCCGATAACAACGCAGGATCCTCCATCGATGGCGGAGCGGATACTGATACCCTTGTTCTGTCGGGCGGCGCGTTTGATTTGCGCACCATGACACTGGCGAACCTGGAGGAAATACTTAGCTTTCCATCGGTAACAACTGTCACGTTGGGGGCCGATCAGGCGACATTCAGTGCAAATTCGGTTACGGCCGGGTCCTCGACCGGTTTCGAAGTGATCATGGGCACGACGTCGACCCTTAGCCTTGCGACGGTCGGCTATTTCAACTTCAGCGCAACCAACAGCTTCACGATCACTGGTGATGGAGATGCCGAAACAATCACTGCGGGATCATTCGGATCCTTGATCGTGGGCAATGGCGGCAATGACACGCTAACCGGCGGGGCGGGCAATGACACGCTGAATGGTGGCGCTGATAACGACACATTCATGATGGTAAATCATGCGGGCGCTTCAGATACGGTTGTTGGTGACACCGGCGTCGACATGCTGGATTTTTCAGGCTCGACGGCGGGTTGGAACTTATTCCTATCAGGTGCTGGAGCGGGCAGCGCGTCTTCCTCCACATCAAACCTTGCGTTTAGCGGTATCAACTCGTTCACGGGATCCGGATTCGCTGACGGAATTTTTGGAATAGAGCATTTCGACGGCCCACTGGCGGGCGGTGCAGGTATTGACTACTTTGCTGGCAGCGTGAACAGCAATCTTGATGGCGGCGCAGACAATGACTCTCTGGATCTGAACGGCGGAACGAATAATCACGTACTCGACCTGGGTACGGGTGCGTTTTTTGACGGTGCAAACAGTTTTACTGTCGTCAATTTCGAATCCGTTGCTGGCGGGACCGGCAATGACAGCTTCACCGGAACGGCGGGTAATAACTACCTGGAAGGTGATGATGGCAATGACACGTTGATTGGCCTTGGGGGCAGTGACGTGCTGCAAGGCGACGTGGGTGATGACTCTTTGGACGGTGGCGCTGATCATGACACGCTTTATGGTGGCACAGGCGTGGACACCATGTTGGGCGGAAGTGGCGTGGACACCCTTTTGCTCTTCGGAGACGAAGCGAATACCGGCAAGTTTCTGGATGGTGGTGCAGACGGCGACACCCTGTACCTTCAGATCGGGGCCTTCGATCTGCGTACGATGACGCTCCAGAACATTGAAACTCTTCGGTCGACTTCGTCAGTCACGACAATCCAGATAAATGCCGATCAGGCGGCATTCACGACCTGGCATACACTCGGTGGGTCCACTTCAACATCCTATGAAATCTACATGGGTACCGCCGCGACCTTGAACCTTGCGCCGGCCACGTTTTCGGGTTTCGGCGCCACCAATCCGTTTTCCATAACCGGTGACGGCGACGCCGAGAACATCACCGCCGGAGGGACTGCGACTGGCATTAGCGGCAATGGCGGCAATGACACGCTGATCGGTGGCACAGGCAATGACTCGCTTTTCGGGGGCGCTGACAACGACTCCCTGAATGGTGGGGCCGGCGATGACTCGATGGTCGGTGGCGCGGGCGCTGACACGTTGAATGGCGATGGAGGCGGGGCCGACACGATGGAAGGCGAGGCCGGCAACGATTGGTTCCGGCTGAACGCGGCTCATAGCAACACGGGGTCCTCGATCGACGGCGGCGCCGACTACGACTTCCTGGAGCTGGACGGCGGCGCGTTTGACCTGCGCACCATGACACTGGCAAATCTTGAAAGATTGACCGCCCTGTCGACGGCCACAACAATCAGTCTGCGTGCCGATCAGGCAACATTCGAGGTATATTCGACCGAATTCGGAGCCCTGACCGATTTCGAAGTGTTCATGGGCACGACGTCGACCCTTAACCTTTCGGCGGCCACGTTTGTAGGTTTGGACGTCGAAAATCTTTTTGATATCACCGGGGACAATGATGCGGAACACATCACCGGCGGAAATGCCCGTACCAGATTCTCGGGCTATGGCGGCAATGACACGCTGATTGGCGGTTCGGGCAATGACACGTTTTATGCCGGTCTTGGCGCAGATTCTGTCGAAGGCAACGGCGGCGATGATTTTATCAGCAACTCCGACGGCGCGGACACCCTCAAGGGCGGCGCCGGTTTGGACACTATTTTTATCGACGGCGACCACACCAATGCCGGCAAATTTCTGGATGGTGGCGCGGATACGGATCTCCTTTATCTGCAGGACGGTGCGTTTGATCTGCGCACCATGACCGTCCAAAATTTTGAAATCATCGTCGCGTTTGAATCCACGACAACTGTTCAGATGGCGGCGGATCAGGCCACCTTCGCAAGCTATTTCGTGGGTGGTGCATCTTCGACCACTTTCAACGTGCATATGGGCACCACCTCGAGCTTTAGTCTGGCAACGGTCGGTTTTAACTCCTTCAGCGCCACCAACAGTTTCACCATCACCGGCGACGCCGACGCGGAAGCCATCACGGGCGGCGCGTTCGGATCAACCATTGTTGGCAATGACGGAAATGACACGCTGACTGGCGGAGCAGGTACGGATTCACTGGATGGCGGCGCAGGCGATGATCTGTTTGTTGCCAGCGGCGGGGCCGACACTATGAACGGTGGCGCGGACAACGACACGGTCACCTATGCAGGCGCTCTGGCGGGTGTGACGCTGAACGCCTGGACCGGTGGCACCGGCGGGCTGGCCAATGGGCACATCTATTACGGCGTCGAAAACTTTATCGGCTCTAACCACAATGACACGATCAGCAGTCTGGGTGTTGGCTCGGCGGTCACATCCATGCTTCTGTCAGGACTGGAAGGCGATGATACGCTGATTGGGGGCTTAGGCAGTGACACGCTGATTGGCGGGTTTGGCAGTGACAGCATGGATGGTGGTGCGGCCAATGACACCTTTATGGTGGTCGATGACGCCGGATCATCCGACACGCTGGTGGGCGGCGCGGGCACAGATACCGCCGATTTCTCCGGCTCGAGCACGGGCTGGGCCATTGGCTTTACTTACATTCCTTCTTCTTCTTCTCCGTTCCTGAATGGCACGGGCACATCCGGAACAAGCTCTGTCACCTTCAGTGACATCGATGCGGTGATCGGCTCGGATTTCAATGATACATTCACGAATTTCAACTTCTATGGCGGCATCATTAATGGCGGCGATGGCAATGATCTGTTCAGCGGCACTATTAGCGGCTTCGATCGCGATGGCGGCGCGGGCACGGACACGCTGGATGTCTCCTCCGAGTCCTCGCACATCACCTTTAATCTTGCCACTGGCGCCTATTCGTCCACCACTCCAACCACTGCCACTATTGCCAATTTCGAGAACGCATTTACCGGGTGGGGCAATGATGTCCTTACCGGCACAACCGGTGCCAATAATCTTGTTGGCAATGGCGGCAACGACAGCCTTGTCGGGGACGGAGGCGATGACACGCTGGAAGGCGGCACCGGCAACGACACGCTGCTGGGTGGGGTTGGCAATGATGTGCTGAATGGCGGCTCGGGCGTCGATAGTCTCGATGGCGGGGCCGACAATGACACGCTGAACCTTGATACGTCACAAGATGGCGCGGGCAATATTTATGCCGGCGGCGCGGGTACGCAAGATGCGCTGGTCGCAATCCGCACCACCGGACCTACCGAGCTTGATCTACGCGACGACACTGTGTCGGGCATCGAAGAGTATCGGTTCAATGGCTCAGATTCAGTCCGGATCACCCTGAACGCCCAACATCTGACAGGCACAAATATAATCGGAGGCAGCGACAATCTGGGGCATAGCTCGGTTCTGGATATCTACCTGAACAACCAGACTTCTCTGAATCTGTTGTCGCTGTTTTTTGGTGATTTTACCGATGCGGGTGACCATGTCGAAATCTGGGGCAACTCGGTCTCTGACTGGGTTACGGGCAGTTCCTTGCGGGACGTCATCCGGGGTGAAGGCGGCCATGACTCGCTGTTTGGTAGTTGGGGCAACGACACAGTGATCGGTGGCGCGGGCGACGATTTCCTCTATGGCGGTGCCGGTGTGGACAGCATATCCGGTGGCGCTGACAGCGACATTCTGGGCGTGAGCACCGGCGATGATGCCGTAGGAGAAACCTATGATGGTGGCACAGGAACCGACTATCTGGCTCTTGAGGCCACCAGCGGCGGCTCAGTGTTCAATCTGACGGATGACACCCTAACCAGCGTAGAAGGCCTTATTTTTGCTGGATCCGGCGACAATTCCCGTGTGCAGGTTCAGGCCACCCAGCTGGCGGGGTTCACTCAGGTAGACGCCGCGTCTCATACCGCCCTGCAATCGGTGTTCGAAGTCCAAATGGGCACTATGACCAGCCTTGATCTGTCTTCCTACAACTTCTCGGGCTTCACCGATGTCAGTGACACCGTCAACATCAAAGGTGACGGAGACAACGAAACCATCACCGGATCAGGTATTCAGGACAGCATCGAAGGCGCGGGTGGCGCGGATCATTTGATGGGCGGTGCGGGTAATGATACGCTGCTCGGCGGCGCAGGTAATGACACTCTGATTGGTGGCCTGGGCGTCGACAGCCTGTTGGGAGGGGCGGATAACGACACCTTCCAGGAAAGTTCGGATAACAGTAGTGGTGAGGTCTATGATGGAGGTGCGGGCACCGATATCATCGAGCTTCTGACCGATAGCGGCAACCAAACCCTTTCTCTCTTCTACGACACATTGATCGGCATCGAAGGGTTCAAAATCACCGGAGCCAATTGGGGTGATATCACTATCAGTGCAGCGCAGTTGCCGAGCATCACCTCGTATGATGCCACCGGAAATACAAGTGACCTTACCTGGTTTATCGTTCAAATGGGCACCGAAACCTCGGCTGATCTCTCCGGGATCACATTTACCGGGTTTGACGGGGCCAGCAATTTGTCACGAATTCTAGGTGATGTAGATGCCGAGCATATGACTGGACGAAACGGGCGCGACTCTCTGTCGGGTTTTGACGGCAATGACACGTTGATCGGGGGAGGCGGTATAGACCGTGTTTATGGCGGCGACGCCAATGACTTGCTAGTCGTCAATTCCGGGGATGTTGAGGCTAGCGAAATCTATGATGGTGGGGCTGGCATCGACGCGCTGGGGATCAATGCCACCGGCGGTTCCGGGATTTTTGATTTCACCAGCACCAGCGTCGTGAGCCTTGAAACACTGACCTTCACCGGTTCGCAAAATGCCGAGGTCCGGATAGGGGTTGGACAATGGATTTCAAGTGGCTTCACAAGTGTTGATGCCTCGGGACAAGACGTCGGAATCCAGGCCGTTCTGAATATTCAAATGGACGGGGTCACACCATTGCTCGATCTGAGCAGTGTGACGGTGAGTGGTTTCACCAGCGATGGGTCTATCGATGAAATCATGGTGACCGGTAGCGCGCTTGGCGACACCATCTTCGGCAGTTCCAATGTGGACCGCCTGATCGGTAACGCTGGCAATGACGCATTGTTTGGCAATGGTGGCGATGACACGCTTTATGGCGGCACTGGTGTCGATTCACTGTCGGGGGGGGGCGATAACGATACCTTCCAAATAAACGCTGGCGACAATGAAGCCGGTGAAACCTATGACGGTGGCGCCGGAAGTGATCGGCTGGTGGTTGTCGACGTACCAGCGGGCAACACGGTGTTTAACCTGCGCGACGATACGGTCATAAGCATCGAATCCCTTCTTTTCCTGACTGGCGCTGCCCAGATGACCTTGCAGATGAATGCTGCGCAATTGGTGGGTCTAGATACTGTTGAGGCCTTCGGAGCGCCCACAAGCGGGGCGGTGTTGGACGTCCGGATGGGTGCGGTGGACAACCTTGACCTGTCCGGTGTCAACTTCACTTCGTTTGCCGGAGCCGGGGACAAAGTTCTTGTGACAGGGGACGGGGATGATGACTTTATTATTGGAGGTGACGCGCAGAATGTCTTGCGCGGTTATAGTGGCGCGGACACTTTGATCGGTGGTAATAATGCCGATGTTATCTATGGGGGCAACGGCTCTGATATTCTGTTCGGGTCCGATGGACATGACCTACTTTTGGGCGGCGATGGCAGCGACTCCCTCGACGGCGGAAGCGGGAATGACACGGTCAGAGGTGAGGCCGGAGATGACATTCTCTTGGCCAACAGCGGCACTAGTATTCTGGACGGCGGCTCAGGAACGGACACTCTCACTATTTTCGGTGCGCCGGGCGGTGTGACGGTTGACGCAACAGGCCTTGGTACACTTGGGGCAGATAGCTTTGAGGCGATCTCGATCGAACGTCTGATCGGCGGTGCGTTTGGCGACAAAATTTCTGAATTTGCCGGGCTAGTGGAAATCGAGGCGGGCGACGGCGATGATACCGTCGTGTCAGATGGTGTGGCTGAAGCAGATAGCTTTGATGGTGGCCTTGGCATCGATACGCTGGATCTGAGCAAACATACTGTTGGACAGGTTTTGAATCTGGGCACGGACCTTTGGAATGGCCACACCGAGGCGACCAACTTCGAGAACGCCGTCGGTGGGTCGGGTGACGACTCAATCACTGGTGTGGCTACAGGTAGCAACCTGGATGGTGGCGGCGGCAATGATACGCTTTCCGGCCTTGGGACCGCGGACACATTGCTTGGCGGTACTGGAAACGATATCCTAATCGGCGGCGGCGGCGGTGACGAGATGAATGGCGGCGCCAGCAATGATATCCTTTCGGGGGACGGTGGCGCCGATACGCTTGTCGGCGGCAGCGGCGATGACATTCTGGGCGGTGGCTCGGGGAATGACCATCTGTCCGGTGGCTTCCAGAGCGACATCCTGAGCGGTAGCCTTGGAAATGATACTTTGCTGGGGGACAGCGGCAACGACCTGCTTGACGGTGGCAGCGGCGCTGACAATCTGGATGGCGGCACCGGCATTGACACTTTGAGCTATGCATCAGATTCAAGCGGAGTGACGGTGAACCTAACCACCAATACCGCCTCGGGCGGCAACGCGGCCGGAGACATCATCACGGGGTTTGAAGATGTGCTTGGGGGCAATGGTGACGATAACCTGACCGGATCGGCCTCTAATAACAAGATAGGTGCCGGCGGCGGCAATGACACTCTGAATGGCTTGAGTGGCGACGATACACTGAACGGCAAGGGCGGCAATGACAGCCTGAACGGTGGGTCTGGCAATGACACTTTGCTTGGCGGCTTTGGCAAGGATATCTTGCTTGGCGGCGGCGGGCAGGACAAGCTGACCGGCGGTGGAGGTAACGACAGTCTGATCGGTGCATCCGGTAATGACATCCTGCTTGGTAGCGGTGGTCAGGACACCCTGTTGGGTGGCGGCGGCGACGACTCCCTTGACGGCGGGGCGGGTGGCGACGTCCTGAATGGCGGTCTTGGAGACGACACCCTTGTTGGTGGCAGCGCCACAAATGACGTGTTCGTCTTCACGGATGGGTTCGGCAGTGATGTGATTACCGATTTCAACGCGGCCAACCTGGAGGATATTGACCTTTCAGGCGTGACCAACATCACCAGTTTTGTTGACCTAATCAATAACCACCTGAGCAATGTTGGCGGTTTCGCCACTATCGTAGACGGTTCGGACTCGATCCTGTTGCAGGGTGTAGCCTTTGGTGATGTCGGTATCGGTCAGGCCTATTCGGGTGCTGATTTTATCTTTTAATCGAAGCGACAGAACACGAGAAAAGGCCCCGTACTATGCGGGGCCTTTTCTCGTCCAAAAGATTCACAGGTTTTTAAAACTGGCTTTCCTTGATAGGTGCACAACATTTATTGCGGACCTGTGATGGTTTTGCCGATAACGAAGTGCTTGATGATGAAGGCGCGACCAGCCGTTCAGGACCCTCGGCAAAGCATTGATCGCGGGCGCTTGTTTGATGTGATTTTCGCAACGTCGATAGAGCCGAACGCGAGACTACAACAATGCATGCAGGGTATTGTCGATGATCCGCCGCATCTTTATTGCCGCCATTCTGGCGTTGTCCGCTTGCTCAGCGCCGTCTGAGACAGTTTCGCGGGCATAAAAGTGGCAAACGACGCCATTGAGGCGCACTATTAATGATGTAGAAGATTGGCAGAAAACAACTAAGGTCTGTCCTGATCGCGGATACTCCGCTCCCCTTCACATCTTAGCTAAGTGGTAATCTTGGAGGGGATAAAAATGCAAAACCTTTACATGAGTTTACCTTTCCTAGAAGCGGTACGCGCGTTCATGAACTTAGTAGCAGCACGAAGAGAACAACTCTCTGAATCAAAATGGCGCGACGTGAAGACGCTCAGGTACTTGCTTGGGAATGGGTTTAAAGCTGAACGCCCGAAACAGGTGATTTCGAGGCACATGTTGATGTCAATTGCTGCATCAGCACAGTACGATGAAAAGCGTGGCGAAGGTGGCCCAGGTATACGATCTTATACAAGGGCAGGGCTTAGGTATGAACACGTAGTTCCAATCAGTACCCTGCACGAATTGTTGTTCGATGCGCGTCTCAGTTTAACGGCGACCGACGATGTGTTAAGGAACTTTTACCACGTTGCTTGGATCACTTTGGATGAGGACGCGCGTTTGAATAAGAGCGGAATGCGTACAAAAATGCCAATAGGTTGGAACGGCTCGAATCCGTTTGCGCGGTATGACGCGGTGGGTGTACAGCTTGAACCGCTGAGAGAATGACTTTCACAGTTCGCCAATATTGATTTTGTCGGGTGCGCTGATTTCTAAGCGCCAAAGCCCGATGCCGACGGTTTATCGGGGCAGGTCTATAGTGGCGGGTGACCAGATCAAAGCCGAGATAATCTGATGTCTGCCCCGGCGTGGCCTCAGTTCTCATAAGGAGGCCCTGTGCGTTGACGCGGAGGTGGATTTTTGTCGAAAAGCCACCTCATGAGCGGCCGAAACCTTGCCGAGGAGTCCCCCTTTTGCGCCTGCGGCCTGATGATCGCACGGATCACAGTGCTATCGACCATTTGAAGTGCGTCTGGCACTGCCCGCTTTGGTTCAATGCCTCAAGGATAACTTCCCATAATCCTGCCAAGGTCCAGCGGCGAAACTGGCGGTAGACTTTGACCATTTCCCAAACTCCTCTGGCAAATCACGCCATGGCGCGCCTGTTCGCGCGATCCAGAAGACCCCATCTAGAACAGAGCGATGGTTGGTGGGCTCGTGTCCGTTTGGGGCGCGGGTCGCCAGGATAATCTGTTCAAAGAACGCCCAACCCTGATCGGTCATTAGGTCTCGTGCCAAGCTGATCTCCTTAGCAGATGCCAGCTTCAATCACGTCTTAGGCGTGTTGTGCACCCTTTTTGTCAACACGACCTAACCGCTTAATCAGCAGACATCTTTTCAGCCTTCCAGCATTTGTGGGCGCGCCGCTACTCTAGGTACCCGTCCCGAAAGGCACTGACTACGAGTTCGGCAGTCGAATGGACGCGGATTTTACGCATTAGGGATGACCGATGGCTTTCGACCGTCTTGGGGCTGATGGACAACTCCTTGGCGATGCTGCTGTTCGTCAGACCACGCGCAATGCCATAGAGCACTTCGCGTTCACGGTCGGACAGCAAGGGGCCCTTGGCCGTGCGGTCCAGCCTTTCCCTGACTTCTGGTGCATATAGCGAATGCCCCGCGCCGATCTGAATCAGACCGTCGCAAATTTCGGAAAGATCCTGATTTTTTAAGAAGATACCCTGCACGCCCGCCGCCGCAATCTTTTCCCAAGCGGAAGGTGTGACAGTGCCAGTCAGGATCGCTGTGCGAGTGTCCGGCGACCAGCGCTTGATCTCGGCGTACACCTCGAGCCCGGTAGCGTCGGGCATGGAAAAATCGAGTAGGGCAATATCGGGTTTGTGCTGCCGGCAGAGGGCAATCGCTTCGATCCCGCTTCCGGTGACGCCAAGAACGTCAAAGGCGGGCAGATCGGCCAACATGCGTTGCATACCGAAGAGAGTGAAGCCATGATCATCGGCAATGATGATGGATAACGGCATAGAAACCTGCATTCGCGCGTTTGGGCGCCGCCGCCGATGAGCGTCTGGCGCCTCTTCTTGATGATAGTCTACCTGTCGAGCGTCGGCACGGCAATATCGCAGGAGTCATCGCCAGGCGCCTTCGTGCTGCGCGGCTCGGCGCAGGCGGGGCAGATGTTCGAGTTCGTGTCGGGATTGGAAGACCCGTCACGTGCCTTGACTGTGGATGAGGTGCTTGCGCCATCAGCAAGCTCGCAATGGCGTCCAGTCGGGAGCGATAATGCTGATTTCGGATATACCAAATCTGTCATCTGGCTGCGGCTGCGGGTGCAGAACGCGAGCGAGAATGAAGCCTGGCGGCTGCACATCCACGAGAACTTTTTCCAGATATTCGAAGCTTATCTCAAAGGCACAGACGGGGAGATTCAGGTCCTAGAACAGCTGGGCGAGACCTCGCCCTTCTCAGACAGGGATATCGACCATCCGACCATGACCGCCGGTTTCTTGCTGGCACCTAGAGAAAAGGCGGAATTAATCGTGAGATACTGGTCGGGCGGATCCTCCGAGATCAGCTTTTCACTGCACACCGCCAGGGAATTTGAGCAATTCGCGGCACAGCGCGTGGCAAAAGATTTCATCTTCTACGGGATGATGCTGATCCTGGCGCTGGCCGCCTTCGTGGCATGGCTTGCCACCGGCAAGCACGTGTTTGTTGCCTACGCGCTTTATGCGAGCTTCGGTTTGCTGTTCATCATGCATGGCGACGGCAACAGCTTTCAGTATCTCTGGCCCAATGCGCCCTTGTTCAACGGCTATGCCTCGATCTTTTTGGGCAGCGGTCTGATCGTATCCGGTGCCAATTTTGCTCGGCAGTTTCTACAAACGGCGCAGTATCATCCAGTTGTGGACCGCCTGCTGCTGGTGGTCATTGTGTTGCCAATTGTCACGATACTGTCGTCGATCGTCGTGGACCATCAGATCATCAAACAGCTGCTTGTGCCACTGGCGACATGCGCGGTTTTGTTGTTTGTAGCTGCCGGATTGAACGCCGCCCGCACCCGATTTCGCGAGGTTCGGTTTTATGTCATCGCCTGGGTCGGGGCGGTTTTGTCTTCGGCGATGATGACGGCGCGTCACATGTTCGGCATCGATATTCCCGAGGAAGTCCAGTTCGATTCGATGCGCATTGTGTTTGTGCTTGATGCTGCGTTGATGGGAATCGCGATTATCGACCGGTTCGATATGATCCGCCGTGCTCAGCGGGAAACGCTCGAGACCTTGTTGGGGGAGGCGCAGCGCAACTTGAGTCTGACGAACAGGCTGCGCAATCTCGAGGAGCAGTATGGCGCGGTGGCCGAGTTGGCACGGGCGCAACGCCACAATCTGGCGGATACGGTACATGACCTTCGCCAGCCACTGCAGGCGTTGCGATTGAATGTCAAGGAGTTGACCCGCGACGGATACGGCGACCGCTCTCAGGTCGAGGAAACGCTCCAGTATCTTGAAAACCTCGTCAATCGCGAACTGGCTACGCATGTGATGCCGGGAAATAACCTGACAGCTGATCGGCAGGGCGGGCAGCCGACAGACATTTCCGGCGTGCTGAAAACGGTGGGCGAAATGTTCGCGCGAGACGCTGTGGCCAAGGGGGGCGCGCTACGACATGTGCATACCACCGCCCAGACGACTTTGGCACCGCTTACATTGATGCGGATAGTATCGAACCTTGTGGGCAACGCGGTGAAACACACTGAGTCCGGGCAGGTTCTTTTTGGGGTCCGGCATGGGGGGGCAGGCTTGCGTATCGAAGTGCACGATACGGGGCCGGGCCTTGCGCAAGAGGATTTCAAGGCTGCAATGGCGCGCTCGGCCCAGCTTGAAGGTAACGCAGAGCCCGACGGCTACGGGCTCGGGCTTGCTATTGTGGATGAACTGGTGCGACAGCATGGGCTGGAGATCGGCCTGTGCCGCGGTCGACGCACCGGTACGGGCATTTACGTGACATTGCCAACCGCAAAATTGGGGTGATCACCTGATGCTGACCTAGGGTCAACTCTGCTATGCTCGCCGTGAAGCGAGGCTGATTATTTTTTATAAGCAGATTTTTTTAGCGCGGCCCGTGCAGTTAAACAGTTCTGGAGTTCCCCATGCCTATAGGTGATGACCTAAAACAGTTCAGCAGCAATTTGAACCACACGCGCACCAATGTGAAAGACTTGCGGGGCAAGGTCGACACAATGGGCGACACGGTGAATACTGCGCGTCAGGCTCTGGAATATGCCGGCAAGGTGGAAAAACAGTCCGATGAGTTTCTCGCTACACTGAAGTCAGCGAAGTTCAGCCTCAAGGTGCTGGAAAAATCCGGGCCCATGAAGGTAGCCGCCAAGGGCTTAGACAAGATTCTCGACAAGCTTGAAGACGTGACGCGGCACATCCGTGACAAGGCGCACGACATTGACCAGAAGATCAAGGATTCCGGCTATATCGACAAGCTAAAGGCGATGAAGGCCAAGCTTGACGGCTATGAGGTCAAGCTATTCGGCGCAGAGAAGAAGCTGGAAGACTACAAGGAAAAGACGGACAACACGATCAAGGGATTTGAATTGATCGGGGCACCGGCGGATGGTCTTGAAAGCCTCGCAGATGACACGGTGAACCCGCTAAATACCATCCTTTCCGATGCCAATGATCTTTACGATTCCATAGAGGCCGATATCGAAGGGATCGGCGGGTTCCTAAATGGCTTCAAGGCCTCGCTGTTCCAGCCGATGGTCAACGTGGCCAAAGCATTTTCGGGCATCAATTCATCGCTCGATTTCCTCGCCAAGCCGCTTAAGGCCGCCTACTCGGCGCTAAAGCCTATTGAGGGGCTGCTGGATGCGGTGGGTTTTATCTATAACATTACGGTTGGGCCTGTCGTCGACTGGATTATGGATAAGCTCGGGATCACACGCATCTTCGACAAGGTCGGCGACAAGATCGCCGAATTCTTGCCGGACACGGACGTTCTCGACAAGTTGTTGAGCGAGATTGACGGCGCCTTTGACGAAGTCGATGACTTTCTTGGGGCGTTGGGCTGGAATGTCGATGTCGATGATTTTCTCTCGAAGATGATCGACGACATTTTTCCCGGCCTTGATGACAGCGCCGGCGGGCAAATCCGCTATGGCACCGATGATGCCGAAACGTTGGTTGGCCGGGACGGTGTCGACGATATTTTACACCCAGGGGCTGGCAGCGACGTGGTTCAGGCTTTGGGAGGTGACGACATTATCATGGCCTCTGCCGGGGATGACACCATTCTCGGAGGTGAAGGGACTGACCGGTTGGTTATGGGAGACTCCTTGCTGTCCTATGTCTTTGGGCAGTCCGGCGATGGTGGGGCGATGGAGTTCTTTCATGTCGGCGGAAAGTATGGTCGCGAAACAGTTTATGACGTGGAGTTGTTCGTATTCGACAATGGAACGCTGACAGAGCAGCAATTGCGCGACAACGTCCATTCGCTGAATGGCGGTATGAAAACCGGCACCGATGCGAACGAGTTTTTCTATGCTATTACAGGTTCTCCAGCCGTCACGATTGACGGCGCGGGGGGGAATGACGACATCACCGGGTCCGAGTTCGCTGACATGTTGTTCGGCGGAGCGGGCAATGACCGAATTGCTAGTATGCGCGGGGCAGATACTGTCGATGGCGGTGCTGGCATCGATACCTGGGTGTACCCGTTGAACAATGCGTCGGGCAATTCGCTGACACAGGTTGATCTGATAACGGGCCAGACATGGGACGGCGATAGCCGCGATACGCTGATCTCAATCGAGAATATTGCAGTCGAGGATGATCGCGACACCGATCTGTTCGGCGACAATGGCGCAAACGTCATCACCAGTAGCGGCGGGCGCGACTGGATTGACGGGCGTGGCGGCGATGACAGCATTGAAGGTGGTGCCGGCCGGGATCTGCTGGTCGGCGGCTCGGGCGTGGACACAGTGCGCGGGGGCGATGACTATGACATTCTCGTCGCAGGCGGTCATATTGTGGCGCAGCGCGGTGAATTCTATGACGGCGGCGAGGGCACTGATGTGCTGATCTACTCCAACGACTACGGAGCATACGGCATTGAGCCGCGCGATTCCGCCCAGATTGCATCGCAGGAACCTACTGGCCAGGTGCGGATTGACGTGGCGACCGGCAAAATCGAACGGCTATCTTCTGACGGAGCCAGGGTTCTGGCGACCGATACCGCCGAGAATATCGAAATTTATATTGGTTCGGATCAGAATGACACGATCAACGGTGCTGAAGCCGTTTCTGGTGAAAATTTGACCATAGATGGTGGAGGCGGGAACGATGTCCTCTACAGCCGCGGTGCCACTTGGACCAACGGCGGTAAGGGCGATGATACAATGTTCGTCGTCGGAGGGGGGAGCTTTGATGGTGGGGCCGGAACCGACACGTTGGATACCCGAATGGAGGATGCGCGGTGGTTCATCCGCCTGACCGGTGCCATCGGCACTACGATTCAGGCATTCAAGGTAGACGAGAGCGAGACCTTCACGGACGAGGAGGGCAATACCAAGCCGCTTGCCTCGACCCGTCTGTTCTCGGGCAATCTGACGTCAACTGAGATCGTTTATCTCGGCCAATATGACGACGAGGTTCGCCTGGAAGGGAATGAGAATATGACCTTCTATGGCGGCGAAGGGAACGACCGGCTGATCCGCTCCAATTCCACCGATGGCACCGGTTATGGCTATATGTACGGTCAGGCTGGGGATGACTACCTGGAATTGCGGACCTCCGGCGCCGTGTATGGTGGTATTGGCGACGACGATCTATTCATCAATGCGTCCGGTGGCGACAACGGCCACACGGTTGCAGGCGGGGACGGGGATGACCTGATCCGAATTTCGCGCATCGGAACAAGCAGAACCGATGCCGGAGTCGATGGTGGCGCAGGCTATGATGCGATCGTGGTGAGCCAGACCGATTACTCTAGCGAAAGCAACGAGCGCACCGAACTCAATCTGCGTACCGGCGTCTTTCAGAGCTTTTCCACCAACCGCTTTGGTGAGAGTGTTCGGGACGTAAACGCGCTTGTTTCTAATGTTGAGGAAGTGGTTGGCGCCGAGGTCAAGGACCTTATCACGGGGCTGGACGCTGATGAACGGCTGCTGGGGCGCGGTGGGAATGACACCATCGAGGGGCGCGGCGGGCGTGACGAGATATATGGTGGTGACGGCAATGATCTGCTTCAGGGCGGTCTTGGCAACGACCATTTGCACGGTGGTCGCGGGAATGACACGCTGGACGGCGGAGACGGACGTGATACCGCCTCCTATTCAAACGCTTTCTTGACCGGTGCCTTTGGTGAAGTTTCTGCTGGGGATTTCGGGGCAGTTCAGGCCGATTTGATGACCGGTGTCGCCACCCATGCGAGCGGCACCGACCGGCTGATCAACATCGAGAATGTGACCGGTGGCAAATCGGGGGATCGCCTGAGCGGTGACGATCTATCCAACGCATTGTCAGGGGGCGAGGGTGACGACACGCTGATTGGTCGGGGCGGAGATGATGTTCTGGTATTGGGTGTCGGTAATGACAGTGCGGAGGGTGGCGACGGCGACGACACCTTCATTCTTGATCGTGGCGACGCAACCATCCGTGGCGGTGCGGGCCATGACACGCTTGATCTCGGAAACCTGTTGGGCTCCAGTCAGTTCTCGCTGTCTGACGGAACCTATTCGGTAACGCTTACCCATGACACGCCGGTTTGGAACGACACTGGTACGACCGAAGCGCGTCTTTTCGGTTCTACCGTGCTGACGCCCCGGATGGTGTCCGAGGCTGATCCGATCTTTTCCAACAGCATCGATGATCTGTCCCGCGTGCTCCCGGATTCCGGCAGTGCCGAGGCGTTGACCTTTGCGATCAAGTACGTCCCGATCAGTTTGGCGTATTCGATCACCATGGAAAGCATTGAAGCCATCATCGGTGGCGTCGGCAACGACACCATCCTCGGGTCGTCGCGGAATGACACGTTGCAGGGTGGTGACGGAAATGACAGCTTGCAGGGCGCCGCTGGTGTGGATGTGGCCAAATATACTGTCAATGTCTTCTCGATGCGGGTCACCGACGCCCAGAACGGCATTCGAGTCCACTCTGTAGAGGGGTCTGATTTTATTGCCAATGATGTTGAAAATTTCATGTTCGAGAATGCCAGCCTGAACATGGCGGCCATGCGGGCGCGGATCGATGAGGGCATGACCGGGTCAGCTGCGGGGGACGATATGACAGGGTCGGCGCTGGCCGATCGTTTACGCGGCTTTCAGGGTAGTGACACGATCGCGGCAGGTGCTGGGCATGATACCGTCGCGGGTGGAGACGGGCGCGACAAATCTTATCTCGGAGAAGGAAACGACCTGTATAGCGACAATGCTCAGGGCGGCACGTTTGGGCAGGACACGGTCTTCGGTGGGGCTGGTCAGGACACCATTCAAGGCGGCGGAGGAAACGATGCCTTTTTCGGGGAACTCGGCAATGACGAGATTCACGGGCGCCTTGGCAACGATAAGCTCTATGGCGGCGACGGGTATGACACGCTGGATGGCGGCGACGGCAATGACAGCGTCTGGGGCGGCAATGGTCGGGACAAGGTGTTCCTTGGCACGGGCAACGACAAGTTCTTCGACACCAGCCAAGGCGGCACGCAGGGGCAGGATACGGTACTCGCGGGGGCCGGCAACGACACGATCGAGGGCGGCGCGGGCAATGATGTCTTCTTCGGCGATCTTGGCAACGACGTGATCCGAGGGCGGCTGGGCAATGACAAGCTCTATGGCGGCGATGGGTATGATACTCTTGATGGTGGCGACGGTAATGACAGCATCTGGGGCGGCAATGGCCGGGACAAGGTGTTCCTTGGCGCTGGCAACGACGTGTTTTTCGACAACACACAGGGCGGCACGCTGGGGCAGGATACGATATTTAGCGGTCTTGGGTTCGACACGATCAACGGTGGCGCTGGCAACGATGTGTTCCACGGCAATCAGGGCAATGACAAACTCTTCGGCGCGAATGGAGACGACCGGCTCTATGGCGGTGACAATGCCGACATGCTCTACGGTGGGAACGGGGCAGACTCGCTCTGGGGTGGCAATGGACTCGACCAGATCTGGGGCGGCGCGGGGTTAGATATGTTCTTTTTCGCGGACGGGTTCGGAACAGACACGGTATTCGGGTTCGAGGCGGCGGATGGCGAAAAAATTAGTTTGGCTGGCGTAACCGGGATTACGGATTTTGCGGATCTTCTGGCAAACCATTTGATTAATGCTGGCGGCACAGCGCGGATCGTGGCCGACGCGAACTCGATCCTCCTTGATGGCGTGGCGTTTGGCGATGTCGGCGTCGGGCTGGCATATTCAGCGGATGATTTCGTGTTTTGAGGCTTCGTGCTTTATCAGGCGCCGTTTTTTTTGACGCGCGTCTGGTTTGCGCGACTAGCAGGCGGGAGACGTATTTTCCTCCTAGCACGCTACCGCGGGGTTCTTGCTGCCCATCACCTCAGCGGGGATTGCCAAATTGTCGATTGATTTAGTTGACTGGCCCACATCGAAATATCATTCGAGGTGCCTCGCCAAAATGATCTTCCCTGATCTTCCGCCACTGAAGTGGTCCGCACCTATCGTTTGGAAATGGAGGATCACCCATGGGAATCAAACGACACGGGCCGGAAGAGATTGTTACGAAGCTACGGCAGGTTGAGGGGCTTTGCGGACTGGGAATGCCGCGGGTCGATGCGATCAGGCTGGCTCACATAACGGAACAGAGGTTTTAACGCTGGCGTAAGCAATATGGCGGTATGGGAGTTGACCCATTAAAAGAACACAAACGGCTCCAGAAAGAGAATGACCGCTTGCGTCGGGCTAGAGCTCATTGACGATTGGCCAGCGACAAACAACCCCAAGGTCTCTAATGAAGGATCATTCAGAAGTCTTGCAGATTGCAGTAGCTGCCTGACTCAACACCCAGAATTCATGCCCTCATAACATCGCTTCCCACAGGCCGATTCTCCTTTGGACGCAAGTTTTTTGCAACGGGTAAGCCCTTGTCCTTTCAGAAAATGAAATCACCCGCCGAATAGTCAAAACCGACGCCAACCTCTACAAACGCCACGCCGTTCAGCAGGATAGAATTCGCCCCGTCCACGATCTGCGCCGTGCCGCCCGCGTTCACCAAGTGGTTGGTCACAAGATCCGCGAAATCGGTGATGTTCGTCACCCCCGCAAAACTGATCTTCTCGCCATCCGCCGCGTCAAAGCCGAACACCGTGTCCGCTCCGAACCCATCCACGAAGAAAAACGTATCCAACCCGTTGCCACCTGTCAGCTGGTCCATCCCTGTGCCACCCCAAAGCGAATCCGCACCGTCGCCGCCGAAGATTGAATCGTTCCTGCCGCCACCTAGAAGGAGGTCGTCGCCCCATTCGCCATGGATCACATTGGACGTGTCGGCGCTCGCGCTGATTGTGTCATTACCGTGGCCACCAAACACCGTGTCCGTTCCCGGTGCAGTTTTTTTTCCATAGACTGAAAAATACCGGTCATTCCCACGGTTGAGAAAAACCAGATCATCTCCCGCGCCGCCGAAGATTACATCGTTTCCGCTTCCGCCTTGTAACTCGTCATTGCCGGAGCCGCCAAAAAGATTGTCCGCGCCATCAGCCCCGTGCAGTTCGTCATCTCCGTCGCCGCCGAAAAAATAGTCGTTTCCCTCACGTCCGAAGATCAGATCTTGCCCGCCCCCGCCATAGAACAGGTCATGTCCGCCGCGGCCCACGATCGTGTCACTGCCTGTTCCGGCAAAAACCGTGTCCTGACCGAGTTCGCCGCTCTGTGCGATATCAGCAAACAGATCGTTGCCCGCCCCCAGAAAAGCAAGATCGCGGCCAGCACCACCTTCGGCCGTATCATTGCCCGCGCCGGCATAGATGGTGTCGAAGTTACTGCCACCCAACAGTAAATCGTCATCCATGAATCCCCAAAGCGCGTCGTTCCCATCGGAGCCCAGAACCGTGTCATCGCCAATCCCACCGGTCAGCGTGTCCTCTCCTTGCGTGCCCCTCAGCAGAACGCCGGGAATACCTGAGCCAATTAAGGTATTCGGCAGGTCTACAAATCGCCTGGAATAGGGCACCGGAAAGTGGCTAAACCTCCAGTCGGGATCTGCGACTTCGGGCAAGGTCGCCTCAGTAAACCCCGCCAAGACCGGGTCGCCTGAAAGTTCAAACCAGAATTCGAAGGGTCCAGCGCGATGGCCGGCGCTGGGATAGGCACCGACTTGAAGTATCGAGGTCTGGGTGGAGGGTCCTATCAGTTGAAAGAGGCGGGCATATTGCACCTCCAGAATAGCCCCGGGATCAATGTCGCTTTGAGCTATCGGCCGCGCGTAGTGCCCGGTGCTTACGATCTCTCCCCATTGCCAACCTTCGCCGTAGCGGGGAGCGTAGTTTGGTGAAAAGCTAAACCCCTCCGAGTAATAACCGACATTGAAGGTGAGGGTGGCTGAGCCATAATCTACAAAGGCATTGGTGACGGGATCTCGTTGCGAGGCAAATCCATTCATAACAACGATTGGCATATTTATCCCCCGAACTCAAATTTTGTCAGTATGCGAAACCGGTCCCGAAATGTCTTCTCCTAACTACCGCTAAGCTAGCGGTGTGACGAGAGAAACTCAACCAAATGATGAAATCATTCACCGAATAATCCAGCCCGACACCAACATCTGCGAAGACCACACCGTTTAGAAAATCGTGTTAGCGCCTTCATGTATCTGTCACGCGCAACGCTCCAATTCTGGAAATGCCTGATCAGATCGAGTCGATGCGTGATGCAGCGACATTCGAAGGCCACAGCCTTGACGTGCTCTTGGAAGATACATTGCGCGAAGTTCTGTCCATTGGCCGTTAAGGTCCGCTTTCCGCCCGGTGTGTAGATCGGACATGTCCGCTTCGGGCTGGGAGCCGTCTTTAGATGGGAGCTGCACCAAAGGCGGCTAGGCTACCTGCGAAGGAGCATATTTGGCACAGTCGGAAGGACCAAAAGGTGTCATAGTATGACGCTTTTGCTATATTGGCCGCATCCTTATGAAAAGCACGCCAAAACCGAACTCTTGTGTATTGTTGATAAAAGTCAAAGGGATAATGGCGGAGAGACAGGGATTCGAACCCTGGGTCCCCGTGAAGGGACAACGGTTTTCGAGACCGCCCCGTTCGACCACTCCGGCACCTCTCCGTGCTTTTAGACCATGGTCTTGGTGAGGGCGTCGTTTAATGAGGTTTGCAAAAGGCTGCAAGGGGCGATTTGCATTGTTTTCCCAAACAAATGGGCTAGTTTTGTGGAATGATGACATTCTCGCTTCTCCGCCCTGCACCCCGCCTAAGCATTTTTTCTCTGTTTTCATGGTTTTTCGCCGTGTTACTGGTTCCTGTTCTTGCAAGCCTACCGCAAGGGGCGAAAGCCGCCGATCGCGAACAAGTTGCCGCTTTCCTTGAGGTGACGGGCTTTGATGTGGCGTTGGATTCTATTGCTTTGTCAGCGACCTCAGCGCCTTTGATGCTTGGGCTTGAGGCGGATGCATTTGGAGCACGATGGACTATATTGGCGGAGTCAGTATTTGATCCCGAGGTGATGCGGGAACGGGCTACGGATATTCTTGAGGCGACGCTGGATGATGAATTGTTGGCGCATGGGGCTGCGTTTTATGCCTCGGAATTAGGTCAGCGGTTGGTCGAGGCGGAAAATGAGTCCCATTTCGAAGATGATGACATCAAGGAAGAAATTGGGGGCGATTTATTCGCAATGCTGCAAGCCAACGATGATCGGCGCATTGACATGTTCAAGCGTATGAATGTTGCAATTGATCCCAATGACGTTGGGGCGCAGGCTTTTACGGAGATTCAGGTTCGATTTATTATGGCTGCGGCCTATGCGGGCGTTGTGCAATTACGTACTGACGAAGAGGGACTGCGCGCCGCAATGGCAGAAGATGCGGAAGAGGTTGCCGCCGAGATGGAAAAATCGGCGCTGCGCAACGCGGCCTATACCTATCGCAATTTTAGCGCAGAAGAAGTGCTGGAATATACCGAAGCTCTTGAAGATCCTGACATGATGATAATTTACGAGCTGATGAACGCAGTCCACTTTGAAATCATGTCCAATCGGTTTGAGGTTTTGGCCACAAAGATGGGGCAAATCCAACCAGAGCAAGAACTATAGGCGAAACTGGTGTTTGTTCGTCTTATGGTGCTCATCTGATAGGTGCATTTTCGGAAAACCTGTCCCAAAACAGAGCAAGTCGTCGTTTAGATTTCTGACACCTTTGTGCCGAGCCATTACGTCAAACGAATGGGCAAAAATTTTGAGCCGTTTTTGAACTCAACGGTTTCGGAAAATAGACTTCGGTCGAACAACAAATAACCTCATCACAGCGGTTTTGGCGATGTAGAAAAAGCTCTGGCACTCGGAATTGCTGGCTCATTGAGGGACGCTGAACAAGCTGTCGTCGTGGGTACGGCTTAGAAGAGAATTGCGTCTTTGTTCAGCGCGGTACTTGACAAGTAAAGGGGAGCCACAGCTAGTGGCATGCGTTGTTGCAGTGACGTTCAAATTGAGGGGATGTGTATGTCTAACGCTAAAAAAATCGGTCTTTGGTGGGGACGTTTGAATGGGCGGGAAGCACACAAAAAAAGAAACTTTGGAGACGAGTTCTCGCCTCAAATTGTCGAGGCAGTCAGCGGATGCGGCATTTACCGGTGTCGCATAGACCACGCAGACATGGTTGCGGTCGGCTCTATTTTAGGTCGGGCAATTTCCAAAAACGTTGCTGCGCATGAAAACACTGAGCGCAAACCGCTGGCCATATGGGGAAGCGGTCTCATGCGCG
The DNA here is from genome assembly GCA_900143615.1 of Rhodobacteraceae bacterium Alg231-30. GTDB lineage: Bacteria > Pseudomonadota > Alphaproteobacteria > Rhodobacterales > Rhodobacteraceae > Shimia. The sequence continues at coordinate 329,993 of FREU01000003.1, forward strand.
AGGAGCGGATTCGGGATGTTTCTTATGCGCGATATCTTTCGGTGCGGGGTCACAAAACACTCGAACAGATTCCGGTCTCTCAAGTACCCTTGGGCGACCCTGGATTGCTTGCACCGATGCTCAGGGCACCCGCAAAGGAAAAGACGTTCTCAGTCGGCGTCATACCGCATCATTCCGATCTGGACGATCCGGCATTCTCTAATCTGGCGGAGCGAATTCCCAATGCAAAGCTTTTAAATATCTGCACCAAAGATCCGGAGTTTCTTGTTGAGGTATCCAGATGTGATATCGTTGCGTCTTCAAGCCTGCATGGATTGATTTTTGCAGATGCTTATGGCATTCCCTCGGTCTGGTTAGAAGAGACACCGGTTCATTATGGGAAGGGGTTCAAATTTTTTGATCACTTCAGTTCTGTCGACCGTCCCGACGCCGCACCGGCAAGGCCTGGGGATTTGGTAGATATTGCAATGATCGAGGCGCACGCGCATGTGGCCGATCAAACGCTGGTTGAAACACGGGCCAATGCGCTTACGCAGGTATTGCAGGACTACGTTCGCGAGGTTTTAATTTAGACATTTCCGCAGTCGTGTTTATACCAACAGGAAACGCTGGGCATTAGTCTGAATTCCTTCTTGACTTATCCGCCAATCCGCCCGATAAGCGCGCAATCCGGCGTGAAGCACGTGCTTTGCGCCGTATTTTATTGAAACACAGCCCTGAACGGGGCGCGCTGTTCGAGGCGGCATTTGCCAAAACTCCCATACGGGGGCCACAGAACGCGGAGAGATCGAAGGAAGAAGGACATGTTCGCAGTCCTGAAGACCGGCGGCAAACAGTATAAAGTACAGGCAGGTGATATCCTGCGTGTCGAAAAACTGGCTGCAGACGCTGGCGAAAAAATTCAATTCAACGACGTGCTGATGGTTGGCGGTGAAGCCACTGTTGTTGGCGCGCCTTTCGTTGAAGGTGCCGCTGTACAGGCAGACGTTATCGACCAGATCAAAGGCGAAAAGCTGATCAAGTTCGTGAAACGTCGGCGTAAGCACAGCTCAAAGCGCACCGTTGGCCACCGTCAGAAACTGACACTGGTCAAAATCACAGACATTCTGGCCTCTGGCGCAGATAAATCCGGCGTAAAAGCTGCGATTGGTTCCGGTTCTGTTGCTGCACCCGCAGCGGCTGCACCTGCTGCAAAGCCTGCCAAGAAAGCTGAAGCAAAAGCTGCCGCACCGGCCGCTGCTGCATCAGACGATCTGACCGCTATCACAGGTGTAGGTCCAAAAGCTGCCGAGAAACTGATCGCTGCTGGTATCGCCACTTACGCAGCGCTGGCCGCTGTTGATGTAGAAACTTTTGACGCAGTCAAAGTGAAACCCGAATGGGTTGCACAGGCCGCTGATCTGGCGAAGTAAGCGAAGACTAGGAGAGCAACGATATGGCACATAAAAAAGCTGGTGGTAGTTCCCGTAACGGTCGCGACTCTGCTGGACGCCGTCTTGGCGTCAAAAAGTATGGTGGCGAGAACGTTATCCCAGGCAACATCATTCTGCGTCAGCGCGGCACAAAGATGTGGCCAGGCGAAGGCGTTGGCATGGGCAAAGATCACACAATCTTTGCAACTGTTGACGGCAACGTAAAGTTCCACAAAGGCCTCAAGGGCCGCACCTTTATTTCGGTTCTGCCAGTGGCGGAGGCCGCTGAATAAGCCGACCTTAAGGTTTGAGACATTTAGGGGATCGGCAAATAGCCGGTCCCCTTTTTCTGTTATTGGCCTTGGGGAAGGTCGTGGCGGAAATTGTGAGGGGAGAGTATCGCCGTAAGGCGGTTTAGGGGAGGCAAGCATGAGCGTTGCCATTTTAAATCTAAGCGTTTTTGCCGCCAGCCAAGTGGGAACACCGGGTCCGGCGAATATGGCGCTTTTGTCCACTGGAGCCAAATTTGGCTTTCGGGCTGCTTTGCCCTTTGTGGTCGGAGTGGCCTTGGGCAAACAATTGATTATTTGGCCCATTGGGTTTGGTTTGATGTCCGTCGCAGACCAAGCGCCGATGGTGTTTGAAGTTCTGAAATGGGCCTCGGTGGCATATATTTGCTGGCTGGCTTGGAAAATTGCCAACTTGCGACTATCTCGTGGCAGCGGCACAGAAGTCGCAGCACCCGGGTTTCTGGCCGGATTGTGGGTTCACCCCTTAAATCCCAAGGCCTGGGCCATGATCATAACCGGATTTACAACCTTTGTGAGTCCCGCGACACCGACGTTACAAGCCACCGCGACAATCGCCGTGTGCCTGCTGGCATGTCAGGCGGTTTTCCACCCGATCTGGGCGTATGGTGGCGATCGGATCGCACAGCTTGTGGCGGGGCACCCCGCTGAACAGTACTTGATGAGAACTTTGGCCCTGCTGACAGTGGCATCTGTTCTTTTCGCAGTAATTTGAGGAAGATAGACATGAAACTTGATGCTATCGTAAACCAGCCGACGATCGAAACCGCACGCTTTGTGTTGCGTCCTTTGAGGCGTTCGGACCAAGGTTTGATTGATTTTTGCGCCGGTCAAAAGGATCTGGCGCGCATGACCACGTCTATTCCTCATCCGCTTCCACCCGGGGCGACCGAAGCCTATATTACCCGCACCCATGCCGAGGATCGCATCGAAGACGTCTGGGCGATGGATGGTAGCGCTGAGGGGCAATCCGAAGTCATGGGCGTTATCAGCCTGACTCGCGTTGACGAAGGTCGCGTCGAGGTTGGCTATTGGGTGGGGCCCGCGTTTTGGAACACGGGTATTGCCTCAGAGGCCGTGCGTGCATTGATTGCTGCCAATCCGCTGAACAGCAAATCTGTGTTCGCCAGTGTCTTTCAGGACAACCCTGCCTCGGCACGGGTTTTGACAAACTGTGGTTTTCAGTATTTAGGCGACGCTGAAAACTTCTCTGTTGCGCGCAATGCTGCGGTCGCAACTTGGACATATAGTCTGAAACTAGATTGAGACAGAACCCGCTCCGCGCTATCAGGCGGGGTGAGGTGTTGAAAGGATGTAGACAATGAAATTTTTGGACCTAGCGAAGGTTTACATCCGGTCCGGCGGCGGCGGCGGAGGTTGTGTGTCGTTCCGGCGGGAAAAATACATCGAATACGGTGGCCCTGACGGTGGCGACGGCGGCAACGGTGGCTCGGTTTGGGCGGAGGCTGTGGAAGGTCTCAACACGTTGATCGACTTCCGCTATCAGCAGCACTTTTTTGCCAAAAGCGGGCAGCCCGGTATGGGCAACCAGCGCACAGGTAAAACCGGTGAAGACATCGTGTTGCGTGTGGCGGTTGGCACCGAAATTCTGGACGAAGATCAGGAAACCGTGATTGCCGATCTGACCGAAGTTGGTCAGCGCGTTCAACTGGCGCGCGGCGGCAACGGTGGTTGGGGGAACCTGCACTTTAAGTCAGCAACCAATCAGGCACCACGTCGGGCAAACCCCGGTCAAGAAGGCGTTGAGCGCACCATCTGGCTACGCCTGAAGCTGATTGCGGATGTCGGGCTTCTGGGCCTTCCAAACGCTGGCAAATCTACGTTTCTGGCGGCCACGTCAAATGCGCGTCCCAAAGTTGCCGATTATCCGTTTACTACATTGCACCCCAATCTGGGGGTTGTTGGCGTGGATAATGCCGAATTTGTGGTGGCAGACATTCCGGGTCTGATCGAAGGCGCCTCTGAAGGGCGCGGGCTGGGGGATTTGTTCCTTGGCCACGTCGAGCGCTGTGCAGTGTTGCTGCATCTTGTGGATGGCACCAGCGGGACCCTGTTGGAAGACTACCAGACAATTGTGAATGAGATCAGCAACTATGCTGATGTTCTGGCCGAGAAACCGCGTGTCATTGTGCTGAACAAAATTGACTCGCTGGACGAAGAAGAACGGGTTTTCCTAAAGGAAGAACTGGAGACGGTGACCAATGCGCCGGTGATGCTGATGTCTGGCGCCAGCCAAGAAGGCACAACCGACGTTCTGCGTGCGCTGCGCGCCCAGATTGATGAAAACCGCCTGCGCATCAAAGCGCAGGAAGAAACCCAAGACGAGGAAGACGGGTCGTGGCAACCCTAAGCAATGCAAGGCGAGTCGTTATCAAGATCGGCTCAGCCCTTCTTGTGGATCGGCAAACTGGCGCTCTGAAAGACAATTGGCTGACGGCATTGGCGGCGGATGTCGCCATGCTCAAGGCGCGTGGAATTGATGTTATTCTGGTCTCCTCCGGCTCGATCGCTCTGGGGCGCGGCGTCTTGGGATTGCCATTGACCGAATTGCTGCTTGAGCAAAGCCAAGCGGCGGCAGCAGTGGGCCAAATCCGGCTGGCGCGCGCCTATGAGGCCGCGCTTGAGCCGCATGGCATTACCACTGCTCAGGTGCTTGTTACCTTAGAAGACAGCGCCAATCGTCGGCGCTATCTCAATTCTCGGGCGACCTTGGGGCAATTGCTCAAGCTGGGTGTTGTTCCGATTGTGAATGAAAACGACACCGTGGCGACCGATGAAATCCGCTATGGCGACAACGATAGGCTCGCGGCGCAAATTGCCCTGACGACGGGTGCGGATCAACTGATCTTGTTGTCGGATGTTGACGGGTTTTATACGGCCAATCCGATGTCTGATCCCGATGCGCGCCATTTTGACGTGATCGACGAAATTACACCCGAGATTGAAGATATGGCGGGCGAGGGGGTATCAGGCCTGTCCAAAGGTGGCATGATCACCAAGCTTCTGGCGGCTAAAACGGCCACCGCGGGTGGTTGTGCCATGGTGATCACCGAAGGCAGCATCGAGCGCCCCATTGAAGCGCTAGAGCAAGGAGCGCGCGCGACTTGGTTTACAGCTCAAGGCACTCCGCAGCTGGCGCGCAAACGCTGGATTGGATCGATGAAGCCTCAAGGAGCAATATTGATTGATGACGGCGCAGCCAAGGCGCTGGATCGCGGCAAGAGCTTGCTGCCAGCTGGCGTGGTGGAGGTTGATGGCGATTTTGGTCGTGGTGATCCCGTGTCCATTCTGGATCAGAAAGGCCACAAACTAGGGCAGGGGTTGTCGTCCTATACGGCCCCGGAAGCCGCCAAAATCAAAGGACGCCATAGCTCGGAGTTTGAAGAGCTGTTGGGATATTCAGGCCGCGCCGCTTTGATCCACCGAGATGATATGGCCCACTAGGGTTACACCTGATATAGACTTTCCGCCGAGGCGACTTGGTACATGAACATTGCAAAGGACAGATCGATGAAAGACATCGCAGACATCCCCGCCCTGATGGCTCAGATTGGTGCTGACGCCAAAACTGCCTGCGCGGAGCTGGCCTTTGCCCCGGCGGAGATTAAGGAAAAAGCACTGGTTGCAGCGGCTGATGCGATCGTGGCGCGCACAGACGAGATCATTGCAGCCAATCTTCTGGATCTTGAGTTTGGACGCAACAAAGGTCTGTCTGATGCGATGATGGATCGTCTGATGTTGGACGCCGATCGCATTCAAAGCATCGCGGCAGGGCTGCGCGCTGTTGCCTCTCAGGCTGATCCTGTTGGCGAAGTCATCACCGAATGGGACATGGAAAGCGGGCTGAACATCCGTCGCGTACGTACGCCGCTGGGTGTCGTCGGGGTGATTTATGAAAGCCGCCCCAATGTGACCGCGGACGCAGGTGCGCTGTGTTTGAAATCCGGCAATGCGGTGATTTTACGCGGCGGCTCTGAGAGTTTTCACAGCTCGGGCGCCATTCATGGATGTTTGGTCGAAGGGCTGCGCGCTGCCGGCCTGCCTGAAACTGCCATCCAACTTGTGCCGACACGCGACCGCGCTGCTGTTCAGGAGCTTCTGACGATGACAGACACTGTAGATGTGATTGTGCCCCGCGGCGGCAAAGGGCTTGTCGGGCTCGTGCAACGCGAAGCGCGGGTGCCGGTCTTTGCCCATTTGGAAGGCATTGTGCACGTTTATGTTGATGCTCAGGCTGATCCCGTCAAGACCTTGGATGTGGTGCTAAACGCCAAAACCCGCCGCACTGGGATTTGTGGCGCGGCAGAGTGTCTTTTGATCCACGAAGACATCGCGGACACACTTGGGAGAGATTTGATTTCAACTTTGGTGAAAGCAGGCGTGCGCGTACATGCGGATGGGGCTTTGCAAAGTATTGAGGGCACGGTTGCCGCAACGTCTGATGACTGGGGCAAAGAATACCTCGATATGGATATCGCCGCACGGGTTGTGCCGAATGTGGATGGTGCGATCGCCCATATCCGTCAGTATGGCTCAAACCATACTGACTGTGTTTTGACCGAGGATGATGCCACTGCCGAGCGTTTCTTTGAGCGGCTTGATAGTGCGATCCTGATGCGCAATGCCTCAACCCAGTTTGCCGATGGTGGCGAGTTTGGAATGGGTGCGGAAATCGGGATTGCGACTGGCAAAATGCATGCACGTGGACCCGTTGGCGCCGCACAGTTGACCAGCTTTAAGTATCTGGTCGTCGGAGACGGCACCACACGCGTCTAAGAGCTGCTAAAAGCGCAGATCGATCTGAGTGTCGGTCTGCGTGAGTTTCAGCTCGCGTCCCTGCTCCCGAGCGATCACGGGTAAAAGGCCGAATTGTACTTGTGCGGGTGTGATTTGTTCTGGCGCTTCACAGCGGCCCAAAGCGCCCCAAAGCGCGTCGTCTACGCGTAGTTTATCTCCTGTTATGGACACGGTCCAAACGCCGGCGTCGTCTTGCGTGACGTCTGCTGTGCCGCCAAAGGGCACCACCGTTTCAGCACACATCAGCGCCAAGAATATCACTCTCAGGTCAGGGCGACGTACCGCGCCTTGGGGGTGCCACTGGACATCCAACCGCGCGCCTTGAGACAGTCCCGCCAGTATCGAGCGGATCTCGGCCTCACCAACCATTTGCTCGCCTGCGGCCATTCCGAATGCCACACGAAAGAAACGGATCCGTGCGTTGGCGTTGGTGACACTTTCCGTAATCAGGTCTATTTCAGGACCAGAGCCCAAGCTGCCGGAAAGCTCCACCAACTCAAGTCCATTGCCAATAGCGCCGACGGGGCTAATTAGGTCGTGACAGATCCGTGAGCCTACCAAAGCCGCAAAATTCGTATTATCAGACATCAGACCCTTTTCCGCCAGCGAGAGCACTTATGGACAATTTGAACTCATTTTTAGAGCCCGGCATGCTTGTCGTCCATCCAGAAAAACCCGAATGGGGGGCAGGACAGGTCCAGTCCAACATTGGAGGCAAAATCACGGTCAATTTTCGTGAGGCAGGCAAGGTCGTCATAGATGGGGCTCGTGTTTTATTGATGCCCCATAATGAGCAATAAAGCAGTTAATAATGGGATAACGCGACAAGAGAGATCCGGGCCTATGCGCGGATCTTGGAGCAGCGGTTGATTTTGGCATTTATGCTGCATACAAGGCGTCAAAGCTCCAGATCTAGGTGATCCAATGACCACATCCGCCCCCAAATATCGTGTGAAACTAGCGGAGACTGAAGCCGAACTTCTGGCGGCTCAGCGTTTGCGGTATCGCGTGTTTGTCGAGGAGTTGGGCGGCAGCGGTGAGCTTGTTGATCATGAGCTCAAACTTGAGCGCGACAAATTCGATCCGCACTATGACCATCTGATCCTCATTGATGATGCATTGGAGTGTGATCCAATGGACCAAGTGGTCGGGGCGTATCGGTTGTTGCCACAGGACCGTGCCGAGGTTTTGGGGCATTATTATGTGGAAGATGAATACGATCTGACCGTTTTAAAGCAAAGCGGCCGCAAGCTTTTGGAACTTGGTCGCTCGTGTTTACACAAGGATTACCGCGGTGGCGTGGGGATGTATCATCTTTGGAACGGGCTTGCCGCCTATGTTGCAGAGCATGACATAGAAATCCTGTTTGGTGTCGCCAGTTTCCATGGCACAGATATCAAAGCCTTGGCGCAGCCTCTGTCCCTGTTGCAGACTCGGCATTTGGCGCCTGAGGATATCCGCGTACGGACCCAATCCGAGCATTACCAATCGATGGATTTGATGCCGGAAGATCAGATTGATCGCCGCGCCGCGATGTTGGAAGTGCCCTCACTGCTCAAAGCCTACTTGCGTATGGGCGGCTTTGTCGGGGACGGTGCCTTTATCGACTGGGAATTCAACACAATTGATGTCTGTCTGATCCTTGACACGGCGCGCCTCAATGAGAAGAACAAAGAACTCTACACCCGCGAGCGCGCCCTGTGAGCACTTGGGAAGGCGATCAGGGCTATCCGGTCACGCCCCGTAAGACGCCGCTGAATTGGCTTCGGGTGATTGTGCGCGGCAGCGTTTTGTTTGTCTTGGTATTTGGCGGGTTGCTGCTGCTGTTGTTGCTGCGTTTGCTTGAGCGGCCGCTTTGCGGTTTGCAAAGGCCTGTTACGCCCAACATCACGCGGTTTGTATGTCGTAATGCGTTTCGTGTGATGGGCATACGATTTGAAATTTCTGGTCAGCCCATGCGCGGGCAGGGGGCTATTGTGGCCAATCACGGCTCATGGCTGGACATCTTTTCGCTCAACGCGGCGCAATCGGTTTATTTTGTGTCCAAAGCCGAAGTCGCCAAATGGCCAGGTATTGGCTGGTTGGCCAAAGCCACAGGCACCGTGTTCATCAACCGCAATCGGGCCGAAGCCGCAGCGCAAAAAGCTGTGTTTCAAGAGCGTTTGAATGCGGGTCATGAATTGTTATTTTTCCCGGAAGGGACAAGCTCGGACGGTCAACGGATTCTGCCATTTAAATCGACGCTGTTTGCAGCGTTTTTCGAAGATGGATTGCGTGAGTATTTGCGCATCCAACCCGTCACAGTTCATTACCATGCCCCGCAAGGGGCAGATGTGCGTTTTTACGGGTGGTGGGGAGATATGGAGTTTGCCAGCCACTTGTTGGGTGTGTTGGCCGCTCCGAGACAAGGAAGAGTCAAGCTGACCTACCATGCGCCGGTGGCGGTTCAAGATTTCCCCGATCGCAAAGCGCTGGCATTTCACTGCGAACAAGCTGTTCGAGGCGGATTTGAGGCGGTTTGACCGCAAATTTTCTTTGAAATCCTCCAGTTGGGGAGAAAATTTCTGAGAAACCCGATCAGCCTCTTGCCATTTCATTTTGAACGCGATAACAGCGCGCCATTCGAACCCGCAGGTGGGGTTTGGGTCAGTCAGGGGAGACATCCCTGTCGGTCCGCCGGTTGGAGCATCCGCTCTCACTTCCCCCGCCAAGGCACAAACCGGAAAAAGGAAATAAAGCATGGCTCTTCCCGAGTTCACCATGCGCCAGCTGCTGGAAGCAGGCGTACACTTTGGTCACCAAACACAGCGTTGGAATCCCCGCATGGGCCCGTTCATCTACGGCTCACGCAATGGCATCCACATCATGGACCTCACACAGACTGTTCCTATGCTGGACGCAGCGCTGAATGCTGTTCGTGACACTGTCGCCAAAGGCGGCCGCGTTCTCTTCGTTGGCACCAAGCGTCAGGCTGCTGGCCCAATCGCTGATGCTGCTGAGAAATCCGCTCAGTACTTCATGAACCACCGTTGGCTCGGCGGCACATTGACCAACTGGAAAACTGTTTCCCAGTCGATCAACCGTCTGAAAGAAATCGACGAGAAAATGGAATCAGGCGCTGAAGGCCTGACCAAAAAAGAACGTCTGGGCATGGAACGTGACCAGCAGAAACTGCAGGCGTCTTTGGGCGGTATCCGCGACATGGGCGGTGTTCCTGATCTGCTGTTCGTCATCGACGTGAAAAAAGAAGCACTGGCCATCGCCGAAGCCAACAAACTGGGTATCCCAGTTGTTGCGATCGTTGACACCAACTGCTCACCTGACGGCGTTGACTACATCATCCCGGGCAACGACGACGCAGCCCGCGCAATCGCGCTGTACTGTGATCTGGTTGCGCGCTCTGCTCTGGACGGCATGACCGCTCAGATGGGCGCAGCTGGCGTTGATCTGGGTGCTTTTGAAGAAGCCCCAATGGAAGAAGTTGTCGCCGAAGAAGCTGCAGCTGAAGCTCCAGCCGAAGCGTAACAATTCTGATACGAGGGCAGGGTAAGCCCGCCCTCGTTACACAGTCTTGAATTTAGCGAAAACGGTCACCATATCGGGGCCTTCGTATTTCGCATCAACACCTAGGAGAACCAAGATGGCGATCACAGCTGCTATGGTTAAAGAACTGCGCGAAATGACTGGCGCAGGCATGATGGACGCAAAAAAAGCGCTGACAGAAAACGATGGCGACCAAGAAGCCGCAATCGATTGGCTGCGCACCAAAGGCTTGGCAAAAGCTGCTAAGAAATCTGGCCGCACAGCTGCCGAAGGTCTTGTCGCTGTAAGAGTAGAAGGCGGCAAAGGCGTTGCGGTTGAAGTGAACTCTGAAACCGACTTTGTTGGCAAGAACGCTGACTTCCAGTCGATGGTTCGCGGAATTGCCGAAGTTGCACTGAACGTCAACGACGTGGAAGCGCTGAAAGCGGCTGACATGGGCGGCAAAACAGTTGCAGACGTTGTGACTGATGCTGTTGCAACAATCGGTGAAAACATGTCCGTGCGTCGTTTGGCAACCGTGGAAGGTGAGACCGTTGTGTCTTACGTTCATAACCCAGCGGCTGACGGCATGGGCAAAATCGGTGTTCTGGTTGCGCTGAAAGGCGGCGACGAAGCATTTGGCAAGCAGGTTGCTATGCACATCGCAGCTGCTAACCCACAAGCGTTGTCCGAAGACGTTCTGGATCCAGCCGTTGTTGAAAAAGAGCGTAACGTTCAGATCGAAATCGCACGCGAATCCGGTAAGCCTGAGCAAGTGATCGAGAAAATGATCGTTGGTCGTATGAAAAAATTCCTGGCTGAAGTTACGCTTCTGGGCCAAGATTTTGTCATCAACCCAGATCTAACGGTTGCTGCTGCTGCCCAAGAAGCCGGCGCTGAAGTTGTTGGCTACATTCGCATGGAAGTTGGCGAAGGCATCGAGAAAAAAGAAGAAGACTTCGCGGCTGAAGTTGCAAAAGCGGCTCAAGGCTAAGTTAGTTTTCAAGAATGGCGCGGGCACTCATTTGGATGGCCGCGCTGTCTGAGTGTGAAGACCAAAAAAAACGGCGCTGCCTGAGCAACGCCGTTTCTTTTCCAAGGTCTCCTATACATGGGGATGGGGAGACCGCCAGAAAGTGTCAGCTGTATAGTCAAAATAAACTACAAGCTGACATCCGGATTTTACCGGTCGACACAGAGCGCTTCGAAATTGCGAAGATCTTGGTCGATATGTTCCAAGGCCAAAGCCACCACTCACGGAACGTCTATATTAAGACATTTTGAACTTATATTTTTCAAGTCCGAAATACCTTACTATGACGCTAATATGCGTCAGTTTCACGAGTCGGACAAGTAAATTTGCCGCATAAATGAAGCTTTCAGCAGCGCTTGAGCCGTCGTTTCCACATTCATTGAGTCGCGTGCAAGTCTCAGATGCTTTTCAACGGTGGCCGGTTTACGGTCTATGAGCACGGCAATATCCTGAATCGTTTTGCCGTCGCCAACCCATTCCAACACCTCGCGCTGACGCTCTGTGAGCTCACGTTCAGGGTTATTGTAGGGTAGGGAGTGCATCTTAAGGTGCACAACATTGTTGATTAACTCGATGTTGCGTCCATGAATTTTCCAACGCGCATCCAGCTCATCTTGGGAAACATGCTCCGGAGCAGCTAGGGAAATCGCGCCCTTAGTTCGGGACGAAACGGTCGGAAAGCTAATGGTATATCCGGCATTCAAACCAAAACTTTTGTTCATTTCGTAGACAAGCTGTTGCTCTTCGGTCAAACCACCGTTTGACATGATCTTTGAGACCAAATTCCAGCTTTGCGACCCGGTGTTTTCTAGTGACCAGTTCATCATTGGTCCATGGAAATACATACCTTCACCGATGAACTTATCCAGATAGGCACGATTGTGATTGGAGAGAATGAAAAAGTCATCCGCATCACCAAGCGACATGCCGCTGCGAAAGTTTGTGTATCCGTAGATGATACGATCGAAGCCGTAAGCGGACATCTCGACACAGTGATCGTCCCACAGAGCTTCGAGGCTCGTTTGCTTCATAACAGATTCAATATATGTAAGCGTGTCGCGCATAATAACTCAAAATTGCTTTTCGGGTACTGACGACACCGCTTAGGCCTTGTTCGATTAGCACGCGTAAGTGCAGCCTAAGCAACGAAAAAGTGTTCTTTCCCCATAATCCATTACCACCTAACTGGATTTCATTTGTTCTGTCCAGTCTCAGAACGTCGTCTAATACTTTGGTACAGCTTGAAGTCCAATTTTTACATAATACTGATTATACGCCTATCAGACGCTGAATAAATGTGTTGCACGAGCCGCCGTCTCGTAAAACTCGCTCCCAACTCTATGAAATCGTTCATGATATTGTGGCTCAATCTGAAGCCCGATGTCGTCATGATCCAGCCCCAATAAATGAGACGCGGAATACTGCCCGAGTATGGTGCCAGGACCTATGCCCCGCCCGGAATAGCCTAAAACCGCAAGCGCAGAATTGCTTGGTGAAACCAGTTTCGGGATGTGATTTGCGGTCATTGAAATACGCCCATGCCAAACATGTGTAAACTCAAGGGTCCTAAGAGTCGGGAAAACCTTGGGAATTGTGCGGCGCAACCAGGCCAGATGAATGGATTTCCCGACACCAGAAAGCCGCCCCATGGCGCCAAAGATCAACCGTCCTTGATCATCTAAACGGAATGACTTCATAATGGTTGCAGTGTCCCAACACCCTTCTCCACCACACATCACCACCTCTCTTTGGGCTTTGTTAAGTGGCTCGGAAGCCGCTTGAAAATAATGGACCGTCGCAGTGTCTGAGGCGTTGTGACCATCAATGTCCTGATGATAGGCATTTGTCGCAACCAATAGATATTGAGCGCGAACGACATGCCCATTTGCCGTAACTTCCCAACGAGATCCGCTCCGCTGAACTTTAGAAACTGGTGAATTTTCATATATTTGCGCGCCGAGCTTGCGGACGTTCTCCGCGAGACCATTGACATAAGCCTGTGGCTGAATTGTTCCAGCTCGAGGGTCGAAAAGCGCGCCGTGATAGTGATTTGACCCAATTCTGGCGCTGGTTTCCTTGGCATCCAATAATTGAACAGGTGCACCGCGTACGTGAAACTGCGACAATCGTTGTTCCAAACCGCGTAACCCAGCTTTTGAATGCGCGCAATGTAACGTCCCTGCCCTTGTCGCGCTGCATGAGATGTCGAGATCATTGATCAATCCAAAGACAAGATCCGGTGCAGCAGCGAGCGCTGAATTTAATTTTTCACCTGCCTGCGCGCCGAGCTTTTTGACCACATCGTCTGGTGCAAGCCAAAGACCTGCATTCACCAGGCCGACGTTTCGACCGGATCCTCCATACCCAATTCTGTTTGCTTCTAAAACGGCAACACTTGCTCCGTTTTTTGCAGCTGTAAAGGCGGCAGAACATCCGGTAAAACCCGCGCCAATGATAGCAAAATCTACATTAATATCATTCAGTAATGGTTTGATATTTGTAACTTTTGACGCAGTATCCCGCCACAGCGGACCTGCGTCCATTTTGTCAACTAACATCTGATGTCGACTCGGTGCCATCTGCGCCTCCGTATTTCCCCGAGGCGCAGACTATGATGTGTAAAGCTTTGAGCCAATACAATAATCAGGCTTTAGCCGAGCGCGTATCCGGCCCCGCGAACAGTCCGGAGAGGGTCTTCGCCGCCATGAGAACACAGCGCTTTGCGCAACCGGCCGATATGCACGTCGACCGTGCGGCTATCGACATAAATGTCTCGCCCCCACACACGATCCAAAAGCTGCTCGCGGCTCCAGACCCGTCCGGGTTTTTCCATGAAGGTTGTCAACAGTCGAAACTCAGTTGGCCCAAGTTTCAACGGCTTGTCATGGCGCGTGACGCGGTGGGTTTCTGCATTCAAGACGATGTCCTGATATTCTAGGCGCTCTCCCACAGCCGCAGGGCGAACACGACGAAGTTGATTGCGCACACGTGCCATCAGCTCCATCACAGAATAGGGTTTGACCACATAGTCATCAGCCCCTGTTTCCAGACCGCGTACTTTGTCGACTTCTTCCGAACGTGCCGACAACATCAAGATTGGTATTGCTTGCGTTTCTGGTCGGGTTTTTAGGCGCCGACAGATTTCGATGCCGGAAATACCCGGCAACATCCAATCCAGAACCACAATGTCCGGCTTGACCTCATCAACCAACAGCAAGGCCTCGTCGCCATCTTCTGCGGTTTCAACATCAAACCCCTCAGCCTTTAGGTTATAAGCCAAGACTTCGCGCTGTGCTGGCTCGTCTTCAACGACTAATACCGTGGGATGTTCCCGTGCCATAATGGTGTTTCCTGTGTTGGCTATTAGGCTTCGTAACGCGTGGCTTTAGGGCGCGATTCATCCGGCATGTCGCCGGTCACAAGATAGATCACTTGTTCAGCGATCGAGGTGACATGGTCGCCCATACGCTCGGTATTTTTTGCGATGAAATGCAAGTGCATACAGGGCGTGATGTAACGTGGATCTTCCATCATGAACGTCAGGAATTCACGGAACAGGCCGTTGTACATCTGGTCAATGTCGCGGTCTCGTTCTAGCACGTCGCGCGCCATTTCCACGTCACGCTGAATGTAAGCATCCAAGACGTCTTTGAGCATGCCCTGCACTTCACGCGCCATACGGCGCAACGAGCTGCGCGAGGCATCCACGGGGGTCATATGGACCAACACGGTTGTGCGCTTGGCCATATTTTTGGCATAGTCACCAATACGTTCCAGATTTCCAGCCACTTTCATTACTGAAAGAATGACGCGTAAATCTTCAGCCATCGGCGAGCGCAGCGCAATCAAATTGGCACAGTCTTCGTTGATGATTGCTTCCAGCGCGTCAATCGCCTTGTCGGCATTGACCACTGTACCCGCCAGTTCATCGTCGCGGTTCTTGAGGGATTTTGACGCATCCAGAATGGCGGATTCTACTAGACCACCCATTTTCATGACATGTGCCTGAATGGCTTCGAGGTCACGGTCGAATGCGGAAACGATATGCTGATCGCTCATTGAGTATGCTCCTTAGCCGATCCGGCCAGTGATGTAGCTTTCGGTGCGCTCATCTTTGGGATTTGTGAAAATCTGCGAAGTGTCGCCAAATTCTACGAGGTTGCCCAAGTGGAAAAATGCGGTTCTTTGGCTGACACGCGCGGCCTGTTGCATTGAGTGCGTGACGATGACCACGGAATAGCGGTGGTGCAATTCGTCAATCAGCTCTTCGACCTGAGCGGTTGCAATTGGGTCCAACGCAGAACATGGCTCATCCATCAGCAGAACTTCGGGTTCTGTTGCAATCGCGCGTGCAATGCACAGACGCTGTTGCTGACCACCAGATAGGCCAGTGCCAGGTTCGTTTAAGCGGTCTTTGACCTCATCCCAAATCGCGCCACGACGCAGGGATTTTTCAACGATTTCATCCAGATCCGCCTTGTTGCGGGCCAATCCGTGGATGCGGGGACCATAGGCGATGTTGTCATAAATCGACTTTGGGAATGGGTTTGGTTTTTGGAAAACCATTCCCACTTTTGCCCGCAGCTGAACAGGATCTACGCGTTTGTCATAGATGTCTTCGCCATCAATCAGAATGTCACCTTCCACTCGGCATACATCAATTGTGTCGTTCATACGGTTTAGGCAACGCAAGAAAGTTGATTTGCCACAACCAGATGGACCGATAAAGGCAGTCACCGCTTTGGCTTCGATATCAACGTCGACATCTTTGATGGCGTGCGTGTCTCCATAGTAGACCTGCACTCCACGAGCGGTAATTTTTGTTTCTTTCTGATC
This sequence comes from Rhodobacteraceae bacterium Alg231-30, assembly GCA_900143615.1. Classification (GTDB taxonomy): domain Bacteria; phylum Pseudomonadota; class Alphaproteobacteria; order Rhodobacterales; family Rhodobacteraceae; genus Shimia. The sequence goes on from FREU01000003.1 coordinate 345,922, forward strand.
CACGGCGTCCCCCAGATTTGGTGCGTCATACATGGTTTTAAGTTCCTTAGCTTACCAGCGGCGTTCAAACCGGCGGCGCAAGATAATTGCGACGGCATTCATGACCAACAGGAACACCAAGAGTACGATAATAGCGCCCGACGCCCGTTCTACAAATGCAGGGTCAGCACGTTGGGTCCAGTTATACACCTGAACCGGCAGTGCCGCTGCGGGGTCAAAGAAGCCTTCGGGGGGCGCGCCGGGATATTCGCGCACAAAGGCGACCATCCCGATGAGTAGTAGTGGCGCGGTTTCCCCAAGAGCCTGAGCCAGACCAATGATGGTCCCTGTCAGGATGCCTGGCGCAGCAAGGGGCAGAACGTGGTGGAACACGGCTTGCATTTTTGAGGCCCCTACCCCCAGCGCCGCATCGCGGATCGACGGTGGCACCGCCTTTAGCGATGCGCGTGTGGCAATGATGATCGTAGGCAGAGTCATCAGTGTAAGAACCAGACCACCAACAATCGGTGCCGATTGCGGCAGCCCTGCAAAGTTGATGAAAATCGCCAGACCAAGAATACCAAACACAATCGAGGGCACCGCTGCCAGATTGGAAATGTTCACTTCGACCAGATCAGTGATCCAGTTCTTTGGCGCGAACTCTTCAAGATAGATAGAAGCGGCCACACCGATCGGAAGTGTAAGACACAGCACGACAATCATCATATAGAGCGAGCCGAGGATCGCGACACCAAGCCCTGCAGCTTCGGGGCGGTTCTCAGACGCATCCGCGCGTGTCAAAAAACCCCAGTTGAATTTGGTTTCAACAATGCCGGCTTTCTTGAAATCATCCGCCAACATCAGCTGCTCTGGAGAGATGTTGCCGTCAAGCTCCGCAGTCTCCATGGTCACGCGGCCTTTGTAGTAGCCATCGATCCGACCGGATGCCAGGAATTGAAAGGTCAATGTCTCACCGATAACCGACGTATCCGCCAGAACAGTCCGGCGCATTTCGGCAGGACCCTCCTTGGATACCAGATCAGCAGCTTTCTTAACGCTCAGGCCCTCGGCCAAAGTGATATTGTTGCCATCAACCGCTTTCTGGATCGCGGCTTCGATCAGAGGCGCATAACCAAAGGTCGACACTTTGGCGATCTTGTCACGATCGCCCGAGCCGTCTTTATCGAGACGCGCGGGATCCATATAGACATCAAGCGTGATGAAGGTCTGTTTGAATGATGGTGCACCGCTTGAAATAATCGAGGTCATGAGCCCGACAAGAGCAAGCATAGCAACAACAATCGCTGCAACGCCGTAGCTGCGAAACCGCTTTTCAGCAGCGTTACGTTTTTTCGTGCGTGCATCGATCGTCATCAAAGACGTCGAAGGTTTGCTCGCGGGGGAAGACGAGGTTGCGTCGGTCATTCATACTGCTCCCGGTATTTGCGAACGATGTAGAGGGCCAGAACGTTTAGGCCGAGTGTGATAACGAAGAGCGACAGGCCCAACGCAAATGCCACGAGTGTTTCGGGGCTGGCAAATTCTGTGTCACCAGTCAGCTGGCTCACAATTTTCACCGTGATTGTTGTCATTGCCTCAAACGGATTGAGACTAAGTTTGGCAGCGGCCCCTGCCCCCATGACCACAATCATAGTTTCGCCGATGGCGCGTGAGGCGGCCAACAGAATGGCCCCTACGATACCTGGCAGCGCCGCCGGAAGAATAATCTGTTTTACGGTTTCGGACTGGGTTGCCCCCAAACCATACGATCCATCACGCATCGCTTGAGGCACAGAGTTGATCACGTCATCTGACAGAGAGGACACAAATGGGATTAACATAACCCCCATCACCAGTCCCGCAGTCAACACAGACGAGGAGGATGTTCCAAGGCCAAGCGGCTGGGCGAAATAGTCGCGCAGCATCGGGCCCACAGTAATTAGCGCAAAGAGACCATAAACAATTGTCGGAATACCGGCGAGGATCTCTACGGCTGGTTTGACAATCGAACGCACCCGTTTGGTTGCGTATTCCGAAAGGTAGATCGCGACCAAGAGCCCGATTGGCACTGCAAAAATCAGCGCGATGAAAGACACATAAAGTGTGCCCCACAACAGTGGCAGGATGCCAAGATCCGAGCCGCCACGGAACTGCGGGTTCCAAGTCGAGTTAAAGAAGAAGTTGCTTGCCGGATGGAGCTTGAAGAAGTGTGCGGATTCAAAGACCAGCGACGCGATGATGCCAATGGTCGTCAGAACGGCAACACCGGAACAGAGCAGCAAGAGCGCCTTGACTGCGGTCTCCGAGATGTTGCGGGCACGAAATTCTGGGTGAATGCGCGAAAGCGCAAAAGCGCCGCCAATCAAGCTGAGAGAGATGGCAATGACCGCCATGGCATTTCGCAAGGTCGAGGTTATTTGGCGAAACTCTTTTGAAGCCTCAAAAACGCTTTGCTGAACACTTGACCCCAAAGCGACACCAACGCCGCCCAGCACCGCGCGCACATCGGTCTCATCCGCGCGCATGGTTTCAATCTGCTCTTCGGTTAGTGCGTCACGCTCAATCGCAACATTAAGACCATTGGCGATACGACGAACGTCCCCCATGACCAAAGCGCGAGAGCTACCTTCGGCAATATCTGCGTCGTTGATCATTCCTGTCACACGCGTATCGACAAACGTCGATTGCAACAGCAGCCAAGCAATTGTCACCAGCAACGCAGGAACGGCAGCAAACAGAAAGACTGTTTGGCCGTAATAAGCAGGCAATGAATGAAGCTCGCGGGGGTCCCCGCCAGCTTGAGATATGGCTCTAGATCGACCCAAAAAGAAGCCAATTGTCGCAATTAGGACAATGGCTAGAATAACGAGACCGGCGCTCATGAAATCCCCAACTCGGAATTGGTAGAAAAAGAAATAGGGTGGCACCAAAAACAGGCGCCACCCCAAAGTTTATTTAGTCGCTTAGTTCAGCGGGCCCATCGCAGCGCCACCTTCGGCAACCATTTCTTGGGTCGCTGCCAGCTCAGGGTCAGATACCAGACCATAAGCGGCGAGCGGGCCGTCTGGGCCTGCCATGTCGTCAGATACGAAGAAGTCTACATATTCCTGCAGACCTGGGATGACGCCCATGTGTGCCAGTTTGACGTAGAAGTACAGTGGACGAGAGATTGGGTAATCGCCAGAAGCTACTGTTTCAACCGAAGGCGTTACGTCATCCATGGTCGCAACGATCAGCTTGTCCATGTTGTTCTGGTAGAACGAAAGACCAAATACGCCGATTGCTTGTGGGTTGGCGGCCAGACGCGACAGGGTTTCTGTGTAGTCGCCATCGATGTCAACCGAAGCGCCATCGGTGCGGACCTGAAGGCATGACCCTTCAGCAGCTTTCTTGTCGCCACCGTTTTCAGCCATGAATGCTTCCAGAGCACCAGTTGCTTCACAACCAGCTTCCAGAACTTTTTCGTCGAACACTTCACGTGTGCCGTGCTTGGTGCCTGGAATAAAACCCAGGATCGCCTGCTCAGGCAGCTCAGCGTTCACGTCAGACCAGTTTTTGTGTGGGTTGTCTACGAGCGCGCCGTCTACAACAACTTTAGCGGCCAGTGCGCCGTACCAGTCAGCGGGCGTGAATTCAAAAGAAGGACCGTTGATGTCGGAAGCAAATACGATGCCGTCATAGCCGAAACGTACTTCCATGACTTCGCTCACGCCATTTTCGGCGCAGAGATCAACGTCGGACTGTTTGATTTTCGAAGAAGAGTTCGCGATGTCGATGGTGTTTGGGCCAACACCTTCACACATTTTTTTACGGCCAGCGCCGGAACCACCACCTTCAACAACAGGTGTTGGGAAATCAAAGTTTTCGCCAAATGCTTCTGCAACGATTGTTGAGTAAGGCAGAACAGTTGAAGAGCCTGAGATTTGAACTTGATCGCGCGCGGCAGCGGATGTGGCAGCAACTGCGGCAATCGCCAGCGTCGAAACGGTCAATTTGATGGACATTTACGTAACTCCAGAATTATCAGATGACTGCCTGTTCGCAGTCTCAGGAGTGGAACTAATCACTCTTCTCAAACCTTTTGTGACACGCATGTAACAGGTTTATGACATGTCAGCCGATTTGTTGCACAGTGTTAGGATTTAGGCAAAATAACACCGAATTCGCTGCCTTTTTCCAGTGTGCTCTCGATTGTCAGACGTCCGCGATGACGGTTGATGATATGTTTTACAATCGCAAGCCCCAAGCCAGTGCCGCCCATCTCCCGCGAGCGGTGAGAATCGATTCTGTAGAAACGCTCAGTCAGACGTGGAATGTGCAGAGGATCAATTCCGGGGCCGTCGTCAGCCACAGTGATACGCACCCCTGGACCACGCAACCAACCGCTTTGATTAACTTCGTCCAGCGTCAAGTTTACTGTCGTCCCCTGCCCGCCGTATTTCAACGCATTCTCAACTAGGTTGGTAATCACTTGTAGGATTTGATCGCTGTCGGCCGCCACAACGACCGGCTGCTCCTTGGCTTTATATATAAGGGTACTTTGTCTTTCTTCAGCGAGCGGTGAGAGGTTGCGCAAAGCGGATCGGATTTGGGCGTCGATATCCACCATGTCCGTAGGGCGCATGCGCGAAACTTCTTCGACTTTACTGAGGGATAGAAGATCGCCAACCAGACGGTTCATACGGCTTGCCTCTGCAGCCATTGTCTTGAGAAATCTTTGTTGAGCCTCAATATCATTCTTGGCGGGCCCTTGAATGGTTTCGATAAACCCCAAGATCGCAGTCAACGGCGTGCGCAATTCGTGGCTGACATTGGCAACAAAATCGCGCCGCATCTGGTCCAGCTGGCGCAGCTCGGTCACGTCGCGCAAGCAAATCATGACGCCGCGCTCGTGACCCAACTTCGCAATCGAACACTGTGCTTCAAAACGAAGGTCCTGCGGGCCGTCGCTATGATGATAGATGGCGCGCTGAAGTTTGCCTGTTGCAAGGCAGTCTTCAATGGCTGAATTCAGGGCAGGATGGCGAAAAACGACAATAAAGGGCAGCGACCGAGACGCCTGTGGTCGCAGCGCAATTGCGCGCTCGTTTGCGCCGACGATGCGCGCGTTTGCATCGACATAGATGGTTGGTAAAGGAATTGCCTCAAGCACACTTGTATCAAAGCCAGACATCATTCTTCACCCATTCCATTTCTTAGCTAACCACGTAACGCGGCATATCGCGATCACGCAAAACGTATTACTGTGAAACTAATGTGACAGCTGTGCTTTGAATGTAAAACGCTGGTGACTTTGCGCCGATTGTTACTGTGTGTGCTCCCCAAGTTGCGCCTGAAAGCGTCGCGCATTGGCCTGATAATGTGTGGCCGAGCGTTTGAGGCCTTCAATTGCCGCCTCATCTAGCTTACGCACCACACGTCCTGGCGCGCCCATCACCAATGAGCCGTCCGGGATTTCTTTGCCTTCCGTGATCAAGGCCCCTGCCCCAATTAGACAATTCCGTCCGATCTTCGCGCCGTTCAAAACAATCGCGCCAATGCCAATCAGGCTGTTTTCACCAATGATGCACCCATGCAGCATGGCTTTGTGGCCAATCGTACAACCGGCCCCGATTTCCAGCGGGTATCCCGGATCTGTGTGCATGACAGTGTTTTCCTGCACATTCGTTCCCGCGCCGATGCGAATTTCTTCGTTGTCTCCGCGCAACGTGCAGCCAAACCAGACCGAGGTGTCGTCTTCCAGAACAATATTGCCAATCACATTGGCGTCCGGTGCGATCCAGCAAGTTTGCGAAACAGTTGGGACAACCCCGTCCAAAGCATATACCGGCATTACGACATCTCCTGAAATTGTTGTTGCAGCAGGTTTACGTGGGCTTGCAGCATAGGTTGCTGCTCGCGGCGCATCCGCTCGGACGTGATTATGGTTTTCAGCTGCGCTTCGGTTGCCTCGAGATCATCATTGATCAGCACATAATCATAAGCGCCCCAATGGCTGATTTCATCCCAGCTTTTCTGCATGCGTTTCGCTATCACCTCTTCACTGTCTTGACCACGAGAAATCAGGCGGCGGTGCAATTCCGTAATGGATGGCGGCAGGATGAAAATCGACAGTGCGTGTTTGCCCAAATCCGAATTGCGGATTTGAATCTCACCCTGCCAATCGACATCAAACAACACATCATTTCCTGCAGTGATGGTTTCCTCAACCGGACCAGCAGGAGAGCCGTAAAAGTTGCCAAAGACATGCGCATGTTCCAACATCCGACCATCGGCAACTTGGGATTTAAAATCCTCTTCGCTGAGAAAATAATATTCCCGCCCATGCTCTTCTCCGGGACGCGGTGCACGGGTGGTCGCGGAAATCGAAAAGCTCAGCCCGTCATCCCACGCCATAAGCTTACGTGCCAGCGTCGATTTTCCGGCACCTGAGGGGGATGACAGAATGATTAAGAGGCCGCGTCGTTTGGATTTATCCGACATACTTACTCCACGTTTTGAACTTGCTCACGCATCTGATCGATAACCGCCTTCAGGTCCAGACCAATTCTGGTCAACTCCACAGATTGCGCCTTGGAGCATAGCGTGTTGGCTTCGCGATTGAATTCCTGCATCAGAAAATCAAGCTTGCGACCCGCAGGGCTGCCGGCAGCAATCAGGTCTCGCGCCGCGCCAACATGAGCAAACAGGCGATCGAGTTCTTCCATGATGTCGGTTTTAACCGCGATAATTGCCAACTCTTGGGCCACGCGGTTTGCGTCCGCCCCTTCCGTGTTTTCAAGAACACGCGCCAAGTTAGCTTTGAATATGGCTGTGGTTTCTTCACGGCGGGACTCTGCGGCAACACCTGCTTGTTTGGTGAGGTTCTCTACCAAACTCAATTGTTTCAGCAAAACCTCGTCCAGCGCTTGGCCCTCAGCACGCCGCATTTTCTGCAGCTCGTCAATCAGGTTGGGAATTTGCGCGACAATCGCTTTGGCCAAAGCTTTGCTGTCATCTTTATCAGCCGAGGTTTCCAGAACCCCACGGATCGACAAAAGGTCGCTTGCTTTGGAGGGTGCCAGATGCACCCCCATATCGCCTGCGATTTCTTCTATGCCTCTCAGGGCTTCCAAGACCGCGCTAATCTGACCTTTATTGAGATCGAGGGCACCCTGCTCTTCTTCTTTGCTAACACGTAAGGAGAGGCTGATCGCACCACGGGACAATGATTTTGCCATCACAGCCCTTATTGCAGGCTCTAATCCATCGATCCAATCCGGAACCCGCAGGCGCAAATCCAAGCCTTTGGCGTTTACGCTGCGCAGGTCGATTGACCAGCTATAGCTTTCAAATTGCCCTTTGATGGCGGCGAAGCCAGTCATCGATTGGAGCATAGACACCTCCTGTGAACTACAAAGGCGCACCTAAAACCAATCCAAGGCGTAGGGCAACGTCTTCAATATCAACAATTAACCAATCAACCCCTTTTTTATCGCAAATTGAAAGAAATATCAGGTATTAATACTTTGGTAAGGATTTGGCTGTGCTGGACAGAGCTTCGACACAATTGGATCCGCCTGATCAGCTGCCGATCAGAGTTTTGGGGAAAATAGTTTTTGAGGTACTAACGGTGTCTTTTTATAGCAAAGAACCTGTCGATATTGTCTCACCATCCAATCGAGCGGTCGTTAGTCAGATCACGGCCTATTGGGAGGCACTCAGAAGTGGTCGGGACGCTCCATATCGGAGCGAAGTTGATCCCAGAGGCATTCAAAGCGCCCTGAAAAATGCATTTATATTAGAACGCATGGCCCCTGGTCTTGCAAAAATTCGCGTCTCTTGCCGGCAGCTTACCGAATTGATGGGAATGGATATGCGCGGAATGCCAATCACATCGATGATCACGCCAGATTCACGCGAAAGCTTTCGGCGCACAATAGAAGATGTCTTTACCGGCCCAGCTGTTGGCGAGTTGCGCCTACGCGGCGACAAAGGGTTTTTGAAACCCGGCCCAGAGGCACATATGCTTTTGCTGCCGCTGAAAGATGAAGCTGGCGACGTTACCCGAATCTTGGGGGCGTTCACCAACGAAGGCTGCAGCGGCCCAAAGTCACATCAATTCCGCCTAGAAGGCAGTTTTCTGCGCCAACTTGGTGAAATTAAGAACAAAGGGCAATTCCTGCGACCCATTCGCGAAAATGACGGTCGCACGTTTGACGTGCCACAGACTGAAACAGCAGAAGCTTCGCGTAACGCCAACTTTTCGGAGATGACCCGAGCCACGCGTCACAGACACTTAAGAGTGGTGTTGAACGAAGAAGATTAGAATTGCGGCTGTGTGCTGGAGAACCGCACACAAAAAACGGGGCCCACTGGACATGGCACCCCGTTAAAGCAAGAGCCCCGGTTGGCGTATCGCCAGCCGGGGCTTTCGTTTTAGTTAGACAGCCGCCGCGCGGGCGATGTCGTTACGTTCTGACAGCTCTTCCGCCACAAGGAAGGCAAGCTCCAGAGATTGCGAAGCGTTCAGACGTGGGTCACACGCTGTGTGATAGCGATCTGACAAGTCTTCTTCTGTTACGGCGCGAACGCCGCCTGTGCATTCGGTCACATCTTGACCGGTCATCTCGAAATGCACGCCACCCGGAATTGTCCCTTCGGCTTTGTGAATGCCAAAGAATTCACGCACTTCACGCAGCACATTTTCAAACGGGCGGGTTTTATAACCCGTTGCGGATTTGATCGTGTTGCCGTGCATCGGGTCACAGGTCCAAAGAACGTTTGCACCTTCTTCCTTCACAGTCTTCACAAGGCGCGGCAGATGTTCAGCCACATTCCCTGCCCCAAAACGCGCAATCAGCGTCAAACGCCCAGCTTCGTTTTCTGGGTTTAGTTTGTTCATCAAAACCTTCAGGTCTTCTGGTGTCGTCGTTGGACCACATTTCAGGCCGACCGGGTTTTGCACACCACTGGCAAATTCGACATGTGCGCCATCGGGCTGACGCGTACGATCGCCGATCCAGATCATGTGACCAGAGCCCGCCAACCATTTACCCGAGGTCGAATCCAGACGCGTCAGCGCCTCTTCATATTCCAGCAACAGAGATTCATGACTGGTGTAGAAATCCACTGACCGCAGGGAATGACTGGTTTCCGAACTCACGCCAGCGGCTGCCATGAAGTCCAGCGTGTCGCTGATGCGGTTGGCCATGTCGCGGTATTTGGCGGCCTTCTCTCCTTCGGTAAAGCCCAGTGTCCAAGAGTGAACTTGGTGCACATCCGCATAACCACCTGTTGAGAAAGCCCGCAAAAGGTTCAGTGTTGCGGCTGCCTGCGTATAGGCTTGCAGCATCTTGGACGGATCGGGAATCCGCGATCCGGATGTGAATGCCAGCTCGTTAATGATGTCACCGCGGTAACTCGGCAACTCAACCCCATCCACAACTTCGGTTGGCGCTGAGCGAGGCTTAGCAAACTGCCCTGCCATCCGGCCAACTTTCACAACAGGCACTTTGGCGCCGTAAGTCAGCACCATCGCCATCTGCAACATCACTTTGAAAGTGTCGCGAATACCATCTGCGCTGAATTGATCAAAGCTCTCAGCGCAATCGCCGCCTTGCAGCAAAAACGCTTCGCCGCGGGATGCCGCACCAAGCTGTTCTTTAAGACGCCGCGCTTCCCCCGCAAAAACCAATGGCGGATAGCTTGCAAGCTTTGCCTCTACCGATTGCAAAGCTGCTTGATCCACATAATCAGGCATCTGTATCCGGGGCTTGTTGCGCCAGTCAGATTTTTGCCATTCTGCCATTGTCTGCACTCCACTAGGCTAATTTGTGCGTGCTTATACAAAAGCTCTTGAGCAAGGGCCATAGATGAAATAACGGCACTTGACGCCCTAGGCCCGTTTCATTCTAAAGTCGTTGCCTAAGTACCATAGTGGCGAAGTGGTCAATTAACTAAGCGAGGCCAAGATGTCGGGCATTTCGACTACAGAAACAAGTTCGTCCAACGCGAAGACGCAAAAGTATGTCTTTGTTTTGCTTGAGAATTTCACGCTTCTTTCATTTGCTTCGGCTTTGGATTGTCTTCGTTTGGCTAATAGACGTGCCGGCTATGAACATTATTCATGGAGCTTGGTAGGTGAAGGTGGAGACACCATTAGTTGTTCCACGAACACGACGTTCAAACTGGATTCTGACTTTGGAGAACTACGTCGCGACGACACAATCGTGTTGTGTGGCGGGATCAACATTCAACAGGCGACCAGCAAAAAATTGCTGAACTGGTTGCGCCGAGAAGCTCGTAAAGGGCCAAGTATCGTCGGCTTGTGCACCGCATCCTTCACCATGGCCAAGGCTGGGCTTCTCGATGGTAAACGCGCCACGATTCATTGGGAAAACCAAGACAGTTTTTCTGAAGAGTTTGAAGACGTTGAACTATCAAAATCTGTCTTTACGATGGATGGCAATCGCATGACCACAGCGGGCGGCACGTCTTCGATTGATTTGTTTTTGCAGATTATTGCCGGCGATTTGGGCGAAGAAGTTGCCAATTGGGTTGCCGATCAGCAAATCTACAGTTCTATCCGCACCGATCAAGATACCCAACGCCTGAGCGTGCCGACTCGCATCGGAGTACGCCATCCTAAGCTCAGCCTTGTTATTCAAATGATGGAATCAAACATCGAGGAACCCATAAGCCCCTCCTTGCTGGCCAAAGAGGTTGGTATGTCCACGCGTCAGTTAGAGCGTCTGTTCCGCCGCTATCTGAACCGCTCGCCCAAACGCTACTATATGGAGCTGCGCCTTCAAAAGGCGCGTAACCTGTTGATGCAAACCGACATGAGCGTGATTAACGTGGCATTGGCCTGCGGATTTGCGTCGCCAAGCCATTTCTCAAAATGCTACCGCGCCCATTACGAGACAACGCCTTATCGGGAGCGCGGCAGCCATTCGACGCGATTGTCGATTTAAAGATCAGAACAGATCCATCAGGTGATGCAGGTCGTGGTCGTATTTCACGTCCAAGATCATGCGTCGGTTTTCGCGTGAATGAATGAGCATGTAGACATAGAAGTAGTCGCCGTCTGCGGTCCAATACGCCAAAAGCTCTTGGCGAAACCCGCTCTTTAGGGTTTCCGAACGTACGGTGGCACTTCCGGAAAAATCAGTTGAATATGAGATCATAAGCTCTTCATTTAGATCGCTTATTTCCTCTTCAGAAAACTTCCCCTCGGGATGTATGGACGCAATAGCATCCCCCAGAGAACGTTCTGTGACCAGCTCGTTGAACCGCGCGAGCCCTTCGTTAAACTGCGTGCGTTGGTTGGTTTGCGCCCAGCTGGGCTGTATCCCGGCAATACTGAATGCGAGAACTGTCGCTAGAATTCTGAACATGTGAAATCCGTAATGATTTGAATTGAAAATACCCTAAGGCTTTGGGCTTAGTCGGTAAAGCGCTCCGCGGTCTTCCGACAAAAACCAAATTGTCCCATCGGGCGCTTCGCGAACATCGCGAACACGTTTCGTCTCCGAACCTTTAAGTTGCTCCACCTCTGTAAGATTTGCTCCAGAAAGCCTTGAAATATAACCAAACTTCAGACTCCCAATCAGAAAATCACCACGCCACTCTGGCCAAAGCTTGCCTGAATAAATCATCATTCCAGACGGAGCTATCGAAGGGTCCCAGTAAAACTCAGGTTGCTGCATGCCAGATTTTGATGTCCCATCTCCGATCTTGGCGCCAGAATAATGCGTCCCATATGAGATAACAGGCCACCCATAATTTCGTCCCGCACGAACCCTGTTCACTTCGTCGCCACCTTTTGCACCGTGCTCGACAACCCAAAGATTGCCCCCAAGGTCCAGCGCTGCGCCTTGAGGGTTTCTGTGCCCATACGACCAAATTTCAGGTTGCGCTGCAGACTTTGATAAAAACGGATTATCCTTGAGGGGCGCACCTGTTTTACTAATCCGAATAACTGCCCCGTTGTGGCGGCTAAGATCTTGCGCCGAGTCCTGGTCACCTCTGTCCCCTATAGTGACAAAAAGCGATCCATCGCGCGCTTCGACCAAGCGGCTGCCAAAATGTCGGCCGCCGGAACTACCCGCGGACATTTCAAAAATTGTTGTGAGATTCTCCAGTCGAGAACCATCTTTGGACAATGTCGCCCGCGCCACAGCCGTGCCGGCACCACGCCCTTGTTTCTTGGAAAAAGTGAGAAAGATAACCCGGTCACGGTCAAAGTTTCGGGGGACCAAGACGTCGAGTAGCCCCCCTTGGCCCGCCGCCACCACCTTGGGTACCCCTTTAACGGTCAGCGCTTTTCCGCCGACGCGGACTATCTTTAATTTACCTCCGCGTTCGGTGATCAAGACTTCGCCGTTGGGCAAAAAACCCATAGACCAAGGGGATTTCAAGTTTTCAGCCATTGTCTCAATGCGCATATCGTCTGACAGCGCGAAAAGCGCGCTGCTTTGCAATGATAATGTGAAAATGAAAATAGCTTTGCTTAACAACCGTCTGAAAAACATAAATTTAACTACCCAATTGTTCGAACTATTCATAGCCTAACACTGTCAATTTCAATCCGCGTGTGACCGTTGATCACGATCTAGTCATATGCCCTCTTTTCTTTTCAAAACTCCGCGAATAGGCTCAAGTCCGGACTGAGGAAAATTCACATTGGGAGTGATCTTATGAAAAAAATGCTCATGGCTACCGCCGCGGGCGCGCTGTTTGCTGGCGCGGCATCCGCTGAAGACATCAAAATGGGCGTTCTGCTCGGCTTTTCCGGCCCCATCGAATCCATGGCTGTTCCCATGGGCGCAGGCGCTGAACTGGCAATTGCAGAAGTCAGCGACAGCGGCAAACTGCTCGGCGGATCGACTGTTACTGCAGTACGGGCTGACTCGACGTGTATCGATTCCGCTGCGGCCACCGCAGCTGCTGAGCGTCTGATCACATCAGACGGCGTTAAAGGCATCATGGGCGCGGCATGTTCCGGCGTAACCGGCGCAGTTCTGGCCAACGTGGCACTGGCCAACGGCATGGTGATGATTTCGCCATCCGCAACGTCTCCTGCGCTCTCAAGCGCTGAGGACAACGGCCTGTTCTTCCGCACAGCCCCCTCAGATGCCCGTCAGGGTCAGGTTATGGCTGACATCCTGATGGAAGAAGGCATCAAAGAAGTTGCGCTGACATATACCAACAACGACTACGGCAAAGGTTTGGCAGACAGCTTCCAGTCTTCGTTTGAAGCTGCTGGCGGCACAGTTACCATCTCTGCAGCACATGAAGACGACAAAGCAGACTACTCTGCCGAAGTTGGCGCATTGGCGTCTGCTGGCGGCGAACGTCTGGTGGTTGCTGGATACGCCGACCGAGGTGGTGCGGGCATCGTCCAGGCGGCTTTGGACACTGGTGCGTTTGACACGTTCCACTTCCCAGACGGCATGGCGTCGGATGCGACAACTGAAAACTTTGGCTCTGACGTTGACGGGTCAACCGGCCAGCTTCCCGGCACCGACAGCGACGGCGCAACAAAGTTTGCCGAACTGGTTGGCGATGCGTTTGATGCAACCGCAATCTTCTCAGGCGAAAGCTATGATGCTGCCGCTCTGATGTTGCTTGCGATGCAGGCTGCAGAAAGCTCAGATCCCAAGGTTTATAAAGACAAAATCATGGATGTGGCCAATGCTCCTGGTGAGTTGATCTTCCCGGGTGAGCTGACCAAAGGTCTGGAAATCTTGGCTGCTGGCGGCGAGATCGACTATGTCGGTGCGACCGCTGTTGAGTTTATCGGCGCAGGTGAATCCGCAGGGAACTATCGTCAGTTCGTGATCGAAGGCGGTGAAATGGTCACCACCAAGTATCGCTGATTTACGCTTACTCTTAGACTAATTGAGCAGCCCGTCTTGAACGGGCTGCTTTTTAATATATAAGCCGCGCTTCAGTAGTATCGACTGAACTTCTCATGGGGGTGAAGCCATGATCGTCGTGCAAGACGTTCACAAGCATTTTGGGGGGTTTCGCGCCGTTGACGGTGCCGATCTGCGGATCGAAGAAGGCTCCATAACCGGTTTGATTGGCCCAAATGGCGCCGGTAAAACCACCCTTTTCAATGTCATCGCCGGTGTTCTGCCCCCGACCTCGGGCAAGGTCACGATGGATGGCGAAGACATCACAGGTCTGCCGCCGCACGAGCTGTTTCACAAAGGCCTGTTGCGCACATTCCAGATCGCTCATGAATTCAGCTCGATGAGCTGTCGTGAGAACCTGATGATGGTGCCTGGCGGCCAATCAGGCGAAGCTTTGTGGAACACTTGGTTTGGCCGTAAACGGATAGCCGATGAAGAACGCGCGCTACGGGCCAAAGCCGACGAAGTGCTGGAATACCTGACGATTGAGCATCTGGCGGATCATCCGGCCGGACAGGTTTCGGGCGGGCAGAAAAAGCTGCTGGAACTTGGCCGCACGATGATGGTGGATGCCAAGATCGTCTTTCTGGACGAAGTTGGCGCTGGTGTGAACCGCACGCTGTTGATGACCATTGGCGACACCATCCTGCGTCTGAACAAAGAGCGCGGCTATACTTTTGTTGTGATCGAACACGACATGGATTTCATTGGAAAAATTTGCGGTCCGGTGATCTGCATGGCGGAAGGCAAAGTTCTGGCCGAAGGCTCGTTGAGCGAGATCAAAGCCAATGAGCAGGTGATCGAGGCCTATTTGGGCACGGGGCTTAAGAACAAAGAAAAGGTCACTGCATGAAACCGAAATTTGCAGCCCTTGCTGTTCCTTTGAACAGCAAAAATGTCGTGGATGGTCGGAAATCTGCGCCACGGCTGTATCTTGGCAGCGGCTATTTCTCCTAAAGGAGATGTGAGATGACACAACGTGATTTTCGGGGGCAGATATGAGCACCGGTGACTATGGCGACCGCGGCAACAAAGACGCATCCATCGTAAATCCCAAAGGCGGCGGCACAATGGTGGCCACTGTGGGAACTGGCAAGGAAATGCGTACCGAAAACGCGTTTCTTGTTGGCGACAGCATGACGGGTGGCTACGGCAAAGACGGCCCCGATATTTTGCATGATTGCACAATTTCCGTGGACCCCGGCCAGATTGCAGTGATTGTCGGCCCGAATGGGGCTGGCAAATCCACTGGCATGAAAGCCCTGTTTGGCATGCTCAATCTGCGCCAGGGTTCGGTGCGACTGGATGGCGAAGACATCACCAATATGACGCCGCAAACCCGCGTTGTGCGCGGCATGGGCTTTGTGCCCCAGACTAACAATATTTTCACCTCGATGACGGTGGAAGAAAACCTCGAGATGGGGGCATTCATCCGCACCGACGATTTCAGCGACACAATGGAGCAGGTTTATAACTTGTTCCCGATCCTGCGGGACAAGCGCAACCAGCCAGCTGGGGAATTGTCCGGTGGTCAACGCCAACAGGTGGCCGTGGGCCGCGCTCTGATGACCCGCCCCAAAGTGTTGATGCTCGATGAGCCCACCGCGGGCGTCAGCCCGATCGTAATGGATGAACTGTTTGACCGCATTATCGAGATCGCCCGTACCGGCTTGCCGATCCTGATGGTGGAACAGAACGCGAGACAAGCCCTTGAAATTGCAGACAAAGGATATGTTCTGGTACAGGGGCGCAATGCCTATACTGGATCGGGCAAAGACCTTTTGGCGGACGACGATGTGCGCAAATCGTTCTTGGGGGGCTAGGCCATGCGCGTCATTGCAATCCTCGGTTTGGCTCTGACGCCCATGAGTGCGCAGGCTGTCAGCATCATTTCCTATCTGGACACGACCTTGAGCTGTCAGTCGATCAAGGTTTGCGACAAACAAGGGCTGTGCTCAGAGACAGACCCGCAAAACGTAAGCATACGACTAGACGCTGCCACTTTCGCCACGCGATACGGGTTTGGCGGCGACAAGTTCAACAAATGGCAGCGCCCTGCCCGCGTGACCTTCTCAGAGGCTTCCGATGAGATCGGCACCTTTCGGTCCATGAGCACGCTTCCAGCCGTTGACGCCCTATGGCGCGAAGCCACACAACAAGAACGCGAGAATGGCTGGTTTGGTCCTATGCTGCCATCCGAAGCCGACGCATCCAGCATCACGGGCGGGCGGGTTTTCCAAATCTATCAAACCCGCACGTTTGATCATCCAGAGCCGAAGATTTTTAAAAACAAGAAACGCGAGATCATCGTGTTCAACTGCACAGTGGAGACATCGTGACCATGCCCAAAGATACGTTTAGGTCCGACACAATCCGCGTTCAGCGCGTCCAATTCCAATCCACGCGAGAGAGGTGAACAGATGGACTTTATAAACGCCCTCGTGGTGCTTTCCAACTTCGTCCTGATCCCTGCTGTGGCCTATGGCAGCCAGCTCGCGCTTGGGGCATTGGGTGTCACGCTGATCTACGGCATCCTGCGGTTTTCAAACTTTGCCCATGGTGACACCATGGCGTTTGGCTCGATGATCGCCGTTCTGCTGACGTGGTGGTTCCAATCCATGGGCCTCTCACTTGGTCCGCTGCCAACCGCCCTACTCGCGCTGCCGTTTGCCATTCTGGGCACAATGGCCTTGGTCCTGCTGATCGACCGTTCGGTCTATCGCTTCTACCGACAGCAAAAAGCCAAACCTGTGATCCTCGTGATTGTCTCGATGGGTGTGATGTTTGTGCTCAACGGTCTCGTGCGTTTCATCATCGGGCCTGGTGATCAACGGTTTGCGGACGGTGAGCGATTCATCATTTCTGTACGTGAATTCAAGGCCTTGACGGGCTTACCTGAAGGACTCGCAATCAAAACAACCCAAGGCATCACCGTGGTTGTTGCCTTTGTGGCTGTGGTGTTGCTGTTCTGGTTCCTCAACCGCACCCGCACCGGAAAATCCATGCGCGCCTATTCTGACAACGAAGATCTGGCGCTGCTCTCGGGCATCAACCCTGAACGTGTGGTGATCTATACGTGGCTCATTGTGGCAGCCCTCACCACCACGGCGGGTGTGCTATATGGGTTGGATAAAACCTTCAAACCCTTTGTCTACTTCCAGCTGCTTCTGCCGATCTTTGCCAGTGCCATTGTCGGTGGACTGGGCAATCCTCTGGGCGCGATTGCAGGCGGTTTTGTGATTGCCTTCTCCGAGGTCACAATCACCTATGCTTGGAAGAAAGTACTGGTCTATCTGATGCCCGAAGGGCTTGAGCCCACCGGCCTCGTGCAACTTCTCAGCACGGATTACAAATTCGCCGTCAGCTTTGTCATTCTTATCGTGGTGTTGCTGTTCAAGCCCACCGGCCTGTTCAAGGGGAAATCGGTATGAGCGAGACCGTCAAAAACTCACTTCTCTTTGGCCTCGTTGCAGTGCTGTTTATCGGAACAGGCTTTATGCAAAGCTGGAACGTATCGCTGCAAATTCTCAACATGGCGCTGATCTCGGCGATCATGGCCTTGGGCGTAAACCTACAATGGGGGTTTGCCGGACTGTTTAATGTCGGCGTCATGGGCTTTGTGGCAGTCGGTGGATTGGCTGTGGTGCTTACATCCCTGCCTCCCACGCCGGGCGCTTGGGTCATTGGCGGAGCGTGGCGCATTCTGCTCGCGCTTCTTCTGGGCGCCCTGACAATGGTGGCCACCGTGAC
The DNA here is from genome assembly GCA_900143615.1 of Rhodobacteraceae bacterium Alg231-30. Classification (GTDB taxonomy): domain Bacteria; phylum Pseudomonadota; class Alphaproteobacteria; order Rhodobacterales; family Rhodobacteraceae; genus Shimia. Next base: position 363,552 of record FREU01000003.1, read on the forward strand.
CGCCTATAAACGTCTGCCCAAGGGACGCCTCAGAACTCTGGTCATGTTTGGCCTGCTGATTGGCGGCTTCTTTCTTTATCGCGCAATGTTTTTGCCCGGTGCTGGCGTGGTCGAGGCGATCAATCCTTCCGCTCTGGGCAATATCGGTGGCATCAACCCGGGTGGTTTGGAAAACTACAAAGACCACGGCTATATGACCATTCTTGGCTGGGGTTTGGGCGGTCTTCTGGCGGCAGGTCTGGCATGGATGATTGGCAAAACCGCTCTTGGTTTGCGCTCTGATTATCTGGCAATTGCCACACTGGGAATTGCCGAGATTGTCATCGCAGTGATGAAAAACGAAGACTGGCTGGCGCGTGGCGTGAAAAACGTTAACGGCCTGCCCCGTCCTGTGCCCTATGAAATCGATTTGCAAGAAAGCGCGAGCTTCATTGCGCGCGCCGACAGTTGGGGCATCGATGTGGCCACCGCATCCTCCATTACGGTGAAACTTGGCTACTCGCTGATGTTCTCGGCTGTGCTGATCCTGATCTTTGTTGCCGCCCAATTGGCCCTCAAGAGCCCCTGGGGCCGTATGATGCGCGCCATCCGCGACAATGAGGTTGCCGCCGAAGCGATGGGTAAAAACGTCACCGCGCGTCATTTGCAAATCTTTGTGCTTGGCTCGGCAGTCTGTGGCATTGCCGGCGCGATGATGACCACACTTGACGGTCAGCTCACACCGGGCAGCTATCAGCCGCTGCGCTTTACCTTCCTGATCTGGGTGATGGTCATTGTTGGCGGATCCGGCAACAATCTTGGCGCGGTACTTGGAGGGTTCCTGATCTATTTCTTATGGATCCAAGTAGAACCCATTGGCACATGGCTCATGCAGATTGTGACCTCCGGCATGGCCGATGACAGTGGCCTCAAAAAGCACCTCTTAGACAGTGCGGCGCATATGAGATTGTTCACCATGGGTATCGTTCTTCTGCTGGTCCTCAGGTTCAGTCCCCGCGGGTTGATCCCCGAAAAATAGAAACGCTTCAGTTTATGAATAAGGGCGCCAAAACGGCGCCCTTTCTTATTCCAACTTAACCTGGCGGCGCGTAACTTGCGACGCTTTCCTTGGCTTTCTCCATGGCAACAACCGCTTGTTGCGGTGTCATCAGCTTGGTGGTTGCCCCGGATGAGAATGACCCTGATGCGCCGATAATCATCGACACAGCAGCGACGGTTTCGTCATCGGGTGCGTCTACGATGGCGACAATATCTTCCTGACCCATCGCAAAATACATGCAAATCAACGTCCCTCCTGCGGCTTCGATCAACGCACGCGCAGGCGCTTCGCGATCCTCTGGATTGGCCATCATCGCCTTTAAGGCGTCCGATGAATATCGAGCTTGAAACATATAATGTGGCATGTGACATCTCCTCCCTCGTGTCACGACCTCCGGCAAAATAGAAAAACTCTCCGCCATTTCCGATTATTGGTCTTAAGCCAGAAATCAGATTTCACCTCTCGTCCCGAGAGGTTTTTGGAAATTCGGAATAACGGAGTTTAGCGACCGGCTGTCAAAATGCGACAGCCAGCTCTTACCTTGTATCACAATTTTGCCGAGACCCCAAAAAGAGCGCAGCCTGCCAGTCAGCGTCCCTTGAAAAGTCCACCCAATATTCCGCGCACAAGCTTACGCCCAGTGGTGCCCGACAGCTCTTTCATCACCATTTTACCCATGGCCGTGCCAAAATCATCGTCTGCATGCACCCGCATCGAACGCGAAGAGGATCGGCTGACCCGACCACCGCTATAGCGCCGTGCGGAACTGAATTCACGCTCGGCCACCGACATCTCTTCCTCTTGAGATTCAACTTTTTCAGCTGCTTTTGCGGCCGTTTCGGCCCGCTCCTTCAAGATTTCATAGGCTGAACGCCGGTCCTGAGGTTCATTATATTTCTGCGCCAATGGGGATGCTGCGATCACTGCGTCGCGCTCAGTTTTTTCTAACGGACCCAATTGCGAAGATGGAGGACGGATCAACGTGCGCTCAACAATGCCGGGAACACCTTTTTTCATAAGCATCGACGTCACGGCCTCACCAACACCTACTTCTCTAATCGCCGTCTCGGTTTCAAAGCGAGGATTTTCACGATAGGTTTCTGCCGCCATGCGCAATGCCTTGCGATCCCGCGCGGTAAACGCGCGTAATGCATGCTGCACGCGATTGCCCAGTTGTCCCAAAATATCCTCGGGAATGTCATCTGGGTTTTGCGTCACAAAATACACGCCAACACCTTTGGAGCGGATCAAGCGCGCAACCTGTTCAACCTTATCCACCAGCGCTTTGGGTGCATCTTCAAACAACAGATGTGCCTCATCAAAGAAGAACACCAGTTTTGGTTTGTCCGGATCCCCAACCTCAGGCAGCTCTTCAAACAGTTCGGACAACAACCACAACAGAAAGGTCGCATATAGTCTGGGCGAGCCCATCAATTTATCAGCCGCCAAAATGTTGATTTGCCCGCGCCCGTCTGGTGCCGTTTGCATAATGTCACTCAAGTCCAGCGCCGGTTCACCAAACAACTTGTTGCCGCCTTGGTTTTCCAACACCAGAAGCCGCCTTTGGATGGCCCCGATGGAATTCACCGATACATTGCCATAACGCAGCACAAGCTCCTGACGGTTTTCACCCACCCAGACCAGCAATGCCTGTAGGTCTTTGAGATCCAACAACGGCATTCCCTGCTCATCCGATAGCCGAAACGCGATATTGAGAATACCTTCCTGCGCTTCGGACAACTCTAGCAAACGCGCCAACAACAATGGGCCCATTTCAGCGACAGTAGTTCGCACGGGATGACCTTGATTGCCAAAGAGATCCCAAAATGTGGTTGGATAAGCCTCGTACGAATAGTCGGAAAACCCAATCTGTGCGGCGCGATCTGAAAACGCCTGATGGAGTTTGAAACTCTCTTGCCCGGCTTTGGCCAATCCGGAAAGATCACCTTTGACGTCGGACAAAAATACCGGAACGCCCGCTTTTGAAAATCCTTCGGCCAAGATCTGAAGAGTAACCGTTTTTCCGGTGCCCGTCGCTCCAGCGATCAACCCATGGCGATTGGCATATTTTAGAGTTAAGTTTTGCGGCGCGGCGTAGTTTTGGCCTCCTCCACCAACAAAAATTTCATCCCCCATAAAAACCACCCCATCGTTTTCGTTTTCGTTTGCTAAACGATACAATTAATCACGCCAACTGCCATACTGTAATGCAGATATGCCGCTGTTTGCGCAAATAAGTGTTTAAGCGCGCCCCCAATCATGGGGCCTTGAAAATGCAGAAAATTCTTCAAGAAAATTCATCATAAAAGTTGAACCATTTCCTGTTGACGGTGGCGGAAATAGGGCGTAGCTTTCCCTCAATGAATAAGTCGGCCTGTCCGACGGGGAGTGAAAAATAGAAAAGGGCCTGATTTCAGGCCCTTTTTTACATTTTCGGACACCCAATCAGGTGAGCGTGAATTCGCCACCCTCACGCTTCCATGGCTGAGCAAATTATCGCGTGTATCACGCGCTTTTCACCGAGCTTTTCCCTGACAATGCGGTTTTGTCGTGCTAAATCGAGGCATTGTTTTTCAACCTACGGGAACACAAATGCCCAAGCTTAAAAATCTCCTTTCAGTCGCAGCATTCGGTCTTCTGGCGATGCCGGTATATGCTCAGGGCGTTGGCTCTCTGTCTGACGGCAGTCTCGCAATGGGAGAGGAAGTCGCCGCACCTGCCGCTCAGCCGCCTGTTCAGGACTCCGAAAACGTCGGTTCCGAAATGATTGGTGACTGGGATCTGCAATGCGCTTTGGATGGACCTGAACCACGCCCTTGCCGTTTATATCAATTGATGATGGACGACCAAGGCAGCGCGATCGCCGAAGTGACTTTGTTTAAACTGGATAACCCTTCCAGCGATGCTGTTGCAGGAGCGACTTTTGTTGTGCCGCTGGAAACCTTGCTACCTGCGCAAATGACAGTATCCGTGGATGGATCAAATGCCCGTCGCTATCCCTTTGCCTTCTGTAACCCTGTTGGCTGCTTTTCCCGCATTGGGCTGACACAGGAAGACATTGATGCCTTCAAGGCTGGTGATGGTGCTAAAATTGCAATTGTTCCCGCGATTGCCCCTGATCAAGTCGTGACAGTAGACATGTCGCTCAAAGGCTTCACTGCCGCATTCGATCAGGCCAATGCAGTGCCCGAATAAACCGAAAAACCCCAATTGCTAAAGCCGCCCAGTGTTTGTGGGCGGCTTTATTGTTTAATGATTTGATGGTTTTTCTACGCTCGACGCAAGGCAAGCACCGCGTTTAATCCCCCAAATGCAAAGGCATTGGACAACGCAACGCGCACGTCCGCCTCACGTGCCTCATTTGGAACAACGTCCATCGCGCATTCAGGGTCTGGATCTTCATAGCCAATCGTTGGGGCCACAACCCCATCACGAACGGCCATAATGCAGGCCAGTAGCTCGACGGCACCAGTACCGCCGATCAAATGGCCGTGCATTGATTTCGTCGAAGACATCATCAAACGGTCAGCATGTGGCCCAAACACATCCGCCACTGCGCTGCATTCGGTTTTGTCGTTCGCTGTCGTGCCCGTGCCATGCGCGTTGATATAGCCCACATCTTCGCCATTCAGACCGGCATCTTGTAGCGCACCGGCAATGGCGCGAGCAGCCCCTTGTTTTGAAGGCATGACTATATCTGCGGCATCCGAGCTCATCGCAAAGCCGCTGACCTCTGCCAAAACTTCGGCACCACGCGCCTTGGCGTGTTCATATTCTTCAAATACAAAAACTCCGGCACCTTCACCTTGAACCATGCCGTTACGATTGGCCGAAAACGGGCGACAGGCGTCTTTGGACATGACGCGCAGCCCCTCCCACGCCTTAACCCCACCAAAGCACAGCATCGACTCTGTGCCGCCAGTCACCATGACCGGCGACATGCCAGTGCGCACCATTTGAAAGGCTTGGGCCATGGCGTGGTTCGAGCTGGCGCAGGCAGACGCCACCGTAAAGCTCGGCCCCTTGAGATTGAACTCCATACTCACATGGCTGGCGGCCGCATTGTTCATCAATTTGGGCACAACAAACGGATGAACCCGGTTCTTGCCCTCTTCATAAACAGAGCGGTAATTTTCATCCAACGTCTGCATACCGCCGCCGGAATTACCCAAAACCACGCCGGATTTTGCGGCCAGTTCGCCAGAGAAATCTAACCCTGACTGAGCCAAAGCTTCGCGGGCGGCAACGAGGGTAAACTGCGTAAAGCGGTCATACAGCGCCAATTGCTGTCGATTAAACAGACCTTCCGTTTCAAACCCTCGCACCTGCGCGCCGATTTGAACCGCCAGACGCTCAACGTCGCGCATTTCAAGCTTGCCAATACCACAACGCCCTTCGCGCATGGCCTCAAGTGTTGATGGCACATTGTGCCCCAGAGCATTGATGGTGCCTGCTCCAGTAATGACGACGCGCTTCATCTTGTGTATTTCCAATTCAGCCCGACAGTCATAATCTTACCCTTGCTCCGCAATCAGCTTTTCAATGCCTGCAATGATCGAGGCAACTGATGAGATATCAAAGTCCCCCTGCGTGGGTTCATTTGCATTAAAAGGCACTGAAATATCGAATGCTTCTTCAATGGAGAAGATGCTCTCTACCAGCCCCATGCTGTCGATTCCCAAATCCTCCAGCGTGCTTTCCAAGGTAACATCGGAAGGTTCTAAAACAGCCTGTTCGGCGATAATTTCGATAACCTTATCTGTAACGCTCATGACATATCCTTTCGTCCGGCATTCGTCGCTTTAGTCATTGGACGACTCTTTTGAAACGGATTTTTGAAGAGCTTCAAACTTCTTCATAAATCGGGGCAATCGACGCAGCGCCTTATACATCTCCAGATGCGTTTCCATTTTGATAGCAGGATATCCCAAAATCACTTGGCCCGCAGGAACTCTGCTAAGCACTTTTGTCGCGCCGCCAGCGATCACATTGTCGCCGATCGTCGTGTTGTCCGTAATCCCAACCTGCCCACCAAAAACAACGTTGTTTCCAATCGTTGTGGATCCGGCAATTCCAACACTGGCGGCAAACAGGCAGTCTGTGCCCACTTTGACATTATGGGAAATGTGGCAAAGGTTATCGATTTTTGTACCATTGCCAATCGAGGTGTTTCGGATCGTCCCGTAATCCACACAGGTATTTGCACCAATCTCGACATCATCGCCAATTGTGACGGCACCCAACGAATGAATGCGTGCCCAGCGTTGTGAAAGAACTTCACCTTGATCACCAAGTGACTCGCGCGCCTTTTCAACACCTGACTTTTCCGGTGTTACGAAACTAAATCCATCCGCTCCGATGCGGGCACCGGCTTGGACCCAGAAACGGTCACCAATTTGCACCCTTGACCCGATTGAAACATGGTCGCGCACAAAAGAATTTTCGCCAATTGAGACATCGGCTCCAATATGACACTGCGGACCAATGGTTGTGCCGTCACCAATTGTTGTGTGCGGGCCAATAATTGTGAAAGCCCCGACATTGACGTTTTCGCCAAGTTGGGCAGAGGCATCGATCAAAGCAGTCGGATGTACACCCTTGGGATAATGCTGCCCCGGATCCATCATGCGCGTGAGCCCTGCCATGGCGTAGCGGCCACGACTTGGAATAATTGCGGCGTCCAATCCGAGCGCTTGCCAATCTGCATCGGGCCACAACATCGCAACTCTGGCACTACCTTCCGAAAGACCATCGACAAATTTAGGGTTCGTCAATAGTGCCAAATCATCAGGGCCAGCCGATGCTGGTTCTGAGACACGTTGCACCACAATTTCAGTGTTCCCAAACGCTTGAGCATCAAGCGCTGCAGCGATTTCTCTAACCGTATAAGCCATGCGTTCCTCGGATGCTGTCCGGGGCGTATTTAGCCTTGATAGGAGGGCAATACCACCCCTTCATTGGTCATGGCTTTCCAGATGGTGGCGTCCCGCCCATAGACATCACGGCGATACTGCACCGGACCTTTGGCCTCGGTATAGGCGGTGCGATAGATAATGTGAATCGGAATATTCTGCTCCAGATTCACATGGGTTTCGCGACCGGTTTTCAACGTAGTTTGAAAGAACTCTTTGGGATTGCTTTCCTGACGTGCAAGCAGTGCATAGGCAAAATCAAATGGATCACGCAGGCGAATACATCCGTGGCTAAAGGCACGGGTTTCGCGCGCAAACAGCGATTTTTGAGGAGTGTCATGCAGATAGATGTTGTGTTTGTTCGGGAACATGAACTTCACCAACCCCAGAGCATTTCGAGACCCCGGTGCTTGCTTCATATCAAATGGAAAGTTGCGCACATTATATTGCGAAAAATCCAACCCCTCTCGGCTCACCACACGCCCACGGGCGTCTATCAGGCGTAGATGTCCCACCGCGTTCGGATTTTGCTGCATCTGCGGCAGATACTCTTTGGTGGCAATTGAGCGCGGCACATTCCACGTCGGATTAATCACCATGTGATCCATAATGTCAGAGAATTCCGGACTGCGCTGATCTTTGCGGTTTTTACCAATTACAGAGCGCGTGCGGAACGTGACCTTGCCATCATCAAAGATTTTGGCCGTGAAGTCGGTCAGGTTTACAAGAATTTCGCGCCCCTCATTGGCACGGCTCAACCAACGTTCCCGCTCCATGGCCACCATGACAGACTTCAATCGGTCTTCCGGCGCACGGTTGATTTCCTCCAAAGTGCCTTGGCCTGCAACGCCATCCGCTTCCAACCCGTGAGCCAGTTGGAAAGCCTGAACAGCTTTTTGCAAATCCGCGTCAAACTCCGCTGTCGATGACCGTTGCATGAAGCCAAGCGCAATGAGGCGGTTGCGCATTGCAACAACACTTGCCCCTCTATCGCCAAACTCCAGTTTCTTTGCAGAAACAACCGCGCCCCATCCTCCGCGTTCAATCACAGCTTCAAGGCGCAGCTTTTCTTTCATCAGGCGCGTGTATTCAGGCGAGCGCGGTGGCAGGCTCTTGATATGAAGTTTTGGATCTTGGGCACTCGCCAACTCTCGCATCAAATCGGCGCGATCTTTGCGATCGACTTTACGCACAATGCCTTCATCCAATTGAGACGGGACAAACATGCCCGTAGACACATCGCGCGCATAGCTCAGATAGGCTTTGGTCAAAGCGACTTCGACTAGCCCAAGATCGCGCGGCGATTTTGCCGCTGCCATCTGCGCAACCAAGTCATCGGTATCATAGCGGGCAGCGGGCAATGCGTGGTCATCTGCCGCCGCCAAAGCTTGGATCAGGGCCTTTCGGCGCATCATTCCAGTTTCAGTTTGTTCTGTCCAAACCGGACCAAAATTGGTTTCACGATAGAATTCGGCAATATCACCATCTCGGGAAGCTGATTCTGCCACTGCCTGCTTAAAAGCAGTCACAGCCAAAGCAGGTTGCGCGAAAATGCTTAAACCAGCGCAGGAAATCAACAGACAAATTGTCAAAAACGGCCGTGGTAGCACAAAATTCATCAAATCTTCCCCTGATGGCGCATGCGTTGAACCTTAGTGTCTAAACTGCACACGTCGCTGTCCAATCACAAAATGTCGAAAAACTGAAACAGGTTACGAGGTGTTGCTCGCGTGCCGCGTCCTAATACTTTTTTGCCAAGGACTAAAAATTAGGCGAATTTTCGCTCAAATAGGCCAGAATCATGTCAAGCGAGAAATCAAAGCTTGGTCCAGGATTCGAAATATGTCATTAATCAACAACATCTGGGGATGATGAAACAACAACCGCGTAACATCGTGGTGGCAGGTAGCGACGGGACAGGCGCTTATTATATGACGAAAGACAGCTCTACGAGTATGACTCGGCGTGGACTTTTAGGCGCCTTTGCGGCAACCGCTCTGGTCGCATCCCCCACATATGCATCCGCAGCAGGCTTTTTGCGAGGTGGTGGAGACATTCGCCGCATCCGCATGTACTCAGGTCGCACAGGTGAACGTCTAGACACCATCTATTGGGTCGAAGGCAAATACATCAAAGATGCCGTCAAAGAGATCAACACGTTTATGCGCGATTGGCGCAACAACGAAACCATCGACATCGACACACGCACAATCGACATCATGGCCGCAGCCCACAATCTCTTGGATGTGGATGAGCCTTATATGATGCTGTCTGGGTATCGCAGCCCGGCCACAAATGCGATGCTGCGCTCACGCTCCAGCGGTGTCGCGAAAAACTCCCTGCACATGGTTGGTCAAGCCGCAGATCTGCGCCTGGCATCTCGCTCGGTCAATCAAATGGCCAAAGCCGCCGCCGCTTGCAATGCTGGTGGCGTGGGCCGCTACTCGGGATCAAACTTCGTTCACATGGACTGTGGACCGGTACGGGTGTGGGGCCGCTAAGTCGTCTCCCCCGATATCATTTTCTAAAAGGCGCCCCCTGAGTGAGGCGCCTTTTTTGATGATCGCATTGGTGACCCGACAAGCGATTGCTCTTATCGCGTTTCCGATAAATCCCCAAAGATCAGATCAAATTTGACACGCGCCGCACTGAGCTCTTTGTAGTAATTCAACAACAAACGCCAAGGTGAGTTGATTTTCTCCAACGCAGAGATCGAGGCGACCAACGTTCCGATGTCCGAATAGCCTCTCATCATCAGCAAACCACCAATCATCAAAAGACCCACAAGTCCAATTCCGCTGAACAGGTTCATCGCAAATTTCATCGACAACTTCAGCTTGAATATCCCGCGGCGGACTGTGTAGATCTTGTCGAAATCATCTAGGATCGCCTGCTGCGCTTCCTCGACCTGTTTGGCATCTTCCTCTGAGATCACAGATGTAGAATGGCGAAGGACGATAGTTCGCTCCTTAACGCGTGCATTAACCTTATTTTGAAGCACGACAACAATCAAAGCTTGCGGTGCGACAACCAGAATCAAAAACCCACCCAAATAGGGCTGAGTGGAAATGACGTAACCTACGACCGAAATCAGCGTCCCAATTTGTAGCAATGGGTTTGCGATTGCCGATCCTACAAATTTACCGACTTCCTCGGCTTCTGCTGTGACAATGGCAGCAATGGTCCCGGTGTCTCGTGAAACCCGCGCATCTGGGTTGAACTTGGCCTGATATATGCCAGCCCGAATACGCTTGATGGTTGCCTCACCCAAGATGGAGCTGCTGTAGTTCAACAGGAACTTAAACACATTGGTGACAATAATGACCGCCAGATATCCACCACACATCCAGGCCAGAACAGAGATCTCCAAATCGGGACCAAGACTGTTAATAATGTCTTTCTGATACTTAAGCGGAGCCGCCGCCAGTCCAGCCACAATCAGGGAAAGCACAATCAGCCAGATCTGCTGGCGCCCGGTAACCTCCCAAATTCGTTTGTAAAAATTCCACATATGGGTCCTCTCTTACGGCGACACTAATGTCGACAACATGAAGACGCCAGTTATCTCTTTACTGATAGTCAATTCCGGCCGCTATTTCTCGGTGTAGCGCCAAGTCCCCTTTCGCGAGGCCAGTTCCTGTTCGCCGGGCAAGAGCGTAGTGGGACGCACCACATCGGACGGAGCGGGCGTCTCACCCGCAACCACGGTCGGAGCCCCCTGCCCCGAATGAGTCTCATCAGAATTCGCGCGGGGTGCTTTTGCGACTATATCCGTTTCATCGCCGTCTGGCTGGTCCTTGCTTTCTGCGGTTCTCTCTACCTTGGAGAATTTTGCCCGCGAAATGGACCATCTATAGGTCAGCAAATACACTATCACGGCAAAAATCAGGCTAAACACCAGTGATTTTTGCAGAAGCACTGCGCAAACAATCAGAGCTATCAAACCAAGCAGAAGTGCCAGTATTGGTTTCTTGTCCCCAGTTTTTTGTGTCATAGCCATTCTCCTTTGACATGACACTTTAGCAAAACAACTGACAATGGCGACCCCCTGCAGTTTTCAAACGCTCAAATCACCGTCCATGCTAAGAAAGCGAAACCCGGTTGGGGTCTGTTTTTCATTTTGTTTGAGGTCTGTGGGGTAAATGGCGGAGAGACAGGGATTCGAACCCTGGAGACGGTTCCCCGCCTACACACTTTCCAGGCGTGCGCCTTCGACCACTCGGCCACCTCTCCGTGCTCGGGGTGTTTAGCCGCAAATCCATATGGTCCGCAAGAGCCAAAACGCAATCGGCGTCACTCTGCCAACAACAAATTTACGCGTCGGTTTAGACGCCCCTTTTTCTCGATCTTTCCGATGCTCACACGACCGATTTCCGAAGTCCGCGCCACATGGGTTCCACCACATGGCTGCAGGTCAACAACCTCATCGCCTTGCCCGATTTGAACCAACCTGATTTTCTCACCCGTGCGCGGCGGCTTCACAGACATGGTTTTTACCAGCCCAGGATTAGCATCCAGTTCAGCCTCGGTAATCCACCGCTCGGACACTGGCAAATCCTGATCAATCAGAGCGTTCAATGACGCGGCCAAAGCCTCTTTGTCCTCTGGCGCATCGGGCATGTCAAAATCCAGCCGTCCCTTTTGCGCGGTGATCGCGCCGCCAGTAACCGGTAAAGGAATGACCACAGACAATAGGTGCAACGCCGTATGCACCTGCATGTGGCGATAGCGCCGTTCCCAATCCAAAACTTGCGTCACCTGTGTCCCAACGGGTGGCAACCCTTGTGCATCTGCCGGAACCATCGCAATCGCACCACCATCCGCCTTGACCGTTGTGGCAATTTCCAAACGGTGCCCCGTCCACTCAAGAACACCGCTGTCCCCCGGTTGTCCTCCGCCCTTGGGATAAAACAGGCTACGATCCAAGACGACGCCGCCTTCAGGGGTATGTGCGACCACTTCAGCATCAGTTTTTTGCAAATACGGGGTCTCAACAAAAAGCGGATCCGTCACTTCCCGTCTCCTCCATCTCCGTCACCATCCCCGTCAAAATCACTCGAATCCAGTTGTTCCATCGGCTTTGCGGAATGTTGAGACGTGCTGTCATCCTGCGCAAAGTTATGGCGTGAGGAGCCAGAGAAATTTTGCGCTCCGGGTAGAACTTCGGGGTTTCGCAGCCATACGTCACGCTGCGCAAACGGAATTTCCAATCCAGCTTCGGCAAATTTGCGCGCGATCTCATGGTTCATGTCCGATTTGACCGACAAAACCCAATTCACGTCACGCAATATCGCGCGGATTTCAAAATCCAGCGAATCTGCGCCAAACCCCTGAAACACCACGCTGGGCGCGGGGTTCGCCAAAACCATCGGGTGCGCTTCAGCGATCTCGCGCAGCACGCTTTCGACTTGGCGTGTATCAGAGCCATAGGCGACCCCAACCGGCACAATGACGCGTCCGACGGTATTGCCCCGCGTGAAATTGGTGACCGTCCCCGAGATCAGATCAGAATTTGGCACCACCACATCTGTACGATCAAAAGTTTCGATCCGGGTCGAGCGCACAGAAATATCTCGCACATAGCCCATTTCCCCGCCCACTTCGATCCAGTCGCCTTCGCTGATCGGACGCTCAATCAACAGGATAATGCCGCTAACAAAATTGGACACAACCGTTTGCAGACCAAAACCGATGCCCACCGAAAGCGCACCGGCAAATAGAGCAACATTGCCAAGATCAATTCCTGCAACATTCATAGCGACAAGCGCAGCTATAAAAATACCGACATAACCAAGCCCTGCGACAATCGCGTTCTGTCCGCCGGGATCGATGCTGGTTTTAGGCAGAATATTGTCGCGCAACATGCTTTGAAACAGACGTGTCGTTGCATGCCCGACACAATAGACAATCAGAAACAAGGCAATTGTGCGAGGTGACAAAGTCATGCCTCCCACATCCAACCCATTGATCAGGCGCGTCCAACCTTCGGCCAGATCAGAACTACGCGCCCCCCATGTCAGCGCAAGCGCTGGCAGCGCCAAAACAACCAGCGCTCCACCGGTCAGGACCGACGCAAGCGAGCTCTCATCATCATTTCGTCCCTCAAGCGCTGCGAAAATTTTCTGAATTAGACGTTGAATGACCAACAAAAACGCAGCCAGCAAAACTGTTTTGGTCATCGAAAAGACGAGAAAACTGCTCGCGCGCGTTAATCCGGCAATCCCCAAAAGCAGTCCCACTACAGAAGCAAGAATCATCAGGCGCGAAATCAGCAACACAATCTGGCCAACCGGCGTGCGCTCTTCGCTGTCTTCCTTCGTCATCTGGCGGGCTTCCTGCCCGACCAGAATGCCAAGCCGGCTGAGGAAAAGTCCGCCGACTACAGTCAACCCGAAGAAGACAACTGACTGCGCTGCCAAGTCCCAATTGTCATACCGTGCCAACGCGCTGAACAGAGTCGCCAAGGCAAGAGAAATCCCCAACAGGAAACTGGCGCGACGACCGGCGCGTTTTTGGGATTCGGTCAAATGGATTTTTAACAGCGGCTCACTGTGACCGGAAAAAATTCGCTCCCCCAGCCATTTGGCAACCAAAAGCTCAAACGTTAACAGTGGCAAAGAAGATAGGACAACATCTCCGCGTAACCCCGCCAAATCGGACGCATAGACCGACTTGGTGAGCGCGAAAACCCCCAACATCGGTAGGATGACCTGTCCGAAAGACAGCATAAACACCCCTACCCATCGCGGAGCGGACATGTCTTTGCTGATCGAACGTTTTAAAGCACTGTTTGTCCAAGGTACGCCTCGAACAATCAACAGCAGACCAAGCGCAAAATAGAAAAGCATCGCGGGCAACGATTTGCGTAGCTCTTTGCTCTGCGTTTCATGTGTCCATCCCGTGACCAACTCTAGAACGATCAACTGTGCGCTCTTGAGCACCTCCGCAACAGCATCGGGCCAAATCGCGGGATTGAGAGGAAGCGGCCCGGGCTCAAGCAACAACACGGCTTGTCGACCACGCAACATTGAGTCAATCGCTCGGATGAGCTCCTCGGCCTCCGTATGTGCCAAGTCCGCGGCACGTTCGGGGGCTCTGGCCGCAGAAAGGGCCACGGTCAACTTGGCACGGGCCTCGGCGACATCATCCGGATCACCACTCTCAGGTACCGGACCCAAGCTGGAAAGCTGCGCCTCAAGCGTCTGGACTGACACGCGCGTGCGCGAACCCTCATCTGCAAACTGATGCCGCCAAGATACTATCTCGCTGCGAAGTTCGCCCATGGCTGCTTCGGAGGCGCGGTTATTTTCGATTGCGTCCGCAGCACGTTCAGCGACATTGTTCCACTCAACATAGTCAAGATGAGTTTTCTCCTGCGCCTGCGCACCGCCAATCGAAAACATTAAGGCGATGCAACAAGCGATAAATAAGCGCAGGAAATATGTCATGTTGGGGTCCGCCCTTAGACGTCTTCAAAAACTCCCGGAATGCTGGACGGGCCAGTGGCCCCCAACCAACTCGGGCTAGGAAGCCCTTTCTCCCGCAAGAATTCCGGATTGAACAGTTTGGACTGATAGCGCGTACCATAGTCACACAGAATGGTCACAATAGTATGTCCCGGTCCCATCTCTTTGGCCATGCGAATAGCTCCTGCCACATTGATCCCCGACGAGCCGCCCAGACACAAGCCTTCGTCTTGTAGCAAATCAAACACAACCGGCAATGCTTCCTCATCAGGCACCTGATAGCTCATGTCTGGAGCAAAGCCTTCAAGGTTTGCGGTCACACGCCCCTGCCCGATGCCTTCGGTGATCGAACCACCTTCGGATTTGAACTCACCTGTGGTGTAAAAACTGTACAGCGCTGCCCCCATTGGGTCGGCCAGCCCGATTTTCACACCTTTTGGCTGCAATGCGTCCGCCACACCGGCCAATGTTCCGCCAGAGCCAACCGCACAGATGAACCCATCGACCTTGCCACCAGTTTGCTCCCAAATCTCGGGGCCGGTGGTTTCGACATGAGCCTGACGGTTAGCCACATTATCAAACTGGTTCGCCCAGATCGCCCCGTTGGGTTCGGTTTTGGCCAACTCTGCAGCCAAGCGGCCAGAATATCGCACGTAGTTGTTTGGGTTTTTATAAGGCGCTGCGGGAACCTGAACCAGTTCCGCACCGGCAAGTCGCAGCATGTCTTTCTTTTCCTGACTTTGCGTCTCAGGAATGACAATTACGGTTTTAAATCCCATTGACGCGCCAACCAGTGCAAGACCGATACCGGTGTTGCCTGCCGTGCCTTCTACAATGGTCCCACCGGGTTTAAGCAACCCTTTGGCCACCGCATCTTGAATGATATACAATGCGGCGCGGTCTTTGACTGACTGGCCAGGGTTCATAAACTCGGCTTTGCCAAGGATCTCACAGCCTGTCGCATCGCTGGCCTTATTCAGGCGGATCAGAGGGGTGTTGCCAATTGCATGGGCAAGATCACTAGCGATGTGCAGCATGTTCGCGTCCTTTTCATTTATCGTGCGAATCTGTGTAGGCAACACTTTGCCGGAACTCAAGCCGCTGCACGCAAGCGGTCACGATGACGTGCAAGCCATAGAGCCGCCAAAGCCAACGGCGCGTTGACCACTTCCAGACTGTCGGTCATCTCCATCAGCTCGTCAAAACTGAACAAATAGGACCGGATGTCTTCAGACTCCTCAGACAACCCCGCCACGCCTTCAACGCCATCTGGCAAATCCGTGGTGCCCAGAAAAATATGGTAAAACTCGGTCGAACATCCCGGCGATGCGTAACAGCGCGCGACCTCTTCCAAATGATCAAGCGTCAACCCTGCTTCCTCACGCGCTTCGCGATGGGCAGTTCTCTCAGGCGTTTCGGATGCATCAACGCGGCCAGCTATCGGTTCTAATTGCCACGGGTATTTATCAGCCCGCGCAAACGGCCCAGGCCGAAACTGTTCCACCAACAATACGCGATCACGCACAGGATCATAGGGCAGAACGATGACCGCATCGGTCGCCACAAACACCGCACGTCGCACCATCTCACTGGTTGAGCCGCTATATTGGCGAAAATTCAGATCATATTCTTCTAAGGTGAAGTATACTGAGTAAGGCCGTGTAATAGTGACATTTTCCACATCATTTCGTGTCATGCCACCTGGGTTTCTTGGCCGATTGTCATTGGCACCATTTACTTTCGCAGTCGCACGAGCGCGGATCATCGGTAGGATTGCGTCAACTTCGCTACGGGTTCGGTTGCCAAAATACGACAGCTCTTCAATCGCGCCATAAACAGTCAGCTCGCCATAATTCTCAGCCCACCGAGCAAGAGACCACACACCTTCTGGTGTCCAAACGCCGGCCTCGGCCTCAAATACCTGAGCCTTCGCCGTCTGACCGGAGACCATGACCTCAACGTCTACCAAATCATATTGGAAACTACCCTCATAGAACCGCAGGCGTGCAATATCCTGATCGTTCAGACCATTGATTAAAAGACCTTTTGCCGAGTCTCCTCCTTTGGTGAGGATCGGGAAATCGTGCCCCTTAACATTTTGCACTTGATGGCCGACAAGATCTGCATCCTGTAGATCAAGGGCATCGGCCGCACGCCCTAAAACCACCGTCAACAGCGGCACATGCCGCAGCGTCCCGTAAACAAAAATTGAATGCATATTTTATCTCCACCGGCGATAGGCAAACTCAGTCAGAGGTCCCGAGATAAAGGCCCCTGCAACCAAAACACCTATGACCTTAGGGTCCGTCAGATACAACGCATATTCCAACGCAATGGCAACGATTTGCTCCAGAGCCTCAATGGGGTCAGCATATCTGCGGTCAAGCGCCCGATAGAGCATTTCTGTTGCACCAAAAACCAACAATCCGTTCACAACCAACAAGATGACACCGGTTATCCCGTTGTTGATTGCCATGCCACGTCCGGCTTTGCGTCCTATGGTTCTCCATCCGGTCACCAAACCCAAAGCAGCCGCAACAAGCGTAAAATGCCCAAAATCCATACCTTCCGGCATCTGCGGTTTGATCAATTCGGCAACGACGGCCCCTAGAATGGCCAGACAGAGTGCGGCGACAAGTTGATTGGCTGTGGGCATTAGGTCCTACGGGCAATTGTGATTTGCGTCACATCACAGCTTCCACTGTGAAACGCCGCAGCACAAGAGGTCAGATAAAAATTCCACATTCTTCTGAACTTAACGTCAAACCCCAGAGCTTGAACATCCGCCCAACGATCGTTGAACGTATCAAACCAGCGCCGCAACGTCTGGCTGTAGCTTTCGCCAAACTCAATGGATCGTACGAACTCTAGACGCGCTTTCTCCACCTCGGCTCTTAAGGCAGATGGGCTAGGCAACATCCCCCCGGGGAAAATGTATTTTCGAATGAAATCAACATTCTTTCTATACATCTCAAAGCGGTCATCGTCGATTGTGATGATTTGCAAAGTCGCCTTGGCTCCGGGTTTCAACCGCTCTCGAACCGTGTCAAAATAGGTCGGCCAGTATTTTTCTCCGACCGCCTCAAACATTTCAATACTGGCAATTCCATCATAGGTCTCCATCTCGTCGCGGTAGTCTTGCAACTTAATCGTGACCAAATTTGAAAGACCTGCCTTTTCAATGCGTTCCACTGCATACTTTAACTGCTCTTCAGAAATTGTGAGCGCGGTAACCCTTAAGCCACGTTCCCGCGCCGCATACTCGGCAAAACCGCCCCAGCCACAGCCAATTTCCAGCACATGATCACCGGCCTGAACGCCCATTTGATCCACCATCGACGCGTATTTTGCCGTCTGCGCCGCCTCCATGCTTTCTTGGCCTGAACCAAACAGAGCAGAAGAATAGGTCATCGTATCATCTAGCCATAAGCTATAGAAATCGTTCCCTAAATCGTAATGGTGAGAGATATTCTTACGCGCTTGTTTTTTGGTATTGGTGTTCATCCAATGTCGCAAACGCTCAAAGGCGCGCACAAACACCATACCAGGAAACCCGTCATACAGTGTGTCATTATCAGATCTTAGAAAATCACAGAATGCCTGTAGGTCCGGACTGTCCCACCATCCTTCGATATAGGCGTCACAAAACCCAAGCTCGCCTTCACGCATCAAACGCGCGAACGTATCGGGATTATGGATGTGCAGCACACACACAGGGCCGGGCTGTGGACCTTTGGCGCGAAACCGCCGTCCATCCGACAACACAAAGTCGATCTGCCCCCGATTTACTTTGGTCGCGATGTCAAATACGGCAGCAAAATAGCGGGGTAAATCCCGTTCTCCCTGTGTGGTTGTAAGCACCAGATGGCTCTCCCTGATCATTATCTTTGATTAAAACTAGGCGCCATCGGCGCAAATCAGCAAGAATTTATTGCGCTTTGAATTGCTCATAGGCTGCTAATGCCGCCAAGCGCCCCTGCTTCAAGTCCACAATTTTTGACGGGTAAGGCTGGTTTGACTTCAAACCCCAAGACTTTGGCATCGCGTCATAAAAACTCTTAGAGTCCGCGCAAGAATCCAAACTTTTTTCTGCAATCCAACGATCTTGATACCGACCATCGGCGTCAAATTTCTCAGCTTGGGTCGCGGGATTAAACACCCGAAAATAGGGTGATGCATCAGGACCTGAGCCCGCCACCCATTGCCATCCCATCGCATTTGATGCTGGATCCCAATCCACCAAACAGTCCGCAAACCATTTCAGCCCCAACCGCCAATGCATTCGTAAATGTTTGGTCAAATAGCTTGCCGCGATCATGCGCGCACGATTGTGCATTTTTCCGGTGACATAAAGCTCACGCATCGCCGCATCGACTACTGGTTCACCTGTTTGGCCGCGGCACCACGCCACAAACTTTGGGTCATTTTCATCTTCAATCCAATGAAAGCTTTCCCATTCAGGTCGCCAATTGCGGTGATCCAAATCCGGGTAATGCCACAATAGATGCCAAGCAAACTCACGCCACACCAACTCTTTCAGGTAGTGTTCGGCGCCTGAGGCCCCATCTTGCAGCGCCCGTTGAGCTGTATGCCAACATTGCTTGGGGCTGATCTCCCCAAAGGTTAAGGCATCAGACAGCTCAGATGTTGCCGCTTCACCCAGAAAATCACGTTGGGCTTTGTAGGCATGAATGGATGTCTTGATGAATTCTGCAAGCCGATCTCGGGCAGCTATTTCGCCCGCCTTTACATGTGCGGCGACGATCGGGCCGCCCTGCGCCATGTCGTGGCTTAACTTCCAATCCGCAAGCTGATCACTTTCTGGCTCCTGCGCGACCGGCCGTAATTCCGGTGGCGCGGTGAGCGGTGCAACATCTCTCCCGCGCACGGCTTTCCAGAAAGGCGTGTAAACCCGATACGGACCACCCTGCCCTGTCTCAACGCTCCATGGTTCAAACAACAACGCTCCGGTGAAACTTGTTGCGGTAATATCCTGATCGATGAGTTGCGCTTTTATATTTTTGTCACGCGCCACCGATGCTGGATCATATGCGCGGCTCCAAAAAACCGCATCGGCGCCCGTCTCAGACACAATACTCTGCAGCTGTGCTAAGGCGTCGCCGCGCCTCAGGATCAATTGTAGTCCCTTGATCTCCAATTGATCGCGCAATTGAACAAGCGACATTTCAAGACGCAGTTTTGCCGCCGCACCCAGCGTGGCGAACACCTCATCGTAGATAAAGACAGGAACAACAGGACCCCTTTTCGCCGCGGCCGTCAGCGCGGCATTGTCACTCAGCCGCAAATCACGTTTGAACCACATTACGGTGATTGCCTCTACCTGCATTTCCTTACTCCCCCCGTTTTTCTAATGTTACGGGGGACTTGTGGGGCAGGATCACAAAATATCATCCAGTGCGCCGATTAATTTCTCAACCTCCTGTTGGGTTGTGTAATGCACAAAGCTCAATCGCAATACGCCTGTGTCTGGCGAAACGCCCATCGCCTCCAAGGCGCGAAGTGCGTAAAAATCTCCACCACCGGCCATAATGCCGCGACTGGCTAAGTCTAGCGCCAAACCACCCCCCGACTTTTCACAGGCAATGGCCACCGTCGGTGCACGATGAGCGGCCTCTGAAGGGCCAAGCAACCGCAGTGAGTTTTTCTCGGAAACATAGTCCAAAAGCGGTTGCAGCAACTTAACTTCATGCGCGCGCATCAAATCATGAACGGCCGCACCACTTGCAGTGGGGGTCTCGCCCAACACGCCATGATGCGCCGCCAACGCTTCAATGTAATCCACCATACCTGCACAAGCAGCAACCTGTGCATGATCCGGCCCCGCAGGTGTAAACCGTTTGTAAAGCGTATCTGCGTTGAAATAATGCGCTTGGTTGGGCAACAGACGCGCCAATGCGCGGCGCATCACCATAATGCCCTGATGGGGGCCATAGGTTTTATAAGCAGAGAACAGATAAATGTCCGGCCCCATACCGCCCACATCCGGCAGGCCATGGGGGGCATATGACACGCCATCCACGCAGACAAACGCGCCTGAGGCGTGTGCAAGCGCTGTGATCTTGGCCACCGGATTGATGTCGCCCACAACGTTTGAGCAATGCGGGAAACACACCAACCGCACCCGATCATCCAGCAAATTTGCCAAATCTTCAGGATCAAGACAGCCCGTTTCGGGATCAATGCGCCATTCGCGCACCTCGATACCATCTTCCACCAACCTTCGCCACGGGCCGCTGTTGGCCTCATGGTCCTGATTGGTCACAACAATCGCATCCCCCGGATCCAACCACCCGCGAAATGCCTGCGCCAAAACATAGGTATTCTGTGTGGTGGACGGCCCGAATGAGACTTCATCTGCACCGACACCCAGCATTGCTGCAAGACGTGCGCGCGCCTCATCCATTTCGGCCCCGCCGAGCTCGGAGGCGCGATATACGCCATAAGGCTGCACTTTGCGTTCGCGATAAAACCGCGTCAGACGATCCAGCACTGGCGCGCACATATAGCTGCCACCGGCATTCTCAAAAAACGCCTGCCCCTCAAGGCTGGGTTCCGAAAAGGCCGGAAACTGACTGCGTACAAAATCGACATCCAACATTTGCCACCTACTCCACTGTTGTGCTGAGCAAATCGTCGAAATCGGGTCCGGTCAAGCGATGGTTAACGATCGGCCGCCAAAACCGCGCGGATCTTGTCCGCCTGCTGCTTGAGAACGCCAAAATCCGCCATCGTGCCGGGCGGGCGCAGTTTCAGACCATCATGGCGCGGCAGGACGTGATAGTGCAAATGAAACACCTCCTGCCCACCTGCGGTCTCGTTAAACTGCTGCACAGTAACGCCTTGGGCATCAAACGCCGCCATCACCGCATGGCCCATCTTTTGCACTGTGCGCAAACAGGCGCTCAGCTGATCGGCGCTGGCATCCAGCATATTGCGACAGGGTGTTTTGGGAATGATCAGACAATGCCCGTCCGCGCGCGGCATAATATCCATGAAAACAAAGGTGTCGTCATCCTCATAGAGTTTCTCACACGGAATTTCGCCACGCAAAATCTTTGCGAAAATATTGTCTGTGTCGTAGCTCATCGCGGTTCACCCCTTTGAAAACGCAAAACGCGGGCAAGTGCTCCTCACCCGCGGCTTTTGCTTGTTTTCGCGCTGTTAGGCGTTCACGTCAACCACGACACGGCCTTGCACCTGACCTTTGAGGATATCCGCGCCCAACTGTGGCAGATCGCTCAACACGGCGGGTTTCACCATCGCATCCAGCTTGTCCATTGGCAGGTCTTTGGCAATGCGCTGCCATGCACGCAGACGGTTGTCATAGGGCTGCATCACACTGTCGATGCCCAAGAGGTTCACACCGCGCAACAGGAACGGAATGACCGTGGCTGGCAGGCCGGCACCACCAGCCAAACCAACAGCCGCCACCGAGGTTCCGTATTTCATCTGTCCCAACACACGCGCCAGCATGTCGCCACCGACGGCGTCGACACAACCCGCCCAGGTTTCCGCCTCAAGCGGACGTTTCACGGTCTCGTTTAACTCTTCGCGCGCCACGATCTGGCTGGCCCCCAACGAGGTCAGATAATCCGCCGTTTCCGGACGTCCTGTGACGCCAGCAACCTCATGACCAAGAGCCGCTAGGATTGCCACAGCAACCGAGCCCACACCTCCAGCGGCCCCAGTGACCAGCACCGGACCGTCGCCTGCCTTCAAACCGTGATCTTCCAAAGCCATCACAGACAACATCGATGTAAAGCCTGCGGTGCCCACAGCCATCGCTTGCTGGGTGCTCAGACCTTCGGGCAGCGGCACCAACCAATCGGCCTTCACCCGCGCTTTTTGCGCATATCCGCCCCAAAACATCTCGCCCACACGCCATCCGGTCAGCACAACCTTGTCACCTGCTTTGTAACGAGGGTCATCACTGCTCTCGACCGTGCCTGCAAAATCGATGCCGGGCACATGCGGATAGTTACGCACCAATCCACCGCCTTTAGGCGACAGGCACAGACCGTCTTTGTAGTTCACTGTGCTATATTCCACCGCAACGGTCACATCACCGTCTGGCAGTGCGCTGTCGTCCAGATCCTTAAATGACGCGCTGGCCAAACCGTCGTCGTTCTTTTCCATCACAAGTGCTTTGAACATCATATTCTCCCTTTCAGGCACACCTCAGGGGCGGCCTCTGTCTTGCTTAAATCCCTAGGCCCAAAAGGCCTCATATACAGTTGCCGGACGCACACCGTCAGGTGTCAGCACGTCAACTTCACTTCCCGTGGTCCAATGCGTCATGCGGATCATGCCGATGGCGACATTGGTGTTGAAATCGGGCGACCACGCGGCGCTGCTGATGTTGCCGACATGCTGATTGCCATCCATCACCGGCCACAGCTGATCACAGGGTGGCACCCGATCGCCATGGATTTCAATCGGACGGATTTGGCGCACTGGGCCTTCTTGTGCCACACGCAGGAGCGCATCGCGTCCCACACAGCCAATCGCGGTGTTGGTATTACAAAACCGCCCCAACCCGCATTCATGCGGGGTGTTATCGTCGGTCATATCGTTGCCGTAGCTCAGCAAACCACCTTCGATGCGCTCGATCAGATTGGGACATCCCGCGTGAACGTCCAAATCCTTGCCCGCTTCCATCAACGCATTCCAAAGCGGCATGCCGATGTCGCTGCCAACCACATAAATCTCAAATCCACCCTGCTTCGAATAACCAGAGCGTGCCACGACAACTTCGCGCCCCTGAAACTCAAACCATCCAAAGCGGAAGAAACGAATGTCGCGCACTTTGTCTCCGAACACACGCGCCATCAGCTCGTCTGATTTAGGTCCCTGCACCGCCAAGGGTGACACATCAGGTTCATCCACCAGCACGTCCAGCCGATAACCATATGCAATGCCTTTAACCCAAAACAGAAGGTCACTGTCTGCGATGGAAATCCACCAGCGATCCTCGGCCAGTTTCACCGCCACCGGATCGTTCAACATGCCGCCCGTTTCATCCACAATCGGCACATAAAAGCACTGTCCGGGAAGCATTCCGCGCAGATCCCTCGGAGTGAGCATCTGCATCAGGCGCCCCGCATCCGGCCCGCGCACTTCCACTTGGCGCTCACACGAGACGTCCCACACCTGCACCGCCGATTTCAGATGGCGATAGTCTTCCTCAATCGAGCGGAAAACCGTTGGCAACAACATACGGTTATAAACCGTGTAGCCTTTGACGCCTGCAGCTTCGACGCCTTCCGAGAACGGCGTGCGCCGCAAACGACGCGATAATGATATCAGTGCCATGAAGTCCCCTCCGGCATCAAAACGAGATCAGTGTCCCCCGGATCGTGGCCAAATCCAGTGAGAAGGGCATGAACCTGCCCGCGATGGTGGGTCTGATGATTGAACAAATGCACGATGCACATCTCGACAGGTTTGCTCATGTCGGCATTCAACATCTGGGCGTGCCAATGCAAATCTCCTTGCAAATCCTCAGCAGTGACAGCTTCCGCCCATTGCAAGATACGCTGATCCATCTGCGCCCTTTCGCGCGTCCAGATCTCAAAGGTTGCACAAATCTCGGCGTGATGTTTGGCAGGCAGGCGAGGCCCGTCACCGCCATCCAAACGGCTGATCCAGAGGCTGTCGCCCCACAGAATGTGGTTCAACGTTGCCATGACCGAGCCAAAGAACGCGCCTCGGTCGGCGCGCAGTTCTGCCTCGGTCATTTTTTCACAAGCCGCGCGCAACTGTCCGTTTTGCCAGACATTATAGCGCGCCATCATTTGGCAGTACTCAGGCGAAACCAACACAACCGGATCCTTCCACCACAGCCCTATTACTTGGGACCATGCCAATCGATCTGACAGATTTCGGCTGAACGCCCGCCAAAATCCCAAACCCGACCAAAAGCACGCACTCGGCCTTTGCTGGCTGTGGCGACGGTGATATCCGGCCCCATCCAGTATTTGGTGTTCTTGATCATGATCTCCTCATCGGGGTCTTTACCCTCAACTGGGAAAACAACCCCGTCAATTTTGCGACCGACAGTAATGTGGCGGGTTTTGCCATCGGTTTCATAGCTCACCGGTTGACGCTCAACGCCAATCACTTCGCCCACCAGCACTTTGAACAGCCCCGTTGTGCCTTTGGCCTTGCCCGAGAAAATATCCACGAGCGCGTGATAGGCATCATGGCTGGCGCGCTCGTCAATAAACAGCGCCACTTTCCAGTTCCCGCGGCTCATCATGCCAGGAATTTCGATCAACAGGCCAATGTTGAGCCCAGAGAGATCAACCCCGCCATAGTGACCCTCGTCAATGCGCACACCGCCCCAGGTCTGACAATGTCCCTCGGTCGGGGGATGCATGCCAAGGCTGACCACACAGGGGCAGAAAACCGTACAGTTACAGTTCAGGATCAACTCACCCTTGATCGCCCAAGGCACAGTGCCCTGCCCTGATTTATGCGCTGCGGGGTGGCGGTTATCGATCCGCGCCGGTGCTTCAATTCTATCCGATGCCATGGTGGCCTCCTCCAGTTCTATTCTCTACAACCCGCTCAGCGCCATCAGGCCTGCGCAGATCAACAACACGGCGCCCAACGGGCGGGTCAACCATCGCCCGATTTCGGGCAGTTTCTCTAAAATCATGATCAAAGTGGCCAAGCCCATGAACCCAAGGTTCATCACGCCGCCAACAAATCCCAACAACATCAGCGCCCAGCAACAGCCCAGACAGGTCAGCCCAAGGCGCAGCCCGTTCTTCAGCGGCCCTTCATCCCAATGCGCCATGAAAAACGTCATCGGCATGCGGCACTTGCTCAGGCAGGCTTCCTTGATGGGTGAAAACTGATACGCCCCGGCAATGGCCAGCAATCCCGCTGACAACCAGACCGACAGACTGTCTCCAAACGGGCTGACAACTCCTGCGGCGACCAGCAACACCTGTGCTGCCGCTGCGAACAGCGAAAAGCCAAGCCACACGGCCAGATACCCACCTACAAGTCGGGCAAAATCGGCCTCCGGTGCTTGCCGCGCAAGGTCATCATATGTGGCAAATGCTGGCAAAGCTGTGGGCAGCATCATCGCGGCCGACATCAGCGCCCACATCAATGCAACCCGCGCGAACCCCGACGCATCCGGCGTCACAACACAGAGGCTGCTCCAGAAATCGGCGCCGTAGATCATCCCTGCATCCCGCAAATCCTGCGGTGCCGCCATCGCAAACAACGCGCCCCAAGCGACAAGGATTGCTCCAAACAGCGCCAACCAATGCCACCCAACCATGGCGCGAATACGATCTGCAATCATCTCCACCCCTCCCATGGCTTGTGATGCGACTCAGCGTCTTGCATTAAATTGTCAGACATTTAAACTGCGGGCAAACAATAAATGTCTGACATATGAAAATTGATCCAAAAAGCTCCGCCGACCTCTCGGCCCAAATCGCAAAATCCATCCGCGACGCCATTGTCTCGGGGGACCTGATTGTCGACGAACGTCTGCCGTCAGAATCCGAACTGGCCGATCAGTTCGACGTCTCGCGCCCTACTGTGCGCGAAGCTCTTAAACGTCTGGCGGCGCAAAACCTGATCCGCACCCAACGCGGGGCCACGGGTGGGGCTTTTGTGCGCCGACTGGACTACGATGAAGCCCAAGCCCAACATGTGACCACCTCGCGTCTGTTGCTGTCGATGAATGCGGTGGATTTCCAAACCGCCTGCGAAGCCCGCTTTGCGCTGGAACGCGCCTGTGCGCCACTCTCCGCACAACGCTGCACACCGGATCATCT
Source organism: Rhodobacteraceae bacterium Alg231-30 (assembly GCA_900143615.1). Classification (GTDB taxonomy): domain Bacteria; phylum Pseudomonadota; class Alphaproteobacteria; order Rhodobacterales; family Rhodobacteraceae; genus Shimia. Next base: position 389,791 of record FREU01000003.1, read on the forward strand.
GGCCACGATGCGCGCTGAAATCCATCGTCAAACCCAACCGGGCCTGTCCGATGAGCGATTTTGTGACAGCGACGTGGCCTTTCACCGTGCCTTGGTGGATGGGGCAGATAATCCGGTGTTGTCTTATCAGCTTGCCGGCTCAGTCGAAGCCATGCAGCCGCTGATGAACATGATCACCTTCACCCAGCGCAACCGCGACAGCATCGTCGAGTTGCACACCCGTATTGCCGACGCGATTGAGGCGCGTGATGCCGCCGCTGCCGATACAGCCTTGACCGAGCTGACCAGCTATACGCTGGATTTGGGCGACCAAGCCATGCAGGCTCGCGCCGCGCGCAAACCCTAACTTGTGTTATCAAACGCCTATCCGGATCAGCCTTGCAGAATGCGAGCCTTAGGCCGTTCCGCGCACGGGCCGATCGTTGGTAATGTTAAAGATCATCCCATCCAACAGCTCTTCCAAATCAGGACGTGCCGCAGGACCATTTGAGATATCCACCAGCATCAGTGAGCCATCTGGACGAATACCAAAGGCGCCGGGTTCAGCAAACAGACCAGTTGTTTCAGCATCAGACAGAGGTTCTGACACATATAGCCCAAGCGCGCGCATCTGCGCCTCGCTCATCCCGTAACACAGATCAAAATCCCAACCGAACTCAGCTTTGTCGGCCAAAGCTTTCTCTTCCGTATCCGCAGAGACAACCACCACATCCAAAACGTCGGTCCAAGATTTTAGCACTGCATTCAGCTTGTTCAAAAATCGTTTACACCGCGGACAGTGGCGGCCCCGATACACAAACAGCATTGTCCAACGCTGCGATTCCTGACCAATGGAAATTCGTCTGTCTTGACCCGCGATACGAAAGCTAAGCTCTCCAACAGGTGCTCCGACACGTGGCTTATTGGCTAACATTTGGTGTCCTTAATAAATCAAAATAGATTGTCGAAATCCAACGCACTTTGCCGCCATATCGACTGAACAGCCAGCGCTTTCTCACACCGACACTTAACAGAAACGTCAGGGAAACGGGCCCCTTACGCAGCCATTTATTCGCAAAAATCACTCAGCGCTACGCACCAACCGCGCATGGTTCAGAACGCGAATGGCATCCCCCTGTGGTCCGTGACCTTGGGGATAATCCGTCGCACTACCCGTTTTGGGATCACTGCGCTGCGCACCCGCACCATGGGCATCCACCCAAGTGTCGCGCATATAACCCATCGCGCGGCCAAAATTCACATAGGACGCATAGCGCCCCGACCGCTTGCTCATGTTTTCATGCGTCGTTGCACTCCAATAGGCCGGATAGTCCACCTGCCCCGCTTCGTTGCGTATTGTACTCACCTGAAACACCGGATCTATCGCGCCACTTTTGCTGCGCTCCGGCGCGCGGGTGTAATCCACGATAGACTGCAACTCTTTCACATTGGGCAATCGCCAGTCGTCATAACCCAGATAGCTGTCCTGATTGACCTGCTCCGCCCACGCCAGAGCATCTTTCCAACTTAGGGCCTGTGCGGAATCCTCTTGCGTCCACATCAATCCGGTGGTGGCATCGCTGACCGTGCCATCACGGTTGTCGGCCAAATCATTCACGCCATAGCCTGTGTTGCCGCGCACCATCATCACGTAGAATGTCTTTTCCGCTCCGCGCAAGCGCAGCCCATAGCCTTTGATCCGCCCGTCGGCAAAGTTCACCCCAAACATCGTGCGATCATTGCGGGGCCCTGTGCCGCTGACATAGAGCGTGCTTGAGGCCATTTGCGCATCAATAATACGCTCGCCTGACGCTTCATCGCCGTAGCCAAAATCAAAATAGGTGGTGTTGATAAAAGGCGTCAAACCGCTGGCATTGCCTTTATAGCCGCTTGGATCAATTCCACGGAAATCTATCAGAGAATACATTTCTTTGATCGTCGGAATACGCCAGTCGCTGTGCCCCGCAAAGCTATGCGTTTTTGCAAAGCTCATCGCCTGCTCATAGGTCAACTTGTCTTGCGCGTCGATCTTGCCGTCACCATTTAAATCGGGCGATTTCATCCACATTAACCCGGTCACGGTATCGGTGATCGTGCCATCAAGATTGTCACGATAGCTGGGCTGCACCCCGCCTTGCTGGGCGTCTTGTCCAAAAAACGTTTGTCCCGGTTTGGGGCACTTGCTTTTGCGCGTGTCGCTATAACACTTCTCTTGCGCGGTGCCAGGTACAGGAAACGGCGCCTGCGCAATGACTGCCTGTGCGGAAAACATTGTGACTGCGGCCACAACAACCATGCTTGATACCATTTGTACGTGCCTTTTCGAGTTCTCGGATGTCTCACAATTGGCGGAGACGTCCACAATGATACGGGACCAAGGACGCCTTCCGTCGCTGCGAAATTGACACTGTCGCAATACCGACGCGATACCGTCGTATTACAGAGAGCCAATTTGGCAGGAAATTCACGGCCTCAGGTTTTTGAGAAAGACTTGCGACTCGCGCTCAGGATGCCTATCTAGAGGGTGTTCCCTTGGGAACTATGGACATAAACGCGCTCGTAATAAACGGATCGGACCCGGGGGCGGTACCCGGCGTCTCCACCAAAAAACCCTATCATTTGAGGGTCATGGGGACGAAATAGGATCGACGGACGTCTAAAGGAGTTAGCTTTGTTTCGGCAGTCTGCCACCGTTATCGGCGAAACTTGTACAATTGCAAATGACAATCGTGCTCCGGCAATGGCAGTTGCAGCGTAAGCTGTAAATGTCGCCGAAACTAACTCCTTGGGTTTAGCGACCTAAGGCGGGGTTCGCAGGTACCTGGCAACAGAAACCTGCACTTTTCTTAACAATGAAATTAACTAAAAACATACGTATGTTTTGTATGCTAGGCACCTTACTGCAACACGCAAAATAGGTACTTACAATGAACAAGCGTGATATCCTTCAGGAGTGGTTTCGACGGGTTTGGATCGAAGTGGATTTGGACGCCATCGACGAAATGTTTACACCAGATTCTGAAGCGGCTGGCCTGCTACCTGGCTTTCAAGTTGGCCCCGACGATTTCCGGGAATTGGTTCCAATGTTTCTCAACATGGTCCAAGACCCACAACTCTCTCTCGACAAAGTTATGGAAGATGGGGATTGGGCGGCCGCGCTTTACTCATTGCGGGTGATCAACCCCGTCAACGGGCAACCCGTCGCCAGCACTGGTCAGCTCTATGTGCGATTTGACGGCAACAAGATGGTCGAGGCCTATAATAGCATCGATTTCATGTCGTTCTTTGAACAGATGGGGTTATTACCTGATCAATCGATGGCCCTTTGTCTAACTGGGCAAAAAATCGGCTAACGCCTTCCAAGAGTGATTGACTGATAAAACCCACTCACGTTAAAAACGTCTCATGGGGTCGCGCGACCACCCCGTGAGGCCACGGCCCAAGGATCGCATCCACTGACCTTTTTAACAGAGGATGCCTTATGCCGTCTTTCAATGAAATCACACCCGTCCAGCTGATGCGCCAAATTGGCGGTCCCGATACACCTGTTATCCTTGATGTTTGTCTGGACGAGGATTTTTCTCAGGATCCACGCCTGATCCCAACATCCAGACGCGTGAAATTTGACCACGTGCTAGAAACCCTGCCCTTGGCCCAAGGGCAACGGGTCGTTGTTGCCTGCCAAAAAGGCAAAAAGCTCAGCCATGGCGCTGCCGCGCTTTTGCGAAGCAAGGGCGTAGATGCCGAGGTGCTTGAAGGTGGCGTTTTTGCATGGAGCGACGCGGGTCTGCCTTATGTTCCGGCCGCCAATCTGCCAACCGCCAGCCCCTCGGTCTGGGTCACACGTCATCGCCCCAAAATTGACCGCATCGCTTGCCCTTGGCTGATCCGTCGGTTTTTGGACCCCTCCGCACAAATCCTGTTTGTGCCCCCCTCCGAAGTTGCCCAGGTTGCTGAGCGGTTTGACGCAATCGCCTTTGATATAGAAGGCGCGAAATTTGCCCATCAAGGCACCCATTGCAGCTTTGACGCATTTATCAAAGAATTTGCTCTTTCCCACCCTGCACTTGATCGCCTCGCCGAGGTCGTACGCGCGGCGGACAACGGAACACCCCAAAACGCACCTCAAGCCGCCGGATTGCTCGCAATTTCGGTTGGGTTTTCGCGACTTTATAAATCAGACAATGATCAACTAGAGGCCGCATTGCCGATATATGACGCCCTGTATCGCTGGGCGCGCGATGGGTTTGAAGAAACCCACGCACATTCGACAGGAAAACCTTCATGAGCAATCCAGCCACGCAGGACCTTTTCCGCGTTTTTGGTAAAATCGGCCTTCTCTCTTTTGGTGGTCCCGCCGCCCAAATCAGCCTGATGCATAGCGAACTTGTAGATCGCACCAATTGGCTGAAAGAAAAAGAATTCTTAGGCGCTCTGTCCTTCTGCATGCTGCTACCGGGTCCAGAAGCCATGCAACTTGCGACATTCTGCGGCTGGAAACTACGCGGCACATTCGGCGGCATTTTGGCGGGCCTGTTGTTTGTACTGCCTGGTGCGATTCTCATTTTTCTGCTTGCGTGGCTCTATGCCGTGTTTGGCGGCGTCCCATTGGTCAATGCAGCGTTTTTGGGTGTCAAAGCCGTTGTTGTCGCCATCATTGCACAGGCTCTGTTGCGCCTGTCTCAAAAAATGCTGACCAACACCCCCAACCGCCTCGTCGCGCTTGGAAGTTTTCTGGCTCTTTACACAGGGCTGCTGCCCTTCCCGATTGTGATCGCATCGGCAGGCGCCCTAGGGCTATTTCTGGCCAGCCCAACACCTCATAGCGATCTTGATACAAATACCCCTTATCCCTTGCACGAAACCCTCAAGACCATTGCGATTTGGGGGACACTTTGGGGCCTGCCTATTGCTGGGCTCTATCTCATCGGTGCCGAGTTTCTAACCGATGTCGCCGTGTTTTTCTCAACACTTGCGGTGGTCACCTTTGGGGGTGCCTATGCCGTTTTGGCCTATATGGTTCAGGCCGTGGTGCAGGACTTTGGCTGGCTCACCACCGGACAGATGATGGATGCCTTGGGATTGGCGGAAACCACACCGGGGCCGCTGATTCTGGTCACTCAATTTGTCGCCACCCTTGCCGGATACTTTCAAGGCGGCGTCGGTCTCGCAATTGCCGCCGGATTAACCGCACTTTGGTGTACCTTTATCCCGTGTTTCTTGTGGATTTTTGCCGGAGCGCCACATGTGGCCCGTATTCTTGCAAACCCACGCCTCACCAAAGCTTTGGAATTGATTTCAGCAGCCGTTGTAGGCGTGATTGTAAACCTAAGCCTTTGGTTCACCTTGAACTTATTATTTTCAGAGCTTCTTGCCACAAAATTTGGCGTACTCCCTGTGTTAACAAGCTTTAACTGGACCGCCGCAGGCCTCGTCTGCGCCTCACTCATCTTGCTGTTGTGGCGCAAATTGCCACTGTTGCTGGTTCTGTTTGTCACCGCATTATTGGGGGTGGCGAGCGGCTTTCTGTAAACTCTCAAAATTTTTGCAGAGCTGCGTCTTTTGTTTCACCGCAAAACCACTATTGTGGAGGCACTTAACTTTGAGTGAAAAGCCATGTCCCGAACAATTGACTACGGAAACCTTATGCACCGCGCCATGCGGAGCCTTATTCAGGATGTTCTGACAGACGTGCAAAAAAATGGTCTCCCCGGTGAGCATCATTTTTTCATCACCTTTGATACACAGCATCCAGACGTCGAAATCGCCGATTGGCTGAGTGATCGCTACCCCGGTGAAATGACCGTGGTAATGCAACATTGGTACGACAATCTGACTGTCACGGATCAGGGCTTTTCTATCACCCTTAACTTTGGTGATGCGCCAGAGCCGCTCTATATCCCCTACGATTCGATCAAAACCTTTGTAGATCCTTCGGTTGAATTCGGGCTGCGCTTTGAAACGCAGGATGATGAAGACGACGAGGACATCGACGAAGATCTCGACGAGATCACCCTCGAAGAAGTCCCGGAAGAAGACCGCAAAGACGCAGAAGTTGTGTCTTTGGATAGTTTCCGCAAATAAGTTCTCACCTGATATGCTGCGGGGACCTTCCCGCTCCGTTCGGGCTGCGTTTTGGTTGGAAACGCAGACCAAACCGCTGCTGCACATCCTGAAATGGATACATTTAAACGGTTTTTTCGCCTCGCAGCGCACAAAGCGCAAAGAAACATGGGCCGTTAGCGGTATCCCACGGTATACAGTATTGCACTTTGACCGTTCTGCGTTATGACACTCCTGACTTGATATACCGGAGGTTACAATGGCTCAAACCCGCACCGAAACCGACAGCTTTGGCCCGCTGGAAGTTCCTTCCGACAAATACTGGGGCGCCCAAACCCAGCGCTCGATCATGAATTTCCCGATTGGCTGGGAAAAACAGCCCATCGCCATCGTGCGTGCATTGGGCGTGATCAAACAGGCCTGCGCCATGGAGAACAAATCCACAGGCAAAATGGATGCCAAAATCGCAGATGCGGTTATTGAGGCCGCCTCCGAAGTGGTTGCAGGCAAGTTTGACGACAACTTCCCGCTTGTTGTCTGGCAAACTGGGTCTGGCACCCAATCCAACATGAACTCCAACGAGGTCATCGCCAACCGCGCGATCGAAATCCTCGGCGGCGTGATCGGCTCCAAGGACCCCGTTCACCCCAATGACCACTGCAACATGGGTCAGTCGTCCAACGACACCTTCCCCACCGCGATGCACATTGCTGCCGCGATGACAGTGCGCGACGTGCTGCTGCCAGGATTGAACAAGCTGCTCGCCGGACTTGAGCAGAAATCTGATGAGTTCAAAGACATCATCAAAATTGGCCGCACCCATACCCAGGACGCCACTCCGCTGACATTGGGTCAGGAATTTGGCGGCTATGCCCATCAGATCCGCCAAGGCATTGCCCGCATCGAAGCTGCCCTACCCGGCATCTACGAACTCGCCCAAGGCGGCACCGCTGTTGGCACTGGCCTGAACACTCAAAACGGCTGGGGTGAGGCTGTGGCGGCCCATATGGCAAATATCACTGGCCTGCCGTTTGTCACTGCCCCCAACAAATTTGAAGCACTCGCCGCCCATGACGCCATGGTCTTTATGTCCGGTGCTTTGGCCACTGTGGCGGGCTCGATGTATAAAATCGCCAATGACATCCGTTTCTTGGGCTCCGGCCCCCGTTCCGGTCTCGGCGAATTGATCCTGCCTGAGAACGAGCCCGGCTCTTCCATCATGCCCGGTAAGGTCAACCCGACCCAAGCCGAAGCCATGACGCAGGTTGCAGCGCACGTGATGGGCAACAACGCAGCGATGACTTTCGCAGGCTCACAAGGCCACTTTGAACTCAACGTCTACAACCCGATGATGTCTTATAACCTGTTGCAATCCATGCAGCTTTTGGGCGACGTTGCCGACAGCTTTACAGAGCGTATGCTGCTGGGCATTCAGGCGAACGAGCCCCGCATCGACAAGCTGATGAAAGAATCGCTGATGCTGGTGACAGCTCTTGCGCCCACCATCGGCTATGACAACGCCACCAAAGTTGCCAAGACCGCACATAAGAACGGCACCACCCTCAAAGAAGAAGCCATCGCGCTTGGCTTTGTGGATGAGGCAACCTTTGATGCGGTTGTGCGCCCCGAACAAATGATCGGTCCCAAAGACTGATTATTCAAAGAGATGATTTGACAGGGGCAGCCACGCGCTGCCCCTTTTCTTTTGCGCGCTCACAAGGCAAAGTTGCGCCATGAGCATCGTCAATCTCAATAAGTTCCGCAAAGCCAAAACCCGCGCAGACAAAAAGGCGCAGGCGGATGAAAACGCAGTGAAATTTGGGCGCACCAAGTCCGAAAAAAACCGCGAAAAGACAGAAGCGACCAAGGCAAAACGCGAGCTGGACGGAAAAAAACGCACATGAGCGCACGCCCCGTCAAACGCTCGCTCACCCTGCGTGGCCACCGGACAAGTGTTTCTCTTGAGGATGCCTTCTGGCGTGCCTTCCGCGACATTGCCGAGAAAAGCAACAAACCTATCAATGTATTAGCAGCCGAAATTGATGCAGAACGCGACCTTGAAACCGGCCTGGCCACCGCCATCCGGCTGTATGTTCTGCAATACTATCAGAAAATGGCCGCTCTGAACTGACCAAGCGCCTTGGGTCAGAAACAGGCTTAGACAGCCTGCGAGCTTACCAGACGAATACGCTCAATCATCGCGCGCAACCCGTTGGAGCGTTGCGAAGACAGATGATCGTTCAGCCCCAGCCGTTCCAGCTCAGCCCGCGCATCAACCTCTAGCACATCAGACACCGCCAAACCGTTGTAAAGCTTGCGCAATACCGCGATCAAACCGCTGACAATCATCGCATCACTTGCGCCTTCAAAGCTGAACACGCCGTTCTCGATGGTAGGATGCAACCAAACCTGACTTGCACAGCCATCAACCTTGGTGGCCGCCACCCGCAGAGCCTCAGCCAACTCAGGCATATCTTTGCCCTGTTCGATCACATAGCGATAGCGATCTTCCCAATCCTCAATGAATTCGAAATCTTCCACAATCTCTTCGAATGCTTCGCTCGCCATCTGCGTTCTCCTTGTTCGTCTCTTTCACCTAAGGACGTGCGCTCAAAAGGTCCAGCCCCGGCTTTGATGCTTTTCAACAGCGTTCAGATACGCTACCTCATTGTCTCAAAGAATGAGGCCTGATCGATGCGTACTGCTCTAACATTGTTGGTGATTTCAACACTCACACTGTCTGGATGCCAATCCCGACTAAACCCCGTGAATTGGTTTGGCGGCAAGGATCAACCCGTCGCGACAGCTGAGAACACCAATCCGCTGATGGAAGGCACCGAAGAAACCGACGGTGGGCTTTTCAAGCGTCCTGATGACCCGTCCTACAGCGGCACCTCGGTGTATCAGGTCAATTCAGTTTCCATGCAACGCGTGTCCGAAGGCTCTTTGTTGTCTGTGGTGGGCGTGACCTCAATCCACGGCGCATTTGATGCACGTTTGGTGGCGCGCAATGATGGAAAACCCGAAGGCGGCGTTCTCACATTGGACCTTTTGGCGATCCATCCCGTTGGCGCTTATACAGGCGGCACAGAGCAATCGCGCGAAATCACCGCCGCAGTTGTTTTGACAGAACAGGATCTTCAAGGTGTGCGCAGCGTTCAGGTCGCCGCCGCATCTAATGCACGTTCAGCGCGCCGCTAATCCGCGACGCGTAAACGCTTAAAACATTAGTTTAGCGATATAATCTTGACTGAGCCACGTTTGGCGGCAAGGGCAACCTTGCCTTCGCACAACCGGATCGCGTCAGCGCCAAACACTTCATGACGCCAGCCTTCTAGCGCCCCCACATCGCGCGACCCTGCCGCCAGTGCGTCCAGATCAGCCGCAGATGCGATCAACTTGGGCGCAACACCTGAACTTTCGGTTTTGGCTTTCAACAGAACCCGCAGCAAATCCGCCAATGCGGGATCAACATTTTGCTTATCGTCGCGTTTTTCGACCTTAGGCAGGTCTTCAGCCGGGCAATTCAACCCGTCTTCCACAGCCTTCAAAATCCCATCAGCGATCTCGCCTTTGCGGGCTTCGCGCAACAACAGCCGCGAACGGCCCAAATCGGCAGCCGACCGTGGTTTGGTTGACGCCAGTTCTACCAGAGCGTCGTCTTTATAAACCCGATTGCGCGGAACATTTCGACTTTGCGCATAGCCTTCACGGAACCGTGCCAGCTCACGCACAATCGCGAGGAATTTTGACGAGTTCGTGCGCGTCTTCACGCGCTTCCACGCCTCAGATGGTTTGATGGTATAGGTCTCAGGACGGGTCAGCATTTGCAATTCTTGCTGCACCCAATGACTGCGTCCGCTTTCTTCAAGCTTGGCGGCCAGAAATTCGTAAATTTTGCGCAGATGGGTCACATCTGCCAGCGCATAGGTTTTTTGCGCATCCGTCAGAGGACGGCGTGACCAATCAGTGAAGCGCGAACTTTTATCTAGCCCCTGCTTGGCGATCTTGCGCACCAGCGTTTCATAGCCTGCCTGCTCGCCGAACCCACACACCATTGCCGCAACTTGCGTGTCAAACAACGGATCGGGAAAAACACCGGCCTCAACAAAGAAGATTTCCAGATCCTGACGGGCGGCGTGGAACACTTTGACCACGCTTGTGTCGCGAAAAAGCTCATACATGGGCTCTAGCGACAGATCCTCCACCAGTGGATCAATCAAAACCGCGTTTTCGTCCCCTTCGCCCGGATAGGCCATCTGGATCAAACACAGCTTGGAATAATACGTCCGCTCTCGCAAAAATTCTGTGTCAATTGTCACATAATCGTGGCGTCGCGCCATTTCACAGAATTGCGCGAGTTCGTCCGTGGTGGTCAGGGTTTTCATATGTCGCTGATCTTCTTATTCTGATTTAGCAAGAGTGGTTCATTCAGACCTACTTAGAATTCGGCCAGAATGCAATTGAACGCGCCCTTACAACTGAACAGGTGTTGCATCTCCCGCAGCAAAGCGTCGCAAAACGGCGGGATACAGGCGATGTTCCTGCACCAAGACACGCGCCGCAAGGCTATCTGGCGTGTCATTTTCTTTGATGGGCACACGTGCTTGACCAAGGATCGGTCCGTCATCCAACGCAGGCGTGACCAGATGCACAGTGCAGCCGTGCTCACTGTCACCCGCGTCCAATGCACGCGCATGGGTATGCAAACCTTTGTATTTAGGCAGCAATGAAGGATGAATATTGAGCATCCGCCCCTCCCAAGGGGCAACAAACCCTTCGGTCAGAACCCGCATAAATCCGGCCAAACACAAGATGTCCGGAGACACTTTGTCTAGTTCCGCCTGAAGCGCTGCTTCAAACGCCACCCGATCTCCTTTGAACGGGCGATGATCGACAACAGCGGTCGCAACCCCCATGTCGGCGGCCTTTTTCAACCCACCAGCGTCGGCACTATTGGCCAGCACCAACACCGGCTCGCCTGCATGGTCGCCGCTTTGCATGTCTTCCAGAAGGCGGACCATATTTGATCCGCCGCCTGAAATGAAAATTGCGACGCGTTTGCTCACAGCAGGCTGCCCGAATAACCCACGCCCTGCCCTTCAACAACTGAGCCCAGACGATAGACAGTTTCGCCTTCATCCTTCAGCAGAGCCTCAATCGCATCCGCTTGGTCGGCGGCCACCGACAGGATCATGCCAACGCCACAGTTGAAAGTCTTCAGCATTTCTGCCTGCTCCATGCCGCCAGTGGCCGCGAGCCATTTGAACACGCCAGCAAGCTCCCAAGCGTCCAGATCAATTTCGGCCCCCAGATCATCGGGCAAAACACGTGGCAGGTTTTCCGTCAAACCGCCGCCTGTGATGTGGGCCAGCGCATGTACGCCACCAGCGCGCACCGCAGCCAGAGCTTGCTTAACATACAAACGAGTCGGCGCCAGCAAGGCCGCACCCAATGTGCCATCGCCCCATGGGCAATCATCATCCCAGCCAAGACCCGAGATTTCGACCAGTTTGCGCACCAGAGAATACCCGTTGGAATGCACCCCGTTGGACGCAAGACCAATCAGAACGTCGCCTGCAACAACACCTGCTGGCAAATCCGTTCCGCGCTCCATTGCACCAACCGAGAACCCCGCCAGATCGAAATCACCCGCATCATACATGCCGGGCATTTCAGCGGTTTCCCCACCAATCAGGGCACAACCGGACTGAAAACAGCCCTCTGCAATGCCTTCCACGATGCGGGCGGCCTGCTCTGTCTCAAGCTTACCTGTGGCGAAATAATCTAGGAAAAACAGTGGCTCAGCACCTTGGCAAACCAGATCATTAACGCACATCGCGACCAGATCAATGCCAACGCCATCAACATTGCCGGTATCAATTGCGATCCGCAGTTTGGTGCCAACACCATCGGTGGCGGCCACAAGGATCGGATCCTCATATCCGGCTGCTTTTAGATCAAACAAAGCGCCAAAACCGCCAAGTCCCGCCATGACGCCCGAGCGTGAAGTGCGCTTGGCTGCGGGTTTGATACGTTCCACCAACGCGTTGCCCGCATCAATATCTACACCAGCGTCTGCATATGTAATGCCGTTCTTGCCGTCGCTCATCTCAAGGATCCTACATAACAATGTCGTTTGGCGCATTGCCTTACTGCATTGTCGGCCCAAAGGAAACACTCGCGGTTGCGACCATTCATTGGCATCAGAATTCCGCCACAAGGCAAAGATTGATTTGCCTGCTTGACCCTGCCTTATGGCTTGCATAATCAGGGTGTCAGGCGGGCCTGTAGCTCAACGGTTAGAGCAGAGCGCTCATAACGCTTTGGTTGGGGGTTCAAATCCCTCCGGGCCTACCATCTTCCGCCCCAATTCAATTGGTTGGCCCCTTAGCGCGCCAAAACAATATCGGCCCGCAAACCACCCAAGCTTGCGCTTTCGCCCAATCGCAGCACACCGCCATGCGCACGTGCCACGTCCGCCGCGATTGAGAGTCCCAAGCCCACGCCAAGCCCCTTGTTTTGATTTCGTGCCGGCTCAAGACGTGCAAATGGCTTAAGCGCTTCTTCGCGATTTTCCGCCGCGATGCCCGGCCCGTCGTCCTCGACGCGGATTCGCAGTGATTTCTCGGTCAACGTGACAGAAACCTCAGCCTTCTCGCCATATCGCACCGCATTCCCAATCAGGTTTTCAATCGCACGCCGCATCGCCACCAGCCTCAGCGGCATCTGACCGTCTCCAGTTGCCTCAACCAAAGTCACCTGCTGCCCGCCACGGGCGCAATCAGACACGATCTGCGTGACCATTTCGACTGGATCCACATCACTGGCTTCACCTTCGGAATCGCTGCGCGCAAAGCTTAGAAACGCATCCAGCATGCGCTGCATCTCTTCAACATCGCGCTCCAAAGGTTCACGCTCTTCATCCTCCAGCAGCGAAAGACCCAGCTTAAAGCGTGTCAGGGGTGTTCTGAGATCATGACTCACGCCAGAGAGCATCAACGTGCGCTGTTCAATCTGGCGTTCGATACGCGCGCGCATGTCCAAAAATGCATTACCTGCTGCACGCACCTCAGTGGCCCCACCTGGCGAGTAACGTATGATGCGCCCGCGCCCAAAAGCCTCGGAAGCGACAGCCAACTTGGTAATCGGGCGCAATTGATTACGCAGATAAATGTAGGCCACAACCGTTAGCAGAAACCCAAAAAACACCATATTTACAAACAGCTGATGTGAGTTTGACGCAGACACCCGATTGCGGTCAAACTCGATTTCCACCAACTCAGTTGCTGTTTGGGCAAACAGACGAACCCTGCGTGAGTCGCCCAATTGGACTACCTGAATTTCCGGCACCTGTTCCACAAACACGCGGGTCAAAATGCGTCCGGAAAAATCGTACCAAATACGTTCATTGTTTCCATCTATTCGATCTGGAAACGAGAGCTGCATATCCAGCCCCTCAAGAATTGCCTCCAAGACCTCTGGGGCTTCATGCCGGTGCGCAACGCTTTCAAGAACCAAATTCACTTCACGCGAAGCAGCCCGCGTCATCTGATTGGTTACGCCTTCAAAATGACGTTGAATAAGACCAAACGAGACCACCAATTGCAGCAGCACCACTGGCAGGACCAGAATAAGCGCCGCCCGCCCGTAAAGGCTTCTGGGCATGTATTGTTTGAGCCATTTGAAAAACATGCCTAAACCTTGCAGTGACATTGCGCTAAAGGAAAGACCATGGACGCCGGAATTTTGGCATTTAACCCCCAAGCAGGACAGGCCGAGACCTTACAGGCCGGTTTACGCCGCGTTCTTGCGCCCAACCCTTCACCAATGACCTTTCGCGGCACCAATACCTACCTCATTGGAACCCGCGAGATTGCTGTCATTGACCCGGGGCCGGACGATTCCGCGCATCTGAACGCGATTCTTGCCGCCTTGGACGCGGCACAATCCATCAGCCACATCTTTGTCACCCATGCGCATTTGGACCACTCCCCGCTTGCCGCACGTCTCGCAGATGTCACCGGCGCGCCGATTCTTGCCTTTGGGGGTCCACACTCCGGTCGAAGCCCCGTCATGCAGGATCTGGCTCAACGCGGGCTTGCTGGAGGTGGAGAAGGTGTAGATGAAAGCTTTGCACCTACGCAGATCATTAAGGATGGTGACATAGTTCATGGCGACGGCTGGGCCTTAGAAGCGCTGCACACACCAGGTCATTTCGGCAATCATCTGTCCTTTGCATGGGAGGATGTTTGTTTTTGCGGTGACCATGTGATGGGCTGGGCCAGCTCTCTTGTGTCACCGCCCGACGGAGATCTCACCGACTTTATGGAATCGTGCCGAAAATTGCTGTCACGGACATGGCGAGTCTTTCATGCGGGACACGGAGCGCCAATTGAATCACCATCAGAGCGTCTAAAGTGGCTCATGGCTCACCGTCTCGGGCGCGAAAGCCAGATTCTTGAGGATTTATCCCGCGCGCCCTCCGGTGCCTCTGAACTCGCTGCGCGGATTTACACCGAAACGCCGCCGCCCCTCATGCCCGCCGCAACCCGCAATGTATTCGCGCATTTAGTTGATTTATATGGGAAAAAAATTGTCACAGCGCAGGGCGAGCTAAGCGCCAACGCGATATTTGAGCGCCTTTGAATTTTTTTTGCAGAAATTCAATTTTCTTATCAAAAGGCTCTGGACGTCCCCAAAAACCATAGCTATATCACGCCTCACATTCCGGCGTAGCTCAGCGGTAGAGCAGTTGACTGTTAATCAATTGGTCGTAGGTTCGATCCCTACCGCCGGAGCCAAAGATTACAAGGGCTTAGTGAGAAATCGCTAAGCCCTTTTGGTTTCTTAGGCTCAATTTAGGCTCAGAAACCTTTGGATTTTCCCACGAAAACTTATGTTCCGCCATGTGCAGCTGCTTCGTACAGAACAGAACTGGATGGATAGCATGCTTTGATCATGCTCAAACTTGTTCCTCAAGTAACGTGCGGTTTCACGCATAAATGGGCACGTCTTGACTGAGATTGTTTCCGATTGCTTGGATACTCAAAATCAACGAAGTGGCGGTCGACAGCCATAAATATGGTGCGAAGAACAACAACCTAGTATAGGGCATTCATTATAAGCTAGAGGCCTCCAGCCGATATACCTCGATACTCTGTAAGTTTCCGTATTAGTCGTTTCTTCGCATTGGGTTTCAGTACAAAATTCGGAACTGCGCCTAGATTGGTCTGACAATCTTTTCTTCTTGCAATGAAGCGAACAAGCCTGTTCTCAGCCTCTTCTTGGATTCCGTCATCATTATCGGAAAAAATTTTGTCATATAAGGTCAATACGACGAACCTAATACCAGGCAAACGCGTGAATCCAGAAATCGGAGATCGTGAGCTAACAATGCGCTTCAAAACGTAGGGAGCTTCCTCCCATGCTCGATCGCTAGCCCTGGCGTTTTCAAAATCGGATGAGCGAATTGCGTTGATCAGAAGTGGAATGTACTTTGATGCAATGTAATCCGATTCCATTGACGTTAAACTAATATTGAAAAAGATCTTTTCGATCAGACGTTGCTCACCAGGCCATTCAGGTTGTTCCTCGTCTGGTCCAGACACCTCGAATTTGGAAAATGCAAAATCCCGAAATTCTATCGGCCTAAACTTGTTGCCATCCTTTTCAAGGAAGAAATTTGAAACGGTATGATTCGGTTTTTCCTTTGGAGACTTCCCAAATCCTTCAACAGAGCAACCAATTCCCTTAAGGCGGGCTTCTGCCCTATAAGCTTGAGAGGATTGGTTAGAGAAATTGAGAGACAAAAACCGAGGCTTCTCATTAGGGTCAACACTATCTATTTGCCGGGGGCGAAAACCAATCGATCCTGGAATATAGGAACATTTGAAAAATACATCTTTGTCGAAAAGAAAATTTCTTACCCTTTTGTAGTACGGGTAAAAGTCATCAACATTTTCGTTCTCGTAAAACGCCCCATCACTCGCGGCAATACAGCGGCCATTATGGTATTCTGCGAAGAAGTCTTGCAAGGAATTATGAAACCACTCCATTTGAGTGCGCAAATCGTCAATTGCGTGGTCTGCTAAGGATTTGGTGCCAAGAATGTCTATGTATCCACAATATTTCATTTTATTACCAAATTTGGATATGGCGAAAGTGAAACATCAGCGCCGGTAACTTCGACGTTGAGTCCAGCGATATATTTGTTTTCAAGCAGCTCACTGACGATTTTTCTCTGAGTAGAAAACGCTCGCTTCGATACAAACCGGAAGCTGTTGATCCTAGCGTTCGTTCCAAACAGGCTGCGAATTTTATTTCTGGTTTTGGGGTTTTTTCGAGCTGAACTAGAGCGGCGCAATACTAACAGTGTGTAGCTACCGTCAGGCAACTTCGACGCGCTCCTAGCGATTCTCGCCATTGGAAGTTGTTTGCCAAATCCTGGAACGGATTGCAGTGAAAACCCTTTCGATTGACTTTTTTTGTCAAGTTCAATTACTCTTGGGTGTTTTGAAATAGCCTCTCCTGACAGGCTAGATTGGAGCCGGTTCCAGGCGTCTATCGTGGACTTGGCTCTACCGTCAATGTCGTTGTCAAGACAACTATTGAGGGCGGCCAGTGGTGCGTACCCGGCGTCTTTTGCAATTTGGCTTATGTATGCGTCGGTGGAGTTCTTTTTAAAGAAACGCGCTTTTTCTCGGAACAGTCCAGGTAGACCACCTTGACGTGCAACCAACTCTGAAAACACAGCGTTTTGTGTCAACCATCTGCCAACAAAGATGTCTATGAAGATGTCTTCAACGAAACGTGTTGCACGGTGGGATGGGAGCGAAACACGACAACCTGTTGCGCTCTCTAAAGCAGTGATTTGAGGAAAACTTTGCGTTTCTTCCCCTACGACAACAAGCGTATTTTTTGCCAGAAAACGCTTTACTGTTTCGTCCGGAATATTAGTATTGCTGTAGATGACACGGATTTCATCGTTGTCTGAGTGCCCATCGGTCACGGATTCCGGTATGCTTACAGCTGGATTTGAAGAATTGGAGTACGATTTTATCTCAAATGTAAGTGACTTTTCACTAATGTGAAAAATATCCTGAATCTTTCCAATCACTTTTTGGGCAGTTTGTTGAATTTCCTCTGCTGTGCCCGATGGCTGAAGTGGATGATCCACTGGAACGACCAAAATGCCTTTTCTGCCTGCCATTACTCTTCCTTTTTTATTAGGCGTTGAACATTCTAACTATATAAAAAGCAGCTATGAGCGCCAAAATCGTATACTCAGATCTTGAAAAATCTGCGTTCAAAAAAATGATCGCTATTGCGGAGCCCCCAACAATCGAAGCCGCCCCCATCAACAAAATCGCTCGACCAAGATCAACTTTCAAACTGTAAAGGGAAAAAATGGAAACTAGAGAAAGTGTTCCAACCAGGAAGGCTAATACGAATGCTGTAGATGAAATGTTGCTCCAAAAATCCCCTGGTTGGTCCGCTGCTCGCTTTATTGAGAAGTTCAAAAGTACGTTGACAAAGCCAATCGCGATACAGGCCACACTTACTATAACTGGATTTGCGTTCACCTAATTCATCCTCAAACACCAAGCCAGTGGCTTCAGGGTTTCTTCAGAGCACACAAAGTGGCCTCTGTCCGAGCGCCCTATCTGCACTGAACAATCAATATGGGCGAAAAAACATCTTTCATTCACCCTAGGCGTGAGTGTCATACCCCGCTTGGCCAAAGTCAACGTTTTTGCTCAAAGCCCAAGAACCGTTGGAGAAAAAGCCTCGATGCTTGTTGCATCGAGGCTAATGTTGGTGGACTTCTCTTAGCTCCAACAAATACTTGAGCCTTGAAACGAGGTGCCTCCAATACACATTCTATCGGGGCCGGATAAAATGCGGCACAAATCGGGACAAATCCTGCGTCACTTCTGACTTGTCTTCGCGGATACACACCCCACAGGCGCTATCTCCGATCACCCACGACCCAATCATCATGTTGTCCTCTCCAAAACGGGCTGGCGGATGATAAGTTTGGACAATGCTCCCTTCCGCGCCATATGCACCCCCTGTTTCCAAAATCGGCATACCCGGTCGAACGACTCTGATGTTGGCCCCTTCCCGGCTAAAAATTGGCTTCTCAACATAAGCGGTCTCTTTGACCCATTTAGGCATGCTATCGGCAAACCAACTGGGTAGCAGGTTTGGATGATCCGGGAACATTTCCCAAAGCAGCGGCAGTATGCCCTTGTTAGACAAAATGCCCTTCCAAGGTGGCTCCAACCATTTTTGTGGCGCTTTCGGAAGTGCCGGACCAAAGTGTTCGCGAAACATGTCCTCCCATGGATAAAGCTTAAAAATCGTGTCGATCACATAGTCTTCGTCATCTGCAAATCGTCCTTGATGGTCGAGACCGATATCCTCAATGGCGACAAACTTCGGGATGAGGCCAGCCTGCATGGCGCAATCCTCCAAATACCGCACTGTTGCACGCTCTTCTTCAAGGTCCTTCACGCTTGAGAAGTGAAGACGATATCCCGGTGCAAACATTTTTTGTAATCGGTCAATCAATGCATCCTGTACGGAGTTAAACTGGTCAACTCCTTTGGGCAAAATTCCTGCTTCAACCTGCTGCTCCAACCATATCCACTGGAAAAAGCCCGTTTCGTATAAGGCCGTGGGGGTGTCTGCATTAAACTCCAACATCTTTGCAGGACCGGCACCGTCAAAGTGAAAGTCAAATCGGCCATACAGAGACGGATCGCCTCGCAGCCAACTCTCTCTGATCCATTGATGGTAGTCTTGTGGAATTGCAAGCCGTTCCATCAAGGCGGTATCCGCGGCGACGTGCGCAACAAGTTCCAAGCACATCTGCCAAAGTTCGGTTGTCGGGTCTTCGATCTCACTCTCTATCTCTGACAGCGAAAAGCAGTAGGCTCGACTTTCATCCCAATACGGCGCACCGTACATTGAATGAAAGCCAAAGCCCAACTCTTCGGCCAACGCCTTCCAGCCAGGACGTTCCGGTAATGTGACGCGCTCCATTTGGTGTCAGAGCTTCGCTAATAACGCTTGCACATCATTTCGCGCTGGATTTTCTAAAGTCTTGATTTTGTCTTCAAGCGCTTCCCCAGACACCAGCTTCACCTCTTCGTCAGCCGCAGCGAGCATTGCTTGCTGATGGGCCTGCCGCTCCTCCAAGCGTTCAAGGCTGGCCATCGCATTGGACATGCGATCTGTAGATGCCGAGGTGCCAACTGCGGATGCCTTTTGGGCCGTAATCAAGGCCTCATTCGCTTTTGCCGCATCGATTTTACGTTGTAACGTCTCAATTCGCGACTGCGATTGCTTCAGCGCGGCATCCATGCCTTCCTCTGTCTGCCGATACTGATCCGCGAGACTTTGTTCGGTTTCAGCTTTGTCTCGCAACTTCAAGACGCTTTCGATGATCTCCATTGCGAGAGGTTCGTCGCCTTGTTGCTTGGCAGTCCTTGCGGCGTTCGTTCGGCGCTCGATTTCCGCCATCAACTCAGACACGGATTTTTCCTTGGTCATGCGATTGGCAACCATGCGGGATTTTTCATCTCTCGCCTTGGAAATCGCGTCTTTGGCTTCACGCATTTCCTGATCCAGAATGCGCATCAAGTTGGCGTCGACCACGGCCTCCGCGGCTTCGTTCGCGCCACCTTTGACTGCGGTAACCAGTTTTCTCCAAATGCTCATGCCGCATCTCCTTCGGCTGATCGGGGGCCGATATCTCTCGCCAGTTCCAATGCACTTTCTGCTATAGCAAAAAATTCGCCAAGAACTTCTGTGAGCGACGCTGAACGGGAAACGGCGCCGAACAACTCATAGACCTCTTCCCCGTCAACCACATCAATACTGAGCGCACACAGGGGCAGAAGCGTCTTATGCGTTCTAAGCATCATTGCTTCAAAGGCAGCAGGATCTTCCTGCTCGCCGCGCGGCCAAAGAATTGCAGACGTCAATATTTGAACCTCTCCAACCACAATATGCAAAACGAGATCGCCCGCAGATCCGACAGTGACTTCCAGCACATCAGAGTCATCAACTGAGTTGCAGGACATTCTTTCAGCCTTATCCAGACCCTTGATGGCTGCCGCGAGAGACTGCGACGTCCATAAACCTTCTGAGCGATTCTCTTCTGGGTGGTGCATGATTCCTCCTAAAATCAATTAACTTTATATACATGGGTAAGAACGGTTAAGGGGACATTCAAGGAATTATTCCCCTTATAAGTGTTTGACATCTGCTATTTTTAATTCAAGTATCCGCACTTAAAAATAGTCGATAAAATAAATTGCCAATACTTACTAAAATCGTTTCTCGTATCTATAGCGAGCTGCTGGAGCTGAAATGGTGGCTTCTAAGTCTGTTTACCGGGGCGTTTTTTGCAGCCTCTTGGCTATTTTTTCGTTTAGCTGGCGAAACGGAAATCACAGAAAACCTCACGACATACATCTATTTCGCGGCCACCACGGCATCCACCGTGGGGTATGGAGATATGTCACCGCAGACCCAAGCGGGGCGACTGATTGCTGCGTTCTGGTTCTTCCCCGGCGCATTGTTGGTTTTTTCAGCATTTCTGGGGCGGCTTGCCGGCAGCATGGTAGAAAGGATTAGACGCATGGCCGATGGACTTGGGAGCTATGACAAACTCAAAGGTGCCACCGTTATCGTCGGGTATCACAGAGATCACACACCCGTCATGATCGAGAACCTGATTGCAGGACAAGACGGCGACAAAGACATCGTTTTGCTGACAACAAACTCTGATGTAGATTTGCCAGAAGGGATCAAATTAGTTAAGTCTGATCGCCTTGATGCTCTTTCATCCCTGAAGCGTGCGGCGATTTCAGATGCCAAAAAAGTCATGGTCTACGCGGGCTCGGACGCAGAAACATTCAACACGTGTTTGGCGATCCGTGAGCTTAACGAAACTTTGCATATCGCCGCGTTTTTTGAGGATCGGGATACGGCGCGACGGGCGACGAAGTTGGCTGGTCTGGAGGCGATTGTTTCCAACGCATCCGAAGCATTGGTGAGAGCTGCACAGGACCCCGGAGCAGGCAAAGTTCTCAAAGCACTCTCTGCGGCCAAAGTCGGTGCAACGATCTATTCCGCAACGGTCAATGAGCAAACGGACACATCCACACTAAAAGTGGCTCTTGATGCGTTGGCGGCAACCCTCGTGTGCGTCTCTCAGGAGAGTGGTGAAGAGTTCGAATTTGCACCATTCCCACCTTTGCTACAGGAAGGCAGCGCGTTTTTTTACCTTTGCCGGAAACGTCTAACCGCTCAACAATTAGCGGACGGTTTCGGGGGCTCACATGTTTCGATCACTGTTTAATCGGACACCTGACGAAAGCCTTCCCGAGGTGGCAAACCTCAAGTTGGGTCGCACCTTCACAGTTGACGCCGTGGAACGAAAGCTGATCCCGGAGGACGCGCTGTTTGTTGCCCCTGAGAGCGCCCTGCAAATCGTTGCTCAGGGCGTTTGCGACCTAGGGGAACAATCCTTTTTGCATCGATTTTATCCGAATGATGATCGTTTCTTGCTTCAGGTTCAGGGGGGTGATGGACACAAAGACCCACGCATCGACGAAATCGTTCTGTGGTATGCCTATGAGGTTCAGTACCTTTCAAATAATGAGGATTGGGACAAGCTCAAGAAGGCGATACGCAGGTCCAGCTTTGTTTTGTCTGCAGGCACAGGAACGATAGAGTTTTCGCGCGTCTGGTTTGCAAATACGCAAGAAGACGAAGCGCCAATGGGCTACATCGAAGACATCCGCGATAAGGACGATGCCGAGCCCGCCAACAAAATCTACCAGACGGCAATGCTCTATGGGCGGGGGCTGAAAGACGGCACCGATGAAATGCTTCTGGTGAACCTTGAAGAGCCAGAGGAAGGCGATCGCGCTGCGTCTTTCTTAATTGGTCGCGCTATCCCCCCACACGCGCTTTTCACATAACAAAGGAATTGAGATGACAACCATCACTACGACACTTTCAGGCCTTGTGCCTTTCTTGGTGTATTTTGGGACCGCACTGTTCCTTCTAATGCTCTTTATGTCCATCTACATGCGTCTCACACCCAACGACGAGATTTCCCTGATCAAGGACAACAATGCCGCCGCATCTGTGGTGTTGAGTGCTGCCTTTGTGGGCTTCTCAATTCCGTTGGCCAGCGCCGCTGCAAACTCGGTCAATCTCGTTGACTTTATCGTGTGGGGAGTTGTTGCCGGTATAGCTCAGCTTCTGGTTTTTCTGGTGTTCCGACGTTTCTATCCCTTGGTGTCAGAGCGGATCAGCAAAGGTGAAGTCGCCGTTAGCATCAAGTTGGCGGGTCTTTCTATCACAGTCGGCTTGCTCAACGCCGCATGCATCACCTACTGATCAAAAGTGAGAATTAAACCATGAAAAGATCTCGCTCAGTAAAGCTATTAACGATGGCGTCGGCTACATTAGCGCTGACAGCTTGCGAAGAAAAAATCGACACAGAAGGTGAGATATATAAGACTGAGGCGGAATGCCGTTCTTCCGCGTTTGTTCCGGATCCTGATTGCGCGCCCTTGCTTGCGGAAGGCGTGCGCATCCATGACGCCACCGCACCCAGATATAACGAGATGAGCCTCTGCGAGTCAGAGCATGGCATAACCGATTGCTCGGCGGAAAGTTCCGATGGTCTACTCCATTACTCCCCTTCACCACTTGGCTATCTTGTAACTGGTGCGATTGCTGGTCAGCTTGTCTCGGATCTCGTTCGGCCTGTGTACCGCGAAAAAGATCGTCGGCGGTACTACACAACCGGTGGCGGCTATGTGCGATATATGGACAACGGGCGCTATGGAACCACACGGACTAATATCAACCAATACAACCCCAAAGTTGTTAAGGCACCACCGAGAGTTCAAACTCGAACAACTGTAGCATCACGCAGTGGTTTTGGGTCTCGCAGCGGTACGTTTGGGGGCTGAGGTAACCGGAGACGAAGAGTGTATTCGGAGCGAAAGATCGTTTGTTTTCAGCGGTGTTTATGGCGACCTACGCCCGCTGCCGCCGGAGCTAATCACCCAGTAAGTGATTGGAAATATGTGAAAAAGCGCTCCGTTTCGGGGCGCTTTTGTCGTTTATGCCCCCATCGGTTTCTGCACAGTCCTCCTGCAAAAACACGGCGCGCAGAGGCACACCCAACTCTCACTTACTGACCCTCCGCAACTTTAACTCACTTGCGGCGCGCACCACCAATCGCTACTGCACACAGAGAATTCCACCTTCCCCTATCGGACACATGTTGCAAAACACGCGCCACATCGGCTTTCTGATTTTTCCGGGCTTTCCCATGGCCTGTCTGACCTCGGCCATCGAACCTATGCGCGCAGCCAACGAAATCGCCGATGAGACCGCGTTTTCCTGGTCACTCATCTCTGAGGATGGCACGCCCGTGACCGCCAGCGCCAATGTTGTTTTTCAGCCGGACAAAGCGCTCGGCACTGACCTCGATTTGGACATTATGTTCCTCCTCTCAGGTCCACATGACAGCTATACGTCCCCGCAAAAAAGCAAAGGCACCCTACGCCATCTTGCGCGCCACGGCTGCGCGATTGGCGCGGTTAGTGGCGGCATCTTCCCCCTTGCGGCCTCTGGTCTGATGCAGGATCGACTGACCTCAGTGCATTGGGTGTACAAATCGGCATTCCTGTCAAAATACCCAGACCTGCACACCAGCGACGACGTGATTGTCATGGACCGTGGCCGGATGACAGCATCAGGCGCATCTGCCATGTTTGATCTCATGCTGCACCTCATCAAAGAGCGTCTGGGCGCGGCTATAATGACCGAAGTGGCCTGTTGGTTTCAGCATCCTTTGGTGCGCTCCGAAGGTGTCAGCCAGAGTATTCCAGCGCTCAAAAGTGATGCGCTGACCAAAGACACGCCGCCGCCAGTGGCCAAGGCGATCGCGCTATTTTCGCAAAACCTCGAAGAACCGCTGACCATCGCTCAGGTAGCAGAGCAAGTTGCCGTGTCCCCGCGCCAGCTTGAGCGCGTATTTCAGCAGGCCGTGCAGCAAAGCCCTTTGCAATATTATCGGGGTTTGCGCATGCAAGCCGCCCGCCAAAGGGTGATTTATTCCAGCGAAAGCCTCACCGAAATTGCCCATTCTGTCGGCTATGCCAGCTCGTCCACCATGGCACGCCACTACCGCGCCGCCTATGGTGTGCTGCCCCAAGAAGAGCGACGCCAGACCAACCGCTTTCGGGTTGAGGGCAACCGTCCGGTGCCCTCAACCTAGTTTATGACGCGCGCAAATCAAGCGACCGATTTCGCCGCCGCAACCAGCGCGTGATGTAATGAGCCCGCCGACGATCTCGGCCCCAAAACGCTTGCACCCAGCTCAGACAGGATCACAAAACAGCCCTGATGATGCAGCAAGGTACGCGTGGCGGCGCCCGATTTCAGAGCGGCAAAGTCCAACCCGCACAGGCGCGCGAACATCTCGCTCAGATCGCTACCGGAGACATCAAACCGGCACCATCCGTCCGTCTGCTCGGTCACCGAGGCCACATCGCCAAGTGCCGCCTTCAACTCTGCTGCAAGATCCTCGCGACTGTCATGGTCACCATCCATCATCCATTGGCCGGGTCCCATCCACCAAATCCGCGACGGTTTGGTTTCAAGGCACTGGCCTGCCTCCGGCAAGCCAATTTCAAACTTTGACGCCATCAACTCACTCAAAGCCGCATCCTGTCCGGCACGCACCGCAATCGAGGCAAGTGCGCGGTCAATGACTTCCACGATTCCGATGTCGCCGATTTTTTCGACCAGTGGCTGTGTGCCGCCAAGCGGCGGGATTGCTGTTAGATCAGTCACGCACACGTCCTCCTTCAGGATCCACAAAGTGGGCAGAGACCACTTCAACTTTCACTTCGCCGCCTTCCAGCGGATTGACCGCCCGCAGGGTTTCGCCCATGCGATTGCTGCCGTCTTTCAGGAATCCAAGCCCGATGCCGGTTTTTAGCACCGGAGAATAAGCCGCCGAGGTCACATAGCCTTGGTCATGTTTGGCATCGATCGGTCCGGTTGCTGCCATCAAATGGCTGCCCGCCGGAATTGTCGCGCTGGACAGGGGCCGCAAACCGACCAAGGCCAACCCGTCCGGTGCCGCCATGCCTTCGCGTTCCGACAACACATTGCCAATACAGTCCTTTTTCTTGGACACCATGCGCCCAAGCCCAAGGTTGAGCGCGGTTGTGGTGCCATTCAACTCGGCCCCCGCCGCATGACCTTTTTCAATCCGCATCACGCCAAGCGCCTCGGTACCATAAGGTGTGACATCGAACTCTTTGCCTTCCGCCATCAAGCGGCGCATCAACGCATCGCCGTACCGTGTTGGCACAGCGATTTCATAAGCCAGCTCGCCCGAGAACGAAATCCGGAACAGACGCGCCCGCAGACCGCCGCAGACCGTGATCTCGCCACACCCCATAAACGGGAAGGCCTCGTTTGAAATATCAAACGCGGGGTCCACGATTTTTTGCAAAAGCTTGCGGGCATTTGGTCCGGCAACCGCATATTGCGCCCAGGCTTCGGTGGTGGATATCAACTGCACATCCAGCTCGGGATAGAGACACTGGCGGGCAAATTCCATGTTGCGATAGACCAGCACCGCATTGGCGGTGGTGGTGGTCACCACAAAATGATCCTCGGCCAGCCGCGCGGCTGTTCCGTCATCATAGGCAATGCCATCTTCGCGTAACATCAGCCCGTAGCGCACCTTGCCTACCGGCAATTTTGCAAAAGCGTTGGCATAGATCTTGTTGAGGAACGTCGCCGCATCCGCGCCTTGAACATCGATTTTGCCCAAGGTGGTCACATCACAAACGCCAACCGATCCGCGGGTTGCCAGAACCTCACGATCCACACTCTGACGCCAGTGTGTTTCGCCTTTGCGCGGGAAATACTGCGCCCGCATCCAGTTGCCAACTTCGACAAACGCCGCGCCTTGTTCTTCAGCCCATTTGTGACTTGGGGTCAGCCGTGTGGGGTGGAACTCTTTGCCCACAGACCGTCCTGCCAATGCCCCCATCGCCACGGGCGTATAAGGCGGGCGGAACAACGTCGTGCCGGTTTCAGGGATCGGCTTGCCTGTCAGCTCGGCCATGATGGCCAAGCCGGTCACATTGGCGGTTTTACCCTGATCGGTCGCCATACCCATCGTGGTGTAGCGCTTGAGCAGCTCAACCGAGCGATAGCCTTCCTGATGCGCCAGTTTGACGTCCTTGACAGTGATGTCGTTCTGGAAATCCACCCAAGCGCGCTTGGCACCCGCAACATGCCAATATGGCGTGATGCTTACCGGTGCATCTTCGGCCGCAGGCACCTCGGCAGGTTTTGCAGAAATGCCAAGAGCCTCCAAAGCCTCTACTGCGCCTTGCGCCCCACCCGTCAACGCAGCATGCGTGCTCATGTCGCCATTGGCGGCCCCTGCCACGCTTTGCCCGACGGGCAGGCGCTCACCCGGACCAAAGGCTTGTATTGTCTCGTTCCACGCGGGACGCCCGTTCTGATGACAAGTCAGACCAACATTGGGGTTCCAACCACCGGACACGGCCACAGCGCCACACGGGATTTCACGGGTTTTACCATCCGCCAATCGCACGGTGACAGATTTCACACCCAACCGACCTTTGGTGTCGACAATTGTGGCCCCCGTGAGAATTTCGGTTTCACCCGCAACACTGACACCTTGCCGCACATCAATCACCGCAGGCACATTCACACCTTTGGCGCGCAGATCACCCGCAGTTTTGTGACCGTCATCATTGTTGGTGAACACGACAACATCTTCAGCCGCCGTCGCCGCCCAACGGTTGGCATAGGCCCGCACAGCCCCCGCCAACATTACACCGGGACGGTCGTTTTTCTCAAACGCGATAGGCCGCTCGATGGCACCGGAACACAGCAGGGTTTTTTTGCTGTAAATCCGCCACAAGACTTCGCGGGGTTTGTCCGCAGCCGGAACACCCAGATGGTCCGCCGCACGTTCAACAGCGCCATAAACGCCGTGATCAAACGCCCCGAAGATCGTGGTGCGTGCCATAATGCGCACATTGTCCATCGACGCCAGCTCGGCCTGCGTCTTGGCAACCCACTCAGGTCCGCTGATGTCTTCCAAAGGCTGACGCTCGGCATTCAAACGTCCGCCAAGACAGTAGTCTTCCTCGGCCAAAATCACCCGCGCACCGGCACGTCCCGCGGTCAAGGCTGCGGCCAAACCGGCAGGCCCTGCCCCAACAATCAACAGATCACAGTGCAAAAACCCCTTGTCATAGAGATCGGGATCATCCTGAAACGAGATACTGCCCAAACCCGCCGCATAGCGGATCATCGGCTCATAGACTTTTTCCCAAAACGGCGCGGGCCACATGAAGGTCTTGTAATAAAACCCAGCCGCAAAGAAGCGCTGGAACAAATCGTTCACCCCCAGCGCATCAAACGCCAGCGAGCCAACACGGTTCTGGCTTTTGGCCTCAAGCCCGTCAAACAGCTCGACACCTGTAGCGCGCGTATTGGGTTCCTTGCGCGCGCTGGTGCGCAACTCAACCAGCGCGTTGGGTTCTTCAGAGCCTGCGCTCAAAACACCTCGCGGACGGTGGTATTTAAAACTACGCCCCATCAGGCGCACGCCATTGGCCAACAGGGCCGAGGCCAAGGTATCCCCTGCCCGTCCCTCATATTTCTTGCCATCAAACGAAAAGTTCAGCGGCGCATCATGGTCAATCAGACCACCTTTTAGTCGATTGATACTCATGTCGAGCGCCCTTTTTGAATGGCCACATCACGGGCCAGCTCTGCCTTGATGATTTCATGGGTCACGGTGTTACGTGTCACCACCAGCCACGATCGATCGCCCTGTTCGTGAAACCACAACTCGCGGTGCTCTCCCGCTGGATTATCTCGCAAAAACAGATAATTGTGAAACACATCCTGAGCGTTTTCAATGTCCCCTTCGGGCCGCTCGATCAGCGCTGCATCTCCTAGATATGTAAACTCAGCCGCATCGCGCAGCCCTAGCAATGGGTGTGGGATCAGCATGGCTCCACCTCCGCAGTCTTGTGGTGAATATTGATGTCGCGCACGCGGTCGGTCCACTTTTCGCAGAACGCGCCCTCATCCGCGCCCATGTCATAAGACGGCGTCGCCAAAGGCGTACAGCTGGTGACGTCGATCACCACCAAACCGCTCGCCATCGGCTCGAGCTCGGGCCAGCGCGCCCGATGATCCGCCATCAATTTTGGAAACGCCGCATCCTTTAGCGCCACAAACCGCGCCTTGCCGGAAATCAGCAGACCGCGACGGGTCAGGATATCGACAAAGTTCACCGACACATCAGGCCGCGCCGCAATGTTTTCGAGGGTCTTGGGCGAGCGTACCTCGACATAAGACAGCGCATTGTCATCATGCAGCACAAAGCTGCCTTTCGGGGTCACATGCGGGAGCCCGTTTTCATCGGTTGTTGCCACAAATCCAAGGTGCCAACGCTCAATCAGTTCACGTGCAAATCTATCGATCATACCGGCTCTCCTTAGTGCAAATTCGGCTGGGCGCCCTGGCCCTTTTCATCCACCGCATGTCCTGTACGGAAGCGATCCAGACGATAGGCCGTGGCGGTTTCATGCGGCGTGTCCTTGGCCAGCAGATGCGCCAGACACCAGCCTGCCGCAGGCGTGGCCTTAAAGCCGCCGTAACACCAACCACCGTTGAAATAGAGCCCTTCGATATGGGTCTTATCAATGAAGGGTGATCCGTCCATCGACATGTCCATGATCCCGCCCCAACTGCGCAGCAGACGCACACGGCCAATGGCGGGGATCAGCGACACGCCACTCTCGATGACATCTTCCACCACCGGCAAATTGCCGCGCGACGCATAAGAGTTATAGCCGTCGATATCGCCGCCAAACACCAGACCACCCTTGTCAGACTGGCTGCAATAGAAATGCCCCGCCCCATAGGTGATCACGCCCGGAATGGTCGGTTTTAATGCCTCGGATACAAAGGCCTGCAGCACGTGGCTTTCAATCGGCACGCGCATGCCCGCCATGGCCATCACCCGACTGGAACTGCCAGCCACCGACGAGGCAACCTTGCCCGCACCGATATAGCCGCGTGTTGTTTCCACCCCCAGAACCTTACCCGCTTCGATCTTAAAACCCGTGACTTCACAGTTCTGGATGATATCCACACCCAAACGGTCCGCTGCGCGCGCATAGCCCCATGCCACCGCATCATGGCGCACCGTGCCACCACGACGATGCAACAGGCCGCCTTTGATCGGGAAACGGGCGTTGTCATAGTTCAGGAATGGATAGAGCTTGCGCACACCTTCCGTGTCCAGCAGCTCGGCGTCTGATCCGTTCAGGATCATCGCATTGCCCCGACGGCGCGCCGCATCACGCTGCGCATCGGTGTGCACCAGATTGAGAATTCCACGCTGGGACACCATCGCATTATAGTTCAGCTCTTTTTCCAGCCCTTCCCAAAGCTTGAGCGAAAACTCGTAAAATGGCGCGTTGCCATCCAGCAAATAGTTTGACCGCACAATGGTGGTGTTACGGCCCACGTTGCCGCCACCCAGCCAACCTTTTTCCACCACTGCGATGCGCTTGCCGCCAAACTCGCGTGCCAGATAATAGGCCGCCGCCAAGCCGTGGCCGCCACCGCCGATAATGACGTAGTCATAGTCCTTTTGCGGCGCGACATCGCGCCAGGCAGGACCCCAGCCCTTGTGGCCCGTCAGAGCCTCTTTTATCACACGAAATCCACTATAGTGCATGGTTTCCCCTTTCGTTTGCACCATAAGCCGACGTCGCAGGCGGTTTTCCCAGTCGCAGAACGGACCCCAACTGCTCCATTTCCGACATACAATGGTATGCGGCGCTTTTTCGCCTTGCACCTTGGGCGGTTTCGGGGCAATTCCGCCGCATCATGAAACAGTTGAAACGCAATTTGCCGCCCCTGACGGCGCTTGTCGCATTTGAAGCCTCCGCGCGTCTGGGCAGCTTCACGGCGGCGGCCGACGAGCTTAATGTGTCGCGCGAAGCGGTCAGCCGCCAAATTCGCGCACTCGAAGGCTATCTGGGCGTGTCCTTGTTTGAGCGAGATGCAAACCGTGCCGTGATGGGCCTCATGGGCGAGCGTTTCTTTGCCACCGTGTCCCCAAACCTTTGGGCGATTGCGACCGCCGCTCAAGAATTAACAGGCGACATTTCCGTACCGGCGACAGAAGATGCGCCAATGCCCACACCTACGACCGACCTCGATCTTCCTACGATCCTTGTGGTCGACGACACGCCCGGCAATATTCACCACCTTCACGGCCTTCTCAAAGACGAATACCGCGTGATTGCTCAGACCTCTGGAAAAGAGGCGCTCAACTGGCTGTCGTCTGAAACGCCTGATTTGATCCTGCTCGATGTGCGCATGCCCGAGATGGACGGCTATGAGCTCTGCACACGCATCAAAAACACCGCCAGCCTGTCTGATATTCCGGTGATCTTCCTCACCAGTCTCAATGATCCGGCTGATGAGACCCATGGCCTTGAAATCGGAGCCTGTGATTTCATCACCCGCCCCATCGTGCCGGCGGTGCTTAAGGCGCGTATGCGCAGCCATCTGGATTTACGTCAAACCCGAAACGCCTTGGAAGATCTGCTCACCCGACGCGCAGACCGCCTGCAAAAAGCCGAAGAAATGCTGGTGCGCATCAGCAAAGATATCTCCGCCTACCAAGTTGCGTGAAATCGCGCCTCTAGCCTGGGCAAAACAGATTCAGCCGTCGCGAAATCCAGATTTTCCAGTGCATTCACAATAAGTTGCCAGTCACTTTCGAGACCTGATTGCGGCGCAAGCCGATGCATCAGTTCAAGCGCGGCCATATCGTGACGCTTCATCAGCTCCGACAGCTGCGCCAAATCACCTCGGCCCAAATCTTTCTGCACTGACGCGGTTTTGATGCCCGTCTCTTTTAGTTCGCTGCGCAAGCTTTCAATCTCCCCGACAATCTCAACCAACTTGCCTTGCCATGCTAATTCGGACAACCGCTCTGCCCCAACTGTACCAGATACACCCTTGATTATATGCAATAGTTTGGCCAATGCCTCTTGATCATCATCTGCCTGCGCGTCAATCAATGCGACTTTCCACTGCGGTAGGTTTCGCGCAAACCGCTTAAGGCTACGTCGATACAGAACCGGATCGCCCCCCGCGTATTTCAGCCCCAGTTCGCGATCCAGGTGACCCGCCCCTTCCGCTACCGCAGCAAACCGTTCCAAAACTTCGCGCAGCCTCGCAGGATCCACTGGTTTGGGCAGAAAGTCGTCAAATCCCGCCGCACTACAACGCTCATGCGCCTCGGGCGTCGCATTGGCAGACGCCGCGATGACCGGCACCAACGCATCACCATGTTCCGCCCTCAAAACCTGCAGCGCGCGATGGCCATCCATCAGCGGCATATGCAAATCCATCAGGATAATGCTTGGCATCTCGCGCGCCACTTGTTCAATTGCCTGCAAACCGTTTTGCGCCGTGCGCACACGCGCGCCCAGCTTTTCAATCAGCGCCACAAACACCGACAGATTGATCCGGTTGTCTTCTACCACCAGAACCTCAACCCCTTTCAAGGTGGAGGTGCTGATAACAGATTGATCGTCCGCCAATCCCAACCCTTTGATCGATTCATAGAACTCCCGATGGGTGATCGGCAGGGTCAGTTTTTCCTGAAAATCACACCCTGCGCCCTGACGTACAAACCAAACATGGGTGTCATCCACACGCACGGTTACGTTTTCCAACTCTACTTTGGGATCGAAATCGATGCGCGCGGCCATCACCTGCACTGCGCCAACGCAACTTCCGTCGCCCAGAACTGCAGTTTCCAAAGGCCGCATGGCCAACACATTGGCGCGCGACGGCACCGCGATCCCAAGCTCAAACTGCGCGCCGCGACCAAGCGCGCTATCCACGGTCAACGTCCCCTCCATCAGATCCGCCAACCGGCGCGCAATCGACAAGCCTAAACCCGTGCCGCCAAATTCGCGCGTCGTCGAACTATCGGCCTGTCCAAAGGGCTTGAAAATTTCTTCGATCTGCTCGGCGGCAATCCCAATACCGGTATCGCGCACGCCAATCACCAAATTCTCTCCGTCCTGGCGCGCATAAATGCAAATCTCACCGTGGCGGGTGAATTTCACCGCATTAGAGGCAAAATTCATCACAATCTGCTTGATACGCAGGGGATCTGCACGAATTTCATCAGGTAAATCAGCGGCATAGTCCCATCTCAGCCGGACCGTAGTATCCACCATCAAGGCGCGCGTTTGCGACACCAGATCATCCAGCAAATCATCCACTGCAATCCAAACCTGCTCAAGCACCAGCTGCCCCGCCTCAATTTTGGAGAGGTCTAAAACACTGTCGATATTTTCCGACAATTGCGCGGCGGCTGCGCGCATATCGGTCAAATGACGCAGCATCTCTCCGCTCTGGCCGTTGCGCATCAACACTTCGGACAAGCCGCTGATCGCATTCAACGGCGTGCGCAATTCATGGCTCATATTGGCCAAAAACACCGATTTGGCGCGTGACGCCTCAAGCGCCTCATTGCGCGCGTCTTCTAATTCTCTGGTGCGGTCTTGCACCAATTCCTGAAGGTTATCGCGCCCGTCCTCAAGCTCGCTCACCGTTCTGCGAAACGCGCGAGCCAGTTTGGCGATCTCGTCACGTCGTTTAAGATCAAACAGACGTCGATCACGCCCGATGAGTTCAAAGTGATGCCCATCACGCACCCGCAGCGCGGCGTTTTGCAGTCGCGCAATGGGGCGGATCACCGTCACCTGCACCACCAGAAAAATCACGGCCGTCACAAACAACGCCTGTAAAATGCTGCTGCCAAAAACAATAAAGCTGCGCGCCACCATTGTATCGATCACTTGGTGATAGGAAAATGTCACCAGAAGTTGACCAATCTCGGCACCGTCGCGCGGATTAAGCAGCGGATAGCGATGCTCCTCGGCCAACTGGGAATCGCTGCGCAGAACATGGGATAGCACCGGCAAAGCATCGACAAAGGGCAATTGCATTGCCAAACCGTCCAGCCCCGAACTTTTGCGCAACTCCTCTGAAAGCAGAGGATCATCGATATCAACGGCGACAATTGTCGGGTCTTCCAACAAGCCACTCAAAATCGCGCGCACAGCTTGCACGTCAACCTGCCAATAGGCACCGGCCACTTGCGGCAACGTGGCATGGATCATGCGATCGGCACTCACCCGTGCAGTATCGGCGCGCTGAGCACTTTCAAACCACAGGCTGACAAAGCCCAAAACAACGCCGGACAAGATACCCAGCAATCCCGCCGAGAGCGCAATTTTGCGCGTGATCCCCATGGACTTGAACCAACCAAATGTCATCTGGCGCGATACGATTGAATGATGTCTTGGACGCGCCCCGAAGCATGCATTTTGTTTAACGTCTTTTGCAGACGGGCCGCTTTCACATCACTCTCTGGTCCTTTACGAAAGGCAATATAGCGCGACTGTTCGGTCAAAGCCGTTGGTAAGAAATTCAATTTATCATACGCTTTCAATTCATTGGAAGCATATTCTAATGTTGTTTCGCCGCCAATTATCACGTCAGCGCGCCCTAGCAACAGCTTGCGCAAATTAGCGAAATCATCCGCGGATTCTTCACGTTCAAACCCTTCGGCGAGGTCAAATTCGTAGTCATAGGTAAAGCCTGCGACAACCCCCACAACCAGCCCATCCAAATCCGAGATCTGGCCGATGTCCTTTATTGCACTATCCGCACGGGTCACAAAAACGGTCCGTGTAAGACGCAAGGGCCCGACCATGTTGAGGGTTTCATATCGCTCATCTGTTGGGGCAAGCTGAAACACCGCGTCCAGATTTCCAGCCTCAAAATCCAGCAAAGCCCGCTTCCACGGCAGCGGATAATGCTCCAGCTGCACGCCCATTTCTTTGGCAGCTTCCTCAAGGATTTGAACATCAATCCCCGCATAGACGCCATTGATCGAGTAATTATACGGAGCAAATCCCTCCATCGATCCGACTGTCCAGACCTCGCGTGTCTCCGCCGCCGCCATCATAGGCAGCGCAAGGCCCACAATAGCCCCTAGGAAAGCCCGAAACCGCGCCATCTCAAATTATTCTCCGTAAATGGAATTTCCGCACTTCTAACTGAGAGACACCAACCACCGCAACCAAGGCCCGCCGACAGAAAAGTTACGCTGATAGCGGAACTATTTGGACTCTCACACTCTCGCGATTTGGGGTGTTAGGGAGCGTTCATCAAGCAGGTCGCCGCAAAATATTGCGCCCTTACGCCTGCTCATACGTTTTCACTTACCCCGAAGGAGCAATCATGCTGACCACCAAGACACTCACCGCAGGCCTTCTGGCCCTCACGATGGGCGCAGGCGCTGCAGCTGCCGACCAGAGCTTTATCACAATCGGGACAGGCGGCGTCACAGGCGTGTATTACCCGACTGGCGGCGCGATCTGCCGTCTGGTGAACAAAGACCGCGCCGACCACGGCATCCGCTGCTCAGTGGAATCCACCGGCGGCTCCGTTTACAACATTCGCACCATTCGTCAGGGCGAGTTGGACTTTGGAGTAGCGCAATCTGACGCGATGTATAACGCCGTGCACGGGCTTGCAGCCTTCGAAGCAGACGGCAAATACGAAGATCTGCGTTCGGTCATCTCGCTGCACGCCGAGCCAAACCACATCATGGTGGCAGCAGACAGCGGCATCAACTCGATTGCCGACATGAAAGGCAAGCGCGTCAATATCGGTGATCCCGGCTCTGGCACACGTGTACTTGCAGACGTAGCTCTGCAAGGCAACAACGTGTCCCACGACGATTTGGGCTTGGCGTCCGAGCTGAAGTCTTCCGAGCATTCCGCTGCGCTTTGTGACGGTAAAATCGACGCATTCTTCTGGGTCGCAGGCATGCCCAACGGGTCTTCAATGGAAGCCGCATCCACATGTGACGTGCGCCTGCTGGATCTAGCCTCTTCCAACATGGAAGAGATCCTCGCGGAAAACTCAGCCTACGCAGCAGCCACCATTCCTGGCGGCATGTACACTGGTAGCCCGGATGACGTCGTCACTTGGGGTCCAAAAGCAACCATCGTTGTAGACGCCTCTACACCGGATGACGTCGTTTATGCGCTGGTCAAAGGCATCTTTGACAACTTCGAAGACTTCAAACGCCTGCACCCTGCGTTCACGCCTTTGAAAGAAGAAGAAATGATCAAAGACGCCCTGTCTGCACCTCTGCATGACGGTGCTGTCAAATACTACAAAGAGCGCGGCTGGATGTAATCCACACCCTTTTCTAACTGACCTCTGCTGCTCCCGATTTTCATGTCGGGAGCAGCGCCGTTTTCTCCTTTATCCCCGAAGGTGCCGATAACCATGACCACGTATGATAAGCACACACACCAAGATACCACCGAACCCAATCTCGACGATATCGTCGCAGACTCCGATACTGGTGGTCGCTCTCCCACAGGTGTGTTTTCCAGACTGGTCTTGTGGTACACGCCGCTCATCTGGTCGCTGTATCAGTTGTGGATCGCCTCACCGCTGCCGTTTGCATTGGGCATAGGTGTGTGGAACGACACCCAAACCCGTGCCATTCACCTCGGCTTTGCTGTGTTTCTGGCCTTTGTCGCCTTTCCGGCCTTCAAATTCAGCCCCAAACACCACATTCCAGTCACCACATGGCTGACTGCGTTGGTCGGGGCCATCTGTGTATCCTACCTTGCGTGGGACTATTCCGGCATTGCGGCACGCACCGGCGCGCCCAACCAGACCGACGTCATCATGGGTGCCATCGGCATGGTGATGTTACTCGAAGCCGCCCGCCGCTCGCTAGGCTTCCCGCTGGTCGCTGTGGCGCTGATCTTTCTCACCTATGTCTTCTTTGGCTCATGGAGCGGCCTGCCTGACATGCTGCAATGGAAAGGTGCCTCGTTTAACAAGGCGATGAGCCACCTGATGCTGACCACCGAAGGTGTGTTTGGTGTCGCCCTTGGCGTGTCCTCCAGCTTTGTGTTCCTCTTTGTGCTCTTTGGGGCGCTGCTCAATCAGGCGGGCGCAGGCAACTACTTCCTGCAACTGGCCTTTGCCGCGCTTGGCCATTTGCGCGGTGGCCCCGCCAAAGCCGCTGTGATCGGCTCGGCCGCCACAGGCATCATCTCGGGCAGCTCGATTGCCAACGTGGTCACCACGGGTACATTCACCATTCCGCTGATGAAAAAGGTCGGCTTCTCGCCCTCCAAAGCAGGCGCGATCGAAGTGTCGTCCTCGATCAACGGTGTGCTGACCCCGCCCGTCATGGGCGCTGTCGCCTTCCTGATGACCGAATATGTCGGCATTTCATACGTCGAGGTTGTCAAAACCGCGATCATTCCAGCGGCGATTTCTTATGTCGCGCTGATCTATATCGTGCATCTGGAAGCCCTCAAAATGGGCATGACGGGCACGTCCAAAATGCACCCGGTCAAATTCATGCTGGGCGCAATCTTTACCGTCGCCATTTCCATTATCATCGCAGGTCTCACCCTCTGGGGTGCCGGACAAGTGGTTCAGCTGTTTGATATGGTCATGGGCCCGATGTCGACCGCCGCCTTGGTGGTTCTGATGATGGGGCTTTATGTGGCTGCGGTGCGTTATGCCTCCCGGTTCACCGATCTTGAGCAAAACATCGACAGCCTTGAAAACCTGCCCCCAGCCCGCACCATCCTGAAGACCGGTTTGCACTATTTGCTGCCGATCCTTCTGTTGATGTATCTCTTGATGATCGAGCGTAAGTCGCCGGGTCTCTCGGCCTTCTGGTCGTCGATGTTCATGCTGGTGATCCTGTTCACTCAAGACGCCCTCAAAGCCTTCTTCCGCAACCAAGGCGAAATCGCTGAGCAAATCCGTGGCGGCATCTCCAAAACCGCCGAAGGTCTGGTGATTGGTGCGCGCAACATGATCGGCTTAGCCTCGGCCATGGGGGTTGCCGGCATCATCGTGGGCGCGGTCACCATGACCGGCGTCGGTCAGGTGATGGCGGAATTTGTTGAATTCCTTTCCGGCGGCAACGTGCTGGCGATGCTATTCTTCGTCGCCCTG
Organism: Rhodobacteraceae bacterium Alg231-30; assembly: GCA_900143615.1. Taxonomy (GTDB): domain Bacteria; phylum Pseudomonadota; class Alphaproteobacteria; order Rhodobacterales; family Rhodobacteraceae; genus Shimia. Next base: position 427,069 of record FREU01000003.1, read on the forward strand.
ATCTCCATCGTGCTCGGCATGGGGCTTCCGACCACTGCCAACTATATCGTGGTGTCCTCGCTAATGGCGGGTGTGGTTGTTGAACTTGGCGCTCAAAACGGCCTGATCGTACCGCTGGTGGCTGTGCACATGTTTGTCTTCTACTTCGGCATCATGGCAGACGTCACACCGCCTGTGGGCCTCGCCAGCTTTGCCGCTGCCGCAATCTCCAAAGGGGATCCGCTCAAAACCGGTGTGCAGGCCTTCTTCTACTCGATCCGCACCGCACTTCTGCCGTTCCTGTTCATCTTCAACACCGATCTGCTGCTGATAAACGTCGGTCCGGTTCAGGCGGTCTTTGTCTTCATCATCGCCCTCATCGCCATGTTGATGTTCGCGGCCGGCACCATGAACTACTTCATCGTCAAATCGAAACTCTGGGAAAGCTTGGCGCTGATCTTTGCCGCCTTTATCCTGTTCCAACCACAGTTCTTCCTCAACAAGGTCATCCCCGAGTTTGACACCCGCCCCGCCGCCGACGTCTATACCGTCGCGGGCGAGCTTTCCGACGGCAACAGCCTGCGGGTCCGCCTGACCGGCTGGAGCATCGAAGGCAATGAAATCGATGCCCGCTATCTGCTCCCCCTTGGCCCAACTGGCACTGACGGCGCGGATCGCCTGAGCCAAAACGCAGGCATCGAGTTCCGCGAAGAAGACGGTCAGTACTTTGTTGATTTCCTCACCTTTGCAGGCCCCGCAGACCAGCTGATGATCGGCTACGACATGGAGCTGGTTGAAATCGAAGTCACCAACGAACGCCCACCAAAAGAGCTGTTCTATCTGCCTGCCTTCCTGATCCTTGGTGCCATCTTCATGATCCAGCGCCGCCGCAAAGAGAAAACCGATTTGAAAGGAGCCTCAGCATGACCGGCCCCGTCCTCGCCTCCATTGACCTATCCCACCCCATCGACGCCGAACGCGTGTTGCGCAAAGCAGACCAATTGGCCCAGTTGGAGGGAAAACTTCTGGCGGTGGTGACTGTGATGCCAGACCTGCGCAACGGGTTTGTGAGCACGTTCTTTTCCGAAGATCACGGCGATGCCATCCTCAAGGAAGGCCAAAAGGCGCTGCACGCCTTTATCGCCAAAATCCTTGGCCATGATGATGACATCAAACACGTGATCCGCATGGGAAATATCTATGAAGAGGTCTTGGCCACCGCGCAAAAACTCTCGCCCAGCCTGATTGTGATGGGCGCGCATAAACCGGGTCTGCCAGAGTTCCTGATGGGGCCGAACGCTGCACGGATTGCGCGCCATGCGACCTGTTCAGTCTATATTATGCGCGACTGACACGCTGCAGTCAGAGACCGATCGATGCGCAAGCGCTGGGCACACATCCCGCGTTGCTCCAAATGCAGAACGGTCTGCTCAATGCCAATCTTTGCGCCGCGGTCAGTCTTGAAGACCCCGCGGTGCGCCTTGACAGGTTTGACACAAAACAAAGACGCCACGAGGCATATCTACACACGGCGTTTTCACCACACAGCAGCCTCCCACAATAAACGACGCAAATCACAGAACCGTCAGGCAACGGCATGGTTTCACCCAAAAATCACCCTTATTGCGGCATGCTCACGCCAAGTGAGGCTGTAATGCTTCTCCTCAAATCCCCGAGCAGGAGCAGTCCAATGCCATATATTTCAAAACCACAACCACCCCAATCGCCCACACCCAGTGCGGCAGGGCGACCCGCCCCCAAACCGGACACCGTTCAAGAGCCCAAGAAGCCGATTTTTTCAGACTGGGCGATGATCTAGACACGCTCTTGCAAAATCACGCACGCCCAGCTTAGCTTGCCTGATGTCTACGCCTATTTCATCGATCCGCAATCTTGGCCCCGCCTATGAAACCGCCTGCGCACGTGCCGGAATTACAACGGCCGAAGAACTGCGCGAATTGGGCGCGGATGAAACCTATTCCCGTTTGCTCAAGACCGGAACAAAACCACATTTCATTGGCTACTATGTCTTGGTGATGGGTCTACAAGGCCGCCCTTGGAACGACTGCAAGGGAAAAGAGAAAGTCGCATTGCGAGCACGGTTTGACGCGCTAAAAGCAAGCTCGCATGACAAAGGCCGCTCCGATCTCGAAGCGGCCCTCAATCAAATCGGTGTCATCGAAAAACACCGCAAGCTTTAGTCGGACCAGATGTGATCCGAAACAGGCTTAGCCAACCAGCTCAAGACCCGAGAAGAAATACGCGATTTCTACTGCAGCAGTCTCAGGCGCGTCAGAACCGTGTACAGAGTTCTCGCCAACTGATTCAGCGAACTCAGCGCGGATTGTGCCAGCGGCGGCGTCTGCTGGGTTGGTTGCGCCCATAACTTCGCGGTTTTTCGCGATCGCGCCTTCACCTTCCAGAACCTGTGCAACGATTGGCGCGGACGCCATGAATTCGCACAGCTCGTCGTAGAAAGGACGCTCAGCGTGCACAGCGTAGAAAACGCCAGCTTGTGCTTTAGTCAGGTGAATACGCTTTTGCGCAACGATGCGCAGACCAGCTTCTTCAAACTTGGCGTTGATCGCGCCAGTCAGGTTGCGTTTGGTGGCATCGGGTTTGATGATCGAAAAGGTGCGTTCCAGCGCCATGGGAGTTCTCCTGATAAAAAGGGCCAGGCACCCTGCCCGTCCCGTATTCGAATTGGCGCCCCGATACCACGCAGACCCGCAGTTGAAAAGCGGTGATTGACGCCACCGCGATGTTCCTTCACATGGGGGCCATGCTTAAGATTTCAGACATTTCCTATTCCGTCGAAGGCCGCCCTCTGTTTGAAGGCGCCAGCGCGACCATTCCTCCGGGACATAAAGTTGGCCTCATTGGGCGCAATGGCGCGGGGAAAACCACGCTGTTCCGCCTCATCCGTGGCGAGCTTGCGCTAGAAGGCGGGTCTATCTCGCTGCCCAAACGCGCGCGCATTGGCGGCATTGCACAGGAAGTGCCTTCAAATGAGGTCTCGCTGATCAACACCGTGCTGGCGGCGGACACCGAACGCGCCGAACTTCTGGCCGAATCCGAAACCGCCACCGACAGCCACCGGATTGCCGAAATCCAGACCCGCCTTGCTGACATCGACGCATGGAGTGCCGAGGCACGCGCGGCCTCGATCCTCAAAGGTCTGGGCTTTGATCATGCCGAGCAGCAAAAGCCCTGTTCGGACTTCTCAGGTGGTTGGCGAATGCGTGTGGCTCTGGCGGCGGTGCTGTTTTCACAGCCCGACTATCTGCTATTGGACGAACCGACCAACTACCTCGATCTGGAAGGTGCGCTCTGGCTGGAAAACTATCTGGTCAAATACCCTCACACCGTGCTGATCATCTCCCACGACCGCGAGCTTCTGAACCGCTCGGTGGGCAGTATCCTGCATCTGGATGAGCGCAAGCTGACTTATTACACCGGCACCTATGACCAGTTCGCCGCCCAACGCGCCGCACAGCGCGCAGTTCAGGCCGCCGCCGCCAAAAAGCAGGCCGCGCACCGCGAACACCTGCAGGCCTTTGTCGATCGCTTCAAGGCCAAAGCCAGTAAGGCCAAACAAGCGCAAAGCCGCGTGAAGATGCTTGAGAAAATGACGCCTATTACCGCGCCCGAAGACGCCGCACGCGTGGTGTTCTCTTTCCCGAGCCCCGAAGAGCTGTCACCGCCGATCATTGCCATGGAAGGCGTGTCCACGGGGTATGACGAAAAAGTTGTGCTCTCCAAGCTTGATTTGCGCATCGATCAAGACGATCGCATCGCATTGTTGGGCAAAAACGGTCAGGGTAAATCCACACTCGCCAAACTGCTCTCCAGCCGACTTGCGCCGATGGGCGGCAAATTCACCACCTCCTCCAAACTGCGCATCGGCTTCTTTGCCCAGCATCAGGTGGATGAGCTTTACGTTGATGAAACCCCGATCCAGCACTTGATGCGCGAACGTCCGGCCGAAGGCCAGGCCCGCCTGCGCGCCCGCCTCGCTGGTTTTGGCCTTGGCGCCGCCCAAGCGGAAACTGCCGTGGGCCGTTTGTCTGGGGGACAAAAAGCCCGCCTCTCGCTGCTGCTCGCCACACTAGATGCGCCGCATCTGTTGATCTTGGACGAACCGACCAACCACCTCGATATCGAAAGCCGCGAAGCGCTGGTTGAGGCGCTCACCGCTTATAGTGGGGCAGTCATTCTGGTCAGCCACGACATGCACCTTCTCACGCTGGTCGCCGACCGGCTGTGGCTGGTCAAAGATGGCACGGTGAAGCCTTATGAGGAAGATCTGCAAGCTTATCGCAAGCTGCTTCTCAGCTCTGACAAGCCAGCTGCCAAGATCAAGGAAAAGGCCAAGAAAGATAAGCCAAAACCCGCTGCCAAGAAATTAACGCGCGATGACATCCTTGCATTGCGCTCAGAAGCGCGTAAATGCGAGCAACTGGTGGAAAAGCTTGATGGCATGAACACCAAACTCTCTGACAAAATGGCCGATCCCGCCTTTTACGACGAGCCCGCTCATGAAATCGCCAAGTGGCAGCGCAAGCACACTGAACTTAGCGATGCGATGAAGCGTGCTGAACAGATGTGGATGGCCGCGTTGGAAAAACTTGAAAAAGCAACGGGCTGACTGTTAGCGTCAGTCCATAACCGAATTCGGAGTTCTTATGGACAGCGCAGTGCTCATCACGGCTTTCTTCACGCTTTTCGTGATTATTGACCCTATCGGTCTGGCGCCGATCTTTGCCTCGCTCACGCAAGGCATGTCCGCACAAGAGCGCCGCAAAATCGCGCTGCACGCCTGCGGTATCGCTTTTGCGATCCTGTCGGTCTTTGCCTTCTTTGGCGAAACTGTTCTGGGCGTGATCGGTATTTCGATGCCGGCCTTCCGCATCGCGGGCGGCTGTCTTTTGTTTCTGACAGCTTTGGACATGTTGTTTGAACGCCGCACCAAACGCCGCGAAAATCAGGCAGAAGGTGCCGAAGCCGAACATGAAGACGACGAAGACCCCTCGGTGTTTCCGCTCGCCATTCCTCTGATTGCCGGTCCAGGCTCCATTGCCACAGTCATCCTTCTGGCAGGGCAAACTCCGGGGCTGCACAACACCGTGCTGATTTTGGCGATTGCTCTGGTGGTGTTGGCGTTGAATTTCGGTGCGTTTCTTCTGGCCGGACCGTTTGAAAAGGCTGTCGGGAAGACGGGCATCACAGTGACCACACGTCTGTTCGGGATGATCCTTGCGGCCTTGGCGGTGCAGTTTATCCTCGACGGTCTGCGCGATTTCGGCTTTGTGAGCGGCTAACGCCTTCCCCCTCCCGCACCAAGCTCCTATATCTATTGGAAATCAGGAGGATTCATGGGCGAAAATGACATCGGCAATCTGGTCTATCTGGTGCTTCTACTCTGCGCTGTAGGCTTTTGGTTTTTGCAATCAAACCGCAATAACCTCGGCAAAATGGCACAACATGCGGTGTTATGGGGCCTGATTTTTATGGGAGTGATTGCCGTCATTGGACTGTGGGAGGACATCCGATCCACAGTAAAGCCAACCCAAGCCGTGTTCGCCGACGAAGGTCGTATCGAGGTGCCCCGTGGGCCCGACGGACATTACCGCATGACGCTCACCCTCAATGGCGCGCCCATTCAATTCATCGTCGACACGGGTGCGTCTGATCTGGTGCTCAGCCAAGCAGACGCGCGCCGTGCAGGATTTGAACCCGACGATCTACCGTTTCACGGCCGCGCCATGACCGCCAATGGCGAAGTGCGCACCGCGCCGGTTTTCATCGATGAAATTGCGCTGGACGGTATTGTGGATCGCAATGTCGCCGCACGTATCAATGGTGGCGAGCTGAACCAGTCTTTGTTGGGCATGTCCTATCTACAGCGCTATGAGCAGATCACAATCACCGGCAACAAGCTGATACTTACCAGATAAATATCAATACATTAGACAGCAAAGCTAAAGTCAGGAAGCCGCCCCAGCGCTCTCTGCTTTCTTCTGCCAATTGCCACTTTCCTCGGACCAATATTGCGCCGCACATCCCGCATCGGTCAGCTTTTTCCACTGCCCGCGCGCCTGCTGCAACGCCTCTTCGTCATACCCGTCAAACAGGATGCACACCCGATCCGCCGCCTCAACTTCCTCCGCCGTCACCGACGCCCCATCCACCGACATGATGCAGCCCGCACCATTGGATAGCTCGGGGCCTGTGGTCAACAATATCGGTTGCTGCGCATCATGTGGTCCACCGGAAATCCCATGCGGCAGAAAGCTGGTATCGCCAATCTGCCATAACTTTTGATCCAACCACTCAATGCGGTTCGGGTCCGATCCGCGCACTACAATTTTCCACCCCGCCCCGCGCGCCTTCTCCAGAAGGCGCGGCAGGGTGACTTCAAGCGGCGCTTGGGTCAAATGATAGAAAAATGCAGCGCCCAAAGCCCTAGCTTTCGTAGCGGTTGGATACCAGACGGCTGAGCGCCATCACGCCCCAGCCCGTGGCCCCGCTTGGCGCATAATCTGTCTCGGACTTCACGCTGGCCACGCCTGCAATATCCAGATGGATCCAAGGCGTGCCCTCAGCCACATAGCGTTGCAAAAACTCCGCTGCGGTCACCGATCCCGCCGGACGGCCACCGACGTTTTTCACATCTGCAATGCGTGACTTCAACTGATCGGCATAGGCTTTGCCCAACGGCATGCGCCACGCGCCTTCGTTTTCTTGTGCAGCGGCATTGAGGAAAGCATTACAGAAAGCATCATCATTGGCATAAACGCCTGCGTTTTCATGGCCCAAGGCGATGATCACCGCGCCTGTTAATGTGGCCAAATCTATCATTGCATCCGGCTTAAACCGCTCTTGCGCGTAATGCATGATGTCACACAAAACCAACCGCCCTTCAGCGTCGGTGTTGATCACCTCGATGGTGTCGCCCTTCATGGAGGTCACAACATCCCCCGGACGTGTGGCATTGCCCGAGGGCATATTTTCCACCAACCCTACGATGCCAATCACATTGGCCGCCGCCTTGCGCAGCGCCAAGGCGCGCATCGCACCCGCCACAACACCTGCGCCGCCCATGTCCATGGTCATGTCTTCCATACCCGCCGCCGGTTTTAGCGAAATCCCGCCGGTGTCAAACACCACACCTTTGCCAATCAAGGCCAGCGGCGCGGCATCCTTCTCGCCACCCTTCCACTGCATCACAACCACTTTAGACGGGCTGTCCGAGCCTTCGCCAACCGACAACAACGCGCCCATTTTCAACTCGGCCAGCTGTTTTTCTTCCAGAATTTCAACGTCCAAGCCGATAGAGCGCATGTCATCCAAACGCTTGGCAAACTCGGTTGTGGTCAACACATTGGCGGGTTCATTGACCAGATCACGGGTGAAAAACACACCCTCTGCAACCGCCAACAATGGCGCGGCTTCTGCTTCAACTTCATCGGCTTTTGACGCCATAACGGTCACCGCACGCGCATCCTCAGCCGCTTCAGCCGTCTTGTGATCCTCAAACCCGTAGTCACGCAGCGCGATCCCCATTGCGATTTCAGCCGCTTTCGGGTGGTTTCCTGCCAAAAGAAGCAATTCATCAGATCCGCGACGTTTGCCCAGTCCAGCCCCAACTTTGCGTGCTTCTTCTACCGAGCAGCGACGCGGCAAGAACACCACATCCACCGCCGAGGCCGCCATGCCCGCAGGCCACGCTAGGCTGACGATCTCGCCAATCTTGGCCTTGTCGCCTTTTTCCGCCCGCATCCGCTCAATTGCGCCTTTGGTCAAACGATTGACGCGCCGCGCTTCCTGCCAAAGATTACCTTCCAGCGGAACGAGAACACTCACCCGCCCTGTGGCGGCTTCGATGGCATCAAGATCAGTTGGAATAATAGACATGCTGACGGGTTTAGACACGGGCTTCTCCATTTACGATTTCACAAGTCCTAACCCGCGACGCCGATCTTGACCAGATAGGAGTTTTCCCTGCCCGCCAATTCCACTAATGTCGCGAAAAACACGAAAGACAGTGGGGGATTCTGAGCCGGTGAGCAGATTCGACAGATATATCCTGTCGCAACTTCTGAATCTGTTTGGATTCTTTGCGCTGATCTTGGTGTCCGTCTACTGGATCAACCGAGCCGTCATTTTGTTCGATCAGCTCATAACCAACGGGCATAATGTCTCTGTTTTTCTAGAACTTACCATTCTTACTTTACCTAATGTCATTCGCCTTGTGGTGCCCATGGCGGTGTTTGCCGCAACGATCTTTGTGATCAATCGTCTCAGCAGCGAGAGCGAATTGACCGTGATGCAGGCCACAGGCTTTAGCCCATGGCGCCTCGCACGTCCGGTTCTGATATTTGGGATGATCGTTGCGGTCATGATGAGCATGCTCACGCACTATCTGGTTCCGGCAAGTTTGCTTGAACTGCAAAAGCGTCAAAACGAGTTGGCAGAAAATGTCACTGCCGGTCTCTTGACCGAAGGTACATTTTTGCACCCCTCTGACGGTGTGACTTTTTACATTCGCGACATCACCTCGGACGGGGTTTTGCGCGATGTGTTCCTATCTGACCGACGCGCCGAAGGTCGCACAGTCACCTACACAGCCGCCGAAGCCTATCTGGTACAAGACGCCCAAGGGCCAAAACTGGTTATGCTCAACGGATTGTCCCAACAATATATTGCTAACACCGAACGTCTCTCGACTACCAATTTTGCGGATTTCTCCTATGACATCAGCGCAATTGTGGACACGGAAAACACCCGTCGATTCGATATCCGCACAATGTGGACCCCCGAGCTTTTGTTTAATCGCGACCATGTCATGGAGCTCACTGGTCGCAGCAGCGGATACATTTTGGCCGAAATCAACGGCCGGTTCGCTCAGGCCTTGATTACAATTGTGTTTCCAATGATCGGGTTTGCCATGCTTCTGGTGGGCGGATACAGCCGGTTTGGCGTTTGGCGCCAAATTCTGATCGCTTTTGTGATCCTCGTACTGCTGGAAACCGCCAAGAGCATCGTCACGGATCCGGTTCGCAAATCAGCAGACCTATGGCCGCTGATCTATCTGCCCACTGCACTTGGTGCGGCGATTTCAGCCGGCTTGCTCAAAATTGCCGCCAGTCCGCTTCGCTGGCGAAAGGCGGCCTCATGACCATTCACCTATACTTCGCGCGCAAGTTCCTATGGCTGCTTCTCGGCATCTCGGGCGTGTTTTTTGTCTTGATGGCGCTGATTGATCTGATGGAGCAATTCCGCCGCTTTGACGTGGATGAAGTTGGGTTTGATGCCATCCTCAAACTCACCTTGCTGCGCACGCCCGAAGGGCTCTACCAACTCCTGCCCCTCATTATCATTCTGGCAACCGTCTCTTTGTTTATCAGCCTGTCACGCACCTCCGAGCTGGTCGTCGTGCGCGCCTCAGGCCGCTCGGCAATCCTGTCGCTTCTGTCTCCAGTGGCTGTAGCGCTGCTTGTGGGGATCTTTGCGGTCTCAACCCTAAATCCATTGGTCGCGGCCACCTCAGTGACTTATAGCCAGCTATCCGACGACATGCGCTCTGATGGGCGCAGCGCCCTATCGTTGTCCAGCGAAGGGATTTGGCTCAGACAAGGCGGCGCCTTGGGTCAGGCCGTGATCCACGCGGCCCAAACCAACGTCGATGCCTCCGAGTTTCGCGAGGTCACCTTTGTTATTTATGCGCCTGACGGTGGCCCCCAAACGCGTATCGAAGCCGAGAGCGCAATACTTCTTGAGGGCGCTTGGGAGCTTCGAAAGGCCAAGGCCTGGCCTCTGCTGGCTGGCATCAACTCGGAAGAAAACAGCAAGTCACACGACACTTTGCGGGTTGAGAGTTCACTGACACCGGACCAAATTCGCGATCGTTTCGGCTCTCCAGCCGCAATCTCAATCTGGGATCTGCCAAGGTTCATCAACGACCTGGAAGAGGCTGGTTTTTCAGCACGCCGTCACACAGTTTGGCTGCATATGGAATTTGCACAACCGCTGTTTTTGATGGCGATGGTGCTTATTGCCTCAGTCTTCACCATGCGCCACACGCGCTTTGGTAACACAGGTGTCGCTGTACTCGCCTCCCTTCTGATTGGGTTTACGCTGTATTTCATCAGAAACTTTGCAAAAATACTCGGCGATAGCGGTCAAATCCCGATTGAGTTAGCAGCTTGGGCCCCTCCTGTGGCCAGCATTTTGCTTGCGCTAGGACTACTATTACATATGGAGGACGGATGAATTTCCCCCGTCAAATCCTAACTTGCTTCGCGCTGAGCCTCGCAATTGGAAGCCACGCAACAGCACAGATGGTGCCTGTTCCAGAAGTGAGCGAACCTGACACTGTGGTTCTGGTGGCCGACCATGTCTTTGTCACCGGCGACGAGATCCTGACCGCGCAGGGCAATGTCGAAGCCTTTGCGCAAGGCAGTCGCGTGCTGGCCAATGAAATCATCTATGATTCCAAGTCCGATATCGTCACGCTCAAAGGCCCCATCCGCATGTACACCAGTGACGGTGTGGTTGTGCTGGCCAACGAGGCCGAACTGGACACCGACTTTCGAAATGGTTTGTTGCGCAGCGCGCGCATGATGCTGAATCAACAGGTCCAAATGGCTGCGCAGCAACTGGACCGCGTCGATGGACGCTATAATGTTCTCACCAAGACGACGGTGTCGTCCTGCCGTGTTTGCGATACCGATGAGCCACCGCTCTGGCGCATCCGTGCGCGGCGCGTGATCCATGACGAATTAGAACGACAGGTCTATTTCGACCACGCCAGCCTGCTGGTTTTGGATGTGCCTGTCCTATATTTTCCCCAGCTGCGGCTGCCGGACCCGACGCTGGAACGTGGCACAGGATTTCTGATCCCGACCGTGCGCACAACGTCTCAGCTCAGCTATGGTCTCAAGATGCCCTATTTCATCGAAATGGGGCCCCATCGTGATCTAACACTGACGCCCTATCTCTCGTCCAAGACCCGCACGCTAGAGTTTCGCTACCGCCAAGCTTTCAAAAAGGGAAACATTACGCTGAATGGCGCGGTCTCTGATGATGACATCAGAAACGGCGAAATCCGGTCATATCTCTTTGCCGAAGGTGAGTTTGACCTCAAAAACAACTACAAGCTCAGCTTCAACCTCAAAGCAGTTTCTGACGCGTCCTATCTAACGGATTACGACTATTCTGACGATGATCGCCTCAATAGCGATATCACCGTGCGCCGCAGCCGGCGTGATGAGAATACACGCTTCGCCTTCTTGCACTTTGAGAGTTTGCGCGACGATGAAGACAATAAGGAATTGCCAACTCTGGTCGCCATTGCCGAGACCGAACGGCGGTATTATCCCACGTCGATTGGCGGTGAGTTGCGCACAAATCTCGAGGTCCACGCGCATTATCGGGAATCCGGTGAAGACGTCGTTGGTCGCGATGTCGCGCGTACCAATGCAAGCGCGTTATGGCGACGCAACTGGACCTTGAACAACGGTCTGCGCACCGGCATCACCGGCGAACTGGCTTTTGACGCTTACAGCACCAATGACGACAGCACCGTCTCCTCTTTTGACAGCCAGTTCACGCCCACTGTGGCGGTTGATGTCCGCTACCCGATGAGCAAACGAGGCGAGGACGGGGCAACCTATGTCATTGAACCTATTGGCCAAATCGGCTGGACTGGCGGCAGCAACCTTGACGTTGCCAACGACGAAAGCACCCGCGTGGAATTTGACGAGGGCAATCTGTTGTCGCTGTCGCGTTTCCCCTCACATGACCGCCGTGAACGCGGCGTGACCGGTGCTTTGGGCTTTAACTGGTCGCGGATCTCCGAGGATGGATGGCAGGGAAACTTCACCGTCGGGCAGGTTTATCACCAAGATAGTCAGCCCGATTTCACCGATAGTTCCGGTTTGAACGGTCACGCGTCCGACCTGCTTTTGGCGGGGCAATATAAGACCCAAAACGGTTTGGCTGTGTCTGCACGTGGCTTGTTTGATCCCACAGGCGGTACCAACAAGGCGGCCGCCCGTCTCGGGTGGACCAACGACAAGCTCTGGCTGGACGCCAGCTACATCTGGTTGCGCGCGGATCCGACCGAAGATCGCGATGAAACCTTGGCCGAATGGGCCTTGGATGGCAGCTACCGCCTCAGCCGCCATTGGACCGGATTGTTTGATTGGCGCTTTGATGCCGGAAACAGTCAAACCGCCGAAGCCGGCGCCGGGCTGGAATACCGCAACGAATGCGTCAAAGTTGAACTTTCGATCTCGCGCCGCTTCTCAACATCCACTACGGTGCAACCGAGCACCAGTTTTGGCCTCAGCGTCGCCCTCTTGGGCTTCTCGGTCAAATCGAATGAAAAAAGCTATGCCCGCACTTGCGGATAACTTGCAGGAAAATAACGATGATGTTCCGTCTGATCTCGCGCTTGGCCACCACGTTACCGGTTGCACTGGCTCTGGCCCTTCCGCTCAGCGACACAGCTCACGCCCAAAGCGCCTTTTCTCCGGCCATTACCATCAATGACCGCTCTGTTACGTATTATGAAATTGAACAGCGCGCGCTTTTGATGTCGGTGATGGGCGCCACTGGCGATCTTCGCAAACTGGCGCGCGAACAACTCATCGATGATCGTCTGAAACTGCAGGCCGCCGCCGCCGCAGGCATTGCTCCCACCGAAGAGGGCATCACCAATGGTGTGGATGATTTTGCCCGTCAGACCAACTTGCCAACTCCCGAAATGCTCAAGGCACTGGCCCAGGAAGGCATCGATGAATCCACCGTGCGCGCCTTTGTGGCCTCCGGCATCATCTGGCGCGGCGTTGTACAAACGCTCTACGGCTCCAAGGTAGATATCTCCGAGGCTGAAATCGACCGTGCCATTGCCGCCAACACCGGCTCGGGCAGTGTGCGTGTGCTGTTGTCCGAAATCGTTATGCCCGCAACCAATCAGACCCGCGAAGCCGTGACCAACACGGCGTCTCAATTCACCAGCATCACCAGCTTTGCCGAGTTTGAGGCCGCCGCTCGCGCCAATTCTGCCGCTAGCACCAAAGATCAGGGCGGCCATATTGACTGGATGTCGATCACCAATCTGCCCCCCCAATTGCGCCCGTTGATCTCAGCACTTGGCACAGGTCAAGTCACAGATCCGGTTCAACTGCCCACAGCAGTGGCCGTGTTTCAGCTGCGTGGCATTGAGGAAACTGGTCGCCAGGCCGCCAATTATTCTGCCATCGACTATGCGATGCTGCTGTTCCCCGGTGGGCGCACAGCCGAGAACCTTGAGCACGCCCGCGAAATCGACATCAAAACCGACCGCTGCGACGATCTCTATGGGCTCGCGCGCGACATGCCCCGTGAAAACCTGATCCGCGAAACACAGGCGCCTGGCGAGATACCAAGAGATATTGCGCTTGAGCTGGCAAAAATGGATGACAATGAAACCTCTACAAACTTGACCACAGCCAATGGTCAGGCCCTGATCTTTCTGATGTTGTGCAGCCGCACCGCAGACTTGGGACAAGAAGAAGAGATTTCACGCGAACAAATTTCCCAAGTCCTGCGCACGCAAAAGCTTGAATCATATGCCGACAGCTACCTCAACCAACTGCGCGCCGAAGCCCGGATAACGGAAAAATGACCATCGCGCCCATTGCGCTGACCTGCGGAGAACCAGCCGGCATCGGGCTTGAGCTGGCAGAGAAAGCTTGGCAAATCCTCGGGGACAGCCTGCCATTTTTCCTGATTGCCGATCCAGACCACTTGCCGGGCGCTGTGCCCGCCACCGTGATCCAATCCCCATCTGAGGCACTGGATCTCTGCGCCACATCTCTGCCGGTGCTGGCACATCCTTTCTTTGGGCGCGCGACACCGGGCACGCCCGATCCTGCCAACGCCGAAAGCGTGGTGGATGTGATCGCGCGCGCCACCGATCTTGCCATCTCTGGTGAGGCCAGCGCGATCTGCACATCGCCCATTCACAAAAAAGCACTCAAAGACGGCGCTGACTTTGCCTGGCCTGGTCACACCGAGTACCTCGCCTATCTCGGCGGTGTGGACCGTGTGGTGATGATGCTGGCCTCCGATCAGCTGCGTGTGGTGCCCACCACCATTCACATCCCCCTCTCCGAGGTGCCCGCCGCGCTCACTCCGGACCTTTTGGCCGACACAATCCGCATCACAGCACAGGGTTTGAAAACACAATTCGGCATTGCCCAACCGCGTATCGCTGTGGCTGGCCTGAACCCACACGCAGGCGAAGGCGGCGCGATGGGCCATGAGGATGCCACCCTCATCGCCCCCGTTCTGGACGCCCTGCGCACCGAAGGTTTTGACATCGCAGGACCGCTACCCGCCGACACGATGTTTCACGCCGCCGCACGCGCACGCTACGACGTCGCCATCTGCGCCTACCACGACCAAGCCCTGATCCCGATCAAGACGCTGGATTTTGACCGCGGCGTCAACGTCACGCTGGGTCTGCCGTTTATCCGCACATCCCCCGACCACGGCACCGCTTTTGATATCGCCGGCACCGGTCAGGCCAATCCTTCCTCCACCATCGAGGCCTTGCGCATGGCGCATCTTATGGCCAAAAGCGCCTAAGGCTTCCTCTTGCCTAAAATATCCCCGCCGGAGGCATAAAATCTCTGGCACAGCCCCCACCAAAGGCCCCACAGTAGTTTTATGAGCACCATCGACTCCCTTCCACCGCTTCGCGACGTGATCGAAACCCATGAATTGCTCGCCCGCAAATCGCTGGGCCAGAACTTTCTGCTCGATCTCAACCTGACCGCCAAAATCGCCCGTCAGGCGGGTGATCTTTCCGAATGCGACGTGCTGGAAATCGGCCCCGGCCCCGGTGGTCTGACCCGCGGTCTTCTGGCCGAAGGTGCGCGCCGTGTGTTGGCGATTGAAAAAGATCCCCGTTGCATGCCCGCGCTGGCCGAGATTGCCGAGGCTTATCCGGGTCAGCTTGAGCTCATCAATGGCGACGCGCTTGAGGTCAACCCGCTCAGCCACCTCACGCCCCCTATTCGTGTGGCCGCCAACCTGCCTTATAACGTGGGCACCGAACTTCTGGTGCGCTGGCTCACCCCCAAAGAATGGCCGCCTTACTGGCAAAGTCTGACGCTGATGTTTCAACGCGAAGTGGCCGAGCGCATCATTGCCCAACCCGGCTCCAAAGCTTACGGACGTCTGGCGCTGCTGGCGCAATGGCGCGCGGATGCACGCATCGTGATGTCGCTCCCCCCCGAGGCGTTTTCGCCCCCGCCCAAAGTGCATTCCGCGGTTGTGCATTTGACCGCTTTGGAAAAACCCCGCTTTGAGGCCGACGCCAAAACCCTCTCGCGTGTCGTGGCTGCTGCGTTCAATCAACGCCGCAAAATGCTGCGCGCAGCCCTTAAGGGCCAAGCGCCTGACATCGAAGACCGTCTACTGGCTGCAGGCATCAAGCCCACCGAACGCGCCGAACAGGTCAGCCTTGAGGAATTCTGCGCCTTGGCCCGTGAGATCAAAAAGACCTGAATTCGGCACTCATGCCCCGCGCCTGCCGCCTGCCGCCTGCCGATAGGTTTGTAAAACCTTGAGCACTTGGTAAGAGGGGTGCGCGCCGTAACTCAAAATGTGAAACCCTCGGCCAAATCCAACGGTCAAAAGCGCAGACACGCCCGCGTCATGCCCTTCTGGGTTTAACACTCCAACCGCACAAAAAACGCTGCCAGAAATCTCTGACAACGTTTATTTGGATATTGTGTCTAAGCGCCGCGAGTTGCAGCACTTGGAGAGCTTTATTCGGCAGCTTCCGGATTTTCCGGAGCGGCTTGCGAAGGTGTCTCGGCAGCAGCTTCAGCCTTTGGGTCGGCTTTCTTACGTGTGCGCTTGGGCGCTACCGCTGCGGCCTCACCCTCTAAACCTTCGCCCTCAGCCACAGGTTTCTTACGCGGAGCCCGTTTGCGCGGCGCAGGTTTTTTCGGTGCTGGCGCTGGCGCATCTTCCGCTTTGGCTTCAGGTGTTTCCACCAATCCACTGTCTACAAGCCCGCCCATGACGTCAGGCTGCTCAGTTTCGGAGGGATCCAACAAAAGGTCAGGTTGTGTATCTGGCTGGCGTTGCTCAGGCTGGCGCTGCTCCGGTTGGCGGTCATGATGATGACGCTCGTTGGGCTGCTGTTTGCTGCCGTTGCCTTCACGCTCCTGACGCTCCATGCGGTCGCGACGTTCACGATCCCGCTCGGCCTGACGCTCACGGTTCTGGCGTTCCTGCTCTTCACGGCGCGCTTCTTGCTCGCGCTGCGCTTCATTGAGCATACGTTGGTAATGTTCAGCGTGCTGCTGAAAGTTTTCAGTGGCGACGCGGTCATTGGCCAGCTGGGCATCGCGCGCCAACTGGTTATATTTGTCGATCACCTGCTGCGGTGTACCGCGAACTTTGCCCTCAGGACCCGAGCTGTCAAACACACGATTGACAACGTTTCCAGTGGATTGGCGGTTGCGGTTAGATTTATTCCGCGAACGGGACTTCGAAGATCTCATGTTACTTGCAATCCAGCCTTAATCAATTGCGGTCGCTAACACCGTTTCGCGCCTCGTGCGCTCTATAACCCGGTTGCGACAATTTCTGGCTTGAGTCCAATCGGGACCGCCTTGAAAACAGGGCATCCACCAAAAGGACCATTTATGAGTAATGCGCCTTGGGCGACCTTACAAGGGTCTTTCTGCACATGATCTAAATTTTTCAACCGAATTCAAACCAAGTTGGTGCCTTTTTGCCCAATAACCACGCGATCGCGCCCGTCAAGGTCGGGCAAAACCGCCACCTGCTGCAGACCCGCCGCCTCAAACAGCGCCGCCACCGCCGCGCCTTGCTGCCAACCGATCTCGACCATTAGATGCCCACCATCCGTCAAATGCGCTACAGCACCCGCTACAATAATGCGATAAGCACTCAGCCCGTCCGCCTCATCGGTCAGCGCCATACGCGGCTCATGGCTCAACTCCGGTGCCAATTCAGCCATTTCCTCCAACGCAATATAGGGCGGGTTGGACACGATCAGATCAAACGCGCCCGACACCTGTGCAAACCAATCGCTTTGCACCAATTCCACCCGCGCGGCCACACCAATCGCTTGCGCGTTTTGCGCCGCAACATCTAGGGCAGCTTGGGATAAATCCGTCGCCACGCCGCGCGCATTTGGCCGCGCCGCCAACAACGAGAGCGCAATTGCCCCTGTGCCTGTGCCCATATCCAGTACCGTGGTGAAACGGGTTTTCAAAGCCGCCAGCACGAGCGCTTCGGTTTCGGGACGCGGGTCCAGAGTATCTGGCGTGACGATGAACTCATGCTCAAAAAACGCCCGCTTGCCCAATAAATGTGACAGAGGTTCCCGCGCGATCCGCCGCGCGACCAAATCCTGTGCAGCCACCTGCTGCGTCTCGCCCACCTCTTGGCTCGCCTCAAGCGTCAAATGATGCAACGGCAGCCCCGCAACATGCGCCACCAACAACCGCGCATCTCGCGCCGCGCCATCTATACCCGCGTCCTTCAGA
This sequence comes from Rhodobacteraceae bacterium Alg231-30, assembly GCA_900143615.1. Lineage (GTDB taxonomy): Bacteria > Pseudomonadota > Alphaproteobacteria > Rhodobacterales > Rhodobacteraceae > Shimia. Next base: position 444,633 of record FREU01000003.1, read on the forward strand.
GACCTTGTCGCCAACTGCACCAGCGCCCCAAGGGTGACGCTCACACCTGCATCTCCGCCAGCGCGCTCGCCTGCGCATCCGCGGTCAGCGCGTCAATGATCTCGTCCAGATCGCCCTGCATGACCTGATCCAGCTTATAGAGCGTCAGGTTAATGCGGTGATCACTCATGCGCCCTTGCGGGAAATTATAAGTCCGGATGCGTTCAGAGCGATCGCCTGACCCTACCTGTCCAGCCCGATTGGCCGCACGTTCGCTGTCAATCCGCTGGCGCTCCAGATCATACAGCCGCGTTTTGAGAACCTGCATGGCGATCTCGCGGTTGCGGTGCTGGGACTTCTCCGAACTTGTCACCACCACACCGGTTGGCAAATGGGTGATCCGTACCGCGGAATCGGTGGTGTTGACGTGCTGCCCCCCCGCGCCGGAGCTGCGCATCGTATCAATACGGATATCATTGGGCTCAATGTGAATATCCACGTCTTCAGCCTCAGGCAGCACCGCCACCGTGGCCGCCGAGGTATGCACCCGTCCGCCGCTTTCGGTGGTGGGCACACGTTGTACGCGATGTACACCGGATTCATATTTCATCCGTGCAAAGACGTTTTCACCTTTGATATGGGCAACAACTTCTTTCACGCCGCCCAATTCGGTGATCTGCTCGTCCAGAATTTCGACCTTCCAGCCGCGCGCCTCGGCATAGCGCTGATACATTCGCAGCAAATCACCCGCAAACAGCGCCGCCTCATCCCCACCCGTTCCGGGCCGGATTTCCAAAATGGCGGGCCGTGCATCGGCGGCATCCTTGGGCAACAGAGACAGCTGCAAGGCGTGTTCCGCGTCCGGCAAGGCCGCGCGCAACTCTGGCAATTCTTCTTCTGCCAACGCCTTCATGTCGGGATCGCCCAACATCTCTTCAGCCTCTTCTATGTCGGACAACAGCCGACGATAGGCCGCGATCTGCTCCACCACGGGACGCAGGTCGGAATATTCCTTGGCTAGCACGGCAATGTCGCCATCGCCCTGCGCCATCTGCGCTTCGAGAAACTCGAACCGCTGGGTGATTTGTTCTAAACGCTCTATCGGAACCATGCGGTTAAGTGAGACAATCCGCGGCCTTGGTCAAGACCCTATGGCGATGTATAATGTAGATATGAAACACCTATTTATCCTCTTTAGTCTTCTCACCGCCCCCGCCTTTGCGGATGGCTACATCAATGGTGTCCCTGTTGATTGCTACTGCACCGACACTCAGGGCGAACGGATTGAAGTTGGCGAAACCATTTGCCTTCAGGTGGATGGGCGCATGTTCATGGCCCAATGTCAGATGTCGCTCAATGTGCCGATGTGGCGCGAAGTCTCGCCAGGCTGCCTCAGCTCCAACCTAATAGGCGGCCAAAGCCGCAATCCAGCGCTCCAGTCGCGCAGCATTGACGCCGAAATCTTTCCGTCCAAATCGTGAGCGCCCCAAAATCTTGAGCGTCTCGCCATCCTGATATGCCGTTGTGTAATCAGGAAACCCGATGGTACGGGTGCGCGTCACAAAGGTGATCATGCCGTCCTGAATCGATCCCGCCAGCGTGGTTGTACGCGGATCATCGGCTGCCACCGCCGCCAGCCTGCGCAACCCGTCGGCACCCACATCAACTTGTCGCGTCGCGCCATTGCCAAAGTCTTTGTCCGCAACCACATTTGGCTGCACATGCCAAACAGCCGGATCACTGGGCGCAAACCTGACATAGGCAAGGGCGGCCAAAAACAAAGCAACGATGATCCAGATATAAGTCACAGGCGAAACACCTCCGGGTAAAAACAAACTAATTCACTCAAAACACTGAATTTAATCGCCCAAAAATGTTGGACGTGGCAAACGTGCCAGTGAACCCGCCCTCATTGCAAGGGCGAATTCCAGGAATACATCTCAAATTGTATTAACTAAACGTTAACCGACTTTTACCCGCGACGGGTCCAGCCCCACAGGCTGATCAGCTCGGTTGCAATATGCGCACCGGCAATCGCGGTTGCACCTGTGGTGTCAAACGGTGGCGACACTTCGACAACATCGCCCCCCACCATATTAATGCCCGCCAGATCGCGCAGCATGATGCTGGCCTGTCCACTGGTCAGCCCACCCCATACAGGCGTGCCAGTTCCTGGTGCAAACGCCGGATCCAACCCATCGATATCAAACGTCAGATAGGTCGGGTGATCGCCCAGAATGGATTTGATCTTTTGCGCGGTGGCCACTGGTCCCGCCTCATGCACTTCGCGTGCATCGATAATATTGATCCCCATAGTATTGGGATTTTCCGTGCGAATTCCGACCTGTACAGAGCGTTGTGGATCTATTAGCCCTAGCTTGACCGCCTTGTAGAACATCGTGCCATGATCAATTCGCGCCATGTCATCATCCGCCCAGGTATCAGTGTGCGCATCAAACTGCAGCAGACTGAGCGGGCCGTATTTCTCGGCATAGGCTTTTAGGATCGGAAAGGTGATATAGTGATCCCCCCCCAAAGCGATGCTCGCCGCGCCAGCGTCAAGGATTCCACGAATATGCTGTGTCAACGCGTCGGGAAACTCAGAAACCATCGCATAGTCAAACGCCAGATCGCCATAGTCCACGATGCTCAATGCGCTCAGCGCATCATAGCCATCCCACCCATATGGCGGGTCAAACGCCTGCAACGCGCTGGCCTCACGGATCGCGCGCGGCCCCAACCGCGTGCCTGGACGGTTGGTGACGGCCTGATCAAAAGGCACGCCGGTTATGGCAATATCGACACCCTCTAGGTCTTTAGAATACTTTCGGCGCAGAAACGACGTCGCCCCCCCAAAGGTGTTCTCAAAGCTTTGGCCCCGCAGGTCCTGACGCGTAAAAGCCGTGTCAACTTGGTGCTTTGCATCTTCCAGTGCCATCTTGATCCCCATTGCGATATTAATTTGATCAAATTTCCCGACCTGCGGTGAAAGGTCAAGTGTAAACTCATGATTTGCATGTCGGATCGGGGTGGGTGGGTGGGCGATCTGACATGCAAATCGCCCGAAACCTTACAGAGGCTGCGCTGTCTCCACCAACCGCGCAAAAAACGTCGCCCCGATGGGTGAGACCTCGTCGTTGAAATTATACTTGGGATGATGCAACCCCGCGCCCTCTCCGGCGCCCAAAAACAAATAGGCCCCGGGGCGTGCATCCAGCATATAGGCAAAATCTTCCGCGCCCATCTCCATGCCCTGATCATCATCCACCGCAACCGCTCCGGACACTTCCCGCGCCACATCAGCGGCAAAGGCCGTCTGCGCCACATGATTCACCGTGGCCGGATAGCCGATTTCGAGTTCCAACTCGGCCTGCAGCCCATAGGCCGCCGCGACCCCTTTGGTGATCTCGTCCAACCGCTGGTGCACCATCGCCTGCACCTCTTTATCAAACGTACGGATGGTGCCGTTGATAAACCCCGTGTCAGGGATCACATTGTTCACCGTGCCCGCATGGATTTGTGTAACGGACACCACAACCTCTTGGCGCGTATCATGGTTGCGGCTGACAATGGTCTGAATGGCATTCACCATCGCCACCGCCCCCACCACCGGATCAGCGGTATCCTGCGGATAGGCCCCATGCCCACCACGCCCTTGCAAAGTGATTGTGAACGTATCCACCGCCGCCATAATCGGGCCCGGCGTGGTTGCAAAATGCCCAAGCTCGATGCCGGGGATATTATGAACCGCAAAGACCTGACTGATGTCAAAGCGCTCCATGATACCTTCATTCACCATGATCTCTGCGCCGCCCATTTCCTCTTCGGCGGGTTGGAAAATCAACGCCACGCGGCCTGAGAACTTGCGGGTTTCTGCCAGATATTTGGCCGCCCCCAACAACATGGTGGTGTGTCCATCATGACCACAGGCATGCATCATGCCCGCAACTTTGCTGGCGTACTCAAGCCCTGTGTCCTCATCCATCGGCAGCGCGTCCATATCCGCGCGCAGCCCAATTGTCGGCCCCGCACCCTGCCCTTCAATGATCGCAACCACACCGCTGGTGGCAATGCCTTCGTGAATATCGGTGATGCCAAATTCGCGCAGGCGCTCGACCACAAATTTCGCGGTCTCATGACACTCCAGCATCAACTCAGGATGGGCATGCAGATGCTGGCGCCAGCCCTTCATCTCTTCCGCGTAATCGGCAATACGGTTGATCACTGGCATAGCTGGACTCCTAAGCATCAATTCTGTCACATGCATCCAAAGCAAAATCCGGAGCCCGCTGCAATGGCCAATGACAATTTGATCAATAACCCCCACGGCGGCATGCCACGTCTGCTGGAAATCATGCGCCGCCTGCGCGATCCGGACACAGGTTGCCCGTGGGACATCGAACAGGATTTCGCCACCATCGCGCCCTACACAATTGAGGAAGCCTATGAGGTGGCCGACGCCATCGAACGCGAAGCATGGGATGAACTCAAGGGCGAGCTAGGCGATTTGCTGTTTCAATCTGTGTTTCACGCCCAAATGGCCGCCGAGAAAGGCCTGTTCACCTTTGATCAGGTCGCCGACACGATGTCGGACAAAATGGTGGCCCGCCATCCACATGTCTTTGGCGATGAAAACCGCGACAAATCTGCCGAGCAACAAACCCGCGACTGGGAAACCATCAAAGCCGCCGAACGTGCGGGCAAAGCTCAGGGCGGCACATTGGACGGGGTCGCCGTCGGCCTGCCCGCGCTGCTGCGCGCGGTTAAGCTGCAAAAACGCGCCGCCCGCGTCGGTTTTGACTGGCCCGATGTCAGCCATGTGCTCGACAAAATCGTCGAAGAATCCCACGAACTGGTCGAAGCCCGCGACACCATGACCGAAGATGAAGTTGAAGACGAATTTGGCGATCTGCTGTTTGTCATGGCCAATCTTGCGCGCCACATGAAGGTTGACCCCGAAGCCGCGTTACGTCGCACCAACCAGAAGTTTATTCGCCGTTTTGAAGCGGTTGAGGCTGAATTGGACAAACTCGGCAAGCGTCCCGAAGACTCCGATCTCGCTGAAATGGACGCTCTTTGGGACAAAGTCAAAGCCGTGGAGAAAGCAAATAATATTTCCTGAATGAAACATTCAGGTATTGATCCGACGTTTTTTGTCGGCTATTTCGTTTCCCATGTTCAATGAGAGGGACGAGCATTCAATGTTTGCCAAAATTAAAACCGGTCTTTTCGCCGCCACAGCACTGTCAGTTGCGGCCCCCGTACTCGCAGAAGAGGTCAATCTTTACTCCTACCGCCAGCCTGAGCTGATCAAGCCGCTGACGGATGCCTTTACGGCCGAGACTGGGATCAAAGTGAACGTCGCCTACCTGCAAAAAGGTATGGTGGAACGCCTTCAGGCTGAAGGCATGCGCTCGCCTGCCGATCTGGTTTTGACCGTGGATATCTCCCGCCTTGCCGCGGTTGTGGATGCCGGCCTCACCCAACCCGTTGAAAGCGACACGCTCAACAACAACGTGCCTGAGCAATACCGTGATCCCGAAGATCACTGGTATGGTCTCACCACGCGCGCCCGTGTTGTTTATGCGTCCAAAGATCGCGTCGCCGAAGGCGAAGTCACAACATACGAAGACCTCGCAGACCCGAAATGGAACGACCGCATCTGCATCCGGTCCGGCACCAATGCCTATAACGTGGCGCTGACCTCGGCTGTGATCCACCACCACGGCGAAGAAGGCGCAAAAACCTGGCTCGAGGGCATCAAATCCAACCTCGCGCGCAAACCACAGGGCAACGACCGCGCACAGGTCAAAGCCATCTGGGCAGGTGAGTGCGACATCTCTATCGGCAACACCTACTACATGGGTAAAATGCTGGAAGACGAAGAGCAGAAAGAATGGGCCGACAGCGTGCAAATCCTGTTCCCCGTCTTTGAGAACGGCGGCACCCACGTCAATATCTCGGGCGTGGCCATGACCAAATCTGCGCCAAACAAAGACAACGCGCTCAAGATGATGGAATTCCTGACATCTCCTGCGGCCCAAGAAGTCTACGCCGAAGCCAACTATGAATACCCGATCGCCGCAGGCACCGATGCTATCGAGTTGGTCGAAGGCTGGGGCACTTTCACAGCGGACGACGTCAATCTGATGACACTGGCAGGGCACCGTCCTGCCGCGCTGCGCATCACCGAAGAAATCGACTTCGACGGCTGATCTTAACATCCCCGAATTCCATCGAACGGGCGGCTCTTTGGGCCGCCCTTTTTGCTGCGCAACGTGCGATCAATTTACCTCTGACCCAGAGCAACCCAAACCACCGTCGCTTTGCCGACGCAATACCGACGTGATGCAGCCCCCGATTTTGCCCTTAACACCTCACGCAACACCGCCCCGAAACTGCGCACGTTTCGCGCTGGACAACCCCTGCGGCAATTGACACTGTCGCGCTCAAACCAGCCCACCAAGGAGACCTCTATGAGCGCGCGCAAAATCATCATTGATACCGATCCCGGTCAGGACGATGCGGTCGCAATTCTTTTGGCGCTGGCCAGCCCCGACGAAATCGACGTCTTGGGCCTTACAGCCGTTGCAGGCAATGTCCCCCTCGATCTTACCAGCAAAAATGCACGCATTATCTGCGAGTTAGCGGGCAAGGTGGATGTCCCCGTTTTCGGCGGATGCGACCGACCACTAAGCCGGAAACTGGTCACCGCAGAACATGTGCACGGCAAAACCGGCCTTGACGGACCCGACCTGCCCGACCCCGAAATGCAACTTCAGGAGCAGCACGGCGTTGACTTTATCATCGACACCCTGCGCGCCCATCCCGCCGGACGCATCACGCTCTGCCCGCTCGGCCCTTTGACCAACATTGCAACGGCTTTTCAGAAAGCACCGGATGTTGTTGATAAGGTTGCAGAAATCGTCCTTATGGGGGGGGCGTATTTTGAGGTGGGCAACATCACTCCTGCGGCGGAATTCAACATCTACGTCGACCCCGAAGCCGCCGATATTGTGTTCCGCTCAGGCGTGCCGATCACGGTGATGCCACTGGATGTCACCCACAAGGCATTGGTCACCAAAGAGCGCAATGATGCCTTCCGCAACATCGGCACACCGGTTGGCATGGCCGTCGCGCAAATGACTGATTTCTTTGAACGTTTTGACAAGGAAAAATACGGCTCCCAAGGCGCTCCGCTGCATGATCCCTGCGTCACCGCCTATCTGATCCGCCCCGAACTCTTCACCGGACGCCATGTCAATGTCGAGATCGAGACCACCTCTGAGCTGACGCTTGGCATGACTGTTGCCGATTGGTGGCGCGTCACCGACCGCACCCCAAACGCGCTTTTCATCGGTGATCTGGATGCTGATGGCTTCTTTTCACTTCTCACAGAACGGCTTGCCCGCTTATGAGCACTGCATTCCACCTCGCTGGTCCAGACGACCTAGACCGCCTCACCAGCTTGGTGGCTGCCTTTCACGCCGAAATCGGCATCTCTCAGAGCGACGAGGCACGTCATGCGGGCCTCTCACCACTGCTTGAAGGCTCCCCCTACGGTGTTGCCTATCTTTTAGGCCCACGTCGTGCCCCCGTGGGCTACATCGTTGTGACCTTTGGTTGGTCGGTTGAATTCGGCGGCATGGATGCTTTTGTCGACGAAATTTACATCCGCCCCGCTGTGCGTGGTCGTGGCATGGGTACTGAGGTTTTAGTGCAACTTCCCAAAGCCTTAGCGGGCGCGGGTCTGCGTGCATTTCACCTCGAAGTTGACCGCACAGATGAGAGCACCCAAAAGATCTATCATCGCGCGGGGTTCCGTCTGCGCGACCGCTACGCGCTGATGACGCGCGACCTCACTTAACAAGTGCAAAAAAGCACGCAGATGTGTTGATGCAGTGCTGGTAATCCTTTGATCAGCGGCTATCCTCAAACCCATGAGTTTGAGCATTCCATTTGACAATTCCTACGCGCGCTTGCCGTCCAGCCTGTTTAGCGAACAGGCCCCAACGCCGGTACGCGCCCCGAAACTGATTGCCTTTAACGCCGCCCTCGCAGCGGACCTTGGTATCGCGGGCGCGGAGGATGCAGATCATCTCGCGCAGGTTTTCTCGGGCAGTATTTTACCAGACGGCGCACAGCCTTTGGCCCAGCTTTATGCCGCTCACCAATTTGGCCACTGGAACCCGAATCTCGGAGACGGACGTGCAATTTTAATTGGTGAATCAAATGGTTACGACATTCAATTAAAGGGCTCAGGTCGGACGCCCTACTCACGTCAAGGCGACGGACGTGCCTGGCTAGGTCCGGTGCTGCGCGAATACGTCATCAGCGAATTTATGTTTGCCGCTGGCATTCCCACGACACGCGCCTTGGCCGCCGTTCAAACTGGTGAAGACGTCTATCGCGATAAGCCACTGCCCGGTGCCGTTCTCACCCGCACCGCCAGCAGCCACATCCGTGTTGGCACATTCCAGGCGCTCGCTGCGCGTCAAGACATCCAAGGGCTGCAGGCACTCTTACAATACGCCATTGAGCGACATTACCCTATGGCCGCCAACCCGTTGGAATTCCTTCAAGAAGTTATCGCAGCACAGGCAAATCTCATCGCGCGCTGGATGTCCATCGGTTTTATCCACGGGGTCATGAACACTGACAATTGTGCCATCTCGGGCGAGACCATCGACTATGGCCCCTGCGCGTTTATGGACAATTATCACCCGATGACGGTGTTTTCCTCAATTGATAGACAGGGGCGCTATGCCTTTGGAAATCAACCAGACATCATCGTCTGGAACATGGCGCAACTTGCGACTGCTCTGCTACCTTTGATGCCAGATACCCAAGCAGCCGTCGCTGAATTCACAGACGCTGTTCACGCCATGCCAGCCCTTGTTCAAACACGGTGGCTGCATCATTTCCGACCCAAAATCGGGCTTCGCTCCGAGCAATCCGAAGATGCGGAATTGATCAAAAACCTGCTGGATCACATGACACAGTCAAACTCTGATTTCACAAATACTTTCAGAGAGCTACCGAACGAAGTTACCGAAACCTCATCAATGGATTCGCACCTTTTTGGCGACTGGATCAAAGCGTGGAAGACCCGATTGTCGTATGAAAAAGACGATCCCATCGCAGTGATGAATTCAGCAAATCCCGCGGTGATCCCGCGCAACCATCAGATCGAGGCAATGATAGCGGCGGCAGTTGATAACAACTACGCGCCTTTCCATGATTTGATGCGCGTTCTTTCGGCACCTCATAGTCCGCTTGCTCCCCAAGACATAGGCTATTCCTATCCGCCCAAAGAGAAAGAACGGGTCCTGCAGACTTTTTGCGGAACATAGAAAGTGTGCCCCACTAGACAAAAATTCACTACGCCACGTAACGCACTGAAAAGAAAACAAATGGTCCGTATCGCCAGTTACAACATTCAAAAATGTGTCGGGATGGATATGTTACGCAACCCGACCCGCACCATGGTCGCAATCCGCGCCCTGCGGGCCGATATCGTCGTGCTGCAAGAGGCCGACAAACGACTGGCCCCACGTCCTTCCGCCCTGCCTCCCGAACTCGCCCGCGCCCGCGGTCTTGAGCCCGTGGATTTCGGCCCTCCCCAAGGATCGCTTGGCTGGCACGGCAATGCTATGTTGATCGCCTCTACGGTAACTTTGCGAGAAACGGCCTGTCTTGATTTGCCCGGCATCGAGCCGCGTGGCGCCATCCGCGCTGACTTGGACACACCTTTGGGGGCCATTCGCGTTGTGGGCGTACATTTGGGTCTGCTACGGCGCTCACGCCTTGCGCAGCTCACCGAAATTCACACACACCTTCAGAAGCTTACGCCACTACCGACAGTCATAGCTGGTGACTTCAACGAATGGGGCGCAATGGGCAAGCTCAGCCCAGCGTTGCCGGGATACGACTTTGTTCACACCGGCCAAACCTATCCCGCAGCCCGACCCACAGGCTCGCTCGACAGCTTTGCCCTCACTGCCGAGTTTAACGCAGTCGACAGCCGGGTTCTAAAACGGGTCCCCGCACGCACAGCGTCCGATCACCTGCCGGTCTGGGTGGACTTGCAGCGCGCCACAGCGGATGCCTAACTACGCATTGAGCTTTCTATCCACCTCCGGTCAAACGCCGGTTACATCTTTCACAGGTAGGCCAGCATGACCGATTATTTAGTTTACGATGTTTTCTCCGATGCGCCCTTTGGCGGCAATCAACTGGCTGTCATCCCCGATGCATCCGCTTTGCCTGAGGAAGATTTCCAGCGTATCGCGCGCGAATTCAACTTCTCGGAAACCACATTTGTTTTGCCCCCCAAGAATACCGAAAACACCGCCCGCGTTAGAATTTTCACCCCCACAATGGAAGTGCCATTTGCAGGTCATCCGCTGATTGGCACCGCCGTAGCGCTCTCGGATCTTGGTGCATCTGAGCAGATGACGCTTGAGCTCGGCATTGGGCCCATCAAGTGTCACGCCCGCGATGGCTGTGCACAGTTTACGACGTCACAAGATCTTGAAATTATTGCGGAACCAGAGCCAACCTTGGTCGCAGAAGCTCTTGGGATCAGTACAGACAAGATACAGTTTTCCCCACACCCGCCGCTCCTTGCCACCTTGGGGCTCGCGTTTACCCTCACGCGTCTGGATCACCGCGACACGCTGGCCGCTTTGGCCCCCGATGTCGCAGCCTTTCGCAAAGGCCGTGATCTTCACCCATCCAGCTTGGACTTTGCCCAATTTGCCTACGTTCGCGAAGGAGACACAATTCATGCCCGCATGTTTGCACCGCTGGACAACATCCCCGAAGACCCCGCCACAGGCAGTGCATGCGCCACACTGGCCGCTTTGATTGCCAAACTCCAAGCCCGCGACGTTGACCTTACAATTCACCAAGGCGACGACATGGGGCGCCCCAGCTTGATAGGTGCAAAAACAAAAGGCCCCGCAGTCACGATCACAGGTCAGGCCTGTGTCACGATGCGGGGCAAATTGGTCTACTAAATATTAGGTCTTATGCAGCGCGCTGCGGACGTTTGCCTTTTGGCGGCCCGCTGCGCCGACGACGCTGTCCCCCAGGTTTTCCGCCCGGTTTGCCACCACCATTGGGCGCGCCGCCGCGACGGCGATTGCCACCGCTTTTCTTGGCGCCTGCTTCAAGACCTTCCCAAGCACGGCCAGAGGCCACAGGGATGTCCATTTTCATGACCTTTTGGATGGCCTTCAACTCATCAATCTCATCGGGGGCACAAAAGGCAATCGCTGCCCCATCCATACCGGCACGAGCGGTGCGCCCGATACGGTGAACATAGTTTTCCGGCACGTTTGGCAGGTCAAAATTATAAACGTGACGCACCTCTGGGATGTCCAACCCACGCGCAGCAACATCTGTCGCCACCAACACTTTGGTCGTGCCTTCACGAAACCCGCGAATTGCGCGTTCGCGCTGCCCTTGGCTCTTATTTCCATGCACGCTGTCCGCCGCATAGCCCGCCTTTACAAGGCTTTTCATCAACCGCTCAGAACCATGTTTGGTGCGCGCAAACACAATGGCAGCTTCTTCGCGGTGCGCCGCCAACAGCTCCATCAACAGCTTAGGTTTTTCAGCCTTGGCAATGAAATGCACAGATTGCTCAATCTTGTCCGCAGCTTTGCCCGGAGGCGAAACTTGCACCTTTATAGGATCATTCAGATAGGTCGAGGCAATCTCGCCCATCTGTTTGGGCATGGTGGCCGAAAACAGCATGGTCTGACGTTTGGCTGGCAGCCAGCTGGCGATTTTGCGCAGCGCATGGATAAAGCCCAGATCTAGCATCTGGTCCGCCTCATCCAGCACCAGAAAGTCAGTCGATCCCAGATCCAGCGCATTGCGCTCCATCAAATCGATCAGACGCCCGGGTGTCGCCACAAGGATATCAACACCGCGCTCCAGCCGTTTGATTTGAGGGTTGATACCCACGCCACCGACAACCAAGCCCACTTTGAAATGAGTCCCGTCAACTTGCTCGCGCAGGCTGGTGCAAATCTGGTTGGCCAACTCGCGGGTCGGCGCCAAAATCAGGCTGCGCGCAGTATAACGATCGGGTTTGCTGCCATAGGACATCATGCGCGCAATCAACGGCAGACCAAAAGCCAGCGTTTTACCAGTACCGGTCTGGGCAAGTCCCATCACATCACGGCCTTCAAGGGCATGCGGTATGGCTTCTTTTTGGATCGGGGTTGGAGTGGTCAGCCCGATGTTTTCAATTCGTGTCACCATCTTGGCAGGCAAACCAAGGTCACTAAATTTCGTCAATTCACAGTCTTTCTGGCCCCGATCTTCATGATCGAAACCTAAATTGATCCCGCTGCAAGCGGGGTATTGTGGTCGACCAGAATCCCAATCGGCTGCCTAACGCAGCGCGACCGATTCAAGCCCTGGCCCCACGCGTGATTTTGGGATCAATCATCGTCTTCTATTGGGCGCGGATCAATTTTGTCCGGCGCTGTGCTCACGCGGCAGAAGGCGATTGACGCCAAATGGGGGTTTCTTGGCGTTCTGTCAAGGGGGACGCCGTGAGAACATTTCCCCAAAAGCGGTGGAACAACGCGTCCAACTTAGCTAAACACACAAGACCACCACGTCATGTCAGCGGACCACATCATGAGCGACACCATCACAGAACGCTGCGAAGCCAAAGGGCTGCGCATGACCGAACAGCGCCGTATTATCGCGGCTGTACTTCAGGAATCTCACGACCATCCTGATGTCGAAGAACTCTATGCGCGCGCTTCAGGACGCGATCCGCGGATCTCTTTGGCCACAGTGTATCGCACAGTCAAACTCTTTGAAGAGGCCGGAATTCTAGACAAGCTGGAATTTGGCGATGGCCGCGCCCGTTATGAAGATGCTGAACGCGAACACCACGACCACCTCATCGACATCAACTCCGGACAAGTGATCGAATTTGTCGACCCCGACATCGAAGCCTTGCAAGAAAAGATCGCAGCCAAATTGGGATATCAGCTCAAAGGTCACAAACTTGAGCTCTACGGCGTCCCACTCAAAAAATAACTTTTTGGTGCCCTAAATATCTCGGAGCGCGAGGCAGCGTCTCGCTAATAGTGCGGAGCCACTGCCCCGCACCAAATGACCTGCGCGCCCGTCAGGGCGCACCTTTGAGTTACGCTCGCAACCGTGCGCCATCGGGATCAAACGGCGGCTCAGCCAAAATCGTGGCACGGTGTGGCTGGCCCAACACCATAACCTCAACCTCGTCCCCCGCCACAGCGTCTTTCACAAATCCCAGCGCCAGAGACATGCCAACCGTATAGCCATAGGCCCCCGACGTCACACGCCCAATACCTTTGCCATTCTTAAAAATCGGCTCCCCGCCCGTGGCATCCGCACCCGAAGCCTCAACATCGGCCTCCTTCAGGTGCATCAACACCAACTGCTCGCGCGGCGTTTTAGCCAAGTTATCCGCCACCGCAGTTTTGTTTAGAAACGTCTTGTCCATCTTGCACAACCGCTCCAACCCAACTTCCTGCGGCCAATATTCCGGACTGTATTCCCGGCTCCACGATCCATAGCCCTTTTCAACCCGCAGGCTCATCAAGGCACGGCTGCCCACAGGCCCAGCACCAAACTCGCGGCCAACCTCAATCAACGCTTGGTACAGCGCAGCTTGGTCTTCCACGGCACAGTGCAGCTCCCACCCCAAATCGCCGGTAAAGCTGACACGCAACGCCACAACCTCAATGCCAGCAAACACAATCCGCTGGGATCGCATAAACGGGAAGTCTTCTGTCGCAAGCGACGTATTGGTCAAACGCTGCAGCATTTCCCGTGACTTTGGACCGGCAACGTTAAAGCCACAAATTGAATCGGTGACACTCTCAAAGACCGTTTCTGCCGGCAGCGGCACTGCATCAAAGAAACGTTTGTGATACCGCTCCGCCATGCCCGACGAGATCACAAAAAACTCTTCTTCCGCGAGACGTGTGACTGTTGCATCCCCCGCGATGCCGCCACGCACTCCAATCAATGGAGTGAGGCACGACCTCCCTACGGCTTTGGGCATATTGTTGGCAAAAACAGCGTTCAGCCACTCTTCAGCCCCAGCACCTATAACGCGGTATTTGGCAAAATTGGAAATATCAATGATGCCCGCACGCGCGCGCAGCATCTTGCATTCCTCACCCACTGGCGCCCACCAGTTCTGGCGCGTGAATCCGTTGGTATCGACAACTCCTGGTGTGTCCGCAAACCACAACGGATGCTCCCAGCCATAGTTCAGCCCGAACACTGCCCCCATGTCTTTTTGCATCTCATAAACCGGCCGCGTGCGCAGCGGCCGACCAGCGGACCTTTCCTCATTGGGGAAATGAATGGCAAAGCGATGCGCATAGACGTCCTGCACCTTGGCTTTAACAAACTCGGGGTTGTTGGCCCAATGACCAAACCGAGCGACATCCCATGGGAACATGTCATATTGCATCTCCCCTTCGATGATCCATTGCGCCACCATCAACCCCATACCGGCGGATTGGCTAAAGCCGGGAATGATGCCCCCACACATGAAGTAGTTACGCAATTCCGGCACCGGTCCCAGAATGACGTTGCTGTCTGGTGACCAGATCATCGGGCCGTTGATCACCCGCTTGATACCTGCCTCACCGACAACCGGCACGCGGTCGATAGCACGCATCATATTCTCTTCGATCCGTTCCAGATCGTCTGGGAATAGATCATGAGCAAAATCCAGCGGTGTACCATTCTCGGCCCAAAACCGCATGTCTTTTTCATAGGCCCCGATCAACAACCCCTGCCCCTCTTGGCGCAGGTAGTATTCACCATCACGATCCGCCACAGACGGCAAGCGCCTGTCCATGCCCGCGATCTCGGCAATTGTCTCGGTGACAAAATACTGATGCTCTGTTGGCTGCAATGGCACGTCTATACCGGCCAGCTTTGCCACTTCTCGCCCCCAAAGACCGGCCGCGTTGATCACCCATTCAGTTCGAATATCGCCCTTGGTTGTACGGACGATCCAGCTACCGTCAGGCTGTTGCTCGGTCCCAGTCACAGGTGTGAATCGGTTGATTTCTGCCCCGCGCTGGCGTGCGCCGACGGCATAGGCGTTGGTCACACCTGACGGGTCCACATTGCCACCATCCGGCTCCCACATGATGGTGCGGATTCCATCAAAATTGACCAATGGATGCAGCGCCTCAGCCTCATCGCGCCCAATCTCGCTGAAATTCATGCCATAGAGCTTGGCTTTGGCCGCCTGCAACTTTAGCTGGTGCTCACGGTTTTCTGTCTGCGCCAAATACAGGCTACCAGGGCGAAACACGCCACAGGATTGTCCAGTTTCCGCTTCCAGCTCATCATAGAGCCGCATCGTGTAATGCTGCAACCTGCTGATATTTGCACTATCATGTAGCCCGTGGATATTGGCCGCAGCATGCCAGGTTGACCCCGATGTGAGCTCGTCGCGCTCTAAAAGCACCACATCCGACCATCCCAACTTGGTCAAATGGTACAGGATCGAACAACCGATCACACCCCCACCAATAACAACTACCCGAGCCTCGCTGCGCATTATCTGTGGTCCCTTTTGATCCTAAGCACACTCAATTTGCCGCGCCCGCCTCCATGTTAAATGCCCAATTGCGACCACTTCTGTCGCTCTTGCTGTCTGCCAGCCATACCGCCGGCACAGCTTGCCATGCGCTTCGCAGCAAACTACGGTCGCGCCATGACACGTTTTGCCCCCCTCCCCGACCCGCCGTATTATGCAGTGATTTTCACCGCTCATCGAAACGATGGGGATCACGGCTATGATGCAATGGCGGATCGTATGGTGGAGATGGCCGCCACACAGCCAGGTTACATTGGTGTCGAGAGCACTCGTGATGGCGAGGGTCTGGGCATCACCATCAGCTATTGGAAAGATGAGGCCAGCCTCATTGCGTGGAAAGATGTCTCAGAGCATCTTCTCGCGCAAAAACTTGGCAAAACACGGTGGTATTCCCATTACACCTTGCGCGTCGCCAAAGTTGAACGCGCTTATGAGGGACCAGAAGGACGTCTCTGATCGCTGCGATCAAACAACAACGAGCAACAAAATAGCGCTGATTGAGAAAAACGACAGCAAAGTCATCACCAGCATCGCGGCGCCAGCGCTTTCCTCTTCGCCGTACTGCATTGCCAAAATTGGATAAATCGCCATTGCTGGTGTGGATGCTAACACAATCGCCGCATTGAACAGGTCTCGGTTCTGCACGCCAAATCCAACAATCTCCATCACAATCAGTGCCAACCAAACGGCCGCAGGTAAAAGTACGAGTTTTCCCAAAACGATCCCGAACACACGCCGCCCAATCGATGAGAGCCTGATCCCGACCAACGCCCCACCAATAACAAACAGCGAAATCGCAGCACTTGACGCGGCAAAAAGATCCACGGCGCTCACCATGAAAATCGGCAACGGAATTCCCGCGTAAGACACAATCAGACCCGCGGCCATTGCCAAAACTATTGGGCTCGTTCCCACGCGACGACAGATTGTCCAGACCAAACCCCACCCGCGTCCAGTGCTGCTCGCGCGTTCGGCCAAAATCATAACCAAAGGTATGATGATGAGATTGTCCAAAATTACATTGTACGCAAATGCGGTGGGGGCAATCTCGGGCAAAGCCATAAGTAAAATGGGATAGCCGAAAAATCCACTGTTGGCGCAGGTCATGCCTGCGGCGTCAAATGTACTTGCGACGCGGTTTTCGCGCCAAACATAGCGCGACCAAAAATACCCTACGATCAACACAGTGAGCGACCCAAAAAGAAAAGCCGCCATATATCCAAGATCAATGACTTCGTTGACATTACGGCGGCAAAGAGAACTGAATATCAAAGCCGGCAAAGCGATATTTACAACGTATTTCCCAAAAGTTTGGAGGCCTTCACGAGACACAATCTTTCGCTGCGCACAAAAGAAACCAACGGCAATAACGAAAAAAATCGTACCCGTAATCGACAGCACGTCGGCCATGTCAGTAGTCCAATTGAATTGTGTATTTTGGGCCGGAAACTTACGACTGTATCGGGCTCGGCAGCCTTAACAGCCGCCAATTCAAGAAGTCAAATCAGCCAATAAGCAACAATTCGCCTTAGTCCAGCAAATGCTCATACCGTGCGTCGGTCAGCGTTTTCAAAAAGGCAACCAAGGCATCAACCCGCTCATCATCCAATGCTGGCCCATGGGTAAGTTCCTCATTTGCCAGTGAATACATCACTTGCGGTGCGCGCCATTTTTCACCGGTCTCTGGATTGATCTGACGCACCTTGGATTTGGAATTGTATTTGTCATAAAACAGCACCACAGTGCGTAATTCTTCAAACACGCCGTTGTGCATATATGGACCCGTCACTGCCACATTGCGCAGCGTTGGCACCTTGAACTTGCCGATCTCAGAGGCGGCTTGTACATCAGGATTGCCCCATAAACCTTTGTCTACAGACCCCAATTCAACACCGTTCACGGCACGCGCGGTGACGTTTTCCGGTGTTCCAATGTTGTGATATTGATAATTAGTGAAGGTCTCCTGAGGATCGATGGGCGATCGTTTTAGCTGATGACAGAGCGCGCAATTGGTGAATTGCTCAGAGAAAAACAGCGTACGTCCCAGCTCTTCTAGGCGGGTCATCTCATATTCGCCTCGCAGTGCACGGTCATACTTACTGTCAAACGGCGCAAAAAATTCAGTACGCTCATACGCAGCAATCGCCTGTGTCATTGCTGCATATGTTGCGTCCGCAGTTTCAAACACATCTTCGCCAAACAACGCTGGAATCACAGCCGCATAAGTTTGGTTTTCCAGCAAACGCGCGCGCACTGCGTCGGCATCCGCCATGCCCATCTCAATCGGGTTTAACGGTGGCCCACCGGCCTGATCTTCCAACGTAGCCGCACGCCCGTCCCAAAACATTCCGCCCGTCCAATTGCCTTCTTTGTCCTTATGAAACTCTGGCGTGAACGCTGCATAGGCGGCACTTGGTGTATTTCGATCGCCAAGGCTTGTGCCATCATCTCCCAATGAAACCGCGGTGCCTGCATCAGTGAACCGACCATCGGTAAATCCACGGTCTGGATCATGACAGGTGGCGCAGGCCTGAGTTCGATTGGCAGAAAGGTTCACATCAAAAAAGAGAGCTTCACCAAGGGCTTCGATGGACTGATAGGCTGGTTCGGTTTTGCCCTTTTGCGCCACAACGCCGAGCGCCATCACAGCCACAAGGGCCACTTCGCGGTATTTCATCTGCCAAACTCCCTCCGGCTCACACGGCCTCTTACTTCGAGGATTGAGCAGAGAATTTGACGCAAGTCAATTTCCGACAATAATTATAAGAATAATTTCAACAACAATCTCATCCGTTGCGAAGCGATCAGCTTCCCCAGATCACCTTGACATAGTTCTGGGTTTCTTTGAACGGAGGCACGCCGCCATATTTTTGCACAGCCTCGGGTCCTGCATTATACGCGGCCAACGCCAAACGCCACGATCCAAACCTTTGGTATTGTTGCTTTAAGTAGCGCGCACCGCCCTCAAGGTTTTGCTGGGGATCCAGAGGATCAACGCGCAACCCACGCGCCGTATCAGGCATCAATTGCGCCAATCCCAACGCACCTTTGTGCGATTTGGCCGACGCATTCCAATTGCTTTCCTGATGCACCAGTTTCAAAAACAAATCGACTGGAATGCCATGCAACAAAGCCGCTTCGCGCGCCATCGCCAGATATGGTCCGCTGTAATTACCCTGATAGCTGCCGTCGCCCCATTTAGAGGGCGTATAAATCGGCTTAGGCTTCAATCGAACCGAGTTTTTATACTGCTGAGATGCGCGCCCATCCAACACTTTGGTTTGGTTGCGAAACAGCTTGGCTTGCGATTTTGAGGACAACACGCCCTGCGCGGCCACGGGCGTGGCCACAATCACGGCGCCAATCACAGCTCCAATAAGTCTTGTCGACATGGTTCGCCTGCCTCTTCAGTCTTGATCGCGTTATAGCATTTTTTACCAGTTTTGCCAGACTATGCGGCGTCTTGGGTCAAAAAACGCCGCTTCTCATTTGATCAGGGGTGGTTATCCACAAGAAACCACTTCCCATCCGGCGACTTGGGTGGTGTATGGTGTCCTGAACCAAACATGACAGAATCCGAGGGAGACAAGGCGTATGGCCGGATCGGTGAACAAAGTAATTATCGTTGGCAATCTCGGCCGCGACCCCGAAGTGCGCACGTTCCAAAACGGTGGCAAAGTATGCAATTTGCGCATCGCCACTTCGGAAACGTGGAAAGACCGCAATTCCGGCGAGCGCCGTGAAAAGACCGAATGGCACTCTGTGGCAATTTTCCAGGAAGGTCTGGTTCGTGTAGCGGAACAGTATCTGCGCAAAGGCTCCAAGGTTTATATCGAAGGCCAGCTGCAAACCCGTAAATGGCAGGATCAGTCTGGCCAGGACCGCTATTCTACGGAAGTGGTTCTACAGGGCTTTGGCGGCACACTTGTAATGCTTGACGGTCGCTCCGGCGGTGGTGATGGCGGTGGCTTTGGCGGCGGCGGACAAGGTGGCGGCTACGACCAAGGAAGCTATGGCGGCGGATATGACCAAGGCGGCAGCCAAGGTGGCGGTAACCAAGGTGGCTCTGCGCCATCGCGCGACATTGATGATGAGATTCCGTTTTAAGGACATTTCTCAGGTAAAATGCGAATGTGAGGCGAGGAAGGCGAGAGCTTTCCTCGCCTTTTTGGTTCTTGGGCTTGTGCCTCTTGAGTGCATGCGCCCACCACACGACATCAGAGCATAGACAACTTGGTCGAATAAGAAATCTCGCCAGTCCCTTTACGCTTCGGCAGTGTTTCCAGATTTCCGAGAGTTTTTTAAGACTTCTCGACATAAGGCAATACAAAGGAAAATAAGGCAGTCTGCTTAACAACATACAAGAGTCGCGGAACTGATGCTGAATTAAAAAAGACAAGATCTGCAGTGCGTGGTTAAAGTCTCCCCCACAAACAAAAACAGAGGCCCGAAGGCCTCTGTTTTCAATGGTACCCAAGGCCGGACTCGAACCGGCACGGCCGTTAAGCCGGGGGATTTTGAATTGTATCGACCTTGCACACTTTCAATGCGTTAGTGTTTTTTACTCACACCGACATATCGTGAACAAAAGAAGAAGGTGTGAGTCGGTTTAAAATGAAAAATTCAGCCGATATCAGTCTTTCATGATCACCCGCGATTGGCCCTTTGATACGGGAAAAATCCAATTCGACCACTGCGGGCGCTTTGGACCGTACTCAAAAGAACGGTATCTTGATCTGGTGGGGAACACACCGAGCTGCCGCAGGCGCTGGCCAAGATAGCCACAGATTGCCCGGAGCGCGGTGAAGGATTTGACCCTATGCGGACAGACTGTAAGCCAAGGTTTCTGCAGCACTGCTGGCATTAGCTATCGCCTTGCCTGATCGCATTTCGACAATTGAATGTTTAGTAGAGTGACCGCTGCCAGCCCCGAAGCGGACCTGCCGATCTCCGTCTGGAGGCCCAGATCTTCGCTGCCGCATTCAGGACGAAAAAACGAAGAGCGGGAAGCAGACTTACCGGCGCCAAGCCAATAGACGCTTACCTATCGTTACAATTCACGCATTTTGTCAGAACAAACTATTCACTATACGCCCGACGAATAGCCTGCCCACTGCTGGCATCCAGAACGAGGTCGCCGTCCTTAACCGTGAAGCTTCCGTTCACCAGCAGGGTCTGGACACCTTCAGCCGCCTGATTTGCATTTTCATATGTTGCGCGATCGGAAATCGTTGCAGGGTCGAACACAACAATGTCGGCATCCATACCCACTTGAATGCGGCCCTTTTTGCGCATTTGCGGTACAAAATCCTCCAGCACCTGCGCAGGCATCAGAGACATCTTGTTGATCGCAGTCGACATGGACATCAAACCGCGCTCCCGCACATAGCTGCGCAGGATCTTCGCAAATGTTCCGGCGGCGCGGGGGTGCGTAAAGACGTTGTCCGGCAGCGGCCATTCATCGCCGGTGTAGGTTTCGACCATTCCGTGCTCGTTAAAAAAGGACCAGAAAACAGCATCCGACGCGATGTTGGTGGCAGGATGGGTGACCGAGGCATCAAGCAGCGACAAGCCGGCAGGATCGGCCTCGTCCAAGAAGTGCCATGTGATAAAAGTGCCCGGTTCGTTGGCTTGATAGTCTGCCAATTGCTCCTCGGTCATGCGCTCGGTGCCAAGTTGAAAATTCTGTGCGGTGGAATCCATACGATCTCGCCAGCCCTCGCCCGAGAACATTGCGGCGCCCACGACGGTATTGCCCGCGCCATAGGGATATGCCTCAACGGTGACGTTGATGCCTTTGGCCTGCGCGCGTTCCACAAGATCCAGTGTTGCGTGAATGTCGGACAAGGACGAGCTGTTGATATGGCAGATGTGCATATGTGCGCCTGTCAAAGCCGCGTTGGCGATCAATTCCTTAATGGCCTCAAACGACCCCATCGGTTCCAGATTGCTGGCGTATCTAACGTGCGTATAGGTCGCGACATCATGTTTGGCCGCCAGTTCGGCCAGCGCAAAATACTCTTTTTGACCATAGCCTGGCGCGTAACCCGCATTGATGCCGATGCCCAATCCACCCTCATTCAACCCCTGTTCGACCAGCGAAAGAATGCGCGCCTGCTCGTCGTTGGTCGCGATATCAAGCTTCCATTCCGTGTCGCCCTGCGCGTCCTGAAAATAGCCCGCAGTGGCAAGAGGATCCGTTTGAGAAAATGTCGCGATCCTTGCAAAGGTCCACGCCGCAGCCGCGCCGTAGTTGATCGGATTGGTGGCCTTGGCCATCTCGTCATACCAATCCCCAATCGGCAGGATACCCGATTCCAGTTCCAGAATGGTGGTGACCCCTTGCATGGCTTGCATCCGCATGTCCGGCAAAGCCATGCCATGAGCGTGAAGGTCGATGAACCCGGGTGCAACCACATGCCCCGTTGCGTCGATGACGATGTCTCCCTCCAGCTCGAACTCGCTTACGGCCGTGATCTGCGCGCCATTGATTGCTACGTGCCGTATCGCGTCGAGACCGGTTTCCGGGTCAATCACACGGCCGTTCTGGATGACGATGTCATTGGCAAATGCCGGAAGTGCACAAACAAGAACGGCGGGGAGAGTCAGAAAATGTCGCATGACGCAGCTCCACATAAAGATGATTTTTGAGTATATATTTGATCGTAGGTAAAATTTGTTTTGCGGCAAGCGTTCTGTGCAAAATTAAACAAAAATTTGAATGGCAATCGCACCGCTACATGGCGTGCATGACCGCATAGAAAGGCAATGGATGGTTTCATTTTATTTGACGGTTTTCCGGCTGGTGAAGGCAATTGCCAGGTCATGGCAGCATCCTACGTTTAGGGCAGGACTGCTACTGGCCGTTGCTCTGCTGCTTTCCGGAACCTTGTTTTATCGGAGCGTTGAGGGGTGGAGTTGGGTGGACGCGCTCTATTTCAGCGCAACCACAATTTCGACGGTTGGTCTGAGCGACCTCTCTCCGAAAACCGATCTGGGGAAGATCTTCACCGTTTTATATATATTCGTGGGCGTTGGAGTGTTTGTGGCGCTGTTTGCGCAATTTGCGCGCGCGTTGGTTAGAATCCAAGATGATCAGGACAGCGAAGATTGAAGAGCAGCCAGCCGACTTTTGGTCAGGTACGTTGAGGGATGCAAGGCACGCGCCTTGCATCCCTCAAGCTCAATCAGTCCAACGTGTTTTTATATACGACGCCATTTTTCATAACCAAGTCGATATTGTCAGTCTCCATCAGGATCCGAATGTCTTGGGTTGGGTCTCCGTCCACAAGAATAATATCGGCGTAAGCTCCTGAAGCAATGACGCCCAACGCGCCGTCTGGATAGGGGTTTTTCAAGCCGGACAAAGCCAAGACCGCCCCATTGTTGGCCGAAATCTGGATCAGCTGTTCGGTGGGTGTAAAGAACATGTCGCGGAACGCAAATTCTTGCCGGAACTGCGCAAAAATGCTGGCACCGCCAAAGACGTCGGTGCCCCAAAGCATTTTTAGGTTATGTTTTTTGGCAAGCTCAAACGCCGTGCGCGCACCTTCTGACACCAAGGCCAGTTTGCCTTGTTGTATCGGGGCCTGAAACTGCGGATTTCCAGAAACATCTTGCAGCGGAAGATAGGCTTGCGGGCTGTAGAAAACGTCCAGCTCAGCCATGCGTATCACGGTGTCTTCCTCAAGCACCAAGCCATGTTCAATTGATTTCACGCCTGCGTCCAGTGACGCCCAGACACTGTTGTTAAGCTGCGCATGCGTGGCAACATAGGTGCCATACCGTTCCGCCTCCTCCACGGCGGCCTTCATTTCACCCGGTGTGTATTGCGCCGCTTGTAGCGGATCTGTGAAGCTGGTCACACCGCCGCCCGCGTGAATTTTGATATGGGATGCACCGCGAAACAGCATTTCACGCACGGCCGCGCGGACATCATCTACCCCGTCAGCGATGAGCGTATGCCGCTGGCGGTTTGCGTTGCCTGAAAACTCCGGACCGTCAAAGCGTGGGTGGCCATCAGTGGGCATACGGAAATCGCCATGACCCGAGGTTTGCCCAATACTTGCCCCACCACAGTAAATGCGTGGCCCCATAGTGACACCGGCATCAATCGCTTTTTTGATCCCGAAACAATTGCCCCCCATGTCGCGCACGGTGGTAAATCCGGCTTCGAAATAGGCCTGCGCACGTGCTGCCGCGCGCGCGCCTTGCTCAAATGCGTCCTGTGTCAGCAACATGGTTGCGGGCTCTGATGCGAGCATGACATGTCCATGCCCCTCGATCATGCCGGGCATCAACGTGCGCCCTCCGCCGTCGATTACTTCCGCACCGTCAACGGCAATGGGAGTCTCTGAGACTTCAGAGACCATATTGCCGCGCACCAGAACCTCTCCGCCCTCGATGATTTGGCCGCTTGAACTGGCAAAAACATTGACGTTGGTAAACAGAATAGGCGCATCGGTGTCTTGCGCACTGGCGGCTGTGCACAGCAATGCTGTCGCGGCAAACAAAAACGCTTTCATAGTACCCCCTAAAAATCTGAACTCCTCAACCGTATCGGAAATGTGCCTATTTGATAAATCTATTTGGTAGACAGATTACTTAGTAAGCACGCTGCGCCGAAAACTTGCCTGCCGACCATAAGCTTTTTTGCCTGAATCAAGAGGGCCACCCGTATGTGGCCGCTTTAAGCGGAGTGAAATGCAGGTCGCCATTTGTCGCACGAAAGACCGCTCCGGTCTCATCGCTGCTGGTGTCCAGTTTTTAAGTACAAGACTTTGCAAAGCCCGCTTCCTGCGCATAGCTGCCATTTCTGAAAATCACGTCTAATGACGGCTCGCAGCCCAAAGCGGACCCACAGACCTTTGGCGCGACACGGCGATAGCTGACCTCCGCCGCGCGGGTCACGAACTGGGAAACTGCGGACGAAACGGACATCTGTCCGCATTAGTCCAAAGAGTGCTTGCCGATTGTAGTGTTGAAAAAAACTGTGGTTTTAGGGACCTTACTATGACGTGACGAATAGCCATTTTGATCCCAATTGTTCTAGTACTGGATAGATCAAGACCCAAGAAGTGGCCACACACTTTGCCAATCGTCCTTTCGTGGCAGAACAATTATGCGGAAAGTAGTCTATGACTAAATCAGTCTTCGGGAAACGAACTGCGGCCAGCATCGTGTTGGCAATTGGGATTATTATTAGCCTTTTGGGGTTCACGAACAACGGACCATTCATCAAGGGGGCTGAGGACTACTCACAAGAAATTGCAAAAAGTTCTGCCTCAGCCTACCTGTCGCTTCGCTTAATCAACGCCGCGATTTCGTTTGCTGAAGAGGTGGAAGTGGGTGGTTCTGTCATTGCAGTGAATGGGTCAGCACATCCATTCAAGGTGCTCGAACCGATTGATGATGCCGTCGAGCGTCTGTCAGCCGCAATTTTCCTAGTTGGCGCAGTTTC
This sequence comes from Rhodobacteraceae bacterium Alg231-30, assembly GCA_900143615.1. Taxonomy (GTDB): domain Bacteria; phylum Pseudomonadota; class Alphaproteobacteria; order Rhodobacterales; family Rhodobacteraceae; genus Shimia. The sequence continues at coordinate 469,715 of FREU01000003.1, forward strand.
CGGTGTTTTGGCGGTTGTTTTGCCGATGTTGGGAGATGTCGCGCTCGTATTGGTCGGAGTGTCCCTAGCAGCTCTGGCAGGTTTGGACTTGAGCAGTCTAAAATTCCCAGGCCGAATTTTCTTGCTAAATCTGTTTCAAGGTACCGCTAGATTAGGTGGGCTGGGGTTTCTGGTGGTCATGGCGTTTTCGATAAGTTCTTGGTTTGCTGACAGCGTTTCAGAAAGAGCGTGGGGCGAGTACCAGCTTACTCTCACAAAGATTGCTGAGCAGATGCCTGACCTGACACCAGAAGATGTATCGGTTTTGCTTGAAGAGCAGCCAAATGAAGTTGAGGGCCATGCCGAGTTGGTCGAGCCTGAAGTAACTGACCTCGCAGAAGGCGAAACAGGCTTTTTCAATTGGATCGGGAATCGGTTAGAAACAACCGGCGAAGGTGCTGCGAATATTGCGAATTCTGCTGCGTCCGGTGTAAGCGATTTGACGACCAGTGCAGTTGATGGCGTAAAGGAAGCGGCGTCGTCTGCTCGGGCGGCCTACAACAAAGCGAAGGAAATAGTGACGGTCCTCACCGCTGAGTCTGACGATTTAGTGCTGGCGCTTATGGGAGTGTTTGCAGCATTCCTGTTTAAAACGGTTGTGTGCCCAATGCTCATCCTAATGGGTCTTTGGAAGCTAACAGGAAATTTTGATTTCATGCGGAGAGATGGACAAGCCCCAACTTCAAAAATGTCCGCAGGTTAAGATCTAATCGCCAAGTTCTTGTTGAGCCGTGCTCCAAGCTAAGGTCCGCTTCCTGCGCATAGCCGCCATTGGCACTTGTCGAAGTAGTTTACCTGGCGCTCGCGAGAGTTAGAATTGGTATATCAGGGTCGCCCACCACTTTCCCAAAAACCTGTTTAAAATCAATGGGCGGGTGTCCCGCAGTTCAAAAAACCCACCCTTTTGGTTTCAATGGGTTACGATGAGGGTGTACCGCAGTTTGACCGCCAACGACTCTGCTGCAAGGAAGATGCCTCTACCACCGGCCTGACCGGCCCCCTCTGCCAAATTGCTGCCCAATTGAGTGCTTAACCGCTTTCTATATCGGATATCGATTCCTGTTTAAGCACGATGTATCCAGCATCAAGACACTTCAAAAATGGCAAACAATGAAAAAACTTCTAGCAGCAGCTCTTCTCATAGCGACCCCAGTCACAGGTGACGTTTATGTGCGCGACGCGGACACAATCGTGGTCGACGGGACCCCAGTACGCCTGCAGGGCATCGATGCCCCAGAACTGAACACCCGCGCAGGCAAAGATGGCAAACGATGGACAGTGAACTATTTGCGCGGCAAAGCCGTGTCTTGCGATCTCACCGGTGAGAGATCTTATGATCGCTACATCGGTGTTTGCTATGCCGAAGGCCAGGACATCGGCGCCGCCGTTATCGCAGCTGGGCACGCTCTTGATTGCGCGCGCTACTCTGGTGGACGATACAAGAAGTTTGAAACACCAGCCGCCAAATCTCGAATCAAGCGAGCTGGATACTGCTGATCGGAACAAATCTTGATCGCTCGAGACTGGCCCTTTGATACTGTGGAGATCCAATGCGACCACTGCGGGCGCTTTGGCCGGTATTCAAAAGAACGGTTTCTTGATCTGGTGGGAGAGCATACCGAGCTGCCGCAGGCGCTGGCCAAGCTGGCCGCAGACTGCCCGGAGCGCGGTGAAGGATTTGACCCTATGCGGACAGACTGTAAGCCGAGGTATCTGCAGGATTGGTGGGAAAACTAAGGTGTCCCACTTACCGGTACAAACTCGTCACCTTCCAGGACATATTTGTCCTCCCTATTGATCTACAATTTCAGGATATCCTTTGCCCGCCGCTTTTAGCGCAAGACCCAACTTCATAAACAGGTGAGGGTTGCCTCGCTTTGATTCCGCGTCGGGGTTCACAGACGATAATTGACCGTCGATCCGCATTCTTATCACGTCTTGTTCTGCATCGTACCATGCGTGAACTTTAAGATCAGCTCCAACCGTCATAATCCATTCTCCCACCGGATATACGAGTTGATGTCGTGTACGCCGATGATGCCATCGGGGGCACGCCACAACTCTGGTTTCAGAACTCTTTGGGCAACTTGTGCGAGTGTCTTTCGAACGCAGCCTCAAGCCTGACTATCTCTTGTATTTCAGCATCCCTGTCATCAACAAAAAAACAGCAAAAGTTGATTGACAATAAAATTGTCAGATTTCGCACCAATGATCTCAAGAACCTTTTTCAACTCGCGTTCTCTTTTTGGCCTACCCGCCGATTTAATCAGTTTGCTGCCGCGCAACGGAACTCGCGGTCAGGCGACTGCGCAGAACCTAAGCGAACCATCATCTCACAAATCGGTTGGTTGTTCGCATAACCCACTACCAAAATCATCTTCTCCCACCCGAGCGCAGACCTCATCTCCATCCAATACGATGGCGTTCCCAGCAAGCCTCGCGGCATGCCTGATACATATTCGGCTAGCTCTTCAACGGTTTGAGCACGCCCCATTGACGCCATGGACACAAAAATTGCGCAGATCAAAATTGCTCTCATATTTCTCATGTCTCACTGTATTTTTGGGTTGGGTTTTCGCTCATTACTGCCTCCTATCTGTTCTTCTGCATGGGCAATTGGCGCGTCGTTTTTGCGTCGACGAAATCACCAAATTCATAGACTGGATATCGGCGGCACATATTGAACTCTTGCTCGCTCTTATCCCAGATCCCGGAACCACCATCGTCAAGAAACTCGACAGTCATAGCCGTACCGCATAGTGAAAATGACAGCACTTTCTAAATGTCACTTCCGGTGAGAGTGATTGGATCGCCAACTTGAAAGATCCCATTCTGATCTGGCATGCCTTGCTCCCCACAGATCTTCGGTTTCGTTGATATCACTAGTCGTGGGCTGTTTCAGATTGGATTTGGTTTGGCTTCGTTGGACTTGCCAAATGTATCCAATCCAGCCGAAGGCCAACGGCAGTCACAATTACAGTTGCCATCACAGCTATTGCTGAAACCACGGTCCAATTCGCGGCCCGGATCTGCGCCCGCCCGACATCACGTTGCAAGCGGAGGGTTCTCCGCCTGAACTCCATGGTTCTCCGGTAATCCTCGATCGATCCGGGCATTCCACCAACGCGAGCCAACTGCTCGTCGGTCATGTCGACAATTTCAACCATCTTTTGCTCCTACCCGTTTTTTGCTGGGGACTGCACCTTCCCGGCTCTTGTCACCTGATCTCTGTCGTGAGGGAATACAACGTCGACATCGAACGAAAGCCGAGAAACAGTCTCAACTCTCGTTTCCTTTGATCCGCCAACAGACGCTTGCACTACCCAAATTTTTGCGCCGCCGCGTCCGGACATCTCGCCCTTCTCAGATGCGCTGACCGCAATGTCGAAACACAACTTTGTTCTCGGGGCTACATATTCTGGCGTTGGGGACACAATCCTAACTCCGCTCCCAACTGGTACAGAGTTGCCTACCACGTGTGTTCCCGGGTTGACCAAACCGCCCAAATCACTAATGGCCGCATCCGCCTCCTTGATGCCACTGGCGATATCTTCGATTGCCCCGCGAATGAATTCCTTTAATTCCATAACAGCAATTTCCTTTTTGCTTTCCGCTTCAATCAATTCATACACTAAGCTTGGAGCACTAGTGCGCAACCATCGACGGACCGCTCATGCGGGTTTTTCTTTTCACTAACTAGACAGCCCGCCACGCTCTTGCCGCCTTAAGCGCCACAGCCCAAAGCGCGAAAGACACCGACCCGATGCGGACAGACTGCAAGCCAAGGTATCTGCAGGATTGGTGACGTTAGAAACCGTCTCGATTAGTCGCATTTCGACAATTGACCAGTAAGACCGAATGACCGCTTCCGTAGATGAATAGGCAATGCAACTTTGCATCTGCATCTACGGGATTTAGAATTGTCACTGGGCCGCCAAACAGTATAACACCGAAACTTAATTGAGAGTGTCAAAAAATTGGTTAGTCTATGCCTGCAAACGAAAACAAGTATGGCCTAAAGCGTAGCGTACCAGCTCCAATCAAGCGAGAAATCCGAAAGCGTGTAGGTTTTGGCTGTGTTGTTTGCGGTGAAGCATTTGCAACAATCGAGCATTTTTCACCTGAGTTCTCCGATGCCCACGAACATAGTCCCGATGGAATGACGCTACTTTGCGGAACCCATCAAATTGGGACCACAGCTGGACGACTAACAAAAGAACAGGTGGCCCATCACAACCGCAACCCTTACTGCTTGAAAAATGGACATCCCTGGGCCGAAATGAACGTCGCAACTGGATCAGTACCTGTTGTTCAACTCGGCAATACAAAAATCAATGCTTCTGTTTTTTTAAAGATCAAGAGCCGTAAACTTATCTGGTTCACGCCGAATGATGATCCTAATTGCCCATTCCTATTCAACGCCGTATTCTTGGCGTCTGACGGAAAAGTGACCTTAGAGATTAATGAGAATATCATTGAGGCAAATCCCGAAAACTGGGACGTCCAAACTGTTGGGCGAACCATCAAGATCAACTCGGCGCCCCAAAATATCTTACTTGAACTAGAACTTCTTCCGCCGAACGAAATCAAGATCAAACGCGCCAAATGGTCTTACGGTGGTATCGACGTCGATATCCATCAAGACGGACTTGTAGAAACGCCATACGGGTCGCTAATGGGCGGCGACATCAGAGCCGGTTTTGTAGGCCTTCAAATTGGATCCCCTCCGAAATTGGGCCGCTTCTACAACGGCGTGTGTAAACACGTTCTCTTGCGACGCAACTAGCCCTACCCTCTGCGAAAGGTCACCTGGGCCCCGAAGCCTCGCGCCCACTCAGGGTTTCGACCTTATCACCGCAATCCAGCAACTCTTGCCGGTCTCTAAGCCACAACCCCTCAATCTCGCGGTCTGACAGCCAACGGTCAGGGATCCCGACAGGAGCGGCGCACGGATCAGCAGATTTAACGAATGGCGTTGAGCCGCCGCACCCGGTCAGGACCAAGGCAACGCTCAACAACAACAGGGTCCGCATGGGCCAGCTCCTCTAATTGACGGACAAGATCATCGCGCTGGCGCACAACCGCGCGGCGCGCGTCTTCCAGCATCTGTCCGGCTTCGATCTGATTAATCAGGGCTTGGGAGTGGCGGGCCTCGCATTTCGCGCTCCCCTGCACCCATCCGATCCCGAAGGCCGCGGACAAGATAACCACCCCAACCGCCGCCTTGATCACGCGCGGCGAGACGATCACGCAAAGACCTCCGCCGAGCCTTGAAGAATGGCGCGCGCCAATGCCTCCATTTCATGACCTTCATCTGTGGCGGCTAGCCCTTTTGGGGATGATCCAAAGAAAGGCTCCACCAACACAGCCGGCGCACGTCCCACGTGAAGGCTCATCCCCCCCCTGCCCTGACGACTGACAGTTTTCTTGCCGCGATCGCGCAGGCCAAGTGCTGTGAGCATCGCTGCCTGAATAGCCACGGCGTAGCGGCGCGACATGCTCGATCCGCTGGTCAATGTTTCGGTGCCGGTGGCGCTGGTGGTGTTGTGGCTGTTAAAATGCAGCTCACAGCTTGCATCCGCCCCCCATCGATCAGACCGGCCATAGACGTCTTTCAGCTCGCGACTATAGCTGTTCATGTATTCGCGGAAAAAGGTTTGCACGCGGATCTGCGGAAACTCTTTGCGTGCAATCTTTTCAATCATCTCAGCCAGACGAGAATTCCAGCTAAATTCAGTTTCGCCCGTATCACGGCGCACAGCACCTTGGGCGCGGGCGTTGTGGCCCACGACAATTGCCAACTTCATGTCAGCCTCCGATTTTAGGGTTGGTTATCCGATCACAGCGCCGAGGATTGGCAGCAGGATCATGAGAAGCGCGCCAATCGGCACACCAATACGCAGCGTGCGCCACATGTTTTCCGATGGCGTCTTTTTCTGGTGGCGAAACTGATTGCGCATCAGCCTTCCTCGGTCAGTGTTTTGCCGTCCAAGAAGCGTTCAATCATGGTGACCGCCACCAGTCCGACAATGAAGGCCGCTGCGCAAAGCGTGCCTAAAGCGGTCGACGAAATGCCCTCTGGCAGATCGCCGATCCACCACTGCACGAGATACGGCGACAACACACCAACACCGAAGGCTGTGGCACTGCCAATGAAGGTCACGCGCAGACCCTCGCGCCATGTGGTCTTAAGCGCAGCAGAGCGGACTAAGCCGCCCAATGCACCAAAGATTGCCAGCAATGCGCCCCGCTCGTTAAAGACCTGGTTGAAAAGGTTTGGGTCTTTTATGTCCATTTCTCTCCCTCTCTGAGTAGGTGAAAGACTTCGCCGGCCCCGAAGGGCCGTGGCGCGTCAGTATCCGTCCGCAACCTCGTAGCAGAGCGTTCCGAGACGCAGGTCCGTTGCCCCGGTGTTAGTATCACTGATCTTGATGTTTCCAGCCCCGGCCCCGCTATCCTTGACCCTTGCCTTGTCGGTGCCGGCGGTGGTGAACAGGAAAAACGGCGATGTGCCCGAAGACATCGACGCAAGGCCGAGTTGCCCCATTATATTTGACGTCTTGGCAGGGAAAGGCAGTGAAAATTGCAGATCCTCGCCGCTGACCATGCCGCTGGTGATGATATTGGCCTCCAAGCCAAAATTCACCCAGCAAGTCCGACCGAGGCGCCGCCAACTGGCAGTATCAAGGTCCACGGTGTTGCCGGTCTCATCACCAACCGTCGCGGTCACATCGCCAGAAACACCGTAGTCCACCTCAACGCCGTTAATCTCATGCGTCATGTACGGCCCGACAACCCGGTCATAATCGATTGCCCAAGTCGAGCCGCTGGTACAGAGTTGCGACATATCCTCACCATTCCAGCGAATGCTTGGCACATGGATTCGTCCGCCATTTGTCTGTGTGGCGATGTCGAACAGGCTGGCTCCGATTTCCAGCGTGGTCGCAAGGTTGTCGATCGAGATGCCCTTGCCCTTCATGTCACCAATCACGTGCCGGTGATAGGCAAACTCACTGTCGATGTAGAGATCCCCGATTGTCACCTCGACTTCATCCGCCCAGATCGCGGAATAAGGCGTCTTCTCGAAATCATCATCCGGATCGCCGTGGATCTTGATGTTCTGGCCGCGCACCCGCACCGCGTCCTGCATCCCCAGCGCTGTCCCCCCGAAATGCGAGATCGTCACGTTGTTGAGCACCATGTCGTTGGTGATGTCGGTCAGTGTAGATCCTGTGCTTAGACCCGCGCCAAAATCGAACGCCATGCAGCTGATCGGCTGATCGGTCACATCATCGGCGAGTCCGTCTTTGACGATACCCCAGTCAGAGTGTGTGCCAGTGCCCTCGACCTCGGTCACATTCATCACCAGCGCGCCTGTGCCGCTGGTATAGGAAGTCACCATGCCGACCATGTAATTGTCCTTGTCGGCATAGGCCACGATGGCCTCTCCGGAGGCAATGTCGGTCAGGTCAGTTGCAATGGTGAAGTTCTGCGTGCCAGTGCCAATGATAACGCTGTCGCTGGCCGCTTTGGCGAGCGGATCATCAGCCCCGCGCCGCGCCTCAATGACGATGTTTTCGTCATCGGTGAAACCAGCAAGGCGCACACGCTGCTGTTTGCCGCTGTCCAGCCGGACATAGAACCAAAGCCCGACCTGATCGGCGCTGAACGGCGCAATGCCCGATTGCAACCCCGTGCCGCCCGCTGTGCCCGTGACCAACGGAGGACCAAAGGAACAACTCGCTCCGGTGAAGGTGACGGTCAGCGCCTCGGCGATGTTGAAGCGCGTACCGCTTGCTGCGCCCGTGATCTTGACTTGCAAAGACCGATCGAGATCTCCGCCGCCGATATGCAGCGTCATTCCTGTCGCGGCGGCTGTCGCCAGAGTACCTGCGGAGAGGTCGATAAAGCTGTCGCCGTTGGTGCCTGAAACCGTGATGGCGGAGAAGTCGACAGTCGGGAAAGAATATCCGCCATGGATCGAATAGATGTTGCTCAACGTCACGTTCGACAGGCGGCTGGCGCGCAGGATCGGACCATTGTTGGCCTTGAAGTGCACGTTCTGCAGGCTTGAGTTGCCCCAGCCTGAAATATCCAAAACGCACGGACCAACCACGCTGTTGTCCTTTCCATCAGCCCGATAAAAGGTCACGTTGCGCAGCGCCTCGGATGTCTGGTTCTGATCCTGAAACTGCCCGTCACCTCGCGCGAAGGTCAGAACCGTCTGCTCAGGATCATCGAAGTTGAAGCCGATCCGCGCGACGTGCTTCTCCGGCCCGCCAACAGCAAACTCTTGCAGACGTTCGGCCAGATAAAAGAACGAAACCGGCTCTTCGAGCAGGTAGTCCCACCCCGGCAAGATAAGCTCCACACCAGCGGTCGTGACATAGTTGGCAGCGGCAAGGAATGCGTCGGTCTGCCCCGGAGATCCGTCTGCGATAAAGCCCCAATGCTCAGGCGTCACCGGCCAGGTCGGCAGCAGGCCGGTCAGGCCTGCATCCACCGCCGCACCGGGAACGCTTTGCGCCGCATCTGCATGGGCCGTCGCGCCTGGGGATGCCATAAACTTGGCACCATTCGCATGCAGGGTTGTTCCCGCAGGCCAGATAGCGCCAGCATCGACAGCCGCCTTAAGATCGCCGTAGGACTCAAAATCGGTCTGCCCCGTCGACCCACCACCTGCGGCGCCGATCAGAATCCAGTTCGACGCACCGTGAATGAATTCAAGCGCACGGGTTTCCACCCACAAGGTAATATCTGCGCCGCCAAGGTAGAACTTGCCGGTGGTGCCATTGGTGGCGTCGTCGTGCTTGACCAGAATTGTCTCTCCGGGCGCTGCACGCAGGATCATGTGGTCGCCTTCGCGCCCGCCGGTGGCATTGTAAAGCGTCTCTGAAGCGCCCGCACAGTACATTTCCTGCAAAGTATGCGTGAAAGACAGCGTGCCCCCGGTGACATCGACGGGCTGAAACACGTTACTGCTCTTGATCTGGTGCGTCACATCACGCTTGGCTTCGGTGCGGTCCTCCCCGTAGATCGGGTCGATGACGCGGCGGGCATCATAAGGCACGCCACCGCTGGCCGAATGAAATTCCTCGACAAAACGCCCTCCCATCTTGACGTTCTGCACGGTCGGAACATCAGTCGAGCCTGTATAAGCCCGCACCTCGCGCCGCGTGACTGTGGTGCGCGTGTCGCCAAGCTCCTGCTCGTCTGGGAAGGTGTTGATCGCCGTGGCATCGCCCGCGAAAGACCATGTGCCAGTCGGATCATCATAGAAGCCGACCGATAATCCTTCACACCCATCAAGTTGCGTTTCGGGTTTTTTGCCGTTTAGATCCTCGGTGCAATAGACCCGCACATAGGGTGAGGTCAGGGAAACCGCCGTGGGATGTTCGAGGAAGTGGCCGCTTTTGAATTTCAGGTTGCCCCCAGTAAGGTCATGGATCAGGCCGTTATCGTAATAGGCGTCATTGATGTAGACATCGCCCTTCGACCAGTTCTTGATCATCGTCGGATCGGATACCGGAGCCCCGCCCTGCAAGCCCGATCCGTTGAACGGGTGGATGGTTTGTAGCGTAACTTCTGCCGCACCTTCTCCAATAAGGATCGGCGTCTTACACCAGCCGCCGCGAATGTCCTTGATCGTGAGATCATAGGCGTTGACGAACACCCCGACGCCCTGGCGCAGCGCTGGGTCTTCTGAATTCATGTGCTCGTAAAACTGAACCCCTTGGACGACACTGTTGTCCATTTCACCCTGCGCCAGCACGGTGCCGTCGCCGGTGCCCGTGCCGGTCGCCTTGAAGCGAGTACCCACGTCATTGTCAGGCGCACCGATGGCGGTGAAATCGGTCGTGCCAACAGACTTGATCCGATACCAGCCATTTGTCGCACATTGCGTGACAGGCAGGACGCGGGCATAGGCCATCGAATAGCCTCCGTCCGCCACGCGCTCGATGATGTTGTCGGAATAGATCTTCGCGGTGATGCAGCGATCCATGATAATGCCCGAAGCAATATCAGCGCAGTCCACCCCCGGCGTATGAATGACGCAGTTACGGGCACGAATATCCATCACGAAATCCGTCGCCGCCCAGCTGCCCGACGCAGAGATCCGTGCGGCGGAAAAGTCGATGTGCAACCCCATGATCTCGTCGTTGCCATCGCTTTCGACCACGTCATAAACCTTGATGGTCTCGGTGGCATCAAAGGCACTGGCACAGCGGAGAATGGCTGTCGGTGTATGCTGGAAATTCGTCGTGCTGGGCTTGACCTTCGCCACGATATTGGCAACCGCAGCGTTGACATCTTCTGCCGTCATGGAGTCGACCCAAGCTTCGACATTGTAGATGCCGCCCACGGTTGCCTCTAGCCAATTGCGCCCATCGCCCGTGGTCAACGCCGTGCCCGCATCGTCGTAGATGTAGTGATATTTGCGCCCATCATCGCTATAGACAGAAATGAACGATGCGGTGCCGGTGGCAGCACTTGCATCCTTGGCGGCAGTGCGCGAGGCAAAAACCATTTCGCTTGCGACAGAATCCACGCTCGATTGCAAAGCTTTCATACCTTCCAGCCATGTGATCGGATCGACTTGATGGTCTGGGGAAGGTGGTGTGCCACGGATAGTTGTTTGCCAGTCAACGAACGGCATTGGCGTACTCCTGCAATGTTAAGTGGTTCAAGCGATGTTTATGGTGTCGGGGCCGCTGGTTGCGCCGGCAACGCCCGAAGCGTTGATTGGGACGCCCCAATAGGCGTAATGACCTTTTGTCAGGCCGCTATCTGTGTAGCTGTCTGGATTGCCTGCCAGCCCGTATTCGGTGCGGATCACCGAGGCGGCATTGATGTTATACGACCCAGAATATCCAGCGCCATACGAAGCGCGATAAATTCGCGTGGCGTAGTAGTTCGCGTCATTTGGCGCGTCTAAATCAATATCCACGTCACCGGCGCTTTCTGTGGCCATAAAGCTGTCCAGCGCTGCGGGAGGCGTCGAGTTGGCGATTACCTTTACAGTGATTGCACCGGACCAGTCGCCAGATCGGTTTGCGCTGGTGCGGTTTCTGATTTCCGCTTCATAAGATATGCCATCAACCAGCCCGGTGACTCTCCAGAAGCTTTGGCCATCGGTGACGTTCATCTCTTGCCAATCGCTTGTGCCAGCTGGGCGTATCCGGATTTGTTGCGTCAAGCTTTCATCCTGCGCCGCCCAATCAAAGCGAAGAGATCCGCCATCTTTGGCCACCCCGACAAACCCGCTCACAGCTTCGACAGAGTCGTCGTTGATCACCCCTTTAAACTCGGGCCGGGTCGGCTCCTGAGTGGCCGCGTCAAAGTCGAAATCCTCCGGCTCAACCGAGTTGGCAACCAGATCAAAGCTCAGTCCGCCTTCATTGCGCCAAAGCTCGCCAACCTCAAATACCTTGTCTATGCCCAGCGTTTGAATGCGTACAAAACGGTGGCCGCGCAGCAGATAACCCACCAAGCTCAGCGTGGCCTTGATTTGGTACTGGGCCCTCTTGACCCGTGCGATGCGGTTAATCACCCGCGCCGCTTGATTGTGGCTTGAGACCAGGTACAGAGCCGGCTCATCCCGTACTTGTCTGGCGGATGTGTCCAGGACGATTGTACCCGACGGCAACTCGCGCCAGTTGTTGGCTGGCTCAATGTATTTAGCCGCAATCTCTGTTGGCGCACCGCGTCCCCAGCGCCCTTCGACAATCTCAATTGACAAAAGGTCTTCATCGGAGAGCGTTAGTGTCGGCTCCTGAAAGCGACCAACCTTGAAGCCAACCGATCCGTCAGCCCGCTCATACATCCAAGTGTCACAAGCCGCAGCAATTTGTGCCCGCTGATCCTCGAACTCCTGATCGTCACTCAGGGTGCCGTCGATGCGCCACTTCGGTTGCCTCCCACCTTCGGCATTGCTCACGGCAATGTCACACACGTCAGCTTCTTCTGCGACCTCTGACCAATCGACGGAACGGCCTAGTATTTGGGTCAACCAGTAGGCTGTCAGAAGCGCACCATTGCGCGTGAACCCTGTTGTGCCAGTGCGCGGATCGAACACGGAATTCGCCCCATCCAGAACCGGCGTGTAGGCGCCCTGCCGCCCGTTTGGATAAATTTCTGTCAGCTTGCTCTGTGATGGGCGCTTGGCCCAGACATGCGCGCCGGTCAGCCCCGCGAAATCATGCGCATCCGTGATTTCCGCAAAAGCATTCTTCAACTCGGCATCGGCCACTTGCCACGGACCACCCAGAAAAGGACGAATACGATAGTATCCGCTCATTGGCGCGGTTGTCACAGTGCCGTTTGCATCAACCTCAACTTCCCGCTCATCCAGATAATGTGTCACAATCTGGTGGCAGGGATGCGCAGCGAGGATCGGGCTGTAGTGCCGCTTCTTACCTTTCGCGCCGGTCACTTTATCTGTGCTGTTCTGAAACCCCGTAAACCCGAGCAGGCCGCCTTTTCTGGCGCGTCCAAGCACCCATTCAGCATATGCATTTGGTTGTGCGAAGTTGGCCATGCGCTCAGATGGCGGCGGAAAGTTTGGGCTTGGCGTGAGCGCTGAAGCAAGTGCCGAAAGGCCAATCGCGACGATTGCCTTGGTGATAAAACCGCCTACCGCTGTCGCTGCAAACGCCGATCCCGCCGCAAACCCGGCCAGCCCAACGCCTGCCGCGATATTCAGTGCACCCGCGATGAAACCCACAACTGGCAGCGCATGAGCCTTCACCGGCGTCAATGCAGTTGTGCACATGAAGGCGGCGGCAAGGAGCGTCCTAGTCTTCATATCCAAGGCTCCAAAACGCGAGAACTTCTACGGTTCGGGGGTGGCGAGATGTCGTCCCATCCGGACCCTTGAAAGCCCAGCTTTTGCCGGTGAACACACCGGGGATCGGGTGGCGCTGATCTGACAACTTGAGAACACCCACATCACCACGTTTCAACTCATTCCCACGCTTAATTCCAACTGCTTCCATGCGCGCGCCGAACACACCCACCGGGTCGCTGAAGTAGCCAGTTGCCCGCTGACATGACCCCATGTCGTCAAACATCCAGCGGTCCCCCTCCGCCGGGTCAATTCCACGCACGGCATTGATCCAGTCCGCAACAACAAAGCAGCAATTCATTTCAGTCCAATCGAACGGCGTCGCCATCCATCGGTTCAATTCTCGCGTCAGATCATCCAAAGAGCTTTTCCTCCTCGAAGTCTTCGGTCGGCATCCATTCAAGACTTGGATTGGAACGACCCAGCAGCGTTGCGTGACCCTCAGTGTTAAGACCGATCCGACGCGCGGAGCGGCGCTCTTCCGTCCAAGGCTCAAAGCTCACAGCCAATGACCGATCCTCTGCCCCTGTGGCGCGAATGGTCAGCGTCCGCATCGTACGTGTCAGCTGCAGTTGCGGCGCGATTGTCGGCGCATACAACTCGGCCATTGACTGGATCGGCTGAAAGTAGAACTCGATTGGGTAACCATCCACGTATTCAACGCCCAGCGTCAGGATCTGGTCGACCAAATTCGGCCCGCCTGGAGGCTGAAAGAAGGTCATTGAAATCTCACCCGCCGGAGCGACGCCATTGATCGCACTTTGCAACCGCGGTGCATTCAGCAGAGTGGACCCCCACCATTGCTTGCCGTTGATGTCCGTGAACACGCCATCCTGGGCCAACAGAAAGCCAAACTCACCGTCCGGCGTATGGATGTTCACAAGCTCAAGCACCCCAAGAACATCATCGCGGGGGTTCCAGCCTTGGATTGTGTCGGTCATCAGCGCGTCAGCACTTCTTGTAGTGGGATCGAGACGCTCCCAACCCGGTTTGCACCATAAGCAGGGAAGCCCTGATCTTTGTCAGCCAATTCGAAACGGCCAATGGCCTCGTAACGCACCTCTTGGCCCTCAGGCATGTCTGCGCGCAAAGGCGGCGCAATTTGCAAATCATAGTGATCCGCCATGCCCTCGACTGGGTCAGCCCAGCGAATGACAAACGGCCAATCTTCACCGTGGCTCATGGTCTGACCCGCCGCCGGAACTTCGCCAGTGATTGAACAATCAAGCCGGACAGTATCAACGCCAATGGCGTGATCCCCAACCGCGAGCGCTGTTGGCGTGTATTCCTGACCGGTGCCGGTCGTCATATTGGCGTCTGTCAGCGGCACATTAGCGTTCGGACGCTCATACGCAATTGGGTCAATCATTGGCACCCGGAAAATCCCAACGTGACCTTGTGCTTCCGCCAAAATTGCACGCCATTTCAGAAACTGCTCACCTACTAAAGTAAACTTCGGCGTCCCTTTCCACCGCGGGAACGCGTTATAAAGAACCTTGGTTTGCCCAGCCAAAGACGTGCCTGCGGTTTGGCCGCGCCAATCGATATGCCAGTCCATCTCTAATTCGCGCCACAGGCCGCGAGGGATGGTAACAATTGGTCTTTCCATCAGCCTGCCGTACCCCGCTCTTGGTGTGTATTGATGTTATTGGTGAACTGGGATTGCCGCTGCTTCAGACCAGATTGCGTGATTTGAACGGATTGCCCCTGGGCCTGTTGCAGAATGTCAGCTTTCACACCGTCGCCCAACTCAACTCGCAAAACGCTGGTTCCGCCGCCCATCATCTGGGAGGACTTCTGTGCTGGAATGACCTGGGAACCGCGCGGCAGATTGACCAACTCAGGCCCTCGCTCACCAACCCATGACAGCCCGCCTGCAAAGTTGTGCGTTCCATTGGCGTTGCCAGGGATCAGTCCCGATAGAATGTTACCGTCGCCAAACATGCTACCCGTAAGCGAGTCAAATGCTTGATTGGCGAACATTGAGGCAAGGCTATTCAGAACTTCACCAAGAGCATCCTTCGCGTTTTTTGCACCTGTCACCAGCCCTGTGAAAGCGGATCGCGCAGAACTCTCAACGTTCTTCATGCCGTCTTCTAGTTTTTCGGTCGCGGTTTTCGCTTCCTTGACGCCCTTGGCCGCACCGCCACTGGACTGCTCGACGCCATCCAGCGCGCCAGACAGTGCATCCGCCGCTGTCGCGCCAGATGTCATATCCTCACTTGCAGATACACTTAGCCCAGCCAGATCCCCAAGAGCCGTTTTTACTTGCCCCCAGCCCTTATTCGCCAAAGCGTCCGCCGCTGCTGCTTGCGAATCTGCCGAAGAAGCGAGCGCATCAGATTTGCCAATTAGATTATCAAGAACCAGCCCGGCGCCCTCTGCCGCCTGAGCTACCTGACTAGACATGCCATCAAGACCGATGCCCGCCAAACCTTTGCTCATACTGACCAGAAAAGTGTACCAACGCCGCTGCAAATTCTCGATCATTTCGACAAAGCCAGCCTGCACTTTCAGCCAAATGGCTTTCAGTCCGACAGGGATTGCCTTCGCTGACGTTTGAATGCCTGACCATACAGCAGAAGCGGTTTTACCGAGCGCAGCCAGCGCCCCCCCCCAACCGCCGGTAGCAATCACCAAATTGTTAAGGCGAAAAACCAATTCACCAGCAGCCACGACGATCAAGCCGATCCCAGTCAACATGATTGCACGGCGCAGCGCCAGCATCGCGCCGGCCAGGCTAAAGGTTGCGACCTTCGCCATCGCAGCCGCCGCGACATACCGAACGCCTAAGGCTGTCACAGCCACGGTCATATATGTGCCGAGCCGCCGGATATTGCCGGCAAGCGCATCGATCACAACACGCAGCACTCCACCTGCCCGCAGGCTGTCGGTCATGCCCTGTGCCATCCGGCCCAACGCAGGTGCCAACTCTTGTGCGATCTGCTGGGCAGCGTACCGGCCAATGAAGGCTAACCGCGCAATCCTATCGTTAGCGCGCTCCATAGCCGGTGCCATGGCGTCAACTTCCTGACCCGCAAGACCATAATCCTCAAGGTCTTGGCGCGCCTGCCGAATGGCCGCGCCGCCTTGCCCGACAAGCAAAACCATTTCACGATTCCGTACACCCAAATCTCGCAGAATGGCCGTAGTCTGTCCGGACGACAGCCCAAGATTTTGAACCTGATCTGCAATCTTCGCCAGCTTTTCGTCTGCATCAAGACCCGCCAGGTCCTCAATCGATAGACCCAAAGCATCCAAAGCCCGCTGCCCGTTTCCGGTCACCCCAATGGACGCGATCTCGCGGTCCATGGTCTGAAGGTCGTTTGTCAGCCCGGAAAGGCTTACTCCTGCCTCACCTGCCGCGAGCTCCAAGGCGCGGAATCCGCCAATGGAACTGTCGAGCCGCCGCGCGCTTTTTGCAGCTTTGTCAATGTCACGCGCCCCAGCCAATGCCGCGGCAGACAGAGCGCCGCCCACAACGCCAGCCACCGCAGCCAGTGAAGCAAGTTGCGCTTTGAGTTTGGCAAGAGGTGCTTGAGCGCGGCGCGCGCCCTTTGAAAATTGGGCGCTGTCGAGGCCAAGATTAACCCGCAACGCACCAATGACAGATTGTCCCATTTTTACTCCTTGCCCGATGCATCCCAAGCGGTGGCCAGCGCGTTGCACATGGCCTGCAATACTTCGGGGGATTGGGTTTTAGGTTGCGCGGCCTTGCCGGCCACAAACTTCTGAAGGTCTGGCATTTTCTCACAGCGGCGAAGGGCCTCAACGTGCCACGCCAACCAGGCGCGGTTTTCGTGTTCCGCCTCTAAGCGTTTTCGCGCGCCCTGCATCTGGATCAAATACAAACGCGGGGATAACTCCCAAAAAGCGGCGGGGTCGAAACCTGCGGACACATAAGCCCGCAGCATTTCGGGAAGGTCTATGCCTTCTTCTTTCTCCCCGCCGCTTTCCTGTTTCCCGCTTCGCCCTCGGTTGGACTTGCGGCTTTGATCAGCCGCGTTAGCGTCTCGACATCAGCACTCAAAAGGTCACCCGCGAATTGCTGCGATGCCTCAGGGTGATGACGCTGCAAAAATGCCCACATCATCGCGATCAGATCGGACACCTTCAATTGTCCACCGCCCTCTAACGCAGCAAACGCCTCAAGAGCATTCTGTCCTGTCTTTTCTTCAAACGCGGCCATAGCGTTGAAGTCGCAACGCAACACATAGGTTTCCCCATCGTGTTCAATGCTGATTTCACCAAGAAACGAATTCGCCATTATGCAAGCACCGGCTTGCCAGTGGCCTTGATGGTCAAGGTTGCCGACATTTTGTCCAACGAGATTTCGCCCAGCTCATAGCTGGTAACGATACCTTCGAAAGTCATCGTCACTCCATTCGGAAAGGTGATCTGAAACTTGCCAGCGCCAGCATCAAACGCCGCGACCAAAGCGTCGGTAGCACTTGGAACAAAGTTCAGGCCGATCGATGCATCGCCACCTTCGGACAGGCCCGCGATGAATTCCTTGTAGCTGTCCGGGCTTTTCAGGTGCGTCACGTCAATCGTGTCACGCTGCATTGCCGGCGGGGTGATGGACACCACCTCCGCCACCACGACGTAGTCGTCAGGGGTAGTGCTCTCGATCCCGAATGTGGAATCATAGCCAATGTTTGCATTCGACATATCAGGGTCTCCAGTTTGTCAAAAAATCGAGTGAAACGCGGAAGGGCCGATCCGCTTCATTTGTGCCGCCCTCGCGTCCGTCACGGCTTCCCGCAACGAACACGCCAGAAAAGTTTGCGTCTGTGTGACCGTCCAAAACAGCCCTAACAGCGCGAGACAGAAGCTTTGCACCGCCATAGGCCTCGGCATAGCAATCAACTTGCACTCGGCCCGACTGAAGGCCGTCTGGGCCCTTCAGGTCGTGACCGCTGTTGTCGCTGATCGTATTCAGTACAATCGCGGGCCAAGGCTGGCCCTGTGGATGCGCACCGAAATTAATCCGCGATCCGCAAAGGTCTGTCACCGCCGTTGCTGCCAATAGCAAGGCGCGGAACTCTTCTTCCATGACTTAACCTTTCGCCGCTTGCCGCGCAGCTTTGCGCTCAGCCCGCTTTATGGACTTCTCCAACTCGGACCAAAGGTCTTTGCCCAACCGATCAAGCATGGCGTCTTTGTCTTGATCCCACGCTGGACGCACAAACGGTTGCGCCCCATGGTTCACGTTGCCGAACTCTTGGTTCCACGCCGCTGGATCAGGACCTGGGCCGACAAACATTTCAACGCTTGCTTTGTCATTCCGGAACATCCGGCGATGCTGTGTCGCTTGCCGTTTCGACAGCTTGGTGCTGACAGCAATGCTTTCGGCAAGCTTATCCTCTGCGGATTCTCCGCGAGGAGCCATTCCCTGCATCAGATCCGCCATGGGCTGCGCGGCCTTCTTTAGCGAACGCCGCAAAACACCCTTGCCAGCGGCCTTGGTCAGCCGCTCCAGTTCCTTCTCAAGCTCAGAAAATCCTTCAAGTTTCACAGAAACGGTCATTGGTCCGACCGAGCCGCCGCCGTGAACTCAAAAAACCGCCGCCTACCCATCACTTCCTTCTTTCCTGAGATCTCATAGTGAACGCCGTCACAAATCAGGCGATCGACAGGCGTCAGATCAGCGGTGAAAGACGAATACCGCACAACAAATCGCGCAACACCAGAAGCTGACACTGCACCTGCGCGCCATTTTTCGACGTCACTCAAATCAGTTTTCCGGGCCCAAATCGGATCACCATGATCCACGAACCCCCCTACAGATGAGAAACCGTCGTCAGCTGTTTGAAGACGCTGGAATTGCACCCGTCGATCGAGTTGCCCCCCTCCAATCACGACATGTCTCTTTCAGATGCCAGTAAATCCTTCACCGCAAAAGGAACCTGCGTTACAGCCGCTCCTGTAACTGCAGCCTCCCGAAACAAATAATAGTGGCCAATCAAAAAACGAGCGGCTTGCAAAATATGGGCAGGCCATCCTCCCGGGTATTCAGCGTCAAGATCACGGCGTACGTAGCGCGTCACCCATGACTCCGCAGAATCAATATAACCCTGGATCAAGGCATCATGTTCATCGTGATCGACACTCAGATGCACTTTGATCAACGCCAGATCCAACTGGCTCACTTATCCAGCTCCGCCCGCGCCTCTTTGGCAGTATCAAGCTCCGCCACGGCCTCGTCATAGCCAGGATCATCGGCACCCAGAGCATCCACCTTAGCCTGCGCGGCATTAACGGCCTTTGTCGCCTTGGTTTTGGCCTGCGCTGTTGCCTTTTGAGCTTGTGCTTTTGACACGGCACTCTTTTCACCCTTCGCCACCGGGGCATCGAGTGTAACCGATTGTTTCAACGCCGATGCAGCTTGCTTTTTGGACAATTCTTCAGCCGCGCCGCTTTTGACATATGCTCGGAGTGTTGCTCCCTTGGGTGTGTTTGCATCTGCAGAATGCACGGTGCCGGCACGGCAGTGACCAGCGGCCCCAACGCGGCTGGACTTCATTTTCACATAAATCATGTTACGTCCTGATCAATGATTGAGATTGCAGTCAGGCGATCACTCCGCCTGACTTTTCTCGCCACTTTTAGGCGAAGGTGAAGTTACCGGTGACCATCGCAGCCGCCCGCTTGACGGCCAAAGCCAGTTTTTTGCTAGCTTTCATTGTGATCATGTCTTTGATGAAATTGTCGCCCTGTTCAGTGGACAGAAGTACTTCCATCCCGGCACGTTCATAGAGCGTAGCGGCCATCATCAGATCGCCTACGAGCCATTCGTTTGCGGCCATCGTGTTGCTCTCAACAACCGCCTTCCCCCACAGGATAGGAGCAGTTCCCGCAGCAGGGTTGCCATAAACATAGCGCTCGTCTGCCGCACCGGTTTTCAACAACTCAATCCCAGTCCAATCAGTTGGGTTCAAAACAATGCTGTCCGCCACATAATCGGCAAGCGCCACCTGCAACAAGGCAAGGCGCAGGCGATCGATATGGTTGGCATTTGGCAGGCCAGCTGCGGCCACAAAGTTGGTTGCTTGCGGGATAAGGCCCAGCAGGTTTTGACCGACACCATCACCGGCCAACACTTGAGTGTCGATAACTTTGTCCACATCGTAGCGAAGCTCTGTGTCGACTTCCGACTGCAACAACTCGCTGTCTGCCAATGTTTCTGCTGTAATGTTGGTGTGCGACCCGATCTTTTTGACCTTGGCGTCATCCGCTTCCCAGCCAAATGCACTTTCGGGATAGGTGCCTTCTTCCGCAATTGCGGCAGCAGCACCATCCCGCAGGACTTGCTTGCGATATGGCACCAGATTGGTGCCAGTGCGGCCTTGCGACACCAAAGCAGAAATTCGCAACCGCCGGCGCGGCATATTTACTGGCGCGCGTTCTTCCTCATGGAAGATCAAGCCACCACCGCTACCATCCGCAGTGGTGATGGCATTGTTGAGATCAAAGGCAAACTGCCCGGAAGCACCGGCTGCCAAATAGGCTTTGATTTGTTCTTCACCTTCGGTGACCAATGCACGCCCCAGAGACAATGGCGCAGTTGAACCACCGCGACCACCTTCCGCCACCAGCTGAGAAACATCCTGCAGCTTGCCGTCCATGCCTTCGACCATGGCCTTAAGGTCTTCGACAATCTTGTTCGCAGCCGTCTGCTGGGTCAGCAACTTGTCTGCCGCCGCCTTAACCTCAGCCGAAACTTCGCCGGCATTTTTGGCTTCCTTCAGCGCCGTTTCAGCGGTCTGTTTGACCTCGCCGTTCAGCTGGTCAAGCTTTTGGCTAACTTCCTTGAGGGCGGTTTCTGCGTCCCCCAAATCGAAACGCACAGATCCAACCACACCGGCAGGACGTGCGGCTGCGAGTGCCGCCACCGAAACGGCGGGCATCATCAACTTCTTCATGGGATTTCTCCGTTATAGATTATTGAGTTTGTCCAGCGCCTCTTGCGCCAGAACGTTGACGGCAGCGCCAGACATGCCGGTTGGGGCAGCGCCAGACTTACCCCCCTTCAGAGCGGCCACCAATTCGCGGCGCTCGGATTTCGGGATCCGGTTGCCGGTCGCCAGCACCAAATCAAGTTTCTTCTGCGCCGCTTTCGGCGTCAGATCTGTCACGTTTTGGGCCTGAGACCCGATCTCATCAGAGGCCAGAAAACTGTCCGCAAACCCCTTTTCGATTGCGGCGTCCCCGCCAATCCATGTTTCCTTGTCCAGCATCTGTCCAAGCTCTTTTTCCGGCAATCCGCTGCGCGCGGCATAGATGCCGACTGCGGCCTGATCGAAAGGCTCCAACCAATCCGCCACGTCGCGAAACATGTGCCGATCACCTGCAGCCACCACCCATGTATTATGGATCATCAGAAAACTGGCACGCGCCATCTGAACACTGTCACCGGCCATCGCGATAATCGACGCCGCTGAGGCAGCCATGCCAAGAATTTTGACATTCACACCACCGTCATGCTCGCGCAGAAGGTTGTAGATCGCCAACCCCTCAAAAAAATCACCGCCGGGGCTATTGATATTCACCTGAACATCGCCGGGGCCCATATGACGCAACGCCGCCGCGATACGTTTGGCCGCGACGCCATCGCCGAACCAGTCCTCGCCGATCGGATCGAGAACAGATATCACCCGGTCTCCCTTTGCATCCGACGCGGCGCGCACATCGGGGTTCCAGCGATTGACCGCGCTTTCGGTCACTTCGGTACGCACCGCAGGTTTGGCTGGCACAGTGGCCGCTGGCAAATCACGCAAGCTCATGTCTTGTCCTTTCCGAGATCTTCAAGGGGTACCAATGCCGATTGCGCCGTCAGCGCATTCGCCGCTGGGTCTTCATGTGGCGGAAGGTTCAGTTTTGCGCGCCGCTCATTGGCCGTCATCGTGCCGGAACTGCCCATTTTGGACAGGAATTCACCTTTGGCCTTGCTGTCCATCTGCAGCATGCCTTCGCGGTTGAACTCAAAAAACCATGTGCCGCGCCTTGCAGGTGGGATCAGATCCTTGGCGATCCGCGCCTCGATGCGTTTCAGCAAGGGATTGATACCCAAGGTCAGCCACGACAGCATGATCGCTTCAACCCCACTGCCCCACATGGTTTGCCCTTCGGCGGCGTGGCCAATGATAATCGGCGGCACCCCAAACCAGCGGCAGACATCCTCAACGCTGAACCGGCGCGTTTCCAGCAGCTGGGCATCCTCCGGATTCATTTGGATAGACCGATGCTTCAGACCGGCTTCCATAATCAAGGTTTTGCCAGCTTTGCTTGACCCCACAAATCCGGACAACATCGCCTGCAACTGTTCGCGCTGCTCAGGTGTCAGCGTCCCATCAGATTCCAAAACACCGCTTGGCATCATCATATTGGAAAACACGGACCCCGACGTTTCATCGGCGGCCAGAGCCGAGCCAATTGAATGGGCCCCATAGGCAATCGCGGACATTCCCAGACCATCACCTGGACCAAACCCGCGCAGATGAAACACTTTGCTAGCGGGCATTTCTGACGTCTTGCCGCGATCATTGATCGAGTATTTGAAACCACCACCGTCCATTATCTTTGGCGTGACACCGAACATTGGTCGCAACCCGACCAGACGATTGCCAACAAACAGACGTTCCGCATATCCATTGCCGCGCAGGATTGTTTGCGCAACGTCACCTTCCCAAAACTCGGTTGCGGTCTGCGAAGAATTCGGCGACCGCGTCAACAAATCCGATAATTCGTTGTCGATCCGTTTCTTTGAGCCATCAGCCTGCCGCTCATAAAGCGCCGCCGGAAGGGTCGAGACAACTTCTGACGTTTTGCGCACACAATCAAAAACCGCAGACACTTGCATAGCGCTCTTGGGCGTCACGGTCTTACCGGCGTGCGAGGCATAACCTCCTGCGGCCAACGCGTCCGATGACGTCAGAGACACCCATCCACTTTCGCCCGCTGCCAGCTCTGCTTTCACGCCGCGCATTGCGGCTTTGATATATCGGATCATGCCACCATCACCGGGTTAGCTAAAAAGTCATCGAGATTGGCAGATTTAGGCGGCTGTGGGTTCCAGCTCATCAATTGGACGCAGTTAAACAGCGCCATCAACGGATCAATCTTGGCCGTGCCACTTTGTGCCTTGGTCACAATCACAGCATTGCCGCGCGCTTCGGTTTTCGCATTGCCAACA
This sequence comes from Rhodobacteraceae bacterium Alg231-30, assembly GCA_900143615.1. GTDB lineage: Bacteria > Pseudomonadota > Alphaproteobacteria > Rhodobacterales > Rhodobacteraceae > Shimia. The sequence goes on from FREU01000003.1 coordinate 492,793, forward strand.
CACCACGCCATGATGCGCTGGTTGCAATGCACCATCGAGCCGTTCTTCAGTTTGACAGGCGCGGCCTTGATCGCAGCGTTCAGCTTGTAGCCTTGGCTGATCGCCCGAATATCCTCGATCGCAAATCCCGCATCAATTAAGGCATCCACGATCTTGGCGACGCCTTCTGGGTCCATACCAATGCCGTCTTCTTCGGGCAGCACACCCGCGGTCTTCAGCATCATGCAAATCTCAACAATTTCCGGAATTGCTTCTTCCTCCAAATTGTCCACCAGCGTCAGTTCGTCGGCCTCGGCGAGCGTCTCCAACTCCGGCGCGATTGATTGGCGCAGCTTGAGAACATCGCGATCCGCCCATGCCTTGCCCCAGCCCTGCCAAACCTTTGTCTTTGCGTGCCGACCCAAAACAAAGAACCCCAAGAGATCATCCAGACCACCGCCATCCACGCCCACAACGCAAACTTCTGATGTTTCGATGATGCGATCCAGATCGATGGCGCGCCCGGCCTTTTCCCAATAATCCACACCCACCCAGCGACCCGATTTGATCCCAATGCCCACCTCGACATTCAGATGCTGCGAGGCGAACAGCGCCAGCGCTTCCGGCCCTTCGCGTTCGGCCTTCTTCAGATCATTGATGAGATCTTGCAGATGCACGGACCGCCCAAGATTGGGGTTGATCAGCGACCAGGTCGCTGGATCTTTCCACTCTTCTTTTTCGACCATCTCTTGCGGTAGCTCATAAAGCACTGCCAGCATCGGCAACTTGAGCTCGCCATCACGCACCGCACGCGCGGTCTGTAATTCCTTCTCAAATTGCCCTGTTGGCCGGTCTTTCGATTGCGTGGTGATTTGCAAAAAGAAGCCTTCAGGCCGTGATTTCAGCCCACCGCGCAACTCGATGAAGATGTCCGGCGCTTTGGCTTTCGACCCCAAAACATGAGTTTCATCAACTAGGATGTAAGCGCCTTTTGATCCCGTCACCACGTCACCATCCGCAGACAGGATCATGATCACGGCTTCCGTCACCCGATGTGTGATCTGCTTTTGGTGGGTTTGGGGCTTAAATAATTTGGTTAGATCATCATCCAATGCAATGATCCCGAGGGCAGTCTTGAAAGCGATGCCGGCAATCTTCTGTGTCGGTGCAATCAATAACAATTCCGCTTGTGGGCGCTCATTCATGATGGCCGCCGTAACGATGATCCCTGCTGAGATCGCTGACTTTCCATTTTTCTTTGGCACCAACAGAAAGAACTCGCGTAGCATGCGCCGCTTCAATTCTGGATCGTAGCTTCCAAAAATGACCCGCACGAAATCCAACACCCAATCATCACACACCTCGCCAAATGTCGGCGTGCCAAGAAGATCCGGAACCTTTAGCCGTTTGAAAATTCTCAGCGCCTTGTCGGCCACGGCATCAAACAAAGGCAAATCAGGGATAAGAGACTTGCCCTCTAGAACTCGCGCTTCCCAATCAAGAACAGCTGTGTCCCATGCTGGATCCGGTGCGAAGTCATCGATGTTGAAATCCAGCATTAGTGCGTCACTCCGGGTTTCAAATCATCGCCCCAACCGCTTTCTCCACCCGACACGTCGCGGGCCGCTTTGCGTTCCTGCGCCTTCTTGCCTTGGGGCTGATGGGCATCGCCCTCGCCCTGTGCATCCCGCAACCGAGCTGCTGCGCTCATCATGTCGTTCTTTTCGATCATTTGATTGAGCAGACGCTGCGCGCCAACGTTGCCACTTTCAGCTTGTTCAAACACCAGCTCGAACCTTTTGGCATCCAACCGATCCCGTTGCATGTCGCGCCGCTTAAGCTCTGAAAAATAATACCTTCTCAGCGTAGGTTGAGAGACATGAAGCGCATTTGCTATCCGCTCATTGCCCCACCCAAGCGCCAGTAACAGTATGACTTTATTGCGATTTTTCTGACTTGGACTATGCGCAGGCCGACCCCGCTTGCCACTGGCATGCCGTACTGGGTCGCCAAATAGGTCAAACTCTTCGCAGTCCAAGAAAAAAATCTCCGAATGTGGGGGGTGCGGGTCTAGGGCACTGAGGGGTGTGGACTTTTGACCCACCCCCCCTTTGGTTATTCTGTAATCAGGCCAAGCCGCGTTTCTCTAGGCTTTGCTTGGTGCTGTCGTGATAGGCCTTGCTGACGGCCTCCAAGTTGTTGTCATCCCAGAACAGATCCGAGTTGCCTCGGTGTGGGATCTTGTGATCAACCACCGGACTGTTGGGGGCGGGATATCGCCCGATCAGCGCTTCGCCAGTTTTCTGGCAGACATAGCCATCACGCATCAGGATATTGCGGCGCTTGCGCTGCCAGCGCGCAGTCTTATACCAGGCACGCCACGGTTGCGAGGCATCTCTTAAACGGTGACGATCCAGCTCAGTTTCAGTTGGTTTGCCAAACCGCGCTTTGATCCGCCCAATACGCGGCGGCAAGCCTCGTCCCTTGAGTTTTCCCATCTCGAGCTCCTCGACATCCAAATCGCCAAAACACTGAGATGACATTGTATTTTGCACAGCCAGATTGGGGTATCGCGTCCCGCAAAGGATTTGAAACTTAAGACTTAACCCCCTAAGGTGGATCCAGTTTGTTCACTAGTTCACTTTTTCTTTGCTACGAAAAACTTGGATCGACAATGAACAACAGACTTTTTGCAACCTTAGTTGCCGCGACTTTAGCTAGCAGTTCAATGGCCAGCCCCGATAACACAACTCAAAAATTGCTCGCTACACCTCCATCCATGCTCGAATGGGGGATTGAGTTGGTTAGACGCAACATCTCGGACACGGGCCGCCGTATGCCCAAATTCAGTCTGGAAAACGAACAACATCAATGGCAATTCAACTACTGGCCAGACGAGGACAATTTCGTAGTTCACGTATTTCCGGAATTTAGTAGCGGAGATCGTTATCCCTCTCTTGAAGCAGCGAAGCAATACTGCCAAGAGACTATTTCCTCCATCCGCCAAATTGCCGGCGTCGACCCTGTTTCGGGAGAATTAGGGGGTTACAACAACCCTACTGTGAACGACTTTCCTTTTTCACAATGGAGCCGATTGTTCGACCCGAACCTAATTGTTTATGGAATAGGGGGAGTAGACCAGAAATTAGCGAAAAAGATCGATGCCAAATTTCATATTCTTGTTAGAGCATTGTTTGTTCCAAACGAATCCGAAAAAGATTTATACGGAACTTATGGTTGCCGAACAACGTTGATCGGGAATTCTAACTTTCAAGAGTGGAAGAATTAGGTCGGTTACTCAAAGCGCCCGAGGCGGGGTCTCCGCATCGGGCGCAATAATGTTGATGGCTTATTGTCTAGCCCCCTAGAGTTTCAATCGTCAAGACCTTTTTGAACCGCCCATCGTCCAAGGCGCGCGCGGCGGCATCTCATCGGTGATCTCGTAGGTGGTTAAACCGCCATAGATTTGGAAGTGGCCGCGCAGCTCCAGTAGCACGCCCCACCATTGCAGATAGGCGCGACGCGCGCGGGCAATGTCATGCGTGGTGTCACGGCAGATCACCGGGCAATACTGCACCTTGTCATGCACGATCACGCCTTTGCGGTTGCGCCGCGGCTGCGGTGGCCAGCCTTGTGCGCCCAGATTGGACGCATCCGCCGTCTTGGCAAAGCGACCGTGCCGATTGGTATGCGTGTCAGACGGCACACAGACAGTGATGGCCGCGCGCATCCAATCAGGCTCCTGCCCTGCTCGCGCCAACTCGGCCACCCAGATCGCTATGCGCTGCCCGCCATGGCCTTCTGGCAAAGCCGCCAAAGCAGAGGCCGCAATATCAGCGTCGTGATGGGATTGCGAACGGCCACCCCCATCGACGCGGCACCCCAGCCGCGCCTGCTCCATCATGATGTATTCCATCCCAAAGCTTGGCAGAGGCTGCCCCGCCAAGCTGGCCTGCCCGAAATCAAGCTGCACCTTTTCGCGCTGAAAGGCCCACTCTAGCAACCAGCGGATTGATACCAGCCGCTTTCCAGCCTGTTTTGGCTGCATGCAAACAACTCGCTGCGCTTCAACTTTGCCCATCATCATGCCTCTACTCCCTGAGCGGCAATATCTTCGCACTCACGCAGCGCCGCGAGACGGCGATCCCGAAACGCGGCCTCGTCATCACTGACCGCGCGCCCTTCACTCAGCCGAAGCTCGATATCGCCTAAACGGCGCCGTGGCTCATAGGCCTGCTGCTTGATTTGGTCCTGCGTGTATCCACCCGGCCATTTACGTTCGCCCGCAGGCCGAGCGCGCACCCATTTCAACAGCTCAACAGACCAGCCCTCACGGATGGCACGCCGCCCCAAATCGGCGCGAAAAATCGATTGCATCAAAGGCGACGGCGCGGCCTTGGTGTCTGGAGGCGAGATCTCTCTGGCACGCTCCAATAGCTTTAAGCCAATCGGCACCCGATCTTTGTTTGGCCCGCCCGGATGTGCCTGTGCCCAGTCGCACAGTTCAGCCAATGCAGCCGCCTCAACCCCTGCCAAACACTGGCAGACCGTTTGCTTCATCTTTTCATAGCCCGCCTTGGTGGTGGTCGTTGGCCGACCCAATCCGAGGTCTTCCAACTGTGTAAACACCAACGTCATGACACGCTTTTCGCCGTCTGCCTGTTCTTTTGCGTCCATTGCCTTGCCCCTTCTCAGCGCCTTTTTTCGAGTTATCCACAGCCCCTTTGGGCGGAACTGCCTTTTGTCTTTGTCAATTTCTTTGTCTATGTCTCTGTCGTGCCGGACACTTCGAGACATTTTAAACAAGCCGTTGAAATCGTTTGTCATTCCTCAAACACTGTCCGCCAACTGTCCGGACACTGTCTTTCAAGTGTCCGCCAGACAGAGTTTGACGGGCCATCATCTTGCCCCTCGCGCCGGGTGTGCGCCCAGATCGACCATGTGAGCAGACCACGCCTGTATGGCCTGCTCGATCCAGCTTGAGCTGCGATAGGCACAGCCCTGCTTGACCAGCCAGTCATCCATCCACAGGACACCCGCATCATTCTTGGCCAGCTCTGCATGATAGCCCGCCAGCATCGAGCGCAACCGCTGCCGGCGCTTCTGCGAATTGGCCGCATCCACCTTGGCGCGGTTGTCTTCTTTGCGCGACACCGCCTCAGTCAGCGAGCGCAGAACTTGCGGGTGAAACAATCGCACCTCGTCATCGCAACGGCACGGTGTCCAGCGATGCAATGGCCCGTAGTCCAGACGACACAGGTTTTCAAAGTGGCTTGGCTCGACAAAGACCAGCTTTGCCAAGATCCGCAAATCTGTGGGCAAGGTTCCGATCGGGGAATTGTCGTATGCAATATTGATCAGATCGAAATAATGCGACTTGCACTCAGGCGTGCCCTTCAGGCGCATGTCAGAGTTCAACCAGCGCCGCCGCTCCCACACCATAAAGAAATGACTATCAAGCCGGTCATCCGGTCCAAACGGGTAGTGAGGCAAGTCACCTAGGTCGACAGGCCCCAAATGCGATCTTTGCGCCATACTCATACTGACTCTCCCTTCGCGTCCCTTGACGGGTGCTTGGCCGCATAGGTCATGGCCGCCGCGATCACGCGTTCGATCATGCGCTTTGAATTGCGAGCAAAGGCACGCTGCACATAGTCTTTCCCCAGACCCAGTTCTCGGCTTGCTTCCGATTTTGAACGGAACTTCACGGGCCCAAGTGTGATAGGGTGCGCTAGGTACATGCCCCGCTGAGCGGGACGTCCAATGTCGTCTGGCCGCCCCTCGGCAAGACGCCGGTAAACATGATCAATGCACACCTCAAAATAATCGGCAGCCGCCTGAGGGCTTTTAAAGCGCTTGCCGCGCACTGCGACAGGCATTGGGTCGACCCCCGATTTACCCGCACCGCAGAGATCCGGCGTGCCATCGCGTAAATGCTTGCGCACCGTCGTTGCCGTAACATCAAGATCAAGCGCCGCGACATCTGCATCCGCATATCGCTTGCCACGCATCATGAAGTTTTGATAGCGGCGCGCGCCCATCAGAAATCCCCCACGGTCGAGGTGCATCTGCCTTCAAGCTCATCCATCCGATGCGCCAGCTTGCGCAGCTGGGTCGCCATACCCTTGGGCACATGGCCGCTAAACAGTCTGTCGCGCTTGTCCGCCGTCAGCGGGTCACCCGCGATGAGGGCAAAGGTCACGCCGTTGTCAGGATGGTCGCAGATTTCAAAGGCCAGATGCGCCACCGGAAAAGGCTCGCGCACATAGGTTGTCGGCTCTGGATGCCGCGCGCGCGATTTTGTTGAATGCGCGCTCATGTCCAATAAGCCCCGCTGACAACTTCGCCGCTTTCAGCCTTATCCGCCGCCAAGACATCGTTGGTGGATTTGATAACCTGAGACTGGACGACACCATCGCGCGCCGCGATCTGATAGGCAGACAGCTTGCCGGCACATCGATCCTTGATCCATGTGAGAATGCGCTCATCTGATGCCCGTCCAGTGACCGCCATTAGAGCACCACATCGAGCAATAGATGCGAGCCGATCCATGGGGAGGAGCGGGAGGAGATAGGATCGGCCCGCCGGGCGCGCGAATTCATCTGCCAGCCTCCGGAATAGCGTTCAACATCCCGTCAAGCCATAGCGCCAAGCCAACGCCAAGCGCGCACAGGCAAACAACGAAGGCCACCAGCCCCAAGACAGAGGGTACATTCAAGCGATCAAACATCACTGCCCCCCTGCCCGCTGCTTGTCCGACATCATCAGCCGGGTCCAAAGCACAAAAAATCCAACGGTGTAGCACACCAAATCCCAGGCGGAATCGACAGCGACGATGACGGAATAGCCGCTGTTGGGAATGTCGAATGCAACTTCTTTCAACGCGATCAACGCCAGAAAGCCCCAGAACCACAGCACCGACCGACCGCGCAGCAAAACTTCTGTTCCCATCGTGATGCCGATGCCATAATGCGCGATGCTCGCGCCCAGCCACAACATCCAGCGCCCCGTCACCACTTCGGTTCCGGCACAGCTCAGATTGCTGTGGAGAAGTGAATTGAATTCCTGCTGAAACGCACTCATCTCTGCGAGATCCTTCCCAAAATATCGTTGCGGGTCTGGTCTTTGGTCAGGATTTCCATGGTCCGCCACACACCAAGAATGGCGCAGACCGTGTAGACATCCTCAATCGCGGGACTGGATGTGCAATCAAGCCAGTTTTTGATTTGCCGCTCAGATCGGCCCAGCACTGGGGCGGCGCGGCGCGCGACCTCGGCATCACTGTGACCGGGAAAAGCCTCTTGGATGGCACCGGCAAACCGACGCCTCGAAATGTCGCGCGCCTCAACCCGGTTCATTGTGAAAGATTTTTCATGGCCATTCAGGAGAAACTTGACCCCAGACCACAACACACGAGGCAAAGAACTCATGACGAACTCCAATACAAACTTAGCCACCCAAGAACAAAACATGACAGCAATTCGAAAGATTGGTGGAGGCAAGTCATATTGCAGTCTCCAAGTCTTCCGAAACGTTTGGAAAAAAATGCTCAGGGCGCAGCGGCAAATTGCGGCGTACTGCCTCCCGCATCAGATATTGCTGGACATCAGACGGTATCAATCCACCAGTGCCGCCTTTTTCCTTTGGGTAAGTCCAGCGTCGAACACGGATCTCACTACGACCGGTCATTTCCGCCACCGCCTTGATGCCACCACAAATGTGAATAATCGTATGAGCAGGTTCCAACATGCGCCGATACTTGCGATTATCGCAGCAATTGGTCAAGCACAAAGTTGCGATTATCGCCAATATTCAAGGGTTGCGATTTCCGCAATATCGTTACTATGGATGTAATTGATGGCAACTGGATCGCCCAAAACCTTGCTGGAAATCGAGGCGAGAAGGCTGATCTATCAAGGGCGATGGGAATTCGCCCCGAACAACTTTCCAAAATCTTGAAGGGCGAACGTTCCGTTCGACCTCGTGAAATTCCTGCGGTTTTGGAATTCTTCAGCAAGGACACAATTCAGAATTCAGCCAGGACCGCTCAATGGCCAAATGAAGTTGAACAAATACTAAAGAATGGCGACTTCTCGGGAACCTACGCAAAAGCTAGTCAAGCCCTAGCCCCCGACGCCCCCATACACACCGTATATCATACGTTAATCAATGCACCGTGGTTCGGGATTCTAGAAGGCGATGTGATTATTGCTGACCCCAAGAAGACATCGAAGCAAGGGGATCTTGTCGTCGTAACCTTATGGGACAATAGAACCGATAAACCGTATAGGCTCATCCGGCGCCTGCATTCGCCATGGTTAACCAGCAGCGGCCCCCAGAGCGAAACCATTAACCTTCAAAAATTAAACGGTTATTCAGCGAAGATTGTCGGGCCAATCGTCGCAATTTGGCGCCAGCTTTAGCACCTCACGTTTTCTGATCGATGTGCTTTTCAGCCGCGATTACACCGTCAAAGCGCTGACCTCCGACATAGATATTGCCATCTTCGTCGCGTTCAATTAGCTGCCCTTTATAGGCTTTCACTTTGCGCCGCCCCGAGCCGGTTACCTGCACACCAGGTCCAGCTAGTCGATGCCGTATTGCCGCCGCCTGATTGGACGGATTAGTTGGGCCGCTCCTTGCGCCACCATCTTGCCCGAGAAGACCGCGAATTTCTTCCAGTAAATCAACAATACGCAAGAGCACCGCTGACACCCCCACTGTTAAGATCAAGGACACACTCCCGATCCCAACAACAATAAGCCCGCCTGACGCGAACTCCTTGGTGGCGACTCCCGCATAATACGCCACAGCCAAAACCCAAATGCAGACCACCAGCCAAATCGCCACGCGATACGCCTCAACCAATCCAGCCATCGAATCCCCCAAAACAACCTAATCCATAAATCACCGACGAATTCACACTTTTGGAGCGAGCAAGGCAAGCTCTAAAATTTGCAGCCACACCAAAAGTTTGCGTTTTTCGCAATTTTATCTTGACTGGAGATTGCGATTTTCGCAATAAAGTTTCCATAGACGAGATGGAGCCCGCCATGCAACAGCCCTTGCTTTTAGATGCCCGCCGCATTGTTGCCACCCCACACCCAGACGACAACCCGTCGCTGCGATTGCTGGCATGGCTGGTGCTCAAGGAAGAGCGCGGCCAACCCATTCTGCAAAGCAAGCTCAACGCCGCCACTAAGCCGGTGCGGGCATGAGCCGCCAGTTTAGAACACTCCCCGGCGATCAACTGACCGCCGATCACCTGGTCGGGGGCGCGCTGCTCCGCGTCTCCGACCTCTTTTCCCGATTTATCCGGGGGCGGAACAGGCCCGCCCCACATCGGGCGCGCGCCGCACCAAAAACCACCACTCACGCAAACCAGATGCGCGCGCCCAGTGGGTTTTCCCAAGGCTTTTACTGCCCTCAATTCCCGCACTGCGGCTACCCTGCGCTGATCCAATATGCCCCCCCCGTGCGCGCTGCTATCGCCGCCCCCACAAGGCAAAGCCAGCTTTCCACCAGCATTTGCGCCTGCAAATCCAAGCCACTGCAAATGCGGTCTCTGAATTCCGAAAGGCAAACTGATTCAAGACTCCCTCATCAACACATCAAACGGAGGCCAGCTATGAAAAACAAGCTTTCCAATCTCAATGATCATCTATTCACACAGATGGAACGCCTGTCTGACGAGAATCTGTCGGCAGAAGAAATCGACAAAGAGGTCAAGCGCGCCAACGCTATTGTCTCTGTATCCGATCAGATCACCAGCAATGCGGATCTACAATTGAAGGCAGCAAAGCTTTTTGCCGAACATGGCCAAGCGGTCGCGCCGATGCTGCCACAAATAGGAAACGCTGCGGAATGAAGGGGCGGAATATTCTTTATTCAGAAGCGGAACTTGATTGGATAGAAGCCAACCGTCACCGGCTGCGAAGAGAGGCTCACGCGGAGTTTGCAAAGCTGTTTGGCCGGCAAGATGTTTCGTTCACCAACTACAACGCGCTTTGCAAACGCAAAGGCTGGACGACTGGGCGCAACGGCCGCTTCGAATCCGGGCAGAAGTCTTGGAACAAGGGGCAGAAAATGCCCTTCAACGAGAAGTCAGCGGCCACACAGTTCAAAAAGGGATCGATCCCGCCGAACCGCGTTCCAATGTGGACGGAGCGGGTGTGCAAAGACGGCTATGTCGAAATCAAAGTTCCGCTCAAAAATCCGCACACTGGAAGCCCGACACGGTTCATGCACAAGCATCGCCACCTATGGGAACAACAGAACGGACCGCTGCCCGAAGGACATGCACTCAAGTGCCTCGATGGCGACAAGACGAACTGTCATCCGTCAAATTGGGAAGCCATCCCGCGCGGCCTTCTGCCTCGCCTAAACGGGAAATCGGGCCGTCGCTACGATCTAGCTCCGGACGAATTGAAACCAACGATCCTTGCCACTGCAAAGCTGGAACACGCTGTTCGCAATATAGGCAAGCATGATGAGGCGGAGGACACCACATGACCCGCACCGTCCAGATAACCCGCTACATCAGCGCGCAGGGTGTGTTTGTCCGGCACTTACCAGACGGACGGGCCGTTGTCCGTGATGGCGCGGAAACCTTCAAGGGCACGTTGATTGAACCCGTGAGAAGTGAGTGATGCCAGTGACCGTCGAGCCCATAGCAGTGCGGGAATCCAACGCAGCCGCCATGGTCGACATGTCCGTGGAGAAATTCCGTAAACTGGTGCAGAATGGCGCCTTCCCCGGCCCTGTCGCACTTCTGGACGGAACAGAGCGTTGGTTGGTTGATGACCTCCGCGCGATCCTAACTGGCAAGGCCGCGATCCCAGATCAGGACTTTGAGCTTTGATGAAGCCGCCCAAACCACGAATAACCAAACCGCGACTGTGCTGGAAATGGGCACCGCGCAAAGAGGCTTGGGAACCATACCACCGAATTACTTGGAGAGATGCGGGAAAGCGGAAAGAGCGTTTGATCCTGCTCGATTGGCAAGGCAACGCTGAAACACTCGACACCCTCTATTGGGCCTGTGAGGCGGGACGCCATGACACCCAAAAGACTGTCCCACTATACACTTGGGGAGAAGCCATTCGAACTTGGCGCGCAGACCCACGCGTCCAAGGCAAACTCGCAGACAGCACCAAGAGAAGCTACCGCCGAGATATGGACCGGATCATGGAAAAGAATGATGTGAAGGACATGCGACGCACCAGTCGGCAAGCTGTCCGAGCGGCACATGGCAAGTTGTCCAGCACACCAAGAAAGGCCGACAAGCACCTGCAAACAATCAGCCTTTTATGGAATTACGCAAAGACAAAGCTCGATTGGCCCCTCGGTGAAAACCCTGCAAGCGGTATTGATCACTATGGGCCGCAAAAAGAATGGCAACCGTGGCCGGAATGGATGATCGACAAGCTTCCCGCGTCTCCATTGAATGTTCGAACTCTAGCCGAGTTAATTCTTGGAACGGGGCAGCGCCCTGGAGCCGCAGTCACAATGACCCGCGAACATTTCAAGGGCGAATGGATGGATGTTCTTGACGAGAAGAGCGACGAGTTTTTCGAGACATATTGCCCCGATCGATTGCGAGAATACATCGATGCGCTTCCTCATACCGGAAAACATGTATTAGCAAAGAACCTGACGCAGCCATTAGGCTATGATGCTGTAGAAAAGCAATTCAGGAACTGGCGCAAAACATTGGGCGATAATGCACGCCCCTATGTATTACATGGCCTGCGAAAGCTGGCGATTATCCAACTGGCTGAGGCCGGCGCATCTGACGCAGAGATTCAAGCTGTGACCAACCAAAGTGCCGAAATGGTGGCGTTCTATCGCAAGAAAGCCAGCCGCAAAAAGCTGTCTCGCTCCGCACAGAAAAAACGCAAATAGGCCGGAACGGACAAAGAACGAACAAAACAAGAAGGTGTGAGTAGACAGTGTGAGTAGAAATTATGACACACCCCAAAAACAAAAACAGAGGCCGCTAAGCCTCTGTTTTCATTGGTACCCAAGGCCGGACTCGAACCGGCACGACCGTTAAGTCGGGGGATTTTGAATCCCCTGCGTCTACCATTCCGCCACTTGGGCAACGCGCTTGATTTACCCAAGCTTGTCAGCAACGTCCAGCCACAAAAGACATGTTTTTGAAACCTATCTCAGCACCTGCGTTCTTTCGCTCATTGGCCTCACGAATTATTTGCTTGCGCTTACCTCACAAATGCCTACCCAAGACCCAAGAAAAACAGGATTAAATGAATGCTGACTGGCCTCTACAACTGGACGATGCGTCTCGCAGATCATCCGCGGGCTTTATTGGTCCTCGCGGTGGTAAGCTTTGCCGAAAGCTCGTTTTTTCCGATTCCTCCGGATGTGTTGATGATTCCTATGATTCTCGCACGCCCCTCGCGCGCATGGTTGATCGCCTTGGTGGCGCTAGTCTCCTCCGTTTTGGGCGGCCTGTTTGGCTATGCCATAGGCTCTTTGGCCTTTGAGGAAATCGGCCAACCTATCTTGGCGTCGCTTGGCAAAGCAGACGCGATGGCGGAGTTCAGCACAAAATTTAACGATTTCGGCTTCTGGGCGGTTCTTGGCGCGGGGGTCACCCCCTTCCCGTTCAAAGTCATCACCATTATGTCTGGTTGGACGGGCATGCCCCTTGCCACATTTGTCGCCACATCAATTCTTGCGCGCGGAATTCGGTTCTTCCTTGTCGCGGCGCTGTTGTGGAAGTTTGGTGAACCCGTTCGCGACTTTATCGAAAAACGCCTGGGCCTTGTGGCCACGGCCTTCCTCCTGCTGCTGTTTGGCGGCTTTCTGATCGTGAGATACCTATGATCCGCAAACTAATGTCGCTGCCACTTCGCACGCAGCTGATCCTACTTTTGACCGCATTTTCTGTTTCGATGAACCTCGGCGCATGGGGGTTTCAGTACATAGGTGGCTATCCTCCTTGCGATTTATGCTTTTACCAACGCTATCCACATTGGTCAGCCGCAGGCGCAGGCGTTCTCGCCCTAATATTTGGCGGTGCATTGTTCCCTTATTTGGGGGCACTCTCTACTGCTGCAACGGGTGCGATTGGTGTGTATCATTCGGGTGTAGAGCGCAAACTGTGGGAAGGCCCGACGACTTGCACCTCCAGCAGTATCGATGGCCTGTCAGCGGATGAGCTGTTTAATTCAATCATGGCAGCCCCGATGGTGCGTTGTGATGAAATCCCATGGGAAATTTTTGGCATTACAATGGCCAACCTGAATGCCGTCTTCTCTTTCGGCGCGGCCATTCTTTGGGTTGTCGCCGCAAACATGAAAAAGGCCTGAACCCTCGGCTGAGGTGCACGCCGCCTCAGCCTAACTTGCGTGTGGACAACAATAGGCTGGTTTCGCTGGTGGCCACCCCATCCATGCGCCGGATACGTCCAAGAACTTCGTCTAAACCTTCAAGCGTTTCTGTCCCAACTTCCAAAATGAGATCCCATCGACCGTTGGTTGAGTGGATCGCCCGCACCTCCGTCAAACCGTTCAGTTGTCGGATCAACCGGTCCATCCCCCGCCCCTCGATACCCAGCATCATAAGACCACGCACAGCGTCCCCTTTGGCGTCTTCCTGCAGCACCACCGTAAAGCCCACAATATCGCCGCGTTGACGCAACCTTTCGATCCTTCCGCGAACGGTTGTGCGCGAAACGCCCAAGAGAATCGCCAGATCTGATAGGGATGCGCGCGCATCTTGGCGCAACGCGGAAATTAACTTGCGATCTATATCGTCCATTTCGCCCACCATCCCCTTCGAAACGATCAAATTGGTTCCATAATGTGCAAAATGAGGGGTCAATTTCAACACATTTCGGAACCATCTTTGGTGTATAGATTTCACGAGATGGAAGGCGACATGTCTGCGAGCCCTTATTTGCGTATCGGTGCCCTATTGCGGAACCTACAATTTGGACTCTCAAACTTCGCATACTCCAATTTGAACGACGCATTGGTTGCTCGTTTTTGTAAAAGCTCTGGTCTTGTTCGCGTGCCGCGCCAAGACGCGAAAATTATCAACGACGTCACAAGCGTCACAGAATTGACCGCCCATTACCAAATTCAAGCCAAGCCGTCACCAAGGGCTTGGCAAAACCCGAAATCTCGTCCCGCCAAATCGTGAACGGCGCCCGACGACCCAGCATGAGTTGAGGAGAACAACATGCCCAAACCATCCGCCCAAGCCTTTGTGCCTTTTGTCAGTGTCGAAAACATGATGCGCCTTGTGCATCAGGTTGGCGTAGAACAGATCCTGCGCGATCTAGCCAACTATATCGAAGAGGATTTCCGCCGCTGGGAGCTTTTTGACAAGACCCCGCGGGTGGCGTCCCATTCAGATGTAGGCGTCATAGAGCTAATGCCGACATCTGATGGCGAAAGCTACGGTTTCAAATACGTCAACGGTCATCCCAAAAACACCTCCGAGGGCCTGCAAACCGTCACCGCTTTTGGCCTCTTGGCCGATGTCTACACTGGCTATCCAGTGCTTTTGTCTGAGATGACGCTTCTGACCGCCCTACGCACAGCTGCGACCTCAGCTTTGGTCGCCAAGCACCTCGCGCCCAAAGGGGCCGACACAATGGCCATGATCGGCAATGGAGCGCAGTCAGAATTCCAAACCACCGCCATGAAAGCTATAGTTGGTATCAAATCGGTACGTTTGTACGACGTCGATCCAGAGGCCACAAAGAAGTGCGCTAGAAATCTGGAAGACTCCGGATTAAAGGTCGTTATCTGTTCGTCGCCAGAAGAAGCAATCCTAGGCGCGCAAATCCTGACCACCTGTACTGCTGACAAACAATGCGCCACGATCCTGACGGATAACATGGTTGGTGCAGGCGTCCACATCAACGCCATTGGCGGCGACTGTCCCGGGAAAACAGAATTGGCGCGTGACATCCTGACCCGCTCGACAATTTTTGTGGAATACCCACCCCAAACACGTGTTGAGGGCGAAATCCAACAACTTGACGACAACCATGATGTCATCGAATTTTGGGAAGTCCTTACTGGCGCGAAACAAGGCCGCAAGGACGAGCGCGAGATTACGCTATTTGACAGCGTTGGTTTTGCGATCGAAGACTTCTCCGCCTTGCGTTACGTGCGCGACAAAGTGCGCGGTAGCGACCTATGCGAACCACTGGACATGTTGGCGGATCCCGATGATCCCCGTGATCTCTTCGGTATGCTGCATCGCGCCAAAGCCTAAGGTTACAAGGGGCGCGCGCACTCCGTGTCGCGCCCCTTGACAGTTAATAGGTGACGTATGTGCATCATAAGGGCACCTGCCAACGTCAATGCACCCGCTAGACGCCGAGACGCCATGAACATTCCCTCAGATCAACTTCTGTAATCGCGCGGCGACAAACAAAAGAATTCCCTCTCGCCCAATTTTTGACTAGCGTCACAGAAGCACTTCTTTCTGATGATCAGGTTCATGCGCCGCGTCGCCTTACTTCTCTCAACTCTTGCGATCCTCTTGGTCGGCCTGTTGGTAAACAGACTGGCTCACAGCTATTTCACCACCGATGAACTGGCCACAGCCCAAGGCCAGCTTTCACTTTATCGCAGCACGGTTATCGCCGAGTTGGAGCGCCACTCCCACCTTACCCATATTCTAGCGCGCGATACCTTTGTGACAACAGCCGTAGAAGGCGCCGGCACTGGTCCACTCAACGACCGGCTTGAAGATTTCTCCGACAAGTCAGGCTTGGATGCGATCTACCTTATGGCAAACAGTGGCGTCACAATCGCAGCCTCCAATCATGCATTACCGTCTAGCTTCGTCGGTCAAAACTACGCCTTCCGTCCCTATTTTAAAAATGCTCTCCAAGGAACACAGGGGCGGTTTTACGCAATCGGGACGACCACTGGCCTGCCCGGCTATTTTATCGCCGACGCTGTCCGCGACCGAGCAGGTCAAATACGAGGCGTCATCGCCATCAAAAAGAGTTTTTCCGAGCTTGAAGACAGTTGGAGTAAAGCCGGTGAACAGGTTATTTTATCCGACCAAAATGGTGTTGTACTGCTGGCGTCGCATCCCAACTGGCGTTACCGAACCCTCCATTTGTTAGATGATGCACGTAAAAAAGAGATCGCCATCACACGGCAATTCCCGGGTCAATCCCTTGAGCCGCTGGATTGGCACGACGGTCCTGACAATCACGCCACAATCGCCGGAGATGAACGCCTACACCTGGTCGCAAACGATCTCCCCAATGGCTGGCAACTGCACTATTTCGCCAATGATGATCGCGCCGTAGCGCGGACTTGGCTTGCAACAGCTTTGATTGTTGTTTTGGCTGCGACTCTCCTGATTGCTTTTCAAATCCAACGCGCGCGCCGCATCAGTCGCGCCTTGCAGCGCGCGAAACAGGAAGAAGCACAGTTGCGCCAAACCAATGCGGTTTTAGCTGTCGAAATTGCTGATAGAAAACAGGCGCAAGACCAACTTCACCACGCCCAAAAAGAACTGGAACAAGCCAGCCGCCTAGCGGCCTTAGGCGAGCTTTCCGCCTCCGTCACCCATGAACTTGGACAGCCAATTGCTGCGATGCGAAATCATCTGGCCGCCGCTGAACTAAACCCATCAAACGCGGGCAACCTCAGCACAAACATCGCCGATTTGGTGACCCGCATGGAAGGCATCACCCGCCAACTCAAATTCTTTGCAAGTTCCGGAGAAGACCCTTTTGAAGATTTTGATCTAGGCGAAGCTCTGGCGGCCAGTTTAAAGCTGATGGCCCCCAACATCGAACATACACATACGCAAATTAGCCAAGAATTACCGGCTGCTCCAGTTTTGTTTCGCGGTAATCGGCTCCGCATCGAGCAAGTCATGACCAACCTTTTGCGCAATGCCGTTGATGCTGCCGAAAACCACGAGCGCCCCCAGCTGACTCTGCGTCTCGGCGGGAATGACCACGCATGCTGGTTTGAAGTTCAAGATAACGGCCATGGATTGGGGGCCGCGACACTTGCCGACTTACAAGAACCCTTTGTTACCACACGGGAAAGCGGACGCGGTATGGGACTGGGCCTTGCGATCTCAGCCAAGATCATCAAGGATCACGGAGGAACAATGAGCGCGCGCAATACCGAAACCGGCGGCGCAGTATTCAGGGTGGATTTACCCAAAACACCTTCCAGTCAGGACCAGGAACAATGACGCCAGCCACGCCTTTCAGCATCCTAATCGTCGATGATGATCGTGCGATGCGCCAGTCTCTGGTTGCGCTGCTGGAGGCCGCGGGCTGGCTCGCAGAGGCCGTATCACGCGCCGAATCTGCACAAGAAAAATTGGCGCAAAATTCGCCCGATGTGATTCTGTCTGATGTTCGTATGCCTGGTATGTCCGGTCTGGATTTACTCAACAGTCTGGACTTGCTGACCAGCCCGCCGATGGTCTTGATTTCGGCCCATGGCGACATCCCGATGGCGGTGCAGGCCATCCAAGACGGCGCCTACTCTTTTGTCGAAAAACCTTATGATCCCAGACGATTACTGACCATACTTAAACACGCAGCCGAGCAAAGTCGCATGCGCGATAGCAACGCACGCCTTAAGCAACGCCTGTTTCAACTTTCTGGTCTGGACCGCATACTTCTGGGGGAGACAAAATCTGTACGCGAGTTGCGCGAAGAATTGCTGGACCTCGCTCCAACAGACACACCCATTCTCATCCAAGGCGAAACTGGTACTGGCAAAGAATTGGTGGCACGCGCTCTGCATGATCTCAGCCCGCGCTCCGACGGACCGTTCCTCGCCCTCAACTGCGCAGCCCTGTCGGCGGAAACCTTTGAAGCTGAGATGTTTGGCACATTAGGCGGTGCTCAGGGTCGGCTTGTCGCAGCATCCGGTGGAACCTTGTTTCTTGATGAAATCAGCACATGCCCTGCTGCTGTACAGGCCAAACTCTTGCGTGTTATTGAAGACAAACAGGTTCTACCGATCGGGGCAACCAGCCCAACATCTGTCGATTTCCGCGTCCTCTCGGCCTCCAACGAAGACCTCGATCAAGCCGTTCAAGAGGACCGACTGCGTCAGGATTTATTGTTTCGCCTCAATACCTTCATGCTACTGCTGCCGCCTTTGCGCCAACGCCGCGACGATCTGATGCTGCTGGCGGCACATTTTTTGGCTGATTACGCGCGGCTGCATGAAACCACGGTGCCTGAGATGTCTCACGATGACATGGCCACTCTGTTGGCCCATGACTGGCCCGGCAATGTGCGTGAATTGCGCAATGTATGCGAACGCCGCGTGTTATCAGCACGACGTGGCGCGGGGTCCATGGCCACAGCGCTTCGCACCGACCCCAACTTTGAAGACGTGCCTGACACATTGCGCGAAGCGGTGGCCTCGTTTGAACGTGAACTCATCGGCAAAGCCATTAAGGCACACGAGGGACGCATGGATGCCGCCGCCGAAGCCTTGGGCATCGGTCGACGCACATTAAACGAAAAAATCGTCAAACTGGGCCTCGATAAAAACGCCCTTTTATAAGGCGTTAGAGAGCCCTGCGGAAATCCGCAGGGCAATCACTCCCTAGCCCGCATTTTCTCTCATAGGCAGCCGCTATAATTTTCAGCATGTTCCACGCCATCTGATTATTACGCAATCGGGAGGATATCATGCGTAACCTTATGAGCCGCACAGCGGTCGCAGCCCTGACACTTGCCTTTGCCACCGAAGCTATGGCCACCGAGTGGAATGTATCTCTGTGGGGCAAACGTCGCGCTTTCACTGAACACGTCGAAAAGCTTGCCGAACTGGTCAGCGAAAAGACTGGCGGTGATTTCACGTTGAATATTTCTTATGGCGGTCTGTCCAAGAACCGTGAAAACCTCGACGGAATTTCGATTGGCGCCTTTGAAATGGCCCAATTCTGCGCGGGCTACCACCGTGATAAAAACCCATCCATCACAGTTCTGGAACTGCCATTTCTGGGCGTAAGCTCACTTGAGCAAGAGATCGAGCTGTCGATGGCTGTCTATCAGCACCCCGCAGCTGTCGACGATCTTGCACGCTGGAACGCCACGCTTCTGATGCCGTCGCCCCTGCCACAATACAACCTTGTGGGTGTGGGCGATGCGCCTGCAACTCTGGCCGACTTTGAAGGTCTGAGCGTCCGCGCCACAGGTGGTATCGGTGCTGCGATGGAAACTGTCGGCGCGGTTCCGACATCTATGTCTGCTTCTGAAGTACGTCAGGCCATGGACAGCGGCATCGTCAAGGCGGTCGCTTTCGCGCCGCATGCCCATATGTCGTTTGGTACAATTGAGAACGGCACTTGGTGGACCACCAACCTCAACCCCGGAACTGTGAACTGTCCGGTTGTGGTCAACACCGACGCGCTCAACGATCTCTCCGATGATCACCGCGACGCCCTGATGAGCTCGATCGAAGCGTCACTGGATCACTATGTCGACAACTACAACAGCAACACCATGTCCGCATGGGGTCCTGCATTGGAAGAGCGCGGCATCGCTTCAGTAACCTTCACCGATGCTGAAATTGCTGCCTTCAAAGAAGCTGCCGCCGCCCCTGCAGCCGCTGCATGGCTTGAAGACAACACCAGCCGCGGCCTGCCCGCTCAAGAGCTGTATGACCTTGTGACTGGTATGATCGCAAACGGCGGCTAATCCCGCCACTGGCGTCGCCCTCCCTGGCGGCGCCACCTTTTTTCTTTCGGAAATAATACAGACGGAGGCTACCATGGCTGGCGCGTCTTTGGTGTTGTCTGACGACAGCACACTCAGCAAAATCGATACTTCTCTCTATCGCCTCGAAGGCAAGCTGGCTCTGCTCAGCGGTCTGGCGGTGTTTTCCCTAATGGTGCTTGCCGTCATCTCGGTCGGCGGGCGTAACTTCTTTAACACGCCCCTGCCCGGCTATGTTGACTGGATCGAACAGGCCATGCCGCTAATCGCCTTTATGGGCATCGCTTACACCCAACGTGACGGTGGACACATCCGCATGGACATGTTGGTTGGAGCACTGCGCGGTCGCACACTCTACGTGGTCGAATTCCTCACCACACTGGCCGTTCTGGCTCTGATGATGTTGCTGGTCTGGGGCACATGGGCGCATTTCTCCCGCAGCTTTGATTTTGGCGCACCGATGTGGAGCCGCGACAGCTCGATGGATATCGCCCTGCCGCTGTGGCCTGCCAAACTGCTCGCGCCAGTTGCTTTTTCTGTGCTGTGCCTGCGCCTTGTTCTGCAGCTCTACGCTTACGCTCGCGCGTTTATCCGCAATGACACATCCCCTGTGGCTGTGCCGCTGGTGGCCGATGCCGCCACGCAGGCCGCCATGGAAGCCGAGCATGTCTCGGGTCACGACACCTAAGGAAATATGACTATGGAACCAATTGATATTGGCCTCATCGTGACAGGCGGCATGCTGGTCTTGGTCGTGCTGGGCATGCGTGTTGCCTTTGCCGCAGGTCTCGCCGGCATGATCGGCCTGATCTGGATATTCTGGGCCAAATTCGGCTATGAGCCCGAGCGGTTTGGCAAGGCCCTGACAGTAGCTGTGAAAACGGCCGGCCAGGTGCCCCACTCCAAGATCTCAAGCCAAGCCTTGTCCTTGATCCCGACCTTCATCCTGATTGGCTATCTCGCCTATTACGCGGGTCTCACGAAAGCCTTGTTTGAAGCCGCCAAACGTTGGCTCGCTTGGGTGCCTGGTGGGCTGGCTGTCTCCACGGTATTCGCCACCGCAGGATTTGCAGCTGTATCCGGCGCATCCGTCGCCACTTCCGCCGTCTTTGCCCGCATTGCCATCCCTGAGATGCTGAAAATTGGCTATGACAAACGCTTTGCGGCGGGCGTCGTAGCCGCAGGCGGCACGCTCGCCTCCCTGATCCCGCCCTCGGCAATCTTGGTGATTTACGCCATCATCGTGGAGCAGGACGTTGGTAAACTGCTACTCGCAGGCTTTGTGCCCGGCGCGTTCTCAGCCCTGATTTACGGCCTGTTGATCATCGGCATGGCGGTGACGATCAAAGGCTTCGGTCCGCCTGTATCCGGGTTCACATGGCGCGAACGGTTCGCCTCGCTGCCGCCTGCTTTACCGATCCTGTTTGTGGTCGTGACCATCATCTTCTTTGTCTACAACCCGTTTGGCGGAGACGCTTGGGGCACGCCGACCGAAGGTGGCGCAATCGGAGCTTTTGTTGTCTTCCTGATGGCTCTCTACCAAGGCATGCGCTGGTCCGAACTCAAAGACGCCCTGCTGGAAACCGCCAAACTCACCGTGATGATTTTCACCATCATCTGGGGCGTGCTGATCTATGTGCGCTTCTTGGGCTTCGCTGATCTCCCCGGTGCGTTCTCAGACTGGATCACTTCGCTTTCAATGTCGCCAATGCTGATCCTTGTGTGCATCTTGCTGGCCTACGCAGTGCTGGGCATGTTCATGGACGCCATCGGCATGCTCTTGTTAACCCTGCCCGTGGTCTACCCCGCCGTGATGGCGCTTAATGGCGGCGAATTTGTTTCCGCAGCTGACAGCACCTTTGGCATGTCCGGCCCGATGTGTGCGATCTGGTTTGGTATTCTGGTGGTGAAGATGGCCGAGTTCTGCCTAATCACGCCCCCGATTGGTCTCAACTGCTTTGTGGTGGCCGGTGTGCGCGATGATCTTAGCGTTCAGGACGTTTTCAAAGGCGTGACACCGTTCTTTATCGCAGATGGCATCACCATCGCCCTCTTGGTGGCCTTCCCCTCCATCGTGCTCTGGTTGCCCTCACTGGCCTAAGCCACCAGTCATCAAAATAAAAAGGCGGCCCAACTGGCCGCCTTTTCTCACGTCTGCGCCAAGACAACAGGCTTACAGAATAAGCGCCGCAACCCACGCAAACAGGATCATGCCAAAGTTGGCGTGAATGAATGTCGGGATGACACTGTCTTTTACGTGGTCATGTTGCCCGTCGGCATTCAGCCCCGAAGTGGCACCCAAAGTTATGGTTGAAGCAGGCGAACCTGCGTCGCCCAAAGCGGCTGAGGCGCCCAAAATGGCAATCACTGCCAAAGGCGAGAACCCCAGCATCAGCGCCAAAGGCACATAGATTGGCGCCAAGATCGGCACAGATGCGAAACTGTCGCCAAAGCCAATTGTGATGAACAGACCAACGATCAACATCACCGCCGCGCCAAGCGCTTTGTTATTGCCGATGGCTTCCGCCGCCGCGGCCACCAGTGGTTTAATCTCGCCTGTCGCGGTCAAAACACCAGCAAATCCCGATGCGATAGTGATGATCACTGCGATCTGCGCCATCATCCGCAGACCTTCGGTGAACACATCATCCTGCTCGCGCCAGCGGAAAATGCCTGCCGAACTCAGAATGATAAAGCCGATCATTGCGCCCACAAACAGCGAGTCAAATTTGAGCTGACACACCAAGGCAACAACCAATGCAACCAATGTAGCACCCAGCTGGAACATATTGATTTCCGGGCGTTTTTGACCTTCCGAAATCTCGGTCAACGCAACAGTCTCATAGTCGCGCGGCTTGCGATAACTGATAAAGACAGCCACCAGCATACCAGCCACAATACCCATGACGGGCAGGAACATCGCCTTGGGTGCCATAGAAGCTGTGACAGCCAAGCCAGACGCGGCACCAACTTCATTCACATTGGGCACCAGAATTTCGTTCAGATAGATCGCGCCGAAACCAGTGGGAAGCAACAGATAGCTGGTGCTGATCGCACAGGCCAAGACACAAGCCACCGCCCGACGGTCCATCCGCAAACGGTTCATCACGCCCAATAGCGGCGGGATCAGCACCGGAATAAACGCAATATGCACGGGAACAAGGTTCTGCGACATCAGTGAGGCGGCCACAAGAATGAGCAGGATCGACCATTTTACACTTTTATTGGTCTTGCCCTCATCGGTGCCCAGATTGCTTGCAATCTTTTGAGCCAAAAGTTCCAGCAACCCGCTGCGCGCCAAGGCCACCGCAAAGGCCCCAATCATAATATAGGTCATACCAACCTGCGCACCGACCAACAGGTTGTCGTTCAGTGCACCAATGGTTTCGCCCATCGTCAGCCCTGCGTGCAGCCCACCGAGCAACGCCGCAGACACCAGCGCGATCGCCACAGGAATACGCAACAAGCATAACGCAATCATCACCACAATGGTCAGTACCACCGCGTTAATGTGAAATCCGGTAACCATCGAAATGAGATAAACTGCTGCAAAAGCAGCAAGCACAGGCAACAGCCGTTTTTGACGAAACGCGTTTTCTTCTTCTGCGTCGTCTATATGGGTCGTTTGGGTCATCGTGTCTTTCCACATTCATATTTTTAAACCCTGTATCGGGTCTCTTGGATTCACCCATCCCGTCTGTTTTGCCTCATCACATGCCCCAAAACACAGCATTTACTGCGCAAGTCTCGCGTGAGTGAATGCCCCAAATTTGTTTAGGAAATGCGATCAAACAGGCTTGGGAGCCTACGGAATAGGGGAACTAAAAGCAGCTCTGATTAGCCACAAACCACTGACAACATCATTGCTGTGATGCATGTAAAACCACGTTATCACGCGCAAGGATGCTCACTTAGCAGCGGGTGGTCGCGCCCCCCCGCTCATCGAAGCAACTTTAGACAAGCCACTCAATCTCTCGCAGTTACTCAGAATTTTTGGTTTGAGACAATTGTCATAAATGCACGTCCGCCAATACGACGCTAGGTGGGCGATAACCCGCTCACAATAGCCGCTTTTAGAGCAGTCTCATTCTTGCAACTCTGCATCCCAATAGAGGAAATCCATCCAGCTCTCGTGCAAGAAGTTCGGCGGAAAACGTCGCCCCATGTTGCGCAACTCTTCCGCAGCCGGTGGACGTGGTGGCTTGCGCAAATTCATCCCGGCACGGTGCAGGCTCTTGGAGCCTTTTTTTAGATTACACGGTGAACATGCCGCCACCACGTTTTGCCAGCTGGTCACACCACCTGCTGCACGTGGGACCACATGGTCAAACGTCAAATCTCCGCGCGCACCGCAGTACTGACATCTAAATTCATCCCTCAAGAATAAATTAAAGCGCGTGAAGGCCACGCGCTTTTGAGGTTTTACATAATCTTTTAGGACAACAACACTGGGCACCCGTATCTCGATCGAGGGACTTCGCACCACATGATCATATTCTGCTACGATATCGACCCTGTCCATAAACGCCGCTTTGACCGCATCCTGCCAAGGCCACAGCGACAGCGGGTAATACGATAGCGGCCTGTAATCCGCGTTTAGCACCAGCGCCGGATGCTGCTTTAGCCCTGCCGGCTTATGAGTGAATTCAGTTCTAAAGTCACCGTCCATTGTGTGTCTCTCTTCGCCCGGTCTGCCAGACAATTTGGCACCAAGACGGGCGACCCCGCCCCAGCTTTGTTACCACTATATATCGTGGCTACATTCTGACAAGCCTCACAATCTAGGAGGCTTACAAATTTGTCTAGAGGACATCCATGACAAGTAGATGACAGTTATCCGCAGTCTTTAGGCATCTGATCGCACAAAATTTGTGCAGACAAAAAACCCGGCCACTTTTGGACCGGGTTTCTAGACGTGATTAACTCAAGGGTATCTTCAGTAAAATTTCAAACCATTCAAATCAAAGGATTTGCTCAACATCAAAGAAAAGCGTGTATCGCCTTGGGACACCATACTGCCAATCCCTTGTCGCCCAATTGCGTTGGTCGCCATTGCATCAACCGAAAAGCCAGAGCCGACAAAATTGTACCGTGCGCCTGCCGCCCAAGTGGCTTCGTCACCATCAGCCATCACCGGTGTTATCTCAGCCATCAACTCGATCGCGTCGCCCACCAAATAATTCAGCCCCAAACCAAGACCCGCGATTTCCACATCTCCAAAAGCACCAAGTTTGGGACTCGCTGTCATCACCAAACGTTCATCGGCAGTCTTATAGCTCGCCGTGAGATCCCCGTAGAAGACCCCAAGCTTTTGCGCTTTGCTTTCAATCTGACGCCCATACAAAAGACGCCCAGACAATGAAAACGCGTCGCCATTATTCTGATCCATAAACCGCAGTTTCGGACCAACCATGTAGCGCGTTTTGGTTGTTGGCACCAAATTGGCATCCGCGGAGCCACTGTCGGAATACTGTTCGAAAATGACTTGAATTTCAGCATCCCGATCCGGACTAAAGGCAAACATGCCGCCCGCATTGTTGTCACTTCCGTACCAGCCGGACACGCGCAGAACACCGGGCTCCAGCACATCAGCCGACGCAAGTGTAAAGCCCTCTTGCTGCACCATCCGCTGACGCGATGTCACTGGATAAATATTAGGGCGATAGGTATCAGGCCGCGCAGCACCTGGCGTATAGACCAGACGCATCCCCGCCATTAATTCTTCGCCATCCGGCCAGTAGGTCAAAACGCTTGTGGCCGGTGAAATGCCAATGCCATTGGTGACATAGGCCTCAAGAGCAGCTTTAGGTGTCACGTTATAGCGCCCACCAACAACCCAAACGGGCGTCTTGGTGTAATTTCCCGAAGAATTAATACTGTTGTTTCCGCTCAGAGGCACATCCACCGCGCCATACAAAGCGATCCGCTCGCTCGCCTTATAGCTCACGCCCGCGCCAAGGCTCACAATGGTGCCGTAAAACTCTGCACCGCTGAGCGTATCAGGCAAGATCGAGACCGAAGGGGTCACATGGAACTGCAATCCTTGCGCCACATTTATCGATACTGGCGCTTTGAAAGAACCAATCATGACGTTGGAATTGCTACCACCGAACAGAGGCGAATCCAGTTTTATGAAACTCTCGACCGAAGCCTGTGCCGCAATCGAAACACGATCATTGGAAAACATCAGGTATTTGCCGGACAATGCCAACAGTGACATGTCCACGTCTGGACGCGCGCCGTTGATCTCGCTGCCGATCGGATCAACATAGTTTTGAAAATCTACCCCAAAAGTCAAACGATCTGTCGGCGCATAGCTGCCACCACCGAAATACATTTGATTACCAGTGCCTGTTCCATTGTCAGGGCTGGTTTGCTGGGTGCCAACGTTCAGTTCAACCGAACCGGCATGATACATATTTGCGGTTTCAAAGGAGATAATCCGCGTCGGTTGGTCATTTAGAACGACAGAGCCACTTTGCGCATTTGCGGCCACACCCAACCCGGCGGAGACCACGACGACCACACTGAAACTCTTGAGAAGCGTTTTTTTTCGGATGTCTTTCTGACGTTCCACAGCGCCCTCCAATCACTCAAAATCCAAAATCTTTATACTTTCTTGTATAAGACCAATGCCGCAATGCAAAAAACAAAAGTTCGGTCCAAATAGAAAAACCCCGCATTTGCGGGGTTTATGGTAGTTTTACAACGACCTCTGACACTTATAGCCCAAGCTTATCTCTCATGAACGCCAACGCAACGCTCAACCCGTCCGGTGCAATGCCATGTGCCGTGCCCTTCATTATATGGGCGTAGACGTCCGAAAACCCGGCCTGTTGCAACGCTTCTGCGGCCTCAGGTAACGACTGTACCGGCACCACATCATCCTGATCTCCATGCACCAACAAAATCGGTGGTTTGCTTTGCGCTTCATCCGCCAACAACTCTGGTGACAACAACCGACCGGAAAACCCGACAATCCCTGCCAATTCGTCCTCGCGGCGCGGCCCCACATGCAGGCTCATCATTGTGCCTTGGGAGAATCCAAACAACACAACTTGCTCTGGCAGCAGGTCTTCATCCACCATCACCGCATCCAGAAATGCATTTAAATCATCCACAGCAGCCACCATACCGCGCATGGATTCCTCTTCAGAGGATCCATCGATCCACGGGATCGGGAACCACTGCCGCCCCATCGGCATACCAGGGATTTCTTCCGGCGCATCCGGCGCTAAGAATAGAGTATCCGGCAGGTGTTCGGCCAAAGGATCGGCCAACCCGATCAAGTCAGCCCCATTGGCGCCATAGCCGTGCAGAAAGATCACCGCTGACCGCGTGATCCCTGATTGTGGCTCTTTGCGGTTGGTTTGCAAAACTCGTGTCATCGGATACCTTCTCTATTCTTATCCACCCGGTAGTAGGCCCATAACAGCCGCGCCGCAACCGATCGCCACGGGCTCCATGCCTGCGCCATCTCACGCAACGCACGCTCCTTGGGCCGCTCGGGCAGATCAAACAGAACTTTGGCTGATTCCTGCAAGGCCAAATCCCCGGGTGCAAACACATCCGCGCGCGCCAAGCTGAACATCGCATAAATTTCCGCTGTCCAAATCCCGACGCCACTCACGGCGGTTAAAGTTTTAAACACATCCTCATTGGGGGTGCTTCGTAAGGCGTTGAAATCAATTCCTTCCTCTGCAAGCGCCCGGGCATAGCGCATTTTCTGACGACTTAACCCACAGGCTTTTAGATCGTCTTCACTTGCCCCTTTGATACGCTCCGGCGTTGTCATATCGGCATCCTGCATCCGTGCCCAAATCGCCGCCGCCGAAGCCACACTGACCTGCTGGCTAACAATCGCGCTTAGCAATTGATCAAACCCGTCGTCTCGCAACCGCAATGGCAATGGCCCCGTCATCTCCAACGCCGCCGCAAATCGTGGTTCTTTTTGTGCCAGCCACTCCGCCCCTTCGGCCACACAACTGTCGCCTTTTATGATCCGCCCAACGTCCACGCGCGCCTCCTGTGAAACTTGCGCCACCCTACGCATTCAAACAGGCCGCGCCAACCTCTGGACGTTGCCTTCTTAACAAGCTAACGCTTTGCGCATGACTCAGATGATCGATGACTCCCGCGCCCGCCGTACCGTCCTAATTCTAGTGCTGGCACAAGCATTTTTAGGCGCACAAATGCCCATGATTTTTGTCATCGGTGGTCTGGCGGGCCAATCGCTAGCGTCCAACGCCTGTTTTGCCACCTTGCCGATTTCACTCATTGTGCTGGGATCGATGGTGGCAGCCACGCCGCTTTCCAACATCATGCAAAAATACGGCCGCCGCGTCGGTTTCTTCGTTGGTGCGACAGGCGGCGCATTAGGTGGCGCGATTGGGGCTTACGGTCTGTATTTGAACTCGTTTCCGGTCTTCTTGGCAGGATCGTTCCTCACTGGCATCTATATGTCCGCACAAGGATTTTATCGCTTTGCGGCTGCGGACACTGCCTCTGACAGCTTCCGACCCAAGGCAATTTCTTATGTCATGGCAGGAGGCTTGGTCTCTGCCATTATCGGCCCACAGCTGGTCAAAGTCACATCAGATGCAATGGTCATACCGTTCTTTGGTACTTACCTCACCGTGATTGCCATCAACGTCATTGGCTCGGCCCTGTTTCTCTTTATTAACATCCCCAAGCCCACGGCCCAAACAGCTGACTCGCCACGCGGACGCACCCGGTGGGAGTTGATTACTACACCGCGGATCGCTGTGTCCGTGATCTGTGCTATGGTTGCCTACGCTTTGATGAACCTTGTGATGACATCCACGCCGCTGGCGGTGGTGGGTTGTGGCTTTGATCAGAACAACGCTGCGGATGTGGTCACAGCGCACGTTCTGGCAATGTTTGTACCTTCCTTCTTTACCGGCCACCTCATCGCGCGCTTCGGGGTCGAAAAAATTCTCGGCCTTGGCATTCTGATCCTTGGCGCCGCCGGCGCCGTCGCCCTTCAGGGCGTGGAGCTTGAAAACTTCTTTATCGCATTAATCCTGCTTGGATTGGGATGGAACTTCGGCTTTATCGGCGCCACCACAATGCTGGCAGGTGCTCATGAACCCCACGAGCGAGGCCGGATGCAGGGCATGAATGATGTCATCGTATTTGGCGGCGTCACAGTGGCGTCTTTGGCATCGGGTGGTTTGATGAACTGCTCAGGCGGCAGCGCAGTGGCGGGCTGGACTTCGGTTAACCTCGCCATGGCCCCACTCCTAATGCTCGCAGGCGGCGCGCTTCTCTGGCTGGTTTTACGCCCCAAAGACGCATAACGACCCATAGACTTTTTGGTGCTTCAAATACCTCGGGGGAGTCCCAAGTTTTCTTGGGATGGGGGCAGAGCCCCCTACCACCGCCCCAACATCGCGCGCCACGTCAATCCGGCGCGCTTGGCAAATTCACTTTGTCCCAAACTGCCATCCGCAACCCGCTCCGGATGCCTACACGCTTGCGCAAGGATCGCCTTGGCCTCCCATGCGGCAAACAACGCCTGCGTAGCGGCAGCGTCCACTTTGCCTCGCGACGCCTGCGCACGTTTAAGGCGTTGCGCACCCCGCTTTGCCAACTCGGACACTGCTTCAAGACGCCCATCCACCAACGGCACGCGCTTGTTGGCTTCAAGCACCGGAATTGCGCGCAACCAATTGGCCAACCCCATCGCATAGCCAACATCAAGAGCAACCTGATCCTCAATCGCACCCAACGCCCTTGCAGCAACCAACATTAAATGTCCCGAGGTCTTTTCTAGATAGCCCTCAAATGCTGCCATATCTTCAAACGGATCACGGTAGATATCCCAACGACGTGCAACCACCAAATCATCTAGCAACCCTGTCGCGCGCTCATCTAAAACATGCGCCAGTGGCGTCACCACCTCATGGCGACGAACTATGCCGCCAGCACGAATTTCGTCCAATGCATCGCGCCACCACTGCAGTCGCATTTCGGCAATCATGCTTTCCTGCGTCACCCAAGGGGCACGCGCCACTTCTACGTTAAAGGCATAGATTGCAAACAATGCCTGCCGCGCTGCAGGTTTCGCGGCCATTGCAGCAAGAAACCTGTCCGGGTCACCGCGTTCAACAATTGCAGCGCAGGCATTGAAGTCATCTTCGCTCACGCAGACACCGCTGATTTGCGCGCCACCACAAGCACATACCCAGTTTCAAAAAACACGCGTCGCAAATGTGCGGCTTCTGCGTCACATAAATCCAACATGGCCTCCAACTTGGCATCCGCCCCACGGCGTAATTGTGCAATTCGGGCCTCCATTGGCCCGTAATAGGCTTCCCAGCCCTCCAAAGACACCTGACGATGTCCTAACACGTCATAGCCCGCCGCACCTGTAAGCGCTAAGACATCCGCTTGCTGCGGAGTGTCAAAACCCTCCCAAAACGCCTGCGCGTCCACTGACGGCGTGTCCACAAAATAGGCCGGATACGAAAACGCTACGACGGCATCTTCTTTCAACGCGTCTCGAAATACGCCTAGTCCGGCCGTAAGGCCGAGGAAATAGAGAGCGCCGGCACACCAGATCAGATCAAATGGCGCCTCATCCAGTTGGGCCATCTCAGCCATATCCATGTGCACCGCGCGTACACGCGGCTCATCAGCAAACCGAGTTTTGGTTTCCTGCACAAAGGACTCCGCCGCATCAAGAGCCACAACCTTTGCTCCCGGCGATCTCAAAAGCGGTGCAATATCGCCGCCAGTGGCCGCACCAGCGTCACAGATTTGAGCAGCGTCTGGCAATCCAGCCAAAGCTAGCGCCCAGTCCACGTCTTCATCACTTCCCGGACCTTCGCGTGGAAGATCCTTGTGCACGCGGAAAAAGCTATCCCAATCCATGTCGTCACACATCACATCACCCGCCGTGCACCATCATGCACCAGCTTCCAGTTCAGCGCCTCCAGCAGTGCTTCAAAACTCGCATCCACGATATTGGCCGACACTCCGACTGTGGCCCAGCGACGCCCGGTGTCATCCTCAAAATCTATAATCACACGGGTCACGGCCTCTGTACCACCATTGGTGATGCGCACCTTGAAATCGACCAACCGCACGTCTTCAATCAATGCCTGATACGGCCCCAGATCCTGCTTTAGCGCCTGCCACAGCGCATTGACCGGACCATCATCGGCCATCTCCTCGGCGCTTTCGTTCTTGTAAAAGCTGGTGGTTTTTTCACCGCTCGGCAGCTGCACCGTCACCACGGCTTCGCTCTCCACCACGAGGTTTCCGCGTGCATTGCGCCGCCGCTCGGAAATCACACGATACCGCTCTACATCAAAAAACGATTCACTTAATCCTAGCTCTCCGCGCGCCAACAACTCAAAACTCGCCTGCGCGCTGTCATAGCTATAACCATCTGATTCACGCTCTTTGATCCGGTTCAGAATTTGCCCCAACGCCGGATTACCCTTTTCAACTTCCAGCCCCGCATCGGTCAACCGCTTGCGCAGATTGGACTGCCCTGCTTGGTTGGACATCGGGATCACCCGCTCATTGCCCACAACAGACGGCTCGATATGCTCATAGGTGCTTGGGTCTTTCAGGATCGCGCTGGCATGCAAACCTGCCTTATGGGCAAAGGCAGACGCCCCCACAAAAGCAGCCTGCCGCATCGGAACACGGTTCAGGATGTCATCCAGCATCCGGCTGATCCGTGTCAGCCCTTCCAGCGCACTATGGCTGACGCCAACTTCAAAGCGGCTTGCATAAGGTTCTTTTAGCAAAAGCGTCGGGATCAACGTGGTCAGGTTGGCGTTACCACACCGCTCTCCCAATCCGTTCAAAGTCCCCTGAATCTGGCGCGCGCCCGCATCCACCGCGGCCAGTGAATTGGCCACAGCATGTTCGGTGTCATTGTGGGTATGGATGCCCAGATGATCGCCGGGGATACCTGCGGCGATTACAGCTGCGGTGATCTCACGCACCTCTTGGGGCAGCGTGCCGCCATTGGTGTCACACAAAACAACCCACCGCGCACCGGCCTCATAGGCCGCCTTCACGGCCTCAAGCGCATAAGCCGGATTGGCCTTATAGCCGTCAAAGAAATGTTCCGCATCAAACAGCGCTTCACGGCCCTGCGCCACCAGATAGGCCACCGACTTGCTGATGTTGTCTGTGTTTTCTTCCAACGTAATGCCCAAAGCGGTGCTCACATGAAAATCATGCGTTTTACCCACCAAACACACTGCAGGCGTTTCAGCGTTTAGTACAGCCGCCAGCACATCGTCATTCTCCGCGCTAAATCCCGCACGCTTGGTCATGCCAAAGGCAGTGAAAGTCGCCGCCAACTTAGGTTTGGCCTCAAAGAATTCGCTGTCCGTCGGATTGGCCCCGGGCCAGCCGCCTTCAACAAAATCAATGCCAAGTTCATCCAAAGCGGCAGCAATTTGAACCTTTTCATTGGTGGCAAATTGCACGCCTTGGGTCTGCTGCCCATCACGCAGGGTGGTATCGTACAGATACAAGCGTTCTTTAGTCATGATTGATGTCCCCACCCGCTAGTTTTCTCGAAACGCTCACAGCAATCCCTCCAGCTTGGCCGCATCAAACCCCGCCGCGGGCAAAAGCTCGACTCCTGCCTTGCTCATGCGCACTTCGACACCTGCCGCGACAAAGGCCGCTTTCAACCGGTCAACTTCGCCAAAGTCCTTGCTCGCCATCGCCGTATCACGTGCGTTGGCCAGCAACGCCTCATAAGCACTCAGATCAACTCCTTTGGCCCAATCTCCAAGCGCATCGGTCAGTAGCCCCAGGAATTCTGCACCTGCCAACAAGTCTTGCGCCGCGCCCGCGCTGGCCAACTTGTGCAATTCAGCAATGGCACCGGCAGTATTCAGATCATCCGCGACGGCTGCCACAACAGGCGCGGGCACGTTGGATGCGGGTTCGACGCCCGCAGTCAACGTGCGCCACTTGCGCAACGTTGCTTCTGCTTCCGCAGCTTTCTTCGCGGTCCAATCCATTGGCTTGCCATAATGCGTGCTCAGAAACACAAAGCGGATCACCTCGCCCGGCACGCCCTGCTCCAGCAAATCATGTACCGTGAAGAAATTGCCCAGAGACTTGGACATTTTCTTGCCTTCCACCTGCAACATCTCGTTGTGCAGCCAGTATTTTGCAAAGCTTCCCTCAGGATGGGCGCAGCAGCTTTGTGCAATTTCATTCTCATGATGCGGGAACATCAGATCATTGCCGCCACCGTGAATATCAAACGAGGCCCCAAGCAACTCATACGACATGGCGGAGCATTCAATATGCCATCCAGGACGCCCCCGTCCCCACGGGCTGTCCCACCCGGGTTGCTCAGCGCTGGACGGCTTCCACAAAACAAAATCCATCGGATTGCGTTTGTACGGCGCGACTTCCACCCGAGCCCCTGCAATCATGTCATCCACAGACCGGCCCGACAGTTTGCCGTAATGCTCTTTCCATGAATCCACCGCGAACAGCACATGGCCTTCAGCGGCATAGGCATGACCTTTCTCGATCAGCCCTTCATTCATCGCAATCATCTGGGCAATGTACTGCGTGGCGCGCGGCATCTGATCCGGCTCCATCGCGCCCAAAGCGCCCATGTCGCCCAGATACCATGCAATAGTTTCCTCGGTGCGCTCGGCGATCAACTCTTCCAGAGAGCCTTCTGCACCCGCTTCCTTGCGGGCCTGAGCGGTGGCGTTGATCTTGTCGTCCACATCGGTGAAATTGCGCACATAGGTTACATGCTCTGGCCCATAGACCTCGCGCAGCAGCCGGTTGAGCACATCAAACACCACCACGGGGCGCGCATTGCCAATATGGGCGCGATCGTAAACGGTTGGCCCACAGACATACATCCGCACATTCTTGGGATCGATCGGCTCAAAAACCTCTTTTTGGCGGGTCAATGAATTATGCAGCTTGATCGTTGTCATCTTATGTCCTTCAGGCACATCACAAAGGGGCGTTCCACGCGTATCGCGGGCTTACCAACTTCAGATCATGATGAAAATAGAAGAACGGCCCGCTGAGAGTTTCAGCAGATAATGCAGCCAATAATAATGATTGTTGCAGTGTTCATGGAGGCGACCATATGCAGCGCATGATCTCGGGTCAAGCCCGTTGACCATAGCGCCCTGCCCGCGCAAACTGTCCTTATGAGCCGAGACACTGTCAACAACCTCTGTGCCACCTATCCAGGCGCTGAACACTCCGAACCCTTCGGGCCGGGCCATGATGTATGGAAAGTGGGCGACAAGATGTTTGCCGCCATAGGTGCCAAAGGCACGGGTGTTTCAGTGAAAACCGACAGCATCGAAACCGCGCAGATGCTGATTGACGCAGGCGTCGGTACCAAAGCCCCCTATTTTCACCGCAGCTGGGTTCACTTGCCGCTGGACAGTGACACAGAAGAACTGCGTCACCGCCTTAACGTGTCTTACGATATTGTGCGCAACGGCCTCACCAAAAAGGCTCAGGCCGCCTTGCCAGCGCGCTAAATTAGCGTGACAAACCAAATGGGTGATCTCGCAGACTTTCTACATGGCGCATTGCATTGTGCTCTGCACCGCCCCGCTCAGCCTCGCAGGGCTCAAAAGGGCGTGCCATCCAGATCTGAAACCGCCGCCAGAATCTAGGCATAACTCACCACCTCATATTCCACATCATCCGGCCCGTCGAAATAAAACCGGGTGCCTGGCTCATAGTCCCCGTGTGAATGCGGAGTATATCCCGCTGCGCGCACCTTTGCTTCAACTGCATCCAGATCAGCGACCACCACGCCCACATGGTTCATCCCCGCGACATGGTGATAGCGATGCGCCTCAGGTTTTAATTCCCACGCGGGAGTATACAGCGCCAGATAGCCGTCATCTGTGCCGACATGAACGGTAAAGCCGTCATCCTTGGCCGGCCCCTGCCACCGCACATGCCAGCCAAACAGCTCACATAATATCGCGGCATGCGCCCGCGCATCGGGCACCGTCATATTCACATGTTCCAAACCCATCGCTAAATTCCTTGTCCTTGATCACTCGATGCATTCAAGGTAATTCTTCAAGTTCACTTTAAGGCAACATATTTTTATCTATGAAAATCAATGCTCCAAAAACAATTCGTCTGCGCCCTTCCGGCCTGACCATTAGCCAAATCGCGGATCGCACCGGTTTGGCACCCTCGGCCATTCGCTACTATGAAACCCAAGAGCTGGTCTTTCCCCATCGCAGCGACACCGGACAGCGCCGCTATGAGCGCGCCGATATCCGTCGCCTGTCGTTTGTGATGATTGCTCAAAACCTTGGCTTTTCCATCGCTCAAATTCGCGCGGCTCTGGCGGGGTTGCCGGAGAACCGCACCCCGACCAAAGCAGATTGGGAAAAGCTCTCAGCCCAGTTTCGCGCCGATCTGGACGCCCGCATCACCCAGATGCAGGCACTGCGCGATAAGCTGGACGGATGCATCGGCTGTGGGTGCCTGAGCTTGCAAACCTGCAAGCTTTACAATCCCGAAGACCGCATCAAATCTCGCGGCCAAGGCCCGCGTTATTTGCTCGGAGACACGCCACAGACGCCCTAAATCCACCCTGCATAATCGCTGACCAACAGATGGCGCGGCGCTTCGTCCTCTTCGATTTTTGCAAAGCGTCCGATTGGTTCACGAAAGATATTGTCGGTCTCGTCATCGTTCACGGTGGACACTTCGCCAACCAGAACGTCGCCACCCTCGCCCCAAAACGCGTGCCAATCACCGGGTTTCAACGTCACGCTTTCACCGGGCGCCAGCCTTAGCTTCTCACCGGGCGTGAAATCCCGCATAATCCCGTCGCACATCACACGTCCACCACGGTCCCCGTCAAAACCACCCTGTTCATCACAGCCAAACAATTCGACCACCAAAGTGGCCCCACCGCGGTTGATAATGTCCTCGGCCTTGATCACATGGGTATGCATAGGGCTGAGCTGGTCCTGCTTTGAAATCAGCAGCTTTTCAGCATAACACATGCCACCGCCGCGCTGCAGATCGCTCAACAGGCCATTGCGCAAGGTAAACAGGAACAGCCCCATCTCATCAAAGCGGCCCGCGCCATAGTCGGTGATATCCCAACCGCAACGGGCGTCGATCACATGACGCGCATCATCCTTGCGCGCTGCAAATTCCTCAGGTGTCCAATAGGCGAACGGCGGCAAAACAAAGCCATAGTGCCGGATCATCTCATCTGCTGCGCCCAGAATTTCATTGATACGGCTACGCTTCATGCCGCAGGCCTTCCTTTTTGCAAAAACTCCAGCACCATCGCCGCAGTCCAAGTGAATTCGCGCCCCCCACAGGGCTCGCCCGTCTTGGGATCGTAATACTCTGCAAATCCGCTTTGACCAATCAGTTTCAGGCTGGTGTCGACAATGCGCTGCGCCACGCCCTCATGACCCGCGGCACTGAGACCGTCCGCAATCATGTAGTTTACAATCAACCACGCAGGCCCGCGCCAATAGCGCAGCCCATCGTACCGCGCATCTTGTGGATCATGGCTGGGCACAAGAAAAGTCACCTTATCCGCAATCGCCTCGATCCGCTTGGCAATCGCCTTGGCCCGCGCGGGGTCCACCGGCGCAAACACTGCCAACAACCCACCGACGGATGCACTATCAATCAATGAACCTGTCACACGATCCAGACACAGGTACTGCTGATGGGTCTCGCTCCACAACCGCTCCATCGCCGCCAATCCATGCGCGGCGCGTGCTCTCTCATGTGTGGCCAGCTCATGCATACCAAACTGGCCCGCCAAATCCGCCAGATCCATCGCCGAGCGCAGCAAGATACCATTAAAGCCCGGATCCACCACCCGAAACGGCGAGGCATCATGCAGCAGGCTATTGTCCCAGCCCAGATCGCGAAAACACTGCACCAGCCAGATATAGCGCTGATACTGCTCCTGCGTGGGGCGGTGATCGGGATTGGCATGTTGCGTGTCACGACGCTGAAACTCGCCCACACCTTCGGTTGGCACACGCTCAAAGACTTCATCCCAATCAATCGAATTATCCCGACCGGATTCCCACGGATGAATGATTGCCACCAATCCTTCGCCGTCTGGATCGCGATTGGCATAGAACCAATCATGCCAGCGCGAAATCAGCGGCAGCAAGGCTTTGGCGCGCTGCTGTGCTTGGTCGCGATCCTTTGCGCGATCCACCAAACGACGCACCGCAAACCCCGCCACGGCGGGTTGCGTGATGCCCGATGTCGGCACAGCCCGCCCCGTCTGCCAGACATCTGGCCCCGGATAGTAGCCATCATCCTCTTTGTGGAAAATGATGTGCGGCACCATGCCATCGTCCCATTGATGGGCAAACAGCGTTTCAATCTCGGTCCATGCACGGGCCTCGTCAAAATGCGATTGCCCCAAAGCCGATAGCGCACTGTCCCAGTTCCACTGAAACGGATACAGCCCATGCGTGGGCACTGTGTAGTTGCCCAAATCATTGATCTTCAGGATTTCGACCGCGTGGTCCCGAATGTGATCCAACATATTTTCCCCCATGGCCTAGGCCACTGCTTTTTGTGTGTCAGGATCAAACCACCGCACCCGATCTGCGAGCGGAGCAAAGGTTAGGGTCTCCCCCGGTTTGACCACCAGATCGCTGTCCAGAACGGCGCGGAATTGATGGCCCTCTACGGCGCAAGTTACCAACAGATGCGCGCCCAAAGGTTCCACCACTTTGGCCACCGCCGTTAGCCCGCTGTCGGCAATTTTCAAATCCTCAGGACGTATCGCAAATTCCAGAGCCTTGTTGGCGCTGGGCCCGTCCATCATTTGGCCCGCAACCGACCACTGCCCCCCCTTGACTGGTGTCGCGGGCAGGAAATTCATCGGCGGATTACCAATAAAGCTGGCCACAAACCGCTCGGCCGGATTGCGGTAAACCTCCACAGGCGTTGCCGCCTGCACAATGCGCCCCTCGTGCATCACCGAAATCCGGTCGGCAAGGCTCATCGCCTCGACTTGGTCATGGGTCACATAAATCGCCGTCGTATTGCTCTCAGCCAACACACCTTTTAGCTCGGCGCGCATCTCAAGGCGCAACAAAGCATCCAGATTTGACAGAGGCTCATCCATCAGGATCACATCCGGTTCCATCGCCAAGGCGCGCGCCACAGCGACCCGTTGCCTCTGACCACCTGACAACTCGCCAGAATAGCGCCCCGTGAGCTGTTCGATATGCATCAACTCGGCGGTGCGCTCTACTCGGCGCGTCACCTCATCGTTGGGCATCTTTTGCATGCGCAATCCAAAGCCGATGTTTTCAAACACCGTCAGATGCGGAAACACCGCATAGTTTTGAAACACCATCGCGATCCCGCGATCTTTGGGCGGCAGATGATCGATGCGGCGCCCTCCGATCCAGACTTCACCTTCACTGGGCGTTTCCAGCCCCGCGATGATGCGCAGCAACGTGGATTTCCCACAGCCCGACGCCCCGAGTAACACCATGAATTCCTGATCAGAAATGGTGAGGTCGATGTTGTGCAACGCCTGATAGGTTCCAAAGCGTTTGGCGATGTTTTTGATCTGTATTTCAGCCATTTTTTCGTCCTTTCCCGCCCCGCCTTAGCGGTTGGCGATGCCCCACATGGCAAAGAGATATTTGCGCACGGCAAAGATAAAGATCAGCGCAGGCACCACGAGGATAAAGCCCCCCGCAAATTTCAGGTGCAGCGGAGATGTATCGAGATTTTGCAACAAGAACGCCGTCAACGTGCGGTTCTCAATTGTCAGAACGGCGGCGGCAAACACCTCGTTCCACGAAATCACAAAAGCAAAGATCGCGCTGGCGGTGATACCCGGCAAGATCAGAGGGAAAACCACCTTTGTAAACGCTGTCAATCGGGTACAGCCCAGCGTCCACGCGGCCTCTTCCAATTCAATTGGAATGCCCGAGAACAGCGAGAATGTGATCAACACCGCGAAAGGAATGGCCAGGGTCGTGTGCACGAGTGCAAGACCAAACACCGTATCATCCAGTCCGGTACGGATAAACATTACCGCCAAGGGCAGAGCCAACAGAGGCAGCGGAAACGCACGCGTCAACAGGATCAGCAGGCGAAACAACCCTTTGCCCTTAAAGTCAAACCGCGACAGCGCGTACCCCGCAGGTGCGCCGATTGTGATCGACATCACCATTGTGATCGCCGCCACCAATATCGAATTCTTCAGCGCCACCAACATGCCCTCAAAACCCGCAAAAAACGTCAAACTGCCCAGATCAAATTCCGGTACAAACCGCTTGGGAAAGGCATTCACCGCTTCCGGTGAGCTGAGCGTGTTGATCAGCAGAAAGTAGAGCGGCACCAGCACCCAGGCACATAGCAGGACCACCGCCGCAATATAGACGAACTTACCAGCCTTGCGGGGATCATCGGGGCCGGCATCAACTGTTGCTTCACTCATATCGAAGCTCCTTTCGGAACGCGCAGGATGCGCAGGATCAGCAGGGTAAAGCCGATGGAGATAGCCAGAATAATCAAGGCAATCGCCGCCGCCGCTCCACCGTTGAGCAGCTCAAACTGATAGGCATAGGTCTCGCCCATCAACACCGGGAACAATGTGCCGCCCAAGGCCGCCACCACCGCAAAAATTTCAAACGCCAAGATCACCCGCAACACCAGCGCAGTTTGCAAACTGGGTCGCAACAGCGGCAGCGTGATGCGCCAGAATCGCTTCCACGGGCTTGCGCCAAACACCTCGGCGGCCTCGTAGTATTCTTTGGGGATCAGGCCAATTCCGGCCACTAATATCACCAGCATAATCGCGGTTGCGCGCCAGATCTCGGCCAAAGCTATCGCCAAGAATACAACGCCCGGATGCTGGTAACTCAGAAAGCTCACCGGCTTGTCGATCACGCCCAGTCCACTCAGCATCGAGTTCAAAAAGCCCGACTGCTCAAAGATCGCCAACCAGATAATGCCCGCGGCCAGATCGGAAATCCCCAAGGGAATGGTCCAAACATAAAGCACCAGATCGCGCCCACGCCCCATCCCATTGACCATCGTCGCCATGAGCAACGCCAGCGCCAGCTGCACCGGCACGACAGCCGCAGCCAACAACAGCGTATTTTTGAACGAAATCGGAAATTTCCAATGGCTGGTCACGTCTTGAAAGTTCTCAAGTGTGAACCCAGCGCCCGTGCTAAAGGCCTGCTTGGAAACCAGAACAAACGGATAGAGGAAAAACAGGCAAAGAAACAACGTGACCGGTAAAATCAGCACATATGGCAATATGCGGGGGTTCATGGGGCGCCCTCCTGGGTTCAGACCATGTGTCAGGTTCGTATCTAAATGTCGGGAACATAGCACGGCATCTGCGCCGTGGGGCAACGGGCGGGCCAAGTTTGCGGCCCACCCGAAGGGGGAGTGAAACGTGTCGCTTATTCGACTGGGCAAGCCCCGTCAGAGGGTGCATCAGGCGCCCAGCACGGCGCACCTGTTTCATTCATTATCTCGGCCAATGCAACTTTTTGATCATCCAGAACCGCACGGATCGGCTGACCGGCAAGTACGATACGCTCAAACGTGTCGACAAATACACGGTTAAAATCGCCGCCTTTGGCCCCCAGACCCGCAGGCAACAGCCCGGGGTTGGCATCAGGTGACGCGCTCATCTTGGCCACAGCACCACCGGCAGCTTGCACGGCTGGTGGCAGATCGTCAGGCAACGCCACATCCACAACCGGGAAGAAGTTGGTGGCGCGCAGGGTCGCAATCTGAGTTTCTGGCGATAGCATATAGGCAACCAGCGCTTTAGACGCCTCCATATCCGGCGCAGTCCGTGGAATGCCAACACCGGCAATTACAGGCATGAACCCGCGCCCGGTTGGACCTGCTGGAGCTGGGAATGCTACAAAATCATCCGGGCGTTCATTGAACGCATTTGCCAGACGCGATGTGTGATCAAACGCGATCCAGACTTCTTCTGACAACAGCTGTTCCTGCAGGAACGAAAAGTTGGTCGAGCCAGGGTTAGTCACGGCCCATAATTCAAGGAAAGTCTCCCAAGCCGTAACGGCCGCGTCAGAGGCAAAGGTGCGCACAACGCCATCTGTGTAACTAGGATAGAGATAGCCTTGGAAGAAGCGATGCTTCAGACCTTTGGGTCCCGCTGGAAAGCCAAACTTGGCCTCGCCAGTAGCTTCCATCACATTGGCGGACCATTCGATCAACTGATCATAGGTCAACGCATCAATGTCAGCTCCTTCAGGCAGATGCTCCAGCGCCTTTTTGTTGGCGGCCATAATATAACTGGCCTGCATCCACGGGATGTACTGCGCACTATCGGTGCCCAGCATCGCAAGATTGTTAAATGTCTCACTGGCCGATCCGACACCCATATCGCTCAGATCCACAAGATCATCGGGGTTCATCGCCGAAAAATCACCGTGCAGCGCGCCCAGCACACCAATGGTGCCGTCGCCCGCCTGCAATTCCGCGTTCAAACGCGTCAACCACGGCCCACCGTCGTTGGGCTGATAGTCGACCGCATCGCCGTGGCCTGCCAGAACGTTTTCACGCATCGACTGCGCTTCTTCCACAGGCTTGGCTTGCGTGGACCAGAACAGAACGTCGGCCTGAGCAACGCTTGCGGCAACCAAAAGCGCAGCTCCCGAGGCAACTCCAGCCATCTTTGCTTTAATTCTCATGTCTTCCTCCCAGTGTTGAAGGGCAACTTTTCCCGCTACGCCTTCAGTGCAGAACTCGACCCTCCTCAGGTGCCGACCCCTCTCCCTTACCAACACAGCATCCGATGTTCGGGAATCGGTGTTGGGTTGCTCTAGTTTGGTTAAACGTTATACCAATTGTCAACAATTTTGGAGAAATCGCACCTAGTAGAAAGAAAAATGCTTATTTTTTAAGTTGTTTTATTCGACATAGATCGTCTATTCATTGATAAAACGATTAACCAAGGATTGCCGAATGTCGACAAAACCCAAGCTTGAGACCGTCGCCAAGGCGGCTGGCGTGTCCACAGCAACGGCCAGTCAGGTCATGCGCGGCGCTGGGCGTATTTCGGAAAAGACCCGCAAGAAAGTTCTACAAGCAGCCAGTGAACTCAATTACGTACCCGACGGTCGCGCGGCCTCTATGCGCTCCGGTGAGAACCGCGAAATCGGGCTTGCCATCCAACAAATTGCCAACCCATTTAATGCCGAAGTGATCAGCGGTGTCTCGGACTTGCTAGATGCCGAAGGCTACCTTGTGTCTGTTTTGGACAGCGGCGATGATCCCGACCGCCAACGCCGCCAACTCGAAGCCTTCATTCGCAGCGCGCGCGGCGGGTTGCTCTGGGTGCCTGCCGAGGACACGCCTGCCGCCACCGTTGATCTGCTGCAAACCCACCACCTGCCCACCGTCACCTTTTTGCGTGAGGCAAACACGGATGCATTTGATCATGTCGGCATCCTAAACGCCCAAGCCACGACCACAGCCACCGACCACCTCGCAGCCCTTGGCCACCGCCATATCGCCTTTCTCGGCGGCACCGCCAATGTGGATGTGCGCAATCAGCGTATCAGCGGATATCGAGACGCCATGATCGCCCATAATCTTGCGCCCCCACTGGTTTGGGAGTCAGGTGATGATAAACTCTCAGGTCTGAATGTGACGCTTGAGAAACTCAAAGCGCATCCAGAAATCACAGGTATCGTGTGCAACGGCGATATGGTCGCCATCGGAGCGTGCCTTGCGTTAATCCGAATGGGACTAATGCCAGGCAAAGATGTTTCTGTCATCGGTTTTGATGACGTTCAAGACGCCGCCGTCGCCACGCCGCCGCTGACCACCATGGCTGTATCGCCCTATCAATTGGGACGCCGTTTGGCGCGGGTGGCACTGGATCGTCTGCGCGATCCGGGCATGCCAGTGACCTCTTCACTTGTGCCTGCCAAGCTTGTTCAGCGCGACACCACGGGCCCCGCGCCCAACTGATCCAACGCTGAAAATGACACCGTCGCATTACCGACGTGATACAGACGTAATACAGACGTGACGTCATCGCGGGAATTCACAGTCTTGATGCCCTCGATCACAAGTTAACATTTGACGAATCTGCACCGCTCTGGCCCCCTATGCCATCGACTGAGGCAGGAGTGGAATAATGCAGCTTTCTCAACGAATTACACAGATCACCGGCGGTGGATCGGATGGCTGGGACGTGTTTTACAAAGCCCGCCGCATGATTGCCGAGGGCATCGACGTGACCGAACTCACAATTGGTGAGCACGACATCCGCACCGACCCCACAATCCTGACCGCCATGGACGCCTCCGCCCGCGGCGGCCACACCGGATACGCGATGGTGCCCGGCACCCAAGAGATGCGCAAAGCCGTAGCAACGAGAATCCAAGAAAGAACAGGGGTACCAACAACTTACGAGAACATCCTCATCACACCTGGGGGTCAGTCAGCGCTGTTCGCAGCCCATGTTGCTGCCTGTAGCCCCGGCGACACCGCCCTCTATATCGACCCCTATTACGCGACCTATCCCGGCACAATTCGCGGCGTCGGCGCGGTTCCAGTTGCCATTCAGACCGAGGCTTCCAATGCCTTCCAACCCCGCGCCAAAGACATCGCAGCAGCGGCAGTCAACGGCGCTGCGTCCCTGTTGGTCAACTCGCCAAACAATCCGACTGGCACCGTCTATAATGCTGAAACTATGGACGGAATTGCGTCTGTTTGCCGTGAGAATGACCTCTGGCTGATCTCGGATGAGGTTTATGACACGCAAGTTTGGGACGGCTCTCACATCACACCCCGCGCCCTGCCGGATATGGCCGAGCGTACTTTGGTGGTTGGCTCGATGTCCAAATCCCACGCGATGACCGGTTCTCGGATCGGTTGGATCGCAG
This sequence comes from Rhodobacteraceae bacterium Alg231-30, assembly GCA_900143615.1. Classification (GTDB taxonomy): domain Bacteria; phylum Pseudomonadota; class Alphaproteobacteria; order Rhodobacterales; family Rhodobacteraceae; genus Shimia. The sequence goes on from FREU01000003.1 coordinate 536,413, forward strand.
GCCCCGCCGAAGCCATCAACCACCTCATCAACCTCGCCACGCACACCACCTATGGCGTGCCGGGTTACATTCAGGACGCGGCGGTGCACGCCTTTGCGCAAGGCACTGATTTAGAAGATGAAATCTCGGCTCCCTTCCGCCGCCGTCGTACCATAGCACGCGACATTTTGGCCAAACAAAACACCGTGGGCCTGATCCCCGCACAGGGTGCCATGTATCTCATGCTGGATATTCGCGCGACGGGTCTGAGCGGCGAAGAGTTTGCCAACTCGCTTTTGGACACCCATCACATCGCCACCATGCCTGGCGAGAGCTTTGGCACCTCTGCTGCAGGTCATATTCGCGTCGCGATGACCGTCGATGACAAACGATTTTCTGATGCATTACAAACACTTGTTGATCACGCCATAACGCTAAGCGTGCAATAAGGTTCAAAAGCGACCTATGTCGCAAACAGAAATGACAGCCCTCTGTGCAATTCGCAAAATTGCTCAGAGGAGACGTCATGCAAGCTGTGCGTAGCAAAATTCAACTGGTGACAATCACCATCGGAGCCGAGCGGGGACGCGCGGCTCGTGGGCGTCCGTAATTTCGACCTGATCTCAATTCAGAACGAAATTACAAGGACTTGAAAGCCATGAACAAACCACTATCCCGCCGCTCCGGAGGTCGCGCCGCCCGTCGTGCGGCCCGCGCAGCCCCGCTTTCCGCCGATGTACGCCCCATCCGTCCCGGCCTCGAAGGTGGCCGCTACAAACCTCTGACCGACAACGATATGCAGCGCATCCACGCGACCGCCTTGGACGCGCTTGAGCAAATTGGCCTCGCCGACGCGCCACAAAGCGGCATCGATATTATGACAGCCGCCGGAGCTATTTTGGGCGATGACGGTCGTCTACGGTTTCCCCGCGCTTTGGTTGAGGACTCTCTAGCAAAGGCCTGTAAGGACATCACTCTTTGCGGACGCGACCCTAAACACGACCTCCATCTAAACGGCAATCGCGTCCATTTTGGAACGGCCGGAGCTGCCGTTCACATGGTAGATGTCTACGGAAAAAACTATCGCGATAGCACCCTGCAAGACCTGCACGACGCGGCGCGGATCACAGACACTTTGGACAACATTCATTTTCTACAACGTCCAATGGTGTGCCGTGACATCACAGACAATCGCGAAATGGACCTCAACACAATTTACGCCACTTGTTCTGGCACCACCAAACACATTGGCACATCTTTCACCGATCCGGATTATGTCGCGGATGCATTAGAGATGCTGCACTTAATCGCGGGCGGTGAAGACAAATGGCGCGAGCGTCCTTTTCTGAGCAACTCTAATTGTTTCGTCGTGCCCCCCATGAAATTTGCAACCGAGTCCTGTCAGGTGATGGAGGCTTGTATTCGCGGCGGTATGCCCGTGCTTTTGCTTTCCGCAGGCATGGCCGGTGCCACAGCGCCCTCGACAGTCGCCGGTGCTATTGTGCAGGCGGTCGCTGAATGTCTGGCGGGCATCGTGTATGTTAATGCCATCAAACCGGGCCACCCCGCGATCTTTGGCACATGGCCCTTCGGTCTGGATTTGCGCACAGGTGCGATGACTGGCGGCTCTGGTGAACAAGCACTCCTGTCCGCTGGCTGCGCTCAGATGCACAAATTCTATGGCCTTCCAGGGGGCGCTGCCGCGGGTATTGCGGACAGCAAACTGCCCGACATGCAGGCCGGATGGGAGCAGATGTGCTCTAACGTCATGGCGGGTCTCTCAGGCCTCAATATGGTCTATGAAGCGGCTGGCATGCACGCCTCGCTTCTGGGGTTTTGCCATGAATCTCTGATCTTGGGAGACGATTTGATTGGTCAGGCGCTGCGCTGTGTGCGTGGTATCGAAGTTGACGATGAAACCCTCGCGCTTGAGCAAATCCGAGACGTTTGTCTCGGCGGTCCCGGTCATTACCTCGGCACGGATGCCACGCTCAGCCGGATGCAGACCGATCACGTCTACCCAACCTTGGGCGATCGCACCTCGCCAAAAGAATGGGCTGAATTGGAAAAGCCGGATTTGATCACCAAAGCGATCGCGTGCAAAGAAGACATCCTTGCTCATCCATCTACGGCTTTATTGGATCCCCTCACGGACCAGAAAATCCGTGAGAGATTTACCATCCATCTCAAAACCTAATGCGCCCCTTGCGGAAGGTCAGAAATTCCCTGCATATCTTTTAAGACGTGCAGGGATACAGATTTCACCTACAGCGCGGTCCAGCCACCATCGACGCTGATCGTTGTACCAGTGATCTGAGCTGCAGCGTCAGAGGCCAAAAACACAACCGTCCCGCCCAACTGTTCAACTGTTGCAAATTCGCGGCTTGGCTGACGCTCCAGCATCACTTTCTTGATCACCTCTTCGCGCTCCATGCCGTATTTTTCCATGGTGTCCGGTATCTGCGCCTCCACCAGCGGTGTGAGCACATAGCCCGGGCAAATCGCATTACAGGTGATCGGCTCTTCCGCAGTTTCCAGAGCAACCGTTTTGCTCATCCCCACTACGCCATGTTTGGCCGCCACATAGGCCGCTTTGTAGGGCGAGGCTGTCAATCCATGCGCGCTGGCAATATTGATCACCCGCCCCCAACCACGGACCCGCATTTCGGGCAAGGCAGCGGCCGTCGTGTGGAAAACGGAATTCATATTGATCGCAATAATAGCGTCCCACTTGTCCACCGGAAACTCGTCTATGGGCGCCACATGCTGAATACCGGCATTGTTCACCAAGATATCGCACCCGCCCGCCTTTGTGATCAACGCCCGACACTCGACGCCTTTGGACATGTCCGCCTGAATGTAGCGCGCCTCAACACCAAACTCTTTGGCGACATCAGCGGCCAGCGCGTGATCTTCCTCGCGGTCAGTGAACGAGTTCAACACAACATTTGCGCCTGCACGGGCCAATTCACGCGCGACCCCCAACCCGATCCCCGAATTTGAGCCCGTCACGATTGCGGTTTTTCCTGAAACTGTCATGCCTCATCCCTCTCCGATTTTCAGCTGCACCATAGCAATGCTGCACGCGCAAAATAAGAGGCAAGAGACCCCTTACGTATTCCTACGGATCGCATTAGGAACCCGCACAAAGCGCAAAAAAAAACGCCCGCGCGAAGCGGGCGTAAAGTTATTGAGGCAGGTTTCATACAGGCAAGAAACCTATCGAGCAGTGAATCCTTTATAAGCATTCCGCCGCGTGGCTCCAAGCTAAAAGTTTGAAAAGCCCCAATTTCGCGGCTATTTATTCCCTAAGAAAAAACAATGGACACAGGGATTTCACAGGCAATGGCATCAGGAATATTATCAAACATCGGCAAGATAAGCGGCAGTTTGGCCGTTGTTTTCTTGGCCTCGCAAAGTTTCGCCGAGCCGCAACATGGCATTGCTATGTATGGCGACCCTGCCTTGCCACATGATTTTGTGTCTCTCCCCCACGCAAACCCCGACGCCCCCAAGGGTGGCAGAATCGTCACAGGCAACACCGGTGGTTTCGATTCGCTTAACCCGTTTGTGCGCACAGGCACGGTTCCTTGGCAGCTGCGATTCTTTGCCTACGAATCTTTAATGGGGCGCAATCGAGGTGAACCCTTTGCGCTCTATGGCCTTCTGGCCGAATCGATTGAAACTCCCGAGGACCGCTCTTGGGTCGAATTCACCCTGCGAGAAGAAGCCCGATTCTCTGATGGCAGCCCCGTCACGGTCGAAGATGTGATCTGGTCATTCGAAACTTTGGGCACTGTCGGCCATCCGAGATACCTTGGTTTTTGGACGCAAGTCGAAAAGATCGAAGCCACAGGTGCGCGTTCTGTCCGGTTGACTTTTAACAACGACGATCGCGAATTGGCGCTTATTGCGGGGCTTCGTCCGATCCTGAAAAAGTCTCAATACGCGGATCAGGATTTCACCGACGCCACCCTGGAAAACTTCCCGATCGGCTCGGCCCCTTACACGGTCAACGACTTTGATCCAGGACGGTTTGTATCCCTGACACGCAACCCGGATTATTGGGGGGCGGATGTGCCATTTCGAAACGGCACCAACAATTTCGACGAAATCCGCATCGACTTTTACGGCGACGGTGATGTGTTGTTTGAAGCTTTCAAAGCGGGCGAGTTGTCGTATGCGCGCGAGTTTAACGCGGAAAAATGGGCCAACCAATACAACTTTCCCGCGGCACAGGCCGGTGACGTCGTAAAATCTGAAATTCCACATCAAAAACCATCCGGCATGACCGGTCTAGTCATGAATGAACGTCGCGCACCTCTTGATGACATTCGTGTGCGCGACGCCTTGCTGCATGTCTTTAACTTTGAATTTATCAACGACACCATGACAGGTGGCCGCCAACCGCGTATTTCGTCTTATTACTCAGGCTCCCAACTTGCCATGCAACCCGGAGCAGCAACTGGACGGGTTGCCGAGTTACTGGCACCCTTTGCCGACACCATCGCAGCCGAAGCTATTAGCGGCTACGAACTCCCGGTATCAGATGGCTCTGCCCGTAATCGGCGCAACACGCGGGCCGCCCTGCAATTGCTCGAATCCGCTGGCTGGGATGTGGTGGATGGACAATTGCAAAATGCCTCCGGTCAGGCTTTTGAACTCGATATCCTTCTGCGTCAAACTGACAACCAGAATAAGGCGATCATCGACATCTATCGCAAGTCGCTTGAGCAACTCGGCATCCAAGTCACTGTCTCCCAAGTTGATAATGCACAATACACCCAACGGGTGAACGACTTTGACTTTGATATGACCGATTACCGCCGCGCCCTGTCCCTGAGCCCCGGCAATGAACAACGTCTTTATTGGGGATCTGAAGCCGCCGATCAGCCAGGCTCACGCAATCTAATGGGCATGCAATCGCCAGCGGTAGATGCGATGATAACCGCCATGCTGACCTCGGCCACGCAGGAAGGTTTTATTGACGCAACCCGCGCCCTTGATCGCATCCTTACATCTGGCCGCCACATCATTCCGATCTGGAATTATGCGGTCGGACGTATCGCGCATAAGAAAGAACTACACTACCCCGATGTGCTGCCAATCTATGGCGATGGCGCCGACTGGATGCCCGAATTCTGGTGGTACGAAGAGTAAGAATAGTCGTCGGCGCCAGCCTTCGCTGGCGCCGAAATGACACCGTCGCGATACCGTCGTAATACCGACGCGATACAGACAGGTTTTAGCGGCGCTCAATCCGCAGTTTTATGCCCTCATTTGAACGCACCGTAAGATGCGCCACCGGCACTGGCGGCGGCCCTTCTGCGCTTACTTTAAAATGCTTCAGGATCATCGACAAAATCAGCGGCCCTTCGACCATCGCAAACCCTGCCCCCGTGCACACCCGCGCCCCAGCTGAGAAGGGAATATAGGCCTCGCGCATACAGGCTTTGCCATTTTCCGTCTGCCAGCGCGTTGGGTCAAACCCATCCGGATTATCCCACAACCGCTCGTGACGATGCAGATGCCACGGCGAAATCACCATTTGCGCTCCGGGCGCAATTTCACGATCTCGAAAGGTTTCAGAACAACTTGACTGGCGCACCATCATCGGCACTGGCGGGTATAATCTCAAGGTTTCGCGAAACACATCTCGGCTCACGCGCAGCTTGGACACGGATGAGAAGTCTTTCTTTAGATCAGTTGCTTCTGCGGCTATCTTGTCTTGCCAGTCAGGGTGCGTCGCCATCAAATACAGCGCCCACGCCAGCGCACTCGCACTGGTTTCATGCCCTGCCAGGAAAAAGATAGCGACCTGATCGACCATTTCTTCGGTGTCAAAAACATCGCCAGTTTGCGGGTCAGCCGTGGTCATAATCTTGGTTGCGAGATCATCGGGCGCGCTGCCCGCCTTGATCTCTTCCATCCGCGCCAAAGTCAGCTGACGGATCAATCCACGAATAGACTTGGCTGTCTTTTTGGTATCGCTGCGAAAGAACCTTGGCATCCAGCGCGGCAAGGGAACAAAGGCCGCAAGGTTTAGAATTGGCTGGCTACGTTGGTAGTCACGAAACTGAAAGAATACCTCCGAGGCAACCTCATGCTCAATCGGAATCGAAAACAGCGTCCGAAAGATAACATCAGCCGCCGCATGACTGGTTTCCTCTTCGATTTCAACAGCCTGCCCGACATGCTGATTCAACCGGTTCACCGCCGCAAGTGCGGCTTGCCACATCGCCGGAAAGGTGTCACGCAACCGCCCGCCTTCAAATGCGGGGTCAATAATGCGGCGCTGACGCTTCCAGATCTCCCCATTGGTCAAAAACACCGAATTCCCCAGCAAAGGTCGCAAACCTTCACTGATCCGACTGGATTTTGGAAAATCATCCGGTCGCTCTTTCAGAACAATCTGCACCAGACTGGGCTGATTCAGCATATACGAGCGAAAGAACGGCGTCTTAAACGCCGCCATCCACGCACGATATAGCCGCTCAGGTTGCGCCGAAAGGATATCGCGTCGAAACAGCTTCGCATACTGGCGCAGCGAAACCTTATCGGGTCGTGACGGTGGTTTGGGCGGATTGGGCGTGTTCATGCTATGGTCTGCGGAAATTTGTTGACGGGTTTCTCAATTCTGGAGCCCGAAGGCTTACGGCCCTCATAGCGCTGCGCCAGTGTTTTGGGCCCGCTTGTGATCTTAAAATAGTCATAGTCTCCGGGCCGGTCAAACGCACAAAGATATTGAAAATGCAGCCTGAAAAAACGCCAGCGGAGCTCGGCCCATCGCGCCTCAGTCAAGGTCTTGGTAAAGGCTGCAGACACGACCAAAGGCCAACGTTTGTTTGCAGGTGCAACACCTGACACTGCAACAGGGTCACACAAAGCAAACGCACATCCGTCACCGGGCGCTGTGATGTCAACCCAGGTGAGTGCGTCTTGTTGTGAGAGATATTGAAGATCCGCGCGCAATCGATAGGCCTTGGGCAGAAATGACACCATTGGAACCACCTGCCCCAAGGATAAAAACCCAAGCGTCGGACCTTCGGCCTTGATCCGCCCTGATCTCAAAATGTCGGCGAGAATACTGACTGCCAAATGCGCACCCGAGCTGTGACCAACCACCAGCACCTCATCAACATCTTCGCTGAGCGCCTCCGATATCCGATCGGCAAACTCCGCCATCCGCGCCTCCAGTTCAATCGGATTTGCGCCCTTGCTGGCGGCAGAATACGCGTAGTCATGCATGAGATAATACGCAAAGAACTTATTATCCTTCTTGCGAAACCAATTCAGCACTGGCGGCACAATTAGCAAACCCAGCACAGCACTCCATGACGGCAACCATATCGTCAGCACCATGCCTAGCCCCCACGCGAGTAACAACGCCAGAACCAGCTGTACCAACAAAAACAAAACTGGATAAAGCGCCGCGATCACAGGCCCTTTACGCAACTGCATCAGCCGCCACAACGCCCCGCTCCCGATATAGGTCCATGCGGTTCGAGCCAGCAGTAAATAGGTGGCCGTGATGCCTTGGTCCATGCTGTCACGCACGATGTCTGACCAGACTAAAACTTCAAAATCGGCCTCGACCTGACCATCCTCAATTGAACCATTTACGTGCCACCCATAGGGACCACCACTTGCGGTCTTTGGGGACAAAGCTAGCTCATATTTGGAAATGGCCGCCTGCGCCGCGCCTTCTTTGCGATACAATTCGCGATAGCGACGAGGGTGAATTGGGTCATAGCCGGGTATATAAAACACCCGGCGACGACGCACTGTTCTGTAACTGCTCTCGCCCATGAACTGCTCTCTCCTTGCGAGGCAGACTAGCGGAAAAGCACGGCCAAATTAAGCCCTTAACCGAGCGTTGCTAAGGCCGGAAATGTTTCCAAAAGCCAGAAGCTGAAGGCTGAAAAGCCCCCTGTCAGGATCATCAGACCGATGGTCCACAACAGCAAGCCCATGATGCGCTCAATCTGCTCCATGTGGCGCTTCATAAAGTTCATCAAACCTGTGAGGCGCTGCATGAACGCGGCCACCAGAATAAAGGGCACGCCCAAGCCGATCGCATAGACGCCAAGTAGAACGGTCCCGCGCACCAGATCACCTTCGCTGGCCGCCATCGACAAGACTGCGCCAAGGATCGGACCGATACAGGGCGTCCACCCAAATGCAAAAGCCAGCCCCAGAAGATATGCCCCAAAGGCGCTACCGCCCTGATCACCCGCATCAATCCGCGCTTCGTTCAGCAAAAAAGGGATACGGATTGCTCCAACAAAATGCGCCCCAAAAACCATCACCAAAACACCCGCGAAGATGTTGAAGTAGTGTTGGTTTTGCAAAAAGAACGCTCCAAAAGCTGACGCCGTGAACCCAAGGAACAGGAACACTGTAGACAGCCCCATCACAAAGAACAGCGCCGTCAGCGTGGCCTTGCGCGCAGCCGAGCGGTTTTCTTGAAGCTCACTCATGCTCACACCGCTCATATAAGCCACATAGGGTGGCACGATGGGCAAGACACAAGGGCTGAGAAATGAGATCACGCCTGCAGTCAGCGCAACCAGCATGGCGGGGATCAGCCCCGCGTCGATTATATCAATTCCGAACATTGTTTCGCCTTAACTGATCGCTCTTGGAAGGTCACGGGGACAGACGGTCACATCTATGTGGACAGAGCTATTTATCGCGCATATGTGATGCGCATGAAACATGAAATTGATGCTCTTGGGCTGTTGTGCCCCCTGCCCGTTCTGCGGCTAAGAAAGCGTATGCAACCTTTGCCAAGCGGGACAAAGGTTAAACTACTTGCAGACGACCCTGCCGCCATCGTTGACGTGCCCCATTTCTGCAATGAAGCCGGCCACACATTTGTCGAAATGATCGAAGCGGATGGGCATTTGATCTTCACGATCCAAAAAGCTTGAAAATCGCAAACATCGCACAACGTTTGGACGTCACACGAGACACAACAAGTAAAAAGCCGGGGAGTTTCCCCGGCTTTTTCTATTCTGTTACCCTTTGGACCACCAACCGCGCCGCTTAGGCTTGGGCGGGGCCGCAGGCGTTGGCTCTGCTTGCACCACGACGTCCGGCTCTGGTGTTGGTGCGACGTCTTCATCAACTGGCTCACTGCTAGCTTCCGCAGCGACCGGCACAACATCAGGTTCCTCTGCCACAGCATCTGCAACGACCTCCGCCGCAACTTCCGCTTCGGGCACAGTTTCCACAACTTCGGCCACGGTCTCAACAACCGTCTCAGCAACCGGCTCAACACCCTCGGTCGTCTCAACTGACACAGGCTCACCCGCCTCAGTGGTTTCCACCACTTCAACTGGTGCATCCGTCGCGGTTTCCGATGCCTCTGGAGCAGACTCTTGCGAGCCTTCTTCTACAGTCACTGCAGGCTTTCGAGTGCGCGAGCGGCTACGCGACCGGCGCGAACGCTTTTTAGGCTGTTCGTCAGTCGTCTCATCCCCAGTTGCCTCAGCGGGCTTATCTGCGTCTTGTGTTGTCTCTGATTGCTCGTCGCTGGTGTCATCTGACGCCTCACCCTCAGCGCCATCCTGCTCCTGAGCACCATCTTCCAGGCTGCCAGTTGGCTTGCGACGACGCCGACGACGGCGACGCTTCTTAGGCTTAGCCTCTTCTTCACCGGCCTCTGGGGTCTCTACAGCTGTTTCTTCAACAACTGCTTCCTCCTCCACGATGGCCTCTTCTTCGTCAATCTCATCCATGATCGAGGTATCAACCGAAACCACAGCAGTTGTTGGCTCAGGCACCACACGTGTGGCTGTCTTGAATTTCTCCAGCGAGAAATCAGGTGCAACCAAAGTGGGATCGCCTTCGATGCGCACCGACAACCCGTAACGGGCTTCGATTTGCGTCACATGCTCGCGCTTTTGGTTCATGATGTAATTGGCAATCGCGACAGGCGCTTTCACCAAGACTTCACGCGAGCGACGGCGTGTGCCTTCTTCTTCAATCTGACGCAGGATCGACAACGCCATGTTGTCCTCTGAGCGGATCAAGCCTGTGCCATGACAATGTGGACAAGGCTGTGTCGTCGCCTCAATCATGCCCGGACGCAGACGCTGACGGCTCATTTCCATCAGACCAAAGCCCGAAATGCGACCGATCTGAATACGGGCGCGGTCGGTCTTCAGCTTATCTTTCATCCGCTTTTCAACGGCGCTGTTGTTTTTACGCTCGTCCATGTCGATGAAATCGATCACGATCAGACCGGCAAGGTCGCGCAGGCGCAGCTGGCGTGCCACTTCTTCGGCAGCCTCAAGGTTGGTTTTGACCGCAGTATCCTCAATCGAGCCTTCTTTGGTGGCCCGACCAGAGTTCACATCAATTGCAACCAAAGCTTCGGTCACACCAATTACGATATACCCACCGGACTTCAACTGCACCGTCGGGTTAAACATCCCTGACAGATAGCTTTCCACCTGATAGCGCGCAAACAAAGGCAATGCATCGCCATAGCGTTTCACGTTTTTGGCGTGCGACGGCATGATCATTTTCATGAAGTCTTTGGCAATGCGATAGCCGCGTTCGCCTTCGACCAGAACCTCGTCAATCTCGCGCGAGTACAGATCGCGGATCGAGCGTTTGATCAGATCACCTTCTTCATAGATCTTTGCAGGCGCGATGGATTTCAACGTCAGCGCGCGGATCTGTTCCCACATGCGTTGAAGGTATTCATAGTCGCGCTTGATTTCGGTCTTGGTGCGCTTGGCCCCGGCCGTGCGGATAATCAGACCAGCACCCTGCGGCACGTCGATTTCGCCGGCAATTTCTTTAAGCTTCTTACGATCCGGTGCATTGGTGATTTTGCGCGAAATCCCACCACCGCGTGCGGTGTTTGGCATCAGCACACAATAACGACCCGCCAGCGACAGATATGTCGTCAGCGCTGCACCCTTGTTGCCGCGCTCTTCTTTTACGACTTGCACCAGAAGGATCTGGCGAACCTTGATCACTTCCTGAATTTTGTAACGACGCGGGCGCGGTTTGCGCGGCGGACGAATGTCCTCGCTGTCGTCTTCATCAGCAACCGATTCAATATTGGCGTCACGCGCCGTCGCATCTTTACCACGCGCAGTTGTCTCGTCTTCGGCGGCGTCATCTTCAGAAGAAGATTCTTCTGACGCAGTTTCCTCGACAGCTGGATCTACCTCTTCTGCCGCATCATTCTCTTCTGCCGCATCATTGGTTTCTACTGTGGCGTCCTGTTCGACAGTTTCTGTAACCGGTTCGGCTTCAGCCTCAGCTGCAACTTCGAGAGCTACATCTTCACCTGTCGGAACGTCTTCGGCTTCGGCTTCGGCTTCGGCTTCGGCAGGAGTTGCTACTTCAACGATCGGCTCGGCAACGTCTGCTTCTGCTTTTGGCGCAGGCTCTGGGTCGGCGACGACCTCAGCATCGCGCAAGGTTTCTTCGCCTGTTTCCAGATCTTTAGACGCTACAGCGTCTTCACCTTCAGTCGCTGCAGCGATTGTCTTGCCCTTGCCGTCATCCTTGTCATCGGCAGTGTCCGCCGCTTCATCAACGACGGGCTCTTCAGAAGGCTCTTGCGGTTCAATGACTTCAGCCACCGCGACTTCGTTCGAATCAGCCGCGTCTTGGGCAACCTTGTCAGAGGTTTCTTCAGACGCTTCAACCGGAGCATCTTCAGTAACAGCTTCCGCTTCAGCAACCACTTCAGCATCTGCAGCCTCAGTAGGCTCTTCTACTGGGGCCTCCGCGACCAACTCCATGGGAGACAACCCTTCTTCGGTATCATCTCCACTGCTATCAGATTGAAAATCAATCATTTCCATTCCGGAAATGTCGTCAGTCTTAGCGCGCGGCGCATCAGTAACGGCAACGTCTTGCACAGTTTCTTCCGCCTGAGGCGTGGCCTCAGTTGCCTCTGTGGCTTCCGTCGCTGCCCCAGTCACCGTCTCTTTGGGCTTGCGACTACGAGAGCGCGAGCGAGACCGTGAACGTTTGGGTTTTTCTTCTTCCTCGTCCCGCGCCTTCATGGACTCTGCATAAGCGCGTTCTTCTTCCATCAGCGCCTCGCGGTCCGCCACTGGAATTTGATAGTAGTCAGGATGAATTTCCGAAAACGCCAGAAACCCGTGACGATTTCCACCATAGTCGACAAAAGCCGCCTGAAGCGACGGTTCGACGCGGGTTACTTTTGCAAGATATATATTGCCTGCTAGTTGACGTTTATTTTCAGACTCAAAGTCGAATTCCTCAACTTTGTTTCCGTCAACCACCACAACGCGGGTCTCTTCCGCGTGGGTGGCATCGATGAGCATTTTCTTAGCCATGTTATCCGTTTGCACCCGCGTAATCGACGGCTGTAGCCCGGTGGACCAACAGTGTTTCGACTTTGGGGGTGTCTTGTCAGGGCGAGAGTGGGCGCGCGGCCAAGAGGGCCGCTGACGGCCTCTGCTCGGTCTCGATGTATATTCGCGCGCTTCATCGCGTTTCTTCTCCGACACAGTGCCGCATTGTGCGGCTCCTGCGCCTGTTGCAAGCCCGCCAGGTCGTGGCTGGGCGTCTCTTTGATCCGTTTTATGGACCCAATCGGTCTGAAGTTAGTCGCGGGCTCTTGGCCATTCGACGACGGGACTTCAGCGAAACTCATTTGGTCAGACACATAATCGTCTGCCGTCTTGATACATAAAACCAGCATGGGGGGAATTACAATGGTCAATCGCCATCTGTTGTCCACAAGTGCGTCGCGGCCGCCAAGTTTTATCTTGGCGACCGCAATACTTAGGACCTAGGACCCTTTGAAAGGCCCGAAATCAGCGTCAAACAGCGTTCCATCCGACGCGTAAGTTATTTATTTAAAAACACACGGACATGGCAAACGTCACCGACTCTGCCATGTCAATTGTTATACCTCAGAGGTAATCAGCGCGCTGAAGACCGTATTTCGCCATTTTTTCGTTCAAAGTACGACGTGGCAGACGCAACTCTTCCATAACACCCGCAATTGATCCACGATGACGGCGCATGGTGTTGTCAATCAACATACGTTCAAAGGCTTCGACGTATTCTTTGAGCGGCTTGCCTTCGGTTGTCATAACAGGCTGCATCTCATCATGGTCTGACATCAACAGTGACGCAATAGTCCCACCGCCACGACGGCTTTGCAGCACGGCGCGTTCAGCCAGATTGATCAACTGGCGAATGTTACCCGGCCAAGGCGCTTGCAACAGTTGCGCAGCTTCCTGAGCGCTGACTTTTGGAGCGTCACAGCCATATTCGTCAGAGAACTGATCGGACAGGCGTGTGAACAAGGTCAGAATATCTTCTCCACGCTGGCGCAGCGGTGGCACAGTGATGCGCAACGCAGCCAAGCGATAGAACAAATCAGGGCGCAGCGCGTCTTCACAGGTGCGGTCCTGCTCCTGCAAGTTACAAATCGCAATGATCCGCGTTTCAGCGGGCGTGCCCTGCTCATTGATCACATTCAACAAACGTGCCTGCAAAGTGTCGCTCAGACGCTCTATGTCTTCCAGAACCAACGTGCCACCACGGGCTTCTTCGATCGCCGGCAACTGGCTGTCTTCTGGGTTCATCGGACCAAACAGACGTTTGGAAAGTTGATCTTCGTCCAGAGCGCCACAGCTAACCAGAACAAACTTTTTACCTGCGCGGCTACCAACAGCGTGCAGCGCGTGTGCAACCAGCGTTTTACCTGTTCCGGTTTCGCCGTCGATCAGAACGTGCCCATCGGCTTGTCCGAGATCCAAAATGTCTTCACGCAGACGCTCGATGACCGGGCTTGAGCCAATCATCTTGTTCATGATCTGGCCGCCATCGCTCAATTCACGACGCAACGCCCGATTGTCCAACGTCAGGCGACGCGCATTTGTTGCACGCTTGGCCAATTGTGTCATCCGGTCGGGATTAAATGGCTTCTCAAGGAAATCAAACGCACCGACGCGCATGGCTTCCACCGCCATTGGGACATCACCATGTCCAGTGATCATAATCACAGGCAATGCGCTGTCTGATCCCATCAGTTTCTTTAGAAACTGCATACCGTCCATACCTGGCATTTTGATATCGGATATCACAATGCCCGGATACTCCGGTCCCAACGCCTTTAGCGCATCTTCTGCGCTGGCGAATGTTTCTGTGTCATATCCGGAAAGCGCCAGCCATTGACTGATCGATTGCCGCATATCCTGCTCGTCATCTACGATCGCGATTTTCATGCCTTGGGCCACGAAACTACTCCGCTGCTTCTATGTCTTCGGTTAAGATAGGAAGTTGTACCTCAAATACAGCCCCCCCCTCCTGGCCATTTCTTGCGGTTAGTCTTCCACCGAGGTCATTCACGATCCCGGAGGAGATCGCAAGCCCCAATCCGACGCCTTCGCCCGGTTGTTTGGTCGTAAAGAACGGTTCAAACAAATCATCTAGGTTTTCGATGCCGGTGCCATTGTCTCGAACCGTCAATGTCGCGGTTTCCCCAGCGGCAAGCAATATCTCGATTTCCGGCTCGTTCACACTTTTGGTCGCGTCCAGAGCATTGCGCAAAAGATTGATGATCACCTGCTCAAGCCGCACCCGATCGCCCATAACGCGCACTGAATGCTGAGGCAAAATTCGCTGAATGTGAATTTCACGTTGCCGCAATTGGGGCTCCATCATCGAAGTTGCCGAGGCCACTGCCTCAACCAAATCGACCGGTTGAAACTCTTCTCCACCTTTTCTGGCGAAAGATTTTAACTGCTTTGTGATCGATCCCATGCGCCCGATCAGATCGTCAATTCTTTGAAATGACGCCTCAGCTTCTTCATGCCGATTGCGCCCCAAAAGCAATTTTGCACCCGCCAAATAAGTCTTCATAGCAGCCAAGGGTTGGTTCAATTCATGGCTGACAGCGGCTGACATTTCCCCCAGAGCAGCCAATTTTGAACTCTGCGCAAGGCTCTGCTCGGCGACTGCAAGACTCTGCTGCATGCGCTCTCGTTCTGAAATTTCCCTTTGAAGTCTGCGGTTTAGGGCGCGCAGCTCAACTGACTCTTTTTGAAACGTTGCCATTCTGGACGCATTTTTTCGGCTGAGTAGGTAAAATGCCAAAGCCAACAGAATTGCGAAGACCATAATCTCCAGCGCCAACACCGCATTCACTTTCTGACGAACATCATCATATGTCGTAAAAGACGTCATGTGCCACCCACGGAATGGAATACGAGTATCCTTCCGCATCATAGCTTCACCTTGAATGTAGATATCGCTGTTTTGCTGTGTCCAATCAGCCGTCGCCTGAATAGCACGATCAATAGCCCCTTGCGCGGGTTGGCGCGCCAGGGCTTCTTCCTCGTTCAGTCCCCGCCAGCGCGGCTCCGAACTCAGGATTATTTTACCTTGGCTGTCCTTTACAAAAACAGCCTCTGAAATCCCCGCCCAAGTTCGCTCAAATTTCTGCAAATCCACTTCGACGGCGATCACCCCCAGAAGGTGCCCGGGGCTATCAAGCCTCCGAGAATATATGAACCGCGTTCCGACTTCGATATCTTCTGCTACGGTGAAAAGTGTCACATTTGACCGCAGTGCATTTACAAAAAATTCTTGGTTACGATACTGCACTCCGAGACGGGTGCGGTTTGTTGCCGCAACCGTGCGTCCGGTCTCATCTAGCAGAAAAAGAGACGACGCACCGATTTCTTCAACAAAGGAAATCAGACGCGCGGTAGATTGGGAAAAGTCGCCTGTTTCCAGCGCGTTAATCAATTCGGGGTCTTTTGCGAGTAACTGCGGCACGATCGCGCTGCGTCGCAACTCGGAAATCAAATTCCCTGAATACAGCGCCATGCGCAATTCAGCTTGGTTTCGGGTATTGTCAGTAAATCGCGCCGTAAGGAACCAGTTTGTCGTCCAAATGGTTACCCCAGCCACCAAGAAAAGAAAAAGCAAAGCAAGACGTGTGCGCCAATTGGCGATCACTGGCCGTTGCGGCATCTCCTGCAATGAACTGGGTGTCATGCCCCAAGCCTACGCGCCTCAGGGCACCGCCTCAAGTCAGGCGTTAGCGAATTGTTCCAACATCGCGCGAAACATCGCCGTGCCATCCGTGCCGCCATGGCCAGAATCCGCCGCACGTTCGGGGTGAGGCATCATTCCAAGCACGCGGCGGTTGCGCGAAACCACACCAGCGATGTCTGCTACCGATCCATTTGGGTTGTCGGTATATGTGAATGCAATCCGGTCTTGATCACGCAACTCGGCAAGCTTGGCGTCTTCTACAAAGTAATTGCCGTCATGATGGGCGATCGGCACGTTGATCACGTCTTTGGCGCTATAGCCACTGGTGAAGGCTGTGTCGGTAGTCTCAACCGTCAGACCCACTGTGCGGCAGATGTACTTCAGTCCCGAATTACGACGCAACGCACCTGGCAAAAGGCCGGTCTCGGTCAGAATTTGGAAGCCGTTACACACCCCAAGCGCATAGCCACCGCGTTCGGCATGTGCCACCAATGAGCGGCAAATCGGTGAGTTGGCCGCAATCGCACCACAACGCAGATAATCGCCAAACGAAAACCCGCCGGGCACACCAACAATATCGACACCTTCAGGTAAAGCGGTATCTTTGTGCCACACCATAGTGACATCCGCACCGGCCTGCTCAAAGGCCACAGCCAGATCACGATCACAATTGGATCCGGGGAAAACGATGACAGCAGCGCGCATGGGCGGTCTCCTAGCTCAAAAAATCGGTAATCACAGCCACACCCGGAGGGGCGGGCCGGTCAAAGGCAGCAAGCTCGTCGCTGGCCTGTGACAATGAGATGGTTCGGGTGACCAATGGGGACAGATCAACATGCCCCCCTTCGATCAAATTTAACAAAGACGGGTATCGCCAGCTTGGCATACCCCGTGTGCCATAAAGGCTCAGTTGACCGGAATACACCGCATCCATCGGCAATGTCATCTGCGTGTGTTCCCCCGCAGGCATGCCGATTTGCACCATGCGGCCCAACTTGCGCAAGGCGCGCACCGCGGAAACGGTTGTTGCCTCAATACCCAAGGCCTCGACACTGACATGTGCGCCCCCGCCGGTGATCTCGCGCACCGCATCGATTGAGCCTTCTTCAGAGGCATTCACAACCGCATCCGCACCAAGCGCTTTGGCAAAAGCTAGCTTTTCCGGCACGATATCAACAACGACAACTCGCGCACCCAAGGCGCGCCCAAGCAAAAGCGCGGATATTCCCACACCGCCGCCACCAAACACGGCCAGCCACTCGCCGGGTTGCAGCTTTGCACGCCCGACAAGCGCCTGCCATGCGGTTGTCACGCGGCACCCCAAGGCTGCCGCGATCTCAGGCTTCATGCTTTCGGGTAGTGCCGTCAGATTGGCATCTGCATGCGCCACCGCAATCATTTCGGCAAAGGCTCCGTCACAGGTAAACCCAGGCACAACTTGTGTGCTACAGGTCGTCTGATGCCCCGCCGCACAGTCGCCGCAGGTGCCACAGGCCAGAATAAAGGGTGCAATCACCCGATCGCCCACGCTCCAGCACGTCACCCCGGCCCCAACCGCAACAACTTCACCACAATACTCATGGCCTGGTGTCATCGGCAGGATCACATCAGGATCAGACCCGCTCCAAGCGTGCCAATCGCTGCGGCACACACCACAGGCCAAAACGCGCACAACCACCCCGCCCGGTTCCGGTGTCGGATCCGCCACGCTCGTCAACTCCAACGGCTGACGATAAGTGATCAGGCGCGCAGCCCGCATTAGCCCAGCTCGATGCGGTAGCTTTCAATCACTGTATTGGCCAGCAGCTTTTCGCACATCTCGGTCACAGTTGCCTCGGTTGTGCCTTCTGCTAGGTCCAGTTCAATGATCTTGCCCTGACGCACGCCTTCGACGCCATCAAAACCAAGGCTGCCCAAAGCGTGACGCACTGCTTCACCCTGCGGGTCCAGAACGCCGTTTTTCAGCATTACAAATACACGAGCCTTCATGTCTTTCTCTCCGGTCTGAGGAAAAAGCCGCATCCCGACTTCTTCTCTGCAAAAATACTTACACGCCGCGCTTGTCCCCAAGCGCCGCGAAAGGGATCAGTTCACCAACGTCGGCTTAGGACCTGTGCCTTTGGGCAAAACACCCAAACGGCGCGCCACTTCGGCGTAGGCATCCGTCAGGCTGCCCAAATCACGACGGAACACATCTTTGTCGAGCTTCTGACCTGTTTCCATATCCCACAAACGACAACTATCCGGGCTGATTTCGTCGGCAACAACCAAACGCTGGAAGTCGCCCTCGTAAATCCGGCCAATCTCGATTTTGAAATCGATCAACTTGATACCAACGCCGAACATCACGCCGGACATAAAATCGTTCACACGGAGCGCGAGGCCCAGAATATCATCCATGTCTTGCTGGCTGGCCCAGCCAAAAGCCGCGATATGTTCTTCCGACACCAGCGGATCGCCCAGACTGTCATCTTTAAAACAATATTCCACGATCGGGCGCGGCAACTGTGTGCCCTCTTCAATGCCCAAGCGTTTGCTCATCGAGCCGGCGGCAAAATTGCGCACGATGATTTCAAGCGGAATAATCTCGCAAGAGCGCACCAGCTGTTCGCGCATATTCAAACGCTTCAAAAAATGCGTTGGCACGCCAATTTGGTTCAGCCCAGTCATAAAGTACTCGCTCAACCGGTTGTTCAGCGCGCCTTTGCCATCAATGACGTCTTGCTTTTCAGCATTAAACGCTGTGGCATCATCCTTGAAGTATTGCACAATTGTGCCGGGCTCAGGACCCTCAAACAAAATCTTGGCTTTACCTTCATAGATCTTCTTGCCGCGCGCCATAGCTCACATTCCTCATACACCGGGATGAGTCCCGCATTACGCGCCCTCTTAAGGCATGGGTAGGATTGTCGCAAGCATGCCCACGCCCCTTGCCCCAAAGCAGTACACAAGGCATACATTTATTAAACCCAAACCAAAAGAGGGGGAGATTCATATGAACACTTTCAGCGAACGCGAAGCGGCCTTTGAGGCCTCATTTGCACAAAACGAAGAAAAGCAATTCCAAGCGCGTATGCGCCGCAATCGGTTTATGGCTGTTTGGGCCTCGGCCAAAAAAGGCGAACACGTCGACCAAGCTCGCAAATTTGCTCTCGAACTGATCAAAAAAGACATCCGCCACATCGAAGACGACGATGTGTTGCATGCGGTTTTGGCCTATCTCGGTGATAGCGTCGACGAAGAAATCGTGCGCAAGAAGATGGACGAAATGATGGCCGAAGCCAAAGAGCAAATCGCCAGCGGCATCTAGCCATGCGTTATTTTGACAATTGAGAACGCGCGGATTTTTCCGCGCGTTTTATTTATTATCAATCACTTACACACTGTCACGCCCCCTCAGGCTCCCACATCACAACAAGTATTCATAATGGTCTTGCAAAGTTTGCAATTGCCCCTGCCCAACCCGCGTGGCAAAGGGCGGCCAAACCTAAGCTCCCTGACCAAAGGATACCGAGATGACCGACGCCCTGACCAAATTGCTGCAAACCCGCGACTGGTTGATGGCGGACGGTGCAACCGGAACCAATCTTTTCAACATGGGGCTCAGCTCTGGCGACGCCCCCGAGATGTGGAACGAAGAGCACCCCGATCGTATCAAGAAGCTATACAGCCTTGCGGTCGACAATGGATCGGACATTTTCCTCACCAACTCATTTGGCGGCAATGCCTCTCGTCTCAAACTGCATGATGCAGGTCACCGCGCGCGCGAACTTTCGCGCATCAGTGCCGAATTGGGTCGGGAAGTTGCTGATGCCGCCGGCCGCCCGGTCGTCGTGGCAGGCTCTGTTGGACCAACTGGCGACATCATGTTGCCCGTCGGCACGCTCAGCCACGCCGACGCCGTCGAGATTTTTCATGAGCAAGCCGAAGGCCTCAAAGAAGGCGGTGCGGACGTTTTGTGGCTGGAGACAATTTCGGCTCCCGAAGAATACCGCGCCGCAGCCGAGGCCTTCGCACTGGCTGACATGCCATGGTGCGGCACCATGAGCTTTGACACTGCAGGTCGCACCATGATGGGCATGACCAGCGCCGACATGGTGAACATGGTAGAAGCTCTGCCAAACCCGCCTCTGGGCTTTGGCGCCAACTGCGGTACAGGCTCTTCTGATCTCTTGCGCACAGCGCTGGGGTTTGTCGCCCAAGGCACCGAGCGGCCGATCATTGCCAAAGGCAACGCTGGCATTCCCAAATATGTTGATGGCCACATCCACTATGATGGCACGCCTGAATTGATGGGTGATTATGCGGTCATGGCGCGTGATTGCGGGGCGACCATCATTGGTGGCTGCTGTGGCACCATGCCAGAGCATCTCAAGGCTATGCGCGAAGCGTTGGAAACACGCCCTCGCGGACCACGCCCAACGCTGGATCAGATCACAGAAAAACTCGGCGCCTTCTCGTCTGCAGGTGACGGCACAGGCGACGATGTTGCCCCTGTGCGCGAGCGTCGCGGACGCCGCCGCCGCGGTTAATTTGGCCGGACCAAAACCCCCAAAAAATTGGAAATCATTCCAAATTTTTGGGGGTTTTAAAGGATAAGACTTATGTCATCCAATCAACCAAACGGTGAGCGGACATATCAATTAATATCCAAATCGCGGACCGGATTGCGGGCAACCGAGTTTACAAATCTGAAAATCGAACTCGCACTCACCTGGTACACCCCAAGTTGATCCATTCAACTTGCAATCTACGAACTTGTCTACGCATGCCCCCCAGCAATCATGGCCGGGATCAGTAACAACTCGTCCACCACCATAAACGGGCACTCCAATGCCCCCTCCAAATCGTCGCGCCAACTGGGATGCAACCTCGCTGTCGCCATGACAGCCACACCTACACTCTGCCCCGTCCGTAGATGTTGCCTCGCCTAGCGCAGACTTGCAGTGTTTACACTTGATCGCATCTGGATGAATACTTTCCTTGCAATACGGACAAATACCTTCATGTGCAGGCGCTTTCGCCTTCAACATGGATCCACAATGCTTGCATTTTATTGCCTCGACCTTGATATCTTCTTTGCAAAATGCGCAAGTCGTTTCGCTCTGTTTTTCTGACATTCTAAACTCGCTTTCTACTAGACAATAGTTTCTGAAGACGCGCAGTAATTTGAATTCTAGCTCAACGCCTGCACCCCAATTGGGCGCAGTTAAACAATGCCCTATACTAGCCGAATTCAGCGAAAATTGCAAAAATTCCATTCGTAGCATCGCAGGCAAGCTTCAACTTTAGGTGGATTTAGCACTCAAGGAAACCGCACATTGTTGCCTAAAGCACTGATCATAAAATCAATGTCAGGCATGACAGCATTTTTGAACCGTTCCAAAAAGTGTCTCTCAAAAGTTGAATTTGCCTGCACGGTTAAACCGTTAAAAGGCCGCTCATCTCGTCACATGTTCACTGTTGAAAGCAAGCTGTCGTAAATTCTTCCAAGAAGATCAGACACAAGGGAGTCTAACCGCCAAGTTGTGGACGCAATGCCTGATAGATCACAGCTGTTGCCACATTTGCCAGATTAAGGGAGCGCACACGCGAGTCCAGCATTGGCAAATGAAACACGCGATCATCCATGTCCTCTAGAATAGATCTCGGCAGACCCGCAGATTCACATCCAAACACCAGATAGGCATCGCGCTGATATTCAGGCTCATAAAAACTTTGCGCGCCATGTTCCTCAAAGAAATACAGGCTGTCGCGCACTGGCTTACGGGCCTCCAGAAAATGGCGCCAGCTGTCATATTCGGTGAGCGTGACGTGTTTCCAGTAATCCGTTCCAGCCCGCCGCACTGATTTTTCATCCAGCGAAAATCCATAGGGTTTGATCAAGATGAGCTCCAACCCCAATGCCACACAAGTACGTCCAATGGCGCCTGTGTTGTATGGAATTTCAGGTGTCACAAGCACCATCTTCAGGCAGGATTCGGTCATTGTATGTCTTGGCTTTCATAGGCGCGGGCCGACATCCGGCCCTTCATTTGCGGTCTCTATCCCAGCCAAGGGGCTCTTAACAACGCCAATTTCACCATCGCAAACAGCATATACGTAAAATGGATGCCGTGAATGATCCTAGCAAACCGAGCGCCCGCGCCTCTAAAACAGTGCCATCTGATCTCCTTGGCTCAGCGGCACTTCAAATAGGTCGCGCCGCAGCGACAGCGCGTCTTTGGCCAAATCAAATCGCCGACGCGCAACCTCAAACCGCTGCGCAATCATCTCTGCATACTGCCCCTCGCCGCGCATACGCTTGCCCCACTCAGCATCATAATCCTGTCCGCCATGCATCTCACGCACCCGCGCCATCACGCGCGCCGCTCGATCCGGATAGTGTTCCCCCAGCCACTCTTGAAATAGCGGCGACACTTCACGCGGTAAACGCAGCATAATCCAACTGGCAGCACATGCCCCTGCGCGTGACGCTGCCTCTAAAATAGCCTCAACCTCATGATCGGTGATTGCCGGCACCACAGGCGCGATCATCACCCGAACCGGAATGCCAGCATCCGCCAATTTCTGCATTGTCACCAACCGCCGCGCCGGACGTGGAACCCGTGGTTCCATCAAACGTGACAGCCTATCGTCCAACGTCGTGACCGACAGACCGACATGTACCAGATTGTCCCGCGCCATCTCAGACAGAATATCAATGTCACGCTCAATCAATGTCCCTTTGGTCACAATCGTCACCGGATGTTTGAACGACAACAAAACCTCCAGAACCTGACGCATCACACGGTAGTGTCGCTCGATCGGCTGATAAGGATCTGTATTGGTTCCCAGCGCAATTGGCGCAACCGAATACCCTTTACGCCGCAATTCACGATCTAGGATCGCGCCTGCTCCTGGCCGCGCGATCAAACGCGTCTCAAAATCCAACCCCGGCGAATAGCCTAAATAGGCATGCGTTGGTCGCGCAAAACAGTAAATGCAGCCGTGCTCACACCCCCGATACGGGTTGAGTGAGCGATCAAACGGCACATCTGGCGAGCTATTACGCACAATCACACTGCGCGGCCGCTCGACTTCGACTTCTGTTCGAAACATCGCCCGAGGCTCATCTATGTCCCAGCCGTCCTGAACCTCTTCGCGTTCGGGCTCAAAACGCGACGCACGGTTGCTCGCCGCGCCGCGCCCCCGCCGCCGATCCTTGTCCAAAAGAGAGCTGCTTTCCTCAATCATAACTCAAATTAGAACAAATAGGGAACAAATGCAATCTGGCACATGTAAAGCATGAAGAGTTTTCATCCCGAATTGCATTTTCCCCTCTACAGGTCGCGCCCGACGTCAGCTATGTCGCTATTCAGACAGTCTGATCCTCACAAAAAGACAAATTGGGATCAACAACATGGGAAACAGGCGCGCGCGCCGTCAATAAGGGTAGTCTGATGTCAGAAGAAGAAGACGATATCATCCTGAGCGAACTGGACGACGAAGAACTTGTCCAACAGATGTTTGACGACCTCTATGACGGTCTCAAAGAAGAGATCGAAGAGGCCGTGAACATCCTGCTGGAACGCGGCTGGGCCCCCTATCGCGTGCTGACCGAAGCGCTTGTCGGCGGCATGACCATCGTCGGAAACGACTTCCGCGACGGTATTCTGTTTGTGCCCGAAGTGCTCTTGGCGGCCAACGCCATGAAAGGCGGCATGTTCATTCTCAAGCCTCTGCTGGCCGAAACCGGCGCACCGCGCGTCGGCAAGATGGTCATCGGCACCGTCAAAGGTGACATCCACGATATTGGCAAAAACCTTGTCGCCATGATGATGGAAGGCGCTGGCTTTGAAGTGGTTGATCTGGGCATCAACAACGCGGTCGAGGCTTACCTCGAAGCCCTTCAAACCGAAGAGCCTGACATTCTGGGCATGTCCGCCCTGCTGACCACCACGATGCCGTACATGAAGGTTGTGATCGACACGTTGGTCGAGCAAGGCATCCGCGACGATTATATCGTGCTGGTAGGTGGTGCGCCGCTGAACGAAGAGTTTGGCAAAGCCATTGGTGCAGACGCCTATTGCCGAGACGCAGCCGTTGCTGTGGAAACAGCCAAAGACTTTGTCGGTCGCAAACACAACCAAATGAGCGCCTGATATATCGCGAAATTGGCGAAATTGGCCTCGCGGTTTCGCGGGGCCTTTTGTTTTTGACCAAATGCTACCATCTTTAAAGGCGGAGGAAGTCACAATGCCACTCGACAAATTTGTTCTGATTATCGTTTGCGTTATGGTCGCCGCAGGCGTCACCGTATGGCTTGGGGCTTTGCTGTTTGCGTCACTTGAGGTTCCCGGCGTCGGGATCGTCCTTATTCCGGCCGCTCTGATCGGCTATGTTGTGTGGCGCGTGATCGCCGAGCGTGTCGGCAACGCGCAAGAAGACCACTATGACGGAATGGACAACTGAGATGCTGATTGTAACCTCCGAACAAATTGCGGGCCGCGAAATTTCCGAAACTTTGGGTCTAGTGCGCGGCGCCACCGTGCGCGCCAAACATCTGGGCACGGACATTGTCGCCTCGCTCAAGCAACTCGTGGGCGGCGAATTGACCGGATACTCTTCTTTACTGGCAGGCGCGCGGGAACAGGCGATTGATCGCATGATCAAACAGGCACAAGACATGAATGCGGACGCAATCATCGCCGTGCGCATCCAAACTTCGACCATCTCGCGTGGCACATCTGAAATTGTGGCCTATGGCACGGCGGTGCGTTTTGCGCGCGCCTGACGATATCTCCCTTACACACGAAGGTTTAGCTGCGCGCGGCTCGGGTAACATCCTCCTTTTGGCTTGTGGGGCTTTGGCGCGCGAGATTTTAGACCTCAAGGCTGCCAACGGATGGGATCATTTGGATCTGACCTGCCTGCCCGCCAACTTTCACCTCTATCCGGAAAAAATCACACCAGCCGTGCGCGCAGCAGTGGCCAAACACCGCGACACATACGATGAGATTTTTGTCGTCTATGCCGATTGCGGCACCGGTGGGGTGCTGCAGGCCGCATGTGATGAAATGGGCGTGCAAATGGTACAAGGCCCGCATTGCTATAGCTTCTTTGAAGGCAACGAGCGCTTTGCAAAAATTGCTGAAGACGAATTCACTGCTTTCTATCTGACCGATTTTCTGGTGCGCCAGTTTGAGGCCTTCATCATCAAGCCGATGGGCTTGGACCGACACCCTGAACTGGTCGATATGTACTTCGGAAACTACGAAAAACTGGTTTATCAAGCCCAAATCGATGACCCCGACCTCACCGAAAAGGCCCGCGCCTGCGCCGACCAACTTGGGTTGGCGTTTGAGCGGCGTTTCACAGGCTACGGAGACCTTGAAACCCGTCTCGCGAAACTGTAAACCGCGCACCTTCGCACCACGAAAACACGACATAGCTATTGCCTGCAGCTTTGCGCTGCTGAACCTGCTAGGCTGGGTGCACTACCGTTTACAAGGCACTGAACATGGCCCAAAAATTCGCCTTCTGGTCAATTCCCGTTGCATTGGTTGTCTTGCTGCTCAAAGTGCTGGCGTGGCAACTGACCGGCTCCGTCGCCATGCTCTCGGACGCCATTGAAACCGTCGTCAATGTCGTTGCAGCATTGGTCGCCTTCTTCGCCGTGCGTCTGGCGAACAAACCCGCTGATCGACGACACCCCTTTGGACACCGCAAAGCCGAATACCTCTCCGCCGTGGCCGAAGGCGCGTTGATCATCATCGCAGCCCTGTTGATCCTGCACGAAGCCCTTGGCGCACTGTCCGCGCCGCAACTTGAGGACACGCCCGCATTGGGCATCGCCGTCAACATCCTCGCCACCGCCATCAACGGCGGCTGGGCCTATCTGTTGCTGCGCGCCGCGCGCGAACATCAATCGCCCGCATTGGCTGCCAGTTCAAAACATGTTTTCTCCGATGTATTGACCTCCTTCGGGGTCATCGGTGGTTTGGTTCTGGCGGTCGTAACCGGCTGGCTAATCCTCGATCCGCTGCTTGCCATTTTGGTGGCGCTCAACATCCTCTGGGAAGGCTGGAAAGTGATCCGCAGCTCTGTTGACGGTCTCATGGACGTCAGCCTGACGGAACAGGAATTGAACGAGATCGGAACCGTGATCGACGCCCAGATGGATGGCGCATTAGAGTATCACGACCTCAAAGGCCGTCGGTCCGGCAAATCTTTGTTCGCGGAATTCCACCTTGTTGTAGACGGCTCGATGTCAGTCAACGCAGCCCATGACATTTGCGATCGGATCGAGCTGGCGTTGATCGCCGCCCACCCGGAGTCTACATTTTTGATCCACTTGGAACCCGACAGCGAACTTCTAGAACACCGCCTGTCGTCAGCTCCCTAACCGCGCTGCGCCACCAAAGCCTGCGCTAGGTGGCCCATGTGGCGCATATCTGTGCCACAGCACCCACCCAATACACGCAACTGCGGAAACTGTTGCCGCAGTTGCGCCAACTGGGAGGCAAGTTCCTTTGGGTCACCATCATCCAGCTCTGTCGCATTGTCCAATTCCGCATGGCTACAGCGCGAGGCATTGGCGACAATTCCTTTGATACGCGCCATCCAAGGCGCAACCTCTAGGCGATCAAGGAAATGATCCGGATGGGCGCAATTGATCATATAGTATTGCGCATAACTCTCTGTCGCCTCATCCACACGCTCCACCACCTCTCGTAGTGTCTCACCGGATGGCAGCCGCCCATCGGTCTCAACAGTCAACGAAATCACCACAGGTAGATGAAATTTCCGCGCCGCCGTGACAATGCCAATGGCTTCCGCGGCATAGGCCAGTGTGTAGCCTGTCACCATATCCACGCGCGTCTGCGCCAGCGCTTCCATTTGAGCAAGGTGGTAGCGCTGTGCGGACTGCGCCCTCATCTGCTCAGAAGGTGCATAGGCATCATCACGCGGCCCGATGTTGGCACTGATGAAAATGCCGTCACTGCCCCGCTGAGCGCGCAGCGTGTCAACAAAGCCAATTGCGTCGATATTGATCGCACGCAACTGCGCTGCGTCATATCCCAACGGAGCAGCGCGATCACGATTGGCCATCCATGTTGGTGCCTCCAGCACGACACCTAGCCCGGTTGAGCGACCCAGCTCCATCAAATCTTTATAGTATCGCCCAAGCGCTGCGCGCCCCGAGCTGCTCTCCAGCAAAGGAAACGACGCAAACTCTTTTAGCGCAATACCTTGCGTAAAGATCAGATCGGTTTCCATACCAGTATAGGTCAGAAAAACTTGCTCTTTGCCATCTGGCAATACCGCTAAAACATTCATTCCACCTGT
Source organism: Rhodobacteraceae bacterium Alg231-30 (assembly GCA_900143615.1). Lineage (GTDB taxonomy): Bacteria > Pseudomonadota > Alphaproteobacteria > Rhodobacterales > Rhodobacteraceae > Shimia. The sequence continues at coordinate 563,740 of FREU01000003.1, forward strand.
CCTGTGCACGCCCTGCAAAGCACAGGCTAACACAATTCACAGGGTCTGTATTGCGCACGAATGTGGCGCGCTATGTCAACGATGTTACCCAAAGAATGGTAGCGTCTTCATCGCTGACAGACACCACATTGTGCCCCATTGTGCTATCATAATACGCACTGTCGCCACGGCGCATTTCAACAGGCTCATAGAACTCAGTGTAAAGCTGGATAACACCGGTCAAAACATACAGAAACTCTTCACCGTCATGGCGCACCCAGCCGTCAAATTCGTCCATTGACCGCGCCCGCACCCGCGCACGGTACGGCAGCATCGCTTTTTTGCGCAGCCCTTCGGCCAGCAACTCATGCTCATAGGTCACTGTCGCCTGATGCACGCCCTCGCCCTGCTTGACCACCGCCATGCGGCCCGTCACCTGATCCTTTTGCGGCGCGGTAAAAAGCTGCGGCACGGAGATTTCCAAACCGACGGCCAGCTTCTTTAGCGCGTCATAGGTCGGCGACATCTGCCCGTTTTCGATCTTGGACAAGGTCGACCGTGCCAGCCCAGCTTGGTTGGCCGCCTGCTCCAATGTCCATTTATGCGCCTTGCGCAGCTCGCGCACCCGCTCTCCAAGGTCAAGCGGTTCGATATGATCTAGCCCCCCACCCTCGCGGGCGATACGGATCAGCGATTTTGGGTCATGTCCTGTCATGAGCTCGCTTCTAGCGCGCAGGCACTACCGCTTGCAACCACGCCGCTTGCAACAGGGAAAATCAGGGCGTAAGTGTCAGGGATGCTGTCTCTTTTTGATCAAGGCCCCGCCCCAACCTGCCCGCCCTCTTTTAACATGGCGGCCCATGTTCTGGCGTTTGCAGATAAAACTCCCGAGAAAACCGCTTTGGCTGTGCTGTCCGCCGACGGCGCAAAACGATGGAGCTACGCCCAGCTCCAATCTGCCGTTTTAGGCACAAGCACAGGCCTCTTGAACGCAGGCCTAAATCCCGGCGACCGCGTGCTTATGCGCCTTGGCAATACCGTGGAATTTCCAATCGCCTACCTCGGCGCCATAGCAGTTGGCCTTGTCCCTGTCCCAACCTCTTCGCAGCTCACCGAAGGCGAAGTTTCCAAGATGGTGGCCGAACTAACACCTGCCGCAATCCTGCATGACCCAAATGTGGCTTGCCCGATGGGCACCGATGCGCAAATCATCTCGTTGACCGACCTGCGCGCGATGCACGACCTGCCGCCGGCGAGCTACGAGATCGGTGATCCCGACCGCATGGCCTACATCATCTACACCTCAGGCACCTCAGGTGTGCCTCGCGCAGTCTGTCATGCCCATCGAGCCGTCTGGGCACGGCAAATGATGATCGCCGGTTGGCACGCGCTGGCTGAAACAGATCGTCTACTGCATGCAGGCGCCTTTAACTGGACCTATACATTGGGCACGGGCCTCATGGATCCTTGGTCAGTCGGCGCAACCGCGATGATCGCGACCCAAGGCACATCCCCTTCCGCGCTCAAAGATCTCATAACAACCCACAAGGTCACGATCTTTGCCGCTGCCCCCGGCGTCTATCGTAAAATGCTATCTGATCATCCCGACATTCACCTGCCCGACCTGCGCCACGGCCTCAGCGCCGGAGAAAAGCTCTCTGAAACCATTCGCGAAGACTGGTTTGAGGCCACTGGCACCGCGCTCCTTGAAGCTTATGGCATGTCGGAATGCTCGACATTCATTTCCGCCAGCCCGACCAACCCCGCCCATCCCAACACGCTTGGGCGGCCTCAAACAGGACGCCGGATCGCTATTGTGGATGACAATGGCCCTGTCCCTCTTGGCCAGCAAGGCACCATCGCCGTGCATAAATCTGATCCGGGTTTAATGCTCCACTATCTCAACGCCCCCCAAGACACCGCCGCACGGTTTCAAAACGACTGGTTTCTGACCGGTGATCAAGGCGTGATGGACACGGAATTCTACATCACCTACGCGGGCCGTGACGACGATATGATGAACGCAGGCGGCTTTCGTGTCTCCCCTCTTGAGGTCGAAGCCGTGCTCGCCCGCTTCCCCGGCATCTCAGCAGTCGGCGTCGCAGATGTCGAGATTAAACAGGACGCGCGCATCATCGCGGCGTTTTACACAGCCGCATCCGACCTAGACGAAACCGCTCTGAAAGCCTATTGCGAGGACAAGCTTGCACGTTACAAACAGCCCCGCCTGTTTCAGAGGCTGAACGTGCTCCCGACAAATTCAAACGGCAAACTCAGCCGCGCGACATTACGAAAAGATTTTGAGACCACGCTATGATCAAACTTGATATTCTGTCTGACCCCATTTGCCCATGGTGCTTCATCGGCAAAACCCGCCTTGAAAAAGCACTGGCCGCCGAAGAGGATCACCCGTTCACAATCGAATGGCACCCGTTTCAGCTAAACCCTGATATGCCCAAAGACGGCATGGACCGCCGCGAATATCTGGAAACCAAATTCGGCGGCAAAGAAAACGCCGTGCGGGTCTACGGTCAAATCGAGAGCGCCGCTATCGAAGACGGGCTTGAGATCGACTTTGGCGCCATCAAACGCACGCCCAACACCATTGATGCGCACCGCGTGATCCACTGGGCAGGCGTCGAAGGCAAGCAAAACGATGTGGTCAACGCATTGTTCAAAGCCTACTTCCAAGATGGTCGCGACATTGGCAATGCCGAGGTTCTGAGCGATCTAGCTGACAGCGCGGGTATGGACGCTGCAGTTGTCGCGAAACTGCTCGCCTCGGATTCAGATATTGCCGACATTCAAAACCGCGACGCGCATTCACGCAAAATGGGCGTGAACTCTGTGCCAACATTCATCGTGGCCAATCAACACGCCGTACCCGGTGCGCAACCGGCTGAAATGTGGACCAAAGTGATTGCCGAATTGCGCGAGCAGGCAAGCGCGTCATGAATATGTGGGAGCGACTACTGGTATTAGCGCTCCTTTTAACTCCCGTGGTCATCGGGGGAACCGTGTTTTTTCACTATGTCGAAGGCTGGAGCTGGATTGACAGCTACTTTTTTTCGGTTGTGACGCTCTCGACCGTTGGGTATGGAGCATTAGTGCCTGCAACAACCCTTGGTAAAATTGGTACAACGGTTTTCATCTTCCTTGGTCTCGGTATTTTTGCGTTTGTGATCCAGCAGATAGGTCGCATTGCCGCAGAAAACCGCTCCGCACATACAGAGTGGCTAATTGCACGCATCGCACACCACAAAGCGACACATGAGCCGCAAGCTGACAATCAGGACGACCCGCCTAGACCATGACGACCATCAAAAAACCAATGTCACGCCTCGAACTGATCGCGCTCAGCGCCATGATGTTTGCAACAGTTGCCTTTTCAATTGATGCGATGCTGCCTGCGCTACCCGAAATAGGCGCACAACTTAGCCCCGACAATCTCAATCGCGCACAGCTCATCTTGACCAGTTTTGTTCTGGGCATGGGAATCGGCACATTGTTCGCCGGACCACTGTCTGATCGCTTTGGCCGAAAACCGGTTTTGATTTCCGGTGCTCTGCTCTACTCGATCTGCGCCTTCGTCGCTTGGCGCAGCCAGACCCTCGAAGTGGTCTTGCTCGCCCGCGTCTTCCAAGGAATCGGAGCGTCCGGTCCGCGCATTGTCACCATGGCGATTATTCGCGATATGTTCTCGGGGCGTGAAATGGCCCGTATCGTGTCCTTCATCATGATGGTCTTCACCTTGGTTCCAGCCATCGCTCCCGCCGTAGGAGCTGTGATCATCGACTTTTCCGGTTGGCGTAGCATCTTTATCGCCTTCATGGTCTTTTCCCTGATTACAATCCTCTGGGTTGGACTGCGCTTGCCCGAACCCTTGGCCAAAGAAAATCGGCGTACCTTTAGCCTGACGCGTTTGTATCAAGACGCGCGCAAGATGTGGTCCCTTCCTGTCGTGCGCTCTTCGATGCTGGTTCAAACGCTTGTCTTTGCTGCCTTGTTTGGCCTGATTAGCTCGGTGCAACCAATTTATGACGTCACCTATGGCCACGGTGAGGACTTTCATCTCTGGTTTGCAGGTGTTGCGCTAATTTCGGGAACCGCAAGCCTGTTAAATGCATCGCTTGTGATGCGTCTGGGAATGCGGTTTCTCATCACCGTCACAGTTGGTGTTCAGATACTTCTGGCTGGCGTGATGATCGCCGCGCTTATCGCCCTTCCCGTCGGATCTGCGCAGTTCTATTTCTTTGTTGCTTGGCAAACCTCGGTTTTTTTCGGCATCGGTATGACATTGGGCAACTTGAACGCCATGGCAATGGAACCGCTTGGCCATATGGCCGGCACCGCAGCCAGTGTCATGGGGGCGTTTTCAACCATCTGCGGAGCAGCCCTGGCCGTGCCAATCGGGCTGGCTTTTAATGGTACAGCAATGCCACTCGCCGTAGCATTGTGCCTCACTTCAAGCTGCAGTTTCCTGTTAATGCTGCGGATGAAATACCTCGAAGGCAGGGGCTAAAACCCGTTTAAAAAGGGTCAAAACAACACCGTCGTGTTACCGACGCGATACCGACGTAATACAGCCCGCCCAAATCAGCTTTTGGCGCGGGCTTTTTTCTTCTCCGCAACCACCTTCACAGCCAGGTCTCGCGCAATCGCATAAGCCCCTTTGATCTTGTCGCTGGACTTGGCCCAATCACGGCGCACAACGATTTTGTTGTCGCGCACCTTGGCCAAACCTTTTTGATCCTGAATGAATTCAACAAGCCCCGTAGGCGAGGCAAATTTGTCATTATGAAACTGCAACGTCGCACCTTTCGGCCCGCCGTCCAACTTGGCAATTCCGGCCTTTTTACACATCTCTTTGATCCGAACGACCAAGAGCAACGTGTTGACTTCTTTTGGTAATTTCCCAAATCTATCGATCAGCTCGGCTGCAAAGCCTTCCAATTCCACCTTTCCTTGGAGACCACTCAGGCGACGATAAAGCCCAAGACGCACATCCAGATCAGGCACATATGTTTCGGGGATAAGAACCGGCACGCCGAGGTTGATTTGCGGCGCCCATTGGTCATCCGCTTCGCTCAATCCTTCCAGCTCACCTGCCTTGATCTTAGAAATCGCCTCTTCCAGCATGGACTGATATAACTCATAGCCCACATCACGCATCTGGCCGGACTGTTCTTCGCCCAACAAATTTCCCGCACCTCGGATATCAAGGTCTTGAGAAGCAAGAGTAAATCCGGCACCAAGCGTATCCAGAGAGCCCAAAACTCGTAGCCTTTTTTCCGCCGTCGCCGTCAACTTGGCCCGTGGCTTGGTGGTCAAATAAGCATAGGCTCGTGTTTTTGAGCGCCCGACACGTCCACGAATTTGATAAAGCTGCGACAGTCCAAACATATCCGCGCGATGCACCACCATCGTATTGGCCGTTGGGATATCCAGACCAGACTCCACAATCGTCGTCGCCAGTAGAACATCATATTTGCCGTCGTAGAATGCATTCATCCGATCATCCAGCTCACCCGCCGCCATCTGACCATGCGCAACGATAAAGCTAACTTCCGGCACTTGGTCTCGCAAAAATGCTTCAATTTCAGGGAGATCGCTCACTCTGGGCACCACATAAAAACTCTGCCCGCCGCGATAGTGTTCGCGCAGCAACGCCTCGCGGATGGTCACCGCGTCGAATTCACTAATGTATGTACGGATCGCCAAACGGTCCACTGGCGGCGTTCCGATGATCGACAAATCGCGCACCCCAGACAGACTCAGTTGCAGCGTTCTGGGAATCGGCGTCGCGGTCAACGTCAACACATGTACATCTGAGCGCATCTGCTTCAATCGCTCTTTGTGGCTAACCCCAAAGTGTTGTTCTTCATCAATAATCAGCAAACCAAGGTCTTTAAAGCGAATCCCCTTGGCCAACAACGCATGTGTCCCAATCACGATATCTACCGTGCCTCGAGCCATCCCATCGCGTGTCTTTTCGGCTTCTTTTGCTGAAACAAAGCGCGATAACGACCTGACTTCCAGGGGAAATCCACGAAACCTATCGGAGAAACTCTTGGCGTGTTGACGCGCGAGCAACGTCGTGGGTGCAATCACAGCCACTTGCTGCCCCGCCATCGCCGCCACAAAGGCTGCACGCATTGCAACTTCGGTTTTTCCAAACCCGACATCACCGCAGACCAAACGATCCATCGGTTGTCCCGAGCCCAAATCGGTGACGACATCTTCGATCGAGCGCAACTGATCGTCAGTCTCCTGATAAGGGAACCGTGCCGAAAACTCTTCCCAAGCGTGATGCATGGGCTCCAAAACCGGTGCTTTGCGCAGCGCGCGCTCGGCAGCCACCCGTATCAGCCGGTCCGCCATTTCGCGGATACGTTCTTTCAGCTTGGCCTTCTTCGCCTGCCAAGCCCCCCCGCCCAAACGATCCAGAAGCCCTTCGTCATGGCCGTATTTTGACAGAAGCTCGATGTTTTCGACAGGCAGGTACAGCTTTGAATTTTCAGCGTAAATCAGATTGATACACTCATGTGCAGCCCCTGCTGCCGTGATCACTTCAAGCCCCATATAGCGCCCGACACCATGATCAACATGCACCACCAAATCACCTGGGCTTAGCGACTGCGTTTCCGTTAGAAAATTCTCGGCGCGGCGTTTCTTGCGTGGCGCGCGGATCAAGCGATCCCCTAGAACGTCCTGTTCAGAAATCACCGTCATTTCCGGTGTTTCAAAGCCATGCTCCAGCGGCCAAACGGATAAAAACAAACCAGCTTTGCCAATTCTCGCTGCATCTTGCACATGCACCGTTTCTGACAGCCCTTCGTCTTCTATCAACCCGCTCAATCGTTCGCGCGCACCCTCTGAATAGCTGGCCACCACCACAGGACCAACCTGAAGCTTTGCGCGGATGTGATCAGCCAACGCCCCAAAAAGACTGATGTTTTCTTGCTGCCGCTCCGGTGAGAAATTGCGCCCAATGCGCCCGCCGGCGTCAATAGCTCCGGGTCCACTTGCCTGTGCCAAGGGTTTAAATGCCAACATGCGACGATTGCTGGTTTCACGTTCCCATGCCGCATCATCCAAATACAATAATTCTGGCGGAACAGGTTTGTAAACGCTATCTATTCGCGCCTTCTGTTGCATTGCATGCACGCGGTTTTGGTATTGATCTTCAACCGCATCCCAACGTGCAAGCCGCGCCGCATCACTTTGATCATCCACGGAAATCACGGCATCGGGAAGATAGTCAAACAGCGTTTCCAACCGCTCATGGAAAAACGGTAACCAGTGATCGACGCCCTGATGCTTGCGCCCTGCGCTCACCGCTTCATAGAGAGGATCATCCGTTCCAGCCGCGCCAAATTCAATGCGATAATTTTGACGAAATCGTGTGATAGATGGATCATCAAGGATGACTTCACTTACCGGAGCGAGTTCAATTCTCTCAAGTTTTTCGGTGGTGCGCTGCGAAGCCGGATCAAATCGTCGCGCGCCGTCCAAAATGTCTCCGAAGAAATCCAGCCGCACAGGGCCTGTATCACCAGGAGGAAAAATATCAATAATTCCGCCACGGATCGCATAATCCCCGGGTTCCATAACGGTTGGCGCTTGCGTGAACCCCATGCGCACCAGAAAGGATCGCAAAGCGGCCTCATCAACCCTTCCACCAACATCTGCTTGAAAAGCGGCTTCCCGTAAGATGGCGCGCGCGGGTACACGTTGTGTTGCCGCATTAAGCGTCGTCAAAAGCACGTATTTTGACGGCATTCCATGCACGAGCCCCGCCAAAGTCGCCATTCTCGTCGCCGAAATATCCGCATTAGGCGAGACACGGTCATAAGGTAGACAATCCCAGCCGGGAAAAGTCAGCACGGGCATGTCTGGTTGAAAAAAATTCAACGCCGCGCGCATCGCCACCAACCGCTTATCGTCACGTGCTATATGCAAAACGGGCTGACCTGCGCGCGCAACTTCCTTGAGGATCAGACGTGCGTCGTAGCCTTCGGGCGCGCCGCCCACCGTGATGTGTTGCGCATCTTTCATCGAAGGCTCCGTTTGTTCATTCCAGACCGATCACCCGAGAGGAGAATACAAAAAGTTCTGGTACATACCCCAAAGCGAGGTCACAAAAATCGAAAACATCCCAATAAACTGAACCCAAAACCGGTGTTTTGCCAGTCGGTGATAAAGTTCCTCACCTTCCAGAGCTGCAGCGTTTATTTGTTTGGCGGCTTTTACACTTAGCAAACCCACAACAGACATTGGAAGTGAAAGCAAAAATATCGCCTGAGCGAGCTCCACTTTGTAGACAAATCCAAGAACCGCCAGAGACGTCAGGCTAAAACTCGCGAACATCATCAGCCATAACCCGGATATCTGAGAAATCATCAAGATTCGATTGGTATTGATGCGCGCCAGATCGTTCACATCCACCTGTGGCTGGCCACCTTTTCGGTGGGCTCGTAGAACCAGATCCCACGGCAAACCAAGCACCCAATGGCTGGCTGTCGACCAAAAAACCGCAAGCGCGATCCAAAACCAGAGGTTGGAGAAGCTGCGCATGTCGATGAGTTCAAAAACTGTTTGATACCAGTCCAAATTACCTGCCCTTTTGGAATTGAGAATGACATAGCGCGGCTGTGCGGCAATTCCTAGCCTTGAGGTCTGTGAAATTCCATGGCACCTCTGATCAAACGCAAATTTGAGGACGTCATGACAACGACACCTGCCCCATTCCCTGCGGCGCGCCCACGGCGCACCCGTCAATCATCTGCCATTCGCGGTCTTGTCCGCGAAAACACATTGACCGTTGATGATCTGATCTGGCCCGTTTTTGTGCGCGACGGCGAAGGCGTGGAAGAGCCCGTGGCCTCGATGCCCGGGGTTGTGCGACGCTCGGTCGACAAAATCGTCGAGGCTGCCCAAGAAGCTGCCGATTTGGGCATTCCGACGATTTGCCTGTTTCCCTACACAGATCCCGCTTTGAAAACCGCCGATTGCGCTGAGGCATGGAACCCTGAGAACCTGTCCAATCGCGCGACACGCGCCATCAAGGCTGCGGTTCCAGAAGTTTCGGTCATGACCGACGTGGCACTGGATCCATACAACATTAACGGCCACGACGGCTTTGTTGTCGACGGCGAAATCGTCAATGACGCCACAGTCGAAGCGCTGGTGAAACAGGCGCTTTCCCAAGCCGAAGCAGGCGCAGACATTATTGGCCCGAGCGACATGATGGACAATCGTATCGGTGCAATGCGCGATGCGCTTGAGGCCAACGGCCATCAGAACGTGATGCTGCTGAGTTATGCCGCCAAATATGCCAGCGCTTTTTACGGCCCCTTCCGCGATGCGGTTGGCGCCTCCGGTGCTTTGAAGGGGGACAAAAAGTCTTACCAGATGGATCCTGCCAACTCGGACGAAGCGATACGTATGGTGGCGCGCGACCTTGCTGAAGGTGCCGATATGGTGATGGTCAAACCCGGCATGCCCTATTTGGATATTTGCCGCAGGGTCAAGGATAGCTTTGGTGTGCCGACCTTTGCGTACCAAGTTTCCGGTGAGTATGCGATGATCCAAGCGGCCGCTCACAATGGCTGGATTGATGGAGAAAAGGCGATGCTTGAGAGCCTCATGGCGTTTAAACGCGCTGGCTGTGACGGCATTTTGACCTATTTTGCACCGACCGTCGCACGCTTGCTTGCAAAGCGCTAAGTCGCCTGATGTTGCCGCGCCTAGTGACAGCTATGCGCGCGACATCTATAGTGTGCACAGAACCGGATTGAACCGGCGGTAAGGCACTGACGAGTATAATTTAGAACAAACACCAATACGGGCAAATAAGATGCAAAAAATGACTCGGCGCGGTTTCGCGCTCACCGGAATAGCCGCAGCAGGCATGACGGCAGCTTGCGGCAATGGCGTTGGATCAAACGGCGCAAACGAAATCGACTCGCGGGTGAATGCGACCCTTGATTTCCTCTACTCAGAATATCCAAGCTCACGCGATCTCGCCAATAAGGCGACCGGGATGCTGGTGATGCCGGTCATCACCGAAGCGGGCTTTGGTTTTGGCGGCGGCTACGGCCGTGGCGCGTTGCGTGTAAATGACGTCACCGTTGACTACTATTCGGCGGCCAAAGGCAGCTTTGGCTTGCAAATCGGCGCGCAACAACACGCGCACGTCGCACTCTTTATGACCGACGAAGCACTTAGCGACTTCCGCCGGTCCAGCGGCTGGGCCGCAGGTGCGGGCGTAGATTATGTGGTTGTCAACGAAGGCGGCACATTGGGCGCTGATACAACCAATCTGTTGTCCCCTGTTGTCGTGCTCATCTTCGGACACGCAGGGCTAAAGCTGGGCGCCACTGTCGAAGGCATTAAATACACCCGCATCATTCCCTGATTTAGAGAGGCGTTCTTGACCATGAGCGTCAGAGTTTTCCGACGCTCATGGAATGTTTTAGCTCATTGCGCGTAGGCGCTTGATCAGGCTCGATGTGTCCCAGCGTGCACCGCCCAATTTCTGGACATCTTTGTAGAACTGATCGACCAAAGCCGTCACTGGCAGACTAGCCCCGTTTTCATTTGCTGTCGCAAGACAAATCCCAAGATCCTTGCGCATCCAATCCACCGCAAATCCATGCTCAAATTCGTCATCCAGCATGGTTTCGTAGCGGTTTGCCATCTGCCAGCTCCCAGCCGCCCCGCCGGCGATTACTTCAACCACAGCGCGCCCATCCAGTCCGGCTTTCTCAGCAAAGTGCAGACCTTCGCTCAGACCTTGAACCAACCCTGCGATGCAAATCTGATTGACCATCTTGGTAAGCTGCCCCGCGCCGCTCTCGCCCAATCGTTTGATCGAGCGTCCATAAGCCTGCATGACTGGCTCGACTTGAACAAACGCCGCAACATCGCCGCCACACATAATCGACAACACGCCATTTTCGGCACCTGCCTGACCGCCAGACACTGGAGCATCCACAAAGGAAATACCCTGTGCCTTTCCCGCGTCATACATCTCGGCAGTTACTTTTGCAGACACAGTCGTATGATCCACAAAAATCGCGCCTTCTGACATCCCTGCAAAAGCACCGTCTTCACCCGTGCAGATCGCGCGCAAATCATCATCGTTGCCGACGCAAGCCATGACAAAATCCGCGCCTTGTGCAGCGTCCTTTGGTTTGGTGGCAAACTGGCCTGCGTGCTCTGTCCCCCAAGCCTCAGCCTTGGCCGTAGTCCGGTTAAAAACCGTAACGTCGTGACCCGCTTTTACAAGGTGCCCGGCCATGGGATAGCCCATCACTCCAAGTCCTAAAAAAGTAACCTTCGCCATCTGCTTTCCCCTCTCCGGCATTCGTCGTAATACTTGTCCTGCCTCAGGGGACAGATGGCAAGACTCAATCGGGACAAGTATATGGCGCTAACAATTCAATGGCTTCTGCGGATAGCAACAGGTCTTGTGATTCTGGTCGTTCTGGCCGTGGGGTTGATTTATTACCTCGCCTCACGTTCTGTGCCGACTTACGACAATACATTGGTCACACCAGCAGTCACCGCGCCACTGGAAATCGTGCGCGACAATGCCAACGTTCCTCACATCTTCGGCGAACATGACGAAGACGTGTTCTTTGGCCTTGGCTATGCTCATGCTCAGGACCGTCTGTGGCAGATGATTACCCTGCGCCGCACAGTCCAAGGACGCCTGTCCGAGGTCTTTGGTGCAAAGACAGTAGAAATTGACCAACTCATTCGCCGCTTTGATTTGTATTCTCTCGCTAGCCAGTCCGTGGCGCATCAGGACGATCGCACCCTCGTGGCGTTGCGGGCCTATGCCAATGGCGTCAACACGCGCATTGACGAGATAAACATTAGCTCATTGGGCCGCGGCGCGCCGGAATTGTTCATATTCCCTCAGGCAATTGCGCCTTGGCAACCTGCAGATTCACTTGCCGTCATGAAACTCATGGCGCTGCAACTTTCCGGACATCTTGAGGAAGAGGTCCTGCGCGCACGGACTTCTCTTGCTTTGCCGGACCCAGAACGCATTATCGACCTACTACCGGACGCGCCTGGATCGGGCCTTGCTGCCTTGCCAGAATACGCCAGCATCATGCCCGACAGCCCGCGTTATGCAGCCACAAATGCAATGCCCCAAACCTCGCTCTCACCTTTTCCCAAACGTGGCTTGGCCGGAGCGTCTAATGCATGGGCAGCCTCCGCAACCCGCAGCGCATCTGGCGGCACGCTTTTGGCCAACGATCCGCACCTCGGACTATCCGCCCCTGCGATATGGTATTTGGCCCGCCTAGAGCTTGAAAACGGTGGCGTCATCGGCGGAACAATTCCGGGAATCCCGGCTGTTATCACAGGACGCAGCAACAATATGGGCTGGGGATTAACGTCGTCCTATCTAGATGACCAAGACATTTTCATCGAGGAAGTAAACACCGAAAACCCCGAAGAGTACCGCACAGCGACTGGATTTAAGCGCTTCGAAACCCGAAAATCTATCATCCAGATCAAAGATGAAGCCCCATTGACCCTCACCCTGCGCTGGACGGACAACGGCCCAGTTCTGCCTGGGACATTCTATAATCTTGGGGCCATCACACCGCCAGGTCATGTTGCATCCTTAAGCTGGACAGCGCTGAGTGCGCGGGACACATCCATGAGTGCTGCAATCGCGATCATGGATGCAAAAACTGTCGCAGACGGTCTCAAGGCCGGGGAAAACTATATCGCACCTGCACAAAATCTTACTCTGGCGGACGACAACACCATCGCTATGCAACTCATTGGCGCCATGCCACGCCGCGATGTGCGCCATCAAAGTCAGGGACGTATGCCCTCTTTGGGGTGGCGCAGCGAAAACCAATGGCAGGGTACTTTTCCCTATGCTTCCAACCCTTCATTTGTCGCACCCGTTGGCGGCATTGTGGGCAATACCAACAACAAAATCGTAGATCGCCCATTCCCTCTGCATGTTTCCCACCTCTGGGGTGACAGCCAACGCATTCAACGTTGGGAGCGGTTGATGCAAACCCGCGAGGTACACACCCGCGACAGCTTTATCGAAGCCCAGCTTGACACCGTGAGCGTCTCCGCACGTGCTCTGTTGCCATTGATCGCATCTGAGCTTTGGTTCACCGGAGAAGCCGCACCAGATGGCACACGCGAACGCCAGCGCCAGCGCGCCTTGTCGATGCTGTCCGAATGGAACGGTGAAATGAATGAACACCTGCCCGAGCCTTTGATTTATTCTGCTTGGGTACGCGCTCTCCAAGACCGCATGATCCGCGATGAGCTAGGCCCTTTGGCCGATGAGTTCACCCATGTTGAACCGCTATTCATTGAACGTGCTTTCCGCGACGTGGACGGTGCCGCCATTTGGTGTGATGTGGTACAAAGCGCACCTGTGGAAACATGCGCAGACATGGCACGCCTCGCGCTGGATGACGCATTGATCAAAATCGAAGAACGCTACGGCTCGCAGCTTGAAGGATTGCGCTGGGGTTCAGTGCATCAAGCCACCCATGACCACCAAGTCCTTGGAGAGGTGCCGATACTGCGCTTCTTTGTGAACATCCGTCAATCCACTTCAGGCGGCGATAACACATTGCAGCGCGGACGCACCAGCGGCACAGGCAGCAACCCTTATGCAAACGTACATGCTGCAGGCTATCGTGGTGTCTATGACTTTGCCGATCCCGACAGCTCAGTCTTTGTGATCTCCACAGGACAATCCGGTCACTTCCTGTCCCGGTTCTATGACGATCTGGCCCAGCTGTGGCGGCGCGGAGAATACATCCCGATGTCACTTGATGCCGATCTCGCGCGGGCAGCTGCCGTCGGCGTCACAAAGATACTCCCCACCACCCAATAAAGGTGGGGAGCATAGACCAAAAAACAGCGAAAACTCAGTTCAAGCTTGCGAACTTCGCGGCCTGCCGCGCCGTCCAAAATACAGTGAGGTCAAACCCATCTTCGGTTTGCTCCTCTGCCTCAACGATACCTTCTTTGAACAACCAAGCACGTTGTTTGCCATCCGCAAATCCAAGCTTAAGCACCTCACGGCTTTTCTCAGAGTCCAAGGCACGCGCGATCGCGTGAAACAGATCGCTTAGCCCTTCCCCCGTCACCGCAGAGACCGCAAATACAGCCTCGTCACGTGTAGCCTTTAGTTTTACGGCCTCTTGGTCATCAGGCGCCAGGAGATCAATTTTGTTCCAAACTTCAATTTGGCGCGCCTCGGTATCTAAGCCCAATGATTCCAGAATGGTTTGAACGTCTTCGGCTTGGTGGGCAGTCTCAGGGTGTGCAATGTCACGCACATGCAAGACCAAGTCTGCCGCCAAAACCTCTTCCAATGTCGCGCGGAAAGCGGCAACCAGTTCTGTAGGTAGATCACTAATGAAACCCACAGTGTCAGACAGAATAACTTCGGGGCCATCGGGTAAGACAACGGACCGCATTGTCGGGTCCAGCGTTGCAAACAACATGTCCTTGGCCATCACATCGGCACCAGTCACATGGTTAAACAAAGTCGATTTGCCTGCGTTGGTGTAACCTACTAACGCCACAATCGGGAAAGGCACCTTCGCGCGGGCTTTACGGTGAAGTTCGCGAGTCTTGACCACCTTGGCCAACTGGCGACGCAAGCGCACCAATTGGTCGTCAATCGCACGTCGGTCAGCCTCGATCTGGGTCTCACCCGGACCGCCCACAAAACCCAAACCGCCACGCTGACGCTCAAGGTGGGTCCATGCTCGCACAAGCCGCGTGCGTTGGTATGAAAGCGCAGCCATTTCGACCTGCAAGACACCCTCGCGGGTGCGCGCGCGATCCGAAAAAATCTCAAGGATCAATCCGGTGCGATCAAGCAGCTTTACCTTCCAAACTTTTTCGAGATTGCGCTGCTGAACCGGACTAACCGGCCCATCGATCAGCACCAATTCGACCTCATTGGCTTCAAAAAGCTGACGCAGCTCTTCGATTTTACCTTTACCAAACAACATCCCGGGATGCGCCCGCGGCAACTTCACAACGGTTGCCCCTGCGACATCAAGATGCGGCAAAGCCTCTGCAAGCGCGACGGCCTCTTCTATTGCAAGAGAGGCCTCACGCCGTTTATCAGCGCCAGAGTAGATGTCTGGATGCAGGACCCACGCGCGGGTAACCTGCGTTTCATGCTCCATCAAGAGGCGTCTTCACCTTCATAGAGAGAGATTGGTTGTGCTGGCATGATTGTCGAAATCGCATGCTTGTACACAAGTTGGCTCTGCCCATCACGGCGCAGAAGCACACAAAAATTGTCAAACCAGGTGATAACACCCTGTAGTTTAACGCCGTTAATCAAAAATATCGTCACCGGAACCTTTGTTTTCCGGACATGATTCAAAAATGCATCTTGGAGATTCTGTCGATCCGAAGCCATTGCGCTTGCCTTTGTTCTTGTTTGTGCATCGGGTGCTATTTGCTATTGCGAAGTAAGTATGGAGTGCTGTTTCACCAGTTACCAGCCCAAAATGTGAACATTAAGCAAACACCCGCCGCTGCGACTGTTACTTTCGCCACAAATCGGGTGCCATCAACGCAATAATCGCCAGAGTTTCCAGTCTTCCCAACACCATCGCAGCACATAATACCAGCTTTTCCCACTCTCCAAGCGCAAACAGTGGTATTGGCGCTTCTGCGGCAACTTGGATCAACGGCCCCGTAGTCGTGAGCGCCGCAATGGCCAACACAAGAGCGTCTTCAAATTCAGTTCCAAAAGCCGCCAAAACAACAGTGACCGCAGCCAGAGAAATCGCGAAAAGCATAAAGAAAACCCAGGCAATCACTGTACCGCGCCGACGAATGTGGCGCCCTGACCCACGATTTGAACCGATGACAACAGAGGGATGAACCAGACGTTCCATCTCGCCAAGCCCCTGCAAATAAAGCGCATAAATCCTCAATAATTTAACGCCGCCGGCTGTTGTTGCCACTCCGCCGCCAATCAACGCCAACCCCAACAAGATGATCCCAGGGGTGTCCAACCCTGACCACTCGCGGGCAACATGCCACTCGCTACTTTCAAAACCCGTGGTTGTCAAAAAGCTAAGAACCGTGAAAATTGCCCCCCATGCGGCTTCCAATGCAGCGCGGGGATCGGACAGCGCGCCTTCGTCCAGCGCGCCAAACCAGTGACGCAAAAACAGCAACGTCGTGACCGAAAAAACGATTACCATGCCCATCCGAAATTCAGGGTCTTCCAGAAAGTTCTCGCGCCGTACCGCGCCAGTATCAGACGAGAAGGTGACACGTGAGATCGCAAACAGGAGAAAGAGGAAAATCACCACTTCTCCCGCGACACCGGATTGGCCATTCTGGAGGCCCCCAACGGGCGAAATGCCGCTTGTCGCCATCGTCGACATTGCGTGAATCAGTCCGATGAGTGGCTTATCCCCAAGAATCATCAACATGATCCAGATGGCCAACGTCAAACCGAAATAGACCGGAAACAAAATCCGCGCACTCCGGGTCCAGCGCTTCATGGGATGCGCACGTTGCATGTGGCTCTGAGACAGAGACACCTGCCCCGGCTCCCCCATGGTTGTGACTTCATATCCCCCCAGAGAAAGACGCGCGAAAACGGCTGTTGCCGCCACCCACATCAACAATCCACCCATCCAGCCGATCAATCCGCGCCACAGATGCAAGGCGTCTGGTAAAACGGCCGAGGTCTCAAAGATTGTGGCTCCGGTTGTGGTCAATGCGCTGACCATTTCAAAATATGCATCTACAAAACTCGTGCCGCCGAGCGCCTCATAGAACGGCAGTGCCAACACAACAGGCAAAATGGTCATCGCAAAGAACAACGACTTTAAATGGTCAATTGTTCTGGGGCGTGAATAGGTTCCCGAAATCGCCAATCCAATAAGCAGGGATACAAACAGCACGAGAATACCGCTGTAAAAAAACATCCGTGCAACAAAATCTTGGCTTTGACGCGATGCCAAAATCGCCGGCAAGAACATCAAAGCTCCTGATATCGCCACCATGTGCAAAAACAGTGGCAGTCTGGAGAGGCGCATCGACATCGGACTAGAAAAAGTCGATCGAGACCTGCAACAGGCGCTCGACTTCCGGAACATCAGCGGACAGGCTGAACAAAGCGATCACGTCGCCTTCATCGATGCGTGTGCCACCTTTGGGTTTGATAATCTCGCTACCCTTCATAATCGCGCCAATCAAAACCCCCTCAGGGAAATCAATGTCGCGCACCTGTTGACCTGCAATAGGAGAGGTTGAAAGCACTTCTGCCTCGATGATTTCCGCTTCGGCGTCGCCAACCGAATAAACACCACGCACGCGGCCATGCCGGATATGGCGCAAGATCGAACTCACGGTTGTTGCACGCGGGTTAATGAAGGCATCAATCCCCAGCGGCGACATCAGAGGGGAGAGTGTTGGATCATTGATCAATGCAATCGCCAAGGGGCAACCATTCGCCTTGGCACGTACCGAAGCCAACATGTTGGTCTTATCATCATCGGTCACGGCCAAAATCGCATCTGTGCGATCCACTCCAGCCTCTGTCAACAACGACGCATCCAACCCGTCGCCGTTCAGCACAATGGTACGCTCAAGAGATTCAGCGGCAATTTCGGCGGTTTTGCGATCCTTTTCAATGACCTTGGCGCGAATTCGAAATGCACTGTTTTCAAGCCGTTGCGCCACCATGAGACCAACGTTGCCTCCGCCTATGATAATAGCGCGTTCTTGTTTTTTGTGGGTCTTGCCAAAGACCTCCATCGTGCGGGCAACATCCTCAAGAAAGGTAAATATGTAAATCTCATCGCCGACAAACAGCTGATCACCTGGATCCGGTGCAAACAGTGTTCCACCGCGGCGCACCCCCACGACAACCGAACGCAATGTAGAAAACAGATCCGTCAATTGTCGCAGTGGTGTGTTGACCACAGGACAATCCTCTTCCAGCAACAAACCCAACATCTGAACCTTGCCGTCCAAAAACGTCTCGGTGTCAAAAGCACGTGGCGCCATCAATCTCTTTAACGCCGCCTCTGCGACCTCAAGCTCGGGCGAGATCACCACATCAATTGGCATATGGTCGCGTCGGTATAGGTCCGAATAGACAACATTGAGATAAGACTGGCTTCTAAGGCGGGCAATTTTTCGCGGGATATCAAACACCGAATGCGCCACCTGACAGGTGACCATGTTCACTTCATCCGAATAGGTCGCAGCGATCACCATATCCGCATCGCGCGCACCAGCGCGATCCAGTACATCTGGATAGCTGGCAAAACCCGCAATCCCCTGCACATCCAGCGTATCGGTCGCACGTCTGACCAATTCTGGATTGCTATCAACAACAGTGACGTCGTTGTTTTCTCCGGAAAGATGGCGGGCAATTTGCCAACCAACTTGCCCTGCTCCGCAGATAATGACCTTCATGTGCTTCCCCAGTGGGTTTCAGGCAAAGACATGCCAGAAGGGGGAATTGAGGTCAAATACTACCATTGACGATACCGACCTCTTCGGGCTTTGATTTAGGAAATAATTGAAAGTTCGCAAAATGATGGCAAAGTGGAAACTTATCCTGCCGACCATTCTGGCTTTGACCGCTTGTACCAGCACGTCCGTACACACATTCACCAAACCGGACACTCCGATTGCAGTCGTTGCCCAGAGTGAGACCGAATGTCGTGTAGAAGCCAACAGGCTGTTTCCCGCCGCGAACTTCCCGCAACACCTGCCTGTCTCGGGTTATTACGGATATGGAGGTTGGGGGATCAGCGGCCATATTCAAACAACCGATGTGAATTCGGGGATGCGTGCTGAACACTATCGCGACTGTATGACCATCCAGGGATATCAACCCGTCACACACCCCATTTGCACCCAAGCACAGCTTGGCGGGCAGATGTATCAATCTGTTGACTATGTACCAGCTCCAAACCCCAATATTTGCGCAGTGCGACATCAAGGCGGAAGCAGTTCACTTATTGACCTCAGCAAGCCACTATGAAAAAGGCGCCATGATGAAAACCACCATAGTTCTCTCGCTTACGGCCTCCCTGATTTTGGCTGGTTGCACCGAGTATTCCACCCAATACCGCGTCGGGAACACAAAAACCGAAACCAACGTCGATCAAGCAGCGTGCAATCGGTTTGCCGCTGACACAGTTCCTATTTATCTCGTGACGGATTGGATTCCCCGCTACGGAAAAGATGGTCGAATAATTGGCCATCGCGTGGAAACCTATGACATCAATGAGGGTCGCAGACACACCGCGGTGCGTGAATGCATGGCGGAACTGGGGTATCAGCGCGTCTCAATTCCATTCTGCAAATCGAAAGACGTTGAGGGCAAGTCCTTTGCCCCCATTACAGGCTCGCCTCCTTTGACGCCAACTATGTGCGGCCTTCGACAAGAGGGCGGCCAGCGAGTTCTCGTTGATCTCAGCCAGCCGCTCTAAGCAGTTATAAAGCCCCTTATCCCGCTTCGCGCTCGCCTTCCCCATCGGGAATATAGGCGACGCGCGCGCCCGCTTTGTTGGATGTCACAACACCCAGAGATTTCAGTTTACGGTGCAACGCACTGCGTTCCATCCCGACAAAACTTGCCGTGCGGCTGATATTACCCCCAAATCGATTGATTTGAGTGAGCAGATACTCGCGTTCAAAGGCTTCTCGGGCTTCGCGCAGAGGCAAGGTCGCCAAAGCACCGGACAGAACGACACGGCCTTCTTCGTCATCCTCCGCGACATCTCCTGGCAATTCCCGCGCCTCAATTTCACCGGACCCGTCGCCCAAAATAAGCACCCGCTCAATCAGGTTCTTTAGCTGGCGCACATTTCCCTGCCACACCATGGTCTGCAACAAAGCGATGGCCTCGCTACTCAGTTCACGCTGCGCCAGCCCCTGTGTTTCATGAAACTCGTCAATGAAATACTTCGCCAAAAGCGGTATATCTTCACGCCGCTCTTCCAGAGACGGGACCATGATCGGCACAACGTTGAGACGGTGATATAGCTCGTCACGCAATCGGCCTGCTTCTATCTCGGCCAATAGGTTGCGGTTGGTCGAAGAAACCACACGGAAGTCCACCTTCACTTTATCGGTTCCGCCAACACGCAAAAACTGCTGATCGACCAAAACACGCAGGATCTTGGTCTGCGCGTCCAGAGGCATGTCCGCTATTTCGTCAAAATAGATCACACCATTATGAGCTTGCTCCAGCAAGCCGATCTCAACGCCACGTTCGGACCCTTCCCGACCGAACAACACTTCTTCCACCCGGTCCGCGTCCATCGTGGCACAGTTCACCGTCACAAACGGCCCCGAGGCCCGGTTGGAATTGGCGTGAATATAACGCGCAGCCAGTTCTTTACCGCTGCCTGCCGGTCCGGTTAGCATCACACGCCCATTAGAACGTGTCACTTTGTCAAGCTGACCAATCATGATCCGATGCGCGCCACTTTCGCCAATAAGCTCGGTGGGTTTGCTATCTTGACGCTTCAATTCGGTGTTTTCGCGGCGCAAAAGCGAAGTCTCCATCGCGCGTCGAATAACGACCAAGAGCTGGTCAATATTGAAAGGCTTCTCAATAAAGTCGTAGGCACCCTGCTTGATCGCAGCCACAGCGATTTCGATATTACCGTGTCCGGAAATGATCACCACCGGCACATCAGGATGGTCCCGCTTGACTGCCTTGAGGATGTCGATGCCATCCATATTGCTGTCTTTGAGCCAGATGTCCAAAATCAGCAACGCAGGAAGCGCGCTTCCAACTTGCTCCATTGCCTCATCAGACGTCCCGGCTACACGTGTGCTATAGCCTTCATCCTCAAGAATATCGGAGATCAGCTCTCGGATATCGCGCTCGTCATCTACAATCAGAATATCACTCATGATACTTTACTCGCCCCTCTGATTTTTCTCTGTTGCCTGCGGCTGATCGGCCAAAGGAAGCCAAATCTCAGCCATCGCACCAACATGAGAATTCTGCTCAAACTGCGGAGCATCCAGCAGCAGCAAAGTGCCACCGTGCTCCTCGATGATTTTCTTCACGATGGGCAACCCAAGTCCGGTGCCCTTTTCGCGGGTGGTGACGTAAGGTTCAAACAGTTTGGCCCTGTCTTCGGGCAGCCCAATGCCATTGTCGGCAATTCGGACCACTGCCTGTCCTTCTTCGATGGTGCAGCTGATGCGTATCTCTGGGGATACGTCCTCAACCCCTCCCTTTTCGGCCAAGCTTTCGATGGCTTCGCCGGCGTTTTTAATTAGGTTCGTCAATGCCTGCGCAATCATCGTTGAATCTAGCTCAACCGAAATTGGTGTATTACTAATGTCGCGCTTAAACGTTACCTCAGGTTGCCCCGTTTCTTGCAGCAAAGCGACGTCGTTTAGGATTTCCACCAAATCTGAATTGCGACGATCCGGCTCCGGCATCCGCGCAAATTTCGAAAACTCGTCTACGATACGCCGCAAATCGTTGGTTTGCCGGATGATGACATCCGTCATCTGGATCAGCTTGTCGCTGTCATCGCCAACCTGCTTTGAAAATTTGCGCTGAATACGCTCGGCAGACAGCTGAATTGGCGTCAGCGGGTTCTTGATTTCATGAGCGATCCGACGAGCCACATCTCCCCAAGCCGCCATCCGTTGCGCCGTAACGAGGTTGGTTACATCATCAAACGCAACCAC
The DNA here is from genome assembly GCA_900143615.1 of Rhodobacteraceae bacterium Alg231-30. GTDB lineage: Bacteria > Pseudomonadota > Alphaproteobacteria > Rhodobacterales > Rhodobacteraceae > Shimia. The sequence goes on from FREU01000003.1 coordinate 585,454, forward strand.
ATACCCTTCAAGCGAACCGTCTTCGCGACGACGCGTCGACATACGAACCAGTAGATTTTCCAATCGTCCGCTGCGTGAGACTTTCACTTCCTCTTGGGCCACGCCGCTCGGGCCTGCCTTGAGTTTGTCAAATGTCGCGCCAAATTCAGGAACGGCAACCGCTATTGCGACCGCCTGCTGATCGTCGGCCCATTCCAACAACCGTGTCGCTGACTTGTTCACAAACGCGATACGCCCCTCAGCATCCAATCCGACGACGCCCGACGTAACCGAACTAAGTACCGAGTCAAACATTCGGCGCCGACGTTCAATTTGACGGGTGTTTTCAAGCAGTGCCTCGCGCTGCCCCTTTAGTTGTCTGGTCATTTGGTTGAAATATCGCCCCAGCATGGCGATCTCATCATCACCTTCTTCTTCGACAACTTGAACATCCAGATCGCCTGCCCCAACCCGCTGGGCGGCCCCTGTCAAACGCCCCACAGGGCGCGATAATCGCTCCGCGAACCACATACCCATCCAGATCGCCGCCAAAATGAGGATCAAAGCAAAACCGAGGTAAATCAGCCCGAACTCAAACAACACGCGGCCCCGTTCGCTTTCCAACTGATTATAAAGCTGCGCAGTCTCACGCGTTTCATCCAACAAATTGAATATCTCGGAGTCAACTTCTCGACTGACATATAAAAAACGGTCAACAAATGCGTCCAATCGAATTAATGCGCGCAACTCGCTGCTTTCCAGATCGCGAATGATGACCAACTCGCCCTCAGAAGCCGTCTTGAAATCCTGCGAACTCGGCTCGTCGTAATCAAACAGATACGAACGTTCTCCGCGTGCGCGGATATCGCCCGCGCCATTGATCACATAAGCCTCTTTTAAACCACGTTGGATCTGAGATTGCCCGGACCCCAAAAGCACCCTCAACTCACCGGAATCCATAAAGAAAATAGATTGCCTAGCAGTGTTGAGAAATCCGGCCAAAGCTTCGGCATCGACTTCAAGGTCATGAACATGCTCGGATTCGTAAGCCTGCGCTGCGGATAGAGAATTGTTCACAACTTGCCGCACACGCTCGCTGAACCAGCCTTCCAGACCGATGTTCACAGTCAATCCTGCAAAAACGGCTACGCTAATGGCCGGAAATAACGCCAGCGCCGCAAAAGCTCCCGTCAGCCTGAGATGAAGCCGTGATCCAGCTGATCTGGCGCGGCGTGAGGCAATGACTTGAACCACACGTTGTAAAACCAACGCCGCAACCGCCAAGACGTACACAAGATCCGCAAGCAACAAAGCCCGCAAACCATTGGAAGACGCCCCAAGCTCAAACGGGCCAAGGGCAAGAAAGGTCGTCGCTGTTAGAATCGGCCCCAAAAGCACGAGTCCCAACGTTGCGATGTTCTGAAAGCGGCGCTGACGTCTTAAACGTCTCAGCCGCGTCCAGTGACTGGTTCCAGTCCGACTAGCCACCCAACACCCTCAATTGATTTCGTGCCACTGCCGCAGCACACCGCCATATTATGTGGTCATACCTAGCCTGTGAGGCTAATTCGCCACGGTTATGTGGCAGTTTTACATCAATTTACGGCGACGTGTCACGTGAATATCGAGATCAGTGATCTTCTTGCGCAAAGTATTGCGGTTTATTCCGAGCAAATCGGCACATTTCGCCTGATTTCCGCCGGTCGCGTCTAACGCAATCTCGATGAGCGGCAATTCAATCTCCTTCAAGACACGTCCATATAGCCCATTTGGCGGTAACATATTGCCATGAAGATCAAAATATCGCCTTAGGTGACGCTCAACTGAGGACGATAGCTTCTCCGTATCGCTCCCCCCCAGCAAAGGACCCGCCTTAGGTTGCGCGCCCAAAACAAGTTCTGCTTCGGTGCGCACAATTTCTTCAGCGCGCGCAGTCAATACAAGGCGGCGCACTGCATTTTCCAACTGCCGAACATTTCCAGGCCAACTGTAGGCGCGAAACAATTCCATGGAATCTTCTGAAAACACGCGCACAGGTGCACCTTCACGCTCAGAGCGGGTCAGGAAATGTTCGATAAGTAGTGGAATGTCATCCACACGCTCACGCAAACTCGGCACATGGATCGCAGCCCCATTCAGGCGATAGTACAAATCTTGACGGATTTTGCCCTTTTCCATCGCCTCGCCAAGATCAACCTGACTCGTCGCCATAAAACGTGGGCTTTGATCACCTGGCGTGTCGATCATTCGCACAATGCGTGCTTGGATCTCGTCATCAATGTCGCCAATTTCATCAAACAAGATGCTCCCGCCTTTGGCTTTAGCCAAAACTCTCGCAGGCCCTTCGAGCTCATTCAACTCGCTCGCGTTCACCACAACAAACGGTAGATTTCTCCGATCCGAGAAGTCATGAATTTCTCGTGCAATCAATGACTTACCTGTTCCGCTTTCACCCGAAATTAATACTGGTAAATCCGTGTTCATCACGCGTGCAACCAACCGATACAGCGCCTGCATTGCCGGCGTGCGCCCCACCAGCGGCAACTCGTCCGGACGCTCATCGCTATCACTCGACGCGACAGGTGCGCGTCGCTTTAGCTCCAATGCCTTACCTGTGCGCTTCATCAAATCAGGCAGATCAAACGGCTTGGGCAAATAGTCATATGCCTCGGCCTCGGCGGCTTGGATGGCTGTCATGATGGTATTTTGCGCCGAGATCACGATCACGGGCAGACCCGGACGATCCTCAGCAATCTTGGGAAGCATTTCCAAGCCATTCCCATCCGGCATCATGACATCGGTGATGACCACATCGCCTTTGCCTTCCCCGACCCAACGCATCAACGTGGTCAATGAAGAGGTCGCATGCACTTTGCATCCCGCACGCGTTAGCGCCTGCGTTAAAACGGTTCGAATCGTGCGGTCATCATCTGCAACAAGTACGGTACCATCCATCACAGGCTCTCCTGATATTTACGAAGTGTTTCTTTGTTTGCACGCGGCAATGACAGCCGGAAAGCCGTCCGTCCCGGTACGCTGTCCACCGAGATCATGCCATCATGATCCGAGATAATTTTACTCACCAAAGCCAACCCTAATCCGGTGCCGTTTTCCTTGCCCGAAATAAACGGGTCAAACACATCCCCTTTGATGTCTTGCGGCAGGCCCGGACCATCATCAATGATCTCAACTTGCAGCGGCAAAGGATGCCCGCTGCCATCAGAGCGGCGCAGGCGGAAAGAGTGTTCATAGTAAGTATGAATTCGAATAGTTCCTGACTTTTCAGAAGCTTCCGAGGCGTTCTTCAATAGGTTCAAGACCACCTGCAACAACTGATCTGAATCGCCCTCCGCAGGGGGCAGCGATGGATCGTAATCTTCGATAATGGTCATATGCGCCCCAAAGCCCACCAAGGCAGAGCGGCGTGCACGGTCTAGAACATCATGGATATTCACGGGGCGACGTTGTGGTAGCGACAGGTTCCCAAACTGCTCTACCTGCTCCAAAAGCTTCACGATCCGACGACTTTCCTCTACGATCAGGTCGGTCAGCTCCTTGTCCTCAGAGGACAGGTTCATCGACAAAAGCTGTGCCGCCCCCGTGATCCCGGCCAGTGGGTTTTTAATCTCATGCGCTAGCATCTCGGCCATGCCAATTGCCGATTTCGCAGATGACTTAACCCCTTGGCTACGCGTCAGACGCCCTGCCAATTCCCGCGACGAAATCAAAAACACCATATGCCCCGGCGCATCACTCAAAGGGGCAATTTGCAAGTTGCACTGTACCGGAGGTCCATCCCCCGTTCCGACATCTGCATCATTCACAAACAACGGGGTGCCGTGCTCACGGGCGCGATGAAATGCTTCCTCCAAGGGGGAATCAATCATGACCTTGTCCCAAATAGGTTGCCCCACCATGGACTTAGAAGATGCATTTAAGAAAATCTCTGCCGCAGCATTGATCGCGGTAATCTGGTCTTGCGGATCGACCACCAGCGCGGGCACCGGTAATGAATTCCACAATGGACTGTCTAGGCTCATGCCGCCTCTTCTTTATTGTTTTGATTTATTAGCGCGTCAGCCAACAACGACATGACATCACTTGGAGATCTACTCGTCAAAACCGCACGTCGCAGCACAGCATCCGTGCCGACATCGTCCATGTACCAACCCAGATGTTTGCGCGCGACACGCCCACCCAACTCGGTTCCGTAAAAGCTTAACATCGCCTCATAATGGGCACTGACCAGCTCAACCAGCGCGGCATCTTTTGGCACGTCAGGCGCTTGCCCGCCAAATAGATCGGCCGCAATCTGGGCCAAAATCCACGGCCGCCCCTGAGCGCCGCGACCGACCATCACGCCATCAGCACCTGATGCCGCGAGAGCGTTACGGGCAGTCCCAGAATCCACAATGTCGCCATTGGCAATAACCGGCACAGATACAGACTGTTTGATCTTTGAAATCGCTTTCCAATCGGCCGCACCTTTATAAAACTGGCATCTGGTGCGTCCATGAATTGTGATCAACTGAATGCCCGCATCCTCTGCGCGACGGGTTAACTCTGGCGCATTGCGCATGTCATCATCCCACCCCAGTCGCGTCTTAAGCGTGACCGGAATATCAACGGCAGCGACCACAGCATCAATTAGTGTAAGCGCGTGATCCAAATCTTTCATCAACGCTGAGCCACTGGCCCCCGCGCCGCTGCTGCTCGTGACTTTCTTGGCCGGACATCCCATGTTGATATCTATCAGCGTGGCGCCATTGGCCTCTACCTGTCGTGCCGCTTCCGCCATCCAATGAGCTTCGCGCCCTGCAATCTGAACGGCCGTGGTTGCATCCCCAAAACCCAACTCGGCGCGCTCACGCACTCCAGGCTTGGCCTGTACCATTTCCTGACTTGCAACCATTTCGCTCACCACCAGCCCCGCACCAAATTGCGAAACCAAATCTCGAAACGGACGATCCGTAATCCCGGCCAACGGCGCGAGAAAGACAGGAGGTGTGAGTGTGAGCTGTGCGACTTGAACGGTCACTTGCTTAATCCTTGTGCATTAGCTTCGTGCTACCCGACTCAAATGCCGATCTCAATGATCGATGCCGGAAAAATGTGAGTGTTTTGTGCATATGCTTAAATTTTAAGCACACTCAAAGGGTTGATTGCCACTCTGACTTGCAGGTTCTAGACAGTGGCCATGACCATGTCCTCTTTCAAGACCGCCGCCATAATCGTTGCCGCCGGACGCGGCACGCGCGCTGGCGCAGGATCACCCAAACAGTGGCGCCCGCTTGCCGGATTACGCGTGGCCGATTGGACCGTGAACACCTTCAAAGCCCACCCTCAAATTGACCACATCGTTATGGTGATCCATCCCGACGACGTTGACGACGCCGCGGGCATGAACGTGGACCTCGCATTTGGCGGCGCGACCCGAGACGCATCGGTGCGCGCAGGGTTGCAGGCTTTGGAAAACCAAGGCGTCACGCACGTCCTTATACATGATGTCGCGCGTGCAGGTATCAAGCCCGACACAATCTCAGCTGTTATTGACAGCCTACAGTCCGGCGCAAACGGTGCTGCCCCCGCCCTGCCCGTCACCGACGCGCTATGGCGTGGCGACAACGGACAGGTTTCAGGAACTCAAGACCGCACCGCGTTATTTCGCGCTCAAACTCCGCAAGGGTTCGCCTTTGATGCTATCCTTGCGGCCCACCAATCTTTTGACGGCACAGCCGCCGACGACGTCGAAATCGCACGCGCCGCAGGTCTTGACGTTGCCATCGTTGTAGGCGACGAGGATAACCTCAAAATTACCACGCCAGACGATTTTGCGCGTCTGGAAAAAATACTGCGAGGCAGAATGGACATTCGTCTAGGCAACGGGTTTGACGTACATGCTTTTGAAACTGGAGATCACGTCACCCTTTGCGGGGTAAAAATCCCGCACAATCGCGCCCTCAAGGGGCACAGCGATGCAGACGTCGGCATGCACGCGGTCACCGATGCGATTTATGGCGCCTTGGCACAAGGCGACATTGGCCGCCACTTCCCGCCATCTGAGGCCGAATGGAAAGATGCCGACAGCGCGATCTTTTTGCGCCACGCCGTTGAATTGGCCACCGAAATGGGGTTTGCAATCTCCAACATAGACTGCACTCTTATTTGTGAGCAGCCAAAGATCGGACCACACGCCCCGGCAATGACGACACGCATGAGCGAAATTATGACCCTCGACGCAACCCGCATATCGATCAAAGCCACCACGTCAGAAAAACTCGGCTTTACCGGCCGAGAAGAAGGCATCGCCGCTTTGGCCTCAGCAACTTTGGTGAAACCATGAGTAAACTGATCGCAACCGTTTTTGGCGTTGGCCACATCCGTCCAGCCCCCGGCACATGGGGCTCTGGTGTAGCCGTTCTTGCGGCACTGGTGCTGCACTACCTTGGTGGCTTTCCTCTCCTGTTCATCGCCACGCTTGTGGTTATCCCTCTGGGATGGTGGGCAACCGCCGAAGTCACTCGCGGCCAAGACGACCACGACCCATCCGAAGTTGTAATTGACGAAGTCGCGGGCCAATGGATTGCGCTATTGGTTGTCTCTTTCGGGGCGTGGCATGCGGGCCTCAACCCATTGGCGCTCTACCCTGGCTGGATCGCAGCCTTCGTGCTGTTTCGCCTTTTTGACATCACCAAACCGGGACCGATCGGTTGGGCCGACCGCCGCGGCGACGCATGGGGCGTCATGCTTGATGACATCATCGCCGGCATTTTTGCGGCCATTGGTGTTGCAATCCTAGCCTTCCTCAGCCACGCCGTGATGGGCTTTTGAGTCTACCACAAGATATCCTCAAAGCGGCGCAGGCGGCAAACCTGCGCATCGCCACCGCCGAGAGTTGCACAGGCGGTATGGTTGCCGTCGCATTGACCGATGTTCCCGGCTCATCTGCAATATTTGAGCGCGGGTTTGTGACCTACACAAACACCGCCAAATCACAGATGCTGGGCGTCCAAAGAGACACCTTGGATGCGGTCGGCGCTGTCAGCGAAGAGGTCGCCCGCGAGATGGCACAGGGTGCGCTTAAACATTCAGAAGCAGATATCGCCGTCTCTATTACCGGTATTGCAGGGCCAGGTGGATCCGAGCACAAACCCGAAGGTCGCGTCTGTTTTGGCATCACTTCGAGAACCAACTGCACGACCGAGACAGTGGAATTTGGCCCAATTGGGCGCGAAAACGTCCGTATCGCGGCGCGCAATCATGCATTAGAGCTACTTTTTAAGGCTTGCTCCACAAACTGATTATTTTTCCACCGCAGAGAGCGGTTTTTCGCACAGTTTTTAATCACTTTGCAAAACACCCATATTTTCCGCACCCCCAATCACCTTTGCCGTTTTGTTTTGCATCTCCCTTCCCTTTTGGTGCGGCAAAAGAATTTTACATGGGAAGGAACGGAAATGAACGGAGCGGATACCGCATGGATCATCGTGGCGACAGCCTTGGTCCTGTTCATGACATTGCCAGGGTTGGCGCTTTTTTACGGCGGCCTTGTTCGCGCACGTAACGTGCTCAGTGTCTTTATGCAGACCTATGCCATCGCTTGCTTGATGAGCATTCTATGGCTGGCGTTTGGCTATTCAATTGCCTTTGGGGATGGCGGCTCTGGCATCTGGGGTGGATTGGGCAAGATGTTCCTGATCGGCGTAACAGCCGACAGCCTCTCCGGTACCTTACCCGAGGTTCTCTTCTTTGCGTTCCAAATGACCTTTGCAATCATCACTCCGGCACTGATTGTGGGCGCATATGTTGAGCGCATCGGGTTTGGCTTTGTCCTTCTGTTCTCCGGCCTCTGGATGCTTTTGTGTTACGCACCCGTTGTTCACTGGATTTGGGGCGGCGGCTTTATGGCAGATGGCGGCATTTTTGGCGAAGTCGGCGTAAAAGATTTTGCTGGCGGCATCGTGGTACACGAAACTGCGGGCCTTGCGGCCTTGGTAATCGCCGTCATGCTGGGGGCGCGCAAACACCGCACCACGCCGCCTCATGCGCCTTGGATGGTGATGATCGGCGCGGCCATGCTCTGGGTTGGCTGGTTTGGCTTTAACGGCGGCTCGCAGCTGGCCGCTGATGGTGGGGCCGCGATGGCTCTGACTGTCACCCATATTTCTGCCGCCACGGCTTCGCTGACATGGGCGCTTTGGGAACGCGTCAAATATGGCAAAGCGTCTCTGGTTGGCCTGGTCACCGGTACAATCGCCGGTCTCGCCTCAATCACGCCGGCCTCTGGTTTTGTTGGCCCGATCGAGGCACTGATCATCGGTGCTGTCGCAGGTATCCTCTGTCAGGAAGCGGTTGGCCTGATCCGGAACAAAGCCCAGATTGACGACACTCTGGATGTGTTTGCGGTTCATGGCGTTGGCGGCATCTTTGGCACCATCATGATCGCAGTGTTTGGCGCTGGTGCATGGGCCGCCCAACTCGGCGCTTTGGCAATCGTTGGCGTTTTCACCGTGGTTATGACTTATGTTTTGGTCAAGCTGGTTGGGCTGGTCACGCCACTGCGTGTAGATGCCGAAACCGAAGTCAACGGACTGGATCTCGAAGTGCATGGCGAGCGCGCTTACGACATTGCGTCTTAATTCAACTTAGTACACCGAATTCCGGCGGTGCCATGGGACCGCCGGAATTCACCATCGGCTGTAGGGAACAAATACGTCGCCATCGATGTCGGACGAAGACACACCTGTAACACCTTGTAATTCGACCAACATCTGCCCTTGAAGCGACACTTGGGTGTTTCCGTCCACTTCAGTAAGATCAAACGGAATCTCATCCTCCAACCAAAACCCGACAAAATCATCTACGTGCACCGTGATATGTAGGTGATCGACACCAACTTCAAAGTCGGTCACCACAGCGTGTTCATTGGCTGCACCCACATTTGGCTCCCAATAGACCTCAAAGCTGTCTCGCCCACTCCCGCCGGTCATAACATCCTGTGCGTCTCCGCGGAGCACGTCGTTACCCGCCCCTCCGATTAAAGTATCAGCGGCACCGTCATCATAGCTGGTCGCATCTATCCATGGAAATCCGGAACCACCGCTTGGCGGCGACACAAAGAAAGACCGATTACCACCCAGCGTATCGTTGCCTTCACCACCATAGATGACATCTAAACCCACGCCTCCCATCAACGCATCGTTACCATCAAGCCCATAGATGATATCTCCGCTGTCGGGCACATCAGTGCGTCCGCCAAAATAAGTATCGTCCCCGGCGCTGCCCAAAAAGGTGTCGCTCCCTTCGCCTCCTAACACCAGAATATGACTGGAAGCACCCGCAGCACGAAGATCAATTAAATCATCGCCTTGCTCAGCATAGATGTACGCGCTTGTGTCGGTGCTTGCGGTGATATGGTCCGATCCCGCACCTGAATTCACAACTGTGGCGCGTGCACCCAGAGTGATATCATCGTCGCCCACGCCGGTATCAACATGTGACAAATCCGGATTTGGCGTCCGATATCGATCCGTGTCCTGAGCTTCGAACCCATATTCATTGCTCGCGAACTCATAGATCTCAGGCGGCGTAACCCCGTTTGCAGCGTCCGCGCTCATATCAACAGTGTCACTGCCGTCACCAAACAGGACATGCAGCGCAGTGTCTCCAGCCACGATAACGCTATTGTCCCCCTCAAGATCGTCCAAAGAAATTAGCTCAAGCCCAGCGTCTGCGACATACCCATCATCGCTTTGCGCACCAAAGGCCGCCCCGACAACCTCATAGCTCGCCAAAATTTCATCCTCGCCTAACGCGTTTGGATCATCGCCTGTGTTGGAAAAATTATAGGTAACAAAATGCACTTCCATCAAACCTTCCGGCACTTCTTGCAACCCTTCCAGCACGACATCTCTGAACTGCCCGCCAAGCTGAACATCGCCATCGTCGGTCAGTGATAGATGAAAATTGGTTTGGGATAACAAATCGTAGTCAGAAGGCATCAACACAGCGATGCGGTCATTTTCGACATCAACGCCACTGAGATCATAACTCGGCGTGCCGTCTTGTTCACTCACGGGTTCCAAGATTTCGTCGTTTAGAATGATCGTCGGTTCCCTGCCCAATTCTTGATGGTCGTCAGCATCATAAATCAGGTCAGTAATATCTATATCATCAACGGCCTCATCAGAATTCGGCAAATTTGTTTCGTCTACATCTCCGTCATTATCATCGTCATTTTCAAGCTCATCATATACCAAATAGGCCGCACCAAATCCGGCAGCTATAAGAAAAGACATGAGAAACGTCATTACAAAAATCCCTAAAAGAAACACACACGAAAAATATACACGTTTAAGGTGTTTAAAATAGGGAAATTTGGACTTATGCCACGCGGCTCGCGATGACCGCAGGCTTTAGCCCTGATCTATCACCCGTAAAGTACTTTCGCGCGCGCCTCAAAAGCTGCAACAATCCGGTTCATGGCTTCGTTGAACACCAAGCCGATGGCTTTTTGCAAGATCACATTGCGAAACTCAAAGTCCACAAAGAACTTCACTTCGCACCCTCCGTCCGCGTCGGCAAAATCCCACGTGGATTTCAAATACCGAAACGGGCCATCCAGGTATTCGGTGTCGACATGCAACCGCTTGGGGTAAAGTCCGACGCGACTGCCAAAACGTTCACGAAACACTTTGAACGAGATCACCAGATCCGCGAGCATTTCCACGGAATCGCCTTTTGTTTCGGTCGAACGGATGCGCGCGGCGGCACACCACGGCAAGAATTGCGGGTAAGATGCCACATCTGCCACTAGATCATACATCTGTTGGGCGCTATAGGGCAGCGTTCGAGTTTCGGAATGCGTTGTCATGGGTCCCTGTTTTCACGTGACAGTGATGGCTCATTTCGTATGCTGAGCGCATAAAATCAAGAGGAAGTCATGTCAAAGCGTCCATATGTCATCGATCAGATGATTTCCGCCAAATCCATCGCGGCTCGTATTGAAGAGCTATGTAGCGAAATCTGCGCCGAATACAAAGACACCGACAAACTTGTTGTTGTCGGTCTTCTGCGCGGATCCTTTGTGTTTATCGCTGATCTGGTGCGTGAACTCGACTTGCCCGTTGAGGTCGATTTCCTCGAAGCGTCTTCTTATGGGAACACCATGGAAAGCTCGCGCGAAGTGCGCATTCTCAAGGATTTACGTGGCGAAATCGAAGGTCGTGATGTGTTGGTCGTGGAAGATATCGTCGACACCGGCCACACGCTTAGTCACGTGATGCACCTCCTGTCTGCGCGCAACCCCGCCAAAATTAAAACCATCGCGTTGCTGGACAAGCCGTCGCGCCGCGAGGCCAACATCAAGGCAGATTGGATCGGGTTTTCCATTCCAGATGAATTTGTTGTCGGCTACGGCATCGATTACGCCCAAAGAAACCGGAACCTGCCTTATATCGGCAAGGTCCGCTTTACCGAGTGAACCTGCGCCACTTCTTTCGCATGTCCAAATGGGCCAGAAACCCGCCGTCCGAGCGGCGGGTAAAGCTGGTGTTCGCAATTGTCGCCGTCTGCCTTGCGCTCGCGCTTGCTGAGTATTTATGGGGCTGGCCGGAATGGCTCACCCCGCATGGGGGCCCGAGAGGCCGAATCTTAGACTAAGGACACCGCGACTTGGCTTTGCGTCAGGTAGAACAGCCAATTTATCATCGCTGACCGCCTTGGACTGTATTCAAATGTGCACGCGGGCGCATTCTTGCGCATTCCGACCGATATGCCCGCCAAAATTGGGCAGAATGCCGCATATGGCAAAACGTGAAATGAGCACTTCACGTCCAATGGGTTCATCGGACACTCTTTGCGCTATTCGCCCCAATAAAACCAAGGGCCAATTATGCGCATTGGAATGATTTTAACTCTATATCACAATTACTTAAGTGTCATTTTTCCGCTCATCCAATATCTCCAAAACCGCCAATTTTGATCATTTCCCCGCTCTTCACGATGAAGGGTTTCGTAAACACCAATACAATTTTACGCATGCCATTTGGAGTTCGCCTCCTCCCTCCTAAAGAGCGGTCTCAACCTTTCTCGGAGACCGCCATGAAAACTGTACACAAAATCACCGCCGCCGCTATCAGCGCCTCACTCCTTGCCGGAGCGGCTTTTGCCGATGGTGACTTTGATCGCCAGATCAAAGTTCGTAAGGCACATAATACTTTGTTTAGCGCGGCCACCGGCCCGCTGAACGCCATGGTCAAAGAAGAAATGCCTTATAACGCCGAAGTTGCACAACGTTCTGCCGACAACCTCTTGGTACTGACCCAGTTTGACCAAACAGGTTTGTGGCCAGAAGGCTCGGACAACACACAAAATGAAACCAAGTCTCTTCCGGCAATCTGGGAGGATTTTGCGGACTTCGAAGATAAATACACTGCGCTCGCAACAGCTGCTGTTGATTTACAAACGGTCGCAGGAACCGATCTCGCAACCATGAGCACGGCGATGGAGACTGTAGGTGGCACATGTGGTGCATGTCACAAGAGCTACCGCTACTCTGACAAATAACTCACTCATATGAACGAGCGGTGGCCGACGGACCCGATCTGTCGGCCATTTTTGTATGTGACCAAGCCAGTTTCAGAGAGTGCATTGATTCCTTATGGGTGACAGTCACCATAGGATTCCTCGCTCTTTTGCCGAATTTTTGGAGTTTTCACAGGATTGTTATCACTGAAAAGTCCGCGCGATTTTCCGCCAATACAGCCTGAAACCCTCCTTTCCCTCCTCGTTTTGTTTCAGCCACGCCGCGTAAAATGGGATTGGCTCAGGCATCCCAAAACCAAAAACCCCTAACCTTTAATGCATATTAACTGCATGTTTTAAATGTGATTTTTCCTAAAATAAACAGCCAATCACGAGCTCACTGGGCACATCACCTCGCACCACGGCTGTACCTTATGGCGCCCCGATTACCTCAAAGACCTCTCGGCAAATTTTCACATTTTCCCAATGCAACAAAAATTTTTGTGAGGGATCTTTCAACTGTGCAGCAATGGAAAGCCCACCTGCATATTTGCAGAATTTCATTTGCCACTCGATGATTTAGGCTAACAAAAGAAACTGTGACCAATAGACGCGCTCATCTGCGCAACACCCAACCAACTCGGAGCATGCCATGAAACGCACCTTAACAATCGCCGCCACAGCGCTCGGCCTGACACTCACATCCGCAGCAGCTTTTGCCGATGGCCACATCGATAAAGCAATCGGTGCTCGTCAGGCTCAAATGAAGCTCTATTCATTTAACCTCGGCCCACTGGGTGGAATGGCCAAAGGCGAAATCGAATATGATGCTGCCGTTGCTTCCGCCGCCGCCAACAACCTTGTCACTTTGACCCAGATCGATCAGTCGGCCATGTGGCCAATGGGATCTGACAATTCTTACGAAGGCTCCAAAGCCCTCCCAGCTATGTGGGAAAACTTCCCGGACGTGATGGAAAAAGGCAAAGCTCTTTCCGAAGCCGCCATTGCAATGCAAGCAGTTGCTGGAACAGATCTCGCCAGCCTGCGTGGCGCTATGGGTGACCTCGGCGGCGCATGCGGCGCATGCCATGAGCTATATCGCGAACCCAAGGACTAACGGTCGGCCTCATCCACCAACAACTTTTGCGCCGGCAGCCTTGTTGCCGGCGCCTCCCATACTCTGGCCCCTTTCTGGAACAGTCTTATGCGCCGCCTTCTCACCAATGTTGTATTTTTTGGCCTGATTGGCCTTGCTGCGTTCTGGTTTACCACCCGCCCCAAAACTCTGGCCGACAATGCACTGGACGGCCTCACCGCGGACGCCTCGCGCGGCGAAATGGTATTCCACGCCACCGGCTGTGCCTCATGCCACACCGACCCGAATGCACATCCCGAAGAGGGTGAGCTGCCTGTGCTTGCTGGTGGTCAAAAATTCCCGTCAGACTTCGGCACATTCCTTGCCCCCAATATCTCGCCCGATCCCACCCACGGCATCGGGGACTGGAGCACGCTTGATCTTGCCAATGCTATGAAACACGGCACATCTCCTGAAGGGCAGCATTACTATCCCGCCTTCCCCTACACGTCTTACAACAAGGCCACACTGCAAGATATCGTCGACCTCAAAGCTTATCTGGACACTCTTCCAGCGTCTCAAGCCGCTAGTCTGCCACATGAAGTGGGTTTTCCATTTAACATCCGCCTCTCACTTGGGGGCTGGAAGTTCCTATTTGATGACGACAGCTGGGTCGCTGATGCAACCACACCCCAAGAAGAACGCGGACGTTACCTTGTCGAAGCTTTGGGCCACTGCGCCGAATGCCACACACCCCGCAATGCGATTGGAGGTCTGGACAGAGACAATTGGTTGGCTGGTGCCCCTGACGCCTCTGGCAGCGGAAATATCCCCGCAATCAACCCCGAGCGTCTGACATGGTCCGAAGGGGATCTGAATTTCTACTTCGAAACGGGTTTCACACCCGACTACGATAGCGCCGGTGGTCACATGTCACATGTGATCAAGAACTTGGCGCAATTGCCCCCTGAGGATCGCGCCGCCATCACTGCGTACCTCAAAGCATTGCCAACAGGCAGCTGATACAAGCGATTTTCAGCCGGCGGATTTGGGGGTTCGCCGGTTGGACATTATGTCACAGGCCTACAATACTGAAACAACTTCAGGAGGCCTGATCATGCATCGCCGCCAGTTCGTTACATCTCTTTTCGCCGCCGTATCCACAGTGGCCATCACAGGCAGCGCCGCCATGGCAGCGCCAGGGCATCATAAACCCCAAAAGCCGTCGCAGCTGCCGCACAAATCCTCAAAACCTGCCAAAAAACCATCGCGGCCCTCTCAAAAACCGCCCCGTGGAATGCCTCCTGGACATGCCAAGCGCTATCGCCGCGGTGAACGTGTGCCACGTGGAGGGTATGTCCATATTTCCGATCTGCGCCGCTGGAAAATGGGAAAACCTCCCAAAGGACAAAAATACGTCCGCGTGGGCGATCAGGTCCTGCGCGTCATGATTGACACATTAGCCGTGGTTGCCGTCGTGGGATTGGTCAGCCAGCTTTACGGCTAAAGTTCGCCCTCTGACTAAGAAAAAGGGGATGCGCTAGCATCCCCTAAATACGTCACGATTTTGGACGATCTATTGCTTTGCCAGCAATGTCGCGCGTGCCTCGCGTAGACGGGCAAAATCATCCCCCGCATGATAAGATGACCGCGTCAGCGGCGTGGCAGAGACCATTAGAAAGCCTTTGCCAAAGGCAGCAGTTTCATACCCCTTGAACTCTTCGGGCGTCACAAAACGGTCTACAGCGTGGTGTTTAGGGGTTGGTTGCAGATACTGACCGATGGTTAGAAAATCGATGTCCGCAGCGCGCATGTCTTCCATCACCTGATGCACCGACTGACGATCTTCTCCTAGACCAACCATGATACCTGATTTGGTAAAGATCGACGGGTCCATCTCTTTGACCCGCTGCAACAGCCGCAAGCTGTGGAAATACCGCGCACCGGGTCGCACTGTTGGATATAATCCCGGAACCGTTTCCAGGTTGTGGTTAAAGACGTCAGGCTTGGCCTCAACGACAATTTCCAGCACCTCGGGCGCACATTTCAGGAAATCAGGTGTCAAAATCTCGATAGTGGTGCTGGGCGAGCGATGCCGCACAGCGCGGATTGTCTGGGCAAAATGCTCGGCCCCACCATCCTCTAGATCATCGCGATCCACCGAGGTAATCACCACATGCTTCAGGCCTAGCTTTTTCACCGCATCTGCCACACGGCCTGGCTCAAACGCATCTAACGTGTCCGGTTTACCCGTTGCAATATTGCAGAATGTACAACCGCGCGTACATATTTCCCCCATGATCATCATGGTGGCGTGCCCTTGGCTCCAACATTCGCCGGCGTTTGGGCAACCTGCTTCTTCACAAACCGTCACCAGCTTGTTGTCACGCATGATCTTGCGCGTTGCATTATACCCTTCGCCCGTCGGCGCCTTAACCCTGATCCAACTTGGCTTGCGCGGCTGCGCATTGTCTGGACGGTGGGCTTTTTCAGGATGGCGTTGTTCGGGGATTTTAAGATCACGCAAGGCAGAGTTCCCTAAGGTAACAGCAAGTTTTGAGGCTTCTACCATATCCACTTTACGAAGGAAGAGCCAGACACGCATGCCCGCCATGCAATGCTGCTCGCACACAGGCGCAATTCAAGCAGTTTTATGCTCATAGGACGGCCAAACATACCACAATATTTTGGGGTAAAAAGAATTTCAGAACACCAGTTGAACACGATTTAGAATTGTTTTAGGTGCGCCTTAAAGACACCAAAACAAACAAGGAAATCTCCATGCAAGTTGGCGCAAACGTCCCTAACGTAACCTTCAAAACCCGCGTTCGCGACGAAGCAGTTGGCGGCCCCAACCCATTTCGCTGGCAAGACATGAGCAGCGATGATTATTTCAAAGGCAAGCGCGTGATCTTGTTCTCGCTGCCCGGCGCCTTCACTCCAACCTGCTCGACCTATCAGCTGCCCGGTTTTGAAGACAACTTCGCCAAGTTTCAGGAGCTGGGTGTTGATGACATCTACTGCATGTCCGTCAACGATAGCTTTGTGATGAACAAATGGGCCGAAGGTCAAGGCATCAACAACGTCAAAGTTATCCCAGACGGATCGGGCGAATTCACCCGCAAAGTTGGCATGTTGGTGCGCAAGGACAATCTCGGCTTTGGCCTGCGCTCATGGCGCTACGCGGCCATCATTGACAATGGTGTTGTCCAAGCATGGTTTGAAGAGCCAGGTCTGGCAGACAACCACGGCGAAGATCCTTACGGAGAAAGCGCGCCAGAGAACCTGCTGAACTATCTCACAGCCGCAAACGTGGAAACAGCCGCCTAATTTGGCATCTCACGCAAAACGACATCGGGCCCGTGCAACCTTTGCGCGGGCCATTTTTGTCTCAGCCAATGTAATCCCCGGCGCCACCTGAGCGATTTGCGTAGTGCTGACTGAGCCGTGTCAAAGCAATGCGCAAAACAATTTTGGCAGATCGCGCCGACCACCCAAGCCGCTTCTCCGCTGCTTCCAGTCCTTCAAGCTGACAGCAACACCGCAGCACCACATCCGACAATCCTTCGCCCAAATCACTCAATGCATCCGCGACTCGCTGCCGCGCCGCTGCTGGCCCTTTCTCTATTCCCGCATCTGCGAAAAAGCCCCCTCGAACACCGCCCGTCAGAAAATGTTGCCAATTCTGGCCAATTGACGGCCCCATTTGTGCAAGCTCAAAGTCTTCGCGCAGCCGTTCTCCCGCCGCAACCAATTCCGCGCCTAAAAAAGGCTGCCCGTTCTTGTCGCGCCGGCGTGACAACGCCGCTAAGGGGCTGTCAGCCAGATGAAATCGCCCTTTTTGCGCCAAACTGCGCACCGAGGACTGCGCATGGTTTACCGTCCCGCGTTTTGGAATAAATGCGACCTGACCATCATTAAACCCCTGAGCCAAATTCTCCTGCTCCGCGATCATCCGGTTTAGCTCTGAACGCCCCGTCGCAGTGATGGCATAGCGCGCCACCTGCCCTGGTGTCACACAGCTTATCCAATCTTTGAGAGCCATTGCCTGCGCCACATCACGGCCCACAACTGCGGTCCGCGCGACCCCGCCATTTTTGTCGCTGCGCACAACGGCAGCGTTGTCCATATTTTCACCTACAGCCAGCAGCGCACCGGTTTCACAGAGCCGCCGCAACACCCTAAGGCCTTCCCGTCTCAAAACATCTCCTGCAGGCAACCCAAATGCCTTTGGCAGACCATCCTCAGACGCCCCGCTGGCCTTGCAAACACCTTCCAGTGCCGAGTCAATCAACGGATCATCGCGCAATGTTTCCAGCTTGCGGATTTGCCTCAGAACCGTAGAAGCATGGCACCCGTCACGACGCGCCAGCTCTCTAATAGAGAGCCCTAGTTCCGTATGAGCAACATAGCGCTCGACATTATCTGGCACCCATCCTGGAACGTTTTTCAATGACGTTTGATTGCGCATACCCCGCATCCCCCTTCAAATAGGTCAGGAAAACAACCACACTTATCAACAGGTTTTCCCTAAAGTTTTACACAGGCTAGAAATGATAAGTTACCCAGCTGTTAACACTTTCGCGTCCCCTCAATGATTGTTTCGAAAATGTAAACAGTGCCAAAATCACGCGCGCGGCGATTGGCACATCAAGCAACACCCGCAATAGTTGTGTTTGACTATCCTCTCACATTGGAAAGGACAGCCTCATGCAAGACATTCTAGGCATGCTTCACAAATTGCACCGCCCCCGCCTTTTGATCCGCGCAGCCCGTGCTGGCGCGAACGAATACAAGCGCGCGCAACATCTAAAACGTTACCTCGGACACACTCCGCCGCCAAACAGCGGACCCGCGCTATTGAAACTGATGGAATTAGAAGCAGAAATTGATCAGCAAAGGCGCTCTGAATTAGAGGTCTATTCACTGGTCAAACATGTCGATATTCTCATCGCCATGATGGGTGAAGCCCGCCTGATGCGAGCTTCACAATCACCTCATTAGATGCTGATTTAATTAAACAAAAGCATCTGGCATCGAGTCTTTTTTGCGCGCGACATAGTCTTTTAGCGCGTCCTCAACAGCCACGTCCATCGCCGGTTTTTGATACGCATTCAGCAAGGTCGCGACCCGCTCGCTTGCCAAGGTTTGCGTATCGCGCGCACCTTCGTCTGCCCAAGTTTCAAACGGCTTATAGTCTAGCAACTCCGAGCGCCAAAACGCCTCTTTGAAATTGGCCTGCGTGTGGGCACATCCTAGATAATGCCCACCAGGGCCAACCTCGCGGATTGCATCCATCGCTTGGGCGTTTTCATCATAGGCCACGCCCTCTGCCATCTTGTGCAGGATGCCCAATTGGTCTGCGTCCATGACGAACTTTTCAAAGCTGGACACCAGACCACCCTCAAGCCAACCGCAGCTGTGCAGCATAAAGTTCACGCCCCCCATCAAGGCCGCATTGTGCGTATGCGCGGTTTCATAAGCCGCCTGCGCATCTGGTAGCTTGGAGCCGCATAGCCCACCACCCGACCGGAACGGCAGCCCTAAACGGCGCGCCAATTGTCCGGCTCCATAGAGAATCTGGCTTGCTTCAGCGGTACCAAATGTCGGCGCTCCCGAATTCATATCGATCGAGGTCACAAAGGCACCCGCAATCACCGGCGCACCCGGACGGATCAACTGGCTATAGGCCACGCCCGCCAAAATCTCGGCCAAAACCTGCGTCAATGTTCCTGCGACCGAGACCGGTGCCATAGCGCCGCCAACAATGAACGGCGAAACGATACAGGCCTGATTGTTCTTGGCATAAACTTCCAGCGCCCCCATCATCACATCATCAAACGTCAAAGGTGAGTTGATGTTGATCAGCGAGGTCATCACCGTGTTCTCTTGAACAAAATCCTTGCCGAACAGGATTTCGCACATTTCCACGCTGTCTTGTGCACGACTAGGTTCGGTCACCGAGCCCATGAAAGGCTTATCCGACAGAGTCATATGCGCCAACAGCATATCCAGATGGCGCTTGTTCACTGCGACATCGGTCGGCTCACATACCGTGCCACCAGAGTGGTGCAACCACTTGGACATATAGCCCAGTTTTACGAATTTCTGGAAATCGTCCATCGTCGCATAGCGCCGACCGCCATCTAGGTCACGCACAAACGGCGGGCCGTAGACCGGTGCGCAGACCAATGTCTTACCACCAATTTCCACATTTCGAGCAGGGTTACGGGCATGCTGCGTGATCCGCGCCGGGGCTGTTTGACACAGCTTGCGCGCCAGCCCGCGCGGGATACGCACCCGTTCGCCTTCAATCTCTGCCCCAGCCTCGCGCCACCGCTCAAGTGCGGCGGGGTTGTTGACAAAATTCACACCAACTTCTTCCAGCACGATTTCGGCATTGGCCTCGATAATTTGCAACGCTTCTTCGTTCAGAACATCAAACACCGGAATGTTGCGCTCAATGAACTTGGCTGCTTCGATTTTCACTCCGGTACGCTCGGCACGACGGGCTGCACCCCCGCCCCCACGTCCCCGACGCCGTGTCGCTGCTTCTACCATCTGTTTGGCCTCCGAATACTCTGTCTTAGCCTTGGTAATACCGTGCCACGCGGGTCCATGCGTGTCTCAAACGGCCTCTCCGTCGAGAAAACGACATCCCGCGCTGCGCTTCTTTTGCTTTTTGTCGCCTTACAGGCCCTGCAGACCTCGTTTTCAGGCTTGCGTCAAAGGGCTGCGCGACCTAGAGCATGCCCATGACACAGACATCCCATGACCGCCTTTTGATCATCGACTTTGGCAGCCAGGTGACGCAGCTGATTGCGCGTCGTTTGCGCGAGCTGAACGTCTACTGCGAAATCCACCCCTACCAGAAAGTCACCATGGACTTTGTGCGCGATATGGCGCCCAAAGCGGTGATCCTCTCCGGTGGCCCAGATAGCGTGACCCGCGAAGGCAGTCCCCGCGCACCGCAAGAGATTTTTGACTACGGCGTGCCAATCCTTGGCATCTGCTACGGTCAACAAACCATGATGACCCAACTGGGCGGCAAAGTAGATTCCGGCCACGGCACCGCCGAATTTGGGCGCGCTTACGTCACACCAGCTAACGATCTGGACATTCTGGATGGCTGGTTCGCCGATGGTGATGAGCAAGTCTGGATGTCCCACGGCGACCACGTCAGCCAAATCGCTCCGGGCTTTGAGGTCTATGGCACCTCGCCCAACGCACCTTATGCGATCACCGCTGATGTCAGCCGTCATTTTTACGCGGTGCAATTCCACCCCGAAGTGCACCACACACCCAATGGCGCCAAACTCTATGAGAACTTTGTCAAACTGGCAGGGTTTTCCGGCGACTGGACCATGGGCGCTTATCGTCAGGAAATGATCGCCAAGATCCGCGAACAGGTTGGTGACAAACAGGTCATTTGCGGCCTCTCCGGCGGCGTAGATAGCTCGGTCACCGCGATCCTGTTGCACGAAGCCATTGGCGATCAACTGACCTGTGTGTTTGTCGATCACGGCCTGCTGCGCAAAGACGAAGCCACCGAAGTGGTCGCCATGTTCCGAGACAACTATAACATCAAGCTGATCCACGCAGACGAAAGCGATCTGTTCTTGGGTGAGCTTGACGGCCAGTCCGATCCCGAGACCAAGCGCAAAATCATCGGCAAGCTGTTCATAGATGTGTTCCAGAAACACGCCGACACAATCGACGGCGCAGAATTTTTGGCCCAAGGCACGCTTTATCCCGATGTCATCGAAAGCGTCAGCTTCTCCGGCGGCCCCTCAGTGACCATCAAAAGCCACCACAATGTCGGCGGTCTGCCCGAGAAAATGGGTCTTAAGCTGGTTGAACCTCTGCGTGAACTCTTCAAAGACGAAGTGCGCGCTTTGGGCATCGAACTTGGCCTGCCCAAATCCTTTATTGGCCGCCACCCCTTCCCGGGTCCTGGTTTGGCCATTCGCTGCCCCGGCGAGATCACCCGCGAAAAGCTGGAAATCCTGCGCGAGGCAGACGCGGTCTATATCGATCAGATCCGCAAACATGGCCTCTATGACGATATCTGGCAAGCCTTCGTGGCCATCCTGCCTGTGCGTACGGTTGGCGTGATGGGCGATGGGCGTACCTATGACTTTGCCTGCGCGCTGCGTGCTGTGACCTCGGTGGATGGAATGACTGCGGACTACTATCCGTTCAGCCATGAATTCCTTGGTGAAACCGCCACGCGGATCATCAACGAGGTCAAAGGCATCAACCGCTGCACCTACGACATCACATCCAAGCCTCCGGGCACGATTGAGTGGGAATAACCTCTTCGTAAACACCTGTGAGAGCATTGCCTAAATGCTCTCACAATGCTTTTGTCGCGCCGGACCCAGACAACCGGAAATCCTATGCCGCGCTTCGCGACCTTTCTTACATGCTTCTGCATCCTGTTTTCGCCGCCCGCGCTCGGGCATGAAAACCATCTGACACCCGCTCAAAAAACGCATTACATTCAAAGTGCGCTTGAGATTTTGAATGTAAAAACCGCGCGGATCAGTAAGGGCCAATTCAAAGGCCACCCCTCAATCACCTTCGAGATCAAAAACAGCGGGTCCGAAACGCTCACCTTGGTACGCGTCGACATTCAGTTGTTGGATGACCAAGGCAGAGCCATCCATCAGCAACGCTTTACCCCGGTTTTGCTCAGTGAATTTAACTTTGCCCAAAGCACGGGACTGCTTGCCGCGTTTGAGCGCTTTCAAATTCCCCGCAAACATCCTTTGGTATTCGATGCGCCATGGCCAAACTGGTCGGGCAACGTCACCATTAAAATCGTTGAAATCGATGGTTCCCACTAGGGGTATCACCACCAAGAAGGACAAACCAAACCCCGTGAACTCGCACGTCAAAAAAATTAACACCCAATGCGCAAACATGTATACAAAACCGAAAAATTCTTAGTCGCATTGACAGGAAACTATGTCTTCACTTTCCAACATTGCCACCTCGGCCTATCGCGCAAGCACCTCTCCTTTACGAACCCATCAACAGGTCGTGCATTTTTCATTCCATAAAAACCTGACCAAATACTACAACCGCGTCGCGCGCCAATTCGCCGCCGCAACAGGCCGCCGCCGCGATCATTTCAACAGCCATGTTGATCAGTTCATGGCCCGCCAATCCCAATTGGACATGGCCTCGGTCAACAACCATTTTGTAGATGTCGGTGATCTGTCTCGCACGCCACGCGCGTCGCTTTTTCTGCGAGATCCGCGCGATCTGATTGTCTCGGGCTATTTCTACCACAAACGCGGCGCGGAAAAATGGTGCCATGTGCACGGTCCCAAACCGCAGGATTGGAAAATTGTGAACGGCACGCTGCCTGATCAATTGCGCGCGGATGAAACCTACACCGAATGCCTCAATCGCCTCTCGCTCGAGGATGGACTAAAGGCCGAAATCCAGTTTCGAAAGCGCCACTTTATCGCAATGCTGCAATGGGTTGCAGACCCTCGCCCCTTGGTTATGAAATACGAGGATATTCTGGGCAATGAGCGCGCCGCCTTTGAAAAGCTGGCACGCCACTACGGCTTTAACGCGGCCGAGCGCCTGTTGTGGCAACAACTGGCAACCGGCACCTCTGCCCTCAAAGGCTTTTCCAAACACGTTCGTAACCCCAATAGCGGCCAATGGCGCGAGGTGTTTCCGCCCGAAGTGATCCGCGCCTTTGAAGACGCGCATGGCAACCTGCTGTCGGCGACTGACTATTCTTAGCCACCACCTCAGATTCAGCTTTCGCTTCCCGCCAATTGACGTCAGATTGCCCACAAATTGGGGGGCTTTATGCGCTTTACACTCTTGGCAACACTTTGCTGTTTTTCCGCTCCGGCTCTGGCGATGGCACCATTGGCTTGCGAGACCGATGATCCTGTTGTGGTTCTTACACTTGCCGGCCCAATCGCCCAAATCCGAACCCAAGATACGCCGCAAACTTTCGACCTAGCACCGCTACCTCAACCCCATGAGGGCTTTCCGCATAGCTGGCACATGACGTTGGACGAGCATGCTCTCAGCCTTACAGTTGACGAAGCGACCTGTTCCACCAGATACGGCACCTTCCCACTTCGGTTCTATCTTGTTGATCATGCCAAACCCGGCGCCATGCTGCACGGTTGCTGCACCGTGGCTGAATAAACAAAATGTCTGATACTCTCAAAGCCACCTTCTGGATGAGCGGCGCCATTTTTGCGTTTTCATCTATGGCCGTTGCAGGCCGCGCCATCAGCTTTGAGCTCGATACCTTTGAAATCATGCTCTACCGCAGCATCGTTGGCTTGGTTGTGGTGCTTGTCGTTGGGCATTTCGCAGGAACGCTCAATCAAATCAATCGCGACAATCTTGGCCTGCACACCATCCGCAACATCAGCCACTTTGCGGGACAAAACTTGTGGTTCTACGCCATCACCGTGATCCCGCTGGCCCAGGTCTTTGCGCTCGAGTTCACCTCGCCTATTTGGGCGATCCTGTTGTCCCCTCTGGTGTTGCGAGAAAAACTGCGTGGCTTTGATCTTGTTTGCGCAGGGATCGGTTTCATCGGCATCCTTGTGGTGGCGCGCCCAACCCCTGACAGCTTTCAGTTTGGACAACTCGCAGCCGCAATGGCCGCCATCGGTTTTGCGCTGTCCGCCGTTTTCACCCGCAAACTCACCCGCACCGCGTCCATCACCTGCATTCTGTTCTACCTGACAGCCATGCAAGCCGTCTTTGGTCTGATCTGCGCCAGCCTTGACGGCGACATCACCCTGCCCTCCACCACCTCAATACCATGGCTGATCCTCATCGCACTTGCAGGCCTGTCGGCGCATTTCTGCTTATCCACGGCTCTCAAACTGGCTCCGGCCAGCGTTGTTATGCCCGTTGATTTCGTGCGCCTCCCCCTTATCGCATTGATTGGAATGTCTTTTTACAACGAGCCCATCGATCTTTTTGTGGTCTTAGGCGCATTAATTATCTTTGGCGGCAACTATTTGAACATTCTGTCCAAAACCCGTAGTGCCCCCTAAGGTCTGACGTTGCGTCAATCCATCGGAGGAGGTTCCGTCTGACCCAACTGCCAAGTTTCTGACTGGAGACAGAGCTTGCGTGCAGTTCAATGGAAAGACACATGGGACAGAAAACATGAAACTCTCGCTTCTCAGCGCGACCGCCCTCACTCTGGGCGCTTCAACAGCATTTGCCGGCGGCCTTGACCGAACAGGCTCGCCAATTGGCATTCTGTTTGAAGAAGGCAACTACATCGAATTCACCGCCAGCCGCACCAACCCCAGCCTGTCAGGCAGCGATCTGGCAACCGGCGGCAGCACCGGTGACGTGGGTCTGTCTTACAACAGCTATTCCGGCTCGATGAAAATGGACATCAACGATCAATTCTCCTTTGCGTTGATCCTCTCTGATCCCTACGGCGCGGACATCAATTATCCGGTTCAGGCAACTTCGGCATTCCTAGGCGGCACCTCTGTTGATGCCACCGCCACAGCACTGGACATGATCGGCCGCTATAAATTCAACGACAACGTCAGCGTCCACGGCGGGCTGCGTGTTCAGAAAGCTTCGGCTGACATCAACCTCGCAGGTGCTGGTTATGGGCCGCTCAACGGCTACACAGTATCGCTGGACGAACAGTATACAGCGAACGCAATCGTTGGCGCAGCATATGAGATCCCCGATATCGCGATGCGCGTGGCGCTCACCTATTTCTCCGCCGCAAAGTTCGATTTTGACGGAACGGAATCCCTTGGTGGTGGCGCCTCCAATACCTACACTGTGGACACAAAACTTCCCCAGTCGATCAACCTCGATTTCCAGACAGGGATTGCCGCAGACACTCTGTTATTTGGCGGCATCCGTTGGGCGGAATGGTCAAGCACCAAGGTAAAGACGTCCAACATCTATGGCGGAACTGACCTCGTCGAATTGCCAGACGCTACTACCTATCGCCTCGGAGTAGGACGTCGCTTCAACGACACATGGTCCGGCTCTCTATCCGTCGCCTACGAGCCGTCCAACTCCAACGACCTGGTCTCACCGCTTGCTCCTACAAATGGCAGCGCCACGGTTGCGGCAGGATTGGAATACACCCGTGACAACATGAAAATCGGCTTTGGGGTTGGGTACACAGAACTTGGCAACGCTTATGCACAAACGGCCGACACAGAGCGCGCTTATTTCTCCGGAAACCACGCGGTAACATTTGCCACACGTATCGGATTTTACTTCTAAGTCCTGAAACACCAGACCAGACCGCGCTATGTGGTCTGGTTTTTCTCCGTTGCGAAAATTGCGCCACACATGTCGCGACGCGCAGAAAGTGGACGCTGTGCAGGAAATTAATGCAATCGAGCGCGTGGAAATTACCTTGAGTTTTAGATAGTTTAGAGGACCTTCCCCCGCCTCCTCGAACCGATACTCTCCTTCAAAATCCACAAAAATTGGTAATTCAGTTAACGAATAACGCTGCGTCACACTGCCGCAAGTTGACGTTAGGGCGACTGAGCGTCAACATTGACTTAACCAAAATTGCGCGAATACTGTCTCCTTAGTAAGAATAATACCCAAAAAAACAGGGGATGGGAGAGGATGAAGAAATTACTACTTAGCGCGGCGACGCTCTCGCTCGCGGCAGGTACAGGCTACGCCGGAGGACTGGACCGCTCAGGTCAGGGCGTAAATATCCTGTTTGAAGAAGGCACCGTAGTTCAATTTGGCTACTCATATGTCGATCCGAAATTGACCGGAAAAAGCGCAGTTGATGGGAGCGCAACAGGCGATGTAGGACGTGGCTATTCCGTGCCACACCTTAGCTACAAACAGTCTCTCAACGAGACATTGGACGTGGCCATAATTTACGATCAGCCTTTCGGCGCGCACGTAAGCTATGATCAGGACTATTTCCTTAGCGTCGCAGGCTCACCAGATCAATTGCAGGCAGAAGCCGATGCACACGCTCTGACCGCCATTGTGCGTAAGAAACTGGATGGCGGCTTTAGCATCTATGGTGGTGTGCGAGCTCAGACCGTTGAAGCAACTATTTCTGTCCCGCGCGCCGCCGGATACGAGATGGAATCCAATAGCCCAACCGATTTTGGATACTTGATTGGTGCCGCATGGGAACGCCCCGATATCGCCGCAAGAGTTGCTCTTACATATAACTCAAGTATCAAACAGACTCTCAAACTATCTGAGTCTAGCCTTTTTGGACCTGGTTCGCATTCGGCAAATATCGAAACACCACAGTCTTTGAACTTGGATTTCCAAACTGGCGTGGCTCCCAATACACTGGTTTTCGGTACCGTACGCTGGGTTAACTGGTCCGACTTTGAACTGTCTTCACCTAACTACCTAGGGGGATCACCCGTTGGCACCCTAGTTGGTTACGACGACGACGCGATCACGTACACCTTGGGTGTAGGACATAGGTTTAACGAGAAATTTTCCGGTGCTATTCAGCTTGGCTACGAGCGAAGCGTCGGCGGTACTGTGTCTGATCTCGGTCCAAGCGATGGCTACCTAAGCTTGGGTGTCGGCGGCACCTATACTCAGGGTAATGTCCAATACTCCGCAGGTATCCGCTACATCGACATCGGTGATGCGACTACAGATAACGGCGGAGTCTTTGAAGACAACGACGGCTGGGCGGCTGGCTTTCAGATCACCTACCACTTCGACAAATAAATTCCACTCACGGAATTCAAAGCCCCTCCATTCATTGGGGGGGCTTTTTTACGTCCAGCGCCCCTATCCACGCTCCTTCAATTTGCGCAAGAAACGGGTCGCTCGCCGCATTGCGACATGATTGAACAGCCACATGAGAGAGCAAAAAACCATTTCCGCCCGCGCTTGGGGCGAACTATTCCTTCTCGCCGCCATATGGGGCGGAATTTTCCTCGCAAACCGAATTGCGCTGGATACCATCGGGGTGTTTACCCTTGTGGCGCACCGCACGCTTTGGGCCGCTTTTGTCTTATGGCTCATGGTAGCGATCAAAGGCCAATCTGTGCCGCGTTCACTCAAGATCTGGTGTGCCTTTTTGGTGATGGGCATCTTGAACAATGTGGTCCCTTTCAGCCTGCTCAATTGGGCGCAGCTTCATATTGAATCCGGCCTGACTTCGATCTTCAACGCCACCACCGCGATTTTCACGGTTCTGATTGCGGGCCTCGTGTTTGCAGATGAACAGCTCACCACACGCAAGGTCCTTGGTTTAGGTCTTGGGTTTCTCGGCGTCTGCACCGCGATCGGTCTCAACAACCTGCTCTCCTTTGATCCGCGCAGCATCGCACAGATGGCCGCTGTTGCCGCCACTCTCTCTTATGCGCTGGCCGCGGTATGGGCGCGCAAAACCATGAGCGGCCTCGTACCGCATGTGGCGGCCGCAGGCATGTTGACCGGAGCTAGCATCATCGTTGTCCCTCTGGCTTGGGCACTGGACGGACCGATGACATTTGATTTGCCTCTTTCTGCCCTTGTCGCAATCTTTTACTGCGCAATCATTGCCACTGCAGGCGCCTACCTTCTGTACTACCGCGTGCTGGCGATGGCAGGCAGCGGCAACCTCTTGCTGGTCACCCTGCTCATTCCACCGTTTGCGATCGTTCTGGGGGCAGTGGTATTGGGCGAAACCCTCACACCTCAGGCGTTCGCTGGATTTGGTCTACTGGCGCTTGGCCTGCTTGTGATCGATGGACGCGTGATGCGGAGATTGACCCGAAAACCCGCCATATAAGGCGAGTTTTCGGGCCCCAGATGTGCGAAAATGGCACCGTCGCGATACCGACGTAATACCGACGCAATACAGACACGCATTTTCGCCGCCTTACGACCAAAGATTTCTTGCCCGTTGACCCCTCTGCCTGTGCCCGCTACCACCTCTGGACAGATCGCAAAAGGACGCGGACATGATCTATCACTCAGCTCAGGAATGGCGTGATGCGCCACAAAAGAAAGTTCTGCTCTTTGGCATGTCCGGCCTCGGGAAGACACATGTTTCCAATATGTTGCGCGATAGTGGAGATTGGTTTCACTACTCTGTGGATTACCGCATCGGTACGCGCTACATGGGTGAACACATCACCGACAATGCCAAACGCGAAGCCATGAAAGTTCCGTTTTTGCGCGAGCTTCTGATGACAGACTCGATCTACATCGGCTCCAACATCACCTTTAACAACCTCGCGCCCTTGTCCACATACCTCTGCAAACCTGGTAACCTAAAGTCCGGTGGCATCGCCTTTGACGAATACATGCGCCGACAGGAACAACATCGGAGCGCAGAAGTATCTGCGCTATTGGATACAAAACAGTTTATCGACCGTGCGCATGACCTCTATGGGTATGACCATTTTGTCTGCGATACTGGCGGTTCCATCTGCGAAGTAGTAGATCCGAATGACCCGCAAGACCCTGTTCTAAAATCGCTTTCCCAGAATGCCCTGATGGTCTGGATCAAAGGCTCCGACCTGCACACAGAAGAGCTGATACGCCGTTTTGATCGCGCGCCTAAGCCTATGTATTATCAGCCGGAATTTCTGTTGTCCTGCTGGAGCGAATACCTAGAAGAAACCGGTCAGTCGGAGTCAGAAGTTGACCCCGATACCTTTGTGCGCTGGACCTATGGCCGGGCTTTGGCACATCGTCAACCGCGCTACGAAGCGATGTCAAAATGGGGTGTGACTGTGACAGCACAGGATGTTGCAGACATAAAAACAACCTCGGATTTCAACGTTCTTATTGCCAATGCTCTTGAGCAAGTGAGCGCGACCGCTTAACTCTAAACCCTTACAAAACCAGAAAGTTCAAGACATGCCTATCAAGATTCCATCTGACCTCCCCGCCTACGACGTGCTCTCGCGCGAAGGCGTGATGGTCATGACCGAGGATCAGGCAGCCCGTCAGGACATTCGCCCTCTGCGCATCGGCTTGCTCAACCTGATGCCCAAGAAAATTCAGACTGAAAACCAATTCGCCCGTTTGATTGGCGCCACGGCTTTGCAGATCGAGCTGTCGTTGATCCGCATGAGCGAACATAAAACCCGCAATACCGCGGCCACCCATATGGCGGAATTTTATCGCCCGTTTTCAGACATCAAAGCCTCTGGCGAAAAATTTGACGGCCTGATCATCACCGGCGCGCCCATTGAACACATGCCTTTTGAAGATGTCACCTATTGGGAAGAACTCTGCGAAGTGTTTGAATGGACACAGACCCACGTACACTCCACCTTTGGTGTGTGTTGGGGCGGCATGGCGATGATCAACTATTTTCACGGCGTTAAAAAACACATCCTTGATCACAAGGCCTTCGGCTGTTTTCGCCATAAAAACATGGACGAAGCCTCACACTACCTACGGGGATTTTCCGATGATCTCTTGATTCCAGTCAGCCGCTGGACCGAAATGAAACAACAGGAAATCGACGCTGCTTCGGGCCTCAAAACCCTGCTGCACAGCGACGATGTAGGCCCCTGTCTGGTTGAAGATGCCGCGCACCGCGCGCTTTATGTATTCAATCACTTTGAATACGACAGCGACACGTTGAAACAGGAATATGATCGCGATGTCGCCAGCGGCACGCCGATCAACGTGCCTTCGCATTATTATCCCAATGATGATCCTAGCCAGCCACCACAGAACCGCTGGCGCAGTCACGCCCACCTGCTGTACGGTAACTGGATCACCGAAGTTTACGAAACCACACGTTACAACATGGATGAAATTGGCACTTAAAGTATTCATATTATTGATTTTTATTGCCGTGACGTTTGTCTTCTGGACAATGCATCGCGCCAGCGTTCATGAAGCAAATGCCGAGCGCGCCTTTCCACCGGAAGGCACCATCATGTCGGTGGATGGCCATCCGGTGCATGCCGTGGTGATCGGGCAAGGCCCCGATCTAGTCCTCATCCACGGAGCCGCGGGAAACACACGGGACTTCACCCATTCACTGGCCCCTCAACTGGCCAAACACTTTCGGGTCTATGTATTTGACCGCCCTGGTCTGGGCTACACACCGCCGCTCAACCGCACAGGGGCAACTCTTCAGGATCAAGCCGCACTGCTCAGCAAGGCCGCGACGCAACTTGGGGCTCAAGATCCAATAGTTGTCGGGCAGTCTTATGGTGGCGCCGTTGCTTTGGCGTGGGCGCTTCATCATCCAGAGAGTATCAGCGCTCTGGTTACGCTGGCGGGGGCATCGCACCCGTGGACTACGGGGCTTGGAACCTTTTACACTCTTCTTTCGCACCCCATTCTAGGCCCAATGATCATTCCCATATTGACAGCCTTTGTTCATGACGAGCGCGTCGAACGTGAGCTTGATGCAATTTTCAAACCGCAAAAACCGCCACAAGGCTACGCCGCACACATTGGCGCGGGATTAACCCTTAGGCGTGTAAGCTTACGCGAAAATGCCCTGCAACGTGCCAACCTGCTTGGAGAAATCATCGCCCAAGCCCCACGCTATTCCGAGATCAATGTTCCAACAGAGATTTTGCACGGCGACGCCGACAAAACGGTCGGCCTGCATATTCACGCGCAACCGCTCGCTCAGGCCCTTCCGAATGCCCAGCTAACGGTGCTTGAAGGGATCGGCCACATGCCACAACACAGCGCCCAGCACGAGGTTATCGATGCGATCCACCGTGTTGCGGCGCGTGCCGGATTGCGCTAACCCCAAATCCCGCTCATACTGGTTTGAAAACAGGAGATCTTTCATGGATTTGCCCTTTGATGGCGCGATCAGTGCTTTTTACAAATCAGATGCCCCGCAAACCATCCGCGACGCAATCAAGCGCGCGGAGAAAAATGAAATCCTCGATAAAAACTATCCACACCTTGAGCGCCTAAATCGCAAGGCCTATGAGACAGAGCTCAAAGCGCTGCAGATTGAACTGGTCAAGATGCAGTACTGGTTGAACCAAAGTGGACAACGGGTTGCCATCATATTTGAAGGTCGCGATGCTGCCGGAAAAGGCGGTACTATCAAACGCTTCCGTGAATACCTTAATCCACGCTCGGCACGCACTGTCGCCCTTTCTAAGCCCTCAGAAGCCGAAGCGTCTCAGTGGTATTTTCAACGCTATATCGATCACCTACCCTCAGGCGGAGAAATGGTGTTTTTTGATCGATCTTGGTACAATCGCGGCGTTGTCGAAAAGGTCTTTGGCTTTTGCGACGACCTTCAACGCGAACGGTTTTTCCGCCAGGTTATTCCGCTCGAAGAAACTCTGGTCAACGACGGTGTACATTTGTTTAAGTTCTGGCTCAACGTTGGTCGCGCTGAGCAGTTGCGCCGGTTTTTGGATCGGGAATCTGACCCGCTGAAGCAATGGAAACTTAGTTGGATCGACGTTGAAGGCCTAAAGCGGTGGGATGACTATTCTTCTGCCATTGGAGAGAACTTGTCCCGCACCCACAGCGAGCTGGCCCCTTGGACCATCATCCGGTCTGATGATAAACGCCGCGCCCGTCTAAACGCGATCAGAGCCGTTCTTCATGGCGTCGATTATGACGGGAAATCCAAGAAGGCCATTGGCAAGATTGATGAAAAAACATGTGGTGGTCCGGACATCTGGAATGGCTAAACGTGGCTACCACCATGGCAACCTTAGGCAGGCTCTCGTCGAGGCAGCTCTTCGGCTTGTGGAGACGAAGGGGCCGAGCGGCTTCACGCTTTCAGAAGCAGCCAAGCAGGCGGGAGTAACGCCTGCCGCTGTCTATCGCCATTTTGAAGGACGCGAAGACCTCATCGCCGAAGCAGCGCTTCAAGGTTACGAGATTTTTGCCGACCTGATGCAGTATGCTTATGACAAAGGTCAGCCGTCCGCCCTCGCCTCCTTTGAGGCCACAGGACGCGCCTATCTGGCTTTTGCACGCAAATACCCGGGTCACTATATCGCTATGTTTGAGAGCGGCATCTCGGTCAACCGCACGCCGGAACTTGCCACCGTTGCCGCCCGTGCCCGTGGTGTTATGGAACGCGCAGCGGCGGATCTCTCTCAACACATTCCGCCAGAAAAGCGCCCTCCTGCCAGTATGTTTTCGGCCCATATCTGGGCCTTGAGCCACGGGGTAGTTGAGCTTTATGCCCGCAACAGCCCCGGCACCCAAAGCCCCTTTGCCCCAGAGGACCTTCTGGAGAGCGGCATAGGTGTTTACCTGCGCGGCTTAGGATTAATCAAAGCAGATACTTAAGCGTGGCGCGGAATTCTATTGATACGCCAAAGCCACCCAAATGTGCAGCCCGACCAATGGTATCAAAGCCGCAGACAATCCAATGTGGCAGGTCAACCAAAGCAGATAAATCCAATTTTGGCGGTATTTCATCACTTCACGGTTTAGCACGCCGGTCAAAGCGATCAGAAAAAAAACAACACTTAGCGCAGTCATCCAAGTATGCCCCAGCCGCACCGCATGCAGAGCAAACAGAAACGTAATCCCGACCCCAACCCAACGGTGTAGAACCAAAGTCTGGCGCGCATTTGTGTTATCGCGTGTCACTCGTCTGAAAAATAACACCCACTGATATGTAAACGCCGTAAGCATCATTGAGCCGGTGACAACCTGCCACCCCAGACTCCCGATCACAGGCAGTTTTGAAATATACCCGTCCAGAAAAAGCGTAATAATCCCGCAGCAGATGCCAAATACAATGAACGTTGCATATGGGACGCGTCGCGCCGTTGCCACTAATGTGCGCATTTCTGTGCCTCCGCATAGGCAGCCCCAAACGCCGGCAGCCTGTTTTGAGCAACCATAGCGTCCACCAAGCGCGCGGCCGCCGCAGCACGTACTTCCACCATAAAGATATCACCCGAAGGCAAAGCCAATTTACCGCTCTCTGGCCAGTTCACTCCGATGTCGACAGGTTCCTTAAATCCGGCGGCCCTTTCTAGGTAAATGCCATAAGCTTCACTGACAGATGTCAGCATCGCTTCAATTGTGCTTAGGTACGCATCCGCGCTCAACTCGGCATCCGGATAGGTCCATGTCGTCGCCCCCATAACGTCACCCAGTTTCCAATCCACCTTTGGGCTATCAGGGTGTTCATTGTGGCAACTGACACAGGGTTGCACGCCTGCGACATCAGGATACATAGCCACTTGCCCAATTGTTGCGTTTTCAGAAAAAATAGGATTGCGAGTCGATTTAACTTCCTGAAAGGAAATGTTCTGCTTTTCGGCGAATAAATTAGACTTATTGATGGGCGCGTCCGACCCCAAGTAGAGGCCCAGTTGTGGCGGCTTGCGCTCAAGCTGAGCCGCGGTCAAACGCAAAAACAACGCTGGCAAAGGCCCTTTTTCAACTCCAGGATCTTGCCAATCCTCGCCAAATTTCAAACCCACTTTTCCACCTTCACCAACAATGCGTTTGGTATAGATCGAACGCGCCACATCGTTGATCGCATTGACCCCGTCAAACAGATCTTGGGCCGGATAAACACATTGCCCGTTTGCAAGCTGTGTTTGCTGGACCAGCGGCTCAGGCGCGGTTGCGAAAAGATAGATCGCCAGACAGGTAAACACTCCAGCCAGTGCAATTCTAAAACCACTCATTCTTCTTTCGCCTTATACTTTTTCTCATCTCCATAGGGGTTCGCGCCATCATCCAAATACGCCTGCACCTGTTTTGGTGAGAAGGCATTTCCCATCAGAACTGGAACTTGGTGCACTTGATTTCCATGGAAATCATGACAGCCTAAACAGCTACCCCAGTCATCGCGGGAAACTAAAATTTCATGTGATATATCAATTACTTCAACTTTAAGAGTTAGTTCAGAATGACAGGATGAACAAAACGTGCCGACAACCTCAACTCGATCACCAGTGTGTTCGCTGTGACACCCTAAGCATGACTGCGCATCCACCTCTTTGATGGCATCCAGAAACCTTGGCTCTCTGAAACGATAGATCGGGTGACGTTCGTTTGGACGTGCATGACATTCAAGACATTGATCCGATGTCACCGGACCATAGCCAAAATCCCCTCCGCTTTCTCTCTGCCCAAGCAGATGATAAACCTTCGCCTGAATTTGTTGTCGAGACGTGCCGGGGCTCTTTACGTGGCATCCATCGCAAGAGACCTTTGCATGTCCCTCTTGAATTGGACCACGCGCGACAAGTTGCATCGCACCCCGATCTTGAAGGGTTATGCCGGCCATGACCAAACTTGGAAGCGCCAGAAGCACCGCCATCAAGCGAACCGTTTTTGCCGAAGGAAGAGCCATACAACCAAACCGTGAATCGTTACCGCACAACAATGATTAACACTTGTGTAATATTTTCTAATAACAGTCTTAATTCTTGGTTAACTGTTCGCCATATGGAAACAGTTGTACCCAAAATCCTAATGAAAATCAGTCACCCCGCGACTTGACCATCAACCAGCCATCGCTAGTGTGCGCAGGTCAGCTCAAGGGGTTTTCTCACAAAAATGATTTCAAACTACAAATCCGTCCGGGTTTTAGCTGGCATTGTTTCTCTTTGTATCTTGGTCAGTTGCGGCGAAAAATCTTACAATAAAATCAATCTAATGCCGGCCCCGACAGCACATGCAGAAGGGGTGTTAGACCCCTTGGATTCCCATCACGCTGCGGAAATTGCGACCCATACAAATCTATTTTACGCCACCGATCGACGCATCTCCGATGACCAGGATAAGTCACCGCATTATGCCAATGCACGTGGTGTTGCGCTCCGCGTGGGCACTGTCGAGGTCAAGGTCGACCCTCCAATTAACAACTGGGAAGATCTGCGCTCGATTACCGCAAATGGTCAGATCGACAACTATAGTTTGAGTGTCACTGAAACGCATGAAATCGGCCCCCTGCCGTTCTCTGCTTTCGATCAAGACGGCAATATCTTGTCTGAACAAACCACAAAACTGGCAGCAGATAAATTCAAAACAGCGATCAATAAACAGCTCGCGCTTTCTGGAAACCGAGACGTTTTCATCTATGTGCATGGCTACAATGTAGACTTCGAATACCCAACACTTGTGTCGCGTGAATTACAACATTATTTGGGCTATCAAGGAGCTTTCATCAGCTACAACTGGCCAGCAACTCCCAAACGGCTTGCCTACTTCAAAGACCTCGAAACAGCCGACGCAACACGCCGAAATCTACGCGAACTCATAACGTTTTTGTCCACAGAAACCCAAGCGCGACGTATCCATTTGATCGGATATAGCGCCGGATCGCGTTTGGCCTTTGAGGTTTCCTATCAAATCGCCCTACAAAACCAACAGCGCACTCAACCCAATGCACGTCTGGGCCAAGTCATTCTTGTCGGGAGCGATCTGGACAGGCTGTACTTTCTGCAAGCCCTTGAAGATGGGCTGCTTGACGGTATGGACCAGCTTTCAATCTACATGTCATCGTCCGACGCGGCCCTACGTGTGTCGCGCTTCTTATTCGGAGAAAATCGACTGGGCCAGATCTCAGGAGACGAAATCGAAGACTCTCCGATTGAACGCAAGCTCGCAGCCACTCCAAAGCTGGCGTTGATAGATGCTTCAGAAGCGCCAGGGGCGGATCTTGGAAACGGTCATTGGTATTTCCGTTCTTCACCGTGGGCCAGCAGTGACATCTTCCTGACGCTACTACGCGGTTCGCGACCTGAAAACAGAGGTTTAGTTCGAACATCCGGAGATGCTGTTTGGCGTTTCCCGGATGATTATCCTGAGCAACTCAAACAGCTAAATGAGCAATAGCGCGCTCTGGAAACCGCATAAAAAAGGCCGCCCAACAAGGCGGCCTTTTGAAATTGTATGTCCAAGCAATTAGCGCTTCGAGAACTGGAAAGAACGACGCGCTTTGCGCTTACCGTATTTCTTACGTTCAACAACACGCGAGTCACGTGTCAGGAAGCCAGCAGCTTTCAGAGCAGCGCGCAGCGAGGGTTCGTACAGCTGCAGAGCTTTGGAAATGCCGTGCTTAACCGCACCAGCCTGACCAGTCAGGCCGCCGCCTTTAACGGTGGCATAAACGTCGAATTCACCTTCAACGCCTGCAACCTGCATAGGCTGACGCAGGATCAGCTGCAGAACGGGACGTGCAAAGTAGACGTCCTGATCTTTGCCGTTCACGATGACCTTGCCCGAACCGGGTTTGATCCATACGCGTGCAACAGCGTCTTTACGTTTGCCGGTCGCATAAGAGCGGCCCAGCTCGTCGCGGACAGGCTCACGAGGAGCAGCGACTTCTACCAAAGCTTCATCACCAGCAACGGCGTTCAGCTCTTCAAGCGAGTTGATTTGATCAGCCATTGATTAGCTCCGGGTGTTCTTTTTGTTCATGGATTTCACATCCAGCACTTCTGGCTGCTGTGCCTCGTGACCATGCTCGGTACCGGCATAAACACGCAGGTTGGTCATCAGCTGACGCGACAGACGGTTGCCAGGAAGCATGCGCTGAACAGCTTTGGTCACGACGCGCTCTGGGTGCGCACCCTCAAGGATTTGCTCCTTGGTGCGGGATTTGATCCCACCTGGGTGGCCAGTGTGCCAGTAGAAGTTTTCCTGGCGCTTTTTGCCAGTCAACTGAATTTTGTCAGCATTGATCACGATGACGTTGTCGCCAGTGTCCATATGCGGAGTAAAGGTCGCCTTGTGCTTGCCGCGCAGGCGCATGGCAACGATCGAAGCGAGACGGCCCAGCACCACGCCTTCAGCGTCGATGATGATCCATTTCTTCTCGATGTCTGCCGGAGTCGCAGAGAAGGTTTTCATAACAGGTCTTCCAGATTGGTTGTCAGGAGTGTCGGACACCCGACATACCTAAATTCGATTGCGCGGTTATAAACCACAGCCAAACAGCGTCAAGCGCACAAATGTCAAATAAATCATTATATTTCAAGGTCTTGCAAAATAGGTATTAAAATACCCCATAAAAACCCACCGATTTCCTCACTCTGGAACGCAAATTTCGTTCCGCAACAGCCCGACCCCGGTGCGCAGCACCAAAGCTGTGACTATACCCACGAGTAGAATCAGAACTCCCACTCCGATCCACACATGCGCCTGAGACCCCACCAGAGCCGCGTACTTAAAGGATGCGAGGCTCAGACCAGCCACTGGAAAACTCAAAGCCCACCACGGCAGCGCAAACGGAAGGCGCGCAAACTTGGGTGCTTGAATAGCAACCAGAGCGGCAAAAACATAGGCCGCGTTCAGCAATATGCGCGCAAACGGGTCCACCTGCCCTGTCAGAGCAATATACGCCAGAAAGGCAATCGCCGGAGGCGCCACAAGAATAACCAAAGTCGGGAGGAGTTTTGCCGGAATCGGGTCGTGAAAGATCAGCCTGTTAAACACCAACGTCAACAGCACTAGCCAGAACAACACCCCCATTGAGAAGAACAACCAAGACAGCTCAATAAACCCGAGCTGTGCTCCAGCAATCGGCGCAACGACATTTCCCACAGCTGGAATGAACCATGCCGGTGTCAGCTGCCCAACCTCAAAGCTGCGGTGGCTAATCCAACCTGACACCACCGAGAGCGTCAGCACGGCCTGCAGGGCTGCGCCCAAACACCACACAATTCGCGCCAACTCCGGCGCGCCTGACAACAGAGCGGTCGAAATTAACAAAAGTGAAATCGAAATTGCGGGGAAAAACGCAAGCCGAACCGGATGGTTCCATTCAGCGGCGACAGCAGCCGGAAACCGTATCAGCTTCACCGCATAGGTCAGAGAAATTAGCGCAAAACACACGATTCCGAAAACCATCACGATCTGCGCAGCACCGCCAACAATTCCTATGCTTTCCGACGCGCTATGAAGCGCCAAGGCAAGTCCCATGATGCCCATTACAATTGCAAACATTGGAACAGGGAAATATTTCAGCCAGCTTTCCGGCTGTACGTCATCGTTTTGCGGCGTGCTCATGTTAATTCCTCTTTGGCGCGGCCAGGTCCTGTCCCGCGATCCCCAACATCACATGTGAATTTCAGAATGTATACCGGAGACCCTATGCTTTTTTGGGTGGGATCGCATAGGTCATATTGGCACGGGCAACGGGCTCTGATCCGCCTTCCGAAAAGATCAGTACATTTGTGACCGAAAGGGTTTTTCCGACTTTCAACAAGCGCGCCTCGGCGATCAAATCTTTGCCGGATTCTGGCTTGCGCATGAAGTCCATCGAGCAATTTGTTGTCACCGTCAGCGCCTCTCTCCCGATAACCGCCATCGTCGCAACATAGGCTGCAACATCCGCAAGCGTGAACATCGTTGGACCTGACACAGTCCCCCCGGGGCGCAGGTGTTGATCGCTGATCACCATACGCATCACCGTGTTCACACCATCCAGATTATGAACGACAAACTGCCCCTTGATTTGCGGAAAAACCTCGCTCAGCCAGTCATTCATTTCTTCAGCGGTCATCACAGCTTGCATGCTTTTCCTCCTCGCATCCCCTCGCTAAGGTTGCCGTAAAGACAAGGGAGAGCAAGATGACAATTCTGGAACGTTACGACACTAACGCGGTCGCGCACCTGACACTCAACGCACCAGAGCGTCTAAACGCGCTGTCAGACGAAATGCTGGCGGCTCTTCAATCGCAATTCGACGCCCTTTCCAGCGACACCACGATCCGCGCCATTGTCTTATCTGGAGCTGGAAAAGCATTCTGTGCGGGTCATGACCTGAAACAAATGACCGCCGGACGTCAGGCTCCTGACAAAGGCGCGGCCTATTTCAAAGACCTGTTTGATCGTTGCGCCCATATGATGCAGACCATTCAGGCACTACCGCAACCAGTTATCGCCCAAGTCCACGGCATCGCCACCGCCGCAGGCTGCCAACTGGTCGCAACTTGCGACATGGCCGTCGCGGCAGAAGGCACCCGATTTGGCGTGAATGGCGTCAATATCGGGCTGTTTTGCTCAACTCCTATGGTTGCCCTGTCGCGCAACATCGCGCGCAAGCAGGCGTTTGAAATGCTCACCACGGGCCAATTCATCGAAGCAGAGGAAGCCTGTCGATTGGGACTGATCAACAAAACAGTGCCAAACGCTGATCTGGCATCAGCCGCAACCGATTTAGCAGAAACCGTTGCAGCAAAACTGGGGTCGGCTGTAAAAATCGGCAAGCAAGCCTTCTACCAACAACTGCAAATGCCTCTGTCACAAGCTTATGAGTACACTGGCGACGTCATGGTGCAAAATATGCTGCAGGCGGACACAGAAGAAGGGATCGCAGCCTTTCTCGACAAACGCACGCCAGACTGGACCCAGTGACGGACTTTGACCTTATCAAGGACAAGCAGTTTACATATGTTTTTCAGAAAATTGCCCCATTGTTTCCATTCTCGCCCTGCTGTTTTTCCGCAATGACGCTAGGTCGACGTTAATATTCATGTCATAGACACATAATGAGCGATCGCGAATTCTTCGCATTTTTCAGGTTGCCTCTGGTGGAAGGTCCCTCTTGGGCCAGCTCTCTCTGGCCTTTCCAAATACCTACCTTGGCAACCTGAAAACGCCCTTTCCTCTTTCAAAACACAATCGCCTCGCCTATGTCCCGACTTATGAGTGAGACATTACATATCGTAGGCGGCGGCATGGCCGGAGCTGAAGCAGCCTGGCAGGCGGCAAATCTGGGCGTACAAGTCGTGATCCACGAAATGCGTCCCGACGTGGAAACTTTTGCACACCGCACTGGCCATTTGGCCGAAATGGTCTGTTCAAATTCGTTTCGATCCGATGACGACGAACAAAACGCTGTAGGACAGCTGCATTGGGAAATGCGCGCCGCAAGCGGGTTGATCATGGCCACAGCCGACAAACATCGCCTCCCCGCAGGTGGTGCATTGGCCGTTGACCGCGATCCCTTTGCAGAAAGTGTTACCCAAGCCTTGCAAGAGCATCCCAATGTCTCGATTGAATACGGCGAGATCACAGAGCTGCCTGAAGACGGCCATTGGATCATTGCAACCGGTCCCTTGACCTCCACCGCCCTTGGCGCAGCAATTCAGGCGGAAACCGGCGCCGAGCGTCTTGCATTTTTTGATGCAATTGCCCCGATCATCTATGCGGACTCAATCAACATGGATGTGGCGTGGCTTCAATCGCGCTATGACAAAGGCGAAACCGAAGAAGAGCAAAAAGCCTACCTGAACTGCCCAATGAACTATGAGCAGCACGAAGCTTTCATCGACGCTCTCTTGGCCGCCGAAAAAACCGAATTCCACGAGGGGGAAACCGCCGGCTACTTTGATGGCTGTTTGCCCATCGAAGTCATGGCCGAGCGCGGACGCGAAACCCTGCGCCACGGCCCAATGAAGCCGGTCGGACTGACAAACGCCCATAAGCCTGAAGAAAAAGCCTATGCCGTCGTTCAGCTACGTCGCGATAACGCACTGGGAACGCTCTATAATATCGTTGGCTTCCAAACCAAGATGAAATACGGCGCACAAACCGAAGTGCTGCGCATGATCCCGGGTCTTGAGAACGCATCCTTCGCGCGCTTGGGCGGCATCCACCGCAACACCTTCATTAACTCGCCTACGTTGCTGGACGATCAGATGCGGCTCAAATCACGCCCAAATATCCGCTTTGCGGGTCAGGTAACAGGCGTCGAAGGCTACGTAGAGAGCGCCGCAATGGGGCTGTTGGCTGGACGCTTGGCAGCCGCAGAAATTTTGGGGCAAAACGTCGAGACAGCGCCGATCAACTCTGCCATGGGGGCCTTGGTGCATCACATCACCGGCGGCGCTGAAGCAAAGACTTTCCAACCTATGAACGTCAATTTTGGTCTTTTCCAACCCGTCGAGGGCCTCAAAGGTGGCCGCCGCGGACGTAAAGACCGCTATAAAGCCTACACTGATCGCGCCAAAACCGAGTGGCAAACTTGGCTGCAGCAGCAAAGTTAACTGGACGCGGCTGACGTGCTGGGCATAGAGTTCTCTCATGCCTCGCAAGTTTCTCGACAACGTCTATGATCACATCGGCACCGGAATTCAGTCGTTTTATGACGACTGGGCGGACACCTATGAAGCCGAAGTCAACGAAAATGGGTATGTGACCCCGTCTCGATGCGCCCGCGCCTTGGCGACACACCTTGAGAAAAAGACCGGCGCAATCTTGGATTTTGGCTGCGGTACGGGCCTGTCGGGCGTGGCCCTAAATGCAGCAGGCTTCCACGTGATAGACGGCTTCGATCTGTCCGCTGAGATGCTCACTCATGCCCGAGCCAAAAAGGTTTATCGCAGCACGCAACAAGTCACAGCAGACAACCCGCTTCCGTTTTCAACAGGAAGTTATGCAGCGATTGCCGCAATTGGCGTGATTGGCCCCGGCGCGGCACCTTTGGAGGTGTTTGACGACATCATCGACCAACTCGCACCGGGAAACCTGTTCGTGTTCTCCTTTAACGACCACGCCCTTGAAGACCCGCAATACGCCGCCAAAGTTGCATCTTCTGTGGACAGCGGAGTCCTTAAATTGCTAGTGCAAGACCACGGCCCCCATCTACCGGCCAGAAACATCAACTCTACCGTATATCTTACTGAAAAACTTTGACTTTCACCACCAGATTTGCCCCTTCTCCAACAGGCCCCCTGCACCTTGGTCACGCCTATTCCGCGCTTTTGGCGCATGACATGGCCCGCGAGGTCGGTGGAAAATTTCTGTTGCGTATAGATGATCTCGATCAATCCCGCGCACGGCCAGAATGGGAACAGAAAATCTATGACGATCTGACTTGGCTCGGCCTGTCTTGGGATGGCCCTGTACGGCGTCAATCCGAACATTTGGGGGAATACGCGACTGCCCTTGCCCATTTGCGCGACCTTGGGCTCACTTTCGAATGCACATGTAGTCGGCGCGACATCATCGCCGCCTCAAACGCCCCACAAGAAGGCGCGCCACTGTTTGGCCCGGATGGGCGCATTTACCCCGGCACATGCCGTGCGCAAAACCATCCGGAAAAATCTGCAACCTGCACCAGATTAAACATCCAACGCGCCGCTGAACTTGGATTGCCCGCCAGCTTCCAAGAAACCGGACCAAAATACGCAGGTTCTTATCCGCTGACCGCAGATGACCTCATTCAAACCATAGGCGATGTCGTCTTGGGGCGGCGCAACATGACGGCCTCATACCACCTGTCTGTGGTTTTGGATGATGTGGCCACGGGAGTTACACAGGTCATCCGCGGTGAAGATCTGTTTGAAGCCACCCGCATTCACGTTCTGCTGCAATCACTTTTGAATGTCCCAACGCCAAGCTACCACCACCACAGCCTGATCCGCGATCCCCAAGGCAAACGTCTGGCAAAACGTGATGACGCCCGCGCCCTCTCCAAGTATCGCAACGAAGGCGCCACCCCTGCAGATATTCGCAACTTTGTCGGTCTGTGAGCCTGCACTTTTTGGTGCCTCAAATACCTGCGCCGCAGGCATGGCCCACAGGGCCATTTAGTCCATGGGCTTCATCAATTCGACTTCGTCACCATCCCGCACCGCCGTGTAAAAACAGCTCCGGCGATTGGTGTGACACGCTGGCCCGCGCTGATGAACCCGCACCAACAGACAATCACGGTCGCAATCCAGTCGAAAATCCACCAATTCTTGCGTGTGTCCCGAACTCTCGCCTTTGATCCAAAACGTC
This sequence comes from Rhodobacteraceae bacterium Alg231-30, assembly GCA_900143615.1. Taxonomy (GTDB): domain Bacteria; phylum Pseudomonadota; class Alphaproteobacteria; order Rhodobacterales; family Rhodobacteraceae; genus Shimia. The sequence continues at coordinate 628,688 of FREU01000003.1, forward strand.
TGGCGCGAGCGGCTCCAATATGTCACCCGCCCACTTTCCAAAGTTTTGGCCACAGCTTCAGCATTCATCCACGCCATCATCAAGACTTCGTCAGTCGCATCATCTTGGGCAATCGCGGGGATCAACCCTGCTTCGTTGTATTTCAGTGATTGCGGATCAAAACTCATACGATTGTCCCCCTTTGCATCCCGACTTTTGCCCTCTATCTAGGAAAGACGCAGCGAAGGAAACAGAGATGTCCGGCGAAACTGATCTTATCAAGCTCTACTCTGGCCAAATCTTGCAATTGGCCACGTCGATTCCGCACACCACGCGCTTGGATGCGGCGGATGCCAGCGTCAAAAAGCGCTCCCCACTCTGCGGCTCAACTGTCACGATCGATTTGATTGTCGAAAATGGCCTGATCACGGATTTTGGCCAAGATGTCAAAGCCTGCGCCCTTGGTCAGGCGGCGGCCTCGGTTGTTGGGGCCAATATTATCGGCCGTACGCGTACCGAAGTCGAAGCAGCCCGTGACGCGCTCAAAGCGATGCTCAAAGAGGACGGCCCCACACCGCCTGCCCCTTTTGATGGCCTCGAAGTTTTGCGCCCTGCCCGCGAATACAAAAACCGCCATGCTTCAATCATGCTCACGCTCGATGCCGCGAGTGAGGCCTTTGAGCAAGCCGAACAATCAAGCTGCGCCTGACATCACCTGACATCGCCGACAAAAAAACCGCCGCACTTCCAAATGGAAGGCGGCGGCAGGAACTTGCGTCTTCACGAGGGACCCAAAGCCATCCGGAAGGGGGAACAAGGCAGATCCCTTCAAGAACATACGACAGGCAGTGTCAGTCAAAATGCATCAAATGGGGACAGATGCGTGGACGGTTTGGCGTGAAGGCCGCAGGCAGAAATTACGAAAATCCGGGAAAATGCAGCGCAATCAGCATCAGAGCAACCAACACCGCACCACCCAAAGCATCCTGAACGAGCGTTTCACGCGAATTCCGAAATACTGTCTTGATCTGGTTCATCATGTTAGTTCCTCCTGCTCTCCAGCTTTGTTGCTACTTTGTTCTCATATTCAGTACCTACCTGTAAAGAACTTTATGAGAACATCTGAGAACATTTCGTGAAAAACTGATTAACCGACTGAAATCAAACGAATTGCCTGATCCTGTTCCATCAACCACAAAAGAACACGTGCCGCCTGTCCGCGATCACTGGTTAGGTTTGGGTCGTCATGCAGCAGCTTTCGCGCATCACTTTGCGCTACCGCCATCAGGCTGGCCTGACTTTCAACATCAGCGATTCGAAACCTTGGCAGGCCTGATTGTGCCGTGCCGATCAAATCCCCTGCGCCGCGCATCTCCAGATCGGTCTCTGCAATTTTAAAACCGTCTTCGCTGTCGCGCAAAACATTCAGCCGTTTTGATCCGTTTTCACTCAGCGGTGCTTGGTACAACAACAGACACGTCGAGGCTTGCGCGCCGCGCCCCACCCGACCGCGCAGCTGATGAAGTTGCGCCAGACCAAAAATCTCAGCGCGCTCAATCACCATGATCGTCGCGTTGGGAACATCGACGCCAACTTCAATCACAGTTGTCGCCACCAGAACCTGCGTTTGGTTGTTCTGAAACGCAGCCATCGCTGCATCTTTTTCGGCGGGTGGCATTTGACCATGCACCAGCCCGACAACGCCCTCACCCAATGCGGCGCGCAAAACCTTGAACCGCTCTTCTGCCGCCGTCAGATCAACGCTCTCGCTCTCCTCTACCAAAGGACAGACCCAATAGGCTTGTTTTCCCTCAGCAACCGCACGCTTTAAGCGATCAACAACTTCGTCGATACGTCCTGTGGACACCAAAGCGGTGGCAATTGGCTGTCGACCGGGTGGTTTTTCATCCAAAACCGAGACATCCATGTCACCGTATTGCGCCAAGGCAAGACTGCGCGGGATCGGTGTCGCAGTCATGACCAAAACATCCGCGCCCGCCCCTTTTTTGCCGAGCTCCAGACGCTGGCGCACCCCAAATCTGTGCTGCTCATCCACAACCGCGAGACGCAAATCCGCAAAATGCACATCAGACTGAAACACCGCGTGGGTGCCGACCAAAATATGAATGTCACCGCGCGCCAAAGCTTCCAGTTTAGCGCGCCGATCTGCGCCTTTGTCACGGCCAGTCAGGATCTCCAGAACGACCCCGGCACTCTTGGCCAATGGCTGCAGTCCGGCCAAATGCTGACGCGCCAAAATTTCCGTAGGCGCCATCATGACACCCTGCCCGCCTGCTTCCACAGCGACCAATAGCGCCATGAAAGCTACCAACGTTTTCCCAGCCCCAACATCCCCCTGCAAAAGCCGGTTCATACGGGCCTCAATCTGCATGTCGCGCGCGATGGCCTCAATCGCGCGTTCCTGCGCCCCAGTCGGCTGATATGGTAAAGCCGCGCGTACCTTGGCCTGTAACGCACCCGTTTGTTGGGAAATAATGCCTTTGGCGCGCTGCAACTGCGAGCGTGCCAAAGCCAACGTCAACTGATGTGCCAAGAACTCATCATAGGCCAGCCGCTCGCGTGCGGGTGATGTTGGCGAAACCTCGTTCAAAGACGCAGGATGATGCACCTGTTCCAGTGCTTCACGCCAACTCGGCCATTTCGCCTTATCTTTCTGAGAGGGATCAATCCACTCATTCATTTCAGGCGCACGCGTCAACGCCGAGGCCGCAGCCTTAACCATCGTTTTCTGCGTCACACCGCTGGTCAGCGGATAAACTGGTTCAAACTCCGGAATTTCATCTGCTTCATCAGGCGACAGAATGTATTCGGGGTGCACCATCTGGGCGATGCCGTCAAAGAATTCGACCTTCCCCGACACGACACGGCGCGCGCCTTCCGGCAGCACTTTCTTTAGATAGTCGCTGCGCGCATGGAAAAACACGATCTGAAAGCTGGTTTGCGCATCCTGCACTGTGATCCGATAGGCCCCGCCACGATTGCGCGGCGCGCGATGTGTGCCCACCAACACCTGAACCGTCACCGTATCAGGCAACTCCGCATCATTGACCGACAATTTCAGTGCGCGATCGATGCCCGAATAGGGCAGCGAAAACAACAAATCTCGCGGCTTTTCGATATCGATCTGCGCCAGATGCTGCGCGGTTTTGGGGCCAACGCCGTCTAGCTTGGTCAGATCCGCAAACAGCGGAAACAGGATTTCTGGGCGTCCACTCATAACCCTTCGATCAAAGCCAACCAGCCGTCTTCGTCAAGGATTTTGATACCCAGTTCCGCCGCTTTTGCTGCCTTTGACCCCGCCCCGGGGCCAGCCACCAGAATGTCGGTTTTCCTGGACACGGACCCAGCGACCTTGGCACCAAGGCTTTCGGCCCGCGCCTTGGCCTCGGCACGTGTCATTTTCTCAAGCGAGCCGGTAAACACCACAGTCTTTCCGGCAACAGGACTTTCCTGTGAAGGCGCTTCGGGCGGCGCGATCTCCAATTCATTGACCAGTCGATCAATGGCGGCGCGCTCGTGTGTATTTGCAAAAGCATCGGTCAAAGACATCGCAACACTAGCACCAATCCCGTCAATGCCGACAAGGTCCTCCCATGCAACCTTTGACCCCATAGGCACGGCGCAACGGGCCATCGCACCATCACGGGTTTCCTTGATCCGCCCGCGTCGCCCCTCTCGGGCGGCGGCGATCCGTTCGGCCTCTTCCGCCTCATCGGCGGCGCGCCATGCCAAAGCCGCCGCACGCGCACCTTCTGCTGCCTCTTTTAGAAAATGCCATTCGCCAAAATGCAGCGCCAAATCCTTGGCCGCCGCTTCACCGACATGACGAATACCAAGCGCAAACAGCATTCGCCCAAAGGCAATCTTGCGTTTTTCCTCAATCGCCTCAAACAGTTTGCTCGCACTTTGCGCGCCCCAGCCATGGCGGTTCTTAAGCTTGGTCAATCCGTTGTCGGCATCGCGGCGCGCCAAAGTGAAAATATCAGCCGGTTCGCGAATAGGCAGCTCGCTATCTTCATAAAACATCTCAACCTGCTTGGCGCCCAAACCTTCGATGTCAAATCCCTTGCGCGCCACAAAATGCTTAAGCTTTTCCTTTGCCTGCGCCGGACAAATTATACCACCCGTGCAGTAACGCACCGCATCACCTTCTTCACGCACCGCATCCGAGCCACATTCAGGGCAAGTTGCGGGAAACGCATATTCCGCGGCTCCATCAGGCCGTTTCGTAACATCGACATCGGCGATTTTTGGGATCACGTCACCCGCGCGATACACCTGAACCCAATCACCTTCGCGAATGTCCTTGCCACCGCGAATTTCGACTCCTTTGCTGTCACGGCCCGCGATATAATCTTCGTTGTGCAGCGTCGCATTGCTGACAACGACGCCCCCCACCGTGACAGGCGCCAATCTCGCCACAGGGCTCAGCGCCCCGGTGCGCCCGACCTGAATGTCGATCGCCTCAAGTCGAGTCCACGCCAACTCCGCGGGAAATTTATGCGCAATCGCCCAACGCGGTGTGGTTGATCGGAACCCCAAACGCGCTTGCAAATCGAGGCGATCAACTTTGTAGACGACGCCATCAATGTCATAGCCCAATGTGGCCCGCTGCGCTTCGATTGTGCGATAGTGCGCCACCAAAGACGTCGGCCCGTCGCAAACTTTCGTCAGCGGATTGATCTCAAACCCAAACGACGCAAGCTTTTCAATCGCGCCCATCTGCGTTTGCGCAAGAGGGGTTGAGAGTTCCCCCCAAGCATAGGCAAAGAAACGCAAAGGTCGGGATTTGGTGATTTTACTATCAAGCTGGCGCAAGCTCCCCGCCGCCGCGTTGCGCGGGTTGGCAAAAACCTTCTCTCCAGCCTCGGTCTGACGGACATTCAAGGCTTCGAAATCCGCGTGGCTCATATAGACTTCACCGCGCACTTCCAACACATCCGGCGCATCAGATATCTCTTGGGGAATGCTGTCTATCGTGCAGGCATTGTCAGTGACATTCTCGCCCGTGCTCCCATCGCCCCGCGTCGCGGCATGCACCAGCTTGCCACTTTCATAGCGCAGCGAAAGGCTTAAGCCGTCGATCTTTGGCTCGGCCGTGAACTGAACGTTTTCTGACGCATCCAACCCCAAATACTTGCGAATTCTCTGGGCAAATTCAGCGACATCTTCATCTTCAAAGGCATTGCCCAATGACAGCATAGACACGGCATGGGTGATTTTCCCGAAACCCGAAGACGGCGCGGCGCCTACTTGATCACTGGGGCTGTCACTACGCTTGAGCTCAGGAAATCGCGCTTCGATGGCAGCGTTTCGCAGTTTCAGACGATCATATTCGGCATCCGAAATCTCGGGGGCATCCGCGCCATGATACGCATCATTGGCCTGCGCAAGAACGTCTGAGAGGCGCGCCAATTCTGCGCGCGCCTGATCTCTGGTCAATTCCTCAACAATGATTGAGTCCACACCGGCCTCCAAGCTGTCAGTTTCCTACGTGATAGGGCTGCTCAGCTCGGAGGTCCAGAGGGTGTCGGCAAGCTTACGCCCTAAGCGCAACCTGCTCGTCTTCATCCAAACTGGTGGGTTCAGGATCACGCAACACATAGCCACGCCCCCAAACTGTCTCGATATAGTTCGCACCATCTGTCGCTTCGCTCAATTTCTTGCGCAGCTTACAGATAAAGACATCGATAATTTTCAACTCGGGCTCATCCATCCCACCATAAAGATGGTTCAAGAACATCTCCTTGGTCAGGGTTGTGCCTTTGCGCAGGCTCAATAGCTCCAGCATCTGATATTCTTTACCAGTCAGATGCACAGGCTTGTTGTCAGCTTCGACAGTTTTCGCATCCAAGTTGACCGCTACGCGGCCCGTATGAATGATCGACTGAGCATGACCTTTGGAGCGGCGGATAATCGCATGGATACGCGCCACCAATTCTTCACGGTGGAACGGTTTGGTCAGGTAATCATCTGCACCAAAGCCAAAGCCCTTAAGCTTGCTTTCGGTGTCGTCAGCGCCCGACAAAATCAAAATCGGGGTATCCACCCGCGCCACACGCAATTGGCGCAGCACTTCATGACCGTTCATGTCCGGAAGTCCCAGATCCAGCAGGATCAGATCATAATCATAGAGTTTTGCAAGATCGATACCTTCTTCACCAAGGTCCGTCGCATAAACATTGAGATTTGCATGTGTCAGCATCATCTCAATACTTTTTGACGTAGTGGGATCGTCTTCAACCAACAGCACACGCATATTCATTCCTCACAATCAGAGAGTTATCGCCGTTAACCGTGACGAGAAAAGGTTAACCCGGAGTTACTGATTTAAGGAAAATGGCACATACTACCTATGGTTGTCTATATTTTTGCACAGTTGTTGCTTTTAGAGCATCAATTCCGTGGGTCGAAACAGCACTTACCCACTCACCAAACTCTTCGGCACTCAGTCCATAGATTTCTAGCGCTTCTTCCTTACTTATCAGCCCGTACGCCACACCCCTTACCACTGCTGCTTTGCGAGAGGCAACCCAACGGCGGGTATTTTCGGGTGGCAAATCGGCGCGGGTCAATACTTGCCCATCTGACAAGGTCACACATCTAGGGCCGTCCACTTTTTTTAGAAACATAACATCCATCCTTGGTCACAGGGACAATGCTGGCCCAAGGGTTTTAACGAGGAATGAAACCGCCCCTTGAGAGTAGTTAGGATTTTCCTATATTCCATTCGACTTCTGATCGGAGAATCCTCATGGCGCTTGACAGCGACACACCACTCAACTCGCTTGGCTTTGCCAAGCCGCCATCTGAAACCCGCGTGGTCGTTGCGATGTCCGGCGGCGTCGACAGTTCTGTCGTCGCGGCCCGTCTTGCGGACGAAGGATATGATGTGGTGGGTGTAACCCTGCAACTTTATGACCACGGCGCGGCCTTGGCCAAGAAAGGGGCATGTTGCGCGGGCATCGATATCCATGATGCGCGCCGCGTTGCTGAGGAAAAAGGCTTTCCGCACTACGTTCTGGACTATGAAAACATCTTTCAGGAAACCGTGATTGACGAATTTGCAGACAGCTATTTGGCTGGCGCAACGCCCGTGCCCTGCATTCGCTGCAACGAGCGCGTTAAATTCAAAGATTTACTGGAGACCGCAAAGGATCTGGACGCCGACTGTATGGCAACAGGTCATTATATCCAGCGCAAGGTTGGTGCCAACGGTCCAGAACTGCATAGCGCAGAAGACGCCCGTCGCGATCAAAGCTACTTCTTATTCTCAACAACGCCAGAACAGCTTGATTACTTGCGTTTTCCTTTGGGTCATCTGCCCAACAAAGACGCAACGCGGGCCTTGGCGGCCGAATATGGACTGGCCGTGGCAGACAAGCCTGATAGCCAAGACATCTGTTTTGTCCCTGACGGCAACTACGCCTCAGTTATCGAAAAACTCCGCCCTGATGCCATCGAACCCGGTGAAATCGTCGACCATAACGGCAACGTTCTAGGGACTCACAAGGGCGTGATTCACTATACGGTCGGTCAGCGCCGCGGCCTTGGCATAGGCGGGCTGACTGAACCACTTTATGTCGTGCGTTTGGATGTGGACGCCAAACAGGTGATCGTTGGGCCCAAGGAGATGCTGACAACCCGCATCATTCCGGTGCGCGAAATCAATTGGTTGGGCGATGAGCCCTTTGAGAGCCGGCCCGAATGGCATCTCTCCGTCAAGGTTCGATCCACGCGCCCGCCACGCAATGCAATCATCAGACCGACTGGCCCTGATACAGCCGAAGTCGAATTGCTCACCCCCGAAGAGGGTGTGTCACCAGGCCAAGCTTGCGTGATCTACGATACCGAAAGCAGCCGAATTTTCGGTGGAGGCTGGATTTGGCGCGGACATTGACGCGCCAAATCAAATAAATTTTAAATACTTTAATGCGAAAGTCCGGCGATATCGGTGGCGGTGTTGAGCACCACATAGGTGCCGACACCGATCATCACATAGGGTGCCACCTTCTCCAGACGCAGCAAATGACGCACTGATCCTGAAGCAAAGGTCCCCATGACCGGTGCGACAAATGCAGTAATGACGCTGGCAACAATTGCTCCAATTAAAGCCGCCCACCGAAACCCCATGTGACTGTCTGCTAACAGTGGGGCCATCACGCTAAAACTATCAAACGACAGAGCAAGAAACACCGCAGCAATCGCAAGCACATGGGTTTGTCCTTGCCCATTGGGCTCTTTTCTAGATTTCTCCCCCTGGTTGCGCCAAAGGGTAAGCAGCCCAAGAGTAATCGGAATAACCCCCAAATAGCCTACGCGATCCGGCATTCCCGAAAACACGCCAACCGCGAGGCCCATGGCGGTCGAGAGAACCACCGCCTGCGCGATAAGATACCCGACAGCAGCCCGAATTGAACCAACCGAAAACAGCATACCCATCATGATGGCCATATTGTCCAGATTGGTCAGCACATGTGCCACCATAGCCGAAAATCCAAACGCGATATATTCCATTAGATCACGCCATCCCGTCCAAAACCGCTCGCGCCGCACGCAGTCCTGGCGCTTCTAGCCCCTGCCCCAGACGCGACATTGTCACCGCCATGGCCGAGACCTGTTCTTGGGGGGCACCCAAGACTTCCAAAACTTGGGGCGCGATCAAATCCGCCCGACACTGCGCGCCAACCAACTCAGGCACCACACGTGTTTCCGACACCAGATTGACCAGCGTTACAGTGTCCACCTTAAGCATCATCCCGATGATCTTGCGGCTTAACCAGTTCATATCATAGGCAATCACCATCGGCGTGCCAGCTGCCGCCAATTCAAGCGACACAGTGCCGGAAGTCGCCAAGGCGGCGGAGGCCGCGCGAAACGCGGCACGTTTTTCGATTTGGGACTGTTCAACTGACAAACTTCTGGGGTCCAGCACCTGAACCTGCCCCGGCCAGCTTTGCACCAAGACAGCCACCTCTTGGGCAACAGGCCCAGCAGCTGGCACCACAATACGCAAATCCGGCCGCGCATTTTTTATCGCCTCTAGGCTGCGACCAAACACCGGCGCCAATCTGTTTACTTCGCCACGGCGAGACCCCGGCAACACCACAAGTATAGGTTCTTTGCCCAGGTCGTATTTTTCACGAAACGCCCCCACCTCGTCATCGGTTGCAACCGGTTCACTAACCACCGGATGCCCGACAAAGTCACACCGCATGCCTTCGGCCTGCATATATGGCGGCTCAAACGGAAACAGCGCTAAGACATGATCAATCATCTTGGCCATTTTGGCAGCACGCCCTGCCCGCCATGCCCAAACGGTGGGCGCAACGTAATGCACTGTACGGATTGTGCTTTGAGATTTCACAATCTTTGCAACGCGTAGCGAGAAATCCGGACTGTCGATCGTGATTAATACATCCGCGCCACTCTCAACGACCGCCTGAGCCGTTTGCGCAATGCGACGCTTCAAATGTCGGTATTTGGGCAGAACCTCAGCAATGCCCATAACGCTCAGCTCATCCATTGAGAACAGACTTTCAAGCCCTTGCGCCTGCATCAGAGGTCCACCGACCCCCTCAAAGCAAACATCAGGAACAAGCTGTCGTAACCCAGCCATCAATGCGCCGCCTAGCTTATCCCCTGATACTTCGCCAGCAACCACAAAGACTTTCATCAGAGCACGCGCCCCATAAGAAATAAACCTGTCTCATCCAGCGCCTTAAGCGTTGCGTCACGCTCCACCAAAACAACTTTTCCAGCTGAAACAACAATGCCCTCCAGCCCTGCTTTGGCCGCATTTCTTACTGTGTCTGGTCCAATCGCAGGCATGTCGACCCGCAAATCCTGTCCGCGTTTAGGTGCTTTGACAAACACTCCTTTGCCGCGCCGCAAATGCTCTGGCGTTTGCGCAACAAACCCAAGCAATGCATCAGTGCCCTGTAGTGTCTCAATTCCCAAACACAGCCCTGCCGCAACAACCGCCCCCTGCCCAACATCCAGCGGTGACAATGCCAGCAAGATGTCTGCTGCGCGCGACGCATCTTTCAAAGCGCCCTCAGAGGCCGAAACCTGCGACAGAAACCCTTCTGGAACGGTCAACTCGGGCAGCAACTCATGCGCGCCGACGACGTCAAAACCCTGCTCTTCAAAAACCGAGATGATCAAACTTAAGATCGCATCATCACCACTGCTCAGCGCTGGCAACAATCGCGGCGCAATTGCCATCATCCCCGCATCAAAGTCGGCAGGGTTGAGCGCAGGACGTCCTAATCCACCGGCCATAACGACACGGGTCACGCCAACCGCGCGCAGGTCGTCAAACAGCGCCCCCATCTTTTCAAAACGGTGCGTCCTCAGCGGCGGCTGCATGATGTGATCAACCCCGTCAAAAACAACCCGATGCGCGTCCGGAAAACGGGCTGCCAATGTCACAGGCAGCGCGCCATTTCCCGAAAGGATCGCCAAACCACCCATGACTTACCTCGGCGTTAGGAAGGACCGACCGCTGTCGCCCAGAATGAAGGAGACGATCTCCTCAACATAAGCGCTGTCGGTTTCCTCCCCCAAACGTTTAGCCCGTTCTTGGAAAGCACCTTCACCTTGGGCAAGCATCTGGAAAGCGGCCCGCAAGGCCGTGATATCGGCCCGCGCCACGCCACGGCGCTTTAAGCCCACGAGGTTAAGCCCGTCCAACTCGCCACGCGGTCCCTGAACCAGCCCATAGGGAATCACATCATTGGTCACCATGGTGACGGCTCCGATGATCGCGCCTTTGCCAATGCGAACCCATTGGTGAATGCCGCAAAGGCCACCAATAATGACGTCATCCTCAATTACGCAATGTCCTGCAACCGCAGCTGAGTTGACGACAATCACCCGATCACCAATCACAGCGTCATGTGCGATATGGCACCCTGCCATGAACAACCCATCATCGCCAATTTTCGTCACACCGCCACCGCCTTCGGTGCCTGCATTCACAGTGACATGCTCGCGAATGCGATTGCGCTTGCCGATAGACAGTCGTGTGTTCTCGCCCTTAAACTTCAAGTCCTGCGGCACTTCTCCTATTACCGCAAATGAGAAAACCGTGGTGCCTTCGCCCACTTCGGTTTCCCCCGTCACAACCACGTGGCTCTTGAGCTCCACATTTGCGTGAAGAACAACTTGCGCCCCGACAACACACAGAGGACCAATGATGCAGCCGTCTGAAATGACAGCCCCGTCGTCTACAACCGCCGTTGCGTGCACCTGCGCACTTGGAGAAATCGCCATATGTGCTTACTCCTTGGGCAAGTCCATCATTGCAGTAAACTCGACCTCACAGGCAAGCTCGCCTTCAACTGTTGCGACACCGGAAAACTTCCAGACTCTCGCGCCGGGTTTCCCACGCAGCGTCGTAACCCGCATTTCCAGAACATCCCCAGGCACAACCATGCGCCGGAATTTGCATTTGTCGATGCCCATGAAATAAACCAACAGATTTTTGTCGGCCATGTCCATTGCAACACCCGCCATCACACCGGATGTCTGCGCCATAGCTTCGACAATTGTCACACCAGGCATAATCGGCTTGCCAGGAAAGTGCCCCTGAAAATGTGGCTCATTCATCGTGACGTTTTTGATGCCAAGGGCGGATTGATATCCATCGATATCGACCACTTTATCGATCAACAAAAACGGATAGCGATGCGGGATGATCCGCTGGATCAGGGCTATGTCTGCACTTTTAAGATCTTCGGACATCGGTGTCTCCTGATGATTTAGAATTTAAAATGTCCCTAACAACCCACGCCCTTTTGAGCAAGACGGACGAACACCTTCATCTTGACGCCAACTTGGCCAGTGGCCGCAGTATTGTAAATTACTCATTGGGGAGCGAAAGGTCAGCGCCATCGCCAATAGCCGTGTTCAAACGTCGAATTGCTTCATTGGTGATGTCGATCGATGTACTGGACAGCAGAATAGTGCGCTGTTCCAAGATGACCGCAGCACCGCTCTCGACCAGAAGTTCGCCTAACACAGGGCGTGCCGCCTGAACAAAAATTGCTTCTTCGCGGTCTCGTCGCTCGCCAATTTTTCGCGACATGGCATCCCGCTCACTCCGAATCTGCACCACCCGTGCATCAAATGCTTCGGCCAGTTTGCGAAACTCCGTCGGGTCAATTTGCGGACGCTGATCGGTCAAAGATTGCTCTTCATCCGCGAGTTCGGCTTCCATGCGGCGATTGTCAGCCAATAGAATGGATTGTTCCGCCTCAATTTCACGTGCCACGCGCTGCCCAAACAACGACTCCGAAAACAACCGATCACTGTCGATTGTCAGGATTTGATTTTTTGGCTGGGTCAGTCCCTGAGCGGCTCCGTTAACGGGGATCATCCCCGTCAACAGAACCGTAATCAGGACAACAGCAAATCGCATGGCTGATCAGAACTGTGCGCTGATCGTGAAATCAAACGTCTGTTCGCGATCAAAGTCCTCTTTTTGCAGCGCTTTGGTAAAGTTAAAGCGCAGTGGACCAATCACCGTATCCCAGAAGATCGACGCTCCAATGACGTGACGCAATGTGAAGTCATCATAGAGAACTTGGCCATTGATAAGTGTCGATGAGCTTTTATCCAATCCCCACAACGATCCAACGTCGTAGAACAGGCCGCCTCGGATACCCAATTCTTCGGGCAGCCCCAAGGGGAACTCGGCCTCAAAACGGGCCACAGCGTAATACTTCCCGCCCAAACCGTCATCCACGTTGTTACCGTTAATATCGGTACCGGTCTCACGAGGACCAATCCCGAAAGGATCAAACCCGCGCATTGTACGTGAAGACAAGGTATAACGATCCACTACACGGCTGTCTCCGTCTGCAGAATACAAGATACCACCTTCAAAGACTGCGCGCAGGGTGACCTCCTCTTGAAGGACCCGCGTTTCGGCCAGCGCTTTACCAGAGGTTTTGATAAACGTGTAATCGCCGCCCAAACCACCAAAGTCTTGGCTAAACTCGAGTTGCACACCACGGTTGGGATCAAGCCCCACATTTCGAGTATCATAGCGGTAAGAATAGCCGACCGAGCTCTTCCATATCGAACCAGTCTCCGCCTCATTGTCTATCAGTGACCCGGGACGTTTGTCACCGCTCTCAACCTCAAGCTCTGAATTCTGAAGTGTATAGCGCACTTCGACATTAGCAAACTCGCTGACAGGGAAGGCCATTGAGGGGCGGAATTCTCCGACGGTATCGATAAATCGCGCTTCGCTCGGTTCATACTCGCGATAACTCAGCGAGAATCCTGCCGAAAGGTCACGCCCTAGGAACTTGGGCTCTCTGAACGCAAGCAAATAGTCCGTAACATCAGATGCGGTCGAGAACGAAACGTCCAATTGCTGTCCGCGTCCAAGGAAGTTGCGTTCTTTAAAGGCGACAACCAAGCCGAACCCGTCGTTGGTCGAATAGGTCCCACCAAAGGACAGAGAACCAGTTGGCGCTTCTTCAACGTCAACATCCACAATTACCCGATCAGGCGAGCTTCCTTCGCGCGCATTCACGTCCGCTGCCGCAAAGAACCCAAGGGCCCGGATACGTTCCGCACTTTCGCGAATTTCACGTGGGTTGAACGGATCACCTTCAACAATACGGAATTGTTGGCGGATCACGCGATCCAATGTGTTGGTGTTGCCTTCAATGTCGATGCGTTCAACAAACACGCGCGGGCCACGGACAATGGCAAATTCAACATCAAGTGTCAGGTCGCGGTCATTTCGCGTGATACGAGGATCAACACGTAGGAAATCATTTCCCTGCCGCAAAGCAAAACGCTCCATGCGTGCAATGGATGTCTCCACCAACAAAGGTGAATAAACCACGCCTTCTTTGAGGCGGATGTTCGCGAGGTATTCTGCGGCATCGACACCATCAACGTCGGTTGTCGCGGTGATGTTGCCAAATTTAAACTGTTGGCCTTCAACCACGTTGAAGTTCACAAAATATCCGTTGCGCTCACGTGTCAGCTCGGCGTTCACGCTGGTGACGCGGAAATCCACAAAACCACGTGACAGGTAAAAGTCCCGCAGCACTTGTTTATCAAACTCAATCCGGTCTTCTACAAACGTGTCTGACTTAAAGAACGCACGCAGCAGGCCTGCCTGTTTGGTGCCCAAAATTCGGCGCAAACGGCGATCAGAATATTCTTGGTTGCCGACAAAGCCAATGCGCTCAATCTCAACAGTGCCACCCTCAAAGATTTCAAAAACCAGATCAGCGCGATTGTCACTGCGCCGAATGATACGCGGCGTAACACGGGCGGCAAGACGTCCCTGCTCCGCATAAGCCTGCGTGATCCGCGAGGCGTCAAGTTCAACCACTGTGGGGTTAAGCACGCGACGGGGTGAAGATTCCACAACTTGCGTCAAAGCATCGTCTTTTAGACGGGCGTTACCCTCAAAGCTGATCCGGTTGATCGTTGGGAACTCGGTAACGTTGATCACCAATGTGTTTCCGCTGGGAACGATCTCAACAGTTTCAAACAATCCGCTGTCCAACACCTTTTGGTAGGCATCGTTCACTTGTCCCGCCGTTAGCTCCTGACCAGCCGTGATTCCGGCGTAGCTCACAATAGCGCTGGATTCGATCCGCTCGTTACCCTGCACCTGAATAGAGCTAAATGTAGCGCTCTGCGACACCGCAAACGTTGGTGTCAGCATCAAGAGCGCTGAAATCATGAAGAAAAACGCAATAAAAACCAGTCGATTTTGTACTACACTGCTACCCTTGGCCAACGCCAAAGCCCTCGATTGTTTGGTCATTCCCAAACTCCGCCGAACATCCCATTTAGATCGTGACTAACGGGAATGTGGTCGGTTGTCAAAACCGCAATGGCCACAGCATCTTGTGGCTGCAGGAAAAAAGTTATCCACAGACTGTGTTACAACAAAGCCCGCCTCAGTGAAGGGCGGGCCAAATTTGGGTTGATTTAAGGCAGTTTTCAGAATTGGCTCAGAGCCATTCCAAGATACGCCCCAAGCATCAGTCCGCCAAGAACCGCCACCGGATAGATCAAACGCTCCCAATTGATATCAATCAGAAGCCCAAAAGCGCGAAATCCGTCGTCAACTGTATGCATACCATCTCTCCAAGTTTAATGGCTTAGAGCAAATGTATCATTAGATTCGGGCAAAAGTGGGGCAAGCCCACCAAAGCCAAACAGTCACGCGGTTACGGACAGAACAAATCGTTTGTCAGACCAAACACCATGAGCCCCAGCACAAGCGTCAAACCAAGCGTCATTAGAATACGCAGCGCTCCGTCACTTGGCGGTTTTCCAGTGACAGCCTCATAGGCATAAAATACCAGATGGCCACCATCCAGCACCGGGATTGGAAACAGGTTTAACAACCCAATCGCGGTCGAAAGAACGGCAATGAACCAGATAAAGCTTTGTAATCCCTGGCTCGCCATGGCGCCTGATGTCTGTGCAATCCCAACCGGCCCGGAAAGGTTACAGCTGCTAATCGCACCCGTTACCATATGATAGAGCCCCGAAATCGACCCTTCAATGATACGTCCGGTCTGGCGAACGCCCGCCACAACGGCCTCGCCGGCCCCCATCGCTTCGGTCGCGGGTTCGAAGGCCAAACCGCCTCCAATACCAATTCGCCAGTTGGTGACAAAACCGCCATCAGCCTGAGGTTCATCCACCCGGCGCGGAGTCAGATCAAACTCCTGTGCCTGTCCATCACGTTGAACTGTCAAAGCCAACGTGCGCCCTTCTCCGCCCTCCACAGCGTCTTTCAATTGAGAGAAGGCCACGATGTCCTTACCATCAATGGCTGAGAAAACGTCACCTTGCTTGAGCCCCGCGTTATAAGCCGCTGAGCGCGGCGCAAGGGACAACACAATAGGTGGATAGAGATACGGCCCATAGGCATCTAGGACCTGACCATCGCGCTCAACTTGATAGGTAAGCGGATCCGCCTTGGTCATAGAGTCCCAGAACATTTCAAACGCGTCGCCATCGTCAAAATCAGGAATGTCCTGCCCATCGATCGCCTGAACCACATCACCGGCTTGCAAAGTGTACTCGGCGGTATTGGGCAATTCGCGCAACTCCCCGACGATCAGCTTATCGCCCACCTGCCCGTTTGCCATCATGACGCCCGCAAATACGACAATTGATAGGATAAAGTTGAAAATCGGCCCTGCTGCAACCGTGGCGGTGCGCGCCCACAAAGGCGCGCCGTGCATCGTGTGGCGACGGTCATCATCTGACAACGCATTCATAGTGTCCACATCTTTGCCGCTCGCCGCGTCCGCATCGCCCTTGAACTTGACATAACCACCCATTGGAATGGCTGCGATCTGCCACTTGGTGCCGCGTTTATCAAAGCGTGACCACAACACCGGTCCAAATCCAAGCGAGAAAACCTCAGCATGAATGCCGGACCAGCGCCCTACAATATAGTGGCCATATTCGTGGATCGCGACGATGATCGACAACGCAACCACAAAGGCCAAAATCACCAGCACAGAGTTTCCGAAACTCGGAAGAAGGGCCAAAATATCCAAAACGCGCGTCCTATGTATTCAATTCTGCCATGACCACATCCGCAGCCCGTCTGGCCAAGTGATCAGTTTCCAGCACGGTATCAAGGGTCATTTCGTCATTCTTGCGGCATTGTGATGCCAAAAGACGATCAAGAACCTCTTCGACAACTTCTGCCATTTGTAAAAATCCGATGCGCCGGTTCAGAAAACCATCCAGCGCACGCTCTTTGGCGGCGTTGAAAATAGCCCCTGCATGACCGCCTTGGGCCAATACTTCATGCGCCAGACGCAGCGCCGGATAACGTTGCAAATCAGGATCACGAAAATTGAATGTGCCGATCTTGGCCAGATCCAACCGCTCAACGGGCAGCTTGCGCCGCTCGGGCCAATGCAACGCATATCCAATCGCATGGCGCATATCCGGCGGACCGACATGGGCCATCAGCGCGCCGTCATTAAAACCAACCATGGCGTGGATCATAGATTCAGGGTGGATGAGCACTTCGATCATCGAATGATCACACTCAAAAAACTCTTTGGTTTCTATAACTTCCAAAGCCTTGTTAAACATGGATGCACTGTCAATCGTGATCCGCTGTCCCATGTTCCAATTTGGATGGGATGACGCCTGCTCCGGTGTGGCCTGCGCCATATCCTCAAGGCTCCAATCGCGAAATGCCCCACCGCTTGCGGTGATGATTATCCGCTCGACTGCGGACATATCTTCACCAACAAGCCCCTGAAACACCGCCGAATGCTCGCTATCCACAGGCAGAATGCGCGCGTTGTTTTCGCGCGCTGTGCGCATGATCAGCCGTCCCGCTGTGACCAGCGATTCCTTGTTGGCCAGCGCCAAGGTCGCACCCTGCTGCAACGCCTTAAGTCCAGGTGCCAGCCCAGCCGCGCCGACAATCGCACTCATGACCCAGTCCGCTGGCCGCTCAGCGGCCGCGCTGATTGCCTCGGGTCCGGCAAGAGCCTCAACGCCACTGCCGGCAAGGGCGTCGCGCAACGCATCAAGATGTGCCGGATCTGCGGTAACCGCCACATCGGCCCCTAGCTGACGCGCATCTTTTGCCAATTGCCCGATGTTTTGACCACCAGTGAGTGCAACCACATCATAGGCGTCAGGATCGCGCGCGATCAGATCAATGGTGCTTTGCCCTATCGACCCTGTCGCGCCGAAAATAGAGATTTTCTTCATACTGCAGGCAGCCCCAGAGCCGCTCCCAAAAGCAGCACAAACAATGCTGCTGCCATCATTGCATCAAACCGGTCCAACAATCCGCCATGGCCGGGGATCAGGTTGGAGCTGTCTTTTATGCCCGCACGACGCTTTATCGCACTTTCACCGGCGTCACCCATTTGCGACGCAAAAGACGCCAGAACGCTCAGAATGATCAAAGGTGTGCCGCCAAAGATAACGCCAACAAATCCCGCCGCAAACCATCCCGCAATTGTGCCGGACCAAGTCTTTTTCGGGCTGACTTTTGGCCAGAACTTTGGCCCACCCAGCAATCTTCCCGCAAAGTATCCGGCCACATCCGTTGCCACGACAACCGACACCAGCCAAACCACCCAATACGCGCCACGTATATCCCGCAGAACAATCAGCCCATAACAGGCCAACATAAGCCCCGCGGCATAAAACCCGTAAACTAAACGATCTTTTTTGATTTGAGTGGCCCCAACCAGCGCCACTGCAAACAGCGCCGGCAAAGTGATCTCACTGGGCAACCATTCGGTGGCAACCAAAACACCGCCCGCCAAGAGTCCCATCGGAATGGCTGCCAAAGTGGAGCCTTTGCCCATAAGGCGCGACAATTCCCAGATCATGCCGCCACCAATAATGGCAACCAAAACATGAAACCAAAATCCGCCCAACCAGATGGCCCCTGCGCCAACGACCAACATGACCGCAGCGGAGCCAAGTCGCGCAGGCAGATCACCCCATTTATCGCCTAAATTCATCTACTCACCGCTCACGCGCTCAGGGCGCCAAATCGACGATCACGTGCTGAATACGCATCGACCAACTTGCGAAATTCCTCTTTTGAGAAATCGGGCCAGAGCGTTTCGATGAACTCATATTCCGCATATGCCGATTGCCACAAAAGAAAATTGGAAATACGCGCTTCACCGCTCGTCCGGATCACCAGATCCGGATCAGGAAGAACACATGTATCCAGATACTTAGGAAGTGTTTCTTCATCTACATCTGCTGGATCTAAACGTCCCGCCTGAACATCTTCAGCCAACCGCTTGGTCGCGCGCGCCACCTCGTCACGACCGCCGTAGTTCAACGCAATTGTCAGATGCACGCCGTCGTTTTCTGCTGTGATTTCTTCTAGCTCGTCCATCAACGCACGCAGCTTGTCATCCAGCTTCACGCGATCGCCAATAAAGCGCACGCGCACGCCCTCGCCTTTTAGCGCGCGTGCTTCTTTACGGATATATTGACGAAACAAGCTCATCAGGCCCGCAACTTCGGTTTGCGTGCGCTTCCAGTTCTCCGTCGAGAACCCAAATATTGTCAGGTATTTCACGCCCAAGGGGCGGCAGGCCCGAACGATTTCCTTTACGCGTTTGGCGCCCGCATGGTGCCCAAAAAGACGGGGACGCCCCCGGGCCTGAGCCCAGCGTCCGTTTCCGTCCATAATAATGGCCACGTGACGCGGGCCGCGCGCGGAAATGTCGTCCGGCATTTTCAGACCTGCATGATCTCGGCTTGCTTGCTCTCAAGCGCGCCGTCAACATTTTTGATGAACGTATCAGTCAGGTCCTGAACTTCAGATTCCCAAATTTTTTGATCATCCTCAGACATGCCGTTGGCTTTGGCTTTCTTGATCTGATCCATTCCGTCGCGACGTACGTTGCGCACAGCCACACGCGCATGCTCAGCATACTGCGCCGCAACCCGCGCCAATTCTGTACGACGCTCTTCGTTCAACTCAGGAATTGGGAGCATCACGATTGTACCATTGGTCTGAGGGTTGATCCCAAGACCAGAGTTCATAATTGCCTTCTCGACCGCACCAACCATTGAACGGTCCCAAACGTTGATCGTCACCATACGAGGTTCCGGCACATTGACGGTTCCAAGCTGGTTGATCGGCGTCTTTTGCCCGTAGGCTTCCACCATCACAGGCTCAAGCATATTGGCACTTGCACGACCTGTGCGCAGGGACGCGAATTCAGTTTTCAACGCACCCATGGCGCCTTCCATACGGCGGGTCAGATCATCGGTATCAATTTCGAAGTCTTCGTCAGACATTTGGGCTCTTTCAATCTCTCGGGTTCATCTTGTCAAAGCTCATAGGCTATTGCCCGTTAGTTGTATAGCACCCCGACCCTATGGTGAAGCGAGAAGCGCAGCACTCCTAACGATCTCTTCCAATTCGAGACAACATGCCATCCCGCCCAATTGGCAAAAACACGCGCATTTTAAGGCCTATTCCAGATTTCGTTGAAGGTTTCTCGTATGCCACTGTATACGCCCCAGCATATCCTCCTAGTGCAAAGTGTTCCTTAAATGACAACCATGACTCCCGTCCGGCTCGACGCCCATACGCCCGCCGAAATCACACGCCGCATTCGCGAAGTGGGCATTACGAAGAGCCAGATGACAACGGTTAGCCTGATGACTTTGTCGATCTTGGGAGGCGCCTTTATTTCACTTGGCGCCCTGCTTTATACACAAACCACATCCGGATTTACCCAGCTCACCGGAGCACATATGCTGCTGGGCGGTATAAGTTTTGCGCTTGGCCTGATCCTGGTCGTGATCGCTGGGGCCGAGCTTTTCACCGGCAACACAATGATGGCACTTGCGCGGGCTGACAACAAAATCACCACATCAGGTCTAACCCGCAATTGGACGCTCTCGTTTTTGGGGAACTTTGTGGGATGTATGATTGTGCTCGCCCTCGTGTACGGCGGCGGTCTGCTTCAAGGCAATATGGCCGAACGCGCCGTCAACGTCGCAACAGCCAAAGCACAACTCTCTCCGATTGAGGCCTTCTGCCGTGGCGTTCTGTGCAACGCGCTGGTCTGTCTCGCCGTCTGGATGGCGACATCGGCACGCACAACATCCGGCAAAATCATCGCCATCATCTGGCCAATTGCAGGGTTTGTGGCTATCGGACTTGAGCACTCCATCGCCAATCTTTACCTGATCCCTGCTGGCATGATCGCCGGAGCCGACGTCTCGTTTTTGCAACTCACCAACAACATCGTTTGGGTATTGCTTGGCAATATCGTCGGGGGGGCTATCTGTGTCGCGCTGGCCTATCGCGTGGCGTTTGGCAGCCGGCATCCGGCCATCGCAAAACCCGCCTAACACCGGCCCAGAACTCTAAAATCTTTTTCAGCCAATGATGTCCCTTGATATCGTTGGCTGTTTGCCATGCGACGCCAGTCCACCACAGCTCTAAATTCACGCAGCGCTCAAAGCGCACCCCTCAACGGTGATCCTGTGCATATACCGGCGATGACCATGATAATCGTTAATCGCCTTGTGCCAGGTCGCGCGATTGTCCCACATCGTAACATCCCCTGGTCGCCAATTCACGCGACACTGATACTCAGGCTTCTGACAATGTTGATAAAGCATGTGCAAGATCGCATCAGATTCGGCCTTGGAAAGTCCATCGATACACGTTGTAAACTGAGGGTTCACAAACAATCCCTTGCGCCCCGAAAGCGGATGACGGATCACAACTGGATGCAAAGCGTCCTGCGTTGCCAGCTCTGAATTTCCGATCCGATTGGTTTTGGCCGCGTCCGACCGCGCTTGCGCTTCACCAAAAACATGGCGCGACGAATGCCACGCATACAGCCCATCAAGCAGTTCCTTAAACCGCGGGCTGAGCCCGTCATAAGCCGGCCCCATTGCGCAAAACACCGTATCGCCACCAAACGGCGGCGTCTCAATTGCGTGTAATATCGAGCCCATCGCAGGCTCATGATCATAGGAATGATCGGTATGCCACATTTCTCCAATCGCACCGGTTTGGTCCGCCTCCTTCAAAACGATCGCGATCTGGGGATGTGTTTGTAAGGGCGTAAAAAAGCGGTTTACGTTGATACTCCCCCATTTTCCGGCAAACCGAATGTGATCATCTGGTGTGATTTTCTGGTCACGCAATGTGATCACAGAATGATCGGTAAAGGCTTGTTTTATTTCATCAAAATGACTTTCATCGCGCAAATCCGCGCCCAGAATTTCCGCGCCCAGATTGCCCGTGAGTTTCCTGATCTCCACACCACGCTCCTTACGTTGCCCATCATCCAGAGTGTTGCGCCACTCTCGCCGTGTCTACAAACAAAGCGACACCCGACAGCGCAAAAACAAAAAGGCTCCCGAAGTGTCCTTCGAGAGCCTCTAAATCAAGTCTATACCCAAGCCTTAGCTGACCCGCGTATACGTCCCCTCACCCCGCAGAATGCCGCGGAACCCTCCGGGTTCATCCAGACCAAACACCACAAGCGGCAGATTGTTATCCCGCGCCAAGGCAATAGCACTTGTGTCCATAACTTTCAGACGTTTGGTCAACACATCATCATAGCTGATTTCGTCAAACCGAACGGCATCGGGGTGTTCTTCGGGATCTTTGTCGTAAATACCATCAACACCGTTTTTACCCATAAAGATCGCTTCACAGGCCATTTCGTTGGCCCGCAATGTGGCCGCTGTGTCCGTGGTGAAATATGGGTTACCCGTACCGGCTGCAAAAATGCAGACGCGCTTTTTCTCTAGGTGGCGCACCGCACGGCGGCGAATATATGGCTCACAAACTTCATCCATGCGGATCGCACTAATGACGCGGGTGAAAACACCCAAACCTTCCAGCGCGGATTGCATCGCCAGCGCGTTCATCACTGTGGCCAGCATGCCCATATAATCAGCTGTGGTGCGCTCCATCCCCTGCGCTGCACCCGACAGTCCGCGAAAGACGTTACCACCCCCGATGACCATGCAGATTTCGACCCCGAGGTCGTGAACCGATTTAACTTCGCGGGCGATGCGCTCAACCGTGGGCGGATGCAGGCCATAGCCCTGGTCTCCCATCAACGCCTCCCCCGATATCTTGAGCATCACTCGTCCAAATGTCGCCTCTTCGGGGGTATCGGCTTCGCTCATGTTGCACTCCATCTGCGCATCGTTCTAGGATCGCGGGCAAAATGTCGGAAAACGCGGTCAGGTTCAATGCGAGAGTTCATCAAGGTAAGCAAATTACCATCATTTCTCGGATCGGTTGCATGACAGCACTCCCTTTTATCCCCCAGGACGTTCCAGTTCTGATCGCAGGCCCCACAGCCAGCGGAAAAAGCGCCTTGGCATTAGAAATTGCCGAGCAACATGGCGGCGTTATCGTCAATGCCGATGCGATTCAGGTTTTTGAAAACTGGCGAATCCTCACCGCACGCCCTCCCGCCGAAGACGAAGCCCGCGCACAACATCTTTTATACGGCCAAATACCTTATGACGCCGACTATTCCGTCGGTCATTGGCTACGTGAAGTGGCCCCGCTTCTCACAGGTGCGCAGCGCCCGATCATTGTCGGCGGAACTGGTCTCTATTTTACCGCCCTCACCCAAGGCCTTGCCGATATTCCGCCAACTCCACCGTATGTGCGCAGCCTCGCCAACGAGCGCGTGGCCACCGAAGGATTTGAGGTGCTTCTGTCAGAACTGGACGCGCAAACCGCAAGCCGCGTGGATACTTTGAACCCCATGCGGGTTCAGCGGGCATGGGAAGTGTTACACGCCACAGGCCGTCCCTTGGCCGAATGGCAAGACAACACGCCACCACCTCTGCTTCCTTTGGAAAACACCGTTCCAATCTTGTTCGATGTCGACAAAGACTGGCTCAATGCGCGGATTGCGCGTCGTTTTGATCTGATGTTGGATCAGGGTGCCCTATCAGAAGCCCGATCCAATCTAGCGACCTACGACCCAGCGCATTTGTCAGCCAAAGCAATCGGAGCACCGGAACTCATCGCGCATCTGCGCGGCATCCTGACACTCGAGCAAGCGCGGGAACGGGCCACTATTGCTACCCGCCAATTTGCCAAGCGCCAGCGCACATGGTTCCGCTCCAAGATGGCAAACTGGCATCCCTATAGCCCCCACGACACCAATTCTTAACAAGCGATAAACCGCCGATCCCACCGGCGTAAAAACGCCGGACTTGCAAAATTCCTGCACTCTGACTTTAAATGCCGCTCAAATGGCTCAAAAAGATTTACATATTCCGTCATTTATGACGCGCCCTAACGACACCGCGCTGCATGCAGAGTCGTCGCAACCTGTCGCGATGATGCAGGCCAGCCCGGCGTCTCAGCGTGCTGCCAACTCCGAGCCCAGCCACCTTTCGCTTCCGATTAATCTGCCAAGCCCCACCCGTATTCACGTTCAGACCTTGGCGCAAATGACCAAAGGCGCACCGTGGGTACTCAGCCAGATGCACACACGGGATCATCACCTACTGATCTGGACAACACGGGGCACCGGACGCATCAACTTGCACGGACTGCGCCGCGGCTACGGCGCACATCACGCGGTTTTTGTTCCAGCTGGCAAGGTTTTCTCATTTGAAACCGGCTTGCAGGCGCAGGGCCTAACCGTCACCATCCCCGACGATGGCCGCGTCGCACTCCCGGATCGCACGCGCCACCTGAAACTCGCCGAAGGGGGTGCCCAGTCCGAGTTGACCGGCATTCTGGATGCGCTGCGCCGTGAAATTCACGAAGACCGGCCCTTCCTAAACGAAGCGATGAATGCGCATGCGCAATTGCTCTCGGTGGCTTTGCGCCGCCACCTGCAAGCTGAAGGAACAACACCATTGGTGCGCGCCGCCGAACGGCTTGCGCGTCGGTTTTGCGACCTGCTCTCCAAAGATTACACCTCGGGTCACTCGATCGCTTGGTTTGCAGAACAGCTAGAGGTTACCCCAACCCACCTGACACGTGTATGTCGTGAATGTTCGGGGATGACGGCGGCGGAAATCCTGAATGAAATGGTGCAGCACCGCACTCGGCTGTTGTTGACCACGACAGACATTCCGATGAACCGCATCGCACTCAGCATGGGGTTTAACAGCCCCGCCTATTTCACGCGGTTCTGCCAACAGCACTTTAATGATGCGCCCACTCAGATTCGCAAACTCGCGCTGGAAGCAAAGCTTCCAACCTAGTCGCGCGCCCATTTTTGCCATAACGCTCCAAAATGCCAAATTCGACACGCCCCATGTCGTTTTTAGTGCATCTAATGACGATTGGAACCGTTGACGCGGCGCAATTTCTGTTGCCGAATGGTCCCCAGACAAAAGTCGGGGCGCCACATGATCCCGACATGAAGACCAAAAGCTTAGCGCGAACATGGTCGCCTCATCTTGGGGCTGTCACGGGGATGAACAACGGAATCGGTCAGCCACGCTGATCCTAAACCATTGGCAAGACTTCCTGTTTCACTTTGTTCCGCTGGGTCCAACAGATGTTGGATACACGCAAAAGCGTGATCCGCGACGCAAACCGAACCTTGGCAAATGCTTGGGACGGTGCACCGACAGGGGAGCAAATGGGACTTTTTATTCTTAGGCGGTTTGGAATGATGTTGTTGACGGCGCTTTGCCTGACCTACATCGTCTTCTTCCTAACCAACCTTTATCCGAACCTCGAAAAACTGGCCAAAACTCAGGGCAACTTCCGCATGTCCGAAGAGGCTGTGGCCAGCTACCTTGGGGATCGCGGCTATCTGCAACCCACACCGATCAAATATCTCCAATGGCTCGGCGCCCTGCCCGGTTATGAAAAGATCAAGGAAGACGGCACCAAACTGGGCAAATGTGTCCGCCCGGGTGTCGCCGCCGAAGACACTCCGCGCTATTGCGGCGTACTGCAAGGCGACTGGGGCTTCTCCACAGTATCCAAAGAACCGGTGGCCAACGTGCTTGGCTCTCGATTGGCCAACACTGGCAAGCTGATGTTCTGGGTGATGGTGGTGATGGTGCCCTCAGCCCTTGTGATTGGCGTTCTGGCCGGCATGCGCGAAGGATCGGGCACTGACCGAAGCCTTTCAACCGTGTCGATCCTGTCGACCGCCACGCCGGAATATGTCTCTGGCGTCATATTCATTGCGCTTCTCGCCTCAACCCGAAACGGGCTTGGGCCTTGGCTGCATGAGATGGGGCTGATTGAAGGCAAGGCACTGTTTAAAGGCACCGCCAAATCGGCGATGGATAAGATCACATTCCAGAACTTCACCCTGCCGGTGATCACAATTGCCCTTTATGGCATGGGCTATATCGCACGCATGACCCGCGCTTCAATGGCCGAGGTTATGACCGCGCAATATGTGCGTACCGCGCGCCTCAAGGGTGTGAGCTTTGGCAATATCGTGGTCAAACACGCCCTGCGCAACGCGTTGATTGCGCCGTTTACGGTCATCATGTTGCAGTTCCCTTGGCTGCTTAACGGTGTGGTGATCGTGGAAACGCTGTTTTCTTATACAGGCTTTGGCTGGCAACTGGTGAACGCGGCGGGCAACAACGATATCGAAATGCTTTTGGCGGTTTCGGTGGTCTCGGTCTTTGTGGTGCTGGTGACCCAGCTGATATCGGATATCGGCTATGTCTACCTCAACCCACGCATCCGAATTTCTTGAAGGGGGTCTGAGACATGGAACCACTTACCTGGACAGGCTCTTTTGGCACCATCATCAACCCGATTTTTTTGGTGGTGTGCACAGCCTTTATTGTTGCGGTTGTTGCCAAGTTGCTCGGCAGCTTTGTACTTGCCCCCGCTGAAGATCAAATCAACGTGGATGGCACAATCACCTATGATCGCGGCCCCAATGCCTTGATTGGCTTGGCGGTGCGTTATCTGCTGCTGGCTTTGGTTGCACTCTGCGTGCTTTACATCCTTGCCGGTATGTTCACGCCCATTGGCACGGTGGGCATCGTTGGCGCGGTTTCCGCCCAATTTGCACCGGTCTGGATTGCGCTGGTTGTGACCTTCCTGCTGTCGATCACAAACAAACGTAAACTGGGCCTCTATGGCAAACTGTTTGACAGCACCATCGGCATGATCGGCTTTGCGCTGTTGATGTTCTGGTTTTACACTGCTGTATTTGTAGGCGTTTTTGACATGATCGCCACGCTGGATCCGCTCTCTCAAGTGTCTGGCATGAAAAACAAATTGCCGGGCACACCGGTGCGTGATCCCAAAGAAGGCCAATTCGCCTACTACCTTCTCGGCGGCGACAACCTTGCGCGCGATGTGTTCTCTCGCATGGTGCACGGCAGTGTCATCGTCATAGTGATCGCGCCCTTTGCGACATTGTTCGCCTTTATGGTGGGCATCACACTGGGCCTTCCGGCCGGATATTTTGGTGGCCGTCTGGACGCGTTGCTGTCCTTTCTCGCCAACCTTGTGCTGGCCTTTCCGGTGATCTTGTTGTTCTACCTTTTGGTGACACCGGAAATCGTGGCCACAGGCATTCCCAACTATATGGCGATGGTTCTGTTTGTCTTTCCGATCATCTTTGTCAGCGTGCTTCTAAACTCGCGCTACTACACCCGACCACGTCTGCGCACGCCGCTCTTGGCGGGGGTGCTGCTGGTCTTGGTCTGGCTGTATCTCTCAGCCATTTCGGCGCCGGGCACGGTGATCAACGTACTGCCCGAGGTGATGGATCTGTTTGATATCAACTCCGGCATTCTGGTGGTCTTTGTCTCGGTGGTGTTTGTGAACTCTCCCACAGTGTTTCGGATTGTGCGTGGCCTCGTGTTGGACATTCAGACCCGCGACTATGTGGCAGCCGCCCAAACCCGCGGCGAAGGTCCGTGGTACATTATGCTCTGGGAAATCCTGCCCAACGCGCGTGGACCGCTGATCGTCGATTTCTGCCTGCGCATTGGCTACACCACGATCCTTCTGGGCACCTTGGGTTTCTTTGGATTGGGACTGCCTCCTGAGAGCCCCGACTGGGGGACAACAATCAACGACGGGCGAAAACTTCTGTCGATCTACCCGCATCCTGCAATTGTGCCCGCTGTGGCGCTGCTCAGCCTTGTTTTGGGTCTGAACTTGCTGGCTGACGGGCTGCGTGAAGAAAGCCTGCGCGACTAACGGAAAAGGCCGGGGGCCAGCCCCCGGACCCCCGAAGTATTTGCGCAGAGAAGAAAATCAGAGAGCACTTTGCTCCGCCGCTCCACAGGGAGACAGACGAATGAGTAAACTTGAGGATTATGAAGGTCCCATTCTTGAAATCGACCAGCTGTCGATTTCGTTTTTTACACGCTTGCGCGAAATTCCCGCCGTGATGGATTTTTCGGTACGGGTCATGCCCGGCGAGGCGGTTGGCCTTGTTGGAGAATCGGGTTGCGGGAAATCCACCGTGGCGCTGGGTGTGATGCAGGATCTGGGCAAGAATGGTAAGGTTGTTGGCGGGTCGATAAAATTCAAAGGCCGCGATCTGTCGGAAATGTCCCCCGAAGAGTTGCGCGATGTGCGCGGCAATGAAATTGCGATGATCTATCAGGAACCCATGGCCAGCCTGAACCCGGCGATGAAAATTGGCAAACAGCTGATGGAAGTGCCGATGATCCATGAGGGCGTGAGCAAGCAGGAAGCCTATCGCCGCGCCTTGGAAGTGGTCACTGATGTACGCCTGCCTGATCCTGAGCGAATGTTAAATTCCTTTCCGCACCAATTGTCAGGCGGGCAGCAGCAGCGCATCGTCATCGCCATGGCCTTGATGTCAAAACCTGCGTTGTTGATTTTGGATGAGCCAACAACCGCGTTGGACGTGACGGTTGAGGCCGCCGTGGTGGAGCTGGTCAAAGATCTGGGCAAGAAATATGGCACGTCGATGCTGTTTATCTCCCACAACTTGGGACTGGTGCTTGAAACCTGTGACCGGCTCTGTGTGATGTATTCCGGCGAAGCGGTAGAACGCGGCAGTATTGAAGACGTGTTTGACAATATGCAGCACCCCTACACCCAAGCGCTGTTCCGCTCGATCCCGCTACCGGGGGCTGATAAAAATGCGCGTCCGCTCGTGGCGATCCCTGGAAACTTCCCTTTGCCGCATGAGCGTCCTCAGGGCTGTAACTTTGGCCCGCGGTGTGACTATTTTGAGGAGGGCCGCTGTGACGCGCAGCCGATTTCCATGGTCAATGTGCAAGGCTATGAGCGCCACACAACCCGCTGTCTGCGCAGCGAGGAAATAGACTGGAACGCGCCAATCACCGTTGCTGAGCAGAAAGAAAAAGCCGAAGTCGGTGAGGTTGTTCTGAAAATGGATAATCTCAAGAAATACTATGAGGTGGCGGCCAATGCCCTGTTTGGCGGCGGGGCCAAAAAGGTTGTCAAAGCCAATGAAACCCTGTCGTTTGAAGCCCGCGAAAGCGAAACTTTGGCCATTGTGGGCGAGTCAGGTTGTGGCAAGTCGACCTTTGCCAAGGTTCTCATGGGGCTTGAAACCGCAACCGACGGGGAAATCCTGCTCGATGGCCAAGCGATCCAGCACGTCCCGATTCAAAAGCGTAACACCAAGACCGTGGCAGATGTGCAGATGGTGTTCCAGAACCCGTTTGATACGCTGAACCCGTCGATGACCGTGGGGCGTCAGATCATGCGCGCGCTGGAGATCTTTGGCATTGGTGACAGCGAAGCGGATCGGCGCAAACGCATGTTGGAACTGCTTGATCTGGTGAAACTGCCGCGTGCCTTTGCCGATCGCATGCCACGCCAGCTCTCGGGTGGTCAAAAACAACGGGTTGGGATTGCACGCGCCTTTGCAGGGGATGCGCGTATTGTGGTGGCCGATGAGCCGGTCTCAGCTCTGGATGTGTCGGTCCAGGCTGCGGTGACCGATCTGTTGATGGAAATTCAGCGCAAAGAAAAAACCACCTTGCTGTTTATCAGCCATGATTTATCGATCGTGCGCTATCTCAGCGATCGGGTGATGGTGATGTATCTGGGCCATGTTGTGGAAATGGGCACCACCGATCAGGTATTCTCACCGCCCTATCACCCCTATACCGAAGCGCTGTTGTCTGCGGTGCCAATTGCTGACACCTCGATTGAGAAAGAGCATATCGTGTTGGAAGGTGACATTCCTTCGGCGATGAACCCGCCACCGGGATGCCCGTTTCAGACGCGCTGTCGCTGGAAACCCGAAGTTCCGGGCGGACTGTGTGACAAGGAAGTACCCCCGGTGCGTCAGCTTGGAGACAATCATCAGGTCAAATGCCATCTCGCCGATGACATTCTGGCGCGCATGACGCCGGTTATCAAAATCGCCGCTGAATGAGTCATGAGCTGCGAGAGGGTTTTGGTTTTCAACCACGGCCCTCTATTTGCGGCTCACATCAAACGCCCGCTCGGTTCTGGGAAAACCTAAGGCGTTTCACGCCCGCTAAGGGGCCCAAAATCACTCATGCCCCACAACTTCATTCGTTAGACGAACGCCTGCGGTCCTCAATCCGCGCAACCGAACCTGCTCAAAACGACCATTGGCAAAATAACGCCCAATCACCAGTCCATGAAGAGGCGTAATTCCGCCCTTCTGAAAAGGTTAATAGATTATCCACCAATCAATAAAAACGCCTCCATTTGAAACTATTTAAATAATTCAACTTTTCTTTTGTTCACCAAAAGCGAGCGGTCTAGGGGCGACATTTTCCTGAATATTAAAATATCAAGCGCTTTTACGAGTGGCGAAAAAATTCATCATAATTCTAAATTTATTATTGGCAATTTCTTCAATTCACTACGGATGATCACCGTGGTTAGTAAACCGCAAAATCTTGAAATTACACGTATAAATTGTTCATTTATGGATCGGCAAGTTTCCACTCGTCAATAATTGTGGTCGTCTAGCTGCGACAGTTTGGACCCTAACTATCCCCCTCACAAAATCCATTTTAGCGCCGCGCATCAATAAAATAAAATCTTGCGCCAAAAATGGAGAATTGAATTGTTAAACCGACGGAACATCTGGGCAGCCGCCCTTAGTTCAACCGCAATTATGTTTGCGGGTATTGCAAACGCTCAACAAACCACCATCCCAGGTTATGAAGAAGCCGTAGCAAAAGCCGCTGCATCAGACTGGAGCAATTCCGAAGCCCAAAGGGGTGGTTTGGAATTGGTCGCTGACTTTGATTCCAGCGGGCCTGACGCTTGGGATCCCGCTAAACACCCGCTGATCTATATGACCAGCGAATCCCACCAGAATGCCAATCCAGATCGCTTGATCGATGGTAGTTTTGCCGGGTTCCATATTATTGACGCTTACACAAAAGAAGTCGTCAAAGACATGATTGTCGTGGAATCAGAAGACAACTTCACCGTAACGCGCGGCCCACACGGCGCAGGCCTGTCTCCAGACGGAAAATGGGCCTATATCGGTTGGGGAGAGCAGGACAGAACCGCAACACGTGGGTCTGGCTACATTGCCGTAGTCAATATGCGCACGCTCAAGGTCGACAAAATCTTCCGCCACGAGCAAGATTTCCGAGGCGCTCCTCGCTCGCAACAAATGCACCACGTCATGGCCTGCGCCACGCCCGAAGGCAGACAGCGTGTGATTTTCCAAACCGGCTTTGGTGCTAACGGCGGACCACACTTTGTGATTGATCCCGATGACGACCACCGTGTTGAACGCGCGATCACATACACTGATGTTCAGGTTATGGGGCACCCCTTTGTGACAGCATCGCGGGATTGCTCGACAGCGTTTGTGTCAATCGGCTCTCCCGAAGCCCGCGCCAACTACACACCAACTGCAGGTGTTGCCAAAGTCAATATCGACACAGGCGCCGTAGACAATGTGATGGGCACAGGCTTCCACCCGATTGGGATCACCCACTCGCATGACGACAAATTCACCTATGTCGTCGACGGTCACAGCAGCTACGTTTACAAGATCGACAATGAAGTAAACAAAGTTGTTGGCTCAACCTCTGCTGGTGTTGCGGGTCCTTACGGCATCGCGATGAACTGGGACGAAAGCCTGATTTTGACTGTAGGCAAAGGTGAAGGGTCGCACAACGTTGGTCGGGATCTCGGCACAATCGACGCGATTACCTTCTCGCCTTACCGCGCCAAGAAAGAAATGCCGATCCGTCTCGACGGAACTATGGCATCGGTGGACCACGCCATTTTGCACCCTGATCCCGCAGTCAACGAACTCTGGATTTCAAGCATGAACGGCTGGGAAACTGCGGTTCTGGACCTCAACACCTACGAGGTGAAGGACTATATCCTTACCCCCAACGGTGGTGATACACACTCCGGTGCCTTCGCGGCCTATCAGCCCGACTGGACTGGCACGTTGATGTCTGACCAAGGTGGCCCGCGCTCGCCAGAAATGCTTAGCATAATTGAGGAATTGGTGGTCGCCAGAACACCAGCCAAGCCGACTGGCCCCAAGGCGTCACCTGAACAGATCAACCGCGGCCGTATGCTCTACGTTCAAGAGGCCGCTGGCCTAGGCTGTGCGCCATGTCACGGCATGGACGCTGTGGGCATGTCGGGTCCCGGCATCCGTGGTGCTGACCGTGCGCGTATGGACGACGCTCTGGGTCGTGTTGAAGAAATGCAATTCTTCAACGATGAGTTGACCGAAGACCAACTCAACGACATCGCAGCCTTCCTGACCTCACTAGGTTACTAATCTAGGTTTCTAACCTGAGGCACTCAAAACGACGCCCCACACAGATCACTCTTTCTGTGCGGGGCACCTGTTTTCTTGACACTCTGCATTCTAAACCCCACGCACTTCGGTCCAACGTATTTCCTAAAAGCCACGCGCACGTCCAAGTCGCGCACATCCCTACCTTTGACGTCTTTATCGATATGGCGAACGGCACCGACGTCTTTTGTCGCATTTACACTTGCCTCAGCCCGCCTGCCCGCCTTTGATACCCATCAGGCCAGACAAAAGGAGGCGCAGGCATGAAAACAACAACACGTGTAGCCGTCATCGGTGGGGGCGTTGTCGGATGCTCGGTTCTCTATCACCTTACCAAACTTGGCTGGTCAGACGTGATGTTGCTTGAACGCTCCGAACTCACATCCGGCTCTACATGGCACGCCGCCGGAGGGTTTCACACGCTCAACGGCGACACCAATATGGCCGCGCTGCAGGGTTATACCATCCGCCTCTACCGCGAACTCGAAGAAATCACCGGCATGTCCTGCGGGCTGCATCATGTCGGCGGCGTGACCTTGGCGGATAACCAAGACCGTTTTGACATGTTGCTGGCCGAGCGTGCCAAACACCGCTTTATGGGGCTCGAGACAGAAATCATTACCCCTGATGAAATCCGCAAACTGGCACCAGTCACCAATACCGACGGCATCCTTGGCGGGCTTTATGACCCGCTGGATGGCCATCTTGATCCCTCTGGCACCACACATGCCTATGCCAAAGCCGCGCGCATGGGCGGGGCCACCATCGAAACCCACACCAAGGTGATCGCCACCACTCAACGCGGCGACGGCACATGGGATGTTGTCACCGACAAGGGCACCATTCACGCCGAACATGTGGTCAATGCCGCGGGTCTGTGGGCGCGCGAAGTTGGCACCATGGCGGGCGTCTATTTCCCGCTACACCCGATGGAGCACCAATATCTGGTCACCGAAGAGGTGCAGATGATCGCCGAGATTATCGACGGCGGCGGTGAGCACCCCCATGTGATGGACCCCGCAGGCGAAAGCTATCTGCGCCAAGAGGGTCGCGGCCTGTGCATCGGCTTTTATGAACAACCCTGTCGCCCATGGGCGGTTGACGGTACGCCGTGGGAGTTTGGCCACGAACTGCTGCCCGATGATTTCGACAAAATAGAAGACAGCATCGAGTTTGCCTACAAGCGTTTCCCCGCGCTGGGCGAAGCGGGTATAAAATCCGTGATCCACGGCCCCTTCACCTTTGCGCCTGATGGCAATCCGCTGGTGGGTCCTGTGCCGGGCATGCGCAATTACTGGTCCGCCTGCGCCGTTATGGCAGGCTTTTCCCAAGGCGGCGGCGTCGGCCTCATGCTGGCGCAATGGATGGTCGAAGGTGAATGCGAACGCGACACCTTTGCTATGGATTGCGCCCGCTTTGGCGACTGGATCACGCCCGGCTTTACCCGCCCCAAAGTGATTGAGAACTACCAGAAACGCTTCTCGGTCTCCTACCCCAACGAAGAACTCCCCGCCGCACGCCCGTTCCGCACCACGCCGATGTATGATGTCTTTGACAAAATGGGCGCGGTCTGGGGCTTTCAATACGGGCTTGAGGTGGTCAACTACTTTGCCCAAGGCGACGAGCCGCGCTTTGAAACCCCGTCGTTCCGCCGCTCCAACGCCTTTGCCGCCACTGCCCGCGAAGTCAAAGCAGTCCGCGAAGCCGTCGGCATCAACGAGGTGCACAACTTCGGCAAATATCTGGTTACAGGCTCCGGCGCGCGCGATTGGCTCAACCGCATCATGGCGGGCCGCATTCCCAAACCGGGTCGCTTGTCCCTAACCCCCATGCTCTCCCCCAAAGGCCGCCTGATTGGTGATTTTACCGTATCATGCCTCAGTGAGAGCGCCTTCCAACTCACCGCCTCTTATGGGGCTCAGGCCTTTCACATGCGCTGGTTTGAACAAAACGAAGCCGAAGGCGTGCAAGTCGAAAATATCTCGGACCAGCTCAGCGGCTTCCAGATCGCAGGCCCCAAAGCCCGCGAAGTCCTACAAACCTGCACGCTGAGCGACATTTCAGACATGCGCTTCATGGATCTGCGCAAGATTTCCGTGGGTCAAACCGACTGCCTCGTGCAGCGCGTCTCCTACACCGGCGGGCTTGGCTATGAAATCTATTGCGACCCGATGGCCCAACGTTGCCTTTGGAACACTTTATGGTCGGCAGGCCAGCCCTTTGGCATGCGCCCCTTCGGCATGCGCGCCATGATGAGCCTGCGTCTGGACAAATTTTTCGGCTCGTGGATGTCCGAATTCTCGCCTGACTACACCGCCGCCGAAACCGGCTTGGACCGTTTCATCGCTTTCAGCAAAAATGCCGATTTCATTGGCCGCGCCGCCGCCGAAGCCGAACGTGCCACTGGTCCTGCACGCAAACTTTGCGCCTTTGACGTCGAAGCCGACACCGCAGATGTCAACGCCTATGAACCCATCTGGCTTAAGGGCGAGGTCGTCGGCTTTTGCACCTCCGGCGGCTATTCCCACCACGCGCAAAAATCCATCGCTCAGGGTTTCCTGCCATGCCAGCACGCCACCGAGGGGCAAGAAGTCGAGATCGAAATCCTCGGCACCAAACACAAAGCACGCGTCATCACCACGCCCCTGTTTGACGCCGATCATGCGCAAATGAGGGGCTAGCCGCGCCGCTTCTTCTCTGCAAAAATACTTTCGCCGAAGGCATCCCACCCTTCCCCCTCGCACTATTTTGCAAAGGAAGCACCATGCTTGCCATCCTTCTTCTCGCCGCTGGCCGCGCCTCACGCATGCAAGGGGCTGACAAAATGTTGCAACCCGTAGCGGGCCAGCCTCTGATTGCAGAAATGGCGCATCGCGCCTTGCAAACCGGATGTCCCGTGCATGTGTGTCTGCCGCCGGACCGACCTGCTCGAGCAGCGGCATTGTGCGACCTCAATATCCATCACATCACAGTACAGGACGCCAACCAAGGCATGGCCCACTCGATCCGCGCGGGCATTGCCGCTTTGCCAAGTGACACAAGCGCCGCCATGATCCTGCCTGCCGACATGCCCGAGCTTACGGCCGCAGACCTTATCAAAATGGCTGCCGCATATTCTGCTCAAGACAACCAAACTATTCTGCGCGCCACCGCATCCGACGGCCGCCCCGGTCATCCGGTGATTTTTCCCGCCGCATATTTTGATCAACTCAAGACAATCTCGGGCGACATCGGCGCGCGTGCGTTGCTGAAACAACATCACGCCAACGTCTCTCTCATTGCGCTGCCTGACGCACATGCGCTCACTGATCTCGACACGCCGCAGGCTTGGGCAGATTGGCACGCCGCGCAGGCAACGCGCCCCTAAGGTTTGCCAAACAGCATCACACCCGCCCAATATCCTGGCTGCGCATGTTTTCCGCCGGCCGCAATCATGTCGCGTTGAACCTGTCGCAAGGCTTGTGAATTGCGCGCCCCTTCCATTTTGGCCGCATAGAATCCTTCGGCCAGTGTGCGCGTGGCCGCATCATCGACCTGCCACAACGTAGCCACAACCGCAGGCGCACCAGCATGGGCAAAAGCGTGCGCAATGGTGCGATATTCCAATCCGTCGGTGCCAAGCCCGCTTTCACAGGCCGATAAGAAGACTAAATCGGCCTCTTGCATGGGCAAGGTCATGATCTGGGGGATGGTCATGCGCGTGTTGTCTGCCATCAGCAAATAACTGTCTTTTGGGGATGTGTGATCCAGCTTGCCATGCATTGCCAGATGCACAAACCGCGCATCCCCCGAATACTCTAGCAATTCCTGATAAGTCGCTTCTTCCCCCACTCGCAACTCGACAAGGTCCTCGGCTAGAATGTCAGCAATGTTTTCCGCCTCTTCGCGCGCATATGGCAGGCTGCCGTCCGGATCACCAAAAACAACATGCCCAAAGGCGGTCGAGGGCACCGCATCAATCATCATATCCACCGCATAAAGGCTAGGCGCCGAGGCCATATCAAAATGCTCGACGGCATAGACCGGTCCTTGGCCTTGCGCTCCGACGTCACGGATCAAAGCCCCAAACGCCAGATAGGCCAATGACCCAGACTGTGAAATCACCAAAGTCGCGCCCTCCGGCACGGCATGCTCGATCGGACGCAGCAACATGTCATAAAGCCATGCCAGATTGGCCTCGGTCAGATCAGCTTTGCCTGCCATTTTCGCAAGGTCACCCAAACCTGCCTCAGCACCTTCTTCCAGCGCCTCAGCCGCGCGGCCCCCGGTTTCACTGGCTGTGGCACCTCCTGCCGGAACCCCAGCTCCTGCCCCCAGATCAAAGCCACGCTTGAGACCACGCGCCTGCGCCGACAGTGAGGACGCAACCGAGCGGGTGCGCTTTTCCAGCTCGTCCAAAGACACGGAGACGGTTTTGAGCGTCGCCCCCTGCGAGCTGACCAAGTTGATATACAGCGCCGTTTTTGTTGGTAAATACTGGGCCACAACAACGTCCTCAGGTAGCTTTCGCCCCAAGGCCCGCAAATCCAGCGGGTTCAATTGCAGCATGTTAAACAACATCGGCTGATCTTTTTCGAGCTTGGCCAATATTGCGATGTCACGTTGGCGCGCCTTGATCAGCTTTTTCTCCAGCTTTTTTGCCTCATCAACTCCTGACGCCATGCCCACCGACAACTGCTCTTCCAAAGCAACAATCTGTTGGCGCGTTTTGCGAAAACTCTCGGCCAGCTTGCCCGCCTTGCTATCCTTTGGCAGCGCATCACTCAGGATGTCATTAACCTCCCGCATGCGGGTTTGCTCCATAGCACTAAAGGCAAAATCACCACGTTGCTCACTTATCAGAAAGCTCTCCGCCCCTGCCCCGTCAGGATCATAAACCGTCAACCCCAGATCAGTGCCCACAAACACCCGCCCGTTTGGATCCGTCGCCACAGCATGCACCATGCGCGCGCCATAGTTGGCGCGGTCCTGTCCGGGCAACATCCACGTCAGGCGATCAGCATTGAACCAAGTGTCCCCTTTCAGTGCTACAACCCCTCCCACGGTACCAAACAGCCACAGATCCTCACCCAATTGCGCGCCCTCTGTACCGAGATACAGCGCAGGTATTTCCTGTCGCAGCGCCATATAAGACGCATCGTTGATCTGGTCATATTCGCTGATTTCATTGCCTTTGAGACGCGCAAATCCACTGGCCGTGCCCGCAATCGCAGTTGTGTCGTCAATCTGCGTCAAGCTTGTCAAAAACCAGTTTCCCAAAACATCAAGCTCGGTCTTGATAAAACGGCCATCGCGATATTCAAAAAGCCCTCCGTAAAGCGCACGACTTCCATAGGTGCGATGCCCTTCCATGGACGCCACCATCAGGATGCGCCCGTCAGGATGCTCATGTATCGAATACAACATGTCTGAGCGCACCGGATAATCCTGAGGCATTGAGAACATCGAAAACTCGTCGACCTCATTCTCGCCGCTCCAGCGAAACGCGCTTGCCCCCGCCACAGCCCAGACCGTGCCATCCGAGGCCGCCAAAAGATCACTTATGGCGGCATATTGCGGCGCCTCGCGCCCAACCTGTTCGGTGTCAAACAACTCCTTGGGGCTGATCGATCCGGCGTCAAACCGCACCACCATCGACCCGTCATGAGTCAGCAGCCCACCATCTGGCATAGGCTCCAAAATGCGCGCGCTCACGCCTGAAAAATAGCTGGCCTCGGCGCGCGGATCGCGATGGTCGATTGTTTGAATACCATAGCCAGTGGCGACAAAAGTCAGACCAAGCTCTGTGTCATCCAGAATGTCATAAACGCGGTCCTCGATCGGGTAATGCGCCTGACCGCGCACAACTGCCGCAATCCCTTCTGAGGTGATCATATACAGTCGCCTGTCACGCTCATGCGCTTTGAAAATCCCGACAGGGCGCTCTGCGTTGGGTTGAGCGAACACTTCAAAAGCCCCCTGTCCCATCACGCTGCCACCTTGATCGCTCCAGACAACCAATCCGGTTTCTCCCGGCAGGGTGTCAACAACCGCCAACCCATAGGGCATATCGGTGGCACGAATGGTTTCCTGCCCGCGCACCGCCTGCAGCCCGGCTGTGCCCCCCATCAGGGCGTTCCAGTCCGCTTGCAACAAAACGTCGCCATGCAGCACAAACAAAGTCTCAACCATCGGGTCCAAAATCGCATCACGCACTTGATGCTGCGCAATGTCGATGCGCTGTGTCCCGCTTTGCCACCACAAGGCATTACGCCCCATCACCAGCCAGCCTTCATTGGCAGGACGCACACGCTCAACTGGCGCATCCGAGACAACCTCGAACTCAAAGGTCTCAGGCGGCATCAGCAACAGACCGGCATCGCCGCCAACCGCAAGCCCGTCAGGTGAGCTGGCCAATGTTTCAACCGCACCGCTCAAAAAACCGGCCTCGCCGCTGCGCCACAACACAGGTGTGGACGTATAGTCCGTCTCAAGCATCACCAGCCCCGCGCGTGTCCCCAGCCAGAGCCGCCCAGTTGTATCTTCCGTCAGCGCCAAGACATTGGACAGACCCTTAAGCTGGGAAAACGCCGCAGACGCCGAATAGCGCTCTTGGGCCTGATCATAACCAAACCATTCCCAAAACCCGCGGCGCAGCACAGCCAGCCCGAGATTTGAGGCGACAACCACCTCGCCGTTTTCACGCACCAAAACGTCCCGCAGTTTCAGGTCTTGCGCCACCAACGCCTTTGGGAAGACATCATCAAACCCATGCGTGCGCCAAAAGCCGGGATTGGTCAGGTGAGACTTTTGCAACCACCCCGCATTTGACAGTGCCGTTAAACTGGCCTGCGCCATTTCCGCTCGCAATTGCGCCACCGCATCAACAACTTTGGGATCTTCAAGCGTTACTTCTTCCAACCATTGTGACATCTCGCTCCAGAACGACCAAACATCCTGAGGCAAGCCTTCAGGACGGATCACCAACATCAGTTGGCGCCACAAACGCATGGCCTCAACTGCACTGAGCGCGCGCTCCACTTCAAGTTGGTGATAGGCCGCTTGGGTGTCCGGCACCTCGCCTTCGTACCATTCTTCAATGGTGGTCAGGCCGTTTTCATAAAACACCGACGATAACGTCTCCTCGGCGTCCAACATATAATAGGGATGCTCTGCCACTTTCTCGATCAGGGTCGCCGCATACTGCAATCGCAACACATCGTAGTCGAAATAGCTGACTTCGGGGTCTTCCCACGCGATATCCAAAGCTGATTGCAACTCATCCAGGACCGGATCGCGCACGTCGATGCCGTCAACGTCACCTTGCTCGACGGTTTCCTGAATGCTCTGCATCTGCGAAAACCGCTCAAACGCATCGTCAATCGCCTGCGATAGCTCAAATGGATCGCGCTGCGGATCAAACATGGTCGAGGTAACATCCGAGGTCTCACCCGCCGCATCATAAATCACATCCAGACGGCCTAGACCCGAGATTGTGACCGCGCTCACCTGCCCGTCCGCTCCATACTCCAGCAACGCCTCGCGCGTATCGCCAATCTGAACACGGGTCAAAGGACGCTTCAGCATCGCCTCCTCTGGATCGCCATAGTCGACGTAAACCCGCTCACTTGCCCCGATTTTGTGGCCCAACAGATAGCCTTCTTCGGAGTAGAAAAACTCACCAGAGACTGCCCCGATGCGGAATTTCAGCAAACGCCCCGTCACCGGATGATACTGGCGCACCCATTCAATCCCATCGGGACGAATTTGAATGATCGTCATCGTGTCAAAATCCAGCGACTTTAAAACCGACTGAGGCCGCGTGGTGTTGTGCCGCGAACTCTCCAGCCAATCCACAAACCGCTGCGAGCTACCGATGTTAAAACCGCGGTTATACCGTGCCTCATAAAACCGTTTATATGCGCCCAAAGCCCCATAGGCGTTCTCCATACGCACATCAATATTGGCGTCTGGATCCCATCGTTTGGCCTGTTCAAGATGGGCCAGTGCCACAACCGGAGATCCCCCCCATTTGGTGTGCC
Source organism: Rhodobacteraceae bacterium Alg231-30 (assembly GCA_900143615.1). Lineage (GTDB taxonomy): Bacteria > Pseudomonadota > Alphaproteobacteria > Rhodobacterales > Rhodobacteraceae > Shimia. The sequence continues at coordinate 668,955 of FREU01000003.1, forward strand.
GATGCGCGGCACTGCCCAAGCGGTCCGAGTTGCGGGGCTGACGATCAAGATAGTCTTGAAAAAAGAGAAACGGCTGCGCGGAATTGGCCAGATGTTGCTGAACCTCCACAGTAAACAAATGCGCATAAGCATCGCTTTGGTCGGGATGAGTCTGCACCCTGCGAATGGCCGCTTTTGTGCGCTCAACCGAGCTGCCAAATCGCCCGAGCAAAAAATATCGCAAGGCCCAATAGTCATCCAAGCCAAGCCCCGCCGCGCGGGCCTCATCCAGATAGCGCAACGCATCATTGAGCGGATCCAGCGACGGCAAGTGTCCGGCAAGCGCCATGTCATCCATTGTTTGCACGCGCGCATGCATCAACCGTGCCAAGTCACCATCCACGCGGTGTAGCGCACCAAGTCGCGCGATCTGCTCTGCAAAAAGCGCATCCACCCCCTGCCAATCCTCAGCGGCTTGCGCCACCTTAAGTTTGGCGAGATTTTCACTTGGAAATGCTTTTGTCGGCGCCTGAATGAGCGCGCGCTGCCAAACGGCTTCGGGCTGCGCACTTAGCTTTGCAAGCTGACGCCACCCCTCGGAATTATAGGGATAGCTTTGCACAAATGCCTCAAGCGCGACCAAGACCTCATCTTGTCGTCCCGCCGCAACGCCATAGTCCGCCATTCGCGCCACGCGCCAATTGGAGCTGGCATTGGTTTTCACCAATTCTCGTAAAACCTCAAAAGCTTCGGACGGTCGCCCCGCCTTATTCATCGCCCACGCCACATTGCCAATCAGCCAGTGACTCTCGGGAAAGAGGCGTGACACCTCGGCAAGCCGATCGTCGAGAGACTCGGTGATTTCCATAGAGTGCGCGGCGTCGTTCCAAAGATTTACAAGACTGTCGCTCAGAACACCGCCGCCGTCGCGATAACTTTCCACCACGCTCAGCGCTTCGCCAAAACGCTCTGCTGCGTAAAGCGCTTGGGCATAGACCAGTGTTGCGTCCAGATCGCTAGGACTGTGTTCGACCAAAGGCGCGACCGTGATGACTGCTTCGTTGGGAAACCCTTCTTTGCGCAGCGCATCAGCAAATAACCGGCGCAATTTGGCGTCTTGTGGTTGCGCGTCCAAAGCCGCCAATCCAACGCGGCGGGCCTGCCCGAATTCTCCGGCATGCACATACATCTGCAAGGCCGCGCGCGCGCTCATAGCTGCGACATCGGCTTCTGTGGCCTGCGCCAGCGCATAAGCCCTTGCAGTATCCTCCACCTCTTCAAATCGCCGCTGGCCAGCCAACACACGCCCGATCCTCAGCGGCGCATCCCGAAACGGGTAGACGGCATGCTCGCTTATGAATGCCTCACGCGCCAAATCAGGGTAGAAGAGGTTCTCATGCTGATACCCCAACCGCCTCAGGGCATTCGGGTCATTTGCTGCAGAATCCAGCCAGAACTGAGAAAACGCGCGCCGCTCAACAATGGACACGTCCGGCCGCGCCAACATCCACAGCACAAGTTTTCCAGCAGAGCTTTCACGCAGGTGCGCATGGCCGTCCAACCATTCCAATGTTCCCTGAACGTCATTAAGCGCTTTATCACCTACCAAATAAGCAGCCCCGAAATCTTCGGGGAACGCCACCATCAACCGTCGTCCAATCGCCCGACACGGCTCGCCATAGCCCGCAACACAGGCGGCATAGGCTATCTCATAATCCGCCCAATAATCGACCCGCTCACGCGCCAGTGCTTCATCGACCATTTCCACCAACTTGCCGCTTTGCCCCCCACGCTCATATGCAAAAGCGCGAGCGGCATACTGCAAGACATCTACAAGGTCGGCCGGAAATTCGGGACGTTTTTCTACACTCAGCGCGCCGAGCTTCCACTGCGCAAATGACCAGATATGGCTGGCATAAGGATGCGGGTTTTCCGTGCGCAAATCCGCTTCGGTGGCGGCAATCAATGCTCGGGTTTGTCCCGCCGCATTCAACGCGATCCAGGCCGCAATGCGCGGATCATCAACATCGGATCGGGCGTTGATAAATGCGTCTTTCAGCTCACTGACATCTGGCGGGAGATACACACCATCTGCCGAAACCGACCCCGTTGGATCATGGGTCTCTGCCTGTTGCGCCCACCCCATCGAAAAAGCCGCGCAAAACACAGCCACAAGACAGCTTACCTTTAGCCGCATAAACCCACCCCCCAATACTCGTTTAGCAACCTCCTAAGCGGAACGGCCGCTACTTTGCGTGCAATCGGTCCTCCACAACCGCCAACACATCTTGCCAAAACGCCATTTGATCGCCGCCCGCAGCATCCAGCCGCCGCGCCGCTTCCGCCCCCGCAGCATCCCCATGCAACCGGATCAAATCTCCAGCGGTGCGAATTTCCTCAACGCGACAGCCATCCGGCTGCACCTCCCAAACCGCCGACGCAGCGTTCTGATCTCGCACGCTGACGCCACAGCGCTCCTGCGGGCCCCAGCCAAGACGCACCAGTCCCAAAATGTCTCCCAACATCTGTGGCGCATCCCCGAAATACGAATGCCCCAAAGTGTCTGCCTCAATCAGCGACGCATCCACCGTGTCCAACCCTTCCAGCGCAAAGACTTCACCGCTGGCATCGCCCAACCGATAGCCCCCGTTCACCCGACGCGACACCTGCAGTGCAAGATCATTACGCGATGCATAAAGCGTGACACCCTCGGCACGGCTGCGTATGGACCCAAACCGTGCTTCAAATTCGGCCCGATCCACATCCGGCGCAGCCAGCACCAACTGACCAATGCGCCGCTCAGGATGTTTGAGCAGAAACGTCTCCAGCGCCTCTAGTGTGTATCGGTTGCCCATCGAGTGCGCGATGATATGCAGTTTTCCCGCACCTCGGGTCGCAATTTCCAGGAATTCTTCCATCGCCGGTCGTGACGGCACAACATTGTTGGCATCTGCCAGATACCCATAAAGCGACGCCTTTGAGGGCCAGCTATAATACATCGGCTTGCCACGGAATTCTAAATCAAACGCCAATTGTGCCGCCCTGAGCGCCCCATCATGAAAGGTGACGTTATAGCCATGCACAAACAGCAGCTTATCCTCCTGCGCACAGCATCCTTGCGCAAAGGCCTCTTTTGTCAAATCTTCCAGCGAAGCCAAAACAACGTGCTTTTCTGGATCCAAATGGCCCGAGAAAAACCATCCCTCAGGACGCTCAATGAGACCCGACAAATGGCCGGGCGGGATGGTCACGGTCAACGATCCTAGCGTCAAATCATCAAGATCACTGCCAAACCGCTGCGCCGGATCAGACGCGCCGGTGTCCTTTCGGTTTGTCCCGAACCAAACCTCAACCGCTGTCGGTCCCCCCTCGGCGCGCAGCTGCGGCTTTGGGGTTTTCTCTGTGGGTATTGCCGCCCGCATGGCCTGAAGTGCCCCCAATAACTCGGGGCGCAAATCTTCCACTTTGGGCTCAAGCGCCAATAGCCTTGGCATCAGCGCTAGGTTCTCCGGCCCCAAACGCGCCTCAGCGGAATTATAGGCCAGCAACTCATAGGCCAGCGCGGTTTCCGGATCACCCAAAGCCTCATGCGAGACCACAAGCAAATCCAAAGCCTCCGTCAATCGCGGGTCCGCCGGCTCTAGAGCTTCCGCTGCCGGAATGGCATATGAAATGGCGCGCTCGGTCCCTCCGGCATCAAACGCCACATGCGCGAAATAGAGCTGCAGGCCTATATCATCGACCTGCTCTAATAGATCATCGGCAAGGTCAAAAGCCGCCTGAATGTCGCTGGTTCGCAAACTTTCAAACGTGGCAACCTGCTCCAGCGTGTTCACCTCCGGCAGAAACACAGCCTCTTGAGCGCGCACAGACCCAACCGCCACCGCCCCGATCCACAGCGCTCCCAGCAGTGCTGCCTTCATAACCCACCCCCTAAATACTCGTCATGACTCACAGACCAATGCCCGCCGCCCAAGGCCCTTAGAATGAAGCACCTTTAATACATCTAACGCTAGCATGGCGCATACAGACCGCCAAACCCTTTGTTTTGTCAGGCAAAACCCAAAGCGCCACGCTGACGGCCTGTTTGTCGAAAGCACGTGTCGTAAACCAAAGGGGTACCAAATGTGACGCAATCACTATGAGAGGCTATCGCAATAGGCTTTTCGCAAACCAGAGCCGAGGCGCGCCTCAAAGACCGCAAGACATCGGCGATCTCACCCTGCTATTCTTGACCCAACCGTCCGCTTTAGCGGACCCGCGCCATGCCCCCTTCGATGGGGGGCGTGGCGCGGCTTGCTGAACTGTTAGGCACCAAACCCATAGGTTTCGGTGACATAGTCAATGTCTTTATCACCACGCCCTGACAGGTTGATCAGGATCGACTTTCCCGGATTATTGGCGGCTTCCCGCATCGCAAAGGCTACCGCATGCGCGCTTTCCAGTGCCGGAATGATGCCCTCGTGACGGCTTAGTTTATAAAACGCATCCAGCGCCTCTGCATCATTGGCATGAGTATAGTTTGCCCGTTTGGTGCGATACAGATAGGCATGCTCTGGCCCAATTCCGGGATAGTCCAGCCCAGACGCCACCGTATGGACAGGCGCCGGCTCGCCCGCTTCATCGGTCAACACCATCGTACGAAAACCATGGATGTCCCCGTCCGCGCCATAGTCCCCGAAAAAACCGTCACGTGTTGGGTCGGACTTTAGGTAAGACGTCATCGGACACTCTTTTGGCCAATATTTGACCGCCACAGTCCCTCAAAATGCAGTAGTATTCCCTGAGACGTGTTGCCGCGCCGACACCCGCCTAGCGCTGTGCCAATGCGTCTTGCAACAGGGTGCGCACAACGTCGCGTGGCACGTCTGCGGTGACAAAGGACAGCCCAATGCCGCGCGCCAGAATAAACCGCAGCTGGCCATCCATGACTTTCTTGTCCTGCGCCATCAGATTCAGCAACCCGTCGGCATCCGGCAAGTCCCCGTCGATGTCAGACAAATCCACTTTCATGCCCATCTCACTCAGATGCTGGCGCACCCGACTTGGGTCTTCTTGCGAACACAGCCCCAAACGAGCGCTCAGTTCAAACGCCAATGCGCATCCAATGGCGACGCCTTCGCCATGCAGCAAACGATCGCCAAATCCCGTAGCCGCCTCCAGCGCGTGACAAAACGTATGACCCAAATTCAATAGCGCGCGATCGCCCTGCTCGGTCTCATCGCGCATCACAATCTCGGCTTTCATCTCACAGGACCGTTTTACCGCTGCAATCCGCGCGCCCATGTCGCCCGCTGCCAACGCGGGCCCCTGCGCCTCTAACCATTCGAAGAATTCGGCATCGCCCAAAAGGCCGTATTTGACCACTTCGCCATAACCGGCCAGAAAATCGCGCGGCGTCAGCGTGCCCAGAACGTCGGTATCCGCCAGAACCAGCTTGGGCTGATGAAACGCCCCGATCAGATTTTTGCCCTGAGGCGCATTGATACCGGTTTTGCCGCCCACCGAACTGTCGACCTGCGCCAAAAGCGAGGTTGGAATTTGCACAAACCCCACGCCACGGCGCAAAACAGCGGCTGCAAATCCGGTTAAATCGCCGATCACACCGCCGCCCAACGCCACAACCAGATCTCGCCGCTCGACTTTCTGCTCCAGCAGCCATTCCACCGTGCGCTCAAAATGCGGCCAGCTCTTGGTGCTCTCACCAGCAGGCAACACCAGTGCTTCACAGCTGATCCCCGCCGCAGCCAACCCCTCACGCAGGCTCTCCAAATGTAGCTCCGCCACGTTTTCATCGGTCACAACACAAACCTGCTTGCGCGCAAGCAGCGGCGCAATCATCGCGCCGCTTTGTGCAATCAATCCGGTGCCAATGTGGATGTCATAGGCCCGATCACCCAGCCCAACATGAACAGTTTCCATCATGGATCACTCTCCTCTAACACATCAGGCCGGCCCAATAACGCCTCGGCAACACGTTCTGCCATCGCTTCAATTGTCAATCCGGCCTCAGCCTTCACCGACAAATCCGCCTTACCATAAAGCGGCACGCGTTTTTCATATAGGTCCCGCAAAGTACCTTTGGGATCAGGCGTGCGTAGCAAAGGGCGCGTATCTTTGTGCCGCACACGGTTCCACAACAATTCAAGATCAGCGTTGAGCCAGACGGCCACACCTTTGTTGGCGATGATATCGCGATTGGTCTCCGACAGGAACGCGCCGCCACCTGTGGACAGAATACATCGCTCGGTTTCCATCAACCGTTCAATCACCTGTGTTTCTTTGCGTCTGAAAAATGGCTCGCCATCACGGGTAAAGATTTCTGCGATCGACATATTTGCCGCCTGCTCGATCTCGGCATCGGAATCAATAAAGGGCACGCCCAAACGCTCCGCCAACGCACGGCCAACCGCAGTTTTTCCCGCCCCCATCATGCCGATCAGCACAACAGACTTCTTCAAATCATAGTTCATGGTGCCCTAAATGTCGGCCAAGCCTTGCCCAATTTGAACATTTCGCACTGAATGACGTGATCTTGCTGAAAAGGCCAGTTATAAGTTCAAAAAAAACAGGCAGATTTCTCGGGGTTTCAAATGGGCAAATTGATTAAAGCTCTCTTAGTGTTGATCGTATTGGCGGTGGTTGCGCTTGTCGCTTACGCATATATTGGCCCAATGTTTGGTGCTGATTTTTCGGCGCCTCAATCAGAAACCCGAATTCCAGTGGAACTGAATGGTCAGTAAACCCCTTATAGCTCAACGTTTTCTGGGCTTTTCTAAATTTGCCGCAACCTCGACGTTGCTGGCCACTTCTGCTTTGGCGCAGGATGCACCGCTCTCAGCCATTGACTGGCTGGATGAAACCCCCACCATCACTTTGGACATCGAGCTGCCACCAACCGAGCCGCCAGTTTCGCAGGGAATCGAAACGCCGGATGTCGATGTTTTGGCTCTGGATCAAGGTGGCCATGATGCAGTGGGCCTGCTGCCGTCCTCTGTGACTGGCCTGCCCGCATCGCTCTGGGCGAACTCCTCTGCCCATCGTCTCACCACCTTGATAGAACGCCAGCGCCCCGAAGTTCTGCCCGCCATGCAGGCGCTGCTTTACACCCTTCTACTTGCCGAGGCCGACCCGCCACAGGACGCCGGCGTCAACGATCTCTTGTTGCTGGCCCGCGTTGATAAACTTGTCGACATGGGTGCGCTTGAACAATCCGCCGCTCTGCTAGAACGCTCCGGCGCGCGCACCCCGGCTTTGTTTTCGCGCTGGTTTGATGTGACCTTGTTGATGGGACAGGAACAGGACGCCTGTGATGCTTTGATGCGCACACCGCATCTGGCACCTGACTATGCAGCCCGTATTTTCTGCACGGCCCGCGACGGAGACTGGCGCGCCGCCGCGCTCACCCTCGACACGGCCAAGGCACTTGGGTTGATCTCAGAAGAACTCGACGCGCTCTTGCTGCGGTTCCTGGATCCCGAATTGTTTGAAGGCGAGCCACTGTTGTTTTCGCTCAGCGATCCAACACCGCTCAAGTTCCGCCTTTATGAGGCGATTGGCGAGATGCAAACCACCCGCAGCCTGCCGTTGCCTTACGCGCACGCCGATCTGCGCGACATCGCCGGATGGAAGGCCCAGCTTGAAGCCGCCGAACGTCTCGCCCGCACGGCATCCGTACATGAGAACAAGCTGCTCGGCATTTATACCGAGCGCAGGCCCGCAGCCTCGGGCATGATTTGGGACCGCGTCGCAGCCCTGCAAGCTTTTGACAACGCGATTGGCAACCAAGACGTCGCCGCCATCGCGGAAACCTTGCCCGCCGCATGGGCCGCAATGCGCACGGTGAATTTGGAAGTCCCCTTTGCGCGGCTTTACGGCACACAGCTTTTGGGATTGCCGTTGCAAGGCGTCACCGCGCGCCTTGCACGCGACATCGCTTTGCTGTCCTCTGATTACGAGCGCGCCGCCCATGCCGGACCACGTGACTTTCTGGCCGGACTGGCGCTTGGCATGCCTCCCAGCCACCCCCAAGACGCCCTACACCGCGCCATTGCCGACGCCTTTCACGGAGCGGGTGTGCCCCAAGAATACACCACAATGCTGGCGCGCGGCCAATTGGGTGAAGTCATCCTGAACGCCATGGCGCTCATGTCAGATGGCGCCGCAGGGGATCTGACCGCCCTGACCGAAGCCCTCGCCACCCTGCGCGCCGTCGGTCTGGAAGACACCGCCCGTCGCGCCGCGCTGCAAGTGGCGCTATTGGACATCCGCGGATAACGCCGTGGACAATCTGCGCTGGATATCGACTTTTCTGGACGCGCAAGCCGCCGAGTTGGGCGCCGCACAAAACACCCAACTCGCCTATGCGCGCGATCTCAAAGATTTTGCCGATTGGGCGCAGCTGCGCAAACTGTCCTTCCAAGACATCGACCGCGCCCATATCGAGGATTACCTTGTCAGCTGTGATGCCCAAGGTCTGTCCCAAGCCACCCGCGCACGGCGCCTATCAGCTATCCGCCAGCTTTACAGGTTTGCCTTTGAAGAAGGCTGGCGCGACACCAACCCCGCAATCCAGATCAAAGGGCCCGGGCGTTCCAAAAGTCTTCCAAAAACGCTGGATGTGCTCGAAGTTGATCGCCTTCTCACCGCCGCCCGCACCCAAGGGCGCTCTGTCACGGACCGTCTACGCAACACCTGCCTGATGGAATTACTCTATGCCACGGGTATGCGCGTGACCGAACTGGTCAGCCTACCGGTGTCCGCCGCCCGAGGCGATCCGCGCATGTTGTTGGTTATGGGCAAAGGCGGCAAAGAACGTATGGTGCCGCTGTCGCCACCGGCGCGCGCGGCGCTGGCTGCTTGGCTGATCTGTCGCGATGACATTGAAGAGCTTGCCCACCAAAAAGGCAAACCCACTTCCAAGTTTCTCTTTCCGTCCCGTGGCAAGCTAGGGCACCTCACGCGCCATTGGTTTTACAATCTGATCAAGGATCTCGCTGTCCATGGCGGCGTTGCACCGAACAAAGTGACGCCGCACACGCTGCGCCATGCTTTTGCGACGCATCTTTTGGCCAACGGCGCCGACCTGCGCTCTATTCAAACGCTATTGGGCCATGCCGATGTGGCCACCACCGAGATTTACACCCATGTCTTGGACGAACGCCTGCGCGAACTGGTTCTGGAACACCACCCTTTGGCGCAAACAGATCAAGACCATAGCGACGACAGCGACGACGCCTCTGACAGCCAATAGTGCGCATGCCAGCGTGTCGCGTCTGCACCTCTCCACACCAACACTTCTCCCCTGCCCCCTTGATTGCGGCACGCCACGGCCCCATAACCCAAGGACGCAAAAGGAAATAGATTACGATGGAAGTCACAACAGAAGCATTAGACAGCACGTTTTGGGTCACAGCAGGGTCAATTGTCGGCCTTCTGGTGCTGTCAGCTTTCTTTTCCGGCAGCGAAACCGCTCTGACGGCGGCCTCTCGCGGCAAACTGCGCGCCAAAGCGGACAAAGGTAATCGCGGCGCGGAACGTGCACTCAACATCACCGATGACAGCGAGCGGCTGATCGGCTCGGTCCTGTTGGGCAACAACCTCGTCAATATTCTAGCCGCCTCACTCGCCACCGCGCTCTTCACACGCGCGTTTGGCGAAAGCGGCGTCGCGCTGGCCACATTGGTGATGACCCTTCTGGTGTTGATCTTTGCCGAAGTGCTGCCCAAAACCTATGCCATCACCGCGCCCGAAGATGCCGCCTCACGCGTTGCTGGCCCAATTCAGGTGATCGTCACCCTGTTTGCCCCGATTGTGACCGCCATTCGTGGTCTTGTCCGCCTGTTTCTGCGTGCCTTTGGCGTGCAAACCGATCCCGACAGCAAAGTCTTGGCTGTGCGTGAAGAAATTGCCGGTGCTATTCAACTGGGCCACTCCGAAGGCATTGTTGAAAAAGAAGATCGCGACCGCATCCTGGGCGCGCTTGATTTGTCTGACCGTGTGGTGGAAGAAATCATGTTGCACCGCTCCGGCATTGAAATGATCGATGCCGACGCGGACCCCGCCTCAATTCTGGCACGCTGTATCGAAAGCAACTACACCCGCCTGCCTGTGTTTAAAGATGAGCCTGAAAACATCATTGGTGTCATTCACGCCAAAGACCTTCTGCGCGCCATGCATCGCCACGGGGAATCCGGCCACTTTGATCTGGACAGCTTTGATCTCACCGATGTGGCCAAAAAGCCCTATTTTGTGCCCGAGACAACCTCTCTGGACGACCAGATGCGCCAGTTCCTACACCGCAGATCGCATTTTGCGCTGGTGGTGGACGAATACGGCTCATTGCGCGGCCTGATCACACTGGAAGATATTCTGGAAGAAATTGTTGGCGAGATCACAGATGAATTTGATCCTGACGCGGAACTGAGCATCCAGAAATCAGATGACGGCCAGTTCCTGATCGAAGGCTCCATGACTATTCGCGACCTCAACCGCGCCACCGACTGGAACCTGCCGGATGACGAAGCCAACACCATTGCCGGCCTTGTGATCCACGAAGCCCAGATGATCCCCACAGTGGGTCAGGTGTTTTCCTTCCACGGCTTCCGCTTTGAGGTCACCGAGCGGTCCGCCAACCGGATCACAGCCCTTAAAATCCGCCCCCTCTAGGCGCGCGGCTTTTTTGAACGTTTTTGGTCGGGCAGCTCTCTTCCCCACCGAAGCAAACGCGTTTGGTGATGTCCCAAGCTGACCATGTTTTTTTTGCGCGATTTCAGTAAAAAAATACCTTTGGCAGGCAGACAAAACTTCCTGTCTGCTGCAAGCAAGTGATCGATTTCCAACCTCCTAAATAACCTATCAGAAGGCAGCCACAGAGGATGCCACGGTCAGAAAGGTTGGAACCCATGACACATTTTTTCAAGAACACCACAGTCGCAGCCGCAACTGTAGCCATGGCCCTAAGCATCCCGGCCAGCGCATCGGCTGGCAAAATTGGCGACCGCGCCCTCAAAGGCGCAATTGCAGGGGCCGTGGTCTCTGAAATCGCCGGTGGAGATGCCAAACAAGGCGCCGCAGTCGGGGCCACCGCAGGCGCCATCAGCGGCATCATCGACAAAAACAATGATCGTGATCGCCGCTCAAAGGACCACAAGGGCAAAAAACGCTAATTTTCCACAACAGCCGGAGAGGTTGACCCTTTCCAACCGACGCCTGAGCACTCAGGCGGTCTGCTTCAAACCTGGCGGGCTCCAAGCACGTCAGGTTTGTTGCGTTTTGCACTGAAAAACCCATTTGGCTCAGTCTGAAGAGGCTGAGCTCTCTGGGTTTTCGCGATACTCTCTTGGCGTTGTCTTAAACCAGCGTCGAAACGCGGTGCTAAAACTGCTTGCGTCCGTATAGCCAAGCAGAAATGCGATCTCGGTCAGCGGCAAATTACTATTGCGCAAGTAATCCCGTGCAAGCGCTGCGCGCAGATCGGTGATGAGTGTCGCGAAACTTGTGCCTTCTTCAGCCAAACGCCGTGCCAAAGTACGTGGGCTCATTCCCAGTTCGGCCGCGATCTTGTCTTGATGCGCAGTTCCAGACGCCAACCCCGCAGTGATCAGCCTTTCAACCTTGCGCGACACGCTATTGGGCCGTTGAGGTAAGTTGGCCAACGTATTTTCGCAAATCTCCAGCAAAGCCCGTTGCAGATTGTCATCTGCGGTGAGCAATGGCACCCTTGTATCGGACGCCTTAAAAGCAATCTCGTTCTCATCACAGCCAAATTGCACACGACAGCCGAAAAACTGATTAAGTGTTTCCACGCCAGACTGTCTCTGATGCGCGAACCGAACACGTAGTGGGCGCAACTGACGGTTGGAATAGTCTCGCAACGCATAGACCGTGCCTACGGCTCCGAACTCTGCATATTGCCCCGAGGGCACCACCGACGAAATGTCATAATGCCAGCGCAACACCATCTGATCCGGAAGATCCTCCATAGCCGATTTGCTTGCATCTCCAAGCACCCGCTGAAAGCGTGTGATGTTGCGCAAATAGCCCCCTACTGTCGGTGCAGAGACGCCGACATAAGCCAACAGACCTGCCTTTCGCACAAGGTCGGGAGACTGTGAAAAATGGAAACCAATTAGATTATCGTCAGTTAACTCGGCTGCCCTCTCAAACAGCTTTAGGGTGTTTTCAAAAGACCACTCCGCATCTGTGGTGCCTGATTGGGGCGGCTTGGAAGTAATCCCCTTTAGAGCGTCCCGCGCGGAAATGCCTCTCTTGGTCAACATCCCTAAAAGCTCTTGCGCCCAAATGGCACTATGGGTCGGATTGTCTGGTTTCATAGAGCGTTCAACTTGTAACTGGCGTATTGGTCCCAAAATCCTACGACGAAAATACGGCTTCGGCTACAAGAGTACTATGTAAAGCCGGAGCCCCTCCCTCAAAAACGTATCATAAACTGCGCATTGGAGTGCGGCCATGCATTGCCGCACCGACAGATACAAGGTGGGGAATATGCCTCTCAGGCGAGCCTCTGTTAGTCTGCGACATCGTTAAGTGATGCCTCTCCTCACAAATTGTCATCATTGAATGCGCTCTCTTGGCTTGCGAAAAACGCGCCGCAGAGGCAAAGCAGGCGCACCACCTCAAGGCGCACGTCAATGAACAATCTTCGCAGTATCTTTCTGGTCATTCTCTCCATGCTGGCTTTCTCGCTGGAGGATATGTTCATCAAACAGCTTTCGGTGAACATCGCCACCGGTCAGGTTTTGCTGGGTCTTGGTATCGGGTCTAGCCTGATCTTCTTTATGCGTGCCCGCCTGATGGGAGATCGCATTCTGGCCCCGGCAGCATGGCGACCGATGATGTTGATGCGCGCCCTCAGCGAGGGCGTCGCGGCAATGTTCTTTGCCACTGCACTCGCACGCGTGGACATCTCAACCGTGGCGGCTGTGTTTCAGACCATGCCCTTGGTGCTCACTATGGCCGCAGCATTTTTTCTGCATGAACAGGTCGGCTGGCGACGGTGGAGCGCGATTGGCGTCGGGTTTGCAGGCGTGTTGCTGATCATCCGCCCTGGCCTAAGCGGGTTTGAACCCGACGTGATGTTGGTTCTGGGGGCTGTATTTGCAATTGCTGCGCGCGACCTCATCACCCGTCGCATTGACGCGGCTGTCTCCTCCAACGTCGTTTCTCTTCAGGGGTTCTTGTCCCTGATTATCACAGGCGTGTTGATGATGGTTTTCTCCCCACGCGGCCTCGTTGCCCCGACCACACCAGAACTGGCGATGTTTACGGGGGCCATCCTGTTTGGCGCAGCCGGATATCTGGGCATTGTCACCGCCATGCGCATGGGCGAGGCCTCGGTCGTGGCGCCCTACCGCTATACCCGATTGGTGTTTTCTATGCTTGCTGGCGTTCTGGTCTTTGGCGAAAGACCCGATCTCTATACGCTCCTTGGCTCAGCATTGATCATCGGCTCCGGCCTTTATACGTTCCTGCGCGAACAACGACTTGTCCGTCGCCAAGCCCGCCATCTACGCTCTGCTTGACGGTATGGTTCTGCAGCAACACCTATAAACTGTTAGCCCTAACCTGTCCGAAATCTTGCCGAAACAGCTGTTAGCGCTAACGAAGTGCGTTTACTTTTTTCTCCCTCCTGCTATAGCTGCGCGCAACGAATTGGCCATTTCAGGGACATCCAAGATGAGCATCATTATCGACATCCACGCACGTGAAATTCTCGACAGCCGCGGCAACCCCACGGTCGAGGTAGACGTGCTGCTAGAAGACGGCACCATGGGCCGCGCAGCCGTGCCATCTGGTGCCTCCACTGGCGCCCATGAGGCCGTTGAGAAACGCGACGGCGACAAATTCCGCTATCTCGGCAAGGGTGTTCTGGAAGCCTGCGCCGCCGTGAACGGCGAAATCGCTGAAGAACTCGTAGGCATGGATGTGACCGAACAGGTTGCCATCGACACCGCCATGATCGAGCTGGACGGCACCCCCAACAAAGCCCGCCTTGGCGCCAACGCCATCCTTGGTGTGTCTCTCGCCTGTGCCAAAGCTGCAGCAGACTTCACCAGCCAGCCGCTCTATCGCTACATCGGCGGCACCTCTGCGCGCGTTCTGCCCGTACCTATGATGAACATCATCAACGGTGGCGAGCACGCCGATAACCCCATCGACATTCAGGAATTCATGATCATGCCGGTCTCGGCTGAGAACGTGAAAGAAGCGATCCGCATGGGCGCCGAAGTTTTCCACACCCTGAAAAAAGAACTCTCCTCTGCGGGCTACAACACCGGCATCGGCGACGAAGGCGGCTTTGCTCCCGCTCTGGAAAGCACCCGCAAGGCGCTGGACTTCGTGATGACCTCGATTGAGAAAGCTGGCTACAAACCGGGCGAAGACATCTACCTCGCGCTCGATTGCGCCTCGTCCGAGTATTTCAAGGACGGCAAATACGAGATGGTTGGCGAAGGCAAATCGCTGACCTCTGCTGAAAACGCCCAGTACCTTGCCGACCTCTGCGCCGACTACCCGATCATCTCGATTGAAGACGGCATGGACGAAGACGATTGGGACGGCTGGAAGGCCCTGACCGATCTGATCGGTGACAAGGTACAGCTGGTCGGTGACGACCTGTTTGTGACCAACCCCACCCGTCTGGCCGACGGCATTTCGCAAGGTGTGGCCAACTCGATGCTGGTCAAAGTGAACCAGATCGGCTCGCTCACCGAAACGCTCAAGGCCGTCGATATGGCCCACCGCGCGCGCTACACCAACGTGATGAGCCACCGCTCGGGCGAAACCGAAGATGCCACCATCGCTGATCTCGCTGTTGCTACCAACTGTGGACAAATCAAAACCGGCTCGCTGTCGCGCTCCGACCGTCTGGCAAAATACAACCAGCTGATCCGGATCGAAGAAGCACTGGGCGAAACCGCCGAATACGCAGGCCGCTCGATCCTGAAGTGATCTAGTCCAAATACAATAAAAAGCCTCGCCACAGTGCGGGGCTTTTTTATGCCGTGACATGGCCGCTCTGAACCAAAGCGCCCTAAGCTTTTGGCAATTCCATCATCATCTCGTGCCACTGAACCCCGCCATGTTCCGATGCCGAAGGCTGAGTGTACCGATAGCCAAACTTCTCATAGAGGGAAATGTGGTGCTCTTTACACATGAGATGTATAGTTTCTTTGTCGGTGTCAGTCATACGCCGAACAAACTCTTGCATCAGTACCGTAGACAAACCACGACCCTGATATGCCGGATCAATGACCACTGACATAATCACGACATTGGGGGCATCCGGGTCATGTCCAATGAGGTCTTTCAAATCTTCGTTCGACATTTGAATGTCATAGGCGCAACCGCTGTTAATAAAACCAACAATTTCCTTGCCCGCCTCAAGGATCAGAAACCCCTGGGAATACTCGTTTATCCGCTTCGATATTTTTTCAATCGTTGCCGCTTCGTCGCCATCGTAAGCCAATGTCTCAACTTCAAAGCAGCGTTTTGCGTCCGTTGGCAATGCATTGCGAAATTCTAGGCTATCCATGTTTTTGGCCACTCTGAAAATCCTTCAAACATCAGGGTATTTAATTGCTCGAACCGAGACCAGTTTAAGACAAGCACCAGTGCTGTTCGCACAACGCTCATATGTCGCCCTTTGACACTTAGTCAAAACGCAACAAATCAAACGTCGACGATTGCGATTTACACCATCATCTACGGTGTCAAAACACCACCCGCGCGCGCAAACCAAATAGTGTGATCGAACTCTGTGCACTATCCAATGGGTTATCAATAAACTGCACGGAAGGCGTGATCTGAAGCCCTGACGAGATGGAGAACCGATAAAACGCCTCCATCGTAACCTGCCCTTCAGACGTATCAGCTGCCTCAGCCCAGTTCAGACCAATCCCCGCTGCATCTGTGTTGCGCCCATAATAGGCCACGCCTGCCGAAACCGATTTCTCATACAGGGCCGCTTTGCCCTGTGAGACACCCGCACGGAAAAACGGCAGCCATTTGTTGTCTATAAACCAAGCCGCCGAAAACGCCGCACCATAGTCCTCAGGTCGCCCACCCCCACTTGCCGCATCGGCATGCCATAGCGTCAGATGGATGTTGTCGAAATAGATCCGGTCCATGCCCGAGGTGTAGCCAATCTCAACGCTCTTAAAGAGTTCGCCATCGCTGAACACATCAAAATCCGGCTCGGTTGGGTCTGCATTGGCATCCGCCACCGAGCCCACCATGTAAAAGTTGTCACTCAGACGCACGCCTCCCGCCAGACCAAGGCCCGGATTGGGCGCATTGATCGTTGGATTGGTGTTAAACGCAAGGTTCTGAAACGCCGTATAGGGGCTGACCGCGCCGTAGATATCCAGGAAATCCGTCACATCCAGCTGACCAAATTGCAACGTCCACGCACCGTCATCTGCACGCTGCGTCCAGAACAGGTTGGTCAGCATGGTACCATTGCCGTTAAACGCCGTTCCGGTGATTGAGCGTGCGCCCCCATCCAGCCCCAGAAACTGCGGCGCCACCGCCCCATACCGGTGCCGGTCCTCAAGCTTGAACGTCAGGCTTCCCCGCTCTGTCGCCTGCCAGCTGCCATATAGCCGCGCGATGCCGCCCGAGGCCTCGCCTTCGCCCTGATCTGCAGTGCTCCATTGCCCCAGCGTGAGATAGTCAAAATTGAACTTGAACCCCTTCTCGGCCAGCCCGTCTTTCCAGGCAAACCAACCGGGCGCGCCATTGCGCGGAAAATCACTGCGAAACTGCGGGTCCGTTAGCCCGTCTCCCGGCTCAAGATCCGCGCCCACAGACGACGGCCCGTTCAACCCTTGTGCAAAAGCACCTGACCCGACGCTGCAAAACGCGACAACCAGCGCAAGTTTCAAAAATCTGTTCACAGAATATCTCCCCCATTGGTCGGGGCGGCACGAGGGACGCCGCCCCACCAACCATTAGTTCAGCGTGTTCTTATAAATTACGCCGTCCTTCATGATAATCCGAATGGTTTCGGGGCTGTCGGGCCGTGGATCCGCGCCGAACCACTGATCGCCGGTGCCAACGACGCTAAAGTCCTCCAGCGGATTTCCATCCAGCAACAGGATGTCGGCATAGGCGCCTTCTTCAATCACGCCCAGTTTGCCCTCTGGATATGGGTTCATGAAATCGCCTGTCATGGCCGCAATCTCTCCACCGATAGATGTCAGCGCAACGAGCGAGGTAAACGGCCCGAAGAATTCATTGGCAAGGTGCTTTTCGTAAGCGATCTGGATGTTGCAGGCGGCGACGCTACCGACGCAATCCGTGTGATGGCCGCGCTTGGCTGGGCACTCACGCATGTTGTCGAGATAGCCGCCAAAAGCGGCAGTCGCAGACTGCGCCTTGCGCAAACTGGCGGGAACGTCGCGGATTGCAGGAATATCAAAGAGGTTTGGATCAAAGGCCGTCAGGTTCGTCGTGATGTACGCGCCTTTTTCCTCCATCAACGCACCAATCTCACAGTCATATTCAAAGCCGTGCTCAATAGACCTAACCCCGGATTCCAGCGCATTCATGATCGCTTCTTTTCTATAGGAGTGTGCCATCACATAGCTGCCGTATTCACTCGCGACCTGAACCACAGCATCCAGTTCGGACTGTGATCCTGCCAACAGCTGCCACGGATCAAAGGCCGAGACCACACCGCCCGACTGCATGTATTTCAACTGACTCGCGCCCATGCGAAAATTGTTGCGCGCGAATTTGTGCATATCAGCGGCGTTGTCGATCTCTTGCGCCATGTTCAACCGGCTAAAATTAGAAGACTCGCCAACCGGAGAAGTGTAATTCGCAAAATCCGCATGGCCACCGCGGGACCCCAGAAATGCTGCCGACGGATAAATCCGCGGCCCGATAACCGTTCCAGAATTGATCGCGCGTTGAAGGCCCCCATTCTGTCCCCCGGCATCGCGCACGGTTGTGAACCCCTGCATCAGATACATCTCGGCAGACGCGACCCCCGCAATCGCCAGATCTTCCCAAGTGCTGTTGGCTTCCATCGATGGAAGCGTTGGCCCCGGCAGCATCAGATGCACGTGATTGTCGATAAACCCCGGCGTCAGCGTGCGCCCGCCCCCGTCGATCACCTCCGCATCCGGCGCATCAATTGCGCCTGACGACACCGCCTTGATCAGATTGCCCTCAACCAACACTGACGCATTCTCGATCCGCGCCTCGTTGACCCCATCAAACACATGCACATTGGTGAACAAAATCTGAGGCACATCGGCCTCCTGAGCGCTCAAAACACCCACGCTCCCGCTCAGCGCAACAACCGCGCCAAATATGTAACTACGAATCACCTTACCCTCCAAACTGACGTTCCTCTGTGAAACAGTACGATGCAAAAACCGTTTTGGTTGGCCAGTTTCCCAAACCTTCCGCTCAAAAAGCCAAAAAAATGGCCACAAATGCGATATTTTCTTGGTAAACTGGCTCAAAGATCCGCCCCTGTACCGCTGACAAGGACTGCGCCATGCCTCAAACACACGATGGCTTCATTCGCCTTCAACTTGTGCAGCCCTTTATCCAATTCACCCAATCCATGGGTCACGACCTAACAGACTGCCTCGATTCATTCGGTTTGGACACGGTCCAGCTGAGCGATCCGCATCGCGCCGTGCACGCGGAAATCATCTACGGTCTCTGCAATGCTCTGGGCGATCTCACCCAGACACCTTACCTTGGCTGCCAAGTCGGCGAGACTTTCTCACTGCAAAACTGGCCCCCGATTTCGCAGGCCTGCGCACAGGCCAAAACCGTCGGCGAGTTTTACACTCGTTTTCTTACACAAGTCCCCCAGGCGTCCACCTCAGTCCGCCACAGCCTGACCATTCAGGCACATCAAGCGACCTACGAAGTCTCCCGTCTGGTCGAGACCAAAAATCCGCCCGCTCAGGTCGAGGGCTTCGGCATGGCGTTGCACTGCCGACTGCTCAAGATGGTCATGCAGGACCGTTGGACTCCCGAACAGCTGCTTTTGGAAACGCCCCACCCTGAGGCTGTGCCACGTAACTATCTTGGGATCACCATCCTCCGGTCAGGCCGGCGCGGCATGCGCCTGAGCTTTCCAACCTCATGGCTCTGGGCACCACTCACCCTCTCCGCACCGCCGGTGCGCGCTGCAGAGAAAGACCCCGTCCCCCTAGAACTCTCAATGATTGCGGCCCTGCGCAGCGCGGCTCGTTCCCATTTGCCAAACGCGCGGCTTACAACGGCGGATGTCGCAACTATTCTGGGGTTGGACGTGCCCCACCTTGAGCGCGCGCTGCGACTGAATGGAACCACTTGTGCACGTGAAATCAAAACCTTGCGAGTGGAAGTCGCCAAAGAATTACTCACGACCACCACCCAAACAATTGGTGCAATCGGACGCGTTGTAGGCTACACCGACCAATCCCATTTCGCCCGTTTCTTCCGCTCACAAACGGGCTTTTCGCCCGCCACCTACCGCAAATCCCCCCCCACAGTGACGCCGCCGCAGAAAGGCCCACAATGACCGCCATGACCGCTCACGACATCATCTCTCAACTCGACCTGATCCCGCATCCCGAAGGGGGCCACTATCGTCAAACATGGATTGCGGATGCGTCTGATGGCACCCGCGCAGCTGGCACGGCGATCTATTTTCTGCTTGGGGCGGGCGAGACATCCCACTGGCATCGCGTGGACGCCACAGAAATCTGGCACTATTACGCAGGCGCCCCGATCGCCTTGTCTGTGGCTGCCACTGATGCCGGTCCCGCGCAGACCCGTCTTCTCGGGCCTGATCTGCAACGCAACCAGCTTCCACAACTGATCGTGCCGCAGAACCATTGGCAATCCGCGCGCAGCACCGGTGGTTGGACGCTGGTGGGCTGTACTGTGTCACCTGCATTTCACTTTGACGGCTTCACGCTTGCACCACCGGATTTCACGATTCCAAACTGATCCTGAGAACCGCCCTCACAACGCTCACCAACGGCTTTGCCCACTCGGGGCAAAGCTCATCCAGTGTGGGCGCTTGCGCCCACTCCATCAGGTTAAAATCACCCGTCTTGCGGCGCGCTCACGATGCCACCGCCGACAAGCGCATGCACACCTGTGGTGCTCGGGCAAGACGTCGGCAAACCGCGCGCCACCCGCACGGCCAGATAGGCAAAGGCCTGCGCTTCCAGCATGTCACCGTCCAGCCCCACCTCTTCTACGGCCACCACCGGACAATCCAGCGAGACACGCAGCATTTCCATCAACACGGGATTCAGCCGCCCGCCACCGGTCACCAGAACCCGCTCTGGCGGGCTCGGGCAATGCGCCATACCCTGCGCCACACTGGCCGCGCACATCGCTGTCATGGTGGCTGCAGCGTCCTCATCTGACAACTCTGCCACAAGCGACATCATTTCTGGAAAATCGTTTCGGTCCAACGACTTTGGCGGCATTCTTGAGAAGTAGGCCTCTTGCAAAAACAGCTCCAGCGCCCCTGTCGCCACTTCGCCTTGTGCCGCAATCCTGCCGCCCTCATCAAAGGCGAGACCGCGCCGCGCGCGCAACAAATCATTGAGCGGTGCGTTGGCGGGCCCGGTGTCAAACGCCAACAGCGCGCCGGGCGTATCCGGTGTCGCCTTGCTCGGGTCCACCCATGTCAGATTGCCCACACCGCCAAGGTTGAGAAAAGCAACTGGCGCGCTGGCGCCAAACCACTTGGCGCAAGCAAAATGGAAAAATGGCGCCAATGGCGCGCCCTCGCCACCCAGCCCAACGTCCGCACTGCGAAAATCCCACACCACGGATGTCTTTAACGCCTCGGCCAGCACCTCGCCATCGCCCACCTGACACGTGCCGCGTCCGCGCGGCTCATGTGCCAAAGTCTGGCCGTGAAAGCCGACAATCTCTGCGCCTCCAAAGCCTGACAACAACTCCGAATGTGCACCCTCAACCACTCTGGCCGCCGCCTCCGCTTCTGCGCCAGACCAGCATCCCAAAGCCGTCGTCAAAACCGCCTGCTCCGCCTCGCTATAAGCGCGATAGCCGGTTTCACCAAAAGCAAAAATGCTCTCTCCATCGGTCTCCACAATGGCGCCGTCCACCCCGTCAAGCGAGGTGCCTGACATGGCGCCAAGCGCTTTCATGACCTTGCCTGCAGCATTGGCCTTCAACATGGCCTTTTCCTTCCGCTCATCCCCGCCTATATACGGCTGCGCAAACCATACGGGACCGACACTATGACCTACCAGCCCAAATCGGAATTCCTTTCCGTCATGATCGAGCGCGGCTTTGTCGCCGACTGTACCGATTATGAAAGCCTGGACAACGCTTTGCTTGCCGGTGTGGTCCCGGCCTATATCGGCTATGACGCCACAGCCAAATCGCTGCATGTCGGCCATCTGATGAATATCATGGTGCTGCGCTGGTTCCAGAAAACCGGCCACAAACCGATCACCCTGATGGGCGGCGGCACGACCAAAGTGGGCGATCCTTCGTTCCGCTCGGACGAGCGTCCCCTGTTGGATGCTGAGGCGATCGACAACAATATCGCAGGGATGCAGAAGGTTTTTGCCAAATACCTATCCTACGGTGAGGCCGAGAATGATGCGATCATGCTCAACAACGCCGAGTGGCTGGACAATCTGAACTACCTTGAGTTCTTGCGCGACATCGGCCGCCACTTTTCGGTCAACCGCATGCTCAGCTTTGAGTCGGTGAAATCGCGTCTGGACCGCGAGCAATCGCTGTCCTTCCTCGAGTTCAACTACATGATCCTGCAAGCCTATGACTTCCTTGAGCTGAATGACCGCTACGGCTGTCTTCTGCAGATGGGCGGCAGCGATCAGTGGGGCAATATTGTCAACGGCGTCGACCTCACCCGCCGCGTGCTCGACAACACCATCTTTGGCCTCACAACCCCACTGCTGACCACCAGCGACGGCCGCAAGATGGGCAAAAGCCAAGGCGGCGCGATCTGGTTAAACGAAGATATGCTGAGCCCATATGAGTTCTGGCAGTTCTGGCGCAACACGACCGATGCGGATGTCGGCCGCTTCCTTAAGATCTTCACCGAGCTTTCGGTCGAAGAATGCGACCGCCTGGCCGCGCTGGAAGGCTCTGCTATTAACGATGCCAAAATCATCCTCGCAAATGAGGTCACCTCACTTTGCCACGGTTCCGAAGCCGCAAAGACCGCAGAAGCCACCGCGCGCGAAGTCTTTGAGAAAGGCGGCATTGGCGACGATCTGCCCACCGTGACGCTCACAGCCGACGATCTTGGCGATGGGGTCTCGATTGTGCAACTGATCGTCAAGGCCGGTTTGGTCAAATCCGGCAAAGAAGCCAAACGCCTGATCTCCGAGAACGGCGCCAAGCTGAATGATGAACCGCTGACCAACGCAGGCCTAATGATTGACGCAGCAGCCCTTGCTACGCCGATCAAACTCTCGGCCGGCAAAAAGCGCCACGCGCTGGTGCAACTGGCAGGTTAAACGGATCGCCCGCCCCCGCAGGGAGGCCGGACAATCCGGCAAGCCAAGGCCTGCGACGCAACCTCACGCAGGGGGGCTCCACTCGGGGCCCCTTTTTTGTTGTCGCACCGGTCAAAGGAGCCACACCCAATTTGTCGCCAAGTGGCGCATAGACTCAGGATGAATTTCATCTACCTTGCATGTGAGCACCGAACCGATAAGACCGCGACCTAAGGACATGCAGATGACATCTTTTTTGACGCAACAGGACCAACTGGGTACATGGGTTGGACGGGTCTGGCTGCCAGAGGTGCAAGGCCCCGCCGTGGTGACCCTGCGCGATGGCCATGTCTATGACATCACTTCCCAAACCGCGCCGATGGTGCGCGACATTTGCGAAATGGCCGAGCCTGCGAGTTACACCCAGACGGCCCAAGGCCGCGACTTGGGGCCGTTAGACATCCTCTGCGCCAACCCGGTGTCCCCGGACCACGTCCATTTTCTGGCCCCCTGCGATCTGCAAGCGATCAAAGCCTGCGGCGTTACATTTGCCAGTTCCATGGTTGAACGGGTGATCGAAGAACGCGCCGCCGGTGATCCCCAACTCGCCGAAGACATCCGCGCCCGCGTGGGTGCCGTGATCGGAGACAGCCTGCGCAACATCGAGGCCGGCAGCACAGAAGCCGCCAAGGTCAAAGACGCCCTCATAAAAGAAGGTCTCTGGTCGCAATACCTCGAAGTGGGCATCGGACCCGACGCCGAAGTCTTCTCCAAGGCGCAAATCCTGTCCGCCGTTGGCCCAAATGCAGATGTTGGCCTGCACCCGATTTCCAGCTGGAACAACCCCGAGCCCGAAGTCGTTCTGGTGGTCTCATCAACCGGATGTATCCTTGGCGCAACCTTGGGCAATGACGTTAACCTGCGCGACGTCGAAGGCCGCTCAGCACTCTTGCTCTCCAAAGCCAAAGACAACAACGCCTCCGCCGCCATTGGCCCGATGATCCGCCTGTTTGACGACACCTACACGCTGGATGATGTGCGCACCGCCGAGCTCGATTTGCGCGTCACCGGCCAAGATGGATATATTCTGTCCGGCCACAGCTCGATGAAACAAATCAGCCGCGATCCCGCAGACCTTGTACGTCAAACGCTGGGTCGCCATCATCAATACCCGGACGGCATCATGCTCTATCTCGGCACGCTTTTTGCCCCAACCGAAGACCGCGACGTGCCCGGTGAAGGCTTTACCCACAAGCTGGGAGATGTGGTGACCATCTCCAGCGCGGGCCTGGGCAGCCTGTCCAACACCGTGCGCCTGTCGACCGAATGTGCTGAATGGACGTTTGGCGCCAGCCACCTGATGCGTAATCTGGCAAAACGGGGGTTGCTGTAACACCGCACCTCCCGCTCACGACGCGCTAAAACTGCCAGAGTCTGCCAGCGCCTCTCGGGGCGTTGTCTGTTAATCGCCAAATACTTATACTTGCACTGTGCGTCCCACGCCCTTCTTCCCTCTGGACAGAGAGCCTGCTCCTGCGTTATTTGAACGTATGTTCATTTCATGACTGCTGGAGGAGCCACCCCATGAAACTTACCACCACCTGCGCCGTTATCACCGGTGGCGCATCGGGCCTAGGCGCCGCCACAGCCCGCCATTTCGCCGCCCAAGGCGCCAAAGTGGCCCTATTTGACTTGAACGAAGAGGCAGGCATCGCTCTTGCCGCCGAATTGGGCGGCAGCTTTCACAAGGTTGATGTGACGGATGAGGACAGCGTCAGTGCGGCGATTGCCGCCGCCAAATCGGCCATGGGTAAGATCACCGCCACCGTCAATTGCGCCGGCATTGCGCCAGCCGCCACAACCATTGGCAAAAAAGGCCCGCATCCGCTGCACACCTTCCAAAAGACCATCGACATCAACCTTGTCGGCTCTTTCAACGTTGCCCGTCTCGCCGCCGAAGTCATGGCTGAAAACGATCCCGAAGCCGATGGATCCCGCGGCGTGATCATCAACACCGCCTCGGTTGCCGCCATGGACGGCCAACGCGGTCAGGCCGCCTATGCTGCCTCCAAAGGTGGCATCGTCGGCCTGTCGCTGCCCATGGCCCGGGATCTGGCCCGCTCAGGCATCCGCGTCATGGCCATCGCGCCGGGGATCTTTCTCACCCCGATGCTGCAGGGCCTTCCGCAAGAGGTTCAGGACCAATTGGCCCAAGATGTCACCTGCCCCAAACGCTTGGGCGATCCGTCAGAATACGCAAGCCTCGCAGGATTTATTGTGGAAAACGGCTATCTCAACGGAGAAGTCATTCGCATTGATGGCGCGCTGCGCATGCAGTAGTGCCCCCTTTGCACGCGGTATCTTATGCGTCACACTCACCTATGAGAGGTCCCCTTCGATGCCGCTGCAAAACCGTGTCCAACCTACAGGCGATATCCTCGCGCATCGCGCGCGGGGACACTTCATGGGCAATCGCGGCATCCTGCATGACGACGCCCAGACCTTGACCCACCGCCGCTGGCGCCACAAAGCATGGGTCTGCTGCGTGCTGCAGTTCAAAAACCGTCGCCGACGCGTGATGCAGCCCCATCACTACACCGAACTCTTCTTTCACGACGAAGCCGTCGCCCTCGCTGCCGGCCACCGTCCCTGCGCCGAATGCCGCCGCGCCGATTTCTCCAACTTCTTTGCCGCGGCCGAGCACTCGGGGCCCGCCCAAGATTTTGACACCGAATTGCACGCCGCGCGCGCCATCCCACGACAGTTTGAACAGCGCCGTCATACTGCCGAGATCACCTCTCTGCCCGAGGGCAGCTTTCTCC
Source organism: Rhodobacteraceae bacterium Alg231-30 (assembly GCA_900143615.1). Classification (GTDB taxonomy): domain Bacteria; phylum Pseudomonadota; class Alphaproteobacteria; order Rhodobacterales; family Rhodobacteraceae; genus Shimia. The sequence continues at coordinate 694,249 of FREU01000003.1, forward strand.
TCACCGACTCCGGTCCCGCCTTGTTGTGGCAAGACGCGCTTTGGCCATTCACACCGGACGGTTACACCACGCCGGAACGCAAACCCGAAGGCACCTGCCAGGTGTTGACGCCTCAGCCCACTCTGCGTGCATTGCGCGGTGGCTATGCCCCTCAGGTCGCGCTGCCCCAGCGCTAAAGCCCAAAGAGCTTGCCCAACGCCACACTGCTGCCGACAGATAACTTAAAAATCTTTCCGCCAGACCGGCCCAGCGGCGGATCTAGCGCCCCAGCGCGCTGCGTAGATTTGGTACGATCCGGTGCCCGAATCAAGCATGGCATCTAAATATTTCACCGCCGCGCGTTGCACTCACCGTGTGCGCAACACCCGCGCGGTTAACACACATGTGCAACACGTCTTGGCCGAAAATAGAACTGTCGCAATACCGACGTAATACCGACGCGATGCAGCCTGCCCATTTTGGGCCAAAACCGCCGTTAACAAATGGGAGAAACGCGGGGTTTAGCCCTCGGCTTTTTCCTCAAGCATCAGCCATTCTTCTTCCGCATCCGACAGCGCCGTGTGCCGTTCAACCAAAGCCTCTGTGGCTTTCTGAAACTTCACCGGCTCCTTAGTGAACAACTCGGGATCAGCCATAAACTCTTCCAGCTTGGCAATCTCAGCCCCAAGCCGCTCAATGATCCCGGGCAAGGCTTCCAAACGGTGCTTCTCGGTAAAGCTTAGCCCTTCGGCCTCGACCTTTTCCTGCTTGAGCTTTTCCGCCTTACGTTTTGATTTTTCTTCTTTTTTCGGGGCATCATCGATACGTTGTGATCGATAGTCGGACCAGCCGCCCGCATACAGCACAGCGCTGCCATTGCCTTCCATTGCCACGGTTGTTGTGGCGACGCGATCCAAAAAATCCCGATCGTGGCTGACCAACAAGACGGTGCCGTCATAGTCATCCAACAGCTCTTGCAGCAAATCCAGCGTTTCCACATCCAGATCGTTGGTCGGCTCATCCATGACCAGAATATTGCTTTCCTTAGCCATCAGTTTGGCCAACAACAAACGTGCCTTTTCCCCACCCGAGAGCGAGCGCACAGGCGCGCGGGCCTGACGTTCATCAAACAGAAATTCTTTAAGGTATCCAACAACATGCTTGGGGTTTCCGCGCACCATAACTTGGTCCGCTTTGCCTGAAACCCGCATGTCAGGGTCCCCTGTCAAACTGTCCCAAAGGCTCATGTCGGGGTCCAGCTTGGCACGCGCCTGATCAAACACCGCGGGCAGCAAATTGGTGCCCAAAGACACCGTGCCCGCATCCGCTTCAAGCTCACCCATCAGCATTTTGATCAACGTGGTTTTGCCCACGCCGTTTGGCCCCACAAAGGCCACACGATCCCCACGCTGCACCGTAATCGAAAAATCCTGAACGATGCTTTTGCTCTCAAACGATTTGCTCAACCCTTTGGCATCAATCACTTTCTTACCGGACTTTGGCCCTGCAGATAACTCCAGCGCCGCAGCCCCTTGCCGCTTGATCTGCGCCGAGCGCTCCGCCCGTAAATCCTTGAGCGCACGCACACGCCCTTGGTTGCGCTTGCGGCGCGCGCTGATACCTTCTACGGCCCAACGGGCCTCAGATTTGATTTTGCGATTCAGCTTATGTCGGGCTGTGTCTTCTTCATCCCAAATCTTGTCGCGCCAGGCTTCAAAATCTGTGAATCCTTTTTCCTGACGACGCACCATTCCCCTGTCAATCCATAGGGTTGCGCGCGTAAGCTCACGTAAGAACGCCCGGTCGTGGCTGATCAATACAAAAGCCGCGCGCGTGGTTTTCAATTCGTTTTCAAGCCACCCAATCGCCTCGATATCCAAGTGGTTTGTCGGCTCGTCCAGCAGCATCAAGTCCGGCGCTTCCGCCATCAACCGCGCCAATGCCGCGCGCCGACGCTCACCACCTGATGCAGTTTCCACAGAGCGGTTTGGGTCAAATTTCAACCCTTCGCCTGCCCGCTCAACCTTGTACATTTCCCCCGGCTCAAGACCGGCAGAGGCAAATTCCCCAAGCGTGGAAAACCCCTTCATATCAGGGTCTTGCTCCATGTACCCCACGTTTTTCCCCGGTGGAATCACGATGTCGCCTTTGTCGGCCTCAACCAATCCGGCCATGACTTTCATCAGGGTGGATTTGCCGGACCCATTGCGCCCAACCAATGCCACCCGATCCCCGGGTTGCACCACCAGACCTAGGTCGTGAAATACTGGATCTCCACCAAACGTCAGGGAGATATCGCTCATCTGCAAAAGAGGTATACGTGCCATAGGGCGGGGCTAGCCTGCGATTGATGGGCCGTCAACAGCTACACGGGGCCTATCATCAAAAACACAAGAGTTTGGTGATTATATCCCGCGCAGCAACCGCTTTCGTGCCGGAGGAATTTCCTTTATTTCCAATCCGGTAAAAACGTGCATCGTATTCATGTGCGGATCCACCACCGCGTGATCGCTCACCCAGCCCCCCATCAAGAGATAGGTGCGCAAAAGGGGCGGCATCCGCATCTGCGCCAATTTGAGATTCGGCTTCCGCGTCAATCGAGCCGCATACTGAAACACCTTTGGCGCTTTGATTTTAGGCAACCACTTGCGCGGCGCAATATGCCGATCCCGCAGCACTGCGAAAGCATCAAGATAGTCCGCCGCATCAGTGCCCGCAAAAGAAGAGCAGCCGAACAAGAACTCTACCTCGTTATCATCGACATAGCGCGTCATAGCTGCCCAAGCGATCCGCAGAATATCTGGATCCGTCCGATCCGGATGCACACAGAACCGCCCCATCTCGACCATTGGACCTTGAAAAGCGCGCAGAGCACTCAACTCATAATATTGAGCAGAATAACAACGCTCAATTTCACCGCCATCGTTGAGTAAAAGAAAGCGAAAACAACAAACTAGCTCACCGCTTTCGCAATCCTCAACCAAAAGGTGGGTGCAGACTTCATCAAAAGAATCCTTGTCCGCCTGTTGGCCATCTCCGCCAAAGAAAGCGAGGTCACGCAATTGAAAGGCACGCGAGATATCTCGATCGCCTTTCGCAGTGCGTGCAACATATCGTCCCCGGCGTAAGAAAAGCATCATCGGCCTCCGGTCTTTTGACACAGTATAGCGCAGACACGGTTACAGCCGAGTGACAAATTTTCAGAAGTTGAACATCGGACGCAATTTACTGCCCAACAAAGTCGCCAGGTGTAAAGTTGCCAATGTTGCCAATCAGTTGTGCAATCAGACTGCGATTCTCGATACCATTGTCCGTAATACGACGGGCGAGTGGAACCACATTGCCATCTTCCAATGCATAGTGCTCGACATTGCGCACAATGCCAGCTTGATCAAACCCAATGGCCACGACCTGACGCTCAACCACTTCAGGGCGACGCGCACCATAGTGCCGCACTTTACTGCGTACATAGTAATAGCCACTGTCATTCAAGACACCAGAAGCCGAAGGCGCGCCGATTGTTTCCGCCACAGTGTCGCGAGTATCCACACCCGGCGTAAGAGCCGCCAGTTCCTCTGGATTAGGCACATAGCCGTGATTGCGGTATTGCGATGTACATGCCACCGCGACCAGAAGAGCACCTCCGAGAAGTGCAAATTTCAGCGTTTTAACGCAAAGTGCCATGCCTGCCCTCTTGCTTTGGCTTGTGCTGCCTTTTATCCCGCTTACATAAGGATAGCCACCTATTCAAGAATGTAAGCGCCCCCAGATGACTAACCAAATACATAACATTCCCTCAGTGCGAGTCGCTGACTTGCCGCAAAACAGCCCGTTTAGCTTTAAAATAAAGCCTGATCAGGCCGAGCTGAGTAAAATCTCCAAAGATTTGGAGTTGCTTGAATTGCGCAAGCTATCTTTTGCTGGAGCTCTTCACCCTCAAGGAAAATCGGATTGGACCCTAAAGGCTGTGATCGGCGCAACAGTGGTTCAGCCCTGTGTCATCACGCTTGAGCCTGTGACATCGCGCATTGATGTGCCTGTTGAGAGACACTTTCTAAGTCTGATGCCGGAAATCGATAGCGAAGAAGAAGAAATCGAAATGCCCGAGGACGAAAACGCCGAGCTTCTTGGTGATCAAATCGATCTCGCTGAGATAATGAGAGAATCGCTTGCACTGAATTTACCTCTTTTTCCGCGCGCCCAAAACGCGGAACTAGAAGAAAACGCCTTTACGGAACCGGGAAAAAAGGCGATGACAGATGAAGATGCCCGACCTTTTGCCGGACTGGCTGCGCTGCGTGAAAGCCTATCAGATAAAGACCGCGAATAGGGCTTGCATCGCGCGAAAATGCGAGTATGTTCGCGCGCTCATCGGAATTTGAGATAGGACTCAGGCCAGCGAACTTCGTCAGGCCCTGAGACTTTCGGAAAACGGGCACATTGCCCCAGTAAATCAAAGGTTGCGACAATGGCTGTCCAGCAGAACAAAGTATCTAAATCGCGCCGCAACAATCGTCGTGCACATGACGCGCTGGTTGCCGCAAACCCAAATGAATGCACCAACTGCGGCGAGCTGAAGCGTCCGCACCACGTGTGTGCATCTTGCGGCCACTATGACGATCGTGAAATTGTCGCCATGGTCGACGACGTCGATCTGGACGAAGACGCAGCATAAACTTTCGGGGGCTGCGCCCATATGTCGGGAATGACGCAATCAGTTAATCCCGAAACGGGACGCACAGTGATCTCCGTCGACGCCATGGGTGGCGATCGTGGGCCGGCAGCAGTTGTTGCCGGCATTGCGCTGTCGGCCAAGAAGAACCCGGATATCGGGTTCATTCTGCATGGTCCTAGTAAAGAGCTCAAACGGCTGGTCGCCCGCAAGCGCGTCCTTGAAGGCCGCGTAGAAATCAGAGATGCAACTGACGTTGTGTCTATGGATGACAAGCCCAGCCAAGTCATGCGCAACGGCAAGTCGACCTCTATGTGGTCGGCAGTCAATTCTGTGCGTGATGGCGAAGCGGATGTTTGTGTAAGCTGTGGGAACACCGGCGCATTGATGATGCTGTCCGTTGTTCGGCTACGTAAATTGCCGGGTGTGAACCGACCGGCGATTGCGGTGCTGTGGCCTTCTAAATCGTCTTTTGGGTTTAATATTATGTTGGACGTCGGGGCCGATATTCGGGCTGACGAAAACGACCTGCTGCAATATGCTTTGATGGGCGCATCCTATGCGCGCAACGGCATGGAGCTTGAGCGCCCGCGTGTTGGCCTGCTGAACGTTGGCACCGAAGAACACAAGGGACGGCCTGAGCTAAAACTTGCGCATGAACTAATCGCGCAGAATGCCGAGATCGCAAATTTCGAATTTGTTGGCTTCGTCGAAGGCAACGACATCCCCGGAGATCGAGCGGATGTCATTGTGACAGACGGCTTTACAGGCAACGTCGCCCTAAAAACGGGTGAAGGCACAGCCAGTTTAATCGGATCTTTACTGCGTGAGGCCTTTAAATACTCTCCCCTCTCACGCCTAGCAGCGCTTATGGCCTATACCTCGCTCAATCGCCTGAGCAGACGTATTGATCCGCGTCGTGTGAATGGTGGTGTTTTCCTGGGCTTGAACGGCACAGTTGTCAAATCGCATGGGAGCTCTGACGAAACAGGCGTTTCCGCCGCTGTGAAACTCGCATTTAAATTGTCTCAGACAGGCTTTTCGCAAAAGCTTGCCGCTCGGGTTGCATCCGCTGTTTCCCTGCCGCAAGATGCCGTAAAGTCAATTGACGACGAACAATAGCAAGGCATCAATAATATGACGACACGCGCCGTAGTGATTGGCGTTGGCCACTACCTGCCGGAACGGGTCGTTCCAAACTCCGAGTTCGAAAAAACACTCGAAACCTCGGATGAATGGATTCGCACCCGATCGGGAATTGAACGTCGACACTTCGCGGCAGAGGATGAGACAACCTCTGACCTGGCAATGTTCGCTGCGCGCAAAGCCATCGAAAATGCTGGTCTGGAACCCGACGACATCGATGCCATTGTTGTCGCAACCTCCACACCTGATCTGACCTTCCCTTCTGTGGCCACAATGGTTCAACAAAAACTAGGGATGACACGTGGATTTGGCTTTGATGTGCAAGCCGTTTGCGCAGGTTTCATCTATGCGCTTAGTACAGCCAATGCGCTCGTCGTTTCAGGCCAGGCCAAACGTGTCATGGTCATTGGCGCCGAAACGTTCAGCCGGATCATGGATTGGACGGACCGCGGCACCTGCGTTTTGTTTGGCGACGGTGCCGGAGCTCTGGTTTTAGAAGCGCAAGACAGCGCTGGCGACATCAGCGATCGCGGTGTGTTGTCTTCAGATCTCAATTCAGACGGGCGCTACCGCGACATGCTCTATGTCGACGGCGGTGTGTCCACCACTGGGGATTCGGGCAAACTGCGTATGCAAGGCAATGCGTTGTTCCGCCAGGCCGTGGAAAAACTCAGCTCGACCGCAACCGCGGCGCTCGACAAAATCGGCCTCAACGATGACGCCGTCGATTGGATTGTTCCACATCAGGCCAATATTCGCATCATTCAGGGCACCGCCAAGAAACTTGGCATCCCGATGGAACGGGTCATTGTGACCGTGCAGGACCACGGAAATACGTCCGCCGCCTCTATCCCGCTAGCCATGTCCGTGGGCGTTCAACAAGGCAAGATCAAAAAAGGCGATCTACTTGTTGCTGAAGCAATTGGCGGTGGTTTGGCCTGGGGGGCTGTCGTCTTGCGCTGGTAACGGCAGTAAAACTCCTAAACCATTGGCGAATATTAAAGATAATCGCAGCGCAACTCGGCTAGTCATTGACTCATGTTTTGGCTTGCCCCTATGGTTTTCAACAATGATGTAACGAGGGGGGACCAATGACCGATAAAACTCTGACCCGCATGGATCTAAGCGAAGCCGTGTTCCGCGAAGTGGGCCTGTCCCGAAATGACTCCGCGCAATTGGTCGAGAGCGTTCTGGCTCATATGTCCGATGCTTTGGTCAAAGGCGAACAGGTCAAGATTTCGTCTTTTGGCACATTTAGCGTACGTGACAAGGCAGCACGCGTAGGCCGCAATCCCAAAACCGGCGAAGAGGTTCCTATTAACCCACGCCGCGTTCTGACTTTCCGCCCGTCTCACTTGATGAAAGACCGGGTCGCAGCAGGCAACAAAAGCTAAATCGGAGCATAGGCCATGAGCAAGTCGCCCGACGCGTTTCGCACGATCAGCGAAGTCGCTGATTGGCTGGACACGCAAGCCCATGTCCTACGATTCTGGGAAAGCAAGTTTTCGCAAGTTAAGCCTATCAAACGGGCGGGTGGCAGACGCTACTACCGCCCGCAAGACATGCTGCTTTTAGGTGGCATCAAACACCTCCTGCATGACCAAGGCTTAACGATTAAGGGCGCACAACAGCTCTTGCGTGAAAAGGGCGTCAAGCATGTCTCGTCTTTATCACAAGCGTTGGACCCAGACGGCTCGGATGACGTCTCGCTAAGTCTGGAAGAAAAACAGCCCGATCATTTGGTTAGCCAGCGCTCACTTCTGGACAAGGATTCAGAACCTGCGGATGTGGGAACAGAAAGTACGCCAGTTGAATCGCAACTCGAAACCACCTCAGAGCAGCAGATTTTCGAAGAGATCGCTATTCAACAGCTTTCCAAATCTGAAACGCCAGACTCATCTGAAGCACTAGAACCGGCCACAAAAGACATCGACGTTTCGGCTGAGCCTGAGGCACATGAAATTACTGACTCTCCCGAAGAGCAGCTTGAAGCCTCGGCCTCAGACGAAGAAACAGACACAGCGGAATCAGCTGAAGCGGTTCGAGAGAGCAAGAGTGGTTTAGACCAAACTCCGCTTACTTCCTCTGAAACAGAAACTTTTGCACTAGAAGACGAACCGACAAATCCAACACCCCCGACGCCTGATCTATTCGCCCAAACTGGAGCGGAACACATCGCGTCGGAAATCCCCGCCGCGACACATGCCTCAGACCAGGAGGCCGTAGAAACCTCTGAGGATCCGGCAGAGCAGGAAGCGACCTTGGCGCCTGAAAACGTCGAACCTATCGAAGAGTTTCTCATCAGTCTGTCCAAATCGACCCACATTGAGGTGCAAGACCTTCCTCAAGCCGCAAAACTTGTGTCACGGCTGGACGCATTTTTCGAACGTGCGCAAGAAACTGATCGAGCGTGAGAAAAGTTACTTTTTTGACTTGCCCCTGCCCCCAATTTCGTTATGAACAGCCCATCGTCGGGCTATGGCGCAGCCTGGTAGCGCGTCCGTCTGGGGGACGGAAGGTCGCAGGTTCGAGTCCTGCTAGCCCGACCATACAAAATCGCCCGTGTGCCGTAAGGCCCGGGCGTTTTGCATATCTGAGGGGTGCAAAATGACTGGTGTTGTTCCAAGCCAAATCATTGAAAACATGTTGAGTTCCGGGGAAATCAAGACCTCTGAACCAACCGTAGATGGACAAGTTCAACCCGCCTCACTGGACCTGCGTTTAGGCCATGTGGCGTATCGCGTACGCGCTAGTTTTCTTGCTGGCCATGGCCGCACAGTGACTGAGCGGTTGTCTGAATTTGAAATGCACCGCATCGATTTATCCGATGGTGCTGTGTTGGAAAAAGGCTGCGTCTACGTCGTGCCTTTGATGGAAAGCCTTGATCTTCCCGACACCATCCAAGCCGTCGCCAATGCCAAAAGCTCCACCGGACGGTTAGACCTTCTCACCCGAGCCATAACGGATGGGGGCACTGAGTTTGATCGCATCGCGCCGGGCTATTCGGGCCCGCTCTATGCCGAAATCTGCCCGCGATCTTTCTCGGTACTTGTACGCCCCGGAATGCGGCTCAATCAAATCAGATTTCGCGCAGGCCAGAGCGTCCTAACCGACGAAGACCTCCGTGTATTGCACCAGCGCAGCCCATTGGTAGATGGTGATGCCGTCATCAGCGACGGGCTTGGATTCTCGGTCGATCTACAACCTGAGAGCGGCACATTGGTGGGGTACCGCGCTAAACCACACACAGGCGTGATCGATCTTGAAAACATCGGACATTATGATCCTGCTGAATACTGGGAAGAACTCCACAGCTCAGATGGTAAGATCATTCTCGATCCGGGCGCATTCTATATTCTGGTGAGCCGTGAAGCCGTTCATATCCCCCCCGCCTATGCCGCTGAAATGGCACCGTTTCTGGCGATGGTTGGTGAATTTCGCGTGCATTACGCCGGCTTCTTTGATCCGGGGTTTGGCCATGACGCTGCTGGCGGTTCAGGATCGCGCGGGGTATTGGAAGTGCGCTGTCACGAAGCGCCATTTGTCCTAGAACACGGGCAAGTTGTCGGGCGTCTCGTCTATGAGCGGATGTCCGAGATTCCCGGGCAACTATATGGCTCCGGGATTTCTTCAAACTACCAAGGCCAAGGCCTAAAGCTCTCCAAGCACTTCAAAACAAGCTAGAACTTCGACATCTTCCGAGCCATACGCGCCGCTTGTTTGGCGCGTTTGCCATTGTTTTGGTTTGAGTGCTTTCTCTGGTTTGGCATTTGTGAATCATCACGGTCTTGGCCCTGCCCCCCAGTTTTGGGGCGCGACATTGCATTCACACCAGCGTTGACACCACGGCCAACAAGTTTCCGTATGATCATTTTAGCAATCATATTCACGAGTTGATTGGCGTTCATGACGTCCTCCCACGCTGCACTTGCAGTATTCTAAATGAAAAATGCGCTCACATTATGGCTGCAATTTTTCCCAATCCTATCATTGCTTTTAATCTTCAAACAACTCGGACTGACCTTCCAGACTTTCGTCTTCCTCATCTTCCGAACTCCCCAAGGCCATAACGCCGGGCGGTGGGCGGTTCTCCAAAAGGCCAGCGGCCCGCAATTCTTTCAACCCAGGAAGATCGCGCGCACTGGTTAGCCCAAAGTGGTCTAGAAATTCGGATGTCACCACAAATGTCACTGGCCGCCCAGGTGTCATCTTACGACGCCCAAAGCGAATCCATTCCATTTCCAAGAGTTGATCCACCGTGCCACGACTGACGCTCACCCCGCGAATTTCTTCGATTTCAGCGCGTGTCACCGGTTGATGATACGCAATAATCGCCAGTGTTTCGATGGCCGCGCGGCTTAGCTTACGTGTCTCAACAGTTTCCTTCTGCATCAGAAAGCTGAGGTCTGCTGCCGTGCGCATCGCCCAAGCATCCCCGACCTTGACCACATGCACGCCACGCCCCTCATATCGCTTACGCAGATGCACTAAGGCTTCGGCGGCATCACACCCATGCGGCATGCGGGCGTTTAGCTCTTTGATTGTCACCGGTTCTGCACTTGCAAACAGGATCGCTTCGCACATGCGCTCCTGCTCGGCAATGGGCGGCGCTTCAAACAGGCTTTCTTCTTTTTGTTCAATCTCTTCAGACATGGCCTTCATCTTTTCTGCGCAGCTGAATAGGCGCGAACGTCTCTGACTGTCGAATTTCCACTTTGCCCTCTTTGGCAAGTTCAAGCGAGGCCGCAAAAGTCGCGGCAGTGGCCGAGCGGCGTTTGACCGGATCTTCTTCCCATCCCGTCGGCAGATAGCTCATAATGTCCGTCCACGTCCCGGAGAAACCAATAAGACCGCGCAGTCGAGCTAATGCCTCTTCCATGGTGAACACAGACTCCCGATCCATCACAAAAGGACGGAATTCGTCGCGTGTGCGTAGGCGGGCATAGCCTTGCATCAAATCCAACAGCGTCGCGGTAAAGGTCACACGACGCACGCGTTCGACACTCTCGGGAATGCCGCGTGCAAAGAAGTTTCGGCCAAGCCGATCTTGCGCCATCAGTTTTGCCGCCGCATCCCGCATTGCCTGTAGACGCTCCAATTGAAACGCCAAATGCGCGGCCAGCTCCTCACCGGACGGCCCCTCTTCCGAAGGATCCGGCGGCAATAACAGCCGAGATTTAAGGAAAGCCAGCCAAGCCGCCATCACTAGATAATCTGCAGCCAACTCAATGCGCAGCGTCTTGGCGCGTTCTACAAACTCCAAATACTGACGTGCCAGTTGAAGAATGGAAATCTTGCGCAAATCAACCTTTTGGGTGCGCGACAAAGTCAGTAAAAGATCCAACGGACCTTCAAACCCGTCAACATCCACGATCAACGCTTCCGCTGCCAATCTCTCGGCAACTGATCTCTCTCGATCTTCTTCAAAAAGGTCTTCGGCCATGCCCCCGCCCGCTCAGAACGCTTTAAGTTCCGCAGACAAGGCCTGAATGTCAACAGCCTCGGGAGTGCGTCGCGCCGCAAGTACCTCTTGTGCACGTCTTTGACCAACCTCTGACAAGGTTCCGCTCACCTCTGCAACAGATTGCATTTCGTCCATGTTGCCATTGCAGTGCAATACAACATCACACCCGGCGGCTAAGGACGCAACTGAGCGGTCAGCGATTGTGCCAGACAGGGCTTGCATGGAAATATCATCCGTCATGATCAACCCGTCAAAGCCGATTTTGTCGCGGATCAACTGCATCATTTTGGGCGAGGTTGTCGCCGGAGCTGCATCCAAGGCTTCGTAGACAATGTGCGCGGTCATGCCCATTGGAAGATCGTTGAGCGCCGCAAAAGGCGCGAAATCTACTTCCAGGTCGTGTTCCGATGCGGTGACACGCGGCAAATCATGGTGGCTGTCCACCAATGCGCGTCCATGGCCAGGAATATGCTTTGCCACCGGCAATACGCCACCCTGCAACAAACCATCCGCCATTGCGCGGCCCAGTTGGGACACAACTTCTGCATCAAACCCATAACAGCGATTTTTCAGAAACGCGTGGGTCTCAGGATGGGCCACATCGACCATCGGAGCGCAATTGGCATCAACACCAACCGCACGCAGCTCATGTGCAATAATGCGGCCCCGCAAATACATCACACGCGCCGCATCTGCGCCGACCTGCGCAATATGATCAAGCGGTGGTAAAAAGTTGGTCGCAAGCGGCGCACGCAGTCGTTGCACACGGCCGCCCTCTTGATCGATCAAAATCGGGGCATCGTATCCGACACTATCGCGTAGGTCTTTGCAAAGTGAGCGGATTTGCGGGGCGGTCTCGACATTGCGCCCAAACAAGATGAACGCAAACGGCCGAACCTTGGCGAAAAACGCACGTTCCTGCGCGCTCAGAACAAGGCCAGAACAGCCAAAAATTGTCGCTCCAAATTGACTCACCGTGTGGTCACCGGAATACAATCCGCATTTTCAGCTTTCAAAGCCGAGCACAAACGGCGCGCATCGCTCACGTCGCTGAATCCCATGGCCCGCAATCGATAAAACACGCGTCCGCCGCTGCTTGCCTTCTGAATCACTCGTATTTTCTGGTCTAAATACGTATCAAACCGCGCCAGTAGCTTATCCCATTCTGCCGCTGCGATCTCAGGGCTTGCATATGCACCAAGCTGCACCATGCGCGTACCTGAAGGGATTTCGCCATCCTCAACGGCCTTGGGCGCCACCGCAATTGTGGCCGTCGGATCAACTGACGCCAGTGTCACATTTTCAGCAAGCCCCACAGGACGCACCACAGGTCGCAACGAGCGTTTTATGCCACCAGTCACGGCAGGTACGACGGTTGCTTCATTTGCAATGACATCACTGACAGCTGCGTCAACTGCCAAAGCTGCAACTTGAGTTTCCTCTTCAGCAACGGTGTTTTCGGACAGAGGTTGCGCTCCGGCTGCAAGCTGGGCCGCAAGTTCTTCCACCGACAAAGGTGACCCTTCGGCAAGCGGTGGTGGGGCAACAATGGCCTCTACTTGATTGTCAGGGATCTCTGTAAGATTTTCCGCTGTCACAACGGCCTGATTTGACTGCAACGCAATTTGGGTCACGACCGCATCCTCGGATCGCAACGCAATGGGCGGAGGCGCCACTATTAATTGATCGGCAGGTTTACCCGCGCTCCCAACAGCCGCAACCGTATTTACAGATAACCCTTGATGCCGTGCTTGCGATCCACCTGGATCGTCGGGCTGCACCCGCATCGGACCTTCCAGCGAGAGCACAACTGGCACGCCGCTCACGTCGCGCTTGAGGATCTGGTATCCCCAGAAACACCCACCGGCAACAAGCCCGATTGATACAATCGCGCCTGCCCAATTTACTAGACCACTTACGATCTTGGGTTCTGGGTGACCTTCACCAGAATACCCCATGGGACTCTCTGCCATTATCGCCTCACTGCCGCGCGGCGATTTTGGTCGCCGGGGTTGCCTTGCCTATGCCTACAACCCCAGCGACGCGCAGTTTTTACCGCATCTCTTCAGCCGGAGTTACACCAAGAATACCAAGACCCGCAGAAATAACAACGGCCACCGCACGCGCTAGCGCAATTTTTGCCTGACTTGTGGCGACATTGTCCTCCTGGATGAAGCGCAGCGAGCCATCGTCGTTGCCGCGGTTCCAGAGCGAGTGCAATTCACTTGCCAAATCATAGAGATAGAAGGCAACGCGATGTGGCTCATTGCTGCGCGCAGCGATTTCCACCAGACGCGGCCACTCTGCCAACTTCTTGGCGACTCCCAACTCTGCCTCGTGGTCAAGTTGGCTAAGATCCGCACGGGATAGAGTTTCATCATCCACTGCGATGCCAGCCTCAGCTGCTTTACGTAGCACCGAACACACCCGTGCATGCGCATATTGCACATAAAAAACAGGGTTGTCCTTGGATTGCTCCAACACCTTTTCAAAGTCAAAGTCGAGCGGCGCATCGTTGCGGCGCGTTAGCATCACAAAGCGGGTAACATCTGGGCCAACCTGCTCGAGCACGTCACGCAGGGTAATAAACGTCCCTGCCCGCTTGGACATTTTGAACGGTTCACCGTTTTTGAACAGCTTCACAAGCTGGGTTAGCTTGATGTCAAAATGCACGCGTTTTTCGTGGTCCAGCGCGGCCACAATGGCCTTCATCCGCTTTACATAGCCACCGTGATCTGCGCCAAAGACGTCGATAATCACGTCAAATCCGCGTTTCACCTTGTCATAATGATAGGCAAGATCAGGCGCAAAATAGGTCCAGCCTCCGTCTGATTTTTGCACAGGGCGATCAACGTCATCGCCATATTCGGTTGCTTTGAACAACACTTGCTCGCGCGGCTCCCATCCATCGGGCTCTTTACCCTTTGGAGGTTCCAGCACGCCACGATAGACCAACCCCATTTCTTTGAGTTCTTCGAGGGTCTTCTCGATCTTGCCGCTAGAATAATAGGACCGCTCAGAGGTCCAGACCTGCATGTTGACGTTCAACAAGGCGAGATCTTCACGAATCTGACGCAGCATTTCATCAATTGTATAGTCGCGGAACTCTTCAAGCCACTCGGATTCGGGCTTGTCGATCATGCCGTCGCCAAATTTTTCTTTCAGCGCTTCCCCGACTGGCACAAGGTAATCACCTGGGTAAAGCCCCTCTTTGACAACAAACTCAAGCCCGTTTGCTTCGCGGTAACGCTCATAGGCAGAGCGTGCGAGAACATCAACCTGCGCGCCGGCGTCGTTGACCCAATATTCGCGTGTCACGCCATAGCCTGCGTATTCCAGCAATCCCGCCAACGCGTCGCCAAACACCGCACCACGGCAATGACCGACATGCAAAGGGCCTGTCGGGTTGGCCGAAACATATTCTACGTTGGCCGTGCGGCCCTCGCCCATGTCGGACTGGCCGTATTCTGCACCGTTCACCAATGCAACTTTGACAATCCCCTGCCAAGCCTCTGGTGACAAACGTAGGTTTAGAAAGCCCGGTCCCGCGACCTCAGCCGTGATCACACGATCATCTTCAGTCAGCTTTGCGGACAAAGCTTCGGCTATATCTCGGGGTTTCATCTTGGCTGGTTTGGCCAATACCATTGCCGCATTGGTTGCCATGTCGCCATGGGCTGCGTCGCGTGGTGGCTCTACAGCCACATTTTTGAATTCGAGACCTTCTGGCAACGTGCCCTCGGTCTGCATGTTCTCAAGCGCGCTAATTACCAATGCGCGCATCTCCGTAAAGAGGTTCATAGGACCTGTCCTTCTAGATACGGCGCGGGTTTATCACTGCTATCGGTCACGTCAATGACGCTTGCCCGTCAGCCGCGCGTGTTCCTGCAGTGCAAAACGATCGGTCATACCGGCGATATAGTCCGAAACTTTCCGCGCCAACGCTTCTTCGGTCTTACAAGCTTTCAGATCGGGATGCCAGCGCTCTGGGAGCAACTTGGGTTGCGCCAAAAACAATGGAAACAACTCATTTACGACATGGGTGACTTTCTCGCGCATGACCACAACAGAAGGTGCGCGATACATGTTTGAAAACAGAAACTTACGAATGACTTTTAAATCAGCCCACACAGTGTCGGAAAAGCGGATCACAGGACTGCCAAGTTCGCGGATTTCCGCCACACTGGACGCACCGCTGGCATCAAGCAGCGCTTGGGATGTGTCAATCACATCGCCGACCATCACACCAAAGACACGCCGCAATGCCTCATGTCTACGCCGGATTGGCTCAAGCCCCGGATATTGCAGATCAACCTGCGCATAAGCGTCTCCGACGATGGGCAAGCCGATCACATCTTCGTCGGTTAATAGCCCTGCACGTAATCCGTCATGCAAATCATGGTTATTGTAGGCGATATCATCCGCCAATGCTGCGACTTGCGCCTCTGCACTCGCATGTGTGTGCAGTTCCAAATCATGAACTGCATCATAATCTGCCAGCGCATAAGGCAGTGCGCCAACCACCGGTCCATTATGTTTGGCGATGCCCTCAAGGCATTCCCACGTCAAGTTTAGTCCATCAAACCCCGCATAGTGGCGCTCAAGCGAGGTCACAATTCTGACAGCCTGCGCATTGTGGTCAAACCCGCCATAGGGTGTCATCAGCACATCCAACGCATCTTCGCCGGTATGCCCAAACGGCGTATGACCCAAATCATGCGCTAGCGCGACCGCCTCAGTTAGTGACTGATTTAGTCCCAACGCACCCGAAATGGTGCGGGCCACTTGGGCGACTTCAATCGAATGAGTTAGCCGTGTGCGAAAATAATCACCTTCATGCTCTACAAAAACTTGTGTCTTGTGCTTGAGCCGACGAAATGCACTGGCGTGAATAATTCGATCCCGATCCCGTTGAAAACACGAGCGGAAACTGCTTTCCTCCTCCAA
The DNA here is from genome assembly GCA_900143615.1 of Rhodobacteraceae bacterium Alg231-30. Taxonomy (GTDB): domain Bacteria; phylum Pseudomonadota; class Alphaproteobacteria; order Rhodobacterales; family Rhodobacteraceae; genus Shimia. The sequence goes on from FREU01000003.1 coordinate 710,457, forward strand.
AAACAACCGTCCTCGGGCTGTGTCTGGATCCGAGGCATAGGGAGCTTGCATAATTGCGGTCCTTGTAGCCTGTCCTCAGTCTTTCTATATTCCAGTAACGCTCTGGAGAGAACCAGAGTTTTGCGCGAATCGAGCCTTGGAGCCATGTAATGCAATTGCCACCCAAAGTGACCGAGAGAGCTTATGAGCGTTTGGCGGAAATCGGCGCGGGCGCACAGGGTCAGGCTCTGCGCGTGGCGGTCGAAGGCGGCGGGTGCTCGGGATTTCAATATGAGATCAAACTCGACACCCAACGCGAAGACGATCTGGTGCTGGAAAAAAGTGGCGAGAAGGTTCTGGTAGACAGCGTTTCTCTGCCCTTTTTGGCCAATGCCGTCATTGATTTCTCAGAGGAATTGATCGGCGCTCGGTTTGTGATCGAAAATCCCAACGCGACCAGCTCTTGTGGATGTGGAACCAGTTTTTCGATCTAAAGCAGCCGTACGCACAATTTACTGACGGATCAAGCTTCGCTTTGCCGCGTCTTCTCGAAGGCGAGGCAAACGCATCCCGTCGGGCATAGCTTGGTCCAGTATCAACACCAAACCCGACCCGATAACAAAGAAAGCCCCCAGATAGACATTGGCCGCAGGGAATTCTCCAAACAACAAAGCGCCCAGGATCACCATCCATATGAACTGCACATTCATAAGCGGCATCATTGCATAAGCCGACAAAAACCGCAGTGCCAACACCGACAGCCACCGCGCCGCAAACAAAAGAACGCCGTACCCGGCAACCCACGCCAAATCTCCCAAAGGCATCGGTTCATACTCAAACGGCAGCGCCAGCATCATACAAAGCGCAAGCGCCAGATTTGGATAAAACACCTGTGCCAGTGAATTGCTCTCAAATTTTGAAATGTAGCGCGCAAGGCAGAGCGACAGCGCCCCACAAATACATGCAATCAACGCTACGAGATGGCCTGCACTAATTTCGGATAGCCCAGCCGGAAACAAACATACGACGCCCACAAACCCCGTGATTAACGCAGCCCATGCGATCGGGCGCACGCTTTCCCCCAATAAAGGCGCAGAAATCAATCCGGCGAACACCGGCATCAACCCGATGAAAAGAAAGACTTCAGCCAGAGGCAGCAACCGAAATGCATAAAAGAACGCGACCGAGCCTACCACAGTCAAGCCAGACCGTAGCGCCATCGCTTTCGGGCAGTTTGTAGCCAGCGTCTGTCGCCTTTGCGATGGCGCGGCACGAGCCACAACCCAGCTCAAAACAATGACCAGAAATCCCGAAAATGCAAATAGCTGAGGCGCGGCATAGGATTGTGCAACTTGCTTGGTGATCGCATCAGCGCCCGAGATCACCAACGTATAGAGCAGCACTAAGAATGCACCAATCAGGACCTGTCGGGGGGCAGTCATTGCACCGTATCCACACGCAAGCCAACACGCGCAAACCCTTCGAAAAATTCTTCAAACACGTTTGTCGACGCCGCCGCCTGATCAAGGACACTCCGCGCGTTTGGGCTGAGCTCTTCCATCAAAACCTGCTGCATCGGCGCCCAGCTTGAAGAGCGTTGAGCCTCTAGTTGAAACATGATTTCAGACATCTCTCGCAACGCCCCATTGCCTAAGGTCGCCTTAAAGAAGCCCGTTCGGACTGCTGAAATCTCATTCTTAAAAGGCGCACGCCCCTGTGTCGTCAGCATCCAGTTGCAGACAAGGAACTCATGATAATCATCTTGTGAAGGGACTTGTGTACCTGTCTCAATTTCAAAGAGAGCAGTGTGCCGTATCAACCATAACTGCCAGATTTCAGGAACTGTATACCCAGCGTACCGGAGCGCAATACAGACTTCGGCCAAGAGGTCTCCATTCTGTTCCAAAAACGCAAGCAGCCCCACAAACAACAAAGACCTCTCAACTTTCGCACATAGTTGCGGGTCCTTCCGCCCATATTCTGAAAGGTAAAAAACCGTATGGGTCAGCTCATAAGCTGCCTTTTTATTTGGCATCGCAAAGGTTTCCGCACGGCAGATAAACGCCCTTAGCCGTGCCTCCAACCCCGTGTCTTGCGGCATTGGATCGGCATTTCGACGCAACATCAATCGACGCGCCTCCATTCGTTGCAGATCGGACAACTCTGCTTGGACCAACTCCTGTTCGGCACACCATTTCACAAGAGGTTCAGCTTTGTTTCCAGAATACCCAAGATCCTCCAGATCGAGGCAAATCGACAACAAGAAGCGATAGTATTGCGGGAAAAACTCGAGCCGTTTTTCAACACTGTCATAAAATGGCTGATACGCCTCAAGCCCTTCAGGCGTTACTGTTTGTGCACTGCATTCCAAAATGTTCAACAGTTCCGCATTTTCCTTCAACCAAAAAACGTCGTCTCCATAACGACGCTGTCCAGCAAAGCACCGCATGAGCGCGCCGTGGCGCTCAGCGGAAGTTTGTTTTTGGGACGGGACAATTAACTGAACAACGTTAGACATAAGAAAACCCTTACTCATAAAGCGACGCAATCCGCGCCCCGTCACACTTTTGGACACGGATTAAAGACCGGACGTGAACAATTCTGCTCCTTCGCCGTCCGTGGTCTTGGCCTCATCACAAGATGCCAATCCACTTGTGAACAATTGAACAAGACCACTGGTAAACATTTGGACGTTGTCACCGGTGTCAGCATTGCCCCCTTGAGCTGCCAGCCCGCTTGTGAACATTTCTACGCCGCCACCAGAAGACATTTCTGCAGTGTCAGATGGGGCCAGCCCACTCGTGTACATCTGAACGAGACCGCTGGTGAACAGTGCGGTTGCGTCCCCGCTTTGCATTTCAGCGCCCGCTTCTGAAGCAAGACCAGACGTGAACATTTCCGTCATGTCTCCTCTGTGGAGATCGGTAGCCTCATGTCCCTTAAACTGGCGAGTGGTGGCTTCTTTAACGAGATTTGCAGATTTTTTAGCGAGCATTTTTTTAACCCCTTTGATAGTTACGAACCCCTCAATGCTTGCACGCATACCTAGATTTTTAAAACATTTTTTCTAGCTATACGTGTCAAGATTTTTTTCAAAACATCAATGTTTTGACGGAACGCACGGGACTCAGAAACTTTTCCGAGTTATCCACAGGCAGAAAAAATTTCCTCAATTTTGACATGTTTTTGCCACATTGAGCGATGTCACATGATTCGAACGACCTCGAATCATGTGACATCACCGAAGGGAATCAGGCTACGAGACCTATTCCTCCCTTGATGCGCAGCTTTTCACGGCCGCAATTTGGCTTATGTCCCGATTAGCAACTGCATTCTTGGTTGCCCAAAACACCTTGGCAGGCGATAGGTGGCTTCTGATCACAGCAGAAAACGGGTGGCACATGAAAATCGCGACTTTCAACATCAACGGCATTAAAGCCCGCATCGACACCTTGCCGCGCTGGCTGGACGAAGCCCAACCGGATGTCGCTCTGCTGCAAGAAGTCAAATCGGTAGATGAAAACTTCCCCAGAGAGATTTTTGAGGATCGCGGCTATCAAGTAGAGACACACGGTCAAAAGAGCTTTAACGGCGTCGCTATTCTGTCGAAACTGCCTCTGGAAGACGTCTCTCGAGGCTTGCCTGGCGATGATGAAGATGAACAAGCCCGCTACATCGAGGCAACAGTTGTTGGTAAAGCCGCAGTTCGTCTCTGCGGTCTCTATTTACCAAACGGAAATCCGACACCCGGTCCAAAGTATGAATACAAGCTTGCATGGATGAAACGTCTAGAAGCGCGTGCACGCGACCTTCTGAGCGCAGAAGAACCGTTTCTGATGGCGGGTGACTACAACGTGATCCCTCAAGACGAAGACGCGAAACGCCCTGACGTTTGGCACGAAGATGCGCTCGCGCTGCCTCAAACCCGTGGAGCGTACCGGCGCTTGCTAAACCTGGGCCTCACAGAGGCATTTCGTACACGCCACAGCGGAGCAGGTCACTATTCCTTCTGGGACTACCAAGCAGGCGCATGGGATCGTGACGATGGCATTCGCATTGACCACTTCCTGCTTAGCCCGCAATGCGCCGATTTGCTGCGCGATTGCCAGATCGACAAACAGGAGCGCGGCCGCAGCAAACCATCTGACCATGTCCCTGTATGGATAGATCTAGACGTCTGATCGCGCGCGATCAGACGACCCGATCATTTTCGCTGGCTGTAACATCATAATGGTACAGCCAGTCAAATTGCCCGATCATCCGGCGCGGCGCTAAAACCGACCCCGTGCGCATCGCAACATGCGCCGCCTGACGCAATGGTCCAAACCGCAAATGGTACTTCCAAGCATTTCGAGATGCCGCCTCAACTACTTTCTGCACACGTGTTTCACGGCGCTGTTGATAAGCTTGAAGACCTGAAGCGATATCTTTTGCCCCACTTAGAGCATCCGCGAGCACCCAAGCATCCTCAATCGCCATCGCAGCACCCTGCGCCATGAAAGGTAAGGTCGGATGCGCAGCATCGCCCAGCAAAGCAGTGTTTCCACCATGCCAGGTCCGCGCAACCGGATGGCGGAACAGCCCCCAACGGCGCACCTTGGTCACCAGATCGAGGGCAGCCTTGGCCTCGCCGCCAAACTCTGAAAAGGCAGCGCGCAAGTTTTCGGGATCATCATCAATTTGCCACCCCTCTTCGGTCCAGACAGGCGTTTCCTGAACCCCAACCAGGTTCAAAATGCGCCCCTCCCTCAACGGATAGGTGACAAGATGTTTTCCGGGCCCCATATGCACACGTGCAACGTCAGGGTGGTTCACGTCATTGGGAACCGTCGCCCGCCATGCCACCTGGCGCGTAAAAAACGGTGCCGTTGTCCCATTGAGGGCAAACCGCAACTTGGAATGCAACCCGTCCGCGCCAACCACCAAGTCGCTCTGCAGTCGAGCATCTTGCGCCATTTCCAGAACAGGAGTGTCGCCTGGGAGAATCTTCTCTACTTTTTGCAAAAGACGCACCTTCGCGCCTGCCGCGCGCGTGGCCTCTGCCAAGACATCTATTAAATCCGCGCGGTGCACAAAACAGTATCCCGACCGACCATCGGCTGAGCTCAGGTCCAATCGGCTCACCAGCCGACTGCGCCGGAAATCTCGTAGCTCTACGGCGTCAGCTTGGACGGAATTAGCCTCAAGCGCCTCACCGACGCCCAATGCGTTCAATACGACCATGGCGTTGGGACTCAGCTGCAACCCTGCTCCAACTTCCGTAATCGCAGCGGATTGTTCAAGTATCGTAACCTGCGCGCCTTTTCGAAGCAGCGCCAACGCTGCGGACAGACCGCCAATCCCTGCCCCGACGATTGTTATATTCAGTCCTGAGAGTGTCATTGTCTTTTTGAAACAAAAAGGCGCCAAGGCGGCAAGCCCTGACGCCGTTTTGTTAGTCAATCCATCTGATGTTTAGTCGTCACGATGAACTTTTTCACGGCGTTCGTGACGCTCCTGAGCTTCAAGGCTCATCGTCGCAATTGGACGTGCGTCCAATCGCTTGAGCGAAATCGGCTCTCCGGTCACTTCGCAATACCCGTATTCGCCCTCATCAATGCGCCGCAGAGCGGCATCAATTTTCAGGACGAGTTTGCGTTGACGATCCCGTGTGCGCAATTCTAGCGCACGATCAGTCTCCTCGCTTGCACGGTCCGCGACATCTGGGATGTTACGTGTTCCGTCTTGCAAGCCTTCTATGGTATCGCGGCTTTCAGCCACAAGTTCACCTTTCCAACTGTGCAATTTACGACGGAAGTACTCGGTTTGCCGCTCATTCATGAACGGCTCATCTTCTGCTGGACGGTAGTCGTCGGGCAGGAACGTTTCGGCTTTCATTACTGCTCCCTCTTCGTGGTTCTTGTCCAACGTAATAGTAGTTTCAGACATGGAACCCCCCTTCACTGCGCCAGCCAATACCCCTTCGGCCGACGATTGTCACTACCCCTTAGCGGTGCATTGCGGACAAAATATGTTCAATGTAGTGTGCGCCTCGAAACAGGAGAACGGGCGGGGAACACTCATGAAATTTCAGGGCACAAAAGAATATGTCGCAACCGAAGACCTCACCATTGCGGTGAATGCGGCTGTTGCACTGGAACGTCCCCTGCTGGTCAAGGGCGAGCCTGGCACCGGAAAAACCGAACTGGCACGCCAAGTTTCTCAGGCCCTGGGTCTGCGTATGATAGAATGGAACGTCAAATCCACCACCCGCGCTCAACAAGGCCTATATGAGTACGACGCTGTATCTCGCCTGCGTGACAGTCAGTTAGGCGATGAACGGGTGCACGATATTTCCAACTACATCAAACGCGGCAAGCTCTGGGAAGCTTTTGAAGCGGGCGAAAAAGTTGTGCTGTTGATTGACGAAATCGACAAGGCAGACATCGAATTTCCAAACGATTTGCTGCAAGAGCTCGATAAAATGGAGTTTCATGTCTACGAGACCGGAGAAACCATTCGCGCCAAAAACCGCCCGATCATCATCATCACATCCAACAATGAAAAAGAACTGCCAGATGCCTTTTTGCGCCGCTGTTTCTTTCACTACATTCGGTTTCCCGACCCAGAGACCATGAAACAGATCGTCGAAGTACATCATCCAGGCATCAAAGAATCACTTCTGAGCACCGCGCTCACCCAGTTTTACGAAATCCGTGACACTGCAGGCCTGAAGAAGAAGCCGTCCACCTCTGAGGTGATCGATTGGCTCAAGTTGCTGCTGGCCGAAGATCTGGACGCCGAGGACCTGAAACGCGACGGCATCAATGCCTTGCCAAAATTGCACGGCGCGCTACTGAAAAACGAACAAGACGTGCATCTATTTGAGCGGCTTGCCTTTATGGCGCGATCCAATCGCTGATCGCACCAAGTCCGATTTTGACCTCTCGCGGTACGCATTATTGCCGCAAAACAAGCATATTTTTCCGCTCAAATCCTGCTAGATATATTTGAACAACGGGTTTGAGCGCTTAGGAGCCAGAGAATGACAGATACCTCTGAAGTAACCGTTCGTCCCCTGCGCCCTCAAGACGAAGCGCAGTGGCGTGCACTTTGGACTGCATATCTCGAGTTTTATCACACATCTGTGCCCGAAGAGGTCTACCAAACTCTTTTTGAACGCCTTCTTGGTGATGCACAGCAAGACTTTCACTGTTTTGTGGCGGAACAAAACGGCCGCCTTGTTGGCCTTACGCATTATGTCTTTCACCCACACGCATGGAAGATTGAACCCGTCTGTTACTTACAGGATCTGTTTGCCGATCCAGACGTCCGTGGCCTTGGCATTGGGCGCAAGCTCATAGAAGCGGTCTATCAGGCGGCGGATAACGCAGGAGCGCCCTCGGTCTACTGGCTCACCCAAGATAACAACACAGTGGCGCGCCAGCTCTACGACAGAATCGGCCAGCTTACCCCATTTCTGCGATACAACAGATCCTGATGCTGCGTTTTCTCTTCCCTCTCGCTTTTGCGCTGTCGGCCTGTGTGTCCCCTGATCAAGGAAGCACCCCGACCCGCGCGGCAGTTACTGACAGCACACTGCCGCCTGTCAAAAGCTTTGCAACCTCGCAACCCTTGCCCCCCGCCCGGTCAAACCGCGACATTTCCCGCGACTTTATGGACTTGTCCTTTGCACTTGAGAGCGGGCGCAGTTTGGACACTTTTACGCGTTTTGAGGGTCCTATTACTGTGCGGGTCACAGGAAAGCCACCTGCGGGCATGGTCTCTGACCTCCAGCGCCTGATTTCACGCTTGCGCCGCGAAGCGCGGATCGACATCCAGCTAACGCAAAACAAGGACGCCAACGTCACGATCGAGGCAGTGTCCACGCGCGACATTCGCCGCGCCCTGCCTCAAGCTGCCTGTTTTGTGGTGCCCAATATCACCAGCCTGTCACAGTATCGATCTGCACGGCGCAACTCCTCGACCAATTGGGCAATGCTGACCTCGCGAGAAACAATTGCCATTTTTGTGCCCAATGACACCAGCGCCCAAGAAACCCGCGACTGCTTGCACGAAGAGCTCGCACAGGCCATCGGGCCGCTCAACGACCTCTACCGCCTGCCGGACAGCGTTTTTAACGACGACAACATACATGCCGTGTTGACCGGCTTTGATATGATGATTTTGCGCGCTTATTATGATCCCTCTTTGCGCAATGGCATGTCGCGCAACCAAGTTGCAGCCCAGCTGCCATCCATTCTGGCGCGGATCAATCCCCGCGGAGAAAATCTCTCGTCGCAACAACTGGCTGCCACGCCGCGCGAATGGATCGACGCGATACAGACAGCGCTTGGCCCCGGCACCAGTCCTGCCAATCGCCGCGCCGCGGCCACACACGCGCTGAAAGTGGCTCAGCAACAAGGCTGGCAAGATCACCGCTTAGGCTTTTCGCATTATGCGCTAGGCCGATTGATGCAGTCCCATGACATCAATCAAGCGCACACGCATTTTTTGCAAGCAGATCGCGCTTTTGCGCGTGTCACGCAATATGGGCCCCACCGCGCCTTTGTCGCCACACAACTGGCAGCCCATGCGATTTCCGCCGGACGTGGTGAAGAAGCGCTGAACCTGATCACCCCGCAACTCGAAACCGCCGCACGCCACGAAAACGCAGCCCTGTTGTCCACGCTCATGCTTCTTCAAGCCGAAGCCTTGGAAATGGAGGGCAAAACCGATCAGGCCAACACCGTGCGTCTGGACAGCATCGGCTGGGCGCGTTACGGATTTGGTCCGGATTGGGCGGTGCGCTCCAAGCTTCGCGAAGTCGCCACCCTCAATCCGCTCAAAAGGGGAAATTAAGACACAATGATCGTACTATTGGGGGCCCTGCTGGGCGCAATCATCGGCGGCGGCCTCGCCAAAAAACGCGGCGGGAAAAAACTGGACATCCTGCAATATGCCGCGATCTATGCGCTGATTTTCGCAATTATTGGCATGTTCGTTACGATTTTTGTGCACCGTATGGCACTGTGATCCGATGTTTTTGCGTTTCTTTGAAAACCTCAGAAACGGCGGCGTACCGGTATCGCTGCGCGAGTTTCTTGGGTTTCTTGAAGGACTTAAGGCGGGTCTAGCCACCTATGATGTAGACGCCTTTTACTATCTGGCGCGCACCATCATGGTCAAAGACGAGCGCAACATCGACAAGTTTGACCGCGCCTTCGCGGCCACTTTCGAAGGTCTCGGAAACATCTCGATCCAGGAAGTCCTCGAAGCCGTCGACATTCCAGAAGACTGGCTGCGCAAAATGGCCGAAAAGCACCTCAGCCCCAAAGAGATGGCCGAGATCGAGAGCTTGGGTGGCTTTGACAAACTGATGGAAACGCTCAAAGAGCGCCTCAAGGAACAGGAAGGCCGCCATCAGGGCGGCAACAAATGGATTGGCACGGCCGGCACCTCGCCCTTTGGCGCCTACGGCTACAACCCCGAAGGTGTGCGCATCGGCCAGAAAGAGAGCCGTCACCAACGCGCCACCAAAGTTTGGGACAAACGCGAATTCCGCAATTTTGATGACACCATAGAACTGGGCACCCGCAACATCAAAGTGGCGCTCAAACGCCTGCGCCGCTGGGCCCGCGAAGGTGCCAACGATGAGCTTGATCTGGACGGCACCATCCGTGCCACGGCCGAACACGGCTATCTCGATGTCAAAACCCGCCCCGAGCGGCACAACGCCGTCAAAGTTTTGCTGTTTCTGGATGTTGGCGGCTCAATGGATCCCTACGTCAAAGTTGTCGAAGAGCTTTTCTCTGCCGCGCGCGCCGAATTCAAACACCTCGAATATTACTACTTCCACAACTGCCTCTACGAAGGCGTATGGCGTGACAATCGCCGCCGCTGGGATGCACAAATTGCGACCCACGAGGTTCTGCGCACGTATGGGCCAGACTACAAATGTATCTTTGTTGGGGACGCCTCCATGTCACCTTATGAAATTGCCTATCCCGGAGGGGCAAACGAGCATTGGAACCAGGAAGCAGGTCAGGTTTGGCTGCAACGTGCCCGTGACCAATGGGGCAGCCACCTCTGGATCAACCCGATCCCCGAGAAACACTGGAGCTACACCCATTCGATCCAGATGATCCGCGAGATTTTTGAAGATCGCATGGTTCCCATGACGCTAGAAGGCCTTGAGCGCGGCATGCGCGCGCTGACCCGATAGATCGGCTTTTGGCGCAACTGAATGGCAACCTCACAACAACTTGCGAACTCTCTATTGCTGATTTCGCGCGACTGCCCCATATCTCAACCATGCTTCGTTTTGCGCCAATCCTCATCGCCCTGATTTACGGCATTGTGCTGTATCGCTTTTCAGCTTGGCGTACCGCGCGCGAGCTTGACGCGCGCTCAACTGAGCTGGCTGATCCAAAACTTGTGCCGCTCATCAAGAAAATGGCCACAGCCCTCGATCTAAAACGCATCCGCGTTCACATCTATGAAATCGATCCGGTTAACGGCCTTGCGGCTCCAGATGGTCGGATATTTATCACCCGAGGCTTTTATAATCGCTACCGCGCGGGCGAAGTCACCGCCGACGAACTTGCTTCAGTGATCGCGCATGAATTGGGGCACGTCGCCTTGGGCCATTCACGCCGCCGGATGATTGATTTCTCCGGTCAAAACGCGTTGCGCACCGCACTCGCAATGGTGCTGTCACGCTTCTTGCCCGGCATTGGCCCCTTGATTGCCAATTCGGCCATGTCCCTGCTCATGGCACGGCTGTCACGCTCAGATGAATACGAAGCCGACAGCTACGCCGCCGCCTTGCTGACCAAATCCGGCATCGGCACAGCACCGCAGAAATCTCTGTTTACAAAACTGGAAGCGCTGACAAAATCCGGCGCCGCTCCGATGCCCGCATGGATGCTCAGCCACCCCAAAACGCCTGACCGCATTGCCGCCATCGAAGCTTTGGAAAAGAAATGGCGGCTCGAAACACCCTAGGCTTTTTGGTGCTCCCAATGCTTTGGGGAACTGGGCCTCAGGCGCAGCGGCGTTAAAACCCTTTGCCCATTCTCGGACTTGCGATTGTTTGAGTAGTAGTCTCGGCAAAAAGAGCAGCCATGCCCTAAAACCGCGCGTTGTACATCACGCACTAAAGGTAGATTTGAGCCCAAATTGACCGATGCAGCGCTGTGCGCCAATGTCCGCTTTTGGATTCCCATGGGTGCGTCGCACGCGGCGGGTAAGCTTATACTCGTGACATTCTGTCCAGCCAAGTATGCAACGGTATTAGCAGGCTACCCAGTAAGCCGACGGAACGAACCACAACACTTGCGTTCCGACGCTTTCATGTCGCTTCTAAACTTTCGCATACTTCAGCCGCAAGCCGTTCATTTGCCGCCTCGTGCATGTCAGGTGCTATGTAGTCAGGATAAACAATGTTGCAGATAATACTATCCGATCCAAATTCCGCCGCGAGAATTTTTGCAAAACCCACGAGCGCGTGTTTCGCCGCCATAGATTCCCCGAAACCCAGCTTCGCTTCCAAGCTCGCAGTTAAACCAATATTTACGAATCTGACACCGCCACGCCTTTGTATGTAAGGTATAGAGGCTTGTGCAACCATCATCGGACCCATCGCATTTTCGCGAAAGCTTATGTCCCATACGGTCGGGGTAGTTGCCAAATTCGCAGATACAGCGGTCGACCGCAGAGGATACCCGATCCGTTCTCTTCACGTCGAGCAGCGGTGCTAACTCATCGGTCGCTTCGAGCCGCACAAGTGTGTTGCCTCCCTTGGTCAAGACGGCTCGGTCCGTCACAACAACTTTCGCACCATCAGCATCCAGTTTCGTCGCGATCGCGAGACCGATCCCTTGAGGCGCGGATGCGCCGGTATACAGCGCGACTTTTCCATTCAGTTCCTTCATCAACTTAGAAGGGAGTGGGACATCATCCGTGTCAAATGATTAATGGTTGCAGCGAATTAACTGCGCTGAAAGAGCGAAAAGCTGGATGGAGCAGCCATTGAAGCCGCGGCTCAGAACGGCAGTCTATTCCGTATAGCGGTCATCGATGCTATCCACTACGAGTGTCTGCATCCGCCCGCAACACGCTTAAGGTCTCGACAGGTGACCACAGCCTCATTAGCCTGTGCCAAACCTCGGCCAGTTGGCAGGCTACTCCAGAGGTACATCTAATCCTGCAGCCCGTGGTGCTCCGCGTTGTCGGGAAACAATTTAACCTTATCGATCAAAGGTGCCAAATATACATGCGCTTCTTCGCGCGGGCTTTATCAAGCAACAGATGTTCGAGGTTCTTTAACGCACTTTCATGGATCGTGCGCGCATCTTCGAATTCCGTGTGACTGTGCGCGATCTGCGCTTGTAGGGCAGTGTTGCGGGTCGTCAATTCGCTTATCTCGACGTCAAGCGCGACGGCCTTGGCTTAGAAGCCTGCAAATAGTGCGCCTTCAAAAAAGCCGTGAAAATGTTTTCCCGCCTTGTTATCGCTGCGACAATCGCCATTTCAAACCGCTTCAGATCAGGTTCCACTTGCCCGCCTATGATGTTGTCGCACGCCGCGTCATAAGCCTTTTCAAATCGCTACTAAAGATCGTCAGATCGAAACGCCGACCGGAGAGGCTGAAACGCGGGCACGTCAATAGTCTGCGTGAGATCGCACGAGAGTTCATGCAGGCCAATCGCTAGGTTTCGCGACTGCGATGGCAGAGCCGAGCTAAAGAAGCGTGCGCCAAAGCCTGACCAAGCACGACCCAACCGCTATTAACTTGACCGCTGACAGCGAGCCGCGACCTTCATTGTCGTGGCAGCGAAAGGCAGGTTCCATTTTACTGATAAGTGACAATCAGTTAGCTTTCGCTGGTATAAATTTGATGATCTGATAACGACGCACAGATTTAGATTATATCGATTTCTTTCGAACCATCGGAGCGTTTTGCCAATTACGCAAGCCGGTCAATCGAAGTTGAACGCCAATTGTATCAACAGACACGACCGTAAACACCAAACTGATACAAAACTTACAAAACTCTCCTTGCTGTAAATCCTTAGTGACACAAACCTCCGTCATCTTAGGCAAACCCCGTTTTGAGGTGCCTGCGATCTTCGCACCCTAGACTGGAGCCTATTTTAATGAGGAAAGGGCCGCACAGATGGCATTCAAATTTCTTAAACCATTTTCAACTTCTTTGGATTGGAACGGGCGCGCCAAACGTGCCGAAAAAACCGAGACCCGAAGGGAGTTCGAAGAAGATAGCCGCAGCCTCGGGAAGCGCGAAGAGGAACACTCGGAAGTTGAAGCGCTCCGTGAAACGTCAGAACGCGATCGCTCCGACGGCGAAACCCGTGGGGACGAGCGCCCTGAACCGACCGAACCGACGTTTGTAATCGACGGTGATTTGGCTGCCCGTTTCAATTCCTTGCTAAGCATTCTCTCTCCCTATTCGCCATTGATCCCAAACGATTTGAATATCACGCCAGTGAACATCTGGATGGATTGGGGGGGACAGAACGAGTTTCATGGAACCAACGGTGTCGACCGTGCTTGGGGGATGTGGGGGGATGACGACATCTATCTGTACGACGGCAACGATGTGGCCTACGGCGGCTCCGGAAATGACCTCATTCTCGGTATGCGCGGTGACGACGCCTTGTATGGCGGCACTGGCAACGACGTTATGTCCGGTGATGTGGGCAACGATACGCTTGATGGGGGTCACGGAAATGACGTTCTTCTGGGTGGTCGTGGCAACGACATGTTCCGTGGGGGCGAAGGTAACGATCGCATTGATGGCGACGACGACAATGACGTGGTGCGCGGCGATGGCGGCAACGACAGCATCGAAGGTGGAAACGGAAAGGACCTACTCTGGGGAGATGAAGGTGCCGACACCATTATTGGTGGCGATGGCGATGATCAAGTCTTTGGCGGCATTGGCAATGATCTGCTACAGGGGGGATCTGGTGACGACCATATGGAAGGCGGTGGCGGAGCCGACGTTATGATCGGTGCGCAAGGCAACGATCTGATGAATGGCGGTGGCAGCAACGATGTAATGGATGGTGGCAGCGGCAACGACGAAATGAACGGCGAAACCGGCAATGACCAGATCGAAGGTGACGGCGGCAGCGACACCATTCGTGGCGGCGAAGGCGACGACCAACTGTTCGGCGGTATCGGCAACGACTACATTCAAGGCGGCAATGGTAATGACGCGATCTATGGCGGCACCAACGAGGCCGGCGAAATTGGCGACTATTTGATCGGCGGCACCGGGTTTGACGTATTTTATTTCGAGACTGGCGACAGTGGCGGCACATCCGGAGGCCCAATGGACATTATCGACGATTTTGTTTCCGGTGGCGATCTTCTGGTTTTCCAAGACTTTTCTGGTGCGACCTTCATGGGCGAACAAGACGGCTTCTCAAATTCCCCGGGTGCTGAAGCCTACTTCGAACAAACCCAAAGCAATATCTACGGCGCAGTCACAAATATCTATGTTCGTGACGACAATGGGCTCGCGACAGACCTGTCACTGACTTTGCTAGGACATGTGGACCTGACCGAGGGCGACGTGTTCCTCTTTTGAACAGGTTTTCGGAGGCGAGGTGCCTGTCGCCTCCGAACAATATCAGCTTTCATCAAAAGAACGACGTGCAGGATTTACTTCTGCGCGTCTTTCGCGATCAGGGCCACGTCCGTCAGTCAAAGATATAGCCGAGACCCCGAACCGTTCGTATGGTCTCAGGCTTGGTAGGATGCACCTCGATTTTCCGACGCAGCCGTGAAATTCGCAGATCGATCGAGCGGTCATAATGCTCCCAACCCCGATCATGTGCCTGCTCCAACAATTGATCCCGATTGAGGACCCGACCTCGGTTTTGGGCAAACACGCGCAAGAGACTGAATTCCATTGCTGTAATCGTTATTTCCTTGCCATCTTCGGCAAACAGTTTGGCGCCATCGAGATCAAGCTGACATCGACCAAAAGGAACTGTGCCACTCATTTTGGCCTGCCTTGAGGTTGGAACGTCGGACAGGTCCTGCCGCCTCAACGCGGCCTTGATCCGAGCCTCGAGTTCTCGCAGGTCTACTGGTTTCGCCACATAGTCATCGGCGCCCATTTCAAGCCCAACGATGCGGTCAACAACTTCGCCGGCCGCCGAAAGCATGATGACGGGGATCGTGGTGTCCACGCGAAGCTCACGCAAAGCCGTGAGTCCGTCAGTTCCAGGCATGTTGATATCGAGGATAATGATGTCAGGTTGCTTTGCCCCAATCGAGGCAAACAGCGCGTCCGCGTGTTCGGCCTCCTCCACACAAAACCCGCGCTCGGTTAGGTATTCCGCCAACATTTCACGCAGATGAGGCTCGTCGTCACAGACGAGAACCGTCTTTTTATCCATCCCGACCGTCATTTACGACCTCCGTGGTCCGGCAAGCGTTTGATCAGGTCTGCAAGCTCGTCGCGCAAAATAGGTTTCTCGATATGCGGCTTTTGATGCTGCGAAAAGAATCGATATGCGTCGCTGCCCAATGTGTCACCGGTCACAAACCCGATCCGGTCTGCGTACTTCGGAAGAGTGTCTAGGATTGCCTTGAAAAACTGCGCGCCATTCATGTCCGGCATTTTGAAATCGCTTAAAACAAGATCGAACCCTTCATGTGACAAGAGTTCCAAGGCGAACCGTGGATCGGTTGCTAGCACGGGTTCACAGTTTAATTCCTCAAGCATATCGCATAGCAGCTCACCCACGATTTCCTCGTCATCCACGACCAGTACGCGACGTGCGAGAACACCTGCATTTGCACTTTGCGCCTCGGCGTTCATGGGTTCAGGACCGCTCGGAGGATCCAGACGCACGAAGAAACTCGTGCGTTCTCCTTCGTCCGATTGCAACTCCAACCGTCCGCCATGGGCATCAATTATACGGTGGCTGAACGCCAGTCCAATCCCCGTTCCTTTTCCGACATCTTTGGTTGTGAAAAAAGGTTCAAAAATACGGGCCTGAATGGCCTCAGGAATCCCGGGGCCATTGTCCCTGATTTCGACAACCGACTGCCCGGCCCCACTGTCAAAATAGGACTGGATCAACAACTCGCCCGCGCTGCCCAGAGGGGCAAGCGTGTGTTCTGCATTCACAATCAGGTTCGAAAAAACTTGCACCAACTGATCTGCATCACCGGAAATGTCCGGCAAAGCCTCATCTAGATCAGTGATCACCTTCGTCCCGTTGGCACGCAACCCGTAGCCCGCAACATCAAGCGCCGATAGCGCAATATCATTTAGCGAACACCGCTCCACTTTAGCGGGTCGTTGCCGCGCCATCGCAAGAAATGCACGCACAATTCTGGAGCTGCGTTCGGCTGCTTCCGCAATACGATCCACACGTTTGCTCAGCTTTTCATCTTGAAGCTGCCCTTCCAGCATTTGCGCATATCCGACAATAATGGACAAAGGATTGTTAAGTTCATGCGCCACCCCCGCCAGCAATTCTCCCAAGGCCGAAAGCTTTTCGGATTGGTGCGCCGCTTCTCGTTGCTGCTGCAGTTCTTCCTGCATCGCCAAGAGATCCGAAATGTCTCGCGTTGAGGAAACAATCACTTGTTCGCCTTTGTATTCTGTCACGCGCGCTGCTGTGATGCCTTGCATGACGGATCCGTCACCACGCAGAAATTGCACACGGTAGTCATCAAGTGACCCTGTCGGCAATAAGGCATCCAGATACCTCTGACGATCCTGCGGGGTTATGAAAAAACTCAAGGTGCTTTCAATATCACCAAACCGCTCACGTGAGAGCGGCGGGCAATAGATGATTTTGCCGTCGTCGATCCTTGAAACAAGGAAGTTCGCAGGACAGGCTTCCACGATCTTGTGCAGAAGAAGATCCGCCTCCCGCTGCTCTGCTTCTGCGCGCCGCTGCTCAGTGACATCCACAAACGATAGCAGATACCGTTCTTTTTCCGTCCAATGTGTCGAGGCAAGTAGCGTCCTTCCATCTTTCAGATGAATGGGTTCTCCCTTTCGAAACTCAGTCGCAACATGATCGAGATCGACAATGTAGTCTTCTGGCGTCACGCCATCCGGAACATTGATCACACCTCCATGCACCAATCTACTCCATAGGCCAGAAAGTGTTTCTCCCGTGCGCGGCGGCTCGATGGTGTCAAAAAACAGGTGTCTGAGACGTCTATTGCCGAGCACGAAACCTGCGTCTCGATCAAAAACGGCTATACCCTCCTCCAAAGACTGAAGGGTATCGTTCAAAGTTTGCAGGCTTCTCTGTTCCGCTTCTTTGAGCGCCGTTGTGTCCGTCACCACAACAACGCGCCCATCATCTTCGGTCACTGCCCGCTCAACAAGGTAATGCCGACCGTTTCGAAAATAAACCTCCATTGGCTCCAGATTTTTCCTCTGTTTCCTAATGGCTTGAGCAAATAGCTCGCCACCACGGTCACCGACATCTTGCCCGGAAATAGCCTGAATTTGGGGCGCCAAAGCTAAAAACCGCTCGCTGTCAGAAAGCGCGAGAAGCTCGTCAGGTTTATACCCGAATGGAGAGGAAAACGCCTCGTTGCAATGAAACAGATTCCCGCTTGCTTCCTCGATGGCGACGCCAACAGGTAATCGGGCAACAGCATCTGTAAAAAGCCGTTCGGCACGCAGCTGATCTGTCACATCTTCAAGGGTCAGTAATCGACCTTGCAACACAGTGTCATAGACGTTTCCAACAATCTCGCGACCGTTTGCGCTCACGATTGAAAAGCCCTTCGCAGCGGTTCTGATCAAATGATTGAGGGCGTCGCGTAGCTCATCATTCGCCACACCTTCCGGAGCACGGAAAGTTCCCTTTTCGATAGATCGTTCATAAACCTCTGAAATTGGAATCCCCGGTTTCAGAAAAAGCGCGGCGGGATCGGTCATTTCCCGAAACCGCTGGTTCGCGAAGACGAGCCGATCATCATCGTCGATCAATGCAATCCCGAATTCAACGTCATCAATCACCTTGTTCAGAAGTTCCCGTGCGCGGGCCTCTGTCGTACGTTCATGCGTGATATCTTTGACGTTGCCAGCCAATCCGCCGTCGCTCAATCTCGAAAGTCTTATCTCACGCTCTGTGTCATCAGCCACACGCACCTCGATCCTTGCGGTTTCCACCGACTGCAGCGCAGTAAGGAAGGCATCCATGCCATTTTCTGCACCGCGCAGGATCGTCACATGGCCGCTCGCCACGGCACGACCGATGATATCCTGCATCGGTGTCCCGGGAACCAACAGATCGCTGTGGGGACCAAGCATCTGAGCGTAGCTTCTATTTGCAAGAACAAGTTCTAAGTCTTGATCAAACAGCACAAAGCCTTCTTCAAGCATATCCACGGCCTCCAAGACCGAAGAAAATGAATTGCGTGCGTCGGTGCGTGTCATCATCGGATATGGCTCGTCTTGCTATTCTTACTCCGTCTCATCCCGCTGCAGGTTTTCCAGAGTGCAGAGAACCTCAAGCGAACCCTATTTTCTATCCTACGTCACTACCTCGAATTGTATCAATTGTGTCGTCGCCAGCTCCAAATTCGGCACCGGTCGCCATTCACGGGCTCACATCGATCCACAATACGGGAAGACCAATTAGTGGTACCCCACGACGCGCAACCTAGATTCAAGGAAACCCAATCGAGAAATCTGTAGATTACTGCGAAGCCTATAACACTTTGCAATTCGGGTGATTGATTTGTAGGTAGCGTAAAGTGCAATCAACGATTAGCCAAAACACCATACTCTGCAACAGCTTTGGCCAATTTCGGCAACCGTGCTTTCTTCAACAGCCGCCGCATTTCCCAAGGCTCCCCTGACAGCCGTTCCGCCTCAGCGCGCACCGCCTGACAGACCGCGCCTACACCCTCAGGATCATCTCCCCAAAGACGGCGCAGCAAGGCATCCGGATCAATCCGCTCAAGCCCCTCTTCCGCCAGCGTGTTGCGCGGAAAATCCTTGGCATTCATCGTCACAATCGCATCCGAAGAACTTGCAATTGCGGCCGCTAAAACATGTGTGTCCGCCGGATCGGGCAAATAAAGCCGATCCTCTAGGGAAGGCTTCCAGCGCACTTCAGAGTTTGGCCAAGCCGCACGCAACGCCGCGATTTCGCCGCGCGCCTGCGTTTCCCCATTGGGGCCAATTTTGCGCGCCGCGCGAGCCCATTCTTCCAAAATGCGCTCCGACCACAACGGCTTGAACGCCCCTGTCGCGGCCACGCCCAACAGCACCTCCCGCATCACCGTCGGATACAGAACGCAAGTATCCAGCAGCAGACGCATCACAGCCGGAAAAACAACGACTTCAAATACCCGCTCTCCGCCAGTTGAGGCATCAGGGGATGATCTGGCCCGGCATATCCGGTGTGGATCAACTGTGCCTGACGCCCTGCCCGTCCAATACCACGCACACAAGCGCCGCGAAATTTGGTCAAATCAGCCGCATGTGAACAGCTGCACAGCCCTAAATAACCACCTTCAGCCACCAAAGGTGCCGCTAGTCGCGCCACACGCTCATAGGCACGTAAGCCCTTCTCAAGTGCTGGTTTTGAGGGCGCAAATGCGGGCGGGTCACAAATCACCGCATCGAATGTCGCCCCTTCCTGCGCCAAAGCGGTCAACACATCGAATGCATCGCCCTTACGGGTGGTAAATTTGCCGGCAACGCCCGCCTTTTCTGCACCAGCTTGCGCCAGTTCCAAAGCTGCGGCCGAGCCATCCACCGACATCGCCGAGGTCGCACCCCCAGCCAAAGCCGCAAGACCAAAGCCGCCAACATGGGAAAAGACATCCAGAACCTTTGCATCTTTGCAAAGCTTAGCGGCAAATTCGTGATTTGGACGTTGATCAAAGAAAAGCCCCGTCTTCTGACCGCCCGTCAGATCCGCCATATAGGTCGCGCCATTCATCATAACCGGCACTGGCTGGTCTGGCGCAGCCCCTTGGATGACCGCGCTATCCTCATCCAACCCTTCCAGCTGGCGGGCCCGCCCCGATCCGTTCTTGATGACATTTTGAACACCACTCACAGCCACCAAAGCTGCCACCATAGGCTCAAGAAGCACATCTGCCCAGGCCGCATTGGGCTGCACAACAACTGTATCCCCAAACCGGTCGACAACCACACCGGGCAAACCGTCGGCTTCGGCGTGGATCAACCGATAAAAAGGGGTGTCATACAGCCGCTCGCGCATCGCCAAAGCATGCGCAAATTTCTGTTCAAACCACGCCTGGTCAATCACCGCCTCGGGATTTCGATCCAGCATCCGGCAAAAAATTTTGCTATTTGGATTAACCGCGACAATCCCCAAAGGCTGGCGTTGATCATCTTCCAACACAGCAAGGGAACCCACCGCGAGGGCTTTAGTGCGCCGGTCGGTGACCAGCTCATTATCATACGCCCAGGGAAATCCGTGACGGATCGCGCGGGCATTGGCTTTGGGTTTCAGGCGCACAACGGGCAAAGAGGACAGCATATTCATGCTGCCCTCCTAATCGTTTCTTCTTCGCGTGAAAAGCGTTGAGTGTATGCTTCAGAGCGCCTTTACAGGGCTCAGCGGTGTCACACGTGCTGTTGTCCCGCCTTTTGGAGGCAAGAAACCCTCAGGCAAGCTCAATTCGTCGCGCACAACACGCGCCAAATGCTGCGTGATGCGGTACTTTTGGGTCAATCCGCGCGCTTCCGCTTGCAAGGCTTTTGATCCGCCATATCCGACCAGATCCGCCGAAATCTCTTTCGGGCCGCGCAAAACCGCACCGCTCACCGGATCAATTATGGTCATCACAAAATCAATCGAGTGAATGCCACCAACGCTATAACGTGTCTTCTCGGTCAACGCGTGGAAGCGTTTCACTTCGATAATCACATGCACCGGAATGGCACCTTCCAAAGGCGCTGCACCAATTTGCACGGCTTCCTCAAAGATTGCTTCGACCTGTTCATAGCGGTTCCCGTACACGTCACCGCGCCAAACGATGTCACCGCCAGGGTAATAGCTATTGGCTTCAGATACTTTCAGCGTTGTCGGCACTTGCACATCCAATGTGGCAAGCTGAAACGATGGCGCCGGTGCCGTAATACCCGATGGAGTGGTCTCATAAGGCATATTTCGTGTTGCAGTATCTACTGTACTACAAGCTGAAACACCAAGACCCAGCGCCATTACTGCAATCATTCGAACACTCATCATGTCCCTCTCCTCGGGTCTTCTGACCTCTGCAATTCGAGGATAAAATTGCTCCTGAAATGGGGCGGGAATGCGACATGGGTGGTTCGATTCAATGGAATTTAGTCTATTTTTAACCAAATACCCTTGAATTTCAGCCTAATTCCTTGGTCTTGAGCGCCAACCGCCGCGCCGCCTTGGTGCCTGCATCTGCACAAGCCCTGCCTGTAAAACTTGGGTCATCGGATGCTCTGGGTGGTGTTCACCATATTTAGCAATCACCTTTGGGAGCACCTCCCGTGCCTCAAGCCCATCGGGCAAGGACAGCGCCCAGTCCAGGAAAATCGACCGACACTCAGCCGCTTCAATACCTTCGATCAGATAGCTTTCTCGAATTACCCCCTTTGGGTCAAACGTCTCTCCCTTCACCTGTCTCTCCCTTGGTGGCAGTACGCGCCAGCACCTTATCGATGATCGACGCTGACCGCTCCGCGCGGTCCTGCATTTCGCTCTCAAGAACGTCAAGCGTTTCATTTCCCGTTTCCCTTAGCAAGAAGGCCTGTCCACCAGCGCCAATGTCGTTTGGCTCGATTGTACCGCCGGTCAGAAGTTTGGATGCCAATTGCACTTTCCAGAAAAGACCATAGGCACCTGCAAGCTCTGTCGCCTCAGCGGCATCCATCCATCCGATAGCGACGCCCGCGTCCAATCCAGCCCCCACCGAGCGGCGCGCAGCTCCGGACAAAAGCGCGCCGGTCTGGCTGATCAATTCCACATCCTGCAGACGACCTGCGCCAATTTTCGCATCCCACGCCCCGTCTTGCGGCTTTGCCGCCGCAATCCGGGCGCGCATTTCCAAGACGTCTCTGCTCACCGCTCTGCGATCACGTGGGGTTTTCAACACTTCTTTGCGGAAGCTTTCGATCTCATCCATCAACACCGCAGTCCCCGCAACCGGTCGCGCGCGCGTCAACGCCAGATGTTCCCACGTCCATGCTTCGTTCATCTGATAGTTTTTGAAAGAGAGCAGCGAGGTCGCCACAGGCCCCTGCGTCCCCGAAGGGCGCAGCCGCATATCGACCTCATAAAGCCGCCCCTGCGGCATCGGCGCGCTTAGCGCGGTGACCAAGGCCTGCGTCAGACGCGCATAATACGCCCGCGCTGCCAAGGGACGGCGACCCTCAGAATAATCCACCCCATCCGCATCATAGATCACGATCAGATCAAGATCAGAAGAAGCATTCAGCCTTTTGGCCCCCAGCGACCCCATTCCCAACACGGCTGCACCACGGCCCGGCATCTCGCCATGTTTCTCCGCAAACCGCGCAACAACTTCGGGCCAAAGCCCCGAGATCGCCGCCTGCGCAAGGTCGGTATATTGCTCCCCTGCTTCCCGAGCCGCGATCACCCCACGCAAATGATGTACACCGACGCGAAACTGCCACTCTTTGGCCCACCGCCGTGCAGCGTCCAGTTTCAACTCATAGTCGGGCTCAGAGGTCAACAACGCAGCAAGCTCATCGCGCAGCGCCTCTGCACCGGGCCATTCGGCAAAAAACGCGCCGCCAATAACCGCGTCAAACACCCCTGAATTGCGCGACAAATGTTGCGCCAAAGCCGGAGCGGTGCCGACAATATCCACCAAAAGGTCAATCAAATGCGGGTTTGCCTCAAACAGAGAAAACAGCTGGACGCCCGCAGGTAAACCTTTCAAAAATCCGTCAAGTGCCACCAGCGCTTCTTCCGGGCGTGCAGTGCGTGCCAAACGTCGCAAAAACTCTGGCCGCACACGCGCAAAAATCTCAACAGCTCTTGGGCTGCGCAGCGCAGGATATGTCTGCCAGCGCGCAATAATCTCGGGATCAAAATTGTCTGCATCGTCCCCTTCGCCGCCTTCCTCGGGTGCAAAAAAGTCTTCCGTCAGCCCATGCACCTCGGTCAATCGTTCGCGCAACTCGACCTGAAGTTCTGCCACATCACGCCCCATCAAACAGGCAATACGCGCCCAGCCATCCGCAGATGTCGGTAACAGATGCGTCTGGGCATCCGCCACCATCTGAATGCGATGCTCCACTTCACGATGAAAACGGTAATGGTCCGCCAAGGTTTCGGCAGTGGCTTCGGGTACCCAGTTTTTTGACGCCAACTTGCGCAGTGACGGCACCGTGTGGCGGTCTCGGAGATAGGGGTCGCGCCCGCCGGCAATCAACTGGCGCGTCTGAGTAAAGAACTCGATTTCGCGAATACCCCCACGCCCCAACTTCATGTTGTGCCCGTCCAACTGGATCTCGCCTCCCAGCCCTTTGTGTTCACGAATGCGCAAACGCATATCATGCGCGTCTTGTATGGCGGCGAAATCCAAATGCCTGCGCCACACAAACGGGCGCAGCGTGTCCAAAAACCGCTGCCCTGCCGCAAGATCGCCCGCCGACGGCCGCGCCTTGATATAGGCTGCACGCTCCCACGTGCGCCCCAGACTCTCATAATAGCGCTCCGCCGCCTCCATCGCGAGACAAACAGGAGTCACAGCCGGATCGGGCCGCAGACGCAAATCAGTGCGGAAAACATAACCCTCAGAGGTGATATCATTGAGCATCGCCGACATTTTTCGAGTCGCACGAATAAAGCTGGCGCGCGCATCGTGATAGTCATCTGGGTCGAACCGCGTTTCATCAAACAGACAAATGAGATCAATGTCTGAACTATAGTTCAGTTCATGCGCTCCCATTTTGCCCATCGCAAGCGTCACCATTCCACCACCCGTTGGGATGTCGTCCTCGGTGGCACCGGGCAGTTTGCCGCGCCGGATTTCCGCACCAATTGTGGCTTCCAGCGCAACTTGGCTGGCCAAATCGGCAAAATCCGTCAGAGTGCCAGTGACCTTCTCAAGCGCCCAAGCGCCAGACAGGTCTGCAAGCGCTGTAATCAAAGCCACGCGGCGTTTGGCTTGGCGCAGCGCAACCGGCAAAACATCCGGCGCGGTTTCTCGCAGTTGAGCAAATAGAGCGTCAAGCGCAATTTCCGGATCATCCAGCGCCGCAGGCAACCACTCCGCCTCGCGCAGAATGAGGGATTTCAGATAGGGACTAGACCCTCCGGTTCCCTCAACCAGACGGGCAAGATCGCCCCCAAGATCAGGAACAGCGGCCAGCGCCTCCTGTCCAATTTCAACATCAAATGCATGCGGCAAACGGGTGATACGGTCTTCAAATCTCATGGCGCGACTGTGCGTGTGACGTTCTCCAAGGTCAATGCGCGATGCCGTCAAAATTGACGCACCCTAATGCGCAAATCCTATACGAAAGAGTATCAAACTGTCCCAAGGCACCACCCCGCCTCGCACTTGTCTTTGATACGCTGAGCCAAACAAAAGCTTCAGTCGAACAAGGAGAAAAACTGTGCCCCGTCTCAATGGACTTGTCGTCTCTCTCTGTCTCGCGATTGCCGCGCCTGCGCAATCTTGGGCCAGTACGTCCCCGCAAGATCAAAAGGCCAAGCTGAACTTGGCGCTGCAAACCATTGAAACAGAACCTCAGGCCGGTCTTGAACTGCTCAGAGAGTTGGCTGCACAAGACCACGCCAAGTCGCTTGATCGTTTGGCCTATTTTGCGCTCAAGGGTGTGGGGCAGCCAATTGATCCCGCCCTTGCAATCGACCTTTATCAACGCGCCATCGATGCCGGCCACACGCGTTCACTGATTTCACTGGCAAAAACTCAAGTGAAAGTCGGCCAATATGACCAAGCGTTCGCATCCTTTGAGGCGGCGATGGAGCTTGACCTCAAAGGCGCGGAGGTTGCCTTTTTGATCAGTCACGCAAATGCGCAACTTGGACATCACTCAGATCCCGAAATGGCATGGCCACGCCTTGTTGAGCTGGCACAGGCTGGCGATCGCAATGCGCAGTTGGGCGCTCTTTATGTCGCATCAAAGAGTAATCGCAAAATCGCCGATGACTCGCGCATCGTGAACAGTCTTCTGTCAAAGGCAGAGGCCGGAGACGGCAAGGCCGCCGAAACGCTACTGCGCTATTTGCGCACGCAAACCTCAAAGCAGTCCCAGTATCTGGAAATCCGACAAAGCTTGGTCACACACGACAAAATCCGCCCTCGCGTCATGACCGAAGAGCAGCTGTATCTGGCTCAAACACAATCTCCAGGCCAATTTTGGACCGCGTCCGAAACGATTTTACAAAACGCTGACACCTCCGGCTATGCCCGCGGTTTGTTCATCACCTCGCGGATCAATAAAAACGCTTATGTGCGCATTCTTCAGCGAGAGCTGTCAGAGCTTGGCTACAACCCCGGTCGATCGTCCGGCTACCTGACGCAAAGAACAATTCTGGCCCTCGCAGAGTTTTGCCAAGACCAGAATATCAACGACGTTTGCCGCCATGGCCCGTTAAAATCCGCCGCGATCAAACTTGTCGCAACAGAGCTGACCAAAGTTAAGTTTTAGGTTTGAAACCATACACATCTATCTGAACGGGCCGATGCCTTTGCGGCCCGTTTTTATTTGCGGTGCCACGTCTTTCGCGCCCGGGGTATGCTAAGGTATAGCCCCGCTATACACCTCCCCACACCTCTCCGAGCCGCGCTTCAGCTAAACAGAAAGCATTCGGAAAGGACCTTGCAATGACTGTATTCAAACACTTGGCATCAGCCTCAGCTATCTCTGCCACTGCCCTTATTCTCTCCACATCACCTTTTTGGGCGCAGGACGCGCTTTATTCAGACGTCGCCCCGGAAGATGCGGTCTTCGTTCGCCTGCTTGACCAGGACCTTACGCAGGTCGACATGGGCGGCGACATCGTTGAACGCGCGCCTGACGTTGGAACCGCCTATATCGCGATCAGCCAGTCCGAGCTGAAAACAGAACCCGCGGCCCGCCATCTCTCGTATGTGCTTGATGACAACGGAACCCCCCGCGCCATACCGGAACCGGATCGCGAGGACCTCTCCAAAGTGCATCTGATGCTGCTCAACAGCGCAAGCGAGCAAATGCGTCTCATCATTGCCGACAACAAAATGCAAGTGATCGCGCCAACCGACAGTTTCAATGCCGCCTCCCGTGCCGTTAATCCGGTGTCGGTTGTTCTGGCGGTTCAGCGGGTATCTGACGGCGCCATCCTGTCAGAATTCGACCTACGCCTCAGCCGTGGTCAAAACGTGACCTTTCTGGCCAAAGACGATCAGGCAGTTCTCATCGAAAACAGCTTCGGCCCCGTGATGTCGCTCACGTCCGGAGGCTGACATGATTTTTTCCACCCCAATTTTTGTGTTTGCGTTCCTGCCACTGTTTCTGATCGCCTATTATTTGGTGCCCGCCAAACTGCGCACCACGGTCATTCTGATCGGCAGCTGCATATTTTATGGCTGGTGGAAGGCAACCTATCTGCTGTTGGTCCTCGGCATTGCGGCCGTGAGCTATGTCGCGGGAGCAATTGCTCTTAACGGCGCGACAAAAGCGCACCGAGTTTGGGCCGTTCGCCTTGGCGTCTGCGCAAACCTGCTTGCCTTGGCTTGGTTTAAATACGCCTATTTCATCGCCAACAGCTTTGACGCAGCCCTCGCGAAAATCGGCTTTCCACGTGACGCAGGCATTCAGCTGCCCGACATCATTCTGCCAATCGGGCTGTCGTTTCTGGTGTTTCAGTCGATCAGCTACATCTTGGACGTCTCCCGCCGCGACGCGCCCCCTGCCCGCCGCATGGTGGATTTTCTGGCCTTCTCAACTCTGTTTCCCCAACTCATCGCGGGCCCGATCCTGCGCTACAAGGACCTCGCGGATCAGTTCGAAGACCGCACCCACAGTCTGCGCCAGTTCTATCATGGGGCCAGCCGCTTTGTGACAGGCTTGGCCATGAAGCTCTTGATCGCAGATAGCGTCGCGCCTTTGGCAGACCGTCTCTTTGCGCTTTCGACCCCGACAATGGCCGAAAGCTGGCTCGCGGCTCTGGCTTATTCCATCCAGCTGTTCTTTGATTTTGCGGGCTATTCAGCCATGGCCATTGGTCTGGGGCTGATGATCGGCTTTCGCTTTGTCGAGAACTTCAACGCGCCCTACATCAGCCGCTCTGTCACCGAATTCTGGAAACGCTGGCACATCAGCCTGTCCAACTGGTTGCGAGACTATCTCTATGTCCCACTGGGCGGCAATCGTGGCGGCTCTTTCAAAACCTACCGCAACCTGCTTTTGACCATGGTTCTGGGCGGTTTGTGGCATGGCGCCAACTGGACCTTTATTCTCTGGGGGATCTGGCACGGTGGCCTGATGGCACTTGAGCGCTCCTTGGGGTCCAAATCTCGCGCCAGCGTCTGGCCCGCCGCAATTGCCTGGCCCCTCACGATGATCCTTGTGATGATCGGCTGGGTGATGTTTCGCGCCCCAACCGTGACACAGGGCTTGGGAATCTACCAGGGCATGTTGGGCTTCAATGGCCTGCCGCTGACAGGTGAAACCCTCCTGCTCATGCGACCGACCGAAGCGATAAGTCTCGCACTTGGTATCGCAATTTCGACCGCCCAAGGCTGGGCCCCCAACCTGCGCGACCTGTCACAACGAGTCCCTACACAAATCGCAAACTCTGCATCGTTTGTGCGCGCTGTCTGCCTGTTTTGCCTCTGCGGTATGATCATGCAGGCCCGCGCGGACAGCCCTTTCCTCTATTTTCAGTTTTAGGAGGCCAGAATGTCTTTGCTCTCAAAATCCACGACAGCTTTGATCGCGCTTTCACTTGTCATTCTGTGCGCTCTCCCCGGCTTTCTCACATTGTCACGCACCTCGCCCCAAGGCATTGGCCTGCAGTTGGGCAATGGTCTGAGCCAAAGGCTTTATGAGGCCCGATTTGACAAGGCATTCCCCCTGCGCAAAGAGGCCCAAGCGGCTTGGGCGGCCTTGCGCCTGTCCCTTTTTCGCGAAGTGGCGGATGGCGCAGTCCTCGGTCACAATGGCTGGCTGTTTACGGCAGAAGAATTTGTCGAACCCACACTGGAAATCGATCCCATTGGCGCGCTGCAACATGCGCAATCCACTTTGGCGGCTGCCGACATTGCGCTTTTGGTTCTTCTTGTACCGGACAAGGCCCGCATCATGGCCGACAAACTGCCCGTTACACGCTCTCGCCTCTTTGAGGCGCGATATGAAACCAGCTTGCAAACACTGGCAGACTTAAACATCCAAACGTTGGATTTGCGCCCAACCTTCTCAGGGTTTTCCGACACCACTCCCGCTTTCATGCGAAGCGACACGCATTGGAGCCCACAAGGCGCAGCCGCCGTCGCCCAAACAACGGCCAACGCCGCGCAGGGCACTGTGGCGTCGCAATCCCAATTTGAGACCCTCGCAACAGGCGTAACGGCCTTCGAAGGTGATCTTTTCTCCTTTGCCGAAACAGGACGCTGGAAGCCCATCGTGGGCCCTGTCGCCGAGACAATCAAAACCTACGAATCCCACTCAGCAAGTGCCGAAAACTTTGGACTTCTCGATGACATCAGCACGCCGATTGCGCTGGTCGGCACCAGCTTTTCAGCCCGCCCCGACTTTCACTTTGAAGGGTTCCTGAAATCCGCGTTCCAAGCCGATGTTGTCAACCACTCCCAAATCGGACGCGGCCCTTTCGCACCGATGGAACAATTTCTGACCACTCTCACCACACATTCTTCGGTGCCCGATCTGGTGATCTGGGAAATTCCCGAACGCTATCTTCCGACAGGAGCCCACCAATGAAGACCATTATCAAAACCACCGCGCTTGCCTTGATCTGCGCTTGCGGCGCCACCAGCCTCGCGGCAGCACCCGTATGTTCGCAATTTGCGTCACCTGATACGATGCCCAAGAAATATCGCAAGCTCGCGCCCGTCATTAACAATGCGGCGGACGGCTGGATCATCACACAGGATCAGCTGCTTCAGACCTTTGAAGTCAACGACACAGTCACATATTTGATTGATGAGATTACCGCCGAATTCCAAAAACGCGACATTCTTCTGGCGTTACTCGTCGCGCCTCCGCGCCCCGCCATTGCGGGTCAGGACGTTTTGGACAACGGCCAACCCGTAACAAATGACTATAACGCCGAACAAGCCGCCACCTCATATTCCAATATGGTGGCCCAACTCCAGACAACAGCGGTGGTCATACCTGATCTTGCCAAGGTCGCTCTCTCCACAGCTGATATGCGCGACGCCTACTATTTTAAACGCGACACCCATTGGACCCCGCTGGGCGCGGCTCGCAGCATCGAGGCCCTTTCACTAACCGTCGCAAACAAGCACCCTGCTCTCTTCGCCACCGCTGGACAGGCACAGGCGCAGCTTCTCGCAGACGGCCCATCTTTGGTCGAGCGCGGCTCGCTGTCTGACATGACCAAAGCCACGTGCGAAATCCAACTCGCCCCCGAAGAAGCCGCCATTCCCCTTTATGAAAACGCGAGCAACGACCTTCTGGGCGATAGCGATGACAAGCCGCGCATCGCGCTGGCAGGGTCGAGCTTTAGCAATCGATACAAAAAAGACTTTTATCGCGTTGCGGATGCCCTTGCCGGCGCGTTTGATGCAGAGGTTCAGAACTTCTCGGTCTCTGGTGGCGGGTCCATTGGTGCCATTGAAAGCATCGTCTTAGACGGCACGTTGAAGGCCGGAGACTATGACATGGTGGTTTGGGAGATGCCCTACACAGACTGGAAAAACCCCGAGAGTTTTCTGCGCCAGCTATTGGGGGCTCTCAGATTTGACAGCCAATCCCCAACCGCCCAATCCAAGAGCTTGGATCAAAGTGGAAAAGTGACGCTCGAGGGGTTTGACGCAGCCCCCAACATGGTTCTGATCCATACCCCAAATGGGCAAGCACAGCGCATGAAACTTGATGTCAAATCACTGAGTGGAGAAAAAGAAACCATCAACCTTGTGCGCAAATCCCATATCCCCGCAGATCGTCGCGCCGATATCTGGGCCATTAGCCTTGCGGGAAAGTTTGATAACAAGATTGCCTCGGTCGCATTGCGCTATGATCCCGAGGAGACAGTGGAAGGAGCCAACATTATGCTTTCCAATTAAGAGAGCATTTTTTCCAAATCCGGTTTCACTAACCCGCTTTTGTGGACCTTTATTTGGGGGTGTCAGGCATCAAACGCCCCCCACAAATCAGAATCAAACGTCTTTTTTAACGCCGTTTCCTCTGATTTTTTTGTGTTTCAGGCACAAGGGTATCTATTTTTATCATTCACAAACAAAGCGTTGCGATATTTATGTTAAAAGGATTTACATAAACCCTTGCACTTGGCCGGCTGAATACCAATCTTAGGTATGTAAACACGATTTACATAACAGCACAAACGCCAACAATGGAGACACGCATGATAACTGCAGCTGCACCCCACGACACCCAGCATATGGGTTGGTTCGCACGCAGCGAAGCCTGGCTTGACAGTAAAGGCAAAGGGGCCTGGATCACCGCAATGGTTCTTGGCTTCGTGTTTTTCTGGCCCGTTGGTCTGGCCCTTCTGTTTTACATGATCTGGAGCAAAAATATGTTCAAGAAATCCTCCTGTAGCCGCAGCTTTCAACGCCGGATGCATGTCATGACCCCAACAGGCAACACCGCCTTTGACAGCTATCGCGAAGACACTCTGCGCCGACTGGAAGACGAGCAGAAAAGCTTTGAGGACTTCCTGCAACGTCTGCGCGATGCAAAAGACAAATCCGAGTTCGACCAGTTTATGGACGAACGCGCGACAAAAGCGGCCCATGAGCGTATGCAAACCGAAGACGCTTGAAGCCTGAATTAACCAAGCCTACACACAGGGCGGCGCATTACGCGCCGCTCTTTTCACACCACACAGGACACCGATGATGACGCAGCGCAGCTATGCCTTGCCCGATGCCGAAACCCAATCCGAGTTTTACGCCGACGTTCCCGTCAAACGCCTGATTGCTTGGGTCATCGATACAGTCCTGATTGTCCTGCTCTGTGTCGCGATCTTGCCATTCACGGCCTTTACCGGAATTTTCTTCTTTCCTTTCCTTATTTTAGTGGTTGGTTTTGCCTATCGCGTTGTGACCATCGCCAATGGCTCTGCGACATGGGGCATGCGGCTTGTGTCAATTGAATTTCGTCTCCCCAACGGCGAGCGTTTTGATCTCGGCGCAGCCTTCATGCACACGCTTGGCTACAGTGTGTCGCTCGCGATACCGGTCCTCCAGATCGTTTCGGTCGTCTTGATGCTGACCTCATCGCGCGGCCAAGGGCTGACCGATCATGTGATGGGAACTGTCGCGCTTAACCGTGCTGCGAGATACTAAAATGATTCAGGATTTCGGGGCTTGGCGCACCGAAATCCTGTTGCTATCGTTCAAGACGAACAAAATGTAGGTTTTCAATGCGCCATTCGCTTCCGGTTGCGCCACAGTTTTATGTTACAGCACCGCAACCATGCCCCTATTTGGAAGGTCGGATGGAGCGCAAGCTTTTCACCGCTCTTCAGGGCGATGGCGCAAATGATCTAAATGACGTGCTCTCACATCAGGGCTTTAGGCGGTCTCAAAACGTGCTGTACCGACCCAGCTGCGCTGACTGCAACGCCTGCATGTCCGCGCGCATCGACATCAGCCGCTTTACCCCTTCCAAGAGCCAAAAGCGCACGATCCGTCGAAATGCAAATCTTCAGCGACGTGCAACATCACCTTGGGCGACCGAGGACCAATACGAACTGTTCCGCCGCTATCTGGATTCACGTCATGCCGATGGCGGTATGGCTGATATGGATGTGTTCGAATTTGCCGCGATGATCGAAGAAACCCCTATCCGCTCGCGCGTGGTCGAATACACTGACCGCGACACACATGAACTCATTGGCGTTAGCCTGACCGACGTGCTCAGCGACGGTCTCAGCATGGTTTATTCCTTCTTTTCCCCAAACCTGCCGCGCAATTCCCTGGGCACCTATTTGATATTGGATCACATAGAAATCGCACGCGAAGCTGGTGTGCCCTACATCTACTTGGGTTATTGGGTGCCGGGCAGTTCCAAGATGGGATACAAGGCGAATTTCTCAGGCCTTGAAGTCTACACAGGCGGCCGCTGGCAAGTTCTAGAAGAAGATCAGAAATATTCTTCCGAACTACACCCGCTTTCAACCGATCCAATTGCGGAACAGGTGGCCAATATCTCGCTGCCAACGTTTCGCGCGCCTAAAACCTGATCCCATTTAAGCTGGAGCAAAAAGACCATGCCGCGTCATCTGCAGGCTTTCACCATCGTTGTGCCAGACTATGACGCAGCGTTGGAATTCTATGTCGCTAAGCTAGGGTTTGAATTGCGCCAGGACATCGCTCTGGGCGATGGTAAACGCTGGGTGCTCATTGCCCCGGATGCGGACGCTCAAACCAATATCCTGTTGGCCAAGGCCGTAGGGGATGCGCAGCACGCCGCGATAGGCCATCAATTTGGCGGACGTGTTGGGTTGTTTTTACACACCGATGATTTTGCCCGTGACCATTCCGCCATGCTGGCCGCTGGTGTCACATTTGACGAAGAACCACGTTATGAGCCGTATGGCACAGTCGCTGTCTGGCGTGATCCGTTTGGCAATACCTGGGACCTTTTACAGCTCAAATCCTAGCGGCCGCACTATGGGCTGCTCAACACGGCCATCCAAATTTCACACAGCAACGACACAACGCAAAACGGGGGCCCATAGGCCCCCGTTTTCATCTCTTAATCCAGTGATCAGTTGCCGATGAGCGCAGGCAGGATCGTGACCACCGATGGGAATTGCCACAGCAAGGCCAGACCCAGCACTTGGATCAACACAAACGGAATGATGCCCTGATAAATATGCGCGGTCGTGACCTCTTTGGGGGCAACCCCTCGCAGGTAGAACAGCGCAAATCCAAATGGCGGCGTCAGGAACGACGTCTGCAGGTTCACCGCGATCATGATCGTCACCCATTTAGGATCAAACGTACCGCCGTAAATCACAGGCCCAACGATTGGGATCACGATGTAGATGATCTCAAGGAAGTCGAGCACAAAGCCGAGCACAAACAGCACCAGCATCACAATCAGGAAGACCTTCAACTCGCTATCAAACGACTTCAGGAACCCCTGGATGTAATGCTCGCCGCCAAAGCTGATCACCACAAGGTTCAGCAACTGCGAGCCGATCAAGATGCCGAACACCATCGAAGTGACTTTGGCAGTTTCACGCACAATCGGCGTCAGAACCTTGCCGCGCATCAGCACCCAGCAGCCGTAGAAGATCCCGAAGATCGCAAACAGATACGCCCCTTTGGCAACCGCAAAGGCGATCATGTTCTCAATCGACACAACCTCTTGGTGGATACGCAGATCAAAGTTGACCCCGACAAGGATCATGATGATCACAGCAAAGGTCGCCCACAGGATGATATTGCCAGATTTCCCCTGATCCTGAAGCTTGCGATAAGCCGCCAGCATGATGGCACCACCGGCCCCTAGCGCCGCAGCGGGCGTCGGGTTGGTAATACCGCCAAGGATCGAACCCAGCACAGCAATGATCAGAACCAATGGAGGGAACACAACGCGCAAGAGCTCGTTTTGCCCCAACAGGCCAGCTGCATATTTGCAGCCATAAAAGATCATCGCCAATGGCAGCGCCAGATAGATCAGTGTCAAGCCCGGCGACGTGGTTGGTGAAATCAGAACGACGTCAGCCAACAAAGCCAACAGAACGCCTCCGCCACCAATCAGCAACGGCTTTGTATCCGCCGAAGGAGACACACCACGCGCCGTGGTCAAGATCAGCGACAGCAGCAACAAGCCCATCGCAACACCCGAGCCAATCGGAGCCGCAGCGGCAACGCGCTCGGCAAAGATCGTTGCGCGTTCTTCGTCTGACAGCGCACGTGCTTGCTCGACACCACCAGCGGCATCAATCTCGGCCTGTTCCGCTTCAGCAACCGCCCAAGCTTCTTCACCGTGCAACTCAATCATGGATGCGCGACACTCATCCCCAACGCTTGTGCGCAGGCTCGCGGTTTTACCCGCATCCGAGAAGCTGTCGACCACAATGTACTGATTGCCGATCACATTCACCGAGCTCAGCATCACTGTGCCCGCGATCAATGCGACAGGCACAACCAAGAACCATGTCAGACCTTCACGCTTGGTGATCACTTCGTTGCTTGAGGTTCCCATTTCCACAGCAGGCGCTTTGGATGGGTTGAGCAGCGCATAGCCAAAGGCATAAAGCCCATAGAGCATCGCCAGCAAAATACCCGGCAACAAGGCCGCCTGGAACAAGGTCCCAACCGAAATCACCGCCGGTTCACCAAGGAAGGTCAACGCATCAGTACAGCCCGCCACTTGAGCACGGTTTTCTTGCGCGGCCGAATAGAGATCCCCCGCCAGAGTGCCCAGCAAAACGATCACGATAGATGGCGGAATGATCTGCCCCAACGTTCCCGACGCCGCAATTACACCGGTTGCAAGCTGCGGCGAGTAGCCGTTTTTCAACATGGTTGGCAGCGACAACAGACCCATGGTCACAACGGTGGCGCCTACAATGCCGGTTGATGCCGCCAGAAACGCACCCACAACCACAACCGACACAGCCAGACCACCGGGCAGCGGGCCAAAGACGCGCGCCATAGTTGTCAGCAAATCGTTTGCAATCTTGGAGCGTTCCAATGTGATGCCCATCAGAACAAACATCACAACCGCCAGCAGTGTCTCGATCGATTGTCCGGCGAGAACACGTTCATTCATCCGATTCACAATGAACGAGATGTTGCGATCCATTGCGGTTTCCCAACCACCGCGGAACACAGGCTCCGCAATTCTGGGAAGGTCCGGATACCTAAACGTCGAAATTGTATCCGCTTTGATGCCTTGGGCGATCAAATCGGCGTACATTGTTGATCCGGTATCAATCGCTTGGTGGATCAGGATGCCTGCGCTGTCCAGCGCGGCAATGATACCAAACGAAATGACCCCGGCGCCACCGATGGCGAACGCCACCGGAAAGCCTGAGAGAATGCCCCCAAAGAGGCAGAGAAAGACGATAATCAGGCCGACCTCGACCCCATCAAGTCCAAATAGCATAGTTTCTGCCCCTTAAATCAGTGCGTGCCTTCGTAGGCTTCTTCACCCTCGCCCAGCGTATCGCGGTCAAGGTATTTGCCTTCGCTTGCGGGCCCTTCTTTCCACTCAAGGTACGAGCGATAGAAGAATGCGATCGCCTGCAAGAACACCATTGCGGCAAACGCCACCAACAGCACTTTAAACAGGAAGTAGGCATTAAAGCCGTTGGGCGAAAAGCCGATGGTTTCCACGTTCCATTTCAGGATACGGGCCTTTTTCATCAGCAACTCAAGCGCGTTAGATGCGGCGACCTTGGGTGTCACCAGATGGCGCCACATAAAGTACCAGCCATACATCCACGTCAGCACGGCAACTGGCATCATGAATACCAGCGAGCCGAACATGTCGATCACCCGCTTGGCGCGGAAACTGATGGCGGAATACACCAGATCAACACGCACATGTCCGCCTTGCACAAACGTATAGGTCGCGCACAAACAAACAATCATCGCGTTATAGAGCTTCAGCTCTTCTGCCCACCAGCTGACATCTTTAGTCAGAAAATCCACGTTCCAGATCAGCGAGATTTCTGCAACGGTGAAAATCCGCTGCATAAATACGATCACGATCTGCTGGATAACCATCAACAGGCCAGCCCATGCAAAGAATCGTCCGACTGTATTGGCGAACCCCTCCAACACACGTACACAGCCCCACATGAATGAATTACGCCACAGACCGACCGCTGTGACAATCAAAAACACTGTAAACGCGACAAAGAAAAATTCCGTCGAGCCACCGTAATAGATAAAGCGCATCAGCGCCTGTTTGTCCTCGGTGGTCTCAAGACCGCCCATCCAGCTTAGCCACTGCCCCGGATGTGAGAGCGCATATCCCACGTTCACGAAAGCTTGGCCAATGTTGGAAAAGAACCAGACCAAAGCGTCCAGCATTGTCCCCACATCCTTTTGTTATTTTTGACAGCTCAGATGGCTCGCCACGCCGTCTTTTGAAAAAGGGCCCCCCAGGATCTTCTGGAAGGCCCCTCTTTTTTAGTGCGTTAATCGGGGTTTAGCCGATGACGCGGTCACGCTGGGCGCGATATGCACCTTCGGATTTAACCAACCAACCAGAAGACGCTTTCATCGATGTTTCAACCGATGCACGGATCTTGGCGAACAGTTCGTCATCCATGTACTCATTCAGTGTGTCGTTGGCTGCAACGCCCATCGCATCCCAAACTGTGTCAGGGAATTCCAGAGTTTTCACGCCACCGGCCTGAAGACGCTGCAAAGCTGCACCGTTGTTGTTCAGGAACTGAGCAAGGTTCCACTGGTGTGCTTCCGCAGCAGCAGTTTCGATGATTTTCTGATGTGCAGGAGACAAGCTGTCATACACTTCACGGTTGGTCGCAAGCGACAGACCAGCACCTGGCTCGTGGAAGCCAGCTGTGTAGTAGAACTTGGTGATTTCCTGGAAACCAGCTTTTTCATCAGCCCATGGGCCGATCCACTCGGTGCCGTCAATCGCACCAGACGCCAGGGCTTGATACACTTCAGAACCTGGAAGGTTCTGAACCGAAGCACCCATTTTACCCAGAGCCTGACCACCCAGACCTGGCATACGGAACTTCAGACCTTGGAAATCTTCAGGGCCAGTGATTTCTTTGCTGAACCAACCACCCGCTTGGGCGCCTGTGTTACCAGCCAGGAATGATTTCAGACCAAAGATTTCACCCAGTTCATCATGCAGCGCGTGACCTTCACCGTGGTAGTACCAGTTCACCAGTTCCTGCGCGGTCATGCCGAACGGAACAGCTGTGAAATAGGCGTATCCTGGGTGCTGACCTGTAAAGTAGTAGTCAGCGGCGTGATACATGTCAGCCTGACCAGCGGTTACAGCGTCAAATACTTCGAACGCACCAACCAGCTCACCTGCGGCTTTGATTTCAACAGTCAGGTCACCACCAGACATCGCTGTGATGCTGTCAGCGGCGCGTTGTGCGGCGTCAAAAACGCCAGCCAGACCACGACCCCAAGAGGTCACCATGGTCAGCGTACGCTTGCCCTGTGCATAAGCCGGAGCGGCCAATGTTGTTGCTGCAGCAGCTGTGCCGCCAAGTGCAGATGTCTTCAAAAATGAACGACGATCCATAAGAATTCCTCCCAGAATATTGTACAGCCCGCCTCTGGCTTTCCCAAAGTGCAAGCGGATCGTTTAAGTCCCACGAGCCTAACGCCCCCCCTTAGGCCAGTGAATACCTACTACTGCGTAGAAAGCCGCCATAAGCCCACTAATCCTTGGTTTTCTGCTCCGTAAAACTGCGTAGAAACCGACGCATTTCGCGCTTTTTGATGTTTCGAGCCTTTGATTCGGTGCAAAAGCAATTTAACGAATCAATTATGCGCCGACTTTTTTCGCTCCCCCGCCTGTCATATGGGCAAAAACTGTTTTTATTGGCCACACTGCCCTTAATTTTGGCTGTGGCAGCAATTTCCGTTTTGGTAGAGTCTCAATCCAGACAACTCGCCGAGCGTGAAATCCGGGCACTGGAAACCCAGCTGATCGAAGCCAAAAAGGCTGAGCTGCAAAATTATCTGTCTATCGCGCGTACGGCTTTTGTGAACATCTACGGACGCGCCGCACCCGATGACGAAGAGGCCAAGCTGGCCGTCACCCAGATCCTCAGTTCGATGCTCTATGGGCAGGACGGGTATTTCTTTGTGTTTGATTATGACGGCAACAATCTTGTCAGCCCCCGTCAAACCTATCTGATTGGCAAAAACTGGCGCGGCCTCACCGATTTGCACGGCACCCCCGTGACCGACGAGTTGATCAAGATTGCCCGAACAGGCGGTGGCTATCACGCATTTGACTGGACCAAACCCAGCACGCGTGAAACCGCGCGTATGGTCACCTATGTGATTGGCCTGCAAGACTGGCAATGGGCGGTCGGCACAGGCATTTTCATTGATGATGTGATCGAAACCGTCGCTGCCTCGCGTGCCGAAGTAGAAGCCCGCGTTCAAAGAACGTCTCTTTATATCTTGGGCATCACCTTTGCTGCGCTGCTGTTGGTGTTTATGTCCGGCATGGTCATCACCGTACGCGAACGCCGTTTGGCTGATGCCAAACTCAAGGCGCTGACCCAACGCGTGTTTGACGCACAAGAAGAGGAGCGCGGCCGTGTTGCGCGCGAACTCCACGACGGGATCAGCCAGCTTTTGGTCGGCGTGCGTTACGCACTCGACAGCGCCCGTCGCCGCCTTGCATCTGGCGATGATCGCGCCTCAGAAACGCTAGACAAGGGCATCGATCACCTCTCCGGCGCCATTCAAGAAGTCCGCCGCATCAGCCGTGATTTACGCCCCGGCGTGCTGGATGATCTCGGCCTAGGCCCTGCGATCAAGGCTTTGGCCGAAGACTTTGGTGCGCGTACCGGCATCAAAACCGAACTGAACACCATCGTGTTTCACAACCGCCTCGATCAGGACGCCAAAATCGCGCTGTACCGTATTGCTCAGGAGGCCCTCACCAATATCGAGCGTCATGCGCATGCCACCGAGGTCACACTCAACGTGCGCGGTCACAGCAAAGGTGCCACCTTACGTATTGCGGACAACGGCATCGGCATCCCGCAAAACCGCGAGACAAATGCGCGCAGCGGGCTTGGATTGCGTAATATGCAAGAACGTGTCGAACAACTCGACGGGACATTGCGGATTTTTTCGTCTAAAACTGGGACTGTCATTGTGGCTGACGTCCCGCTGAGCCACATGCTGACACCGCAGCAGGAAAACCCTAATAATACAAGGAAAGACAGCGCATGACCGAGACGATCCGGGTTGCGATTATCGATGACCACCCGATGGTGGCCGAGGGCATCCAGTCCATTCTGGAGAGCTATGATGATATCACTGTTGTTGCCACGCTGAGCAACGGCCGCGAAGCGCTCGACAAATTGCCGGACCTGAAACCTGATGTAACATTGATGGATCTGAACATGCCCGAAATCGGTGGCCTCACCGCCACCGAAATGATGCTTGAGCGTGATCCTGCAGCCCGCATCCTGATCCTGTCCATGCACGACAGCCCTGAATACATCTCCACCGCGCTCAGCCACGGCGCGATGGGCTATGTGCTCAAAGATGTGCCCACCGAAGAAATCAGAATCGCCATCGACAGCGTGATGAAGGGCCAGCGCTATCTCTGTACAGGTGCCAAAGGGTCGCTTGAACCTTCTGACGGCGCTGAGCGTGAATCCCTCACAAGCCGCGAACAAACCGTTTTATTGGAGCTTGCGCAGGGCAAATCCAACAAACAAGTCGCCAATGAGCTAGCGATTTCTGTGCGCACCGTGGAGACCCATCGCAAGAACATCAAACGCAAGTTGGGTATTTCCTCGACCGCGGGTTTAACCCGCTACGCTATGGAAAATGGTGTACTACAAGGCACCGGCGCGGGGCTTTAAGGCACGGCGCTCAATGTCGCAAAGTACTGCTTACCTTCCGTATTGGTGAATTCCGCAAAAGCCTTTGTTGCCAAGACATGGAAAAGAAACGTTCCGCTATCGATCGAAACTTTCAACTGACCATCTGATTTGGTCTGGTAACGATACAGATCACACTGGTCGCCAACCGGGTTGGTCTTCCAGTCAAAGCTGTATTCCACTTGCGTGTCTGAAACCACCCGTAGGCGGCAAAAGCATCAAAGTCCCATTTTCCTTCGTAGCGACGGTATCGGCATAAGCAAACTGCGCAAAAAAAGCGAACGCAGCCCACGCCGGAAATATCCCTAAATAACTCATTAGGTATCTCCAAAACCAAGAAAACTCTAAAATACACACAACTCATTCGCACAGTAGCGCAGAGCATGCACACGCGCTCCCACTATGCACTGGCATGCGTGGCGCTGGGCTGACCGCAACGCCATGGAAAACGGTGTATTACAGGGCACTGGCGTCGGTCTGTAAAGGGACGGGCCATCGCGCACCGATGCTCAAAGCGTCGCCAAGTCACATCCGCATGAACACAATAAGCCGGAACGTTTCCGCTCCGGCTTATCCACTCTATTTATCTAGGCGCGCCTTTTTAGAGGAGATCGCCTCAGAGGCGTCGCTATCAGTGACTGGGAAAAATCTCGTCAGATGGCTTCGGAGTGTCGGAATTGGACGCCGGCAACACGGGGTAGGAAATCGCTGGCATTTGTCCGGTAAGCGATCCCAAGAATGCCGCGATCTTATCAACTTCATCTTCCGCCAAAGACTCACCAAGCTGGGATTCAGCCATAATCTGAATGGCAACCTCCAGATCCCACACCTTACCCGAGTGGAAATACGGCGCGGTGATCGCCACGTTACGCAATGGCGAGGCGCGGAACACATAGGTATCATCCACGGTTTCGGTCACAGCAAAGCGGCCCTTGTCATCTTCCGGCAAAATATCCGCACCAGGCTTTTCGATCAGACCAAAGGGATAATACCCCTGCCCACCGACGTTGATCCCGTTATGGCAGGCCGCACAGCCCTTATCCATAAACAGCTCAAGACCTTCTTTCTCAAAGGCGGACAGCGCGTCATCATTGCCGTTCAGATAAGCATCAAACGGCGCCGGAGTGATCAATGTGGCTTCAAACGCCTCAATCGCCTTGGCAAAGTTGTCAAAGCTCACGGGATCCACTTCTTCAGGGAAAGCACCTTCAAACCACTCAACGTACAGAGGCATCGAATTTAGCGTGGCGACAACATTCGCAGGCGTGTTCGCCATTTCTACACCCGCCTGCACCGGACCTTTTGCCTGTTCCGCCAAATCGGCCGCGCGTCCATCCCAGAACTGCGCTTCGTTAAACACCGAATTCAACACTGTGGGCGAGTTGCGAGGCCCTTTTTGCCAACCATGCCCAATCGACACTTCCAGCCCGTCATCGCCTCCCGTTGCCAGGTTGTGGCAGGAATTACAGGAAAACAAATGCGAGGCCGACATGCGTGGATCAAAGAACAGCGCCTTTCCCAGATCAATTTTCTCCTCTGTAATCGGATTGTCTTTCACAGCCGGCACCGTCGAAGGAAGAGGTGCAAAATAGCCTAGCGCATCCTCGCGCATATCGGCGGCATGAACCTGCGCACCGATCAAACACACAGCGGCAGTTGAGGCAAAAAGAGAGAATTTCATCTTGGGAGGCTCCGTTGTCAGAATACGTCACGCGCCATTTTTGACTCGCTTTCGGGGCCTACACTTTGATTTACGTCAAACTTTGGAATTATTCTAAAACCAGTCAATAAAATACATAATTACTGATAGTTAACTTAATTAACTGTCTACCATGTTGAAACTTTAACTTGTAACCCCAATCTCGAACGTGGATCTTCTGCTGTCCATATTCTCGATGAAAAAGGCGTGTGTACCCGCCCTTTTGGCGACATTTCCAAAGAAGGGTCAAAGCTGCGCTTCTTGGCATCCACGGCCTCGGCATCTTTGTAAAACGACAGCTCATAATCGGGCCTTGTCAAAATCCGATGACACATCCATCGACCAACCGACCCGCTGCGTTGTCACGTCTAAAAACCTCATAGTTTTCTGCTTGAAAGCCAACGCCAAAGCCCAGAACATTCCGACAATGCGCCACCTGCCGCCCTATTTAGTTGCGCGGAA
This sequence comes from Rhodobacteraceae bacterium Alg231-30, assembly GCA_900143615.1. Taxonomy (GTDB): domain Bacteria; phylum Pseudomonadota; class Alphaproteobacteria; order Rhodobacterales; family Rhodobacteraceae; genus Shimia. Next base: position 752,352 of record FREU01000003.1, read on the forward strand.
CAAATGGAGTGATTTGTTTTAGCCGCATTCACGCCCTCCTTTTTGCGATATGTCCCAATCAAACCGGATCGCGCAACATTCGGAAAGAATTATTCCGCCTAACGACAGAAATTCGCATCTATTACTGTTGACGCCGCGGCGCGGCGCAAATAAGGTCCGCTTCGGACACTGAAGGAGCCACGCGATGACATCGCTAGTCGTAATTGTGGGAACATGGCGCATGGGCCGGTAACGGACACCCTCACGGTACCCCATGCGCCCCCGTCAGATGATCGGGGGCTTTTTTATGTGCATTGATATTGAAGACGACGGTAAACGGAGAGACAGATGACACGTCAGATGACCGGAGCAAGGATGGTGGTACAGGCCCTGAAGGATCAGGGTGTGGACACGGTATTCGGATACCCTGGTGGCGCCGTCCTACCGATTTACGATGAGATATTTCAGCAAAACGACATTCGCCACATCTTGGTACGTCACGAACAGGGTGCTGTGCATGCCGCCGAAGGCTACGCGCGCTCAACTGGAAAAGTTGGCGTCGCCCTTGTAACTTCAGGCCCCGGTGCCACAAACGCTGTGACCGGCCTGACCGACGCCTTGCTGGATTCGATCCCGATTGTGGTTCTATCCGGTCAGGTGCCAACCTTTATGATTGGCTCGGATGCGTTCCAGGAAGCCGACACCGTTGGCATCACGCGCCCTTGCACCAAACACAACTGGCTGGCCAAAGACACCGCAACCTTGGCCGAAACCATCCACACCGCGTTTCATGTCGCGCGCACGGGCCGCCCTGGCCCGGTTCTGGTGGACATTCCCAAGGACGTTCAATTCGCCTCGGCAGCTTATACCGAGATAGAAAAGAGCGACACTTCGATCTATCAGCCACAAACCAAGGGCGACATCAACGAGATCAACGAGTTGGTCGAGGCCATTGCGGCAGCGGAGCGTCCGGTCTTTTACACCGGCGGCGGCGTGATCAACTCTGGCCCCAAGGCCAGCGCACTGCTACGCGAATTGGTCGAAGCCACGGGCATTCCGATCACCTCAACCCTGATGGGTCTGGGCGCATATCCCGCATCGGGCGAAAACTGGTTGGGTATGCTGGGCATGCATGGGCTTTACGAAGCCAACATGGCGATGCACGACTGTGACCTGATGATCAACATCGGCGCACGTTTTGATGACCGCATTACCGGATTAATCTCCGCTTTCTCGCCTAACTCGATCAAGGCGCACATCGACATTGATCCATCCTCGATCAACAAGGTCATCAAAGCCGACATTCCGATCGTGGGTGATGTGGCCAGCGTTCTGTCCGATCTCTTGAAAGTCTGGAAGGCCCAAGGCCGTCGCGTGAACCGCGAAGCCATTGCCAACTGGCAGGGCCAGATAAGCGAGTGGCGCAAGATCAACTGTCTCGACTTCAAACAGGAAGGCAAAGTCATCAAGCCGCAATATGCGCTGCAACGCCTTGAGGCTCTGACCAAAGATATGGATCGCTACATCACCACCGAAGTGGGCCAGCATCAGATGTGGGCAGCGCAATATCTGGGCTTTGAAGATCCAAACCGCTGGATGACCTCGGGTGGTCTGGGCACGATGGGCTACGGCTTCCCCGCCTCGATCGGTGTGCAAATGGCACATCAGGACAGCTTGGTCATCAACGTCGCAGGCGAAGCTTCTTGGCTGATGAACATGCAGGAAATGGGCACCGCCGTTCAGTTCCGCCTGCCGGTGAAACAGTTCATTCTCAACAATGAACGCCTCGGCATGGTGCGTCAGTGGCAGGAACTGCTGCACGGCGAGCGCTACAGCCACTCGTGGTCCGAAGCCCTGCCCGATTTTGTGAAACTCGCCGAAGCCTTTGGCGCCAAGGGTATCCTCTGCTCGGACCCTGATGATCTGGACGATGCGATCATGGAAATGATCAACTACGATGGTCCGGTGATCTTTGACTGTCTGGTGGAGAAACACGAGAACTGCTTCCCGATGATCCCGTCAGGCAAGCCGCACAATGAAATGTTGCTGGGTGAAGCCAATACTCAAGGCGTCATTCAGGCTGGCGGCGCGGTGATGGTGTAAGGAGAAATCAAATGTCTGCTCTAAAAATAAAAAAAGGCTCTACAAGCCACTCTGCTTACAACCTACGTCCCAACTTTTCGGACGTGCAGGAACGCCATACTCTGGCTGTTCTGGTCGACAACGAACCCGGCGTTCTGGCCCGCGTCATAGGCCTGTTTGCCGGTCGCGGCTATAACATCGACAGCTTGACCGTGGCCGAGGTCGATCACACCGGTCACATGTCACGCATCACGATTGTCACCACCGGCACACCACAGGTGATCGAACAGATCAAAGCGCAACTGGGTCGTATCGTTCCCGTCCATGGTGTCAACGATCTCACCGTAGAAGGCGCGTCAGTTGAGCGTGAATTGGCGCTCTTCAAGGTCAACGGTGCAGGCGAGAAGCGCGTCGAGGCGCTGCGCCTTGCCGATATTTTCCGCGCCAATGTTGTCGACAGCACTTTGGAGAGCTTTGTATTTGAAATCACCGGCGCACCTGAGAAAATTGATGCTTTTGCCGACCTGATGCGCCCCTTGGGACTGCTCGAGGTTGCCCGCACTGGCGTTGCCGCTCTCTCGCGCGGCGCTCAATAGCTCTCTATTGCAATCAAAAGACAAGAAAACAGGGCCCGCCGGCCCTGTTTTCTTTATTTGCGACGATGCCCCGTGAGTAGCCTCTAGGCCGGCGCATAATGTTTATCACGTGTTTTTCCACTGCTATTTCGGAATGGAATTACCTGCGCGGATAAATACGACGTATTTGTGTTCGAACAGGAAACAGCCTCCTCAATAGGTTGAGTATCCGACAGGCTTTCCTGAATACCACTATAGGCGCCCTGCCCGACACGTCGGGGATTGCGCGCATACCTTTGACGCTGCTCCTCGCGCAGGTCAAATTGTACCAAATCACCCGCATCGAATCCCAAAAGAGCGTCATGATCCTCTGGCGTTCCATTAAAATAGGCCAAATCACCGTGATCTTCGCACCAGATCACCGCTTTGTTGTCATTTGTATTGCTCCAAAGAACTACGCCAAGCATCTGAGTTGTCACTCCTTTTTGCCTCAAATTTGAGTTTCACAAAAGAAGCCGCATCAGAACATGGAAAATTAGGCGTCGAACTCTTCGAAATTGTGTCGACACGGAAACGATCTGATGCCAAACTGCGTCACCATGATGCCTTACAACGTCAGGCCTGCCGCCCTTGGACCATGTGGGTCGTATTAAGAGTGAATAATTTGTTACAAAATCAGCTGGAGGGCGAATTGATCGAAAACGCTTTTTCTAATGAAAGCCCGAAATCGCCGTCGGAATTGCGCCAGATGTTTGGTCAAAATCTCCGGCTTCTAGCGCGCGCCTATCCGTCGATATCAAAACTGTGCCGCGACCTGATGATCAACCGCACGCAATTCAATCGGTATTTGTCGGGTGAGAGCTTTCCACGCCCTGATGTTCTGCATCGGATTTGCACTTTTTTCCAAACCGACGCGCGCATTTTGCTGGAACCGCTAGAGGACCTTCAGGTTGAACGCGGCGTGCTAAACCATCCGCTGATTGCCGAATATGTTGGCACCGGCATGACCGATATCCCTCAGGATGTGTTCCCCGACGGATTTTATCGCTTCTCTCGACGGAGTTTCATTGAAGAAGACAAGATCATTACAGGTCTGGTCTATGTTTTCCGAAAAGACGATCACGCTTTCATCCGCGGTTATGAGGCCAAAGAAGCCATGCGCCAACAGGGTCTACCGACCGACAGCGTAACCCGCGAGTTTCGAGGTGTGGTCCTGCCCCAAGAAGATGGCGTTGCCGCACTGGTCAGCCACGCGCGCACGATGGCCACCTCTTTTAACTACCTCAGCCGCGTCGCCTCGTTTCAGAACCATTTCTGGATCGGCTACGCCACCCGCACCGTGCGCGAGACCGTCACAGGCCGGCGCGCGGCACGTCTGGTTTATGAACATCTCGGCACCGACACTCGCTCCGTGCTGCAAGCCGCGCGCACTGTCGGCTTCTGCGCTCCGGACGATCTTCAGCCCTATCACCGCAAGCTTTTGCAGCTGGACCGCCCCTTCAGCTAGGCCAAATGCGTCGATCTCCGTCATGTGAGGTCGCAGATTGACCATCTGAAACGGGCAACTTCGCTACCCTTGATGCATATCCAAGGGAGAATCGCTGATGTCCACCGCTCCGTCAGATCTGACCTCTGTACGCCAACCTGTGCAAACAGCGCAGGGTCTGCCCAATGGGCATTACATTGATCCAGCTGTGTTTGCCGAAGAAACCCGCGCTGTGTTGCTTGCGGGCTGGGCGGGTCTCGCTGTGGCGGCAGACGTGCCCGAAGCCGGTGATGCCGTGCCAATCTCCTTTCTGGGAATGCCGCTGTTGCTGATCCGCGACAAAGCTGGCGCGGTGCGTGTCTTCAACAACACCTGCCGGCATCGCGGCATGATCCTAGTAGAAGAACCCCGCAAAATCGAAGGTGCCATCCGCTGCCCCTATCATTCATGGTGTTATGCCACCGACGGTCGCCTTGTGACCACGCCCCATGTAGGCGGCCCCGGCCAAAACACCCACCAAGACATCAAACGCTCCGAACTAGGCCTGATCGAAGTGCGTTCCCACATCTGGCGCGACGTCGTCTTTGTGAACATCTCAGGTGACGCTGCCCCCTTTGAAGAGGTACACGCCGATCTGATCTACCGCTGGCGCGAGCACGACCAACCACTCTATCACGGCGGTGCGGACAGCCGCTTTGATCTGGCGGTCAAAACCAACTGGAAACTGGCGGTCGAGAATTACTGCGAAAGCTACCATTTGCCTTGGGTTCATCCCGGTCTCAACAGCTATTCGCGCCTTGAGGACCACTATAATATCGCCGAACCCCGCCAATACTCGGGCCAAGGCACTTTGGTCTATCGTCAAATCCAGGGCGACAACGGCGAAACGTTCCCCGACTTCGCAGGCCTTTCCTCACAATGGGACGAAGGCGCGGAATACATCGCTATTTATCCAAATGTCCTGCTTGGCGCGCAGCGCGACCACGCCTTTGCCATCGTGCTTGAACCTGTCGACACTGAAAACACAGTGGAACATGTCCACCTGTACTATGCGGAGGTGGAAACAGACGACACTCTGCGCCAGCGCAACGCCGCATTGTGGAAAGAAGTCTTTGAAGAAGATATCTTTGTTGTAGAAGGCATGCAGCGCGGCCGACACGCGCCGGACTTCGACGGTGGACGGTTCTCCCCCGCCATGGATGGTCCCACACATTGCTTCCACGACTGGGTAGCCATGCGCCTTCAACACTATCAGGCGGCTCAGACAACACAGGACGCCGCTGAATGACCTCACTGAACCAACGCCTGCTGCGCGCCCATTCAGACGGGGATCGCGCAGCCTTGGTGCGTTTGTATAGCGCGGCAGCCGCGGCAGCCGACACCAGCGAAGCCGCTGCGTTCTACCTCACCCATGCTTATGTTTTTGCGCTCGAGAGCGGCCATCCCGATAGCGTTGAGTTGCGCGCCCGACTGCACGCGATGGGGCGCGAACACTGACGCAATCACTCGGCGGCGTGCTGCATCAGCGAATACAGATGCCACGTCGCATGGCCCAACAGCGGCAGCACAATCAGCAAACCCAAAAACGCGGGCACCATCGCCACAAATGTCAGCACGGCAATGATCGCGGCCCAGACCAGCATCACTGCAAAGTTATTCTGCACGGTTTGAAAGCTGGTGATCATAGCGGTGACAAAATCCACTTCGCGATCCAGCAGCAGCGGCAGAGAAATCACCGTAATCATATACAGCAGCATCGCAAAGGCCGCCCCGATCACGGTGCCAACGGCCAACATCGTCAATCCGTTGCTACTTAAATAGACCTCATAAGAGCTGCTGACATTGGTCATCACCGACAGGCCTAGAAACAGCGCAAAGATCATGTGGCCGACAAAGAACCACGCCAGAAAGACAATATTGATCACCGCACACAACGAGGGCAGCTGGCGCTTGCTCTGCCGTCCGATGACGCCAAAGATCTCGCGTGATCTCAGCGTCTCTCCGCGCTCAAGGCGACGCGAAACCTCATACAGCCCCACCGCCGCAAACGGCCCGATCAGTGGAAACCCGATTGCTGCAAACACCAGCCAATAGCTTTGCCCTGTGGACACCGTGATCCACGCCATTGACCAACCAGCCAGCACATAAAACCCGCCAAATACGATGCCATAAAACGGTTGTCTTAGAAAATCCCGCCACCCGTTTCGCAACGCGGCCCACAGCATAGACATATCTACCGCACCCAGCTCAGGCACCCCCTGCTCCGGTAACTCCGACATGCATTCCTCCCTCTGCTGGCTCTCCCTAACCAACAGAAGACATGGAAAAATTTAACTAATCAAGCTTCAAGACCGGATGGTGGCGATTTCTGTGGCCAGCGCGTGGCCTCATGATAGGCCTGTGCCATTTCCAGCACCCGCAGGTCGCTGCACTTGGGACCAAACATCTGCATGCCCATCGGCAGGCCCGCACCGCCAAACCCGACCGGCAAGCTGATCGCAGGCACACCAATCAGGCTGACAGGCACCATAACCTGCATCCAGCGCTGATAATTATCCATCACCTGACCGTCGATCTCTTTGGGCCAGTCCCAATCGACAGGAAACGGCCAGCACTGCGTCACTGGCAACACCAAAGCGTCAAAGTCAGCAAACAACTCGGCAGCACGCGCAAACCACGCCGCGCGGGTTTGGCTCGCGGCATGTAGCTGTGCCGCTGACATCGCCAGCCCGCGCTCGATCTCCCAGACAACCTCCTCTTTTAGCCTCGCGCGCTTTTCTGTATCCGCATAGGTTTCCGCCATTTCCCCCGCCAAACCAAAGCTGCGCAAGTCACTCCACGCCTGATACATTTCTTCCGCATCAAACGGCGGCGCCACATCCACGACCTCGGCCCCAAGCGCGCGCATTACTTCCAGCCCGCTCTGACATTGCGCCAGAATACCGTCTTCCATCGGCAGCGCCCCGCCCCAATCGCCCAGCCAGCCAATCCGCGCGCCCTGCATCGAACAGCTGTCAGGCAACTCCCACGACTGCGTGGGCATATTAAACGGCACCCGCGCATCCGGCACCGCTATCACTTCCAGCAACAACGCCAAATCCCTCGGGCTGCGCGCCAAGGGTCCAACCGAGGACAGTTGATACCAGAAACTATCCCCGTCCGGCGTGCGCGGCACCACGCCCCAGCTGGGACGAAACCCATAGACGTTATTCCACGCCGCCGGATTGCGCAGGCTGCCCATCATGTCGCTGCCATCCGCCAACGCCACCATCCCTGTCGCCACAGCCACCGCCGCCCCACCCGAGCTCCCGCCAGCCGTGCGACTTGGATCAAACGGGTTCAGCGTCGCACCATAGACCGGATTATAGGTGTGACTGCCCAGCCCGAACTCGGGCACGTTGGTCTTGCCAATGAAAATCGCACCTGCGTCCCGCAGCAGTCCGACAAACCGGCTGTCAGCCTCTGACACACGGCTGGCATAAAGCGGCGAGCCCTCGCTATTGGTCAACCCGCGCACATCCGACAAGTCTTTCACCGCCATCGGCAGCCCATGCAGCTTGCCGCGCTCAGAGACCGCAACAGCATCCGCCGCCCGCGCCTCTGCCATCAACACATCCGCACTCTGCATCCCGACAATCGCATTCACCGCACCGTTCTTCGCTGCAATGCGCGCCAGTGTCGCCGCCATAACCTCTGTTGCCTGCAACCGCCCCTCACGCAGCGCCTCAGTCAACTGTCCTGCGTCCCAGTCCAAAAATTCCACGATATCCCCCTTCGTGCCTCACTTAAGCCAAAGCAGCACAGCCAACGCCCCCACACAAGTCCGCTGGTTTCACTTTCATCTCATTTTGGAAAAGCCAGCAACTTCGGCAAGCACTCAAGTAAGCCGCCGGGCCAGCGCCCGCTCCGGATCACCAGCGCGGCGGCCCGCATTCCGGACATCCAAAGAATACTGACATCATTGAACTGAAAATAATCAGCGCCAATTATCGAAACGCATTGAGTGTTCGAAAAAGACCAAAAAACGATCGGTCGAATAAAAGCCCGTCCGGTTCAGGAAACCCAGTTCCAAATGATTACTGCCTCATGCGCGCGCCTCAACCGATCCGGACTGATCGCGTGAGGATGGGAAAGGCACCAAGCGCTCTTGGTCTTCATCCCAAAGCTTGAGCGAGAACGACCGGATCGCTTCAGGCCATTTGATCACCGGAAGATCATATTCATCGCGGATCATCTGGTGGCACTTGCGCAGCCTATAATGCGGGATACGCGCGTTAAAGTGGTGAATGTCGTGATATGCAATATTGGCCGAGCCAATGTCCATCCAATGCCCCAAATCCAGCGCAGATGAGCCCTGGAGGGCGGCCAGACGTGGGTCAAGGTCAGGACGCCGATCCCAATAGGTGTCTTCAAAATTGTGCTGCAGATAGACCATGAACACGCCAACCATGCCGCCAAAGAAAGAACTGAGAAACCAAATCAATAGGCCATTCCAGCCGCCAAGCCAGACCAAAACCGCCATATAGATCGCAATCATAAGATTGTGACGCAGCACCGAGCCAACCATAGTATGCGCATTCTTGGGCCAGCGATAGCGGATGAAATAGGTAAACAAGCTGCCTGCAGGGATCAGAACAAACGGATTGCGATAAAGCCGGTATTGCAGACGCGCCCAAAACCCCGCCTCGTTCCATTCGCGCAGGGTCATGGTGTGAATCTCACCGGTGTCGCGATGGTCCAGATTGCTGAGATGGGAATGGTGCATATTGTGGTTGTGGCGCATGGCGGCATAAGGCGCGAAGGTCACAACCGACAAGGCTTCACCAGCCCAGTCGTTGTGTTTACGCTCGATAAACATCGAAGCATGGCCCGCGTCATGCTGCAAAACATAAAGCCGCACAGCGGCAAAGCCGTTGAGGATCATCATCGGGATCATCACACCCCAATTTCCTGAATTGGCGATCGCCAGATACAAAGTCAAAAAATAAACTACAAAAGATCCAAAGAAGCTGAGCGCCCCTATCCGGTCGTCCTTCTTGGTAAATTCCTGTAAACGCTCGCGAATTTCCATCGCAGCACTCTCCCAGTCTTCAAAATAATTATGGCGCACATCTCGCTGGATGCACAGTGTAATAAATACGTGACAGCCGCGTGAACGGATCACACGGCAGAGACTATAACGTGAAAATCTGACTTGCCAAACAGGACGTTAGATCATCCTGTCTGAACCTAATCGGCAGAGGGCCCTTTAAGGTGTTTGCGCAGACGGCTCGTGCCCGGTTTTTTGCGGCTTTTATAAGGGTTTTTGTCGTTCTGGCCGCGCATGTGCAACCGGATTGGTGTGCCGGGCATGTCAAAGTCGATGCGCAGCCCGTTGACCAGATAGCGCGAATAGCTCGCCGCCAATTTATCTGGATGGCTGCACATGACCACAAACCCCGGCGGACGGGTTTTCGCCTGTGTCATATACCGCAACTTGATACGCTTGCCCTGTGGTGCGGGCGGCGGATGCTGCTCAAGCATGCCCGTCAGCCAGCGGTTCAGCTGGGCCGTGGTGATACGACGGTTCCACACATCATATGCACGCAGGATGGCATCATTCAGGCGCTCAAGCCCACGCCCCGTTTTGGCCGAAACCGTAATCAGGGGCGCACCGCGCAATTGTGGCAGAAGGCGTTCAAAAGATTCTTTGAGGTCACGTAGCTTGTCTTGCTTTTCATCCTCAATGTCCCATTTGTTAACCGCAACCACCACGGCGCGGCCCTCGCGCTCGGCCAGATCGGCGATGCGCAAATCCTGTTGCTCAAACGGGATGGCGGCATCCAGCAAGACCACAACAACTTCGGCAAATTTCACGGCGCGCAGACCGTCAGAGACAGACAGCTTTTCCAGCTTGTTCTGCACCTTGGCTTTTTTGCGCATACCAGCCGTGTCAAAAATCCGCATCGGTATGCCGGACCATTCGGTGCGCAGAGAAATCGCATCGCGGGTGATCCCAGCTTCAGGTCCGGTCAACAGGCGGTCTTCGCCGATGATCTTGTTGATCAGAGTGGATTTACCCGCATTCGGGCGGCCAACGACGGCAATTTGCAACGGGCGTTTTGCGGTGATCCGCTGGGATGGCGGCAGCTCTTCGCCCTCTTCGCCTTCGTGGTCTTCATCCAGATCCACATCAATCTCGATCGCATCCCCTGCCTCTTCGGCGCGTTTGGTGAATTGATCAGCGATGGGCATCAGATGGGTGTAGAGATCGTTGAGACCTTCACCGTGCTCAGCAGACAGGCGAATGGGCTCGCCCAATCCCAATGACCACGCTTCGATCACGCCGGCGTCTGCGGCAGCGCCTTCGCCTTTGTTGGCGGCCAAAATGACATGGGCAGAGCGTTTGCGCAGGATCTCGGCAAAGATCATATCGGTCGGTGTGACACCCGTACGCGCATCAATCATGAACAAGCAGATATCCGCCATGTCCACCGCCCGTTCGGTCAAGCGACGCATGCGCCCTTCAAGACTATCGTCGGTGGCATCTTCAAGGCCGGCCGTGTCAATGGCAGTGAATCGCAGGTCCGCAAGACGTGCTTCACCTTCACGCAAATCGCGCGTGACACCGGGCTGGTCATCGACCAAGGCCAGTTTTTTACCGACAAGGCGGTTAAAGAGGGTGGATTTGCCCACATTGGGGCGCCCCACGATGGCGAGCGTGAAACTCATGACAGGTCTCCGGAACGTCTGAAGACGCTCCGATATACCATTTGTGCGTCAACGGAAAGCGTGCAATTCGCCCTTGCGGCTAACGATGTACAAAACACCTCCCGCAACCACCGGATTGGTGGCCGCACCATCGGGCAATTCGGTGGAATGCACCAAGGCGCCGGACTGTGGGTTATAAATCCGCAAAGTGTCATCTGATGAGGGCACAATTAGCTGACTGCCCGCCAAAATCGGACCGTAGTGGGCATGCACCTCCGCCTGTTTCTTGGGTTTGTCTTTGACAAAATACGGCAGCTCCTGGCCCCAGATTTTGGTGCCGTCGCTGGCGTTCATGCGGATCAATTCGTTGCGATCCGACACCAGGAAGATCGAATTTCCTGCAGGAAACACAGGGCTCAGCGCGCCTTCTTCGGCGGTCCAGCGGCGCGAACCGGTGTCCAGCTCAAGCGCGGCCATACGGCCAGAGTGGTTTGCCACATAAACAGTGTTGCCCGAGATCACAGGATCCGCCGAGATGTCGCCCACCGTGTTAATGGCGCGTCCCGGACGGGTGTCTGACACCCCAGCGTTCCAACGACGTACGCCGCCTCTGCGAAATACGGCCTGAAGATCACCCGAGCCATAAGCAAATACGGCCAAACGGTCGTTGATGGCCGGAGCCGACGGGCTTTGAACACGTTGTACATCTGGTACCGAGACAAGTTGCCAAGCCACTTTGCCAGTAGCGGCCTCAATGGCCCAAGCGGTTGCGTCTCCAGACACAACATAGACCAAATCGCCGTAAACTGCGGGAGAACCGCTGCCGACAGCATCTAATTTTTGCACCCAAAAATCCTGCCCCGAAGTTGGATCGATGGCATGTAGACGGCCAAAGCCGGATGTCACAAACAGACGGCCGTTGTCATATGCCAAACCACGCGAGGCGGCCTGATCGGGTTTATCGCGCGGCGCTGTCATGTCACGTGTCCACAAGGTCTCACCATTCAGCGAGGTTGCGGTCACAGTGGCTTCGGCATCCACTGTGAAGATGCGACCATCGGCCACGACCGGATCTGCCGTAATGCGGGCCTTGCGTCCCTCACCTTTGCCGATGGAGGCGCTCCAAAGACGTACAGGAGCTGCCGAGAGCGCCGCATTCGCGGTGCGGTGTGTAGGCGAGCCGATACGGTGAGTCCAATTTGCATTGCGCGTTTGCGCTGGTAAGGAAATCGCGGGGGCTGAATTCACCACAGGCTCTGCCACAGGGCGCAAATCTTCACGCGCTCCCGGTAAAACCTGTGTTTTTTCTGCACACCCTGCGAGCACAGCCAGTCCGGCCAATGCCATGATCAAAGTCTTGGTATTCACTGCGCTGGCTCCCAACCAGTTTGGTCTTTATTGGTCGACGCCGCCACTTGCTACAGCAGACGGGTCGCCGCCCAGAGCTACCATCAACTGTGTCGCGCGCTGACGCAAGCCTGCTGTGACATTTGCATCCGCAATCAGAGCTTCCAGACGCGCGATTGCGGCGTCGGTCTGACCGTCTTCGATATCCAGAAGCGCCAGTTGCTCTTGGGCCAATAGCGCTAGGGGCATGCCAGGGCTGGCCATTGCTTCCAGCGAGACGCGGCGCTCTTGGGCGGGCATTTCACTGCCAGCAGCCAGAATGGCTTTGAAAGAGGCTATTTGGCGATAAATCTCAGGCACGGTGCCGCCGGATGTGGCAATAGCTTCCAGTGTCTCTGCGGCAGCGACATTGTCACCTGCGGCTTGCTGATGCGCACCAAGCAGGAAGTCAGCAATGATCTGAGCGTCGGCTGAGGGTGTCTGAACATCTTTGAGCGCGGCAACACGTGCGTCGTTATCAGTCGCCTCAACGGCGGCGATCATGACGTCACCGGACATTTCGGCGTCAGCCCGAATTTGCGATTTACGCACTTCGTTCCAAGCCGCAGCCCCAACGACCCCAACAACCAAAACTGCGGCGATCCAGCCATAGCGGCGAATCATGCCATAAACACGGTCACGGCGAACTTCTTCGTTCACCTCTTCGATAAAGCTGTTGGTGTCGCTCACGCTTGAACTCCTGATGATTTGCCCCCTCTTATCGCTTTGTTTTCCAACTGCCAAGTACCGTGGCGTCACAACGTTAGGGAGGCTTGTAGATCGGCGGACAACTCAATAACCTGAACTGATGAGTTCAGAAATTTGTTAATAAGGTTGTTTTGGGCCTTCATCGACCCAATATTTTGACAAAACAAACATATCGTCCAACTGGGAGGACGTCCTATATGCGCCTTGTACCGGCCTTAACCGCGGTCATTGTGACCACGTTGTTGTTTCTCATCGTTGTCGAGCGAGAGCGCCTTTTGGCGTTTGCCGCTGGTCCACAGGCAACAGAAATCACAGATGAAGCCCCAAGCCCAGAGGCACCTGCGCAAAGTGCGCCGGTTGAGCAGATTGCAGCCGAAGGCCTTGTACGGGTTGTCGCTATTCATTCCGAAGCTCAGCATGTGGATAGTGCGGTTGTGCTACGTGGTGAAACCGAAGCAGACCGCGATGTCGAAGTGCGGGCCGAAACCAGCGGTTTGGTAATTTCCGAACCAATCCGGCGCGGATCACATGTGACATCCGGCCAAGAACTGTGTCGCCTTGATACAGGGACACGCGATGCCCTTCTGGCTGAGGCCATGGCCCGTTTGGCGGAAGCCAAGGCGCGCACACCTTCCTCTGAGGCTGCACTACTAGAAGCACAGGCGCGGCTGGAAGAAGCTTTGATCAACGATAATGCAGCACAAAAACTCTCTGAAGGCGGGTATGCCTCCTCAACCCGCGTGGCCTCGACGGCGGCCTCGGTCAAAGCTGCAGAAGCTTCGGTTCAGGCGGCACGCTCCGGACTTGAGTCGGCACAGGCAGGCATCGAATCTGCCGAAGCATTGGTCGCCGCTGCAGAGCGCGAAATCGAACGCCTGTCGATCAAAGCCCCCTTTGATGGCTTGCTTGAGAGCGACGTTGCCGAGCTTGGGAGCCTGATGCAGCAAGGTTCGTTGTGTGCCACTGTTATTCGTCTGGATCCCATCAAGCTCGTCGGGTTTGTTCCGGAAACCGAAGTCAACCGCGTTACCCCTGGTGCGTTGGCGGGGGCACGGCTGACAACCGGCGAAGAAGTGACCGGCCAGGTTACATTCCTGTCGCGCTCGGCTGATCCGCTCACGCGCACCTTCCGCGTTGAAATTGCCGTACCAAACCACGATCTGCGTATCCGCGACGGTCAGACCGCCGAGATCGTGATTTCCTCGGATGGCGCCAAGGCACATCTGATCCCGCAATCTGCGCTGACTCTGGATGACAGCGGCGTCCTGGGAGTCCGTACGGTGGAAGACAACAGTGTCGTTGGTTTTCACCCCATCGAGCTTTTGCGTGACACTGCTGAAGGTATTTGGGTTGGGGGGTTGCCCGAGACAGCCAACATTATCATCATCGGTCAGGAGTATGTGATCAAAGGCGTGCGCGTCGATCCGGTATATGAGGAGCCCGCCTGATGGTTGGTATCGTCGATTGGGCCGCCGATCGCGCAAGAATGGTTCTGGCGTTTATCGTGCTGTCACTGGCCGTAGGCGGCTATGCCTATTGGGGTCTGCCCAAAGAGGGTGAGCCGGATATTCAAATTCCGGGTCTGTTTGTGTCGGTCCCCTTCCCCGGTATTTCTGCCTCTGACAGCGAGACCATGCTGATCAAGCCGATGGAAACCGAGCTGTCCGATCTGGACGGGCTTAAAACCATGTCCGCCACAGCCTCGGAAGGCTACGCAGGTATCTTCCTAGAGTTCGAATTTGGCTGGGACAAGTCGCGCATCATGGCTGATGTGCGCGAGTCAATGAACACCGCCGAGGGCAATTTCCCTGACGGGTTTGAAAAATACTCGATCAACGAGATCAATTTCTCGGAGTTTCCGATTGTCATCGTCAACCTGACAGGTCAGGTGCCCGAGCGCACAATGTTCCGCATTGCCAAAGACTTGCAGGACAGGCTTGAAGGCATGGATGCGGTGCTTGAGGCCGGGATTGCCGGTCAGCGCGACGAGATGCTGGAAGTGGTGATCGATCCGCTGCGGCTGGAGAGCTATAACGTCACCGCCCAAGAGCTGATTGATGTGGTTGTGCAAAACAACCAGCTGATTGCAGCCGGTGAAATCGACAGCTCGCAAGGCACATTTGCGGTCAAGATCCCCTCGTCCTTTAGTGAGCCGCGCGACATTTATGACCTGCCGGTGAAAACCAATGGCGACCGCATCGTCACCTTGGGCGATCTGGCGCAGATCAATCTGACGTTCGAGGACCGCACCGGCACCGCCCGTTTTAATGGCGAGAGTACGGTTGCGCTGCAGGTGGTCAAACGCAAGGGCTTTAACCTGATCGACACCGCCGCCGAGGTGCGCGTGGCGGTTGATGAGGCCAAGGCAGACTGGCCGCCGGAATTGCGCGCTGCCGTTGAGATCGGCACCTCCAACGATCAATCCCGCGTGGTCGGCTCGATGGTCAGCCAGCTGGAAGGCTCGGTTCTGACCGCGATTGCGCTGGTGATGATTGTGGTGCTAGCCGCCCTTGGCAGCCGCGCCGCGCTGTTGGTGGGCTTTGCCATTCCAACCTCGTTCCTGCTGTGTTTCGTTTTGCTGGCTTTGATGGAAATCACCATCTCCAACATTGTGATGTTCGGCCTGATTCTGGCCGTGGGCATGTTGGTGGATGGCGCGATTGTGGTGGTGGAATATGCCGACAAGCGCATCAAAGACGGCGTTGGTCCGATGCATGCTTATGTCGAAGCCGCCAAACGCATGTTCTGGCCCATCGTCAGCTCGACCGCGACCACGCTGTGCGCGTTTTTGCCAATGCTATTCTGGCCCGGTGTTCCGGGTGAATTCATGGGCATGTTGCCGGTTACATTGATCTTTGTTTTGTCCGCGTCGCTGGTGGTGGCGCTGATCTATCTCCCGGTCATGGGTGGCGTTACAGGCCGCATGAGTCGTGTATTTCATAATGCGTCCGAAGTTCTGCGCGCCCGTTTTCCGTGGGTGGTGCGTGCTATTCTGGTTCCACCGTCGCTTTACCTGATTTTCCTCGGCGCCATGCAGATCCTCAATCCAGGCTACCTGTTTGGCGGAATATCCCCAATGCAAGGGATCGCTGCGATCCTTCCAGGGTTTTTGCTGTTTCTGGTCGGCGCTTTCGCGTCATCAATCACCTTGGATGCAGCCCGCATTCAACGTCGGCGCAAAAAGGTTAAGGCAGGCTTTCGCCTCTCGCCATTTGGCTGGTTTATCAAGCTGATCGCGGGCAATCCGATCATGCCTTTGGTGTCCATTGGCGCCGTTGGCTTTGTGGTTGTTTCGGTGTTTGGCTACTTTGGCCAAAACAACAAAGGCGTTGAATTCTTTGTGGATTCCGAGCCCGAGCAGGCCATTGTCTATGTTCTGGCGCGCGGCAACCTGTCGCTTGAGCAAAAAGATGGTCTGATGCGCCAAGCCGAGAAAATTGTGCTGGCCCATCCTGGAGTGCAAACGGCGTTCTCTTTTGCGGGCGAAGGCGGGTTGGATCAAAACACCGGTGGGGCGCAAGCGCCCAAGGATATGATTGGCCAAATCCAGCTCGAAACCATTCCATGGGAGGACCGCCCCAATGTGTCCGAACCTTGGGTGAAATTCCCGCTGATCGACTACACGCTCTATCGCACCTCCAAAGACACGCGCTATGACGGCAAACGGGTGCTGGACGAGCTGCAGGCGGAGTTGGACCAAATCGCAGGCGCCAAGATCGAAATCCTCGAAGCCTCACGCGGACCCGCTTCAGCCAAGCCCGTGCATCTGCGCGTGAAAGGTGACAACTGGGAGGACCTTTTGGCGGCCGCCACCATCGCACGTGATCAGATGGATGCCACCGCAGGGTTGATCAACCTCGAAGATACCCGCCCCCTGCCCGGCATTGATTGGGAGATCGAAGTCGATGTCGCCAAGGCCGGACGGTATGGTGCAAATGTTGCCACAGTGGGCGGCATGGTGCAGCTGGTGACACGCGGTATTTTGCTCGACACAATGCGGGTCGACAGCTCGGACGAGGAAATCGAAATCCGCGTGCGTCTGCCCGAAGAAGATCGCGTTCTCAGCACGTTGGATACACTTAAGGTGCGCACCACCGAGGGGCTGGTGCCGCTGTCCAATTTTGTCAGCCGTAAACCGGTGCCAAAACTGGCCGAGATCAATCGCGTTGACCAGCAACGTTATTTCGACGTCAAGGCGGGTGTATCCGCAGGCCAGATGATCCTGAAAAACCCGGAGACCGGCGAAGAGCGTATGATCGCCGCCGAAGTCTGGAATTCGGACACTGATCTGCAGAGTGAAAAGGCAGAGGCAGGTTTTGCGGCAACCGTGCTAAATCCCAACGAGCGTATTGCAACTCTGACCCAGTGGCTGGAAAGCGATCCCTTCCCTGCCGGTGTCGAGTTTGAATGGACCGGTGATCAGGAAGACGAGCAGGAAAGTCAGGCGTTTTTGCAAACCGCCTTTACCGGCGCGCTGTTTCTGATGTTCATCATCCTGTTGGCGCAGTTCAACAGCTTTTATAACTCTGTTCTGGTGCTGCTGGCGGTGATCCTGTCCACCACGGGCGTGCTGATCGGCATGCTGGTGATGGATCAGGCGTTTTCGATCATCATGACCGGCACGGGTATTGTGGCGCTAGCAGGGATCGTGGTGAACAACAACATTGTTCTCATCGATACCTATCAGGAATACAGCCGCTATATGCCGCGGATCGAGGCGATTGTGCGCACCGCACAGGCCCGTATTCGTCCTGTCTTACTGACCACCATCACCACGATGGCGGGTCTGACACCGATGATGTTCGGGCTCAGCCTCGACTTTATCAACGGTGGCTACTCCATCGACAGCCCAACAGCGCTGTGGTGGAAACAATTGGCGACGGCTGTGGTGTTTGGTCTGGGCATCGCGACGGTTCTGACGCTGGTGTTTACGCCGTCGATGCTGGCACTGCGCGTCTGGGCCAGCACCTATTTCCATTGGATGATGATGGTTCTGGCACGCCTGTCTCTGGGCCGTACCAGCCGTGCAGGTCAGGACTGGGCGCTGCGGCGCGACGCACGCAAGGTCAAAGCCCCTGTGCTTTTGTGGGACACGCCGCCTGTCGCCGAGCCCGTCGCGCCAAGCGCGGATGAGATTGCGTCAGCGCATGTGGACGACGTGGTAGAGGACGATCTGGCACCGGAGGTCGAGCCACCAAGAGAGGCTTTGGAAACGTCAAATGCTGACAAAAAGCCGGATGGTGTAAAGGCTGCCGAATAAACCCACGTAAATTGGAGAAAAAGAACGGGCTGATGCAAATTCCGCATTGGCCCGTTTCAATTTTTACGTCTCGTCAAACAAGAGGGCGCAATATGCCCTCAAGCTGTGGCAGGCATAGGTTTTGCATGGCCAACGGCGGGTTTGTTGAGAGAGTTGTTGTTATGTACCGCGTTCCTTCACCTGTAGTCGCCCCGGGCGGCGGCCTAAACATCGTGATCACAGGTCACTATGTTTTTTTGATACTTCTAAATTTCTTGGCCAGTCTTGCTTATTGGATCGACGTGCGCCGTGCGCGTCTGGGACAGCGACGAGTGGGGGATGTCTATCTGCTGTGGATCGCCGGACTAGGCGGCAGCGCAGGTATCAAATGCACACAAGTTTGGTATTCCCACATCGAACAACCCAAGCGCTTTCGCAGCAGCCTTAACTTAATCATTGCGGCACAGCTCTGTGCATTCCTGCTGTTATTTGAACCTATACATGGCGCGCTAACGCTCCTCGGCGAAACTGTTGCACCACGGCACGTGACACAGCTGCTCACCACGCCACGTTAGCCCTTCCCAAATCCCGTTTTTCACAACAAGTCTGCGGTTACGCCGCAGCCTCATCATCGGACTGTTGACGCGCCCACAGCTGTGCATAACGTCCTTGACGCTCTAGTAGAGCTTGATGAGTGCCCTCTTCGATCACCTGCCCCTTTTCCAGCACAACAATCCGATCTGCCTCCGCGATTGTAGACAGGCGGTGCGCGATGGTGATCACAGTGCGTCCCTGCCCCGCGCGCGCCAGAGCTTCTTTGATGCCCTGCTCGGTTTCGGTGTCCAGCGCCGAGGTCGCCTCGTCTAACAACAATAACGGCGGATTTTTCAGCAAGGTGCGCGCAATGCCCACGCGCTGTTTTTCGCCCCCCGACAGCTTAAGTCCACGTTCGCCGACAGGTGTGTCATAGCCTTCCGGCAGAGAGCTGATGAAGTCATGGATTTGTGCGGCCTTGGCGGCAGCAATGACCTCTTCCTGAGTGGCATTGTCGCGCCCATACGCGATGTTGTAGCGAATGGTGTCATTAAACAGCACAGTGTCCTGTGGCACCACGCCGATGGCGTCATGCAGGCTCTCTTGGGTCACATCACGCACGTCTTGACCATCAATGCGCAGCGCACCTGAATTCACGTCATAAAAGCGGAACAAGAGCCGCCCGATGGTGGATTTTCCCGACCCTGACGCGCCCACAATCGCCACAGTTTGACCGCCTTGCACTGTCAGGCTGACACCGTTCAAAATCTGACGTTCGGCCTCATAGCCAAAGGCCACATTATCGAGTTCAATTGTGCCGGACTTCACGTCCAGCGCCGGCGCCTTTTCCTTGTCCGAGACCTCGGAAGGTTGTTCAAGAAGATCAAACATTTCCCCCATGTCCACAAGGGCTTGGCGGATTTCACGATAAACTGTGCCTAGGAAATTCAACGGCATAGTGATCTGGATCATATAGGCGTTGACCATGACAAAATCGCCCACTGTCAGCGTGCCATTCTGCACGCCCATTGCGGCCAAAACCATCACACCAACCAGCCCCGAAGTGATCAAAAACGACTGGCCGAAATTCAAAAATGCCAGCGAATAGGATGTCTTGAGCGCAGCCTGTTCATAACCTGCCATGGCGGAATCATACCGCGCGGCTTCGCGCTTCTCAGCGCCAAAGTATTTGACGGTTTCAAAGTTCAGCAGGCTGTCGATGGCTTTTTGGTTTGCATCAGTGTCCTGATCGTTCATCTGACGGCGCAATTTCACACGCCACTCGGTGACCTTGAAAGTGAACCAGATATAAATCGCAATGGTTCCGGCTACGACGGCCAGATACCAGACGTCAAACAACCAGAACAGCACCGCACCAATCATCAGCAGTTCAAGCAAAAGCGGCCCGATGGAAAACAGCAAGAAACGCAGCAGGAATTCCACGCCCTTCACGCCCCGTTCGATAATCCTGCTCAGACCGCCGGTTTTGCGGCTGATGTGATAGCGCATCGAAAGACGGTGAATGTGCTCAAAGGTTTCCAGCGCCAATTGCCGCAATGCCCGCTGGGCCACTTTGGCAAAAATCGCATCGCGCAACTGTTGAAACCCATTGGTCATCAGGCGCGCCATCCCGTAGGCCACGGTCAACCCGACAGCGCCAAGCGCCAGCGGTGGCACGCCCTCGCCAGCCAAAGCATCCACCGCACCTTTGTACAGCATCGGTGTGCCCACCGCGATCAGCTTGGACGCCAACAGCGCCAGCATGGCAAATACAACGCGGTATTTCACCCAAGGTTTGTCGTCCGGCCACATATAAGGTGCCACGCGACGCACCGTGCGCCAGCCGGATCGCTGCTCATTGCGGGCAAGTTCTTCTTCTGAGGCGGTGTGCCATTGGGACATGTGTCAATCTCGGTGCCATTACGCGTTCGAGAAGACCTAATGGCTGGCAGCGCAAACTACCAGCCCCGAGAATACACAGATCACTCTGGAACGGTGAACACTTGGCCAGGATAGATCAGGTTGGGATCACGGATCTTGTCCTGATTGGCCTCATAGACCCGCACATACATCAGGCCTTCGCCATAGGTGTCGCGTGCGATTGCCCAAAGGGTAAAGCCCGGCTGCACCGTCACAACACGCACAGGTGGAACAATCTCGACGCTCTCGGCGGCAGCTTCTTCAGCTTCTTCCTTGGCCTCTGCCACAAGTGTCGGCTCTTCACGTTTAAACGGCGTTTCAACGCGGCTGGTCACATCGCCGTCGCCATCCACTTCATCAACGCGCAAAGTATAAACACCGGGGCTCACACCGGGCAATTCAGCCGCCCAGTCGCCATCCTCGGAAATGGTTGCGGTGATCAACAGAACATTGTCCACATAGAGACGGGCAAAATGCGCAGGCGCACCGCGACCGGCAACTTCGACATCCCCGTCATCGCTGTAACTAATTGAATCAATGGCAATCGCGGCCAAAACCTCGGCTGTCGCATCCGCGGCTGTCGCGGGTTGAACCACGCGAACACCATCCGCGTCGGATACCAGAATGGCAGGGGCTGTGGGGTCTGCTGGTGCAGTTTGGACAGGTTCCTCATTCACGGGAGTCGGAGTTTGCTGCGCGGCAACCGATGTGGTCTCCGAGGTGGCCTGCTCCGTGAGCACCGCCGCGTCCTCCGCGTCGGGTTTGGGCGCAACGTCCGCGGTTTGATCTGCGGGTTGCTCTGCCTGAGCTACCACCGGTTCAGGTGATGCGGCCGCCTCTGCAACAGAGGCTGCGGGAGTTTGTTCAGAGGCAGCAGTCGCAACTTGCGGAGCTGTCTCGGCAACATCAGCGGGTGCGGTCTCTGCAGCCTCAGTCACAGCTTCTGTACTCTCAACCGCTGGCGTTTCTGCAGGATTGGCCTGATCGGTCTCGGCCACAACAACCGGCGCAGCGCGCACTGGCGCGATAATCACGTCTGCCGCGGCAAACAAATCACCGCTGTCCAACCGCTGAACCAATCCCAACATCCGCGGTTGATCGCTGATCCCAAAGGTCAGCAGGGCCGCAAATTTTCCAGTGCCATCCGCGGATGTTTCATGCACGCTGGCACCATCCAGCAAAATCTCGAGCTGCGCATCAGACGCAGCCGTTCCGGCCAGAACCGCATTACCTTCGGCATCCACACGCACAAGGTCAAAAGTTGGCAAGACAGCCACAGGCGTCGCAGGCTCTGCCAAAGGCACCTCGGTGGTCACTTGTTCATCTACGGCAGGCGCGTCCCCGGCGATAGCTACATCCTGCGCAGGTTCAGCCTCCAGCTCGGGCTCTGCTTCCAACGCGGGTTCTGCTTCTACCCCGGTCTCGGTCTCTGGAGCTATCGCCTCATCTGTCTGCATGACATCGGCCTCAGGAGCTTGGACCTCTGGCGCAGCAGACGTTGCCTCAGGGCTTTGCTGTCCCTCAGCCACAGTGGTCACCGCATCAGAGCCCGTCGGGGCCTCGGGGCCTTTGAGCACACCGCTTGCGATGACAGCAACGCCGCCCGCGATTGCGACGCCGCCCAACAGGGCACCATTTGCACTTAGAAAGGACGAGAATTTGCTCATCGCCGATAATCCCCCGAATTCGGCTTCATCTTGGTTGAGCGACCATAGCAACATGGGTAACAGTGGTCAAAACGGCTCTCAACAAATCGGGGAAATTCATGACCTTGCGTTCAATATGTGTCTTTTGCGGCTCACGTTCCGGGCAAGATCCCGCCTATCAGCAAGCAGCGACCGATTTAGGCGGACGTATTGCCGCAGAAGGCTGGCGTTTGGTCTATGGCGCGGGCGATGTTGGCCTGATGGGTGCGGTGGCCAATGCGACTCAAGCAGCGGGGGGCGAGACCTTTGGCGTGATCCCGACGCATTTGATGCAGCTTGAGGTCGGCAAAA
Source organism: Rhodobacteraceae bacterium Alg231-30 (assembly GCA_900143615.1). Classification (GTDB taxonomy): domain Bacteria; phylum Pseudomonadota; class Alphaproteobacteria; order Rhodobacterales; family Rhodobacteraceae; genus Shimia. Next base: position 774,948 of record FREU01000003.1, read on the forward strand.
CCGATCTGAGCAGTTTTGTCGTCACCGAGAACATGCATGAGCGCAAAAAGGTCATGTTCATGAATTGTGACGCCATCGTCGTGCTGCCCGGCGGCGCGGGCTCGCTGGATGAATTCTTTGAGGTTCTGACTTGGCGTCAGCTGGGTCTGCACGACAAACCTGTCGTCGTTTTGAACATCAACGGCTATTGGGACCCTCTGGTGGGGTTGTTGGACCACGTTATCCAAAAGGGGTTTGCCGACGCATCCCTCAAGTCGTTTGTAAGTGTGGTGGAAGATGTCGATGCGCTAACAGAGCTTTTGAGTACGACACTTACAGAGGCTTGATTGCGAATACGCACTGCAGACCAACCACGTCGCGAGGTCCATACGCGCTGTCTTTTGCTTGGAGGTCGTGCAGGGTTAAGAGGTATTTGTCGCAAAAATTTTTGCGCTTAGGTATCAGTCTCACCCTGCAGAACAGAGATAGGTAGCGGCTGGAAAACGGCAATATCGGATGCGGTAACACTGACGTGAGTCGGCATTTCCCTGCCCAGAAACAACAAAACCCGCCGAACTATCTGTCGACGGGTTTCGCAATGTCAAAGATGTCGCCGCGATTACATGCGCGAAGCGACGTTTTCCCAGTTCACCAGGTTGTCCAGGAAGTTGGACAGATACACAGGACGCTTGTTGCGGAAATCGATGTAGTAGGAGTGCTCCCAAACATCACAGCCCAGCAAAGCAGTTTGGTTGAAGCACAGTGGGTTCACACCGTTTTCGGTTTTTGTGACAGCCAACGACCCGTCGACGTTTTTCACCAGCCAGCACCAGCCGGACCCGAACTGACCTGCGCCTGCGGCAGAAAACTGTGATTTGAAATCAGCAACCGAGCCAAAGCTCTCAACCAGAGCTTTTTCAAGCTCCGATGGCATGGCATTGGCGCCAGGGCCCATCATTTCCCAGAACTGGTTGTGGTTCCACAACTGAGAGATGTTGTTGAAGATGCCGTTTTGCGCCACTGCATTGGCGTCATATGTGCCAACAATGATTTCTTCGAGCGACTTGCCGTCCCATTCGGTGCCCGCGATGGCCGCGTTCCCGTTGGTGACATAGGCGTTGTGGTGCAGATCGTGGTGGAATTCCAATGTCTCTGCGCTCATGCCTTTGTCGGCCAGCGCATCATGAGCGTAAGGAAGATCTGGAAGTTCGAATGCCATGGTGGCCCCCTGTTTGTCAGTTTAGTGCGTTTCTAAAGTGATACATGCTGCGATGGCGAAGGCAGGTCAAGGCTGCTGTTAACAAAACAGCCCCTGCATGGTTCAGATTTACCTCACATTCACTTCATCACTTCACAGGAGGCTCACTTCATCTCCTCACAGGAACCCGTGCCGCTGTCTGTATTGTCGTAGTTCGGGATCGTCACCGAAATCCACGCGCGCATTTTGCTTTTGTTGTAGACCAACGAAAAATCTAGGTCGGATTTGCCACCATCAGCAAAATCAACATCATCGATCCGATAGTGCACCCTGAGAATGTCGTCAGTGTCTTCCAAAAATCGCGCCGTTTTGGGGGATTGCTGATAGGTTTCCAACAAGGGATCCACGACTGTCGCTGTACCTTGCGCGTTGGTTTCAACGACCACTGTTTTTGGGATCGACCTGTTTCGACCTGGATCGACAAAACTGCACGTGTATGTTTTTGCGGCCACGTCCCCTGCCCCAAGAGCGCCGGCAAGCGCGAGCGAAAAAACCATCCCAAAAAATCGAACACACATAGCTCTGAACCCAAAACCGTTTTCTTACGGTTACAGCCTAACATATCGGGCGATCGCTCGATATCTCGCACAAGTTCACTTTTTGGACAGATCACACCAGGCCACAAAATACGCCCACGCCACACATTGTCCGCAAATAGGCGCAGGCAATTCACACACTTTGTGTTTTCTGTGTGATGCGTTTTATCAAAAGCGATGCAGGTCAAGGCAGGACGCGCAATGCCCCCCTTAACCCACCACTCTCTGGAGATGGTCAGAGCTGCTTCACCAACTCACAGCTTCCATCGCCCCGATCAGTGTTATCAAAGCCCGGAAGATTCAACGTAATCCAAGCCCGATTTTTCTTTTTGTTATAAATCAAGGAAAAATCCATGTGAGAACGCATCCCGTCGGAAAAGTCCGCATTTTCTACACGATACCGAACTCGGAGCATCTTGTTGGTGTCTTGCGCGAATTTTGCAGCCTTTGGAGTTTGACCAAAATGCAACAGAAACGCGTCCGAGACGACGGCGGTACCATCAGCCCGCATTTCAATCGCAACGGCTTCAGGAATTGTGTTGTAGCGCCCTGCATCCTTAAACTTACAAACATATGTACTCGCTAAAACAGGATTAGAAATAAGTGCAAAACTCAATATTGCGATTGAGCTTAGGTTAGGAAAATTCATATTTAGATCTTTCGCATATTTAATACGAAAACAGTTAGTCAAAATAGCACTTATTCGAAAGTGCTATTTTGAAATCATTTCGATCTATAGGAAATTAACTTCTCCACTTGGCTGCGCAGAGACTTTCAACACATCAAAAGCGTATTGCGCGACAGAGCGGAAGCAGACCAACTCAAAGCTGTCGTCTTCATTTGCCCAAAACGCGGCAGGCACTTGTGCAAGACGGGTGCGGCGCAAATCCCCTGCCCCAAAGGCGTCTTTGGCAAGATCCACAGGACAGGTTTTGGCCAATACATCGCGTACGCCCGCGCCTTCCAGACGGAAGACTGCACGCGCATCGGATACGTTGACGGCCAAAGCATGTTCGCCGCTCAGCGCAGCGTCCAGCGCGGCAACCACCTCTCCAGCATCCGCATAGGCGACTACCAGCAAAAGCTCATCAGGCGACATCCAAGCCACCAACCCTTTGGCCCCCTTGGTGATTTTACGCTGCTTAGGCATCGCGGCTCCGGTCGCGGCCTTTACAGCCGCCGCCAGTTTCTTGCTGCCCAGATCACCGCGCAGGGTGATCATGCCGCGCAGACCGGTTTCGCTGACGCGGACAAACCCGTCATAGCTTGCCCCATTCAGGGCGCTCACTGCCTTAGACATTTTGCTTCTCCCCGTCTTTGTCATAGAACACCGGATCGACCACTTTGGCCTTTACGGTTGTGCCGTCCACTTTGTTGAATTCAACCACTTCCCCCATACGATCAGGCCCGTTGTGCAACAGCCCCATCGCAATACCGCGATCCAGAGTTGGAGAATAATAGGTCGAAGTCACTCGCCCTTGGGTATTACGTTGCCCATTGGCGTTTTCACCGGCTGCAATGACATAAGACCCATCCGGAATAACCGAACCGTCCAAGGTTTCCAGCCCCACCAGTTTCCATCGATTTGGATCTGCCATATGCGAGCGCAATTGCGCGCGTTTGCCTAGGAAGTCCTCTTTTTTCTTGGAAATTGCCCAATTCAGGTTGAGATCCTGGGGAATAATGGTGCCGTCGGTCTCGTCCCCGATCATGATAAAGCCCTTCTCGGCCCGCATCACGTGCAGCCCTTCGGTGCCGTATGGCATGATCCCGAACTCTTCTCCGGCTTCCATCAAGGCATCCCAGAAGGCACGACCCTGGCTGGCCGGGACTGCGATTTCGTAAGACAGCTCACCCGAGAACGAAATCCGGTAGGCTCGCGCATCAAAATCGCCCAGCTTGCCGTCTTTCCATGACATAAACGCCAGACCTTCTTTGGAGACGTCCATGTCGCCGCCAAGCTTCTGGATGACCTTGCGCGCATTGGGGCCGACAACTGCGATCTGCGCAAATTGCTCGGTCACATTGGCGGTGTAGACTTTCCAGTCCCACCATTCGCACTGCAACCAGTCTTCCATCCAGCCGTGAATGCGCTCAGCACCCCCAGTGGTGGTGTGACAGAGGTAGGTTTCCTCATCGATGCGCGCGACAACACCGTCATCAGACAGGAAGCCGTTTTCGTTGCACATCAACCCGTAGCGGCATTTGCCAACCTTCAGATTGCTCATCATGTTGGTGTACATCATGTCGAGGAATTTGCCCGCATCGGGCCCCTTGACGATAATCTTGCCCAAGGTTGACGCATCCAACAGACCGACTGAATTGCGGGTCTGATTGATTTCGCGCTTCACCGCATCCGCATGGCTTTCGTCGCCCTGTGGGAAGCAATATGGGCGCCGCCAATGGCCGACAGGTTCAAAAAAGGCCTTCTGGTCTTCGTGATAGTCGTGAATTGGCGTGCGGCGCAGGGGTTGGAACGCCTCGTCGCGCGCTTCACCTGCAATGGCCCCAAAGCTGATTGGCGTATAGGGCGGACGGAAGGTTGTGGTGCCCACTTCGGGGATCGATGCATTCAACTGCCCCGCCAAAGTGGCCAGGCCGTTGATATTGCTCAGCTTCCCCTGATCTGTCGCCATGCCCAGCGTGGTGTAACGCTTGGTGTGCTCCACGCTCTCATAGCCTTCTTGCGCAGCCAGCCGAACGTCCGAGACTTTCACGTCGTTCTGGAAATCCAGCCACGCCTTCATGCGCAACTTGGGACCGGCACCTTGTGGCATCAGCCAGACAGGTTCCAGCGCCGCTTGCTCAGGTGTCACGCCTTCTGGGGCATCACCCTTCTTGGGTTTAAAGCCCGCGGCTGTAGCTGCTGATTTCCCTGCCGCGTCCGCATCGATAAGAACATCACCCAGACCCAAAGGACCACTGGCGCTGCCAGCCACGGTGACAAAAGCCTGCCCATCATGGCTGGTCGGAGCGCGGGTTGTGTCTGGGCGGAAATGGGCTTGGTCTTCGTCCCAGATCAGCTTGCCACCACAATGCGACCACAGGTGCACCACTGGGGACCAGCCGCCGGACATGGCCACAGCGTCACATTTGATCTCTTCAAGCACAGCGCCTTCGCCTGCCTGCGCACAGATCGCCACGCCGGTCACACGCTTGCCGCCTTTGACCTTGGCGATGGCCTTGCCGTTTTCAACGCGAATGCCAAGCGCTTTGGCCTCTTCCGCCAAAGCACCGCCGCCTGTGGCGCGGGCATCGAGAATAACTGGAACCTCAAGACCTGCGTTTTTCAGCGAAATTGCGGTGCGATAGGCATCGTCATTGTTGGTGACGACCACTGTGCGATCACCTGCGGACACACCATATCGTTCGACATAATCGCGCGCAGCCGAGGCCAGCATAACACCCGGAATGTCGTTGCCAGAAAAGGACAGAGGACGTTCCAGCGCACCGGTTGCAGTCACAATCTGTTTGGCACGAATGCGCCACAAGCGATGCTTGGGACCATCTGCTTCGGGCGCGTGATCGGTCAGCTTTTCATAGCCCAGCACATAGCCGTGATCATAGACCCCTGCCCCCATCATGCGGTTGCGCAGGGTAACGTTTTCCATCGCGTCCAGAGCGTCAAGCAAGGCGGCGACGTGCTCGGCCACGGGTTTGCCATCTACATGCCCGCCATCGACCATCGAACGGCCACCCCAATGGGCACCCTGCTCCATCAACAGGACTTTGGCACCCGACGCACCAGCAGCCGCCGCAGCCTGAAGGCCCGCGATCCCGCCGCCAACAATGACCACATCAAAGAAAGCATAGAAATGCTCATAGCGGTCGCCATCACGATCTTTGGGCACTTTGCCCAGACCTGCGGACTGGCGCACGATCGGCTCAAACACATGTTTCCAAGCAAAGCGCGGGAACATGAAGGTCTTGTAGTAAAATCCAGCTGTGTAGAAGCGGCCCATAAAGCTGTTGATCGCGCCCACGTCAAACTCAAGGCTTGGCCAGTGGTTTTGGCTCTGACAGCTTAGCCCGTCATAAAGCTCAACAGTGGTTGTCACCATGTTCGGCTCAAACTGCGGGCCGCTTTCTAGGTTCACCAGCGCGTTGGGCTCTTCCACGCCCGAGGCGAGGATGCCGCGCGGACGGTGGTATTTGAACGAACGGCCCACCATCATCTGGTCGTTGGCCAACAGGGCTGAGGCGAGCGTATCGCCCTCGTAACCCTTGAGTTGTTTGCCGTTAAAGCTGAAGCTGATCTGCTTGGCGCGGTTGAGGTTGCGACCGCCTGTGCTCAGACGTGTGCTCATGAGAAGTCCCTCCACGACCAGTTGGGATATTTGGCCGAGATCTTGTCTTTGATTTCCTGCGGTGGCTCATAGGTCTGCGCGCTATAGGTGCCGAAGACCTCAAGCGTAGTGGTTGAGCGTGCGGCATGGAAAAACTTGCCACAACCATTGCTGTGCCGCCAGCGTTCGAAATGCACCCCCTTGGGGTTTTCGCGCATGAACATATAGGTTTCGAACTCTTCGTCCGATGAGTCCGGACCAAAACGTTTCAGGTGGGCTTCACCTTCGGCGTGCAGTTCCGTTTCTTCGGCCCAGACGCCGCAATAGGGGCATTGAAGGGTTAGCATGGGGCAATCTCCCAAGTGTAATATTTTGCAGCAGCGCCCGACCCGAGGGGGGGCGTGAAGCGCCCGCCCATGGGGGCGGGTCGGGCGCTGCTTGGCGCTTGCGCCAAGCTAAGAATTGAACGACGTGTCTGCATCAGTGCGCCACCCCAGCAGCCACGCTTTCATCGATAAAGCGTCCCTCGACAAAGCGGTCCATGCCAAATTCCGCGCTCAACGGCCCCGGCTCGCCTTTTGCGATCAATTCGGCCGTAGCCCAGCCTCCGCCCGGAATAGATTTAAACCCACCCGTGCCCCAGCCTGCGTTGATGAAACAATTGCCCAGAGGAGTTTTGCCAATCACAGGGGAACGGTCGCCGGTCACATCGACAATGCCACCCCATTGGCGCATCATCTTCAGGCGGCTCACCATCGGGAAGGTCTCCACAAGCGCGCGCACGGTTTCCTCGATGTGATGGAACGATCCGCGCTGAGTATAGTTGTTAAACCCATCGGTGCCGCCGCCAATCACCATCTCGCCTTTGTCAGACTGAGACATATAACCATGCACTGTGTTGGCCATGACCACCACGTCCATGCAGGGTTTGATCGGGTCCGACACCATCGCTTGCAAGGCCACACTTTCCATTGGCAGACGGAAGCCAGCCATATTGGCCAGATCTCCCGAGTTCCCCGCCACAACAAGGCCCAGCTTGTCGCAATCAATCGGCCCCTTGGTTGTATCCACACCTGTTACCTGCCCGCCTTCTTGGCGCACACCGGTGACTTCGCATTTCTGGATGATGTCCATGCCCATGTCTGAGCACGCCCGCGCATAGCCCCAAGCCACAGCATCATGACGCCCTGTGCCGCCGCGTTCCTGCCAAAGTCCCCCAAGAACAGGATAGCGTGGTCCGTCCAGATTGATGATTGGCACCAATTCCTTGACGCGCTGAGGCCCGATGAACTCGGTCGACACACCCTGCAGCGCGTTTGCATGCGCCGTGCGCTGATATCCGCGCACTTCGCTTTCGGTCTGCGCCAGCATGATCACACCGCGTGGAGAGAACATCACATTATAGTTCAAATCCTGCGACATGGTCTCATAGAGAGACCGCGCTTTTTCATACAAAGCTGCCGAGCTGTCTTGCAGATAGTTTGAGCGGATGATCGTGGTGTTACGGCCAGTGTTACCGCCGCCGAGCCAACCCTTTTCAATGATCGCGACATTGGTGATGCCGAAATTTTTCCCTAAATAAAAGGCCGTGGCCAATCCGTGGCCGCCAGCACCGACGATGATCACGTCGTATTTTTTCTTGGGTTCGGGAGAGCGCCACGCGCGTTCCCATCCGGTATGGAACCGGGCTGCCTCGCGGGCAATGGCAAATGCTGAATATCGTCTCATGGGCATGTCTCGGTTAAGGGTTGAAACATCGGGCGAAAGTGATTCCGCCATGGCACGTGTACCTATGATTGAGTTATTCGCTTACCGCGCAAGCCCACACACGGATTAAAGCGCCTATTTGCCGCCCCATTGCGACATGGGCGACATGTCGCGCGATTACCCCTTTTGCCCAGACGCTGGGGGCATTACATGGGGGGCAACACTCTCGGAGGCACCATGGTATTTTGGATCATAGCCGGCGCAGTTGCGCTGATTTCTACAGCGCTGATCGTGCTGGCCCTCTTGCGACGCCAGGATGTTGGCGAACATCCCGCCGCATATGATTTGCGCGTTTATCGCGACCAACTTAAAGAGGTCGACCGCGATCTGGCCCGTGGCGTGATCGAAGCTCAAGACGCCGAACGCGTCCGCACCGAAGTCTCGCGCCGTATTCTGGCCGCTGATGCGCAACTCCAAGCCCAAGGCGACACAGACGGTGGACGTGGACCTGCCGCAATTGTGCTGGCGGTGGTTATTGCCGGTATACTTCTGGGCGGCAGCGGATTTGCCTATTTCACACTTGGCACGCCAGGTCTTGAGGACCAACCGCTCAAGCTGCGGTTTGAGCAGGCGCAATATCGCATGGACACGCGCATGAGTCAGGCTGAAGCTGAGGCGGAAATTCCGGCCTCTCCCAACCTGAACCAACCTGATCCGGCCGTAATCGCATTGATCGAGCGCCTGCGCGAAGCGATGAAACAAAATCCTGACGACCTGCAGGGTCAGGAACTTTTGTCGCAAAACGAAGCCAGCTTGGGCAATTTCTCCGAAGCCGCACAGGCGCAAGCCCAGATCATCCGCCTGAAAGGGGACGATGTCACGGCTGCCGAATATGCAATTCATGCCAACCTTCTGATCTCTGCAGTAGATGGCTACATTTCCCCCGAAGCCGAAGCCAGCATTCGCCGCGGCCTCGAGCTTGATCCCCACCATAGTCTGTCACTCTACTACCTCGGTTTGATGAACCTGCAAAACGACCGTCCCGACGCCGCTTTCCCGATTTGGGACCGCCTCTTGCGTCAAAGCACACCAGACGCGCCTTGGGTGCCTGTGCTGCGGGCAAACCTGATGGATCTGGCATGGTTTGCCGGTGCCAAACACTATCAGCTTCCCCCTCAGGCCGGTGACCCGCATGCTAGTGTAGACATGAATGACGGTCTATCCGGCCCCGACGCAGACGATATTGAAGCCGCATCGGAACTGTCCGCCGAGGATCGCTCGGCAATGATCCGTGGCATGGTTGAACAACTTTCCGACCGTCTGGCCACAGAAGGCGGTACCCCCCAAGAATGGGGGCGGCTGATCGGCGCTTATGGCATGTTGGGCGAAGCTGAGCGTGCCTTCGCGATCTGGGAAGAAGCCCAGCAAGTGTTTGCCACAGAACCCGGTGCCGTGGACATCATCCGCGAGGGCGCTCGCCAAGCCGGATTGGTGGATTAAGTCATGAACAGCATCTTCGAAACCATCGAAGAGCTGGCAGAGGTCCTGCCGCCGATGCAGGCCCTCATGGGGCTGGATCTTGGCACCAAAACCATTGGTGTGGCCGTTTCTGACAGCTTTCAGTCCGTGGCCACGCCAATCGAAACCGTTAAGCGCAAGAAATTCGGCGTGGATGCGGCGCGTTTGGTTGAGCTGATCGATCAGCGCTCGATTGGTGGCATTATTCTCGGTTTGCCGCGGAATATGGACGGCTCCGAAGGTCCGCGCGCGCAATCCACCCGTGCTTTTGCGCGCAATCTGCGCCCGCTTGTACCCTGCCCGATCGGGTTTTGGGACGAGCGTTTGTCCACAGTTGCGGCAGAAAGAGCACTACTTGAGGCGGATACGACACGAAAACGTCGCGCAGAGGTGATCGACCATGTTGCTGCGTCGTATATTCTGCAAGGAGTGTTAGACCGTTTGGGGCATATCAGGAGCGCAGGGTGAGCAAAGACACTGTTTGGAAACGCAACGAAGTCGACAGCCCCTGTATTCAGGTCTGCGTCGTGCATCCCGAAGAACAGATTTGCACAGGGTGCCTGCGCACCATTGACGAAATTGCCCGCTGGTCGCAAATGCCGTCAGAAGAACGCCTTACGATTATGGAGGCGCTGCCTGAGCGCGCGCCGCGTCTGCGCAAACGTCGCGGCGGCCGAAAAGCAAGACAGCGCGCCTGAAACAAGACGCGCTGCCCGCTACCATAACACTCGTTACTCTCCCCACGCTGCATTTCCTCCCAGAATGCAGCGCTTCCCCTTCGGAGCTACATATCTCTTTGCTGATCTTTGGTTATGCTGATCCGCACAGATAAACGCTCAGCTTCCAAAAGCAGGGTGCCGATGCGCAGCACCAAAGGCACTAGCATCAAAAGTATCACAGCTTGGTTATTCAGGGCTGCCAATTCTGGCACACCCCATGTGCTAAGAAGACTCATGCCGCGACAACCTCTTCTGCGGCGGCCCCTTCTTCAGCGACCTCTTCTTCGCCCTCTTCTTCGGTAGCCTCTGCTTCGGCAGCCTCTTGTGCGACGACAGCATCACTTTCGACGACCACCACATCATCCGCCGTAAGGCTTGGATAGCCGCCGTCAACGCGGGCCACTATGTCACCGTCCAACATCACAAGCGCCCGTCCTTCGGAGTCAGGATCCTCTTCAACCGAAACAGCACCGGTTGCACCTGTCGGCACCAAGATCATCAACTGGTCTTCGGCTGCGTCAAAGTCGGTAATCTGAGGACTGGTGAGTTCCGCTCCGGCGCTTTCCAACCAGGGACCAACAACAAAGCTGTCGGCACCTGCGCCACCTTCACCCACATCACCATTGCCGAGGATCAACTGATCGTCTCCCCCGCCGCCAACCAACGTATCCCCTTGATCGGTGTCGCTTGGCCCAAGCTCTTCGTCATCGGTGCCGTCCTCAACACCCGTCAAGACGTCATCACCAGCGCCGCCTTTAAGAAGGTCTGCGCCCAAACCACCCGACAACGTGTCCGCGCCAAGATTGCCCAGCAGAGTATCATCACCTTCGCCACCGGACAGGGCATCATCACCATCACCGCCCAAAAGGCGATCGTCGCCAGCGCCACCGTCTAGCGTATCACTTGCCAGACCAGCCGAAAGGAAGTCGTCCCCCTCTCCGCCATCCAGACTGTCGCTGTCATCACCGCCGACGAGGGAATCAGCACCCTCACCGCCCGTCAAGCTGTCCTCGCCATCGCCACCACGAAGGGTGTCATCGCCAAGCCCGCCATCAAGTTCATCATTGTCGTTCTGGCCGCGCAGCGCATCATCGCCATCTCCACCAGACAGGACGTCATCCCCATCACCGCCCCACAGGCCATCATCGCCAGCGCCGCCCACTAGCGTGTCATTTGCCAATCCAGCCGAAAGGAAATCGTCCCCCTCGCCGCCATCCAGACTGTCGCTATCATCACCACCAACAAGGTAATCTTCTCCCGCACCGCCCATCAGGCTGTCCTCGCCATCGCCGCCACGCAGAATGTCATCTCCAACGCCGCCATCGAGCGCATCATTGTCGTTCTGACCACGCAGGTAATCATCGCCTTCGCCGCCGGATATAACGTCGTCTCCGTCCCCGCCTTCAAGCGAATCCGCGCCCGCCGCGCCACTTATTGTGTTCGCAGTGTTATCTCCAACGAGGGTATCATTCCCATCCGTGCCTAGCAGATCGTCCAGACCATCCGTGCCGGTCGTCGTGGTTGTCGTGGTCCCCTCATCTCCATTGTCGTTGGAGTTATCAGAGCTGTTGTCGTCGTCATCGTCGTCCGTAACCTCTACGATTACCGCGACCCAAAACGCCGTTCCCAAGAGCATCAAAGCTGTGAGCATAATATTCCCTCCGCCAGGTTGCCCCTAAATTGACAAAATTTTGCCTAAATTCATAGGGTTTTGAGGCACTGTCGCCAAAACCTAAACACTCCCCCCAATCTGCAGCAAACTGTTTCCTTAATAAGTGGTTAATGACACTTAAGTGCGCGCTTGTTACTCAAAACACTATAAATTTTGCGAAAGGAAATACGGCAAGCCGACGCGACTCACCTTCAGCATCGCTCAAATATGCCCTTGACGCGCGGCTGGATGGCGCGCGCACAGCTCATGATCCAAGCATCGCGAAATGGTCGGATGCCGCCCTAGTTCCGGGCTCTTCAGGATCACCAAAACTCAAGCAGCGCTACATCACAGAAATTTTGCGCCGACACCGGCGAGGGCGCGACACCCCGATCACCTAACGTTGTGCTCGCTGGCTTTGCGCCAAAGCGGCGACAAGGGTCTCGATGGCCCTTTTCGCCGCGCCGCCGTGATGGCACAGTGGCTCAGGGTCGGAACATCCTCAGCTAAAAGCTCAGTGTTCTACTACCACCCCAACGCCTTACGCAGCATGTTCAATGCAACCAGCGTCAAGAACACCGCAAACACCCGCTTGAGCGGCTTGGGGTCCATCGCATGTGCCAAACGCGCACCATAGGGCGTCGTGATCAAGGTCATGGCAATAACGATCGCAAAAGTCGGCAGGTTCACAGCCCCGATACTGAACGGCAATTGGTTTTCAGCCGGAATAGACACCAGCAGAAACCCAATCACCGACGGCACGGCGATAATGACCCCAAATCCAGCCGCCGTCGCAACTGCGCGGTGAATGGGCACGTTAAACAGGCTCATGACCGGCACCCCAAACGAGCCGCCTCCAATCCCCATCAACACCGACAGAAACCCCAAAGACGGCGACAATGCTGCGCGTTTTACGCCGCGTGGCATGGCCTCGCCCAATCGCCAGCCGGATTTGCCAAAGCCCATGTAAAGACCGACCACCATGGCCAAGACACCAAAAATTCCCTGCAACACCACAGAGCGTAGCGATGATACGGCCAAAAAGCCGATAACGGCCCCCACAACGATGCCCGGCGCCCATGTCTTGAGAATATCCCAATCCACCGCGCCTTTTTTGTTGTGGCTCAGAACCGATCGAATTGAAGTGACGATAATTGTGGCGAGCGACGTGCCCAGACAAATCTGCATCAAATAGTCGCTCTCAAAACCCAGGACGCTAAAGGCATAAAAGAACGCGGGCACCAAAATGATCCCCCCGCCGACGCCTAACAGACCGGCCAGCACGCCGGCAAAAGCGCCAATCACGATCAACATTCCAGCCAAGGGCAGTACTTCAGTTAATTCCGGCATTTCGCCCCTCTTTGAGAAAAAAACGATATTTTCACCACCCTTCTAGTCTTGCGGAGCGTGGTTTTGCAATCTTTAACACCTCTTAGCAGGCTGGTTTAAATCATTTTTTGAGGCACGCGGCACCAATTGGACCGATGTACTGCGATCTCTCAACCAACTGCCCAATTCGCCACTTTGGTCTCCCAATCTTGCGCAGATCAGGCCGCCTGCGGACGCACCGCATGTAACGCTTCCTGCACCAACTCTGTACCAGCTTCGGGGCGATGGGCGCGTTCCGACAAGATCCGGCGCCATTGCCGGGCGCCGGGCTGTCCCGAAAACAGCCCCAACATATGCCGTGTCACATTGGCCAGTTTTCCGCCATGGCTCAGGTGTTGCTCGATATAGGGCAACATCTGCAGAACGACTTGCGCCGCATCCACTTGATGGGTTTGGCCAAAAATACGCCGATCCGCCTCCAGCAACACATCGGAGGGATTGTGATAGGCTGCACGGCCGATCATCACCCCGTCCAGCCCCTGCTCCAGTAGAGCCTCAGCCTCATCCAACGTGGCAATGCCGCCATTGATCGAGATATGCATATCCGCAAAAGCCTGTTTCATCGCCAGAACCAAAGGATAATCTAGCGGCGGCACATCGCGGTTTTCTTTCGGGCTCAGTCCTTGCAGCCACGCCTTGCGCGCATGAATTGTCACGCGCTTCACGCCAGCGGCCTGCAATGTCTCCAAAAACTGCGGCAACACATCGTGCGGTTCCTGATCATCAACACCAATCCGGCATTTGACCGTCACCTCCACGTCAGTTGCTTCAATCATCGCGGCCACACAGTCCGCAACCACCTCTGGCGTCTTCATCAACACCGCCCCAAAGGTTCCCGATTGCACGCGATCGGACGGGCAACCAACGTTAAGATTGATCTCGTCATACCCCGCCTCTGCCCCAAACTTGCTCGCTTGCGCCAATTCCTGAGGATTACTCCCGCCAAGCTGCAGAGCAACCGGATGCTCTTGTGGATTATACTCCAGCAAATGCAGCGCTCCGCCACGCACCAACGCGGGCGCTGTCACCATTTCGGTATAAAGCAGTGTTTCACGCGTCATCAGGCGATGCAGATAGCGACAATGACGATCCGTCCAGTCCATCATCGGAGCAACGGAAAGGCGCGCGGCCTTAGAAACTAGCGGTTTGGTCAGCAATTGAACAATCTCCGTGGTTCCTATGAAGCAACCGTTTGCAACTTATTTTACTGTTTTTTGCGTTATTCTGCGTTTTTGGCATACCGCAAGGCATACCATCTTGGCGTTTGGCATACCGCTGCTCTATAGCGTCGGTATGCCAAACGAAAAAGGAAAATAATGGGCACAGTCATTGAGTGCAAGAGCTCCACAGGAACTAAGTACAAAGCACAAGTAATCAGAAAGAAGGGTGGGAAAGTCGTTCTTTTCAAGTCAAAGACATTCGGTCGAAGATCTTCCGCCAAAGCTTGGGTGAAACGTATCGAAAGAGAGTTTGATGAGGGGCGAGTTCGCCAAAAGAGCAACAGCACAACAGTCTCTTCCCTAGTCGATCTAGTATCCTCCAAGCAGCGCGACATGGGCAAGACCAAAGCTCAGGTTCTAAAGACGATTAAGTCCTTTGCCATCGCAGATTATGAAGTAACGTCTCTGAAATCTGCTGATCTGGTTGAGTTCGCGACGCAAGTTGCCGAAGGAATGCATGGTCCACAGGCTAGATCCCCCGCAACCACCGCAAATTATCTAAGCCATCTTACAAGTTGTCTTTGTTTGGCTGAACCAGGCTTCGACATTCCATTTGACGATACAATTGCTCGAAAAGCGCGCCGATCCGCTGCCATCCTCGGCCTAATCGGAAAGTCACGAAAGCGAACGAGGCGCCCGACAATCGGTGAACTTGACCAACTAATGTCATATTTTGCTTCACGCTCCGCTAAAGATAGCCGGGCTATCCCTATGCAAAAAATCGTACCGTTTGCAATTTTTTCCGGCAGGCGACAAGCTGAAATCACCCGAATTCTATGGGAGGATTATTGCCCCACTCAGGGCACAGTTAAAGTCCGAGACATGAAAGATCCCGGTGAAAAAGTTGGGAATGATGTTGTTTGCGAGCTAACGCCGGAGGCAATTTCCATAATTGAAAGCATGCCGAGGCTCGAGGAAAGAATCTTCCCATTCCACAAAGATGTAATCGGTCGGCAGTTCACTGGGACTTGCCAATTTCTTGAAATTCGAAACCTGCGTTTTCACGACCTTCGGCACGAAACCGCTTCTTGGCTCCTCGAAAGTGGACGAACCCTACCTCAAACGATGTCCGTAACTGGCCACAAAAACTGGACGAGCTTGCAAAGATACGCTCACCTCAAAACAGTGGGCAACAAATTCGAAGCGTGGAAATGGTTGAAAGTGGTAACTTAGCATCGCAAAAAAATCATAGCCCCATCCGAATATAGGGTGAAGCTAGGATTCGAATCCGTAGAAACAGTTCTGATGCTTGCCTTAGAAGCAGCTTAAATTACTTCCTGCAAGCCAAGCTCAGCGCCATTGCAGGGCAGCTCAACGAGCGACCTCGCAAGACCTTGCAATATCAAACGCCAGCTGAAAGGTTTGCTGAGTGTGTTGCGGCGATCAGTTGAAACCACCGTAGGAAGCGGACATTCTCAACGTTCTCTACTAGTCACTGCTTTGATATGATAGCATGATGACGGACGGGAATGAGCAGAGGTCCGTCTGAAATCTGAATGCGAGACGATATGAACGACACTTTGTTATTGCCGCCGATTTAAGCTGTGAAGTTTAATGGTGATCTCGGTATATTTTATTCAGTTGTATGAGCATTTCTTTGTCACGATCATCGCATGAATAAGTGAAGCCAGATACTGCAGAGAAAGTCAGATCAGACGGCCGGGGAGCAGGATCTTCGTACCGCCACGCGTGTTGAAATCTCTCTTTTATCCATTTTTTTATAGGCTCAATCAAATGCTCACCTTCCGAACCTGAGAGTACCTCGACAACTAGTTTTTCGAGACTATCCCAGCCTAAAATGGCACGGCCGCCGTGAGTCAGGACCAGTGGGCAATGATCTTCGACGAAATCTGGAATTACTAATCCAAGCTTGCTCAGACGCTCGCAACTAACCATCAGCGCAGCGCCATACTTTATCTGACGCTGCGAGCCTGGCAGGTCAATTTCTCGCAGCACCTGAAGATCAAAATCATCGATTACCATTTCCGCCTGCATGCTTTTCTTCATTTTCACTCTCTACAAATTTGGATTTTGACTTCGGCGGAGTTTCTCCAGACTTTCCACTGCAATTCGAGGAAGGATAGATAAATATGTAGATATATTCAGGTGATGCGGACCGCTTGAGATCATCTTTTCGCAGAAAAATCGTGGGGAGGCCGAAAGGCCGGGGCGAAGCCCCTTTTCACTCTCTCCTGAATGACGCGTAATCTATGTAATGTTAATTTTCTGACATCACTCCTCATCATTTTCAGGTAAATCACGCATCAGATCAACAAACATGGCTGCCTGCCGATCAATCTCTTCTTCTGGCAAACTTGGCATCGGAATCCGGTGCTTTCTCATCAAGAGCTGCAGCTCAATGGTGTCATGCAGGCCAAGCTTCTGAACTGCTCTTCTCTCTCCAATTTCGCGTGCAGAATATTGTTTTAAAAGTTTGATTACGTCACCCATAGTCGCCACTCATGCGCGGCAGGCTTGCGCAATAGACACAGAGGTGTCGACCGTACGCAGCGCCGCGACACTTCTCTCCCGTATGTCCGCAGCGCATGCATTTCCGCTCTGTTTCTGACCACAGTCGATCCCTAAACTCTTGCGTTAATTGACCTGCAGCATCTCGCAAAAACTCAACTTCCAGCGCTCTTTCACCTGGCCGGATGTTTGAAATTTGGACACAGCTAAGATCGCCCCCCTTTTTGATCAGCTTATTTTGAAGATGCCCTAACTCGTCCTCGACGACCGACCTCCATCCAACTGGCAGATGAATATCGCGGACGAACAAATCTGAGGTGAGAGGTGTTGTTTTCAACGATGTTTGCTCACCATCCTTTTTGATCTGGATGTTGTAACAATAGCTGCAAAGCCGACTTTCCGACCCGTCTGTCAATAACTGCAAAAATGCTGCGTTTGAACACGTCTCACAAGTTGTATTCATTTTTAACTCACTAATCCGGCTCGCGACCATTTAACCAGACCTCATCCAAAATTATTGAAACAGTAGCTGCATCGATTATCCGCGCCTTTGGATCGACAAACATCGCCAACATGGCCGCACTGTCGGCAAGTTCTGCTCATAAAATTGCCTTTGTTCAATTTACCTCAAGAACTTAGCTGGAAAATGTCAAAATGGATTAAAACCCACCCTAAACGGACACCTCAAGCATGGGCCTTGGAAAAGCCGCAGGTGTCGCCTGAGGGTCCACCCATTCTGGACAAGCTAAAAGATGATGCCCAACTGATCTCGTTTTTGGACTGCTCAAATCTAAATTCTCAAGCATAGCCAGACATCGCAACACGATATCGAAAACGGTAGCTTTACATAGGGATCCGAGATTAGAACTTGGCTGTCGACCAATTTCGGCAATAACACGAGCTAGGATAGACGAAACATGCCCCATGAAAACGGATCAGCGACCTAAGGCTCCGCGTTGTGATCGCAAATCAAAGCAGAGCGAAAAGACAACTACGTCGACGCGAACCTATTAGCTAACCGCACCCCGTCAATGTGCCCCAAGCCAAAAGTGAATTTCTTTACGCTTAACATAAACAGGCATTCCAATCTGTACCTAATCAGCAACTTGAACCGCATAAAATTGGACCCAACCGCCTCAAGTAGCATAGACTTCTCGTATTTTGGATCCTTTGGTCGCGATTGTAGTAGTGGGCTGTTCATATGGAGAATGGTGGTTTCGTTTCAGCACTGTGGCTGTTGCAAAAATTGCTACTGCAAATCTAAATCCTTTAGGATGTTCAACTCACTGCCCACATCCTGTCCGCATTCAGTTACGATACCACAAGGACTTTCATCGACAATAATTGGCGTACCCCCAGAACTCTGGGAGATCGCACCGTCCGCAAATCCCTCGACTGAAGGATAACCGCAGTTGCATCCGGAACCGCACGCACGCTCGAAGCCGTTTCCCCCGCTATACTCAACGCATAAAGGAGTGCAATTCGTTTGATCACCAATCGTCCTGATCGATTGCCTCTGAGCACAGCCCAAGATGCAGGCTCTGTGTCTCATAACTTCGCTAAACTCTGCACACACGAGAGTGCATTCGCATGCCCCCTCCTGAGCATAAGATTGAGGACTAAAAGAAAGACCCAAAAGTACTAGTACAAACGCAAGCTTCACAATACCCAGCACAACTGCCCCCTGGTTGCGGGTTCAACCCCACCATCTATGAATGCCTTTTCCCCCAAAAAATTCGACATTGTGTACCCGCCTTGGAAAAGGCTGAAATCTTTGATGTGCAAATACAAACAGTCAGGCAGTCAATATCTAGGCGTAAAACCCTAACGGAATGCCGAGAACAGATCAAGCGTGACGCAGCACTAAAGTTGTGCTATTGTTTCTGCATTCTACTTTTACGATTTATTTATGAGTTCCCAGATGAAATTTTTCAAGATCATTATTGCGCTGGTGACTTTCAACGGTCCATCGCTGCCTGCATCAGCTGATAACTCTGTTGAAATCGAAGATCTGCCTGTTCTTGAGCAAGACAATAGCAGATTGATCCTAGTTGAGCCATTTCAACTTTGGCGTAACAGCTCCGGAGAATGTGTTGAAGGCGAGTATTGCTGGTCCGAAATCCCCCAGCAGAAAATTCGAGACGAGTTGTCGCTCTTCGAGTCTGAAACTGTCATTCACAAGATCAATTCGGATGGGTCGCTTTCCTACCTTGTCAGTAAAGTCGGATCGAAAGCAGGACAGTATCGCGTTACGCAATATGCCATGATCTATATGTCATTGCCGTGCAAGGCAGAGGATCCAGACGCAGGAATTCGGCGAGTTGGCGCT
The DNA here is from genome assembly GCA_900143615.1 of Rhodobacteraceae bacterium Alg231-30. Taxonomy (GTDB): domain Bacteria; phylum Pseudomonadota; class Alphaproteobacteria; order Rhodobacterales; family Rhodobacteraceae; genus Shimia. Next base: position 794,009 of record FREU01000003.1, read on the forward strand.
GGTGTTCGCGTGACCGCGAAAGTCACAACAAAGCGGAACAATCTTAACCTGAGCGGTTTTATTCCGCTCGCGGTTGCGGCAAGCAGAAACTGGGCCAGAGGTGAAATCCGTATCAACTCTTGGGGATTAAGTTCGAGTGACAACACTGTTTCCACATTCTTGGACTCCGGTGGGCTTGCCTTAGACGAAGCCGGTATTCAGAGCGCAATCGAGTCTATGGCCGTGGCGCGTGTATTGCTGAATGACAAAGACACCAAAATCACTCCATGGACGTTGGCCGTAAAGGAGACCTCTGAAGGGTCTTGTTCAGGATGAACCAGAGCAACAACGGTTGGAGTGTAGCATTCGATTTTTGGGAGATTTTGCGCTAGAAATCTTCGGGAGGTTCAAAGATGAATCCGAATAGACGGCAAATGATTCTGGGTGGTGGAGCAGCGATTGCTCTACCTACCATTATTGGAGCATCCTCGGCTGCCGCTTACACCAATGAGCCCAGCGGTTCAACGGTAACACTGGGCTTCAATGTTCCGCAATCCGGTCCGTATGCTGATGAAGGCAACCAAGAGCTACTGGCCTATCAGCTCGCTGTAGAGCACCTCAATGGCGCGGGCGACGGCGGCATGCTCAACACGTTTTCTTCCAAGGTGCTGCAGGGAAATGGAATTCTAGGTAAGAAAGTCAACTTCGTGACGGGTGATACTCAAACCAATTCCATCGCAGCCCGTGACGCTGCGAAGTCCATGATTGAAAAAGACGGCGCTGTTATGGTCTCAGGTGGTTCGACGTCGCATGTGGCTACTGCTGTACAGGGTCTGTGCCAAGAAGCAGGTGTTATCTTTATGGCGGGCGTTGCAACCGGGAAGTCGCTTACTGGTCATGACCAAGTGGGTAATGGTTTTCGCCACTTTGTTAACACCAACCTTGCTGCGGGAGCGGTCGCGTCAGCAGCATCAGAGTCATTTGGCTTCGGTCGCCGCGCTTTTCACCTAACGGACGACTATTCTTGGGGTTGGGAAGTGGAATCTGCGATGACACGCGCTCTTGAAAAACGAGGATGGGAGACCGCTGACGCTGTCAAAATTCCACTAGTATCCCAGGATTATTCCTCAATCCTTTCTCCGTTTCTGAACTCGGGTGCTGATGTTTTGGTCCTAAACCAATATGGTGGCAGCTTAGTAAACTCGTTAACCACGACTTTTCAGCTTGGGCTGCGTGAAAAGCAAGTGGATGGCAAGAATATTGAAATCGTTGTTCCGCTTATTTCACAATTGATGGCGAGCATGGCCGCCGAAAAGACTGAAGGAGTCATGGGAGCCACCAACTGGCATTGGAAAATGCAAAATGATGGCACCAGGGCGTTCAATAAGTCGTTTGGCGAAAAATACGGCTATCCGCCTAGTGAAGCGGCCCATACTTGTTATTGCCAAACAATTCTCTACGCAGACGCGGTTGCACGGGCTGGAACTTTCAACCCCTGCGGGGTCGTCGAGGCCCTTGAAGGTTTTGAGTTTTACGGATTGGGGAATGGGCTGGCGTTGTACTCCGCCGGCAATCATCAATGCTACAAGAGTATTCCAATTGTTAAAGGCAAACGGGCCCCAGACTCATATTTCGACCTCCTAGACATAGTAGGTGAAGAGGATCCGTGCGATGACGATTCGGAGTGTCCTGACGATGTCGGAAGATCAATTTGCAGTTCAGGTTATTGAAAACTTGTTTGATTTATGGAGGTTAGACATGACCAACAGAATTTCCAGACGAAGTGCGCTTTGTGGTTGCTTAGGATTGGCCGGTGTGACGTGCACAACCGGAATGAGCTTCGCCGCTAGTGAAGATCAGAGTGAAGAATTCATCTGCAGCTCTATCCCTTTTCCGGATGACGACCCCGAAATCGCAAAATTCTCTAGCGAAACATTGGATATCGCGACTGGTGTAGACTCGGAGTTCAATACAACAGAATTTGGTGTATTTTCCGCCAGAAAACGCTGGCGAAAATCAGATGGCCTGACCAAAGGAACCGGATTGATCACACTTGGTGTCCACTTTTACAATGGGACGAAATCCGAGCAACAAAGGCTAATCAAGCGGGCTTCGGGCTGGATCGACGAGCGATTGTCAAAACAGCTGGTATTCAAGTTTGGTGTCACTGAGGAAGAGGCCCAGATCAGAGTTCACTTTAGCAATTCAGGACCAAACAATTCTGCTATTGGCAGAGATGCATTGCACAAGCACTTCAAGAAGAAGCCCACCCTAAGAATTCGCAACATGCACAGTGTCGCACATGAGTTTGGACATGCACTTGGTTTGCTTCATGAACACCGACATGAAGAAATCCCATTTACTTTTGCTGAAGACAAAGTAATTGCGGAAATGAGAAGACCTCCAAACAAGTGGACCGAATCGAAAACACGCCGCAACATCCTGAGACCCAATAAAGGATCCAAATGTGTGGGCGACCAAGGCTTTAATGAAGACTCGGTCATGATTTACCAAATACCGAAAAGATGGACCGTCGAAGGGGTCTCCTTTTCGCCTAACAGAAACATTTCACAAAGAGACAGAAACTGCATTTACGCTGTATATGAGGCTTAAAATGCTAAGATCCATCCTGTTTATTTTCTCGATATTAGCGACAACAGCGTACTCGGACATGCCCCACCTGAGTGATACCAAGTCAATTGCGGCAGTGTATTTGGTGGATCCCGAAGATGCAAAGAGCCGATTCATTGGTTCCGGCGTTTTTATTGGCTCAAAAGGCGACGGAGCCGTTCTCACAGCTAAGCACGTGGCCAATTACAAGGACCGAGTAGAAAGTCATGTGTTGCAGGTTACGTTTGGATCGATGGAAGGCCAACGATACGAAGTGTTTAGCCAGGATTGTTCAGAGATTGTTGACATCTGTGTCCTGTTTATCTCCGGAGCAGCGATGACAAATGAAAATTTGGTACCTGCAAAAGTCAGCTGTTATCGACCTCCAAAAGATCGATGGGAAATACTCGCAGCCGGATTTACTGGTTTTCGCGGTGCGCCGGTACTGCAACGAGCGGGCACTACTTCTATTGGCTTTGCAGTGCCGGGGCAACACCTGCTTGCGACGGAGGTGCAACTAATACCTGGAATGAGCGGCGGACCCATCTTCGACAAATTTTATCGAGTAATTGGGGTTGTCTATGGAGCTGATGAAGCGAGTAGGAACCTAGGGTTGTTTACACCAACACTCAGAGCGAAGAGTGAAATTAACGGAGTCACTGCCAATTGCGATACGGAGCCAAAGGAGCTTGCGGACCTACTCCCGGTTCGATTTTTTCCCAACCCGAGGCTCATGGACTTTAGAACTATCACCAGCCCCCAAAAGGAACCGGCTGAAGTATGGGAACAGGCTCCAATGGTTGTTTCAGTCGAAACAATTTCCTATGCGAATATTCAGGAACCGGGACCTAAGGCTCGCGTATCAAACGAAAGTTTGATACTCAAAATCGGAGAAAGACGATATCGATTTGCTGAGTTTCAGAGGGTAAATATTGGATCAAATGGCAAGGGGTGGCTTGGTCGTGTCAGCAACCCAATTGCGGTAACCGTTGACGACGGGGATGCTGTTGGTCACACGACTCAGTTCAAACCAATTGACAGTATTACGTGGAAAGAATTCAAAGAACTCGTGTCCGAAGGGCAGCCTATACGTGCCGAATTGACCGCGATACTGTCTTGGAAGCTACAGGATGAAGTCCAGCAATCTGAAATATCCGTGTCGTGCGATCCAACAATTGAGGAGGAAAACGACGCTAGAGAAAAGCTTCTGGATTACGAAGCAAAGCATGGTAAGAGTGCCTCCAGATTAACTATCTTTTGTCGAGGTACATGATTATTCGAGGTGTCTTCTGCCTTGTCAGGACGCCGAGAGTGGAAAGCTCGACAAATAGCGGACGTGGTGGAGCCGCGTTGGCTAGTATCTGTAGTTCGCCCTCCCTGAAAAAGGACATATCCACTTGAAACTAAAACCGATACATTTCAGACCTTTGAAAACCGTTGCCCCGACTTCACAATTGACACGAAATGGTTTTCCATACCGTTAGTGTCGGATCGGAAGCGCATCAAAGCGCTGCAACTGGTCTAGCAATCTCACCATAAGTCGAACGCTTAGCGTAAGCGGCGTCAAAACAGCCCTTTAACACTCTTTACGAGACGACTTCCAGCAAAACGGTAATTTTACAATTTCGGCGCAAAGTCGATCACAAAACTCTGGGGCGAATATGACCTCAAATTCCAAAACGCGGTTAGAATTCGATGCTCCATCCCAAGGTTCCGCTGATACGCGGCTTGGACTCTGACCCGTTTTGGGTCACGAACAATCCCACGTCAAACTGTGACAAGCCACTGAGCACTCGCAGTTCCAGCCCCACAGATGCATGTGAGCTGTTGCTGCTGGGAGAGTCCAAATTGTACAGCCTGCCCGGCGTATCCAGATAGTAGATTTGCTGACGATACCCACTTTGATGGTTGCGACCGATTTCGGCGTGCACGGCACCGATGATTGCGCCCCAAGTGCGCGGGTACAGTTTTTCAAGCTTGGCACCGATCACCGCACGGTGCGAAAACTGATCGGACGCGCCATACCCAAGCGACAGATCGCTCAGACCGGACTCCTGGTAGGCATCCAGATTGGTCTGCACCATATCATAGCGCGCATATGGCGAAATCACCGCATTGTGGCTCATCGGATAGTCCCCCGAGAATTTCAAGGACAAGAACTGGTAATCCCCATCTCGTGTGCTGTTCTCATAAGCATCGCGCAGCAGAATGTAGCGACGGTCCGTGAACTCAAGCTCCCCATGCCCGATCACCCCGTCGAAATAGAAATTGTCCATAACTTTGGCCGAGAAATATCCCGCGATCGCTTGTGTTGTCGCTTCGGAATAAGACCCCAGATCACTTATGGTTTCAGAGGCTTTTCCATAGGCCAAGGCGATGCCTGCATAAAACTGGTTGGTGAAACCGTAATCCACGCCAATTGCATAGGTGCCCAGAGTTTCATCATCATTTCGTGTGATCTGCCCTTCCTGCCAAATCCCGAGGCGGTTGCAATCAACCTCGGTGCCAAGGCAGTTCAGCTTGTAATGCAGGAAGTCCGTCCGCCGGTTCACATTTCTGATCAGCTGATCGGCAAATTGCGCAGACTTTCGGAAGTGCCCCTCGATAATTTTGCCAACATCAGGATCCGTGGACGGATCCGGGCGTCCTTCTTCAATCACCAAAGCGTAGTTGATCAAGCCGGTATTACGTTGAGAATCAAGAACTTGAACAGATATATTAAACTCGCCTTTGTCGCGGGTAGTTCCAGAAATCAGACCATCTCCAGAGAGTTCCAGCCCCAATGGCAAGCTGCCCGCGATTAGCAGGAATTGATACCCGCCACTCCCGCCATCAGCAGACAGTTGTTGTTCGTATTCGAAGTAAGTCTGCCCCACAGGCAGGGTATCCGGGTCGATATCGATGAGGCCTTCAGCCGGAACAATCGTTAACTCATAGGTGCGCGTCCCTGTATTGCCCTGACTGTCTGTCGCAAGGATTTCTATCTGGAAGTCACCGGTCTGCAGAGGTGCGCCTTGCAAAACACCTTCGGACGTCAGTGAAATCCCGTCGGGCAATGAGCCAACAGCTATTTCGAAGGCATACGGCCCCTCGCCGCCACGCGCCGACAGAACTTCGCTATATGGATCGCCATAGATGCCATCTTTTAGACTGGCAGGTGCGATCACCAACAGGTCTCGGACAGAGGCAATTTCCAACACATAGTCCCTTTGCCCTGTGTTCTCGAACCCGTCACTTACCCCCACCTTTACGGCGAACTGTCCGGTTTCCAAGGGCGTGCCAGAGAGTTGCCCGTCAGCACCCAGCGTCAGACCAGACGGAAGGTTTCCACCGAGAACCGAAAAGACATAGTTTCCATCGCCACCGCTCGCAGACATCGCAAGGCTATATGGGACGCCGTAGCTGCCTTGCCTCAGTTGATCAGGCGAAATATCCAGCACCGCCGCAGGCTCAATGCGCAGGGCATGCGGTCGGGTGCCTGTGTTGCCTTGGCCGTCTATCACAGCCAATTCAAAGTTGAAGTCTCCCGTCGCCAAAGGTGTCCCCGTGATCGCCCCATCCGGCGCCATGACAAGACCGGCCGGCAGCGCCCCTGAGACGATGGAGAACGTATAATTCCCATCACCGCCGTCCGCGACCAGTTGCTGAGAAAACGGTGTGCCATAGGTGCCGATATTCAACGAATCCGGTCCAATCGCCAAAGTGGTGATCGGGCTGACAGTCACAGAGTAGGTTTTTGTGCCTTCATTGCCTCTGGAGTCCACAGCGTTGGCTTCAAAGGTAAAGGTACCTGTTTCCAATGGTACTCCGGAAAACACAAAGTCCTGCCCTAACGACAAACCGCGTACTTGTTGACCTTCGATCGCGATTGAATAAGGCGCAATACCACCACTGGTCGTGACCACAGCGGTGTAAAACTGTCCATAGACCGCATTGGGCAGGTCATCCGGAGTGATGGCAATGACGTCGCCATCAGGGGCAACGGTAAGCGTATAGTCCTCGGTTCCGGTATTATTGTGACGGTCGACAACCTTCACAGTAAAATCGAACGCTCCGGTGTCCAGCGGGACACCGAGCAGCGCGCCATCAGCCGACAGAGAAACCCCAAGTGGCAAATCCCCGTCAAGCATCGAGAAGGAATAGGCTCCATCGCCACCGCTGGCTGAAAGGGTCACGGAATAGCTAACCTTGAATAGACCATCCGGCAGCGCATCTGGCGCAATGGCGAGATCCGTGCGCGAAACAATTTTGACCGAGTACAATTGGCTGCCGGTATTGCCCTGCCCGTCAACGACGTCGATTCTGAAATTGAAATCACCGGTTTCGCTCGGGGTCCCTGTCACCTGACCATCCGCGGCCAAGCTCAGCCCGTCAGGCAATAGCCCGTCTCCCAGACTGAACACATAGGCCCCGGCACCGCCCTGCGCGGATACAGTCTGCGAGTAGCTTACTCCGTACACGCCATCAGCAAGATCCGATGGGGTGACCAAAAGCGTTGTGGAGGGAACAACAACGATTTCGTAGTTTTTTGAGCCGGTATTCCCCAAGGCATCCGTGACCCTGACCGAGATCGGAAAACGTCCCGTTTCTTCTGGGATGCCCGTAATTTCTGCATTCACGGAATCCTGTCTGGGCTGGAACGCCAAGCCTGCTGGCAGGGTTCCCGACAAGATTGACGTGTAAGGTGCCTGTCCCCCCGAGCTGCCGATTAACGCGCTATATTCAACGCCAAATTGTCCTTCTGGCAAGCTGTCGGGTGTCACTATGATCACCCCGTCAGACGGGGTGATAGTCAAATCATAGTCGCGTCTGCCTTGGTTGCCTTGACTGTCGACCACAAAGGCCTGGAATGAAAAGCTGCCGACAGCCTGAGGAACGCCGCTGAGTTGGCCGTTGATCGCCAGTTCGAGTCCCGCGGGCAAAGCGCCACCGGAGACTGCAAATGCATAGACGCCATCCCCGCCAGATGCACGCAGGCTTTGATTATAGGCTAGAGAGAATTCCCCGTCAGGCAGGCTGGGTGGTGAAATGACTAACAAATCATCGACCGAATCCACACGCAAAGTATAAGTGCGTGCACCAGTGTTGGCTTGGGTATCCTCTACACCAACTTCAAAACCAAACGAGCCGGTCTCCAAAGGAACGCCTGACAGTGTACCGTCTGCTGCCAGAGTTATCCCTGACGGCAGAGCACCGCTGTTTAGTGCAAAGCTATAGGGTCCGATCCCGCCCGAAGCTGACAACCCCTGAGTGTAACTTGTTCCAAACACAGCACTGGCCAGGGTTTCCGGCGACAGGTCCAGCGTCTGGATCGGAACCACCGTCAGAACATAGTCTTTTGTACTTTCGTTCCCCTCAGCATCGATGACAGCTATGGAAATCGGGAAATCGCCTGTTTCCGTAGGCGTCCCTGAAATGCGCCCGCTCTCAGCATCTCTGGCGGATATGAACGTGAGGCCATCCGGCAGGGTTCCTGTGAAACTGGAAGCATAGGGTGCCACACCGCCGTCGCTTCGGATTGACTGGTTGTATTCTGCGCCAAATGTGCCTTGCGCCAATGTGTCAGGTGAGATTTCAATCAAACCGAAACTTGCCGCAATACGCAGCACATAGCCGCGCGACCCTGTGTTGCCCTGCCCGTCGAGAACCGAGGCCGTGAAGGCAAAATCGCCCGTTTCGCGAGGCACTCCGCCAAGTGTTCCGTCTTCTGCAAGGGTCACCCCGCTCGGCAAGCCTCCTGTCGAAACGCTAAAGACATAGGTGCCGTCTCCACCGCTGGCTGTCAAAAGATCGCTATATGAGGTGCCATACGCACCAGAGGCGAGGTTTTCAGGCGCGATCAACAAAATGTCTGCTGCAGAAATCTTGAGCGAGTAGGTACTTGTCCCTTGGTTGGATTGGCTGTCTATCGCGACGATTTCAAAGTTGAAACTACCGACCGATGTGGGCGTTCCCGCAAGTAAACCGTCCGAGGAGAGCAACAATCCTGGCGGCAGAGCCCCACTCCCAAGCGCGAAGCTATAACTTGGAATACCACCGCTGGCCGAGAAAGCTTCGCTATAGGCGCTGCCAAACACTCCGTCGCTCACCTGATCGGGCGCAACAACGAGGCTGGACGAGGCCGACACATTCAGCACATAGTCGCGCACACCGGTATTGCCCTGTGAATCCGTGACCGTCACCGTGACGGGGAACGCGCCGGTTTCCAGCGGAACACCTGTGAATTTTCCAATCGAGCCATCAAATACAACACCCGCCGGCAAGTCACCCGACAGCGATCCAGAATACGGGCCGACACCGCCGATTGTCCCCAGCGTCACATTGTAAACAGCCCCGAATGTCGCCGGTGGCAGGGTTGGCGGGGTTATCCCAATGAGCTCGGGTACAGCGTTGATCTGTAAAACATAGTTACGCGAACCGCTGTTAAGTTGCCCGTCCAATGCGGTGACCGTGAAAGCAAAGGACCCGGTTTCAAGTGGAACGCCAGACAAGGTTCCATCAGTTTCTAAATTGATCCCTTCCGGCAACTGCCCCGCCGAAACTGCCAACACATAAGTTCCGGTTCCGCCAGTGACTGTGAAGGTCTCAAGATAGTTAACTCCAAACGTCCCTTCCGCGACACTTGCAGGCGCAATAGCCAGCGTATGAATTGGCAAAATGACAACAGAATAGACTTTGGACCCACTGTTGGACTGACTGTCTGTTACACCAACTTCAAAGTTATAGATCCCTACCTGCGTCGGGCGCCCTGTGATCGCACCATCGGCGCCAAGCGCTAGGCCGGGTGGAAACGCTCCGGCCGATATTGAGAAGTCATAACTCCCTTCTCCGCCACTGGCTTGCAACTGCGCACTATAGGCTGTGTCAAAAACACCATCCGGCAGATCGTCAGGCGCAATTGCCAGCGTCGTGACGGGATTGATCGTCAACGTGTAGTTGCGGCTGCCGGTGTTGCCCTGCGCATCCGTTACCACCACCGAAACCGGGAAGTTTCCGGTTTCGCTCGGCGTGCCGCTGATCCGCCCGTTGCTTGTATCAAAGCTCAACCCTGCGGGCAGCGTCCCGCTCAACGCGCCAGTGAAGGGTGCAATGCCGCCGGTGGTGTCAATGGTCACCGTATAAGCATCGCCATAGGTGCCCACCGGCAATGTCGCAGGCGTCAGCTCAAACAGCCCGTCGACCGCATCAATGGTCAACGTATAGGCCTGCGCGCCGGTGTTGTCTTGTCCGTCCGTGACATTGGCTACAAAGTCAAACGCACCGGTCTGCGTGGGTGTGCCTGTGAGCGAACCATCGCTGGCAAGCGACAACCCCGGAGGCAAAGCGCCTGACCCGATGGAGAAGCTGTAAGAGCCATCCCCGCCGCTGGCCGTCAGGTTCTGCGCATAAGCCGTCCCAAACACACCGTCCGGCAGGGTTGGCGGTGTGATCGCCAAACTATCATCAGCCAGCACCAGCAGAAGGTAGGATTTCACACCGCTGTTGGACTGCCCATCTGCCACCGCAACCTGTATTTGGAAAGCGCCGGTTTGGGTWGGCGTGCCCGACAGCAGACCCGCCGCGCTCAGGCTTAGTCCGGTCGGCAGGCTGCCCGAACTCAAGCTAAATCCATAGCTCCCGTCCCCGCCCGTCGCGGTTAATTGTTGCGAATAGACCGCCGCGTATTGTCCTAACGGCAGATCGTCAGGCGCAATTGCCAGCGTCGTGACGGGATTGATCGTCAGCGTGTAGTTGCGGCTGCCGGTGTTGCCCTGCGCATCCGTCACCACCACCGAAACCGGAAAGTCTCCGGTCTCCGTCGGCGTGCCGCTGATCCGCCCGTTGCTTGTATCAAAGCTCAACCCTGCGGGCAGCGTCCCGCTCAACGCGCCAGTGAAGGGTGCAATGCCGCCGGTGGTGTCAATGGTCACCGTATAAGCATCGCCATAGGTGCCCACCGGCAATGTCGCAGGCGTCAGCTCAAACAGCCCG